>NZ_QUOQ01000009.1 GCF_003704105.1 Brevundimonas lutea | reverse complement strand
GGGTGTTGAGCGGGGTGACCACGCCACCGAGGTTCAGGACGCCGAGCGCCGCGACCACGCCGAACAGCACGATAAGCCAGAAGGCCACATCGCCCAGGCTGGCGCCGACGGAATGTTTCGGATTGTCCGACAGGTTGGCCTTGGCGGCGCCGGGAATGCGGTCGACCCCCTTGGCGATGGCCCATTTGATCGCCTTGCCGATGAACCAAGCGGCGATAAGAATGACGATGGCCCCGAGGGCGCGCGGCAGCCAGACCTGCAGCAGCGCCTCCCAGCCGATGAATTCGTAGCCGGTGTTGTTGTACACGCGTGCCCCTCATGCGTCGGGACGCGCGGCCTTTCCGCGCGTTACCCCAGGCGTCCTCAATCAAGCCGGGCGGCCTTCGGTTCCCTCGCCGGGCAGTGTGTCCGGGGCCGGATAGAAGGCGGCGAAGCCCTGGCCGGTCTAGCCGTCGTGACCGCCCGGCCGGGGCCGTCTCTTCTCCAGGTCAAAACTGTCTCCGCTGGACAGCACATGCACCCGGACGTCGAACATGGACAGGGCGCGGTCGGCCCCCGCCTCGGCGATGTTGGAATGGCTCGCCTCCTCACCATCCACGACATAGACGGCGCCGCTTCCGATCACCCGCAGCCGTCGACCGGTGACGACCGCCGCCGTGTCCTCATCGACGCCCAGGCCCAGGAGGCGGGGGTTGTGGGCCACCGCGCCCAACAGTCGGCCATAACGGCCGCGTTCGGCAAATGCTGGTCGATGATCACGTCCCGGACCAGCCCCAGGCCCGGCGCCATGTGGAGATCGCCGATCCTGCGCGATTCCGAGCTGGCGCCCTTGACGAGCATGGTCTCGCTCATCACCGAGGCGCCCGCGGAGGTGCCGGCGATGACCGCCCCCGCCTGGTGAAGCTCGCGGATCTTGCGATCGATGGGCGTGTCGCCGATCTGGCTCGAGATGCGCAGTTGGTCGCCGCCGCTGAAAAACACCCCGCCGGCGCCGCCGAGGGTGGCCGGGACATCGCCGCCGAGGCTTTCGGACCGCTCATGGACATAGAGCTCCACCAGATCGGTCACCCCGACCGCCGAAAAAGCCTTGCGGTAGCTGTCGAAATAGCCGTCCGGTTCATGGGAGGCGACGGTCGCGATGACCAGGCGCCGTCCCTCCAAATGGCGCGCCACCTCCCTGAGGATGACGCGGTCGCCCTCCTTGTCTTCATGTCCCCCGATGACGATCAGGGGGCCGCCGGCGTCATCCATGAGGAGGGTCCACAATAGGTTCGAAGCGGGGCTCAGGGGCGACCTGGCGCGGCGGTCGATAGTCCAGCACCTGGCGCCACACGGCGTCCACCCGGGTGGGCGTCAGCACCACCAGGTCCCCGGGCCGGGCGAGGTCCAGGGAGGCTTGGACCGCGTCTTCCTCCCGGCGCACCCCGCGGATTCGTCCGGGTTCGGCGTTCGCGGCCAGCGCGCCCTCGGTCATGAGGCGGATGACCTCGCCGGGCGAGCGGCCGCGATTGTCGGGTGTCTCCCTGAAGACCAGGTCGTCGAAGAAGACCGCGCCGATCTCGCCCATGGCCAGGATCTCGTCGTCGCGCCGGTCGCCCGGCACGCTGAGCATGGCGATGCTGCGGCCTCCCTCCGGCTTGATCGCCCGGATCAGACCTCCCAGGGCGCGAAGGCCGTCGGGGTTGTGGGCGTAATCCATGACCACGCGAAACCCGTGGCCGTCGTACACATTGAGGCGTCCGGGATTCTGCTCATAGGTCGAGGCGAAGGTCCGCAACGCCCCGGCCGCCGTTTCCGGCGTCAGACCGGCGGCGACGGCCATGGCGGCCGCCGCCAGGGCGTTCTGGACATTGAACAGGGCCTGGCCCCCGAGGGTGGCGAGGATGCCTCAAGACGCTCCTGACCCGGGCGGGGGTCCTCGAGCCGGACGGCGGAGGCCACAGGCTGACGGTCCGGGCCGCGCGGGTGGCGGGACGCCTTTATCTGCATTCGGCCCCCAGCAGAGCGGCCGACGACGTCTTTCTCGGCCCCGACACCTACCGCTACGCCCGGTTCCTGCGCGATGCGCTCGCCCGCCGCGGCGGCGTCGGTCGCCTGCTGGACATCGGCGTGGGCGCCGGGGTGGGGGCGATGGTCATGGCCGATCGCTTCCCCGGGGCCGAGGTCTGGGGAAGCGATGTAAACGCCAGGGCCCTGGACCTGGCGCGGGTCAATGCGCGCCACAACGCCGTCGATATCCGGCTGGTCGAATGCAGCGGACTACCGCCCCAACCCCCACCTTCGATGTGATCGCCGCCAATCCCCCCTATATCGCCGGGGCCCAGACCCGCCTCTACCGCGACGGCGGCGGCGAGCGGGGAGAAGGCCTGGCCCTGGACTGGGCCCGGGACGCGATCCCGCGGCTCAACCCGGGCGGCCGGTTTCTGCTCTATACGGGAAGCGCCATCGTCCAGGGTCGCGATGCCGTCAAGGCGGCCCTGGAGGACCTGGCCGCCCGGACGGGCTGCCGGATTGACTTTGAGGAAATCGATCCGGACGTCTTCCCCGAGAGCCTCGGCCAGCCCGCCTATCGCGAGGTGGAGCGGATCGCCGCCGTCGGGGCGATCCTCACCCGGACCTAAGTCAGCCCCAGGGCTTCTGGTAGGTTTCGGCGGCCACGCGCCGGCGTCTCACGATGCGCGCAATCGCCTCGAAACCCACCTCCTCGCCGAGGCCGCCGTCGCGCACCCGGTCAAGAGTATGCTGGATCTCCTCGAGCTCGCCGGAGACGGTCGAGGGCGTGTCGCCGGAGGGGCCGGCGTTCGAAACGGGCGATGTCGACATCGAGAGGTCTCCTCGCGCCGTCAACCGCGGGCGCCGTCAGCCCGTTCCGGAGGGCGGATCGTCGAAGCTGAGCTCGGCCCGGTCGGCGCCCTGGCGGGCGACCAGCCGAGCCGCGCGGCCGCGGACCCACAGCCGGTCGACCTCGATGGCCGACCATCCCCGCGGCAGGACCACGGGGCGCCGCGCCCAGGCGCGGGGGTCCCCGTCATCGATGACCAGGCCGGTGTAGCCCAGCACGAGCCCGAGCAGCAGTCCGCCGAGATTGGCGAAGAAGGGTCCCGCCGGCGTCTCGCTGTCGGGGTGATCCCGACGATATTCCAGGCACTGGTGAAAGCGGCCACTGTCGTAGGCCGAATAGCCTTCCTCGAAGAGGGTCAGGGCGAGGTCCCGGTCGCCCGCCATGGCGGCCCAGACGCCGTAGAGGGCGGGGAACATGGGCGTCCCGACATAGTCCCTCCACCGCGCGAGATAGAGGTCGAGGGTCCGCTGCCGCTGCGTCGCCGGTCCTGAGTGATCATAGGGAAAATAGCCCGCCAGGGGCGAGGGCGTGGCGCCCTTGGGTTCGTCGATGCGGAAGTCGTCATGGGCGGCGATCGCGCCGTCCGCCCGGACCGGGAGGTAGAGAGAGCCGGCCGTCTCCAGCCAGGTCGAGGGGACGGGCTCGCCCAGCTGCTCAGCCGCCCGGGCCGCCCGGCGCAGGATCTGGCCCGCCGCCATCAGGGTGGAGGCGTCGTTGTCGGGCGGCTCGGGAACCTCGGCCGGGCCCATGGCGCGCGGCATCTCATAGCCTCGGGCGGTCAGGACGCACCGGCTGACGATCCAGTCCGCCACGCCGCGAAGCACCGGCCAGGCCTGCTCGCGCAGAAAGGCCTGGTCGCCTGTGATGTCGGCATGAAGGGCGAAGGCGCGGGCCACGTGCAGGGATCCGTGGTCCTCGTGCGCCGCCCCCGACCCCTCGCCGGGCGAGGCCTCCTGGCCCGAAAGGGGCGCGGCCTCCCAGGGAAACTGCAGACCCGCGCGCTTCGACAGTCGGGCGTTGGCGCGGGCGGCGTCCAGCCCGCGACTGCGGAAATCCAGAAGGGAGCGGGCGGCGCCGGGCTGGAACAGGCTCAGGGGCGGCGCGCAGAAGGCGTCGACGTCCCACATCACGTGACCGAAATAGTAGTGATAGTCCGGCCAGGCGGCCAGGCCGAAGATGGAGGTGGCGGCGGGAGACGCCGGGTGGGTCGAGCTGTTGAGATAGAAGAAGGCCGCATCGACGAGGGCCTGGACCTCGGCGCCGGCGCCGCGCACCACGACCCTGGCCTTCCAGAGCTCGTCCCAGGCCGCGCGATTGCGCGCGCGCAGGGTCTCGAAGCCGGTCTGGCGGCCGCGCGCCAGACGCCGCACCGCTTCTTCCTGCGGTCGGGCATGGACCACGGACGGAACCAGGGCCGCCATCTGACGCACCCCCAGGGGGGCGCCCGGCGTCGCCCGCCCCCTGTATTCGGTCACCAGCGGACCGCTCTCGTCCCAGGGCCGGACGGCGCGTCTCGGGACATCCCCCTCGAAGGCTTCGGTGTGCAGGGCCACGCCGCACCGGCTGAGGCCGCCCTCGGTCTCCCACAGCAGATAGCCGTCCACGACGGGCTCCGGCTCGCCCGGGGTGTCGCACCGACGCTCCAGGACACGGCCGCGCAGCCCGGCCGTCTCGGTGATCGCCCTCACCACGAGGTCGCACGGTCTGTCGGGGATCACCCGGATCTCCTGCAGCACCAGAGTCGCGGCCGACCGGCTTGCGAAGGTCAGGACCTCGACCCGCACACTCGCGCCGGGGGCGGCGAACACGAACCGGCTGGTGAGTTCCCCCGAGGCGAAATCGTAGGACTGCTCCAGCTCCGTCACGGACCAGGGCTGGTCGCTCAGCCAGACCCCGTCGATCGCCAGGTCGGCCGCAAGCGGATAGGGCGCCGGCGCCGCGGCCTCGACGCGGCGTTCGGGATGGAGTCCGGCCACGCCGCTGACGATGGCGACGCCGGCCGCCAGGGGTTGTTCGCGGATACGCAGACCGATCAGCCCATTGCTGACGAAGGCCGGGAGCTCGCCGTCGCGAGCGCCTGAGACCGGTTTCGGACTTATCGGGACGGCGGCGGCCATGGGGTTTCCGGTGGGACGTTCGGCTCCGGGCTCAAGCCCGGCGGGAAGACTTGGTTCCTCCGGCGTCTCGCGGACACGCCGGCATTCCGCCCTGAGGGAACGCCCGCCGGGGCCCGCGGTTGTCGGGTCCGGTCGCCTCCGGCCCCTGGACCCACAGCATGCCCCTGATCGCCTTCGCCCGCCTGGCCTTCGGGCTCCTCTCCCTGCTCGTCCTTGCCGCGGGGGCCTATCTGCTCTGGGATTGGTGGCGGGGCGAACTGGTCCAGGATCCCCTGGGCGCCTGGGTGAAGATTCGGGAAGACTGGAAGCTGTGGACGTCCCTGGCCCTGCTGGCCTGGTCCGCTGGGTCGATTCCCCCTGGTGGCCCTCCTGGCTCGCGCCGACGTCGACCGGACCTCCGCGAGGCGGGGCGAGGGGGAGATGATGGCCGGCGCCGACGGGGACGACCTCTATGTGGAGAGCACGGGCCCCGGTGACGCGCCGGCGCTGGTCCTGACCCACGGATGGGGCATGGACAGCACAATCTGGGACTACGCCAAGCGCGACCTCTCCCCCCACCTCCGGGTCGTAAGCTGGGATCTGCCGGGGCTTGGCCGCTCGCGGCTGCGCGGGCCCGTCAGCCTGAGCCGGATGGCGGACAACCTCCGGCTCATCCTGGATCAGGCCGGTCCCGCCCCGGTCATCCTGGTCGGACACAGCATCGGCGGCATGATCATCCAGACTCTGGCCCGCGACCATCCGGACACCTTTCAGGCGCGCGTGAGAGGCGTGGTGCTGGTCAACACCACCCACACCAATCCCCTGAAGACCATGGTGGCGCCGGGTCTCGCCCAGGCCCTGCGCTGGCCGGTCCTGGAACCGCTGATGCGGCTGGCGATCTGGCTGGAGCCCCTGGCCCGTCTGGCGGCGTGGCAGAGCTATCTCAGCGGCTCGGCCCATCTGGCCCAGAGGCTGGGCTTCGGGCGCTGCGTGACCCACAGCCAGCTGCAACACGTGACCCTCCTGGCCACCCGCAATCCCCCCGGCGTTCTCGCCGGCGGCAATCTCGCCATGTTCCGCTGGGAGGCGGGGGCGGGTACCCGGGTGGAGGCCAAGCCCCTGCTGGTGCTGGCCGGAGAGGTCGACCTCGTGACCCGGGCCGAGGCGGGCGCCCACATCGCCCGAACCGCCCCCCAGGGCCGGCTGACCCTGGTGGAGAACGCCAATCACATGGGCTTCCTCGAACGCCGGGAGGCCTACAACAGTCTCATTCTGGAGTTCGCCCGATCCCTGCCCGCCTGAGGCTTCGGCTTGGGCGGGGGCTCAGGCGAAGGCCGGCGCACGCTCCGCCCGCCGCGCGAGTGACCCGGAGGCCAGGTCCTCGACGGCCTGGATGACGGCATCGGGGCGGAAGTGATGAGCCATGTGACCCAGCCCCGCGAGCCCACGGAATTCGGCGCGGGGCCACAGGGCGGCCAACATCCGCCCCTGCCGCCAGGGACTCACCACGGCGTCGCGCTCGCCCTGCAGGATGATGAGCGGCGCCCGGGCGCCGCCATAGGCGAGGGCGCTCCTCGAAAGCTCCATCGGCATGGCCAGGGCCTCCTCGCCATCGGCGCGGAGTTGGGACCGGCCACCCGCCAGATCGCGGGGAAAATCCGAGGCGAACCGGTCCGGCATGGATTGGGGGAGGAACATGGCGCGCCACAGGATCGGCAGCAGGGCGGCGTCGACGGGCGCGGCCATGGCGTTGATCCACGGACCGGAGCCCGGCCATGACCGCACGCCGAAAAGCGCGGTCTCGAGCCGGGCCTCGGGAAGCGCGATGGGCGCCAGGCCGACCACGCCCCGGATTTCGTCGGGAAACTGCAGGGCGTAGGCGAGCGCCACCGCGCCCCCGAAGGAGTGGCCGACCAGCACGGGATCGACCACGTCCAGGGCCCTGACCGCGCCGCGGATCACGGCGGCCTGGCGCCAGACCGCGCCCAGGCCGGGGGCCGTCCCGCTCAGACCGTGGCCCGGCCGATCGAAGGCGATCACCCGGTGCTCCGTCGCCAGATCGGGCAGCGGACCGAGCCAGCCCTCCTCCAGGGTGGTGAGCGCCCCGTGGAGGTAGACGACCGGCGGGCCTCGGCCCTGCTCGACCCAGGCCAGGTCGACGCCTCCGGCGACGACGGTGTTCCGCTTCATATGTTGCATCGCACAAGAGCGCGCCGGCGGCAGGTCCGTTCCCCGCCCGGCAGCGCGGAAGCTCCGCGCGTCCCGCCGGTTGGCGGGAATACGGACCCTGGAGACACTCATGCCCAAGTCGAATCCCGATGACGTCCTGCGAGAGGTCTTCATCACCGGCCTGAAGAACGCCCACGCGGTCGAGCACCAGGCCATGGCCCTTCTGGGCCGCCAGATCGACCGGTCCAGGAACTATCCGGAGGTCGAGGCCGGCCTCGCCGACCATCCTCGGGAGACCGAAGGCCAGATCGCCCGCCTCGAGACGCGGCTGGCGGGTTGCGGCGATAGCGCCCCGGGCCTCAAGGATGCGGCCATGACCGTGTCGGGAAACAGGGCGGCGGTGGGACACGCCTTCGCGGAGGACGAGGTCCTCAAGAACGCCTTCGCCAGTTTCGCCTTCAAGAACTTCGAGGTCGCGGCCTACAAATCCCTGTCGTCCTGGCCAAGCGCGGCTCGTTCGACGACGCCCTGACGCTTCTGTGCGAGACCCTCGGGGAGGACGAGGCCATGGCGGCCTGGGTCGACGCCTACCTGGCCGACCTCACCAACAAGTACGTCGATCTCAAAGCGGCCGGGGAGAACCCCAGCCGTTAGACGCTCCGCGGCTCGGGAGGCTCGGCGGCGAGGTGAACACATAGACGCCCGCCGCCGCCATCAACTGCTCCACATTGGGGGCCGCGGCTTCGTCGTCCCCGGGACGGAACACGTGGACGACGGCGCCATCGACCCAAAGGCAGGCCGGGACGTCGCCGGCCGCCAGGACCTTGAGCCTCGCCAGGGCCAGGGCCTCCATCACGTCGACCGCCGTCAGGGTCTCGGGGTCCGGGGCCTCGCGCCCCTGGTAGCGAAGTTGGAAGGCGCCCATCGTCATTCCCAGCCCGAGATGATCTCCGCGGTCGGCGCCGTCTCGATCTGCACGCCGAACCGCTCGGAATAGAGCTGCAGCGCGGCGTCGTGGTCGGCGTCCGCGGAACTGCACAGGGCGTCGGCGGCGACGATGACGCGATAGCCCAGGTCGACGGCGCCCAGCACGGTCGCCAGAACGCAGACGTCCGTCTCCCCCCCCGTCACGATGAGCGTGTCGACCGAGCGCGCCTGGAGGCCCTGGTGGAGGCGCCCGTTCCACCATGGAGAATAGACGCGCTTGTCGAACACCAGGGCCGGCGGCGTGAAGCGCGCCAGTTCCGGCATGAGCTCGACATAGTCGGCGCCCAGCTCTCGCAGGGTCATGGCGCTCCATCGCTCCCAGTAGGGCCGCCAGGCCCTCCGCGCCTCGTCCGGTCCGGACGGAGGCACGAAGCGGGTGAAGACGGTCTGCGCGGGCCGGTGGTCGCACATCATCGCGACCACCGGCGCCACCCGCTGCATCCACGGCGTTCGCCAGGGCGTGTCCTCGGCGAACAGGCGCTGCATGTCGACGCAGAGATGAACCGCGCCTTGCGGGATGGCGTCACGCAACCCCGCCTGCATCTCAGGCGGCCGGTTTCAGGGCTTCGGCGTTGACCGCGGCGTCGGCGATGGTGGTGAGGTCCTCGTCGGTCTGGGATTCCTCCTCGAGGGTCTGCTCCAGAAGCCGGGCGGCATCCTTCAGTCCCAGCACCGTCGCCCACCGCTTCAGGGTCCCGTAGCGGGTGATCTCATAGTGTTCTACCGCCTGGGCGGCCGCCAGCAGACCGGCGTCCAGGGCGGGATTGCCTTCGTATTCCTCCATGATCTCCTCGCCCTCGGCCAGGATGCCCTCGATGGCGTCGCAGGTCTTGCCGCGCGCGGCCTTGCCGATGATCTCGAAGACCTGCTGGAGGCGCTCGATCTGGCCTTCGGTCTGGGCCTCGTGCTTCTCGAAGGCGGCCTTCAGTTCCGGGGCCTGGGCGGCGCGCGCCATCTTGGGCAGGGACTTCAGGATCTTGCGCTCGGCGTAATAGATGTCTCGCAGGGTGTCATAGAAGAGATTGTCCAGGGTCTTGGTCGCCATGGCGGGTCTCCGTGGGGTTGGCTTGGGCAATCTCAACCTGCCAGGGGGCCCAAACGTTCCGGACGGGCGCGGGCCCTCCGCCGCGTCCGGGGGGGGGGGGGGGCTGCGGAACCTTCGAAACCCGGGTCGCCTTCACCTAGGGAAACCAAGTCGCTTTCACCAGAGGAAGAGGGAGAGATGCGATGACCGACGGGGCCCCGATGTGGCTGTTCGTAGTGTTGGGCGGGGCGATCCTGCTGGGGCTCGCCCTGGCCTGGGGCCAGCGCCAGTCACGCAAGCGGGACGACGAGGTGGACCCCGATACGCCCGGAGACGATCCTTCCAAGGGTCTTTGACCCGGGCCCCGAAGCTCGGGTGGCGCCGCCGCCCGGCTCCCCTCCCGGCCTAGGGGCTAGGAGACGCGTGAGAGCCCGAAGAAGGGGCGGGGCCTAGGCGGAGGCCGCCCCGTCGCAAGGCGCCGGCGCAGCGGGACCTCCAACCCCGTCGCCGCCGAATTCGCCGGACGTCTCATCCCGGAGGGGCAGGACCACGATGCACTGCAGTCCGTCCGGCTCGAACACGAGCCGGGCGCTTCCGCCCTTCTGGTCGGCGAAGGCGCGCCGGATGAGCTTGGTCCCGAATCCCTCTCGATCGGGAGGGCTGACGGCGGGGCCGCCCCGCTCGCGCCACAGGAGGGTCAGAAACCGCCTCCCCTCGCCATCGTGGGCCAGGTTCCATTCCACCTCGACGCGGCCCTCCTGGCGGCTGAGCGCCCCGTGTTTGGCGGCATTGGTCGCCAGTTCGTGACACACCAAGGACACGCTGACGGCTTGGGAGGGATGAAGCCGGACCGTGGGCCCCATGAGCGTGAGTGGCGAGGGCTGTCGTTCATAGGCGCCCAGGACCTCGCAGACGAGGGACCGCAGGTCCGCCCCGGCCCAGTTTTCCTGGACCAGCACATTGTGCGCCCGAGACAGGGCGATCAGTCGTTCGGTCAGGCTCTGCCGGATCTCCCGGGCGACCCCCGCGCCGCGAAGCACCTGGTCGGCGACCGACTGGACGGTGGCGAGGGTGTTCTTCACGCGATGGTTCAGTTCGTTGAGCAGCAGGACACGCTGCTCCTCGGCCTTCTTGGCCGGCGTCTCGTCACGGAAGATCTTGGCCAGCAGCCCGTCCCGCCCCAGGTCGATCGTGACGCCGTTTCCCCAGAACAGGCTCCCGTCCCGTCTCAGGTGCCACCGACTGTCCTCGGCGCGACCGACCTGCAGGGCCGTCTCGATCTCTGCCTCGGACATGCCCGCGGCCCGGTCCGCCTCGGTGAACAGCGCCGTCACCGACATTCCCAGCGCCTCGTCGCGGCTAAAGCCGGTGATCGCCTCGGCGCCCGCGGCCCAGGCCGTGATCACGCCGTCCCGGCGAAAGGCGATGATGCCGTAGCTCCTGACATTCTCAACGATCAGTTTGGCGAGGGCGATATCATCCATGGCGGTCTCGGCGGATTGTGCGAAGTCTCAACGGTCCGGCCGCCGCTAGGATGCGGTGCGTCGCGTCGGGCGCACTTCGCCGCAAAATCGACCTCGGGGAACGGGGGGACTTCGCTCCCCCGCCGGTTGCGCTATGACCTGAGGGGGACGGCCCGGCGGGGCCCCGCTCAGCCGGGGTCACAGGTCTGTTCGGCAAGAGGGAATCCATGCGCAAGGCCCGGTCTTTGCGGGAACGACTGACCCTGATGATCCTCGGCGTCGCCGCGCCGGCCGTGGTCGCCATGGGGTGCCTCGTGGTCCTCAGCATGGTCGAGGCCCACCGCTCTCAGGAACGGGCCCTGCTGGCGACGGCGCGCGCCGTCTCGAGCGCGGTCGACATGGACCTGGCGCGGGCCCGGGTCACGGCGGAGGCCCTGGCCAGTTCCGACGCCGTCGCGGACCGGGACTGGCCGCGCGTGGCGGAGCGCGCCGGGGAGCTGGGGCTGGGCCGGCACAGCTGGGTGTCCATCACCGACGCCTCGGGGGCCCGGCTTCTCACGACCTCGGGAGACGACGACGGAACGGTCCGGAGCCGTCCTCGCCCGGTCCTGCAGGCCGCGCGAGGCGACCAGCGCCTGCCGGTGTCCGACCTGTTCACCGACGCCCCGTCGGGCCGGAGGGTCGTGGCGATCGACACGCCCACGCCCGGCGACCAGGCGCTGGTGGCGTCCGTGGTCCTCGACCCGGCGCGCTTCGTGGGTCTGTTCACACGCGAGGTCCTGCCCGAGTCCTCGATGGTGACCATCGTCGACGGGGAGCAGCGGGTGATCGCCCGGTCCCGTGACCACGCCACCCATCTCGGCGCCCTCGCGACGCCGCACATGCGCGCAGCGCTCGACGCCGCCCGGGAGGGGGTCGTGCCCAGCCGGTCGCTCGATGGCGAGCGCACCGTGGTCGCCTATGCGACCTCAAGGCATTCGGGGTGGACCGCCATGGTGGTCGTTCCGCGCGAACGTTTCGAGGCCCCGATCTGGACCAGTGTCGGCGGGGTCACCGTGCTGCTCGTCCTTTTCGTCGGCATCAGCCTCGTGGTCGCGACCCGACAGTCCGGGGCGATCTCCGGCGAGCTGGACGCGCTGGAGCGCGACGTCCGCGCTCTCGGCCGCGGCGAAACCGTGGCGCTTCGTCCCGGTCGCATCCTCAACTTCGACCGGGTCCAGGAGGGCGTCAGCAAGGCGTCCCACGAACTGGAGCGTCGTCAGGAGCGCCAGACCCTGCTGATCCACGAGCTCAACCACCGGGTCAAGAACACCCTGGCCACCGTCCAGGCCCTGGCGGCGCAGACCTTCCGGGGAAGCGACGCCGAGGCGCGGGTGAAGTTCGAACGCAGGCTCGCCGCCCTGGGAGGGGCCCACGACCTGCTCACCCAGACGACCTGGAGCGAAATCGACATCCGGGACGTGGTGGCCCGCTGCGGGGAACAGCCGGACGAGCGGATGACCTCGAGCGGCCCTTCCATCCTGCTGCCGCCGGAGGCCGCCCTCGCCCTGTGCATGTGCATCCACGAGCTCACCACCAACAGCCTCAAATACGGCGCGCTCTCGCGGCCGGAAGGTCGCGTGGATGTCCGGTGGTCCCTCACGCAGGACGCGGGCCTTTCCTTCCAGTGGCGGGAAACTGGGGGGCCCAGGGTGACGCCGCCCACGCGCGAGGGGTTCGGATCTCGCCTCATGGAGCGGCTGGCGCGTCACGAACTCAACGGAGAGATCGAACGCATCTATGAGCCGGACGGCCTGGTGGCGATCGGACGGTTCCGCCTACCCGAACGCAGCCGGTGGAGGACCCACTGAGGGCTCGCCCTTACCCGGTGAAGGGGTCTTCGGCCCCTGGCGCGTCGCAGCGCTCGTCACGCCAGGCCAGAAAGGCCTCCGGCGACCAGATCTCCCCCGTCTCGCGATCTTCGATTGCGACGCCCGGCCGGCCTTGCGCCTCCCAGGCCCGCGCCAGGGTCACAGCCTCGCTCCCCGTCGCGGCGCTCCGCTCCACGAAGCCCTCCGCCTGCTCATGGGACACCTGATACCGCGCCACGGGGGTCAGGCCGCGGCGTCCAGGCTGGGACCCAGACCCTCTCGCCCCCGGTCCGGGTGCGGCCATTCCGCCGCGACCCGGCCGGCCAGCGTCTCGAGGGCGTTGAGCGCGCGGTCGCGCGACGAGGGATCGACCGCCAGGGCCCGGGCCAGACGGCGCGCTCCGGCGGCGTAGCGCTCCTCGCCCAGAAGGCGCGACGCCGCGCGGGCGATGGCTGCGCTGGAGGCGCCGCGGGACAGGGTCAGTCCGGCGCCGCGCTCGACGATCCGCCGGGCGTTGTCGGGATGATCGCGCCCCATGGGCAGGCAGAGGACCGGGGTCCCCGCCGCCAGGGCGCGAATGACGGTGCCATGGCCGCCGTGGGAGATCATCAGGTCCATCCTGCCCATCAGGGCGTCGTGGGACGCGTGGCTCACCGCCAGCACATTCGGCGCGCGCGGCAGACTCGTGACATCGACCGCGGGGCCCGTGGTCACCAGAGCGCGGACCCCGAGCCTCTCGAGCGCCCGGATGCACCGCGACAGGACCGGGGCCTGGCCCTGGTAGGTGGTGCTGAAGGAGACCAACACCTGGGGCCCTCCCCTGTCGATCCAGTCGCGGACATGGGGCGCGAGGCGGAGGTCCGGTTCGGGCAGCAGCCGGCCGGCGTGGACAAAGGGGGGCGGCGCGGGCGAGGCGCCGAAATCGAACGCCGCACTCGTCCCCAGCACCACCCGCTCAAGCGTCGCCAGCTGGTCGAGGGTCCTCGCCAGAGGCGGGAGCCCGAGCGACGCTCGGGCCGCATTGAGGTCGCCGAGACCGGCGTCGTACCAGGCCGCGATCCAGCGCCGGGCCACCGCTTCGCGTCTCGTCTCGTGCGGCGAGCGGGCCGGGGCCCAGCCCGGGCCGAACGGCGGGACATCGGATCGGGTCGGGAAACACCAGACATTGGCGGTCAGGGCGGCGATCGGCACGGCCGCGCTCTCGGCCGCCATCATGACCCCGAGGAGCAACTCATTGGTGATGATCAGATCGGGTCGGAAGGCCTCGATCCGGTCGCGCGTATCCGCGGCATAGGCGGCCGCGGGGCCGCACAGGACCGAGCGGACCACGGATTTGACGATCCCCGGCGGCCAGCGACGGCGCCAGTCCTGGAGCGGATCGTCGGCGGCGCCCTTGGCCTTGCGGTTGGGCGCCCGGACCCAGGTCCCGAAGCGCAGTCCCATCGCCTCGGCGTCGATCCGATTGGCCTCGTCGGAAATCACCAGGACATCGTGGCCCCGCCGTCGCAGGGCCTCAGCCATCACCAGGGCGGGCGGGACATGGCCGCCCCCCTCGAAGGTGGTGAACAAGATCCTCATCCGGCGGAACCGCTCCCGGATGCGAAACCACGCCCGCACCCGCTAGGTCTTATCGCCGGAAGAGAGCCGTTGCGCTCGATCATCGGCCGACAACCGCCGCAGGCGCGGGCTGTTCCCCGTGAGCGCCCGACGGGGCTCGACGCCCCGCCGCTCAAGGCATACGGTCCCGCGCGCTGACACCGTGACGGCGGCAGATCCAAACGGCAGGCGGATGTCGATCGTCCCGAGGCGTCAGCGCCGTCTGCGCACCGCGCCGTTTTCTTCAAGTCATCGACGTCGAGCTGGACCTTCCCAATGATCGAGCGGCATCTTCAGAAACTGCGGGCGCGCCACGACATCAGCGACGAGGAGGAGGCGGTGGTCCGCGCCTCCGTGTCGGAAATCCGGCGGTACCGCCCCGACGAGACGATCGCGCCGTCCCACACGCCGCTCGGCGTCTCCAACATCCTTGTCTCGGGCCTGGCCTGTCGCGCCAAGGACCTGGCTGATGGACGGCGCCAGATCACCGAGCTCCAGACGCCCGGAGACTATATGGATCTCCACAGCTTCACGCTCAAACAGCTCGATCATGAGGTCATCGCCCTCACCGCGTGCGATGTCGCCATCATCCCCCACCCCAGGCTGCTCGAGATCACTGAGCGCCACCCCCACCTGACCAGAATCTACTGGTTCGGGACCAATCTCGACGCCGCCATCCACCGCGAATGGGTGCTGTCCCTGGGGCGACGCAGCGCCCTGGAGAGCCTGGCGCATCTGTTCTGCGAACTTTACGTCCGCCTCGACCTTGTCGGTCTGGTTCTGGACAGCCGCTACCCGCTGGACATCACCCAGGCCCAGCTCGCGGAGTGTCTGGGCATGACCCCCGTGCATGTGAACCGGACGCTTCAACAGCTGCGCAGCGAGGGCCTGGTCGAATTCCGGGACGGGTGGGTCGCGGTCCACAACTTCGCGCGACTGAGCGAAACCGCCCAGTTCGATCCCGCCTATCTGTATCTGAAGCCGCGGCGCAGGTGATCAACCGACATTAAGGGGTGGGTGTCAGCGACCCGAACGTCTGGCTCCGCGCATCCTGGGCTCCGGCCCCGTCAGCAGGCGAGCCACCCGGCTCCACGCGGCCCGGGTCCACCGAACGATCGCCCTCATGCGTCTGCTCCCGATTGACGGGGCCACATGACCAGGGTCCTCCGTCTCCTCAATCACCCAGGTTAAATCCGCGCCCCCGCATCCTCGTGGCGATGGGCGATCAATCCTTCGACGAGACGGCCCGCGCCTCGCGGTCGTCGGCTCGGGGCCGAAGGCGTTGAACCCTTTCCGGCGCCGCCGGTTGAGCGGCCATGACGTCGCCGCCGCTCACAACCTGCCGTCGCGCTCTCAGGGAGATCAGGGAGATCGCGGCGGTCGCGGCCCTGAGCGACAGCCGGATGACCGACCAGGAGGCCCTGCAGTCGATCTCGGCGATCGCCCAATGGGTCCGGGCCGTGACCTTCCCGGAGCGGGGGGGCGCCGAGTGTGGCCTGGTGGTCCGTAAACTCAACGCCCTCCTCGTCGACGCGGATCTCGACCAGCTTGACGAGGACGAGGCCATGACCCTGTTCGGCGAGGTGGAGTCGGCCCTGCGGTCGGGATCGCAGGGCGCCCTCGCCTAACCGTCGGGATCGCTGACCCGCCTGCGGCCGCTGTCGCGCCCGACAATTATTATTGCGGCGCACCATGCATTGCTGCGGCGCAGCATCCATATGGAAGGCGGGCCAGGAGGGTCCTGGAGGACGTCCATGACCCGACTAGGCCGCATCGCTTCCCGATCCGGGCCGCAGGCCCATGGCGGGCTCGCGCCGCGCGCCGGGAGCCTGGAGGAGATCGCCCGCTTCGGCTCCAATCCGGGCCAGTTGCGGATGAAGGTGCGGGCTCCCAGGACCCGGGGGCCGCGCGCGCCGCTCGTGGTCGTCCTGCATGGGTGCACCCAGTCGGCGGAGGATTACGCCGGCCCGGCGGGATGGCTCGATCTCGCGGATCGTTTCGGCTTCGTCGTGGTGGCGCCCGAACAGGCCCGGTCGAACAATCCCAACCTCTGTTTCAACTGGTTCGAGCCCGGGGACAGTCAGCGTCAGGGCGGGGAAGCGGCCTCCATCGCCCAGATGGTGTCCCACGCGATCCGAACCTTCGACCTGGACAGGGCCCGGGTGTTCGTCACGGGGCTTTCCGCGGGAGGCGCGATGACCTCGGTGATGCTGGCCACCCATCCCGAGATGTTCGCGGGCGGCGCCATCGTCGCGGGGCTTCCCTACGGCGTTGCGGGTTCAGTCGGCGAAGCCCTCGAGGCGATGACGACGGCCTCTCCGCTCTCCGCGGAGAGGCTCGGCGACCTCGTCCGCGGCGCCACCGATCATCCGGGGCCATGGCCCACCGTCACCGTCTGGCACGGCCAGGTCGACCGGGTGGTGAGGCCCTCCGCCGGAGAGGCGGCCGCCGCCCAGTGGCGCGACGTACACCAGGCGGCCGGCCCGGCGCTGACCGCCCGCACTCCCGACGGGCGCGACTTTGTCGTCTGGCGGTCCTCCAAGGGCGACCCCGCGGTCGAATTGCATCGCGTCCCCGGTCTCGGACACGGGGCGCCGGTCAGGGCGCACGGCCCCAACGGATGCGGTCAAGCCTCACGACACACGCCGGAAACGGGGCTCTCCTCGACCTTCGAGATCGCGCTGGGATGGGGGCTCGTCGAGCGGGACGTGCTCAACCACGCCGCCGAGCCGGCCGGTGATCCGGCGCCCGAGCCTCTCACCCCCCTGTCGTGGAGGGGGGCTGACCCGAGCACCGTGGGCGCGACCATCAATGACGCTCTAAGGGCGGCCGGCCTGCTTCGCTGAGCAGCTCGGCCCCGCGTGGAGCTCGCGACGACGCCTTATCGAAAGCCCTCGCCGACCGGCTCAACGGCGTCGCGCGCGCGGCCCTGTCAGGTCACGGGCGTTCACCCTTGCCCGGCGCCTGGGTCGACCCGTTGACGGCGGACCCGTCGCCGAGAACCGCGGACTGCCCGCGCGACGCGTCCCCGGTTGGATCGGCCTGGGGCGTCGCAGGCGGCTCCACGGGATCCGCGGCCGGCGGACTGGGCGGCATGAACGCGTCGTCTCCGGGCGGGTCCCCGGAGTTCCAGAGGTTTTGGGCGACCAGGGCCCAGATGACGAAGGCGCCGACGATCGCGATCAGGATGAACACGGCCGTGGGGCGGCCGCGGGAGCGCGCGCGACCTGTGCGGGGCGGGGGGAAATTCGAGGGTGATGTCATGGCGACCCAACGCCGCGATCGCACCCTGGGCGCCTTGAGTCCGGAAGACGACGCGAACGTCCGCCACCGTCGCTGGACCCCGCGGCGCGGCGCCGTCGCGCGGAAACGGGGGGCGCCCGCGGAACTTCCGGAAGCGCGGACACTTTCGACCGTCATGACCAATGCGCTTCAAGACAAGGACGCTCACTGGCGGCGGCGGCCCAACGGCGCGTCTCCCGTGGTCGACCCCGGCATGGCCGGACCGGGCGTTGATTCCGAGGCGGGTGGTGCGGCGTCGATTCCCAGCGATCCCAGCCCCGGCCCGAGCGCTCCGCTGCCGTCCCCGGGCGCCGACGGCGGCAGGGGACCGATCCTCCCGCCGAGCTACTGGTACGCCGGGGCCGCCGTCATCGCGGTGGCGGTGATCGCCGCCGCGATCGCTTCGCTCTGACGCCAGCCTGTCCAGGTCACGGTCGCGTGGATCAGCCGGGGGGGCAGCTCGGGGGGACCCACCGGCTACCGGGGGCCGCAAGGGAAGGCTGGAGCCCCACGGCTCGCGCGGCGACGTCGACAATGCGCGGGCCGGCCGCCCCACTGAGCGGCGGCGCCGCGCCCTCCCAGAAATTGGGCTTGGCGGCGCGCCGAGCGCTACCCCGCGCTTCTTCCGCGCGGCACGGCGATCAGGATTTCGGCCCAACGCAGCCGGGCGGGCGGCCGGGCGTCGCCGCCCCGCCCCCTGGGGCCGAGCGACGACGCGCGGGTCCGTCTAGGACGCCGGCTCGAGCGGCGTCGTGGAGCCCGCCCCCGGGCCGGCGCCCAGGTCGGCGCCGGTGATCGGATTGATCGACGGATCCGAGGCCGTGCGGGCGGCGACCGCGGCGAGGATCTTTTTGTCGTCCTTGTCGATCTTCACGGTTGCGAGGCCGTCTCCGCCATCGACCGCGGCCTGCTGGTCGCGCTCTTCGACGAATTCCCACTGTTCACCTTCATTCCATGACCCGCGGGCGTCACCGTCGCCCTGGGACATGTTGTAGTATTTGTCCGCGAAATCCGGGTGACCGGGCAGCTTGCCGGGCGGGAAATTGTTTTCGATGGCGTACAGCGCCTTCTCGAACGACTTCTGGTGAGCCACCTCCCGCGTCATCAGGAAGGTGAGCGCGTCCTTGATGCCCGGGTCATCGGTGATGTTGATCAGCCGCTCGTAGACGATCTTGGCGCGCGCCTCCGCGGCGATGTTCGACCGGAGGTCCACGGTGGGTTCCCCGCGGCTGTCGACATAGGCCCCGCTCCACGGCACGCCCGCGGAATTCACGACCGCCGGCCCTCCGCCGTAGAGGAGGCTGGTGATGTGACTGTCGCCGCCCGCGTTGAGCTGAACCAGCAGGTCCGCCTCCCGCTCGACGCCCTCGGCGAGCCGGCCCTTGGCGCCCTTGTTGAGCATGGCGACGATGGAGCCGATCACCTCGAGGTGGCTCAACTCCTCGGTGGCGATGTCCAGCAGCATGTCCTTGCGGCCGGCGTCGTCCTCGGCGAGAGCCTGGGTGAAATAGCGCATGGCGGCGGCGAGTTCGCCGTCCGCGCCCCCGAACTGCTCGAGCATCATATTGGCCAGCACCGGGTTCGGCTCGGCGACCCGGACGGTATACATCAGTCTTTTGTTGTGCATGAACATTGGCGTATTTTCCTTGCTGTGAGTGGCGTCAAGCGAGACCAGGATCAGTTGTTCCTGCAGCCAAGCTAGATGCGTGTCGTTTGCAGTCTGAAAGGGAGAGGATAACAGCAAGACCCGTCCGCCCTGCTGTCAGAGGTGATCAATCCGGGGGAGCGTCAGAGCCACCGACGACTTGCCCGAAGTGATGCGGATACGGCGCGCCGCTGTCCTCTGCTTGGGCTCCGCGGGCTCCCGGATAGATGACTGGGCTAGCTCATGGGGACCGGGCCGTCGCGCGCGCCGTCAACCGCCCGACCCGGACAGAGACGGGGGGCGATCTGGGCCGCCGTCCCACCCGGCTGACCGATATCCGACACAGGAACCTTGGCGGCGTGCCCGTGTTGCCCCGGAAGCTGATCAAGGAGCTTCCCATGAAGACGACCGCCACCCTCCTCGCCGTCTCGGCGCTCGCCCTCGCCGCCTGCGGCGGCGAGAACAGCCAGGACCCCGTGGACGCCGCCCAGGACGCGGCCGCCGCGCCCGTCGGCCAGGCCTCCGCCGCCACCTTGGGGGCCAACACCGTCGGCGGCTATGTGCCGAACGCGGCGGAAGGCGACATGTATGAGATCGCCGCGGCCGATATCGCCCTGGAGAAGAGCCAGAACGCGGACGTCCGTCGCCTGGCCGAGATGATCAAGACCGACCACACGGCCGCCAGCGAGCGGTTCAAGTCGCTCGTTCCCCAGGCCGCTCCGGACGTCACCCTGCCGAGCGAGCTCGACGAGCGCCGCCAGGGCATGCTCGATAATCTGCGCTCCGCCTCGGCGGACGAGTTCGACCGCGTCTATATCGACCAGCAGATCGCGGCCCACAACGAGGCGGTCACGCTACACCGCGGATTCTCGGACAATACCGACGCACCGCAGCTCGCCGAGCACGCCCGCACGGTCCTGCCGAAGATCGAGGCCCATCTGGAAATGGCCGAAGGCCTCAAATCGCGCATGGGCGACGGCTGATGACCGTCCGCATCTTCGACGTGACCCTGATCGGGGGCCTGGGCGGCGATCGTGTCGTCCGGGTCCCGGCCAAGACCGGCGTCCAGGCGCAGGACGCCGCCGTCGCCCTGGCCAAGCCCCACGAGTCCATCGGTGACGTGGTCGAGGTCGAGGACGACCTCCAGCGGGTCGACACGGGGCTGCCGGGGACCCAGACCCACCCGGACCAGCCGGTCTGAGCCACCCCGGAACCGAGACCCCTCGCGACGTCCCGGGGTTCAGCCTCGCCGCCCCTCGAACCGCCGAGGGGCTGATCGGCTGGTCGCTGGCGGTGGACGGCGTCGGCGGCGTGATCGTCGAGACCGAAGCCTATGACGTCGACGACCCGGCCTCGCACAGTTTCGGGGGGCCGCGCGCGCGCAACCTGCCCATGTTCGGCCCGGCAGGCCGGGCCTATGTCTACCGGATCTACGGTCTCCACTGGTGCCTGAACGTCGTGTGCGACGCCGCCCGCCCCGGCAGCGCGGTGCTCATTCGCGCGCTGGAACCGACCCTGGGCCTGGACCGGATGCGCGAGCGCCGTCCGGCGGTCCCGGATCGTCATCTGGCCCGCGGGCCCGGCCGGCTCTGCCAGGCGCTCGGAGTCACCGGGGTCTTTAACGGCGCCGACGCCTGCGCGTCTCCGTTCTCCTGGTCGCCCCCCGCCACGCCCGCCTCGGTCGTGACCGGGACTCGGATCGGCATTCGTCGCGGCGCCGAGACGCCGTGGCGCTTCGGACTGCGCGGCTCGCCCTGGCTCAGCCGGCCCTTCCCGTGAGCCGGACGGCGAGACCATGAATCCCTTTTCCGGCTCGCGCGTTATGGCTGGACGGAGGCGCTCATGATCCCGCTCGAACAGCATCGCTATCTCGCCTACGCCCAGGGCGTGGGTCGGGCCCACGGCCACGTCGTCGAAGCGCCCAGCTTCGAGGCCGCCGCCGTGGGCTACGCCGAACTATACTCGCCTCCGGTCGACGACGAGGACGACATCCGGGTCTTCGTGATCGGCCTCGACGACGGCCAGGAGCACTGTTTCGTCATCGATCTGGATGACGGTCAGGCGGCGCCCTGCGACTGAGGGAGCGAATCAGCGGCGGACGAGTTGAGTCGCCGGCGTCGCGAACGGCGTCGACGGAGGCGAGCCCATGGCGTTCCGACCGACCTGGCAGGGCCATCTCAGACTGTCGCTCGTCACCTGTCCGGTCTCCCTGTACGCCGCCACCAGCTCGGGCGGCGACGTTCGTTTCAACCTGATCAATCCGGAGACCAACAACCGCATCAAGATGGTGACCACCGACCCCGACACGGGTCCGGTGGATCGCTCGTCGCTGGTCAAGGGCTATGCGGTCGCCAAGGACGAATACATCCTGCTGAGCGACGAGGAGATCCGCTCGGTCAGGCTCGAGAGCACCCGGACCATAGATATCGAGCGGTTCGTGCCGGAAGAGGAGATCGACCGGCTCTACTGGGACAACCCCTATTTCCTGGCCCCCTCCGGCAAGCTGGCCGAGGAGGCTTTCGGGGTCATCCGCGAAGCCATGCGCGCCGAGGGCCGCATCGCCCTGGGCCGGGTCGTCCTCTCGACCCGGGAGCGGCTCCTGGCCCTCGAGCCCCGGGATCAGGGGATACTGGCCTATTCCCTGCGCACCCGCGACGAGGTCCGGGACGCCCAGGCGGTCTTCGCCCCGATCTCCGACCAGGCCCCCGATCCCGGGATGATCGAGATCGCCCGGCGCATCATCGAGCAACAGTCGGGTCCCTTCCAGCCGGACGACTTCGTGGACCGCTACGAGGAGGCGCTCAAGGCGCTGATCGCTTCCAAGCAGCGTGGACAGCCGACCGTCGCCGCCCCCGCGCCGGAGACGGCCGAGGTCACCGATCTGATGGCCGCGCTCCGGGCCAGCCTACAGGGCAAGTCCGGCGCGCGAACGTCGGCGCGCCGCCCCGCGTCAAGCAAGGCGGCCGCCGCCAAACCCCGCGCCGCGGCCCGGCGGCGCGCCGGCTAGGACCGGCGGTCGCCCCGGTCGCCCTGGCCGGGCTTCGCCTCCGCCTTGGCCTCGCGCTTCTGGTCCTGGGCTGACGCGCGACCGACGTCCGCCTGTTCGGTGAACTGGCCCTTGTCATCGCGTCGGGTGTAGCGCTTGTCGCCGGGGGTGGGTTCGATGAGCTCTCGATCGGACATGGCGGTCTCCCTGTTATGCTCCGACGAATCCTCCCGACGGACAAATAGTTCCAGTCTCGGATCCCCCCGTCTCCGAGACTCCGTTTTTCCTTGGCGCTGGGAGGGTGCTGTGTTTGACATCCGGGGCCCGGACATTCCGCGTTTCCAGCCTGGGCAGGGAGGTCCGGCCCGTCTGTCGGCGGTCGGGCCTCTCACCTCGCCCCCACACAGCGGCACGCGCCGCTGGGACCTTCGTGGCGCAGCCCGGTCGGCGCCGCGTCGGCCTGGTGAGCGTGCCGATCGGGCAACGGCCTTGAACTCTCGCCGCGCCCCTGAACGGGACGAAGGGTCCGTTTCCCGGCGCCGTCAGAGGGCCCCTGCGCCGCCGGCCGCCAGGCTCACCGCGGACTCGGGCCACGCCACCCGCGGCCTCTGGGCCAGGGCGGGGCTCGCGAACAGATAGCCCTGCATGAGCTCAACGCCCAGCTCGACCAGCACGCCGTATTCGTCGGCCGTCTCCACCCCTTCGCAAACCGGCCGGATCCCAAGATCGCGCAACATTGCCAGGGTGTTGCGCACGACCACCTGTTTGACGGTGTCCCGATCGATCCCGCGGATCAGGTCCATGTCCAGCTTGACGATGTCGGGCTGGAACTTGGTCAGGAGACCCAGGCCGGCGAATCCGGCCCCGAAATCGTCGATGGCGGTGCGAAACCCCATGGCCCGGTAGGACCGCAGGATGTTGAGCAGATGGTTGGTGTCGATCGCTTCGTTCTCGGTGAACTCGAAGATGATCCGGTCCAGCGGAAACCCCGTCCGCATCGCCGCCGCCAGGGTCACCCGGATACAGGCCCTGGGCTCATAGACGGCGTTGGGCAGGAAGTTGATCGAGAGGGACTCGCCGTCTTCGGCAAGGCCGAGCCCGGACGCCAGCTCGATGGCGGTGGTGCGGCACAGCTGGTCGAAGGCGTAGCGGTTCTCCGAAGACACCTGCGCCATCACCACGCCGGCCCCCTCGCCGCCGGCGCCCCGCACCAGGGCCTCCTGGGCGAACACTGACCCCGTCGTCACATCGACGATGGGCTGGAAGGCCATGGTGATCGGGAGGTCGAAACCATTCCCCTCCCGGCAGGCGACACAGGACATGATGAGAGACGCTCCGAAAACACGCCGCCATTCAAGCCAGACAAAGGTAAAAAACCCTTGTTGCGCCCCGGAGGCTCGCGCGGTCGATCCGCCGACCCGCTTTCGCCGGCTAGAGGGGATCGGGGACGTCGGCGCGCGCCTCTTGTATCCTCCGGTCCGTCTCTAGGATCTCGACCGCGGCGGCCGGGTCGATCGGCCGCCCCCGCCGCGGCTTTGGCGAGCAGAGCGAGCGCAAGACGTCTCACGGGGGGATCGACCGGCGCTGCGCCGAAGAGATCGGCGTAAATCGCCGCCTTGTCCCGCCCGTTGGCGAACACCGCCCCCGTGGACATGCCGGCGGCCCGGGCGATCTTTCGCAGGGTCGTCGCCCTGTGCCCCTGGGTGGTGATCATGAGCGAGGCGGCCGCGCCCAGCCGGTCCCGAGTGACGCGCTTTCCGCGGGTCCGGCTAGTCACGCTTTGGCGTCACGGTCGTCTCTCTTTTCTGCCCGGGTATCGGCAGGCCGCAGAGGACGCGTCGAGCCTGGCGCCCCCCCCCCCCCCCCCCCGCACGCGGGCCGCGCTCAACAACCGCCAGCTTCGCCACAAGGAATGGAGAGACCCGGCCGAGTGACGGACAGGCGGCGGCCGGCCAGGCGGCCCAGGCCTCCCGACGCGCTCCAGGCCCAACCGCGCATGATCTCCCCGGTTCCGAGCGCCATTCAACAATGGAATCAATGGTTGATTCACCCGGTTCATAAGGAGTGTATGGCTCGGCCCCGGCCACGGCATGACCCGCCGGCCGATATTGCACGATGACGATCTCGCGCTTTTCGGCGCGACTGAGAACGGAACCGCGCTCACCGTGTTCTAGGGTCTCTGTTCCGTTTGGCGCGGCACGCGTCTGGGGCATCACCCTCGGGGGATGAGATTGGCCAAGGACGTGGAGAGCGCATCCGGCGAGCAGTCCCTGCGAGCCCGCGACGCCGAACGGATCGCCGACGAAGTCGTCGGGTTGGACCGTGGCACTGATCCGTTCGTCGCCGCCGTCCGCGCCACGCGGATGCCGATGATCATCACGGATCCCCGTCTGGCCGACAATCCCATCGTCTTCGCCAATGACTCCTTCTGCGGTCTGACCGGCTATGACCGCGCCGAGATCCTCGGCCGAAACTGCCGCTTCCTCCAGGGCCCCGAGACGGACCCCGCAACGGTCGGACAGATCCGCGAGGCCGTCGATCGGGCGCAGCCGATCAAGGTCGACATCCGCAACTATCGCAAGGATGGCACGACGTTCTGGAACCGGCTCGTCATGGCGCCCGTGTCCGACGCCCACGGCGACCTGGCCTATTATTTCGCGAGCCTGGTCGATGTCACGGAAGAACTCGAGACGCTCAACACGCTCGCCAGCGACAACGACGCCCTGACGGCGCAGCTCACCGCCACCATGACCCGCGAGCGGGAACGCGATCGCGAGCTCGCGCTCGCGATGCAGGCCGGAGGGATGGGGGCGTGGAGCGTCGACGTCGCCACCTGGTCGCTGACGGCGTCCGAGAGCTATCGTCTGCTGATGGGATGGCCCAGGGACCGGCCCCTGTCCTACGAGGACCGTCAGTCGCTGATCCACCCCGACGATCGCGAGGCGGTGCGGGCGCAGAGCCGGGCCACGATCGAGAACGGCGCGGACTACCAGATTGTCCACCGGATCGTCACCCCGGCCGGCGAGACCCGATGGATGTCGGCCAAAGGCGTCATCATTCCCGACGCTGACGGACGTCCGATGCGTATCGCCGGCGTCACGACCGACATCACCCGCCAGGTTCGCGCCGAGCGCATGCGCACCGCCCTGATCGAGCTCGGCGACGCCCTGCGTGACCTGAAGGACCCCGCGGACATCTCGTTCGCGGTGGCCGAGATCCTCGGCCGGACCCTTGAGGTCAGCCGCGCGGGCTACGGCCTGGTCGACCGCGACGCCGAGACCATAACGATCGACCGGGACTGGAATGCGCCCGGCATCCACACGCTCGCCGGCGTTCTCAGCTTCCGGGATTTCGGGACCTACATCGAGGACCTCAAGCGCGGAGAGACGGTCCAGATCGTCGATGCGCGCACCGATCCGCGCACCTCGGCCACGGCCGGCGCGCTCGAATCGATCAGCGCCAGGGCGGTGATCAACATGCCCCTGACCGAAGAGGGCGGGCTGGTCGCGCTGCTCTATCTCAATCACGAGACCGCACGGGCCTGGCCGGATGACGAGATGGCCTTCATCCGCGACGTGGCGGAACGGACCCGGTCCGCGACCGAGCGCCGACGCGCCGAGCGGCATCTGGCCACCCTGGCGGCCTCCCTGGAACGGCAGGTCGAGGAGCGCACCTCCGCGCTGATGGAGGCGGAGTCCGCGCTCCGCCAATCCCAGAAAATGGAGGCGGTCGGCCAGCTGACGGGCGGCATCGCCCACGACTTCAACAATCTGCTGACCGGCATCACCGGCAGCCTCGACATGATCGGCAAGCGGCTGGCGGAGGGGCGGATTTCGGACACCGACCGGTTCATCACCGCGGCCCAGGGCGCGGCGCGGCGCGCCGCCTCCCTGACCCATCGTCTGCTGGCGTTCTCCCGGCGGCAGACGCTCGATCCCAGGCCCACCGACATCCGCAAGCTCACGAGCGGCATGGAGGAGCTGATCCAGCGGACCATGGGGCCCGACATCACGGTCGAGTCGGTACACGCTGCAGGTCTCTGGCCGACCCTGGTCGATCCCGGCCAGCTCGAGAACGCCCTTCTGAACCTCTGCATCAATGCGCGCGACGCCATGCCGGGCGGCGGCACGGTGACGATCGAATCGGGCAACCGGTGGCTCGACGCGCGAGCCGCCGCCGAGCGCGAGCTGGAGCCCGGCCAGTATGTGTCCCTGTGCGTGTCCGACACGGGCGGGGGCATGCCGCCCGAGATCATCGCCCGGGCCTTCGAGCCCTTCTTCACCACCAAACCCATCGGCCATGGCACCGGTCTGGGCCTGTCGATGATCTATGGCTTCGTCAAACAGTCCGGCGGCCAGGTCCGCATCTATTCGGAGCCCGGCGAGGGGACCATGGTCTGCCTCTATCTGCCCCGCCATCTCGGCGGCGCCGAGGACGGGGATGAGCTCGCCGCCCTCGCCGACGCCCCACACACCACCCAGGGCGAGACGGTGCTGATCGTCGATGACGAGCCCACGGTCCGCATGCTGACCTCCGAGGTTCTGTCGGAGCTCGGCTACACGACGATCGAGGCGGACGACGGCCGCAGCGGCCTGGCGGTCCTGCAGAGCAACCGACGGATCGATCTGCTGATCACCGACGTCGGTCTGCCCGGCGGCATGAACGGGCGGCAGGTCGCCGACGCCGCCCGGCTGGCGCGACCCGGGCTGAAGGTGTTGTTCATCACGGGCTATGCGGAGAATGCCGTCCTCAGCCACGGCTACCTCGATCCCGGTATGCAGGTCCTGACCAAACCCTTCGCCATGGATGAGCTGGGGCGCCGGGTCAGCGTCATCCTGCGGAAAGACTGACAAGGCCCCGCCTCCGCGGTATCGCCGCCGCCCTGTCGGCCGCCTCCCCTCGCCGTCGGATCGAAAGTCGTGTCGTCCCGTCTTCGGGCGGCATCGCCGGTGGGACTGACGACCGTCATTCCCGCACATCGGGCCCGGTGGTCCGACCTTCCCGCCGCTTCTATAGAGCCCCCATGTCTCGTCCCCCGATTCGGCGCGACCCCCGCGCCGCGGCGATCTGCGCCGCTCTCGTCGCGGCCCCCCTGGCCGCCCTTGGGACCGCAACCCCGGCGAGGGCCCAGACCGCATCCGACGTCACCCGCCTGGACGAGGTGGTGGTGACCGGATCGCGCCTGGCGGGCGGCCGTCGCCTGACGCCCCTGGCGCTGATCTCCCGCGAGGACATCGACAGGATGGGCGGCGACGCCGCCCGGCTGCCCGGGCTGTCCACCGCCAACTCCGGCTCGGAGTTCCAGATCGACCAGCTGAACCAGCCCCAGTCCTCGGGAACAGCCCAGTTCAATTTCCGCAATCTGGGCCTCGGCTCCAGCCTGGTGCTGGTCGACGGCGTCCGCTGGACGTCGAGCGCCGTGGTGGCGACGGACGGCTCCAGCTTCGTCGACATCAATTCGCTCGTCCCCCTCATCGCCCTTGAACGGATCGAGGTGATGACGGACGGCGCCTCGGCCCTCTACGGCTCCGACGCGGTGGCGGGCGTCGTCAATTATGTCACCCGGCGGGGCCCGCGGCGTCCCGAACTGGATCTCCGGCATGATCTCGGCCGGGGTTTTGGAGAAACCCTGGTCCAGGGGCTGGCCGGACGGCCGCTCGGCCCGGCGGAGCTGGTCGTGGCCGCCTCCCATTTTCATCGGTCTCCCCTGTCCTCCGACGAGCGCGCCTTCACCCAGGCGGAAACCCACGGGCGGGCGCCCTGGACCGCGGTGACCAGCTACGGCCAGCCGGGCTCCTATTTCCGGCCCGGGGCCGGGGCCTTCGTTCCCGATCCCGACTGCGACGACCCCCGGTTCGAATCCGCCTTCCGCACCGGGCCGGCCGATCCCTTCTGCCGCCTGGACTATTCCGACTTCTTCGACCCGGCGCCCGAGGAGACCCGGACCCAGCTGTTCGCCGATCTGCGGGCCCCTTGGGGAGACATGGAGGTCTGGGCCCAGGCCGCCGGCTCGGACACCCGCACCCGGGCCCGCCAGTCGCCGTCCCTGCCCATCCTGGCGCGCAGCCTGGTGGTTCCGGCCGACCACCCCGACAATCCCTTCGGCGAAACGGTCCTGTTCCGGGGCCGGCTGCTCGGGGCCGAGGCCGGCGCCTCGGTCGCCGACTTCGACTACCGGACGTGGCGGCTGGCGGGGGGCGCCTCGGGCGACCACCTCGGCTGGCGGTGGTCCGTGACCGCCGCCTCCAGCCGGCAGCAGGTGCGCTACGACAAGCCCGACGTCATCGGCTCCGCCTTCCAGGCCGCCCTTCTGGGCTTCGGCGGCCCGGACTGCGATCCCGACACCGGCGCGCCCGGCGAGGGCGGCTGCGCCTATTTCAACCCCTTCGGCAGCGCCCGGCTCGGCGTCGGCACGCCCAACTCCGACGCCCTCGTCGACAGTCTGATCGGCTCCACGGGCCTCAGGGGCGTCGCGGGCCTCCACACGGTCGACCTCGACGCCGGCCGCACCCTGTATCGGAGCGACCGCCTGTCGCTCGAGGCCGTCTTCGGCGCGCAGTGGCGGCGCGCCCGGTTCCGCCACGACTGGAGCGATCTGGTGAACGCCGGCGAGCTCCTGACCGCCGGCCTCTCTCCGGACTTCGCCGGCGCCCAGGACAGCCGGGCGGCCTTCGCCGAGGCCCGGGCGCGGCTGGACGACAGGCTGGAGCTGCAGCTGGCCCTGCGTCACGAGCGCCAGGGCGACGAGGCGGCGCTGAGCCCCAGGCTGGCGATGTCCTGGCGCCTGACGCCCCAGCTCACCGCCCGCGCCTCGGCCGGACGGGCCTTTCGCGCCCCGTCCGTCTTCCAGACCCGGGGGACCCAGGCCGCCCAGCCGTCGGTGCTCGATCGCGGCGCCTTCGTCTTCGTCAACACCCTGGCGTCCGGCGGGGCCGATCTCGCCCCCGAGCGCTCGGAACACGCGAGCCTGGGGTTGGACTGGACGCCCACGGACGCCCTGACCCTGTCCGTCGACGCCTGGCACGTCGACACCCGCGACCTGGTGGTCAAACAATCGGCCCAGGCGGTCATCGACCGGTCCGCCCGGGACACCGCGGACGGCCTCAGCGGAACGGAAGCCCAGTCACGGCTGAGCCGTGGCCCCGATGGAACCCTCACCCTGATCTGGCTGGATTTCGTCAACGCCTCGCGGGTCGAGACCCGGGGCCTCGATCTCGCGGCGCGGTACCATCGCCCCCTCGCCGCCGGCACGCTGTCCGTATCGGCCCACTGGACCTACATCGATCGCTACGCGCTCCGGGAGGACGACGCCGCCCCGCCCCTCTCGGCGGTGGGATCGACCAATCTCAACACGCTCGCCCGGTCCATGCCGAGAAACCGCGGGCGCATCGACCTGGGCTGGCGGGACGCGAGCAACGCCCTGACCATGTCGGCGCGCTACACCCAAGGCTACCGCAACGACCGCGCCGGCATCACCCGCTCCGACATCGCCTCCCAGACCCTCGTCGACGTCCACTATGTCCGAACCCTGGGCGCCGGGCTCGACGTCAGCCTCGGCGTCACCAACCTGGCCGACGAGGATCCGCCCCTGGCCCAGTACGCCCTCGGATACGACCCCATGGTCGCCGACCCGCGCGGCCGCGTGATCCGGCTCGGCCTTCATCGACGATTCTGAACCGGACGCATCGAGCGGGCTATCCCGGTCGTCAGTAGCGCCAAGCCAACACCGCCACGCCGGCCCGATTTCCACAATACAGCGGCCCCCGCGGCCCCCCCCCCATGGCCCCCACCACGGCAACCCGGCCCCATAGCCCTTGGAAGCTGGTCGATGGAGCCCTCAATCTCGCCGACGATGCGCCGCGCAGGCCGTCGCCTCCATTCAGAGTTCGCAAGACGCGCGAGGCTCAAGGCGTGCCTCGATGGGCTCCACAACCGCAGCCGAAACGCGATCCGCGCGGCCTTCTTTGAAAACCTCACCTACGACGCCGTGGCCAAGAAAGAGGCAGTGCCGCTGAGCACGATGATAAGCTGAATTCGCCGGGGTCTGGTTCAACTCGGCGAGCGCTTCGAGCCCTGATGGAGGGGGGAATTGGTTGATCACGTGACGCCGGCGCGCAAACCCGACCTCCGCGTCATGCCGCCGATGCCGCCAGCGCGGCTTGGATCAGGCGGGGATCAAGAACACACGCTCGTAGCCGAGATGCCCATCCGATGTGGCGAAAACAGCGAATTCGTCCGTAGCCTGATCGATCAGGTTCCGCGCGAAGGCGTTAAACGCCTCAGCCTGACCGTCCCGGCGGATCAACGCGAAGCCGTCAGCGGTCTCCTCCAATCGGTAGGTGGGGTCTTCCGTCGAGAGTCGATCGAGAAAACGTCCCATGGCGCATCTCATCTCTTTCAGCTAGATGAACGGCGTAACAACTTGAAGCGTCGTCGTCTGACAGAACTCGACATAGTCGTTCGGGAGGGGCGATGAGCGTCAAAAGAACAGCGGAGCCGTCGTCGGACGCGGTTCCCACAGGGAATTTCTTGCTCGACAGTTTCCCTGCCGACGACCTGGCGAGGTTGCGCCCGCATCTGGTCGAAAGCGAGGTTGAGGCGGGCGAGGTGCTCTACGAGCCCGGCTCCGAGATCGACAACGTCTACTTTCCACGCCGGGGCCTGGTGTCGATCGTGTCGGTGCTGTTCAGCGGTCAGCACGTCGTAAGCTCGATTCTGGGGCGCGAAAGCGGCGCCGGCTTCGTCGAGGCCTGCGGGGGCGGGTTGATGCACTCCCGTGTCATCGTCCAGACGCCGGGGACGTTCTGGCGGGTGCCGACCCAACCATATCGGAAGGCGTTCAACACGAGCCTGACCTTTCGTCGGGCGATAGGGCGGCACATCGAGTTTCTGCTCACGGAGGCCCGACAGGAGATCGCCTGTCACGCGGTGCACCGCGCGGAACACCGTCTGGCGCGGGTGCTTCTCGTCTGCCAGGACAAGTCGGGTCTGAACGAACTGGAAATGACCCAGGAGATGCTCGCCACGATGGTGGCGACCCAGCGCACGACCATCTCGGGCGTCGCGATCTCAATGAAGCGGCGCGGGATGTTAGACTATGCGCGCGGCCGCATCCGGATACGCGACGTCCCCGCCCTAGAGCGACAGGCGTGCGAGTGCTACGCCACGATGAAGAACCTGCGCGACGCAATGGGTCAGCCGGCCGATAGACCGGCAAGAGCTTGACGTTTGGTATCGACGAAATCGTTCGATGAACTCCGCCCACGTCGCGGTCGTATATCCGCCCTGTCGGTCAACTTGCGAGACCCTGCCCCACGAGTGTCGTCTTGGTATTCCTGGGCACGTTCTTCGGCGCCCAACAGCCGAGCGTTACGCCGCCTGACGCTTGGCCGCAGATTTCCGTCCGCCACATTCGGCTAAGATAAAGTCGGCGAGTTCGCTGAGGGCTCCGCGATTCAGCCGATACGGAATCGAACGACCTCTCGGCGGTGAAGCACCAAGCGCGCGTGCGACAGCATCGCGTCGGCGCTCACGCTTTAGAACCCGCGGTGTTCCGCCCTCTTTCGGCAACCCCATCCCTGCGGCCTGGAACAGGGCGCCCGCCAGTGGATCTTGGGCCTGAGGTTCCATCTCCAGTGTTCACACAGGCATGGGTTTGGAAGAAGGCCGGAGGCTGGACCCGCGACGGAGAAGTCGTGAAACATCTCGACGGCGCCGTCCTCTTCGGCGTCCTTACCGCGCGCGGCCGCATGCCCGCCAGCGCGGGGACCCAGGCGTGCGTCGAAAACCGGATGCGCGTCGGCGGGCGCTTGCAGGCGTTACCACCTGCGTGCCGTGTCAATCGGGCCGCGACCACTGCGTCGTGGCCGGCGTCCACCAACGCGGCAGCAAGGACAGCCAGCTGAGCTTACCAGGGCCGACGCCCTTGTCCTCTTTCCGGCGACCACCAAGGCGGGGATCGTCGCCCACACCTAGTCCTGGCCGAACAGCTTATCGAGCGGGGCGTTCTCGCCAAGGTGGTGGCGCCGGGCCCGATATGGACCGCGCTCCAGCCTAAAGGCGGGCAGCCCCAGAAGAAGGTCGTCCGGTTCGGCGAGCAAAGCGACTCGGGCGACCGGCCCAGCCGGTCTAGATCGCGCCCGCGTATATGCGGCTGGCCTCGCAGGAGGTTAGCTATGTCACGGGCGAACTCTATGGCGTGACTGTTGGTGCGGGCGTCGCCTGACATCGCACCCGACCTGGGCCGATTCCGCCTGACCTGAGGGCCGGTCACGCGGTTTCAGGAGGCTCACACGGGCTCGAGGCGCGCCTGTCGGCCCGTGGCGACGCGCGTGGGCAACCGCGTCCAAAGTCCGATCCGGACCGGCGCGGACGGGACGGCGGCCAACAGCGCCGAGGCTGCCATCCTGCCCGGCCCCGTGACCATGGCCCTGGACAGCCAGGTCGCGCCCCGAACCCGTCGCCCGACATCCGTCGCCAGGGCTCGCTGGTAGACGCCCGAGCTCGCCCCCGAGAGCAGGCGATCGGCCGCGAGGCGACCGCTGTGCAGGGCGATGGCCATGCCTTCCCCCGCGAAGGACGGAATCACCGCCGCCTGGTCGCCCAGTCTCCAGAGTCCCGGCTCGGCCGCCGACTGGACGTGACCATAGGGAATGGCGGCGATAGCCAGGGGTTTCGCGGTCCCGGCCTTTGACGAGCCCAGGACGGGGGCCAGGAAGGGACAGGTCCGCGCCAGCGATTCCACAAGGCGCGGCCAGCTGAGTCCGAGCGCCGCGAACCGCGCCTTGCGGACCACCAGACAGAGATTGGCGAGATCCCCCTCGATGGGCTCCAGGCCGGCATAGCCGCCGTCGAAGAGATGCAGGCTGACCTCGCCGGCCACGGCGTCCCGCAGCGACGCCGGCGGCGCCAGGTGCAGCTTGAACCCGATGAGATCGTCGTGGCCGCCCGGCGGTCGGCCGTACCCCCGCACCTCATGCTTGCCGGTCGCCAGAAAGACGTCGGACGCGGTCAGGGTCCCCGCCCCCGCCGCCAGCGCCAGCGCCCAGCCCTGCGCGCACGGCGCCAGGGCCCGGACGCGCTTCCCGCGACGAACCTCGACGCCGGAGCGTTCCGCGAGCTCCAGCAAGGCCTCGTCCAAAACACGCCGTGACAGGCTGAGCGCTTCGAAGGGAAGCGTCGAAGTGGTTCGGCGACCGCCGACGCAGACCGTCACCCGGTCGATCGGAACGGCGCCGAGGGCGCGGGGCTCCAGCCCGATCTCGCGCAGCGCCTCGATCGCCTCGAAGCTGAGGAACTCGCCACAGACCTTGTCGTGCGGCCCGGTCGTCCGCTCGAACAGGACGACCGCCCTCCCCGCCGTCGCCAGCCGCACGGCGGCGGAGGCGCCGGCCAGCCCGCCCCCCACGACCGCGACGGGGCCGGTCATTTCGGCTCCCGCGAGACGCAGATGCGGAACGGGAAGCGGCGGGCGATCCGCGCCTCATGGGGATCGAGCCTGGCCAAGCTCCGGTAGCGTCGCCAGTCATCCACCGTGAAGGCCCGCGCGATGGAGACGGGCCCGTCGTGACGCACGAAGGGGTGCCATCTCATCACCGCCGCTAAGACCCTGAAGCCGTGAAAGGCCAGCGGATGGCGATGGAGATCGTTGACGAACCAGCCGACCCGAGCCTCCGCGTCCATCCGGGCCAGCAGGCGGACGATCTCCGTGCCGGTCAGGTGATGGGTGACCAGCGAGGTGACGATCACATCGGCGGCGCACGGGTGGTCGAAGACATCGCCCGTGACCCAGCGCGGCTCCGGTCCGCCCCGCCAGGCCTCTGACGCCGCCCGCGCCGACCACGGACTGAGGTCGAGCCCCGTCAGGGCGACAGGGACGCCCCGCCGTGCGGCCCAGCCGGAGATCCGCCGCAGCAGGTCGCCGCCGCCGCTGCCGATGTCGAGGATCTCGACCGGACGATCCAGGTCGAAGGCGCCGATCCCGCGAAGGGTCTCGAGATAGGCGAGCGTCGGCCGGTGGGCGAGCGTCAGCCGGTTGACCCGGCCCAGGTCCGCCAGACAGTCGCGGAACACCTCATAGGCCGTGTCCAAGCCGTCCATCAGCTCGGCCTCCCCGGACCGGACCGAGAAATCCCGTCGCATCAGGCCGCGCCGCTGAACATCATGGTCTCGGCGGTGAGGCCCGGGCCGAAGGCCATGGCGCAGCCGCGCTCGCCCGGCCTCGCCGACGCCATCACCCGGTCCAGCACGAACAGCAGGGTGGCCGAGGACATGTTGCCGTAGGCCCGCAGCACCTCGCGCGAGGGAGCCATGGCCTCGTCGCTGAGCCCTAGGGCCGACTGCACGGCGTCGAGGACGGTGCGCCCGCCGGGATGGATCGCCCACAGCGAGATCGCCACCGTCCCTTCGGGCCCGAACAGGCTGTCGCGGTGATCGCGCAGGGCCGCGCCCACCGAGCCCGGCACGCGCCCCGACAAGACCATGTTGAACCCCTGGTCGCCGATCGACCAGGTGATCTGGTCGGCGGTACCGGCCGCCGTCACCGCCTTGAAGCCGTCCAGGGCCAGGCCCACGGGCTCGGCCGACACCAGGGCGGCGGCGCAGCCGTCGCCGAAGATCAGGAAGCTCAGCATCTCCTCGAGATCGAGCGTGTCCTGAAGATGAAGGGTGCAGAGTTCGAGACTAACGACCAGGACCTTCGCCGAGGGCTCCGATCTCACCGTGTGGCGCGCCAGCTTGAGCGCGTTCACCGCCGCATAGCAGCCCATGAAGCCGATCACCGTTCTCTCGACCGTCGGGTCCAGGCCCAGCCTGTCGACAAGCTGCAGGTCGATCCCGGGGGCCGACAGGCCGGTGCAGCAGGTGATGACCACATGGGTGATGCTGCTCAGGTCCTCGATCGCCAGCCCCCGCACAGCCTTCTCGGCCAGATCGGTCGCGTGGGCCTCGTAGAGCGCCATGCGCCGGGCGGTGGTCGGAAACTGACCCTCCACATAGACGTCCGAGACCCGCTCCCCGGGGCCCTCGGTCGCCAGCACCGACCATCGATGGTCGATCTGGCTGCGGGACGCGAGCCGGCGAAAGAGCGGCAGGCTCCGCGTGCTCGCCAGTTTGTGGGTGGCGAAGGCTACGAAGGCCTCATGCACGTCATGGGGCGGCGTCGCGGTCGAGATGCGGTTGAGGTGCGGCGTCATGGCGTCTCTTCGGCTTGGCGCCGGGCCCGGCGCCCGCCACTAGGCGTCAACGTTCGGAGCCTGGCTAAAGGTCCGGCAGGGTCGAGGCGCTTACTCTTCGGCGACAGGGAGCCAGAACGGACGACCCTCACTTCAGGCGGCCACCCAGAGATTGCGACGGACACCGGTGGCGAGCAGGGCAGACGCGGAGCGAACCCGGGCCGCACCAGACCGCAAGAGCGGGTTCAGTCCGCAAAGCCTCGGCGACACGACGCCCCCGTGAACCCGACGCCCCGCAGGCCGCTTCCTTCAGAACCTGTGCTTCGAACCCGACAGCGAGGCTACCGATGTCGTCCCCGGCCCCAGCCCCGACCCCCTATCTCGTCTATCTGCCTGCCGGCGCCGACCACGTCGTCTTTCCCGCCGACCACGTCACGCCTCTCGACCCTCACCTTCAGCTGGTGGTCAGCACCCTGGCCCGCTCCCGGCTCTATCATCGCATCAAACGCCAGCTCCCTCCCGGCTCGGCCCTCCTGGTCGTGCCGATCAGTGAGGCGCCGAAGTTCAAGGGCATGGCCGCCGGCGCCCTGGCCGCCTGTCGAGATCTCTGGCCGCCCGCGCCATGACGTGTGCCCGGACTCTTTTTGCGGTGACGCTGAACCCGCGAGACGCCCCCAGCGGTTAGACCGCCATGACGTCCCTCACCGATCTCGAGCGCGCCGAGCGCGACGAACACGAAGCACGAAAGGCCGCGCGGCTGTCGCCCTTCCCCGCCGACCGCGAGCGCTTCCTCAGGATCGCCCAAGGCGCCGCGGACCGGTTAGCTCAGGCCCGTCAGGAAACCGCCGGCCACTAGCCCCCTCCGCGGCCGCATCACGGCATCAAGCCCTAGCTCCCTCCCGGCTCGGCCCTCCGGGTCGCGCCGATGAGCGACGCGCCGAAGTCCAAGGCCATGGCCCCGGGCGCCCTGATCACCTGTCGCGCTCTCTGGCCGCTACGCCTGATGCGCGGCGATTACCGTTGTCGGCCTCGCAACTGCTCGCAGCGCAGGCAGCCGTAGACAGGCGGAAAACGCGGAGGTCCTTGAATGAGTGACCCCGCCGCAAACGCCTACAAGTCGCTCAGGCGACGGCCTTGTGTTCCTCGACCACGACCCAGGGAACACGGGTCACCGGCTCCTTGAACAGCAGGGTGAAGGCGCCCGTCGGAAACAGGGCCTCCAGCGTCTCGGTATCGAACCGCTGATGCAGATAGTCCGGCAGCGGCAGAGGCTGGGCGAACGGGAGAGTGATGATCAGGCGGCGGGCGCAGACGCGGCGCAGCTGGTCCAGCGCCCGTGCCAGCTCCTCGTCATCAAGCCGCTCCAGCACGTGCGTGCACAGCACCGTATCGAAGGCGCCGTCAGCGTCCGTCAGGTCGGTGACGCTCTGGCGGCGATACACGACCTTCGGTCCGAACCTGCCGGCCACACTCTTGGGCGCCTCGGCGACATCGACCACCTCATGGCGCGCATAACGGCCGCCCTTGGCGATCATCCGGCTCAGGAACCCCCGCCCCGGCCCGACCTCAAGCAGGGAGGGCGAGCCCTTTAGGCGGCGTCCCACATAGCTCAGTCTCTGCCATTCGTAGTCCGGGAAATTCTTGCGGGCCACCGCCTCGCCCCAGCGCGCATCGCGCTGCGCCCGTATCTTGAGCGCCATCGGCGTCATGGCCACCGAGGACAGCTGAACAATCTTCGCCTTCAACGCCAAGGTCTTCACACCCCTCTACCCGGCCCTGCCCAGGCCTAAACCCAGCCTAGCAGGAGGCGGGGGACGAGCCTACGCCGGAAGGTGATCACCGTGGTCATTCAAATCGAAGCCGCGTCCGCGCCAATCAAATCCCCCAAATAAAGGCTCGCCTCCGCCCGCCAAGACGCTAGACTCGTCCCATGAAGGCCGATCTCGACCATCTCCCCGACAAGCAGCAGGACGAACTCGCCCGCATCCGCACCATCCTACTGGACGAGTTCGACGCCGCGCTGAAACGCGGCGGCGGCGCCACCTCGGACTGGCGCCGCAACGGCCAGGTGCTCAAGATCATCCTGTTCGGCAGCTACTCACGCTCGGACTGGGTCGACGAACCCGAGAACGGCTACCTCTCCGACTTCGACCTGCTGATTATTGTCAGCCATCCTAGGCTCACCGACATCGCCGACTACTGGTGGATCGCCGAGGACAGGATCCTGCGCGATCTCTCGATCGGTCGCACCGTCAACCTCATCGTCCACACCCTCCCCGAGGTGAACCAGGGCCTGGAACGCGGCGAGTATTTCTGGACCGACATCCACAAGGACGGCGTCACCCTCTACGAGCTCCCCGGCCATCCCCTCGCCAAGCCCAGAACCCCCGACCCCGAGGAGGCTCGCCGGCTCGCGCAAGAATATTTCGATCGGTGGATGCCCAAGATGAGTGAGGCTATGTCGGGCGCGGAGTTTTTTGCAGACCGTGGTAATAGCCGTGACGCTGCTTTCATGCTTCATCAAGCTGTCGAGCGAGCTTATATATGCTTTCTGCTTGTCCACACGCTTTACTTTCCCCGCTCCCACAATCTAACATTTTTACGGTCCCTTGCCGAGGACATTGATCACTCTCTGGCATCAGCTTGGCATCGCGATCGGCGAGCTGATCGTCGGCGCTTTGAGCTTCTCAAGCGCGCCTATGTCGAAGCTCGCTACTCCGATAATTATGACATCAGCTCGCACGACCTTGTCACACTGAAAGCCAGCGTCGAGGAATTGCGTCGACACATCGAGCGTTCAAACCGCGCCAAGCTGTCGGCTTAGCGCCAATATCGTAGCGCGGCGGACGCCGATTATCATCATACGTTGGCACCTATCTAATGAGCCGATGAATGGGTGCTGCTTAAGCATATAGCGCCTTAACCTGCATCACGGGACCCAGCCCGCCAGCTGTAGCCCCTGGTACCCCGCCAGCAGGAGCACCAGCCCACCGACCATCAGGGTCAGAACCCGGGTCGGCATCGACTTGGCGATCCAGCCTGCGAAAGGCGCTGCAATCAACCCCCCGATAATGAGCCCGCCCACCGCCCAAGCGTGATCGCGCAGATCGCCCGCGTCCTCCCAGTGGCCCGTTAGCAGCGCCCAGACAAAGGTCGCCGAAATCGCGATCGTGACCAGAAATTCGGCGGTGTTCACTGTACCGATGGCGCGTCGGGGTTCCTTGCCGGCCCCGACCAGGGCGGTGGTGACGGTCGGCCCCCAGCCCCCGCCGCCGACTGCGTCCATGAAGCCCCCGACCAGACCCAGCGGTGCGCCCCAGACGCTGCGAATATGTCGTGGCAGGATATCTTTGAGGCCCCGGATGACGATCCAGGCACCGAGAATGGCGAGGTAAACGAGTATGAAGGGCTTGATGATTTCTCCATCGATCCCGGTCAGGACATACGCGCCCACAGCGCCGCCGATCACTCCAGCGATCGCTAGCGGAAAGAACAGGCGCCAAGTGACGTTGCGATGAAGCATATGACTTGAGGCCGACGCCCCGGTCGTGAAAACCTCCGCGGCGTGCACCGAAGCTGACGCCACGGCCGGCGGGACGCCGAAGGCCAGCAGAACCGTGCTCGACACTACCCCGTAGGCCATCCCCAAGGCGCCATCGACCGCCTGCGCCAGGAAGCCCACCACGATGAAGAGCGCAAATGTTTCCATGGGGAAATTTCCGTCAGCCCGGGAAGGAGCAGGCCATCATCCACTGACCGCAAATCCGAAACGTCGGCAATCCTGATTTCGCGGCGGCTGCCTGTGAGGAGAAGCTGCGATAAAATTTGGTTGAAAATAGAGGGTGACCTGCAGCTGGCGGTGTGCTGTTAGCAACCGCTCTCGATCATGCCGTTGTACATCTAAGGTGGAACTCACGAGTGGATGCCATCCTAAGCTGAGGACGTGAAATGACAGACGAGACGACCAACCTTCTGGCGAACCCCTACCTCGCCGAGCCCATTTCGCCATGGTTCTGGAACCAGGCGGCATCGGGGTCAGCGCATCCGGGGGGCGGCCTTCGCATGTCTCGGGACTCCGATCGAAGTACCCCTGGCCTGTTGCAGCGTGTTGAGCTTGAGCCGGGCGCGGCATATGTGCTCGAGATGAACGTGATCGCCGACGGCGGGTGTACCGCCTGGGCCGGCAACGGTGACAAGCGTCAGCTGGCTACCGCGCCTGCTGAATCCGGCGAAGGGGTTCAGACGCTGAAGGTCAAATTCCGAACGCCTGACGACGGACGTGCTGTCGTAGGTGTTTTGTTCAGCAGCGGCAGTCCGCAGGGTCACAGTGTCGTGGTTCTGTCTGCACGATTGCGCCGCAACATCCTGGCAATCCCCGATCTGCCGCCCAGTGGCCGGTACGGCAGTCCGGTCATCGCTGGCATGGCGTCGATCCCGGGGCGGGAGAAGTCTTTATCGCTAGCCATCGATAGTTTGCAGGGCCAAGTCGACCATATTTTTGTTTACCTAAACAATCACGTTAGTGTCCCTCAGTGCCTCAATAAGGCAAATATCACGGTGTTCCGAAGTCAGGATCACGGCGACCTTCGTGATAACGGGAAGTTTTTTATCCTTGACCACTTGAAGTCGGATGTTTTCTTCTTCAGCGTCGACGACGATATCGTTTATCCGAGCGACTATGTGTGGCGATTGGTCAATTCGCTAAAGAGCTTCGAACTAAAAGCAGCGGTCGGGGTGCACGGCGCCATCTATCCTCGAGTACCAGCCAGTTTTTTCAGTCGCAGCGTTGTCCATTTTCAGCGGCCTCTGGATCAGACTCTTGCAGTTTCGGTGCTAGGTACCGGCACAACCGCATTTCATACCTCGGTTGTTAAGCCGCGTTTGGCCGATTTTGGCGACGGAGGGATAGCCGATCTGCGTCTGGCGGCTTTTCTGAAAGCTAATGGCGTGCCAGCCCTAGCCGTCGCCCGGTCCGACAAATGGCTGGTCGATGCTAACGATCAAGCCGAGAGCGCCTCGAGTGATACGCTGTATGCCGAGGCCAAACAGACCAAGGGCCCTGCAGAATTTCTTGCCGGTGCAGCACCGTGGGGTTTTGGAGCCATCGAGCAGGCTTTGGGTGACGCGCGCGTGCGCCTCCACCCCGCTGCAACGATGGTTCTTAAATACGGACGCGCGGTGGAAGAGGGGCGAGCTGAAGAAATCATCATCGACGGCGAACAGGCGGAAATCCTGACAATTGCTCAGCAATTGGGATGGACGCCGCTGCAACGGCAGGTCGTGGCTGACCGCCTGCGGGCCTATTTCGACGGAGCCCCGGCATGAGCAGTTCCGAGGCCTGGTCAGATATTCGAAGCGTCTGCCGCAACGAGGTGGCCCGTCTGATCGGCGTCGACGCCGACAACCTCAACGTTGGACTGGTGAATGCGGACACCGCCTTCTTGATCCAGGCCTTCGCGGCGCTCAGCGAAACTGGATTCGCGAATGAGGCGCTTGCGACCGCAATGGTGCGGTGTCTGGCCTCCGACAGTCCTGATGTCGACATCGCCCGGGTCTTATTCGCGCAGCTTTGCGGCCTCGGTCTGGATGAGCCGGCCGAGTTGGTGGGGCGCGCTCTGATGGCTCTGGGTGATAGAGACCCCGACACCGCGATCCAGCTCGCGCGGGTCAAACTCTGGCGCAGCGATTTCGCCGGCGCGATCGCGCTGGCGGCTCCTCTGGCTGATGAGGGAAACAACCTCGGAGCCGAGGTGGTTATGGCCGAGATCGGCCTTGCAAGCGGCGCAGCCTGGACCGAAGACTATCTGCTGATGGTGTTTAGCGACAATCGCCGTCAGGCTTCGAAGTACCAGAGGCTGCTGGCGCAGATCGTCATCGGCCGGGAAGATGTCCGCATACACGCCGGACGTTGGCGGAACCTCCCGTCTCAAACGCTCAAAGCGACGCGCCAGATGGCTTCGGCAATCCTGCTGCATGCCAAACAGCCATTGCCAGCTGAACTGCTGTCACTCGATTTCCTCGATTCCGACGAAGAGCGGCGGCTGTGGCGCTCTGAAGCTCGATTTCAGCGGGATGGCGACCTTGCGCATGTCGTGACCGCCCTTAATACAACTTTCGCCGTATCGGGATTACGCCCTTTAAACATTTCGCGTCCCGACGCGCCAATTCGTCTGGGGGCGTTCAGCGCCGGCGCCACGGTAGGGCCGCGCCACGGGCCGCTGGTCTCAGTGATCATGACCGCTCACGCGGCAGGAGAGACTATCGATTACGCCCTGGCCTCGATACTCGACCAGTCCTATCTCGACATCGAGGTCATCGTGGTCGATGACGCCAGCGACCCACCGCTGGAAATCGCCGTGCCGGACCCGCGGGTGCGTCTTGTTCGCCTGGAGCAGAACGCTGGCCCCTATGTCGCCCGTAACGTCGGTCTGGCCGAGGCGAAGGGCGCGTTCATTGCCTTTCAGGACGCCGACGACTGGGCCCACCCAGACAAGGTCGCTCGTCAGGTCGAACTGCTCGCCGCCCACCCAGAGGCCATGGCGACCTTCGCCCGGCATGTGCGCATGGACCGCAATGGCGACCTGATCCTCGAGAACGACTTTCACTTCATAGGCGATGGACCGGTGACCAGTTTGTATCGCCGCGAGGTGTTCGATCGGCTGGGTGGGTTCGCGCCCGTGCGGACGCGGGGCGATCTGGAGTTCAAGGCCCGAGTCTCGGCAGCTTTCGGCGGATCCACTGTCCTTCAGGACGTCGCAGTCCTGCTGATCGCGCTTTCCTGGCGCAGCAACTCCAAAGTCCAGTCGGCCGGAGCCAAGTCGGCTCAGCTGAAAGCGCTCAAGCGTCGCTACGCCGAGGAGCACAAGCTGGCGTTCTTCACTACGGACCGAGAGATCCCGAACGCATGACCAAGGTAGCGCAGGCATTGGACGCGGACGCTACGGTTGATGGGCGGGAAGTGCCTAACGGCCGACTGACATGGATCACGGGCGTGCCCAAGAGCGGGACCACTGCCGTCTACGCCACAACCTTGAAGGCTCAACCGGACGCGGTGACATTTTTGGAGCCCTCGCCTGTTGAATATCCGGCCATCGAGTCCCTGGCGAACGAGGGTCAACTCGATATCGTAATCAAGATAGTTCTGGGTGCCAAACCTCCGCCGGAGTGGTTGATCAGCGCGTCAAGTATCATGGCAACCTTGCGTGATCCCCGCGACGTGGTGGTCAGCTGGCTGCCCTTCCGCGCGGTGGCCAATCCTCGCAGTTTCGCCCTAACGGGTCTGCGCGAAGATCTCATGGACGCATTCCGACGCAAGGCCGAAGGGGACACATCGATCGATGTCACCGCCATTGAGGCCATCTATCGGAGCCACGGGTCACGCGCTCTCGATCCTCAGGAGTATGCCGCGGCGTTCGAAACGCTGGATCAGGTTCGGCGGCATCCGGCCACGCGGCTCATTCGCTACGAGGATTTCGTGGCCGGCCGGATTGATGGCTTGAGGTCCGTGGCCCTGACTGGCGATATCGCCCGCAACCATCGCGGCGGCCGGACCGGCGAGTGGATGAAGTGGTTTTCGACGCGCGACATCGAACGCTTTCGAACGGCCTTCGACCCTCTGCTGCAGCGCTACGGGTATGCGGACTGGGAGGCTCGCCAAGGGGAGCTTGAGATCGACGGTTCCGAGTACGAAGGATACCTGCGTCGCGTCTCTGCTGAACGCGGCGCTCTCTATGCGCAGGCTGCGGAGTGGAAGGCACGGTATGCGCCCCGTGCCAAGCGGCTGTTTGGAGGTCTGAAGTCCCAGGGGGCCTATGAGAATCCGGCCTACGTCGAGAAGTTGAAGGAACGCGCTCGATCAGGTCGGTTAGGCGCTATCAGAGAGATCGTGAGCGCAGTGTCCAAGGGTTGGCTGGAGCGCGATGCCGAGATCGAGCGGTTCACGATCATCAACTACCATGCCGAATCCGCGAAGGCCGATTCCGCTCAGGAGACGAACGACGAATGACCGAAACGGCGCGCGCCGGGTCCTTGGGAATGGTCGAGGCGGCGATGTTCGGCTCCGCCTTCTCGCCGGGATTCGACGACTTCATGACCGGATTCTCGAAACGGCGGCGGGGGTCGGTGAGATCTTTGGAGCGGGTCTTTCTGCAATTGGCGGAGGCCTGCCAGCATCTGTTCGAAATTGGCGCGAACGATGGCCGTCACACTCGACGCTTCATCGCCGGCTTTCCGGGGATCGTGCACGCCTTCGAGCCGAACCCCTTCTTGTATCACCATTTCCGAGACATTCGCGACGAGCGCCTGCGCCTCAACACCTTCGCCTTGGGCGACACCGCATCGGTGGTTGAGCGGTTTTACATCCCGAGCCCTGAGATCACGGGGGTGTCGTCGCTTAACATGCATCGCAAATATCCGGCTGCTAACATCGTTGGGGTGTCAGTTCAGCGCGCGGACGACTATGTCTCCAAGGAAGCCGCGTCAGGCGGCATCGCGGCGTGGGTCGATGTGGAAGGGAACGCCGACCGCGTTGTCGAAGGTTTCGGTGACGCGCTCTCGCGAGTTGACGTCATGCTGCTCGAGGTCGAAACCACGGACTACTATAACCGCACGCCGTCGTTTGAACGCGTTGTCGAGCTGTTCTCCAACTGCGGACTTCGTTTTGCAGGTCGCGACTGGATGAATCGGGGGCAATTCAATTTGCTGATGGTTCGCGAAGGGGTCGCCAATCCGGCGACGCTCGATGACTATCTTGCATTTGTCTCGAATTGCTCTCGAGCCTATGCCGCGTCCTTCGATGCTGTCTGACCCCTGCCAATGATGCCCACCCGGACCGAGAACGAGGCTTTCGCCTCGACGCGCTCCTATGTTTCTCCGGATACAGCTTGACCTCTCTCTCCCATCTCGACGCCCTCGAAGCCGAGGCGATCCACATCTTCCGCGAGGTGGCGGCGACCTGCGCGCGGCCGGTGATGCTGTATTCGATCGGCAAGGACTCGTCGGTGCTGCTGCACACGGCGATCAAGGCCTTCGCCCCTGGTCCCGTGCCGTTCCCGCTGCTGCACGTCGATACCGGCTGGAAGTTCCGGGAGATGATCGCCTTTCGCGACCGGATGGCGGCGGAGCACGGCCTGGACCTGAAGGTCCACATGAACCCGGACGGCGTGCGCGACGGCGTCGGCCCGTTCAGCCACGGCTCGAGCGTCCACACCCACGTCATGAAGACCCTGGGGCTGCGCCAGGCGCTGGACGCCGGGCGGTATGACGCGGCCTTCGGCGGCGCCCGGCGCGACGAGGAAAAGTCGCGGGCCAAGGAGCGGATCTTCTCCTTCCGCGACCGCAACCACGGCTGGGATCCGAAGAACCAGCGCCCGGAGATGTGGCGCGTGTTCAACACGCGGGTCGCGGACGGGGAGTCGATGCGGGTCTTTCCACTGTCGAACTGGACCGAGCTGGACGTGTGGCAATACATCCAGCGCGAGGCCATTCCGATCGTGCCGCTGTACTTCGCCAAGCCGAGGCCGGTGGTCGAGCGTGACGGCATGCTGATCATGGCCGACGACGAGCGGATGGCGTTGCGGCCCGGCGAAAGCATCGAGCAGCGCGTGGTGCGGTTCCGGACCCTGGGCTGTTACCCGCTGACCGGGGCGATCGAGTCCGAGGCGGCGACACTCGACGACATCATCGCCGAGATGCAGGTGTCGCGCACTTCCGAACGCCAGGGCCGGCTGATCGATCGCGACGAGGCGGGCTCGATGGAGAAGAAGAAGCGCGAGGGCTACTTCTGATGGCCGAGACGACGCTTCTGCGCTTCATCACCTGCGGTTCGGTCGATGACGGCAAGTCGACCCTGATCGGCCGGTTGCTGCACGAGACCCGCCAGATCTTCGAGGATCAGGCCGACGCCCTGGCCCGGGATTCGCGCAAGCACGGCACGACCGGCGACGACGTCGATTACGCCCTGCTGGTCGACGGGCTTGAGGCTGAGCGCGAGCAGGGCATCACCATCGATGTCGCCTACCGCTTCTTCGCCACGCCCGCCCGCAAGTTCATCGTGGCCGACACGCCGGGGCACGAGCAGTACACCCGCAACATGGCCACGGGCGCCTCGACCGCCGATCTGGCCATCGTGCTGGTCGATGCGCGCAAGGGCGTGCTGACCCAGACGCGGCGGCATTCCTTCATCGCGTCGCTGCTGGGCATTCGTCACGTCATCCTGGCGGTGAACAAGATCGATCTGGTGGGCTTCGACCAGGCGGTGTTCGACGACATCGTCGCCGACTACGCCGAGGTGGCCGAGCATCTGGGGCTGGAGCGGGTCGAGACCATTCCGCTGTCGGCCCGGTACGGCGACAACATCGCCGAGCGGTCGGACCGGCTGGGCTGGTACGACGGGCCGACGCTGATAGAGCTGCTGGAGCGAGCGCCCACGGCGAACCGGGCGGGCGCCGCGCCCTTCCGCCTGCCGATCCAGTATGTGTCGCGGCCCAATCTGGACTTCCGCGGCTTCGCCGGAACGGTGGCGTCGGGCGAGATAGCCGCCGGTGATCCGGTCACGGTGGCCAAGTCGGGCGTCTCGACCAAGGTCAGCCGCATCATCGGCCCGGATGGCGATCAAGAACGCGCGACGGCGGGCCAGGCGGTGACTCTGGTGCTGGCGGACGAGGTCGAGGCGTCGCGCGGCAATATGCTGTGCCGCCCGACCGAGCGGCCCGAGGTCGCCGATCAGTTCGCCGCCCACATCGTCTGGATGGACGAGCAGCCCATGCTGCCGGGCCGCTCCTACTGGCTGCGCACCGAAACCGATCAGGTTCCGGCGACGGTCACCGACTTGAAGCATCGCCAGGACGTCAACACCTTCGCCCACGAGGCCGCCAAGTCGCTGGAGTTGAACGAGATCGGTCTGTGCAATCTGTCGACCCAGGCCCCGGTCGCCTTCGACGCCTATGCCGACAACCGGGTGACGGGCGCCTTTGTCCTGATCGACCGGATGACCAACGCCACGGCGGGGGCGGGGATGATCCTGCATCCGCTGCGCCGCGCAGCCAACGTGCATTGGCAGGCGATCACCGTTGATGCGGAGGCGCGCGCCGCCCTTAAGCACCAGAGGCCGGCGGTGCTGTGGTTCACTGGCCTGTCGGGCTCGGGCAAGTCGACCATCGCCAACCTGCTGGAGAAAAAGCTGCACGCCCAGGGGCGGCACACCTTCATCCTGGACGGCGACAATGTGCGGCACGGGCTGAACCGCGATCTGGGGTTCACCGAGGTCGACCGTGTCGAGAACATCCGCCGAGTGGCCGAGGTGGCCCGCCTGATGGCCGAGGCCGGCCTGCTGGTCATCGTCTCCTTCATCTCGCCCTTCCGGGCCGAGCGTAGAATGGCGCGCGAATTGATGCCTGAGGGCCAGTTCGTGGAGATCTTCGTCGACACGCCCTTCGACGTCTGCGCCGAGCGCGACCCCAAGGGCCTGTACGCCAAGGCCCTGCGTGGCGAGATCGCCAACTTTACCGGCCTGGATTCGCCTTATGAGGTGCCCGAACAGGTTGATCTGCATTTGCGCACCGACGGCCGGGACGCCTCCGAGCTCGCGGACCAGGTCAATGGGTGGCTGTCCAGCCGAGGTTTCTTGATATGACTGTGACACGTGTTTGGACACAGCAACGTTAAGCGGAGATCGGACCTGTCCTGTTTTATCATATGGGCCCATGGGCGCTCTGGCTCCAGCGAACTCGCGAGGGCACTGAGGGAATACGCTAGCTTGGACGGCGAGATGGAGCCGTTTGGCAAATCCATGGCTAGAGCAGGGATTGGCAAAGAGGGGCCCGAATTTGTCAAGCGTATAAACACCAAGCTGATAGAGCGCGACTTTATCAAACATCTCTGGACGCAGCTCCCGCCGGCGTCAAATCAAGCACTGATGAGCCATCCCGAAGTGTCGCGACTCATCTTTCTCTACCGATCCAACTTGTTCGATGTCGCCGTATCCACCTTTTTGGCCAAGAGCCTCGGGCACTGGAACCGGGTGGATCCCGAGGAGATAGTTCGACCGATTACAATCACGCCCCCGCAGATCAAACGCTTCTGCGGAGAGTTAAAGGCGGACGTCTTGGACCAGGCCAAGCGGGTGCGAGCCAGCGGTAAACCGGTGCATCTGATCCGCTACGAGGACCTGTATTCTGTAGCCTACCGCGATCGATTTCTCGAGGTCTGTAACTTCCTTAAACTCGACGGGGGCAATGAGGCTGCCATCGAACGACTAAGACCAAGCGAAAAGTATAGCGGCGATGAAACACTCGCGCGGGCCATAGCCAACTGGCGGAGCCTAGAACCCCTGCGAGCCGCACCACGGCTAACCGTAACGCTCGAGGGACTCGACCACACCTAAGGGAGTACCCTGCCGACGCGTCGGAATCGATGGTACAGTTCTAGCATGTAGAACGGTGCAACCCCGAACTTCTAGAACCGCGCGCCGAAAACTGGGCTACGCTTTGGCCACGGTGTCGCCGCGAAGTCCACGTTGTGCGCAGGCGTTGCGGGTGTCCAGCACCAAGGGCGCGTGGGCAACCAGCGCGGCGTAGTCGATCGCATCGTGATCCGTCACGATGACGGCGGCGTCGCACGCCGGCCAGGGTTCCGAGGCCGCATAGGCCCCATGACGCGGATGCGTCGAGGCGCGCACCGTACTCACATGCGGATCGACGAAGCGGAGGTCGGCGCCCCGCTCCTCCAGCAGTTCCAGCATCTTCAGCGCGGGGCTCTCCCGCACATCGGCGACGTTCTTCTTGTAGGCCACGCCCACCAGCAAGATGCGCGCGCCGTTCAGCCCCTTGGCGAACCGCGCGTCCAGTTCCTCGGACAGGCGCTGCACCACGTAACGCGGCATCGCCGTGTTGATCTGCCCGGCCAGCTCGATGAACCGCGTCGCCAGATCGTACTCCCGCGCCTTCCAGGTCAGATAGAAGGGGTCGATCGGGATGCAGTGGCCGCCCAGTCCGGGGCCCGGATAGAAGGGCATGAAGCCGAACGGCTTGGTCTTGGCGGCGTCGATCACCTCCCAGACGTCGATGCCCATCTCGCTGAAGACCATCTTTAGTTCGTTCA
>NZ_QUOQ01000008.1 GCF_003704105.1 Brevundimonas lutea | reverse complement strand
CTCAGGGCGCGCGCCGCAGCTTCGGTGGCGTCGACCACATGACTGAGATCGGGCTCGCGCTGGGCGGTGATCGGGGTCGGCACGCAGATCAATACGGCGTCGCACTCTCCGAGACGCGCAAAGTCGCCCGAGGCTTCGAACCGCGTCTCGGAGATGTGTCGCGCCAGTTCGTCGCTGGGCGCCGCCGCGACGGGCGACCGCCCGGCGTTCAGCTCTGCGACCCGCTCCGGATCGACGTCTAGGCCCAGAACCCGGAACCCGGCGCGCGCCGCCGCCGTCGCCAACGGCAGGCCGACGTAGCCCAGGCCGACGATGCCGATGACCGCCGAGCGATCAGAGATGCGGGCGAGCGCCCGGTCGAGAGACATATGGAGTTCCTTGGCGTCGAGGCTCGGCATCACTGCCCCAGGATGCGGTCGTACACCAGACGCGCGCGCTCGACCTGTGCGGCCAGCGGCATCAGGTCGCCCTGAGCGTCGCCTCCGAGAAACGCGCGCATCTGGCCCAGCACGCCCGGCTTGAGGCCGCCATCGCTCGATGTGTCAAGGTCCACCGGTTCCCAGGTGAAGGTCCGCGCGCGCTGCACCGAAAGCCCTTCGAGGGGCTCCAGCAGCAGCCGTTCCTTGGGGGATCGCACATCGACCGACCACCGGCCGGGCGCGTTCCAGTCGGCGAGATAGCTGAACAGCGCCCCCGCCCCCGTCCGACCCTGGCCGGCAAACACCGCGCCCGCCGGGTGCCACGCCAGCTCTCCCGCCACGCTCGCCGTCAACGCCTCGGGTTCGCCCGCCAGGAAGAAGGCCGTGTCGATCACATGAGTGGAGTTGGCGTAGAGCCAAGCCGCCTTGATGGCGTCCGCCGTCGGCAATTCCGCCACGCGCCAAGCGAGCTCGGTGAAATCGAAGCGCACACTGGTGGCGCCGCCGTCCTCCGCCAGCCGCCGCCGCGCTTCCTGCACCGAGGCGTAGAAGCGGCGGTTGTAGCCGATGAAAACCTTTACGCCGGCCGCTGTCGCGGCATCGGCCAGCCGCGCCAGCTCGTCCTCGCTGGTGCCGCCGGGCTTCTCGACCAGAATGTTTTTGACACCCGCCCGGATCAGGTCGTGACAGACCGGCGCGAGACCATCCACGGCCACGGCCACCACCGCGTGGGTGGGCGCCTCATGCCGCGCGATCCAGTCTGTTCCTGTCGCGGCGAGAACCGTCAAACCGGTCTCGGCGGCGATGCTCTCGGCTCGCTCTGTCGAGCGCACCAGCAGGGTCGGCTCGACACCCAGGGCCTTGGCGGCGCGGGCGTGCTCGACGCCCATCGGTCCCGCTCCGATGATCAACACAGTCGAAATCCTCAAACTCAGGTGATGGGCAGACCGCCCGACACATCATGACCCGCCGCCTCGAAGATCGGCGTCAGAGCCTCGATCAGCGGCGCATGGGCCAGCCGGGCCTCGGCCAGGGACGCCACCGGCGGCTTCTCGCCTGCAAGCAACGGCGAAACCACCGCCGCCGTCAGTTCGCTCTGATAGGGAGAGCGTCCGACATCGATCAGGGTTTCACCTGTCTCGACGTCGGTGACCACGCCGGCCGCCTCATTCACGCTCCAGCGCCCGCGCGTGCTCTCGATCGTCAGACCAGGCTCTGCGTCGGGCCGTTGCACCACAACCAGCCGGCGACCGCCAAGGCCGATGGTGAGCTGGCCCTCAACCTCGAAATAGCCGCTGCGTTTCGACGGGATGATCTGATCGATCGCGATCCCCTCCGCACGCGGCGCTCCGCCGCCCGACAGAAACTGCATCAGGTCAATGAAATGCACGCCGTTGCAGGCCAGTCCCCAGTTCGGGCCCGCCTGGGTCATGGTCCAGTCGGCCACGCCCTGCAGCCGCTCGCGCAGCGCCTCATGCAGCGGCCACTGCCGTCGAGGACAGTTGACCCAACCCGCGGCGCCGGCATCGGTAAGCGACTGCTGAGCCCCATCGAAGTCGTCCATCGCGGAGAAGGCCACCTTTTCCAGCAGGACATGGTCCGGCGCGTGGCGGTCCAGCACCTGCCTCAGCAGCGCCAGCCGTCCCTGGGCCGACGTCGCCAGAATGACGATGTGTGCAGGCTCCGGTTCGGCCTCCGCGACGAAACGGCCCTCGCCTTTCCATTCGCTCCGGGCCAGCTCACAGCGCTCCGAAGACGGATCGACGCCGACCAGCCGGATTTCGTCGCTCAGCGCCGCCAATCCCTGCAGATGGCGAAAGCCGATGTTGCCCAGTCCGTAAAGATGGACGACAGGTTTTGCCATGGCCCAGCGTGTCCCGCCCTTGTCTGAGGAAGATAGCGCCAACCGGCGCGTCGTGAGGCGCTGCCTAACCATAATCCCCGTCCAAGGCCAGACGCGGCGACGGCGGCGTCCATGATCGACGTCAAGGCCCTCGCCGACGCCCTTGAGGCCGGACGCTTCGGCCATGTCGAGCGCATGGCGGAGGAGGCGCTGGTGCGCGGCGTCCTGCCGCCAGAGGCGTTTTCGCTCTGGATCGAGGCCCTCCTCCGCGCCAAGCGATCGCCCGAAATCCTTGCTGCCGCCGTAGCGCGGGCGCGGCCCGAGCCGTCGTCGCCTCTTCTCCGCAACGCCCTCACGGCCTGGCGTCGTCAGGCCGCCGAAGCCGCCCTGGCCAAGGACTGGCTGGCCGCCGAGCGTCGCCTTGCGGCTCTGGGTACGCTGGGTGGCGGTCCCGACCTGAATCTCGCCGCCTGGCTCGCGACCCGCCGGCCCGCGCTCTTGGAACGGCTGGTGGGATGGATTTCCGACGCCTTGGCCGAAGACCGCATCTCGCTTGTGCCCTTCGGCCTCCAAGCGCGATTGGAGGCGGTCGCCCGAGCGGCTGAGGGAACCGGCGACGCCTCTGTCGCCGCCGCTCTGCGAAACGCGGCGCTCGCCCTTCCTGAAGCGACGGATGATTCGCAGAGCAGGGATGACCCTGCCGCGCCGAACCTGATGGCCGACGCCCTCCTGCACGGGGTCGACGCCACCGTCATCGCCCGTCTGCACGAAGCCCTGACCTATCATGGATCGATCGATCAGCTCGCCGACCTGGTGGCTCTCCAGCGCGCCGACCGAGGCGCGGTCGACCTGTCCCTGGGTCTATCGCCGGGTCAGCTCAGCTCGCCCTCCGGCCGGTTTCTTCGCGCCCTCACCGCCTGGTCGCACGACGACCTAACCGCCTTGCGCCACGCCCTGCTTCCGTCGGACCCGGCCGTGGAAGGACTTGTCGAGGGCTATCCGGACCTGGCGGAGGCTCACGCGCTTGTGTCGTTCCAGAGTCTGGGCGATCGCGCCGCCTCGCCGGGCCCAATCCTGCGACTGGTCGAACGCACCGCCGTGGTCGAAGCCCTGCCGGCGGACGATGAGACGGTGGCGCTAGCCCCCCCCGGCCAGCGGACCGGCGCGGAGCGAGCCCTGCCCTGGACTCTGCTGGGTCGTCCCGGCCTGGTCGAGGACTGTCGACGTCTGGCGAACGCCATCTCCGAAGCAGTCTATGGCCTGGATATCCCAGAGACGACCGTCCCGCTCTTCCAGCCGGTCCTCAGGCGGGCCCTCACCGCCGAGCTGATCGTGCGCACGGCCGCCGTGGCGAATGCGGACGCCGCCCTCAAGGCCCGCACCTGGGGCCGGATCGAACTCATCGCCGCGACGCCGGGCTGGGCTGAAGCGGTCGCGGCCCTCGCCCAGCGCACGGGTGTCGGCGCCGATCTCGCCTGGGGCGTGGCGCAAATCTCTGCGGTGCGTCGCCTTAACGATCGCCTCGCCCACGGTGGGACACCTCAGGAAGCGCCCGTCGGCTCCGACGCACCGATCGAAACCCAGCGTGTCGGGGCGGAGGGCGGCGTTCTGGTTCTGGCCACCGAGAACCGTCCCGACCTCCTGTCGGGCCTCGAGCCCCTGCTGGCGCGGCTTGCCGACCACGGCCCCACCGGTCTGCTGTTCACGCGCATCGGCCGCGCCGATTCGCCGAATCTCGCCGATGACGTCATCCAGTCTCCCGCCCTCGGCCGCGTGGGCGTATCGGTCCTGGACGGTCAGAGGCTCTGGCGCGACGGCCCCCTGGACCAGACGGAACTCGGAAGGGGGCTCGCCACCCTTCGCGACGCGTCTTGGCCGACCGTCGTCGGCATGACGGTCGATCCCCTTGTGCGCGGGCTGCTGGGGCGCATCCTGGCGGGCCTTCGCGGCTTTGACGCCATTGACCAGGCAGTCCGCCAGTACGCCGCGCAGACCCGTCCCCGCGCCGTGATTGCGCCAGCGACCCGCAGCCCCGTGACCGACGCCGCCCTGGCCGTCTTCGCGGATCTGGGCGTGGCGACGGTCTCGCTTCAGCTGGTGCAGAATCCGATCGCCAATGGCCTGATGCTGCCCGGCGCCGCGCGCCATCTGGTGCTCGATGAGGCCGCCCGCGCCGACTACATCCGCCTTGGCGCGGACGCGGCGGCGGTCACCGCCGTGGGGTCGATCCGTCAGGACGTCGAGTCCGGCACAGGCGCCGACGACCCACCGCCCTGGCCCTATATCCTCGTCGCCACTCAGCCGCTGGGAGAAGCGGCCATGCGCCCACTGGTCGAGGCGGCGGCCGGGGCGATCCGCTCAACCCAGGGACATGGCGTGGTGGTCAAGCTGCACCCGTCCGAGACCGACGACGTCATCGACCGCTGGCGAACCTGGTTCGATGCGGAGGGCTTGGGCCGGCGCGCGCGCGTGGTGCGGGACGCCGTCCTGCCCCCCCTGCTCCGCGACGCCGCCGCTGTGGTAGTTCGTCACAGCAACGTCGGCATAGAGGCGGCCATGCTCGGCCGCCCGGTCATCACGCTCGGCGACGCGGCGTCCGATGGCCTGTCGCTTTCAGCGTTGGGTGTCGCCGCCCAGGCCGATGACAGCCGGCAGGCCGCGGCGATGCTGACGCGAATTCTGCAGTCCGGCGAAGAGCCCGCAGGGCTGGCCGAAAGCCGAGCCGCCTACCGCGCGGCCAATCCGTCACTGGCGCCGGGCGCCGTCGATCGGGTGGTCGCGGCTCTGCTCGGGCCCCGGACCTAGGCTCCGGCGCGAACCTGATCGCGGGCGGTCGCCGCAAGCTCGTCCATCTTCGAGCGAATCTCGCCTTCCGAGACGTTCAGGCCCGAGCCCTTGAAGTCGCCGGCGATCTTGCGGAACACGTCTTCCTCGCCCGGCTGTTCGAAATCGGCGCGCACCACGGCCTTGGCGTAGTCCTCGGCGCTTTCCGGCGACAGGCCCATCTTCTCGGCCGCCCACAAACCGAGCAGCTTGTTGCGGCGGGCCACCGCCTTGAATTCCTGCGCCTGATCGAGCGCGAACTTGCTCTCGAAGCCTTTTTCGCGATCGTCGAAGGTCGTCATTCCCGTCAAGCCTTTGGCGGACCTCGCGGCCCAAACGTCGCCCGTCTATAGGGCCGCCGCAGATGAAGGCAACCGAAAGCGGCGGTCGCTCTCCGGTTTGTGTGGACGCCGGGGTTCCGCTAAGGGAGGGACTCGCATCCCCGCCGCTCAGGCGACCGCTCACAGACACCCTTTTCACCCCGCGCCGCCCTTGTCCCGAGGACGCCGGCGCCGAACCCGTTGGAGCGCCGTCCAGGCGCCCTGTCACCCGGAACCGCGATGAAGACGAACCGCAAGAAGGTCTATGAAGGCAAGGCCAAGATCCTGTTCGAGGGGCCCGAGCCCGGCACCCTGATCCAGTATTTCAAGGACGACGCCACCGCCTTCAACGCCCAGAAGAAGGCGACTCTCGAGGGCAAGGGCGTCATCAACAACCAGATCAGCGAGTTCATCATGAGCAAGCTGAATGGCATCGGCGTCACCAACCACTTCATCAAGCGGCTGAACCTGCGCGAGCAGCTGATCCGCGAGGTCGAGATCATCCCGCTGGAGGTGGTGTGCCGCAACATCGTCGCCGGTTCGATGAGCCAGCGGCTGGGCATCGAGGAAGGCACCCCCCTCCCCCGCTCGATCATCGAATTCTACTACAAGAAGGACGAGCTCAACGACCCGATGGTCACCGAGGAGCACATCACCGCCTTCAACTGGGCATCGACCCAGGAACTGGACGACATGCTGGCCATGACGGTGCGGGTGAACGACTATCTCTCTGGCCTGTTCGCCGGCGTCGGCATCACCCTGGTCGACTTCAAGATCGAGTTCGGTCGTATCTGGGAAAACGACTTCGCCCGCGTCCTGCTGGCCGACGAGATCAGCCCCGACAGCTGCCGGCTGTGGGACACCGCCACCGGCGAGAAGCTGGACAAGGACCGCTTCCGCCGCGACCTGGGCGACGTGATCGAGAGCTACACCGAGGTCGCCCGCCGTCTCGGCATCATGAAGGGCATGCCGACGGTGATCCAGGGGGGGCTGCACTGATGGCCAAGGTGAAGGTCCACGTCTTCCTTAAGCCCGGCGTGCTGGATGTTCAGGGCAAGGCCGTCGAGGGCGCGTTGCAGGGGCTAGGCTGGCCGGGCGTCTCCAACGCCCGCGTCGGCAAGCTGATCGAGTTCGACCTCGAGGGCGCCGAAGACCCCGCCGCCGAAACCAAACGCATGTGCGAGACCCTGCTCGCCAACACCGTCATCGAAAGCTACCGCATCGAGGTCGAATGAGCCGGCTGGGCAAGGGCGTCCTCGTCGCCTTCATCGTGCTGGGCTGCCTGATCTTCGCCTCGGCCCTGGCCGGCGGGCTGATGGACGATCGCGCCTTCACGCCCGAGGCCAAGGGCGCGGCGCACTGACGCGCGAACCGGCGCGCCGCCCCGGCGTTACCCCTGCTGGCCGATCTGCAGGGAGCGCCGCATGACCTTCACCCTCACCTCCGACGATTTCACCGACGGCGCGACGCTGCCGGACGATCAGGTCCAGGCCAAGGGTAACCGTTCCCCGCATCTGAGGTGGTCTGGCGCTCCGGAGGGGACCAAGAGCTTCGCCATCACCCTCTACGACCCCGACGCCCCGACCGGCTCGGGCTTCTGGCACTGGACGGTGGCCAACATCCCCACTGACGTCACCGAACTGTCCGCCGGCGCCTCGCCCGACGGCGACATGCCCAAGGGCGCGATCCAGGGACGAACGGACTTCGGCAAGCCGGGCTTCGGCGGCGCCGCTCCGCCTCCCGGCCACGGCCCGCATCGCTACATCTTCACCGTCTTCGCCGTGGACACGGACAAGCTTGACGTCACCGCCGACGATTCCGGCGCGGTGTTCGGCTTCAACCTGCATTTCCACACCATGGCCAAGGCCTCGATCACGGGCGTTTACGAGAACGAGGGCTGACCGCTCAGGCCAGCGCCAGGCTCATCTCCCCGCCGACCCACTCGATCCGCGACCGCTCCAGCGCCGCCTGGGCCGCCGCCTCGTCGCCCAACGCACGCTCCGCCTCGGCCAGCAGCCAGTAGCTGTAGGGGTCATTCGGCCAGTCGATCAGCAGCGCCTCCAGCGTGGATTTCGCCGCAGCCGCGTCGCCGCCGGCGAGCATCGCCGCCGCCAGACTGCGCCGGGTCGGATACCAGACGATCGGCGGATCGCCGCCCTCCTCCCTGGCCGTGGATTTCGGCGGCGCGGCCATAGGCGATGCGAGCCGCCGCCCAGTTCTCCTCCAGCATCGCCGCGCGTCCCTCGAGGATGCGCTGACTGATCTCGGTGAAGCCGTCCTGATTCTCCGCCGTCGGGCCGGAGAAGGTCGTCGCCGCACGGATGGCCGCGATCGCCTGAGCCTCTTCACGCACCAAAGCCGGGTCGCCCGCCCGCGCCGCCGCCTCTCCCCGCGCATAGTGTCGGCTGATCCGAAGCAGCGGCTGACTCGCCGGCGGCTCCGCCAGCGCGGCCACCTGTTCGGCCGAGCCATAGCGGCCGTAGATCGCATAAGCGTTGTTAGCCGTGAACTGCCGCCACAGATTGCTTTCCGGGATCTCCGCGAACACATCCATGAAGGCGTCGGCCAATTCCAGCCCCTCGTCGCCCGCCCCCGACATCAGCGCGCCGCCCATGCCGAAATGGATGTTGTGGCCGTGCAGCGGCATACCGTTGATGCCACCCGGCGGACGCGCGAGTTCGTTGTAGCGGTGGTCTAGCGCCACCGCGTTGACGTTCGACATCATGGCGTCGCGGTAGCGGCCGACACGGTAGAAGGTGTGCGACGGCATGTGCACCAGATGGCTGGCTCCCGGCGCCAGTCGGGCCAGCTTCTCGCCATAGGGGATGGCCTTGTGCGGATCGTCCGACCATTCCGTCAGGTGGATGTAGAGATGGATCGCCCCCTCGTCGTCGGGATCGACCGACAAGGCGTGCTCCAGCAGGCCCATGGCCCGCGTGATGCCGGGATTGGCCGCCTTGCCGTCCGCATCCCACCAGTCGTAGTCGGCCAGCATCCAGGCGTCGGCCGTCACCGAGGCCAGCAAAAGCTCGTTCGGATTGCGCCGCGCGACGCGGTCCATCCGCTGGGCGAAGCGCGCCGCCCGCGTCTCTTCCTTGCCGGAGTAGCGCTGGATCAGGGCGTCGATCATCTGGCGCTGCCAGGGCGTGGCGTCACGCGACAGCCGCCGCGCCTCGCGAGCCGTGGCGAGCGCCTCCAGCCGTGTCTCCTCTCCGCCGCCGCCACCGTTCAGGTTCGGCCCCATGGCCCAGGCCTCGCCCCAGGCGCACAGGCCGCAGGCGGGATCGAGCAGCCGCGCCTTGCGGAACGCACGCACGCTCTCGCCATGTTCGAAGGCCCAACGCAGCCTGACACCATGGTCGAACCACGCCTGCGCCTCGCGACTGTCGGTATCCACCGCCAGGCTGTAGTCGCCGAAGCCGTCGACCTTCACCATGTCGGCGATCGGCGCACCAATGTCCTCATCGCCGGAGGGGCCACAGCGCGGCGCCTGATCAAGGGCCTCGATCACCGCGCGGTCCGCCGTGGCGTCGGCCACCGCCGCCGGTCCCAGGAAGGCGGCAAGGGCCGCCCCCAGCATCCATGAACTCGCCCGCATGTCGGCCTCCCGTGACGGGCGGCAATCTGCGCTGGAAACAAGAGGTTCGGCAACCGCCGATCAGGCGGCGATCTGTTCCGGCTCGCCCGCCTGGACCTTCCGAACCGGCAACACGACGCTGATGGTGGTGCCGACGCCCAACTCGCTCTCCATGACCAGCTCGCCGCCGTGCAGCTCGACCAGCGACTTGGTCAGGGCCAGGCCCAGTCCGGTGCCCTGGGTGGTCTTGGAATGCTGCCCCTCGACCTGTTCGAACGGCGTCGCCAGGCGTGGCAAATCCTCTGCCGAAATACCGATGCCGGTGTCGGCCACGGCTACGCGCACCCGATCGTCCAGCGCCTGGATCGACACGGTGATGCGCCCGCCCGCCGGCGTAAACTTCACCGCGTTGGACAACAGGTTCAGCATCACCTGCTTCAGCGCGCGATAGTCCGCCTCAATGTCGGGCGAGTCCTCGGACTCCAGGGTGATCTTCAGCTCCGCCTCCTCAGCGCGGCCGCGCATCAGGCGAATGGCGTCCTGACAGACCTCCTTCACCCGCACGTCCTCGTATCGCAGCGTCAGCTTGCCGGTCTCGATCTTGGCCATGTCGAGAATGTCGTTGATCAGGCTCAGCAGATGCTGGCCGGACCCCAGAATGTCGGCGGCATATCCCTTGTACCGCGGGTCGCCCAGCGGCCCGAACATCTCTCCGGCCATGATCTCCGAAAAGCCGTTGATGGCGTTCAGCGGCGTCCGCAACTCGTGGCTCATATTCGCCAGAAACTCGCTCTTGGCTTGGTTGGCCGCCTCAGCGCGCACCATGGCGACCTCGTATTTGCGGGCGAGCTGCGACAGGCTTTCCTGGCTGGCCTCCAGCTGGTCGATGGTCGCCTGAAGGCTCTCCGCCGCCTTCTGCCGCGCGGTCTCGGACTGCTTGATCAGGGTGATGTCGGCGGCGCTGACCACCGTGCCCCCGTCCGAGGTGAACCGCTCCGACATCTGCAGCCAGCGACCATCGTTCAGTTCCACCTCGCGCACTCCCGCGCGCTGGGTCGGCGAGGCGTAGGCCCCCTTGATGGCCAGAGACGCGATCCGGTTCAGTTCATCCTTTGGCGCTCCGCGCTTCAGATGCCCCTCGGCGAAACCGAAAGCGTCGGCGAAGGCCTCGTTCCACAATACCAGCCGCCCGTGACGATCGAACAGCACGAAGGCGTCGGAGACACTCTCGATGGCGTCCTGCAGCCGGCTCTGTGCCGCGACGGCCATGGCCCGCGCCCGCCGCGCCTCGGTGATGTCCAGGGCGACCCCGAGAATCTGGACGTAGCGCCCGTCCTCACGCTCACCTCGGGCCTGACCGCGCGCGTCGATCCAGCGCGGCGACTCGCCTTCAGGGTCGACGCGAAAGGTGACCTCGAATGTGCCATAGGCGGCCGCCTGTCTCAGGGCATGCGTTACCCGTTCGCGATGCTGCGGATTGACCTGGGCCAGGACCTTTTCGGCTGAGGCCGCCCCGCCGCGCTGGAGACCCAGCAGGGTCGCCATATAGTCGCTCAGCACCACTTCGTTCTTGCCGAGATCCCATTCCCACACCCCGCAGCGGGCGCCCTCGACCGCGACGCGGAAGCGCCGCTCGGTGTCTTCCCACACGCGCGAGACCGTCTGCGTCCGCCGGCCCTGCAGCCACAGCAGCAGCGTCAGACCACCGCCCAGCACGATGGGGATCAGCAGTTGCCACAGCGCGATCCAGCGCCCGGCCCCGCCGGTCGCCGCCTGGCCGTAAGCGCGCACACTCAGTCCGGTCATCTCGCTGACCGCGACCCCGTCGGCCGTGGCGGCGGGAGGTCGTCCCTCCCCGGCGACGCGCTCGCCGTCCGCGAACAGGGCGATCAGGACGCCTTCAGGCGGGCGCGGCGACACGCGGGCCACGATCGCCCCGCCGCTATCGGCTCTGGAGACCAGAATCGCGCGCCCGTCGCCGCTGGGGATCCAGGGAACGCCCTCTGCTTCGGAGGCGGCGGCGAACAGGCTCGGCTCAGCGCCTTCGGAAGCGATGACGTCGCCCGCGCCGTCGATCACCGCGACGGGCGTGTTCCAGTCGCCGGTCCCGAGTGAGGCCTGCGCCTGGGCGCGACCTCCGGACCACGAGTCGGCGATCTCGCTCAACGCCAGGCGCGCCTGCGCAACGTCGGCGTCCAGTCGGGCCGCGGTGATGGCGGCGGCGCTTCTCAGCGAAGCTTCACGCTGGGCGCTGGCCGTCAGCGGCGCCTGGCGCATTTCCTGGGCGTAGATCAGGGACAGGCCGGCCAGACCGAGAGCGGTGATCAGCACGCCGATCCGCACCCATAGGGGCACGGCCACGGCCCCGCGCTTGTCGGCGGCCCGGCGTCCCCATCTGAAATGGCGGCGGTCCTTGCCCCGCACTCCCGCCTCCGCGTGATTCCCCGATCAGGCCCACCGTGACGAACCGGTAGATTCGTGTCGAGGCGTCAGCCCGCCCTGATCGTTCAGGCGGCGCGCGTTCGGCTCAACGGCCGGGTCATGGCCTCGACCGCTGTGTCCCGCGCCGCTTCCTGAGACAATGCGCCGGCCGGCGCGGTCTGCATGACCTCACGCAGAATTTCCCGCGATCGCTTGGCCAAGGCCAGCATGGCGGGCGGCGCGTCGTGCGGAGCCTCGGCCACGGCCTCCATCAGCTGCTCGGCGATCTTCATGAGGCGCGGCGCCGCGGCGATCACGCGCGCCTGTTTTTCGATTCGGTCCGGGTCGCGATCGTATTCCGCGCCCGGCACGCGCCAGCCGCCCCAGTCCGCCCGTTCGGTGACCACCACCGGGTGGGTGCCTGGAAAGGGGTGCCCGACGCAGTCGTCCGGCCCCTGCCACTTGTTTCGCGCCCTCAGCAGGCGCCAGTGGTCGCCATCGATCGCCGTCTCGTCATCGACCGGCAGGGTCAGCTCATGCGCCAGAAACTCGCGCCCCAGTCCGACGTCGTAGGTGACCCGGACCGGCTCCTCGAACCCCTTGGCCCAAACAGGCTGCACCTGCTCGATATGAGCCCAGGCGCCGACACACTCGACCCAGACCCTTTGGCCCTTCTGAAATTGCGCACGCGCCATGATCCGACCTTCTGCTCGTCGGACCACACTACAGCCAAGGCGTTAGCGTTCGGTTGCGAAGCTCCGCCGGCCCGCCTCAGACTTTTCCGACACGCGAAATATCTTCCAGCGCCTCGCCGGCGTACTTTTCCTTCACCCGGGTCGACAGGTCGCCCAGCGACACTACGCCGACGAGCCGTTCGTTCTTGTCCACGACGGGCAGGCGGCGGATCTGGCGGCCGCCCATGGTGTCGAGCACCGACTTCAGGTCCGCGTCATCCCGCACTGATTTCACGTCGTGGGTCATGACCTCCGCTACCCGTGTGGATCCGTCCAGCCCGCGCGCGATGCCGCGAACCACGATGTCGCGATCCGTCACCGTGCCGACCAGCCGGTCGCCGTCGGCCACAGGCATGAAGCCGAAATCGCCCGACTGCATCCGCATGGCCACTTCCTGCACATGGTCGTCCGGCCTGGCGACCTGGACATCCTTGCTCATCACGTCGCGAACCTTCATGGCCATCTCCAGACTGTCGGTTGAGGGTGATCCCAGAACCCCTCCCGACCTTGGCGGTTCCGGAAAGGACGAGGACATGACGGCGGGCGACGAGATCATCGCGGTGCTGGCCCGGCTTGGGGTCCAGCCCGATCTGGCCGAGACCACACAGCCATCCCAGCTGGACGGATCGCCGGTCCCGCGCCCCGTCTTCGCCGAGCCCTCCGCCATCGACGACACGGTCTCGCAAGCCGCCGACGCCTTCGAGGCTTGGCGCCGCGTTCCCACCCCACGCCGCGGAGAGCTGGTCCGCCTGCTGGGCGGGGAGTTGCGCACCTCGAAGGACGACCTGGCCCGGCTGGTCACGCTGGAGGCCGGCAAGATCGTGTCCGAAGGCTTGGGCGAGGTCCAGGAGATGATCGACATCTGCGACTTCGCCGTCGGCCTGTCGCGCCAGCTCTATGGTCTGACCATGCCCAGCGAGCGTCCCGGCCACCACATGCGCGAGACCTGGCAACCGCTCGGCCCGGTCGGGATCATCACCGCGTTCAACTTCCCCGTCGCCGTCTGGGCGTGGAACGCGGCGCTGGCGCTGGTCTGCGGAGACCCGTTGATCTGGAAGCCTTCGGAAAAGACGCCCTTCACCGCCCTCGGCGTTCAGGCCGTATTCGATCGCGCCGCCGCCCGTTTCGGTGACGACGCGCCCCCAGGCCTGTCGCAGGTCATCCTCGGCGAACGCGCGGTCGGAGAGGCGCTCGCGGCGCACCCAGGCGTCCCCCTGATCTCGGCCACCGGCTCGACACGCATGGGCCGGGCCGTCGCCCAGGCCGTCGCCGGCCGCCTGGGCCGCAGCCTGCTGGAGCTGGGCGGCAACAACGCCATGATCGTCACCGACAGCGCCGACCTCGAGCTGGCCGTGCGCGCCATCGCGTTTTCCGCCGTGGGCACCTGCGGCCAGCGCTGCACCAGCCTGCGTCGCCTGCTTGTGCACGACAGCCTGGCCGACGCCCTCGTCGAGCGTCTGGCCAAGGCCTATGCCGGCCTGCCCATCGGCGACCCGCGCGAGGACGGGGTGCTGGTCGGCCCGCTGATCGACCAAGCGGCGGCCGACGGTTTCACGGCGGCCCTCGATCAGGCCCGTGCCGAGGGCGGCGAGGTCGTCACCGGCGGCGAACGGCTGGACCGCGACGGCGTCTACGTCTCCCCCGCCATTGTCCACATGCCTGCGCAGAGCGCCGTCGTCCTGACCGAGACCTTCGCGCCCATACTCTACGTCCTGACCTGGTCCGATCTCGATCAGGCCATCGCACTACAGAACGCGGCGCCCCAGGGCCTGTCGTCCTGCATCTTCACCGACCGGATGCGCGAGGCCGAGACCTTCCTGTCGGCCTGGGGCTCGGATTGCGGCATCGCCAACGTCAACATCGGTCCCTCGGGAGCCGAGATCGGCGGGGCCTTTGGCGGCGAAAAGGAAACCGGTGGCGGTCGCGAGAGCGGCTCCGATTCCTGGAAAGCCTATATGCGCCGTCAGACCCAGACGGTGAACTTCTCCGCCGACCTGCCCCTGGCCCAGGGGGTGAAGTTCGAGGTGTAGGTCGTAGCCGTCTCCCCAGCGGAAGCCGGGGGCCAGGAGGGCTTGCGTGCGCTCTCGGCCCTGGACCCCGGCCTTCGCCGGGGAGACGGGTTTAAGTCGCGCCTTCAACCGACTAACTAGCGCCCATGACCTCCTCTCCCGACACCTGGACCGTCGCCGGCCGCACCTTCTCGTCACGCCTGATCGTGGGCACGGGCAAGTATCGCGACTACGCCCAGAACGCCGCCGCCGCCGAGGCTTCCGGGGCGGAGATCGTCACCGTGGCCGTGCGCCGGGTTAACCTGACCGACCCCTCCCAGCCGGTGCTGACTGACTTCGTCTCGCCTGACCGCTACACCTACCTGCCCAACACCGCCGGATGCTTCACGGGCGAGGACGCGGTGCGAACCCTGCGTCTGGCGCGCGAAGCCGGGGGCTGGACCCTGGTCAAGCTGGAGGTGCTGTCGGATCCCAAGACTCTGTTTCCCGACATGGAGGAGACGCTGCGGTCGCTGAAGCTGCTGACCGCCGAGGGGTTCGAGGTCATGGTCTATTGCACCGACGACCCGGTGTACGCCCGCAAGCTTGAGGACGCCGGCGCGGTGGCCATCATGCCCCTGGGCGCGCCCATTGGATCGGGCCTGGGCATCCAGAACCCGGTCAACATCCGCCTGATCGTCGAACAGTCCAAGGTTCCCGTACTGGTCGATGCCGGGGTGGGAACGGCCTCGGACGCCGCCGTGGCCATGGAGCTGGGCTGTGACGGCGTCTTGATGAACACCGCCATCGCCGAGGCGCGCGATCCGATCCGCATGGCCACCGCCATGAAACACGCCGTCATGGCTGGCCGTGACGCCTATCTCGCTGGCCGGATGAAGAAGCGGCTCTACGCCGACCCCTCCTCGCCGCTCGCAGGGCTGATTTAACGCCTCAGTCCTCGGCGGGAACGCCCAGCGGAAAATAGGCGCGATAGGGCCGGGCCTCCTCGATCGCCCGTGCGAAACTGGGTCGCGCCATCAGCCGTCGCCGATAGGCCAGCAGCGTCTCGAACCGCGGATCGATCGGGTGCGTCCAGTGGGCGTAGAACAGCGCCGGCCCCGCTGCACAGTCGGCCAGGGTGAAGCGATCGCCGCCCGCCCATCGCCGCCCCTTGAGCACATCATCCAGCCAGGCGTAGGACACTTCCAGCTTCTCGCGCGCCAGCGCCTCACCGTAGGCGTCACGTGAGCCTTCCGGCCGCAATGCATTGTAAATCAACGCCTGCTGCTGTCCCGACACATCGTTGTCGAACACGCGGTCCAGGAACCGGACTTCCAGCGCCAGATCGCGATCCTCGGGGATCATCCGCTCCGGCCCGGGATGGAAGACATCCAGATGCTCGATGATGCATGTCGCCTCAATCACCCATCGGTCGCCATCCTTCAGGGCCGGAAACCGCCCGAACGGCCAGGCGGCCTTCAGCGCCACAAAATTCTCCGGATGCTCCGCGTCCAGCATCTTCAGCGTGAACGGCGTCCCCGCCTCGTACAGCGCGATCAGCGCCTTCTGACAGAAGGACGAGAACGGGTGGGCATAGAGTTCCAGGGCCATGCCGCGACCCTAGCCCCGGCTCGGCGGGCGGCCAAGACAATGGTGCGAGCGGCGGGGATCGAACCCGCATGACCGAGGTCGAGGGATTTTAAGTCCCTTGCGTCTACCAGTTTCGCCACGCTCGCGGCGGGATCACCCTACTCGGCGGGCGCGGTCTGGCGGAAGTCCGCGTCCGACTCCGCGATCAGCCACAGCAGCGCGGCCCAGGCGGCGACGTTCTGGTCCAGATTTTCCGGATCAATGCGGTCGATCACGTCGTCGACCGTATGGTGGGTATCGAAATAGTCGGTGCCGTCCTGCGCCAGCTGGAAGGCCGGCACGCCCAGCGCCACCGTCGGACCCGTGTCCGGACCGCCGCCGCGCGCGGGCTGCGGATTCCAGACGATGCCCAGCGGCGTCAGCACTCGCATCGCCGCCTTCTGCAGCTCGCTGTCGGCCTGACCGGCCGGGAGCGACAGCCCATAGATCGGCCCGGCCCCGAAATCGCTTTCCGAAATGACGACGTGGTTCTCCAGATCCGGCCGGGCCACGGCCTCGGCATAGTGGCGGGCGCCGGCCAGGCCCTGAGCGGGCGGCGGCTGGCTGACCTCCTCGGAGCCCCACCAGACCACACGCAACGTGCGGCGTGGCGGCTCGGGCAGGTCGGCGATCAGTTTCAGGGCCGCCGTGGTGATGGCCACGCCCGCCGCGTCGTCGATGGCGCCGGTCCCCAGATCCCAGCTGTCCAGGTGCCCGCCGAACACGATCACCTCCTCGCTCGCCTCGCGACCGCGCACCTCGGCGATGACGTTCTGGCTGTGGCCCGGCTCCAGGAACCGGGCGGTCGAGGAAAGCCGCAACCGCACCGGCCGCTCGGCGCGCTCGGCGATGCGGCGCAGCTGGTCGGCGTCGGGCGGCGAGATGGCGAAGGCGGGGATGGTCCCCTCGCCCACCCGCGTCGCGCCGGTGTGGGCGAAGCGGTGGTCGTGCGTCCCCAGCGAGCGCAGCAGGAAGCCGACCGCGCCGCGCGCCGCCGCCTCGGTCGGTCCCTGGAAGCGGATGACCGAGGTCGAGCCATAGCCGCGCCCGTCCTGGGCGCGCGGCGTGTCCTGCAGCACCACGGCCACCTTGCCGGCCAGCGACCCCGCCGGGGCGTCCAGCAGATCCTGGAAGGTCTCGAAGATCGCCGCCTCGCCCTCGACCCCGCCCTCGGGCGTGGCCACGGCGCCGCCAAGCGCGGTGACGGTCAGCGGCTGGGCGAAGTCGCCGACGATCTCGACCCGCTCCTCGCCGCGATCCCACATCGACAGCGGAAAGCGATCGACGCGGACGTTATCGAACCCATTGGCGCGCAGCCACGCGGCGCCCCATTCCGCCGCCGCCTGCTCAGCGGCCGATCCCGCCGGCCGCGGACCGAACCGGGTCGTGATCTCCTCCACGATCTCATAGGCGCCCGACCCCTCCAGCGCCCGGTCGCGCAAGGCTGCTGCGGTGGCGATGGCCTCGGCGTCCTGAGCCTGGGCCAGGGGCGCGGCGGCGACCGACGCGGCCAGGATGAGAGCGAACGAAACTGCGGCGCGCGACATGGCGACTCCGGTAGGGGCGGAAATGACGGCGGACCTTAGGCGGATCGGACGCGGACTAGAAGCTTCGTCCGTCCACCCGTGCGGCCGTCCAGGACCACGGCTCCACATCGGCCAGGGCGCGGACATTGATGGCGATCATCGCCTTGCCGTCCGGGGTCCGGCCACGCGCGAAGCTCTCGACGCCGCAGGTCTTGCAGAACAGGTGGTCGATGGCGTGCTTGAGAAGCCATACTGGGCTTGCGCGCCTTCGCCCGAGATCAGCCGGAACGCCGAGGGCTCGACGAACTTCAGCACGAACCCCTTGCGATAACAGTGCGAGCAGTTGCACTCGATCAGCCCCTCCAGGTCCATCTCGACCTCAAAACTGACCGCGCCGCAGTGGCAGGAGCCGGTGTGGGTTTTCGTCATTCGCACTCTCCGCTCATCAGGCTTGAACACACTCCGTCTCCCCGGCGGAGGCCGGGGCCCAGAAGAGCTTGCGTGAGATGCTGGTCATGAGCCGGCGCACGCGGCTCTGGGGCCCGGCCTTCGCCGGGGAGACGGGTTGAGGGCGGCTCAAGACCCCTCACGCATCCTCCAGATAGCTGACGCCCGGCGCAGACTTCAGCGCGCCGCGCAGCGCGCCGTCCAGCCGGTATCGACCGGGCAGCTTCAACTCCACCTCGCGTCGGCCGTCCAGCGAGGCGACCAGCACGATCTCTCCGCCCTTGCCCGGCGCCGTCGCTCGGTCCAGCCGCGAGCGCAGGGCCTCGACCTCCGTGCCGCGCCCGGAGACGTGCACACGCAAACCCGCCAGGCCGTCGTCGATCATCGCCTCCATGCGGCTGGCGTCGTCGCCGAAGAAGCGCACCTCGCCGTCCGCCGCCTTGGCCCGCACCTTGACCAGCACCGCCGCGCCGGGCTCCAGCACCTCGCGATTGCGGCGCAGGGATTCCGGAGGGAACAGGCATTCGAACTCGCCGGTCGGGTCCGAGAAGGTGACGAAGGCGAACTTCTCACCGGTCCGCGCGCTGGCCCGTTCCTGCTTGCGACGGATCACCCCGGCCATCTGGAAGGCTTCGTGTCCCTGTTCGGCGCGTTGCAGCGCCTCGGCCACGAAGGTCACGCGCTTCCTGCGCAGGGCGCCCGCCATGTCCTCCAGCGGATGGCCGGACAGGTAGAAGCCCACCGCCGCCAGTTCCTCGTCCAGCCGCTCGGGCCCGACCCACGGCTCGACCGCCCGCAGGCGCGGCGGCGGCAGCTTGTCCGCGCCCCCGAACATGGAAATCTGGTCGCTTTCCCGTTGCGCCGCCGAGGCTTGGGCGTAGGCCATCAGCACATCGGCCTGTTCGACCAGCTGGCGGCGGTTCTGATGCAGGCTGTCGAACGCCCCGGCCCGCGCCAAATTCTCCAGAGCCCGCTTGTTCACGCTCCTCGGATCGACCCGTTCCAGGAAGTCGAAGATGTCGGCGAACGGCCCGCCCGCCTCGCGCACCTCGACGACATGCTTCATCGCCTCCAGCCCGACGTTACGGATGGCGCCCAGTGCATAGAGCACCGCGCCCTTGTCATCGTCCCAGGCGACATCGAAGTCCGCCGACGATCGGTTGATGTCTGGCGGCCGCACCTGGACCTCGAACTTGCGCGCATCCTGATAAAACACCGCCAGCTTGTCGGTGTTGGACAGGTCCAGGCTCATCGACGCGGCGAAGAACTCGACCGGATGCTGGGCCTTCAGCCAGCCGGTCTGATAGCTGATCATCGCGTAAGCCGCCGCGTGCGACTTGTTGAAGCCGTAACCCGCGAACTTGGCCACCAGATCGAAGATGCCGCCGGACTGTTCATCCGGCACGCCCTTTTCGGACGCGCCCTTGATGAAGCGCGCCCGCTGGAAATCCATCTCCTCCTTCTTCTTCTTGCCCATGGCGCGGCGCAGCAGATCCGCCTCGCCCAGGCTGTAGCCCGCCAGGACCTGGGCGATCTTCATCACCTGCTCCTGGTAGATGATGACCCCATAGGTCTCGGTCAGGACCTCGGTCAGGCTGGGGTGGAGATAGTCGACCTCGGCGCGGCCGAACTTGCGGTCGATATAGGTGTCGATCATCTCCATCGGCCCGGGCCGATAGAGGGAGATCAGCGCCGTGATCTCCTCGATGGAGCCGCAGCGCATCTTGCGCAGGGTGTCGCGCATGCCCTGCGATTCCAGCTGGAACACCCCGACCGTCTGGCCCGACGCCATCAGCTCATAGGTGGAGCCGTCGTCCAGCGGCAGGGTGGTGAAGTCCGGCGCCATGCCCCGCCGCTCCAGATAGGCGCGCGCCCGGTCCAGTACGGTCAGGGTCTTCAGCCCCAGGAAGTCGAACTTCACCAGCCCGGCCGGCTCCACCCATTTCATGTTGAACTGGGTCGCCGGGATGTCCGAGCGCGGGTCCTGATACAACGGCGCCAGCTCGACCAGCGGCCGGTCGCCGATGACGATGCCCGCCGCGTGGGTCGAGGCGTTGCGGTAAAGGCCCTCCAGCTCCAGCGCCGTGGCCAGAAGCGTCTCCACCGACTTCTCGGAGTCGCGCGCCTCCTTCAGCCGCGGCTCCAGCTCGATGGCCTGGGCCAGGGTCACTGGATTGGCGGGGTTGGCGGGCACCATCTTGGCCAGGCGGTCGACCTGGCCCAGCGGCATCTGAAGGACGCGGCCGACATCACGAAGCACGGCCCGGGCCTGCAGCGTGCCGAAGGTGATGATCTGGGCGACCCGGTCCTGACCGTAGTGCTGCTGGACGTAGGAGATGACCTCCTCGCGCCGCTCCTGGCAGAAGTCGATGTCGAAGTCGGGCATGGACACCCGCTCCGGATTCAGGAACCGCTCGAACAGCAGGCCGAACCGCAGGGGATCCAGATCGGTGATGGTCAGGGCCCAGGCCACCAGCGACCCCGCCCCCGACCCCCGCCCCGGTCCGACCGGAATCCGGTGACTCTTGGCCCATTTGATGAAGTCGGCGACGATCAGGAAATAGCCCGGGAACCCCATCTGGGTGATGATCGACACCTCCCAGTCCAGACGCTTCCAGTACTCCTCCTCGGGCGCGGCCGGCGTCACCTGCAGCAGGCGCGCCTTCAGCCCCTCGCGCGCCTGATGGGCCAGTTCCTCCGGCTCGGAGCGACCGGCGCCGGTGTCGAAGCGCGGCAGGATCGGCGCGCGGGTCTCCACCATGAAGGCGCAGCGGCGCGCGATCTCCAGCGTCGAGTCACAGGCCTCGGGCAGGTCGGCGAACAGGGTCCGCATCTGCTCGGCCGACTTGAACCAGTGCTGGTCCGTCACGCGCCGTCGGTCGTCCTGTCCGATGAAGGCCCCGTCGGCGATACACATCAGCGCGTCGTGAGAGCGATGCTGGCGCTGTTCGGCGTAATGCACGTCATTGGTCGCGACCAGGGGCGTGTCCGAGTCATAGGCCCACTGGACCAGGCCCGGCTCGGCGGCGCGCTCGCCCGCCGTGTCGTGACGCTGAAGCTCGACATAAAGCCGGTCGCCGAACACCCGGCGCATCTCGGCCAGGGCCTTGCGGCCCTCCCCCGCCTTGCCGGCCGCGAACAGGCAGTTCACCGGCCCGTCCGGCCCGCCGGACAGCAGGATCAGCCCCGCCGAATGTTTCTCGACCAGCGACCACGGGACCTCCGGCTCGGTCGCCTCGCCGGAGATTACCCGAGGGTCCAGAAAGGCCGCCGAGGACAGGGCTGACAGGTTCAGCCAGCCCTGCTCGTTCTGGGCAAGCAGCACCACCGTCGGCGTCCGCGCCCAGCGCTCGACCGGCCGCCCGCCGATACCGGAAACCGGCAGCGAACATCCCACGAGGGGTTGGACGCCCGCGTCCCGGGCCGCCTGGCTGAATTCCAGCGCTCCGAACAAATTCGCGCGGTCGGTCACGCCCACCGCCGGCATCCCGGCCTTCTGGGCCAGGGTCGGCACCTTGCCCGCCTTGGTCGCCCCCTCCAGCAGGGAATAGGCCGACCGCACCCGGAGATGGACGAAGCCCTGGCTGGTCATGGTGTCGTTCATCCGATCACCCTAGCCCGACTCGACGACGCCGCGCTCGATCCCCTGCGACGCCATCCACAGGCTGAGGGTCAGGCGATGAAAAAGGCCGCCTGCCACACCATCCACACGAACGCCCCACAGGACGCCAAAGACAAGATTTCCCGGCCCCAACGCGCCATGATCGCCTCCCAGAAATGATGTTCTGGCAATGTTCTATGTTGCGGCTTTGTTCTCGTCAAGTCCGCCATCGTGGACAACGCGAACCGTGGTAAGGCTCGCTCCGCGCCCGTCGTCCCGCCCATCGGCGGTAGGCGCCAGGAGATCGACCATGGCCAAGGGTCAGGTGCGCAAGAACAAGGAAGCCCGCAAACCCAAGGCGGAGAAGGCCAAGCCTCCGGTATCGGTGGGAAGTTCGCCCTTCACCCAACCGCCCACCAGGAAATAGCGCCGCGCGTCAGCCGCCGGCGCTCATCCGCGCCAGGATCGACACCAGGGCGGCGGGGTTGGTCGCGCCGGTCTTGCGCAGCAGGTTGGCGCGGAAGAACTCGACCGTGCGCGGGCTGAGCAACAGGGCCTGGGCGATCTGCTTCGTCGTCTGGCCGTCCATGATCAGTTCGGCGACCTGCCGCTCGCGCGGCGTGAAGCCGGCGAAGGCCTGGGCGGGCTTGGCGATCGCCGCCTGCGCCTCCTCGACCGCCCGGATGATGCGGTCGGTCGAGGCCGGCTTCTCCAGAACATTGAAGGCGCCCAGCCGCATCGCCTCGACCGTCATCGACACATCGACGATGGCGCTGAGGATGATCACCGCGTGCCGGTCCAGCCCGCAGAGCGCCTGGACCAGATCCAGTCCATCGACTTCGGGAATGCGCAGATCGACGATCACCACCGACGCCGGCGCCGCCACGGCCCAGGCCAGGGCCTCGACAGGCTCGCCGAAGCTCATCACCGGCATGTCGGCCTGCTCCAGTCCCAGGTGCAACATGTGCCGGACAGAGGGATCGTCATCGACGATCAGAACCTCGCTCGGCCCCAGCGGCAGTCCGACGGTCGCGGCGCGCGGATCGGGGCGGCGGATCTTGCCGCTTTCCTGGGGACTCATCGGGGTTCGTTTGCGCGAAAACTGGGGAGATGCCTTCTCCATAGCGCGACCGTAGCCGTGGGAAACCCCGTGATTCCACGCAGTTCACGCGGAAAAGCTTGGCCGCTACCCAGCCAGGATGAGCAAGACCCTGGACGCGGCCCTGTGGTTCCACGCCCTTCGCGGCATCGGTCACGATCCCGGTGCGCTGGAGGGACTGGTCGCCGTGTCCCGCGCCCAGCGACTTCAGCTCAAGATCGGCGGCATCGCTCTCACCGGCGACGCCTTTCTGCTGCACATGCTCGAAGGCGAGCCCGAAGCCATCGATCGCCTTCTGGAAACCACCAGCGGCGCCGCCTGGCGCGGACCGCCGCTGATCGTCGATCGTCGCCCCATCCTGACCCGCGAGTTCCGCTGGTGGAGCCCGCTCGACGGCTGGCTTACCCCCGGTGAAACGGCCTGGTTGTCCGGTGTCCTGGCCCGCCCGCCGTATGACGTCGAGGCGATCGAGAGCCTCGCCCGCTGGGCCGGCTACCGCGCGGCCGAGATCAAGCTGGGCGTCGCCTCCGACGCGACCATGGAAGCGCCCTGGATCAGCCGCCCCGGGCCCGCGCGCTGACGCCTTAGTAGGCGTGGCTCTCCGCCGGCCGCTCTTCCAGATGCCCGTCCTTCAGAGCGAACACCCGGTCCATGTGCCCGGCCAGCTCCATATTGTGGGTGGCGATCAGGGCCGCGACGCCGGTGGTCTTGGCCAGCTGGCGCAAGGCATCGAACACCGCCTGGCTGGTGGTTGGGTCCAGATTGCCGGTCGGCTCGTCCGCCAGCAGCAGACGCGGCCCGTTGGCCAGGGCCCGGGCGATGGCGACCCGCTGCTGCTCCCCGCCCGACAGCTGCGCCGGCTGGTGGGTCAGGCGCTCGCCCAGCCCCAGCTGGGTCAGCACCTCGGCCGCCCGCGCCCGGGCCTTCTCCATCGACGCGCCCGCGATCCGCATCGGCAGGGCGACGTTATCGCGCGCATCGAACTCCGGCAGCAGATGGTGGAACTGATAGACGAAGCCCACCCGCTGAAGCCGCAGCCGGGTGCGCGCCCGCTCATTCAGCCCGGTGACCTCCTCGCCGTCGATGGTCAGATGGCCGGCGGTCGGCCGTTCCAGCAGACCGGCGGCATGCAGCAGGCTCGACTTGCCCGAGCCGGACGGCCCGATCAGCCCGACCACCTCGCCCGGATAGACATCCAGATCGACGCCCTTGAGGACCGTCAGGGTCCTGGCCGGTGTGACATAGCTGCGCTCGAGGCCGCGAATGGAGAGGACCGGATCACTCAAAACGCAGGGCCTCCACCGGATCGAGCCGCGACGCCCGCCAAGACGGCGGCAGCGACGCCAGGCACGACATGACCAGCGACAGCATCGCCACCCAGAACACGTCCACCGGATCGATCAGCGCCGGCACGCGCGGCAGCAGATAGACCTCGGAATTGAACACCTGGGCGCCGGTGATCGCCTCCACCGCCCCCTGGATCGGGCCGATGTTTAGGCAGAACAGGACGCCGAGGATCAGACCGGCCAGAGTGCCCGCCACCCCGATCGACGCCCCGGCCATGAAGAAGACCCGCAGGATCGAGCTCTGACTGGCCCCGACTGTTCGCAGGATGGCGATGTCGCGGGTCTTGTTCTTCACCAGCATGACGATGCCGGAGATGATGTTCATGGCGGCGATGGCCACGACCAGACCCAGGATGATGCTCATCGCCACGCGTTCGATCTTCAGCGCCTCCCAGAAGGCCGAGGCCCGCTGGGTCCAATCGGTAACCACCGCATAGGGGCCAACCGCCTCGCGCACGCCGGGCGCGATCTCCGCCACGCGATCCGGATCATCCACCTTCATCTCGATGACGTCCCAGACGCCTTCCTTGCCGAAGAAGATCTGCGCCTGCTCCAGCGGCATGAACATGAAGCCGGCGTCGTAGTCGGCCATGCCGGCGGTGAAGGTGCCGCCGACGATGTAGGTCTTCTCCAGCCCCAGCGAGCCGAAGGCCGAGCCGCCGCCGGTCGGCGACAGCACGGTGATCGGATCGCCGATCCTCAGACCCAGATTGTTCGCCATGGTCTGGCCGATGATCACCCGGTCGCCGCCATAGGGGCCCTGGCCGAACGTCTGCAGCGCCTCGGGCTGGGTGCTATCGGCCACCAGATCCATGCGGCGCAGGTCCTCGGCGCGGATGCCGCGCACCACCACCGGCGTCAGCTGGGCGCCCGCCCGGATCACGGAGTAGCTTTCGGTCAGGGGCGACACCTCGACCACGCCCGGCGCGTTCCTCAGCCGCTCGACCACCTGATCGCGGTCCGGCGCCTGCAGCACCTCGCCCGACACGAACATGTGCCCGTTGAACGACAGGATCCGGCCCAGCAGCTCGGCGCGGAACCCCGACATGATGCTCATTACGCTGATCAGCACCGCCACCGCCAGCATGATGCCGACGAAGCTGATGATCGCGATCAGGGCGACCCCGCCCTCCTTGCGCCTGGCCCGAAGATAGCGGAGCGCCAGGCCGAGCTCCCATGACGAGAAGGCGTTCATGCGCGGACCTGCTGCAAGGCCTGTTCCAGCGGCACGGACTGTTTCTCGCCGGTCGCCCGGCGCTTCAGTTCGACCACGCCGTCGGCCAGACCCTTGGGTCCGATGGTCAGCTGCCAGGGGATGCCGATCAGGTCGGCGGTGGCGAACTTGCCGCCCGGCCGTTCGTCGGTGTCGTCATAGAGAACGTCTTTGCCGGCCGCCTCCAGCTGACGCACCGCGTCCTCGCAGGCGGCGGACACCGCCTCGTCATTGGCCCGCAGATTGATGACCACCACGTCGAACGGCGCGACGGCGTCCGGCCAGATGATGCCGCCCTCGTCGTGGCTGGCCTCGATGATGGCGCCCAGCAGACGCGAGACCCCGACGCCATAGCTGCCCATGTGCACGGCCGTATCCTTGCCGTCCGGCCCCTGCACCCGCGCCTTCATCGGCTCGGAGTATTTGGTCCCGAAATAGAAGATGTGGCCGACCTCGATCCCCCGGGCGGTCAGGCGGTCGGCTTCGGCGGTTTCGCTGTCAAAGCGCGCCGCGTCATGCATCTCTTCGGTCGCCGCATAGAGGCCGGTGCGCTCGTCCACGAGCCCCTGCAGGTCGTCCCAGTCCACGTCCGCGCCCGGCGCCGGCATCTCGACCAGCTTGCGATCGCAGAACACCTGGCTTTCGCCCGTGTCGGCCAGCACGATGAACTCGTGGCTCAGATCGCCGCCGATCGGCCCGGTATCCGCCCGCATCGGCACGGCCTTCAGCCCCATCCGCGCGAAGGTGTTCAGATAGGCCACGAACATGCGGTTGTAGGCCTTCCTCGCCGAGGCCTCGTCCAGATCGAAGGAATAGGCGTCCTTCATCAGGAACTCGCGCCCGCGCATCACCCCGAACCGCGGCCGGCGCTCGTCGCGGAACTTCCACTGGATGTGAAACAGGTTCAGCGGCAGCGCCTTGTAGCTCTTCACGAAGCTGCGGAAGATGTCGGTGATCATCTCCTCATTGGTCGGCCCGTAAAGCAACTCGCGTTCGTGCCGGTCGGTGATCCGCAGCATCTCCGGCCCATAGGCGTCATACCGCCCGGACTCCCGCCACAGGTCGGCCAGCTGCAGCGTGGGCATCAGCACCTCAACGGCGCCCGCCCGCTCCTGCTCCTCGCGCACGATCTGCTCGATCTTGTTCAGCACCCGCAGACCCAGCGGCAGCCAGGCGTAGATCCCCGCCGCCTCCTGCTTGATCAGCCCGGCGCGCAGCATCAGCTGGTGCGACACGATCTGGGCGTCCGACGGCGCCTCTTTCAGCGTGGGCAGGAAGTAGCGCGACAGGCGCATCAGGGAATCCGGAGACAGGGGAACGAACCCCGCTTTAGCCGGGCGCCGTGGGGCGGCGCAATGCGGCGTGTCCTCACCCCGTCGGCAGGCCCGACAGATCGACCAGCCCCGACTCCACCACCCCGACGATCAACACCCAGACGATGGCGGAGACCCAAGTGGTTGTGATGGCCTTCTTCTTCAGGTTGGGCTTGATCGGCGCGCCCCACTGGCCGCCGTCGGTCGGCGCCTGCTGATCGCCCTGGTTCATGCCCAGCGGCAGGATGGCGAACAGCACGGTCCACCAGCAGGTTAGATAGATGGCGATCAGGGTGACAGGGCCAAAGATCACGGATGGCGCCCCTCGGCGTCCGGCGCCTGCATCAGCTCGACCAGCACCCCGCCCATGTCCTTGGGATGCAGGAACAGCACCGGCGTGCCGTGGGCGCCGATGCGCGGCTCGCCAGTCCCCAGTACGGTCGCGCCCTTGGCGGTCAGAGCATCGCGTGCGGCGATGATGTCCTCGACCTCGAAACAGACGTGGTGCTGGCCGCCCTTGGGGTTCTTCGCCAGAAATCCGTTCAGCGGGCTGTCCGCGCCCAGCGGCTCGATCAGCTCGATCTGGCTGTTCGGCAGGTCGACGAAGGCGACGCGCACGCCCTGGGCCGGCAGGTCGAAGGGCTCGCCGTGCGGCGTCCCGCCCAAAATGTCGCGATACAGCGCCAGACTGTCGTCGATGGAGGGGGTGGCGACCCCCACATGGTTCAAGCGTCCGATCATGGCGGGCTGTATGAGCGGCGAAGAGCTCAGCCGCAAGCCGCCCCCACCCCCGGCGCCCTCAGCGTCAGGATCGTGTCTTGCCGCTCCCGCCGGGTGATAACGCCGGACTCCTCCAGGATGCAGCCCACCACGGTGTTCGAATTGGGCGCCAGTACGCCATAGCGGATGTCGGACTCGGCCAGCCGGCGCTCGGCGGCGCGCAACCGCTCTAGCGCGGCCGGGATTTCAGCCGGGTCGTCGGTGATCCGGGTCATCTCGTGGATGGCCTGGCCCGATGAGGGATAGTCGTAGGCCCGGGCGTCGAACGGGGCGATCCTGGCCTCCAGAAAGTCCGGATGCTCCGCCTCGTCGTCGAACTTGCCGTTCATGCTGGCCGAGAAAGAGATCGGCTCGCCGCTCTCCGGCACCACCAGGATGTAGGCGTGACGCGGAAAGAACAGGAACTGGGCCATCCACTTGGTCGCGTGCACCGCCGGCGCGCCATCCGGTCCCAAGGCCCGCATGCCGACATAGACCCCCGCCGGAAAGTTCCCGCCGTCCAGCCCGCCGAACCGCGTCTCGAGATGCTCGACCATGACCTGATCCAGCAGAAAGGTGCGCTGGCCGACCCGGTCTTGGAAATAGGCGCGGATATCGGCCTCGCTGGGCGCTTGCCCCAGCTCGCCGCCATAGATGGCGGCAAAGGCGTCGGGATCGGTTTCGCGGCCATCCAGCGCGCTGAACCACAGCCCCTGCACCTCGGCGCGCGCCCGTTCGGGAATGCCGCCGGGCGTCTGGACCCACAGCGTCAGGCCCAGATTGATCAGGGCGAACAGCACGACCAGGCCGATCAGGGTCTGGATGCCGATCAGTCCCCACTTGCGCCACCCGCGATACGGATGCCGCGCGTGGCGGACGTGGTCGAGAATATCGCGCGTGCGGCTCATGGCGCCGTGACCGTGAATCGACCCCGCGCGTCAGACAAGCGGGATCACAGCCTCAGGATCACGGTCTCGACGATCGGCCGGCGGTCCCAGATCTGCTGGCTGGCCTTCTTCAGGGCCCGCGCCACGGCCTGTTCGACCACCAGCTCGTCCTCCAGAGCCTCGCCCTTCAAGCCGCGCACCACCTGCTCGACCCGTTCGGCCAAGTCGTCCAGCGCGTCGCCTAGGGGCGTGTTCGGATCACCCGGCAGGCCGATGCCGCGCACGTCGATGTCCGACATGATCTTGCCGCGCCTGTCCATGGCGAAACTGACCACCAGCACGCCGTTCGAGGCCGCGTGGCGACGCTCGCGCAGGGCCTCGCCGGCCTCGGTGACCAGCATCCCGCCGTCGACATACAGCCGGCCGTTCGGCACCTCGTCGATGATTCCGGGCTGACCCGGCGCCAAAAGGACCAGATCGCCGTTTCGGGGCGTGACCGTTTCCGGCACGCCGAAGTCCTTGGCCAGATTGGCGTGCTCCATCAGGAAGCGGCGCACCCCATGGGTCGGCACGGCGATGCGCGGCCGGACCCAGTCGTACATGTCCTTCAGCTCGTCGCGGCACGGGTGGCCAGAGACGTGGATGTTGGGATGGTCCCGCTCGGTGTAGAGCCGCACACCCCGATCCGCGAGCCGGTCCTGCAGCGCGCCGATCGACAGCTCGTTTCCGGGGATCACGCGCGACGAGAAGATGCAGTGGTCGCCCAGACCCAGCTTGATGAAGGGATGGGTGCCGTCAGCCACCCGCGACAGGGCGGCGCGGGCCTCTCCCTGGCTGCCGGTGCACAGGTACAGAATCTGATCCGCCGGCCAGACCCGCGCCTCGTCCTCGGTCAGGAAGGGCGGCAAATCGTCCAGCAGGCCCACATGGCGCGCCGCGGCGGTGATCCGGTGCATCGAGCGCCCGGCCAGCACCACCCGGCGCCCGGCCGCCTCTGCGGCGCGCACAACCGAATGCACCCGCGCCACGTTCGACGCGAAACACCCGACCGCGACCCGGCCCTTGAGCGGCTTGATCAGGTCCTCCAGGCCGACGGCGACATCGCCTTCCGACCCCGCGCGGCCGTCGACGAACACATTGGTGGAATCGCACACCATGGCCAGCACGCCTTCGTCCCCAATGCGGGTCAGGGCGGCGGTGTCGGTCTTGTGGCCAACGACCGGATCAGGATCGATCTTCCAGTCGCCGGTGTGCAGCACCGTGCCCAGCGGGGTGCGGATGGCCAGCCCGTTCGGCTCGGCGATCGAGTGCGCCATCGACACCAGCTCCACCTGGAACGGCCCCAGGTCGATAGTCCCGCCCAACGGAACCTCCTTGACCTTCACATCCTTCAGATTGCCCCGGTCGCGCAGCTTTTCGCGGATCAGAAAGGCGGTGAAGGGCGTGGCGTACAGCGGCGCATCCAGTTGCGGCATCAGCCACGGCAGGGCGCCGATGTGATCCTCGTGCGCGTGGGTCAGCACGATGCCCAGGATGGTCTCGCCCTTCAGGAACTCCGGATCGGGCACGATGATGTCGACGCCCGGCGTCGACAGGTCGCCGAAGGTCACGCCGACGTCGACGAGGATCCATTTGCGGTCATGCGCCGGGCCGAAACCATAGGCGTTCAGGTTCATCCCGACTTCGTTGGAGCCGCCCAGCGGCAGGAAGACGAGTTGGTCTTGGTTCTTGTCAGTCATGGCGAGGCCATATGGGGGTTCCGGGAGGAGATAGCGAGCGGATTGAACCAGTCTTTCACCTCTCCGCGCGCGAAGGCGCGTGGGGAGGACAGGACGACGCGCCAGCGGCGTCCAGGCGGGGGCGGCGCCGACGACTGGGTTCGCGCGAACGGATCATCCGGCGACACCCCCTCCTGGTCGCTGCCGCGACCTGTCCTCCCCGCCGCCCTTCGGCGTCGGAGAGGTGATATCTGCTCGGCTCAGGCAACCGTCCCAAAGAAAACATCACCTGCGGAGATCAGCCGCAACGACCCATCGCCCAACCGCAGCCGCAGACTGCCGTCCTCGGCTACGCCCTCGGCCGTTCCGGCGAGCGTCTCATGGTCCAGACGCGCCACGCACGGCCCCTGCAAACCCCCCGCCCGCCGAGTCCAGGCGTCGAGGACCGGCGCGAAGCCATAGGCGTCCCATCGTCCCATCCACGCGGCCAGACTGTCGGCCAGCACCGTCAGCGCCATCTCGGGCGTCGGCGTGTGCGCCAGGTCGGGCCGCAGCGCCTGGGCCAATGCGATCGCCGGCCGCTCCGTGTCGTCGGGCGCATGGGCCAGGTTGACGCCGATGCCGATGGCCAGCCAAACGCCGCCCTGGGCGCGCTGACCGCTTTCGATCAGGATGCCGGACGCCTTTTTGCCGTCCAGCAGGACGTCATTGGGCCATTTGATCGCCACCCGCCCCGCCTCGGTGAAGGCGTCGAGCAACTCCGCAACCGCCAGGGCGGCGATGAAGCTAACCTGCGCCGCCTCGGCCGCTGGTCGGCGAGTTGCCGTCAGCAGGGTGGCGAACAGATTGCCCGGCTCGCTGGTCCAGGCGCGTGCGCGTCGGCCTCGCCCGGCGTCCTGAGCCCGGGCGGCCAGCCACAGGGGGCCGCCCTCCCCCGCCTCGGCGCGACGGCGCGCCTCGGCGTTGGTGGAATCAATCCGGTCGAACCAGACGATTGGCGTCTCGGCGGGCGCCGTCGATGAGGCGCCGGGGCTCACCCTACCCCGCCCCGAACCCCGAGGCGGCGATCCGGGTCAGCGGCTCCAGCCAGGTCAGGCCGATGATCACCAGCGGGAAGGAAAAGGCGGCGGCGGCCCAGGCCGTCCACTGCGCCTCCTTCGGCGCCCTGTCGGTGGCGACGACACCCTCGGGCGGGGCGTCGAACCACATCAGCTTGATGATCCGCAGATAGTAGAAGGCCGCGACCACCGAGGCGACCAGACCGATCGCCGCCACGCCCCACAGGCCCGCGTCGATCGCCGCGCCAAAGACGAAATACTTGCCCCAGAAACCGGCGAACGGCGGCATGCCCAGCACTGACAAGGCCAGGATGGTGATGGCGATGGCCGTGACCGGCCGGTCCTGCTTCAGGCCCGCGAAATCCTCGATCCGCCGGATCGGACGCCCGCCGCGGCTTAGCGCCAGCAGACAGGCGAACAGGCCGATGGTGTCGATCATGTAGAAGGTCATGAACATCAGCATGGCCTGCAGGCCCTCGGCCGTGCCCGCCGCGATGCCCAGCAGGGCGTAACCGATGTTGGCGATCGACGAATAGGCCAGCAGCCGCTGCACGTCCCGCTGCGCCAGCCCTCCGAAGGCGCCGACCGCGAAGGAGATCACCGAGATGATCACCAGAATCTGGCTCCAGTCGCCCAGCGCGCCGCCGAACCCTTCCGACAGGGTGCGGGCGAACAGGACCATCGCCGCCATCTTCGGCGCCGTGGCGAACAGGGCCACCACCGGCGTCGGCGCGCCCTCATAGACGTCGGGCGTCCACATATGGAACGGGGCGGCCGAGACCTTGAACGCCAGGCCGCACATCAGGAACACCAGGCCAAAGATCAGACCGGCCCCCGCGTCGCCCGAGGCCACCACGGCGATGTCCTCGAACCGCATCGAGCCGGTGAAGCCATAGACCAGGCTGGCGCCGTACAGCAGCAGGCCCGACGACAGGGCGCCCAGCACGAAATACTTCAAGCCCGCCTCCGACGCCTTGGCGTCGTCGCGGTGGTAGGCGGCCAGCACATAGAGGGCCAGCGACTGCAACTCGACCCCGACATAGAGCGATATCAGATCGCCCGCTGACACCATCATGGCCATGCCGACCGAGGCCAGGATGATCAGGATGGGATATTCGAACTTGGCGATGCCCTGACGCCGCGTCCAACCGGCCCCCAGCACCACGGCCAGGGCGGCGAACAGATAGATGGCCACCTTGGCGTAGACGGCCAGCGGGTCGGCCACGAAGGCGCCGTTGAACGCCACGCCCAGCGGCGCGGTCCCCGCCACCCCGGCCGCCACGACCAGCAGCAACGCGCCGATCCACGACAGCGGCCCGGCCGACTTCTCGCCCCAGAAGGCGCCGACGACCAGCAGCACCAGAGCGCCGACCGCCAGGGTGATCTCCGACGCCGCCAGCGGCAGCGCCTGGCTGAGATCGATCGAAAAGGGAACTTCGGAAACGGTCATGAGATCACCCGCCGATCGCGGCGCGATAGGTGGCGACCAGGGCGTTCACCGAGCCCTCGGTCAGGTCCAGCACGGCGCCGGGCTGCACGCCCAGCCAGATCGTGCCGATGATCAGCGGAACGAACACGCCCAATTCCCGCCGGTCGATGTCGGCGATGCCCTTCAGCTTGGGATTGGTGATCTCGCCGAACATGACGTTGCGGTACAGCGTCAGGGCATAGACCGCCGACAGGATCACCCCGAAAGCCGCGCCGAACGCCACCCAGGTGGAATAGCCATAGGCGCCGGCCATGGTCAGGATCTCGCCGATGAAGCCAGAGGTCCCCGGCAGGCCCACATTGGCCATGGTGAACATCAGGAAGATGGCGGCGTACCACGGCATGCGGCTGGTCAGACCGCCATAGAAGGCGATCTCGCGCGTGTGCATCCGGTCGTAGATGACGCCCACGCAGAGGAACAGCGCGCCCGAGATCAGGCCGTGGCTGATCATCTGGAACACGGCGCCCTGTACGCCCTGCTCATTGCCGGCGAAGATGCCCATGGTGACGAAGCCCATGTGCGCCACCGACGAATAGGCGATCAGCTTCTTGATGTCGGTCTGCCGGAAGGCGACCAGCGAGGTGTAGATGATGGCGATGACCGACAGCACCATGACCAGGGGCGCGAACAGCTCGGACGCCTCGGGGAACATGGGCAGGTTGAAGCGCAGGAAGCCGTAGCCGCCCAGCTTCAGCAGGATGCCCGCCAGGATCACCGATCCCGCCGTCGGCGCCTGGACGTGGGCGTCGGGCAGCCAGGTGTGGACCGGCCACATCGGCATCTTCACGGCGAAGGAGGCGAAGAAGGCCAGCCACAACAGCTGCTGGGTCAGGGGGTCGAAGCCGAACTGGGCCAGCTCGGGGATGCTGGACGTGCCCGCCGCGCGGGTCATGTACAGCATGGCCGCCAGCATCAGGACGGACCCCAGCAGGGTGTAGAGGAAGAACTTGTAGGCCGCGTAGATCCGGTTCTGCCCGCCCCAGATGCCGATGATCAGGAACATCGGCACCAGGCCGCCCTCGAAGAAGACGTAGAACAGATACAGGTCCAGAGCCGTGAACACGCCGATGACCAGCGTCTCCAGCACCAGGAAGGCGATCATGTATTCGACCACACGGTGCTCGATGGAGCGCCAGCTGGCCACGATGCAGATCGGCATCAGGAAGGCCGTCAGCAGCACGAACAGGATCGAGATGCCGTCGACGCCCAGGTGATAGGCGATGCCGGCGAACCACGGCACGTATTCGACGAACTGATAGGCCGTGCTCGACGCGTCGAAGGCCGCGACCAGAACCACCGCGACCGCCAGCGTCGCAAGCGTGGTGATCAGGGCGATCCAGCGCGCGGCCGGGGCCGCCGCGTCGGCCGACTTGGACGCCAGGCGCGTTCCCAGGAGGATCAGCGCGCCGACGAGCGGCAGGAAGGTGACGATGCTGAGGATATAGGGCACGGGCGTCAGGCTCCCCACCGCGCGATGACGACGGCCAGAAGGCCCGCCACGCCCAGCAGCATCACAAAGGCATAGTGGTAGACATAGCCGGACTGGACCTTGGCCAGCCGTCCGGCGGATTTAAGCGAGGCCCAGGCGGCGCCGTTCGGCCCCAGGCCGTCGATGATCTTGATGTCGCCGATCTTCCAGAACAGGTCGCCAAGCGCCTTGGCCCCCCTCACGAAGATCAGGTCATACAGCTCGTCGAAGTACCACTTGTTGTACAGGAAGCGGTACAGCGGCCCGTTCCGCTCGGCCCAGACGCGCGCCAGCCCCTCTCGCATCACATAGAGCCAGAAGGCGAACAGCGTGCCCGCCAGGGTCAGCACCAGCGGCGCCCACAGCACCCAGGTCGGCACATAGTGGCTGTCGTGCAGCACGTGGTTCTCGGGCCGCGTGAAGATGGCCTCGCGCCAGAAGTGCTCGGCATGGTGACCGACAAAGAACTCGTAGAACACGAAGCCCGAGGCGATCGCGCCGACCGACAGCAGCAGCAGCGGGACCAGCATCACCCACGGGCTCTCGTGAGGCTTCAGCGGTCCGTGATGGTGGTGATCGTCGTGGTGGACGTGTTCCGCCCCCTCGACGTGATCGGTCGCCGGATGGGCGCCGTCGGCCAGGGGCTCGTCGTGGGTCTCCAGCTGAGCCTCGTGATGCTCGTGGCCCGGCTCGTCATGCACGGCCGCGTGCTCTTCCTTCCACACCGGCTTGTTGTGGAAGGTCATGAACACCAGACGCCACGAATAATAGGCGGTCAGGCCGGCGGCGAAGAGGCCGATGAAGAAGACGAACAGGCCCGCCGGGCTGTAGCCGGCCGAGGCGAAGGCGCTCTCCAGGATCGAGTCCTTGGAGTAGAAGCCGGCGAAGCCCCATTTCAGACCCGGAATGCCCAGGCCGGTGATGGCGATGGTGCCGATGGTCATCACGCCATAGGTGACGGGCAACAGCTTCCACAGCCCGCCCATCTTCCGCATGTCCTGCTCATGGTGCATGCCGTGGATCACCGAGCCCGCGCCTAGGAACAGCAGCGCCTTGAAGAAGGCGTGGGTGAACAGGTGGAACATGGCGGGCTGATACGCGCCCACCCCGGCGGCGAAGAACATGTAGCCCAGCTGAGAACAGGTCGAATAGGCGATGACCCGCTTGATGTCGTTCTGGGTCAGGCCGACCGTCGCGGCGAACAGGGCCGTGACCCCGCCGATCAGGGCGACGATCTGGCTGGCCACCGGCGCATACTCGAACAGCGGGCTGAGCAGACACACCATATAGACGCCGGCCGTCACCATGGTTGCTGCGTGGATCAGGGCGGAGACCGGGGTCGGGCCCTCCATGGCGTCCGGCAGCCAGGTGTGCAGGAAGAACTGGGCCGACTTGCCCATGGCGCCGATGAACAGCAGGAAGGCCGCGATATCCAGCGCCGACCAGGTGTGACCCAGGAACTCCCAGCCCCGACCCTCCCAGGCCGCGATCATGGGGAACAGCTCGGCGAACTGGATGGTGCCGAACATCCAGAAGACGGTGAAGATGCCGAGCGCAAAGCCGAAGTCACCGACCCGGTTGACCACGAAAGCCTTGATGGCGGCGGCCGAGGCGGTCGGCTTCTTGTACCAGAATCCGATCAGCAGATAGGACGCCAGCCCCACCCCTTCCCAGCCGAAGAACAGCTGCATGAAGTCGGCGGCGGTGACCAGCGCCAGCATGGCGAAGGTGAACAGCGAGAGATAGGCGAAGAACCGGGGCTTGTCCGGATCCTCGGCCATGTAGCCCCAGCTGTAGAGGTGAACCAGCGACGACACCGAGGTCACCACCACCAGCATCACCGCCGACAGGGCGTCGATGCGGATGGCCCAGTTCGACTGGAAATCGCCGACGTTGATGAAGGGCGCGATCTGGACGGTGAAGGGCTGCAGGTCGCCCCAGGTCCACGACCCGAACACGATCCAGGCCACGGCGGCCGAGAAGAACAACAGGCCCGTGGTGACGCCCTGAGATACGACATTGCCGATCCGCCGGCCGAAGAAACCCGCGATGGCCGCTCCCAGCAGCGGGGCGAAGACGCCGAGTGTGACGAGAAGCTCGAGAGTCACGCGATCAGCCCTTCATCACGCTGGCGTCGTCCACGGCGATGTCGCCGCGGTTACGGAAGAAGGTCACCAGAATGGCCAGACCGACGGCGGCCTCGGCCGCGGCCACGGTCAGCACGAACATGGCCATGATCTGCCCCTGTACGTCGTTCAGATAGGCCGAGAAGGCGACGAAATTGATGTTCACCGACAAGAGGATCAGCTCGATCGACATCAGGATGATGATGACGTTCTTGCGGTTCACGAAGATGCCGAACACCCCGAGGGTGAACAGGATGGCGGCGACCGCCAGATAGTGGGCCAGGCCGATCATCAGAGAAGCTCCTCCGGGCTGACGCCCCGGCCGGTTTCGGCGGACTTGATCTCCACCGCCGTGCGGCGATCACGGTTGATCTGGTCGCCCGGGTTCTGGCGGCGCACATGCGGCTTGTGGCGCAGGGTCAGCACGATCGCCCCGATCATGGCGATCAGCAGCACGATCCCGGCCGCCTGGAAGATGTAGACATAGTCGGTGTAGAGCACCCGCCCGATGGTCTCGACGTTGGAGGCATCGGCCGTCGCCGGCACGATCTGGCCGCCCGCCGCGGCGCCGCCGCTGGCCACGGCCAGGGACACGATGATCATCTCGGCCAGCAGGATCGCCGCCACGATGGCCGCCAGTGGCAGATAGCGGGTGAAGCCTTCCCTCAGCTTCACGAAGTCGACGTCCAGCATCATGACGACGAACAGGAACAGCACCGCCACGGCGCCGACGTAGACGACCACCAGCAGCATCGCCAGGAACTCGGCGCCCAGCAGCACGAACAGCCCCGCCGAGGCGAAGAAGGCCAGGATCAGCCACAGCACGGAGTGAACCGGGCTGCGCGACAGCACCACGGCTCCGCCGGCGAAGACGGCCGTTATGGCCAGCAGATAGAAGGCGATCGCCTCGATCATCGGCGCTCTGACGCCCCTCTCAAAAAGTCCCGACCGGCGGAATCGCCGGCCCTCTTAGCCTCTGGTCGCTCCCGATAGAAGCGACCGGTTCGTCGTCACCGGTACGGCGCGTCCAGTTCCAGGTTCTTCGCGATCTGGCGTTCCCAACGGTCGCCGTTCGCGAGCAGGCGTTCCTTGTCGTAATAGAGTTCTTCCCGCGTCTCGGTGGTGAACTCCTGGTTCGGTCCCTCGACGATGGCGTCCACCGGGCAGGCCTCCTGGCAGAGGCCGCAGTAGATGCATTTCACCATATCGATGTCGTAACGGGTCGTGCGGCGGCTGCCGTCGGCGCGCGGTTCGGCCTCGATGGTGATGGCCTGGGCCGGACAGATGGCCTCGCACAGCTTGCAGGCGATGCAGCGTTCCTCGCCGTTCGGATAGCGGCGCAGCACGTGCTCGCCCCGGAACCGCGGCGACTGCGGGTTGCGCTCGAACGGATAGTTCACCGTCGCCTTGGGGCGCAGCATGTATTTGAACGAGAGGCCCAGCGCGCCGATGACGTCCAGCATCATCGCGCCCTTGGTCGCCTGGACGATCCGGGTGAAGCTCATGAGCGGTCTCCGGCGCGACCGCAGTCGCGCCTGTAGGCGGGGGAATCGGGTTCGAGGGTGTGGCAGTAGTCGCGGCGCTGCTTCTCCTGCTGACGCTCCCACTGATAGGGCGAGTTCGGCGCGGCCTCATAGGGCGCGGCGCAGCCGGCCAGCGTCAGGGCGCCGCCGCCAAGGATCATCAGACCGCGCATCAGGCGCCGCCCTGCACGAAGACGCGCCAGGCCGACACCACGATCACCGCCACTAGCGAGGTGGGCAGGAAGATTTTCCAGCCCAGACGCATCAACTGGTCGTAGCGATAGCGCGGCACGAAGGCCTTCACGATGGCGATCATCACGAAGCAGAAGATCGTCTTGGCGAACAGCACGGCGAGATAGAACAGATTGGCCAGGATCGGCGGCCAGCCGTTCAGGAAGTCGGTCGGAAAGCCCGGGTGCCAGCCGCCGAAGAACAGCAGGCTCATCAGCACGCACATGAAGACGATGTTGGCGTACTCGCCGATCATGAACAGCAGGTACGGCGTCGAGCTGTATTCGACCTGATAGCCGGCCACGAGCTCGGACTCGGCCTCGGGCAGGTCAAACGGCGGCCGGTTGGTCTCGGCCAGGGCCGAGATGAAGAAGATGATCGACATCGGGAACATGATCACGATCAGCGGCAGGCTGCCGAGGCCCCCGCCAAAGGCGTTCCAGTTCCAGATCCAGCCCGACTGCTGGGTCACGATCGAGGTCAGGTTCATCGTCCCGGCCAGCAGGATCACATTGACGATGATCAGGCCGATCGAGACCTCGTAGCTGACCATCTGCGCGGCGGACCGCAGCGACCCCAGGAACGGATACTTCGAGTTCGAAGCCCAGCCGCCCATGATGATGCCGTACACGCCCAGAGACGAGATGGCGAAGATGTAGAGGATGCCGACGTTCAAGTCCGAGATCACCCAGCCCGGCGCGAACGGGATCACCGCCCAGGCGATGAAGGCCAGGATGAAGGTGATCAGCGGCGCCAGGATGAAGACGACCTTGTCGGCCCCGGCCGGCACGACGATCTCCTTCAGCACGAACTTGAAGAAGTCGGCGAAGGATTGCAGCAAGCCGAACGGCCCAACCACGTTCGGACCCTTGCGCAGCTGAACCCCCGCCCAGATCTTGCGGTCGGCCAGCAGCAGGAAGGCCAGCGAGATCAGGATTCCGACCGTCACCAGCAGGATTCCGCCGGCGGTGATCAGCGTCCATCCGAGAGGGCTAGACCAGAAATCCATCAGACGATCCCCGCGAACTGGACGAACACCGTGAGCGTCAGCGTGAGACCCAGCAGCAAAAGAATACGCACCGCCCAGGTCAGCCGCGTAACAGCCTCATCGTCGAGACCGAGATGAGCGTTGCTGAACACGAACCTGAGAAACCCGATCAGGCCCGGCAACGAGCCATTGAACGCACTGAACGGGCCAATGCCTCGCCGCTCAACGGCGGGCGTGTTCAGTCGACGCTCAAGAAGAAAGCACGTCGCGACATAGGTCAGGTTCGTCACGAAGGCCGCGCCGAACAGGCCGAAAAATTCAGGCGGAATGGCCGAATCGGTCATCGCCCTACTCCGCCGCCATCGCGACCGGCGTCACGCGCTGGGCGGACAGTTCGGCCATGGTCGCGCTGGCCCGCGCGATCGGGTTGGTCAGATAGGGGTCGAGGATCGGCGAGCGGAACTCGCCCTCGCCCGGATCGCCCTTCTTGCCCAGGGCGCCCACGTCGAAGGCGGCCGCCGGCACCAGATAATCGATCCGGCCAAAGGTCGGATGGTCGCCCATCAGCCGCTGACGCAGCTGGTCTAGGCTGTCGTACGGCAGGGTGTGGCCCACGCGCTCGGACAGGGCGCGGATGATGGCCCAGTCTTCCTTGGCCTCGCCCTTGGGGAAGACGACCCGTTCGGCCATCTGAACCCGACCCTCGGTATTCACATAGATCCCCGGCTTTTCCGTATAGGCCGCGCCCGGCAGGATCACGTCCGCCCCGTGCGCGCCCCGGTCGCCGTGGCTGCCCAGATAGACGCGGAAGGCGTCCGAGCCCGTCGTATCCACCTCGTCGGCGCCCAGCAGGAACAGCACGTCCAGCGCGCCCGGCTTGACCATCCCGGCCACGTCCAGACCGCCGTCGGCGGGCGTGAAACCCATGTCCAGACCCGCCACGCGGCCGGCGGCGGTGTGCAGCACGTTGAAGCCGTTCCAGCCGTCCTTCACGACCCCGACCTTCTTGGCCAAAGCACCGATGGCGTTCAGCACCGCCGCTCCGTTGGCGCCCGCGATGGCCCCGGCCCCGACCACGATGGCCGGCCGTTCGGCGTTCTTCAGCGCGTCCGTGGCCGCCTTGGGCAGCTTCGACAAGGTTTTCGCCCCGGCGCCCAGATGCTCGACCTCATACGTCAGGTCCGCCGCCTCGCCGATCGACAGGATGCGGGTGTCCCCCGACAGCCAGCCCTTGCGCAGACGCGCGTTCAGCAGCGGCGCCTCGACGCGTGGATTGGTCCCGATCAGCAGCACCACATCGGCCTGCTCGATCCCGGCCACGCCCGAATTGAACAGCCAGCCCTCGCGGGCCTCGCCCCCGACAGCCATGCCATCCTGACGGCAATCGGTGTTGGCCGAGCCCAGCGCCCGGAACAGGTCCAGCGTCGCCTTCATGCTCTCGGCGTCCTGCAGGTCGCCGGCGATGACGCCGATGCGGTCGGCCGGCGCGGCCGTCAGCCTGTCGGCCACGACGCCCAGCGCCTCGCTCCACGAGGCCGGGCGCAGACGCCCGTTCTCGCGCACATAGGGCTGGTCCAGACGCCGGCGGGTCAGGCCGTCGACGGCATACCGGCTCTTGTCCGACAGCCACTCCTCGTTGATGTCCTCGTTGACGCGCGGCAGCACCCGCATCACCTCGGCGCCCCGCGCGTCGGCGCGGATGTTGGAGCCCAGGGCGTCCATCACGTCGATGGTCTCGGTCTTCTTCAGTTCCCACGGCCGATAGTGGTACTGCCACGGCCGGTGGGTCAGGGCGCCGACTGGGCACAGGTCGTTGACATTGCCCGACAATTCCGAGTCGATCGACTGTTCCAGATAGGTGGTGATCTCGGCGCTTTCGCCGCGCGAGATCATGCCGATGTCCGGAACGCCCGCCACCTCGGTGATGAACCTCACGCAGCGGGTGCACTGGATGCACCGCGTCATGAAGGTCTTGATGGTGGGGCCCATGTTCTTTTCTTCGACGGCCCGCTTGTTCTCGTCATAGCGCGAGGCGTCGCGGCCATAGCCCATGGCCTGGTCCTGCAGGTCGCACTCGCCGCCCTGGTCGCAGATCGGGCAGTCCAGCGGGTGATTGATGAGCAGGAACTCCATCACCCCCTTGCGGGCCTTCTCCACCATCGGCGTGTTGGTGAAGATCTCCTGGCCCTCGGCGGCCGGCAGGGCGCAGCTGGCCTGGGGCTTGGGCGGCCCCGGCTTCACCTCGACCAGGCACATGCGGCAGTTGCCGGCGATCGACAGCCGCTCGTGATAGCAGAAACGCGGAATCTCCTCGCCGGCGCGCTCGGCGACCTGGAGCACGGTCATGCCGGGCTCGAACTCGGTCTCCACGCCATTGACCTTGGCGACGGGCATCAGCGGGCCTCTTGTCCGTTCAGAGCCACATCGGTGCGGCTCGTCGACCCGTCAGGTTGGGTCTGGATGACGGTGATCGTCTCGCCGTCCTGGGCAAAGCGCAGGATCGGGTCCTGGGCGGTGTCCATCCACCGCTCCTGGGCGTCGTCCGGCAGGCCCGTGGGCCGCCAGCTGACCACGTCGCCCGAGACGCGGCACTCGGCCGTCCGCCGTCCGCCGTCCACCGGCGCCGGCCAGGATAGGCTGACCACCCCGTCGGATAGCGCGTCGGCGGTCAGGTCGGCCGGCTGCTGCTCATGCACCACCGACAGCACCGCCCGACACACGGCGCGCAGGCCGGCGTCGTCCAGAACCGGCGCGGGCGTCGCCGCCTCGACCGGCGCGGGCGCGGCGACCGGAGCCCCCTCGCCCGCCGGCGTCGCCTCACGCTCGCCGCAGGCGGCGAGGGTCAGGGCTGCGAACCCGGCCAAGGTAAGGAGAATGCGTTCAGCCATCCGCCCTACTCCGCCGCGATCGCGTGGCCGGCGAAGTTCGCGCGGGCGTTGCGGTAGTTGGCGATGCGCTCTTCGATCTCGTGGCGGAAGTGGCGGATCAGCCCCTGCACCGGCCAGGCGGCGGCGTCGCCCAGGGCGCAAATGGTGTGGCCCTCGACCTGACCGGCGACGTCCAGCAACAGGTCGATCTCCGACGGATCGGCCTCGCCGATGGCCATCCGCTCCAGCACCCGCCACATCCAGCCGGTGCCCTCGCGGCACGGCGTGCACTGGCCGCAGCTCTCGTGCTTGTAGAAATAGCTGATGCGCGCGATCGCCTTCACCAGGTCGGTCGACTGGTCCATCACGATGACCGCCGCCGTACCCAGACCCGAGCGCATCTCGCGCAGACTGTCGAAGTCCATCAGCGCGGTCTCGCTCATCTCGCGCGTGATCAGCGGCACCGACGACCCGCCCGGTATCACCGCCTTCAGATTGTCCCAGCCGCCGCGCACCCCGCCGCAGTGCTCTTCCAGCAGCTGCTTCAGCGGGATCGACATCGCTTCTTCGACATTGCACGGCCGGTTCACATGGCCGCTGATCGACATGATCTTGGTGCCGGTGTTGTTCGGCCGGCCAAAGCCCGCGAACCACTCCGCGCCCCGGCGCAGGATGGTGCCGACGACCGCGATCGACTCGACGTTGTTCACCGTGGTCGGCATGCCGTACAGGCCCGCACCGGCCGGGAACGGCGGCTTCAGGCGGGGTTGGCCCTTCTTGCCCTCCAGGCTTTCCAGCAGGGCCGTCTCCTCGCCGCAGATGTAAGCGCCCGCGCCGTGGTGAATGTAGATGTCCAGGTCCCAGCCGTGGACATTGTTCTTGCCGATCAGCCTGGCCTCATAGGCCTGCTTGACCGCCGCCTCCATCCGCTCGCGTTCCAGCACATATTCGCCGCGCAGATAGATGTAGCAGGCGTGCGCCTGCATGGCGAAACAGGCGATCAGACAGCCTTCGATCAACAGCTGCGGATCGTGCCGCATGATCTCCCGATCCTTGCAGGTGCCGGGTTCGGATTCGTCGGCGTTGACCACCAGATAGTGGGGCCGGTCTTCCTTCACTTCCTTGGGCATGAAGGACCACTTCAGCCCGGTCGAGAAACCGGCCCCGCCGCGTCCGCGCAGGCCGGAGTTCTTGACGTTGGTGATGATCCAGTCCCGGCCCAGCGCCAGCATGTCGCCGGTCGCGTTCCAGCAGCCGCGCTTCTTCGCCCCCTCCAGCGTCCAGTCCTGGAGGCCGTACAGGTTGGTGAAGATGCGGTCTTTGTCCTCGAGAATGCCGACCATGGCTTACTCAATCTCCCGAAGGCGGCGACGGTGGTGTTGGGTGCGCAGGAAGATGGCGTAGATCATCAGAACCCAGCCCCCGGCCAGGGCGCCGTAGCCCAGGGTCTGAACCAGGCGCGGCTCCAGCCCCAGCTGCGGCGCTCCCCACAGGATGGCGACCGCCAGCACGATCAGCGCGAAGCCCGCCAGCCGCTGTTTGCGGCCCACGGAGCGCAGCTCGACGCGATAGGCGCGCACGCCCTCGTCGGAGGAGAAGTCGGGACGCGTCACGCCGGCTCCTTCGCGGGAGCCGAGTTCGGCAGGGTCTTGATCGGCTTGGCGGCCGAGCCGTCATACAGCTTGGGATCGGTCAGGGTGATGGCCCCGCCCTCAGGCTCGGACGACGCCCGGCCCACGCGGCTGCCCGGCTGGGGCGCCTTGCCCGCCGCGAAGTCGTCGATGATCCCGGCCATGTCCTCGGCCGTCAGGTCTTCGAAATAATAGTCGTTGATCTGCGCCATCGGCGCGTTGGCGCAGGCGCCCAGGCACTCGACCTCCTGCCAGGTGAACCTGCCGTCCGCCGACAGCTGGTCCTTGGGCCCGATCTTCTCCTTGCACACCCGCATCAGTTCGCCCGAACCACGCAGCATGCACGGCGTGGTGCCGCACACCTGGATCAGGGCGGCCGTGCCGACCGGCTCCAGCTGGAACATGGTGTAGAAGGTCGCGACCTCCAGCACCCGAATGGTCGGCATGTCCAGCAGGGCCGCAATGGCGCGGATGGCGGGTTCGGAGACCCAGCCCTCCTGCTTCTGGACCAGCCACAGGATCGGGATCACCGCCGACTGACGCCGATCAGCCGGATATTTGGCGATCCACCACTCGGCCTTCTGCATCGTCGCCTTGGAGAAGGCGAAGCTGTCCGGCTGCACTTTGGCGAGACGACGCACGCTCATCGATCGACCTCACCGAACACGATATCGAGGGACCCCAGGATGGCGCTCACGTCCGCCAGCATGTGCCCGCGGTTCATCCAGTCCATCGCCTGCAGGTGACGGAAGCCCGGCGCCGAGATCTTGCAGCGATAGGGTTTGTTGGTCCCGTCCGAGACCAGATAGACGCCGAACTCGCCCTTGGGCGCCTCGACCGCGGCATAGACCTCGCCCGGCGGGGTGCGGAAGCCCTCGGTGTAGAGTTTGAAGTGATGGATCAGGGCTTCCATCGACCGCTTCATCTCGCCGCGCTTGGGCGGAGCGATCTTGTTGTCCTGGATCATGACCGGATCGCCGGGGCAGTTGCGCAGCCGGTGGATGCACTGCTCCATGATCCGCAGGCTCTGCTTCATCTCCTCGACGCGTACGAGGTAGCGGTCCCAGCAGTCGCCGTTCTTGCCGACCACCACGTCGAACTCCAGCTCGGCGTAGCACTCGTACGGCTGTGACTTGCGCAGGTCCCAGGCGATGTCCGAGCCGCGCAGCATCACGCCGGTGAAGCCCCAGGCCAGGGCCTGTTCCTTGGACACCACGCCGATATCGACGTTGCGCTGTTTGAAGATGCGGTTCTCGGTGACCAGGCTTTCGATGTCGTGCAGCGCCGCCGGGAAGGTCTCGCACCACTTGGCGATGTCGTCGATCAGGGCCGTCGGCAGGTCCTGGTGCACGCCACCCGGCCGGAAATAGTTGGCGTGCAGCCGCGCCCCGCAGGCGCGCTCATAGAAGACCATCAGCTTCTCGCGCTCCTCGAAGCCCCACAGCGGGGGCGTCAGGGCGCCGACGTCCATGGCCTGGGTCGTCACGTTCAGCAGGTGCGACAGGATGCGGCCGATCTCGGAATACAGAACCCGGATCAGCTGCGCCCGATACGGAACCGACACGCCCAGCAGTTTCTCGATCGCCAGGCAGAAGGCGTGCTCCTGGTTCATCGGCGAGACGTAATCCAGCCGGTCGAAATAGGGCACGTTCTGCAGGTAGGTGCGCGCCTCCATCAGCTTTTCGGTGCCGCGGTGCAGCAAGCCGATGTGCGGATCGACCCGGTCGACGATCTCGCCGTCCAGGTCCAGCACCAGGCGCAGCACGCCGTGCGCCGCCGGGTGCTGGGGGCCGAAGTTGATGGTGAACTTGCGCTCGTCCGGGTCGCCGCGCCGGATCACCTCGGCGCCCTCTTGGAAGCCGAGATCGACGGCGGACTTGGGCTTGGGGGTCGCGTCGTCGGCCATCACGCCTTGCCTCCGCTGGGCGTGCCGGCCGAGCCGATCGCCTTCTCGTCGCCCGGCAGCGGCGGCTGGGCGTAGTCGGCGCCCTCCCACGGCGACAGGAAGTCGAAGCGGCGGAATTCCTGGGTCAGTTTGACGGGCTCATAGACCACCCGCTTCTGCTCCTCGGACCAGCGCACCTCGACATAGCCCGTCATCGGGAAGTCCTTGCGCAGGGGATGCCCCTGAAAGCCGTAGTCGGTCAGCAGCCGGCGAAGGTCCGGGTGGCCCGAGAACAGCATGCCGTACATGTCGAACGCCTCGCGCTCGAACCACTCGGCGCACGGCCACACCGGAATGGCGCTCGGCACCGGCGCCTGCTCGTCGGTCGCCACCTTGACCCTGAGACGCAGGTTCCGCGTCATGCTGAGCAGGTGATAGACCACATCGAAACGCTCGGCCCGCTCGGGATAGTCCACACCAGTCAGGTCGATCAGCTGCTGAAACCCATACTGGTCCCGCAGCGCGGTCAGCACCTCCAGCACCCGGTCGCGCGTCGTGGTGAGGTTCAGCTCGCCATGCGCCAGCTCGATATCCACCGACAGCGCCCCCGCCAGCTCACGCCCCAGATCGCTCAGGGCGTCGGCGGCGACCGTGGTTTCCACGACGTCGGTCATCGCTCGATCGTCCCGATCCGTCGGATCTTCTTCTGCAGCTGCAGCACGCCATAGACCAGCGCCTCCGCCGACGGCGGGCACCCCGGCACATAGACGTCCACCGGCACGATCCTGTCGCAACCCCGAACAACACTGTAACTATAGTGATAATACCCGCCGCCGTTGGCGCAGCTGCCCATCGAAATCACGTAGCGGGGGTCCGGCATCTGGTCGTAAACCTTACGAAGAGCCGGAGCCATCTTGTTGGTCAGGGTGCCGGCCACGATCATCACGTCGGACTGACGCGGGCTGGCGCGCGGCGCGAAGCCGAACCGCTCCAGGTCATAGCGCGGCATGGCCGCCTGGATCATCTCCACGGCGCAGCAGGCCAGGCCGAAGGTCATGAACATCAGTGAGCCGGTGCGGGCCCAGGTGATGATGTCCTCCGCCGAGGCGGTCAGAAAGCCGCGCTCGCCTAGCTCGGTGTTGACCTGCTCGAAGAACTTGTCGTGGATCTTCGGATCGTAGCCCTCGACAGTCGAGCGCGCGCCCTGACCATAGGGCGTCACCAGTTGCGACGACGCGCCCTGATTTCCCTGACCGATGACGGGAACATTGTTGTCCACGGTCACTCCCATTCCAGGGCTCCCTTCTTCCACTCGTAGAGGAAGCCGACCGTCAGCACGCCCAGGAAGACCATCATCGACCAGAAGGCGAAGATCATCTGCGCCTGCGGCAGGTCGAACATCGACACCGCCCAGGGGAACAGGAAGGCGATCTCCAGATCGAAGATGATGAACAGGATCGACACCAGATAGAAGCGCACGTCGAACTTCATCCGCGCGTCGTCAAAGGCGTTGAAGCCGCACTCATAGGCCGACAGCTTTTCCGCGTCCGGGTTTTTGGGCGCGATCACCCAGGCCGCCAGCATGAAGCCCAGGCCCAGGACCGCCGCGATCCCGAAGAAGACCACGATCGGCAGATATTCGAGCAGGAATTCCGTCATCTCAAACGACCTCGGCCGCCGGGGGGATGGCGGCGGATTCGGGCTCTTCTAAACGCTCCCGGCGGGGGTTCAAACCCCGATGGCGCAAGGAATTTGTGAGAATGGCTCGCAGCTTTGCCGCTGCCGCGCGTGAGACGGCCGCACACGCGAAAGGGCGGCCGGATCGCTCCGACCGCCCCTTCAAAGGCGTGGCGATGACGAAGCCGATCAGGCCCCCTCGTCGTCTCCGTAGGCGGCCAGGACCGGACCGGAGTCCTTGCCCTTGGCGTCGGCGTCGCGATCGACGAACTCGATCACGGCCATCGGCGCGTTGTCGCCGTGGCGGAAGCCGGCCTTCATGATGCGGATGTAGCCGCCGTTACGCTCGGCGTAACGCGGAGCCAGGGTCTCGAACAGCTTGCCGACCTGGGTCACGTCGCGGACGTGGCTGATGGCCTGACGGCGAGCGTGCAGGTCGCCCTTCTTGCCGAGCGTGACCAGCTTCTCCACGAAGGGCCGCAGCTCCTTGGCCTTGGGCAGGGTCGTGGTGATCTGCTCGTGCTTGATCAGCGAGGCGGCCATGTTGGCGAACATGGCCTGGCGGTGGCTGGCCGTGCGGCCGAGCTTGCGATAGGCGGCGCCGTGGCGCATCGGGGTCTCTCCTACTCAACCCGGTTTCCAGCTGCCTGGACCTGGGCTTTTTCATTCTAACCGCTCCGCGACCCGGACGCATGCCCGGGCCTGGGCGGAGGGTTGAAACTAGATCTGGTCTTCGAACTTCTTGGCCAGATCGTCGATGTTTTCCGGCGGCCAGTTCGGCACGTCCATGCCGAGCGACAGGCCCATTCCGGTAAGCACTTCCTTGATCTCGTTCAGCGACTTGCGGCCGAAGTTCGGGGTGCGAAGCATCTCGCCCTCGGTCTTCTGGATCAGGTCGCCGATGTAGACGATGTTATCGTTCTTCAGGCAGTTGGCCGAACGCACCGACAGCTCCAGCTCGTCCACCTTCTTCAGCAGGGCCGGATTGAAAGGCAGGTCGGGCTTGCCGTCCGCCTCGGCCGTGACGGCCTTGGGCTCTTCGAAAGTGATGAAGATCTGCAGCTGGTCCTGGAGGATGCGCGAGGCGTAGGCCACGGCGTCCACCGGCGACACGGCGCCGTTGGTCTCGACGTCGAGGATCAGCTTGTCATAGTCCAGCGACTGGCCCTGACGGGTCGGCTCGACGCGATAGGCGACGCGCTTGACCGGCGAATACAGGGCGTCGACGGCGATCAGGCCGATCGGCGCGTCTTCCGGACGGTTGTGCTCCGACGCGACATAGCCCTTGCCGTTCTGCACGGTCAGTTCCATGCGCACGGTGGCGCCGTCGTCCAGGGTGCAGATCAGGTGATCCGGGTTCAGGATCTCGATGTCCGAGGACGCCTCGATCTGGCCGGCGGTCACCGGGCCGGGGCCGGTGGCCTTCAGCGTCATGCGCTTGGGGCCTTCAGCGTGCATGCGCAGCGCCAGCTGCTTGATGTTCAGCACGATGTCCACGACGTCCTCGCGCACGCCTTCCAGCGAGGAGAACTCGTGCACCACGCCGTCGATCTGGATGGCGGTCACGGCGGCGCCTTGCAGCGACGACAGAAGCACGCGGCGCAGGGCGTTGCCCAGGGTCACGCCAAAGCCGCGCTCCAGCGGTTCGGCGACCAGACGGGCCTTGCGCTGAGCGTCGGTCCCGATCTCGATCTGCGGCTTTTCGGGACGGATCAGTTCTTGCCAGTTCTTTTCGATCATGGGTGTCCCTCGAAACGGGTTTCGCCGGTCCCCCTCCCCTCGTCAGACGAGGCGGGACCGGCGGAGAATGGGGTAGTCAGCGACGGGGCGTCTTAGACGCGGCGGCGCTTTGGCGGGCGGCAACCGTTGTGCGGCATCGGGGTGACGTCGCGGATCGTGGTGATCGTCATGCCGGCGGCCTGCAGGGCGCGCAGGGCCGATTCACGGCCGGAGCCCGGTCCCGACACGTTCACTTCCAGCGTCTTCACACCGTGCTCGCCGGCCTTCTTGGCGGCGTCCTCGGCGGCCATCTGGGCGGCGTAGGGCGTCGACTTGCGCGAACCCTTGAAGCCCATGTGCCCGGCGCTGGACCAGGAGATGGCGTTCCCCTGGGCGTCGGTGATGGTCACCATGGTGTTGTTGAAGCTGGCGTTTACATGCGCCACGCCCGAGGTGATGTTCTTGCGCTCGCGCTTTTTGACGCGACCCGGTTCCTTGGCCATCGGTACGGCTCTCTCTTACTTCTTCTTGCCGGCGATCGGCTTGGCGGGACCCTTGCGGGTGCGGGCGTTGGTGTGGGTGCGCTGGCCGCGGACCGGCAGGCCCTTGCGGTGACGCAGGCCGCGGTAGCAGGCCAGGTCCATCAGACGCTTGATGTTCATCGAGGTCTCGCGACGCAGGTCGCCCTCGACCATGTGGTCGCGGTCGATGGTCTCGCGGATCGACAGCACCTCGGCGTCGGTCAGCTGGTTCACGCGGCGGGCCGGCTCGATGCCGACCTTCTCGGTGATTTCCTTGGCGGACTTCGGACCGATGCCGTGGATGTACTGAAGCGCGATTTCGACGCGCTTGTTGGTCGGGATGTTGACGCCAGCGATACGGGCCACGAAATTCTCCAGATGCGCGTGTCGGGACGCAACAAACGCTCCGGTCAACAGACCAGGAGCGTTGGCGCCCTTCGCGGAAGGCCGCTCTTATACAGGGGATTCCCTGTGCGTCAACCGGGACCCTGGTAGGGCAGTTCCAAGGGGTCAAACTCTATGCCGATGGTTTGATCGTACGTTGGCGCAAACCGCCCGGGACCGCGCGTGGAATGAAACACGAATTCACGTGCTTTCCTCAGCGCCACCTCTCCAGCGCCCGGCACAGATTCCTCCATGACACGGCACCGGTCGAAGCGCCTCTCACCCCCCCGAATCCTGCAATCCAGGATCGCGTAAGGCAGCGCGCTCCGCCTCAGCGCGGCCCGATCGACCTTCTCCGCAATGGTCGCCCCCTTCGGCCCCCTAATGAGCGTCGGACCCTCAGTTCCGCCTTCGCCCGTTCCGGGCCCTGAGCCCGATCCGCGTCCCGAGCCGGCTCCCGTCCCGGCCACGATCCCGGACACGCCCCGCGCCGCCTGCACCGGATCGGTGTCCGACATACCGACGACCAGCGGCTGCTCGACGGCCTGCACCGGCGGCGCCAGAACCTCTATGCGATCCAGAGGCGGCTCAGGCGGCGTATGGGTCCGCGACGGCGCCGAGGGCTTGCCGCCGCCGCCAACGGTCGGAGCCGTCCGCAAGGCCGGCTGCGGCGCGATCAGTTCGACGAGCATCGGCGGAAAGTCGGGAATTTCCGGCGGTGGATCGGTTCGCGCGAGCAGCAGAAGCAGGAGGAGCGCACCGTGCAGGCCGGCGACCGCGATCCCGGTCGTCGCGCGTGTCCGAAGGTCAGCCTGTCCCGTCGCTGTCATCGCCCTGCCTCTCAACCAAGAGGCTATGTCACGCCCACCCTTGGAGCAAGTCGGACGAACGGCGCTATGGCGGTAAGTCGAACGTCACCCCGATGGAAACCTCGGCGCCATCCACCGGTACACCGTCTTCGTAAGGAGGGCGGACCACAAACAGGGGCGCCGAAGCGACCGCCGCTCGCCCGAAGCCAAGGCCTGGCGGCGACTCGCTATCTGCTCGGCATTCCGTCAGGCGCTGTCCACGGATGCGGCAGGTGATCATGGCCTGGCCCGACAGGCCTCGGCGAATCGCCGCGCGGGGGTGAAAGCGCCCTAGCTCAACCTGGCTCGGGCCTCGGATGACGCGCCACCGCTCCGTTCCGCCTGTCCCCGGTCCGGCCCCAGACCCGATACCGGTCCCTGTGCCCGTCCCCTGCCCGCCCAGGCCGAAGCCTGGGTTTGGGCTCTCGATCGGAGCGACCCCGACCAGCGGGGCCTGCTCCTCGGCGGGCTCGATGGGCGCGGGTATCTCGGGCTCGACCTCGACCGGCTCGGGCGGCGTGCGCACCACTGAGGGCTGGGCCGGCCCCCCACCCCCCACTTCAGGCGCCGGGTCGGCGGGCGGGTCTTCGGGTGGGCGCGGCGGCCACAGCACCACCTCCATCGGCGGGGTCGGCTCCGGCGGCGCCAGCACCTGTTCGACCTGGATCAGCCACCAGGCTATCCCGGCGTGCGCAAGCACGATGGCGGCGATGATCGCCAATCGCCAGGGTTTGCTGGTGAGACTCTTCAGGCGCTCGCGAAGCCAGGGCATGGACGCCAGACTGCCGGTTTCAGCCGGCGCCGTCGAGCGTCCCGTCGATACCGTCAGCGACCTGATCGATCGAGCCCATGCCGTCGATCTCGGTCAACTTGCCCTGCCCTTCGTAATAAGGAAGCAGCGGCGCGGTCTGGCGATTGTAGACGGCCAGCCGATCCTTGAAGGTCGCCGGATTGTCGTCGGCGCGGCCCTGGTCGGCGAAACGCTTTTCGATGCGGGCGGTCAGGGCGGCGTCGTCCACCTTCAGGCGGATCACCCGATCTATCTTGGCGCCGCGCGTTTCCAGCATGGCGTCCAGCGCCTCGGCCTGGGCCACGGTGCGGGGGAAGCCGTCGAAGATGGCGCCGCCAGCCGCCTCGGCCTCCGGCAGGCGATCCTCGATCAGGGCGATGACGATCTCGTCGGTGACCAGATCGCCGCGCGCCATGATGTCCTTCACCGTCTGCCCCAGTTCCGAGCCCGAAGCGATGGCGGCCCGCAGCATGTCGCCGGTCGACAGCTGGACCATGCCGCGCGTCTCGACCAGGCGCTTGGCCTGGGTGCCCTTCCCGGCGGCCGGAGGCCCGAACAGGATCAGATTCATCGGGCCCCTCCCCTGAGGTTCAGATTACCGGCGGACAGGCGCCGGCATACCCCGACCGCCGCCGCGACCGCCCTGTCCGCGTCCGCGCAGCTTGGCCTTCTTGATCAGGCCTTCGTACTGGTGCGCCAACAGGTGCGACTGGATCTGCGCCACGGTGTCCATGGTGACCGAAACCACGATCAGGATCGAGGTGCCGCCGAAATAGCCAACGGCGGGGAACTGGCCGATCATGAACTCCGGCAGCAGGCAGACGGCGGTGATGTAGATGGCGCCGATCGTGGTCAGGCGGGTCAGGACGTAGTCGATATACTCCGCCGTCCGCTTGCCCGGCCGGATGCCCGGCAGGAAGCCGCCGTACTTCCGCAGGTTGTCGGCCGTGTCCTCGGGATTGAAGGTGATCGAGGTGTAGAAGAAGCAGAAGAAGATGATCAGCGCGCCGTAGAGCACCAGGAACAGCGGCTGGCCGTGGCTCAGCTGCGCCGCCGCGGTCGGCAGCCAGGACATCCAGCTGGGCAGGTCGGCGTTGGCCGTCATCTGAGCCACCGTGGCCGGCAGCATCAGCAGCGACGAGGCGAAGATCGGCGGGATCACGCCGGCGGTATTGACCTTCAGCGGCAGGAAGCTGCGCTCCCCGCCCGCCATGCGGTTGCCTTCCTGGCGCTTGGGATACTGGATCAGGAGCCGGCGCTGGGCCCGCTCCATGAAGACAATGAAGCCGACCAAGGCGACCGCCAGCACGACGATGAAGATCAGGGCGAAGGCCGAGATCTGCCCCTCCTGGGCCAGGCCCAAAAGACGGCCGATGGTGCCCGGCAGCACGGCCACGATGCCGGCGAAGATCAGCAGAGAGATGCCGTTGCCGACGCCGCGCGCGGTGATCTGCTCACCCAGCCACATCAGGAACATGGTGCCGCCGGTCAGGGTCACGACCGTGGTGGCGATGAAGAAGATTCCGGGATTGTCGACCATGCCCTGAGAGGCGTTCAGGCCAACGGCGATGCCCATCGACTGGGCGATGGCCAGCACCACGGTCAGATAGCGGGTGTACTGGTTCAGGGTCTTGCGGCCCGCCTCTCCGCCTTCCTTCTTCAGCTTCTCCCACGGGCCGTACACGGCGCCCATCATCTGCACGATGATCGAGGCGGAGATGTAGGGCATGACGTTCAGGGCGAACACGGCCATCCGCTCCACCGCGCCGCCCGAGAACATGTTGAACATGTCCAGGATGCCGCGCTGCTGATCCGGGTTGCCGAAGAAGTCCAGGAAGGCCTGGGAATTGATGCCCGGGATCGGGATGTAGGTGCCGATCCGATAGACGATCAGCGCGCCCAGCGTGAACAGCAGGCGCTTGTGCAGCTCGGTCGCCTTCGAAAAGGAACCGATGTTCATATTGGCTGCGAGTTGTTCGGCGGCCGAAGCCATCAGGCGGTCTCCCCGGAGACGCTAATGCGACAAGCGTCGTCAGATAGGCGGAAAGCGGCGCTCTTGCGAGGGCCGCTTTCCGGGAAATCGTCATCGGCGGGGCGCGGCGGGGCGCTCACGACCCCGACGACGACGGTCATGCTCAGGCCTTGTCGGCCTTCTTCGCCTTGGGAGCCGGCGGCTTGCCCTTGGCGGCGTTGCGCTTTTCGACGCGGGCCTTGGCGGCTTCCTCGGCGGCGATGCGCTGCTCGGTGACCGAGCCGCCCGCGTCCTCGATGGCCTTCTTGGCGCCGGCCGAGGCCGACCAGACGACCAGGTTCAGCTTGGCCTTCAGCTCACCGGTGCCGAGCACGCGGACGCCGTCCTTGGCGCGACGGATCACGCCGGCGGCGACCAGGGCCTCGGCGTTGATTTCCTTCTTGGCGTCCAGCTTCTTGGCGTCCACGGCGTCCTGCAGACGCCACAGGTTCACCTCGGCCAGCTTCAGCGCGCCGGGGTTGTTGAAGCCGCGCTTGGGCATACGCATGTACAGCGGCATCTGGCCGCCTTCGAAGCCGCCGATGGCGACGCCCGAACGTGACTTCTGACCCTTGACGCCGCGACCGGCGGTCTTGCCCTTGCCCGAGCCCGGGCCCCGGCCGACGCGCAGCCGCTTCTTGCGGGCGCCCTCGTTGTCTCGGATTTCGTTCAGTTTCATCGGCCTGATCCTTTCGGGTGCTAGCGCCCGGACAGCGTCCGGACTCGGCTCTGTAAAAATGAAGGGCCGCCTATAGGCAGCCCTCCGGATCTTCGCAAGTCGAGGACCTGCTTACTTCTCGACCACTTCCACCATGTGGGCGACCTTGGCGATCATGCCGCGCACCGAGGGGGTGTCCTCCAGGGTGGTTTCGCGGCCCAGCCGGTTCAGGCCCAGGCCCACCAGGGTGGCGCGCTGGTCCGACTTGCGGCGGATCGGCGAGCCGGTCTGGCGAACGGTGACGTTCGTCTGTTCCTTCTTGGCCATCATCAGCTCTCCACGGCTTCGGGCGACGAGGCGCCGTCGTTGCGGCGGCCCATGATGTCACCGACCTTCTTGCCGCGCTTGGAGGCGACCTGACGGGGCGAGGACTGCACCTTCAGCGCTTCAAACGTGGCGCGGACCATGTTGTAGGGGTTGGACGAGCCGGTCGACTTGCCGACCACGTCCTGGACGCCCAGGGTTTCCAGCACGGCGCGCATCGGACCGCCGGCGATGACGCCGGTGCCCGGAGGGGCCGCGCGGACCATGATCTTGCCGGCGCCCCAGCGGCCGTTGCCGTCGTGGTGCAGGGTCCGGTTTTCGCGCAGCGGAACCCGGATCATGGTCTTCTTGGCTTCCTCGGTCGCCTTGCGGATGGCTTCCGGCACTTCGCGCGCCTTGCCGTGACCGAAGCCGACGCGGCCCTTGCCGTCGCCGACGACCATCAGGGCCGCGAACGAGAACCGGCGGCCGCCCTTCACGGTGGCGGCGACGCGGTTGATGTGGACCAGCTTCTCGACGATGTCCGAATCGGGACCGTCGGCGGCCGGAGCGTTGCGGTTATCGCGGCGATTGCGATCGCCGCCGCCGCGTTGGGGTTGATGCGCCATGCGTCTCGTCCCTTAGAAGTTCAGGCCGGCTTCGCGCGCGGCTTCCGCCAACGCCTTGACCCGGCCGTGATAGATGTAGGAGCCGCGATCGAAGACGACGTCCGTGACGCCCTTCTCCAGCGCGCGCTCGGCGACGAGCTTGCCGATCCGGGCCGCGGCGGCGGTATCCGCCCCCTTGCCCTTCTTGCCCTTTTCGCCTTCCAGCGAAGAGGCGGCCGCGATCGTGATCCCCTTGGAATCGTCGATCACCTGGGCCGAGATGTTCTTGTCCGAGCGGTGCACCGACAGACGCAGACGGCCATTGGCCACCGCCTTCAGGCGGTTGCGGGTGCGCTGCTGGCGACGCTTGGCGGTATCGCGAAGAGAAAGAGCCATGACTTACTTCTTCTTGCCTTCCTTGCGCCGGACGGTTTCGCCCTGATAGCGCACGCCCTTGCCCTTGTAGGGCTCCGGCGGACGCAGCTTGCGGATGTTGGCGGCGATCTCGCCCACGACCTGCTTGTCGTTGCCCGAAATCTTGATCTCGGTCTGCTTCGGCGTGGCGAAGGTGACGCCTTCCGGAGCCTTGACGTCCACCTCGTGCGAGAAGCCGAGCTGGAGCGACAGGTTGGAGCCCTTCATCGCCGCGCGATAGCCGACGCCGACCAGCTCGAGCGTGCGCTCGAAGCCTTCGGTCACGCCGGTCACCATGTTGGAGACCAGGGTGCGCGACAGACCCCACATGGCGCGGGCGCGCTGGGTGTCCGAACGCGGGGTCAGGGACAGCTCGTCGCCGTCCTGCTTGACCTCGATCTCTTCGGCCACGGTCCAGGAGCGCTCGCCCTTGGGACCCTTCACGGTCACGGTCTGGCCGTCGAGCGTCAGGGTGACGCCCTTCGGGATGGAGATGGTCTTCTTGCCGATACGGGACATGTCAGTAGACCCTGCAGAGGACTTCGCCGCCCACGTTTTGCTCGCGGGCCGCGGTGTCGGACATGACGCCCTTGGACGTCGACAGGATCGAGATACCCAGGCCGTTCTTGATCGGCTTCAGGTCGGAGATGGCCGAATAGACGCGGCGGCCCGGCTTGGACACGCGGCTGATCTCGGCGATGACCGGCTGGCCGTCGAAGTACTTGAGCTCGATCTCGAACTGCGGAAACTCACCCGGGTTCTGAACCAGGTTGTAGCCGCGGATGTAGCCTTCGTCCTGCAGCACGTCGAGGACGCGCTGGCGCAGACGCGAGGCCGGGGTCAGCACCGTGGAACGCTTGCGGGTCGCGGCGTTCTTGATGCGAGCGATCATGTCGCTCAGGGGATCATTGATCATCATGGTCTGTTTCTCCCCTTACCAGCTCGACTTGGTCATGCCGGGGATCTGACCCAGCGAGGCCAGGTCGCGAAGGGCGATACGGCTCATGTGCAGCTTGCGGTAATAGGCGCGCGGACGGCCCGTCACCTCGCAGCGGTTGCGGATACGAACGGCCGCGGAGTTGCGCGGCAGCTCGGCCAGCTTCAGGCGAGCGGCGAAACGCTCTTCCAGCGGCAGGCTCTCGTCATTGGCGGTGGCCTTCAGCGCGGCGCGCTTTTCGGCGTACTGGGCGACCAGCTTCTTGACGCGTTCGTTGCGGTTTACGGCGGACTTCTTAGCCATGGTGCTCTTTCCTTCCCGCTCAGTTCGTCACGAACGGGAACTTGAACTCGGTGAGGAGAGCCTTGGCTTCCTCATCGGTCTTGGCCGTGGTGCAGACAATGATGTCCATGCCCCACATCTGGTCAATCTGGTCGTAGTTGATCTCGGGGAACACGATGTGCTCCTTCAGACCGGTGGCGTAGTTGCCGCGACCGTCGAACGAGGTGCCCTTCAGGCCCCGGAAGTCCTTCACCCGCGGCAGCGCGATGGTGATGAACCGATCCAGGAACTCGTACATCCGGTCGCCGCGCAGGGTGACCTTGCCGCCGATGATCATTCCCTCGCGCAGCTTGAAGCCGGCGATGGAGTTGCGGGCCTTGGTCGGCACGGCCTTCTGGCCGGCGATCTGGGTCAGGTCCTTGAGGGCTGCGGTCGCCTTCTTGGAGTCGGCCACGGCTTCACCGATGCCCATGTTCAGGACGATCTTGTCCAGCTTGGGGATCTGCATCTCGTTCGAATAGCCGAACTTGTCCTTCATCGCGGCGCGGATGCGCGCTTGATACTCGGACTTCAGCCGGGGGGTGTATTGGGCCTCAGCCATTGATGGCGTCTCCCGTGGTCTTGGCGAAGCGCACCTTCTTGCCGTCGTCGACGCGGAAGCCGACGCGGGTCGGCTTGCCGTTGGCGTCGGCGATGGCGACGTTCGACAGGTGAAGCGACGCTTCCTTGTTCTTGATGCCGCCCTGGGGATCACCCTGGGAGGGACGGGTGTGGCGCTGGACCATGTTGACGCCCTGCACCACCACGCGGCCCTCGGCCGGCAGCACGCGCGTGACCTGGCCGGTGCGGCCCTTGTCCTTGCCGGTCAGGACAACGACGTTGTCGCCCTTCTTGATCTTCGCGGCCATTACAGCACCTCCGGCGCGAGCGAGATGATCTTCATGTGGTTCTTGGCGCGCAGCTCGCGCGGAACCGGGCCGAAGATGCGCGTGCCGATGGGCTCGTTCGACTTGTTGACGATCACGGCCGCCGACTTGTCGAAGCGGATGACCGAGCCATCCTTGCGCTGGATGTCCTTGGCGGTGCGAACGACGACGGCGCGCAGCACCTCGCCCTTCTTCACGCGACCGCGCGGGATGGCTTCCTTGACGGACACGACGATCGTGTCGCCCACCGAGGCGTAGCGGCGCTTGGAGCCGCCCAACACCTTGATGCACATGACCCGGCGAGCGCCCGAATTGTCGGCCACCTCCAGGTTAGTTTGCATCTGGATCATAGGATCCGATCCTTCCGATTAAGAGGCCGAGGCGGCCGCGGAGTCCTTGGACAGGACTTCCCAGCGCTTCAGCTTGGACTTGGGGGCGCACTCGACGATGCGGGCGACTTCGCCTTCTTTGTAGGCGTTGGCTTCGTCGTGAGCGTGATACTTCTTGGACAGGCGCACGGTCTTCTTGAGGACCGGGTGCAGCAGGGTGCGCTCGACCTTGACGACAACGGTCTTGTCGCCCTTGTCGGAGACGACCACGCCTTCGAGAATTCGCTTCGGCATTTTCGTTTCCTTACGCGGCGGTCGAACGCTTCTCGCGCAGAAGCGTCGAGAGGCGGGCGATGTCCTTGCGCACTTCCGAGACCCGGTGGGTCTTTTCCATCTGGCCGGTGGCGGCCTGGAAGCGCAGGTTGAACTGCTCCTTCTTGAGCTTCAGCAGCTCGTCGGACAGCTGGTCGGAGGTCAGGCTCCGGAAGTCGGCGATCTTGGTCATGCCGCGTGCTCCACATGGGCGATGCCGGCGTCCAGGCGGGTGACCACCTTGGTGCGGACCGGCAGCTTGGCGGCGCCGAGGCGAAGAGCCTCGCGGGCCACGTCGTCCGGCACGCCGTCGATTTCGAACAGGATGCGGCCCGGGTGGCAGCGCGCGGCCCAGTAGTCGACGGCGCCCTTGCCCTTGCCCATGCGGACTTCCGCCGGCTTGCCGGTGACCGGCAGGTCGGGGAACACGCGGATCCACACCCGGCCCTGACGCTTCATCTGGCGGGTGATCGCGCGGCGGGCCGCTTCGATCTGACGCGCGGTGATGCGTTCCGGCTCGACCGTCTTCAGCCCGTACGAGCCGAAGTTGAGCGAGAAACCGCCTTTGGCGGAACCGTGGATGCGGCCCTTGAAGGCCTTGCGGTATTTGGTCTTCTTCGGTTGCAGCATGACTTAGCTCTCACGTCCCCGATCGCGACGCGGACCGCGATCGCCCCGGTCGCCGCGCGGACCGCGGCCTTCGTTCGACGACGGGCCCGAGGCTTCCTGGGCCCAGCGCTTGTCCTGGGCCATCGGGTCGTGCTCCAGCACTTCACCCTTGAACACCCAGACCTTCACGCCGATGATTCCGTAGGTCGTCTTGGCCTCGATGAAGCCGAAGTCGATGTCGGCGCGCAGGGTGTGCAGCGGCACACGGCCTTCGCGATACCACTCCATCCGCGCGATTTCGGCGCCGCCCAGGCGACCCGACACGTTGATCCGGACACCCTTGGCGCCCAGGCGGATGGCCGACTGCATGGCGCGCTTCATGGCGCGGCGGAAGGCGATCCGGCGCTCCAGCTGCTGGGCGATGTTCTCGGCGATCAGCTGAGCGTCGGTCTCGGGCTTGCGGACCTCGACGATGTTCAGGTGAACCTCGCCTTCGGTCTGGGCCGCGATGTCCTTGCGCAGCTTCTCGATGTCGGCGCCCTTCTTGCCGATCACGACACCCGGGCGGGCGGCGTAGATCGTCACGCGGCACTTCTTGTGCGGACGCTCGATGATGATGCGGCTGACGCCGGCGCCCGACAGGCGCTCCTTCAGCATCTCGCGGAGCTTCAGGTCCTGGTGCAGCAGGCGGGCGTAGTCGTTGCCGCCGGCGTACCAGCGGCTGTCCCACGTGCGGTTGACGCCGAGGCGGAACCCGACCGGATTGATTTTCTGACCCATCAGGCGGCCTCGCCGGCTTCACGGACCACGATGGTGATCTCGCTGAACGGTTTCAGGATGCGCGACGAGCGACCACGAGCGCGGCTCGCGAAACGCTTCATCACCAGGTTCTTGCCCACGAAGGCCTCGGCCACGACCAGGTTGTCGATGTCGAGGTTGTGGTTGTTCTCGGCGTTCGAGACGGCCGAATAGAGGACCTTGCGCACGTCGGTGGCGATGCGCTTGCGGCTGAATTCCAGCTCGTTCAGCGCCTTCTGCACCGGCATGCCGCGGATCGAGGCGGCGACCAGGTTCAGCTTCTGGGGGCTGATGCGCACATTGACCAGCTTGGCGCGGGCCTCGGTCGGGGCGACCCGACGCTCGTTCTTGGACTGGGCCATCGGCTTACTTCCTCTTGGCCTTCTTGTCCGCCGCGTGACCCGGGAAGTTCCGGGTCGGGGCGAACTCGCCGAACTTCATGCCGACCATGTCCTCGTTGACCATCACCGGCACATGCTTCTGGCCGTTGTGGACGCCAAAGGTCAGGCCGACGAACTGCGGCAGGATGGTGGAGCGGCGCGACCAGGTCTTGATCACGTCCTTGCGGCCCGACGCCTGAACGGCGTCGGCCTTCTTGAGCAGATACCCGTCGACGAACGGGCCTTTCCAGGAGGAGCGGGCCATCGGTTAGCGAGCCTTCTTGGTGTGGCGGCTGCGGATGATGAACTTGTCCGTCGCCTTGTTCTTGCGGGTACGAGCGCCCTTGGTGTCCTTGCCCCACGGGGTGACCGGGGTCCGGCCACCGGAGGTGCGGCCTTCACCACCACCGTGCGGGTGGTCGATCGGGTTCATGGCCACGCCGCGGACGTGCGGGCGGAAGCCCATGTGACGCTTGCGGCCGGCCTTGCCGAGGTTCTGGTTCATGTGGTCGGGGTTCGACACCGCGCCCACCGTGGCCATGCAGCCGTCCAGAACCATGCGCAGCTCGCCCGAGCCGAGACGGATCTGGGCATAGCCCTGATCGCGGCCGACCAGCTGGGCGTAGGCGCCGGCCGAACGGGCCAGCTGGGCGCCCTTGCCCGGCTTCATCTCGATGTTGTGGATGATCGTGCCGACCGGCATCGAGCGCAGGGGCATGGCGTTACCCGGCTTCACGTCCACCTTCTCGCCGGCGACGATGGTGTCCCCGGCCTTCAGGCGCTGCGGCGCGATGATGTAGGTCTTCTCGCCGTCGGCATAGGTCACCAGGGCGATGAAGGCGGTGCGGTTCGGATCGTATTCCAGACGCTCGACGGTGCCGACCGAGTCGAACTTCTTACGCTTGAAGTCGATCTTGCGGTACAGCGTCTTGGCGCCGCCACCGCGGAAGCGGACGGCGATGCGACCGCCCTGACCACGACCGCCCGACTTGGTCAGGCCTTCGGTCAGCGACTTCTCCGGGCGGCCCTTGTGCAGCTCGGAGCGGTCGACCAGCACCAGGGCGCGGCGGCCCGGCGACGTCGGATTGAATGTCTTCAGAGCCATCGGATCAGAGCCCCGTGGTGACGTCGATCGACTGGCCTTCAGCCAGCGTCACGATCGCTTTCTTGATGTCGACGCGGCGACCCATGATGCCCCGGAAGCGCTTGGTCTTGCCCTTCTGCACCAGGGTGTTGACCTTGGTGACATTGACCTTGAACAGCGCTTCGACGGCGGCGGCGATTTCATCCTTGGTCGCGTTGTCGGCAACGCGGAAGACGACCTTGTTCTGCTCGGAGAGCACGGTCGACTTCTCGGTGATCACCGGAGCCAGGATGGTGTCGTAGTGACGAACGTTCGGCTGGACAGCCATCACGCGGCCTCCTTCTCAGAGAAGCGCGCCTCGATCGCCTCGACGGCGGCCTTGGTCAGCACCAGCTTGCCCGAGCGCAGCACGTCATAGACGTTCAGGCCGGCGTTCGGCAGCACGTCCACGTGCGGGATGTTGCGGGCCGCCATGCCGAAGCCGGCGTCCACTTCCGGACCCGCGATGATCAGGACCTTGTCCCAGCCCAGCTTGCCGAACTGGGCGCGCAGGGCCGAAGTCTTGGCGTCCTTGATCGACAGGCTGTCGACCACGATCAGCTCGCCGGCCTTGACCTTGGAGCTCAGGGCGTGGCGCAGGCCCAGGGCGCGGACCTTCTTGGGCAGGCTGTGGGCGTGCGAGCGGACCACCGGGCCGAAGGCGCGCGAACCGCCGACGAACTGGGGCGCACGACGCGAGCCGTGACGGGCGCCGCCGGTGCCCTTCTGCTTGTACATCTTCTTGCCGGTGCGAGAATTCTCGTTCCGGGTCTGGACCTTGTGCGTGCCGGCGCGGCGCTTGGCCAGCTGCCAATTGACGACGCGGGCCAGGATGTCGCCGCGGATCTCGTCGATCCCGAACACGGCGTCCGACAGCTCGATGTCGCCGGCGGCCTTGCCGTCCAGTTTGGTGACGGAAAGTTTCATCAGGCTTCACCCCCTTCGGCGGCGGCTTCGGCGGCGGGCGCCTCGGCTTCGGCCGGAGCGGACTTGCCGCCCTTGATCGAGCCCGGATACGGCAGGTCGGCGGCCGACTTCTTCACCGCGTCGCGGATTTTCAGATAGCTGCCGTCGTGGCCGGGGACCGCGCCCTTGATCATGATCAGGCCGCGCTCGGCGTCGACGCGCACGATGGTCAGGTTCTGCTGGGTGACAGTTTCCTGACCCAGATGACCGGCCATCTTCTTGCCCGGGAACGTACGACCCGGGTCCTGACGGTTACCCGTCGACCCGTGCGAGCGGTGCGACACCGACACGCCGTGCGTCGCGCGCAGGCCGCCGAAGTTCCAGCGCTTCATGGCGCCGGCGAAGCCCTTGCCGATGGTCAGGCCCTGAACGTCGACCTTCTGACCGGCCACGAAGTGGTCGGCCGACAGCTCGGCGCCGATGTCGAGGAGCGCGTCCTCGGCCACCCGGAACTCGGCCACATAATGCTTCGGCTCGACCTCGGCCTTGGCGAAGACGGCCTTCTGAGCGTTGTTGGTGCGCTTGGCCTTCTTGGCGCCGGCGCCCAGCTGCAGGGCGACATAGCCGTCCCGCTCCTGAGTGCGTTGGCCAACGACCTGGCAGCCGTCCAGCTCCAGAACCGTCACCGGGACATGCGCGCCATCTTCAGCGAAGATCCGCGTCATTCCCAGCTTCTTGGCGATCACGCCCGTTCGTCGCGCGTCTTTGCGCATCGGATCCCGCCTTCTCTTCTTTAGATCTTGATCTCGACGTCCACGCCGGCGGACAGGTCGAGCTTCATCAGCGCGTCCACGGTCTGCGGGGTGGGGTCGACGATATCGAGGACACGCTTGTGCGTGCGGATTTCAAACTGCTCGCGCGACTTCTTGTCGACGTGCGGCGAACGGTTCACGGTGAACTTTTCGATCAGGGTCGGCAGCGGGATCGGACCACGAACGGTCGCGCCCGTGCGCTTGGCGGTATTGACGATCTCGCGCGTCGAAAAGTCGAGGACGCGGTGATCGAAGGCCTTAAGCCTGATGCGGATGCTTTGATCCATATCGGTCGTAAATCCCAAGCGGTCGGAGGACCGCGTCCCTGTGAACCATTTCAAAGACCGGAGGCCTTCGGGTCGAAACCCTCAGGGTACGCACGTCCGCAAAAACGATCGGCCTCTGCGGCTGCCCGCGAGGCCGTTAAATCCCAAGAAGCTGCAAAGAACAGGTACTTAGGTCGTTCCTGCGGACCGCGTCTGCACCTTGCGATGCACAGCCGGTCCAACAAGAGGGGCGCTTATGCCGCCCGATTCCGTTTTCGTCAAGCGGCGAAACTGAGGCAGGGCGGGGTTTCTGCGCCCCGCCCCGCTAAACCTTATCGCCGATCAGTTCTCGCCGACCCTGATGGTGCCCGACCCCACGGCCGAGCGCTCGACCGAACCGGTGGCCCGCGCCACCCGAACGTCGCCGGACCCGGCGAAAGAGCCCGATATATCCCGAACCTCGCCCCCGTGATCGACATTGCCGGAGCCGACGATGGAGACATCCAGGTCCCCTGAAGCGCCGCCCAGCACATGCACATCACCCGACCCGGCGATGGATACCTCGATGTCGCCCGAGGCCTGCACCACTGTGACATCGCCCGATCCAGCGATGGAAACCTCCAGATCACCAGTCGGCGCGGCGGCGACATCGCCTGAACCCGCGACACTGACGTCCAACGAGCGGCTGGTTCCGATACGCGACGGCCCTGACCCGGCCACACCCAGCGACACGGGCCCATCCACATTGGCGATGGTCCAGCCGCCGCAGCCGGCGTTCCCGACATCGACCGAGCTGGCGCCCCGTCCGACCGAACCCCAGACCGCACCGCCGATCGATACCTCGACGTCCCGCGGAGTCCGCAAGACGATCAACGGCGCGTCTTCCAGGTTCACCCGGCCGATGTTGCGCACCTCGACCGAGGCGCCCTCCCCCGGCTGGCGAGCGTCGGCTGGTCCGGCGCGGCAGTTGCGGAAATGGCCGTCGCCGCCGCCGAAGAAGCCCCGCGACCTGAGACCGCCGCGAATCTCCACGTTCGACCCGACCCGCCGCATCTGCAACGCGGGCAGGTCGGCCGAGCCGCGCTCAATCTCGACGCCGATGTCGGAGCGTTCCTCCGGGATCACCACCACGCGGGCCACGGCGTCCTTGATCCGCACCTCCTGCGCCATGGCGGGCGCGGCGGCGGCCAGCAACGGCGCGATGGCGACGGCGGCGATGGCGAGCGAACGGGCGATGGTCATGACGGCGTCCTTCCCTGTGGCGTCATAAAGTCTGAGGCCGTCAGGGTGTCGTCCGGATGCGCCCGGGTCAGCTTAAATCGAGGTCATGACGCCGATTTAAGATTGGCGACTACCGCATCCCCATCGGCGCGATCAGGCCCTTGTCCGCCGCCGGCGCCGCGTCGCCCAGTTCGAAGGCGCGCTCGTAATCGTTGATGCGGTTCCTGACCACGCCCATGCGCCTCAGCCCGAGAGACGCGCCCCACAGCATGGCCCGCGCCGCCATCGGCGCCCGGTCCGCCGGCGCCACCGGCAGCTTCCAGCGCCGCAGCACGCCATTGGTGTAATGCGCGCCATTGGTCATCCGCGATGTCCAGGTCTGGTAGTCGCACGACAGCGAGGCGTTGAAGCTGCCCAGGTTCTCGATCCGGTGCGGCGCGTGCAGCGGCCAGGCGATGGCCATGCCGGGCTTCAGGTCGAACACCTGAGCGTTCGCGTCCATCTCGCGGCGATACGGCAGATCCTCGGTCTGCTGCTCCAGGACAATGTCTTCCATCACCCGCGTGGGCATATGCGCCTCATCGACCGGATAGATCCACATCCGCTTCTCGCCGCGCAGGTGAAACAGCGTCACCCCCGGCGGGTCGGCGTGAAACGGCACCTTGGCCTGGGGCGCCGACAGGATCAGCTGGCCGGTGATGTCGATCGGCCGGAAACCCGGAACCTCGGCGCGCAGCTCGGCGAACGCCTGGCGCATGGCCTCGGCCAGTTCGGGATAGTGGTCCTGGATGCGCCGCATCTGGATCCACACCCGCCCGGCCTTGACCGCCTCCAGCAGCTGGTCGCCGCCACGCCGTCCCTTGGCGCCGGTCTGCAGCATGGCCTGATCGTCGTCGCCATAGTGAAAGACGTTGATGTCGAACAGCTCGGCCGGATGCCGCTCCATCTGCCGCGCCAGGGCCTCGTCCTCGAACAGACCGGTCTGGATCAGGCGGTGCGCATAGGTCATCGGCGCCCGGCCGAAGTCGCGGCGCTGGTCGGCGGTGAACTGCGAGATCAGGCGATCGGCGGTCATGCGGCGGCTCCGGCGGTGGATTTCCGGGCGGCCGCGACGGCGGCCCGGGCGGCGCCGGCCCACCAGTCGGCGGGCCGCGTCTCGCAGGCGTTGATGATGTCCAGGCGGCGGCCGACGCTCTGACCCAGCCGACGCAGGGGCGCGGGACCGACCTCCCCCACCCAGCGCGCGGCCGAGGGCAGTAGCCCCGGCGAGCCGCCCATGACCGTCCCTTCGAGGACCGTGCCGACGCTTTGCGCCAGGGTGGACTTGTAGCCCTCCTCCCCGCAGCCGAAATCGACGCGGGCGTAACCGGCCTCGGCGGCCTTCTCCATCTCCATCCAGGTCAGCAGCATGCCCGGCCCGAACTTTGAGAAGGCGACGTCATAGGTCGGGAACCACAGGTGCAGGGTGCGGCCATCGTCCAGAGAGGCTTCGGCGGCGGCGATCTCTCCGGTCGCGGTCCGCAGCGAAGCGACCCGCAGACCATAGGTCTCATCGGCCGCGCGCATGGCCATGAGCCGATGCAGCAGATCGCCGGTCCAGCCACAGGCGAAGACGTCGTGGCGGCGCGTGCGGCGATACTGGTCGCGCTTCATCCCGATGATCCAGTCCAGAACGGCCGGATCGCGATCGTCCCAGACCAGACGCGCCTCGCCATGCGCCTTTTCAAATCCCCGCCGCATGCGACGCAGGTTCTTGAAAAACTTGTGGTTGATACCGTCCAGCCAGGTGTTCAGCGTCTCGGCGCCGCCGGTGACATTGGTCGCCATGCGCTCGCGCGCCACCAGCCCCTCGCCATCCGCCGCCGACATCCAGCCGCCGAACCGAAGCTGGCCGCCGAGCAGTCGCGCGACCGTCCGCGCATCCAGACCCGCGTCCGGCGCGGCGATCACCCCGTGATAGTCGCTCATCGGCGCCGCCAGCGGCTGGATCAGCCGCCCGCGCCGCTGATGCGGAAACGCCCCGACCAATCGGCCCTCGCGCCGGAACAAGGCCACCCGCCCGCCGGGCACGCCCGCCGCCGCCTCGACGAAGCGCCGGTCAAAATAGGGATGGTCCAGTCCTCCGGCGGCCCGCAGCGCATCCCAGGCGGCCGCGTCGGCGGGGGACAACGCGCCGGGCGCGACGATTTCGACCTGAATCATAGAGCTCATCGCCTGCGCATAGCCCACGCCCCGTTGCGGGACGGTTTAGCGGCATGGTGAACGAAACCCCCACGCCCCGGCGACGTTGAACGGTCGAGCTTTCCCACTGGAGACGACCGGCATGGCCGACCCCCGCCGCCCCGACGACAAGAGCACCGAGAACGAGAACCTGAAGCCGCCCGCTCACGACGGCGAGCCGCCCCGTCCCGCCACCGAACCGGCGGGCTCCAAGGGTTCCAGCAATTCCGGCGAGACGGAAACCGATCCGGCCACGGGGGAAGAAAACTGATGCGGGTTCGCGCCGCGCTCGCGGCCCTGACCCTCGCCGCCGTCCCCGCTGTGGCGATCGCCCAGCCGCCGCCGGCCGTGCCGGTCGATCTGACCCAGTGCCCGGTCGATGACGCGACCTGGACCCAGCGCCTGCCGTTGGAGCGCGCCCGCGCCGCCGTGGCCGAGGGCGACATCTCCATCCTGGCCATCGGCTCGTCCAGCATCGAGGGCGCGGGCGCCTCGAACCGCGACCTCAGCTTCGTGCCGGTGCTTCAGCGCGACCTGACCCAGGCCCTGCCCGGCGTCGCCGTCACCGTCCACAACAAGGGCATCGGCGGCGAAACCGCCGAGGGCGCCTCGAAGCGCATGGCGGCCATGATCGCCGAGACCGATCCCGACCTGATCCTGTGGCAGCTCAGCACCAACGACGTGCTCCAGGATCGCAGCGAGGATCAGTTCGTCACCGACTATCGCCGTGGCCTGGACGTCATCGAGGACGCCGAAATCGACCTCGTCCTGATCGACTCTCAGATGCTGCCCGAAGACACCGACAATCCCTCGTTCCAGGGCCGCAATCCCACCCTGGCCGAGCGCTCGGCCCTGATCGCCCTGGAAGCCGACCGCCGCGGCCATCCGGTGTCCAGTCGCTTCGCCGCCATGCGCGGCTGGGACCGGGTGCCGGACGGCGGTGTCGGCCCGGACGATCTTCACCTGAATGACGCCGGCTACGCCTGCTGGGTCCGGATGACCGCCCAACCTCTCGCCGCCGCCCTGAAATAACACCCCGAATTGGAACCACGTTTGCCCCATCGCCTGCTCACGCTCGCCCTGCCCTGCGCCCTCGCCCTCGCCGCCTGCGAGCGTCAGCCCGAGCCCCCGCCGCCCGCGCCCGCCGCCAGTTCTTCCGCGCCGGTGCTCACCCGCCAGTCCATCGACAGCGCCGGCTTCGAGGCCGCCCCCGCGTCTGGCAGTCAGGCCCGCTCCGCTGGCCTCGCCCGCGCCCAGGTGCTGCTCGACCGCGCCCGCTTCTCGCCCGGCGTCGTCGACGGCCTCGGCGGCGAGAACACCCGCCAGGCCATTCTCGCCTTCCAGGAGGCCAATGAGCTGAACGCTACCGGCGAGCTCGATCAGGCCACCTTCGACCGCCTCGTCTCGGGCGATAGCCAGCCGGCACTGACCGACCACGTTTTGACCACCGAGGACGTGGCCGGTCCTTTCGTCGACGCCATTCCCGAGGACATGGAGGGCAAGGCCGAGCTCGAAACCCTGGCCTACACCAGCCCCCAGGAAGCGCTCGCCGAACGCTTCCACATGGATCAGGATTTCCTGACCGAGTTAAACCCGAACGCCCGCTTCGTCGCCGGCGAGACCATCACCGTCGCCGCCGTCTCGCCCCAGGAACTGCCCCAGGCCGTGGCTCGGATCGAGATCGACAAGGCCGACAAATCCCTGCGCGCCTTCGCCGAGAACGGCGATCTGCTGGCCTACTACCCCGCCTCGATCGGCTCGGCCGAAATGCCCAGCCTGTCGGGCTCCATGACCGTCCGCGCCGTGGCGCCCCGGCCCAACTACACCTACGACCCTTCGCGCCTGACCAACGCCGAGGGCGACGAGACCCTGATCATCCAGCCGGGCCCCAACAATCCGATCGGCGCGGTGTGGATCGATCTGTCCAAGGACACCTACGGCATCCACGGCACGCCCGAGCCGTCAGAGATCGGCAAGACCTTCTCGTCCGGCTGCGTCCGCCTGACCAACTGGAACGCCCGCCAGCTGGCGAACAGCGTCGAGCCGGGGGTGGAGGTGGTCTTCCTCTAATCCGCGCCGTCAGGAGACGATCATGGCCGACGTCAGGACCAGACCCCAGACCGCCTTCAACCTCCTCGACCTGGGCGGGCGCGCGGGCCGCCTAGAGATGGCGGTTCTCTTCGTCGCCTGGGCGATCTGGCTGATCGTGCGCCAGACCCTGGTCGCGCCCGGCGAATGGGCCATCATCATCGCCGTCGGCCTCACCCTGTCGTTCGCCCTGCTGTTCGCCTCGGCGCGCCGCCTTCACGACCTGGATCGAAGCGGCTGGTGGGCGCTGGTGGGCTTCGTGCCCTTCCTCAACTTCGCCCTCTTCCTCGTCCTGTCCGTCCTGCCCGGCAAGCCCGAGTCCAATCGCTTCGGCCCCCCGCCGGGGTCGCCGCGCGCCTAGTCCGCGGCTTCGACCGTCAGGACGTAATCCCCCGTCTGACCGGCGGCCAGGGCGGCGGCGCGGATGACGTAGTCGCCGCCCTCCTCGATGGTGATCTCGATCAGGGAGTGGGTGTCCGACAGGCCGTCGTCGTCGCTGGCCAGAGGCATGAAGATCGCCTCCGTCTCCTCGGCCCGGGCGATGGCCAGATAGGCGTCGAACGCGTTCGACACCATCGTCAGCCGCAGCTTCTGACCCGCCTCCAGCCGCACGGCGTAGTCGTCATAGGCGGCGTTCATGTCGTTGGTCGCCGAGTCTTCGTCCAGCGCGCCGCGCACCGTCGCGCCCACCAGAATGCTGCCGGCCGCCGGCGGCAGCCCCCGGTCCAGCAGCTCCAGCGAATAGAGCCCCTCCTCCGACGACGACAGCGGCGACGCCCTCAGGATGTAGTCGCCGTCCGTGGGAAAGGTGAAATCCAGCCGCGAATCCGTCCCCTCGCCCAGGCCGTCGTCGTCGCCCGCCAGCGGCGTGAAGGCCTCGCCCGCCTCGCCGATCTCCAGATAGCTGTCGAAGTCGCCCGAGCGCATGATCGCCCGCATCCGCCGTCCCTCGGCCCCCGTCACCCGATAGGCGTCGAAGCGGCGCCCGCCGTCTCCGGTGGCGTCGCCCTCCGAGATCTCGCCCTGCACCACGCCGTCGGCGGCCGTCAAAGCCACCGGCTCGGGATCCGGCGCAATGGACTCCACCCTGAGTTCGTACGGCCCCAGCGCTTCCGCCGACAGGCCCCGCGCGTGGATCAGCCAGTCCCCCGCCGCCTCGGGCGTGATCGACAGACGGCTGTTGGTCCCCTCGCCCGCCCCGTCGTCGTCCTCGACCACATCCTCCAGCCCCGACGTCCCGTCACGTCCAGCGACCAGATAGGCGTCGAACTCACCGGCGCTAAGGGAGACCGCCACGCGCTGCCCCTCGATTAGACGCAACCGCCACAGGTCGTGCCGATTGCCCAGGTCGTCGCGCGCGTCACCATCCTCCAGCACGCCGTCGCGCGTCTCGCCGACCGCTATGGGCTCGGCCGTCGGCGGCGGCGGGGCTTCATCCACGGTCAGGGTGTAGCGCCCGCTGGCCTCGGCGAAGGCGCCGGCCCGCACGAGATAGTCCCCCGCCTCGGGCGCCGTGAAGGTCAGCCGGGAATCCGTCCCGTCCGGTCCGTCGTCGTTCTCGCCCAGCACCTCGAAGTCCGCGCCGGTTCCGCGGCCGATGGCCACCCGCGTGTCGAAATCCTCCGAGATCAGGTCGATCACCACCCGCTGCCCGGCCGCAAGTCTCAGCCGCCAGGGCTCATAGGCCCGGCCCTGGTCATCGGTGGCGTCGCGGGCATCCAGAGAGCCCCGTGCTTCCCGCCCGATCCGCAGGTCGCGCGCGCGCGGCTCGGGCCGGGAGGGCTGCACCGCGACCAGGGCGCTGTCCGCCGACGCCTCTGCTTCCGGGACATCCTGGGCCACGGCCGCGCCACTCCCCAAAACCACGACCAGCACGGCCGGCAGCACGGCGGAAACGATCGGAAAGGCGGGTCGGCGCATAGGCGGGAAGTCCCTTGTCGAGGTCCGGCCAGCATAGACGCCGCTTCGACCGCTCTGTAAATCGCCGCCATCCCCGAACCGCAGTCGCCCCCGAACAGGAGCCCGCCATGACGGCCGAACGCATCGACGGCAAGGCCTTCGCCGCCCGCCTGACCGCGCGGGTCAAGGCGGCCTCCGACCGGCTTCAGGCCGAGCACGGCGTCAAGCCGGGCCTGGCCGTCGTCATCGTCGGCGAGGACCCGGCCAGCCAGATCTACGTCCGCAACAAGGGCGAACAGACCCAGGCCGCGGGCATGCGCTCCGACACCCACCGCCTGGCTGACGACACGACCCAGGACCAGCTCCTGGCTCTGATCGCCCAACTCAACGCCGACCCCGGCATCCACGGCATCCTGGTCCAGCTCCCTTTGCCCGACCACATCGACAGCGCCGCCGTTCTCGGCGCCATCGACCCGGACAAGGACGTCGACGGCTTTCACGTCGTCAACGCCGGACGCCTGGCCGTCGGCCTGCCCGGCCTGGTCCCCTGCACCCCGCTGGGCTGTTCGCTGATGCTCAAGGACGCGCTGGGTGATCTCTCGGGCCTGAACGCGGTGGTCATCGGCCGCTCCAACATCGTCGGCAAGCCGATGGCTCAGCTGCTTCTGGCCGAGAGCTGCACCGTCACCATCGCCCACTCTCGCACTCGCGACCTGCCCGCCCTGGCCCGAACCGCCGACATCCTGGTCGCCGCCGTCGGCCGGCCCGAGTTCGTGCGGGGCGACTGGATCAAACCCGGCGCCACGGTGATCGACGTGGGCATCAACCGCGTCCCCTCCCTCGACCCCGCCAAGGCCGCCGAGGGCAAGACCCGCGTGGTCGGCGATGTCGCCTATGCCGAGGCCGCCGAGGTCGCCGGTCGCATTACGCCCGTGCCCGGCGGCGTGGGTCCCATGACCATCGCCTGCCTGCTGATGAACACCTGGACGGCCGCCTGCCGGTCGGCAGGCGTGGAGCCGGTGCTCGGGGAATGATGTCTGCCTGACTATTTCCGTATCCCCGGCGAAGGCCGGGGCCCAGATTGCATGACGCCGGCGCATCCCAAAACAGCCGCCTGATCCTTGAAGCGGCCGACACCTGCCCCGATCACCTGGGCCCCGGCCTTCGCCGGGGATACGGGATAGGGCTGGCTAATCCCCCGTCCGCCCCACACCAATCCCCACACACGGGCCCTCCCGGCCACACCAGCGTCCAAATCTCCGACCCCCGTCCGTCAGGCCTCATGCTGGCGGCATGACCTATGCCCTCCGATACATGCCCGACAGCCCGCCGCCCGACGATCTGGCGGAGCGCAACCGCCGACGCCGCCTGCGCTGGGCGGCCGCCAAGAAGGAGTACCTGGCCGGCGACACCGCCAAGGTGGTCTGCGCCCGCCACGACATGCCGCTGTCGACCTTCCGCCACCGCGCCAGCGTCGAGGGCTGGCGCCGCTGCGACGCCGACGATCTGAAGCGGCTGAGACCCCAGCGGCCGGCGGCAACCCCACCGGCGCCGCCCGCTCCCCCAACGCCGTCACCCTCCGGCTTGACCGGAGGGTCGGACGATCCACCCGCTCGTCCGGAGCCGCTCGAACGCCGGCCCCACCCCGGCGACGCAGAGGCGCCGCAAACTCCGGCCCTCGGATCAGGTCCGAGGGCGACGGCCGACAGCGAGGATGACTTCTACGCCCGGCTCGCCGCCGACGCCCGGCGCCACATGGTCCGGGCCGTGCGCGCCGGCCGCCCGCTGGACGCCCAGCGCTGGCTGAAACTGACCCGCCAGTTCACCGACCTCGCGGATCAGGAGCGAAAGGCCGCCGAGCAGCAGGCCATCGCCGTCGCCGAGGCCGCCGACACCGCCGCCCGCGACGCCGGCATCCTCATCGACCTCGCCGGACCCCTGCCCTTCGGCAAGCTTTCCGAGGACCAGCTGATCTACGCCGCCAACGCCCTCCGCCGCGCCATCGACAGCTGCGCCGCCAGAAAACAAGCCGCTGAACGCGCGAGACAATCCGCCGAAATCCTGGACTCCCGACCCGAAAAAAGATTGGACTCTCCCCTTTCCTCCCCCGTCCGCGGGGGAGGAGGACCGCCCCCGGGTCCGAGCGGAGCCCGGCCCGAGGACAGGCTCCACGGTGGAGGGGGCGAGCCGCGCACGCCGGAGCCGCCGCCCAGCCGCCGTCACCCCTCAACGAACGCGACGAAATCAACGGCTTTTGCCGCTCCCGGCCGGCCGGCGCCCGGTGAGCCCCCACCGCGCCATTGACGGCGCGACAGAGTCCGGTCGTGATGGTTGACCCTTGTGGAGGTTCGCTGATGAACTCGCTTCGCCCCGCCCCTCTGGTCGTCCTGGCCGCCGCCGCCGCCACGCTGGGCGGCTGCGGGTTCAACACCATCCCGACCAACGAAGAGCGCGCCCGCGCCGAATGGGCCAATGTCCAGAACCAGTATCAGCGTCGCGCCGACCTGGTGCCGAATCTGGTCCGCACGGTCGAGGCCGCCGCCGCTTCCGAGCGCGGCATCCTCACCGAGGTGATCGAGGCCCGCGCCCGCGCCACCTCGGTCAATGTCACGCCTGAAACCCTGAACGATCCCGCCGCCTTCCAGCAGTATCAGGCTGCTCAGGGAGAGCTCAGCCAGGCGCTGTCCCGCCTGCTGCTGGTGGTCGAGCAGTACCCGCAGGTCCAGTCCAACCAGAATTTCTTGACCCTGCAGTCCCAGCTTGAGGGCACCGAGAACCGGATCGCCGTGGCGCGGCGCGACTACAATGAGGCCGTGCGCGTCTACAACACCTCGCTGCGCACCTTCCCGACCGTGATCTGGGCCAACACCGTCCACTCCGGCTCGGACCGCCTGCCCGAGTTCACCGCCACCGCCGAGGCCCAGGCCGCGCCCGACGTCACCTTCAACATCGGCGGCCGCGACCCGTCCCAGCCGACGCCGCCGGGCGCGGCGCCCGGCTCGCCTCCCCCAGTCCAACCGGCGCCGGTTCCGATCCCCAATCCGCCCTCCGCGGCCACGCCCGCCGCGTGACCCCGACCCCCCTTCATCCGGCGCGCCTCCTCGCGCCTATGCTCGTGCTGCTCGCGGTCCTGGCGGCGCTTGTCGCGACCCCGGCCGCCGCCCAGCCGACCTTCCCCGCCCTGTCCGGCCGAGTGGTCGATGAGGGCCGTCTGCTCTCCTCCGCAAAGGAGGCCGAGCTGACCCAGCGTCTGGAGGCTCTGGAGCAGCAGACCGGCGATCAGCTGGTCGTGGTCACCCTGCGCAGCCTCGAGGGCGACGACATCGCCGACTACGGCTACCGGCTGGGCCGCGAATGGGGCATCGGCCGCCAGGGCGTGGACAACGGGGTGCTGCTCATCGTGGCGCCCGAAGAGCGCAAGGTGCGGATCGAGGTCGGCTACGGGCTCGAACCCGTCCTGACCGACGCCATGAGCGCCCAGATCATCGAGAATGACATCCTGCCCGCCTTTCGCAACGGCGGCTTCGAACGCGGCATCACCCAGGGGGTCGAGGCCATCGCCGGGCAGCTGACCCTCGACCGGGCCGAAGCCGAGGCCCGCGCCGCGGCGGCGGCCGAGGCCATGCACAGCGATCGGGGCGAGCTCGACCTGGGCGCGATCGTCATCCTGATCGTCATTGTCGCCCTGGTGCTGATCACCATCGGCGGCGTGCTGTCGTCCGCAGGCCAGCGGCGACGACGCCGGGACGGCCTTGGACCCGTCATCCTGTGGGCGGCCAGCGAGGCCATGCGCAGCAGCTCGCGCGGCGGTCGAGGCGGCGGCGGATTCGGGGGCGGCTTCGGGGGCGGCGGCTTCAGCGGCGGAGGCGGATCGTTCGGGGGCGGCGGCGCCTCGGGAGGCTGGTGATGAGCATGACCGTCTTGACCCCCGCAGACCACGAGCGCGTGCGCGCCGCCATCGCCGAGGCCGAGACCCGCACCTCCGGCGAGATCTTCTGCGTCGCCGCCCGCCGGGTCTCCGACTACCGCGACATCGTGATGCTCTGGGCTGCCGCCGCCGCCCTGGCTGCGCCGCTGATCCTGGTTCTGGCCGGGTTCGAGGCCGGCTGGCTGAACGGGCTTGGCGCGGGCTGGAGCGCCGAGCACCTCGCCGCCGAACAGGCCCGCATCGCCGCCCTGGTCGGCGCCATGGTCATGGTCCAGACCCTGGTCTTCGGCGCCGTCTACGGCCTGGGGCTGATCCCCGGGCTGGCCCGCTGGATTACACCGCCTGGCGTCCGTCGCGAGCGGGTGCGGCGCGCGGCGGTCCAGCAGTTCCTCGCCCACGGCCTGCACGCCACCCAGGATCGCACCGGCGTGTTGATCTTCGCGGCCCTGGCCGACCACCGGGTGGAGATCGTCGCCGACGAGGGCATTCACGCCCGGGTCGATCAGGACGTCTGGGCCGACGCCGTGGCCGCCCTGGTCCGGGGCCTCAAGGCGGGCGCGCCTGGCGACGGCTTCGTCGCCGCCATCGAACTCTGCGCCGAGGTCCTGGCCCGCGAATTCCCGCCTGCCCCGCACAACCCCGACGAACTGGCGAACCGGCTGGTCGAACTGTAGAACTCGCGCCGCAATGCCGCCCGACGGGTGGCCGATGACAACCGGAGCCCATGGCCCGAATCCTCACCTACAACGTCCACCGATGCCTGGGGACCGACCGGCGTCTCGACGTCGCGCGCATCGCCGACGTCATCGCCGAGTGTGAGGCGGACATCGTCTGCCTGCAGGAGCTGGATGTCGGGCGGGCCCGCTCGAACGGCGTCGATCAGGCCGCCGAGATCGCCTCGCGGCTGTCGATGAGCGTCCATTTCCATCCTGCCATGAAGGTCGAGGCCGAAGAGTACGGCGACGCCATCCTGACCCACCGGCCCGAGCGGCTGGTCCGCGCCGGCGCCCTGCCGACCCTGCGCGGCGTCCGGGGCCTGGAGACGCGCGGCGCCTTGTGGGCCGCCATCGACATCGACGGCGTCGAGGTTCAGGTCATCAACACCCACCTGGGGCTCGTCCCTCGCGAGCAGCGGGCCCAGGCCAAGGCCCTGGCCGGCGACAAGTGGCTCGGAGACAAGGCCTGCGTCGGGCCGACCATCCTGACCGGCGACTTCAACTGCACCTCCCTGACCCGCCCCTACGCCACCCTGACCAAGGGCTTGGCCGACGCTCAGCGGCTGCTGAAGCTGCGCCCCTCGGTCAAGACCTTCCCCTCGGCCTTCCCGGCCATCCGCATCGACCACTTCTTCGTCAGCCGGGAGGTCACCCCCCTCTCGATCTTCGCCCCCCTGTCGCCCCTCGCCCGGGCGGCGTCGGATCACTTGCCATTGGTGATGGAGTTCTCGATCGCCTGAGACGCCGCCTTCATCCGCCGCCGCCGCTTCCAGGGCCGGAAGTCGTCGGCCGGGGAGTTGGGATCCCCCAGTTGGAACTCCGCCACCATCCGCTCGAACCGGGAGGCCCCCTCCATGCCCAGCTGAACCATCCGGGTCTGCCCATAGGTGGCGATGGCCTCTCCGACCGAGTGGGACAGGGCCTCGCACGAGGCGTAGGTCTCGGCGTCGACCCCCAGGAAGTGGCCGATCAGCCGGTGGCGGAAGGCCCGGATGGTCGCCTCCCCCTCCGGCCCGGGCGCAGCGGCCACGTCGCACTCGCTGTCATAGCCGAACGAGCGGTTGTTCAGGTTCGACGAGCCGATCCTCAGCAGCTGGTCGTCGATGATGGTCACCTTGGAATGGACGATGATCCGCCCGCCCTCCTCGGTCACCGGCGCCCAGGCCGTCAGCCGGTTGTTGACGTCGGCCTGCTCCAGGGCGTGCAGCACCTCGGCCCGGGCCGTGTCCATGGTCATCTGGTCGAACCAGCTGGGGGCCTTCAGGGTGGTGACGATCACCACCTCCGGCCCTTCGGGCTCGGCCAGCCGCGCGGCCAGCGCCTCGGCGATCCGGGGCGAGGTCACGTACTGGTTTTCCAGGTATATCAGCCGCTTGGCCCTGGCGATGCCGTCCAAATGCAGCCTCAGCGACTCGTCCGCGCCGTGCCGTCGCCGCCACCGGGGCATGGTCCGCGCCACCCCGACCTCCACGTCGGTGAGCATCGGAGCGATGGCTTCCGGCCAGGGATCGGACGGGGCGTCCGACAGCCGCACCCGCTCGCCAGTCGCCCGATACCAGCGGATGCGGGCCAGGTCGCCCAGCGCGTGGGCCGCCGGTCCGTCGAACATCGCCATCACCTCGTGCCGCGGCGAGCAGATCAGCCCCGAGGGCAGGCAGCGCCGGGGGTCACCGTCCAGATGCTCCTCGCTGTCCCAGCGATCGACCGAGATGTCCCCGCCGCCGACGAAGGCCAGCTTGTCGTCGATCACCACCACCTTCTGGTGATGGCAGGCCCCCAGCGGCCCGGGCGTGTCCAGCCGGAACTCGGCGATCCGCTTCTTGAACCAGCGCTGGGCCCGCTGCGGGAAGAAGCCCTGAGACGCCGCGATCAGCAGCGGCGAGCGCCAGATCAGCAGCCGCACGTCCAGCTCGGGGTTCTCCTTGATCATCCACCGCAACCGATGGCCGATCTCGGCCTGCCGGTCGCCGATCCGACTGTGCGGGTCCAGCCGGGTGCGCGGATCGAATTGCCAGCCCAGCACGATCACCGACCGCCGGGCCCTGGCCAACGCCGCTTCCAGCGCCTCGAAATAGGCGGCGTTCTCCATCAGCGGCGTAAAGCGGTTAGCCCGCGCCTTACGCCACACCCTGTCGGCGGGCAGCCAGCCATTGGCGGCGAGCGCGCGAGCCTGGGTGTCTTCCAATCAAAGGCCTCCGCCGAACCGTCGCCGAGGATGACACGGATTACCGAAGCTTCATCACGCTTCGATTGCCGTGGCGAGGCGATAACGGCATAATGCGTGAAATCGACAGAGGGGAACGTCGGTGCTTCAGGCGCTGCTGGAAATGTTGATCGGGCTGGTGGCGTTGATCGCCGCCGCGGCCCTGTCGCAGTTCGGCGTCGACTTGAACCTCCCGCAGTCCGACAGCCGCGAGGTCCAGCGCGTCACCGACTGCGGCGACAAGGCCCAGCCCGCCGCGGCCATCGCTGTGGCCTCTCAGCCCAAAGAGTGTTGACGGCGCGGCTCCCGGCCTTGCCCTGACGCGCCCAGACGCTAGGGTCGCGGCTCAGGCCGGGGGACCCAGTCCAGAACCCGGCGCGTAACGGGTTGCCCAATGAGCGTTCGTCGTCCGCCCCTGGTCCTCAGCGAGCCCGAGCCGGACGTCGCAGACCCCAGTCAGCCTGGGGTCGAGGCCACCGCCGCAGAGATCTCCCCGCTGCCCGCGCCTGACGATCCGACACCCGAGACCTCGACTGACCGCCCCATGTCGGAGCGACGTCGGCGGCGCTTGGCGGAAGAGGCGCGGGTGGCGGCCGAGGCCCAGGCGGCCGAACGAGAGCGCGCCGCTCGCGAAGCCGAAGAGTTGGCCCAGTTCCGCATGGCCAGCGAGGGAGGCCTGCCCGCGACCGTGAGTGACGCCTTGCCCGTCACGCTCGCCGACGACGCGCCCGCCACGCGCGGACCGGCCTATCTCATCGCGGCCTTGGCCCTGGTCCTGTGGATCGGCGGGCTGGCGGCCTGGCTGGCGTATGAAATCGGCGCCGGCGGAACGATGGACCCCTTGCGCATCGCCGTCTTCGCTCTGGTGGCCCTGGCCCCGGCGGGTCTGGCCCTGCTCCTCGCCCATTCCGTCCGACAGGGCGCGCGCCTGCATGACGAGGCGCGACGCACGCGCGGCATGGCCGACGCCCTCGCCGGGCCGGCGCTTCTGGCCGCGCGCCAGACCGGGCAGGTTGTCACCGCCCTGCGTGACGACATCGACCGGGCCGGCGTGGCGGCCGAAAAAGCCCGGTCCGAGCTGGCGGCGCTGCGCGAAGCGCTGGCCGAGGAGAGCCGTCGGCTGTCCGAGGCCGCCGACGCCGCCGCCAGGACGGCCCGCTCCCTCAACGAGAGCATGGGCGCGGCGCGCGGTCAGCTGGAGGCCACTAGCGTGGCCCTGTCAGCTCAGGGGACCGGCGTGGTGGAGGCGGTGGAACGGCAGTCACGCATGGTCGCCGACGCCTCTGACCTAGCCAACGCACAGCTGCGCGAATCGGAGGCCGCCCTGGCCGCCCGCGCCGCCGACCTGGCCGCCGCCGCTCAGGAGGCCCAGGAGGCCGCGCGCCTGGCCGCCGACGACCTCGCCCGCCAGACCCTCCGCCTGGAGACGGCCGGCACCGGCGTGGCGGAGCAGATCCATGCGGTGGAGGAAGGCTTGGGCCAGCAACGCGCCGCCCTCGTCACCACCGCCTACCAGCTGCGCACCGATCAGGAAGACTTCTCCGCCCAGGTCGAAAGCCAGCGCGCCCAGCTGATCGAACAGCTGTCGGCCAGCCGCAGCGCCGGCGCGGCCCTCGACGACACGGTGAGGGCGTCGGGTGACTCGATAAAGGAACTGATCGAGGCCGCGACGGATCAGTTCCGGGCCCTGACGGAACTCAGCCAGAAGGAGGCGGACGGCTTCGACCTGGCCACCAAACAGGCTCTGGACCGGTTCGAGGCCCTGGCCGCTGATACCCGTGACGCCCTGCTGGACGAGACCCGCCGAGCGGTCGAGATGATGAACGCGACGGCTGAAGAGAGCCGCGCCCTGGCCGACGAGGCCCAGACACAGGCCCGTATCCGCATCGACCGCCTGGGCGAAAGCCTGTTCGAGGCCGCCCAGAAGGCCGACAGCGCCGCCGACGCCCGCATCGAGGGCGCCCGCCGCATCGTGGCCGAAACGGCCGCCCTGGTCGATGAGGCCGGGGAGCGCGCCGCCGAGCGACTGACGGCCACCGCCGAACGGCTGTCCGAGGTGCTGGGCGAGGTCGACCGCCTGACCGGCGAGATCGACGCCCGCGCCGCCGCCCTGCCGGACGAGAGCCGCGCCCGGCTCGACGCGGTTCGCGCCACCGTTTCCGAGGGCCTGGAAGCCGTGGCCGATGCAACCCGCCGCGCGGCCCAGGACACCGAGACGCTGGAGTTGGCGTTCCAGGATCGGGTGCGACGAAACTACGAGATGCTGTCCGAAGCCGTTCGGTTGATGGGCGTGGTGTCGGGTGACGGCCCGCAGGCCTCGCCGCGTGATCGTGACGAGCTCGCTCGTCGGCCGTTGCGCGAAGCGGCGCGGAGCGAGGACGCTGGCCTTGATGCGCCGACGCCGGAGGCCACTCGACCCACATCGGCCAACCCCTTCAACGGTCTGCGCGGCCGTTTGCGCCTGTCGCCCGCCGATGATCCGCAGCCGGCGCCCGCGCGTCCGGCGATCCCCGACGACGAGCCCTTGACCCTGCGCCCGCGGCGCGGCGTCGACATCGAACAGCCGCTGGAGCTTGAGGAGGAGGCACAGACCGCCGGTTCGCCGTTCGATCCCGATCGCGCCCAGGCAGTGGTCCAGACCATCCGCCGCATGGGGGTCGATCCCAATGCCCTGCTCCCCCGCGCCCGGGTCGAGGAGGCCGCGACCGCTCTCGGCGCCGGCGATGTGGCTCAGGCCCGCGCCATCGTCCGCCGCGTCGCCCCCGCCGCCGTCCGCAGCGTGTCACGCCGGGTGCTGGCCGACGGCGGATTGAAGGCCGATATCGAAACCTTCGTCCGCGCCGCCGGGGCCGAGATGGCCGACCTGGCCGGTCGGGGGGACGACGACGGTCTGACCCAGCGCCTGTCCTCCGACGCCGGTCGCGCCTGGCTGCTGCTCGACGCCGCTGTCGGCGACCTCGCGTAATTCCGCCGTGAACCGTCCCCTCGTGATCTTCGCCGCCCTGAACGGCGCCGTCGCGGTGCTGCTGGGCGCCTTTGCGGCGCATGGCGCGGGGCCGCAGATCAAGACCCTGCTGACCACCGGCGCACACTATCAGATGGTTCACGCCCTGCTGGCCCTGGCCTGCGTCCTGCTGACCGGGCGCTGGGGCGGTCGGCTCCTGACCCTCGCCGGCTGGCTCGCCGCGACGGGCGGTCTGATCTTCAGCCTCGCGCTGGCCGGCATCGGACTGCTGTCGCTTCCGGCCCTCGGCGCCGTCGCCCCGATCGGCGGTCTCCTGATGGTTGCGGCCTGGCTGTTGCTTCTCGTCAGCGCATTGGGCAATCGGGCTCGCCCCACCTGAGCGGGGCCACAGCGAGACCCTAACGATGGCCTTTCCCGCCCCTGATCAGCCGCGTCGCGAGCTTTATCCCGAGATCGAGCCGTTCAACTCCGGCTGGATGGCCACGGGCGGCGTCCACGAAATCTATTTCGAGGAAAGCGGCAATCCCGAGGGGACCCCGGTCATCGTGCTGCACGGCGGCCCGGGCGGGGCAGTCAATCCGCAGATGCGGCGCTATTTCGACCCGGCCCGCTACCGGATCGTCATGTTCGACCAGCGCGGCTGCGGATTGTCGCGGCCCAACGCCTCGCTGGAGGACAACACAACCTGGGACCTGATCCGCGACATTGAACAGCTGCGCGAGGACCTGGGCATCACGAAGTGGGTGGTGTTTGGCGGCAGCTGGGGGTCGACGCTCTCGCTGGCCTATGCGGTCACCCATCCCGAGCGCGCGATGGCCCTGGTGCTGCGCGGTATCTTCCTGCTGACCAAACACGAGCTGAACTGGTTCTACCAGGAGGGGGCCTCGAACCTCTTCCCCGACGCCTGGGAGCGGTTCGTGGAGCCCATCCCCGAGGCCGAGCGCGGCGACCTGATGGCCGCCTACAGCCGACGCCTGATCGGCGATGACCAGGCCGAACGCGAGCGCTGCGCCGTGGCCTGGTCCAGCTGGGAAGGCGAAACCGTCAGCGTGGTCGGCCCCGACGCCCGTCCGGACAAGTTCTCCGACCCCGCCTTCGCCGTGGCCTTCGCGCGCATCGAAAACCATTATTTCGTCAACGGCGGCTTCTTCGAGCACGACGGCTGGCTGCTGACCCAGATCGACAGGATCCGCCATATCCCGGCCTGGATCGCCCAGGGGCGGTTCGACGTGGTGACGCCGATGTCTGGGGCGTGGGCCCTGCACCGCGCCTGGCCGGGGGCGAAGCTGGAGGTCATCGGCGACGCCGGCCACGCCTCCACCGAACCGGGCATCATCGACAGCCTGATCCGCGCCACCGACTGGGCCGTGAGCCTCTAGCTCAGCGCAGATGCCGGAACCTGAGGGTGCCGGGCACGGCCTTCAGCCCGTCCAGCGCCTTGGGATCATAGTCGCCGTCGACATCGGCGATGACATAGCCAATCCGCTCGTCGGTCTTCAGATGCTGTCCCAGAATGTTCAGGCCGGCCTCGCTGAGGGCCTGATTCAGCGCCGCCAGCACGCCCGGCTGGTTGCGGTGGATATGCAGCAGCCGGTGCCCGCCGGTCACGTCCGACAACTGGACGTTCGGCAGATTGACCGAGAAGGTCGTATCGCCGCGATTGAGGAAGCCCAGCAGCCGTTCGGCCGCGAACTCGGCGATGGCCTCCTGCGCCTCCTCGGTCGAGCCGCCGATGTGCGGCGTCAGGATGACGTTCCTCAAGCCGCACAAGGGGCTGTCGAACGGCTCGCCGTTGGCCCGGGGCTCTTCCGGAAAGACGTCCACCGCCGCGCCGCCGATGCGGCCCGAGCCCAGGGCCTGGGCCAGGGCGCCGACCTCCACCACATGACCGCGCGACAGGTTCAGCAGCAAGGCGCCCGGCTTCATCCGCGACAGCTGGGGCGCGCCAATCAGGCCGGCGTTCTCCGCCCGGCCATCGACGTGCAGGCTGACCACGTCGGCCTCACTCAGCAGCCGGTCCAGCGACCCGACCCGCCGCGCATTGCCCAGCGCCAGCCGCTCGGTCAGGTCGTGGAAGATCACCCGCATGCCCAGCGCCTCGGCCAGCACCGACAGCTGGCTGCCGATGGCGCCGTAGCCGACGATGCCGAGGGTCTTGCCGCGCAGCTCGCGTGATCCGGTGGCCGACTTGTTCCACTCGCCCCGGTGCATGGCGGCCGACTTGTCGGCCACGTCGCGGATCAGGGCGATGGCCAGGCCGATGGCCAGTTCGACCACCGAACGGGTGTTGGAATAGGGCGCGTTGAACACCGCCACGCCGCGTTCAGAGGCCGCCTCCAGATCGATTTGGTTGACGCCGATGCAGAAGGCGCCGACGGCGACCAGCCGCTCGGAGGCTTCGATCACCCGACGGCTGACTTGCGTCTTGGAGCGCACGCCTAGCACATGCACCCCCTGAAGCCGGGCGATCAGCGCCTCTTCGTCCAGCGCCCCGGTCTCGGTCTCGACCGAATAGCCCTCTTCCTTCAGTCGGGCGACGGCGGCGGGATGCACGTTCTCGAGGAGCAGCACCTTCAGCCGGCTGCGCGGGAACGACCAGCGCCCGGCCACCCCCTCGGCGTGCAGCACTTCGTCCAGAGAGCGCGCCTCGGCGTCGGCCGCGGCGACCACGGTCGGGCGCCGCACCACCTCGGTGAAGGCGTAGAAGCGATCGACCGCGCCCGCCAGCCGGACTTCCGCGTCGGTCCAGCCGTCCCCGACCAGCACGACGTCGCCCTGCAGATTCAGCGCGCGCACCGCCTCGGCCTTGCCGCCCGCGCGCGAGACCGGATTGCTCCAGTCGACACCGGTGACCCGCCCCTCCGGATCGTAGGTCAGGTCGTTGGCCAGGATGTGCTGTGACGACAGACCGAGACGCTCCGCCACCGGGGCGATGACCTCACGGAACCCGCCCGACAGGATGTAGATGCGCTCGGCGTGATCGCGGAAGAAGGTCTCGTTGCGGGCGACGGAGGGCGTCAGGGCCGAGACGGACCGCTCAGCCGCCGCCGCGACGTGCTCGTGCCTGAGCTCAAGCCGCTGCAATCGCCGGCGCAGGGCGTCCTCGAATTTGACCTCCCCGGCCATGGCCTTATCAGTCAGCCGCGCGATCTCGTCCCGGGCGGCGTCGCCCTCAGCGCCAGAAGGCAGGGCGATCTCAGCCAGCAGTTCCAGCGTCTCGAATGCGACCAGGGTCGAATCGAAATCGAAGATGAAAGTCTGGGAGGCCATGCGCCGGTTGTGGCTGACGGTCGCCCGCCTGTCACGGCCTCCTCAACAGTCTGCCTTACTCCACGCGGTTACGGCGCTCGTCCAGCAGGGCGGCGCCGACGGCGGCGGCGATGGTGGCCAACGCCGCCAGGGTCACGCCCTCGACGGCGTGATTTTTGGCGAACCTCCCGGTGGACCTTGCGTAGCGGCCGGCGCGGTGGCCCACGCTTTCCTCCGGCAGACGGCCGCGCACGCGGTCCCACAGACCGAACGCGCCGTCCCGCGCGCGCAGGCCCGCGTCCTCCACCGCATGTTTGGCCTTGCCGCCCCAGCGCGACGCCTTGGAGCCGGCATAGGCGCCGAGATCAGCCGCTTGGGCGCCGGCGTCGTGGGCCCGCCCGGACAGCGCGTCGGCCACCGCCTCAAAGCGCTCCGCCAGATGCAGTTCGCGGGCCCAGTCGCGCGGGTCCATGCGCTGGCGGATAGCCTGCAGCCGGGTCGGACCGGTCCGTTGGCTGAGCAGGATGGCGGCGATGCCGAACACGGCGACGGTGGCCAGGGCCCCGACGGTGACGCCGGGATGTTTGCGGGCCTCGGCCAGCACGGAGAAATTGCGAACCATGGGATAATGAACCTCTTCTTCGAGGCCGTCGGAGGTCGGGTCATAGAGCCCGTCATCGTACGGCTGATAATCGGAATGGCGGTCACGCATCATCGAAGGTGCGAACCGGGCGAACAGGGGCTCGGCCAGGCCAGGCAGGGCCGAGTAGAAGCTGGCGATCAGCCGCCCTCCCCCGCCCACGGTGATCTCGCGGATGGGATGGGAGGCGCAGTGCAGCACGCAGTCGGCGACCACATGGGTGGCGTAGACGGGCTGAGGGTTGTGCACGGCCTGGCCGGTCAGGTTGCGGGCGTGCTTGTTATAGGGCGTGTCGATGGCGGCCGGCTTGACCAGGGTCACGGCCACCGGCGCGTGCTCGCGCATCAGCTCCATTCGGAACGCGTTGGTGAAGCCCTTCACCGCGTGTTTGGACGCCGAATAGACCCCCTGCACCGGCAGCGGAGCATCGGACAGGATCGAGCCGACATTGATGATGGCGCCGCCGGCCGCCTTTTCCTTGAGGTGATCGGCGGCCACCAGCGAGCCGTTGACCACGCCCCAGTAGTTGGTTTCGAACAGCCGGCGCTGGTCCTCCAGGGTCGTGTCCTTGATCGGGCCGAAGATCGAGACGCCGGCGTTGTTCACCCAGGTGTCAAAGCCACCGAAAAGGCGGATGGCCTTTTCTGATACAGCGCGCAGCGCCTCAATGTCAGCGACGTCCGCAACGGCCCAGGCGCAACGGCCGCCCTCCCGCTGGATCTCTTCGCAGAGAGCCCGCAAATCATCCTCGCCGCGCGCCACCAGAAAGACGCACGCCCCCGCGCGCGCCGCGCGTCGCGCGGTGGCCAGGCCGATGCCCGAGGTCGCGCCAGTGATCACCAGCGATTGATCCTTCAGGGGTTTCAGTCGTGCGCGTGTCGCCATTCGGGGCCCTCGTCCTGCCTGATCGGAACGGACCGCGCACCCGCGCGGTTCCGCCCCTTAAACCGCCATGGTCGGGCGCCTATCTAGCCGCCCTGCCTGAAATTGAAGAAAGCTTCGCCGTGAGCGCCCCCACGCCCGCCAATCCCGATGTACCCACCGATAATCTGGCCGCCGCCTTTCAGATCGAGGGCTGGCCCGTGCGCGGCCGCCTTGTGCGCCTGGGAGACGCCATCGACACCGTGCTGGCGGCGCACGCCTATCCGGAGCCCGTCGCGGCCCTGCTGGGCGAATGCTGCGCCCTGGCCGCCCTGATCGGCTCCAGCCTCAAGTTCGAGGGCCGCCTGCTAGTCCAGGCCCAGGGCGACGGGCCCGTGCGCTACGTCGTGGCCGACTACGGCACCGACGGGACCCTGCGCGGCTATTGCCGCTTCGATCCGGCCGAGGTCGCCGCCGCCAGCCAGGGGTTCGCTCGGCCGGGCGCGCAGAGCCTGCTGGGCCAGGGCGTGTTCATCATGACCCTGGATCGCGGCCCGGATTTCGAACGCACCCAGGGTGTCACGCCGATCGAGGGCGAGAGCCTGTCGCTGTGCGCCGAGCACTATTTCGCCCAGTCCGAACAGGTGCCGACCCAGGTCCGACTGGCGGTGGGCGAGGTGCTGGACGGCGATCGCCGTCAGTGGCGCGCCGGCGGGGCGATGATCCAGGTGATCGCGGCCGACGATGCGCGCGGCTCAACCGAGGAGGTCTGGGAGCGCAGCCGCGCCCTGTTCCAGACCCTGGGCGACGACGAGCTGATCGACCCGACCATCACACCGGCGACCCTGCTGCACCGCCTGTTCCACGAGGACGGTGTGCGTCTGGAGGATGCCCGGCAGCTGCGGGCCGAATGCCGATGCTCGGCCGAGCGGGTCGAAGGCATGCTGGCCTCCTTCCCGGCGGAGGAGCGCGCCGACATGGCCGAGGACGACGGCAAGATCCGCGTCACCTGCGAGTACTGCGGCAAGGTCTATGAAATGGACCCCGTCACGGCGGCGGACTGAGGCAACCCTTCCCCCTCGGCGGAGGGAGCGTGTAGGACGGCGTGATGACCGATCCCGTCTCTCCCGCCGAGGCCGAAGCCGCCGTCCGCACCCTGATCCGCTGGGCCGGGGATGATCCCGACCGCGAGGGGCTACTCGACACGCCCGGACGGGTCACGCGCAGCTATCGCGAACTGTTCGCCGGCTATGAGACCGATCCGCGCGCCTATCTGGAGCGGACCTTCGAGGAGGTCGGCGGTTACGACGAACTGGTGGTGCTCAAGGACATCCGCTTCGTCAGCTTCTGCGAGCACCACATGCTGCCGGTCGTCGGCCGCGCCCATGTCGGCTATCTGCCCACCGACCGGGTGGTCGGCATCTCCAAGCTGGCGCGTGTGGTCCAGGGCTATGCCCGCCGCCTTCAGATTCAGGAAAAGATGACGTCGGAGATCGCCACCGCCATCCACGAGGTCCTGCGGCCGGCGGGCGTCGGCGTGGTCATCGAGGCCGAGCACAGTTGCATGACCCTGCGGGGCGTCAACGTCCCCGGCGCCAGCCTGACCACCAGCCAACTGATCGGGGTCGTCCGCGACGACCCAAGGACACGCGAGGAATTCCTGCGCCTGGCGCGCGGCGCGTGAGCGATCCCGGCTTCGACGTCGAGGCCCTGGGCAAACGCGCCGATGCGGGCGACGCCCAGGCAGCGCATCGCCTGGCCGTCATGGCCGGAGCCGGGATCAACCGGCCGTTCGACCCCCTCGAAGCGCTTCGCCGCCTGCGACAGGCGGCGGACGGCGGGCTCGATCTGGCGCGCGATAGCCTGGCGATCATCGAGGCGGAAGGTCCGCTGGAGACATGGCTAAGTCCTCCGACGCCACACCTGCTGGCCAAGGAGCCGCATGTGTTTCGGGCCGAGAGGATCGCCTCGCCGGCCGTCTGCGACTGGCTACGCGCGCGAGCGGCCGACCGCCTCGAGCCGGCCAAGGTGTTCGACCCGCAGACCGGCGAAGGCCGGGAAGATCACATCCGCACCAACACCAGCATGGCCTTCGCCCTGGAGGATTTGGACCTCGTTCTCATTCTGCTGCGGGAGAAGCTGGCGCGGCTGGCGGGCGTGCCCGCGCACGGCCTGGAAGCGCCTCAGGTGCTGCATTACCAACCGGGCCAGAGCTTCGACTGGCATGTCGACTATTTCGATCCCGCCAATCCCGGGCATCGCGAGCCCCTGGCGTCAGGCGGACAGCGGGTCGTCACCGCCCTCGTCTGGCTGAACGATGACTATGGGGGCGGCGAAACCGCCTTCGTCCACGGCGATCTAAAGGCGAAGGGACGCAAGGGCGACGCCCTGCTGTGGGCCAATGTGACGCCGCACGGCGCGCCACAGCCGCTCAGCCGTCACGCCGGCCTTCCCCCGACGTCCGGCGAGAAGTGGGTGTTGTCTCAGTGGATGCGAAATCGACCGCAGATGCAGGTCGTTTAACGACTTGTCAGCCTCCCCCGCGCCAGAACGTCGCAGTCACCCTGCGGCCTGGTAGCGGAGTGGGCACGCGGCGGACCGCAAATCCGCAGACCTCCGGTTCGACTCCGGAGCCAGGCCTCCAGGGGGTGCGCCCCCTCCCAGTCAGCGATCCTTTTCGCGTTCCTCGCCCGAGGCGGCCGCCAGCGCCGCCTGGGCCGCGGCCAGCCGGGCGATGGGGACGCGGTAGGGCGAACAGCTGACGTAATCCAGGCCGATGCTCTCACAGAACGAGATGGAGGCTGGGTCGCCACCGTGCTCGCCGCAGATGCCCAGCTTCATGCCCGGCCGCGTCTTGCGCCCGCGCTCCGTCGCGATCTCGATCAATTCGCCGACGCCCTCCTGGTCCAGGCGGACGAAGGGATCGGTCTCGAACACGCCCTTGTCGAGATAGGCCTGAAGGAAGCGGCCTGAATCGTCGCGGCTGATGCCGAAAGTCGTCTGGGTTAGGTCGTTGGTGCCGAACGAGAAAAACTCGGCGTGCTCGGCCAGATCACCAGCGCGCAGAGCCGCGCGCGGCAGCTCAATCATGGTGCCGACCAGATACTCGACCCGGTCGCCGGCCGCCTCGAACACCGCGTGGGCGGTGCGGTCGGTCAGCTCGCGCAGATATTTCATCTCCAGCCCCAAGGCGACGAGGGGGTGCATGATTTCCGGGATCGGCGCGTCGCCGGATTTGGCCTTCACCTCCAGCGCCGCCTCCAGAATGGCGCGGACCTGCATCTCGTAGATCTCGGGATAGGCGACGCCCAGCCGACAGCCGCGATGGCCCAGCATGGGGTTGGTCTCGTGCAGCTCGCGCGCGCGGCGCTTCAGCTTGCCGGCATCCAGACCCGATGACGCCGCCAGGGCGTCGATGTCGGCCTCGTCGTGCGGGATGAATTCGTGCAGCGGCGGGTCCAGCAGGCGGATGGTCACCGGCAGGCCGGCCATGATCTCGAACAGCTCGACGAAGTCAGCCTTCTGAAACGGCTCGATCTTGGCCAGGGCCACGCGGCGTCCGGCCTCGTCGTCGGCCAGGATCATCTCGCGCACGGCGGCGATGCGGTCGCCGTCGAAGAACATGTGCTCGGTCCGGCACAGGCCGATCCCCTCGGCCCCGAAGCCGCGCGCCGTCTTGGCGTCGTGCGGCGTCTCGGCGTTGGCGCGGACCCTGAGCCGCCGAACCTCGTCGGCCCAGCCCATCAGGGTCTGAAAGTCTCCGGTCAGTTCGGGTTCGATCATGTCGACCGCGCCGTCCAGCACCTCGCCCTTGGCCCCGTCGATGGTGATGATCTGGCCGGCGCGGAAGGTGCGGCCACGCGCGGTGAACTCGCCGGCCTTGTCGTCGATCCGGATTTCGCCGGCGCCGGAGACGCAAGGGCGGCCCATGCCGCGCGCCACCACCGCCGCGTGGCTGGTCATGCCGCCGCGCGCCGTGACGATACCCCGCGCCGCGTGCATGCCGTGGATGTCCTCCGGCGAGGTTTCCTCGCGCACCAGGATGACGGCGTCGCCCAACTGGTTCAGCCGCTCGGCCTCGTCGGCGTCGAACACGATCTTGCCGGTGGCGGCGCCCGGGCTGGCCGGCAGGCCCGTGGCGATCACGTGCCGGTGCGCCATGGGGTCGAGGGTTGGATGCAGCAGCTGGTCCAGCGCCGCCGGCTCGACCCGGCTGACCGCCTCCTCGCGGCTGATGACGCCCTCGGAGGCCAGATCGACGGCGACCTTGAGCGCCGACTTGGCGGTGCGCTTACCGTTGCGGGTCTGCAGCATCCACAGCCGGCCCTGCTCGACCGTGAACTCGATATCCTGCATGTCGCGGTAGTGGCTCTCCAGCCGGCCGATCACATCGACGAACTGGCCGAAGACCTCGGGCATGGCCTCTTCCATCGAGGGGGCCTTGTCGCCCATCTCCTCGCGACCGGCCCGGGTCAGGGACTGCGGCGTGCGGATGCCGGCGACCACGTCCTCGCCCTGGGCGTTGATCAGGAACTCGCCATACAGCCGCGCCTCGCCGGTCGAGGGGTTGCGGGTGAAGGCCACGCCCGTCGCCGAGGTCTCACCCATGTTGCCGAACACCATGGACTGGACATTGACCGCCGTGCCCCAGCTTTCCGGGATGTCGTGCATGCGGCGATAGAATTTGGCGCGGTCGTTCATCCAGCTGGCGAAGACGGCGCCGATCGCGCCCCACAGCTGGTCGTGGGGGTCCTGGGGGAAGGGCCGGCCCAGTTCGCGCTCGACCAGGGCCTTGTAGTCGCCGACCAGCCGCTCCCAGTCCTTGGCCGTCAGGTCGGTGTCGATGGAGACGCCCTGCCGGTCCTTGTGGTCGTCCAGCAGCTCCTCGAACCGGTCATGGCCGATGCCCAGCACCACATTGGAATACATGGTGATGAAGCGACGATAGCTGTCGAAGGCGAAACGACGGTCGCCGCTGAGCCCCGCCAGCCCCTCGACCGTCTGATCGTTGAGGCCGAGGTTGAGGACGGTGTCCATCATGCCGGGCATCGAGGCCCGCGCCCCAGAGCGGACCGAGACCAGCAGTAGATTGGCCGCGTCACCGAACCGTTTGCCGACCACGCCCTCGACCTTGGCCAGCCCCTCGGCCACCTGCCCCTTCAGGGCGTCCGGATAGGTCTGGCCGTTCGAATAGTAGTGGACGCAGGCCTCTGTGGTGATGGTGAACCCAGGGGGGACGGGCAGGCCCAGCGACGACATCTCCGCCAGATTGGCGCCCTTGCCGCCCAGCAGATTCTTCATCGAGGCGTCGCCATCGGCCGCGCCGCCGCCGAAGCCGTAAACCCACTTGCTCATCCGTCAGCCCCTGGTCGCGTGATCGGGCCTGACTAGCGCGCGTCGCCGCCCACGCCTAGGCCGGCTGTTACATCGCGTGAGCGCGGGTTCGGTTCAGCCCCGCCCGCGATAGGTCGGCACGCCCAGCTCCGGCAGCCACAGACCCTCGGGCGGCGCGCCCGTCTGCCAGAAGACATCGATGGGGATGCCGCCGCGCGGATACCACCAGCCGCCAATCCTCAGCCAGCGCGGCTCCAAGAGGTCCCGCAGCCGCTTGCCGATGGCCACGGTGCAGTCCTCGTGAAAGGCGCCGTGGTTGCGGAAACTGGTCATAAACAGCTTCAGGCTCTTGGATTCGACCAGCCAGTCCTGGGGGGCATAGTCGATGACGATATGGGCGAAGTCCGGCTGGCCCGTCACCGGGCACAGGCTGGTGAACTCCGGCACGGTGAACCGCGCCAGATACAGCTCGTCGGGATGCGGATTGGGCACGCGCTCCAGCACCGCCCGTTCGGGCGAGGTCGGTTGCGCCGTCTGGGCGCCGAGCTGGGACAGGCCGGAAACGTCTGTGGTCATGGCGGCCAGATAAGGCGTCCGCGCCTTGTCGTCGATGGGGTCAGCCGTCGACAGCCTCGACCAAGGCCAGTTCCGCGCCGTCGGTGACCTGATCCCCGACCGCGACCCGCACCTGGGCCACGCCGTCGAAGGGCGCGGTCAGGGCGTGCTCCATCTTCATCGCCTCCAGCACCACCAACGTCTGGCCCGCCTTGACGGCCTCGCCGTCCTTGACCGGCGCAGCGGCGATCCGGCCGGGCATAGGCGCGCGGAGTGAGCCGTCGGCGACGCCGCCGCCCGCTCCCCTCGATGCAACGCCCCCCCGCCATCCGAACGCCACAGCCTCGCCGCGATCGAACAGGACGTCGTCGTCGCCATCGCCATAGGTCCAGGCGACGACGCGCTCGCCGGCCCGAGCCGACTGACCGTCGATCTCGACGGAAAGAGCGGTTTCACCCTCCCCCACCGTCCAGACGCGATCGCCATCGAGCGCCGGCATGACCGAACCCACCACCGTGCGACCGCCGAGCCGAGCCGCATACTGCGAGCGCGGCGAACGGCTCAGCCTCAACCCGAAAGTCCCGCCTGGCGAGCCCGCCCACGGCGAACCCCAGTCGTGATTTCGCCGTCCGTCCCGGTCGTACCAGCGGTCCTCGGCCGTCAGGGCGACGGCGATGGCGTCGAGCACCTTGTCGTCGGGCCGAGCCGACAGCGTCTCACCCTCGGCCGCGATCAGCGCCGTATCCACGTCGCCCGAACGGAAACGCGAATTCCGCAGGCAGCGCCCCAGGAACCCGGCGTTGGTCCTCACCGGCCAGACCTCGACTGCCTCGACCGCCTCGGCCAGGCCCTCGGCCGCCTCCTCGCGCGTTGCGGCGTGGACGATCAGCTTGGCGATCATCGGGTCGTAGAACTGGCTGACCTCACCCCCGGCCTCGACCCCGGCGTCGATGCGTACGCCGTCGCCCGGCTCCGGCAGCACGAAATGCTCCAGCCGACCGATCGACGGCAGAAAGCCGTTCGACGGGTCCTCGGCGTACAGCCGAGCCTCCATGGCCCAGCCGTTCAGGCGGATATCGGCCTGTTTCATTGGTAGCGGCTCGCCCGCCGCCACGCGCAACTGCCATTCGACCAGATCGACCCCGGTAACCGCCTCGGTCACCGGGTGCTCGACCTGCAGCCGGGTGTTCATCTCCATGAACCAGACCCGGTCCGGCTTGAGGCCCTCCGAGGCGTCGGCGATGAACTCCACCGTCCCTGCACCGACATAATTCACCGCCTGGGCCGCCCGCACCGCCGCCGAGGTCACCGCCTCGCGCGTGACGTCGTCCATGCCCGGCGCCGGGGCCTCCTCGATCACCTTCTGGTGGCGGCGTTGCAGCGAGCAGTCGCGTTCGAACAGGTGGACGACATTGCCCTGGCCGTCCCCGAACACCTGCACCTCGATGTGGCGCGGGCGGGTGATGTAGGTCTCGATCAGCACCCGATCGTCGCCGAAGGCCGCCTTGGCCTCGCGTTTGGCGCTGTCCAAGCCGGCGACGAAGTCCTCGGCCGCGTCGACCCGCTTCATGCCCTTGCCACCCCCCCCGGCCACGGCCTTGATCAGCACCGGATAGCCGATCCGCGCCGCCTCGGCCGTCAGGGTCTCCACCGACTGGTCCGCCCCCAAATAGCCGGGCGTTACCGGCACCCCGGCCTTTTCCATCAGGTCCTTGGCGGCGTCCTTCAGGCCCATGGCGCGGATGGCGGCGGGCGGCGGCCCGATCCACACCAGGCCGGCGGCCATCACCGCCTCGGCGAACTCGGCGTTCTCGGACAGGAAGCCATATCCGGGGTGGATCGCCTCCGCCCCCGTCTGTTTCGCCGCCGCCAGCACCTTGGCGGTGTCCAGATAGCTCTCGCGCGCTGGGGCCGGGCCGATCAGCACCGCCTCATCCGCCTCCTTGACGTGCAGGGCGCTGGCGTCGGCCTCCGAGTGAACGGCGATGGTGCGCAGGCCCATGCGCTTTGCGGTGCGGAAGACGCGACAGGCGATCTCGCCGCGATTGGCGACCAGGACGGATGTGAACATGGCTCGGTTCTAGCGAGGGTCGTTGCCCGCGCCAATCGTCGGTCGGAATCAGCTAGGCTGCGGTCATGGCGCGCCGCCCCGACACGTTCGAAACCGCCCTGGCCAAGGTCTTCGAGGGCCCGCGCCGGCGCGAGGCCAGCTGGCTGTCGGTCACAGGCGGCGAGACCCTGATCACCGCCGGCCAGCCCGCCGACACCGTCTATCTGCTGCGTAGCGGTCGGCTCGGCGTCTTCAAGCCGGCCCAGGAGGGCGCCCCGCCCCGCTTCATCGGCCTGATCAAGCCGGGCGAGCCGGCCGGAGAAATCTCCATCCTTGCCGGCACCGCGCATACTTCGACCGTCGTGGCGCTCCGCGACAGCGAGGTGCTGGCCCTCAGTCGCGAGGTTTTCCTGTCGGCGCTGAAAGATCGCTCCGAGCTGACCGTTGAACTGGCCCGGCTGATGATCGGCCGCCTGCGCAGCGAGGGCCAGGCGTCCAGCCGCCCGTCGGTGTTCGGCTTCGTCGCCGCCCGCGCCCGGCCGATCCGCGCCTTCGTCGAGCGGATCGGCGAACACGCCCGCATGCTGGGCTTCAGCTGCGCCGTGGTGGCCGATTTCGCCCCGCCCGAGGCGCTGGACGCCCTGGAGCGCGACCATGATGTCGTCCTCTATGTCGCCGAGGCGGACGAGACCGGCTGGGCCACCTTCTGCGCGCGTCAGGCCGACCGGCTGTTCCTGTGCGGCTCGGCCGCCGAACCTCCGCCGCATCACCCGGTGCAACGCGCCCGCTCGGCCGAGGCCAGGCGACTGACCGATCTGATCCTGTTCCGCAACGGTCCCGGCGGCCCGCCGGCCACCAGCGCGCGCTGGATCGACGCGCTCGATCCCGCCCGCTGGTTCCACGTGCACGAGGCCCAGGATGAGGACGTCGCCCGCGTCGCCCGGGTGGTGACCGGCACCTCGGTCGGCCTGGTCCTGTCCGGCGGCGGCGCCCGCGCCTACGCCCATGTCGGCGCGCTCAGGGCCTTCCGCGCGGCGGGGGCCCAGTTCGACTTCGCCGGCGGCGTGTCGATGGGCGCGGTGATCGCCGCCGAGGTCTCGGCCGGCATTCCCCAGGACGAGATGGAGGCCCGCCTGCGTCACGCCTTCGTCGACACAAGTCCGCTCAGTGACCTGTCGATGCCGATCATCGCCATGACGCGCGGTCACAAGGTCGATCGCCTGCTGGAACAGGCCTATGGCCAGCGGCGCATGGCGGACCTGCCGCTGCCCTTCTTCTGCGTCAGCGCCGACCTGACCTCGGGCCACCCTCACCTGCACGACCGAGGCCCCCTGGCCCAGGCGTTGCGGGCCTCGATCGCCCTGCCGGGCATCCTGCCGCCCGTCGTCCTGGGAGACCGCGTCCTGGTCGACGGCGCCGTGATGCGCAACCTGCCGGCCGAGATCATGCGCGACGTCAACGAGGGGCCGGTGGTGGCCATCGACGTCACCCGCGACCGCGCCGTCGACCCTCATGTGCTGGCCGACCCACCCAGCTGGTGGCGATGGCTGCTCTCGGGCGAGTGGAAGAAGGGACCGCCCCTGGTGTCGATCCTGATGCGGTCCGCCACGGTGACGACCGGCGCCGACCTGGCGTCGTCGCGGGCCGCGACCGACCTGTTGGTGCTGCCGCATCTGGACGGTGTCGAAATCCGCGACTGGAAGGCCTGGCAACCCGCCGTCGCCGCCGGCGAATCCGCCGCCGTCGCCGCCATGGCCACCCTGGACGGCCCCCTGACCCATCTGCGCCAACGAAAACTGGCCGCCGTGCCCGACCTGACCGGCGAAACGGACATCGCGAGCTCGTGATCGGCTGCGACATCCGACCTCTGGCGCAACCCCCAAAACCGACTAGATTCCTGAGTCCCTGTTCAACAGCTGAAAGGAGGTGATCCGGTGTCTCATTGTCATCAATCGCGAGGAGCGACCGGGACCACGGCCTCTTTCGAGGTCATCGCCTGACTTTCAGGTGAGGTTTCCGTCGACCGCCCTCTGCGGTCAGACAATGAAGGCCGTCGGGGTTCGCCCCGGCGGCCTTTTTTGTCGGTCAGAAGAGGCCATTCAGCCACTCCCAGCTGACCATGGCGGCGGTGCTGACACCCTCCCAGGCAAGCCAGACGAAAACCGAGAAGCCCGCCGCAATCAGCCAGCCGATCAGGATGGCCACGCCGTCACGTTGCATCAGGCCGAAGCCGAAGATGGCGATGATGATCGACGGGAACAGATTGAAAAAGATCAGCGGCAGCATCAGCAGCAGGCACAAGACCGTGCTGACCACGCCGATCAGGGTCTCCGACACCTCTCCCGTCAGAAAGGGAAGCCGCGGTCGGGAGATGCGCTCCACATAGCGCAGGGGCTTCAGCACCTTGCCGATGCGCTGGCGAAACGACTGGCGATCGAGGCTTTCCTTCAACGCCCAGCGCGGCAGCCACAGCTCGTCTCGCCGGATGGCCAGCTGGACGACGATCAGGAGCATAGGGATGCCGATGATGGTGGTCGATCCGGGAATAGCCCCGACCACGGCGCTGAGCAGGCCCAGAAACAGCATCAGGGCGCCGATGCCGCGCTCGCCAAAGGCGCGCACGAGCTCATCGAGCGTCAGCTTTGAACTGTCACCCTGTCCCAGATCCTCCAGGACCTGGGAGAAGGGCCGCGTATCGATCGTCATGGGCCGGCGTCGTCTCCGATGGGCGCGATCCCCGGCATCTAAGCACCGGCTCCGTCGCGCGCCACTTACAACGCGTTTAGGTGGCGAAGGTGTCAGATCGATGCGCGACCAGAGTCAAGCGACACGGCGGGCGGCGATGCCGAGCAGCGGCTCAAGCAGACCTTCGGAAAGGGCGCGAACCACGGGAACGGCCACGCCGTCTCCCAGCAATTTCATCGCCGCCGTTTCGCCCCGGGGCAGAACCCAGTCGTCGGGCAACCCCATCAGCCGCGCCGCTTCGCGCGGCGAAAGCCGGCGGGCGCGTAGCTCTCCCTGGTCACAGACCACGATGAACTGCCGCGATGACCCGCCCGCCGCCGTGCGCAGGCAGCCCGCAAGGCCGTCGAAGCGCAGTTCCAGCCGCTGGATCTTGCCGCCCTGCTCGATACGGACGCGACGATAGCCGGCGGCCACCTGTCGCCGCCCCGCTAGGGATGCGGTCCGCGCCGCCTCCAGCCGCCGGCGATGCAGCGGCGACAGAAGGGCGAGCAGCGCTTCCTGGGTTGCGGGCGGCAGCCAATCAACCAGGTCGTCCGGTTCGAGGATCGCGCTCAGATCGACATTGCGTCGCGGCGGCGTCGGCAGCGACCACCAGCGCCACGAGGCGGACACATCCCGCGACAGGGCGGCATGGGCCGCGCGGATGCGGGGCGACAGGCCATGTCCCTTGGCGAGGTCCGCCACACCATCCAGCGGATCGCGAGCGGCCACGATGAACAACCTCGGGCGTGACTGCGGCGTCCAGTCGGCGGCATCCAGTTCCAGCGCGCCCCACCGGTAGCCAGCCTCGACCATGGCCCGGCCTATGGCGCGGAAATCCTCGCCGCCGTTCGATGACAGCAGGCCCATGACATTCTCGATGACGACCACTGACGGGGCGCGCTCCTCGGCGACGAGCCCCTCAATCAGCCGCCAGAAGCCCCAGAAGGCTCCCGATCGCGCGCCGTCCAGTCCCACCCGATGCCCGGCCAGGCTCACGTCTTGGCACGGCGGCGAGGCCCAGATCAGCGCGGCGTGGCCCGGCAAATCGGTGGGCGTCAAATCCCACACATCAGCTCGCCGGATCGATCCGGCCCCGTGATTGGCCTCGAAGGCGGCGATCTTCATCGGATCGAGGTCGTTGGCGAACAGCCGCTCGAATCTCTCCAGCCCCAGCCCGGCCATGCCGCCGCCGGCGAAGAACTCATAGCAGCCGGGTCGCGCGGGAATCGCCATGGGGAACGCTAACCCACCCTCGACCGCTTGGCATCCAGCTTGACCACGCGGCGCCGCGCCGCTTGGCTGGGCGCCTCATCCCACGGAGCCCCGCATGCGCCCGATCCTGATCCTCGCCCTGCCCGCCTTGGCCCTCTCGGCCTGTTCCGACAGCAGCGAGGCGACGCGCGACGTGGAGATGGGCGCGCCCGAGGCCCCCGCGCCCACCGCCCCGCCGGTGCTCAACGACGTCGCCTTGGACCAGCCGCTGGCGGTGCTCGGCACCGAGCCGTTCTGGAGCGTGCGCATCCGGCCGGACGGCATCGAATACGACGGCGTCGATCGCCCGCTCAGGCGCGGCGCCAATCCGGGGCCGATGGTTCAGGGCACCACGGCCGTCTGGGCCACCGCAACCGAGGACGGCCAGACCCTGGTGGTCACCCTGGCCGCCACCCCCTGTTCGGACGGGATGAGCGACCGCGCCTATCCCCTGACGGCCCAGGTCGAGGTCGGCGCCGAAACCCTGAACGGCTGCGCCGCGCCCCAGAGCACGATCGACACCACTGACGAGACCGGACAGCCCAAGGCCGCGACGAGCTGATCACGGCTGCATGGACGAAGCGTAACTTGCGACGCCTACCCCCTGGCGGCCAGTCTGTGCGCGGGAGGCCAATCCATGCTCCGCGCCAGTGTTATCGTCACTCTTGCCGTCATGTTCGCTACGCCCGCGGCGGCGCAGACCGCTGAGGAGTATCGCGCCGACGCCATCGCAATCCCCAGGGCGATTGCGGAGCGCTACGCCTATCTCGACCGGCTCCCCGACCAGCGCCCGCCGGACTCTGCCGTGCTGGATGCCGAAGCGCGGGCGGTCGGCGACGGCCGTGCGCTGCTGGCCCATGCCGAGCGGCGTCTGCTCACCCTGGCGGATCACCACGCCATCACCGGCTCCAGCTTCGTCGACAGTTGGGGTTTGGTCCCGACATATTCAGACCTGTGGGTAGAGTGGAGCGACGGCCGCTATCGGATCGACGCGGTCCGCACCGGCTCGCCCGCCGCCAAGGCCGGGATCGCGGCCGGCGGCCATCTCGTCGCTGTCGACGGTGAGCCGATCGAGGCCGCCATCGCCGCCTTCTGGGCCGATCTGGGCCTGGCGGTGATTGATCAGCGCCGCGCCTTCGCGGCCCGCGTCCTGGCCACCGGACGTCGTGACCGACCCCGCAGCCTGAGCATTGAGGACGCCGGTGGCGGGATCCGTCGTGTCGATCTGCCCAACCTCTATGAATGGAACGCGCCCACGCGTGGCGTGGTGGTCTCGACGGCCGGCGACGGGGGGCTGCTCATCGTCATCAACGACGCCCTGGGCGACGACGCCACCATCGCCGCCTTCGACTCGGCAATGGAGGCCGCCGAGCCCGGCCAGCCCATCACTCTCGATCTCAGCAATACACCCAGCGGCGGCAATACCGTGGTCGCCCGCGCGATCATGGGCTGGTTCGTCACCCGTCCCACGGCGTATCAGATCCACGAACGCCCGGAGGAAGGGCGTCGCACCGGCATCCCCCGTCGCTGGATCGAGCAGGTGTCGCCCCGCCCGGGGAAGTTCCACGACGGCTCCGTCACCGTGCGTGTGGGGCGATGGACCGGGAGCATGGGTGAGGGTTTGGCGATTGGCTTCGACGCTCTAGGGGCCCGCGTCGTGGGTGACCCCATGGCAGGACTGCTGGGCGCGATCGAAGATCATCGCCTGACCAACTCGGGCTTGATGCTGAAGTTGCCGACCGAACGGCTGTACGCCGTCGACGGCGTCGCCCGCGAAGCCTTCAGGCCGGAAACGCCGTAACGCCGAAAAGCCAAAGGCCGCGACGAACTGATCGTCGCGGCCTTCTCAGGTCTCGTCTTCGGGCGGCTTTCGCCGTCTAGTTGGCCAGCCGGCGGAGAAAGGAGGGGATCTCCAGATCGTCCTCCGCGGCTTCCGGGTCGATGCGGGGCTGGGCCGACTGGCTGGGGCGCAGTTCCTGACGCGACGGCTGGGACGGCTGCGACGGCGCATAGGGCGACGGCAGCGGAGCCGGACGCTTGCCGCGACCGAACAGGCTCCAGCCGCCCTTCTTGGTCTCGGCCTCGCCGTGGTCGGCATCCATGTCGCCTTGGCCGTAATCGCGGCGGCCACGATCGAAATACAGGTCGCCCTGGTCTTCCTGACGCGGAGCGCGCGCGGCGCTGCGGCTTTCGTATTCCTCGACGGCCGGATCGATGATGCGCCCGATGACCCGGTCCTCGCGCGCGGCGTGGATCACCGGCTCGATCGGGGCCTCGTCGCGGATCACAGGATCGAAGGCAGGCTCCGGCTCCGGCGTGACCACGGGCTCGGGCTCCGGCGCGACCATGGCGACCGGCTCAGGCTCGCGAACGGGTTCCGGCGCGGGGGTCGATTCGACGCGCAGGGTCTCGGCCGACCGCATGTCGGTCCAGGACTTGGCCGGCGTGGCTGTATAGGCCGGGGCGGCCGGGGCCGCGCGGCGAGCCGGAGCCATCGGCTCGATCGAGGACATGACGGCCTCGTCCATGCCAGTGGCGACCACCGAGACGCGGATGCGGCCGTCCAGAGCCGGATCGAAGGCGGCGCCGAAGATGATGTTGGCGTCGCCGTCCACCTCGGCCGAGATGGCGTTGGCGGCCTCGTCGACCTCCAGCAGGGTCATATCCAGACCGCCGGTGATGTTGACCAGCACGGCCTTGGCGCCCTTCAGGCTGGTCTCGTCTAGCAGGGGGTTGGCGATGGCGTTCTGGGCGGCGTTCAGGGCGCGGTCGTCGCCCTGGGCCTCGCCGGTGCCCATCATGGCCTTGCCCATCTCGGACATCACGGCGCGGACGTCGGCGAAGTCGAGGTTGATCAGGCCGGGCAGGATCATCAGGTCGGTGATCGAGCGCACGCCCGAGTGCAGCACCTGGTCGGCCATGCCGAAGGCGTCGGCGAAGGTGGTCCGCTCATTGGCGACGCGGAACAGGTTCTGGTTCGGGATGACGATCAGGGTGTCGACATAGCGTTGCAGCTCGGCGATGCCCGCATCGGCCAGGCGCATGCGGTGGCGCCCCTCGAAGGTGAAGGGCTTGGTCACCACGCCGACGGTCAGGATGCCGCGATCGCGCGCGCATTTGGCGATAATCGGCGCGGCGCCGGTGCCGGTGCCGCCCCCCATGCCGGCGGTGATGAAGATCATGTGCGCGCCTTCCAGGTGCGCGTGGATTTCGTCGGCGCTCTCCTCGGCGGCGTTCATGCCGACCTCGGGGTGGGCGCCGGCGCCCAGGCCCTGGGTGATCGTCTCACCCAGCTGGATGCGACGATCCGTCTTGGCGAAGCTGAGGTGCTGGGCGTCGGTGTTGGCGACAACGAACTCGACCCCCTCCAGCCCGGCGTCGATCATGTTGTTGACGGCGTTGCCGCCCGCCCCGCCCACGCCGAACACGACGATGCGGGGTTTCAATTCGGTGTTCTCAGGACGCACGAGCGACAGGGACATGTTGTTTTCCGACCTTCATTGCCCTCGTCCGCAGCCTCGGCCCACGCTTCCCCGCAAGCACATGCCGATTCCGGACAACCTTAATGAAGAAGCCATCAAGGTTAAGGGTTGGTTATCGCTAGCGTGAGTCGGCTCGGAACACAGGGAATTCCGCAGCTTGGCCGTGGATTTCCCACAGGTTCGCGATGCTGGGCCGCAAAGAAAAAGGGCGGCTCCCGAAGGAGCCGCCCTCATTCGTCAGGCGTCGGTCGTTCTTAGAACGGCCACAGGCTGCCCAGGTTGGTCGGACGGAAGTTCACACCCATGAAGAAGCGACGACCGAACGGGTCGAAGTTCGAGTAGAGCGTGTTGCCCAGGAAGAAGGGCTGTTCCGCGTCGAAGGCGTTGACCACACCGGCCCGCAGGCTGACCTGATCGTTGACCGCATAGCGAACCGTGAAGTCGTGACGGGCGAAGCCACCGGTGTCGCGGTAGGCGGCGTCGTAACGATCCGAGTTCGGGGCGAAGTCACGCAGGTTCACGATGTCCTGGCCAGTCTGCCAGTCGGCCGTCCAGTTGATGCTCAGGCTTTCCACCGGCGCGTAGGTCAGCGACGAGGTGAAGCGGACACGCGGGTAGAACAGGCTGCTGGAGATTTCCGTACCGTCGGTAGGATCGGCGGTGTTGAGGAAGTTCTCCTGCTCGATCAGCCACAGGCCGGCGATGCGGTAGTCGAACCGACCCCAGTCACGGCCGATCAGATCGTAGAGATCGGCGCGGTACGTGGCGGTGAAGTCCAGACCCCGCGTGGTGCGCTGGGCGTAGTTGATCGGGGCCTGAATGAAGCCGCCGATGTCGTCGCCGATCGGAGCACCCACCCAGAAGTCACGCCCGGCGGTCGGATCGTTGCGGAAGATCCGGTCGCAGGAGGCTTCGTTCAGGACGGTGCCGGAGACGCAGTTGGCGGCGATGCCGGCGGCGCTCGGGAACTCGATCACGTCCTCGATCTCGATCTCGTAGTAGTCGAGCACCAGGCTGAGGTTGGGAACCCAGCGCGGCTGCAGGACCACCGAGAAGGTGAAGGATTCCGACTCTTCAGGCACCAGGTCTTCGCTGCCGCCAAACACGCCGGGGATGCCCGAAGTGTAAGTCGGAAGGAAGTCGTCGGCCGTGCTAGCGGTCTCGCTGCCGAAGTCGAAGTTCAGGCCTTGCTGTTGCGCCAGAGCCGAGCAGTTGGCGATCCGGTTGGCCCGGATCTCCGCGCTCTGGTTGGCGATCTGGCGGTTGTCGCAGGGATCGACGAAGCCGTTGGCGAACGTCTGGGCGAACGGCGCGAAGTTCTCGAACAGGTCGGGAACGCGGACCGAGGTGTTGAAGCTGGTCTTGAAGGTGATGTCACGGATCGGACGGTAGACCAGGTTCACGCCATAGACGTCGGTTTCGCCAACCGTGGTGTAGTCGGCGTAGCGATACGAGGCGCCCAGTTCGGCGAACTCGCCCAGGAAGCTGTCGCGGAACAGCGGGATCGCGATTTCCCCGAACACTTCCTCGCTCTCATAACCGGCTTCCGGGAAGTCCGGACCGGTGTTGAGGAACAGCAAACGTCCGTTGGTGTCGCGATCGCGGCCGACGGCCGAGGTCGTCTCACGACGGAACTCGCCGCCCAGAGCGACGCCGATCGGGCCGGCGCCCCAGAAGTCCCAAAGCTGACCGGCCACCGAGCCGAGCCACTGCTCCTGCTCGTTGCGCTCCTCTACGTTGATGAAGGCGTCGATGTAGGCCAGGGCCTCGGCGCTCTGGTTGCCGTCGCCGAACACGTTCAGCGGGGCGCACTGGTCGATGTCGGCCTGGCCGTAGCCTTGGGCGCCGAGGATCGGATCGCCGGCGGCGGGGCCTTGGGCGCCACGGATGCCGGCCAGGTCGAAGCCTTGAGCCTGCAGCAGCTGCGCGCGGCAGACGATCTCGCCGGGATTGCCGTTGACCACGCCGAGTTCATCGAAGACGGCGTCGGCGGCCAGGGCGAAGCGACGGGAGTCGATCGCGCCTTCCTTGTTGACGATGTCGACTTCACCGTAGGTGTAGCCGATGTCCCAGTCGAAGTTGTTGATGAAGCCGAGACGGTCCATCGAGCCGCGAGCGCCGACCACGTAGCGCGTCAGCTCGCGCTCGTTCTCCTGGAAGCGGTCGGGACCGAACATCGAGTGACGGGCCAGAGGCACCAGCTGCTGGCCGATCAGCTGACCAGCGGTGGTCGCCGTCGGGGCGCTGTAGACGTCCAGCAGGTTGGTGGCGATCGCCTGACGAACATTGTCCGGCAGGAAGGCGTTGTCCGACCAGCGCAGGTCGAACGACTGAACACCATAGATCGGGTTCAGCTGCGTCGCGATGTAGGACTCATCCAGATCGATATCGAAGAAGTTCGGCTGCGAGATGTCGAAGGTGTCTTCGACGACGTACTTGGCTTCACCGTACAGATCGATGTTCGGGGTGACCGCGAAGGTGCCCCCGACCTGGAAGCGCTGTGCGTCGATCTCGGGCAGACGCGACAGGGTGCTGAAGTCGGCGGGGTTCACGCCGTCGCCGCCGTAGTTGTAGGGGCGGCTGACGCCAGCCGAGCCGACGCGGGTGCCGAAGTTGGCGAATCGCGCGGTGCCGCCTTCGTACCAGAAGGTCTTGCCGGGGTTCACCGCATAGCAGAGCGCCGCATAAGTGAAGGCGCAAGCGCTGCCGCTGAAGTTGGCGTAGTCGGGGTCGTTCAAAGGGCTGAACGGCTGACGGTTGACCAGGGTGGTCTGACCCCAGCGCGGGCGGTCCATCCGGTTCAGACCGCGGAAGTAGTCGCCGTCGAGGAAGCCGTCATCGGCCAGGCCAAGGGCCGCATTGGTCGGATCGTTGTCCAGCGGGATGAAGATCGACGGGTCGTTCAGCCAGTCGATGTCGAACGACGTGACCTGGTCCTGATGCTCGACCTCGGCGTGAGCATAGAGATTCAGACGGTCGTCGAAGAAGTTGCCGCCGACCAGGCCGGACAGACGGTAGGAACCTTCGCCGCCCTGGTTGATCTGGGCCACGTTGGCGTCGATCTCCAGGCCTTCGAAGTCGTCCTTGAGGATGAAGTTCAGCACGCCCGAGACGGCGTCAGCGCCGTACACCGAAGAGGCGCCGCCGGTGATGATCTCGATGTTCTCGATCAGCAGGCGGGGGATCACCGAAACGTCGACGGCCAGCGAGCCTTGGCTCGAGCTGACGTGACGACGGCCGTCGACCAGGGTCAGGGTGCGGTTGGAACCCAGGCTGCGCAGGTTGGCCAGGTCCAGACCGCCGTCACCCAGGCCGGAGCCGGTGGTGTCCGAGGGAACGACCGAGTTCGACAGGGCCGGCAGGGTCGCCAGATAGTCGATCACGGTGTTCTGGCCCGAGGTCAGAACCTCTTCGCCCGAAATCTGGATCAGCGGGGTCGGGGCGTTGGTCGGGTCGCGGCGGATACGCGAGCCGGTGACGACGATTTCTTCAAGCTCGGTGGCCTGCTCGTCACCCGGGACGATCGGCGGCCCTTCCTGAGCGAACGCGGGAGCCGAGAAGGCGACCACACCGGCCAGAACCGTGGTTCCAAAGAGGTATCTGCGGTTAAACGACATCGTGAGGGGTGCCCCAACTGTTGATTGCACGGAAATCTCGACCTTCGCGCTGGAGGGTCGGCTTCATCGTGACGCTAGCCAGCAAGGATGGGCGCCACAAGCGATTCAGGCGGGATTCTGGCGGCATCGCGGCGCGGTGTTACAATCTGGACACACTCGCGGCGCACGATTGTTGCGCAGCCGCGCTTAGCCGAGCACGGACATCGCCGAAATCAACGGCGCGCCTGGCTTTCCGCTAGGGCGTTTGGTCGCAGCTTGGATCGACACGCCGGAATCAGGCCGAGCGGCAGCCCACCACCCAAGCGTCGTAGATTGGGTGTTCCAGCGGGTTCACCGACGGCGAACTGGCGAACATCCAGCCGCGAAACACCTGGCGCGGCTCTGTGCGTCTCCGCGCGGTGCGGGGCTGGGTGCTGATTTCCAGATAGGCGACCGAATCGGCGATGGGCTCGTCCGGCGCCGACACCTCGCAGGCACGGGCCGTGAACAGCAGGGTGTTGCGGAAGCGGACCGGCGGCCCGCCGACCTGCACCGCGAACGTCATGGTCTCGGCCGAAATCTTGTCGATGGCGCGAACGATGGCCACAGGGCGACGCTGGCGGCGGCCGGGAGGCGCGGTTTCCTCGGCCTTTTCGGCCACAGCCACCTCGGCGGGCTCGTCCTCATCCTCTGGCTCGACCTCCGCCTCCTCGGTTTCGACCTCGGCGACCTCAATGGCCGGGGCGGGCGGCTGGACGGCGGCCGGCGGCGCGGCGTTGAGCGATTCGGTGGTTACCGGGGCAGGATCAGCCGCAGCGGGCGCCGGCTCCTGCGGCGGTGCCTCCTTCAGCAGCTCTCCAATCGGGTCGGCGGGCGGCGCCTCAGCCTGCTGCGCCATGACCACCCCGCCGCCGGCGAGCGCGGCCATCGCCACCCCAACCACCAGCAGACGCGATCCGCGACGCCTCATTCCGGGCTCCAGGCCTGATAGTCGCCCGTGGCGGCCGGACGTCGCCCCTGAGCGGCCAGCGACCCCTGAGGACGCCAGGCCATCGGCGTGCCGGTCAGATTCGGGATGTAGTCGGTCTCGAACGCCCGGCGCGGAAGCGGCGCCTCGGTGGGCGGCTCATCCCAGGTATAGTGCAGCCACCCGTGCCAGTCCGGCGACACCTTCGAGGCCTCGGCATAGCCGTTGTAGATCACCCAGCGCAGCCTGCGGCCGTCATAGCTGATGTTGTCGCGCGACTGATAATAGCGGTTTCCGTGCTCGTCCTGTCCGATCAACTCGCCGCGACGGCCGACGGTGAACAGGGTGCCGATCGTGGCGCCGTTCCACCAGGTGAAGATCTTGGCGAGGACGTTGAGCAAGGCGAGCTTCCGCGAAGGAGACGGCGCGGACCGTGCGTCGGTCCGTCGGATGCGCCAATCATACCGACCCGCACCCCACCCCGTCCAGCGGCGAAAGACCGACGTCCGAGCCATGGCGCCGCCGGTCTCCGCATCAATATCTTGGGGGTAACCAAGGTAAGGACCGCCAGATTTATTGATTCGATCCAACTTCCGCCCTTAGCCTCTCCCCATGGCGAGAAGTCCCACGGCCGCTTCGATCCCGATCGCGCTACGATTCGCGCCGCGCCTGGCGACGGTCGCCATGGAGGCTCGCGCGGTCGAACGGCCGGGCGCCATCGTCACAGTCACCGCTCCCACTGCCTGGACCAGCGCCCGCATCGAGGCCTGGCTGGACTGGGCCGCCACCCTGGCCGCCGACCTCCCGCCCGGCGCAACTCAGTGGCCCGAGACGGCCGATCCTCTGGCCGCCGCCCTCGATCGCTGGAGCCACCGGCTCGCCGCATGGGCCACCGCGCTGAACGTCGTCGCCCCGGATCAGGCCGAGGCCTTCGCTGACGAACTGAGGTCGAGCGCCCTGCTCGGCCACATCGCTCCCGGGGCCCAGAGGCCACACGGCGCCCGGATCCATCCGTTATGTCTGGATACGCTGCCGGCCGAGACCGAGGCATCTCCCCTCATCCTCAACGATCCGGAGGCCGCCCGGCGCGTCGACGCCCTTACCGCCGACCTAGGACGCGCGCGCCTGGCCGATGCGGCGGCGGTGGCTCTCGCCGCACGGCTGGCCGACGTCGCCGAGGCGGTTCGGCGCTGCGACGGCCCAGCCTCGGCCTGCACCGATCCGGCCCGCAACCCGGCCCTGGCCCGCACCGCCCAGGCCGCGCGTGCCGCCGGCGCCGATGACATGGCCATCCTGGACGCCATCTCCGGGCGGGCGCCGAGTTTGGCGGGTCACACCCCTCCGGTCTCCCGCCCCGCCGCCGTCGGGGTTCTCGGCGAGCGCGACCTGATAGCCTCGGGCGACGCCGAACTGGCCGCCCGCGCTCTGCTGGCCGACCCGGGCGTCGTCCTCACCTTCAGTCCCGAAGACGCCCAGGCGCTGTCCGACGCGGCCGCCGCGCCTGTCATCGCCCTCGATCTCGAGACCCTGACCGACGCCGACGATCTGGAAGCCGCGACCCGGCTTGTCACCCTCGCCCTCGGCATTGAGATTCTGGCGGGCTGGAGTGACAAGGCCGAGGCCGCCCGCGCCCGGTTCGAACGTCGCTGCGTCGTCCTGGCGCTCTCGGGTCTCGACGCTGTCCGCCGGTGCACGGACGGGCCGCACGCCGCCGAAGCCGCCGTTGCCTGGGTCTCCGCAGCGGCCGCGGCCGCTGCGGCCGATCTTTCTGCATGCCTCAGTGCGCCACCCGACAGCGCCCGCGAGGACGTCGTCGCCGGCATCGAGGAGCGCCGCCGCGCCGCTGCCGCCTTGGCCGATCCGATGGCCGAGCGCGCATCCGCCCTTTTCAAGACCGCCCTCGCCCAGGCGAAGAAAGTCGGTATCGCCCTGTCAGTGGGCCTCAGCGAACCCGACGCTGAGACCGCCCTGCGACTCGGCCGCACCGCCCGGCCCGGGCTGTTGACCGCACTGGAGACCGCCGACGGCGAAGTCGAGACGATCCTGTCGCCCTCCGTCGCGGAGACCATCCGCCGCCTGGGTGGCCATCCCGAGGCGGCGCGCCTGTGGCTGGTGGGAGAACGCACCCTGGATGCCGCCCCCGGCTTGGCTGAGGCGCTGGCCGAGTGCGGCCTGACTGCGCTTGAGCTGGAGGCCGTGTCTGACGCCCTCGCCACCGCGCCCGACCTGCGCCGCGCCATCATGCCGGCGGTGCTCGATCCCGGCTTCTGCCGCGACGTGTTGGGCCTCAGCGCCGAGGATCTGGCCGATCCCGATATCGATCTGCTGGATCGGCTCGACATCCCGGCCGCCGTGCGCTGCGACGCCGAGGCCGTGCTCTTCGGCCACCCGGACCTGTCCGACTGGCCTCAGGCGCCGGAAGGTCTGGCCGGCCTGCTTGCTCCTCAGACCGAGGCCCAAGCCGCGATGCTGGACCGCTTCAGCACCGTTCCCGCGACCACGCCCCTCACCCTGCCGGGCTCCGTCGCGACGGCCGAGGCCGCGCGCCGCATCGCCGACGCCGCCCGCTCGGGCCGGCGCGCCGTGCGCGTGGTGCGCCAGCCCATGCCTCGCCTGCGCCTGCCTGAAGCCGCCCCTGACGCCCCGGCCGCGACAGCGTCTGTTCCTGAGCCCCGCGTGATCGAGCGCGTCATCGAGCGCGACCGCACCCGCAAGAAGATGCCTGATCGCCGCAAGGGCTATATCCAGAAGGCCTCGGTCGGCGGCCACAAGGTCTATGTCCACACGGGCGAGTATGAGGACGGCGAACTGGGTGAGATCTTCGTCGACATGCACAAGGAAGGCGCCGCCTTCCGCAGTCTGATGAACAACTTCGCCATCTCGGTGTCGATCGGTCTGCAGCACGGTGTGCCGCTGGACGACTTCGTCGACGCCTTCGTCTTCACCCGCTTCGAGCCGGCGGGGAAGGTGACCGGCAACGACTCGATCCGCTCGGCCACCTCGGTGCTGGACTACATCTTCCGCGAACTGGCGGTCAGCTACCTGGGTCGCTCGGAACTGGCCAACGCGGAGCCCGACATCGACCCCCTGCCCGAGACCGAAGCCCCCGAGGAAGTGCCCGCCGCCCGCTTCATCTCCAAGGGCTTCGCCCGGGGCGCCGCGCCCGACAATCTTGTCGTTGTGCCGTTCGGTCAGGACCGCAACAGAACTCGCGAGGCCGCGCCGATCCCACCCGCCGCCAATGGCGACGCCGAACCCTGCCCCGCCTGCGGGGACCTGGCCCTGCAACGCCGCGGCGCCAGCCTGGTCTGCGACACCTGCGGCGCCGCGCCGTCGATGCTGGGCTGACTTCCCAAATCGGCACGGCGCGCTTCTTGCTTGTCGGATGGCGAAATCTTCGGAGACCCAACCATGAAGTTCGCCGCTGCCCCCTTCGCCTCGATTCTGGCCGTCCTCGCTCTCGGCGTCGCCGCCCTGCCCGCCCAGGCTCAGAACGCCGGCCAGATCGAGCGGGTGCGGGGCGGGGCCAGTTGCCCCGGCTGCAACCTGTTCCAGGCTGAATTGTCGGGCTTCGAGGGCGCCGGCCGCAACTTCGCCGGGGCACGCCTGCGCCAGGCCGACCTCAGCCTGTCGGTGATGAACCGGACCCGCTTCTCCAACGCCGACCTGCGCGATGTCGAGGCCTATGGCGGTGTCTTCTCCGGCTCGAACTTCTCGGGCGCCGACCTGACCAACGCCAGCTTCGTCGGGACCTATCTGCAGGGCGCCAACTTCTCCGGCGCGGCCCTCAGCGGCACCAACCTGTCGGGCGCCCAGCTGGATCGCGCCACCGGCCTGACCCAGGGTCAGCTGAACCGCGCCTGCGGCGACGCCGCCACCGTGCTGCCGGGCGGACTGAGCGTTCCCAGCTGCTGAATGCCGCGCGGGGGGCCATGCCTAAGCCTCTGACCTTACCGCGATTTAAGTGGCGCCCAAGGCTAGCCCGAGTCATGGACAGGGCATGATCCGTTCGATCACCCCGTTCCGCGCCTCCCTCGCCGCCCTCATCGGTGCGGCCGCCGCCTGCCTGCCGGCCGTCGCTTCGGCCGAGTCGATCTATTGGGACGAGCGCCAGGTGGCCCGCATGGTCTCGATCGGCGGCTCGTGTCAGGGCTGCGAGCTGTCGGGGCGCAATCTGGCCGGTTCGACCTTCACCAACGCCCGGTTCGCTGGCGCCACCCTGGTCGGCGCCACCCTGCGCGGCTCGGAGCTGGTGGGGTCGGACTTCTCAGGCAGCAATTTCACCCGCGCCGACCTATCCGGCGTCGGCATCGTCGGGGCCAACTTTTCAGGGGCCCAGTTCGTCAACGCCAATCTTTCCGGCTCGGAGGCGATGGGAGCCAATTTCTCCTCAACCAATCTGACCGGGGCCGATTTGTCCGACTCCGAACTCGTGGGCGTCAATTTACGCGGCGCCCAGATTCGCAACGCCGACTTCTCGGATTCCCAGATGTTCAGCGCCGACCTGCGCGGCGCGTCGGGCGCCGATGCTGATTTCTCTGATTCCTCGCTGATCGGCGCCAATTTTTCGGGCGCGTCCCTACCCGGCGCTGACTTCCAGGACGCCCAGTTGACCGGCGTCAGCTTCCAGGGCGCCAGCCTGCGCGGCGCCAATCTGCGCGACGCCGACATGCGCCGCACCAACATTCGCGGCGCCGATCTGACCGGCGCCACGGTGACGCAGGGACAGATCAGCCGCGCCTGCGGTGACGGCGGCACGGTTTTGCCACGCGGGCTGCGGGTCAATGTCTGTTCGGGCTCCAGCTCGGTCCCCACGCCGCCGCGACCTCCGCGCCCGCCTCGCTGAAGACTCGCGGGACGCCTTGATCCCGCACCCGACCATCCGCGACAGTGCCGGCCTCTGACGCCCGAGGCCGCCCATGTTCGATCCCGAAGTCTATCCCGTCCCCGCCGACCTGGCCGCCCGCGCCCACATGGACCGCCCGGCCTATGAGGCGGCGCGGGTCGAGGCCCGCGAGCGGCCCGACCGCTTCTGGGCCGAACAGGCGCAGCGGCTGGACTGGATCGCTGCGCCCACCCGCATCAAGGACGTCAGCTTCGACAAGGATGACTTCCGCATCCGCTGGTTCGACGACGGGGTGCTGAATGCCTGCTTCAACTGTGTTGATCGGCACCTGCCCGAGCGCGCCGACGACCGCGCCATCATCTGGGAGGGCGACGATCCCGCCCAGTCCGGCCACCTGACCTATGCCGAGCTGCACCGCGAGGTGTGCCGCATGGCCAATGTCCTCAAGTCTCTTGATGTGGCCAAGGGGGACCGGGTGACGATCTACATGCCGATGATCCCGGCGGCCGCGGTGGCCATGCTGGCCTGCGCCCGGATCGGAGCGGTGCATTCGGTGGTGTTCGGCGGCTTCTCGCCCGACAGCCTGGCCGGCCGCATCGAGGACTGCGGCTCCAGGATCGTCATCACCGCCGACGAGGGCCTGCGCGGCGGCAAACGCGTGCCGCTCAAGGCCAATGTCGACGCGGCGTTGGAGAAGATCGCGGTCGACCATGTGCTGGTCGTCTCCCACACCAACGCCGACATCGCCTGGGTCGAGGGACGCGACGTCCGCTACGGCGAGGCCAAACAGGGCGTCGCCGACGACTGCCCGTGCGAGCCGATGAACGCCGAGGATCCGCTGTTCATCCTTTACACCTCGGGCTCGACCGGAAAGCCCAAGGGCGTGCTGCACACGACCGGCGGCTATCTGTTCTGGGCCGCCTGGACCCACGAGCTGGTGTTCGATTACCGGCCCGGCGAGGTCTTCTGGTGCACCGCCGATGTCGGCTGGGTCACGGGCCACAGCTATGTCGTCTATGGGCCGCTAGCCAACGGCGCGACGACCCTGATGTTCGAGGGCGTGCCCAACCATCCCGACAACCGCCGCTTCTGGCAGGTGGTGGACAAGCACAAGGTCGAGATCTTTTACACCGCGCCCACGGCCCTGCGCGCCCTGATGCGTGACGGCGACGCGCCGGTGAAGGCCACCTCACGCGCGTCCCTGCGCCTGCTCGGCACCGTCGGAGAGCCGATCAATCCCGAGGCCTGGCGCTGGTATCACGAGGTCGTCGGCGAGGGCCGCCTGGCGATCGTCGACACCTGGTGGCAGACCGAGACCGGGGGCATCCTGGTCTCGCCCCTCCCCGGCGCGACGGACCTCAAGCCCGGCTCGGCCACCAAGCCCCTGCCCGGCGTCGAACTGGAGCTGGTGGACGCCGAGGGCCAGGTGCTGGAGGGGGCGACGTCCGGCAATCTGGTCATCACCGACAGCTGGCCGGGTCAGATGCGCTCCGTCTATGGCGACCCCCAGCGCTTCTTCGACACCTATTTCGCGGCCTATCCTGGCAAGTATTTCACCGGCGACGGCTGCCGCCGGGACGAGGACGGCTATTACTGGATCACCGGCCGGGTGGACGACGTGATTAATGTCTCGGGCCACCGCATGGGCACCGCCGAGGTCGAGTCAGCTCTGGTGCTCCACGATGACGTCGCCGAGGCGGCCGTGGTCGGCTTTCCTCATGACATCAAGGGTCAGGGCATCTGGGCCTATGTCACCCTGAACCAGGGCGTGGAGGCCACCGACGACCTGCGCCGGGACCTGATCCGGCACGTCCGCAAGGAGATCGGTCCGATCGCCGCGCCCGACGTGATCCAGTGGGCCCCCGGCCTGCCCAAGACCCGCTCGGGCAAGATCATGCGCCGCATCCTGCGCAAGATCGCCGAAGGCGAGACCGGGGCCCTGGGCGACACCTCGACCCTGGCCGATCCGGCGGTGGTCGACGATCTGGTTGCGGGCCGACCGGGCTGAAGGCCCGGCCGCGCCACGCGTCAGGCCTAGCCCAGGCTGTAGTAGCTCGGTGATCCCGGACCGACCGGCAAGCCCAGGCCGAACACCCACACGAAGAACAGGATGGCCCAGCCGATCGTGAAGAAGATCGAATAGGGCAGCATCATCGCGATCATGGTGCCGATGCCGACATTGCGGTCGTAACGCACCGCCCAGGCCAGGATCAGGCCGAAATAGCTCATCATCGGGGTGATGATGTTGGTGGTCGAATCCCCGATCCGATAGGCGGTGGCGATCAGCTCGGGCGAGTAACCGACCAGCATCAGCATGGGCACGAAGATCGGCGCCGTCATCGCCCACTGGGCCGACGACGACCCGATGGTCAGGTTCACCAGACAGCAGATCAGGATGAAGCCGATGAAGATGGCCGGACCGGTCAGTCCGCTGGATTCCAGGAAGGTGGCGCCCGTCACCGCCGTCAGCGCCCCGATGTTCGACCAGCCGAAGAAGGCCACGAACTGCGCCGCGAAGAAGACGATGACCACGTACAGACCCAGGGTCGACACCGCCGAGGCCATGCCGTCGATGATGTCCTTGTCGTTCCTCATGGTGCCCGCCACGCGGCCATAGGCGAAGCCGACCATAATGAAGAACAGGAAGATCCAGGTGACGAAGCCCGAGAAGAACGGCGACCTCAGCCGGTCACCCGTCTCGGGATCACGCAGCAGGGCGCCCTCGGGCCACAGGGTCAGGGCCATCAGGGCGAAGAGGACCAGCATGGCCGCGCCGGCGGCCCACAACCCCTTCTTCTCCTTGGCCTCCAGGGGATCGAGCGACGAGCCCTTCAGCACTTCGGGATCGGCCACCTTGGGATCGTAGGGACCGATCTTGGGCTCGACGATATAGGTGCTGACCAGGGTGCCGATCAGCGCGATCATCGGCACGCTGACGGCCATGAAATACCAGCTGGCGGTGACCGCCACCGTATAGTCGGGGTCGATCAGCTGCGCCGCTTCGGTGGTGATGCCCGCCAGCAGCGGGTCGATGGTCCCGATCAGCAGATTGGCCGCATAGCCGCCCGACACGCCCGCGAACGCGGCGGCCATCCCCGCCAGCGGGTGCCGGCCCAAGGAGTAATAGACCGCGCCGGCCAGGGGGATGAGCACCACATAGCCCATCTCCGAGGCGATGTTGGACATGATCCCGGCGAACACGATGATGAAGGTCACCAGATTCCGGGGCGCCGCCAGCACCGTGCCGCGCACCGCCGCCGACAACAGTCCCGAACGCTCGGCCACCCCGACGCCCAGCATGGCCACCAGCACCACGCCCAGCGGCGCGAAGCTGGTGAAGTTGTCGACCAGGCTGGTGAAGATGCGCCGGAGTCCGTCCTCGCTCATCAGGCTGACGGCCCGGATCATGCCGTCGTCGGCGCGGCCCGAGGCTCCGACCGGCCGGGGATCCTCGACCGCCAGACCCAACGCCCCGAAAAGCCCCGACAGCAACACCATGCCCAGCGCCAGAATGGCGAACAGAGTCACGGGGTGCGGCAGCAGATTGCCCAGCCATTCCACCGTATCGAGGAACCGCGTGAAGGCGTTGCGCTTGGGAGGCGGCGGCGTGGCGCCCTCGGGCGTGGCGGGCGTCAGATCGGCCATGAGGCCTCCGTGCTCGAAACGAAGCCACCATCTGGCGTGGCCGGGTCGACCAGATCAATGCGGTTTTTTGGCTCACGACCCCGGCGGGTTTACCGGCGGCCCCATTGAGGGCCGCATGTGTCGCCATCACGCTTGGCGCTGGCGCCGACTTTTCAATGCGAAGGCTCTGGATTGGGTGTGGCGACAGGCGCCGCGTCGTCAGCAGGACCAAATCGTCGACGCTCTACCACCCACAGGGCGGTCATCAGCGCGAGCCACGTCGCGAACCACGGCCAGCTCGAGCCCGGCGTCGTCGAACCGGCCTGCACTTCGCGCCGCGCCTCGCCGGAAAGCGCGATAGTCGCCTGCCGGTCCCCATAGGCCGTCAGAGCCCTCCCCTGGTCGGTCGGCGCGGCATGGAACGACCCGATGACATCGCCGCCGGCCCGCACCGACATCCACCCGTTGGAGGACGGCCAGGCCGCGGCGCAGCCTCCTGATCGGCTATCCGGGATCAAGGCCGCGACGCCTTGAGGACCGACCAGTTCGGCGTCCGGCGGCAGATCGCAAAGCGCCAGTCTCTCGCCCTGCCTCGGCCACCCCTCGACCCGGACCGGCGCCCGCTCAACCGGTCGGGCCAGAGCGCTGATCGTCTCAGCCCACAGCCGCGCGTGGAGATCGCTGCGACCGGTCAGCACAAGGGCGTAGCTGTCGGCCAGGGTCCAAACTCCGACACGACCGCGCCCGACCGGTCGCCACGCAGTCAGCACCTCGCTCTCGGCATCCGACGCGACGGTCACCGCGCCGGACGCCGCGAGATCGAGATCGCGGCGGCTCAGCGTGGGGGGGTCGATGGCGGCGTCCTCGCCTTCGGTGAGATTGACCGGGACCTCGCCATCGCCGACCCCGAGCACGAACCCCAGGCTTGCCCAGTCGCGTCGCGTGCCCGCAGACAGGGGGCCGGTCGGTCGCAGCAGCAGCCCCATGCCGTCGGCGACCGCCCCCCTGACCGCGGATTTTTCCGCCTCCGACAGCGCTTCCCAACGACGCTCGTCCACGACCAACACATCTGTTTCACCGAGCGTTCCGGAGCCTAGGCGTCCGCCCGCTCCGCCCAGCGCCGCGTCGGCGCCGAGCGCATAGGAAACCTCAAGGTCCACGCCCGAACGTTCCGCCCAATCACGCAAAAATCTAGGCTCCGGCCCCGGCGCCCCGGCGAGCACCCGCACACGCGGCGGTTGGACGGCCACGCTCTCGATCCCGACATCGAGCGTCTCGACAACCCGCTCGTCGGCCGACGCGATCCGCAGCTGATAGAGCGCCACACCGGCCACGCCCCTTGCCGCGGCCAGGCTGAACTCACCCGGGTCTGCCAACCGCTGTCGCGCGAGCACCTCGCCGGCCGGACTGATCAGTTCGGCCAGGCCGCCATCGACGCCATTCACCCGGCCAGCCAGCGCGAACGGCGTGCCGGGCGCCCCTGGGCCGGGTGTGTCGAGAGCAATCACGCCGACTGGCAGCGGCGGCGGATCAAATCGAACGGCCCGATCGACGCCCGCTGCGCGATCCCTCGCCGTCAGTCCCTGACCGACGACCCGGATCGCGGCCACACCGGGATGTCTTCGCAGAGCGGTCGCGAGGTCGGGCGCCCGCTCCGCCCCGGTGACCTCCCCGGCTTGCGGCAAGGCGATCAGGGTGTCCCCGACGCCGACATCGATCTCTTTCGGCGCGCCCGCCGTGGCCACCACAAGACCGCCGGCGCGCGGTCCGCCCGGCGGCGGAAACAGCGTCAGCCACACAGCCAGCCCCGCCGCGACCTGCAGAACCAGAAGAAGGGCGAACCGCCATATCGGCCCCCGCTCGGCCGCCTCCGCACGTCGACGCTTCATCCCAAGACTCACCCCGCCCCCGATCACCGCGAGGGCAATCAGGAGGGCCGCGATGCCCGCGGCGCCGCTCATCTCAGCGCCTCCAGATAGCGGGCGCCGCGCACCGTGGGGCCCGGCCGCCGCGTCGCCGTCGCCGGGGGCGGATCGAAGGCGCTCCAGACGAGGCCTCGCAACCGGCGGCGACAGTCCGCGCAGTCAGGGTCACCGCGTACGGCATCGATCGCCGCCAGCAGGGCCAGCGGGTCGGCCAGTCGCTCCCGATTGCGCCGAGCCCACTGCGCCAGAGCGTCCAGCGGCACGGGCGCCGCCGGCCGGCCCGGCCGCGCGTCCAGCGCCGTCCACGCGTCAACCAGCACCGGATCGAGCCCGGTCACGCTCACAGGCGGCAGCGGCCCGACCGCGATATCCTCCCGATCGCCCGTCAGCCGCCGCGACGGATCGATCGGCGGCGGGCCGGACCCCGTGCGCGGCAGGAACACGCGCGTGGCCTGCTGCGCATCCTTCAGCAGATCGAGAGCGCGATTGGCGTGCGGCAGGGCTTCGGACGGCAGACCCTGTCTCAGCGCCCGCTCGGACGCCCACATGGCGTCCAGCGCCAGGGCCAGGGTCGATCGCGTGCCCGGGTCGAACAGGGTGGCGGCGTCGCTGTCGTCGTGGACATGACCAAACTGGCGCACGACGTCCATCGCCCCGTCGACCGCCGCCGCCCCGGTGTCGGCGCCCGGCGCGTCATCATGGCCCGAGTGATCGTGGCCGTCGTCCGCGTGATGCTCCGGCGCTGGGGCGGCGGCCGGCGTTTCCGCGTCGTGCAAGGGCAGGGCCGGTCCGGCCGGCGCGTCATTGGTCGGCAGGGCCAGGACGCCCGAACCCGCGCCCTCACTCTCCTCACCCATGAACTGGCCATAGCGCAGGCGCAGCTGAGCCTGGTCGTTGCCGAGCCCGTTCGAGCGATCGAGGAAATCCTCGGCCGTCAGGCGCGCTCGCTCGGCGATCAGGGCCTCGGCGTCGATGATGATCTGGCGCTGGCTGCGGAAATAGGCCGGCATGGTCGAGGCGGCCATGCCGTCCAACCCCTCGGCCAAACCCACGTCACGAGGCCAGCGCAGGATGGCGCTCGGACCCTCAACCTCCTGCGGTCCGCCCGCGCGCTGATCGCGCACGATCAGCTGAACGATCAGATCGCCGCCCGGCGCCAGCCCCTCCCGCGCGAGGTTCAGGGGAAGGGCGTACCGTCGCCGCTTCGGCTCGCCTTCGCCGCGAATCGGCACGGTGCGGGTACGCGAGGTGGTCGCCTCTCCCTCCCCCTCGGTCACGGTGACGCGCAGCGCCGCCGTCGCCTGGACGCCGTAGTCGTCGGTCGCCTCGAACACCGGCGTCCAGGCGGTCTGGCTGGCGGTCGCCAGGGTCAGTTGGCTGTCGGGCGAGATCAGGCTGACCACAGGCGGCGCATCGGCGATCACCTCCAGCCGGTTCAGCGGCCGGCGCCGCAGCCCGACGGCCTCGATCCGGTACAGGGTCGGCTCCGTCGCCGTGTAGGCGGCGCTCAGCCCGGTTCCAGCCTCACCGAGCGCGATCGTGCCGCCGTCCACGAAAGCGAGACGCGCGTCCTTGGGCGTGCGGGAGAACGCCAGGACCCACTCGATCCGCGACCCGGCCGGCGCCTCGATGTCCAGCTCTGACTGCTCTCGCGCCGGCAGGCCGGTATAGGCGGGTGGCGTGATGCGGATCCGCTGCTCGACCACGCGGACGGGACCGATGCTGTCCGCGCCTCGTTCCCCGGCCTCGCTCGCGACGCTGCCGGTCGCGGACGGCCACAGCAAACTCGCGGCGACAACCATCGCCGCCGCCACCCAGGCCGCCAGAATCTCGCGCCTCGCCCATGGCGGTCTCAGATCGATCGTTCGCGCCTCAGCGATCCGGGCCTCCAGCCGCCGCCGCTGCAGACCCGCCAGACCGGGTTTGTCGTCCGCCTCGAACAGCAACCCCGAGGAGTCCTCGAACGCGGCCAACCGGGCATCCAGCGCCGCGATCAGCCAGCCGCGATCCAGTCGCCGAGCTCTCAGCCACGCGACACCGAAGGTCGCCGCCAGCGTGACGGCGGCCATGACGGTCGCCGCCGGCCACCCGGCCGTCCGCCAGATCACCGCCGTTCCGGCAAGCGCCAGCGGCGCCCCGATCGCCAGCATGTTCAAGGCCGCGCGAGCCCGTGCGGCCCGCTGTAGATCAAGCAGGATGGGAGAGGCGCTCATGCCGCGATCGCCCGCCGGGAGCGCGTCGCCATCCAACGCTCCAGCGCAAACAGCAGCGCGATCAGCACCGCCAGCCACGACCGCATTTCCAACGGCGGCAGCGGATAGGGGGCGGCTCCGGACAGCGGCGCATGGTCGACCGCCCTCACCCGGGCCGGCTCGGGTGGCGGCGCGATCAGCGCGCGCAACCGATCCGGAAATTCGGGCTCAAGCAACTGCGGAAAACTCTGCGGCTCCAAGGCTCGGGTCAAGCGGAGCGCCGAGCCGCTCCCGAGCCGATAACGCTCGGCGATCTGCGCCCCGTCGTCGTCTCGCCAGACCCCCTCGCCGCGTCCGCCGATGGCGATCTCGTCTGAGATGATCGCGGCGCCGCCGCCCTCGATCCAGCCGACCACGCGGTCAGGCATCGGCCCGGACGCCAGCCAGACCAGCACGGAGTCCGTGTTCGGCAGGCGTGCGTCGAGCGCCGCCGTCTCGAACGCCGGCTCACCGGCCTCGGTCCATGCCGCGGCCACGGCCCGGAAATAGCGCGCGCCGCCGGCGTGGGCTTCGTCATGCCGCACCACCAGTTGCGGCGGTTCAGGCGGATCGACCTCGGCCGGCGACGGCGCCTCCACCACCCGCCAATCGACCGATCGGGCCAGCACCGGCCGTTCGGCGTCGACGCCGTCCAGGATCGACGGCGCGATCACCGTCAGGGACGCTTCGGGCGGCAGGCGCGCGTCCAGTTCTCGGAGCAGACTGATCGGATTGACGGGAGCAGGAGGCGCCGGCGAGGCCAGGTCCGGAAAATCCGGCGCCAGCCACACCCGGCGAGCGCCCTCGATGTCCGGCGCCGCGCCGGGGGACAGGCCGGGCGTCACCGCCACCACCGGCCGGTCGTCGGTCACCCCGAACAGCGCGGGCTGGGCTAGCCACAGCGCGACCAGGATCAGCAGTGCTAGTCGGATAGCCAGCAGCCAAAGCTCGTCGAAGCGAACCCGCCGTCTTGGACGCGGCCGCGCCTCCAGCCAGCGCATCGCGGCGAACTGGACCGTGCGGCTCTCGTTGCGACGCGCGATATGGATGATCAGCGGGATGGCCAGGGCGGCCAGCCCGACCAGTCCCAGCGGCGCCAGCAGGGTTGGCGTCACGCCCCTCCCCTCCGACTGAATAGTGCGCGCAAGGCCTCGTCCTCGCGTCGGTCCAGAAAGTGCTCGATATGCCGGACGCCGCAGGCGTCCAGCCGCTCGTCGAGCGCGGCGCGGGCCGCAGTGAAACGCCTCAGGAATTCGTCGCGCAACGCCCGGCCGTCGCCCAGCAGATCGGCGCCGGTCTCCGGATCGACGAAGCGGTAGCCCTGATCGAAGGGGAAATCCCGCTCATCCGAGGTCAGCACCCGGATCAAGGCGACCTCGCGACCGGTGGCGGCCAGCCGCTCGGCGCCCTGAATCAAATCCTCGTCCATGCCGTCGCTGATCAGCACGATCAGATCGTGGCGGCCGAACCGTTCGCCCAACGCCGCCACGTCGCGCCCCCACGCGGCCGCTCCGCCGGGCGCCAGTCCCGCCAGGGCCGAGAAGGCACGGTCACGATGGCCTGCGCCGCCGCCGGGCGTGATCACCACTGGTCCCGACACGGTCTCGATGGCCACGCCGAACCGATCTCCCTGTCGCAAGGCGATGTCGATGATGGCCGCCGCCATCCGCCGCGCCGCGTCGAACCGGCTCCAGTCCGGGCGCCTAAGATCAGCCTGTGCCATGGAGGCGCTGGCGTCGAGGACCAGCCAGATGGCGACCGGGCTCTCGCGTTCGGCGTCGCGCACGAAAAGCTTGTCCGACCGCGCATAGAGCCGCCAGTCGATCCGCCTCAGGTCGTCGCCGCGCTCATAGGCCCGGTACTGGGCGAACTCCATGCCGCCGCCCCGATTGCGGCTGGCGTGAGCTCCCGCCTGGGCCAGCACGGCCCGGCCTCGAGGCCTGATCTCCAGCCCCCGCAGACGCCCGCGCAAATCCGGCGGCAGTTCGAGCGGCGACATGACCGCCTCAGCCCGGCGGGGGCGGCGGCGTCGCGGCGATCAGGGCGGCGATGACGTCGTCGGCGCTCTTGCGCTCCGCCTCGGCGGCGAAGGACAGCAGGATGCGGTGCCGCATCACCGGCGCGGCCAGGGCCAGCACATCTTCGCGCGTCGTCGCCAGCCGTCCGCTCAGCAGAGCTCTCGCCTTGGCCGCCAGCATCAGCGCCTGGCCCGCCCGCGGCCCCGCGCCCCAGCGAACGTAGGATCGCACCGCCTCGGGCGCGCCGTCCCCTGGCCGGCTGGCCCGCACCAGCCGCGTGATCCAGTCGGCCAGGGCGTCGCTGACATGCACCTCACGCGTCCAGCGCTGCAGGGTCAGCACGTCCTCGGCGGCCATGACCTGCGGCGTAACGCCGGCCTCCGCGCCGGTGGTCCGCACCAGGATGTCGCGCTCTTCCGCAAGGGTCGGATAATCGACGCGGATGTTGAGCAGAAACCGGTCCAGTTGCGCCTCGGGCAACGGATAGGTGCCGGCCTGCTCCAGCGGGTTCTGCGTCGCCAGCACGAAGAAGGGCTCGGTCAGGCGATGGGTCACCCCGGCGTAACTGACCGTGTGCTCCTGCATGGCCTCCAGCAGCGCGGCCTGGGTCTTGGGCGGCGTCCGGTTCAGCTCGTCGGCCAGCAATAGGTTGGTGAAGATCGGGCCGGGCTGAAAGCGAAAGCTGCGCCGCCCCGTGCCGTGATCCTCCTCCAGCACCTCGGCCCCCAGGATGTCGCTCGGCATCAGGTCGGGGGTGAACTGGATCCGTCGGAACTCCAGCGACAGCACCTGACCCAGGGTGCGCGCCAGCAGCGTCTTGCCCAAACCCGGCACGCCCTCGATCAGACAGTGCCCCCCGGCCAGCAGGCCGATCAGCAATTGCTCGACCACCTCGGCCTGGCCGACAATGGACTGGCCGATGGCCGCGCGCAGCCGGGCGATCTGGTCCATCTTCGCAGAGATGTCGGCTTCGGTCGGCGTCGAGGTCATCGGAACTCCGGGCACGTCAGGCGGTCAGGGCGTGTATGACGATATTGACCGCGAACTTCGTATTGTCCTCGGCCAGGAAGCGCTTGTTTCGCCAGTCGTAATCCCATTCGCAGCCATAGTCCTTGTTGCTGTACAGCACCCCAAGCCGGCCCTTGATCTCGACGCCCTTCAGATAGTCGTGCACCAGGTCGTCACCCCAGCCGTTCAGCTCGAAACTGGTCGCAGGCGGTCCATCGGGAAAGTTGAAGAAGGCGCTGTAAAGCGCGTGATCGTTCGGCAGCTTTTGCAAGGCGTCGCCGCCGAACAGCTCGGCCATCTGGCGTTCGAAGGACTCTGCGAACAGGCCGTCGATGTCATGATTGCAGTCGTCGACGAAGACGAAACCGCCGTTCCGCACATAGCGCTCGAAGTTCGTCGCCTCGGCCTGGGTGAAATCGACCAGTTTGTGCCCCGCCAGATAGCAGAAGGGCGCGGTCAGCATGGCGGGGTCGGCCAGGTCGATCACCCGCTCCTCGGGATCCACCCTCAGGCTGGTGTAGTCGATCAGCGAGGTCAGCACATTGGCCGGCATCCGCTGATCCACGTCCCAGTCTCCGGACTGATACCTCAGTCGGGTGAACCAGAAGTCGTAGGACGGCTGGGCCCAAGCGGGCCGCGGCGCAAACCCCGCCGCGGCGCCCAGCGCCATCCATCGCAAAAAGCGCGCGCGGGTGATCGCTGAATCAGCCACGCGCGCTCACGTCACACGGCGTCCGACAGCGAGGTGAAGGTGAAGTCCCGCAGCCGCATGGCGGGGATCATCATCCCACCCTCCACACGAACCGGGCGTCCCAACTCGTCGATGTTGTTCAGCATGATGATCGGCGACTCGTTGAAGCGGAAGTTCTTGATCGGATACCTCAGCTCGCCGTTCTCGATATAGAAGGTGCCGTCGCGGGTCAGGCCGGTGACCAGCACCGTCTGGGGATCGACCATGCGGATGTACCAGGTGCGGGTCACCAGCACGCCGCGCTCGGTCTCGCGTACCAGTTCGGCGGTGGATTTGGTCCCGCCGGTCATGATCATGTTGCCCGGATCGCCGACGGCGGTCTTGCCTTCCTTCTGGGCCCAGTAGCGGGAGTAGACCAGGTTGGCGATCTTGCCGTCCTCGACCAGAGCCATGCGTTCGCGCGGCAGCCCTTCCCCGTCCCACGGCAATACCGGAACATTCGGATCCCACGGATCGGCGTACAGGTTCACGCGCGGGTCGAAGACCTGTTCGCCCAGCCGGTTTCCGCCGCCCGCCTTGGACAGGAAGCTGCGCCCCTCGTCCGCCTGCCGGGCGTCGAAGTAGTTGAGCATGAAGGACACCAAACCCGAGGCCGCGGCGGGCTCCAGGATGACGGTGTACTTGCCCGGTTCCAGCGCCCGCGCCTCGGCCGAGGCGGAGGCCTTGCGCATGGCGATCTGGATGTCGTCGGCCGGATCGAAGGTGCTGAAGTCCTGGCTGTTGGTCCCGACCCAACCCGAGCCGCTGCCGTCCTGGGTCCGCACCGTGCAGGTGTAGTCCATGGCCGTGGAGCGCTGATAGCCGAAATTGCCGTTCGAATTGGCGAAGGCGGTGAACGACTGGCCGTCCTCAAGGAATCCGGCCGCCACCAGTCCCGCGCCCACGCAAGGCTCGATCGAGGCGCGCGCCACCCGGGCCCGATCCTCGGGCGTGATGGCGGCGGTGGCCTCGGCGAAAGTCGGGCTGGCCCGGTACTGCTGAGGGCCGACGGCCGGCACGAACTCGGGGTTCTCCGGCGCCAGACGGGCCAGGTCTTCTGATCGACGCACGACCCGCGCCAGGGCCTCGTCGGAGAACTCGTTGGTCGAGGCCGAGCCGGTGCGCCGCCCAAAGGCCGACTGCACCGACAGCGAGGTGTTGCTGATCACACCGCTGGTCGAGACGTTGTTTCGGGCGAAGCGGATGTTACCCTCGATCGAGCCGTTCAGGCGCGCGGTCGCCTCGTCGGCCTCGGACAGGGCGATGACCTTGTCGAGGATGGCCTTGGCATCGGCCTCGGTCATGATGCTCATTTCAGTGTCTCCCCGACCCGATCAACCGAGCGAACGCGCGGTGTTGATGACATTGATGCCGTCGAAGCGGGTCGTCGACGAACCGTGGCTGACCGCCGAAACCTGGCTGGGCTGGCCCTTCCCGTCGAAGAACGAGCCGAACATGCGATAGTCCGTCTCGTCGCAGATGCCGCTGCAGGCGTTCCAGAATTCGGGCGTGCGCATCTGATAGGCGACGTCCTCCAGCGGCCGGGTGATCTCGCCGTTCTTGATCTCATAGAACAGGGTGCCGCCGAACTGGGCGTTGTAGCGCTGCTGGTCGATCGAATAGGAACCGCGCCCCAGGATGTAGATGCCGTTCTCGACATTGGCGATCATCTGCGCCGCCGTCATGGGCGTCGTGCCGGGTCTCAGCGAGACATTGGGCATCCGCTGGAACTGCACCGTCGACCAGGAGTCGGCATAGGAGCAGCCGTCGGACTCGGTCTGGCCGACGATGTGCGCCTGATCCCGCGTCTTTTGGTAGTCGACCAGCTTGCCGGCGTCGATCAGCGCCCACTCCTTGGTGCGCACGCCCTCGTCGTCGTAACCAACCGCGCCCAGGCTGCCGGCCTGGGTCTTGTCGGCGAAGACGTTGACGATGTCGCTGCCGTACTGGAAACGCGCCTGCTGCTTGTCGAGGGTGGCGAAACTGGTGCCCGCGTAATTGGCCTCGTAGCCCAGCACCCGATCCAGCTCGAGCGGGTGGCCGATCGACTCATGGATGGTCAGGCCCAGGTGGTTGGGATCCAGCACCAGGTCGTACTGCCCCGGCTGCACCGAGGCGGCCGACAGCTTCTCGCGCGCCTGACGGGCTGCAGCCACCGCATCCTCGGTCATGTCGTAGGACATGCCATAGCTGACCACGCCGTTGGGCGCGGTGGTCTTGTCCTCGGCACGGCCCTCCAGATACTCGTAGCCCATGCCCATGGGGGCCGACAGGCCGTCGCGCTCGCGGAACTTGCCGGTCGCCTGATCCACCGCCGTCACGCTGAACGGCGCCCAGATGCGGTGAATGTCCTGATCGATGTAGGAGCCGTCGGTCGAGGCGAAATATTTCTGCTCATTGACCAGGAACAGCTGCGAATTGACGAAATTGGCCCCGGCCTGAGTGGCCGCCGCGTTGACGCCAAGCAGCAGGGCGACCTTCTCCTCGATCGGCACCTCCATGGCGTTGCGCCGGATGGGGGTGCGCCAACTGACCTCGCCGAGCGCCGGGGTGGGCGCCAGCTGCACCGGTTCGGTCTGGCTGCCGGCATTGGCCTTGGCGATGGCGACGGCCAGGCGCGCGGCGCCGGCCACCGCCTCGGCGGTCATGTCGTTGGTGGCGGCGAAGCCCCAGGCCCCGTCGGCGATGACGCGCACGCCGATGCCGCTGGATTCTGTGTTGGTGATGCCCTGAACGTTGGCTTCGCGGGTGATGACGAACTGGCGCATGTAGCGGCCGATCCGCACGTCGCAGTAGCTGGCGCCTGCGGCCGTGGCGGCGCTCAGACCCGCGTCGGCCAGGCGCTTCTTGACCGCCACATCGACGGTGGTGACCAACTCCTGAGCCGCGATGGCCCGCCCCGCGAAACCGGGAAGCAACACGCCCCCCGCCCCGATGCCGCACGCGGCCAGGAACCGACGTCTATCCAAGTCACTCTCCCCCGACGATCTTGGCCCCCGCATCACGCGTCGGGCGGTCCGGTCGCGATCCGCCGCGCCGTCGCCTCAACCTTCCCCCTGGCCGCCGGGGAGGTCAAACCCCTTCGGCCCGCATGACAAATTGTTCATTCCCACTCGATCGTGCCGGGCGGTTTGGAGGTCACGTCGTAGACGACCCGGTTCACACCCCGGACTTCGTTGATGATTCGCGTCGCCGTGCGGGCCAGCACGTCCCAGGGGAACTGATAGAAGTCCGCCGTCATGCCGTCGGTCGAGGTCACCGCGCGCAGGGCCAGGACCTTCTCATAGGTGCGGGCGTCGCCCATGACGCCAACGGTCTTGACTGGCAGCAGCACGGCGAAGGCCTGCCAGATGTCGTCGTAGAGGCCAGCCTTGCGGATCTCGTCCAGATAGATGGCGTCGGCATCCTGGAGCGTGGCCACGGCGTCCGGCGTGATCTCGCCGGGGATGCGGATGGCCAGGCCCGGTCCGGGGAACGGATGGCGTCCCACGAAGGCGTCGGTCAGGCCCAGCTCGCGGCCCAGCGCCCGCACTTCGTCCTTGAACAGTTCGCGCAGGGGCTCGACCAGCTTCAGCTTCATGAAGTCTGGCAGACCGCCGACATTATGGTGGCTCTTGATCACCGCCGAAGGTCCGCCTGAGGCCGAGACGCTCTCGATCACGTCGGGATACAGCGTGCCCTGGGCCAGGAACTCGGCCCCCTCGATCTTGCCGGCCTCGCGGTCGAACACCTCGATGAACACCCGGCCGATGGTCTTGCGCTTGGTTTCGGGGTCCGAAACCCCGGCCAGCTGGCCCAGGAACTCGGCCGAGGCATCCACATGGATCAGGGGGATGTTGTAGTGCTCGCGGAACAGCGTCGTGACCTGGGTCGCCTCGTCCTTGCGCAGCAGGCCGGTGTCGACAAACACGCAGGTCAGCTGATCGCCGATGGCCTCGTGGATCAGCACCGCCGCGACCGAGGAATCGACGCCGCCCGACAGGCCGCAGATCACCTTGGCCGAGCCGACCTGGGCGCGGATCTTGGCGATCTGCTCGTCGCGATAGGCGGCCATGGTCCAGTCGCCGGTGAGGCCCGCGATGCCGTGGGTGAAGTTCTTGAGCAGGGCGGCCCCGCGCGGCGTGTGCATCACCTCCGGGTGGAACTGGACGCCATAGATGCGCCGCGACTCATCGGCGATGGCGGCGAAGGGGGCGCCTTCGCTGGTCGCGATGACCTCGAAGCCCGGCGGGATGGCGGTGACCCGGTCGCCGTGGCTCATCCACACCGGCTCGCGGTGATCGACGGCGCCGATGCCGGCGAACAGCGGGCTGTCCTTGGCGATGACGATCTCGGCGCGCCCAAACTCGCGGTGATGGCCACTCTCGACCCGCCCGCCCAGCTCGGCGCAGATCAGCTGTTCGCCATAACAGATGCCCAGGATCGGCACGCCCGCCTCGAACACGGCGTGATCAACGCGCGGGCTGTCCGCCTCGGTCGTCGATGATGGCCCACCCGACAGGATGATCGCCTGGGGCGCCATCGCCTTCAGCGCCTCGCCCGCCTTCTGGAACGGGTGAATCTCGCAATAGACGCCCGCCTCGCGCAGGCGGCGCGCGATCAGCTGCGTCACCTGGCTGCCAAAATCGACGATCAGGACTTTCTGGTGGTCGGTCATGCGGTGCGCTCGTAGAGGGCGAAGAAGAAGCCGTCGGTCCCGGTCGTGGCGGGCGACATCCGAAGGCGAACAGCGGGTGCTTCAGCGAAGGGCGGGGTTGTGGCGACCAGCGAAAAGTCTGGATGATTCGCCTCAAAGGCGTCGGCCGAGGCCTCGTTCTCGCGGCTCAGCATGGAACAGGTGACATAGACCAGCCGGCCGCCCGGCTTCACCAGCCGCGCCGCCTGTCCCAGGATACGAACCTGGAGCGCGTGCAGCCGCTCCACCTCCTCGGCCGTCAGCCGCCAGGCGTCCTCGGGGCGGCGGCGCCAGGTGCCGGAGCCCGAACAGGGCGCGTCGACGAAGACCAGATCGGCCGCGCCGTTCAGGTCCTCCATCCCCCCGCCGTTCTGCCCGATCAGCCGCAGCTCGGCCTCGATCCCCGCCCGCTCCAGCCGGGGCCGGATATTCTCCAGCCGCTTGTTGACGACGTCCGACGCGATCAGACGACCCGTCTCCCTTTGTGGGAGAAGGTGGCCCGCAGAGCGGGTCGGATGAGGGGTCGCGCCGGCCTCTGACGATGAGGTGCCGCCATCAACGGGCGACCATTTGCGCGGCCCCTCATCCGTCCGGTCTGCCGGTCTGCCACCCTTGCCCAGCGGGAGAGGAGGAGCCATCATCTGGCCCAGCCCGATCGTCTTGCCCCCGCCGCCGGCGCAATAGTCCACCACCGTCATGCCCGGTGCGGCGCCGGCCAGGGCGCAGACAATCTGGCTGCCTTCGTCCTGAATCTCGATCCGGCCGTCCTTGAAGGCGTCCAGCGCCTGGATATTCGGCGGCGGTTCCGACGCCAGCCGCAGGCCCACCGCCGACCAAGGCGTGCGCGTGGCCTCCAATCCCGCCTCGCGCAGTTCCGCCTCCACCGCCTCGATCGTGGTCCGGGCGGTGTTCACCCGCAAGTCGATCGGCGCGCGCGGCTGCATCAGCCCCCGGGCCTCCTCGGTCCAGCGCTCGCCGAAGGTCGCCTTGAAGTCCTCCACCACGAATTCCGGCAGGCCGGCCGCGACCCAGCCCGGCAGTTCACCCTCCCCCGCCGTCAGGCGCGATCGCTCCTGTTTCGACAGCGGACGCGGCCCATAGCCTTCTCCGGAATGCAGCGCCTCGATCTCGTCCAGGCTCAGGCCGTCGATCAGGCTCAGCGAGCCGATCACCAGCGCCCGCCCATCCTCGCGCCCGCCCATGGCCCACGACAGCCGTCCGCGCGCGCGCAGGACCTTGTAGACCCGGTCGGCCACGGCCCGGCGATCCTTGGACCCGGCGTAGCGATTGGCTTGGCCCCAGGCCTTGAGCACAGCCTCGGCCGGCTGTCGGCCCTGGGCGATGCTGTCGAGAACCGAAGCGGCGGCGGCGAGGCGGGCGGAAGGGGTCACGGGGCTCCGATCAGACGAACAGGGCGGCGATGATCAGCACCAGCCCCAGCGTCGCCACGCCCCAGGCCGCCGAGCGGACATAGGGCACGCCGAACGCGTAGAGCGGCACATAGGCCAGCCGGCCGAAGAAGTAGAGCTGCGCGCCCAGCAGGGTCAGCGTCCCATCCTTGCCCGCCACATGGGCCATCAGCACGGCCGCGATGAACAGCGGCAGGGTCTCGAACAGATTGGCCTGGGCCCGCATCAACCGCCCGGCCAGCTTGCCCGGCGGCGGCGGTGTCCCGTCACGCGGCCCGGCGTTCCACCTGGCGCCCAGCTCGGCCGTCCGCGCCGCCCCGGCCGCCAGGATCTGCACCAGCGCCAGCACCAGCGTCGCCGCCAGCAAAATGAATTCCGGCGTCATGTCCATGGCGGCCTCCCAGCCCTAGCCCTGCCGATAGTTCGGCGCCTCACGGGTGATCATCACGTCGTGCACGTGGCTCTCACGCAGGCCCGCGCCGGTGATCCGCACGAACCGGGCCTTGGCCTGCATCTCGTCGATCGTGGCCGCCCCGACATAGCCCATGGCGGCGCGCAGACCCCCGACCATCTGATGCAGCACCGGCGCGATCGGCCCCTTGTAGGGCGTCTGCCCCTCGATCCCCTCGGGCACCAGCTTCTCGGACGACACCTCCTTCTGGAAGTATCGGTCGGCAGAGCCCCGGGCCATGGCGCCCACCGAGCCCATGCCGCGATAGCTCTTGTAACTCCGCCCCTGGTACAGAAAGACCTCGCCGGGGCTCTCGTCGGTGCCCGCGAACATCGAGCCCATCATGGCGACCGAGGCCCCCGCGGCGATCGCCTTGGCCAGATCGCCGGAATATTTGATGCCGCCGTCGGCGATCACCGGCGCGCCGCTCTCGCGGGCCGCGCGGGCGGATTCCATCACCGCCGTCAGCTGTGGCACGCCCACGCCCGCCACGATCCGCGTGGTGCAGATCGAGCCCGGCCCGATCCCCACCTTCACCGCATCGGCCCCGGCGTCCAGCAGGGCGCGCGTGGCGTCATAGGTGGCGACATTGCCAGCGATCACCTGGACCCGGTTGGACTCGCGCTTCACCCGCTCGACCGCCCGCGCCACCGAGGCCGAGTGGCCGTGCGCGGTGTCGATCACCACCACATCGACCCCGGCCTCCGCCAGCATCATCGACCGCTCGTATCCCGCGTCTCCCACCGTCGAGGCGGCGCCGACCCGCAGCCGCCCCTCCTCGTCCTTGGCCGCGTTGGGGAAGGCCTGGGCCTTTTCGATATCCTTCATGGTGATCAGGCCGACCGCGCGCTGATCGGCGTCGACCACGATGACCCGTTCGATCTTGCGGGTGCGCAGCAACTCGCGCGCCTCCTCACGACCCGCCCCCTCGCGCACCGTGACCAGCTCGCCGGTGGTCATCAGTTCGGCGGCCTTGGTGTTCAGGTCGCTCTCGAACCGCATGTCCCGGTTGGTCAGCATGCCCAGCAGTCGGCCCGTCCTGGGGTCCACCACGGGAAAGCCTGAAATCTTGCGCGCCGCCACGATTTGCCGGACTTCACCCAGGGTCGTGTCCGGGTTCACGGTCACCGGATTGATGACCATGCCGCTCTCATAGCGCTTGACCATGCGCACCTGATCGGCCTGTTCCTCGGCCGTCAGATTGCGATGGATGACGCCCAGCCCGCCCGCCTGGGCCATGGCGATGGCCAGCCGGCCCTCGGTCACCGTGTCCATGGCGGACGACAGCAGCGGGATGTTCAGTTTGATGTCGCGCGTCAGCCGGGTCGAGACGTCCGCATCCGCAGGCATGATCTCGGACGCGCCGGGTTCGAGCAAAACATCGTCGAAGGTGAGCCCTTCGCGTATCTCCATCGGGAGTCTCCGTTTTGCGGGCCGCGTATAAGCCGCCCCCGACCCCGGGCACAAGGGGCGGAGATGCCGTTCCGCCACGATCGGCGACATTGGCTCTTCGGCGTTGCAACCTTGCCGCCCCGCCCCCATTGTCGTTGGCGATGGTCCGGGCCCTGGTGCAGTCTTTTCGCAGCCTCGCGCTGAAGATCGCCAGCTATGGCGTGATGCACCTGATTGTGGCGATCCTGGTGGCTTATGCCCTGACCCGCGACTGGCGCCTCGCCCTGGCCGTCGGCATCGCCGAGCCGATCGTCCAGACCCTGGCCTATTCCATCCACGACCGCGTCTGGCACCGCATCGAACGACGGCGGATGCTGTCGAACGTCGAGGAGGCGGCCGAGGCCTTCACCGCCCGCCTGTCGGCGATGGACTTGGCCGAGCAGCAACGCAGCCACGGCCACGCCGGTCACAGCCACGCCCTGCCCCGCGAATTCCCCCGCGACCTGCGTCAGGTGGCGCTCAAGACCGTCACCTACTGCGTCATGCACTTCGTGGTCGCTGTCAGCGTGGCCTTCGCCCTGACCGGCGATATCCGCATCGCTCTGGCCATCGGCATCATCGAGCCCCTGGTTCAGACCGTGTTCTTCACCGTCCACGACCGCGTCTGGAACCGCATCGAAGCGAGGAAGGCCGCCCGCGCCGCCGACAAGGTGGCCACGGCCTAGGGCTCCAGAGCCCTGAACCAGCGGTCCAGCATCTCGGCCTCGGCCCGGCGCGCCTCGGTGCGTTCGGCGGCTTCTTCATCGACGCCCCAGCGCTCCTCCTGAAACGCCTCGTCGAGCCTTGAGACCCCGAACAGATCGCTCCCCGACGCCGCGCCCCGCTGCAACGCCAGGCCCAACACCGCCGAGCCGAACAGCGGCGCGGCCATGGCCAGCCCGGCAAGACCGAAGTCGTCCAGCTCAAGCGCCAGCGCCCTAACCCGCGCGATCGCCTCAGGCGATTGGGCCCGGTGGATGATCCCCTCGCAGGGCTCCAGCGCCACCCCCAGTTCCCGCGCCGCCCAGTCCCGCCAGGCGCCCCAATGCCGCGCCTGACGCTCGACCAGACTGGTGGGCGTCTCGGCCAGGTAGCAGAGCGCGTCCGACCCGGCGTAGGCGGCGATCTCCTCGGCCACGGCGTCGCGGGCCTTGCCGATGCGGTCGATGGCCGTGGCCGCCAGTCGCTGGGCCGGCATGGTGGACGGGTCGAGGAACTCGCCCTGCGCCGCCCACTCCTCGGCCACCATCCGCGCCACCGCCTCGGTCGGCAGCTCGACCCGTGCGCCGGCCGGGGTCTTGGGCGTCCGTCCGTCCAGCGTCACGGCCCAGCCGCCCTCGCCCCGCTCCGTCCCGACCTCGTTCCATACCCGCCGCACCCGGTCGGGTGACAGTTCGACAAAGCGGGGACGAGGTGGCTTGGCGGGAGGCGTCTGGGTCATGCCGCCCATCTAAAGGTCCGTCGGCGCCGCCGCCAGTTCGCCGCGCTCGCGCGCCTTCCTGCCATAGACCCATTCGAACAGCGGCGAGGCCATCAGGGTGGTGATGATGGCCATCAGCACCAGCATGGCGAACAGCTCCGGCCCGATCACCCCGTGCTGCAGCCCGATGTTGATGATGATCAACTCCATCAGCCCGCGCGCGTTCATCAGGGCGCCCACCCCCATGGCGGTGGCGTTGTCGTGCCCCGTCAGCCGCGCCGCCGCCCAGCAGGCCAGCCCCTTGGCCGCGACCGACCCGATCAGAACCACCCCGGCGATGGCCAAGAGCCCCAAGTCGTTCACTGTCGTCAGTTGGGTGTTCAGCCCCGAGAAGGTGAAGAACATCGGCAGCAGCAGTACCACCACCACCGGCTCCACCTGCTTCCGCACGCCCTCCGAGAGCACGCCCCGCGGCATGACGCAGCCCAGCAGGAAGCCGCCGAACACCGCGTGAATTCCCACCGCGTCCATGGCGAAGGCCGACAGGGCGAACAGGGTCAGCACCACCGCCAGGGTCGTCTGCCTGACCCCGCCCTGCCGCTCCGCCAACCGCCCGAGCGGCGCCAGGACACGCGGTCCCAGGGTCAGCATGAACACGGCGAACAGCCCGCCGCCCACGATGGCCTTGATCGCCAGCTCCGGCCCGCCGCCCAACATGGCCAGCACAATGGCCAGGATGGTCCAGGCTCCCGCGTCATCCACCGCCCCGGCCGACAGCGACAGCGTCCCGATCGGCGCGCCGGCAAGGCCCCGCTCATGGATGATCCGCGCCAGCATCGGAAAGGCTGTGATGGCGATGCAGGCGCCCATGAACAGGGTTGCCTGGAACTGCCCCACCTGCGCGCCGAACAGGTCGCGGCTCATCAGCCAGGGCGTGATGGCGACGGCCACCAGAAAGGGCGCGGCCATGCCCGAGATCGACACCGCCGCCGCCGAACGCGCGTTCTGGCGGAAATGCTCGGTGCGGAATCCTAGCCCGACCATGAACATGTAGAGGCCGACGCCCAGTTGGGCGAGCACGAACAGCACGCCCCGCGACCCTTCCGGAAACAGCGTGGCCTGAATGTCAGGCGCGATCAGGCCGAAAAGCGACGGGCCCAGGATCACCCCCGCGATCATCTCGCCCACCACCTGGGGCTGGCCCAGAAACCGCTTGGCCAGCCAGCCCACGGCGCGACAGGCGGCCAGGATCACCGCCAGCTGCAGAAAGAAGATCACGCTCAACTCGGCCGGCGTCATGCCCGTCCCCCACGGCCGACCGGCCCCCGAGTTCCGCGTTAGCATGCCCCCCGGGGAACGCCAGAGCTATCGATGGCGGTGCGAACGGTGTAGGCGCGAACACTTCTCGGGGGAGACGAACTTGCTTCAGTTGCGTCGGAACGCCTGGGCCTTCTGGCTCGGCTGCGGGGTGGTCACGGTGGGGGTGGTGCTGCACCTGCCCATGTACTGGATGGGCCGCGACATGGGCTTCCACTTGGCCGGCATGGCCATGGACGCCGGTATGCTGTGGGGCATGGCCGCCATCGTGGTCGGCATCGGTCTGACCGGATTCGGCCTGCTGCCCGCGGCCATCGAGGGCGAGCAAACCGTCGAGACCATCGCTCCGCCCGAGGACGCGGCCCTGACCCGCGCCCACTGGGGCATGATGGCCCTGCTGGCGCTGGCCCTGATCATCGACATCATGAAGCCCGCCAGCCTGGGTTTCGTCACTCCCGGCATGCGCGCCGAATACGGCGTCGGCGACGCCCTGGTCGCCGTCCTGCCGTTCGCGGCCCTGGCGGGCACGGTCGTTGGGTCGTTCGTCTGGGGCTGGCTGGCCGACATCTACGGCCGGCGCGCCACCATCCTGCTGTCCAGCGTGATGTTCATCGGCACCTCCATCTGCGGGGCCATGCCGGACTTCTGGTGGAATGTGGGCATGTGTTTCCTGATGGGCGCGGCGGCGGGCGGCATGCTGCCGGTGGCCTATGCCCTGCTGGCCGAGATCATGCCGACCAAACATCGCGGCTGGGCCCTGGTCTTGGTGGGCGGCATCGGCGCGGTCGGCGGCTATTTCGCCGCCAGCGTGCTGGCCGCCTGGCTGCAGCCCGACTGGGGCTGGCGGATCATGTGGTTCCTCAACCTGCCGACCGGCCTGATCCTGATCGCCCTCAGCCCGCTGCTGCCGGAATCGGCGCGCTTCCTCCAGCACATCGGCCGGATCGATCAGGCCAAGGCGGTGCTGGCCCGGTTCGGCGCCGTGGTGCGGGTGGACGCCGAGACCCAGGCCGCGGCCGCCCGCGAGAGCCATTCCCACCTGCCGCCCGTCGATCGTCGCCACTTGGGGATCACGCTCGCCCTCACCCTGGCGGCGCTCAGCTGGGGTCTGGTCAACTTCGGCCTGCTGCTGTGGCTGCCGGGCGCCCTGGTGGCCGAGGGACGCAGCGTGGAAGCCGCCAGCGCTCTGATCGCAAAATCGACCCTGATCGCCGCGCCCACGGTGATCCTGTCGGTCTGGCTCTACAGTCGCTGGTCGACTAAAAAGTCGCTGGCGTTGATGCTGGGGCTGACCGCTCTGGGGTTGATCGGCTTCCTGCTGCGCGGCGCCGGCGCGCCGTGGCTGGCCGACCCCATCGCGCCCCTGGCCCTGCTGATCGTGGGCTCCAGCGGTGTGATCTCGATCATCCTGCCCTACACGGCCGAGAACTATCCCCTGCGCATCCGGGGCCGGGCCACCGGTTGGATCGCCGGCTGCTCCAAGCTGGGCGGGCTGCTGGCCCAGGGGCTCAGCGTCCTCGCCCTGACCCCGCCGTTCGGCGTCGCCGCCGCGCTGATCGGCATTCCCATGGCGGGGGCGCTGGGCCTGATCCTGTGGCAGGGGCGCGAGACCCGCGGCCGCGACCTGCGCGATCTGGAGGACTGACGCTGTTCCCGCATCAGCGCCGCCCATCGCCGGATTTTCGTCGGGGCGGCGGGCAAGGGCCATCTGGAGGGGTCGATTTGGCCGACACCCTCGCCCGATCCGCTATGGTCAAGGCCCGGTCTTTCTCATCCACCGCTCAGCCAACACGGACGGCCTGGACTCCGAGTCCAGCCGGAAGCGACGCGGTTTCAGCGACTTAGACTCATTGGACTCATTTTTTGTCGGGTTCAGCGTTGCCGCCGAACGCCGGCGAAGGGGTCCGGATCGGCTTCGTGCTCGTCAAAACCGAAATGCTCGAATCCGGCCCTGATCGACGTCCCCAGCGGCGCCTCGACGATCAGCTTGCCGCCGCCGGGATGGTCCAGCTCGATCCGACGCGCGTGCAGCTGCAGTCCCAGCGGCCCCGACAGTTCCCGCGAGACGTCGTTGCCGTATTTCATATCCCCGACAATGGGATGACCGAGGGCGCTCATGTGCGCTCTCAGCTGGTGCGTCCGTCCGGTAAAGGGGCGGAGGCCCATCCAGGCCGCCCGGTGCGCCGCCCGCGACAGGGTGACATAGGCGGTCTCGGCCGGCTCGGCCCCGTGCTCCTTGGGATCGGCCGGGCGCATCATCTCGTAGTCGTTGATGCCGGTCTTCTTCAGGGCCATGTCGATCTGACCTGCTGTCGGCTTTGGATTGCCCGCCACAATGGCCCAATAGGTCTTCTTCGCCTGCCGCCGCGCGAAATTTCCCGCCAGCCGCTTGGCCGCCTCCGGTCCCTTGCCCAGCAGCAGCACGCCGGAAGTGTCGCGGTCCAACCGGTGCACCAGTCGCGGCCGTTCCATCCCCTCCCCCCACGCCGACAGCAGCCGGTCGACGTGTTTCGTCGTCTTGGTGCCGCCCTGCACGGCCAGGCCGGCGGGCTTGTTCAGGGCGATGACCAGCTCGTCCTCGTGCAGCACCAGGGACTTGGCGTAGGCGATGTCCCGGTCGCTCAGTTCACTGGTCCGCTCCGGCCGCTCACCCGGCTCCGGCAGCGGCGGGACGCGCACGGCCGCCCCGGCGGTCAACCGCGCCTCGGGCTTGATCCGCCCGCCGTCGACCCGGATCTGGCCCGACCGCGCCAGCTTCTGCACCTGGATATGCGACACATGCGGCCAGCGCCGCTTGAACCAGCGGTCCAGGCGGATGCCGTCCTCGGCCTCGGCCACATACAGGGTCTTGATCTCGCGGCTCATGCGAACAGCCTGCGCGCCAGCATCAGCCCCAGGAACAGCGCCGCCACCGACAGCACCACCGAGGCCAGGGCATAGCCGCCCGCCAAGGCCAACTGCCGCCGCTCGATCATCAGGGCGGTCTCCAGCGAAAAGGCCGAGAAGGTGGTGAAGCCGCCCAGCACGCCCACGGCCGCGAACAGCCGCAGTTGCTCATTGCCGCCGCCGGCCCGGAACGCCAGCCAGCCGCTGAGCAGACCCATCGCCAGGCCACCGACAACGTTCACAGTCAGGGTCGGCCAGGGAAAGCCGGTCGCGGGCAGCCATCGACCGACGCCATAACGAGCCATGGCGCCCAGGGCGCCGCCGGCGGCGACAAGGAGAAGACGGGTCATGCGCAGCGGCTTATACTGTCGCCGCGGCGATGCGAAGGGAGGCGCGCATGACCGATCTGATCCTGGCGGTGGCCCACCACGCCCTGGTGTTCGGCCTGGTGGCCATGATGGTGGCCGAGCGCACCCTGGTGTCGGCGACCCCGGTCGATGTCCGAAGGCTTGCGGGCCTCGACGCCGGCGTTGGCGCGACATCCGCGCTGGTGCTGGGCGTCGGCATCGCGCGGGTGGTCTGGGGCGGCAAGGGCTGGCTGCTCTACCAGGACAACCCCTTCTTCTGGGCCAAGCTGGCGACCTTCGCCCTGATCGGGGCGCTGTCGCTCATCCCGACCCTGGCCTTCCTGCGCTGGGCGCGGGCTCGAAAGGCGGACGCCGCCTTTCAGCCGCCGGACACGGAACGACGGCGGGTCCACAACGCCCTGGGGATCATGATCCTGCTGATCCTGCCGCTGGTCGGCTTCGCCGCCGCCATGGCCCGCTGGCCGTTCTAGTAGCGCAGCCGGGCTCCGAGGCTCTCGACCACGCCGCGCGCGTCATAGGCCTCGCGGCGGTCCGGACGCGGGCCATTGCCGGTCAGGATTTCCAGACTTGTCGAGGTCGGCGACGGGCCGGAGAAGTTCAGCCCGACCCCGACGCCCACGCCTGAGCTGGAATAGCGGCCATACCGGCCCGAGCTGGCCCCGATGCCGACCGAGGGCCTGACGCCCCCGGCGCTGTCCGGTCGACCATCGACCCAGCGCTGGGTCACCTCGAACCAGTCATAGCCGTTCTCCAGGGTCAGTTCGGCGGCTCTCAGCAGGGCATAGTCGGCCACCGGCCCGGGGGCGCCGACGCCGTCATAGCTGACCCGCCAGCGATCCCGCTCGATTCGTTGCTCGGCATAGCCCTGCCCCCCCGCGCCCATCTGCGGCCCATAGGGCGCCAGGCTGGCGCAGGCGCCGAGCGCGAGAGTCGAGGCGGCGGCGAGGACAAGGCTGAAACGCGTCATGACGGCAACTCCCGGTGTACGCGAGAGAAAGCGGGCGTGGGCGATGCCGGTTCCGTCAGCCGGGCAGGCTGAGCCCCGCCGCCTCGGCCAGGGCGCGCATGTCGTCGGGAACCGGCGCCTCCGCCGTCAACTCCCCGCCCTCCGGGTGCGGCGCGGAGATTCGCCAGGCGTGCAGCATCAGCCTGGGCGCCGCCCGCCCGGCCAGGGTCAGCGCCCCGCCGTACCGCACATCGCCCACCAGGGGCCGACCGATCGACGCCATGTGCACCCTCAGCTGATGCATCCGCCCGGTCAGCGGCCTCAGCTCGACCAGCGCCCCAGCTTCCGACGCCGCCAGGGTTCGGTACAGGCTCTCGGAGGCTTGCGCCCCCTCCGCGCCCGGTTCGACCACCCGCGAATAGGCCTCGCGCCCGATCTCCTCGCGACGCAGCGGCTGGTTGATCCGCCCGTCACGCGGCTCTGCGGCGCTCTCGATCAGGGCCAGATAGGTCTTGCGGACCCGGCGCCCCTGTAGCGCCTTGCCCAGGAAGCCCGCCGCCGGTTTGGTCCTGGCGGCCAGGATGACGCCGGAGGTGTCGCGATCAAGCCGATGCACCAACTCCGGCCGTTTGCCATTCGAGCGCGCGAAGGCCCACAGCAGGTCGTCGAGCGTATGGGCCCTGATCCGCCCGCCCTGGCTGGACAGGCCGCTGGGCTTGTTCAGGGCCAGGACGTGGGCGTCCTCATGGACGACCCACGACCTCACGGCGGCGACTTCGGCGTCGGACAGGGCGATCGGCTGGCGGCTCACGCCCCCTGCTTAGCGCAGAACGCCCCGCTTCATCATCATCCACGAGTACCAGAGGAAGAACAGCGCCCCGGCCAGGATGACGAACTGCATGTAGATGGCCGAACCCATCACCTCCGCTCCGTTCGACAGACCGAAGGCGTAGATCAGGCTGACGATCAGCCCGACCATCGACAGGGCGAAGGCGTGGAAGGCGTAACGCGAGCGCAACAGCAACAGGATGCTGCCCGCCACCGCGCCCCACACGCCCAGCACCCAGGGCGCGTACATCCAGGTCGGCATGGCGTCGTAATAGGCGATTTGGGCGTCGGTCATGCCCATCGAGCGGAAATAGGCCTCGCCCTGCGTCACGCTCATGGTGAAGTCGTATCCGCCAAAGCCATTCCACAGCACGGCGATGATCCCCACCACCCATAGGTGCCAAGGCGTGCGCACCGTCATCGGCGCGTTGGTCGTGGTCATGCTTCCCTCCCCAGGTCTGAGCACGGAGGGAAGCTTAAGACCTCATCGCCCGAGCGTGGCAATGGGTCGTGAAACGCCGGTCTTGAGCGCGAGATCAGAATGCCCAGGATCACGCCGGCGCCGAGCGCCCACAGCGTCGATTCCAGCGGGTGCTCGCGGATGTGCGCCTCGGTGCGGCCTGCCCGTTCGCGGGCCCAGTCGCGTCCATGACGGATATCCTCGCGCACGCTGTCGCGCACGCCAGGGCGGCGATAGGTCGACGGATCACGCGGCGCGACGCCGGAGCCGTTCAGGTCGTCGATGTCCTCGGGGCTGATAGCGGCGGGATCGATGTTGCTCATGGCGCGGCTCCTCGGGTGGCGGTGGGGGTCGAGGTCGAAACCCTGAGTTCGCATCGCGGTTCCGAAGGAACGCGGGTCACAGATCGGCGCGAACGATCGGGCCGCTCGGCGCGTTCTCCCCAGACCACAAGGAGAGCGTCCATGACCTATATCGAGCCCACGCCCGCCGGCGTTCCTCAGCCCGAGATCGAGCCGGGCGGCCCCGCCGGCCAACCGGAAATCCAGCCGGCTGAAACGCCTGAGGAACTGCCTCAGCCCGAGCCGGGCGGCGGCGATCCCGGCGATTCCCGACCGCACGACGGGGCCAGCTGAGACGTGTGGTCGCGGTCGAAGCCGTGCGGAACCTTCGCCCGTACATAGGGTTCAAATCCACAACACCGCCCCGCTCAAACCTGTAGGGAATCAGTAGAATGGCCCAGTCGACGCCCCATCGTCCAAACGGCGCCTCCAAGCGCGGTTTTGCTTCCATGGATCCCGAGCGACAGCGCGAAATCGCTCGCAAGGGGGGCGCCAGCGTCCCTAGTGAAAAGCGCAGTTTCTCCCAAGATCGGTCCCTGGCCGCCCAAGCCGGCCGCAAGGGCGGAGAGGCGTCCCACGGGTCGCGACGTCCCGGCGAGCCGCCGTCGCCGCGGGTCTGATCGACATCTCGGAATTCGGGAAAGGGCCGTCCCTGGGGGCGGCCCTTTTTCCTTGGCCGAAGCGTCGTGGGAATGTCGCCTAGCGAGCATAGGAACGGCCCTTGGAAGGGGTGCGTTCAGCTTGGGCGAGGTCGGCAGGGACCTCGCTCCTCGCCGGGTTTCTCATGCTCAGTTCCGCCCTTCCCTTCGACGCCATGGCCGCCAGTCGATCCGGCGTGATCGACGTCGATGACTGGCGCAGCGGCGTCATCGCCCTCGCCCCGTCATTGCGGGCCTTCGCCTACTCCCTGTCGCGCGACGCTTCCGACGCCGACGACCTGGTGCAGGAAACCCTGACCAAGGCCTGGGCTCACCGCGCCAAGTTCCAGCCGGGCAGCAATCTGCGCGCCTGGCTGTTCACGATCCTGCGAAACAGTTGGTACAGCGCCGCCGGCAAACGCCGCCGCGAGGTCGCGGACGAGGACGGCCACCACGCAGCCGGCCTGTCCTCGCCCGCGGCCCAACTACCTTCCCTGGAGCTCAAAGAGCTTCAGGACGCCCTCGATCAGCTTCCCGCCGAGCACCGCGAGGCCATCGTCATGGTTGGTGCAGCGGGGCTCTCCTACGAGGAGGCGGCCGAGATCGCCGGGTGCGCCCTCGGCACCATCAAGAGCCGCGTCAACCGCGCCCGCAACCGTCTGGCGGAACTGCTGGACATTGACCGGGGTGACCACCACCCCGATTGGCGCTAGCTGCGTCGATCCCGTCGGCGGTCCGGAGCCTCGGGCCGATTGATCAGGTCGCGCACAGCCTCCGGTAACGCCTGGGCTTCCACGGCGCGGAAGGCGGCGCTCAGCCGATCATCCACGATCTGCGTTCGGCGTCGGCGCTTGTCCGGCGTCTGATCCACGGCGATCCCCCTCATAACCCAACCTAGGGGAAGCTTTGCCGTTTGAAAAGCGGTGTTGGCTGGGGAACATTCGGGGCGGTCGGTGGGTAGTCGCGGCATCCTCAACAGGAGACTGCACCGCCATGCAAAATCCCTTCCGACACCGCGCCCAGGACGACTTCGGCCGCCGGCGCGACGAAACCGACCGCCCCGTGGAATATGGCTCAGCAGAGCCTCGCAGCTGGCAAGGCGAGGACCAGGATCGCAACCGCTACGCGCAGCGCCTCGGCGACGACGCCACGCCCCGCGACGTCAGCCAGGACCAAGGCTACGACGCCGGCCACCAATCGCGACATGATCAAGGCTACGACACCGCCCGCTACGAACGGCCGTGGCATCAGGACCGTGGCTATCGCTCTGGCTCAAGCGACAGCCGCTACACCCGGTCCGACTACGACGACTATCGCGAGGACCACTCCCACAACCCCGGCCCGCGCTGGCAGTCCGGCGAATTCGGCCGCGACTACGGGGTCAGCGGCCGAGGCCGTTACGACCAAGGTGAGCAGGACCGCTCCGGATCGTCCCGATACAGCCAGGGCCGCTCCGACTGGCGGTCGGGCGGCCAGGGGCAAGACCGGTATCAGCGGGGCTACGCCTCGTCCGACTATGACGACCGGGGCTATGCGCCCGGCGCCGACATCTGGAATGACCGCGAGCGCGGTCAGGGCCGCCACGACTTCGAGCCCGACTACCTCCACTGGCGCGAGCAGCAGCTGAAATCCTTCGACGACGACTATTCGACCTGGCGCACCGAGCGTCGCCAGAAATTCTCGTCAGACTTCGACAACTGGCGCTCCAGCCGACCCAAGGGCGTCCAGACCGAGGCCGCCAACCCCTATGTCGGCGACGTCTCCGAAGGCGGCACCGGCGACGGCGAGAAGATTCACGACAGCAAGGCCGACAAGTCCCGCACCTGATCGGGATCCGGTCATCTCGCGAGGGGCTCGGCCATCGGCCGGGCCCCTTTGTCGTCAGGCCCCCAGCAACTCCCGTCCGATCAGGAACCGCCTGATCTCGTTGGTTCCGGCGCCGATGTCGTACAGCTTGGCGTCGCGGACCAGGCGTTCGACCGGCCATTCCTTGGTGTAGCCCGCGCCGCCCAGGGCCTGAACCGCTTCCAGCGTAACCTTCACCGCGTTCTCGCTGGCCAGCAGGATGGCTCCTGCGGCGTCATAGCGGGTGGTCCGGCCGGCGTCACAGGCCTTGGCCACGGCATAGACATAGGTCCGGGCGCTGTTCAGGGCGACGTACATGTCGGCCACCTTGGCCTGCATCAGCTGGAACGATCCGATCGGCTTGCCGAACTGCTTCCTCTCGCGGACATAGGGTAGCACCACGTCCAGCGCCGCCTGCATGATCCCCAGGGGTCCTGCCGACAGCACGGCGCGCTCATAATCGAGGCCGGACATCAGCACGGCCGCCCCCCTGCCCTCGCCGCCCATGATGTTCTCGGCCGGGACTTCGCAGTCCTCGAACACGAGCTCGGCGGTGTCGGAGCCGCGCATGCCCATCTTGTCCAGCTTCTTGGAGACGCTGAAACCCTTCATGCCCTTTTCGATCAGGAAGGCCGTGACCCCGCCGTTGCCGTCGCCGGTGCGGGCATAGACCACCAGGGTCTCGGCCGAGGGGGCGTTGGTGATCCAGAATTTCGTGCCGTTCAGGACGTAGCGGTCGCCCTTCTTCTCTGCCCTGGTCTTCATCGACATGACGTCCGAGCCCGACCCGGCCTCGGACATGGCCAGCGACCCGACATGCTCCCCCGAGATCAGGCCCGGCAGATACTTGCGCTTCTGCTCGTCCGTGCCCCAACGGCGGATCTGGTTGACGCACAGGTTGGAGTGGGCGCCGTAGCTGAGGCCGATCGAGGCCGAGGCGCGCGACACCTCCTCCATCGCCACGACGTGCTCCAGATAGCCCAGGCCCAGGCCGCCGAATTCCTCCTCGACCGTGATGCCGTGCAGCCCTAGCTCGCCCATTTCGGGCCAGAGGTCGCGGGCGAATTCGTTCTTCTCGTCGATCTCGGCGGCGCGCGGCGCCAGGCGGTCGGCGGCCCAGCGGGCGGTGGTCTCGCGGATCATGTCGGCGTTCTCGCCGAGGCCGAAGTCCATCGATTGGGGGGCGTTGGGAATGCTCATGACGGCGGAGTTAGCACCGTCCCGCCCGTCCCGGAACCGCCTAGTCCGCCTTGTCTTGCGGAGGTAGCACCGCGTCCGAGCCGTAGCGCTTGTGCAACTGATGCGCGGCCACGCCGACGCAAGCGGCGGCGATCAGGGTCAGGGTCCAGGCGATCAGCCGGGTCTGGTCGCCGTCCAGCTCGCGATCTGCGGCCAGACGGAAGGCGCCCAGCGCCGCCCCGAAGGTGATGAAGCCGAGCGCGCCCAGGCCCAGAAACGCCAGGGTCTCGACCACCCGCGTGCGCGGCCCGGCGTCTTCCGTGTCCGGCGCGTGGCGCACGATTCCCGGCCGGGGCCGCGACCCGGTCAGCACATCGTCCTCGGCCTGCCGGGCGAAGCTGTTGCCGGGGCCAGCGCGCGACGCTTCGACGGCCGATGCGTCCATGGCCGCCACGGACGCGATGTCGGTCGATGGAAGGTCAGCCCCGGCGAGGCGTTGCTCGCCGGTTGGAAATTGCTCGAGGGTCTCCTCGGCGACAGGAGCCGACACCGCATCCGCGGCCGGCTCAGCCATGATCAGGCGGTCGCTGCTTGACGCTTCGGCCACGGCGCCCGCCGCCAGGGGGGTATCGGACAGCAGCGCCGCCACGGCGTCGGCGCGGGTGTCGCGCAGCACGCCGCCTTCGGTCGCCACGTCGGCCTGCGGCGCGGCGTCCAGCGTCGCCTCGTCCGGCGCTTCGATGAGAGACGTCTCGACGGCCGGAAAGGCGGCGACTTCCGGCGTCTCGGCTTCCTCGACCACCACCGGCTCTGGCTCGACGGCCGCGATGGAGGCCGCATCGGCGAACGGAAGCGGAGCGGCGAGCAAGTCGTCCACGGTCACCGCGCGGGCGGGGTCGGTCAAGAACAGGGCGCGTTCGGCTCCCCGTCGACGCTGGGCCATGGGCGCGGCCGGCGCGCTGGCCGGCGTGCGGTCGTCCTCGGCGATGGCGGCGGCGGCAGCCTGAAGCCGGCCCTCGTTGATGGCCTGGATCACCGGCGAACCGCGCAGGCGGGCCGCCCCCAGGCTGAGCCCATAGGAGGCCAAGGCGTCGAACTGGTGCTGATTGATCTCGCGGGTGACGGTCTGGTTCAGGGCGGCGACGATGGGCAGGAGGTCGTACTGCAACAGCAACTCGGCCTCGTCCGCCGTCAGCCGAGCGCCCTCGCGGGCCGAGGCGGTGTGGCCATAACCGATCACCCAACGGCCGTCGCCGGCCTTCTGCGCCGTGGTGCGCAGGCCCTCCAGGCTCTTGATCAGGGCGATCCCCTCACGGGAGACCTTCTTGCGTTCCGTCACTGACCCTTGACCCATAACGACACGGCGGCCGGCCCGCCTGACCGAAGCGCAGCAAGGCCCGGGCCGTAACTCCTCGTTCACTATACGCCGATGTCGGGAATGGGGCGCAGGTTCGCGTCTCAGGCGAACGCGTTGATCATCGCTTCGGCGCGCGGATCAGCAGCGCCTGACCCGCCAGCACGATCGCCAGCCCGATCAGCGCCGTCCAGCCAAACCGCGCGCCTTCGAAGGCGACGGACACCAGCATGGCGATAGGCGGCGTCAGGGCCGAGATGTAGCTGGCCATGGTGTAGCCGATCACCCGGGCGATGGTGAAATACAGGCCGAAGGCGATGACCGACCCGAAAACGGCTAGATAGGCCAGCGAACCGAGATAGCGGGCGGTCGGCTCGATCGACCACTCGACCCCAGTCGCCAGACCCCAGAGCGCCAGCAGCCCCGTGCCATAGGCCATGGCCCAGGCGGTGGAGGGAATGACAGCCGAGCCCGCGTTCTGACCGCGCCAGGCGAAGAAGTTGCCGAAGGCCGAGGCCGTGGTCGCGACCAGGGCCAGACCGACTCCCAGCGCCGCCTCGCGATCGAAGCCCGCCCCCAGAATCTCGCCGCCGGACAGCACCGCCACGCCCGCGACCCCCAGAACCGCCCCGGCCCAGGACGCCGCCGCCGCCCTCTGCCCCGCCGCCACCCGGAACAGGATCAGATTCAGGAAGGTCAAGGCCGCGAAGGTGACCGCCACGATGGCGGAGGCGACGTGATGCTCGGCCGCATAGGTGAAGCTGTAGCTGATCGAAAAGGCGAACAGGCCCTGGAAGAAAGCGGCCAGGTGCTGATCCCGCGTCAGGGTCAGGGGCCAGCGCATGACCATGCAGGCCAGACCCAGGATCACCGAGGCCAGACCGAAACGCCAGACGATGGAGACCAGCGGCTCGACTACGCCGAACTGGAGGGTGATGCCGTACCAAGTCGTGCCCCAGATCAGGGCGCAGACCCCCACCCCGGCGATGCCCAGCAGGGTAGTGCGCGACAGCGGCGCGCGCGCCACGGGCCGGTTGGCGGAATCGGGGGAGGCCATGGCCGCGCAATGGACCGCGCCGCCGTCAGCGGCAACCCCGATCTTGCCTCCGCGCTGTTGTCGGGTCCCAATGCCGCCAGATGGAGGATTTCCGATGCGTCCCCTGCCCGCTCTCTGCGCCGTCGCCCTGCTCGGCGCCTGCGCCGCGCCCGCAACTACGCCCTCGGGCCCCGACCTTGGCCCTGACGTCGGCCACGGCATGACTACGGTGCAGGTCAGCGCCACCTACCGCGAGCGCATCCTGCTGCCGCCCGGCCACACCCTGATCGTGCGCATCGAGGACGTCAGCCTGGCCGACGCCCCCGCCCGGGTGATGGCCGAGCACCGCGAGCCTCTGGACGGCCGCGCGCCGCCCTATACGACCACGCTCGGCCTTCCGTCCGCCCAGATCGATCCGCGCCACACCTATGCCGCCCGCGCCGAAATCCGCGACGAGGCCGACCGGCTGCGCTTCACCACCGACACCCGCCACGCGGTCCTGACCCAGGGCGCGCCCGCGACCGCCGACATCGTCATGGTCGCCACCCCGTGAGCGGACTGAAGAAGCGGTCGGTGCTGCTGGCCGGCCACGCCACCTCCGTGGCGCTGGAGCCCGAATTCTGGGCCATCCTCGACCGCGTCGCCGAGGCCGACGGCCTGACCCACGCGGGGCTGCTCAAACGCATCGACGCCGACCGCGGCCGCCGCCCCCTCGCCTCCGCCTGCCGCCTGCTGGCGTTGGAGTGGGCGGCTCGGAACGGTCCGGCCTAGGCGTTCGCCTCAACCTTGAGCCATCCCAGCACCGCGCGCTCGTCCCTGGTCAGCATGGGGCGCGCCGGAATCGCGGCCAGCACGCCTCCGTCTTCGACGAATCCGAAGGGCGCCGCCAGACGCCCCGCCTCCAGATCATCCTGAACCAGGGTGCGCGGCAGGACGGCGGCGCCCAAGCCAGCCAGGGCGGCGTCGAGCACGTAATGGACGTGGGCCAGTATGCGCGTCGGTCCAATCGGCGCCGCCTGCCCGATAGCTTTCGCCCAGTCAGTCCACCCCTGCGGATGGGTGCGCGCCGTCAGCCGGGTCGCTGACGCGAGGTCAGCGGCCAACGACGGCGAGCAGACGAGAGCGATGCGATTGGCCCCCAGAACCTCGACCCCCTGTAGGGTGTCGGCCTTCTCGGCGCTCAGATAGCGGATGGCCATGTCGGCGCCACGCACGCGCGACGCCTCGAGCGGCAACTCGCTGAGGGTCACCGAGATGTCGGGATGCGCACGCTCGAACCGCGCCAGACGCGGAATCAGCCATTTGACCGCCAGGCTGGGATGGACCGCCAGACGCACGGTCGCGTCCGGCGCCACCGCTCGGACGGCGGCGGCGATGGCGTCAAAGCCGGGCGTCAGGCCGTCCAGCAGGGCCCGCCCCCGGGCCGTCAGCCGCAGCGCGTGGCGCGGCCCTTCGAACAGGCGCACGCCTGTGGCCGCCTCCAGCGCCTTGACCTGCCGGCTCACCGCGCCGTGGGTGACGTGCAGTTCGGCGGCGGCGCGCGTGGCGCTGCCGGTGCGGCCCATGGCCTCGAAGGCCCTGAGCGCATTTAGCGACGGCAGCGGGCGCTCGCCTGTGAGATTTTCGCACATGACCGTCCGGATAAGTCGCTTTCGCGGGAGCCGCAATCGCCTCACCACTCCTCATGTCCCGCAACCTGCCCGTCGTCGTTGTCCTGGGTCTCGGCCAGATCGTGGCCTTCGCCTCCAGCTACTATCTGCTCGGCGTCCTGGCCGATCCGATCGCGACGGAGTTCGGCGTGCCACCGGCCGGCATCTTCCTGGCCCTGTCGGTCGCCTTCCTGCTGGCCGCCGTCCTGACCCCGGCAGGGGGGCGATTGATCGAGGCCCATGGGGGTCGCCAGGTTCTGATCCTGGCGCACCTGGCGTTCGGCGGCGCGCTGCTGCTGATGGCTTCTGCGGCCGAGCCGTGGCTTCTCTACGTCGGCGTGGCCGCCCTGGGCCTGGGCATGGCCGTCGGCCTGTACGGTACGGCTTTCGCCGTGCTGGTCGAGCTTCATGGCGACGGCGCCAGACGGCCGATCACCGCGGTCTCCCTCATGGGGGCGTTCGGCGGGATGGTCGGCTGGCCCGTCAGTCGGTTGGCCGTCGACGCATGGGACTGGCGGGCGGCCTGTCTGATCTGGGCGGTGATCCATCTCGCGATTTGCGTCCCGCTCGTCGTACGCATCCTGCCCCGCCGCCCTCAGATCGCGCCCGAAGATCGTCGCGCGCCGGCGCCGATCCGCTGGGACCGGCGCATGGTCCAGTTGGCGGTGCTGTTCGCTGGCGCCTGGATGGTGGCGACGGCCATGGCCGCGCACCTGCCGCGCCTGCTGACTTCGCTGGGCATGACGCCGGTTCATGCGGCCTGGGCGGCGGGCGCCATGGCGGGCTGCGCTATCCTGGCCCGCGTCGTCGACCTGACTCTGCTCCATCGGTCCCATCCGATCCTGACAGCGAGGTTGGCGGCCCTGTGCCATCCGATCGGCGCCCTCGTGGCCGCTGTCGGCGGGTCCAGGCTCGCGCCGGCCATCGCGGTGGGCCAGGGCGTCGGCAATGGGTTTCTGGCCGTCGCCTCGGGCGTGCTGCCGCTCCATGTCTTCGGAGCGGACCGCTATGCTGTCCGACAGGCGCTGCTGTTGACCCCCGCGCGCTACCTCCAGGCCGCGGCGCCCGCCGGCTACGCTCTGGCGCTGGGCATCTCGACCGGAGCGGCCATGATCCTTACCAGCCTGATCTGTTTGATGATGTTCGCCGCAACCTTCGGTCTCCGGAGGTAAGGCCGGCGCCGCGACGCGCGAAGCAACGCCGCCGCCGTCCGCGCATTCCTCTCCCTTGGGACGTAGCGGCTGAGGGGCCCCTATGCATCATCTGGCCTTGGTTCTGGCCGCCATCGGCGTGCTGGGGATCGGCGCGCAGTGGATCGCCTGGCGCACCGGCTGGCCCGCCATCGCCCTGATGCTGATCGCCGGCATCCTGGCCGGTCCGGTCACCGGGTTCATCCAGCCTGAGCGCGATTTCGGCCCCATGCTGGAGCCGCTGATCTCCCTGGCGGTGGCCATCATCCTGTTCGAGGGCGGGTTGAACCTGAACTTCCGCGAGCTGCGGCACGCCGAGGGCGCTGTGCATCGACTGGCGCTGCTGGGGGTGCCGATCGCCTGGGGGCTGGGCGCCCTGGCCTGCTACTATGTGGCCGGCCTGGTCTGGCCAGTGGCGATCCTGTTCGCGGGCATCCTGGTGGTCACCGGACCCACGGTGATCCTGCCCCTGCTGCGCCAGACCAATCTAGCGCACAGACCGCGCGCCATCCTGAAATGGGAATCCATCGTCAACGATCCGCTGGGCGCCCTTTGCGCGGTGGTGACTTATGAAATCCTGCATCGCACGGCCCAGGGCGACTCGGTGGCAGGTGTCGCCGTCTCCCTGCTGCTGGCCTCGATCGTGGCGGGCCTGCTGGGCTGGGGCGCGGCGCGTCTGATCGCCTGGGCCTTTCCGCGCGGCCATGTCCCGGAATTCCTCAAGGCGCCGGTGCTGCTGATCGCGGTGATCGGCGTCTTCGTCGGCGCCAACATGATCCAGGAGGAGTCCGGCCTGCTGACTGTGACCGTCATGGGCGTAGCCCTGGCCAACATGCGGCTGGCCAGCTTCCGCGACCTCATGCCGTTCAAGGAGAACATCACCGTTCTGCTGGTCTCCGGCGTCTTCGTGATGCTGTCGGCGTCACTCAATCTTGAGGTGTTGCGTCAGTTCGAGTGGCGGTTCCTGGCATTCCTGGCGGTGCTGTTGTTCCTGGTTCGCCCGGCCACCGTGCTGCTCAGCCTCGCGGGATCGCGCGTGCCGATGCGCGAGCAGCTGTTCATCGGCTGGATCGCGCCGCGAGGCATCGTGGCCGTGGCCATTTCCGGCCTGTTTGCGCTGAAAATGGGCGACTTGGGCTACGAAGATGGCGGCGTCCTGGTGTCGCTGTCCTTCGCCGTCGTGATCGCCACCATCTTCGCCCACGGCTTTACAGCCAAGCTGGCGGCGCGCTGGCTGGGCGTGACCGGCGACACCAAAAAGGGCGTGCTGATCGTCGGCACCACGCCCTGGAGCCTGGCCTTGGCCGAAACCCTGCGGGAGCTGGAGATGCCCGTGGTGGTCGCCGACACCAGTTGGCAGCGGCTGGCGCGGGCGCGCCAACGCGACATTCCGACCTATCACGGCGAGATCCTGGCCGAGGCCACCGAGGACCATCTCGACATGGGCCGGTTCCAGGCCCTGGTCGCCGCCACGGACAACGAGGCCTACAACGCCCTCGTCTGCAATGAACTGGCGACCGAGGTGGGGCGCCACGCCGTCTATCAGCTGGGCGATGTCGATCACGACGACGCCCGCGCCCTGCCCGCCGCCCTGCGTGGCCGCACGCTGTTCCCGTCGGGCCTCGGTGTGGAGGAGATCGATCAGAGGCTTCGCCAGGGCTGGACCCTGCGCAAGACGCGCCTGACCGAGCAGTTCAGTCTCAAGGACGCTATGCGGGAATTGCCCGAGGGCGCGGACCAGCTGATGGTCATCGGCAAGAGCGGCAAGATCCACTTCTTCAGCCACGCCTCGCGGCCCAAGCCCGAGGCGGGCGACACTGTGGTGTCCTACGCGCCGCCCAAGCCTGGCGCGGTGCGTTCAGAGACGGTCGAAAGCGCCACCTCAACACAGGGAGACGAAGATATGACCGCTTCGCCCGCATTACCATGAGAGCGGGGACGCTCTGCGCCGGTCTGGGCGCCGTGGCGCTGGCCGCGTCTGGGTGCGACCGCGAACCCGAACCCGCGACGCCGCCGCCGGAGTCACAGGCCGCGGTCGAGGAACCCGTCGCCTCACGCGGCTCGATCCTTAGACCCGAGGTCAAGGCCGAGATGACCGCCGACGTGGCGCCCGCGCCCCAGCCGCTCGAAGCCCGCGTCTATTTCGATCTCGGCACGGCCGATCTGTCCGACGCGGCGCGCGCGGACCTTGAGGTCTTCGCGAAATCGATTCCGGATTCGTCGTGGCGCATCGAGCTTGCCGGACGTACCGATCCAACGGGTGACGCCGCGCTGAACCGCCGCCTGGCCCGTCAGCGAGCCGAGGCGGTGCGCGATCATCTGCTGACCCTGGGTGTAGACCCGCAACGCCTCACCGTCAGCGACGACGACACGGCGCAGGTCGACACGCCGCCAGAATCCGCCCTGCCAATGGAGGAGGCGCGTCGCGTCGACCTCGTCGCACGGCCGGGGCCATCGGACGCCTCCGAAACCCTGAGCAATTCGGCGGACCAAACTGACTGATTGACCCTTGCGAGATTTGGCGCATGGTCCGGTTCGGAGACCGCCGCCATGACCGACAACCGCCTGCTGCCCGCCGCTCTTTTCGCCGGCATCCTCGCCGTCGGCATGCTGGGGGCCGGAGCCTTCATCGGACACGGCATCGTCGATGCGCGCACCGGCGATCGCTCGGTAACGGTCAGGGGTCTGTCCGAGCGCTATGTGCGGGCCGATCTGGCGGTTTTGCCGATCCGCTTCACCGCGTCCGGCGATGTCCTTTCTGAGGTGCAGGCGAGGATCGACGGCGACCTGGCCATCGTGCGCCAATTCCTGACCGCCCAAGGCTATGCCGAGGACGCGGTGAGTCTGGGCCGGCTGGAGGTGGCCGACACCCAGTCGCGTGAATACGCGGCTCAGACCGGAGGCCCTCGCTTCATCCTGGCCCAGACGGTGATCGTGCGCACCAACGACGTCGATCGGGTCCAGGGCACCACGCGGGCGCTGAACGAGCTGGTCCGCCAAGGGGTTGTGCTGCAGGACTTCAACGGCCCAAGCTATGTCTTCACTGGCCTGAACGACGTCAGGCCGGAGATGATCGCCGAGGCCACCGCCGCCGCGCGCAGCGGGGCCGAGCAGTTCACCGAGGATTCCGGCGCCGCGCTCGGCCCCATCCGTCAGGCGACCCAGGGCTCTTTCGAGATCCTGGCCCGCGACGAGGTCGAGATGGAGAGCTCATCTCCTGAAAAGAAGATCCGGGTGGTCACCACCGTGGTGTATCAGCTGCGCTGACGGTCACTCCGCCGGAGCAGGGACCGGGTTGGCCGGCATTTCCGGCATCTTGGGCGCTTCCGGCAGATTGATGTCGACGTCGGCGTCGATGCTCTCGGGCACGGCCATGTCAGGACCGGCGCCGCGGGCGAATACGAACCAGGCGATCACGGCCAGCACCACGACGATGCCGCCGATCACGAAAGCCATGCCGGCGCCGCCGCCGCTGCGTTCGGCCGGTGCGGTGTTGACGACCGTGGTGTGGTGGCGGGTCGAGTCGGTGTTCTCGGGTGGCGGGCTGTTTGGCGGTGTGTCGGTCATGCGGATGTCTCCTTGCGGCCGGTGAGAGCCGGCCTCCCTCTCCGTTATGGCCAAGCCTGAACGGCAAGCCGCGAGTCGGGTTCCGGACAGGGCCGTTGCGCATGGGGTTTCAGGGCGCTCCGCATCCCCCTATGTTCCGCCGATGTTCTCGACTCTCCCCGACCGCCTGTGACCGACGCCCTCCCTGCCCCCCGCATTTCCGACCTCGCGCGCGCGCGCGGGCCCGAGGGTGCGCCCGACTATCTGGAAGGGCTGAACCCCGAACAGCGGCTGGCCGTTGAAACGACGGAAGGCCCGGTGCTGGTCCTGGCCGGCGCGGGCACCGGCAAGACGCGGGTCTTGACCACGCGGCTGGCGCACATTCTCGCGACGGGCCGGGCGCGGCCATGGGAGCTGCTGGCCGTCACCTTCACCAACAAGGCCGCCCGCGAGATGCGCGAGCGGATCACCGCCCTGATCGGACCCTCGGCCGAGGGACTCAGATGGCTCGGCACCTTCCATTCGGTCGCCGCCCAGATCCTGAGGCGCCACGCGGAACTGGTGGGGCTGAAGTCCAGCTTCACCATCCTGGACACCGACGACCAGGAACGGCTGCTGAAACAGCTTCTGGAAGCCGCGAATATCGACACCAAGCGCTGGACGCCGCGCTCTCTGGCCGGGCTGGTCGATCACTGGAAGAACCGCGGGTGGACGCCCGACAAGCTGCCCGCCACCGAGGATTTCGCCAATGGCAAGGGGCAGTCGCTCTATGCCGCCTATCAGGAGCGGCTGCGCACGCTGAACGCCTGCGACTTTGGCGATCTGCTGCTGCACAACCTGACCATCCTGTCAAAACACGCGGATATCGTCGAGGAATACCGCCGTCGCTTCCGCTACATCCTGGTCGACGAATATCAGGACACCAATGTCGCCCAGTATCTGTGGCTGCGGCTGCTGACGGCTTCGACCGGCAATGTCTGCTGCGTCGGCGACGACGACCAGTCGATCTATGGCTGGCGGGGCGCCGAGGTGGACAACATCCTGCGCTTCGAACGGGACTTCCCCGGCGCCCGGATCATCAAGCTGGAACGCAACTATCGCTCGACCAGCCACATCCTGGGCGCCGCCTCGGCCCTGATCGCCACGAACAAGGATCGTCTCGGCAAAACTCTGTGGACCGAGGACAAGACCGGCGACAAGGTCCGGGTGCGCGGCGTCTGGGACGGCGAGGCAGAGGCCCGTCTGATCGCCGACGAGATCGAGACGGCTCGACGAGAAGGCCATCGATACAAGGATATGGCGGTGCTGGTTCGCGCCTCGCATCAGATGCGGGCGTTCGAGGAGCGGTTCGTCATGCTGGCCGTCCCCTATGTGGTGATCGGCGGTCCGCGCTTCTTCGAGCGGGCCGAAATCCGCGACGCCCACGCCTATCTGCGCCTGATGCAGTCCGAAGACGACGACCTGGCCTTCGAGCGGATCGTCAACACGCCCAAGCGCGGCATCGGCGACACCAGCGTCCAGAAAATCCTGCAGATCGCCCGGCTGGCCGGCGTCTCAGCCATGACAGCCGTGCGCGACCTGATCGTCTCGGACGAACTGCAGGCGCGGACGCGCACGGCCCTGTCCAACTTCGTGCGCGACCTGGATCGCTGGCGGGCGCTGGCCCAGACCGTGCGCCACTGGGAGCTGACGGAGACGGTGCTGGAGGAGAGCGGCTACACCGACATGCAGCGCGCCGACCGCGCCACGGGCCAGACCCGGCTGGATAACCTCAAGGAACTGGTCCAGTCGATGCAGGCCTTCGACAACCTCCAGGCCTATCTCGAGCATGTGTCGCTGGTCATGGACCTGGACCGCGGCGAGGCCGGCGACGACTCCGTCCAGATCATGACCCTGCACGGCGCCAAGGGACTGGAGTTCCCGCTGGTCTTCCTGCCCGGCTGGGAGGAAGGCGTGTTTCCGTCCCAGCGCTCAATCGACGACAAGGGCGAGAAGGGCCTCGAGGAAGAACGGCGCCTGGCCTATGTCGGCGTCACCCGCGCCAAACGTGACGCCCGCATATCCTTCGCCGCCAACCGCCAAGTCTATGGCCGCTGGACGACCCAGTTGCCCAGCCGGTTCGTCGATGAACTGCCGATCGATCACGTCGAGGCCGAAAGCGAGACGGGCTACTACGGCGCCTCGACCGGCATGAAGGAAGCCAAGAGCCGCTGGGACGACACGCCCACCTTCGGCGCCGGCTATTCCTCGCCTGGATGGAAGCGAGCCCAATCGTTCACGGCGAGCAAGGTCCCGGCCGGCCGCACGGCGAGAACGACCCTGATCGAGGGCGACGGCCGCCTGATCGCCTCGGCCGATCCGAAGTCCGGAGGGGCCTGGTCACGCGGGGAGCGCGTCTTCCACCAGAAATTCGGCTACGGCGCCATCCGTCAGATCGAGGGCAACAAGCTCCTCGTCGACTTCGAGAAGGCGGGCGAGAAACGGGTGATCGACACCTTTGTGGAGAAGGCGTGACGGCGAAGGAGCCTACCCCTCCGCCGCCTCCCCGCGCTTGTCGCCCACCCGGGCCGCCAGCGCCGCGCCCATGAAGGCGTCCAGGTCGCCGTCCAGCACGCCGTCGGTGTCCGAGGTCTCGACGTTGGTGCGCAGATCCTTGACCATCTGATAGGGCTGCAGGACGTAACTTCGGATTTGGTGGCCCCAGCCGATGTCGGTCTTGGCGTCGGCCAGGGCCTGAGCGGCGGCCTCTCGCCGTTGCAATTCCAGTTCGTAGAGGCGCGCGCGCAGCATCTTCCAGGCCTGATCACGGTTCTGATGCTGCGATCGACCGGCCTGGCAGGCCACCACGGTGTTGGTCGGAATGTGGGTCAGACGCACCGCCGAGTCGGTCTTGTTGACGTGCTGGCCGCCGGAGCCCGAGGCGCGATAGGTGTCGGTGCGCACGTCGGCCGGGTTGATGTCGATCTCGATCGTGTCATCGACAACCGGGGATACCCCGACCGAGGCGAATGACGTGTGGCGCTTGGCCGCCGCATCATAGGGGCTGATGCGCACCAGCCGGTGCACGCCCGATTCCGACTTCAGCCAGCCATAGGCGTTCGGCCCCGTGACCAGGATGGTGGCGGACTTGATGCCGGCCTGATCGCCGTCTTCCGAGGCCTCGATCTCGACCTCGTAGCCGTGAGCCTTGGCCCAGCGGGAGTACATGCGAAGCAGCATGCCAGCCCAGTCGCAGCTCTCGGTGCCGCCGGCGCCGGAGTTAACCTCCAGATAGGCGTCGTTGCCGTCGGCTTCGCCGGACAGCAGCGCCTCCAGTTCGGCGCGGGCGGCGCGGTCCTTGATGGCCTTCAGCTGGGCGCGCGCCTCCTCGAGGGTGGCTTCATCGCCCTCCTCGTCGGCCATCTCGGCCAGCATGACGCCGTCGTCGACGCCCTGTTCCATCTCCTTGACCGCGTTTATCTGGGCTTCCAGCCGCGAACGGTCGCGGCTGACGGCCTGCGCCTGGTCGGGATCGTCCCACAGGGTCGGATCCTCGACCCGAGCGTTCAGCTCATCGAGCTTTCTGACAGCGACATCCCAGTCAAAGACGCCTCCTGAGCAGAGCGACGCTCTGCTCGATGTCGGCCTTCATGGCCTCGACATCCGGTCTCATCGCACTCTCCGATGTTCATCCCTCAAGCTGTCGGTCGCCGCGCGATCGACATAGGGACCAGAAACGGCGCGCCAGGGCGGCGCGCCGTGATGACGGTTAGGTAGAGCGCCCGGGCCTCGCGCTCAAGGCCCGGCGTCCGGTCAATACAGTCCCGACAGATCCTCGGCCGGCGCCTGGCGCGGCGGCGGGGCGGCCTCCGGCTGGGGCGGCGGCGCGGGCGGAGGCGGGATGCCACCGGTGTCGCGACCGATCTCGGCTTCGCGGCGCAGCACCTCGTTGTAGGAGACCGGACCCCTATCGACGGCGACCGGCTGCTGCTGGCGCTCGACGATGCGGCGCTCGGTGCCGGGACGGAAGGCCTCCTCGACGCCGTTGACCATGCGGAAGACGGCGTTTTCGGGTCGTTCAAATTCCCGCACGGGGCGCTCTTTCAGGGCCGTTTCCATGAAGTCGATGAAGATCGGCACCGCCGAGGTCGAGCCGGTCTCGCCGCGGCCCAGCGGCCGGTTGTCGTCAAACCCAATGAAGACCCCGACCACGATGTCGCGCGTGAAGCCGACGAACCAAGCTGAGCGGTATTCGTTGGTCGTCCCCGTTTTGCCGCCGATCCAGCGGCCCAGGCTGGAGGCTCGGGCGGCGGTGCCGCGCTGCACCACGCCTTCCAGCATGGAGCTGATCTGATAGGCGGTGATCGGATCTATGATCTGTTCGCCCCGCTCCGGCAGGCGCGGCGAGGCGGAGCCATCGAAGCCGCGACCGCAACCGCGGCAATTGCGGCTGTCGGCCCGGTGCACGGTCTTGCCGTACCGGTCCTGCACCATCTCGATCATATAGGGGTCAACCCGGCGACCGCCGTTGACGAAGGCGGCATAGGCGGCGGTGATCTTGTACGGGGTGGTCTCCCCCGCCCCCAGAGACATCGACAGATTCGGCGTCATGTCGTCGATAACGCCGAACGCCTCGGCGGCGTCGGAGATGTTGCGCATCCCGACCTGCTGGGCCAGGCGCACGGTCATGGCGTTGCGCGACAGCTCCAGCCCCTTCCTAAGCGTCTGGGGGCCATAGAAACGGCGGTCATAGTTCTGGGGCGCCCAGCGGCCGCCGTTGGCGCCGCCCGGGAAGCTGATCGGCCCGTCGACGATGATCGACGCCGGGGTGAAATCGCCTTCCAGCGCCGTCGCGTACACGAAGGGCTTGAAAGCCGAGCCAGGCTGGCGCTCGGCCTGTGTGGCGCGGTTGAAACTGGACAGGGCGTAGGAGTAGCCGCCCACCATCGCCAATACCCGGCCAGTCTGGGGCTCCATGGCCACGAGGGCTCCGTTCACCGCCGGCACCTGCTTGAGGGCGTACTGCCCGCCATCAGGCTCGACGAAGATCAGGTCGCCGCGCTCCAGGCCGCGCCCGGCGTTAGCCCAGGCCACGTCGGCCGAGCGCAGCGCGCCGGTCTCGTCAGTGGCCGCCAGCCGGATGCGGACCGTGCCGCCCTCGGCGCTCTCGACAGCCGCCGCGCGCCACTCCCGGCGCTCGGGCGGGGTGGTCTCGTCGGCGGCTTCCTCCTGCCAGCCCTCGGCAAAGTCGGTCTCGCCCCACGCCCCCCGCCAGCCGTGGCGACGGTCGTAATCCTCGAGGCCCTCCATCAGCGCGCGGCGCGCGGCGCTCTGCAGTTCAGGGTCCAGCGTGGTGCGCATGTAGAAACCGCCGGCGTTGATGTCCTGGCCGAACAGACCCAGCGCCCGGCGGCGCGCCTCCTCGACGAAGAAATCGGCGTCCTGATATTGGGCGCGGCGCGGCGCGTCCTGGGTGACCAGGGGCTTGGCCACCGCGGCCTGATAGTCAGCGTCGGTCAGCCAGCCGACCCGGTTCATCTGACCCAGCACCCAGTTGCGCCGCTCGGTCGCCGCCTCGGGATTGCGCTTGGGGTGGTAGTTGGACGGCCCCTTGGGCAGGGCTGCGAGGAAGGCCGCCTCCTCCGGCGTCAGCTGCTCCAGCGACTTGCCGAAATAATTGAAGGCGGCCGAGGCCACGCCGTAGGAGCGATAACCCAGGTAGATCTCGTTCAGATACAGCTCGAGAATCTGCTGTTTGGACAGCACGGCCTCCAGCCGGCTCGACAGGATTGCCTCCTTCAGCTTGCGGCTGAGGGTGGTCTCGTTGGTCAAAAGGACGTTCTTGGCCACCTGCTGGGTGATGGTCGATCCACCCTCCAGACGCCGACCACTGACCACGTTGAAAACGTTCTTGAACATGGCCCGGCCAAGGCCGCCCACGTCGATGCCGCCGTGGTTGAAGAAGTTCCGGTCCTCCGCGGCCAGGAAGGCGCGGATGACGGGCTCCGGAATCTCGTCATAGGGCACATAGATGCGGCGCTCCTGCGAGTATTCACCGATCAGGGTGCCGTCGCCGGCATAGACGCGCGTGGCGGTCGCCGGTCGATACTCGGCCAGGTCCGAGGCGTCGGGCAGGTCGTGGAACATCCAGGCGGCGTAGACGGCCGCGATCACGCCCAGAACGGCGATGCCGGCCAGGATCGCCATGGCTGCCGCCACGTACCAGCGCTCGCCGATCGCCTTCACGTCACGCTCCGCACTCGCGCCCCCGCGCCACTCGCCCGAGTGACCGCTTTAGCCCGCGTCGGGGGGCGGTGGGAAGGGCGCCCGCTGTGTCGATTTCCGACTCAGGCCCTCTTAACCCCCGAGTGCGACAAGGAGGCTGACGACGACAACGTCGGAGTGTACAGTTGCGTGCCTGGTGGCGAGAGTTCCGGAATGACGACCGCGGCGCTATCGCGCTGAAGTTCGCCTTTATCGTGCCGCCTCTGGCGCTGCTGATCGCCGCGGCGGTGGACCTGCGCGCCGTGGCGGCCCAGCGCGCCGACTTCCAGCAGGTGGCGGAGGCGGCCGCCCTGGCCGGCGCCGGCGAGATGTCCATGGCGGTATCCGACGACGTCGCCATCGAACGCGCCAGGGCCTTCGCCGAGGCGCAGCTGAAGGACTCGGCCTACGTGGCCCTGGTCGAGCCGACCATCGAGCCGATGGGCTCAAGCCGCGTCCTCGATGTGGAGATCTCGACCAAGCGGCCATCCTTCTTCGGCAATCTGCTGCCGCCCGGCGGCTGGGATGTGCGCGCCTCGGCCGCGGCGGCCTCAGTGTCACGCGTCCCGTTGTGCATCATCGCCAGCGGCGCGTCGGACAGGCGGGACAAGGTCATTCTGGTCGCCGACCGAGGGGTGATCACCGCGCCCCAGTGCCTGATCCATTCCAACTACGATATCGACGCGGGCAAGGGTCAGATCAGCGCCAGCCTGGTTCAGGCCGTGACCACCGCGCGCGGGTCGATCCTGCCGGGCGCGAATGTCGGCGCCGTGCCCCTGGAGGACCCCTTTGCCGCAACGGCCATCCTCACCGACCAGTCCTGCTCGGGCGGCGAACAGCAGGTCCAGTACGAGGGCGGCTTTCATACGATCGCCGCCGGCGTTCATTGCGGCGGTTTCCAGTTGAAGAAGGGCGCGCAGGTAACCCTCGCCCCCGGAGACCACTATTTCATCAAGGGCGACCTCGACGTCGACGACGAGTCCCGTCTGGTCGGGGTCGACGTGGCCCTGATTTTCGATCGCAACTCCAAGTCCGACTTCAAGGGCCACTCGACGGTCGACCTGGATGGACGCAAGACCGGGCCTTTCGCGGGCTTTGTGATCATCACCACGCGAAACAACGATCAGGACTTCAAGATCAACTCCGACCGTGTCAGCCGACTGCTGGGCGTTCTCTACATTCCATCGGCGCGGCTGTTCATCGAGGGCGGCAAGGACATCGCCAAGGACTCCGACTGGACGGTGATCGTGGCCGAGTCGATCGAGTTGAAAGGATCGCCGTCCCTCTTCATCAACGCCAATTACGCGGGCTCGGACGTTCCGGTGCCCGATGGGGTGGGTCCGCGACAGGGAACGGCGCGCCTCGTGCGCTGAATCTTGCCCCCGCGATCACTCGCGCCTACCAGACCGGTCCGCGAATCGCCGCAGACTGATCCGATGCCCGCCTCCTCGCCCAGCCTCTTCGACCTCGACCCGCCGGAGCCGGAGAAGCCCGTCAAGGCAGAGCCGACGGCCGCGCCCGCCGCGCGACCCCAGGCCCTGGCCACGCCGGCCACAGCGCCGACGCCGCCCGCCTCGACCAGCGACTATTCCGCTTCGTCGATCGAGGTGCTGGAGGGGCTGGAGCCCGTCCGCAAACGACCCGGCATGTACATCGGCGGCACCGACGAGCGGGCCCTTCACCACCTGTTCGCCGAGGTTCTAGACAACGCCATGGATGAGGCGGTGGCCCGCCACGCCAAGCGCATCGAGGTCGAGCTGGACGCCGAGGGCTTCCTGTCCGTCCGCGACGACGGGCGCGGCATCCCGGTCGATCCGCACCCCAAACACCCCGGCAAGTCGGCGCTGGAGGTGGTGATGACCGTGCTCCACTCGGGCGGCAAGTTCTCGGGCAAGGCCTATGAGACCTCCGGCGGCCTGCACGGCGTGGGCGTGTCGGTGGTCAACGCCCTGTCCGAGCGGCTGGACGTCACCGTCTGGCGCGACGGGCATGAGTGGCGCCAGTCCTTCAGCCGGGGCCATGTTCTGGGCCCCGTGGAGCAGGTCGGCCCCAGCCGCAAGCGCGGCACCCTGATCCGCTTCAGGCCCGATGAGGAAATCTTCGGAGTCGGCGCGGCCTTCAAGCCGGCGCGGCTGTACCGCATGGCGCGGTCCAAGGCCTATCTGTTCCGGGGCGTCGAAATCCGCTGGAAATGCGCGGCCGAGCGGATCACCGACCACACGCCCGAAGAGGCCGTGCTGCACTTCCCCGGCGGTCTGGCCGATGCCCTGATCGAACGCATCGGCGAGATCGACACCGTGACCCCAACCTTCGCCGGGCGGGTCGAGCGCCAGGGCGAGGCGGGCGCCGTGGAATGGGCCGTGACCTGGTCGCCGATCGGCTTTGGCGAGGCCGACGGCTTCGTCAGCTCCTACTGCAACACTGTCTCGACGCCTGACGGCGGCACGCATGAGGCCGGCTTCCGGGCCGTGCTGGTCAAGGGGCTCAAGGCTTACGGCGAGCTGATCAACGACAAGCGCGCCGCCATCATCACCGCCGAGGACGTGATCGCCAACGCCGGCGCCCTGATCTCGGTCTTCATCCGCAATCCGGAATTCCAGGGCCAGACCAAGGACCGCCTGTCCTCGCCAGAGGCGACGCGGCTGGTCGAACAGCTGGTGCGCGATCCGCTGGATCACTGGCTGACCGAAAGCCCGAAACAGGCAAGCACCCTGCTGGGCTTCGTCATCGACCGGGCCGAGGACCGGCTGAAACGCCGCAAGGACAAGGAAGTCCAGCGCGCCGCCGCCACCCGCAAGCTGCGCCTGCCCGGCAAGCTCAGTGACTGCACCCGCCAGGCGGCGGAGGGCACCGAGCTGTTCATCGTCGAAGGCGACTCCGCCGGCGGCTCAGCCAAGCAGGCGCGCGATCGCAACACCCAGGCCATCCTGCCCCTGCGCGGCAAGATCCTGAACGTCGCCTCGGCCACGGCGGACAAGCTGCGCGCCAATATCGAGCTGTCCGACCTGGCCCTGGCGCTGGGCGTCCAGCCAGGCGCGCGCTTCAACATTGACGACCTGCGCTATGAGCGGATCGTCATCATGACCGACGCCGACGTCGACGGCGCCCACATCGCCGCCCTGCTCATCACCTTCTTCTGGCGCACCATGCCCGAGACGATCCGTCAGGGCCGCCTGTTCATGGCCCTGCCCCCGCTCTATCGCATCCAGGCCGGTCCCTTGAGTGAGTACGCCCGCGACGACGCCCACCGCGACGAGCTGATGGCGACGGTGTTCAAGGGCAAGAAGGTCGAGATCGGGCGCTTCAAGGGCCTGGGCGAGATGATGGCCTCCCAGCTCAAGGAGACCACCATGGACCCGCACAAGCGCACCATGGCCAAGGTCACGGTGCCGGACGCCGAGGCCGAGATCGAGGATCTGGTCGAACGCCTGATGGGCAAGCGCGCCGAGGCCCGCTTCCAGTTCATTCAGGAGAATGCCAAGTTCGCTGCGGCCGATCTGGACGTATGAACCTTAGTCGGCGGACGCTGTCTGGGCGCCCGCCTCGGCCTCGCTGGCGATTTGGGTCAGCACCGTATCCAGAAGATTCTCGAAATCGCCGGCCTCGGCGACGACACGAAGCGCCGACAGGTTGTCGTTGATCGAATGGCCGCTGCGCACCACGAGCGGCAGATAGGTGGCCAGCACCGACGTCGCCGGCAGGCTGAGGTCGCCGTGGTCCTCCGGCGTATAGCCGAACCGCCGCATGACCGGCGCAGTCAGCAGCTCAACCATCTGCACCTCGCTGGCCGACAGATACCGCTTGTAGCGGCTGGAGGCGGCCGCGACGCCCGGCACCACCTTTACCCTTCCTCCCGGCGCGTCGTCGCCAAAGGAGGAATTGCTCAGCAGCCCCTTGTCCACGCTCGCCCAATCGTAGGCGTTGGGGTCGAGGTCCAGGAACGTCAGCACCCGCTCCATCTGCCCACGCTGGTCGGCCACAAGATCTTCATACCTCAGCACCAGGACTGTGGGATCGTCCACGTGGTGCTCTGCAAAGCGGGCCATGTTGAGGATGTCGTGGATGATGCTCAAATTCCGCGTCGGCGGCTGGCTCAGCGTCCGGAACTTGTGATAGGCCACCACATCACGCGGGTCGCGCACCATCACGACCAGCCGGGCGTCGGGGAACTGCTCGCGAAACAGCAGGAACTCGTTGCGAATACCGGTGTATTTGACGCCGAACCGCGTCATCGCCTCGATCGGACAGCGGGTTACCGAGGCAAGGCGCTCGCGCAACTGGCGGACCATCTCCATGGCGAGTTCGTCGTGGTTGGATACCGTCACCTCGCCGACATCGACCGTCCGTCCGAATGTCGGAAGCCACGCCGGGTCCTGCACCGAGGCACGATAGGGCTTACTGTTCCTCAACATCATCAGCCCGTGGCGGAAGGTCGGCATGCCCTCCATCGAAAAGACGATGTCCGGGTGCCGCCGCGTGCGGGTCAGACGAGAATAGAGGAGGTCCGACAGCAGCGACGTTCCCGACCGCATCGTGCCGGTCACGAAGAACACCTTGCCCTGGATAGCCTGCGCATCGGTCATCGACATTTGTCCCCGGTCCTGTCGATCAGCAATAGCCGCGCGCGCTCAGCCACGCCTCTAAACGCTCCGCCAGCGCGTCCGCACTGTCTTCCTGAGTATCCAGCCTCAGTTCGGCGTTCTCTGGTGGCTCGTAAGGCGAATCCAGGCCGGTGAAGTTGGCGATCTCGCCACGCAAGGCCTTGGCGTAGAGGCCCTTGGGGTCGCGCTCGGCGCAGACGTCGAAGGGCGTGTCCACGAAGATCTCCACGAACTGGCCCTCGGGCATCAGCTCACGCGCCATTCTGCGCTCGGCCCGGAAGGGCGAGATGAAGGACACGATGACCAGCAGGCCGGCCTCGGCCATCAGCCTGGCCACCTCGGCCACTCGGCGGATGTTCTCGACCCGGTCGACCTCGGTGAAGCCCAGATCGCGGTTCAGCCCGTGCCGCACATTGTCGCCGTCCAGGATGAAGGTGTGCCGCCCCTGAGCGTGCAGCTTCTTCTCCAGCAGGTTGGCGATGGTCGACTTGCCCGAGCCCGACAGGCCAGTGAACCACAGCACCGCCGGCTTCTGGTGCTTAAGGGCGGCCCGCGCCTCCGCATCCACCGTGATCGCCTGCCAATGGACGTTGGCCGCGCGGCGCAGCGGATGCAGGATCATCCCCGCCCCCGCCGTGGCGTTGGTCATCCGGTCGATCAGGACAAAGGCGCCCGTCACCCGGTTGTCGGCATAGGGGTCGAAGGCGACCGGGGCTTGGGTCGACAGATTGCACAGGCCGATCTCGTTCAGCTCCAGCGACTTGGCGGCCTCGTGGGCGAAGGTGTTCACGTCCTGGCGATGCTTCAGGTCGGTGACCGTCGCCGGAACCTGATCGGTTTCGGTGCGCAGCCAGTAGGAGCGGCCCGGCAACATGGGCTGCTCGTCCATCCAGACGATGTGGGCGGCGAACTGGTCGGCGACCTCGGGCCGCTCGGTCGGACGGCACAGCATGTTGCCGCGCGACGCCTCGACCTCGTCCGCCAGCACCAGAGTCACCGCCTGGCCCGCCGTCGCGCGTTCTTGATCGCCATCCGGGCCGACGATGCGGCTGACCTTGGTCGAGACACCCGACTTGGCCACCGTGACCGGATCACCGGCGGCTATCTCGCCCGACGCCACCGTTCCGGCGAAGCCGCGGAAGTCCAGATTGGGCCGCGACACATACTGGATCGGCAGGCGGAAGGGCGCGGCGCCCGCCCGGTTCGCCGTGGGCGCTCGCTCCAGCAGTTCGATCAGCGTCGGCCCGCCGTACCAGCTTAGACGCGCCGACCGCTCGGCGATGTTGTCGCCGTACCGGGCCGAAAGCGGAATGGCCTCGACCCGCTCCAGCCCCAGATGCCCGGCGACCTCGGCGTAATCCGAGACGATGTCGTCGAACACGGCCTGGTCGAAGCCCATCAGGTCGATCTTGTTCACCGCCAGGATGACGTGACGAATGCCCAACAGCGACGCGATGAAGGAATGTCGCCGCGTCTGGGTCAGCACACCCTTGCGCGCATCGACCAGCACGATGGCCAGATCGGCGGTCGAGGCGCCGGTGGCCATGTTGCGGGTGTACTGTTCGTGCCCCGGCGTGTCGGCCACGATGAACTTGCGGGCGGGCGTGGCGAAGAAGCGATAGGCGACATCGATGGTGATGCCCTGTTCCCGCTCAGCCTCCAGCCCGTCGACCAGCAGGGCGTAATCGACGTCGTCGCCGGTCGTGCCGTGCTTGCGCGAGTCCCGGGCGAGCGCATCCGCCTGATCCTCGAATATCTGCCGGGTCTCATGCAGCAGCCGCCCGATCAGGGTCGACTTGCCGTCATCGACCGATCCGCAGGTGATGAAGCGCAGAAGCGTCGTTTCGGCCATCAGAAATAGCCCTCGCGCTTCTTCTTCTCCATCGAGCCCGCCTCGTCGCGGTCGATCAGCCGGCCCTGGCGTTCGGAAGTGCGCGATACCTGCATCTCGGCGATGATGTCGTCGAGTGTCGCCGCCTCGGACTCGATCGCCCCGGTCAGCGGATAGCAGCCCAGGGTCCGGAACCGCACCACGCGCTGCTCGATGCTTTCGCCGGGCCGCAACGCCATCCGCTCGTCATCGGCCATGATCAACATGCCATCGCGCTCGACCACCGGCCTCGGCTTGGCGAAGTACAGCGGCACGATCGGAATGGCCTCGCGCTGGATGTATTGCCACACGTCCAGCTCGGTCCAGTTGGACAGCGGGAAAACCCGCATCGACTCCCCGTCCGCGACCCGCGTGTTGAACACGCGCCACATCTCCGGGCGCTGGTTCTTCGGATCCCAGCCGTGGCTGCGGTCGCGGAAGGAGAAGATCCGCTCCTTGGCCCGCGACTTTTCCTCGTCGCGCCGGGCGCCGCCGAAGGCCGCATCATACCGCCCGGCGTCCAGCGCCTGGCGCAGCCCCAGGGTCTTCATGACGTGGGTGTGGACGCTCGAGCCGTGGCTGAACGGGCCGACGCCGTCGCGCACGCCGTCCGGGTTCATGTGGACCTTCAGGTCCAGGCCGTGCTCCGCCGCCATCCGGTCGCGAAAGGCGATCATCTCCCGGAACTTCCAGCCGGTATCGACGTGCAGCAGCGGGAACGGCACGGGACCAGGGGCGAAGGCCTTGATCGCCGTGTGCAGCAGCACCGACGAGTCCTTGCCGATCGAATACAGCATCACCGGCCGCGCGCAGGTCGCCGCAACCTCGCGGAAGATGTGGATCGCCTCGGCTTCGAGGGCGTCGAGATGCGACAGGGCCATGAACCGTCCGGGCGGTGGAGAGACGCGGGACCGCTGGCTACGCGGTTCCCGGCGGGCGGACAAGCCGGCGGCGGCTCAACCCTCAACCTCAAATCGGTAACGCAGCGAGGCGAAACCGTCGGCCGGAACGGTGACGCGAAACACGGTCAGGCCGGAATCGGCGACCTGGCTGGCCACCGTCGTCTCCAGGATGCGGAAGCCTTGCCACGCCTGGGCGCCGGGGATCATTTCGACCTCGATCGGCGCGTCCGTCCGATTGCGAAGCTGGAAGTCGACATCCAGCGTGCGCGTCGGCAGGCCCGAGGCGTTCGGCGTTTCGGAATTCAATCGGCCCCGAATCTCGATTCGGCGATCCTGGCCCAGAGCCAGTTCGACCGGCAGGCCGATGGGCGTGTCTTGGATGGTCGCCTCCCCGGCCAGAGAGGCGCGGCCCCCGACCGTCTCCATCACCGCCACGGACCCGCCCGGCAGCGCCAGACCCAGACCATCGTCCGTTTCGTTGCGGGCGCGGACCAGCAGTTCGGTGGCGTCGATCCGTTCCGGGTCGAGGTTGAATTCGTTGATCCGATAGCGGTTCAGCCGGTCGAACCGCACCGCTGGCTGCTCCAGGAACCGCACCTGCTTGGTCTGGCGCGGCAGGACGGACGTCGGTTCCGGCAGGGTGTAGAGCTTGTAGTCGCCGAGGTCGCTCTGGGTGGCGAGCGGTGGCGGTGGCGGAGGCGCTGGGGGCGGCGGCGGCGGAGGGGGCGGTGGCCCGGCGGCCATCATCTCACGCGCCGTCAGTCGGCTGCCGGTGACGACGATCTCCTCGATCATCGCGCCCTCGGTCGTCGTGTCCTGCGGCCAGCATGCGGGCTGAATATACGCCGGGCGCGGCTGCACCGGCCGCGTCGCCCCATCCCGATTGAAGCGCCCCGCCACCGCCTGAACCGGTGCGGCCGGGAACGACGAGCCGCCGACATTGGCCAGGGTCAGCCAGCCGGTCAGGCTCAGCGTCTCGCCATCCGGATTGATCCGCGCCACGTAGTCCGCCGACCACATCAGCCCACCCGCCAGATAGGCCAGGGTCACCTCCGCCCGCCGCGCCCGCTCGGACCGGGTCCGCATGGTCAGTGTCGGCCGCTCGGCGAGGCCTTCCGGCACTCGGTCGAACACGATCCGCTCGGTCAGGCCGGAGCAGTCCAGCGCCTCGATCCTCCCGTCGACCTCGACCACCACACCCTGAGGCGCGGCGCGCAGCATCGCCGGCCGCGCCGTCTCCGCGCCCGTCTCCGCGTTGGTGCGCACCACGGTAACTGGCTGGCCGACCGATCGCGCCAGCAGCGAGCCGGGCGACAACAGATCATAGTCCAGGTTTCGCTCCACCACCTCGGCAGGCAGGCCGTCTATGGTCGCGGTCTCGGCGATGACGCCCTCGGCCAGCCCCTCCAGCCGGATCACCGCCTCGCCCGCCGGAATGTCGATCGTGCGCCGCTCAACCACCAGCCCCAGGCCCAGGCCCGGGTCGATCCGGCCGCCCCGCACAGTCCGCAGCAGCGCCGAGGTCGACACCGGCCGATCGCGATAGAAGACCACCGCGCTGTTGTCCGGCCCCTCGGACACGACGACGGGCTGCGCCGTGGCTGCGGCCGCCACGCCTGCCAGGGCCAGTCCGATCAGGCCCGCGCGCAGGGCCACCCTCATGGTCAGTAGCCCGTGTCGACGACGGTCCGCACCACCGTCTGGCCATTGGCCGGAACCCGCACCGACCAGCCCAGGGTCCGGCTGTCCAGCAATTCGCCGCCACCCGCCTCGACGAACTCGGTGTTGCGGCTCAGGCCCCGCTGGCGCAGCTCCACCGTCACCGGCTCGCTGCGGGCGTTCCGGACCGTGTATTCGACCGTGTAGCGTGTGCGCCACCAGGTCCAGGGCGCCGGATCGGCCCGCTCCTCCGACACCACGCGCGGCTGCACCGTCACATCGAAGGCCTGGCCGGTGGTGACGGCGATCTCCGAGCCCGCCGGGGTGTGGTCGATGGCGTCCTCGCCGATGAAGCGCGGCTCGCCGGCCTCGTCGCGCATATAGACCCGCATCACCCCGGCCGGCAGGGCGCGGCCCAGACCGGTCGACTGGCTGTTGGAGAAGACCACCGCGACATCGGCAGCCTGAGGCTGCTCATAGGTCTGGAAGCCGGGGATCTCGGCCCGATAGCGCCGCGCCGCCGTGACGCCGGTCGCGTCCAGCAGACCGACCTGTTTGGTCTGGGCGTTGGCCACGGTCACCGGCTCGGGCAGCGGATAGATATAGACATCGGCCAGGCCGCCCGGCCCGCCGGCCTCCGTCCCGTCGCCGCGATTGCCGGGGATGCCCCGGGGCGGCTGCGGATAGCCGCGCGGATTGTACGACTGTTCAACCAGGGCCACGTCGCCCGCCACCACCCGGGTCTCGGCCTGTTCGAAGCTGGACCCGGAGGTGTTGGTGACGGTTATCCAGCCGTTCAGGTCCAGGCTGCCGGCCCGCTCGTCGAACCGCGCCACATAGTCGGCCTTCCACTGCAGGCCGGTGGTCAGATAGGTGAGGGTCGTCTCGCGCGGCCCGGCCCGCTCGGCGTCCAGGGTGACGCTCAGGGTCGGCCGTGGGCGAAGGTTCTCCGGCACCTCGTCGAAGATCACCCGCGTCGGCACACCGTCGTCACGCAGCACCTCGACCCGGTCGCCGATCCTCAGCACCACCCCCTGGTTAGCGGCCAGCACCGTGGCGCGGATCGTCTCCTCCGCCCCCGTGCCCGGATTGGTCCGCACCAGCATGATCTCGTCGCCCACCGCCGCCTGCATCAGGGCGTCGGGCGTCAGCAGGTCGTAATCGAAATTCTGCTCCACCACCGACAGACCCTCGCCGGCGATGCCGACGGTCTCGGGCCGGATGGCGGCCGAAACGCCCGGAAAGGTCTGGCGCGTCCGCCCGGCGGGCAGGGTCAGGGTCCGCACATCTTCCACCAGGGCGATGTTCTGATTGTAGATAGTCAGAGCGACCCGCTCCGGCCCCTCCGGCTCCTGGGCCAGGGCCGTCCCCGCGAACATCAGCGGCGCCAGCGCCGCCCCGATAAACATCGCCGTCCGTCGCATGGGCCGTCTCCGTCCGTGGTTCGGCGGCGAGCGTCGCACCGGCGCGCGTGGTTGTCGATGCACCGTGAACGCGTCGGCTCAGCCGCGCCGCAGATCCTTCAACACCACCGACGCCGCATTGTGTCCCGGTGCTCCCGTCACCCCGCCGCCCGGATGCGCCCCCGAGCCGCACAGATACAGGCCCGGAACCGGCATCCGGTGATCGGCGTGCCCCATCACCGGCCGGGCGCTGAACAGCTGATCCAGGCTCAGCCGGCCGTGGAAAATGTCGCCGCCGACCAGGCCGAACCGCCGTTCCAGGTCCAGCGGCGTCAGGGCCATCCGCCCGACCACAGACGCCTTGAAGCCCGGCGCCACGGTATCGACCGTATCGATCATCAGGTCGGCGACCGCGTCGCGATGATCGTCCCAGCTCGCCCCATCCTCGAGCTGTGGCGCGACGTGCTGGCAGAACAGACTGGCGACGTGCTTGCCCGCTGGCGCCAAACTGTCGTCCAGGGTCGAGGGGATCAGCATCTCCACGATCGGCTGTTTCGACCAACCATGAAGGCGCGCGTCCAGATGCGCCCGGTCCATGTAGCCGAGGCTTGGGGCCACGATGATGCCGGCGGTCAGGTGATCGCCCTCGCCGGGACGGGCCGTGAAGCTGGGCAGCCGATCCAGCGCAACATTCATCCGGAATGTGCCCGAGCCAGACGCATAACGTCCGATCCGCTCCGTGAAGTCCGACGGCACGACGGCCGGATCGACCAGCCGCTCGAACAGCAGACGCGGATGCAGGTTCGACACCACCGCACGTCCCCGGAACGTTTCGCCCGCCTCGGTCACCGCCCCGACCGCGCGCCCCTGTTCGACCAGAACCTCGGCCACCGGACTGTCCAGGCGGATGTCGACGCCTTGTTCGGCGCAGGCCCTGGCCATGGCCTGGGTGATCGCCCCCATCCCCCCGAGGGCGTGACCCCACACGCCACGCTTTCCATTCACCTCGCCGAACACGTGGTGCAGCAGCACATAGGCCGAGCCGGGCGTGTAGGGGCTGGCGTAGTTGCCCACCACGCTGTCGAAGCCGAACAGGGCCTTGATCGGGTCGCTCTCGAACCAGCCGTCCAGCCAGTCGCCGGCCGACTTGGTGAACAGGTCCAGCACGTCGCGGCGTCCCTGGGTGTCCAGCCCCGCCACCCGCCGCCCGATCGAGGCCGATTTCAGAAGCTCAGGCAGGGCGGCGACGAACCCGCCCTCCACGACGTTCGGCGGCACGGTCAGGATCAGCCGACGCAGCACGTCGGCCACCACCTCCAGCCGCCGCTCGTATTCCGGCAGGCGCTCGGCGTCCCTGGCCGAGAAGCGCGCCACCTCTCGCTGCGTGATCCCCTCCCCGGCCGAGAAGCTGTCATTACCCGGCAGGGGCAGGAAGTTCGACATCCGCCGCTCGACAACCCGCAGGCCATGCCGGGGCAGGTCCAGGTCGGCGATGACCTTCGGATTCAGCAGGCTGACGGTGTAGCTGGCCGTGGAGTTGCGGAATCCCGGATGGAATTCCTCGGTCACCGCCGCCCCGCCGACCACGTGGCGCCGCTCCAGCACCGTCACCTTCAGGCCAGCGCGCGCCAGATAAAAGGCGCAGACTAGGCCGTTATGGCCGCCGCCCAGGATGACGACGTCGCTCATCGCTGTCCTTCAGCCTCATCGCCCAAGACGAAATCCTGGGCGAATTCCGGCGCGTCGCCGGTATCATCAGCCTCGATGGCGTCCTCGTCGTCGCCCTTGGTCCGCGACGGATCCGGCACTTCGAACCCGGCGGGTAGAGCCAGATCCAGCAGCCCCGCCGCCTTCATCTCCGCCACGCCGGGCATGTCGGCCAGGGACGCCAGGCCGAAATGCTCCAGAAAGGCGTCGCCGGTCGCATAGGTCACCGGCCGGCCCGGTGTCCGCCTGCGCCCGCGCAGCCGAACGAATCCCATCTCCAGCAGCAGGTCCAGCGTGCCGCGCGACAGGCTGACGCCCCGCACGCTCTCGATCTCGGCGCGGGTGCAGGGCTGGTGATAGGCGATGATGGCCAGGGTTTCGAGCGCCGCCTTGGACAACCGTCGCGGCTCCTCGCGCTCCTCTGTCATGAGGAAAGCCAGATCCGGCGCGGTCCGCAAACGCCAGCGTCCCGCCACGCAGTCGATCTCAACCCCGCGCCCGGCGTATCGTTGTTGCAGCGCCAGGACGGCCAACTCGGCATCGGCCCCCTCCGGCAGCCGCCGGGCGATCTCCGGCGTCGACAGCGGCCCGGCTGCGGCGAACAGCAACGCCTCCACGCGCCGCTCGACCTCCGCGGGCTCCAGGGTGAAGGCCAGGGTCATGGAACCAGCTCCAGCGGATGCCCGATCTCACGCCGTTTCAGATAGAGGGCCTCGAACGCCGCCGCTTGCCGGGCCTGCAAGCCGCCTTCCTTGATCAGCTCCAGCCCCGCCGACAGGGTCGAGGCGACGTAGCTGGCGCGGCTCGGCCCCTCCCCGTCCCCCTCGGGCGCCACCTCGTCCAGCGGCGTCCATTGCGTCAGTTGAGGCGCGCGATCGCGAAGCCAGTCGCGGGCGGCCTCCAGTGGAAAGGCCTCGATCCTCTGGCCTGGAGCATAGTGGCGCGCCTGTTCACGCCGTCTCTGGCCGACATAGGCGACCATCAGCTCGTACAGGCTTGCGTCGATCCGGTCCGAAGGGATGATCACCGTCGCCTCCGGGTCGCCGCGGGTGAAGATGTCGCGCTTCAGCTGCGGCCGGTCGGTGATGGCCTCCACCGCCTTCCTCATCGCCTCCAGCTTCTGCAGCCGAAACGCCAGGGCCAGGGCCATCTGCTCGGCCGGCGGCTCCTCGCCCTTGGGCCGCTCGGTGCGCGGCAGAAGCAGCCGCGACTTCAGATAGGCTAGCCACGACGCCATCACGAGATAGTCCGCCGCCAGGGCGAAATTCCGCGACCGCGCCTCGTTGACGAAGGCCAGATACTGTTCGGCCAGCCGCGTGATCGACAGCTTGAGCAGATCGACCTTCTGCGTCCGCGCCAGGGCCAGCAGCACATGCAGCGGCCCCTCATAGCCCTCCAGATCGACGACGAACGCCTCTTCCGACGCCTGTTCGACGGCGGTGAAGTCCAGGGTCGTCTGGAACGGCTCGCTCACGCCTCGCCCGCCGGCGGTCCGGGCGCCGCCTCTCGCCTGCCCGACAGAAGCTGGTCCAGCCGCCCGCGCGCCGCTTCGGGATCGAACGGCTCGACGTCGCGCGCCAGCCGCGCCAGGGCCGCCTCGGCGCGGCGTCGGGCCTTGCCCTTCAATTCGGGCGCAGCCTCCGCGACCTCGAACATCTCGTCCATCTGGCCGTTGCAGTGCAGGACCACGTCGCAGCCGGCGATCAGCGACGACCGCGCCCGCTCGCCGATCGACCCCGACAGGGCCTGCATCGACAGGTCGTCGGTCATCAGCAGGCCATCGAACCCCAGCTCCCGCCGGATCATTCGCACGGCCTTGCGCGAGGTCGTGGCCGGGCGTTTCCGATCGATGGCCGGGTAGACGACATGAGCCGTCATCGCCATCGGCATGTCCGACAGGGCACGGAACGGCGCGAAGTCCCAGGCGTCCAAATCCTCTCGCGACGCCTCGACCACCGGCAGGTCGTGGTGGCTGTCGGCGCCCGCCCGGCCATGACCCGGAGTGTGTTTGATGACCGGCAGCACGCCGCCGGCGATCAATCCCTCGGCCACCGCCCGGCCCAGCTGAGAAACCGTGGCCGGATCGCCGCCGTAAGCGCGGTCACCGATAATGGCGTGGGCGCCGGGCGTCGGCACATCCAGAACCGGGGCGCAGTCCACGGTGATGCCGACATCACGCAGTTCATGCGCCATCAGCCGCGCGCCCAGCCGCGCCAGCTCCCGCGCCGCCAGAGGATCGTTGGTCGCCCGGAGATACGCCGCAGCCGGCGGATGCTTCGGCCAGTGCGGCGGCCCCAGCCGCTGTACCCGACCGCCTTCCTGATCGACGAGGATCGGCGCATCGACGCGTCCCACCGCCGAGCGGAGGCTTGCCGTCAGCGCGCGCACCTGATCCGGGCTCTCCACATTCCGCTTGAACAGAATGAAGCCCCAGGGCCGGACGCTCTCGAAGAACACCCGCTCGGCCTCGGTCAGCACCGGGCCGGAACATCCCAGGATCATGGCGGCGGTCAACGCTCACCGCCTTCCCGGCGGAGACCGGGGTCCAGGAGGGCTTGCGTGAGATGCATCCGATAGCTGGCGTTCGCGGCCTTAGGCCCCGGCCTTCGCCGGGGAGACGGATCAAGGCTCACGGCCGACCTTATCCTCACCGCACGAAACACTCGCGCCCGGCCGCCTGCAGCGCCGCACAGAACTCGCGCGCCTGCTCGCGGGAAAAACCGCCCATGGTGGTGCGATAGGCGGTCGAGCCGGCCGAGGTCGTCACCTGCTCGACGCTCTTGGTCCGACCCGAGGCGAAGCTGGGGAAGGCGCCGGCCACGGCGGCATATTCGCGATCGGCCAGCGCGCGCGACGAAAACGCGCCGATCTGCACAGAGGCCGAGCCGGTCGCCGGCGTCGGACGCGGCGCGGTCTTCTCGGCCGGCGGCGGCGGGGTCGGAGCCGGCTGCGGACGCGGCTCGGGCCGGGCCGCGGCTGGCGGCGGCGCGGCGGGCGTGGTCGGCAAGGGTTGAGGGTCAGGACGCGGCTGCACGGCCTCGGGCGGCGGCGCGAACTGCGGCTCGCCTGGCTCCTCGGCCGGGTCGTAGACGTCGATGCCCAGGCTGGGATCGACCGGCTGGGCGTCGATCGGGGGCGCGGTCATCTGTCCCACCGGTTCGCCCACCGCCGCCGGCGCGTCCTCCGACGACCTCAGGCCCGAGCGATAGAACAGGATGACCGCCACGATCAGGACCAGCAGCACGCCGGCGGAGATGATCAGCGTCAGAGGAACAGGACCTCGGCCTCCGCCGCCGATGCGCCTGCCGCCCTGCCGGGCGTCGAACCCCGATCGCCGGAACGGCAGGTCATCGTCGTCCGGAGGCGTGTAGGCGCCGCGGCGCGGATCATGTCGGGGGTCGTGTCGGTGATCGTCGTCGTAGGACATGGCCGGTCTCGTTAGGATCTTCAGCCGCCCGTTCGCACGCACGTGAGCGAATCAAGCGGCACAGAACGCCACTCTAGGCCCATTCCGGGGCCGTTTCGCGTCCGTCGTCGCCTACAAATCCAACGCCAGGTCGAGATTGAAAAGCTTCCGGTGCTCTTCGATGGCGAACCGGTCGGTCATGCCGGCGATATAGTCGCACACTGCCCGCGCTCTGCGGGTCTCGTCCCCGACATTCGCCTTGGCCGCCCATTCCGGCGGAAGCACGTCGGGCTCGGCCATGAACAGGGCGAACATCTCCGAAATGATCCGCCTGGCCTGGCTGCGCATTCGATTGACGCGGTAATGGCGGTACATCCGCTGATACAGGAAGGCGCGCAGCACCCCCAGGTCGCTCAGCATCCGCTCCGAGAACTGCACCAGGGGCCGTCCGGCGGCGCGGACATCATCGGTCGACCCGATACCCTCGGCCATCAGCCGACCCTCGGTCTCCATCAGCACGTCGTCGACCATCAGTCCGATCATGCGCCGCACGGCCTCCAGCCGCACCATCCGGTCGTCCAGGTTGGGCCAGTCCTTGCGAGTCTCGTGCAGGGCCGGCCCGATGATCGGCACCTCGGCCAGATCGGCCAGGGTGAACAGGCCCGCCTGCACCCCGTCGTCCACATCGTGGTTGTTGTAGGCGATGTCGTCGGCGATGGCTGCCGCCTGGGCCTCCAGCGAGGCGAACCCGTCCAGACCCAGGTCCCACCCCGCCGTATAGTCGGCGATGGCCTGCCACGCGGGCTCCTCCAGCCGGTGGCCGACCGGCCCGTTGTGTTTGACCACCCCCTCGATGGTCTCCCAGGTCAGGTTCAGACCGTCGAACGCCGGATAGCGTTCCTCCAGCTTGGTCACCACGCGGAAGGTCTGGACGTTGTGGTCGAAGCCGCCGAACCCGGCCATGCAGGCCTGAAGCTCGTCCTCGCCCGCATGGCCGAACGGCGAGTGGCCCAGGTCGTGGGCCAGGGCGACCGTCTCGGCCAGATCCGTGTCCAGCCTCAGCGCGTGGGCCAGCGAGCGCGCTATCTGCGACACTTCGAGCGAATGGGTCAGACGCGTGCGATAATGGTCACCCTCGTGGGCGACGAAGACCTGAGTCTTCTCCTTCAGCCGCCGAAAGGCCGAGCAGTGGATGATGCGGTCCCGATCCCGGGCGAAGGCGTTGCGCGTTCGGCTGGCCGGCTCCTCAACCCTGCGGCCGCGCGACGCCTCGGCGTTTTCGGCATAGGGGGCCCGGTCTGCGAGGTGGCTCACGGCGATGCTTTCGCTCTCCGGGCTTTGCGAACGCCCGTCAGAGCCTCATATAGCCGGGCATGAACGGCGTCCAACCGAGCTCCGACCTGACCGTCTCGCCCCGCAGCCCCTCGGCTGTGGTCCTGGCCGAGAGCGCCGCCGTCCGCATTGCCGAGATCGCCGCGGCAGAAGGCAAGCCGCTGATGTTACGCGTCGCCGTCGACGGCGGCGGCTGCTCGGGCTTTCAGTACCGGCTGGAACTGGTCGAGGAGGCTGAGCCCGACGACCTCAGGGTCGAGAGAGACGGCCAGGTCGCCCTCGTCGATCCCGTCTCTTTGCCCTTCCTGACCGGCTCTGAGATCGCCTTCGTCGACGAACTCGCCGGCGCCCAGTTCGTGGTCCGCAATCCCAATGCCGCCTCCAGCTGCGGCTGCGGCGTCAGCTTCTCGATCTGAGCGCAGACCCCGGCGGCTGGTGGTTCAGCGTCCGCCGATGGCGATGGCCGATAGGTCCGACCCGGCCTCGACCGCAACCCCGGCTGCTTTGCGCTCCGAATAGCGGTCGACCAGCCGCCCGGCATGCGGCCGGGTCAGCACGGTGAAGCGGACCAGCTCCTCCATCACGTCGACGATCCGGTCGTAATAGGCCGACGGCTTCATCCGCCCCGTCTCGTCGAACTCGGTGAAGGCCTTGGCCACGCTGGACTGGTTGGGGATGGTGATCATCCGCATCCAGCGCCCCAGAAGGCGCAGTGTGTTGACCGCGTTGAAGCTTTGCGACCCGCCCGAGACCTGCATCACCGCCAGGGTCCGTCCCTGGGTCGGCCGCATCCCGCCCATGTTCAGCGGCAGGTGGTCGATCTGCAGCTTGAGCAGGGCCGAGATCTGGCCGTGCCGCTCCGGGCTGCACCACACCATGCCCTCGGACCACAGGGCGTGCTCGCGCAGCTCGTGGACCGCCGGATGGTCGTCGCCCGGGACTTGATCGGTCAAGGGCAGGTCCGAGGGATCGAAGATGCGGGTGTCGCAGCCCATGACCCGCAGCAGCCGCGCCGCCTCCTCGACCGCCAGCCGGGAATAGGACCGCTCGCGCAGCGAGCCGTAGAGCAGCAGGATGCGGGGCGGATGGTCCTCAGGGCCCAGATCCACGCCCGGCCGCGTTTGCAGATACTCCGGATCCAGCGCCGGCATGTGGTCGGGATCGGGAAGGGCGCGCAGCCGGCTCATCGCGGCGCCTCGGCCGGGACGGTGTCGGGAAACCAGCGCCGGCCCATCCACAACGCCACCGACACCAGCAGGATCAACACCGGCACCTCGACCAGCGGCCCGATCACGGCCGCGAAGGCGACCGGGCTGGCCAGCCCGAAGGCGGCGATGGCCACGGCGATGGCCAGTTCGAAATTGTTGGAGGCGGCGGTGAAGGCCAGAGCGGTAGTGCGCGGATAGTCGGCCTGGATCAGCCGTCCCATCAGGAAGCTGACCACGAACATCACCAGGAAATAGATGGTCAGGGGAATGGCGATGCGGAGCGCGTCCAGCGGCAGCGCCGTGATCTCGTGGCCCTTCAGGCTGAACATGGCGGCGATGGTGAACAGCAGGGCGATCAGGGTGATCGGGCCGATGCGGGGCAGGAAGCGGGTCTGGTACCAGTCCTCCCCGCGCCGCGCGACCAGCACCCGCCGGGTTAGGAAACCGGCCACGAACGGCAGACCCAGATAGGTCAGCACAGCTCCCGCAATGGTCCAAACCGACACGTCCACCACGCTGCCCTCCAGGCCGAACAGCGGCGGCAGGACGGTCAGGAACAGCCAGGCGTAGACGCTGAAGAACAGGATCTGGAACACCGAGTTGAAGGCCACCAGTCCGGCCACATAGTCGTTGTCGCCCCGCGCCAGCTGATTCCAGATCATCACCATGGCGATGCACCGGGCCAGGCCGATCAGGATGACCCCGGTCATGTACTCCGGCTGGTCCCTCAGAAAGATCACCGCCAGGGCGAACATCAGCACCGGCCCAATCAGCCAGTTCTGGATCAGCGACAGCACCAGCACCCGCCGGTCGGCGAACACCCGGGGCAGGGCCTCGTACTTCACCCGCGCCAGCGGCGGGTACATCATCAGGATCAGGCCGATGGCGATCGGGATGTTGGTCGAGCCGACCGACAGACTGTCCAGCCAGGCAGGCAGGCCGGGGATCAATGACCCCAGGGCGGCCCCCAGCGCCATGGCCGCGAAGATCCACAGCGTCAGCCAGCGATCCAGGAACGACAGGCGCCCGGCCTTGCGCGGCGCGCTCACCACGGCCTCGACCATCAGCGCACCCGCCGCCCAGTGTCATCGATAATGACCTCGCCGTCTTCCTTGGCGAAGGGCGCCATCGGCGTCTCGGGCAGGATGTCCAGCACCACCTCCGAGGGTCGGCACAGCCGCACGCCCAGCGGCGTCACCACGATCGGCCGGTTGATCAGCACCGGATGCGCCTCGATGGCGTCCAGGACGCGCTCGTCATCCGCCTGGGCGTCATCCAGCCCCATCTGGGCGAACTCCGGCTGTTTGGTCCGCAGGATGTCGTGCAGCCGCACGCCCATGCGTTCGACCAACTGCAGAAGCAGAGCCCGGCTGGGAGGCGTCTTCAGATACTCGACCACATGCGGCTCGATCCCCGCGTGGCGGATCAGGGCCAGGGTATTGCGCGACGTACCGCAGGCAGGATTATGATAGATGACGACGTCCATAGGGCCCTCTGGGGTCAGCAGGTCGAGAGTTCGGCGATCAGGGGCGCACAGGCGGCCGCGTCGCCACCGCAGCAGTCCTTCATCAGAAACAGCGCCAAGGCTCGGACCTGATCGATGTCGGCGCGGTAGATCACCTCGCGCCCGCGCTTGTCGAAGCTGACCAGCCCCGCCCGCGTCAGCACGCCCAGATGCACCGACAGGGTATTGGCCGGGACGCCCAGATGCTGAGCGACCGCCCCCGCCGCCAATCCCTCTGGCTCATGCCGCACCAGCAGGCGGAATGCGCCGAGGCGCGTGGCCTGGGACAGGGCGCTGAGCGCGTCGAGAGCAGTCGTCGATTCCATTGTTCTAGAATAATGGATCAGTGAACGGCCCGCAACGGCCGTCCCCAGCGCTGTTCATTTGCCTCCGCCCCGGCCAGTCGCTACATCCCGCGCCACCTCCCCCACACCTCATTCGACAGGGCGCGACGCTTCTCATGGCGCAGCAGTACATTTTCCAGATGCAGGGCCTGACCAAGGCCTATCCCGGCGGCAAGAAGGTCTTCGAGAACATCTGGCTCAGCTTCTACAACGACGCCAAGATCGGCGTCGTCGGCGTCAACGGCTCGGGTAAATCCACCCTGCTCAAGATCATGGCCGGGCTGGATACCGAGTTCCAGGGCGAGGCCAAGGCCGCCGACGGGATCAAGCGCGGCTATCTGGAGCAGGAGCCCCAGCTGGATCCCGCGCTGAACGTCCGCGAAAACGTCGAGGCCTGGTGCGAGGAGAAGCAGTGGGTCGCTCGCTTCAACGCCATCGCCGCCGAAATGGCCGAGAACTACACCGACGAGCTGATGGAGGAGATGACCGCCCTCCAGGAGAAGATCGACGCCGGCGACGTCTGGGACATCGACAGCCGCATCGAGATGGCGATGGACGCCCTGCGCTGCCCGCCCGACGACTGGGAGGTCACCAACCTCTCGGGCGGTGAAAAGCGCCGCGTGGCCCTGGCCCGCCTGCTGCTCAGCAAGCCCGACATGCTGCTGATGGACGAACCGACCAACCACCTTGACGCCGAGTCCGTGGCCTGGCTGCAGCATCACCTGGAGACCTTCCCGGGCTGCGTCATCCTGGTGACCCACGACCGCTACTTCCTGGACCAGGTCACCAAGTGGACGCTGGAGCTGGACCGCGGCAAGGGCCATCCGCACGAGGGCAACTACTCCTCGTGGCTGGAAGCCAAGACCAAGCGCGTCGTCCAGGAACAGTCGGAATCCGAAGCGCGTCAGCGCGCCCTCACCCGCGAACTGGAATGGGTCCGCTCGGGCGCCAAGGCCCGCCAGGCCAAGTCCAAGGCCCGCCTGGCCGCCTATGAGCGCATGGTCACCGAGCAGGAGAGCATGCGCGGCGCTCAGAGCCAGGCGCATATTCAGATTCCCCCCGGCCCGCGCCTCGGCAATGTGGTGCTGGAGGTGGAGGGTCTCGAGAAGTCCTATGGCGACAAGCTGCTGTTCAAGGACCTGACCTTCAAGCTGCCGCCCAACGGCATCGTGGGCGTCATCGGCCCCAACGGCGCCGGCAAGTCGACCCTGTTCCGCATGATCACCGGCCAGGAACAGCCGGACGCCGGCACCATCAAGGTCGGCGAGACGGTCAAGCTGGCCTATGTCGACCAGTCCCGCGACGACCTGGAGGCCGACAAGAACATCTGGCAGGTCATCTCCGGCGGCACGGACGTGATGATGGTCGGCAAGCGCGAGATCAACACCCGCGCCTATGTCGGCAGCTTCAACTTCAAGGGCGCCGACCAGCAGAAAAAGGTCGGCCTGCTGTCGGGCGGTGAGCGCAACCGCGTCCACCTGGCCAAGACCCTGGCCACCGGCGGCAACCTGATCCTGCTCGACGAACCGACCAACGACCTGGACATCGAGACCCTGCAGAACCTCGAGGAGGCGCTGGAGGAGTTCGCCGGCTGCGCCGTGGTCATTTCCCACGACCGCTGGTTCCTCGACCGCCTGGCCACCCACATCCTGGCCTTCGAGGGCGACAGCCACGTCGAATGGTTCGAGGGCAACTTCGAGGCCTACGAGGAGGACAAGAAGCGCCGCCTCGGCACGGACGCCCTGATCCCCCACCGGATCAAGTTCCAGAAGTTCGCGCGCTGATACGGCACTCAACGACCAGCGGCATCTGAGTATGGACAACACGGATCGCATGTGGCCTCTTAACCTCGGCCGGGGGCGGTCGAGGGGGCAGCGATGGCGGATCCGACAGATGGTAACGACGAGCTCGCTGGCGGCGACGGCGATGACGTGCTCACCGGCCGCGCGGGCAGCGACTTCATTCGGGGCGGCGCCGGAGATGACGTGCTCTACGGCGAAGATTCGGAGACCGGCGAAGGCGTCCCGGACACCGCCTTCGGCTTCGACGACGGTATAGACGGCGGCGCCGGCGACGATCTGATCTACGGCCAGAGCGGTAACGACACCCTCGCCGGCGGAACCGGTTCCGATACGATATACGGCGGTGAAGGCGCCGACGTCATCACCGGCGGCGGGGCCATCACCCTGCGCAAGTTTCTGGTTTCCACAACCACCGTTGTGGTCGAACGCTGGTTCTTTTCCTTCGTAGACAACGTCGATGATGGAGAACGCGACGTCCTCTACGGCGGCGCAGGAAACGACTCGATCCACGTGGGACGGGGCGATTTCGCCGACGGCGGCGATGGAAGCGACACACTGATTGCGTCGCTGGCCCACCTGACCTCCGGCCTGACCCTCGATCTCAGCAATGATGGGGAGGGAGCGCTCAGCGCCCTGCTGGGCGGGGAGTTTGTGAACTTCGAACAGTTCTCTGTCACCGGCACCAGCTTTGACGACCGAATTACCGCCGGCGCCGCAGGCTCAGCCCTCAGCGGCCGCGGCGGAGACGACGTGCTGATCGGTGGCGCGGGCTTGGATACGTTCGACGGAGGCGACGGTCGGGATGACCTCTACGGAGGGGACGGCAATGACCTTCTGATTGGAGCCACCTTCCATCACAGCCAGCTGATAGAAGGGAAGTCGGGCGCGCGTTTGGACGACAACGTCGAGGACATCCTGAACGGAGGCGCCGGGATTGATTTTATCGCTGCGGGTCTTTTGGATCGCGCCGACGGCGGGGATGGGCGGGACACGCTCAGCCTGACTCTCTATGGTCGGGCGACGGGTGTGACGCTCGATCTGACCGGCGCCGACCGCTTCTCACGTCTGGCCGAAGCCAGCAGTGGCGGGCTCGAAAATTTCGAGGCTATCTCGCACCTCACCCTCACCTCCCATGACGACGATGTCCAGCTGGGTGATGTCTCCAACGCCTACGGCGCCGAAGGTGACGATCGTTTGATCGGCAGCGCCATAGCCCAATTCATGGGCGGCGAGGAAGGCGCCGACTACCTGGACGGTGCCGGCGGCAATGACACGCTGTGGGGCGGCGATGGCGCCGACGTTTTGCTGGGCGGCGACGGGAACGACCGTTTGTACGCCGACGAAGACAACGCCGCTGGCTTCACCGTGGCTTACAGCTCGGACGACTATGCCGACGGCGGCGCTGGAGATGATTTGATCTTCGGCGGCGGAGGAAACGATCGACTATTCGGCGGCCAGGGCGCCGATCAACTGTTCGGCGACAGCACCGCGTACGGCGGCATCGGCGAGGCCGGCGACGACCTGCTTGTCGGGGGTGAAGGCGCCGACCTAATTCGGGGCGAGAATGGCGACGACTTCATCCATGGCGGCGCTCTGGATGCCTCGGACGAGGCGGCCGACTTTCTGTATGGCGGTAACGGTGACGACGTCGTCTATCTGGGCCGGAACGATCAGGCCTTCGGCGATGCAGGCTATGACACCGCAGTCGCATCGTTCGCGGGTATCACGGAAGATCTCACCATCACTCTTGGCGATGATCCGCTGGCCGTGCTCCGTGCCCTGTTCGGCCCCTCGACCGCTATCGAAGGCTTCGAACGCTATGGGGTTGTCGGTGGCTCCGGCAACGATCGGCTCACTGGCGGACGCGGTGATGATTGGCTCGACGGTGGCGTCGGCGTCGACACGATGGTGGGGGGTCTTGGGGACGACATCTATTACGTCGATCACGCCGACGATGTCGTGGTCGAACTGAATCGTCAGGGCTTCGACGAGATCCGCTCTTCGGTCAGCTTCGATCTGGCCGGGACCTATGTCGAGCGCCTGGTTCTGACCGGGACGGGCAACATCAACGCCATCGGCAACAGCCTGGCCAACCGGCTGGTCGGCAACGACGGGGCCAATCTGCTGAACGGCCTGGGCGGCGCCGACGACATGGCGGGCGGCAAGGGCGATGACATCTACATCGTCGATAACGCCAATGACCGGGTCTATGAGAACAACCGAGAGGGCTTTGACGAGATCCAGTCGTCGGTCAGCTACAATCTCGCGGGCATCTATGTTGAGCGCCTGGTGCTGACGGGCTCGGGCGATCTGAACGCGGTCGGCAATTCGCTGGACAACCGTCTCGTCGGCAACGCCGGCGACAATGTGCTGAACGGCATGGGCGGCGCCGACCAGATGGCGGGCGGACTGGGCGACGACACCTATCACGTCGACAATGCGCGCGACCGGGTCT
>NZ_QUOQ01000007.1 GCF_003704105.1 Brevundimonas lutea | reverse complement strand
CCGGCTCGCCGACCCGCATCCTGGTCGTCGGTCACGCCGACACCTCGGGTAACGCCCAGTACAACATCGGCCTGTCCAACCGTCGCGCCCGCACCGTGGCCGACGCGCTGGTCTCGCAAGGTGTGAACGGCGGCGTGATCTCGCTGGAAGGCCGTGGCGAAACCCAGCTGGCCCGTCCGACCGCCGATGGCGTTCGCGAGCCGCTGAACCGTCGCGCCACCATCAACATCAACTTCTGATCCGGCTTTAGGGAGGGGCTCACCGCCCCTCCCGACCCCGGTCGGACGTCGATGGCGACGGAACGATCAAGGAAAGGCCCGCCAGGCTCAGCCCGGCGGGCCTTTTCGCATCCGGATCGCCGCAGTCAGGCGCGTCGGCGCAGATCGGCCAGGGCCTGGGGCGCCAAGGCCCAGGGCTCGATGAAATAGCGGTGGAACAGCCGGTGGGGCTCGGTGGCGAAGCGCCAGAGCCATTCGACGCCGAGACGTCCCGTCCAGCGCGGCGCCGTGCTCACCACGCCAGCCTCATAGGCGAGCGCGCCGCCGATCGGCAGGATCAGACAGGGCGGCAGGACGTCGAGGTTGTCGAGGATCCATCGCTCCTGGCGCGGCATTCCCATGCCGACCATCAGAATGTCCGGACGCGCCTCGGTGATGGCGTGCACCACGGCCGCGTTCTCTTCTCCCTCGGAATTGAAGAAGCCATGATGCGATGTCGCCTCGACGCCGGGATGACGCGTTCGCACGGCGTCGAGCGCCGCCTCTCCGACCCCCGGCGCGCAGCCGAGGTGAAACACTCGCCATCCCTTCCCCGCCGCGCTGCGCCAGAAACGGTCGCGCCAGTCGAGATAGGTGTGGCGATGGGCGGGCTCCGTCGGCCGTCCCAGCAACCGTCCCCACGCCACCAGCGGCATCGAATCGATCTGAACGGCCTCGGCCCGAGCGTAGAAACGCGCCATCTCTCGGTCGTGCGCGATCAGCTTGAGGCTGTGCAGGTTGTGATTGGCCACGATGGTGGCGGCGCCGCCCGACCGCGCATTCGAAATCGCCCGCTCGAACCTGTCGAACAGCTGATCCTGGCTCATCAGGTCGACCTCGCCTCCCAGGAGGCGGAGGCGTTGGGGCGCGTCCATGACCCGCACTCTGGCGCGCGGCGATTGCGATCCGGTTCAACGGCAGGGTTAACGTTCGCCCGCCACGGCTGGCCTTTGCGGTGACGGGCGGCTAGACGAGCCAGCATCAACCAGGAGGCGATGCGCGCATGCGGGTGGCGATGATCGGAACGGGCTATGTCGGACTGGTGTCCGGAGCCTGTCTGGCGGACTTCGGCCACAGCGTCGTCTGCGTCGACAAGGATCAGGACAAGATCGCCCGCCTCAAGGCTGGCGAAATCCCGATCTTCGAGCCCGGGCTGGAAGAGCTGGTCCAGGCCAATGTGAAGGGCGGCCGATTGTCGTTCTCGACCGACCCGGCCGAGGTCGTCGGCGATTGCGACGCGGTCTTCATCGCCGTGGGAACCCCGACCCGGGAAGAGGACGGCCACGCCGACCTGTCCTACGTCCATGCCGTGGCGCGCGAGATCGCGCCGCTGCTCAGGGACTTCACCGTGGTGGTCAACAAATCCACCGTACCGGTCGGCACCGGCGACGTGGTCGAGGGTCTGATCCGCGAGACCAACCCCGAGGCCGACTTCGCGGTGGTGTCCAACCCCGAGTTCTTGAGGGAAGGCGCCGCCATCGACGACTTCAAGCGGCCGGATCGGGTGGTGATCGGCGTGGAGGACGATCGCGCGCGTCAGGTGATGGCGGATCTCTATCGCCCGCTGGACGTGACGGCGACGCCGATCGTGATGGTCGGCCGGCGCACGTCGGAACTAATCAAATACGCCGCCAACGGCTTCCTGGCGATGAAGATCGCCTTCATCAACGAGGTCGCCGACCTGTGCGAGAAGGTCGGGGCCGACGTGCAGCAGGTCGCCTACGGCATCGGTCTGGACAAGCGGATCGGCCCCAGGTTCCTGATGGCCGGCCCCGGTTATGGCGGGTCCTGCTTCCTCAAGGACACCCTGGCTTTGACCCGAACCGCCCAGGAGGCGGGGGCGCCGATCTCGCTGATCGAGGCCACGGTCGAGTCCAACGCCAATCGCAAGAAGTCGATGGCCGGACGGGTCTCGGCCATGACCGGCGACCTGAATGGCAAGACGGTGGCGCTGCTGGGGCTGACCTTCAAGCCGAACACCGACGACATGCGCGACGCACCCTCGCTGGACATGGCGCCCGCGCTGATCGCCATGGGCGCGCGGGTCCAGGCCTACGATCCCGAGGGCATGGAGGAGGCCGCGCGGTTGATGAGCGGCGTGGAGTTCCGCGACGGTCCGTATGACGCGGTTCAGGGCGCCGACGCCGTGGTTATCCTGACCGAGTGGGACCAGTTCCGCGCCCTGGATCTGGACCGGGTCAAGATGCTGATGAGCCGGCCGCTGATGATCGACCTGCGCAACGTCTATCGCCCGGAGGACGTGCGGGTGCGCGGCTTTACCTACGCCTCCATAGGGAGAGGCTGAGGCGTGTCCCGCTGGCGGTTCTGGTGGCGGGTCATCACGCGAACACTGTGGTTTCGGGTTTCGGTCTATGCCGGCCTTGGCATAGTCGCGGCCCTCGCCGCCGTGGTGCTGGCGCCGCTGGTGCCCGACGAGATGGCCGAGCGCATCGGCGGCTATGACACCGTCGAGGGTTTGCTGCGCATCCTCGCCTCCAGCCTCTTGGCGGTGGCGACCTTTTCCATCGGGGCGATGGTGTCCAGCTATACGGCGGTGTCCTCCAGCGTGACGCCGCGCGTGGCCGCCATCGTTACCGACGATCCCCAGACCCAGAACGCCCTGGCCACCTTCGTTGGCGGCTTCCTGTTCTCGATCGTCGCCCTGGTGGCGGTCGAGGCCTCCTATTACGGCGCAGAGGGACGGGCGATCATCTACTTGGCCACCCTGGTCATGATCGGGCTGGTGGCGCTGGCCCTGGTGACATGGATCGGCCACCTCGGGCGACTGGCGCGGCTCAGCTACATGGTCGACCGGGTCGAATCCCTCAGCAAGGACGCCTTCGAAGCGCGCATCACGTCGCCTTGGCTGGGCGGTCGTCGATGGGAGGGCGGCGCCCCTCCGGCAGGCGCGGAGATTCGGGCTCGGCGCGCCGGGCATGTGCTCAATGTCGATGTCGCCTCACTGGAGGCGGCCGCCGCAGAGGCTGGAGGCGAGGTGGTGGTGCTGTGCACGCCGGGCCGGTTCGTCGCCAAGAACGATCTGCTGGCCGTGGCGACGGGCCGCGTCGAGGCGATCGAGCCGTTCGCGGCCGCCTTCACCGTGAGCCCCAACCGCAGTTTCGACCAGGATCCCCGATATGGTCTGGCCGTGTTGGGTGAGATCGCCGCCCGCGCCCTGTCGCCGGCCGTGAACGATCCGGCCACCGCCGCGTCGACTGTGGGGGCCGGCCTGAGGCTGTTGCAGGCCTGGGCCGACCGCGAACTGCCGGATCACGCGCGCTGCGCTCGGGTTCTCGCGCCTGGCCTCGACCCTCAGGGGCTGATCGACGACGTGTTCGGTCCCGCGTCGCGGTACGGCGCCTCCGATCCGGTGCTGGCCGAACCTCTCCTCAGGGCATTGACCGTGCTGGCCGACAGCCCCGATCGCGACTTGGCCCAGGCCGCATCGGTTCTCGCCGACGAGACCTTGGCGCGCGTGCTCCAGTCCTCTATGGAGCCGCGCTGGAAAACGGTCTGCGAAGCCTGTCTCGACACGGCCCGCTGAGCGCGACACGGAGCCGCCGGTCGGCGCTCTGGACGCGCGCGGGGCCATCGTGTCATTAAGCCGTCAGATCGCCCCGCCATCATCGATCCCTTTCCGGCCTGACCGGCCGTCACCCCCGACGAGTTCATGACGACCCCCAACGCCGCCGCCTCCGGCCTCGTTCAGGTCCGCGACGTGTCCAAGACCTACGGCAAGCGCAAGGCGCTGGACGGAGTGTCGGTCAGCGTCGCCCAGGGCGAGATGGTCGCCCTGATCGGGCCGTCCGGCTCCGGCAAGTCCACTCTGCTGCGTTCGATCACCGGTCTGATCCCCATCGATGCGGGCAAGGGCACGATCGCCATCTTCGGCGAGACGGTTCAGTCGGACGGCCGGACCAGCCGCAATGTGCGTCGGTCTCGCGCCAAGCTCGGCTTCATCTTCCAGCAGTTCAACCTGGTCGGGCGGCTGAGCCTGTTCTCCAACGTCATGCTGGGCGCGCTTGGCCGTATTCCCGGCTGGCAGGGCTTCCTGGGCATGTGGCCGCGCGCTGACAAGGAGCGCGCCATGGCGGCGCTGCACCGGGTGGGCGTCGCCGACTACGCCTCGCAGCGCGCCAACACCCTGTCGGGCGGCCAGCAGCAGCGCGGCGCCATCGCCCGCGCCATCGTTCAGGGCGCCCAAGCCATCCTGGCCGACGAGCCGGTGGCCTCGCTCGATCCGGTCTCGGCCCGCAAGGTCATGGAACTGCTGGTCGAGCTGAACCAGCGCGACGGCCTGGGGGTGATCGTCACCCTGCACCAGGTTGATTACGCCATCCGCTACTGCAAGCGCGTCATCGCGCTCCAGGCCGGCAAGGTGGTGTATGACGGACCTTCGTCCGGTCTGGATTCCGAGACCCTGATCGGCATCTACGGCCCCGAATTCGAGGACGCCTTCTGGGAAGAGGGCGCAAAGGCATGATCTCCACCCGCAGAACCGCTTCCCGTCTGATCGCCGGCGCCGTGGCCGCGACCTTCGCCCTGGGCCTGGCCGCCTGCGGCGACGGCGGATCGGCCGACAAGGCCGGCCAGCCGGACCGCATCGTCTTCTCCATCCTGTCGGCCGAGAACCAGGCGGCGTCCGGGCCGCTGTGGCAGCCCCTGCTCGACGACATGTCCGAGGAGATCGGCGTCGAGGTCGCGCCCAACTTCGCCACCAATTACAATGGCCTGATCGAGGGCATGCGCTTCAACCAGATCCAGGTCGGCTGGTTCTCGGCCCTGCCGGCGCTGCAAGCGGTCGAGCGGTCGCAAGGCGAAATCGTCGCGCGCACGGTCGATAGCGAGGGCAAGGATTCCTATACCTCGACCCTGATCGTTCGGCGCGGTTCGGGGATCACCCTCGACGACGTCCTGGCCTGCGGCAAGCAGTACGACTTTGGTCTCGGCGACGCCCAATCGACTTCGGGCACCCTGGCGCCCATGACCTTCCTGTTCGGCCCGCGCAACATCAATCCGACCGACTGTTTCCGCACCGTTCGCTCGGCCAACCACCAGGCCAACTCCTTCTCCATCGCCACCGGCGTGCTGGACGTGGCCACCTCCAATTCGGTCAACACCGTGTTCCTGACCCGCCAGAACCCGCAGGTGGCCAGCCAGATCGAGCAGATCTGGGAATCGCCGCCGATCCCGGAGTCCGCCATCGTGGTGCGCGGCGATCTGGACCCGGCGCTGAAGGAGCGCATCCGCAGCTTCTTCCTGACCTATGGCCGCGGCGAGGGCGCCGAGGCCGAGCGCCAGCGCACGGTGCTGGCGGGGCTGAACTATTCCGGCTTCAACCCGGCCGACGCCTCCTATCTGGATCCCATCCGCGAGATGCGCCTGGACCAGGCCCTGCGCGAGGCGCGCAACGAGGGTGATCAGGCAGAGGTCGCCGCCATCCAGACCCAGCTGGCCGAACTGCGCGCGCGTCGCGAGGTCCAGCCTTGAGCGACGTCGCCCTCAAGCCTGCCGCGGCGTCGCCGGGGGCCGTCCCCGCGCCGCCGCAGAAGTCGATGGCCGCCTGGGCCATGGACGTCCTGTTGTGGGGCGGCCTGGCGCTGGTGCTGATCATCAGCTTCGGCCCGGTCGACATGGATCGCTTCGGCTATCTGTTCACCAACACCGAAAACATCCGCATCTATGGCCGCGATCTGCTGCGGCCGGACTTCTCGGACATCGGCCGGCTGATCGAGCAGATGTGGCTGACCATCCAGATCGCGCTGTGGGGCACCTTCCTGGCGGTCTTCCTGGGCATTCCCCTGGGGTTGCTGGCCGCGCGCAACATCGCGCCCAACTGGATCGTCTGGCCGGTGCGCCGTCTGATGGACCTGCTGCGCTCGGTGCCCGATCTGGTCATGGCCACCATCTTCATCGTCGCCGTGGGTCTGGGGCCGCTCGCGGGCGTGCTGGCCCTGACGCTCAATACCGGCGGCGTTCTGGCCAAGCTGTTTTCCGAAGCCGTCGAATCGATCGACCACGGGCCGGTCGAGGGTGTGCGCGCCACCGGCGCCCAGCGCCTGCACGAGATCGTCTGGGGGGTGATCCCCCAGGTGGCCCCGTTGTGGACGTCCTTCGCCCTTTATCGGTTCGAGTCCAACAGCCGCGCGGCCACCGTTCTGGGCCTGATCGGCGCGGGCGGCATCGGCCAGCTGCTGTTCGAGAACATCCAGGCCTTCGACTACGGCCAGGTTTCGGCCATTGCCATCGTCATCGTCGTGGCGGTGACCCTGATCGACATGCTGTCCCAGGCCATCCGCAAGCGTCTGCTCTGACTCTCGTCGTCGATTACGGCCGGGCTCGCCCGGCCGTAATCAATCCGTCATAAAGCCGTCGCTCTCGCGTCATGGCCGGTTGCTAACCGGCGGGGAGCCGGCGCCGCGCCTGTCGTGCGGTCCTTCGGGCTGGAGATCGACCCATGAAGACCCCGCTGATCCTCGCCGTTGCGGCGACCGCTCTTCTGGCCGCCTGCGGCCCCCAAGCCGGCGGTGGCGGCCAGGGCCCGCGCGACGCCATCTGGGCCGCCGGCTCCTCAACTGTGTTTCCCTTCACCTCACGCGTGGCCGAGAACTTCCAGCGCACCTCGGGCGGCGCGGCCCCCCGGGTCGAGAGCCTCGGCACCGGCGGCGGCATCCAGGCCTTCTGCTCGGGCGTCGGCCCCGCGACCCCGGACATCGCCAACGCCTCGCGGCCGATGAAGGCCTCGGAGTTCGACCTGTGCGCCGAGAACGGCGTCACCGACATCATCGAGATCCAGATCGGCTATGACGGCATCGTCGTGGCCACCGCCCGCGACGGCGGCGACTTCGACTTCCGGATCCAGGACCTCTATCTCGGCCTGGCCAAGGAGGTCCCCGGCGCCGACGGCCAGCTGGTCGCCAATCCCAACACCACCTGGGCCCAGGTCAATCCGGCCCTGCCCGATCAGCGCATCCAGGTTTATGGCCCGCCGACCACCTCGGGCACCCGCGACGCCTTTCTGGAACTGGGCATGACCCCGGGCGCCCAGGCCGTGCCGGCCGCCGCCGCCATCGAGACCTCCGACGAGGACCGCTTCGAGGCCCTGGCCCACACCCTGCGTGAAGATAACGCATGGATCGACGCCGGCGAGAACGACAACGCCATGGTCCAGACCCTGACCCGCACCCCCGGTTCGCTGGGTGTGTTCGGCTACTCCTTCCTCGAACAGAACCTCGACTCCGTGAAGGCCGCCTCCATCAACGGCGTGTCGCCCAGTTTCGAGACCATCTCGGACGGCAGCTATCCGCTGGCCCGGAGCCTGTTCATCTATGTCAAGAAGGCCCACATCGGCGTGACGCCGGGCCTCAACGAGTTCTTGCAGGAGTTCCTGTCGGACGCCTCGGCCGGCTCGGGCGGCTATCTGCAGGATCGCGGCCTGGTGCCGCTGTCGGCCGACGGTGTCGCCGCCGAGCGCGCCAAGGTCGAGGCCGGCACGGCGATGGCTCGCCCGGCCGAGTGACGCCCGACCGTCAGGCGGCCAGATGGGCGAAGGCCCGCACGACCGCCTGATAGGCCTCTCGCTTGAAGGGCACGATCAGTTGGGGCGCGTCTTCCAGACGCCCCCAGCGCCAGGCGTCGAACTCGGGCTCGCCCTGGGCCCCGAGGTCGATCTCTGACTCGTCGCCGGTGAAGCGATAGGCGAACCAGGCCTGCTTCTGGCCTTTCCAGCCGCGCGCGATCTTCGAGCCCGAAGCCTCGGGCGGAAAGTCGTAAGCGATCCAGCCCTCCGTCCGGGCCAGCGGCTCGACCGACACGACGCCGGTCTCCTCGGCCAGTTCACGCCGGGCGGCCGTCTCCAGATCCTCCCCGTCGTCGACACCGCCCTGAGGGAACTGCCAGGCGTCAGCGTGGCCCGCGCGTCGGCCGTACCAGACCCGGCCATCGGGATGGAACAGCACCACGCCTACGTTGGGGCGATGCAGGGGCAGGTCGTCGTGGGGCGATGAGGCCAATGGAGCGGTCCCTATGCGGCGGCCCCTTTCTCTAGCAGCCTGTCGCGCGCCCTTCGACGGTTCGACAGCCGGCCCGGCTTCGGGGTAGAGAGCGCGCCCACCCTCGGCGAGATATGTCCCCTTTGCGACTGCCCCAGGCCCGGCTTGATCAGGTGCTCGACCGCTTCCACGAGGTGGAGGCGCGAATGGGCGCGGCCACGGAAGGCGCCGAGATCGTGCGCCTGGGCAAGGAGCACGCCGAACTCAAGCCGGTGGCGGACGCCGTCGAGGCGCTGAGCCGCGCGCGCGCCGAGGTCGAGGATCTCAGGCTCCTGGCTGACGACCCGGAGATGGGCGCCCTGGCGGCGGAAGAACTGGCCCAGAAGGAGGAGGGGCTGCCGGATCTGGAGCGCTCCGTCGCCTTGCTGCTCGCGCCCCGTGACGCCGATGAGAAGGCTTCGGCCATTCTGGAAGTGCGGGCGGGAACGGGCGGCGACGAGGCGGCCCTGTTCGCCGGCGACCTGTTCCGCATGTACGCCCGCTACGCCTCGTTGCAGGGCTGGCGGGTCGAGGTCGACAGCGTCTCCGAAGGCGAGATGGGCGGGTACAAGGAGATCATCGCCTCGATCACCGGCGATGGCGTCTTCGGCCGCATGAAATTCGAGAGGGGCGTCCACCGGGTGCAACGGGTGCCCGAAACGGAGGCCCAGGGACGCATCCACACCTCGGCCGCCACCGTCGCGGTGCTGCCAGAAGCCGAGGACGTCGATATCGTCATCGAGGACAAGGACATCCGCATCGACACCTACCGCGCGTCCGGCTCTGGCGGACAGCACGTCAACAAGACGGATTCGGCCGTGCGCATCACCCACCTGCCGACCGGCCTTGTCGCCACCTCGTCGGAGAAGAGCCAGCACGAGAACCGGCGCAAGGCGATGATCAACCTCAAGGCCCGGCTCTATGACATGCAGCGTCAGGAGAAGGACAAGGCCCGCTCGGATTCGAGGAAGAGCCAGGTCGGTTCGGGCGACCGGTCAGAGCGCATCCGCACCTACAACTTCCCGCAAGGGCGGGTGACGGATCACCGCATCAATCTGACCCTATACAACCTCGCCCGGATTGTGGCCGGCGACGCCCTCGACGAGGTGATCGAGCCGCTGATCGCCGAGGACCAGGCCGCCCGTCTGGCCGACCTTGAGGCCGAACTAGGCTAGCCCTCGCCGCGCTTGGCCTTTCGCTGCATGACCCGGTCGGCCATGGCCTCGGCGTGCTTGAGGGTGAAGGCCAGCGCCGCCGGATTGCCGCGCCGCGGCCCCACGGTGTCAGCCATGATGGCGCCGCGATCGCCCAGCGGGGCCGGATCGCCGGTGGTGGTGTCGATCGCCGTCTGGTGTTCGATCTCGGCGTTGAACTTGGCCCCGATCAGGATGATCTGCACCGACAGCCAGGTCCAGATCAGGAAACCCATGGCGGTGGCGAGTGGTCCATAGCTGTCCAGTCGCACGAAGGTGGTCAGGTACCAGCTGAAGACGAAGGAGACGAGCACGCTCAGCGTCGCGGCCAGCAGCGCTCCCGGGGTCAGCCACCGCCAACGCGCCTTCTGTCGGCAGGGCCCAAAGCGATAGATTACCGTAAGGGCGGCCACATAGCCGGTGAACAGCAGCGGCCAGCGCAACGGCGCCAGATAGGCCCACTCGTCTTCCAACCCAAACACCGCCAGCACCACGGGAACGCCCACGACCAGGGCGGCGCTGAGCAGAACCGCCGCCAAGCCGGTCAGGGTGAAGGCGAAACCCAGCAGGTTGTAGGTGACGATATTGCGCTTCTCCACCTCATGGTAGGCAAGATTCAGGCCGTAAAACAGGGTCTTGATGCCGTTGTTGGCGGTCCACAGCGATAGGGCCAGGGTCCAGATCAGGGTGAAGGTTAGTTGGCCCTTCGATCCTGTCGCCAGGCGCTGCATTTCCCCGCCCAGGAAGCTGGCCACGTTTTCAGGCAGCACGGAATAGAGGAAGGCGATCCGCTCCCACGCTTGGGACGGGTCGGCGAACAGGCCGTAGATGGTGACGAAGGCGCCGAGCGTCGGAAACAGAGACAGCAGAATGAAGAAGGTCACCCCGCCGGCCACGAACCCCACCCGGTCCCCGAAGTAAGCCCCGCCCAGCCGCCATAGGATATCGACCCAGCCCTTGCGAGGAATGTGCTCGGGGCGCTGGGCCAGGCGGCCGCGGCCTGGCTCCCGGACATCGTAGTCCTCAATCGCCATCTTGGGCGGTATGGCCGGTTCAGGCGCCAGATCAACGCCGGTGCGGTCGCTGATCCGATCCCGCACCCCGGCGCCGCGCGTGTGCAGCAGGTGCGCCGAGGCGGCGCCGGCGGCCAGTCCTCCAAAGATCGCCGCGCCATACTTGCCGATCGTCGAGACCAGGCGGCGGGCGTCGGGGGAGGGGCTGCGGCGCATCCGCTCCGAACGAAACCGACGGCCCGGACGTTCCCCGGCTCGCCACGCACCCGCCGCTTGTCGCCCGCTTCTCCGGCGCGCTAGGAGCCTCCCCCATGACCGACGCTTCCCCGACCGGACCGACCATTCTCACCGCCTGGAAGGGTGCCCACAAGCGTTTGAAGGACGGCCGCATCGACAGCCCGGCCATCGACGCCCGCCTCTTGCTGGAGGCGGCGTCCGGCGCGACCCGCACCGACATCCTGACCGACCCCTATCGGCCGGTAACGCCCGAGCAGCAGGCAACGCTGGACGGCTACGTCGAGCGCCGTCTGCGCCGCGAGCCGGTTTCGCGCATCCTGGGCCGTAAGGCCTTCTGGAAAATCCTGCTGAATGTCACGCCGGACGTGCTGAGCCCTCGGCCGGACACCGAGACCCTGCTGGACGTGTCCTTGCTCGCCTTCCCGCCGAGCGAGGCCTTCAATGTGATCGATCTGGGCGTGGGCTCGGGCGCGATCCTGCTGGCGCTGCTGGCCGAGCGGCCGGCGGCCAGGGGGCTGGGCACCGACGTCTCGTCCGAGGCGATCGCCGTGGCGCGGGAGAACGCGGCGAACCTGGACCTCAATGGGCGCACCACTTTCTTGCGCACGGAGTGGGCGGCCGGGCTGGCCGATCACAGCTTTGATCTCGTGCTGTCCAACCCGCCTTACATTCCGTCCGGCGACATCCCCGGCCTTGATCCTGAGGTGCGCGACCACGATCCGCATCTGGCGCTGGACGGCGGCGAGGACGGGCTGGACGCCTATCGCGCCCTGGCCCCGGAAATCCTGCGCATCCTCAAGCCGGGCGGCATCTACGCCATCGAGATCGGCCACGATCAGGGCGAGGCGGTGAAGGCCCTGTTCGACGAGGCCGGCCTGCCGGGAGCGAAGATCGTGCGTGACCTCGCCGACCGCGACCGCGTCGTCACCAACGGCCCGGACCCCCGCACCACGCCGCGGCCATCCTGACAAACCCCTTGGAATTGTCGCCCGCTCGCGCTAAGCACGACGTCGCTTCCCTTCATCCTGCATCGCCCGCGACCCGATCGGTCATGCGCGCTGTGTGGCTGGAGACCGCGTCACGTCCCTGATCCAGGGGCGTCTCGGTCGGGGCGGCTTCCACCGAGGGCGGGGATGGTCTCCGCGACGCTGGAACCTTTCGAACGCACATTTCGACACGGCCGGCCCGATGGGCGCGGACCCAGAAGACGGTATCTCCCCATGCGAGACTTCAAGGGCATGAAGCGCCAGCGCGGTCGCAACCGGAAATCCGGCGGCGGCGGCAACAACGCAAATGCGACCAATCCGAACCGGTCGTGGGACTCGCAAGGCCCCGAGAACATCAAGGTCCGGGGCAACGCCCAGACCGTCTATGAACGGTACCAGGCCTTGGCGCGCGACGCGGCCTCCGCGGGCGACCGGGTGCTGGCCGAGAACTATTCCCAGCACGCCGAGCACTATTTCCGCGTGCTGCGCGCCCTGCAGCCGCAGAAGTCCTTCCAGGACATCGCCCAGCGCGAGACGATGAGCCAAGGCTTCGACATCGATTTCGAGGACGAGTCCGGCGCCCAGGCCGCCGCCATCCTGGCCGCCCAGCAGGCCGCCGAGCGCGCCCAGCAGCCGGGCCAGGAGGGTCGTCAGGAGACCCGTCAGGAGGGGCGCAACGATAGCCGCCCGGATGAAAGCTGGCGCGACCGGTCTGGCGACGACCGCCAGGACCGCGACCGCCAAGACCGCGACCGCCAGGATCGCGACGACGGCGAAGGCGGTCGTCGTGAAACCCGCCGTGAGCGCTGGGAGCGGCGTCAGGAAGAGCGTCGGGCCCGCTTCGAGCGTGAGGCGGCCGAGCGGGACGGTCGCGAACCGGCATCGCGTGATGAAGGCGACGCCGCGGCCAGTTCCGAACAGGCGCCCGACAACGCTGATCGGGCCCAGGATGGACCGCCGCCCGTCCAGGATACGGCGGCAGAGGAGCGTCCGCGTCGCGGTCGTGGCCGTCCGCGTCGAGAGGCAGCTGAGGATGCCGATACGGCGCCCGCCGATGACGGCGCCTCCCTGCCGGGGTTCCTCACGCGTCCGACGACCTTGAGCGAGGCCAGCGAAGACCCGGCTCCCAAGCCGCGGCGTCGCCGCGCGACCAAGGCGGACTCCGGACCGACCGAAGCCGCCTGATCCCGCATTACGAGCGTTTAACGGCAACGCAACCTATACGAGATAGCGTCTCTTCCTTCTGACGGAGGGTCGCCATGTCTCTCGCCTTTATCGCTCTCGGTTTCACCGCGTTCGGGGCAGTGGGCTTGGCCTATCGCTGTCTGTCGCTCGCGCGGCGCCTTCGCGACTGCCGGAGCGAGGCCGATGAGTCTGCCGGCGAGCGCGATCGGCTCGTCGCCGAGCTTATGGCCATCAACGGTGTCGCCGCCGCCGCCCGCTCCGAAACCTTGGCCGCTCGCGATCGGGCCGACGAACTGCTCGCCAGAGCAGCGCGCGCGGCGCTTGAGCCCCTGGCTGCCGCCAGGACCATGAGCGCCGCGCTGGTGGCCGCACCCTCGGGTCACCCGCAACAGCGCCGCCGCCTGGATATTCTGGCGGAGAGCCTCGCGCGCGCTCATGCCGCCTGCGAGGATCTGGCTCAGCTCAGCCGCTGTGGCGGGCCGACCCCGCACCTGAGACGGATCGACCCGCTGGTGGTCATCGACCGCGTGGCCGCACGCTATCGCTCCGGGGCCGACGCGCGGCGGATCGAACTGCGCAGTCCGCCGCCGGAGCCCCAGATGGCGGTCTGGGCGGACGCCGAGCGACTGGACCGCGTGCTCTCGGCCGTGCTCGATAACGCTATCCGCTATAATCGGGAGGGCGGGGTGGTCATGATCGAGGCGCGTCGCCAGTCGAACGGTCTGGCGATTCTGGTCCATGATTCGGGGCGCGGCGTGGAGGAGGGCCGGATCGAGGCCTTATTCGACCCCTTCACCGCCCATCCCGGCGGAGCCAGGCGGGGGGTGGGACTGGCGGTCGCGCGACGCCTGGCGCGCTCCATGGGCGGGGACGTCCGGATAGACAGCGCGCTCGGCGAGGGCTCTACCGTCACCATCCGCCTGAATCTGGCCAAGCCCGAGCCGGTCGAGGCCGAGGTCGCGCCGACGCGCCCGCGCCTGACCCTTGTCCACATCGATGCCGACCCCGTGGGCCGGGGCGTGGTTCGTCACCACTGCGAGGCGGTGGAGGGTGTCGCCCTGCATCAGGCGGAAACGCTGGAGCAGGGACAGGCGCTCGCGCACGACCTAAAGCCGGACGCGGTGATCGTCACCCTCGTCACGTCCAGGGACGCCGCGGACGGGCGGCGCGCGCTGGATCGCGATGTCTCGACGCGCGACATCCGGGTAATCGCGCTCGCGCGCCTCGACGCCCTGACGACGCGCGCCTCAGGCGTCTGCGAGTGGCTTGATCTGCCGCTGGAGGGCCGGGCCTTCGCCGCGGCCCTTATGCGGCTCAAGCCGGTCATGACTGAACCGACACGGGTGATCGTCCGTTAGCATGCCGACGGCGGGGGCCGTTCCAGTCTGAGGATCGCATGCGCCGTCACGCCCTTCTCCTGTCCGCCGCCGCCGTGCTCGCCGCCTGTCAGGGCGAACCGACGAACTCCGCTCCCCCGACCACGCCTGAGCCGGAACGCCCGGTGGGCGCCGAACCCACCGCGATGCGCGACGAAACGACCGGTGCAGTCCCCGACGCGCCACCGGCCGCGGGCGCGCAGCCCGGCGGTCTGCAAGGCGGCAGTTCCGACTGGCGAGAGGTAGCAACGGCGGATGACGCCGCACGGTTGTCGCGGCTGGATCAGGCCTGGCGCATGGCGCGCGCGGAGGCCGAGGCGAAAGGCTTCGCGTCCGAGGTCGAGGCTCTGGGCGCCCTGGTTGACCCGAACGCCGCCCTGCCGGGACGTCTTCAGCCGACGCCCGGCGACTATCGCTGTCGCACCTCCAAGATCGGCAGCATTAACGGCGACGGCCTGGGTTATGTCGCCTACCCATGGTTCCGCTGCACGGTCGAACTGACGGTCGGCGGCGACCTGATCCTGACCAAGACCACGGGGTCGCAGCGCAGCCAGGGCCTGCTTTATCCCGACAGCGAGCGCCGGTTGGTCTTCATTGGCGCGCAGGCCTGGGGATCGGACGAGCGGGGCTATCCTCGTTATGGCCAGATGCCCGAACGCGACCAAATTGGGGTTCTGGAGCGGATCGGGGATCAACGGTGGCGCTTGGTGCTGCCGTGGCCGAAGCAGGAAGCCAAGCTGGAGCTGCTGGAGATCAGCCGCTGACTTGACCGCGACGGCGACGCCCGCAACCTTCGCTCTCGTCAGCCAAGGAGCGCGCCATGAAGGGCAACACCCAACTCACCATCTGGACCAGCGTCGCCGTTCTGGTGCTGGTGGCGGGGCTGTTCTTCGGCTTCCCGCTCTACAACGTCTACTCCAAGCAGATGGCCGGACGCGCCGCCTATGAGGAGGCGGTGCAGAACCGGCGCATCCGTGTGCTGGAAGCCCAGGCGCTGCTGGATTCCGCCAAGCTGACCGCCCAGGCCGAGGTCGAACGCGCACGCGGCGCCGATCAGGCCAACCGGATCATGGCCGAGGGCCTGGGCGGCCCGGAAGCCTATCTGCGCTGGAGCTACATCAACATGCTTCAGGAAACCGCAGGCCAGCAGGGGCGCCAGACCATCTACGTCCCCACCGAAGCGGGCATGCCGATTCTGGAGGCCGGGCGCATCGCCAATCAGCGGCCGGCCGACTAGCTGGTTACTTGGAAATACGCAGGCGGGTGATGTCGCGACCGATGGCGCGGAAGGCGTTGGTGAGGTCCGAGCCGCTGGCCGGCAGATAGGCCGTCTGGGCGCTGGAGGCGCATTCCCGCATGATGTTGGCCGCGGCGCCGTTCGCCGGCACCTGGAACCCGACTGTATAGACCAGGATGCCCTGCGCCCTCATGGCGTCACACAGCGCCTCGGCCTGATCGAAGGCGTCGCCGTTGGTGGCGGCGCAGTTGATCTTGTCCTGATAGGCGCCGGACCCGTCGCCGGCGTCCCAGGCGATGACGCCCGAGCAGTAGGGGGTGTTGAACTCACCATCGGTCATCAGGATCACCGCCTTGAGCAGGCGATCGGGATCGTGGGCGCCGGGGGTCGAGGATCCGGTCCACAGGCTGCTGAAATTCGGCGACACCGCGTACCATCCCCAGGCCGCGCCGATGTGCCCCGCCGTCGATCCGCCGATCTGGAGCCCGTCGATCTTGCTCTTGAGGGCGCCGATATCGCTGGACAGGGGCATAAGGGTGCTGGTCGGGCAGGCGTTGTTCGAGGAGGCGTAGTTGAAACCCACCTTGGCGCTGGCGGGCGATGCGTCGGTGTAGGCAGCGACGCCCGTGCGCTCGCTGACGCATTTCGAAGCCTCGAAGGCGGTCAGATTGCCATAGGCGTTGTTGAAAACGCGCCAGGTGCAACCGTACCGACCGCACCAGGATTTTCCGCCCGACGAATACTGGCCCTGGGGCACGGTATTGATCCGGAACGTGGAGCCGGACACGCCGGACACCACATAGGGGCGGTTGTTCAGCCCGGCGAAGCCGCCGACGTCGGTGATATACACCCCCTCACCGTTGGACAGGCCGTGGCCCGACGCGGTGATGGTGGGGGCGCAGTCGTCCCGCGAGCATTTGGCCACCTTGACGTTGTCGCTGGAGCGGAAGCTGCTCCAGTTGCTGCTGTTGACGCCGCTGAGTTGGAAGCTGTTGTTGTTCCTGTTGGCGACGGTGAAGACGCGCCCGTTCAGGTCGTCCATGCGCGACGAGTTCCAGAACACCACCTTGTCGCCGTTCGAGAAGCCATGGCCATTGGCCGTGACAGTCGCCCAGTTGGCGCGGGTCACGCCGCCGACGTCGCGGATCGACCCGCTGTGCCAGCTGACCCCGGTGATGTTGACCGAACCCGTTGGCGTCCCGCGCGCGGCGGCGGCGTGGGTGTCGAGATTGACGCCCATCGAATACGGCACCACCGCCATCTTGGAATAGAAGGGCGACTGCTGGGTCTGGACCACGATATCGACCAGCACCTCGGCGGCGTCCTTCAGCAGGTCGATCTTGCCGTTGTTCATCGACCCGGTGATGTCGAGGACCAGAGCGACCTCGAGATTGCGTGAGGCGCGGTTGACCTCGGAGTGCGAGCCGACCTGGATCGTCTGGTCGAGGATCTGGCCGTAGGGCGGCAGGATGAACCCCGCCAGAAGGGTTTCCACATCGACCTTGGATGTTCCGACCACCACGCCGTTGCTGTCCAAAGTGAACTCGGTCAGATCCTCGCGCAGGGTGATCTCGGGGTAGGCTTGCAGGTTGGCGCGCAACGCCGGCAGGGCGACCGCGGTGATGCCTTCGTTGGTGGTGGCGGACGAGCGCGCGGCGGCCAGGGCCGCAGCATCGAGAGCGTCCTGCAGGTTCATGCGGACCGTCGACGCCCGGTGGATATCCACCCCCGCGACCGTAATCAGGAGCAGGGGCGGAAAGGCCAAGGCGTAGAGCATGGCGACCGCGCCCTCGCGAGCACGGGCCAGCCGTGCCGCAAATCGGTTCATTGCGCTCAGAAACCTGGCCATCGACCTGTCGCCACACGTCATGAGCGGGGCGCATGGCCCCGCAGTTGACCTCAGTGTGACAAGGCGCGGTGAATCATCCGCTCACGAGGGCGGTTAATGGACGATCAAGCCTGATGTCGCCCGCTCAGGCGGCGTCCCAGCCGCACGATCGACCCCGATTTTGAGTCGTCAGCCAGGCGTTCAGGGGCTCGAAATAGTCGGCCACGGCCGAGGCGTCGTTCTCGCGCTCGCCGCTGAAGGCCGCCATCGCCTCGGGCCAGGGCCGCGACTGGCCCATCTCCATCATGGCGTTGAAACGCTGTCCGACCTCCTCGTTCCCATAGACCGAGCAGCGGTGCAGCGGGCCAGTCCAGCCGGCCTGTTCGCATGCGGCGCGGTGGAACTGGAACTGATAGATGTGGGCCAGGAAGTAGCGGGTGTAGGGCGTGTTTCCGGGGATGTGATATTTGGCGCCGGGGTCGAAGGCGTTCTCCGGGCGCGGTCCGGGCGGAACCAGACCCTGATAGCGCAGCATGTTGGCGTTCCAGGCGTCGTTGTAGTCCTCTGGCGTCGTCTCGCCCGAGAACACGCCCCAGCGCCAGCGATCGACCATCAGGCCGAAGGGCAGGAAGGCGATCTTGTCCAGCGCAGTCTTGAGCAGGAACGGAATGTCCTCCTCGTCGCCCGGCACGGTGTCCAGCAGGCCGATCTGGTTCAGATAGGTCGGGGTCTGGGCCGACAGGGCGGCGAAATCGCCGATCGCCTCGTGGAAGCCGTCGTTGGCCCCGTTCCGGAACAGGAAGGGCTGCTGGTTATAGGCCCGCTGATAGTAGTTGTGCCCCAGCTCGTGGTGCATCGTCTGGAAGTCTTCGGCGTTGACCCGGGTGCACATCTTGATGCGCAGGTCGTCGACATTGTCGATGTCCCAGGCCGAGGCGTGGCAGACCACTTCGCGACCCTCCGGACGCACGATCTGCGACCGCTCCCAGAAGGTGTCCGGCAGCTCGGCCAGACCCATGGAGGTGTAGAAGCCTTCGGCCGTCTCGGCGATCTTTACCGGGGTGTAGTCGGCCTGGACCAGCAGGTCGGTCAGGTCGTAGCTGGACTCCGGCAGGTCCGAGGGGGCCACGACGTCATAGATGTTGCCCCACTGCTGGGACCACATGTTGCCCAGGAGATCGGCGCGGATGGGGCCGGTCGCAGGCTGGACCGCGTCGCCATAGCGTTCGTTCAGCTCGGCCCGGACATAGCAGTGCAGGTTCTCGTAGAAGGGTTTGACCTGCTCCCACAGCCGGTCGGTCTCGGCGGCGAAGGCGTCGGGGCCCATGTCATAGCCGGAGCGCCACAGAGCGCCCGTGTCGGCGTAACCCAGCTCGCGCGACCCCTCGTTGGCGATCTCGACCATGCGGGCGTAGTCGTCGCGCATCACCGGCGACACGGTGCGCCAGCCCTCGTAGATGGCCTTGGTGACCGCCGGGTCGCGCGACTCGGCCAGGATTTCCTCACCCTGCTGCAAGGTGATCTGCTCACCCTGATGCTCGAAGCGGCCGGTGGCGTAAGTCGAATCCAGCCGGGTGGTGATCTCGGCCAGCTCGCCCGCCGCGCCGGGGCGGTTCGGCGCCGGCAGGACGATCGACTGGCGCATCAGGTTCAGCTTGCGGCGGACATCGTCGGGAACCTCGACGTCGTTGAAGCGCGCCGCCTCATTCGCCAGGGCGACCTGCAGTTCGGTGTATTCGGCGTTGGCGCGCGCCTCCAGCCACATGGTGTCGAAGGTGATGTGGGTGGCGCGCACCCAGGCGACGCGCCCGACATATTCCGACAGAGCCATCAGCGTCTCCTCAGCCTCGGCGACGAAGGCGGCGGCGCCCTCGGCCGTGGCCGGATGCTGGGTGATGGTCGGCGTGGCGGCGGGGGCGGCCACCTGGTCCTGGCCATGCGACAGGGCCGCGCCGGCGCCGGCGGCCAGCAGGACGGAGGCCGCGGCGGCGGTCAGCAGGGTGCGCTTCATGGACGTCTTCCTCGTGGTTCGCGGCGCTGTCGCCGTCTTTCGGCGCGCACCTGACCCCCGGCGCCGACGAAGGTCAAGCCAAGGCGCCGGTCAGTCCCGCTGGTCTGCCGAGGCCTGGCGTGCGGCGGTGAATTCCGAGCCCTCGCTCCATTCGGGCCAGGCGCGGCTATCGGCCAGGGCGCGACCGGTTTTGTACATCAGCTGCACGTCCTGAGCAGCCGCCTCCATGGTCCAGCTCGCGTCCCATTCGTCCGAGGGCTGGTGATAGCGGTTGTCGACATAGTCGCGGCTGGCGGCCGAGGCGCCGGTAAAGCCGGCGGCGGGGAACAGGGCCGGCACGCCCTTGAGCGCCAAGGGGAAATGGTCGGAGCGATAGAAGGCGCCGGCCTGGGGCGCCGGGTCGGGGATCAGGCGACGGCCGACCTCGGCCGCCTGTTCGGCCAGCCAGTCGTCCAGCTGGTTCTTCCCATAGCCGATGACCACGACCTCGGGCTCGACAGTCTCCCCAGGCAACAGCGAGTCGAGGTTGAAGTTGGCCACGGTGGTCTCCAGCGGGACCAGCGGATTGGCGGCGTAGTGATAGGCGCCCAAGAGGCCCGCCTCCTCGGCGGCCCAGGCGACGAAGATGGTCGAGCGATCGGTGCGCGGGGCCTCGGCGAACAGGCGGGCCATCTCCAGCACCCCGGCCACGCCCGTCGCGTTGTCGACAGCGCCGTTATAGATGTCGTCGCCCGTGTCGTCGGGCGCGGCCCGGCCATAGGCGTCCCAGTGGGCGCCAAACATCACATGCTCGTCCGGGTGGGTCGTCCCGGGCAGCCGCGCGACGACGTTGCGGCTCATGAAGCGATCGACGCTCTGGCCGAAGTCCAGCGACATCGTCACCCCCTCCAGCTCCACGGGCTGGAAGTCGGCGTTCTGGGACCGGGTCTTGAGCGCGGCGTAGTCCAGGCCGGCGTCGGCCAGCATTCGCGCCGCGACATCGCGTTGGATCCAGCCCTGCGCCGGCACGCGCTCGGCGTCCGGGTCGGCGCGCACGATGTCCAGCTTGGGCGCGGTCGAGGAGTTCTCCAGCACCGACCAGGGATAGCCGGCCGCCTCGGTCTCGTGGATGACCAGTACGCCGGCCGCGCCGAGCCGCGCCGCCTCCTGGAACTTGTAAACCCAGCGGCCATAGTAGGTCATGGCCTGGCCCTCGAAGAGGTTGGCCGTCGGATGCCCCGCGGGGACCTCGAAGTCGGGGTCGTTGACCAGCACCAGCAGGATCTTGCCCGCGACGTCCACGCCCTTGAAGTCGTCCCAGTTCTTCTCAGGCGCGGTGACGCCATAGCCGGCGAAGATCACGGGCGCGTCGGCCACGGTGATGCGGGTGCGGGGCCGGTCCGAGGAAACCAGCACCTGCGTCCCCCGCTCCAGCGTGCGCTCGCCGGCGGGGGAAGCGACGGTGATGGTGGCCGGGCCATCCTGGCGCGTGCGGCTGATCGGGACATCCTGCAGGAAGGCGCCACCCGGACCGGCGGGTTCCAGCCCCAGGGTTTCGAACTGGTCAGCGATCCACTGGACCGTCAGCTCCTCCCCCGGTGTGCCGGGGCCGCGCCCGCCATACCGATCGTCGGCCAGTTCCCGGACATAGGCGTTCAGTCGTTCCGCGCTGACCTCGCCGTTCTCGCTGGCTCCACCAACAGTGGCGCAGGCGCCCAAGGCCAGGGTCGCCAAGGCGGCGAGGGGAGGGGCGAAACGGATCATGGCGAGGGCCTCGAGTAGAGAGAGTTCAGACCAGCCAGCCTGAGCGCCTTGAGCCGCCGTGTCGAGTTTCGCCCCGCCGTCAGCGTCGCCTCATCTCCGCTTGAGCCCGCCCAGCACGCCGCGCAGCAGTTCGCGGCCCAGGGTCGAGCCGACGCTGCGCAGCATGGACTTGGTGAAGGCCTCTCCGGCGCTCTGGCGGTTCGAGGCGCGGCGGGTGGGCGCTCGGGCGCGGGTCTGGCGGGCGGCCTCCCGGTCCGCCTCCCGCTCGGCCTTGTCGCGAGCCTTGGCGGCGGCCGCGTCCGCCTTGGCCTGGGCTTCGGACGCTTCGGCGCGGTCGGTTTCGGCTTGGGCGGCGGCGGCGCGGGCGGTCAGCACCTCGTGCGCCGACTCGCGATCTAGCGCCGTGTCGTAGGTTCCTCGCACCGGGCTCTGGGCCATCACCGAGGCGCGTTCGGCGTCGGTCGCCGGCCCCATGCGGCTGACCGGCGGGCGAATGGCGGTGCGGGCCACCACCGTCGGCGCGCCCTTGGCGTCCAGGGTCGAGACCAGGGCCTCGCCCACGCCCAGGGCCTGGATGGCCTCGGCCGTGTCGAATTCAGGGTTGGGACGGAAGCTCTCGGACGCCGCCTTCAATCCCCTTTGTTCGGCAGGCGTATAAGCCCGCAGCGCGTGCTGAATGCGGTTGCCCAACTGGGCCAGAACGCTGTCGGGGATGTCGGCCGGGTTCTGGGTGACGAAATAGACGCCGACACCCTTGGACCGGATCAGCCGCACCACCTGCTCGACCTTCTCCAGCAAGGGCCGGGGTGTGTCGCGAAACAGCAGGTGGGCCTCGTCGAAGAAGAAGACCAGGCGCGGCTTGTCCGGGTCGCCGATCTCGGGAAGCTGCTCGAACAGCTCGGACAGCAGCCACAGGAGGAAGGCGGCATACAGTCTGGGGCTATTCATCAGCCGGTCGGCCGCCAGCACATTGACCTGTCCCTGGCCGGACAGGTTGGTGCGGATCATGTCCTCAAGCCTCAACGCCGGCTCACCGAAGAAGCCCTTGCCACCCTGTTTCTCAAGCGACAGCAGGGCGCGCTGGATGGCGGCGATGGAGGCGGGGGCGACATGGCCGACCTCGCGCCCGATGCGGTCGGCGTTCTCGGCGACGTAGGTCAGAAGGCTGCGCAGATCGTCGAGATCGAGCAGCAGCAGGCCCTCGCTGTCGGCGACATGGAAGGCGACCGTCAGCACGCCTTCCTGGACATCGTTCAGCTCCAGCATCCGCGCCAGCAGCAGCGGGCCGACGTCGGAGACTGTGGCCCGGATGGGATGCCCCTTCTGGCCGTAGAGATCCCAGAACACCACGGGCGGCGCCTTGGGCGTCATGTTCAGGCCCATGCCCCGGCCGCGCGCCAGGATCTTCTCGGATGGCTGACCCGGCTGGCTGACGCCCGACAGGTCGCCCTTCACATCGGCGCAGAACACCGGAACACCGGCCTCGGCGAAGCCCTGGGCCATGATCTGCAGGGTGATGGTCTTGCCGGTGCCGGTGGCGCCGGCCACCACGCCGTGGCGGTTGGCCCGGTCCAGCCGCAAGGTCACGTCGTCATCGCCCGCGCGACCAAGGAACAGCGAAGGGGCGGCGTCCGTTTCGGCCATGGGGGAGTTGTCCTCTTTCCAGACCGCGCGATCTCGCGCATGGACGACTTATAGCGTCGCCGTGACCGCGCGCCACCGCGCGGACGGCGGCCCGGAACGATGTGAATGCCGCTGGTGACCCTGCCGTCCGATTCCGTGTCACGGAACGCCTTGGTGCTGATGGCCGTCGTGGCCGGGGGGGCGACCCTCTACTGGCTCAGGGACATCCTGACGCCGCTGGCCATGGCCATCTTCCTGCTGATCATGATCGACGGCCTCAGGGCCTATCTGGAGAAGAAGTGGAACGTGCCGCGGCGCTTCGCGGGCGGCGCAGCGCTGACGCTCGTGGTGCTGGGGTTTGCCTTGTCGATCTGGATCATCGTCGATGGCGCGGCCGGCTTTTTCTCGGAGGCCAGCGGCGTTTCGACCCGGATCGGGCCGCGTCTGGACCAGATCATTCAGGACGGCGCCGGCCTGTTCGGGATGGATCCGCAGGCCGCGCCCTCGGCGCGAGAGCTGGTCGATCAGGTCAACCTCAGAGACTACGTCACCCAAGCCGCCATGCAGGCTCAGGGCGTGGCCACCGGCGCGGCCTTTGTGCTGATCTACCTGGCCTTCCTGATCGTCTCCCAATCCGGCTTTCGGCGGAAGATGGTCGGCATGTTCCCGGATAACGACAGCCGCGACGAGGCGGTCGAGGTGATGCACCGGGTGCGCTCGGGCGTTGAGGGCTATCTCTGGATCCAGACCGTCACCGGGGTGATGATCTGCGCAGCCGCCTATCTGCTGATGATGGCGGTGGGCCTGGACAACGCCCTGTTCTGGACCTTCGTCATCTTCGTGGTCGGCTTCATCCCCGTGCTGGGCGGCGCCATCGCCGGCCTGGCCCCGCCGCTGTTCGCCTTGGTCCAGTTCGATTCCTACTGGCCGGCGCTGGTGTTGTTGGCAGGCCTGCAGGCCATTCTGTTCATCAGCGGCAACATCATCCAGCCCCGCATGCAGGGCGAGAACCAGAACATCGACCCCGTGGTGGTGCTGCTGGCCCTGGCCTTCTGGGGCCATCTCTGGGGGGTGGTCGGTATGTTCCTGTCGACGCCGCTGGCGGTGGCGGCCATGGCCATCCTCGCCGAGTTCCGGGGCTCGCGGTGGATCGCCGTGCTGCTGTCGGGCGATGGCCAACCCTATGAGAAGGAACGCGCGGAAAAGGCGGAAAAATCTTCTCTGTGGGACAGACTGCGCGGCAAGGCGACGCAGGCCGACCATGGGGCTTGAACCTATCCCCGGCTGCCCCATTTAGCCTCTCGAGACGCCGGTTCGACCCTCCCCCTCCCGGAACCGGCGTCAGCGGGCCGACCCGACCCCTCCCCCAAGGTCGGCTCCAATGTGATCGCCGGACGGTTCTCCGTCCGGCGATCGTGTTTTCAGGGTCACACTTCCAGTCAACCGAAGGTATTCGTGGAGCCGTGAGGCCGTCCGCGACGTATTTGTTTCCGTGAAATCGACCACTCCCCAGGTCGACGGGTCACTATTCGGCCCCACTTCAAGGAACATCAATATGCAGTTTGCTTATCGTAAAGCGCTCATGGGCGCCGCTAGTCTCGTGATCGTCTCCGGTTTCACCGCGTCTGCTCAGGCGCAGGACCAAGACTGGACGGGTTTCTATGCCGGCGGCCATGTCGGCGGCATGCCTCAGCTCGACGAGGATGACGAGACCCTGCTGTTCGACACCGATCTGAACGGCGAGTACGGCGACACCGTGCGCACGATGGCTGGAGACGACGCCTTTTCGCCGGGCTTCTGCGGCGGCGGCGCCTTGGGCGCCACGCCTGGCGCCGGCTGCGACGAGGATGAGTTCGGTGTCGAGGCCGGTGTTCGCCTGGGCTATGATCGGCAGTTCGGACCGATCGTAATCGGTGGCCTTGTCGAGGGCTCGGCGGTGTCGATCGAGGACAGCGTGACCGGATACTCCACAACGCCTGCGTCCTATACCGCCACCCGTGATCTCGATTATCTCGCCGCCGTCCGTCTGCGCGCCGGCTATGCGTTCGGTCCGAACCTGGCCTACGCCACCGGCGGCTACGCCTGGGGCAAGCTGGATCAGAAATTCGTCACCTCGAACGGCGCCAACAGCTTCGCCCAGAACGACGTTGATGACGCCGACGGCTGGCAACTGGGCGGCGGCGTCGAGCGCAAGGTGGCCGACAACCTTTCGATCGGCCTGGAGTATCTCTACACGCGGCTGGAGCCGGACGCCTACAACGTCCGGGTCGGCCAGGGCTCCGCGCCCGATACCAATCCCTTCCTGCTGGTCAACGAGGCCGGGACGGACCTCACTCGGAGCAACGAGGACTTCGACGTGCAGTCCGTGCGTCTGACCGCCGCCTATCGCTTCTGACCGCGATCGGTTTTGACGGCGCCAACGCCGGGTTCTTCGGAGCCCGGCGTTTTTCGTTTCTGACGGGTCGATTTCCGCGCGCGACCCGCCTAAGCCTGAGTTCGGAACAGCGGCCGACCAGAGCCGTGACGACTGGGAATTTCGATGGCCGCCGACGCCTCCGCCCGCACCGCCCCTCATGACGATCCCGCCGCCGACATCGAAACGGTCGGCCCCGCCTTCGCCAAGGCGGCCGGGCTCAGGGCCTGGAAGGACGCGCCGTCCTTCGCCCGCGATTTCCTGGCGCAGGCGCTGGAAGACTACGCCGCCGACGAGGCGCCGGAACTTAGCGCCGAGGATCTGGCCTGTGCGCTGGCCCGCTTTTGGTCCTCGGCCGACACGCGAGAGGCTGACGAGGACGCTCGGGTCGAGATCGCGCCCCTGACCGACGCCAAGGGCGAGCGGCTGGGCTATGACGTCATCACCGCCATCCAGTCCGACGCGCCCTTCCTGGTCGACAGCCTGATGGGCGAGCTGGCCGCCTCGGGCGTCGCCGTGCGGGCCATGTTCCACCCCCTGATCGCGGTCGGTCGCGACAAGACCGGGAAGCGCGTCGAAAGCGAGGATCGCCGCGAGTCGATGATCTTCGTCATCGTCGACCCTCTGCCGCCGCAACGTCGCGAGACGGTGATCGAGGGGCTGGAGGGCACACTGGGCGACGTGGCCGCCGCCGTGGCCGATCACGGCCTGATGCAGGACCGTATGGCCGAAGCGATGACGTCGCTGAAGTCGTGCGCTCCGAATGTCGTCGACCCCGAGGTCTTGAGCGAGAACCTGGAGTTTCTCGGCTGGCTGAACGCCGACAACTTCGTCTTTCTCGGCGCTAGAACCTACGAATTCCCGCGGACCGGCGAAGGCGGCTACGAGACCGAGGCGCCGCTGGTCCAGGCCGGCGACGGCCTGGGGATCCTGCGCGATCCCGAGCGGACCGTGCTGCGCCGGGCGTCCGAGCCGGCGGTGCTGACCCGCCAGATGAAGCGCCAGCTGGGCGTGTCCGAGCCGGTCACCGTGGCCAAGGCCAACGCCCGCTCGCGCGTCCACCGTCGGGCCTACATGGACTACATCGGGGTCAAGACCTACGGCGCGGACGGCAAGGTGTCGGGGGAGGTTCGCTTCGTCGGCCTGTTCACCGCCGAAGCCTATGATCGGGCTGTCGCGCAGGTGCCGCTGCTGCGCCGCAAGGTGAAGAATGCGCTGGACCGCGCCGGCAAGTCGCCGGGCAGCCATAACGCCAAGCGGCTGAAGAACATCGTCGAGAACTATCCGCGCGACGAGCTCTTCCAGATCAGCGAGGACGAACTGCTGAAGACCGCTTTGGGCGTGCTCCATCTGCTGGACCGCCCCAGGGTCAAGATGTTCGCGCGCAAGGATCCCTACGACCGGTTTATCTCGGTCCTGGTCTACATCCCCCGCGAGCGGTTCGAGGCGGCGGTGCGCGAGCGGATCGGCCGGATACTCGCCGAGGCCTACGGCGGCCGGCTGTCGGCCTGGTATCCGCAGCTCTCAGACGCGCCGCTGGTGCGCATTCACTACATCATCGGCGTCGAGCCGGGCGACCATCTGGAGCCCGACCCGGCCGAGGTGGAAGCCCGGATCGTCGAGACCGCGCGCGGCTGGGGCGAACGGTTCGAGGGCGCGGCCAGAAAGGCTGGGGTCGACGAGAGCCAGGTCGCGGCCATCAGCCACCGTTGGGCCGAGGCGTTCTCCATCGGCTATCGCGACCGCTACGACGCCGACGAGGCCATCGTCGATTATCAGCAGCTGGACCAGCTGATCGAGGCGGAGGGCGATCACGCCGTGGCGGTGCGCGCCTTCCGTCGCCCGTCCGACAGCCCGCTGCAGTTCCACTTCAAGCTCTATCGTCGTGGCGACGCGGCCCCCCTGTCGGACGTTCTTCCGATCCTGACGGACATGGGCCTGAAGACCCTGGAGGAGTACGGGCATCAGGTGACGCCCGCCGGCGGCGGCGCGGTGCACATCCACGAATTCCTGATGGAGGACCCGCGCGGCGAGAGCCTGGTGTTTGAGGACATCAAGACCCCGTTCGAGCAGACCTTCGCCGCCGTCTGGACCGGCAAGACCGAAAGCGACGGCTTCAACCGCCTTGTCATGGAGCTGGGCATCGGCTGGCGCGAGGCGGCGGTGTTCCGCACGCTGTGCCGCTATCGGCTGCAGACCGGCATGGACCCGTCGCAGGCGATCCAGGAAGAGGCGTTGCGCGATCACCCCGTAGTCAGCCGCGCCATCCTCAGTCTGTTCCTTTGCAAGTTCGACCCCGAGGGGCCCAAGCTGGAGCGGCGCGAGGCCGACGCCGAAGAGCTGGTCGAGAAGATCGAGGCCGGCCTGCGCGACGTGCCCAGCCTGGACCATGACCGAGCCCTGCGCCGCCTGGCCCGGCTGGTTCGCGCCCTCAAGCGCACCAACTATTTCCAGCTCGGCGAAGACGGTGAGCCCAAGCCTTACATCTCGATCAAGATCGCCAGCCGCGAGCTGGAGGATCTGCCTGCGCCCAAGCCCTATCGCGAGATTTTCGTCTGGGCCCCTCACGTCGAGGGGGTGCACCTGCGCTTTGGACCCGTCGCGCGCGGCGGTCTGCGCTGGTCGGACCGGCGCGACGATTTCCGCACCGAGGTGCTGGGCCTGGTCAAGGCGCAGCAGGTCAAGAACGCGGTGATCGTGCCGGTCGGCTCCAAGGGCGGCTTCTATCCCAAATGCCTGCCCCAGATCGTGCGCGAGGGCGGCGACCGCGAGGCCGTCCAGGCCGAAGCCATCCGCGCCTACAAGACCTTCCTGTCGGGCTTGCTCGACCTGACCGACAACCTGGTCAAGGACAAGGTGGTGCGACCGCCCCAGGTGATCGCCTGGGAAGGCGACGATCCCTATCTGGTCGTGGCTGCGGACAAGGGCACGGCGACCTTCTCGGATATCGCCAACGGCATCTCGGCCGACTACGGCTTCTGGCTGGACGACGCCTTCGCCAGCGGAGGGTCGGTCGGCTACGACCACAAGGTCATGGGCATCACCGCCCGCGGCGCCTGGGAGGCGGTCAAGCGCCACTTCCGCGAGATGGGCAAGGACATCCAGTCCGAGCCCTTCACCGTGGTCGGCGTGGGCGACATGTCGGGCGACGTGTTCGGCAACGGCATGCTGCTGTCGAAGTCGATCCAGCTGGTCGCCGCCTTCGACCACCGCGATATCTTCGTCGACCCCAATCCCGATCCGGCCTCCAGCTGGAAGGAGCGGGACCGCATGTTCGCCCTGCCGCGCTCGTCCTGGCAGGACTACGACAAGACCAAGATCTCCAAGGGCGGCGGCGTCTTCCCCCGCACCATGAAGTCGATCCCGATCTCGGCCGAGATGAAGGCGGCGCTGGACATCGCCGAGGACGAACTGGATCCCACCGCCCTGATGCGGGCCATCCTCAAGGCGCCGGCCGAACTGCTCTATCTCGGCGGCATCGGCACCTATGTGAAGGCGCCGGGCGAGAGCGACCTGATGGTCGGCGACAAGGCCAATGACGCCCTGCGCGTCGACGCGCCCGAGTTGCGGGTCAAGGTGGTGGGGGAGGGCGCCAATCTGGGCCTGACCCAGGCCGGCCGCATCGCCTTCGCCAGGAACGGCGGACGCATCAACACCGACGCCATCGACAACTCCGCCGGGGTCGACAGCTCCGACCACGAGGTCAACATCAAGATCCTGACCGGCGGCGCCATCCAGTCCGGCGCGCTGAAGGGAGAGGACCGCAACGCGCTGCTGGCCTCCATGACCGAGGAGGTGGGCGAGAAGGTGCTGGCCCACAACTACGACCAGACCCTGGCCATCAGCCTGCAGGAACGAAACGCCGTCGTCGAACTGGACGCCCAGGAGCGGTTCATGCGCGCCCTTGAGGCGGAGGGGAAGCTCAACCGCAAGGTCGAGGGCCTGCCGTCCTCAGCCGCCGTCGTCGAGCTGCAGGCCAACGGCCAGGGCCTGACCCGGCCTGAGATCGCCGTCCTGACGGCCTATTCGAAACTGGAGCTGTCGGACGACATCGTCGCCTCAAGCGCTCCCGAGGATCCGTTCTTCGAGCGCACCCTGGTCGGCTATTTCCCCGACCCGCTGGCGAAGTTCGAAGCCGAGATGAAGCGCCACCGGCTGCGGCGCGACATCGTCGCCACCGTGCTGTCCAACGACATCGTCAACATGGCCGGCGCCACCTTCCCCGAGCGGCTCAAGGCCAGCGCCGAGTGCGATGACACCTGCCTGGTCATCGCCTTCGAGGCGGCCCGGCGCGTGTTCCGCCTGGACGAGGCCTGGGATGCGGTCAATGCGCTGGACCTGAAGATTCCTGCCGACGCTCAACTGGCGCTGCAGAAGGAGATCGCCGCCGTGTTGCGCCGCCAGACCTTCTGGCTGGCGCGCGGCAAGGCTCAGACGCGGGCGCGGGGCGGCAAGATCACGGTCCAGGGCTTCATCGACGCCTATAGAGACGCGGCCGACACGTTGCGCGCGGCAGGCGGCTCGGTGCTGTCACGCTTCGAACAGGCCAAGCTGGATGAGCGCGCGCAGGCGCTGATCGATCTCGGCGCGCCGGAAGACCTGGCCCGCACCGTGGCGATGCTCAAGCCGCTGACGGCCACGCGCGACATCGCCGACCTGGCCCGCGCTCACAAATGGCCCGAGCCCGAGATGGCGCGGCTCTATCACCAGGTCGGGGCCGCCTTCGATATGGACCGGCTGCGTTCGGCGGCGGGGTCGCTGGCCTCGGCGGATCACTATGAGCGCCTGGCCGTGCGCCGCCTGATCGAGGATCTTAACAACGAACAGCTGGTCCTGACCCGCGCCGTCGCCAAGGCCTCCAAGGTCGAGGCCGGCAAGAGCGAGGAGACGGCCGAGCATGCCGTCGACAGCTGGATCGGCGAGCGTTGCGAACTGGTCGAGGGCGTTCGCCGCTCGGTTGACGAGATCGAGCAGTCGGGTCACGGGTGGAGCTTCGCCAAGCTGACGATCGCCAATATCGTCATCCGCGAAATGGCGGCCCAGGCGGGCTGACGGGGGTCCATCCACCATGCCGCGCAAGTTTCTGGTCGTCGCCGACGACACGCCCGAGTTCGACTCCGCCCTGCGCTTCGCCGCCCGGCGCGCGCGTTCGACGGGGGGACGGGTGGTGCTGCTGCGCATCCTGTCGTCGTCGGATTCCAACGCCCACTGGTCAGGGGTGCGCGACGAGATCGAGCGGGAGCAGCGGGCCGAGGCCGAGGCGCTGCTCGGCAAGCTAGGGGCCCGGGCCGAAGAAATCTCGGGCGCGACCCCGGTGCTGATCATCGAGACCGGCGACACCGCCGCGGCCATTCGCAAGGCCGTGGCCGAAGACGTCGAGATCAAGATTCTGGTGCTGGCTGCATCCTCAGGCCGCAATCCCGGACCTCTGGTTCAGGAGGTTGCGCGCGGCGAGGGGCCGTCCGGCCGCAAGCTGCCTGTGACCATCGTGCCCGGCGACCTGTCCGACGACGAGATCGAGGATCTGGCGTGAGGGCTGGGCGATGAAGCGCTGCGCCCTGATCCTGCACGGCGGCGCGGGTGCGCGCCGAAGCCAGGACTATGCCCGCGAGACCGCGCACATGCGCCAGGTGGTCGAGGTGGCGGCCAAGCGCCTGCAAGGCGGCGCGCCGGCGCTGGATGTCGTGGTGGAAGCGGTCCAGGCGCTGGAGGCGTCGGGCCTCTATGTCGCCGGGCGCGGAGCGTCGCCCAATCTGGACGGCCGCTATGAACTGGACGCCAGTCTGATGGACGGGGCGACGGAGCGCGCGGGCGCCGTGGCCGCTCTGGAAGGGTTCAAGAGCCCGATCGCCGCCGCCCGCGCCGTGATGGAGCGGACGCCGCACGTCATGTTGGCCGGGGACGGGGCGGCGGCCTTTGCGGGCGCGCAGGGGCTGGAACGGGTCAAGGATGCCGAGGCCTGGTTCACCCGCGCCGGCAAGGGCGAGGACAACCATCCGCCGGGAACCCTGGCCCACGGTACGGTCGGCTGCGCGGCGCTGGACCTCGACGGCCGGCTGGCGGCGGCGACCTCCACCGCCGGGGTGTTCGGCAAGATGCCGGGCCGGGTTGGCGACAGCCCCATCCCCGCCGCCGGAGTCTGGGCCGACGGCCATGCCGCCGTCTCCTGCACCGGGCAGGGCGAATACTACATCCGCATCGCCGCAGCCGCGCGCGTCGCCTGGCGGGTTGAGGCCGGGGAGGCGCTGGCCAGCGCCGCCCGGGGCGTCATCGACCGCATCGGGGCCATGGGCGGCGACGGCGGCCTGATCGCCGTGGATCGCCACGGGAACATCGCCGATCCCTACAACAGCCAGGGCATGAAGCGCGCTTGGCTGACCACCGACGGCGAGATCGGCGTCCGGGTGTTCGACTAGCGCCGCTCGAACTCCAGGAAGATCGGCGGCGTGTCGCCGAGCTTTTTCTCTTCATAGCGGGTGACGACATGGTCGGCGGGCGCGACCCGCCAGTCGTCGGCCGCCTCGGCCCGCCAGTCGAGGCCCGGCGTCCGCTCCAGCCGCTCCAGCGACCAGGCGGCGTAGTCCTTCCAGTCGGTGACGAAGCGCAGTCGCCCGCCGGGCTTCAGCAGCCGCGCGATCTCGGCGGCGGTCTCGTCCTGAATCAGCCGGCGCTTGTTGTGCCGCGCCTTGGGCCAGGGGTCGGGGAAAAGGATCATCACCCGGTCCAGTGAGGCGTCCGGCAGGGCCGCCATGATGTCGCGCGCGTCCCCAGGGTGCAGGCGGACGTTCTCGAGACTTCGCTCCTCGATGTGACGCAGAGCCGAGCCCACACCGTTCAAAAAGGGCTCGCAGCCGATCATCAGGGCATGGGGATGGCGCTCGGCCTGCTCGACCAGGTGCTCGCCGCCGCCGAAGCCGATTTCCAGCCAGACCTCGCTCGCTCCCGGCATCAAGGCTTGCGGGGCGATGGGCCCCGCCGCCGGGTCGGGCACGGCGATGCGGGGCAGCAGGCTGTCGAACAGCGCCGCTTGCCGTGGCTTGAGGGTGCGCGACTTGATCCGGCCGAAAGAGCGCACCGGGCCCCAGGTCGGCGCGGCCGCGGTATCTGGACGGTCGGATGGCGAAGACATGGGCGGGCTGTAAGCCGGTCACGTTTCGGCGCCAAGCGCCCCCACCAGTGAACCCGATCCGACGAGCGACGTTGCGTCACCCGGGTCCGACGTCTCGCGCGGGCCGATCCAGCCCCTGTTCGGGGCGTCGACCGTCTGGGGGCGGACGATCATGATACTTTTCACCCTCGTAGCCCTGGCCATGCAGCCGGCCGCCGAGCCGGGCTGGACCTGGTCCCTTTACGCCGACGCCGATCCGGTGGTGCTGGCCGAGGAAATTCCCGACACCCCGCGGCTGCGCACGACCTTTGAATGTGAACGGGGCTCGGGTGTTGTCGAGGCGACCCTCTATCGGGAAGCGACGGCGCGGGCCGAGGGCGATGCCGGCGCGCCGGGCTTCGTCACGCTCAGCGCCCGGGGGGCTGCGGCGACCAGCGAGCTTACCGCTCGCAGCGAGCGATTGAGTTTCTCCCTGCGAACGGATCACCCGGTCTTCGCCGGTTTCGCCGCCGAGGGGCGGCTGTCGGTCCAGGGCCTGGGCCGACCGCAAATGATCGAGGTGGATGAGGCGGCCCGCGCGGGTCTGCGCCGCTTTGTCGCCCTGTGCGGATGAGTGCGGTGATTGAGCGCCTGGCCCCTTACGAGATCGTTCCGTCGCGCGGCCGCCGCGCCTGGCTGGCCATCCTTCTGGTCACGGGGCTGACGACCGCCTGTATGAGCACGACACCCGAGAGCGCCGCCACGGCGCCCGTCGGCGCCGCGGCGGACAGCGGCGCGCCGCAGCCGGTCGCGGGTCTTGACTGGACCTATACGGTCGACGGCGCCGAGGCCAAGCTGGCTTATGGCGCGCCCTACAGCGACGATCTGCGACTGGGTCTGGAGTGCGCGCGCGGAAGCGGGCTGGTCACCGTGTCGAGAGACGCCTGGCCGAACGAGCCGGACCAGTTCCATCTGGAGTCCGGCGGTGAGACGGAACGCATCGCGGCCGTCGCCGAGGCGTCCCCAACCGATGGCCGCTTTCTGACCGCCGAGTTGGAGACCACGCATCCGGTGCTTCAGCGCTTTCGCCAGACCGGATGGCTGGCGCAATGGTCGGGTGACGATCGTCAGATGATGGCGCCCCAGGCGGCCTCGCGCCCCAAGGTCGAGGCCTTCTTCGCCCATTGCGGCTGATCGCCCGGGCCTAGCTCGCCTTCTTCCTCGGCGCGGCTTTCTTGGCCGGAGCCTTTTTCGCCGTCGTCTTCGCAGGCGTTTTGCGCCGCGAGCCCGAGGCCTGGCCCTTCAGGCTGTTCCTCAGCGCCGCCATCAGGTCGATGACATTGGTGTCGCCGGGCTCGGGGGCCTCGACCGTGGCCTTGCCGCCCTTTTGCTTGGCCTTGATCATGTCGCGCAGGGCGTCGTCATAGCGATCGGTGAACTGGGTCGGATCGAAGTCCGCCTCCTTCTGGCCGATGATCCGGGCGGCGATCTCGACCATGTCCTTGTCGGGCTTCACCTCGGGGATGTCGTCGAAATAGTCTTCCGCCGCGCGCACCTCGTCGTGGGCGCGCAGGGCATAGGCGACCAGCCCCTTGCCTCTGACCTCCAGCGCGAGTTGCCGCTCGCGACCGCGCAGCACCAGGCATCCGATGGCGATCTTGCCGGCCTTGGTCATCGCCTCGCGGATCACCGCGAAGGCCTCGGCGCCCACACCCTTTTCCGGCACGAGGTAGTAGGGGCTGTCCAGATACAGCCGGTCGATGTCCTTCTCATCGACGAACTGGTCGATGGAGATGGTGCGGGTCGAGTCCAGCTTGACCTTGTCGAAGTCGGCGTCGTCGAACAGGACGTATTCGTCCTTGGACACCTCGTATCCCTTGACCAGGTCGGACCGTTCGATCGGGCCGGTGTCCGGGTCGGTCGGCACCATGCGGATGCGGTTGTTGGTGTCCGGATTGATGAGGTGAAAGCTGACGTGCGCCGTCGAGGACGTCGCGGTGTAGAGCGCCACCGGACAGGTGACGAGCGACAGCTTCAGATGCCCTTGCCAGGTCGGTCGCGCGGCCATGTCGTCCTCCGGAATTCGAGGACTCGTCAACGCCGCTGATGCGCCGGGGTTCATGCGGGCGGAACATCGCTCGGCGATGCGGCCTTATTGCAGGCCATGACGCGATCCGCCCTCAAGCCCGAGGCCCTGCTGCGACCGACGCCCAAGGGCCTGTGGTGCGAGCCCGGCGACTTCTACATCGACCCGCCCTGGCCGGTGGATCGCGCCGTCATCACCCACGGCCATGCCGACCATGCCCGCGCCGGCCACGGCTCGGTGCTGGCCACGCCCGAGACCCTGGCCATCATGGCCGAACGCTATGGCCAGGACTTCGCCGGCCACACTCAGGCCGTGGCCTATGGCGAGACGGCAAGCGTGGGCGGTGTCGATGTCGGCCTGGTCCCCGCCGGCCATGTGTTGGGCTCGGCCCAGGCCGTCCTGACCCATAGGGGCCTGCGTATCGTCGCCTCGGGTGACTACAAGCGCCGCCGCGACCCGACCTGCGCCCGGTTCGAGCCGGTGCGCGGCGACGTCTTCATCACCGAGGCGACCTTCGGCCTGCCGGTGTTTCGCCATCCGCCGGATGCGCAGGAGATCGGGCGGCTGCTGGCCTCGGTGCGCCAGTTCCCCGAGCGCGCCCACCTGGTCGGCGCCTATGCGCTGGGCAAGGCGCAACGGGTCATCCGCCTGGTGCGCGAGGCGGGCTATGACGAGACCATCTATGTCCATGGCGCGCTGGAGCGGCTGAACAGACTCTACGAACGCTTCGGCGTGGCGCTCGGGCCGCTCGCGCCCGCCACGGGGTCCAAGGCCGATTTCGCGGGCAAGATCATCGTCGCCCCGCCCTCGGCCATCGCCGACCGCTGGAGCCGGCGATTTCCCGACCCGGTCACCGCCTTCGCCTCGGGCTGGATGCGGGTCCGCGCCCGGGTCCGCCAGCGCGGCGTCGAGCTGCCGCTGATCCTGTCAGACCACGCCGACTGGGACGAACTGACCGATACCCTGACCGAGCTGTCGCCGGGCGAGGTGTGGATCACCCATGGCCGCGACGACGCCCTGTGCCGCTGGGCCGAGCTGAACGGGCTCAAGGCCCGGGCGCTGCATCTGGTCGGCTATGAAGACGAGGACGACGAGGAGATCGCAGCCGATCCGGCGGAGGGCGGCTGAATGCGCGCCTTCGCCACCCTGCTGGACCGGCTGTCGTCCACGGCGTCGCGCAACGCCAAGCTGGTGCTGATCCGCGACCATCTGGCCGACCAGCCGGACCCCGACCGGGGCTGGGCGCTGGCGTCCCTGACCGGCGCGCTCAGCTTCAAGACCGCCAAGCCGGCGATGATCCGCGCCGCGGTCGAGAGCCGCGTGGACGCCCAGCTGTTCCGTCTGTCGCGCGACTATGTGGGCGACATGGCCGAAACCGTCGCCCTGATCTGGCCCGCTCGCCACGGGGCCAACCGCGAGCCGGAGCTGTCGGAGGTCATCGACGCCCTGAACACGGCCAAGCGCGGCGAGGTGCAGGGATTGCTGGAAGGCTGGCTGGACGCGCTGGATGCCGACGGCCGCTGGGCCCTGCTCAAACTGGTCACCGGCGGTCTTCGCGTGGGGGTTTCGGCGCGGCTGGCTTGGCAAGCGGCGGCCGACTACGGCGGCGTTACGGTCGCCGACATCCAGGAGGTCTGGCACGCCCAGGAACCGCCCTACGCCGATCTGTTCGCCTGGCTGGACGGCAAGGCCGAACGCCCCTCAGCCGACGCCCACGGCCGCTTCCGCCCCGTCATGCTGGCCCATCCGCTGGACGAGGATGTGGACCTGAAGAAGCTGGACCCGTTCGCCTACGCCGCCGAATGGAAGTGGGACGGCATCCGGGTCCAGGCCGTATCCGAGGGCGGGGTGCGGCGCCTCTACAGCCGCGCGGGCGAGGACATCTCGAACGCCTTTCCCGACGTGCTGGACCAGCTGACCTATGAGGGCGTCATCGACGGCGAGCTTCTGGTCATGCGCGAGGCGGGACAGGCGGCGGCCTTCGGCGACCTGCAACAGAGGCTGAACCGCAAGGTGGTCGACCCCAAATTGATCGCCGCCAGCCCGGCCGCCATCCGCGCCTATGATCTGCTGGCCGCTGACGGCGAGGACCTGCGCGGCTTGGCCTTCACCGAGCGCCGGGCGCGGCTCGAGGCCTTCGTCGCGGCGACCGGCTCGCCCCGGATCGACCTGTCGCCGCTCCAGCCCTTCGACAGCTGGGAGGATCTGGCGAAACTCCGCGCCGATCCGCCCGAGGGCGAGCCGGCCATCGCCGAGGGGCTGATGCTGAAACGGCTCGACAGCGTCTATCAGGCCGGCCGGCCCAAGGGCCTGTGGTTCAAGTGGAAGCGCGACCCGCACTTGGTCGACGCCGTGCTGATGTACGCTCAGCGCGGCTCGGGCAAACGCTCCAGCTTCTATTCCGACTTCACCTTCGGCGTCTGGGTCGAGGACGCGACCGGCGCCCACGTCCTGACCCCGGTGGGCAAGGCCTATTTCGGCTTCACCGACGAGGAGCTGAAACAGCTGGACAAATTCGTCCGCGACCACACCACCGATCGTTTCGGACCCGTCCGCGCCGTGCGCGCCGACCGCGAGTTCGGCCTGGTTCTGGAGGTGGCGTTCGAGGGCCTGCAACGCTCCAAACGCCACAAGTCCGGGGTCGCCATGCGCTTTCCGCGCATCAGCCGCATCCGCTGGGACAAGCCATCCAAGGAGGCCGACGAACTGGCGACGCTGGAGGCGATGCTGGACTGATCGCGGCGCCCGTTTCCCTCGGCGCGATTAGCCCCTAAGGCGGAACGGTGAGCCAGCCCCGCGACCCGATCGAACCCTCCGCCCCCGGCGCGGCCTCCGGCGCTGCGGATCAGCCGCTGGTCGAGCCGGCCGCCGGGGGCGCGGTCTCGGCCAGGGCATCGAGCGGCAGCATGATGCGCTCCTCGGCCATCTTCAGTGGCCTGACCCTGATCAGCCGGCTTGCCGGCTTCGCCCGTGACCTGACCATCAGCGCTTTTCTGGGCGCGTCCAACGGCCCGGCGGCCGACGCCTACAACACCGCGCTTTCGTTCCCCAACCTGTTCCGCCGCATCTTCGCCGAGGGCGCCTTCGCGGCCGCCTTCGTGCCCGCCTATGCCCGCACCCTGGAGAGCGAGGGTCCGGAGGCCGCCGACCGCGTGGCGCGCGACGCCCTGGCGGTGGTGCTGGTCGCCACCGTGGTCCTGACCCTGGCGGCCCAACTGGCCATGCCGTGGCTGATGACCGTCATCAACATCGGCTTTCTGGACGATCCGGCCCGGTTCCGCCTGGCCGTGACCCTCACCCAGATCACCATGCCCTATCTGCCGTGCATGACGGCGGCGGCGCTGCTGTCAGGCGTGCTGAACGCGCGGGGCCGGTTCATCGTCTCGGGCGCCTATCCGATCCTGCTGAACCTGATCATGCTGGCGGCGGTCTGGCTGTGGCGGGGAGACCAGATCCAGGCGGCGACGGCGGCCAGCTGGGCCGTGCTGGTCTCCGGCTTCGCCCAGGCCGGCCTGTGCTGGTGGGCGGTCAGGAAGGCCGGCGCGCGCATTGGGCCAGTGATGCCGCGCCTCAGCCCCGAGGTGAAGCTGATCGTCATCACCGCCGTGCCGGCACTGATCGGCAATTCGGCGACCCAGATCAACGTCTTCATCTCCCAGAACCTGTCCAGCTTCGTGAACGGCGGTCGAACCTGGCTGGCCACCGCCGACCGGCTGTATCAGCTGCCGCTGGGCCTGGTCGGCGTGGCGATCGGCGTGGCGCTGTTGCCCCGCCTGTCGCGAGCGGTGGCCAGCGGCGATCACGCCCAGCAGCAGGCCTCGATGGACGAGGCCCTGGCCCTGTCGATGGCGCTGACCCTGCCGGCGGCGGCCGCCATCCTGGGCATGCCCTTCTTCCTGATCGACGGGCTGTTCACCCGGCTGGAGTTCCTGACCTATGACGCGGTCAACACCGCCCGGGCGCTGTTCCAGTACGGCTGGGGCGTGCCGGCCTTCGTGCTGATCCGCATCCTGGCGCCCGGATTCTTCGCGCGCGGCGATACGCGCCGGCCGATGATCTTCGCCCTGGTCTCGGTGGCGGTGAACGCGGCCCTGGCGCTGGGGCTGTTCTGGGCCGGCATGGGCGTGGCCGGCATCGCGGCGGCGACCAGCGCGGCGGCCTGGGTCAATGTCGCCTTGTTGGCCGGGGCCCTGTGGCGACGCGGGCACTGGCGGCCGGGTCCGGCGGTGCTTTCGCGTGTGCTGAGGATCGGTCTGGCCAGCGCCGTGCTGGGCGGACTGGTCGCCGTGGCCGAGCGCTTCCGTCCCCAGATCGAGGCCCCGATCGCCGCGGTGCTGCAGCACGGGGCCAAGGAGATCGCCCTGATCGTTGTCACCGCCGTCGGCGGCCTGGCCTATCTGATCCTGCTGTTCGCCACCCGCGCCGTCACCGTGGGCGAGATCAAAGGGCTGGTCCGCCGGGCGCGGTGATCTTGCCTCGCCGCACGGGCTCGGGCATCAGCCGGACGCCATGACTGACACCCCCGCTCCCTCCTATTCCGGCCCCCGCCGCATCCTCAGCGGCATCCAGGCTTCCGGCGCGCTTCATCTGGGCAACTACCTCGGCGCCCTGAAGCGGTTCACCCAGCTGCAGGACGCGGGCGCGCCGTGCTTCCTGTTCGTCGCCGACCTGCACGCCATCACCGTCTGGCAGGAGCCCGAGAAGCTGGCCGCCCAGACGCGCGAGATCGCCGCCGCCTATCTTGCGAGCGGCCTCGACCCGGCGCGCAGCGTGATCTTCCCACAGTCGGCGGTGCGCGCCCATTCCGAGCTGGCCTGGATCTTCAACTGCGTCGCCCGCCTCGGCTGGCTGGACCGCATGACCCAGTTCAAGGAGAAGTCCGGCAAGCACAAGGAGCGCTCCTCCGTTGGGCTCTACACCTATCCGGTGCTCCAGGCGGCCGACATCCTGGTCTACAAGGCCACCGAGGTGCCGACCGGCGAGGACCAGAAACAGCACCTTGAACTGACCCGCGACATCGCCGCCAAGTTCAACAATGACTTCGGCGCCCCCGGCTTCTTTCCCCTGCCCGAGCCCCTGACCCAGGGGCCCGCGCCGCGCGTGATGAGCCTGCGCGACGGGGCGGCCAAGATGTCCAAGTCCGACCCCTCGGACCAGAGCCGCATCAATCTGACCGACGACGCCGACACCATCGCCGCCAAGGTGCGAAAGGCCCGCACCGACCCAGACGCCCTGCCCGAAACCTGGGACGAGCTGGAGGGCCGGGCCGAGGCGAAGAACCTGGTGACCATCTACGCCGCCCTGTCGGATCAGAGCCGGGACCAGGTGCTGGCCGAGTTCGCGGGCCAGGGCTTCGGCGCCTTCAAGCCCAGGCTGGCCGAGCTGGCCGTCGCCTCAATGGCGCCGGTGACCGCCGAGATGCGCCGCCTGATGGCCGACCGCGCCGAGATCGATCGGGTGCTGCGCGACGGCGCCGAGCGCGCCTCGGCCGTGGCCGACCCGGTGGTCGACGAGGTCAAGGGCATCGTCGGCTTCTGGCGCTGACCCGCGCTCAGTCCGCCGCCGCCTCGATGGCGTCGATGTCGTCGTCGGACAGGCCGAAGTGGTGGCCGATCTCGTGGATCAGCACGTGGGCGATCAGGTCGTAGAGGCCGATGTCGCCGCGCTCGGCCCACTCATCCAGGATCGGCCGGCGATACAGGAACACCCGCGACGGCTCGGGCGATGGATCCATGACTGACCGGTTGGCCAGATCGACGCCCTGATACAGGCCGGTTAGTTCGAACGGATCCTCCATGTCGAATTCGGCCAGGATCTCCTCGTCGGCGAAGTCGTCGATGCGGAACACCACCTCGCCCGCCGCCAGGCGAAATTCCTCGGGCAGGCCGTTGAAGGCCAGCCGGGCCAGCCGGGCGAAGTCGTCGAGCGAGGGGGCGAGGGCGGTGTCGGCGGGGTCGGGGGTCATGCGCTCCCTATCGCCGGACCAGAAGCCGGGCGCAATTCGCCCGATGTCGCGGCTGCAATCGACGCCATCTGCGTTATGGTTACCGCGAATCAGTGGGGCTGGTTCTGAACGCGGGCAGTTGGGGGCCGATCCTGGCAAGCATGGCCGAGGCTGAGTTCGCCTTCATCGCTGCCGCTGGTGCGGCGAGCCTGGCGCTGGCCGTCAGCGCCTGGTCCATGCGCCTGCGCCGCAAGGCGGCCGAGGCCAATGACCTGCTGGCCCAGCGTCTGGGCGCGACCGAGGCGCGACTGGCCGCGCGCGACAGCGCCTTTTCGGCCTTCGAGGATGTTCGCCTCGAAGTGTCTGGCGAAACACTCCAGGGCGGCAGTTCGCCGGCGGTGCTGGGCAGCGCACCGGCCATCGCCCAAGTCGAAAAGGTGATGTTCGGCGATGGGCCCGCCGGAGACCTGTTCGCCGCGGTGGCCTCCAGTTCAGTCTCTGTGCGCGAACGTCTCGACGCCCTGATCGCGCGCGGCGAGCCCTGTGATTTGACGATCGAGACGACGCACGGCGCGCTGCATGTCGAGGGGCGGGCCATCGGCGGATCGGCTTGGCTGCGGCTGGCGCCCGAGGCGGCCGTGGTCCGCGACGTGCCCGTCGAGCCGCTTGTCGACAATTCGCCGACCCCAACCTGGCTGGTGGATCGCGAGGGCGCGCTGGTTTGGGCCAACCAGGCGTGGCTGGCCGAAATGGGCGCCGACAGCGTCGAGGCGGCGCGCGAGGCGAAGCTGGGCTTCGACCGCAACATCGAGGCGGTGGTCGGAGAGGCGCGTCGGACGGGCGAGCTTCAGGACAGCTTCCGCTGGACCACTCTGGGCGGTCGCCGACGGGCCTGGCGGATCGTCGCCCAGCCGGTGGCTTCGGTGACCCGGGGCTTCAACCGATCGGGCTTGATCGCCGCTTTCGCCATCGACGCCACCGAGGCCGAGGAAACTCGCGACACCCTGCGCCGCCATGTCGAGGGACACGACGAGACCCTCAACCACCTGGCCGACGCCGTGGCCATCTTCGGCCCGTCCAAGCGTCTGGCCTTCCACAACACCGCGTTCCAGCAGCTGTTCACTCTCGATCCCGCCTGGCTGGACGAGCGGCCGACCCATTCCGAGCTGTTGGACCGCCTGCGCCAGCGCCGCCAGCTGCCGGAGATGCGCGACTACGGCGCCTGGAAGGCGGCTGAGCTGGACTTCTATGGCGCGTCCGAGGCTTCGCCGGACGACAGCTGGTCCCTGCCAGACGGCCGCACCCTGCGTGTAGTGCGCCAGCCTCACCCTCTGGGCGGCGTGTTGCTGCTGTTCTCGGACATCACGCGGGAGCTCGAACTACGGGCGCGCTACAACGCTCAGCTCCAGGTCCAGACCGCGACCCTCGACAAGCTGAATGACGCGGTGGCGGTGTTCGGCTCGGACGGGCGGCTTCGGCTGCACAACGAGGCATTCGAAACCTTCTGGCGCGTCAGCGCGGATCAGCTGGCCATGGCGGCCGATTTCGACGCCGTGGCCGAGCTGTGCCGACCGGTGATCCCTGACGAGAGCCTGTGGTTGGGGCTGAAGGCTCGTGTCGCCGATCCCGACCCCCAGAGCCGGGTGCCGATCTCGGGCGAGGGTCGCACCGCCGACCGCCGCGTCGCCGCTTGGCAGACACGGCCCCTGCCGGACGGCGCCACCCTGGTGGCCTTCTCCGATGTCACCGCCCGGCGCGAGCTGGAGACGGCTCTGGCCCAGCGCGAGGCGGCCCTGGCGGAAAGCCAGCTGTTGAAGCGCGAGTTCGTCGGCAGCGTCTCGTACGAACTCCGCACGCCCCTGACCACCATCGTCGGCTATTCGGAACTGCTGGAGGCCCAGCCGGGCCTGCCGGACCGCAGCCGCCAGCATGCGGGTGCCATCCGCGTGGCGGCGAGCCAACTAACCCGCTCGATCGACGACGTGCTGGATATGGCCCAGATCGACGCCGGCGAGATGCAACTGACGCTTGGCGACATGCGCATCGACGATCTGCTGAACGACTGCGCCGAGCGGGTGCGGCCCAAGGTCGAGGGGCGCGACGCGACGCTGACGGTGCGCTGTCCCGAAAACATCCGCACGGTGCGAGCCGATGTCCGCCGCATCAGCCAGGCCCTGGACCATCTGCTGGACAACGCCGCCCGCTCCGTCGGCGAGGGCGGCGAGGTCACCCTCAGCGCCCAGGCCGGGCCCAGCGACATCCGCGTCTCGGTATCCGACACAGGGCGCGGCATCCCCTATCACCTGCAGGCCCATGTCTTCGACCGGTTCGTGCGGCGGGACCGGGGCGGACCTGGCCTCGCCCTGGCGCTGGTGAAGGCGCTGGTCGAGCTGCATGGGGGCTGGGCCGAGGTGGAGAGCGAGCCCGGCAAGGGTGCGACCTTCATCCTGCACCTGCCCTTCGAGGCCCTGCCGGACGCGGCGGCGCCGGAGCTGTCGCTGGGCTAGAGGCGGATCTCCCTCGCTCAGAGGCGAGGGAGACGTTCGGCGTCAGTTCCCGCCGCGCACCACGGATCCCAGGCTCTTCCAGCTGAGCTTCACGTCCGACAACGCCCCGGCGCGGAAGGCTCGACCCGAAAGCCAGATGGCCAGGACGATTAGCAGCGCCATGCCGCCGATGGCTCCAACATGCTCGATCAGCGGCGGCTGCGACGGCGCCCGGGCGCTCATCAGGAAGGGCGTGAAGGGCGGCACCAGCGAGAGAATCTTCACCAGCGGCGCATCCGGGGTCCGCACCGCCAGCTGCATGACCAGCAGCGGCACGATCAGCACCATCATGATCGGCCCCATCAGGGTTTGCGCGTCCCTCGGAGTCTCGCAGAAGGCGCCGATAGCGGTGAAGATCACGGCGTAGAGAAGATAGCCGCCCACCAGATAGATCAGCAGATAGATCAGGAGCCCCCCCTCCATCAGAACCGATCCGACATCGGCCAGGACCTGCGGCTGAAAGGACGTCAGGGCGACGATCCCCATCACCGCATAGGCGGCCAGTACCGTCAGGGTCAGCATCGCCACGCCCAGCACCTTGCCGACCATGATCTCGGTGGTGGAGGCCGACGACAGCAGCACCTCCAGCACCTTGGACGCCTTTTCTTCCATGACGCTGTTCATCAGGATCGAGGCGCCGGTGATGACCAGCGACCAAAGCAGGAAACCGATCGCTAGGCCGATGATGCCTGGCAACTGGTCGCGGAACGAGACCTCGGCGCCAGAGGCCGAACTGGGCGAGAAGCTCTGCAGATCCGGCCGGAACAGCTCCAGGCCCGAGACCAGCCCCGGATCGACGCCGGCGCGCTCCAGGCTCTCGCGGCGATTGACCTCGATCAGGGCGTCTCGCACGGCGAACTCGGCCTCGCGGTCCGACGCCTTGCGCACCCAAAGCTCCGCCGATGGCGCTCCAGCCGCGTCGCGACCCAACAGGGCGATGGCGTCGAGCTGCGGCTCCGCCTCCGACGCCAGGGCGGCGCGCACCGCCTCGATGCGGGCCTCGCCCGTGGCCGAGGTGATCGCCTCTGGCGCATCGACGACCCGGACATCCTGATCGGGCGCGGAGAAGCCCGCGGCCGCCCGCGGCGCCACGCGTCGCATCTCGGCCAAGGCCGGTTCGGTTCCCTCCTGCAGCGCCAGGCTGCGGAGACGCTCGGCCTCCTGCGGGCCAGCTTCGGTGACCGCCGCCGACCGTATGGACTGGGCGATCGATTTGCGCTGCTCCAGCGCCAGGGCGTCCAGCACCGCCGGAGTCATAGGCCGCTCGGCGGTCTCGGCCTCGACAAAGGCGACATTGCGCACCGGATCACCGCGCTCGACCAGATAGGCCATGCCGCCGCCGATCCCGGCGAAGAAGGGGAGGGCCAGGAGCGACAGCCAGAAGCCCACCGTGCGGGCATAGGCGCCATACTCGCGGCGCGCGATCAGAAGGGCGCGGTTCATCGGGCGGCCTCCTCGGCGCGGATCTCGGTCTGTCGCTGGTCCTGATCCGGGTCGTCGCCGGTCAGGTCGATGAAGGCGTCGTGCAGCGTCGGCTCGCGCATCTCGAACCGGCGCACGTCCAGCCCGGAGATGAAGGCCGAGCGCAGTGCGGCCTGGGCCTCGGCCCCGGGCGCCAAGGCGGCGCGGAACTTGGCGCCCCCCTCGCCCTCGCCAACGGCGTCCACCGAGGCGACGCCCGGCAGGGCGGCGACGGCGGCCTGCTCCAAGGCGCCTTCAAGCTCCAGGAACCGGGTCGATCGGGCGCGCGCCTCTGTCACCGTACCCTCGAACGCCTTCTGGCCCCGGGCCAGGAGCACCACCTTGTCGCACAGCCGCTCGGCGTGCTGCATCACGTGGGTCGAGAACAGCACCGTCGCTCCGCCCGCCGCCAGGTCGCGGATGATCTGCTCCAGCCCCTGCTGGTTGACGGGATCAAGCCCGGAGAAGGGCTCGTCCAGAATAACGAATTCGGGTTGATGAGCGATCGAGGCCAGGAGCTGGACCTTCTGCGCCATGCCCTTGGACAGCGCCTTCATCTTCTTGGTCTTGGACGCGCCGAGGCCATGGGCGTCCAGCAGCGCCCTGGCTCGTTTACGCCCCTCGCCGGTCGGCACGCCCTTGAGACCCGCGAAGAAGGCGATGGTGTCGACCGGGGTCATCTTCTTGTAGACGCCCCGCTCCTCAGGCAGGAAGCCGATCCGGTCGCGGACCTTGCGGCCATCGTCGGCGCCCAGAATCTCGATGCGGCCGCTGCTCGCAGGCTGCAGGCCCAGCATCATCCGAATGGTTGAGGTCTTGCCCGCCCCGTTCGGGCCCAGAAAGCCGCAGATGGTCCCGGGCTCGACCTGAAAGCTCAGATCCCTGACCGCCTGAAAGGCTCCATAGCGTTTGGACACATCGTCCAGAACCAGCGCCGGCATCCGTTTCCCCCTGCTGCGTGACGCTCAGGGGTAGCGACCCGGACGCGCCCTGTCTGCCCCCAGCGGATTACATCGGGTTCAGGTTCGGCGCGTCGCCTTGCTATAGCGGGCGCGAACCGGAGAGCCGCCTATGCCCGAACTGCCCGAGGTCGAGACGGTCCGCCGGGGCCTGGAGCCGATCCTGGCCGGCGCACGATTGGGCCAGGTGCGGCAGAACCGGCCCGACCTGCGCTTTCCGTTTCCCGACGATTTCGCGGCGCGGCTGGACGGGGCGACCGTCGATCATGTGGGACGGCGAGCCAAATATCTGCTGATGCCGCTGTCCACCGGCGAGACCTGGGTCACCCATCTGGGCATGACCGGGCGCTTCACGCTCGACGGCCGCCAGTTGGGCGAGTTCGAGGAGCCGGCGCCGATCGCCGGCAAGCACGAACATCTGAGTCTTTGCGCTCACAAGGACGGCGCCCGGACGCGGGTCGGTTTCGCCGACGCCCGGCGGTTCGGTTTCATGGGGCTGATTGCGACGGATGAGGTCGAGACCCATCCCTGGTTCGCCAACCTGGGTCCCGAGCCGCTCGGTAACAGCTTTTCGGGCGCGCATCTCGCCGAGCGCTTCCGGGGCAAGGCGCAGAACATCAAGGTCAGCCTGCTGGATCAGCGGATCGTCGCGGGACTGGGCAACATCTATGTCTGCGAGGCCCTGTACCGCGCGCGGATTTCGCCGACGGTCGCCGCCGGCAAGGTGTCGCGACCGCGCCTTGAGAGGCTGGCGGCGGCAGTCAGGCTCGTGCTGGAGGACGCCATCGCCGCCGGGGGATCGACCCTGCGGGACTTCGCCAACGCCGAGGGTGGGCAGGGCTATTTCCAGCATCGGTTCGACGTCTACGGCCGCGAGGGCGAACCCTGCCGGGACGCCGATTGCTCCGGCGTGGTCCGGCGCATCGTCCAGGCGGGACGCTCCACCTTCTACTGCCCCCGTTGCCAGAGGCGGTGACCGGGCGTCAGACCCGCGCGGTGTTGGCCGATCCCGCCCCCGGCGCCTTGGCCACGGCCAGCAACTCCATGCGGAACACCAGCACCGAATTGGGCGGAATTTGCGGGCCCTGCCAGCGATCTTCATATCCTAGAGCGGGCGGCACATAGAGCATCCACTCGTCGCCGACCTTCATCCGCTGCAGGGCCTCGGTCCAGCCGGCCACGACCTGTTCGGGCGTGGTGACATAGGGGGCGCCACGTTCATAGGAGCTGTCGAACACCGTGCCGTCGATCAGGGCTCCTTCGTAATGGACCCGCACCAGATCGTTGCCGTCGGGGCTCTCGGCGCCCTCGGGGGCGGCGCGGATTACCTTGTACTGCAATCCTGACGGCAGGGTCTGGACCCCATCGGCCGAGGCGTTGCGCTCGAGGAAGGCCTCGGCTTCCCTGAGGTTTTCGGCGGCCACACCTGCGTCCACATCATCGCCGCCTCCGCGCCCGCAGGCGGCCAGCAACAGGACGCCGGCCAGCGCCGCCCCCCTAAGCCATGCGCATGTCATAGCCGGCCTCCTTCATGGCTTCGCGAATTTCCTCGGCGTGGTGGGCGTCGCGGGTCTCCACCATGATGTCAAACTCCGCGCCCTTGGCGGGGACGTCGAGAGCCAGGCGGTTGTGGACCACGTCGATGATGTTGCCGCCCAGGCCGCCGATCACCGCGCTCATCTTGGACAGCATGCCCGGACGATCGTCGCCGAGGATGCGATAGACCACCAGCCGCTTCTCGCGCACCAGCTCGCGGTTCAGCACCACCGCCAGCATCCGCGCATCGATATTGCCGCCGCACAGCACCAGCCCAACCTTGCGACCCTTGAAGCGTTCGGGGTGGGCCAGCAACGCCGCCAAGCCACCGGCTCCGGCCCCTTCGGCCACGGTCTTTTCCAGAGTGGCGTAGAAGGCCACCGCCTTTTCGAAATCGGCCTCTTCACAGACGATGATGTCGTCGACCAGCGGATCGGCGATGGCGAAGGGGATGTCGCCCACAGCCTTGACGGCGATACCCTCGGCGATGGTCTGGCCGCCGCAGCGCGGCTCCTCGCCCTTTCGCTTGGCCGTGAACGACGGATACATCGCCACCTCAACTCCGATGATCTCGATATCGGGCTTGATCGCCCTGGCGGCCAGAGCGCATCCGGCCATCAGGCCGCCGCCGCCGATCGGCACGATCAGGGTGTCGATTTCGGGCGCGTCCTCCAGGAACTCGACGGCGCAGACGCCCTGGCCGGCGACGATGCCCTCGTCGTCGAAAGCCGAAACGAAGATGTAGCCGTGCTCGGCCTGCTGGCGTTTGGCCTCCTCGGTCGCGCCGGTGAAGTCGGCGCCGTGGATAACGACCTCGGCCCCGTGGCGGCGCGTGCCGTCGATCTTCACGAAGGGCGTGCCCTCGGGCATGACGATGGTCACCGGCACGCCCAGCCGACCGCCGTGATAGGCCAGGGCCTGGGCGTGGTTACCGGCCGAGGCGGCCACCACGCCTCGCGTCCGCTCTTCCGGGGTCAGCAGCATCAGGCGATTGAGCGCGCCGCGCTCCTTGAAGCTGCCGGTGTAGTGCAGGTTGTCGAATTTGACCCAGACCTCCGCCCCCGTCAGCTCGGACAGGCGGCGCGAATGGCGGGTGGGAGTGTGGTCGACCTGACCCTTGATGCGCTCGCGCGCGGCCAGGATGTCGGCATAGGTGACGCTCATCACGCCTCGTGAAATGGCTTGTGATGACCTTCTAGGCCGGTTCGATGTCCGGGCGATAGGGTGGCGTGCAGAGGCTCAGGAGGGTAGACTGGTCCGACCCTGACATTCGCGTCCCGGAGCCGTCGCCATGACCCGCCTCGCCCTGTTCGCCGCCGCCGGCTTGGCGCTCGCCGGTGCGGCCTGCGCCCCGACCCAGACAGGGCCGATGTATGGCGGCGCAATGAGCCGCGACTTCAACGCCGCCGACTTCGCCTGGTCGCAGCAGGCGGGCCAAAGCGCCATCGCCGGTGTCGTGCGCTACTCCGACGGCGGCCAGGCCTACCGTTGCGCTGGCTCGGTGGGACTGAATCCGGTTACGCCCTACACAAGGCACCGCTTCAACACTCTGTACGGCTCGATCGAGCGGGCGGCGGTTCCGGCGTCGGTGGTGCGGGCGCGCACCGTCGAGGCGGCCGACCCCGATTATCCGCCCTATGTTCGCTCGACCGCCTGCGATGCCGACGGCCGCTTCGCCTTTCGGGGTCTGCCGGCCGGCGAGTGGTTTGTGATCGCCCCGGTCCAGCCCGGCGGCGGCGAGCCTGTGGTGCTGATGCGGCGGGTGGTGACGCGGTCGAACGGAACGGCCGAACTTACCCTGAACTGATCGCGGCGAGGCGCGGAGTTCGACGAGCGCGGATCGCCCTTTTTCGGCCCTACCCGGATGAAACCTCACTCCCCGATCGTACGAAGGGGGAGACGCCCATGCGCCACAACATCGTCGGGTCCGAGGCCTTCCAGAAATCCGGGGCCTATCATGTCGCCGAGCTGAAGCCGGGCGGGTTTCGCAAACGCCGCGCGCGCATGGTTATGGCCTTTGTCGGCGGCGCCCTGGCGGCCGTCATTCTGGGCGGCGGGGCCGTCGCGGTCGTTTTCGCGTCCGGCGCCGGTCTGATCTAGGGCGCTGAAAATGCTCCGCAAACGGAGTGTCACGAATTTGTCGCTCAGGGTTTACAGAACCGTCAAAGAGCTCATCCTCGTCTCCTGAAGCGCCCTGCGAGGGGCTGGGAGGATGAGCATGAAAAAGACCACAGCCGCAGCCGTCGCTCTGACGATCATCGCGATTTCAATGACTTCCGGCGTGGCGGCGCAGGATCGTCCGCAGACGGATCAAGGCGACCGTCCTTTGATGGTGTGCGCCAACGACCGTGACACCCGTGTCGCTTTCCGGCGCGAGTTCGGCCAGGAGCCCGTATTTTTGACCGCGGAGGAGGCGCGCGACGCCGCCCGGCGCGGCGAGAGCTGGGAAACGCCGCGCTGCATCGCCGAGGCGCAAGAGGCCCGGCTGCAGCGCGCCAGTCTGGATCGCTCGCCAAACTGACCCGACAGTCAGGCCATCCAGATCATCATTCGGGTGGCGACGGGCTCGCCCCGGGCGCGGCTGAATTGCGGGCGGACCTCGCCGGTGGGCAGAAATCCTGCCTTGTCCAGCACGCGCCCGGAGGCCGGGTTGTCGGTGAAATGCCCCGATAGCAGGGCCCTCTTGCCCCAGCGCCTGGAGGCCCACTGCACCAGGCCGTCCACCGCCTCCGTGGCCAAGCCTCGACCCCAGTACGGCTGGCCGATCCAGTAACCGATTTCGGGCAAGGGATCGTTGGAATAGAAGACGCCGATCACCCCGACCGGGCCGTGGTCGTCGTGATCCAACAGAAAGGTGTAGCCCGCCTTCGGATCCTGCGCGGCTACGGCGGTGACGAAGGCGTTGGCGTCCTCGAGCCCGTAGGGGCTGGGCATGCGGGTGGTGTTGCGCGCGATGGCCGGATCGGACGCCAGGCGCGCGATCGTCGCCGCGTCCTCGGGCGCGGGCGCGCGAAGGGTCAGGCGCCGCGTGGCCAGGACCGGGGTTGTTTCGATGACGCACATGGGCGCCCCTCCGCAGACTGTCCGCCCTCCTGTATCCGTCAGGGTCCGGGGCGGTTCGGCGCGGGGAAACGAAAACGGGGAGCCCGGTGACCCGGACTCCCCGCGGAAACATGTCCCTGGTCCGGATCGCGGCTTCTGAGAGCGGCGATCCGAAAAGGGCGGATCGCTACTCGGCGGCCATCGGCATGTCGGCGCTAAGAATCGACACGTAACAGCGGCCGCCACGCTTGGTGGTGAATTTCACCGCGCCGGTCTTCAGAGCGAACAGAGTGTGGTCGCGGCCCAGGCCGACGTTGTCGCCCGGATGGAAGGTGGTGCCGCGCTGGCGCACGAGAATGTTGCCGGCCAGCACCTGCTCGCCGCCGAACTTCTTTACGCCGAGGCGTTTCGACTCGGAGTCGCGCCCGTTACGCGACGAACCACCGGATTTCTTGTGAGCCATGGGATGCTCTCTCTTCCTTGGGCGCTATCGCTCGGCTCGCGGAGCCTCGCTGCTTGAGCGCGGTCGTTACTTGGTCGCCCGAAGGCGGTCTGAATTCTTAGGCGTCGTCGCCGGCCTTATCGGCCTTCTTGGCCGGAGCCTTTTTGGCGGCGGGCTTCTCGGCGGTTTCGGCCTTGGCGGTCTTCGGAGCCGCGGCCTTCTTGGTTTCGGTCGTCTTGGCTTCTGCCTTGGGAGCCTTGGCTTCGGTTTCGGCGATCTCTGACTGGGCGGCCGGCTTGGCCTTGGCTTTCGGGGCCTCGGCTTCCACGCGGGGAGCCAGGCCGCGGGCGCGGGCGTTCTTCTCGGCCAGCGTCAGGGTCTCGGCCTTGCCGTCCCACTTGGCGTTCTCGTCCTTGCCCGAGATGCCGGTGATGCGCAGCACCGATTCCATCTGGCGATGGCCGTTGGTGCGGCGATAGCCCTGACGACGGATCTTCTTGAAGACCTTGATCTTCTCACCCTTGCGGGTTTCGACCAGCGAGGCCGCGACCGAGGCGCCGGCCACCAGGGGCGCGCCCAGGGTCACGCCCTTGTCGCCGCCCAGCATCAGGACGTCGTCGAACGTGATGTCCGCGCCGGTGTCGCCGTCGAGCTTCTCGACAACGATCACGTCGCCAGGTTGAACCCGGTATTGCTTGCCGCCGGTCTTGATCACCGCGTACATATTGAGCCTCGGCGTTAACGCAAAAAAGTATGCGCCCGCGAGGGGTCCCGCGGGCGAAGAGCGGCGGTGTATACGCAGGCGCCCGCCGGAGTCAACGAAAACCCGGCTGAATGCCCTGATTTCCCAGCCAGGCCTTGGGATGTGTCGGTCGGATCACGCTTGGCCGCCCGCCCCGGGCCGCGCTAAGCGAAGGCGACCGTCTCGACCCGTCCATCGCCCGCCGGAGCCCGCCCATGACCGACAAGACGCTGGAGGCCGCACGCCGCATCGTCGCCCATGTGGCCGATCGCCTTCAGGCCGACCTGTCGATCCGCCTGTGGAACGGCGAGGTTCTGCCGCTGGGGCCGAACGCCCGCGACGACATCCAGCTGACGGTCGCCCACCCCGGCGTGGTCCGCCGCCTGCTGCTCAAGCCCGGCATCATGACCCTGTTCGAACTGGTGGCCTCGGGCGAACTCGGCATCGAGGGCGGCAGTCCGATGGAGGCCGCCGACCGCTGGGACCACGGCCGCGCGGTCCATCTGGCCAAGCGTGTCGACAAGCTGTTCCTGGCCCGCCAGGCCGTGCCCTTCCTGACCATGAAGGAGGATCGCGTCCGCCCCCTGCCGGCCTTCGACGCCACCGGGGAGGACGGCATCGGCGCTGCGCGCAAGGGCCGCAAGGACCAGGATTTCATCCAGTTCCACTACGATGTCTCCAACGACTTCTACGGCCTCTTCCTGGATCCGCGCATGGTCTATTCCAGCGCCTATTTCACCGACGCCGAGGTCAGCCTGGAGGAGGCCCAGGCCGAGAAGCTGGACCGGATCTGCAAGAAACTGCGCCTGAAGCCGGGACAGAAGCTGCTCGACATCGGCTGCGGTTGGGCCGGTCTCGCCTGCTGGGCCGCCCAGAACTATGGCGTCGAGGTCCACGGCGTCACCCTCTCCCAGGCCCAGTTGGACTATGGCCGGGCCCGGGTTGAGCGCCTGGGACTGTCAGACCGCATCACCCTGGAACTGCGCGACTACCGCGACATCGACGCGCCGGGCGCCTATGACGCCGTGTCCCAGGTGGAGATGTTCGAGCACGTCGGCTTCGCCAACCACGAGCGGCACTTCGAGACGGTGCTCAAGCTGCTCAAGCCGCGCGGCCTGTACTTCCACCAGGCCTCGGTGCGTCGGGGCGGCCGCGACGCCTTGAAGCCGACCGCCACCACCGCCGCCATCACGCGCTTCATCTTCCCGGGCGGCGAGCTGGACACCATCGGCATGACGGTGACCAACATGGGCCGACTGGGCTTCGAGGTGCTGGACGTCGAGGACATGCGCGAGCATTTCGAGCTGACGCTGCGCCACTGGTGCCAGCGTCTCTCCGATAATCGCGCCCAGGCCATTGTCGAGGCCGGAGAGGCCCGCACCCGATTGTGGGAAATCTACTTCGCCCTGTTCGCCAAGGGGTTCGAGCGCGGCGCGGTCCTGGTCTATCAGACGGTGGGCCAGAAGCGCCGGCCGGGCGCCAGCGGCTTGCCGTTGGATCGTGCCAGCCTTTACAACTGATCCTCGACGGCCTCCTCGACCGCAGGCGACGCGGCGCGCTTCTCTAGCCGGTCGAGGCGCTGGGCGGCGCGGCGGGTCAGGGGAGAGGCGGTCCGCGATTCCCGCTCGAGGATCCGCCACAGAGAATCCGTCAGCCGCTCGATCCGCGTCGGATCGTCGATGTAGGCGGCGTTCCAGGGCTTCTTGTCCGCGCCGACATAGTGGAGCAGGCGAACCCGATCGAGATGCTTCAGCTGGGTCGGCGCCGACAGCGAGGCCAGGAAGCCGTGGTTGAAGTTGTCGTACGACGACAGCGCGCCCATTGAATAGCGGTCCGATCGCCGGATGAAATCCCGCACCACGGCCTGCTCGACCGTATAGGGCTTGCTCTCGGCCGTGGCGATCAGGCCGGCACGGAACTCGGGCTCCATGGCGCGGCGATTGATCACCATTACCCCGCTGTTCAGCGACCGCTCATTGCCGTCGGCCAGAAAGGCGGACATCCGCTGTTCGCGCTCGACCACCGGACGACGCGCGCCGGTCTCGTCGATGATCAGGTCGCGCTTGAATACGGGCGCGCCGTAGAGATCGTGCTCGCTGAGCGCCGCGAGGTGTTCACAATCGTTCAGAGCGACGATGTCGGCGTCGATGTAGATGTGCCGGTCGTAGCCGTAATCCTGGAACACCAGCCACTTGAGGAAGGTGTATTTGGCGATCCAGCCCTTTCGCAGATCCTCTCGAACCCGTTCCGGAGAGATATTGGCGAACTCGGCGATCTGCTCCGGTCCGGCCAGAATCTGGTGATCGGTCACGGCCCTGACCAATGGGTCGCGGAACACCGCCGCGTCCTCGCTGATCACAATGATCGGATATTTTGTCAGGGTTCGAACCCGGGCCAGCGAATAGGCCAGGACGTGAAAGGGTCGGAGAAACGCCGAGTTCAGCACGAAGATCAGAGCGGTGCGCGGCTCAGGCGGTCCCGAGGTCGAGACCGCTCCGTGAATGGCGAGCGCCAGGCGACGGAGGCTCATACGCCCACCGACCAGAGCATGACGCCGGCGTTTCGAATCCCGTGGCGCAGCACGCGCGGCACCTCGATATTCCAGGGGCGCCGGCTGCGGAAGAAGTGGTCGGCATAGGCCCGCTCGAGTGGGCGGCGGTAGTCGTCGACGAAGACGTGAGTGCTCTCAGTGGCTACGCGATGCGACCAATAGATCGAGAGACTACGCCCCGGCATCGCAGGCTTCGAGCCCATGGGCGAGTCCACCAGTATGACGTCCCACGCGGCGCTTGCGATGACGTCGGGCACGGGGAAACGCGCCAACTCCGCCTCGTCGATCGGGAGACTGTCGGCTACCGTGCGGCCGCGATAGCTGATCTCCCGAATATCGAGATCCGGGAACCGCTCGCGCGCCTCAGGAAGCCAAGTGCGGTGATTCTCCAGAAAAACGGTCTCGCCGCCGGGATTCATCGCCGCCCAGAGCGGGCTGTCGTTGCCGCACCCGAACACCAGGACCTTGGCGCCGGGACCGCGACCCGCAATCGCAGATCCGATCACCGTGGCCTGGCCGCGCGATATCTGGATGGTGTCCTGATAGTGTGTCTGGATGGCTGCGGTGACCACGCCGCCGGTGGCGACAGGGGCGACCGGCGAAGGCGAGGCGGCTTGCTCTGACATCGCGGACCTGTCTAGGCGAGGCGTTCCCGCGTCTCAATGGCGCGACCGCCAAAAGGAAATCGCGTTTGGCCGAGCCTGTCCGCAACATCGACGTCTGCGTCGTCGGCGCCGGGGCGGCCGGGCTGATGTGCGGGATCGAGGCCGGGCGGCGGGGGCGGTCGGTGGTGGTGCTGGACCACGCGCGGGCTCCGGGCGAGAAAATCCGTATCTCGGGCGGGGGGCGCTGCAACTTCACCAATCTGGGCGTGGGACCGCACGCCTTTCTGTCGAGCAACCCACGCTTCGCCCTGTCGGCGCTGCGACGCTACACTCAGCACGACTTCGTAGACCGCGTGAACCGGGCCGGCATCGCCTGGCACGAGAAGACCCTGGGTCAACTGTTCTGCGACGGCTCGGCCAAACAGATCGTGCAGATGCTCGTCGATGATTTGAGAGCGGCGCAAGGGGACCTGCGGCTGGGCGCGGCCGTGGACACGCTAGAGCGCGATGGCGAGGGCTTTCGGCTGGTGACCAGCGACGGGCGGACGATCGCCTGCTCGTCCCTGGTCGTCGCAACCGGCGGCAAGTCGATCCCCAAGATGGGGGCGACAGGCTGGGCCTATGACGTGGCGCGGCGGTTCGACCTTCCTTTGGTGGAGACGCGACCGGCCCTGGTTCCCCTGACCTTCGAGCCCGGCCTGCTGGAGCGGCTGAAGCCGCTGGCGGGGGTCGCGGTCGATGTCGAGGCGCGGGCCGGAGAGGGAGGGCGAAAAGGGGCGTTCAGGGAAGCCATGCTGTTCACCCATCGCGGCCTCAGCGGCCCGGCCATCCTGCAGATCAGCTCCTACTGGCGCGAAGGCGAGGCGATCACGCTGGACATGGCGCCCGGTGTCGACGTGTTCGGGCGCCTGAAAAGCGAGCGGGCCGACAATGGCCGACAGGCGGTGGCGACGGCGCTGTCGCGGGTGGTGCCGAAGCGGTTGGCGGAAACGATGAGCACGGCGGAAGGGGCCCCGGCGACCTTGGCGGACGCGCCGGACAAGACCCTGCGTCGGCTGGATGAGGCGGTGCGGCGCTGGACCGTCAAGCCGGTCGGATCTGAGGGCTATCGCACCGCCGAGGTCACCCTGGGCGGCGTCGATACCGCGGCGCTGGACCAGAAGACCATGCAGGCGCGCGGTCAGCCGGGCCTGTATTTCATCGGCGAGGCGGTGGACGTCACCGGCTGGCTGGGCGGTTATAATTTTCAGTGGGCCTGGTCGTCCGGCTGGGCCGCCGGGCAGGTGTGCTGATCGCTCAGGCCCTTCGAAGCGCGGCGGTCGCCATCTCGCGCACGATGGCCTCCGCCGCCGCTTTCGGATCGGCGGCAGCGACGATGGGGCGGGCGACGACCAGATGGCTGGCCCCGGACTGGAGCGCCTTGGCGGGCGTCGCGACCCGCTGCTGGTCGCCGACCTCGGCGCCGGCGGGGCGCACGCCGGGGGTGACCACCAGGAAATCCGGCCGGCCGGCCTCGGTGGCCAGGGCGCGGGCGCGGGCGGCTTCGAGCGGGCTGGAGACGACGCCGTCGACGCCGGCTTCCAACGCCTGGCGCACGCGGCGCGCCACGAGGTCGGAGGCGGTATGGGCGTAACCGATCTCGGCCAGATCCGCGTCGGACAGGCTGGTCAGGACCGTGACGGCCAGAAGGGCGGTCGGATGATCGCCACGCCCGGCGATCGCCGCGCGCATCACCTGCGGTTCGGCGTGGACCGTCAGCCAGTCGCAGCCGCCCTCGGCGACGGCGCGGGCGGCGCCTTCGACCTGGGCCCCGATGTCGTGCAGCTTCCAGTCCTGAAAGACCTGGCAGCCGCGTTCGCGCAGCCGGTGGGCGAACGCGACGCCACCTGGCCGGGCCAGCAGGGTCAGCCCGACCTTCCATGAGGTGATCACGCCGTCGAGCCGCTCGGTCATGGCCTCGGCCGCATCAACCGACGGCAGGTCCAGCCCGACGATCAGGCGTGGATCGGCTGTCACGGTTTCGGTCATCGACGATCTCCCGGCGAACGGCTAAGCAGAGCCATAATCGAAGCACGCACGCGGGGTGCGGTCGCGCCGGGGGTCCAGATGAACGCCGTCGACCTGGGGGTCAACCTGTTCGTGGCGCTGTTCGCCCTGATCGACCCGATCGGCAACATTCCGATCTTCGCGGCGGCCACGGCCGGCGCCTCGGGCGCTCAGCGGCGCGGGGTCAGCGCCCTGCTGTGCCTGTTCGTCGTCGTCTTCCTCAGCTTCTTCTTTTTCACCGGTCTGGGGCTGCTGGAATTCTTCGGCATCTCGCTGGCGGCATTCCGTATCGCCGGTGGCATCCTCCTGCTGCTGCTGGGTCTCGATATGGCGCGGGAGAATTTTCTGGAGAGCTTCGCCGACCCCGACGCGCTGAAGGACGCCGGCGACGTGCGCGGCTATGCGCGACGGCGGTTTCAGCGGCTGGTGGTGCCCTTCGCCATGCCTCTGATGATCGGGCCCGGCGCGATCTCGACCATCATCATCCAGGCGGGTGAGGCCCAGGCTATCGGCTACCAGGGCACGGTCGCCGGCATGGCGGCGATCCTGGCGGCCGGCGTGGTGACCTTCGCCATCTTCGCCCTGACCGGCCCGATCCACCGGCTGCTGGGCGAGGTCGGCATGGCGATCGTGGTGCGGGTGCTGGGCCTGATCCTGTGCGCCCTGGCGATCCAGTTCATCCTCGCGGGTCTGGGTGAGGCGCTGCCGGGCATGATCGCTCTGGAGGTCACCAGCCCCTATCCCGACGGCGGGCACTGACCCCGGCTCAGCAGTCCTCGTCGTCGAGCAGCGACTGCAGCAGGCGGGCGAAGCGGGTGGTGAACCGCGCCTTGGCGTCGTCGTCCAGCGGCAGGCCGCCGGTGATCTCCTTGCCCATGGCCACGCCCATAACCACGCTGGCGGCCAGGCGGGCGCGGACCTCGGCGTCCTTGCCACCCATCCATTCGATCAGGGGGCGAAAGAACCGCTCGTCGCTCGACCGGCCGATGATCTCCATCGCCTTTGCCGAGCCGAGCGAGCGCAGCATGATCGGCAGGCTGTCCATCTTGGATTCGGGCTTGGGCTTGGTCATCACCTGTTCGGCGATGCGCCGACCCCAGGTGGCGCGATCGCCCAGCATGAAGCCCTCGCCGTTGTCGCAGCTTTGCATGACCTGGAGGAACAGATCCTCCTTGGATCCGAAATAGCGGCTGATCAGGGCGGCATCCACACCGACCTCACGCGCGATGTCGCGCAGCCCGACCTCGTCGTAGCCGTCGCGGGCGAACCGCTTGCGAGCGGTGAGCAGGATGTCGGCGCGCGTGGCTTCGGCGTTGCGCGGCCGCGGATAGCAGGGCCTCAAGGGCGGCGTTTCCTGTCCGAGAGTTAATGACCTTGCGACCCTTATGGACTTGTCATCAGCTGTTGACAACCTTCGCGCCTGCGATACAAGTCATCGCCTGATGACAGGGCCGCGACTCTTCATGACGGCCCGCACACCCCGGTTCCTCCCCAAGGTTCCCCAGACGACGGAGACGCGCGAATGCGCAAGCTGATGATCGCTGTGGCGACGGCGCTGGGCGTCGTGGCCCTGCAGGGCTGCTCGCGCCCGGCCGAAGGCGGCGCCCCGCCCGCGCCCCAGGTCACCGTGGCCACGCCCCTGGTCCAGCAGGTCGAGGAGTGGGACGATTTCTCCGGTCGTTTCGAGGCCCCCCAGACGGTCGACGTCCGCGCCCGCGCCGGCGGCTACATCCAGAACGTCCACTTCTCGGACGGCGACTATGTGCGTCGCGGCCAATTGCTGTTCACCCTCGATCCTCGCCCGGCCCAGGCGGCGCTCAACGCCGCGCGGGCCCAGCTGAGCCAGGCCCAGGCCCAGCTCAGCCTGGCCCAGTCGGAACTGACCCGCGCCGAGACCCTGTTGTCCAGCCAGGCCATCAGCCAGGCCGAGGCCGATACGCGCCGCGGCGCCGTCGAACAGGCCGAGGCGGCCGTGGCCTCGGCCAACGCCGCCATCCGCGCGCGTCAGCTCGAGCTTGAGTTCACCCGCGTCACCGCCCCGATCTCGGGCCGCGTGTCGGACCGGCGGATCGACCCCGGCAATGTCGTCGCCGGCGGCTCGTCGGCAGGCGACATCCTGACCACCATCGTGTCCTCCAGCCCGATCCATTTCGTGTTCGAGGGCTCCGAGGCGGTGCTGCTGAAGTACCAGCGCCAGGCCCGCGAAGGCGCCGCGCCGATCCAGGTGCGGCTGCAGGACGAGGCGGAATATTCGCGCACCGGCACGCTCGACTTCACCGACAACGCCATCGACCCCGCCTCCGGGGTGGTGCGGTTGCGGGCCGTGGTTCCCAATGCCGACGGCTTCCTGAAGCCCGGCATGTTCGGCCAGGGCCGGCTGGCCGGGTCCGGCAGCTATCAGGCCATGCTGGTGCCCGACGCCGCCATTGCGACCGACGCCGCCCGCCGGGTGGTCTACGTGGTCGCCGCCGACGGCTCGGTCGCGCCCAAGCCGGTCCAGCTGGGCCCGGTGGTCCAGGGTCTGCGCGTGATCCGCTCCGGCCTTTCCGCCAACGATCGCGTGGTCATTTCCGGCCTGCAGCGCGTGCAGCAGCCTGGCGTGAAGGTGCAGGCCCAGAACGGCCGGATCCAGCCCGTCGCCCAGGAAACGCCGCAGCCCGTCACCCAGGCCGCTCCCGCGTCGAGCGCCAGTTTCACCGGCGCCCTGGCGTCGGGCGACTGAGCGCGGACCCCTGAATCATGAACATTTCCCGCTTCTTCATCGACCGGCCGATCTTCGCGGCCGTGATCGCGGTGTTCATCACCCTGATCGGCGTCTTCGCCTATCCGCTGCTGCCGCTGTCGCAGTATCCGGAGATCGCGCCGCCGACGATCACGATCAACACCGCCTATCCGGGCGCCTCGGCCGAGACCGTGGCCGAGACCGTCGCCGCCCCGATCGAGCAGGAGGTCAACGGCGTCGAGGGCATGCTGTATCTGTCCTCGTCCTCGACCTCGGACGGCACGGTCGGAATCACCGTGACCTTCCAGCCGGGCACCGACCTGGATGCGGCCCAGGTGCTGGTGCAGAATCGCGTCGCCCTGGCCGAGCCGCGCCTGCCCGAGCAGGTGCGCCAGATCGGCGTCACGGTGAACAAGCAGGAATCCGGCTTCCTGATGATCATCGGCCTGACCTCGCCGGATCAGAGCCTGGATAACGACTACGTCGGCAACTACGCCAACTCCCAGCTGCGGGACCGTCTGCTGCGCCTCGAGGGCGTCGGCAACGTCCAGGTGTTCGGCGGCGGCAACTACTCCATGCGGGTCTGGATCGACCCGGCCAAGGCCGCCGCGCGCGGCATGACCGGCCCAGACATCGTCAACGCCCTGCGGGCCCAGAACGTCCAGGCAGCCGCAGGCGCCATCGGCCAGCCGCCCTTCGCCACCAGCGCCGCGGCCTTCCAACTGCCGGTGCAGGTCCAGGGTCGCCTCGATACGCCGGAACAGTTCGCCGACGTCGTGATCAAGACCGACGCCGAGGGGCGCGTCACCCGCGTGCGCGACGTCGCCCGCGTCGAGCTGGGCGCCCAGGACTACGGCATCAACGGCTATTTCGACGGCCAGCGCGGCGTCGGCATCGCCGTGATCCAGCAGCCGGGCGCCAATGCGCTCGGAACCGCCGGCCGCGTGCTGGACGAGATCGCCGCCGTCGAGGCCGAACTGCCCCAGGGCATGGCCATCTCGGTCCCCTACAATCCCACGGAGTTCGTCGCGGCCTCGGTCGAGTCGGTTCAGCACACGCTGATCGAGGCGATCTTCCTGGTCGTCATCGTGGTCGTGGTGTTCCTGCAGACTTGGCGGGCCGCCATCATTCCCATCGTGGCCATCCCGGTGGCGCTGGTGGCGACCTTCGCGGTGCAACTGGCGCTGGGCTTCTCGATCAACTCGCTGAGCCTGTTCGCCCTGGTCCTGGCCGTCGGCATCGTGGTCGACGACGCCATCGTCGTGGTCGAGAACGTCGAGCGCTACATCCGCGAGGGGTTGACGCCCAAGGAGGCCGCCCACCGCTCCATGCAGGAGGTGTCCGGCGCGCTGATCGCCATCGGCCTGGTGCTGATCTCGGTGTTCGTGCCGACCATGTTCGTGCCCGGCATTCCCGGCATCTTCTATCGCGAGTTCGCGGTGGTCATCGCCACGGCCTCGGCGGTGTCGCTCTTGGTGTCGCTGACCTTGTCGCCGGCCATGGCGGCCCTGCTGCTCAAGCCGCACAAGCCGCATGACGGCACGCGCAAGAAGGGCCCGATCGGCGAGGTCGCCTATCGGCTCGGCTGGGCCGGCCGCAAGTTCAACCAGGGCTTCGACTGGCTGTCGGACCGCTATGGCCGCCTGACCGGACGCCTGGTGCGGATGGTGACCATCATGCTGGTGGTCTACGCCGGCCTTCTGGCCGTAACCGCCTGGCGGGTGATCGACACCCCGACAGGGTTCATTCCCGATCAGGACCAGGGCACGCTGATCGGCGTGGTCCAACTGCCGCCGGGCTCGTCTCTGGCCCGCACCGAGGCGGTGATGGAGCGCGCCTATGAGGTGATCAGCCAGACCGAGGGCGTCGACGGCACCGTGGCCTTCGCCGGCCTGGACGGCACCAGCTTCTCGTTCGGCTCCAACGCCGCGACCATCTTCGTGCGCCTGGACGAGTTCGCCGATCGCGAGAGCGCCGAGCTGACCGCCGCCTCCCTGGCCGGCGCCATCACCGGCGCCACCTCGGGCATCGAGGAGGCGCAGATCTTCGTCATCGCCCCCCCGGCCGTCCAGGGTCTCGGAACGGGCAACGGCTTCGAGATGATGATCCAGGACACCTCCGGCGGCGGCTATCGCGCGCTGGAGGGGGCCACCTTCGCCATGATGGGCGCCGCCGCCCAGGCGCCCACCGACGTGCAGCAGGTGTTCTCGACCTACAACACCGGCTCGCCGCGCATCACCGCCGACGTCGATCGCGACCGGGCGCTGATGATGGGGGTCCAGCCCAACGACGTCTTCTCGACGCTGGGGGTCTATCTCGGCTCGTCCTACATCAATGACTTCAACCTGCTCGGCCGCACCTTCCGGGTGACCGCCCAGGCGGAGCCGACGGCGCGCGACGACCTGGCCGACATCGCCAATCTGAAGACCCGCTCGGCCTCCGGCGCGATGGTGCCGCTGGGCTCGATCGCGACCCTCAGGGACGATTCCGGACCGTCCAGGATCGTGCGCTACAACCTGTTCCCGGCGGCGTCGCTGCAGGGGCAGGCCGCGCCCGGCGTGTCGTCCGGCGAGGCGCTGGAGATCATGGAGGGCATGGCCGCCCAGACCCTGCCCGACGGATTCAGCTTCGAGTGGACCGGCCTGGCCCTGCAGGAGAAGCAGTCGGCGGGCGGCGCTAGCCTGGTGTTCCTGATGGCGGTCATCTTCGTCTTCCTGGTGCTGGCGGCTCAGTACGAGGCGCTGACCCTGCCGCTGGCGGTCGTGCTGATCGTGCCGATGTGCATCCTGGCGGCGATGATCGGGGTCAATCTGGCCGGGCTGGACAACAACATCCTGGTCCAGGTCGGACTGGTGGTGCTGATCGCCCTGGCGGCCAAGAACGCCATTCTGATCGTGGAGTTCGCCAAACAGGCCGAGGAGAACGACGGCCTCAACCGCTTCGACGCCGCCGTCCGCGCCGCGCGCACCCGCCTGCGGCCGATCCTGATGACCTCCTTCGCCTTCATCTTCGGCGTGATGCCGCTGATGCTGGCGACGGGTCCGGGCGCCGAAATGCGCCAGTCGCTGGGCACCGCCGTGGTGTCGGGCATGCTGGGCGTGACCTTCTTCGGCCTGATCTTCACCCCGGTGTTCTACGTCGTCTGTCGCTGGCTCGCCGGCAAGATGCCCAAGGCGCCGGAGAAGGAGCGTCACATCCCGACCAGCTACGGCCTGCCGCCGCACGAATCCGCCGACGATCAGCCGGTGGGAGAGACCCGATGATCCGCATTCCGTCGACACGGGCCGCGCGCCCGACCCTGCTGGCCGTGTCGGCCGCGGCCCTGCTCGCCGCCTGCGCGGTGGGCCCCAAGCCGCCGGTTCCGACTGTGCCTCCCAGCGGAACTGGCGCCTTCGTCGGAACCGAGGGGTTCGCCACCGAGACGCCGGCCATCACCACCGCCGAAGCCCGCGACGACTGGTGGCGTCTCTACGCCGACCCGGCGCTGGACGCCCTGGTGTTGCAGGCGCTCGCCGAGAACAATGAGCTGGAGGCGGCCGAGGCCAATCTGCGCGCCGTTCGCGCGGCCCTGAGCCAGGCGCGGACCGCCCGGCTGCCGACCACCACCACCAGCGCGGGGGTGACCTACGGCCGCCAGTCGAGCTCGTCGTTCAGCATTCCGGGCCAGCCGACGACCGGCGAGCCTCTGGACGAGACCGAGGTCTATGACGTCGGACTGGACGTCGCCTATGAGATCGACCTGTTCGGCCGGGTCGGCGCTTCGATCCGCGCCGCCCAGGCCGACGCCGACGCGGTGGCGGCGGCGCTGGACGTGGTGCGGGTCACGGTCGCGGCCGAGACCGCGCGGGCCTATGCCGACGCCTGCTCGTCGAACGCCCAGATCGCCGTCGCCGAGCGCACCATCGAACTGCAGGCCGACACCGCGCGCCTGACCCAGACCCTGCTCGACGCCGGCTCGGGCAATGGCCTGGACGTGGCCCGCGCCCGTTCGGCGCTGCAATCGAGTCGGGCCGCGCTGCCGCCCCTGGTGGCCCAGCGCGACGGCGCGCTGTTCCGCCTGGCCACCCTGACCGGGGTCACTCCCGCCGAGGCCAGTCAGGCCGCCCGCGCCTGCGCCCGCCCGCCGCAGCTGACCCAGCCGATCCCGGTCGGTGACGGCGCCCAGCTGCTGGCGCGTCGACCCGACGTGGCCCGCGCCGAGCGCGACCTCGCCGCCGCCGCGGCGCGGGTGAACGTGGCCACCGCCGACCTCTTCCCGCGTATCTCCCTTGGCGGCTCGGTGGGATCGACGGCTCTGGACGCCGGCGACCTGGGCGACGACGGGTCCTTCCGCTTTTCGGTCGGGCCGCTGATCAGCTGGTCGTTCCCGAACGTCTTCGCCGCCCGGGCGCGGATCGAACAGGCCGGCGCCCTGTCCGACGCGGCGCTGGCCACCTTCGATCAGACGGTGCTGGTCGCCCTGCAGGAAACCGAGACGGCGCTGGCCACCTACGCCCGCGAACTGGATCGCCGCGCCGCGCTTCAGGCCGCCCGGGACGAGGCCGCGACTGCGGTGCGCCTGTCGCGGCTGCGTTTCGATGCCGGCGCCGACAGCTTCCTGCCGGTGCTGGACGCCGAGCGCACCCTGGCCGCCGCCGACGCCCAGTTGGCCAGCTCGGACGCCCTGGTGACGACCTATCAGATCGCCCTGTTCAAGGCCCTGGCCGGAGGCTGGACGGAGGCGCCGGCGGTCTGACCGGCTTGCCTTCGCGGACGGGAGGCACGATCTAGCGGCCCTAGCCCTTCAGCCGCCCAAGAGACCGCCTCATGACCGACGCCAGCACCGACCCCGTCGTCATCTGCTCCTTCGCCCGCACCCCCATGGGCGGCTTCCAGGGCGTGTTCGCCTCGGTGAAGGCCACCGAGCTGGGCGCGACGGCGGTGAAGGCGGCGGTCGAGCGGGCCGGACTGGACCCTGACAAGGTCGAGCAGATCTACATGGGTTGCGTCCTGCCCGCGGGCCTGGGTCAGGCGCCCGCCCGCCAGGCGGCGCTCGGCGCCGGCCTGCCGCGCTCGGTCGAGGCGGTCACCGTCAATAAGATGTGCGGCTCGGGCCTGCAGGCCGCGATGATGGCGCATGACGCGCTGAAGGCAGGGACGGCGGAGGTGATTGTCGCCGGCGGCATGGAGTCCATGACCGGTGCGCCCTACCTCCTGGCCAAGCACCGGGGCGGAGCCCGCATCGGCCACGACGCCATCAAGGACTCGATGTTCCTGGACGGGCTGGAGGACGCCTACGATCACGGCAAGCTGATGGGATCGTTCGCCGAGGACTCGGCCCGCGACTATCAGTTCACCCGCGAAGCCATGGACGAATACGCCATCGAGAGCCTGAGCCGCGCCCGCACCGCCATCGAATCCGGCGCCTTCGAGGCCGAGATCGCGCCCGTCGAGGTCAAGGGACGCAAGGGGGTCGAAACCGTCAGTCAGGACGAACAGCCACTGAAGGCAAACCCGGACAAAATCCCGACCTTGAAGCCTGCCTTTTCCAAGGACGGGACCATCACGGCCGCCAACGCTTCGTCGATCTCGGACGGCGCCGCCGCCCTGGTGATGACGCGCGAAAGCACGGCCAAGGCCCTGGGCCTGCCGATCGTCGCCCGCGTCGTCGCTCATGCCGCCCACGCCCAAGAGCCGGGCCAGTTCACCACCGCCCCGGTGCCCGCCATGCAGAAGGCGCTGAACAAGGCCGGCTGGTCGGTCGAGGATGTCGATCTGTGGGAGGTCAACGAGGCCTTCGCCGCCGTGGCCATGATCGCCATGAAGGATCTGGGCCTCGACCACGCCAAGATGAACGTCAACGGCGGCGCCACGGCCCTGGGTCATCCCATCGGCGCCTCGGGGGCGCGGGTGCTGTGCACCCTGCTGGGCGCGCTTCAGGCGCGCGGCGGCAGGAAGGGCGTTGCCTCGCTGTGCATCGGCGGCGGCGAAGCCGTGGCCATGGCCGTCGAAATGGCCTGACAATGGGGCTGACGAGGCCGCCCGCCTTGGCCTAAACAGCGGGCGGTCTTCCCTTCACGCCAGGTCCCGCGATGGAACTCGAGTGCTTCCCCATGACGCCGCGGCCGCCGGACATGATCCCCGGCCGCCAGACGCGCAACTGGATGGACGCCTTCGCCAGCCGGCATCCCTATCGCTGCCTGCCGCTGAACATGGCCAACACCACGGGGTGGGAGCTGCTGTGCCCCATGGGGTTCTCGGCCGAATGGAACGGCGGACCAAGCCAGGCCGACATCACCCTGCATCCGGATCGGCCGCATCCGGACTTTGCGCATTTCGTCACCTCGCACTTCTCGCGAGGCGTGCTGACGATGCACCCGCAGTATCTGTTCCGCACGCCGCCGGGCTGGGGGATGATGGCCTCAGGCTCGCCCAATCACGTCAAGGACGGCATCCAGCCGCTCGTCGGTCTGATCGAGACAGACTGGCTGCCCTTCCCCTTCACCATGAACTGGATTTTCACCCGGCCGGGACGGATCAAGTTCGAGAAGGGCGAACCCTTCTGCTTCATCAGCTTGGTCGAACATAGGAAGGTCGAGGCCTTCCAGCCGGTGATCAAGCCGCTCGAATCCGACCCGGTGATGCATGGCCAGTTCGACGCCTGGAACCGTCAGCGCACCGACTTCAACAAGCGGTTGGCCTCCGGTGAGCCCGACGCCGCCAAGGAGGCGTGGCAACGCTACTATTTCAAGGGCGAGCTGCCCGAGGCGTTGGGAACGGCGCCCGAGAGCCACGTCAACAAGCGCCGCCTGAAGACGCCGCGCGTCGGCTTCTGACGCGCTGTCGTCAAACCGCAACGCCGGGCTGCTAGCTGCGCCGTGAACGGAGCGGGGTCGGTATGGTCAAGGGCGACAAGACGCGGTCCAGGAAACAGGAAGGGCTGGACGGTTCGCCGGGCCACCTGATGCACCGGGCGCTGCAGCGGATGCTGGAGGCCTACGCCGCCGAGGCCGGCGCGGACGCTCCGACTCATCGCCAGTACGTACTTCTGGAAGCCGCCGCCCAGGCCACCGAGGCCGGCGGTCTCAGCCAGGCGGAGCTTGTGCGCATCACCGGCATCGATCGCTCGACCCTGGCGGAGCTGGCGGCGCGGATGACCACGCGGGGCTGGCTGGTGCGCGAACGATCCGATTCGGACGGCCGGGCTCGCTCGGTGACCCTGTCGGAAGAGGGCAGGGCGGTGCTGGATCAGGTCCGCCCTGCGGTGGCCGCCGCCGATAAGCGCTTCCTGGCGGCCCTGCCCAAGGCGCGGCGCGAGAAGTTCGTCGCGATCCTCACCGATCTGGCCGCCTCCGACGCCGCCGAAAAGGCCGAGGCTCGCCTGGCCGCCAGGGCCGCCAAGCGAGCCAAGAAGACTGGCAAGAAGGCCGAGGCCTAACGCTCGCGCGAGCGTTTCAGGGCGGGCTTGGCACCTTCGGCCGACAGCGCGCCGGACGGGGCGATCTTGGTGTTGGGTTGATCAGCCATCCCACGGCCGGCCGTGCGCGAGTCCGGCACGCCCTCCAGTGAACGGTTGCTCTTGCGGCGCAGCGCCTGACGCAGGTTTCGACTGGCGGTGTCGGCGCGGACGATGCCGCGACGCCGCTCCAGCTCCCTGTTGCCGCGCTTGACGGCCGCGACCAGAGCTCCGCGCCGCTTCTGGGCGCCGGGGCCCTCCGCATCGGCGCCGGCTCCTCGACCGCCGCCGGACTGGGCCTTGGCGCGGCGGCGATCCTGGGCGGTGTCGCGGGCACGGTCGCGTCGTTCGCGCAGCTGTTTGACCACCTTGCGCAGCTCGGCGTCCTTCAGTTCAGTGATCTCGGGGCGGCGGGTCTGGGCGACCAGGCCCCGCTCCTCGGCCGTCAGATGTTTCTCATAGGCTCGGGCATAGGCCATGGCCGGCTCCTTCCACGCTGTTCATGGGCATGGAAAACCAGCGCTAGGGCAGCGGAACCGTTCCCTTGCGACGGATGACGATGGCGTCAGACGCGAATGTCGAGCAGACGGCCGGGCCGGCCGGGCGCGTCTGCGCGCTCGGCATGACGCGTCTCGTCCATCGCCGCCGATCGAGCGGTGGCGGTCACCGACATCGGCTCGGCGCGTGCCGGAGCCTGCGGCGCCTTGGCGGCCTCCAGAGCGGCGCGGAAAAAGGCCTGGCGCGCCTCGATTCCCTGGGCCGTCAGGGCTCCCGGCGTCTGGGCCAGGGGGTTGGGTATGCCAACGGAAGACGGGCGAATCGGCATCATGCGATCATGGTTAACGCCAACTGGACGATCATGGGTTAACGCGCGCGATCAGGGGCGCCGGGGCGTATCCAGCGGCGCGATCAGCCGCTCCAGATCGGTCTGGTCGTTGATGGGGCCGGAGATCTTTCCGACGACGATTCCCTGGGCGTCGACCGCGAAGCTCTCGGGCACGCCCGAAATGCCCAGATCGAGCCCCGCCCGGCCCTCGCGGTCGACCATCACCAGGGCGAAGGGGTCGCCCAGTTCCTCCAGAAAGGCGCGGGTGTTCTCGGGCTCGTCCTTGTAGGCGATCCCGACGACGCGGACGCCCCGAGCCTGGAGCGCCATCAGCTGCGGGTGTTCGATCCGGCACGGCGCGCACCAGCTGGCGAAGACATTGATCACCATCGGTCGACCGACCGCGGCGGTCTTGAGGTCCAGTTCGCCCTCGCCCGACAGCAGCGGCAGCAGCGTCTCGGGGATCGGCTGTCCGATCAGGGCGTCGGGGCGATGCTCGGCGGTGTCGCGCTGGAGCGCCCAGAAGGCGAAGACGGCGGCGAGGGCGACCAGCACGGCGAGAGGCAGCAGGAACAGAGCCTTTCTCACGCCGATGGTGCGATCCCCATTGGGGCTGTCCGGGCGCGTCACCGTTTGGCCTCGTCTTTCAGCGCCCTGGACCAACGGCGCGCGGCCATGAGGGTGCGCACGACGACGAAGGCCAGGCCGAGCAGGCTCGCGCCCCAGGCCGGCCAGACGAAGGCGGCGTACTGGCCCATGTCCAAGGTCAGGCCGGTCACGCCATGGCCGCCCGGCGCTGGCGCAGGGTCAGAACGCGCCGGCGCGTCACCTCGGTGCGGATGGCGGTCACCCACACCGCCAGAAACAGCGCGCCATAGGCCGCCATCATGGTCAGGAGGGCCGGCAGGAAGGCAGGGTCGACCGAGGTCCCGCCCGAACGGATCAGCGAGGCCGGCTGATGCAGGGTGTTCCACCAGTCGACCGAGAACTTGACGATCGGCAGATTGACCAGCCCGACCAGGCCCAGCACCGCCGCGGCCCGCGCCGCCTTTTGCTCGTCGTCGATCGAGGCCCGCAGGGCCATGTAGCCGAGGTAGAACAGGAACAGCACCAGCACCGAGGTCAGGCGCGCGTCCCACACCCACCACGTCCCCCACATCGGCTGGCCCCACAGGGCGCCCGTGATCAGCGCCAGGGATGTGAACATCGCCCCCGGCAGGGCCGCGGCTCGGGCCGCGGCGTCCGCCAACGCATGGCGAAACACCAGGGCGAAGAAGCTGGATACGCCGAGCGCCAGATAGGCGCCGAGCCCCAGGGTCGCCGCCGGCACGTGGATGAACATGATCCGCACGGTCGAGCCCTGCTGATAGTCCTCGGGCGCCGAGAAGCTGAGCCAGACGCCGACCGCAAGCAGGATCGCCGCCGCGCCCCAGGCGAGCGGAACCAGCGGGCGCGTGACCCGCATGAACCGATCCGGATTGGCGAGGCCGAACATGGCGGGCTCCTTAGAACTCCCGGCGGTCGCTGACCAGAGACGCGACGCCGCGCCTCATGATTGAGCGTTGCGCACTGCCGCCGCAGCGGCCAGCGGGCTGACGGCGGCGGCGAACAGGGCGTAGGCGGCCAGCAGCGCCAGCGCCTGGAGCGGGGACTGGCCGTCGGCGGCGCGGGCCAGGGCGCCGCCGCCGAAAATCACCGGCGGGATGAACAGCGGCAGCACCACCGCCGCGATCAGAAGCCCGCCGCGCCGCGCGCCCAGGGCAAGGGCCGCGCCTAGGGCCCCGATGAAGCTGAACCCCAGGCCGCCGAGCAGGCCGGCCACGAGCGCCAGCGGCGCAAGGCTCGGCGCCAGGCCTAGCGCCAGCGCCGCGACGGGCGCGGCGAGGGCCAGCGGCAGGCCGGTGCCGACCCAGTGAGCCAGGGCCTTGAGCGCGCACACCGCCTCCAGCGGCAAGGGGCCCAGAGCCAACAGGTCCAGGGCGCCGTCCTCGTGATCCCGCTCGAACAGGCGCTCGAGGCTGAGCAGGCTGGCCAGGGCCAGGGCGACCCAGGCGACGGCGGCGGCCAGCGGCGCCAGCCGCGTCGGATCGGCGCCGGCCGCCAGCGGGATCAGGGTGGTCAGGGTGGCCAGGAAGCCGACCGCCACCAGCGGGCCGCCGCCCCCGCCCCAGCTGAGGGCCAGCTCACGCCGGAACAGGAGAGCGGCCGCGCTCACGACAGGCCGCCCAGATCGAGCGCCGCGGCCGGGATCGGCAGCGGATCGTGAACGGCCGCGAGGATGGCGCCGCCGCCCACCAGATGCTCGGCCATCAGTCGGCCCAGGGCCTCGCGCCAGCCGGCGTCCAGCGGAGCGAACGGCTCGTCCATCAGCCACAGGGGCCGGGGCGCCGCGATCAGCCGGGCCAGGGCCAGGCGGCGGCGCTGGCCCGCCGACAGCTTGCGCGTCTCGAGATCGAGCAAGGGGTCGAGGCCCAGCGTCTGGATGGCGTGCGCAGTCCCGGCCGCGTCCGCCCCCAGCCAGCGGGCCTGGAAGTCCAGTTCGTTACCGGTCAGGCGCTGGCCCTTCAGACCGTCCTGATGACCCAGAAAATGCAGCCGATCCCGCGCCTCGGCCGGCGGCTGGCCGTCGACGGCGATGGTCCCGGCGTCGGGGCGCAGAAATCCGGCGATGGCGCGCAGCAGCGAGGTCTTGCCCGCTCCATTGGCGCCGGTCAGGGCGACGGCCTGGCCTGCGTCCAGCGCCAGCGACAGGTCTCGAAACAGCACGCGCTCGCCGCGCGACAGGGAAAGACCGGTTACGCTCAACATGCCTTCCCCCCCTGCGGGGCAAGGTGGCGCGCGAAGCGAGACGGATGGGGGGTGTATCCGCCAGTGGTTGCGACAACGCGCGATCGAAGGCAGCCCGCCCCGCTCGACCAGCCCCCCCATCCGACCCGCTTCGCGGCCCACCTTCCCCTGCGAACGGGGAGGGAAGTGCGAACCCTTCGCAATGTCCCTGTCGACGACGTGGATACATGGACGCCGCGACCCAGCGTCGCTATATCCGGGCTCGCCGCAGCAGGCCTTCGCCGCGCGCCCTTGGGACCTGTGCGCCCCGGGGCAGACCGCGCGATGGCGCAACCGGATTGTCGGGCGGCGTTGACCAGAGGACTCCCCCATGCCGTCGATTGACAGCCTCAAGACCCGTCAGGATCTCTCCGTCGGGCGCAAGAAGTACGCCTATTACAGCCTTCCCGCCGCCGAGGAAGCCGGGCTGGCCGGGATTTCCCGCCTGCCGCGCTCCATGAAGGTGCTGCTGGAGAACCTGCTGCGCAACGAGGACGGCGTCTCCGTCACCGAGGCCGATCTCAGGGCCGTGGCTGCCTGGGTCGAGAACAAGGGCTCGGTTGAGCACGAGATCGCCTTCCGCCCCGCGCGCGTGTTGATGCAGGATTTCACCGGCGTTCCGGCGGTGGTCGATCTTGCCGCGATGCGCGACGCGATGGCCAAGCTGGGCGCCGACGCCACCAAGATCAATCCGCTGAGCCCCGTCGATCTGGTGATCGACCACTCGGTCATGGTCGACCATTTCGGCACGCCCGGCGCCTTCGTCCAGAACGTCGAGCGCGAGTACGAGCGCAACATGGAGCGCTACAAGTTCCTGCGCTGGGGCTCGTCGGCCTTCAACAACTTCCGTGTGGTGCCGCCCGGCACCGGCATCTGCCACCAGGTTAATCTGGAGCATCTGGGCCAGACGGTCTGGACGGGGACCGAAGGCAAGAAGACCGTCGCCTATCCCGACACCGTGGTCGGCACCGACAGCCACACCACCATGATCAACGGCCTGGCCGTTCTGGGCTGGGGTGTGGGCGGCATCGAGGCCGAGGCGGCCATGCTGGGCCAGCCGATCCCCATGCTGATCCCCGAGGTCATCGGCTTCCGCCTGACCGGCCGCCTGCCCGAGGGGGCCACCGCCACCGACATGGTGCTGACCGTCACCCAGATGCTGCGCAAGAAGGGCGTGGTCGGCAAGTTCGTGGAGTTCTTCGGCGACGCCCTGACGTCCCTGACCATCGAGGACCAGGCCACCATCGCCAACATGGCCCCGGAGTACGGCGCCACCTGCGGCTTCTTCCCGGTCTCGGCCGCGACCCTGGCCTATCTGACGGCCACCGGCCGCGACAAGGCGCGCGTCCAGCTGGTCGAGGCCTATGCCAAGGCTCAAGGGCTTTGGGTCGATGAGACGTCGGAGGATCCGGTGTTCACCGACGTGCTGGAACTGGACCTGGCGACGGTCGTCCCGTCCCTGGCCGGACCCAAGCGTCCCCAGGACCGGGTCGAGCTGACCACCGCCGCGCCCTCGTTCGAGACGGCCCTGGCCGATGTCTTCTCGCGCCCCACCGACGCGGCCCGCGCCAAGGTGGACGGCGAAAAGTTCGACCTCGGCGACGGCGATGTGGTGATCGCCGCCATCACCAGCTGCACCAACACCTCCAACCCCTCAGTGCTGATCGCCGCGGGCCTGGTGGCGCGCAAGGCCCATGCGCTGGGCCTGAAGCCCAAGCCCTGGGTCAAGACCTCCCTGGCCCCGGGCTCGCAGGTGGTCACCGACTATCTGACCGACGCCGGCCTGCAGGCGGACCTGGACGCGCTCGGCTTCAACCTGGTCGGCTATGGCTGCACCACCTGCATCGGCAACTCGGGCCCGCTGGACCCGGCGATCTCGAAGGCCATCAATGAGAACGGCGTGGTCGCGGCCAGCGTGCTTTCGGGCAACCGCAACTTCGAGGGCCGGGTGAACCCGGACGTCCAGGCCAACTACCTGGCCTCGCCGCCGTTGGTGGTGGCCTACGCCCTGGCCGGATCGATGCGGATCGACATCACCACCCAGCCGATCGGTCAGGACAAGAAGGGCAAGGACGTCTTCCTCAAGGACATCTGGCCGACCAATCAGGAAATCGCCGACATCCAGCGCAAGGCGGTCACGCCCAAGATGTTCGCCAAACGCTACGCCGACGTCTTCAAGGGCGACGAGCACTGGCAGGGCATCGCCGTCGAGGGCGGCCAGACCTACGCCTGGGACGACAGCTCCACCTATGTGCAGAACCCGCCCTATTTCGAGGGTCTGTCGATGGAGCCGACCCCGGTCGCCGATGTCACCGAGGCGCGCATTCTGGGGATCTTCGGCGACTCGATCACCACCGACCACATCTCTCCGGCCGGTTCGATCAAGAAGGCCTCGCCCGCAGGCGTCTATCTGACCAACCACGGCGTCGATCCGCTGGACTTCAACTCCTACGGCGCCCGCCGCGGCAACCACGAAGTCATGATGCGCGGCACCTTCGCCAACATCCGCATCCGCAACCGCATGACGCCCGACATCGAGGGCGGGGTGACCAAGCACTTCCCGTCGGGCGACACCATGTCGATCTACGACGCGGCCATGCGGTACCAGGCCGAGGGGCGTCCGCTGGTGGTCTTCGCCGGCAAGGAATACGGCACCGGCTCGTCGCGCGACTGGGCGGCCAAGGGCACCCGCCTGCTAGGCGTGCGCGCGGTCATCGCCGAGAGCTACGAGCGCATCCACCGCTCCAACCTGATCGGCATGGGCGTGGTCCCGCTGCAGTTCAAATCGGACGGCTGGAACCGCCTGGGTCTGACCGGCGAGGAGATCGTCACCATCCGCGGCCTGTCGGACGTCAACACCGGCAAGCTGAAGCCGCGCCAGGAGCTGTGGGTCGAGCTGTTCCGCCCGTCCGACGGCAAGATGGCCCGCTTCCCGGTCCGCTGCCGCATCGATAACCAGACCGAGCTGGACTACTTCAAGGCCGGCGGCGTGATGCCCTATGTGCTGCGGAACCTGGCGCGGGGCGACGCGGCGGAATAGGCCGCCGGGTCAGAGCGAATACGGAAAGGCCGGCGGAGCGATCCGCCGGCCTTTTTTGTTTCAGGCGCCGCTCACGAGCGGACGGTACGTAAGTCGGCAACGGGTGGAAAGGAGACCTACGGGACAAGCGGTCCAGGTGAGGATCGAGGCGTCCGTCCATCGTGCAAACCGTAGGCCTCCATGAACAAGAAGTAGTCGGCGTATCGCGGACGCTCAGCCGTCCCGCATGTGGTCTCTAACTGACGCTCACGGAGAGGCTCACCGGCCACCGAGACGAAGGGGGCTTGATCGTTCCTCGCTTCCAAGGTGTCGGCGTTTGGTCGGAAAAAACTGGCTTGAAATACTCTAAGCGTTCTTGCGCGACAGTCGATGTCGACCCACTCGTCGCTATAGGCTGGCGTCCTCCCAGCGGATAGCGGCAGCCCATTTCGGTGGACGGTATAAATGTGCAGGCGGAGACTACTGTTCGGCAGAGCAAGAGGGCTTCCGACTGCTGTGGCTGTTTCGTTATCGGCGTAGGCGACAAGGACATCGTTCCTTGGAAAGACGGGCCGGTCGCTCGTCGCTAACTGGAGTAGAAAAGCAGCTGCTACTGTAAGTTCGCTGATTGTCATGCCCGCATGAGAGCACAGGTGACGAATGTCGCCTATGGGTCGAGGCCGGTCACGACCTGACGAGTGGTAACCGGACATTCGGTCGACCACCCGAAAGCAGACTTTCTGAGCCGCTGCTATGGATGGTTATGTCGTCGTCTGACTGTCAATGTCTGCCGCTTTCACGTTTGAGGACGCGAGCCCTTTCGGATGAGCTTGTAGACTGTTCGTGCATTCTTGATGCGGAACATCTGGGTGGAAGATGCCGCTGGGGGTAACCACCAAGTCAGACCGCTCATAGCCAGAAACGCCATTTGGCTGCTGGACCCAAAAGTCAAAGTCCCAGTGCCATCACGGTGCTCGGAAAACTCCAGGCGCGGTAGCCGGTCAATCTTCATTGAACTGATCGTAGATCGGCGGAGGGTTAGAATGCGCTGGTCGGTGACCGCGTAGACCAACTGCTTCCGGATGTGCGCGTCATGAAGGAAGCGTCCGGCGATGAAATAGAGGCCGATCACGAGAAACGGCAGCCCCCAAAGCTTGAAGAACCAACCGGCCCCATCTTCTCCAAATGGAACAAACCAGACCGCAGCGTTCCAGAAGATCGCAAATCCACCCCAAAGGAGGCTGAACGGAATGAGAAAGACGTCTTTGCCAGCGAACGCCAAGCCCTGTTTTGGCTGACCTGCCCACAGCATGCGCTCGCCTGACAGTAGGTAGGGATCGAATGCCCGCGCCGATTTCTGGTCGTCCATCGGGTTACCAATAGGGGTGAGGTGCCTGAGACGCTAGACGGAGCAGCCCGAGCCCCAACGTCATGAGATGGTTGGAGTGTTCGACATCGATTCTCCGAAGCCTAACCGCGAGCCTGAGTGTTTGCTTTGCGTCGCGTCCCGTCATTGGCTCCATGCCGGCAACCGGACATTCGGCAGACACGCAGGCAGCGGACATTTCCCCACATCGGTGGGGGGTGGGGAACGGACCCTAGGTCAGCGCATCGGAGGTCGGACCTGAGGGCGGCGGGCCGGGAGCGGCGGAGAGACCGGCACTTGCCGGGTCACGCCTTTCATGTCACCTCGATCGCACCTCGCGAACCACGGTTCGTCGAGGCGAGCTGGGGGCCGGGCATGACGGACGCCTTGATCGACCGCATCTATGAATGCTCCGTCGTGCCGGAGCTGTGGCCCGACGTGCTGGACGACCTCGCCGCCCTGGCCCAGGCGCGGGGCGGGGTGATGTTCTCGGCGCGCCAGACCCTGAACTGGACGGCGTCAGACACTCTTCGCCCCGTGTTCGACGCCTATGTCGGCGACGGCTGGTTTCGGCGCTGCAGCCGGCGTCTGTGCCTTATGAGCCAGACCCAGCCCTCCTTCTTCGTCGAGCGTGATTTCTGGACCGATCAGGATCTCGACCGGGACCCGATCTATCGCGACTTCTTTCGGCCGCGTGGCCTGGGCTGGTCGGCGGGCACGGGCCTCAGGATTCCGACCGGCGACGACATCGTCTTCACCGTCGAGCGGGATTTCGAACGCGGCCCCATCGAGCCGGACCGGGTCGAGGCCCTGAACGCCCTGCGTCCCCATCTGGCGCGCAGCGCCCTGGTCACGGCCCGGCTGGGCCAGCAACGGGCCAAGGGCGCCGCCGAAATTCTGGAGGGCCTGGGACTGCCCGCCGCGCTGCTGGGCGACGGGGGCAGGGCGATCCAGGCCAGTCCGATGATCGAGGCGCTGGGCGACCATGTCGTGTTCACCGCCCACGGCCGCGTCTCCCTGACCGACCGACGCGCCAACGACCAGCTGGCCGGCGCCCTGGCGTCGATCAACACCGGCGCGGAGCCACGGTCGTTTCCCCTGCGCGACGGAGAGGGCCGCGCCGTCAAGGTCGTTCACGTCATGCCGGTGCGGCGCACGGCCCAGGATGTCTTCGGCCAGAGCTATGCGCTGCTGCTGATCACCCCGGTCGCGGCCGGGCGGGAACCCTCGATCGACCTGTTGCGGTCGCTGTTCGACTTCACCCCGTCCGAGGCGCGGGTGGCCGGCGGACTGGCCACCGGCAAGTCTGCCGAGGAGATCGCCGAACAGGGCGGGGTCGCGATCACCACCGTGCGAAGCCAGTTGCGCGGGGTGCTGGAAAAGACCGGCTGCTCGCGTCAGGCCGAGGCGGCGGCGCTGCTCGCCGGATCGGTCACCGTTCTTCACTGACCGCCAGCCGGTCGGAAACGCTCAGGCTTCATTCAAATGGATGAAGCCTGAGACGTCGCGCCGGACCAAAGTCCCTCATGGATCACCGCTCCGCCAAATCTCGGGGCGGCGCGAACCGTCTTGAGGAGGCGAACCGATGAAAACCCGAAACTCGATCACGACAGCCTGCGCCGCCCTGGCCCTGGCCCTGCCGACCGTCGCCCACGCCCAGAGACAGGCCGAACCGCAACTTCACGTGTCCTACCCCACGGACGCGGCCATGACCTGCGATCAACTGACTGCCGAGATCGCCCGCATGGAGCAGATTTCCGGCGTCTCCGCCCGAAACGCCGAGAACGCACGCGGCCAGGGCGCGATGGCCGATGGCGCGACCAGCGTGGCCCTCACCGCAGCGCTCCACTCCGGCGTGCTCGGTCGCGTTCCGGGCCTGGGCATGTTCGCCAACGCCGCCGGCGCCGCCGCTCGCCGCAGCGCCGAGGCGCGCGCCCAGGCCGAGGCCCAGCGAATCCAGACCGCCGACCAGCGGCGCACCTTGCTCAGCGGCATCTATCAGGGCCGCCAGTGTGGCGTCGCGCCCGCCCCGACCCCTATAGCGCCGGCCGCGACGTCCGTGGCGGCGCCGGCCGCTGACGCCTCACCCCCCGCCCCGCCCGTCGCTGCACCCTCGGTCGAGGCGACGCCGACCCAGACCCCGGCCGCCGCCGGCGCCTGATTGGCAAGGGGGCGACGATCGCCCCCGAGGTTGGGGACCCTGGCGCCTCGGCCGGCGATCGCGACGAGGCCGGCGGAGCCCACCGCCGGCCTCGCTTCAGCACGTTTCCGGCCTATTCCAGCGTCAGCGCCTCGGCCAGCATCCGGGCTTCCTTGGCGCGGCTGGAGCCGGAGCGCCAGGCGACCACGATCTCGCGCCGGGGGGCCGCGCCCTCCAGGCGCCGCACCACCACCGACGGCGTGTCGGCCAGACCCGCCTTGACCGCCATCTCGGGCAGGAAGCTGACGCCGAGCCCCGAGCCGATCATCTGCACCAAGGTGTGCAGGCTGGTGGCGGCGAAGACGTCCTCGCCGCGCGGCGCATCGATGTCGAAGGCGGCCAGGGCCTGGTCGCGCAGGCAGTGGCCGTCTTCCAGCAGGATCAGATCGTCGGCCCGGAGCGCGCCGGGGACCAGCGCCCCCTCGACCGCCAGCCGATGGCCGGCGGGGGCGGCGGCCAGGATCTCGTCCGAGCCGATCGATGCGCTCTCCAGCCCCGACAGGTCGTAGGGCAGGGCGATGACGGCGGCGTCCAGCGTGCCCGCCTTCAGCGCCGCCACCAGCCGGGGGGTCAGGTCCTCGCGCAAAAACAGCCTCAGCTTGGGATGGGCCGCCGTCAGGCCCGGGAGCTTGGCGGGCAAAAGGAAGGGCGCCACCGTCGGGATGACGCCAAGCCGGAATCGGCCGGACAGAGGCTTGCCGGCGTTTCGCGCGGCCTCGACCAGATCCTCGGTGCGGGCCAGCACGTCTGCGGCGCGCTTGACCGCCTCGGCGCCCACGGCGGTCAGCTGGACCTGACCCCGGGTGCGCTCGACCACCGGAGCGCCCAGCACCTTCTCCAGCTCCTGCACGCCCGAGCTCAGGGCCGGCTGGCTGACATGCGCCGCCTCGGCCGCGCGGCTGAACGAGCCATGCTCGGCGAGCAGTTTCAGATACTGCAGCTGGCGCAGGGTGGGCAGCACGGCGAGGCTCCGATCGTGGGGGTTGGCTGATAGGCCGCTGCTATCGCCCCGTCAAAGACCATCGACGATGTTTATCGAATGTCCCCCCTTGATCGTCGGGGCGGCGGGTGCTCCCAAGGATGGGATGTCCGAGCCCGCCTTCGATCGCGACCGCCTGCTGGCCTGGATGGCCGAGCGCGGCGTCGACCAGACCACCCTCGATCATCCCGCCGTGTTCCGCGTCGAGGAGGGGCTGGAGCTGAAGGCCGCCATGCCCGGCGTTCACACCAAGAACCTGTTCCTGAAGGACAAGAAGGGCCGGCTGTGGCTGGTTTCCGCGCGCCAGGACACGGTGATAGACCTGAAGTCCCTGCACCGGGTGATCGGCGCCGACCGGCTGTCTTTCGGCGCCGAAGCGCTGCTGTTCGATACTCTGGGCGTGCGGCCGGGGTCGGTGACGGCTCTGGGGCTGATCAACGACGCAGACCGCCGCGTGACCTTCGTGCTGGACCGCCGCCTCGCCGAGGCCGACGTCGTCAACTTTCACCCCCTAACCAACACCGCCACCACCGCGCTGAGGCGGGAGGCCTTTGACCGCTTCCTGAGCAAGATCGGCCGCCAGCCGATCGTGGTCGATTTCGAGGCCGGCGCCGTCGTCTGAGATTGCGACATCCGGTTCGCGCGACCATCTGGGCGGTATCGCGTTTCCCCAATTCACGACCGATCAAGAGCCGCCATGACCTTCGCCGATACGACCACCACACCCGAAGACCTGATCAAGGACGGCACCGACGCCGGCTTCATGCAGGACGTGGTCGAGGCCTCGCGCCAGCAGCCGGTGATCGTCGACTTCTGGGCGCCGTGGTGCGGCCCGTGTCGCCAACTGACTCCGGCTATCGAAAAGGCTGTTCGCGGCGCGCGCGGGGCGGTCAAGCTGGTCAAGATCAACATCGACGAGAACCCGGCCTATGCGGGCCAGCTGCGTGTCCAGTCGATTCCCACCGTCTACGCCTTCAAGGACGGCCAGCCGGTCGATGGCTTCCAGGGCGCCCTGCCCGAGAGCCAGGTGAAGGCCTTCATCGATAAGCAAGCAGGTGGAGAGCAGGGCCCGTCTGACGTCGATCAGCTGCTCGACATGGCCGAGGAGTCGGCGGGCCTTCAGGACTGGGGCGGCGCGGCCCAGGCCTATGCCCAGGTGCTGCAGCTGGAGCCCGATAACCAAAAGGCCGTCGCCGGCATGGCCTCGGTCTATCTGGCCGGCGGCGACGTCGAACAGGCGCGCCAGACCATCGCCATGGCCCCGGATCCGTCGAAGGAGCCTGCCGTCAACGCCGTGCGCGCCAAGCTGTCGCTGGGCGCCAGGCCGACCGGCGAGACGGCCCAGATCGAGAGCCGACTGTCTTCGGATCCGAGCGATCATCAGGCCCGGTTCGAACTGGCCGAGGCCCTCGCCGCCTCTGGCCAGTTGGAGGCAGCGATCGATCATCTGTTGAAGATCGTCGAGGCCGACCGCGACTGGAACGATCAGGCGGCGCGCAAGCAGCTTCTGACCGTGTTCGAGGCCGCCGGCCCCGGCTCGCCCATCGCCCGCGACGGACGTCGGCGCCTGTCGTCGATCCTGTTCGCCTGATGGCCCACGGCTACATCCGCGCCGGCGACCTGCCCCAGGTCATTCCCATCTTCCCGCTGGACGGCGTGCTGCTGCTGCCGCGCGGGCAGTTGCCGCTGAACATCTTCGAACCGCGCTATCTGAACATGATCGACGACGCCATGGCCGGCGACCGCATGATCGGCATGATCCAGACCCAGGGCGGGTCGCCCGAGGCGCCGGGTCTGGTCTCGGTGGGTTGCGCCGGCCGCATCACCAGCTTCGCCGAGTCCTCGGACGGTCGCTATCTGATCACCCTGACCGGGGTGGCGCGGTTCTCGGTTCTGGCCGAACTGCCCAGCCAGGCGCCCTATCGCCAGGTGCGCGCGGGCTTCCAACCGTTCGAGGGCGACCTGAGCGGCCCCGACGACGGCGAGGGCTTCGATCGCGAGGGCTTCTTCGACGCCCTGCGCCCTTATCTGGATCGCCGCATGCTGGAAATCGACTGGGAGACAGCCGAGGACGCTCCCACCGAGGCCCTGATCAATAGCCTCTCGATGGCCCTGCCGTTCGAGCCGGCGGAAAAGCAGTTGCTGCTGGAACAGCCTGGTCTGATCGACAGGGCCGATTGCCTTACGGCCCTGATGCGCATCGACGCCGCCGAGGCCGATGACGACGAGCCGCGATCCGTGCAATAGGGTCGGCCATGAGTGACGACTTCAACACCCCCGCCGAGGTCGATCCGCGCCTTCTGGAGGTGCTGGTCTGTCCGGTGACACGCGGACCTCTGACCTATGACCGCGAGGCCGGGGAGCTGATCTCGGCCGGAGCCAAACTGGCCTATCCGATCCGCGACGGCGTGCCGATCATGCTGGCGGACGAGGCGCGCGCCCTGGATTGACGCCGTTTCGCGCCTGTCGTGGAAAGGCCACGCGGATCGGCTTATGTTGAGGGCATCATGACCGCGCACTCCGACATCGGCCACATCCGCCCCTGGCGCCACATCGAGCGTCGTAACAGCCGTCAGATCATGGTGGGCAAGGTGCCGGTGGGCGGCGGCGCGCCGATCACTGTCCAGTCCATGACCAATACGCCGACCACGGATGCCGCGGCCACGATCGACCAGATCCGCCAGCTGGAGGAGGCCGGCGCCGACATCGTGCGCGTCTCCTGCCCCGACGAGGAGTCCACCGCCGCCTTTCGCACCATCGCCCGCGAGGCCAAGGTCCCGCTGGTCGCCGACATCCACTTCCACTACCGGCGCGGCATCGAGGCGGCCGAGGCGGGGGCCGCCTGTCTCAGGATCAACCCCGGCAACATCGGCAGCCCCGACCGCGTGCGCGAGGTGATCCAGGCGGCCAAGGATCACGGCTGCTCCATGCGCATCGGCGTCAACGCCGGCTCGCTGGAGCGTCACCTGCTGGAGAAGTACGGCGAGCCCTGTCCCGACGCGATGGTCGAATCCGCCCTGGACCACGCCCGTATCCTCCAGGACCACGACTTCCACGAGTTCAAGATTTCGGTGAAGGCCTCCGACCCCTTCCTGACCGTGGCCGCCTATCAGCAGCTGGCCGAGGTCATCGACTGCCCGCTGCACCTGGGGGTGACCGAGGCCGGGCCACTGCGCAGCGGCACCATCAAGTCCTCGATCGGGCTGGGCATGATGCTGTGGTCCGGCATCGGTGACACCATCCGGGTCAGTCTCGCGGCCGATCCGGTCGAGGAGATCAAGGTCGGGTTCGACATCCTCAAATCGCTGGGCCTGCGTCACCGGGGCGTGAACATCATCGCCTGTCCGTCGTGCGCCCGTCAGGGCTTCAACGTCATCGAGACGGTGGGCGTGCTGGAGGAGCGGCTTGCCCACGTGACCACACCGATGTCGCTGTCGATCATCGGCTGCGTGGTCAACGGCCCGGGCGAGGCCCTGTTCACCGACGTCGGCTTCACCGGCGGCGGCAAGGGGGCGGGCATGGTCTATCTGGCCGGCAAGATCGCCGGCAAGCAGGACAACGCCGGCATGGTCGATCACATCGTCGAACTGGTGGAAAAGAAGGCCGCCGAACTGGACGCCGAGCGCGCCGCCGCAAAAGCCGGGCTGATCGCGGCGGAATGATCCGCGTCTAGCGCTCCGCCGCCGAAGTCTCGGGATTCATGGTCCGCAGGCGGTCGCGGACCAGCCGTCCGGACTCCGTCAATTGATCGTCCGTCCAGCCGCCCTCGCCTGATGCCCCCGGTTGCAGAGCCGCGGTCGTCTCGACCTTGTCGGCGATTGACCAGTTGGCCTGGCTGATGTGGTTGTCTTCCATGAAATCCCACCAGCGGCGCACCTCGGCTTCGTCGATCGGGCCATCGCCGGTGGCTTCGCTGGTTCCCCATTCCGTCACGAACAGGGCCGCGCCCTGATCGAGCGCCGCCTGAGCCTTGTCGCGAAGCTGCTGACGATGGCTGCCGGCGTAGAAGTGCAGGGTGTAGGCGATACTGGCGAAGGGCAGCGGGTCGGCCGCGGCGATGTCGACGTCCTGGGACCAGGTCGGGGTTCCGGCCACGATCAGACCCTCGGGATCCAGCGCGCGGATCGCGGGGACCACGGCCATATGATAGGGTTTCACCACCTCGCCCCAGCCATGTTCGCGCAGCGGCTCGTTCCAGGTCTCATAGATGATGTTGGGATGGTCACCGTATTTCGAGGCGATATGGCTGAAGAACCGGATCGCCGCCTCGGGCTCTGGCTCATGGGCATGCCAGTCGACGATGACATAGAGGCCCGCGTCGATGGCCGCGTCGATTACCGCTTCGGCCTTGGCGGTCTCGCGCTCCGGGTGCTCGAGATATCCGCCCTCGGGAACGGCGACGGCGGCGCGAACCAGGGTGACCCGCCAGTCGTCCCTCAGCCAACGGATGGTCTCGGGCGTATAGTACTGCGGCATCCACTGACTCCAGAACAGCGACATGCCGCGCAGCGTCACGGGCTCTCCGTGCTGGTCCACGATGCGGTTTCCTTCGACGCGCAGCTGGCCGTGTCTTTCCACCGGCGTCTCGGCGACGGCGGGCGTCGCGAGAGACAGCAGGGCGGCGAGAGCGAAGAGAAGTCGGCGCATCGCGTGGTTCCTGAATTCAGCGGCTGAGGGTGCGCGCCAGGGCGGCGCGGATTTGGCGGGCGGTGCGGGGATCAAGCGGTCCTAACATGCCTTGGGCGTGCGGCGGCACATGTGCGGCGTCGACGGCCGCGTCATCGAACACATAGTGGTCGAACATGGCCCGCCAGGCCGCGCGATGGGTCGGCGGCAGGTCGCGGATGGCCAGCATCGCCAGCGTCAGGGCGTCCTGCGGCCGTCCTCGCTCGGCAGGCTGGGCGTCCCACCAGTAGTTCACCAGCATGTTCACCGCCTCGGTGGCCTCGACATGGTGCCACCAGAGATACGGAATGTAGAGAGCGTCGCCGGGCTCGAGCTCGGTGGTCCAGGCGGCGTCCAGCGCCTCCGCCAGCCGGGGAAAGCGATCCAGGTCGGGATCGGTCAGGTCCGCCAGGCTGATCTGGGCGCCGGCCGGGGTCAGTTCGAAGGGGCCGAGATAAAGGTTACGGGCCTGATCGGGCGGGAACAGGGTGAAACGCCGACGCCCCGCCACGCAGCAGGCGATGTTCTCTGACGGATCGTGGTGCGTCGCGACCACGCCGCGCGTGCCGACCCAGATGCGCGGCTCAATGGCGGGGTCCAATAGCGGCATCGGATTTTCGCGATCGAAGCCTGACAGCTGGCCGCGGGTCGACACCGACTGCACCGCCAGCGACGGTGCCTGAGCCTCCGATCCGTACTGGAGGATCGTGGTCAGGGCGTCGGCGAGCCGTAATTGCACGCGACGAAAATTGAAGCCCGTCAGATCGGCGTTGTAGTGAAACCGCCCCTGAGCGCTGGCCGGCGCCGTCAGGGCTCCGACCGGAGCGCCGGTGTCGCGTTCGACCAGATAGCGCCGCAGATCGTCGCCGCTCCGGCCCGCCTTAACCACCGGCCAGTCCGCCACCAGTCCGCGCATCACCACGGGGCGCCCCGCCGTCAGGATCTCGCGCTCGAAGAGATCGCGATCAACGTCGCGACGTTCAGGAATGGGGCGACCCCCAACCCGTTCGCCCGGTTCAGTCACAGCGGTCATGTCAACGTTGTTACACATTGCTACTTGGCGAGTCATGCCAACGTTGTCTAAAGCTGGAAACGACAGAATGACGCAGCAGCGTGCGGGGGCGCGCGGCCGGCCTCGAGGGGAGGCGGCGAAATCGGGAGAGCCTGGGCCGAGGGGCGGCCGGGGTGATCGCCGGATCAGATATCTCACTGTGTGAACGCCGGGCGCGAAACGACCCGGGATCAAGACATCGCTCGGGAGGCGAATCGGAATGAATAACTCGCTGCGGGGCCGTCGCGCCCTTCGTCATGGCGCGTCCTTGCTGGCGCTGGCCGCATTGGCCGTGTCCGCCGCTCCGGCTTTGGCTCAGGAGACTGAGCCTCCCGCCGATGAGGACGAGGCTGCGACCGAGCTGGAGGAGATCATCGTCACCGGCACGCGCCGGGCGCTGCAGACCTCGCAGAACATTCGCCGCAACGCCGACACCATCGTCGACACCATCACCGCCACCGACATCGGCGCCTTCCCGGACAAGTCCGTGGCCGAGGCCCTGCAGCGCGTCCCCGGCGTGACTGTGAACCGCTTCGCCGCCTCGGATGACACCTCGCACTTCTCGGCCGAGCCGTCGGGCGTGCTGGTTCGCGGCCTGATGCAGGTGCGCTCCGAATACAACGGCCGCGACACCTTCAGCGCCAACTCGGGCCGTGGCCTCAGCTGGGGCGACATCTCGCCGGAACTGATGGCGGGCGTCGATACCTACAAGAACCAGACCGCCGAACTGATCGAGGGCGGCATCGCCGGGACGATCAACCTGCGCACCCGCGTGCCCTTCGACCAGGGCCGGCTGATGCAGATTTCCGGCACGGTCAACTATGGCAACCTGTCGGACGAATATACGCCCGAGGTGTCAGCGATCTATTCCGACCGATGGGTCACCGACATGGGCGAGTTCGGCTTCCTGGCCAACCTCGCCTATTCCGACATCACCACCCAGTCCGAGATCATCCAGTATGGCCGGATGGGCATCTTCGAAAACGTGTTTGGGCCGGGAACCCAGTACATCCCGTCCAGCGTCGGCCTGCGCGAAACCGAGTATACCCGCGAGCGCAACGGCTACGCCTTCGCCGGCCAGTGGGAGAGCCCCGACGGCAAGCTGCTGCTGACCGGCCAGTACAATCGCTCGGACTTCTCCAACGAATGGCGCGAGCACGGCGTCATCAGCTACAACGCCGACATGTTCGCCCAGCCGGTGGACTTCGCCTACACGCCCGGCGGTCCGCGCTCGGTGTGGATTCCGTCGCCCGGCACGGGGGGCTCGCCCTTCGTGTTCGGCTCTGACGGCAATTTCCAGAGCGGCACCCTTCTGGTTCAGCAGACCGACACCTTCTGGTGGGGCGCCAATGAGGGCGAGTCGGCGGCGATCGCCGTCAACGACCAGGGCCGGGCCATGCTCAGCCCCTGCTACAACTGGCAGCCGGAATGCGTGAACCCCGTGCGGGGCGGAGACCTGAACGCGGTCACCCGGTTCAACCGCACCGAAAACATGACCCAAGACGCGGCGATCAACCTGCGCTGGGCCGTCAGCGACCGGCTGCGCACCAGCTTCGACCTGCAGTGGATCGACTCGACCGTCGAGAACTATGATGTCGAAGTCGGCCAATACACCTTCGCCAACCTGACCCTGGATAACACCGGCGACCGCCCGGTAATGACCCTGGGCGCGCCGACCAACATCAACCAGTCGGCGGGCGGGCTCTCGAACCCGAACAACTACCGCTACAATCACGTGATGGACCACATCGAGGACAGCGAGGGCGAGCAGTTCGCCGTGCGCGCCGATGCGGAATATGACATCAACACCACCTGGCTGGACTCGCTGCGGGTCGGCGTGCGCTTTGCCGATCGCGAGCAGACGGTCCGCTACAGCGGCTTCAACTGGGGCAATATCGCCAACAACTGGAACCTCGGCAGCGGCCAGGCCGCCTATTGGAACATCGACCGGCACGAGCCGAACGGCGCCTTCACCGGCTATCCGCGCGGCCTGTACGAGACCCGCCAGTTCGGCAACGACTTCTTCGGCCAGCAGGGCGAGTTCGTCTTCTTCAACATCGATCGTCTGGCGGAAGGCGGAGCGGACCTGCTCAGCTTCGACAACATCGGCGTGGGCCAGGATCAGTGGCGGCCGATCTGCACCCGTCCGGGTGAGGTCGATGGGTGTTTCCGGGCCAACGAGTTGAACGACGTCTCGGAGACCACCCAGGCGGCCTATGCGATGCTCAAGTTCGGCGGCCCCGACGCCTTCATCGGCGGCGCCCGTGTGTCGGGCAATATCGGCCTCCGCTACGTGCGGACCGAGAACGAGAGCACCGGCTCGCTGTCATACCCGGTCGTCTTCCCGCCCGAGACCCTGGAGTGCGACGATGTCGAGGTGATCCCCGGCCAGCCCGCCCCCGGCGTCCCGCAAACGATCGGCTGCTATCTCTCGGACGACGAGATCGCCTTCAATTCCGGCGGCGGATCGCGCAGCACGGCCGAATCCTCCAGCGACATCTGGCTCCCCAGCTTCAACATCAAGTTCGATCTGAACGACGAGTGGGCGCTGCGCTTCGCCCTGTCGCGGGCGATGAGCCGGCCGGACATCGGGCTGCTGAAGAACTATGTCGAAATCTCCCGGTCCCTGCCTGGCCAGGACCCGACCGATCCACGCTACACGCGCGGGCCCGACGGCCAGATCAACGGGGTCAATCCGACCTACACCGCCAACGCCTACAATCCCTATCTGAAGCCGGTCACCGCCGATCAGATCGACGCGGCGCTGGAGTATTACTTCGCGGACGTGGGCTCTGTGACGCTGACCTTCTTCTACAAGAAGTTCAACGATTACATCCAACAAGGCGCCTATGATCTGGATGTCACCAACGACGGGGTGACCCGCACGGTTCAGGTACGCGGCCCGATGAATGGCGACGGCGCCAAGGTTCAGGGCTTCGAGGTCGCCTTCCAGCGCTTCTTCGACTTCCTGCCGGGGGCGTGGGCCGGCTTGGGGATGCAGGCTAACTACACCTATCTCGAGAACCAGGGCGTCACGAACACGAACCTCAAGGTCGCCTCCGGCGGCGCCAGCGGTGACACGGCCCAACCGGGCAGCGCCGGCACGGTGCTGACGGTCGACCGCCTCGAGGGCCTGTCGGATCACCAGTTCAACCTGGTCGGCATGTACGAACGCGGTCCCTGGGCGGCGCGCCTGGCTTACAACTGGCGTTCGGAATACCTGGTCACGGCCGTGGACTGCTGCGTCTATCTGCCGATCTGGCAGGAGGAGATCGGCTTCCTCGACGGCTCGATCCGCTATCAGGTCAACGACAACCTCGAGCTCAGCCTGCAGGGGTCCAACCTGCTCGACAGCGAAACCAAGCTGTTCCAGCAGGTCTCGAACGCCGAAGAGGGCGGGGTGCTGACACCCAACGCCTGGCTGCGCAACGACCGGCGGGTTATCCTGGGCCTGCGCTTCCGCTACTGATCGGCGGACCGACGATCACAGGGCGCATCGTCAAGGCGACGATGCGCCCTGTTTCGTTTGACGGGAGACGTGATGCAGCGACCCTTGCGCGTGGTCATCCTGGGCGGCGGCACGGCCGGCTGGATGACGGCCGTCGCCTTGGTCAGCGTGCTCAAGCCGCATCAATGCGCCGTACAACTCATCGAATCCGACGACATCGGCACGGTGGGGGTGGGTGAGGCCACCCTGCCTCAGATGCGCGACTTCAACGCCATGGTCGGCATCCTCGAATCCGAGATGATGCGACGGACCAACGCCACCTTCAAACTGGGCATCGAGTTCAGGGACTGGGGTTTTCTGGGCTCCGACTATCACCACCCATTCGGCGCGCACGGCAAGCCGATCGGCGGGGTCGCCTTTCATCACCAATGGACCCGGGCGCGGCTGGCGGGCCATGACAGCGACATCGGCGAGTATTCCTACGCCATCGCCGCCGCCCGCCGAAACCGCTTCGACTTCCCGGCCGAAGACCACCAGGCGGTCAATTCGACCTATAATTTCGCCTACCACTTCGACGCCGGGCTCTACGCCCGATACCTGCGCGAAGTGGCCGAAGGGCGCGGCCTGAGGCGGATCGAGGGCAAGGTCAGGGACGTTGGTCTCAATCCCCAGACCGGCGACATCACCGAGCTGAGGCTTGAATCGGGCGAGACGGTCGAGGGCGACCTGTTCATCGACTGCTCCGGCTTTCGCGGGATGCTGATCGGCCAGACCCTGAACTCGCCGTTCGAGGACTGGACACGCTGGCTGCCCTGCGACCGGGCCCTGGCCGTGCCGACCGAGCGGTCTGAGGACTTCACCCCCTACACCCGCTCCACCGCGCTCGAGGCCGGCTGGCAGTGGCGTATTCCGCTGCAGCACCGCACCGGCAACGGCTATGTCTATTCCAGCGCCTTCATCTCGGACGATGAGGCGGCGACGCGGCTGATGGGCAATCTGGACGGCAAGCCCCTGGCCGATCCCAAGCCGATCCGCTTCCGCTCGGGTCGGCGCACCGCGTCCTGGACCCGGAACTGTATCGCCATCGGCCTGGCGTCCGGCTTTCTGGAGCCGCTGGAATCGACCAGCATCTATCTGACCCAGGTGGCGGTGCAGGCGCTGATCCAGCTGTTTCCCGACAGGGCGATCGACCCGGCCCTGGCCCGCGAGTTCAACCGGCGGGTCGATAACGAATACGACCGGGTGCGCGACTTCCTGATCCTGCACTATCACCTGAACCGTCGCGATGACGCAGAGATCTGGCGGCACTGCCGCGAGATGGAGATTCCCGACAGCTTGGCCGAAACACTGGCGCTGTTCGCCCATCGCGGGCACATCCCGCAGTATAAGGACGGGCTGTTCTCGCCGCCGAGCTGGCTGAGCGTGCTGGTGGGGCAGGGGCTGTCACCCTCCGGCTACCATCCGTTGGCGGACGCAGTTTCTCTGGAAGACGCCCTGGAGGAGATGCGCTGGTGGCGCGATCAGGTCTCGGATCGCGTCGAGCGCATGCCCAGCCACGCCGAGGTGGTGGCCGACTATTGCGGCGGCGCCGAACCGCTGAGGGCCCAGGCATGAGCCCGCCGGTTCGCACCGTCTTGATTGTCGGGCGGGACGCCGACGCCTGGCTGGCCGCGCTGGCGCTTCATCGGGCGGTCGGGCGCCTGGGCGTGACGGTCTCAGTGCTCGAGCTGCCCAGCCTGCTGACGCCGGCGGATGTTTATATCGGTCTGCCGTCTCTGGGCGGCCTGCACGCCTTGCTGGGGTTGGACGAGGCGGCGGTGATGGCGGCCGCGTCGGGCGCCCCCGTCCTGGGTCAGCGCTACGCCAACTGGGGCCGGACCAGACCGGCCTTCGTCCATGGTTACGACGCCCAGCGGGTCGGGATCGAGGATATCGATTTCCACCAGTTCTGGACCAGGGCGCGCGCCGAGGGCCTCCCGGTCGCCTTCGAGGATTTCCACCTTGCCTCGGCGGCGGCGCGCCAGGGGCGATCGGCGGTCGATGCTGAGGGCCGGACGGTCGAGGCGCCCATCGGCTGGGGCCGCAACCTCGACGCCCGGCGCTACGCCGCCCTGTTGCGCCGGGTCGCGATCCAGGCCGGCGTCACCGCTCGCAAGGGCAGGGTCGCGTCGGTCGAGCGCGACGGCGACCACATCCGCGCCGTTATCGACGACAGCGGCGAGCGACTTGAGGCCGACCTCTATCTCGACGCCTCGTGCGCCGAAGCCGTGCTGGCCGCCGGTCAGCCGGGTGCGGCGTTCGAGTCCTGGCGGGACCTGTTCGGCGTTGATCGGGTTATGGCGGCTTCGGCTGGTCGTCTTGATCCGCTTCCGGGCTTCAGCCAGATCGCCGCCTTCCGGGCTGGCTGGGTCGGGCAGTACCCGCTGGCCGACCGGACCGCTGTCGTGGCCTGCTACGATTCCCGCCTAATGGATGACTCGGCGGTGCTGGAGGCCCTGCCGGTGCTGACCGCGCGGGCGCTCGGCGTCGACGCCTCGGTGGAGGCTTTCGAGCCGGGCATGCGGCCCGCCTGGACCGGGAACTGCGTCGCCCTGGGCGCCGCCGCCGCGCGGCTGGAGCCTCTGGACGGCGCGCCGCTGCATCTGGCCCACATTGGCCTGTCACAGCTGATCGCCTGGTTCCCGGTCTCGACCGAGGCGATGCCCGAGGCGAAGGCGCACAACAGCGCTTTGCGCCGCCATGTCGAGGGCGTCCGCGACTTCCAGCTGGCCCACTACCGACTGAATCAGCGGTTTGACGAGCCGTTCTGGGACCGCGCCCGTTCGGCGCCGACGCCCGAGCGCCTGTCGTGGAAGCTCGAGGCCTTCGCCGCACGGGGTCTGCTTCCGACCTATGATGATGAGACCTTCCAGGAGCAGAACTGGACCCAGATCCTGATCGGTCACGGCCTGGTTCCCCGCGGCCATGACCCGTTGATCGACAAGGTCTCGCCCGAGGAGCAGATGGCGCGCTTTCGCGGCTTGCTGAAGCGCATCGCCGAACAGGTCCGCGACCTGCCCACCGCCGAGGAGGCCATGCGCCGATGACGCGCCCCGACACGCCGGTGCGCGACATCGTCATCGTCGGCGGCGGCACGGCCGGCTGGATGGCCGCCGCGGCCCTCGCCCGGATCGCCGGAACCCAGGCCTATTCCCTGACAGTGATCGAATCCGACGCCATCGGTACGGTCGGGGTAGGCGAGGCGACCATCCCGCCGATTCAGCTGTTCAACCGCCTGCTGGGGCTGGATGAGCGCGAATTTCTGCGCGCCACCCAGGGGACATTCAAACTCGGCATCGAATTCGTCGACTGGGGCCGGCTGGGCCACACCTATCTGCACCCTTTCGGCCTGTTCGGCGCCGAAATGAACGGCATCGACTTCGCCCACTACTGGCTTCGTGCGCTGGAGAGCGGCGGCGACCCGGACAATCTGCTCTATGTCGCCGAAGCCGAGGCCATGCGGCGTGGCCGCTTCATGCACGCGCCCCAGACCCGACCGGACGAGCCGGGCATAAGCTACGCGTACCATTTCGACGCCGGTCTCTATGCTGCGCATCTGAGAGGGTTTTCCGAGCAGCGCTGTGTCCGGCGGCTCGAGGGGAGGATCGTCGAGGTCGCGCGCGATCCCGAAAGCGGCCTGATCGCCGGCTTGTCGCTGGAGGATGGACGTCGGGTGAAGGGCGACTTCTTCGTCGACTGTTCCGGCTTTCGCGGACTGCTGATCGAGGAGGCGTTCCGGGCCGGCTACGACGACTGGAGCGAATGGCTGCCTGCCAACCGCGCGGTGGCCATGCCGTCGGCGCGCGTCGCCGATCCCGTGCCCTACACACGCTCGACGGCATCGGAAGCCGGCTGGCGCTGGCGGATTCCGCTGCAGCACCGGACCGGCAACGGCTATGTCTTCTGTGACGCCTTTCTCGACCAGGACCGCGCCGCCGAAGCCCTTCTCGCAGGGCTCGACGCGCCAGCCGAGGCCGAGCCGCGCGCGCTGAAATTCGTCACTGGTCGCCGTCGCAAGAGCTGGGTCGGCAACTGTGTCGCCCTGGGTTTGGCGTCAGGCTTCCTGGAACCGCTGGAATCGACCAGCATCCATTTGATCCAGGCCGGTGTTTCCCAATTGCTGGCCAACTTCCCGACGATCGCGGCCGAGCCGGACGCCGCCGCGCGCTTCAACGCCTTCATGGATGCGCAATACGAAAGCATCCGTGACTTCATCATCGCCCACTATGTCGTCGGAACGCGCGACGACACGCCCTTCTGGCGCCACTGCGCGGCGATCGATCCGCCCGACAGCCTGAAGGCGCGGCTGGAACGGTTCAGGCGGCGCGGCGAGGTGGGGGTGGCCAATCACGAGCTGTTCCGGGAGAGCAACTGGTTTCCGGTGCTCTATGGTCAGGGTCTGGTTCCGATGGGTCGCCACCCGCTAGCCGACAGCCTGTCCCCCGATGAACTGAACTTGAGCCTGGCCCGTATTCGGGCGGCGGTCCGGCGCCGCGTGGACGGCATGCCGGCTCACGGCGACTATCTGCGCCGCTGGCTCGCACCAGGCTGATCACTGACTGTCTCGGCCCAAATGTTGAATGAAATCAACAGCGGTGGCGGACAGAGAGTCGGTTTTTTCGCGTTTCAGGCATTTTCAGCCTGTTGAAAAGTCGCGTTTAGACAGAGACTTACTCAGAATCGACTGTTCACAGTTGTTCACTTTGTGCCTTCCAAGCGCAAAATTTTTGTTGGGTGGGATGGTGGATGTATTTCGACCGAGTTATAGTTCCGCTCGTCCGCCATGCCCCGCAAAGCCCTCGAACTCGGCCCGCTCGCTGTCTCCCGGCTCACGCAGCCGGGACTGCATATGGTGGGCGGCGTAGCCGGTCTGGGCTTACAGGTTCTCCCTACCGGCGGGAGAACCTGGGTTCTTCGCGCCACGATCGGGACCCGCAGACGGGAGATGGGTCTGGGCGGCTACCCGGACGTCACGCTCGCTAGAGCGAGAGAGGCCGCGCGAGAGGCGCGCGATGCCATTCGTCGCGGCATCGACCCGATCGAGGCGGGTCGCGATGCGCGGCGGGCGTTGAAAGCCGCTCCCCCGCCCATGATGACGTTCCGTTCAGCGGCAAAGGCGTACATCGCAGCGCACGAGGCGAGCTGGAAGAACCGTAAGCATCGCGATCAGTGGACGGCCACCCTCAGAAAGTACGCCTATCCGGTGCTTGGCGAAGTGGATGTGGCCGAGATCGAACTGCCGCACATCATGCGCGTCCTGGAGCCCATCTGGCTGACGAAGACGGAGACGGCCAAAAGGCTTCGCGGACGCCTGGAGATGGTCCTGGACTGGGCGACCGCCCGGGAGTTTCGTGCAGGACCCAACCCGGCTCGGTGGCGCGGCCATCTCGACAAGCTCCTGGCCAAGCCCTCCAAGGTTCGCCGTATCGTTCATCACAGGGCGCTTCCCGTCGACGATCTTCCGGGCTTCATGCAAGCGCTCCGGTCGAGCGAGGGGGCCGGGGCCAGGGCGTTGGAATTCGCGATCCTGACCGCGGCGCGATCCGGCGAGGTTCGCGGGGCGACCTGGAGCGAGATCGACACGACAAATCGGCTGTGGACCATCGACGGGGCGAGGATGAAGGCCGGGCGCGAGCATCGCGTCCCTCTGTCGGACGCTGCACTCCGTTTGTTGGCCGCTCTCCCGTCCGGAGGTCCGGAAGAGCCGGTGTTCCGGGCGGTGCTCGGCGGGAACCTGTCCGACATGACGATCTCGGCGGTCCTGCGTCGCATGGGCGTCGATGCCGTCCCCCACGGCTTTCGTTCGACCTTCAGGGACTGGGCGGCGGAGCGAACCACCTACCTGAACGAAGTCGCCGAGATGGCGCTGGCGCACACCGTCGGCAACAAGGTCGAGGCTGCCTATCGCCGAGGAGACCTGTTCGAAAAGCGGGTCGAAATGATGCGCGACTGGGCTCAGTTTTGCGAGGGCGGGCAACCCTCGCGAGCCGCGTAACCTGGTCGGCCTCGTTGGCTGGCGAAGCCGCACTGGACATCGGCGGGTCAGACTTGGCCTTACCGGAGATATGCAGGAATGCCGCTGGCCATTAAGTCCGAGAAAAAAGCGGCGTGTCCAGCTCAGCTCGAACCGGCGACTTCGCTGTGCTCGACCTTCTCCGGCGCCGGCGCCGGCGCCAGGCCTGGCTCGGCTTACCGGGAATTCACTAGGCGGGCGGCCGCGGTCCCTCCACGCTCTGAGTTGAGGAGTTTGGATCGAAGATGCGTAAGCGGCTTATTGCCAGCTTGGAGCGGAGCTCGACGCCCCCAGGAGAGGGCTCGATAGCTCGTCCCACCGCCCTGCCGAGATGGTGAGCGCGCCTGATCGCCTGTTAGAGGACACGCTGCGTTCGATCGAGCAGATCGGCGTCGCGTCGGGCCCCGAAGCGGTTATGGGCCAGGTCGCCGCCACGGTCGGCCGGTACGGCTACAGCGCGCTTGTCTTGACCAAACTGCCCGGAGCCGGGGACCGTGGGGGACCCCAGATCCTGCTCAATGGTTGGCCACAGGGCTGGAGCGAGCGCTACGAGGCTGCGGGCCACTTCGCGCATGACCCGATCGCCAGACACTGCGTCGCGTCGGCGTCGCCCTTCTCTTGGGACGAAGTTCCGCCGCCGCTCGTCGCGACGCGGTCGGCGGCGCTGATCGTGAGCGAGGCGTCCGAGTTTCAGCTGCGACGAGGCCTCTGCATTCCGCTCCCCTCGAGAAGCGGATCGGGCGGTCTGTCCCTGGCGGGCGACAAGGTCGAAGATACGCCGGGTCTGCGTCAAGCGATCAGGCTACTGGCCTATCGTGCTGACCAGGCCTTGGACGGCGGCTGGTTCAGCGCCCAGAAAAGACCGCTCACCGCCCGCGAGTGCGACGTGTTGAGCTGGATCGCCAGAGGCAAGACGGTTGCCGACGTAGCCGCCATCCTCCTCATATCGGAACACACCGTGGGCGAGCACCTCAAACACATCCGCCGCAAACTTGGCACAACCAACAGCGCTCACTCGGTGGTGAGGGCGCTTCAGCGGGGTCTGCTGCGACTTTAGCGTTGCCGGACATCGCCCTGAAACCGTGGCTTCGCAGAACCCTGAGTAGCAGCACTAGGATGACAGGGGGGAGGCTTGATCACGTCATCGGACATATCGACGCCGACATCGCCCGAATTTAACCTCCGGAATTAAACATTCGTAATCGCAACGGATTTTCCCCTCCTCCTTTTTGGAAGGAGTATTGTGCTGACGTCGCGGGATTGATTCAGTGGAGGGTGACTTGGCTGTCGCGGACCTAAACGAGGAAGATCGGCCCGCGCTCACTCCCCGCGAACGCGACGTGGTCAGATGGACGGCGCAGGGGCTGACGACGCGGGATATGGGCGCGCTGATGGGCATCTCGCCCCACACGGTGGGGGAGCACCTGAAGAATATCCGCCGCAAGCTCGGAACCCAGAATAGCGCCCACACGATCGCGGTCGCCTACCGTTGCGGCGAGCTGACGATCGACTGACGGAGGCCGGAATGTAACCTGTATGGCAACATTGTTGCCATATGATCGGCAAAGCTTCTATTGCGGGCCAATGAAGCTCGAAGAGCTGCCCCCCCTGTTAGCCCCTCTCGGCTTCACCGAGACTGAAGCGCTTGTCTATGGCGAACTCCTCAGCCGTCCGGATCAGACGGGTTATGGATTGGCCAAGGCGATCAGGAAGGGGCAGCCGGTCACCTACGCCGCCCTTTCCGGCCTCGAGGCGAAGGGGGCGGTCATGTCGAGCCTCGCCCCGGCGCGGGTGTATCGCGCCGTGCCTCCAGGCGAGTTGATCGCCGCCCTGAAGGCGGACTTTCAGAGAAAGTGTCAGCAAGCCGAGACGTCGCTTGAAACGTCGATCGCCGGCAGCTCGACCGACCAGATCTACCACCTCCGCTCAACCGAACAGGTCCTGGAGCGGGCACGGAGGATGCTGGCGCAGGCACGCTCGACGGTGCTGTTCGAACTCTTTCCCTTTCCCCTGAATGCGCTTCGAGGCGATCTGACGGCCGCCGCATGCCGGGACGGTGTCGCCGCAGTCGGGATGGTGCTTCGTTCCGAAGACCAGGTGGAAGGCGCACGAAGCCTCATTCCGGCCAACGCCTCGCAGATACGCGAGGTCTGGGACAGCGAGGTGCTTACCCTCATCGTTGACGCCGAGCAGGCGCTGGTCGCGACGTTTTCGGATGAGCGGGTTGTCCAGGGGTACTGGACCGACAGTCTCTATCTCGCCGTTCTTCTTCACAACGCCATTTCCGCCGATGTCGTGCTTCACGAGCGGGGCGGACCGGATTGGAAGGGGCCCAATCTTCACCTGTTCGGCAAAAGGCCGCCGGGGTTGGTGGCTCTCAACCGCGTTGCCGAAAGGCCATAGCCGAAGGTCGCGGAACCGTCCTGACGCCTCTGCGGGGCGAAGACAGGGAAGATCAGGCGTCGTCGGGGTCACCCGTCGATCCGATGGGGACGGATTTTGCGATGCAGGCGTCGATCCTGTCTCTCAATTCACGTCCCAAATCGCTCAGCACCAACGCTCGCACGCGCCCGAGCTGATCGACCCTGGCGAGCGCGCCTGAGACGTCGGCCGCCCTGCGGCCCGTCAGGACGGCGCCGGCCCGTGAGGCGGCCGCCATGTTCACCCCGGCGAGGTCTGCGAGTTCGCTGATGCACAACCCCTCATTCTCGCAGAGATAGAGGAATGCGATCATCGTCGGCGCCGTATCCAGCGCCGACTCCCGCATGAGCTCGATCGCCTCGAGGATCGTGTTCCGTTCGCGCAACGGCTTGTGGCCGTCGTCGGCGTCAGTGTCGGCCATTGGCGTAGCGGTTCACCCGTCCGGTGATGTCCCTTGGCGCGCCGCGCATGGCTCCGACCGGGCCGCGCTGGCGCCGGCGCTCCGTCAGCGTCAACTCAACGTCGGGGTATTGCGACTGCAAATCGCCGAGGATCGCCTCCAGTCGGCGCTGATGGTCGGCGGCGTCGCCCAAGTCCTCTGCGAGGATCTCTATGGTGAAGGTGGCGCGTATGTGCACCTGGATTTTCCTTTGAAACGAGCCCGAAGACTTGAGGGAATACTCGCTCGGTCCCGTCGGCCGCGCCATACCGTAAACCCGGTATCAGCGGCTGATGACGGGCTGAGGAGAGGCCGAACGCCGACAAGCCAGGGCGCGCGAAGTCCGACGTGGCGCGACGTGACAGCCCATTACGGCGACATTCTCGAGCCATCGCGCTCCGGCTTGAGCGTTGCCCAACCTCGTCAGCTCGTTGTGGATACTGGGAGATGAATGCAGCGGCCAGGCGCTGCCTTATACTTAGCCGATTTGCAATTCTGAAAATGACAGAGGCTTAATTCTAGGGGCATGGACATGATCGTTGCGCCTAAATAGATATTTCATAGCCATACGCAGAGTAGTGAAAGCAACAAGGGTATCGTTTAGTCATGAATGGCAGGGTTGCTGCATCGGCAGAGGCTTGTCGCGACCCTGCACGCCTCGCCCCGTGGCGCGAGGGGATGGCCGTCACAGCCCTTCTCGTGGGTCCGTCGGAAGCGGAATTCTGGAGCGTCACGGGGATGCTGACGGCCATGGGCTGTCAGGCCACACACGTCTCGGATCCCGAAGCGGCGGCGCAGGCCCTGGTCGCCCTCCGGCCCAGCCTGCTGCTCCTCGACGGCCGCCTGGAAGAGGCCGCCGTTTTATCCGCCCAGGCGTCCCGGGATGGAAGCCTGGTGGTCGTTCTGGCGACCAGCGCCGACGAGTCAGCGCAGATCAATGCCCTCAACGCCGGCGCTGACGACATCCTGGCTCGACCGGTGACCCTGACCGTGCTCGCCGCACGTATCAGAGCTCTGGTGCGGCGAACCCAGCTCAACGGGCGGCGGGACGATCCGCCGGAAGCGCCGCCCGGCTGGTCCGTCGACGTCGCACGGCGTCTCGCGACCAGCCGACATGGGATTGCTGTTCCCCTGCCCTTTCAGCAGGCCGCCTTGCTACAGCTTCTGATCGAGTCTCGTGCGGCAGTCGTGTCGCCGACCGACATCCTGGCCTCGCCGGGTTTCGAGCGGATGTCGGACGAAAGCGTGAGGGTCTGCATGTGCCGGCTCAGGCGACGCCTGATGGCGGTCGACCCCGCCGACCCCATTCGAACGGTATATGGTCGCGGCTATGCCTACGTGGGGCATCTGGTCGGGGCCGAAGACGATCCTGAGGAGCAAGAGCGAAACGCTGTCGATCGCAAGGCGGATGGCGCGTTTTTCAGGCCGCAGGCGGAGGCTCCTCGACAGGCGGGGCCATCGACGCCGGGGCCGGCCGGCGGGCCGACGCCGGTATTGCCCGCGAGCTTTGGGGGCGCCCCTCGCGTCCAGAGCGCTCAGGGGCTTCGAGATGGGTGACCGTAGAGACGCCGGCGCCCGTCGCCCCATGGCGCTCCGGGCCGTCATCACCGTCGACATAGACGCGGTGGACTTCATAGAAGCGGCTGAGCAGCAGGCGGACCTGCTCAAGGCCATCGAGCCCTTGAAACAGGAGTTCCCTGGCGCGCACCTGAAGATCATCGAGAGACGGTCGCGGCGCGCCGGTCTCGGCGTCTCGTCCGCACCGCAGGCGGACGCCCCGCGGTCCGAGAGCGGTCCTGCCCCATCATGATGGGAGAACGATTACTATCTTATCATGTTTTCATTACTGATAATATTATAGAGATGGATGCGAGTTAAATAGACTGCCGACATTAGTTCAATGCAGGATGATGCCAATAGAGGAATGCCCTGGGTGGTCCCGGGCATCTCTGTTGGAGGCTTAGGGCCATGTCGCTCTCACTTGTCGTCGCAGCGGCGCTTTCGATCACGGCTGCGGGGTCGCCCCTTTCGAAAGGCGACTATTCGATCGATATCCGCGGCATCGATTTCGCCACGCCGTCGGGCGCCGACGAATTCGACGCCAGAGTGTCGAGGGCGGCGCGACGCGCCTGCTCATCCGGTTATGTCGGCGTGCGGCGCGTGACCTGCCTGCAGCAGTTTCGGATTGAGGCGGCCGCCTCCCTCAAAGGCGAGTCGCGAGATTCCTACCTGGCGTCGAGGCCGCAATATGTCGCCGCCTTGGCCAATCGCGAGCTGTAGGTCGAAACACCTCTAAATCGAGGAAACTTCCGTCGACCAGCTGGACCATCCAGCTGGTCGCGTTGGTTCGTGCCCGCGGCCAATCGCAGACACTTACAGTAATGTAAACGTCTATACTGTTTCCAATCAGATACGGCACTCGCAAATTGGCCGCGAGATTGCTTTAAATCGTTCAACAATATGTCCAAAGGCGTCAGGTTACTGATGCGACCCGACGAATGGGGCCGATGTCCGCATCGGGTTCGAGGCCATGGGGCTGGTCGGCGCGTCGCCAAAAATCAGGAGATGTCACGTTGCGTATGACCACCAAGACCCGACTTCTGACCACGACGGTCATGGCTCTGCTGGCGGCCACCCCGTCCCTGGCCCAGGAAGTGTCCCAGCCGGCGGCGGACGGCCCGGCGTCAGCCGAGGACGAAGCGACCGAGCTGGAAGAGATCGTGGTCACCGGCACCCGCCTGCGGGTGAAGGATTACGTCGCATCGAACCCCGTGGTCACCGTCACGGGCGAGGCGCTCGAATACGCCGGCGTCACCAATGTCACCGACTTCCTGACCGATATGCCGGCGCTCGTCGGGTCCACGACGCTGCAGGACAATTCCAATGCAGGTTCGCGCGGCTCCGTCGGCCTGAATCTGTTGAACCTGCGCAACCTCGGCACCGATCGCACCCTGGTGCTCGTCGACGGCCGACGCCATGTGGCGAGCTCGGCCGGCAGCTCGGCCATCGACACCAACACCATTCCGATCGGCCTTATCGAAAACATCGAGGTGCTGACCGGCGGCGCGTCTGCCGTGTACGGCGCCGACGGCGTGTCGGGCGTGGTCAACTTCATCATGAAAGACGACTTCGACGGCGTGGACATCCGCGCCCAGACCGGCGTCTCCGATGCAGGCGGAGCCGAGAACACCTTCATCAGCGCTCTCGTCGGGCGCAATCTCCTGGACGGAAAGGCGAACCTGACCTTCGCGGGCGAGTATTCAACCACCGACCGGCTGGCCTCCGGCGACCGCGACTTCTCGAGCCTGAGCGGCGCCGAAACGGTCGTGGTCAACCCGAACTTCGACGAGGCGACCTTCGACCCCAATGATCCGGAAACCTATCAGCGGATCTTTCGGCGCGGTGTGCGCTATATCGATACGTCGCCGGGGGGCTCGGTCTACACCGATCTGAACTTCGGCTCGATCTTCGGCGATCCGGGCTCCCTCTCGGGCGTCGACTTCAACGGTGACGGCACGCCGTTCCAGGACGGGATCTACACCAGCGGCTTCTCCATGATCGGCGGCGACGGATCACAGTTGGCCGCCTTCGGGACCGACCTGATTCCTCAGCTGGACCGCTACTCGTTCAACGCCACGGCCCGCGTGGAACTGGCGCCGAACCACTGGTTCTTCGCCGAGGGCAAGTTCGTCCGCTCGGAAACCCAGTTCCAGTCCCAGCCGTCCTACGACTATTCTCTCTTTATTCCGATCGACAACCCCTTCATCCCGGATGCGATCTACGACGCGGCCACCGGACCGGGTGGCATAGCGAATGCTCTGGGCGGCGTCCTTGTCGCCCGGGACAATTTCGATCTCGATTTCATCCGCCGGGACATCACGCGTGACACGGCGCGCTTCGTGGCCGGGTTCGAGGGCGCCATCACGCCCAATCTCTCCTACGAACTGTCGTTCAACTATGGCCGGACGTCGGAGACCAACATCGAACTCAATAACCGGATCAACGAGCGTTACTACGCCGCCACGGATGCGGTGGACGAGGGCGAGTTCCTCACCGGCACGCCCAACGGCAACATCGTCTGCCGTTCCAACCTCGATCCGACCGCCGTTCCATTGGGCAACTATCCGGGCTTCGGTTCCGATCCTTTCGACGCCGACACCTGGGGGACCACCTTCACGCCCGGGGCGAACTCAGGATGCGTGCCGCTGAATGTGTTCGGCGACGGCTCCCCGTCGCAGGAAGCGATCGACTGGGTCATGGTGGAGTCGACCGCCCGCGAGCGGATCGAGCAGTTCGTGATCAACGGGTTCATCACCGGCGACACCTCTCCGTGGTTCAGCCTGCCGGCGGGTCCCGTCTCGTTCGTGCTGGGTGGCGAATATCGCCGCGAAGAGGCCCTGTCGCTGCCGTCGATCGAAGAGGCCCTGGCCGAACAGGCCGGCTATGACATCAGCTGGCTGGGCGCAGGCTCGACGCTCCGCGGTGAGTTCGAGGTCAAGGAGGCCTTCGCCGAACTCAACATCCCGCTTCTGCGCGACGTGCCGCTGTTCCAGGAGCTCACGCTCGGCGGCGCCTATCGCTACTCGGACTATACGACCGTCGGTGAGACAGAGGCTTGGGAAGGGCGTCTTCGTTGGGAGGTGATCGACGACCTTTCGTTCCGCTCCAGCATCGCGCGTGCGGTCCGGGCGCCGAACATCGCGGAGCTGTTCCTGCCTCTCTCGCAAACCTTCGCGTCGATCAGCGACCCCTGTGACGACAACAACTATCAGCTCGGCATCAATCCGGAGGTGCGGGAGGCGAACTGCCGCGCTGCGCTCGGCCTCGGCCCGAACGACCCCTACACCTTCAACAACATCGCCTCGTCCTCGATCGAGGGCGTGATCGGGGGCAACCCGGACCTGGGTTCGGAAACGGCCGACACCTTCACGGTCGGCGCTGTCGTGCAGCCACGGTTCCTGCCGGGCTTCTCCATGGCGATCGACTACTATGACATCGAGCTGACGGACGCGATCCAGTTCTTCTCGGCCCAGAACATCGTCAACAAATGCTACGACCTGCCGCAGCCGAACCAGTTCTGCGGCCTGCTGACGCGCGATCCAGCCAACGACCAGATCGACTTCTTCCAGCAGTTCGGCGTGAACGTCGCGTCCTACGTGGCGCGCGGCTACGACCTGTCCTTCCGCTACCTTCTCGACCCCGCCGATTTCGGCATCGAGCAGGATATCGGGCGTTTCGGCTTCTCGCTGGTCGCGGGCAAGACCGAAGAGTTGACCTTCACCGAAGATCCCAACGATCCGCTCAGCGCCGACGAAACAGTGGGTCAGGCCTTCGTGCCGGAGTGGCAGGCCAGCTTCGACGCGACCTGGGAATGGCGCAACCTGCTGGTCAACTACGGCTACAACTGGTTCGACGAAACCCGACGCTACGAAGGCGTTCCGGACAATTTCATCGCTCCGGAGTACGCCAACTACGCGGCGCGCTCCACGCATGACATCCAGGCGCGGTACAGCATCAGGGATGGCTTCGTGGTGTACGGCGGCGTGAACAATATCGGCGATCAGCAGCCGGACCGAGGCCTTCGGGACTATCCGGTCGGGCCGCAGGGCCGATACTTCTACCTGGGCGCCACCGCCAATTTCGCGTCCCTGGGATCGCTCCTGCGTAATCCTTTCTGACGGCAGCCGGAGTGATCATGAGCGGGGCCGTAAGGCCCCGCTCGCATGTCCGGCGCCTGACAACCGGCTCGAAGGGGGGGCTCGCGCATTCACACGCGCGCCCTCTTCGTGGCATCGCGGGCCCAGCATTCTGTTCGATTGGGCCCCCCGGAACATGCCCCTCCGACCCAGAACCCTCGAAGAATGGCGTCTCCAGGCCGGATCGAACCGGGGACGTCGCCGTCCCAATCGTCTCTCCCTTGCCGGCGCTTCGCCGGCCTTTCCGGAGAGACCATGCCTCAGCCGCCCGCCAGACGCCGCCCGGGACCGAAGCCACGCCCCGTCGTCGACTACCCCGAAAGCCTGTGGGACCCGGTCGACGAACCTTCAGGCTTCGCCGACGCCCTCGATTTCCACATCGCCCGCCACGGCGAGACGGTCTGGGCTCTGCACCGCGCCGTGCGGGCCAGGGGCGGGCTGATCGACCGCACGACGCTCGTCAGCTGGAGGCGGGGCGAAAAGCTTCCCTCGACGCCCGCGACGCTGAAGGCGGTGGCGCTGATCGAGGACCGCTATCGGCTCGCGCCGAATTCCCTGGCGTCGAAGGTGGCGCGCTCTCACGCGGTGCAGCGCCCGGCCATCGCCGGGGTCGCGCGGTCCGAGCAAAGGCGGCTGGCCTGGCATCTGCCGGACGATTTCCACGCGCGGTCCCCGGCCGAACAGGCTGAGATCATCCACTGGGTCCGGTCCAACATCCTGACGGGAGGGACCGCCTTCAGCCGCTTCCACATCGAGGTGTCGAAGCATCGCTTCGCCTTCCGCTTCGATCTCAGCAAGGGCGGGCGGCGGCCGTCGGGGATGGCCCCGCCGCCGCAGCTGGCCGAGGAGGTCGCTGCGCTCATCGCCTTCAAGAGCGCGACCCTGGCGCCGGCCGGCTATCGCCGCTCCGGCGTCTGGGGTCCTGAGACCGCCGCCCAGAGGGCCGAACATCTCGGCCTGCTGTTCGGGGCGTTGGCGGCGTCGCGGGACGGACCGGTGCGCGGTATGGGGCTCCGTCCCCAGGACCTGACGCTCGCGATGCTGGCGGTCCCCGCCGTCTGGGACTGGTACGTGCGTTGGCGGGAGGCGCGGCGAGGCTTCTACACCGGTTGGGAAGTCGACATGATCCTGCTCGGGGTCGCCTTCACCCGTCGGGAGACGGGTTGGCTGCGGCAGTCACCGCAGCTGGCGGAGCGCCTGGTCGCGGCGCCGGGCCTGATCGAAGCGGGGGACATCGAGACCATCCGCTCGGACTGGGATGCGGCCTGCGAGAAGATGCATTCCCACGGCCTCGCCCGGGCCAAGGAGATTCAGCGGGTGGCGAGGGTCCACCGCGATCCGTTCGAGCCCTTGTTACCAGTGCTGGAGGCGGCGAGCCCGGTCGCGGAGTACCGCAAGATCACCGACGAGATCCTGCGACGCATGCCGGACGCCCGGCGGGCGCCGCGCGCCGCCGCCGAGGCCTCGCGCGGCTTCCTCATGTTGCGGCTCGGCCTGCATACGGGGCTTCGCCAGAAGAACCTGAGGCAGCTGCTCTATCGGGAGCGTGGCCAGCCCGCTCGCACGGAACGCGAGCTGGAGGCCCTGAAACGCGGCGAACTGCGGTGGAACGCGCGGGAAGGCGGCTGGGAGGTCTTCATCCCCTGTGCAGCCTTCAAGAACGCGGACTCCGCCTATTTCGCGAAGCGGCCCTTTCGGCTTTTGCTTCCGGATCTGGGAGAGCTCTATGCCGTGCTTGAGCGGTATCTTGAGCGCGAGCGGGCGCTGCTGCTCGGCGACGCGACCGATCCCGGGGTCCTGTTCGTCAAGACGGTCAAGCGGACCAGCGCCGACGCCGCCTACAACCAGACCACCTTCTACGAGGCCTGGCGGCTGGCGATCCAGCGCTATGGCATCCGCAATCCCTACACCGGCAAGGGCGCCATCGAAGGCTTGCTGCCTCATGGGCCCCATAGCGTTCGCGATGTGCTCGCGACCCATGTGCTGAAACAGACGGGGTCCTACGAGCAGGCGAGCTACGCCATTCAGGATACGGCGGCGACGGTGGCGGCCCACTACGGGCGCTTCCTTCCGCAGGACAAGGCGGCGCTCGCGGCCAGGATCCTGAACCAAGTGTGGGAGACGGACGGAGCGGCGGTTCAGACTTCCAGCGAGAGCGCCGCCGGCCGGGGTGATCAATCGCAGGTCATCGGCGGTCGATAGACCTGCATGGCGTTGGTGCCGGTGTTGCCGCCGAGGGTGACGGCGCCCCCCGGGAGATGGATGCGCCCATCGAACACGGCGGCGCCCTTCAGACCGTGCACGGCGATCGGCAGATCGGCCAGGCGTGTCCAACGGTCGGCGCGGGGGTCATAGCCGTAGGTGGTGGGGGTGAGGCCGAGCACGTGGCTGCGTTCGCCCTCGCCGCCGAAGACGAACAGGCAGCCGGCGTGGACCGCGGCGGTGATCCCGCCGACGGCCGTGGGCAGGGGCGCGCCCCGGCTCCAGGTGCGCGTGGCGGGGTCGTAGATTTCGACCACATCGACGCGTTCGGCGCCCGCGCCGGGTCCGATGCGCCCGCCGGCGACAATCACCTTGCCGTCGATGGCCGCCATGGCGAGGTGGTTTCTCTGGGTCGGCATGTCCGGGAGCCGCTCCCAGCTGTCGGTCGACGGGTCATAGACCTCGAAGGCTGCGCCTCCAGGGGGGCGACCGCCGGCGACATAGATTTTGCCGTCGATCACCGCCTTGCCGCCGCCGCTGCGCGCGGTGGGCATGCGCGCCCGCTCGAGCCAGCCGCCGGCCGCCGGGTCATGCATCCAGACCGTGTCGACAAAGACTTCCGGCCGCCCGGTCGAGGCGCCGTCCAGTTCGCCGCCGATGACATACATGCGGCCGTCGACCGATGCCGCCATCATATGGTGCATGGGCTGCGGCAGGCGCGGACCCAGGCTCCAATGGTATGTCCGTGAATCATAGATCTGCACCAGGTCGGACGGCAGGCGACCGGGCGGATAGCCGCCCATCACCCACATGCGTCCGTCCATCTCTGCGATCGCGTGCTCGGACCGGGCCAGCGGCATGGCCGCGCCCAGACTCCAGCCCTCGACCTCGAGGCCGGGGGGATAGCCGCCCGTGATCCGTCCGTTCCAGGTCTCGGTGAGCAGGTCGCCCTGGGCGATGACGGTCGGGCGCGTCGCGTCGGGCTGGGCCGTGGCCGACGACGCCATGAGAAGCACCAGGGCGGCGATCGCCGCGCGGGTCGTGGTCATGTCGATCCTCCTCTGACGGAAGGCATCGGAACAGTCGGGTCCAGACCCTGCGCGCCCTTTTTCGAATTCGGCTAGGCGGACTCCGCAATCGGCGAGGCCGCGCGCAGGCTCGCCTCCAGCCGGAATTCGCTCGGCGTCATGCCCTCGGCCGCCTTGAAGGCCCGGTTGAAGGGGCCCAGCGAATTGAATCCGGCGTCGAGGGCGATGGTGGAGATCGGCACGTCGTGCTGGGCCGGATCGGCCAGGGCGGCGCGGGCCTCGGCCAGCCGCCAGGCGTTCAGATAGGCGTTGAAATTGCGATAGCCGAGCCGGCGGTTGATCAGTCGCCGCAGCGCATATTCCGGGGCGCCGATGCGCGCGGCCAGGGCGCCGATGGTCAATCCCTCGGCGCGGAAGGCCTTGTCGACCTCCATGGCGCGCCGCAACCGGTCGTGAAGCCGGACTTCCGAGGCTTCGCCGATGAAGGGCAGGTCGCGCACGCCGGGCGTGGCCGTGGCCGGCGCCCGGGCGAAGATCTCGGGGGTCCTCAGTCCCGCCACCAGCCAGGCCATGGCGAGCCCGGTGACGAAGATGCGGATGACATTGAGGTCAACCACCAGCGCCGACGGTCGGCCGGGAGCGAGGTAGGAGGTGGTGATCCCCACCATGAACAGGGCGCTGATCAGGACGAAGGCGACCCGTGTCCGCCGGCGCGACTCCAACAGGTCCGCGCCCCGTCCCCGCCAGGCGATCCAGGCGGCCGAGAGCGCCAGAGTCACCTGGGCGATCTGGTGCGGGACGCGGATCCAGTCGGTCGGCAGGCCCAGCCGGCCGGACACCATCCAGAGGCCCCCGCCGACCACCATGGTGCCCCAGATCACCCAGTCTTGCGGCCTCATGCGGAAGTCGTCATCGAACAGGGCGCGGGTGAACAGCCAGAAGGCGGCGGCCTTGCCGAAGGCGACAACGAGCAGCGGGAAGGCCCACTGGTGCGCCCAGAGGACGAAGGGCGGGATGTTCAGCGCCCACCAGCCGGTGCTAAGGGCGAACAGCGCCCCCAGGCGCGCCAGGGTGCGGTCGCCGCCGTCGCGCAGGAGGATGACGGCCAGCACCAGGAAGGTGGTGGCGGCGCCGCCTCTGAGGACCATTTCCAGGGCGTCAGGCATGGGGGCTCCCGAAGGACGCTCGGACAGTCAAACGCTAGCAGAAACCACGCCCGCGCCAAGCTTCAGACCGACCGCGGCGAGGTAGCCGGGCGCCAGCATCAGAGGAACCCACACCACCGCCGAGATGATGTTGAGGGCCTGAAACCGGCGCGAGGTCATGGCGCTCATGCCGGCGATCAGCGGGACGAAGGCCCGGACCGGTCCGGTGAACCGGTAGAGCAGCAGAACAGGCAGGCGGCTGGTCTTGAAGAACAGCCGGGTGCGGGCGACCTGCCGCCTCTGGGGGCGCAGCCAGCGGTGCCGAAAGGCGACGGGGCCGAGACGGCGTCCGAGCCAGTAGGACAGCGCGTCACCCAGGATCGCGCCCATCAGGCACCAGAAGATGATGGAGACGGGGTCGATGACGCCGCCGGCGCAGAGGCCGCCGGCCACCACCATGACGGCGGTCGCCGGGACGACGGCGCCGACGAAGGCCAGCGATTCCCCGAAGGTCAGCAGGCCGAGCAGCGGGCCGGCCCAGGCGAGGTGGCTATGCAGGGTGTTGTTGAGGAGCGTCTCGACGGCGTTCATGGTCAGACGTCCCTTGGCCGCAGCAGGGCGACGGTCACCGCCGAGAAGGTCACGGCGGCCCAGAACAGCAGGGCGAGGATCCAGTCCTGGAATGTCGGGAGCCCCGACCAGGCGATGACGCGGCGGCCGTCGGGAAGGGTGAGCTCGACATCGAGCCGCTCCAGCCCGCCGGTGACGAGGTGATCCAGACCGACGGGGCCGATGCCCAACCATTGGAGAGCGCGGGCGACCAGATCGTCGGGGCCGAGCTCGAGGCCGATCAGGGCCGCGACGACGCTCCCGATCAGCCAGACCGCGGGGCGCCGCAGACCCAGGACCCAGGCGGTCCCGAGGCCGTAGCTGACCGTGACGGCGGCGAAAGGCGTGACATAGCTCCACCAGGGCGCGACGCGCGCCAATGGTCCCGCCGACGGATCGGAAACGAGCCGGCGGACGTCCGTAAGGACGATCTCCCCGGTCGTGGACAGCGCGACCAGGCCGACCCAGGCCAGGACGAGGGCCAGGGCCGCCATCGCCCACAGCCATCCGGCCGTCATGCGGGCGATCATGTGTCCGTGCCGCCCGATGGGCATGGCGGCGAAGGGGGTTGGGCCGAAGGCGGGGGTCTGTTTCCACAGGGTCCAGGGCAGGGCGAAGCCGGCGGCGAACATCAGGGCGACCGGGACGATGGCGAAGTCCAGGGTCGAATCGGGCTGCATGTAGCCGGTCGCGATCGTCAGCGAGACGACGACGATGAAGCCCGCCACGAGGGCGGCTTCGAGCCTGAGCCCCGCGACCAGGAGCCTGAACTGGGCCATGGTCGCCGAGGCGAGGAGCGCGGGAGCGGCGGGGGCTTGGTTCATCGGGGTGTCTCCGCGCGCAGCAGGACCAGGACGGTCTGTTCGAGGGACAGGGTTCGGACGTCGGTGACCGACACGCCGCATTGTCTCAGGCGCTCGACGCCGCGGCCGGCGTCGTCGCGCAGGATCCAGCGTCGCTCCAGCCCGAGGCGGTCGACCGAGAGAATCTGCGACTGCAGATCCGCGGGCGGGCTCCAGTCTTCGCTGGGCGGGCGGCCGCGACACTCGCGCAGGGAGGCCTGCAGGTCGTCCAGGCTCTGCTCGGTGGAGACCCGTCCCGCGTTGATCAGGGCGACGCGGTCGGCCAGCCCCTTGATCTCGTGGACCAGATGGGTGGAGATCAGGGTGGCGCAGCCGGTATCGGCCAGATGTTCGGCCAGGAGCGCCAGGGCGTCGTCGCGGATGACGGGATCGAGACCGTCGGTCGGCTCGTCCAGCAGGAGCAGCGCGGGGCGATGGGCCAGGGCGAGGAGCAGCTGGACGCGTCTCGCCTGTCCCTTGGACAGCTGGCCGACCCGGCGTTTCAGGTCGATGTTCAGACGGCGGACGATGAGCGCCGCATAGGCCTCGTCCCAGGCCCGGTAATAGGCGCGGTGGTGATCGACCAGACGGCCGACCGTTGTCCATCGGTGTCCGAGGTTGGTGTCCTCGCGCACATAGCCGGTGTTGGCCCGGATGCGCGCGCCGTCGATCGCCGGGTCGAGGCCCAGGACCCGGAGGTCGCCGGCGTCGCGGGACTGGATACCCTGGAGAACGCGCAGGAAGGTGCTCTTGCCCGCGCCGTTCGCCCCGACCAGGACGCAACAGGATCCCGAGGGGAGCGACAGTGTGAGGTCGCGGAGCGCCGACGCGCGCCCAAATCGGCGGACGACACCGGTCGCGGCCACGGCGAGCGGCGGTGCTTCGGGATCGACCCTGGCTGCGGAAAGGGACGGCATCAATCGTGGCCTTCGTCGTGTGGTGTCGGGGAGGGGGCCCGATCCGCCTGGCGGATGGCCTCCATGAGCATCTTGGCGGTCAGGCCGTGCTTGGTGGCGTCGGCCAAGGCGCGGCGCGCCACCCCCTGGGCCAGAAGCGCCTGGTCCTCGCCTAGCGCGGCTCCGTCGGCGGCCGTCAGGAAGGTGCCCTGGCCGCGCTGGACCCGAACGACGCCTTCCCGCTCCAGCTCCCGGTAAGCCTGGGCCACGGTGTTGGGATTGATCCGCAGATCCACGGCGAGCTGGCGAACCGACGGCAGCGGCTCGTCGGGGGCGATCAGGCCGAGCAGGCGCGCTCGCCGCACCTCGTCCATGATCTGGAGGTACAGGGGCCGCCGATCGTCAGGGTCGATGGAGAAGGCCAAATCAATTCGCCGGTGAATGGGTGTACTGGTAGACTAGTACACTAACTCACAAGGCTGGCAAGGGGCGTAGGTCAGGCCGGCGGATGGGAATCCAAATCATCGAGAGGCAACCACCCCCACAGCGACAGGGAGGAAGGGCAAGATAAAATCGGCTGTGCGACCCTGAAGGATCGCTCGCCGGTACATCTCTGGAAGTGAGGGTCGGAGGAGAGCCGGGTCCGGGGTCGCGGGAGGCGACGTCGTGGGTGAGTTCGACGAGGACCGGGCCGAGATCAGGGCGACCCTGATGGCCAGTCGCGAGCGGGCGGCGGTCTGGCTCAAGGGCCTGACGTTCGCGGGGCGGGCCACCCGGGCCATGACGCCCCGGCAGCGGGCGCGGCACTTCTCCGGCAAAGGCGGGCCGGGGCGCTTGAGGGGCGCTCCGTCGGGCGCCGCCGGCGGTCAGCGGCGGGTCATGGTCAAGGCGCGGGTGGTGCGGATGACCCCGCAGGCGGCGAAGGCTCTGCGGACCCATGTGCGATACGTGGCGAGAGACGGCGCGGGGGAGGACGGGGCCGAGGGGCGGTTCTTCGACCGGGGGTCGGATGAGGCGGACGCCCGGGCCTTCGTGGGACGCTGCGAGGGCGACCGGCATCATTTCCGGCTGATCGTGAACCCGGAGGATGGGGCCGAGCTTCCCGATTTGAAGGCGTACGCCCGTGAGTTCATGGGGCGGGTGGAGCGCGATCTCGGAACCTCGGTCGATTGGGTGGCGGGCGCGCACTACGACACCGGGCGACCGCATCTGCATATCCTGATGCGGGGCGTCCGGGACGACGGACGAGACCTGGTGATGTCGCGGGACTATGTCAGCCATGGTTTGAGGAACCGCGCGCAGGAGCTGGCCACTGAGCTCCTGGGGCCGAGGCTGGAGCGGGACGTCGATCGTGGGGTTACCGCCAACCGGGTCACGGCGCTGGACCGGACCCTGGTCGAGGTGACGCGGGACGGGAAGCTGGGGCTCGCCGATCTGCCGGAAGGGTCACGCGAACAGCTGCTCCGGCGTCTGGTCCATCTGGAGACCGAAGGGCTGATCACACGCGAACGGGCGGGTCGCTGGTCCGTGCCGGACGACCTTCGCTGGCGATTACAGGTGCTGGGGGAGCGCGAAGGAAGGGAGACGGCGGCGGTCGAGGCGGTGCGGAGCTCCGGAGGTCTGGCGGATTTCGGGCGGCTGGAGGCGGTGGAGCTTGCGCCGGGCCAGGGCGTGGTGGGGCTCTATCGGGGGGCGGCGCCGGTCGGGAGCCATGCGGACGGGCCGCAGGTCCTGGTGCTGGAGATGGAGGATGGACGGCTGGGGCATCTGCGGATGCCGAGCCTGCGGTCGGTGGTGGAGCTGGACCAGACGCCGGCCCGGGCCGTGGTCGAGGTGAAGGCCAAGCCGGTCGCGCCACGGCCCTCCGATCTGACCATCGCCGAGGTGGCCTCGGAGCGGGGCGGGGTGTGGTCGCCGGAGGATCACCGGGCGGTGCGGCCGCGGGACTCTTCGGCCTTCATCGAGCGGCATCAGAGGCGGCTGGAGGCCATGGGGCGCGAAGGGGCGTGCCGGTCTCTGGGCGGCGGAAAGTTCGAGGTGACGACGGATTACGTCGGCAAGGCCACCGCGACGGAGCGGGATCGTCATGGCGGCGCTTCGCTCGAGATGAGCGTTCTCGACGGACGGTCCGTCGAGCAGCAGGTGACGGCCCGGGCCGAGACCTGGCTCGACGATCAGCTGGGCAAGGATCCGGCGGCCCTGGGCTCGGGTCCGTTCGGGGAGCTGGTCCGGGATGCGCTCCCTCGCCGGGCGGAGGCGTTGCGGGCGATGGGCATTCCGGCGGAGCTCGGTCGCCCGCTGACGCGGGAGCAGGGCCACCAGCTGCTGCGCATGGAGATCGAGGACCTGGCGCGGTTCGCGGTCAACGGTCGGAGCGTGCGGCTGGCCGTCGAGGGACAGCGGTTCACGGGGACCTATCTGCAGAAGATCCAGTTCGGCCGGGTCTCCTTCGCCGTCATCGAGAACCCGGCGGTGGTGACCCTCGCCCCCTGGCGGGCGGCGCTGGAGGCCTGCCGGGGCCAGGCCATGAACGGGGTGATGCTGGGCGGCCAGGTCGACTTCCGGTTCGGACGTCAGGCGTCCGGCCGCGACGGGCTGGAGCTCTGACGTCCGAAGCCGAAGTTAGATTGAAGGGCGGTTCTCGCTTGGGGAGGGCCAGTCGCCGTCGCGGCGTGGCTGACTCGACGACGAGCGAAGGCCGGTCAGCCGGCTGCGGGCCCAGTCGTGGAGCAGGCTCTTCGGATAGTAGGGCGTGCGCCCCAGGTGGGTGACGGGCGGACCGTCGGAGCGGGTGCAGAAGATCTTGGCCAGCGTCGCCGGGGATCGGCGGATGCCCATCTTCAGAAGCTCGCGCGAGGCTTCCTTGCGGTTGAGCAGGACGTCGTCGGAGGCGAGGATATCGAGGTCGGTCATGGCGGGTCTCCCTTTGCTGTGGAGACACGCTGGGCTGTGGAAACTGGGAGGCGCAAGGGCTGGGCGAGGCCGGTTCCGGACGGTGAAACACGGGTTCAAACGGCGCCGTCGGCGCCCAGGTCTTTCCACCGGAAACGGTCTGAAACCGTCTGAAATCACACCCGCCTCTCGGGATCGTGATCGGTCGGGATCCGTCGCGAGATTGCTGGTGTGTGACGGCTATTGCCTAGCCTGTTTGCGGAGATTGTCGATCCGCTCGCGGCAGGCCTCGGCGACCAGGTCGCGGAGGCGGGTGGCGGCCTCGGTCAGGGCGGCCAGGTCCTCCGGCGTCACGTTGTGCTGGCCGGAGTAGCTGGGTCCGCATTCCCCAGAAATCGGAGCGATGGCGATCTCATTCGTGAATTGAACAAGGCCGCCATCGTTACAGCCAAGAAGGGTCCAATAAATGGTTCAAAGTGGTCACCCACGAAACTAACAGGAAGACCTGCGATAGCTGCCCAGGTCCGGCCGGGCCGGGCCCTCGGCCAGAGCGCATCCGGCCATCCTGCTGCACGAAGTGGCAAACGAGCCGTAGCTTTGGCCTGACAGGGGTCAGTTTTTTGCTCTCACCATGACCAGCTGAGCTCCCAACGCCCAGGCTTCCGCGCCGACCGCCAGCGCAAAGGCTGCTTCTTCGCTCGGCGCTCGTATTCGCAGTCGTTCCAGCCGGCGCGCTCTCAACCCGGGCTGTCGTCCGGACTCGGACGGAATGGCGTACATGAGGCGCTCACTGCGTTGCTTGTGCTCCGCCTGATCAGGGCGACGGATCATGTCTCTTCGATCGAAGCCGGCATGGACGCGCCGTAGGGAGGCGGCCAGAGTTTCGCCACCCTCCCGCACCTCTCGCACCAACGTCTCGTCAAGGCCGACGGGAGTCAGGCTTTCGAGGGGAGCGGGCTTGGAGCAGGCGTAGGCGCTCCTGCGGTCGTATACGATCCGGTGACGGCCGTCAGGCTGACCGGTCGCTTCCAGGGCGTCTCGGATCGCCGAAGGGGCGACGATGAGGGATTGCGCAAGAACCCTATTGGCCTCGTAGTGCCCGAGGTAGATTTCCCAATCATGAAATTTTGGGGAGACGTAGACGACCTGGGCGCCATCCTGTTCAGCCTTGAGCAGGAGCTCGTACTGACCGTCGGGCTCTGCCGTGTCGACCCTGAATCGCCAGAAACCATCTTCAAGCGGCGGCCTGGGCGCCGGACGAAAGCGCTGCATGGCTTGGCCTAGCTTGAACTGCAGCAGCAGCGGTCGTCCCGGCCGGTTGAACCCAACGTCGAAGCCAAGCTCAGCCTCATGCAGAACGCTTGGCAGGAAGGGCGTAACCTCCAGTCCGGCGGCCCGCAGCCGCCGCTCCGTCTCGCGGGTCACGCCGTAGCCGTAGGAGAATTCTGAGAGGCGTTCGTGCAGCTCGATGGGCATCAGGTGTCCTTTCAGAGGGAACGGCGTCGAACTGGTCCCAAGCGTTCCTCAAGGGTCCGCGCGACGTCCTGGAAGGCGCTATTTAACGTCTGGGGAGAACTTCAGTCCCGGTGGTGTGGGGTGAACGGACGGTTTCCGCGGATGGCGAGGCGGTCTGCGCTGTCCATGCGAATGAACTGAGCGAGGTCATGTAGGATCCTTGCTTCAGGCCTGCGATCACGGCCTCGCAGAGCACACTCCCAGACCGTCGCCACCCTCCAGCCCTTTGCGAGCAGGTCAACCTCGGCCTGCGCGTCGCGCATGCGGTTGAGATTGATCTTTGTTTCCCAGAATGCGGTGTTGGTGCGCGGTCGGACGCCAAGATCGCAGTCATGTCCATGCCAAAAGCAGCCATGGACGAACACGACCGCCCGCGCTGACCGGAAGACCAGATCCGGCGTGCCGGGCAGACGCCGATCGTGAAGTCTAAAGCGAAGACCGCTGGCATGCAGCCCACGACGGATCAGCATCTCCGGCTTCGTATCAGCGCCTCGGATGGCGGACATGTTGCGCCGACGCTGTTCGGGGGTCAGCGGATCGGCCCGGGTCGCCTGCCGACGCGTCAAGATCAGGCGGCCAGTCTGCCTGGACGACGCTGATTGCGGCCAACGGCGCGTTCGAATACGGCCGCGATCTCGCCGGCGACAGCGCGAGCAAGCAGGGGTGGAACGGCGTTGCCGATCTGGCGGAAGGCGGCGTTCATCGCGCCGCAGAAGACGAATCCATCCGGGAAAGACTGCAGTCGCGCCGCCTCCCGCACCGAGATCGTCCGCGACTGGGCGCTGTCGTAGTGGATATGGCTATAGCTGTCCTTGCCCAGATGAGCCATCAGGGTCCGGGCCGGTAGGTCCGGCTCCATCTTGCGCCATTTGTTCGGGAACTTGCCGGTGTCGTAGGGCGGCACGATCGATGCCCGAAGCGCCTCCCACTCCGCACTTCCGGTCCGAACGATCTTCCCTCGCCGCTTAAGATCAGCCAGAGCCTCCTCGAACATGCGGACCGCGGCGGCATGCGCCTGCGGATACTGATCGCCGGGCAGCAGACGTCCGAACAGCTTCCAATCCCGCGGCAGATAGCGGATCACGTGGTCCCACACCCCCTCGGCGCTCTCAAACCCCGGCCAGCCGCGCATCAGCGTCGCGTAATCGGTGTTCCGGCGCGTCGGGTAGGCCGCCAGTTCATCGAAACGCCGCGCGCCGCGTCCGATGTCTCCCCGCAGATGGGCGGTGATGGGCGGCAGGTCGCCCATAGCGTCCATGGCGGTTACCGCAGGCTCCAGGCCCGGATGGGGCAGCGCCGCCGGCACATAACCCGGCGCGGCCCCGTCGTGTGATCGCAGGAGCTTGAGCGCGACCTGACGGCTCCCGGCATAACCAGGCGGCAGTTCCACGTGATGGGTGGGTTCTGGGAACCGTATGTCGACGTCAAGTTCGCGCCGGACAGCGATCAGGATCATCCGCTCACGCATCTGGGGCACGCCGTAGAAGGCGGCGTTGAGCAGGGTGTAGCGGGCCTCATAGCCCAGCTCCTCGAGGAAAAGCCGGGTCTCCTCGGCGACGTTCTGGCCGCCGTGATTGAGGACGTCGGGCACATTCTCCATGACCAGGGCGAGAGGCAAGAAGGCCTCGACGTAGCGCAGATACTCCAGATAGAGCCGGGCCCGGGCGTCCATGCGGAAAGCTTCCGGGTGTTCGGCGATCTCTCGCAGCTTCGAGCGGCCGACCCGCGCGAATGCCTGACAGGGCGGGCCGCCGACCAGGACGTCGATGGCCTGGTCGACCGGCCCCAGGTCAAGCTCATGCGCCAGCTGCTGGGGCGTCAGTTTCGTGATGTCGCGCGCCCGTGCATGTCTGGGATCGCCAGGATGGAAGTTGGCGCCATGAGAGGCGGCGGCGTCACGGTCGAACTCCACCGACGCCGCGATCTCGAACCCCTGGGCGTGAAACCCCAGGGACAGGCCGCCGCAGCCCGAAAACAGATCCAGAACCCGAGGCGCGCCGCCCTTTCGGAGGCGTTCGATGCGGGCGAGGACGGACGCATCGCCCGACATCAGGCGGTCCGCCGGCGAGGCGAGGTGTCGCGACCGTAGCCTTCGCGGTCCAGGTGGTCCCTGATCAGTCGGGCGATCAGGGTCGACTTCTTATGGCCCCGCGCCTCGCAGAAAGCCTCGAACCGCCCGGCGTCCTCGGGGGGCATCAGCACCTGAACGCGCACGGTCTGGGTCATTGATTCGGCTCCTTGGCCTAGCGTCGTCGCTGGCGAGTCCGAGGTCAACACAAGTGTGCAGTTCTGCGCATCAGCGCGAGGCGGACGCGGGCAGATAGATTTTCGCCTGAGCCAGGGTGCGGGCGGAGGCTCCGACGTACCAAGCGTTCATGCGGATGTCCCAGCTGCGAACCTTCACGAACAGATCCCAGTCGATCTGATAGATCGCCTTCAGCGACCAGTCGTCGTCCAGCATGACGATCAGCAGATATTCGAACAGCCTTTTGTCGGGATCGGCGCGATCCGGATAGATGGTTCCGGTCTTGCGGCCCGTCTGGATGCATTTGATCGAATAGCGTTCGCCGCGATCAGAATTGGCGTCGACATTGGCCGTGCCCGCCCGGGCCTCCTGCAGCTTGGGCAGGCCCCGGGTGCTGTTGAAATACCGGATCGCCAGCTGCTCGGCGACGCCGCCCACGGTGGTCGGCAGATCGCGCCGCCTGATCTCGCGCTGCAGTCGCGCCCGCAGACGATACAGCGCCTCGTCGCTGAGCCCTTCCAGGCTGATCTCTGTCGTCTCGTCGTCCATCCGCCGCCTCCCAACCTTCACATAAACCGTTTCGCGTCTCGCGTGCGAGCCCCGCCTGTGCCACATCCTGGGGAAGGGAGACGGCCTTGGCGTTCAGGATCAGAGACGGGGATCAGCTGCTCGACGCCCACGTCGAGCTCGACGGATCGGATGTCAGGCTCTTCAGCCGCAGCGGCCGACGCGGCGCGCCCGACGCCCGCAACAGCGACTATGCGCCCGGGCTGCGCGCCCTCCTCGCCCAGCTGGCTAAGGCCAGCATTCAGATCGAAGCGGCCTGGGTCGACAGCGCCGGCGTGCAGTCGATGCCGCTTCAAGCCCGACAGATCCTAAGGCCCGAGGACGCGGGCCAAGCGCCGGCCGAGCAGTTCACGCGGCTGAGCCAGCGCATGCGGCGCGTCGGCCGCGACGACGATCGCCCAGGCGGCAACAACAACAAGCTGATCCGTCTACGGACGAATGCCGCATCCCCCGCCCTGCGTGCGGCCCTGGATCTGATGCCCGTCGATCAGGATCTGCGATCCATCGACCGCCTGCCGGACGCCGAGCTGCGCCGTGTCGGCCCCCGCCACATCTGGCGCGCCGTCGAAGCGCTTCGAACCGGTGCCGACACCGCGCTCTTCGCCCGGTCCACGGACTACGATGTGGTGCTCGAAGATGGCACGCGCCTGCCTCCCAAGGCGGTGTTCGGCCGGGCGGCGACAGAAGTTCTGGGCTTCCCCGTGGGCCCGCGCCACTTCTCAGCCGGCCGCGGCACGGTCTGTTTCCAGGCCCTGAACCAAGCCGGCTTTCCCGTGGTCGACCGTTCGGACAAGGGATCCGCCGAAACGTCCGACGATGAGCGCGGATGGGCCGAGGGGGCCCCGCGTCTGGTCCGTCACCTTCAGCGCGAGCGCGCCCGCGGCCTGTCGCAGGCCAAGAAGGACGCCTTCCGCGCGGACCACGACGGCCGTCTGTTCTGTGAGGACTGCGGCCTGGAACCCTCGCTCCACTACGAGGATGACCTCGCCGACGCCTGCATCGAAGCCCACCACACGCGTACGGCCGTCGCCGACATGCAGGATGATCACGTCACCCGGCTGGAGGACCTTCGCTGCCTCTGCGCCAACTGTCACCGGCTGGAACATGCCCGCCTGAGGACAAGAGCCAGCGGCGGCGAGGGCTCGGCAGGTGTCTGATCCGATCAAGGCGATCCCGGGTTATCTGGAGTTCGATCCGGAGGCGCTCGCCGCGCTGTTTCCAAACTCTGACTGGTCAACCGATCAGTGGGCAGAGGAATACGAGAGGCTCAGCGACAGACTGGGGCGCGCCCTCAGCTGCCGGGATCCCTGGGTGATTCTGGCTGGATCGGTCTGGCGATACATTTCCGAAACCGGCTCACGCGTGCGCCCGGGCGCCCTGCCTCAGCCCGGCAAGCTTGCGGCGTTGGAGCAGACCGACCTGGAGATGTTACAGGCGCTGGCTCTAATGAGCCCGCCCGGGCTGACACTCCCCACGTCACCGGGGGGGCATGTCCGATGCTGGCAGACAGTGGCCCAGCTCACAGCGGCCTTCATCCGCAAGCAGGCCGAACGAGCAGACCTGGATGATGCCGCGCAACAGGTCATCCGCCGCGCTAGGCTGCAGACCCTCTATTATCGCAATCTGTTTGACAGCGACGCCTGTGAAGCTGTGGTCGGGTCCCTTCTCGCGCGCTGCGACCGGGCGGCCGAAAAGGAGCTCGGCTATTCGCTCTCAGCCCTGTTCCGCGCCCAGATTGCGCTTCTGGACGCCGTGACGGCGCGCGGAGCGCGCTTCGACGCTCATCTTCATCAGCTCTGGGCGGGCGATCGCGCCGCCGTACTCGACGCCGCTGCCTTCTTCTCTCAGGCGTGGCCTGCTGCAGGCGCGATTTGGGAGCGGGCGCCCGACGCTTGGCCGGATCTGGACCAACTCCGATATGCCGCCTTTCAGATGTCCGAACAGGCAAAGCCCTGGATATTCACTCTTTCGCGGACGGAGATAGAAGCCTTCGCCACGCCGGCCGTAACTGGTGCGCTCTTTGATCTGGCGCTTTCCCCAGGTGCCTTGACCGGACGAAACCCTGAGCATTTCCATCTCGATAATCCCGTCTGGTCAAAGCCTTATATCTCGTTTGAAGACGGCAGGCTGTTCGCCCCGCTGGCGCATCTCGTCTTCTCATTTCCCTTCGCGATAATGGAAGGACTGATGGAGGGGCGTTTTGCGACGACGGCCGCCTATGAGAAGGCGCGAGCCGCCGAGCTGGAAGCCCAGATTCGGTCGCTGGTTACGCGCGCTATGCCAGATGCACAGGTTCACCCCTCTGTGGAGTGGCGTGATGACCTGACGGACGTCCTTTACGAGAACGATGTCGTTGCCCGCCTCGGCAACTTCATCTTCGTATTCGAAGCGAAGTCAGGTCAGATCAGGGCTACCGCTCGCCGCGGCGCCATGCAGAGCCTGGAGAAGAACTTCAAGGCTCTGTTCATCGAGCCGGGCATCCAGGGCTGGCGCCTGCAGGATTATCTGGACAGACGCGGGGTCGCGGCGTGCCTCTGGCGCAAATCAGACGGAACGCCGATAGACCTTGATCTCTCATTTCCCAAGATCGTCTTTCGCTTCAGCATCTGCATCGAACACTTCGCCGGCCTGACCAGCGCCCGGCATCACCTCAAGGCGCTCGGCCTGATCGATGAAGACGCCGCCTGGGCGCCGGTGCTTTCCCTCGGCGAGCTGCTCATGATCGAACGCGTCCTCGATTCCCAGCTGTCGTTCATTCACTACCTGACGCGAAGAGCGGTGCTTGAGGATCAGGTGGAGTTCGACGGCGATGAACAGGATCTGCTGTCGGTCTACCTGACCAACGGCCTTTACCTGTCGCCAGACGAGCTCGAAGGGCGACGGATGATGTTCCTGAACGCAGATGCGCCCGTGAGGGGCCCGCGTACGCCTCGAGCCGACAGGCTTCAGGTCGAAACCCACGGCGTCACGCTCTCTCCGTTCTGGAAGGATAGCGTCGCCGAACTGGCGCGCGCTTCTGCCAATCGTCATCGTTTCGACCTGTGCGGCGTCATCCTGAACCAGCACCCCGGGGCCCTGGCAGAGTTTGAGCGTCAGATCCGGCGCTGGCGACGCGGCGCCGGGTCAAGCCAGCAGGACCTGCTGGTGACTCGCTATCCGGTGGCAGGTCGCACCTTCATGCTTGTCGTCCGGCTTCTGAAGCGCCGACCGGATCCGGACTTATGGCACGAGGAAGCGCGCGAGGCTGTCCGGCACCTGCTGCCTGAGACCGAGGCGACAGACTGTGCGGTGTTCGCGATTGTCCGCAATTCGCGCGAACGCACATTCGATGGCTACAGCTTCTTCCGGGTCGGCCGCACGCCTCGCCCCGTCGGCGTCGTCGGCGGAGCCCCTCTCAACGTCTGAGGTTCAGTCCATGGAACGCGAACGCTGGGCGGAAGCCCTCAAAGATATCAATTGGCTGTGCGGCCGCTGTCAGGAGGGCCGGCTGCGCCTGCCTGATAAGGATGTTCAGTCAAGCATGACGGCGGACACTCAGCTCGTTTTCCACGAGGACTGGTTCGATCATGACGACGTCGTCTCTCAGTTCACCGCCCTGATGACTTGCGACAACGTCCGGTGCGCCGACCCTGTCGCGGTCTCAGGCAAGACGCAGGCCGAGCATTTTCAGGTCGACTGGGATGAGTATGACGTCATCCACACCTGGACGGTGGAGGCCGTCACTCCGGCACCCCTGCCGTTCCCCCTGCCGGCAGCGACGCCCGACGCGGTGAAACAGCGACTGCGCTCCGCCTGCCAGCTGCTCTGGTCCGACCACGACGCCGCCGGCAACAAGATCCGACAGGCCGTCGAGGCTCTCCTCGACGATCAGAAGGTGCGCAAGGCAGTCGCCGTGCCAGGCGCAGCCGGCTCAGCCGGCCGACGGCAGTCTCTCACGCTCCACAAACGCATCGAAGCCTTCTCCATAAAGAACCCTGAGGTCGGCGATCATCTGATGGCCATCAAATGGATCGGCAACGCAGGCAGCCACGCTGGCCAGCCGCTCACGCGAGACGATGTACTTGACGCTCTGGAGATCATGGAAGTCGCCATCGACGACCTCTACGTCAGAACCCGCGCGACCCTCGGGGCACGCGTGAGGCGCATCCTCAAGGCCAAGAAACCGGTGCGGAGAAAATGACGGCGCCTCTGACTCATCACAGACGTTCGGAAGGTCTGCACTAGGGCGGCGTGTGTGAGTGCCTATGGCCGTCGAACCCGCGCCACTAGCCCGCTCGAAGGCGACACTCGCAAAGTCTGTGTTCGGGAGGTCCCGACGATGCTCCACTGCGCCGCTGGAGTTACCAAGTCGGGATTTTGAACAGTCGACCCTGTTCACCTTCGTCGTGCAGTCGGAGCACGATCTCCGCGTCCTCGAAGACAGGTGACTCCTTCGGACTGCGTGCTGGCAGATCGGCGTCGATCAGCGTGATAATCGATTGGAGGCCAAGATCGGCATAGCGCCGAATGACGCCAATCAGGTTTTCTTTCTTCCGGTCGTCCAAGGACTCTAGGACGCCGTCGTGGTATGCAAATCGCGGAAAGCGCTGGTCTAGGTGCCCTCGTAGAACGGCAAGGTCAAAGGCGACGCAAAGCAGTTTGCGATAGGTGAAGCCGAGGTCGGCGCTGGTGGCATTGCCGCCCTCGTCCAGGATCTCAGCGCGAAACTCCAAGTGCCCTTGCCGGTTCGGGAACACATTAAGCAAGGCCTTACGATCAAGGACCTCTTCCACGATCTCGTTGAAGTAAATCCGGATGGTCGAGAATTTCGAGCCGGGGTCAGCATTCTGAGCCTCAACGTCGGCCTCGATCTGGGACTGAAGCGCGCCCGCTTCCGCTTCGACAGTCCGAATGTCCGTCCGCAATTCCTGAAGGCGATGCAGATGTGCACGCTGGCGCTCGAGCGCGGCGATGTCCGCCCTGAGAGCCACTACGTCCGATGAGAGCTGCTTATACTTAGCAAAGCTGTCGGAATCGCTCAAGAATTTGAGCATCTCCGAGCGGCGTTTGCCCAGAGTGTTCAGCTCTGTGCCAATGGCTTTGAGCTCGGAATCGATCTCCGCTCGCTCCTCCTCGAGATAGATCCGCCGCTCTTCGGTGATCGCGCGGTTGAAGGTGAGGAGCTGCTCGAAATCCTTCTTGATCTGCCCGGCGAAGAGTATACCGGCTTGGGCGAAGAGCTCTCGGGCCTCCTCCGGGTTGAAGAGGATCTGGTCCTCTTTGAGGGACAGGTCGATCTTCTTTCGGTTGGCCGCAAGGGTGTAGCGCCGCGCGTTAAGCCGGGCGATCGATTGGTCGACGTCCTCCACTAGGGCGCGCGTATCGGCCTTGTCGGCCGCACGGAAATCGAAGGCGTCCAGCAAAGCCTGCTTAGATGCGACCTCCTTCTGCTTGAGTAGGAGGATGCCTTCGATCTTGCTGGCGTCCACTACCGTGCCGCCGAGTTCTGTCTGGATCGTCTGCTCCGTCTGCCGCAGAGTCGCGAGGCGCTCTTCGCTGGCGTAGTGCCTGCCGATAAGATCGCCATCGAATCCGAGGAGGTGGGCAAGAAACGGCTTCCAGTCGGCGTGGGAGTTCGCAAAACGCCGGAGTTGGAAGACTTCCCGGAAATCCTCTTGAGAGCGCAGGAAGTACCCGAGGCCCTTACGATAGTGCCAAGGCTTCAGGCCGCGCCAGTCGAGGAGGCTGTCTATCAGCTCCCGCGCCCGGTCGAAGGGGACGTCCTGGTGATCCCAGCCCCCATCCGTGAGCGCGGAGAAGTCTTGGTGACCCGCCGCATGCTTCTTGAAGGCGATCCGGCTCGCCTGCGCCACGTTCCTCCGCACGGTTAGGAAGGAGCCGTCCGCAAGTTCGATCTCGAGGAAGAATGTGTAGCCGTTGAAGCGTTCGGGGTACCTGAAGAGGAAGAAGTTCGGATCCCGGCCGGCGAGAAAACCAAAGTCGAGCAAGCGGCCCAGCGTCGACTTCCCGAGATTATGGGTATCGCGCTGGCGGTTCTCCGGCAGCCGGATCTCCGCCAAGACGACATTGAGCCCGCTCACGAAGTCGATCGGCGGAAACGCCGCCGGCTGGTCGGAGTAGAATCTAGAGACCCGCATTGGGGCCCACATACTCAATTGCGTCGGTCTTGGCGTGGTAGTCGACCAAGCCCAAGAGGAAGAGGAAGTTGATCGACGGCAGAAACAGGACTTCGCCCCCCTTCACCGCTTTGCGCGCGAACGCCTTCAGGTCGTCGTAGCCCTCGAGGCGCCGGGCCCTAAGCCGGGCAAGCAGCAGCATCGCTACATTGATGACCGTGCGATCCGGATGGGCGTGCTTGCTCGGCTTAAGCATCTGCCGTCGTTCCGATGTCGCAGTTCCAATACATGTAGAAGACCAAGGCTCGGGTCAGCGGCTTGTGGGGGCGTTGGCGAAGGAGGGCGTCGCGCGCGAAAAGCAAGTCTAGCAGGTACTCCAGCACCTCGTCGAAAGTCTGGTGGTCTTTGCGCTTGGCCAGGATCTTGAGTTCGAACTCTTCCACGACGGCCTCATACGCGCGCAGGATTTCCTCGTTTTCTGGGGCCGCGAGGAAGGTCCGGATCTGCGCGGTCTCCTTCAGGTAACGCCGGCGCTGCGCCTTCGCATACGCCGGGGTCATGTTGTTCGCCGCGTTCTTGGCCTCGTAGGGAATGCGGGATGTCGGCGGGGTGTCGGCGACTTCGCTGAAGACATCCTTTTGCCGCGCCAGTGCCTCGACCACCTCGGCTAGATCCTGGGGGCTAACGATCAGCGGTGAGTCCACCGGATCTATGTCTAGCTGGCCGGCCACCTCTGGAAACGAGCGGAGCAGCCGTTCGAGGTCGTCCAAACCGAACAAGGCGATCGAGCCCTCCGGCAGGCCGCAAGTGCTGCTGATATGGGCGCGGATCGCCGTCTCCGCGCCGGCCGACAGACGGCGGTTGGAAAATAGCATGTAGTGGTCGAGCTGTTTCGCGTCGCGGAGCGCCTTGATCCGCGGCGTCTCCTCACCGATCACCGAATTCTCGGACTTGGCGTTGAAGAAGTCCGTCTCGGAGAAATGCTTGTTGTAGCCGTTGGTGTGCTTAGCTTGGATGACGACGGTCCCGCTCCAGGGCGTGGTAGTGCTCGGGTGAAGCTGCGCAGTACCGACAAACTTCGCGTCGCGGCCGCCGTCGCGGCCCTTCGCGAAACCTTGGACGCCCATTCCGAGCAGCTTCTGGCATAGGAAGACCACCAGACGCTCGAACTGGTCGGGCCCAAGATCCTCGTAGGCGTATTTCATTCTGGTTGCGAATCCGCCCGAGGCCCCCGACCGTGGGGGCCATGTTCGGCGCAACTGATTCGTGTGTCAAAGGGGCAGTGCACCGTCGCTCGCCCTACGCTGCAGCGGCCGCGAGGCGCCGGCACAGATCGAAGGTCTGTTATGCAGAACTAAGCCCATATCAGCTCATGGCGAATGCGTCCTCGGAACGAACGGTCGCGAGATTGAAAGACTGACGGCGGGAGGGGTGACAAGCGGGCGCTCGACTAACTGACTGATGATTTCGCCCGCTCCCGCCAAGCTTGAAGGGTTTCGGGTGGTACAGACACCCGAACGGAGGAGCGCGCCGCAAGCAGCAGCCGGGCGATTCCGGCGGCGTCTTTAAGCGCGTCAGCGGCGGACAGGATGTCGGCCGCCGTCAGGTCGGGCGTGATCAGGCTGAACCGCCGCTCCAAGGCAGTTCGTCGCCAGTGCGCCTGCAGAATCGGAAAGAGAGCTCCCGTCACTTCCGCGGCTGAGGGTAGTTCGCTCAGCCAGTGGCTCAGATACGCGGTTGCGACGAACAGGTCGCGAACGTCGTGTTCGGGGCTCGAGACCAGTCGCAGGGACCAAAGGGCGGTGTGACCGGACCGATCCACGTCGACCGGAGCTTGGGCCTCGGGAAAGGCCTTGATGATGGATGCAAGACCCGGATCCTGCGCGGCCTCGACGAGGCTTTCGAGCCAGGCCGTGTCGCCTCGCCCAAGGGCGAAGGCGAGGCTGACCAGGGTGACCTGGGTCACGGCGTCGACGGCCAGAGGGTTCGTCGGGTCGAGGTCACCATCCCAAGGCATGGTCTGGACCACGGTGAACATCTCGGCAGCAATCGCGGCGTCCCCGCCACCCAAGGCGTGTCCCCGAATCCAGGCGATGGCTCCAGCGCGCGCGCTGATGGCGGCGGCGGCGCTAATCGGATCGGGACTGCTGACGCCGCTCCAGTCCTGCCGGCCAGTTCGAACGACCTCAAAGGCGACGAGTTGTCCAGCAGCCCTGCGCCGCTCGAGCGCCTCCGCGACACCGACATCGATCCCCAGTTGGTGCTGCGCCTCGGCTAGCCTGTACCAGACGGCGAGCAGCGGAGGCCGGGGAAGGGCGTCCTGATCATCGTTCGGACGGCTCGCGATCCCGACAACCGAGATGCCGGCGTCCCAGCCCGGCGCGGTGAGATCCTGCACCATGACTTCCGCCATCATATAGAGACCGCGCACGAGCTGGGGCCCATTCTGGCCGGCGAGGACGTCGTCGAGCGCTTCCACCCGCTCTACCAGGCCGAAGGCGGCGCGCAGGGCCGCCTCACGGTCCTCAGTTCGCCATCGGAGCAGGATGACGTCCGCTTCCATACGAAGGCCGAGAGACCGCAGTGTCGTCGTGCCGGCGGCGGTCCTGCTGGCAGCGCGGAACCGGGCGATAGCGCCCTTGATATCTCCGGCTTCCGCAGTCGCGATCGCCACATCTCGGGCGGCGAACACCTCCTCGACCGCGTCCTGGCCTGCGGCGTCCTTCAGAAGCCTGTCGGCATCCTGGGCGATTTCGGAAAAGCGCTTTAGCCGGATGAAGATTTTGACGCGCTCGCGACGAAGGCGGTCGCTGTCGGGGCGAACGCCGAGCGCCTCCTCGACCAGCTGCAGCGCGTCTTCAGGGCGGTCCGCGTACTCGGCCAAGATGACGATGCGGGCGCAGATCAGTTCGATCTCGAGCGCTGGATCAGGCCAGCGACCCACACGGGCGGACATGGCCTTCAGGCGGACCGCCGTCGCCTTGCTGTCGAAGTGCTCGCGCTTGACCTCGGCCATCCATGCGGACTGCACGGCGATCTGGCGATTGTCGGACGTGCGGCCAAGCGACCGCTCTCCTGAAAGCAGGACCGATCGGCGGGGGACAGCGACGCTCTCAAGCCGGTCGATCAAAGCTTCAAGGTCGTCTAGGCCCTGAAGCCGATGAGAGCGGTAGGTGAACAGGAAGACGCCGAGGTCCTGGACGGGAAATGACCACGGCTGTTCTTCGTTAGCGATCTCAGGCGCTAAGGTGCGCAGTTGCCCCAATTGGTCGATCGCATCGGCAGGCAATCCGGCGACGAGCGGGAACCAGCTTCCGACCGACATCTCTTCCAGATTGGCGGTCATGATGAAGGCCGCCATGGATCGCAGGGCGCGCCCGGGCGGGTCGTCGTCGGTTTCCGCCAGGAGCGTCTGGTAGGCGCGCTCGGCCACGCCGGTCATGCCGTCGAGGGATGCGACCTTGATCTGGGCGAACCGAAGCATGCGGTTGATCGCCGGCGCACTCGAGATAAGCGGCCGGTCGGTCCGCATGAAGGCAAGGGGATAAAGGGCGCGCGCTACCATCTGGCCGGGCAGCTTCTGGAGGAGGGCGGCGTGGACGACCACCTTCAGTCCCCTTTTCGACCCTGTCCGTATAGACGACAACACCAGTTGGGGCAGGTCGGCGGCGTCGATGGTGCTTTTCGAGGCTAGGCCCTCGGCGATGGCGGTGTGGACCGCCGCCTGCTCAGCTTCGCTCAGGACCTTGATTCCGGCGTCGGAAAGCAGCGGGGACACGCGGAGGCGTCCACCGGCCAGCGGCTCGAGCCAAGGTCCCTTGAGCAGATCGAGGGCGGCTCCGGCTTCGGGGATTGCGGGTGAGACTTCAGCCAGCGACAGGGCGAGGGACCGATCAAAGGCTCCGGAAATCAGACTGATACGATAGAGCAGGCTGGCTGCGGTCGGCGGAAGCTCGCCCAGCAGACGACGGCGCGCCCCCTCTTTTTCGTCATCGACGGCGCCGCCGGCACCGCCGACGACCATCCGCGCCAGCTCACTGGCCGGCCAGCAGCCGGCGCGAAGTGCGACGACACGGGCGGCCACTAGCTGAGGATAGCCGCCTCCGCTGAACATCTGCACGGCCTTCGCCCATCGCTCGACGTCGCCGCCCGCCTGGGCAACGAGCGCCGAGGTCTCCTCCTCGGTGAAGCGCGGTGCGCGCAGGAGCGAAGATTCGGGAAGGCCGAGTTCCGCCTGCAGGCTGGCCGGCACGGGAGTGTAGGCGGTTACGAGGACGCGGGCGTCCTCCAGCCGGACCTGAGCGAACAGGAGGGCGAGTTCGCGCTTCACCGAGCCCGTCGGTGTGACGTTCAGATCATCAACGCAAAGACCGCCGTAGGTGTCGAGGGCGAGCAGCTCCTGACGCGCGGCTCTGAGACGACGCGCCGCCTCCGGGGCGGCTGCGTCCCGCAGGTCCAAGCTGAACCATGCGCGGTTGCCGTCGCCGGGCAAGGCCCGTGAGAGGGCGGTCTTACCGATCCCGGATGGGCCGTACAACCAAGCGACACCTTCCGAGAGTGCAGCTCGCAGCGCCCGATTGGCGTCAGGTCGATCCGCCATGAGAGCGCCGCTTGTCGTGGTCTCGAGGGGATCTAGAATCGGAGAACCGCCACGGCCGCCTAGGTCGGGGAGACCGGACCGTGCCGTCTCGGCGATGCGGTTCATGAGGTCCGCCCGGCTCAGGCGCCGATCCTCGGTCTCGGAAGCGACCGCCGCGCGCAGCACGTCGGCGACGAGAGTGTTGCGCAGCGACTCAATATCCGCCCCCCTCGCACCCGCCGTGGCGCAGAGATGGGCCAGCGCTTCGCTCAACAGGGTCTCGAGGTCCGTCAATGCCGGCTCGTCCGTCGCGAAACGGATCGGACGCAGCAGCTGGTCGCGAAGGGCGTCGTCGGAAGCGTCCCGGATCCAGTCCTTTAGGTCCGCATCCAGCGCGAGCCGGCGCAAGGCACCCCGAAGGGGTCGGGTGTCAGCTCCGTCCAGCGCCGCATCACGCCAGTATTGAAGACCTGGCCGGTCATTCGGAAAACGGTGATCGCGTTCCTTGCCGACGGTCGCGGTTGTCAGATAGGTCAGGGAAACTTGGCAATCGGGATTGGCCTTGCTGAACCGCCAGAGACGGTTGATTGCGTCGCCAACCCCCTTGGTCACGAGCGTCAGCGATCCGGACGCGGCGGTGTCCTTGACCTGGGTCAAGGCCAAGGCGCCGCGGGAGATGGAGCCGTAGTCGTCGGCGACCTCGAGAAGGAGCACCTCGTCCGGTTTGAGCCGCGTCCAGGCGAGGGCGGACGCCCAGATCTGATAGGCGTAGCCGCGAAGGGCGGCGACGGCCTGACGCCCGAGTTCCTCAGGAGGTATGACGAGCGCGGCAGGGTCGGTCATGTGCAGGGATCATCGCTGGGCCGCGCGGACGCCACAAGACGCGGCTGGCGCTTGGCACGGCCGGGCGCAAGGGGGGGGGCCACGCCTCACTGGTGAAACATCAGCCTGGCGCCGGCATCACGCTCTAACAGTCGGTGAGGAGGTGTCCGCTTTCGATCTCCAGTCAATGACCGCTCTTGGCGCGAGAGGACCGAATGGCGACGCGCCCAAAATAACTGTATGCGGATAGCCGGGCCTTATGCACTCTGAACGTGCTATTGAACGTTGCCGAGCGAGGGGGGGGGCGTGGTTCAGGTTACGATTGAATTAGGCGAAGACGAGGTCGCGGCGCTGGCCCGCACGTTCGACAACGGCGATCCGGCAGAGGTGGCCACCAGTTTTGCGGGCCTTGCAGTCCGAGAATATCTCGACTGGATCAACGGCCGGGCCCGATATCGGACTCTAACGGAAGAGCATCTTGCGCGGGTCGAGCGCATCTACGAAGCGATGCTTCCCAAGGCGGAAGCACCGAGCTTCAACCGGCTCTACAACAGCTTCAACATGCCCCACGGCCAAGCGGCCTACGTGGCCCGGGCGCTGGGCGACAAGACGCTGCGTCACTGGCGCGGCCAAGCCCTGAGGGACCTCCTCGCGGACCTGGAGCGGGTGAGGGGGCAGGCCATGCAGCGCCAAGAGGCCGGCGACGGCGACAAGGGGCTCAATGTGCGGACCACGCGCATGGCTTCCATCGAGCTCAACCGGCTGTGCGACGCCGAGTTCAAGATCGATCGCAATTTCATCGGCCCCACCGCCAAGGGCGGGGTTGGGGATCAACGGTTGGTCGAGCTGCCGGCTGACAGCGTGATGGTGATGATCGACCGCGTGGGACAAGAGGTGGCCAATGCCTAGCGACCAAGTTCTGACCTCGCAGGAAATCGGTACGCTGGGATTCTTCCTCAGCCTGATCAGCCTGCTCGGAAGTTTCTTCTACGTGCAGTTGAGCAACTGGCTGCGCGACCTAATCGCCGCCGAGGCTCTGTTCGAAGGCAACAAAGTCGGGGGCGACGAAACTGAGAAGACAGTTCTACGTCAGTTGAAATACAGCATCAGAGGCCAGTACAATCTCGTGCCGTTGCTAACGTCGCTCGCGGTCTCAGCATTCATCCTGCTGATCTCAGGCGTCATCTTCTCAATCCTGCGTCGTGCCCTGCCGACGGACTATTTGGCGCAGAACCTCCTCCTAGCGTTGGGTGGCTTTCTCACCATTTATGTTGTCCTGACCGGCTATCTGCTCGGTCGAGGTTATGCGATCGGCCGGAAGGTCTACGACGGTACGCAGCAGAAGCCGGCTAATCCACCGGACGCGGCGGCCTCCTGAGCGCCGCGTCCGATCTCATCTTGCGCGCGCTGGCGCAGCCCGCGGCGGTCGCGCGCGGGCTCGAGGCGCGCCGCTATCAGGTGGCAGCCGCGCTCGCCATGGCGGAAGCCGCTGGAGAGGGCCGTTCTACCGAATTGCGCCTTCCGCCTGGCACCGGGAAGACGATCGTCGCCAACATGGCCGCGCTCGCCTACCGGAGCTTACGTCCGGCCTGCCGCGTTGTGCTCGTTGCGCCACGGCGTGCGCTTGCCGCCCAGCATGGGCACTACGCGACTTGGTCATACCCTGCCATGCGCTCAGTCCTCGTCAACGACGAGCGAGTCTCGCGGCCGCACCGACTTTCGGCGGCCTGCGAGAAGTCTGACCTCATTATCGGGCTGCCTGGCCAGCTGGCCTCGTCCATGTCCAATCTTGCGATTTCCCCCGAGGTGACCGCGAGCATCGGCCTGGTCCTGGTGGACGAGTTTGACGAGTTCCTGACCGAGGATTTCGAGATCGAGGGGCCGCTGGTCCGGTGCGAGCAGGACTTCCAACGGATGCTGGCAGCACTGCCGGCGAATGCCGTCCTAGCTTTGATGAGCGGATCGGCGCCCGGCGCGCTCTCGGGGCACGAGCCCAATATCCGCAGGCTGGCAGAGTTTATCGAGGCGACATGGCAGCCCCTAGTGGTAGCTCCGAGCTCCCGGTCTTATGCCCGCTACGCGCCGACAGCGCGCGTAGCGTTTGTCACCGTCCGTGATGCGGAAGCCGTCGCGCTCGACGAAGCGGTTGGCACCGATCTAATCCTCGCCCTGCAGAGACTGGAGGACGAGATCGGTCTCTTCGACTCCGACCGGGTGATGCGGCTGCTGCCGGGAATCATGTCCGGCAAAATCGAGCTGATCCCAGTCTTCGGACGCATGGTTCCGGTCTCCGCCCGGATCAGAACCTGTTGCGCGGCTATCCAAGGCGCGATCAACCGGTACTCTTGGCTCTACGAGGACCTCTTCGACGGCTACGAGGCGGCCATGCAGGATGTCTTCCTCCGCAACGCCGAGGGCGACCTCCTCAAAGTCGAGCGCCACCAGTTCACGCATCGTCCGGCATCCGACAACCATCAACCTCGGCCGCGGGGAAAGACGGAAGCCCTGCTTCGCTTGGTGGCCCAGCGGCGCGGCCAACGCGGCGTGGTTATGGTTCGGTACGTTCGCCTAGCCCAGTTTATCGCTGGTCAACTGCAGGCGGCGCGCGTGCCGGTCGAGTTGCTTCATGGCGGTTTGCATGATCCGGAACGGGAAGAGGCACTGAAGCGGTTCCGGACGGGAGCAGGCAGTGTGCTCGTCATGACCCGCGACACGGGGAAACGCGGGCTCGATCTCCCGGAGGCGGACTACGTGATCCTGTTTTCCCCTAAGACGCGGGAAGCCACGGTGTGGCAGGAACTCAACCGCATTCGCAGTACTGTGGCCATTACCAAGGATAGCTATGTGCTAGTCTATGGCGGGACCGGCGAGGCGGCGAGGGCGGGGGATCTCGCTGAACTGATGCGGGCGAGCGGGCGGGCTTATCAGATCAACTGGATCGAACCAGATAACGCGTGCGCCTGAGGTCGTGACCAAGCGCTGAATGACCGCCCTTCGGCCACGTGCCAATGTCCGCTGGTGGCGCTCTGCCGACGCTGCAGTCGCTATCGGCGCGAACGTCCGCGGTGGGTGGTTAGCGATCGCAGCGCGACTTCGTATGGCGTGGTCTCGACAAGGTGAAAGCTGAGCTTCAGGTTGCCCAACTGCCTAGTTGAAATCGGAGCCCCGATGTGTCGCGCAGCAAGTACGGCGCGCTAGCAAATTCCGGTCGCCTTCCTCGGTCCTGAGGTCCTGCCTCTCCGCTTGGTGTTGCGGCGATTGTCGTTCGCGGTGACAAGGGAGGTGAGACCGGGGCGGGGACATGCAGCTGTATTCAGGCTGGACGGACGGATCGGCGGAGGAGATCGAATATTTCTCCTATCTGGAGGCGCGCAGCCGCCTGCCTGGCGGGATCGCCTTGCCGACCGACGGCCGGCCCCTCGTCGCGCCCGGCTGGTCTGAGGGCGACGTCGCCCACTTGGGCTTCTCGTCCGTCGTGCGTCGCCAGTTTCTGGATCGGACCCGTGAGGTCATTGGAAGGGAGCCGTCGCGCCCATCCGACTCGGGTTGGCGCAGGGACCGCGCCGCCCGGCTGCGCCGCCTGTTCGCCGTCATGCCCACCAGCCGGATCGACGTCTACGCTGCCTCGCCCTCCTTCGCGGCCCGCGCCCTTCACCGAGACCTTCAGCTGGGCGGTTGGTTCCGGATCAAGCTCGTCCGGGCCAAGGCCGTGGGGCCGGGCGAACCTGTCTTTGCGACAGTCTCGGCCCGTGACGGCGAGGCGTTGCCCGCTCATGTGAGGCGCATTGAGAGGGCGACCGTCGAGGAGAAGCGTGCGCTCCGCCGGGTGTTCTCGCTGGACCATATCGGCGATCTTGGCGGCGAGGAGCCGGGGCCAGACCCGGCGCCAGACACGCCTCCGCCCGCTCCGCTCCCCCTCGGCGTGCGGAAGGCTCTGAAATCAGGGCGCGCCACCGTCGTCTTTGGCGGGAAGCGCTTGCGGGAAGCGCAGTCCGGGACGGAACCCGAGATCAACAAGGATCATGGGCGCGGTATCGACTGGGACCAGCTCGTGGAGCGCGGGTTTCGGAACCCGCCTTCCGGAACGCCGCTTGCGGAGGAGGCCTGACGATGGCGGCTCCGGCGCGCGAAGAGATTGATGCCCTCGATCTCGGCCTTCCCTTCGATCCCTTGGCCAAGGTCAAATCCCTCGCCGGGGTAAGGGCGGAGGATGTCGGCCAGGGCGACGCTCTCGTCGTCATGGACGGGGACGGGAATGACGTGCTCCGGATCGATTATGGCGGCGTCCAAAGCAGCCCGTTCAACGGCCTGGCGGATCCGGTCCGGGCACCTAAGATCGATCAACTGCTGCCGGTGCCAGCCGCGCAGACGATCATGCTGTCCCATTGGGATCACGACCATTGGGCCAGCGCTTGGCCCGGCACGAACGCCGTCAAGCGAGGGCATTGGCTGACGCCCCGGCAGTGGACCTCCCCCTCGGCCGTGGAACGGTCCGTCGAGATCGCGAACATCCGGTGCATTCCGCCGCTGCTCGAAACCGTGCCGTGCCGCTTCGTTGCGGCGAACGGCGACGAGCTCTGGTGGGAAAAACTCAAGGCCTTCCGACCGACGTTTCAAAATGAAGACTGCAACCGGAGCGGCGTGGCGTTCTCGGTCGTCCAGAAGCGGACGGGCAAGGTCATCTTCCTGCCCGGCGATGCGCCCTTCCATCTTCCACGGCATTACAGGACACACGCCGCCCGCGGCCTGACGATGCGGGGGCTCGTCGCGTTCCATCATGGGGCGGGCACACACTGGACGAAGGGCACACGCCGCTTTTTGAAGCGATGGGGACGCCCCGACGAGAGGCAGTCGATCGTGTATTCCGCCGGAGCTGTGAACCGGGATAGTCATCCGGTCGAAGCGAATTACACCAAGGCCTTCCCCGTGGCTGGCTTCCCCAAGATGGAATTCCTGTACACGCGGGATGTACGCTTAGGAAAACCGCCGGTGGAGATCCGCTTCTGAACGGGCTTAATCCGTCCGCAACCCTCGCTTCGGGCACCAGCAAGCGTTGAAGGGCAGGCAGCGCTTCCTTTCGGGCTCGGGCGCGCGTCTGGCTGAATGTCCGTGAGGGGGCGGAAGCGGTCTACCGCAGCGTCTGGCCTGAATGCCCGCTTTTCGCCACCCAGCAAGAGTCCGCTTCTGGCGCACAGCCGCCATCGCTCTGCTGCAGATATAGTCCGCTGCGATGGCTGCAGACGGCGAAAATCACGCTAGTCTGCACTTGTGAAGTCTGACCTCGACCATCTTCCGGAGCGACAGCAGCGAGAGCTGGATCGCGTCCGCTCGATCCTCCTGACGGAGTTTGAGGCTGCGCGGACGAGCGGCGCGGGCGGCACGTCTGACTGGCGCCGACGCGGCCGAGTGCTGAAGATCATCCTGTTTGGTTCCTACGCGCGCAACGACTGGGTCGATGAGCCTGAGAACGGCTATCTGTCGGACTTCGACCTCCTGGTTGTCGTCAGCCATGAAAAGCTGACCGACATCGCCGACTACTGGTGGACAGCCGAAGACAAAATTCTGCGCGACCCCGATATCGGCCGGACCGTAAACATCATCGTCCACGATCTGGGCGAGGTGAACGCGGCCCTCGGCCAGGGGAAGTACTTCTGGACGGATATCGTTCGTGACGGCGTTGTGCTGCACGAAATGCCCGGGCATTCGCTGATTACACCAAAGCCGATGACGTCAGCAGACGCCCTTGCTGCGGCCACACGTGATGCCGATCGCTGGCTTGGAGCTGTCGACCGGTTCCTGCGTCTAGCCTCCATATCGCAGGAGGCAAGCGCGGCTGACACCGAGTGGCGGAAGAACGCAGCCTTCAACCTCCACCAAGCCGTCGAGGCCGCCTACGCCTGCTTCCTGCTGGTCCATACCTTCTATTTCCCGCGCTCCCACAACATCAAGTTCCTCCGCTCCCTGGCGGAGGACGTGGACAAGCGCCTTGTCACCGCTTGGCCGCGCGAAATCCGCGTCGACCGCCGGCGCTTCGAGCTGCTGAAGCGCGCCTATGTCGAGGCCCGCTATTCGGACCAGTACGACGCCTCGCCGGAGGATCTGGAATGGCTGGCGAAGGCCGCCCGTGCTCTGCGTGATGTGGTGGCTGAGCTGTGCAGGGCCCGCATCGAAGACCTGCGCCTCAAGGCCGAAACCGACGCCCGGAGCTGACGACTTCGGATTGTGTCACAGCCCCCCTGTCGCCTAGGGTGCAAGGGGGATGGCTGGGCTGCGAGTGCAGGGGCGCTGATGAAGTTTCTGATCCTGAGACCGCTGCAGCAAAGTGAGCTGGGCATGTTCCATGCTTACCGCCGCAGTGGTCGGGAAACCTCTCGCCAGCGCGCGATCAACTTCGACGGCGATGTTGTCGACCGAGTATTCCCGACCGCCGCCGACACAGACCGCATCGCCCTCGAACTGACCTACGACACCGACGAAGGGCCTCGTTGCCTGGAGCACTCGCTCAAGCGCCAGGCGAAGAACTGGCGGCTGGAGGGTAACTGCCCGACCGACGCCGTCTACGACTTCGTGGAGCCCGATTGCCTGTTCGCCCTGCAAGTGGACGCCGGCATCCAGCCCGCTCGAGGCGCCTGGGTGGTGTTCGCTAAAGATGATCCCACCGCCATTGCGATCATGGCTGACGGCTCGACCTCCGGCCTGATGCGCGCGGGCATGATCGCGCTCCAGCCCGATGAAGCGCCCCGTGTTCACCACCTGCTCGCACAGGCGCGCCCCGACATGTTCACGCCGCCGGCGTCCCAGGACTTCTCCATGACCGATTCCTCGACTCACGACGCCGAAGGCACCGCCGCGCCGACCGAACCCGGGCGTCGTCGCCTTCCGCCCAAGGCCGATCGCCTAGCCAACATTCTGGGCTCGGCCGGCCACAGCCTGGTCAGCGCCGTGGCCGATTTGATCGACAATGCGATCAGCGCCGACGCCTCGGAAATCCACATCACCTTCGGTCAGCCGAATGGCGGACAGGGACGGTGGATGACCATCCGTGACAACGGCCGCGGCATGTCCGCCCAGCAGCTCGATGAAGCGCTCACCGTGGGCGGCGACGCCGACTACGGCCCGCGCAGCCTGGGCAAGTTCGGCTTCGGCCTGAAGGGCGCCTCCTGGTCTCAGGCCCGCAAGTTCATGGTGGTCACCCGACAGGCCGGAGGCGAGGTTCGTCACCTTGGCTGGGACACCACCGACATGGCGGACTTCGCCGTGGACGACCGTCCTCTGGAGGAGTGGGAGAAGGCGATCACCGATCCGGGTGAGAAGGGCACCGTCATTCTCTGGAAGGACATGAAGGCTCCGGTCGCCGTCCCTACAGTGAGGGGCGTCCCACCTTTTGTGGCGGAAATTCAGGATCTTAGCCGCCACCTCGGCTTGGTCTTCCATCGCTTTCTGGACGGCGACGCCAAGGGCCGTCCGCCTCTGAAGATCTGGGTCAATGAGATCTCGGTGGCGAGCAATGGTCCGGCCAGCCACCCGCTCACTCAGCACTATGACGTCAAGACGCTCGACGTCCCGTACGACCAGGGCACCGCTCCAGTAAGGGTCGCCCCGATCCTGCTGCCGCACGAGGATGAGCTGAGGCAGCGTCACGGCGACGGCTGGCAGGCGCAGGCCGATCGCATCGGCTATTGGGGCAAGCGCAATGAGACCCAGGGCCTCTTCCTGTACCGCAACGACCGCCTGATCCGCTGGGGCGGCTGGCATGACATGTGGGCGACATCGGACGAAAAGACCAAACTTGCTCGCGTGATCCTCGACATTGATCCGGCGCTCGACGAGCCGTTCAACATCGACATTTCCAAGCAGAAGGTGCAGCTGCCGCCCTTCCTGCAGAGCCGCATCAAGCCACTGGCCGATGATGTGCGAAAGGCGAGCAAGGCCAAGTTCGGCCGCAACGCTCGTCCGCCCGTGCCCCCGGCGCCTCCGGTGCCCGCTCCGCCGGGAGTCGCGGAAGGACCAGTTACCGGAGGCCCCTCAGCCCCGCCCTCTCCATCGCCATCTCCGACGCCCGAACCGTCCCCGCCCGGACCGACGCCGATCGCCGTTCGCAAGGTCACGTCCACAAAGTTCGCCTGGAAGCTCGCTGAAGACCTCAAGGGCGATCGAACCCTCCAGGTTGGAGACGTCAGCGAACCGCTCGTGCGACTGGCGAGCGCCATCGGCACCGATCCGGCTGCGGTGGACGCCCTGGCCGCCTTCCTCACTGAGCTTGATGGGGTCGACGCCCAGCAGTCTCTCGTCGGAACCCCGGACGACGCATGATGAGCACGGCGGTCCAGGACCTGCGATCGGCCCGGCCGAGCTGGACCGATCGCCTCTCGGCAACGCCTGAGGACGGCTGGAGCCGGCTGGCGCGCCGTTTGCTGGACGGCGGCCGTTGGAAGCCGTCGCAGATCGCGAGCCTCGCTTCGGAATCCGCCCGCGTCCTCCGACATCTGCCGGATCCAAAGCAGCCGGCTCCGTTCCAGGGGCGCGGCCTGGTCGTCGGCTATGTCCAGAGCGGCAAGACCGCCAACTACACCGCAGTCGCCGCGCGCGGAGTGGACGCCGGCTATCGGATGGTCATCGTCCTGTCGGGCATTCACGACGCGCTGCGCAATCAGACCCAGGCGCGTCTGGAGAGCGAGCTGGTCGGCGTTGACGAGGCCGGCGGCCCTGCCTGGACCCTTCTGACCACGCGGGAGGGGGATTTTCGCGAGCCCCCCGTCGAGGTGCTCGGCCAGGACGGTGCCTTTCTGATCGTGACCAAGAAGAACGTCCCGGTCCTTAAACGCCTCGATGGCTGGCTGGAGGCGGCCGCGGATCGACTGGACGGCGTACCGATCCTGGTGATCGACGATGAAGCCGACCAAGCTTCGATCAACACCCGCGGCAATCGCCCGCCCGACCCGTCCCTGGATGCGGACGCGACGTCCGCTGCCGCGACCGGGCCAGGGCCGACGGCGACCAACCGCCTGATCCGGGCGCTGCTGCGCCGGGTACCCCAGGCGGCCTATGTCGCCTATACGGCCACGCCCTTCGCCAACATCTTCATCGACCCCGACGCGGTGGATCGGGAGGTCGGCGAGGATCTGTTTCCGCGTGACTTCGCGCTCCAGCTGCCCAGGCCGGAGGGCTATACGGGCACGGAAGAGCTGTTCGGCGTATCGGCGCAGGGCCGCGACGTCTTTCGCCGCACGCCCGACGAGGACGTGCCGGCGCTGCGCCAAGCCACGACGCGCCGCAACGCCCGGCCCGTAACTGCCACCCCCCAGGATCGCCTGCTGCCGGACTCCCTGTCCGACGCCATCCTGGCCTTCTGCTTGGCGGGCGCCATTCGCGAAGGTCGCCCCGGTCTCGCGGGCCGACCGCACACCATGCTGGTCCACGTCAGCGTGCGGGTTCAGGACCAGACCCGGGTCCGCAACGCGATCGAGGACCAGCGCGGCCTCTGGCTCGAGGCGGTGCGGCAGGGGCATGATCTGCGACCTCTATTCGAGGAGACGCTCGCGCTTCATTTCCAGGGCGTCTGCCTCCCCGCCGCACCGTCTGTCGTGGCGCAGCACGCCATCGGCGTGCTGGAGCGTCTCGATGTGCTGGAGCTCAACAGCGAGACCGGCGAGGACCTGGAGTATGATGAGAAGCCGGCGCGTCACCTGATCGCGGTCGGCGGCAACCGGCTGTCCCGCGGGCTAACTCTGGAAGGCCTGACGATCTCCTATTTTCTCAGGACGGCCACCATGGCCGACACCTTGCTGCAGATGGCCCGGTGGTACGGGTTTCGGACGGGCTATGAGGATCTGATCCGAATCTGGACCACCGACGGCATCGCCCAGTGGTTCACCGAGCTGGCCCTGGTCGAAGAGTCGCTCAGGGACAGCCTGCAGGCCCTGTATCGCGCGGGCCGCCGACCTGCGGAGATGGCCATTCGCCTGCGCGCTCACAGCGCGCTGCTGCTCACGGCGCGCAACAAGGCCGCCATGGCCCACACGGTGCGCCAGTCATGGTCCGGGGAGCACCCGCAGACCGTCGTCCTTCCCCTGCATGACCAGCGCCGCCTCGACGCCAATCGAGGCCTGGCGGATCGGCTGATCAGCCAGTGCGGCCCGGGCCGGGCGATCACCGGCGGTCGTCTGTTTCAGGATCTGCCACCTGAAACGATCTGCGACTTCCTGCGGCTGTATCAGCCCCATACCGACGCTGTGTCGCTCAGGGGCGACGCGCTCGCGGACTGGATCATGCAGCGCGCCGCGGAAGGCGAGCTGGTAGACTGGTCCGTGGTCCTGGCCAGCGCGCAGAGGGGCGCGGCGGTCACAATCGGCGGCATCCAGACCCAGGTCGTGTCGCGCCGGCGCACGAGCAGCGAAGGGATCGGGATCCTCATTGATCCCCGCCACGAAGGGGCCGATCTTCCTGGCGGGCCGGACGCCTTCGTGCGGGCGTCAGGAAACTACGACGCCGAGGCCATGCGCTCCGCGCGCTCGCCGACCAAGGGCCTTCTGATGCTCTACCCCCTGGATCCCGAGCCCCTCGACGTCCAGGGAACCGACGCCGTGATCGCGATCGCTCTCAGCCTGCCCTACACCTCCGATGGCCGTTCCAGCGCCGTCATCAATCGCGGCGTCAGCGCGTGAGTTCCCCCCTGGTCGAACGGTGGCGCAGTCTGAGGACGGGCCGTCCGACGGGCGTCGATCAGGCCCAGACCGAAGCGCTGGAGATCGACGGACAGGCGACCGGCGTCAGCCTCGCGGTGGACGTCGCCGGAGACCTTCATCTCTTGGTCGCGGTGGCCGCCGGACCCGCTCGCCCGCTGCCACCCGACGTGAATGGTCTGAGGCTGAGCGAAGGACGCCTGGGCGATCAGCTATGCCTGGATCTCTGTTCACCGGCTGCCCACGAGCGGATGTTCGCCACGCTCTGCGAAGAGCTCGTGGACGCCGTCGCCGTTCAGCAGCGCGAGCCCTGGTCGGCCGCATCGGCGATCGTACTGAACTGGCAGGCCGCCTTCCGGCCGCTGCGTCAGCCGATGTCGCGGTCGGTCCAGATTGGCGCGATCGGTGAGCTCATCGTGCTGCAGTCGCTCTGGCTGCCAGCTGTCGGCGTTGACGCCGTCCACTACTGGAGCGGACCGGACCGCGAGCGGCACGACTTCGTCACGTCGCGACTTCACCTGGAGGTCAAGGCCACCACCACGAGCCGCCACGAGCATGAGATCTCGCGTGTGGACCAGCTTCGCGCGCCGGGCGGCCGACGCCTTCTGCTCGCCTCCGTCCAGCTCGAAGACTCGTCACAAGGCGTGATCTCCGTCGCGACCCTTGTCGACGACATCACGGCGGAGATCCGCCACGACTCGGCGGCTCTGGACGCATTCCTCCTGCGTATGGACGGATTGGGCTGGTCCGACGAGATGCGCCGAACCCGCGACCTCGTGAAGTGTCATCTGCGCGACGCGCAGGTTTTCGACGTCGACGACGACTTCCCCGCTCTGCCGGCGGATTTCGTCCTGCCAGCCGGGGTCCTGGCCATTCGCTACACCATAAGCCTAGCCAACCTGCCATTTCTTGACGCATCGGAAGTGCGGAAGGCAATCGAAGCCGCGACCGCCTCATGACGCATGCGGATCCGGATCCGGCGTCCCGGGCGGCCCGGGTCTCCAAAGCCGTCATCGTCGCTGCCCTGCACGGCGGAATGGCGCGCGCGATTCGAGAATTCGAGGACTGGACGGAGGGTGAGTCTCTCGCTGACTGGGGCGTCGAGCCCGTGCTCACGAGCGCCTGCGCCCGAGCGCTGCGCGCCGCTTCGCGACGCGCGGGCGGCCGTCTGTCGGTCACGCTTGAGCAGACCTTTGAAAGCCTGCTGGATTGGAGCGGCCGGCGCAATCCTGCGGGGCGGCCGACCCTGACCGCTCAAAGAGTGATGCAGGCTCCGGGCCGCAAGGTTGATCTCGTCATCTGGAACGGCAATCACACGCCACGGGCCGTGGTGGAGATCAAGCGCGCCGATGGTCTCGCCGGACTGCGCGCGGACGCCGTTCGGATCATGGACTTCGTCGATGTCGCGGGTGCCGCTTACGACGGAACGATCCGTCGAGGCTTCCTGGCCTTCGTAGTTCAGCATCCGTCCGACCGAAGCGAAGAGGCCCGGCTCAGACGAACCGAGCATCGTCTTGTCGGCCTGACAGAGGTCGGATGTCGCCGGAAGTTCACCGTCACCCGCCACGGTGTGCGAGAAGTTCGGGCCCCAGGCCTCCGTGATTACTGCTGCGTCGAGACAGTGGTCGTTGAGTTCAGCCGGCCTCGCGTCAAGGCGTTCGTGACGCCTTGAAACCCTTGGAAACCGTCCGAAATACCCAAGCCTAGCCGTGAAGAGCTAGGCGGGTGCTTTGGTGGGTGCCTCCGCAATAGCTCTAAAAACACCAATGATTTCAGCGAGTGTGGCGGACAGAGAGGGATTCGAACCCTCGGTAGGCTTTCACCTACACACGCTTTCCAAGCGTGCGCGATCGACCACTCCGCCACCTGTCCGTTTCACGACCCGCGTGAGCCCGCCGGTGGGTCGATCCGGCGGAGGCGAGGCAGATAGACCAGCGGGCCCCTCTCGGCAAGCGGGCCGAGGCTTCCCATATCGGGACCGAACCATGATCCAGAGGTCCCGCCATGTTCTCCGCAAAGCCCGCTGACCTGCCCACCGCCGACACCGCCCTGCCGGGTCGCGCCCAGCCCTTGCCGACCGACGAGGTGCACACCGTCAATGGCCGCCCGCTGAAGGGGCCCCATCCCGAAGGCTTCGAGACGGCCGTATTCGGCATGGGCTGCTTCTGGGGCGTCGAGCGGGTTTTCTGGCAGTTGCCAGGCGTCTGGGTGACCTCGGCAGGCTATGCCGGCGGCATCACGCCCAATCCGACCTATGAAGAGGTGTGCTCGGGCAGGACCGGCCATACCGAAGTGGTCGAGGTGGTCTTCAACCCCGCCGAGATCAGCTATGAGCAGCTGCTCAAGGCCTTCTGGGAGAACCACGATCCGACCCAGGGCATGCGCCAGGGCAACGACCGGGGCACCCAGTACCGCTCGGCCGTCTATACGCTGAGCGACACCCAGACGCGCGCGGCTGAGGCCTCCAAGGACGCTTATCAGCAGGCCTTGGCGCAGGCCGGACGGGGCGAGATCACCACCGAGATCCGGCCGCTGGACGACTATTATTTCGCTGAAGGCTATCACCAGGGCTATCTGGCCAAGAACCCGGCCGGCTACTGCGGCATCGGCGGCACCGGGGTGACCTGCCCGATCGGCGTCGGCGTCGAGGCCTGACCATGGACCGGGCGGGCGTCGGCCGCGTCTGTCTCGCCCTGCTGGGCGCGACGACGGATCACGCGTTCGGCGACGATCACGACGTCTACAGGGTCGGCGGCAAGATGTTCGCCATGGTCGGCGGCCTGGGCGGGCTGTCGTTCAAGGTGTCGGATATCGCCTTTCAGGTTCTGACCGAAGACGGGCGCGCGCGGCCCGCGCCCTATCTGGCCCGGGCGCGGTGGGTGCATCTGGACGATCCCGGCGACTGGCCAGACGACGAGCTGGCCGATCATCTGAAAACCGCCCACGCCCTGATCGCGGCCCGGCTGACCCGCAAGGTCCGCGCCGAACTGGGCCTCAGCTGACGCGCCGCGTCTTGAGCCGCCCTTAACCGATCATCGGTCATCGTCGCCGGGAACGCAGAAGCGGGGACGGCATGGCGACGGCGGCGGGCGATCAGGCGGACACGGCGGACCTCTCGTCGGAGCAGCGCTTCCTCAGGCTAATGAGCCACGAGATGCGCACGCCGCTGAACGGCGTCATCGGTATGCTGGGCCTGCTGCAACGCACCCGTCTGGACGGCGCCCAGCGGGCCTATGCCGAGGCGGCGCGCGAGTCCGCCGATCATCTCCTGGGCCTGGTCAATTCGCTGCTGGACTATGCGCGGCTGGAAGCCGGCAGCCTGGAGTTCGATCACGGCTCGGTCGATCCCGAGGGGCTGGTCCGGGGCGTGGCCGAGCTGCTCAGCCCCCGGGCCCACGACAAGGGGCTGGAGATCGTCTGGTCGGTGTCCGCCGACGCCCCGACGGTGCTGGCCGACGAGGGCCGGCTGCGCCAGATCCTGTTCAACCTGGCCGGCAATGCGGTGAAGTTCACTGAGGCCGGCGCGGTGCGGATCGCCGTGGAGCGGGTGGGCGGCACCAAGGCCCGGCCGCGGCTGGCCTTCATCGTCGACGACACCGGCCCCGGCGTTCCACCCGAGGCGCGCGCCCGCATCTTCGAGGAGTTCGGTCACGCCGATCTGTCGGACGCCGTTCGCCACGACGGCGCCGGCCTGGGCCTGGCGGTGGCCAGAAAGCTGGCCGAGGCCATGGGCGGATCGCTGTCGGCCGAGGATCGTCCGGCGGACATCATGCCGGGCTCCGGCGCCCGGTTTCGCTTCGAGGCGCCGTTCGAGCGTGACCCCAAGGCCGAGCCGCGCGGCTCGGCCCTGGAGGGTGTCGGCGTGGCCGTGCGCTCACCCGATCCGTTCGTGGCCCGCGCCGCCCAGGACCAGATCGAGGCCTCAGGCGGCAAGTTCAGCCCGCGCGCGCCCATCGTGCTGGTCGATCACATTGGCGGCCCCTCGGCCCCGATCGCGCCGGCCCCCGGCCCCGGAGCCTTGATCCTGCTGAAGCCATCCGAGCGCGAGCTGATCGCCGGGGCGCGGGCCTCGGGCTATGCGGGCTATCTGATCAAGCCGCTGCGCCGGGCCTCCCTGGCCGAGCGGGTGCTGGCTGTGCGCGGCGCGGCCGCCTGCGCCTCGGCTCACCGCGAGGACGACCGGGTCGCTCCCGTGCGCCACGGCGGCCTCAGGGTGCTGCTGGTTGAGGACAATCCGGTCGGGGCGCTGCTGGCCAAGACGCTGCTGCGACGCGAGGGCTGCACCGTGGAGACCGCCGCCAACGGTCGCGAGGCGGTCGAGTCGATGTCGCGCGCCGCCTATGAGCTGGTGCTGATGGACATGCGGATGCCCGAGATGGACGGCCCCGCCGCCACCCGGGCGATCCGCGCCCGGGGCGACGACACCCCGATCGTGGCCCTGACCGCCAACGCCTTCGCCGAGGACCGCCGCGCCTGCCTGGAGGCCGGGATGGACGACCATCTGGTCAAGCCGCTGGAGCCCGAGGCGCTCAGAGCGGTGCTGACCCGCTGGACGCAGGGCCGCGCCCGCGCCAGACTCGCCTCCTGATTTGAGGGCGCGATCCCCGCGCCCGCAGGGAAGCGCCATCCATGTCCGACGCCGCCGACACGCCCAGAAAGGCGTCCAACCGGACCGTGGAATTCCTGAAGTCCCTCAGGGACCGTCGGGTGTTCGTGATGCTGTGGCTGGGCGCGGCGGCGGGCCTGCCCTTCTTCCTGATTTTCGACACCCTGTCGGCGTGGCTTCGGGAATCCGAACTCTCGCTGCAGAGCATTTCGGTCTTCGCCCTGGCGACCCTTTCCTATGCGCTGAAGTTCGTGTGGGCGCCGGTGGTCGATCGGCTGCGGCTGCCCGTGCTCGGCAAGCTGTTGGGTCAGCGGCGATCCTGGATGGCCCTGATGCAGGTGCTGATCATCATCGGCCTATGGCTGATCGCCGGGTCAGACCCGGCGCTGAACCTTGGGCAGGTTGCCCTGCTCGCCGTGCTGGTCGGCTTCTGCGGCGCGACCCAGGACATCGCCATCGACGCCTGGCGCATCGAGGTCGTCCAGGAGGAGCAGTACGGCGTCATGGCCGCCGCCTATCAATGGGGTTTCCGCATCGCCATGATCACGGCCGGCGCCCTGCCCTTGGTGCTGGCGGATTCCTACGGCTGGAACTTCTCCTACGCCATCATGGCCGGGTGCATGCTGATCGCGGTGGCCGCCACCGTCCTGGCGCCGCGCGAACCGGCCCAAGTCCTGCCGCCGGCCTTGCCCGGCGATATTCCGGTCCAGCCCGCGCGCGAGACCGTCGAGTGGGGCGGGCGTCTGATCCTGATCCTGCTGGGCGCGCTGCTCGCCGGATCGGGTCTGGCGGCCAACGCCACCTTCCTGAATCTGCTGTTCGGCGTGTTCGGCCAGTCCGAAGCCGCGGCCGAAGGCTTCAAGGCGATGTGGGAGGCGCGCGAGACGGGGATTTTCATCCAGTTTCCGGCGGTGATCGCGGGCCTGGGTCTGATCGCCCTGGCCTGTGTGCCCTTGCCCGGACGCCCGACCCGGCCCAGCGCCTATCTGCGCAGCGCCTACGGTCAGCCGCTGGGCCAGTTCTTCAAGCGCTTCGGCGGCAAGCTGGGGGTGCTGATCCTGGCGCTGATCTGCCTTTACCGGCTGTCGGATTTCGTCCTCAACATCATGAACCCCTTCTACCAGGACCTCGGGTTCACCCTGACCGAGATCGCGGAAGTGCGGAAGATCTACGGCGTGGTGGCGTCGCTGGCGGGGATTTCCTTCGGCGCCTGGCTGGTCAGCCGTTTCGGTGTGATCCGCACCATGGTCATCGGCGTCTTCGCCAGTCCGATCTCGAACCTGGTGTTCATCTGGCTGGCGACCCAGGGGCCCAGCATGCCGGCGCTCTACGCCGCCATCACCATCGACAACTTCGCCACGGGCGTCGCGGGCACCGCCCTGATCGTCTACATGTCCAGCCTGACCGGACATGGGTTCACCGCGACCCAGTACGCGCTGTTCAGTTCGCTCTACGCCATCATCGGCAAGATCGTCGCCTCGCAGTCCGGACGGATCATCGAGGGCTCGGCGCGGATCGCGGAAGCGGGCGGCTTCACCGCCGGTCTGCGATCGTGGTTCGCGGGGCTGCCCCAGGGCTCGCTCGCCGAGGGGGCGCGCATCGCCGAGGTGTCGCCGGCGTCCCTGGGGGCCGGGTATGCGGCCTTCTTCATATACTCGGTGATCATCGGGGTGTTCGCCGCCATCCTCGCCTTTATCGTGGCCAGGCGGCAGTCCGCTCTGCCCGTCGACTCCAAGCCCGACGCCTCGCCCGCGACCTCCTGACGCGCGACGCCGCGTCTGGCGGCCGGGTGGTGGACATCGACTGTTCGCAGGCGCACACCGTGGCCGTTCAAGCCTCGAGGTCCCGCCATGGAATTCGACGCCCTGCTGCTGTCCCGGCTGCAGTTCGCCTTCACGGTCGCCTTCCACATCCTGTTTCCGGCCTTCACCATCGGGCTGGCCGCCTTTCTGGCGGTGCTGGAGGGGCTGTGGCTGACGACGCGGCGCGAGGCCTTCAAGACCCTGTATCTGTTCTGGGTGAAGATCTTCGCCATCAGCTTCGGCATGGGCGTCGTGTCGGGGGTGGTGCTCAGCTATCAGTTCGGCACCAACTGGTCTGAGTTCATCCGCCTGACTGGCGGCGTCATCGGGCCGCTGCTGGCCTATGAGGTGCTGACCGCCTTCTTCCTGGAGGCGTCGTTCCTGGGAGTCATGCTGTTCGGCTGGCGCCGGGTGGGGCCCAAGCTGCACTTCTTCGCCACCTGCGTGGTGGCGGTCGGAACCACCCTGTCGGCCTTCTGGATCCTGTCGGCCAACAGCTGGATGCAGACGCCGCAGGGTTTCGAGATCCTCGCTGACGGCACGTTTCAGGCCACGGACTTCTGGGCCGTGGTGTTCAACCCGAGCTTCCCCTCGCGCCTAGTCCACATGCTGCTGGCGGCCTTTCTGACCACGGCGCTGGTGGTCGGGGCCGCCTCGGCGTTTCGCCTGCTCAAGGGTCGAGAGACGCCCGGCGCCGCCGAGAGCCGCATCGCCCTGGCCATGGCCGTGGGCATGATCTGCGTGGTCGCCCCGCTGCAGCTGCTGGCCGGCCACTGGTCGGGCGAGGTGGCGCATCACCACCAGCCATCCAAGACCGCCGCCATCGAGGGCTATTGGGAAACCCGCGCCGATCAGCCGCTGCACCTGTTCGGCATTCCCGACCGCGACACCCAGTCCAACCATTTCCAGGTCTCCATCCCCGGGGTCGGCAACCTGATCCAGAACGTGCCCAGAGACGAGGTCATCGTCGGCCTCGACAGCCTGGAGCGCGCCGATCAGCCGCCGGTGTTCATGGTGTTCTGGGCCTTCCGCATCATGGTCGGCCTGGGTCTGCTGATGATCGCGCTGGGTGCCTGGGGGGTGTGGTTGCTGATCCGGCGCAAGCTGTTCGACCACCGCTGGTTCCAGCGTTTCGCCGTACTGATGGGCCCGGCCGGTTTCGTCGCCGTGATCTCGGGCTGGATCGTCACCGAGGTCGGGCGCCAGCCCTGGGTCGTCTATGGCGTGCTGCGAACCCGCGACGCGGTCTCGCCGGTGACCACCGGCGACGTGGCCACGTCGCTGGCGGTCTATATCAGCGTTTACGCCATTGTCTTCACCGCCGGGGCGCTGTTCATCCTGCGCCTGATGGCCGAGGGTCCGGCCGCCGTCATGACCCGACCGACCGCGCCCGAGCCACGCGCGCCCGGTTCGGCCATGGCCCGCGCCCCGGACGACGACGGCGAGGCCGACGACGATCCTCCGATTGGCGATGGACCGGGAGGCCGACTGTGAACCCCGACCTGCCGCTGATCTGGGCCGGGGCCATCGCCCTGGCCGTGATGCTCTATGTCGTGCTGGACGGTTTCGATCTGGGCGTCGGCATCCTGTTCCCTTTCGCCAAGTCGAAGGAGGAGCGGGACATCATGATGAACACCATCGCGCCGGTGTGGGACGGCAACGAGACCTGGCTGATTCTGGGCGGCGGCGGACTGCTGGCGGCCTTTCCCCTGGCCTATTCGGTGCTGATGCCGGCTTTCTACCTGCCGGTGCTGCTGATGCTGGCGGGGCTGATCCTGCGGGGGGTCGCCTTCGAATTCCGCTTCCGCGCGCGGCGGCGGGGGCGCCGGTTCTGGACCCAGATGTTCGCCTTCGGCTCCATCCTGGCCACCCTGGCCCAGGGCCTGATCCTGGGCGGGTTCATCCAGGGGGTGACGGTGCGCGAGGACCGCTTCGCCGGCGGCGGACTGGACTGGCTGACGCCCTATACGCTGCTGGTCGCGGTGGGGGTGCTGGCGGGTTACGCCCTGCTGGGCGCCGCCTGGTTGATGCTCAAGACCGAGGACAATCTGCACGGCGACGCGCGGCGCTGGGCGGCGATTTCGGGCGTGGCCACGGCGGGGCTGCTGGCGGCGGTCAGCGTCGCCACCCTGTTCGCCCACCCGCGCCTGGCGCTGCGCTGGGGCTTTGACGTCGCCGAGGGGTTCAGCCTGGACTTCAGCGTGCTCGCCCCGCTCTTGCCCATTCCGCTGCTGGGTCTGGCGGGCCTGGCCCTGGTGGCCTGGGGCGTACGCAAGGGATCGCACACCTGGCCCTTCGTCGGAGCGCTGACGGTCTTCCTGTCGGGCTATCTGGGGCTGGCGGCCGGCTTCTTCCCGTATATCGTCCCCTATGCGCTGAACTTCCGCCAGGCGGCGGCGCCGGAAAACGCTCTGATGTTCATGGGCGCGGGCGCGGTCTTCGTGCTGCCGGCCATCCTGGCCTACACGGCCTGGGTCTATTGGGTGTTCCGCGGCAAGATCAACGAGGAGACCGGCTATCATCATTAAGCCCGTTCCTCCGCCGGAACCCGGCGAGCCGTCGCCGCCCCTTTGGTCGCGGCTATTGTGGTTCGTGATCCTGGGCGTGGCCGGCCTGATCGTGGTCGGCGCCGTGGCCTATGGATTGAGGGCCTTGCCGTTCATGGGCTGACGGCGGATGGTGGCGCCATGAAAGCGCTCCTCCTCGCCTCGGTCGCCGTCCTTCTGCTTGCCGACGTCGCCGCCGCCGAGACGGCTGGCCAGGCCGCCCAGCCGCGTCCCGCGTCACCGCCCGGATCCGACATCACCCGCGACCTGAACAGCATGCCCGGTGACCCCATGGGAACCACCCGGGCCGGCCCCGCCACGCCGCCTGTGATCGAAGAGGCGGAAGACGAGGATGAAGCCGAGAGCGCCCCTCCGCCGCGCGCCACGGTCACCCCGACCACTCCGGCGCCGGCGACACGTCCCGCGCCGCGGCCCGCCTCGCCAGCGGTCGCGGAGGCCGAAGCTGCGGAGAACGAACCAGCCGACCCGCCCGTCGAAGATGACAATGCCGCCGAGGCCGAGCCGGAGGCCGCCGAGCCCGAGGCGCCGCCGCCTCCGCCCAGCCTGACGCGGGTCGCGGTCGCTGACGCGCCGTTCGACATCGACCTGCCCGCCGGTTTTCAACTCTACCAGCGTCCCGCCGGACCGGACGCGGCCATCTATGAGGTCCGACGCGGGGATCGCGGCTATGTGGTGATCTATGCGGGCTGCTGCTCGCAGTTCCCCATCTTCACCGGCCGCCAGGTCGAGGCGACCGGCCGATTCTCGGTGGTCACCTCCGAGAACGGAGAGCAGCACGCGGTCGAGCACCTGTTCCAGCGCGAGGATGCGCCCGAGCAGATCCACGTCTGGGTGTCGTCTGTTCCCGAAGCCGACCGCGCCACGGCCGAGGCGATCGCCCAGAGCGTCGATCCCCGCTGAGACGGCTCAGTAGCCGATCACGGTCGGCAGGGCCTGCCAGACGATCGACACCAGGCTGACGAAGGCCCCGAGTGCCGCCAGCTGCTCGCGAAAGCGCCAGTTGGGCTCGTCCTCGCCCTGACGCAGGCGACGCAGGCTCAGGAACAGCAGGATCGCCACGACCGCGACACACAGGCCGCTGAACGCCAGCCCGGCCATGCGCCATGCCAGGGCGTCCGCACGGTCGACCACATCCCCCAGGCTGGCGATGATATAGACGCCCAGGAAATGGATCGCCCAGACGATCAGCCCCCCCAGCATCCAGGCCCAGCGCGCCACGGTCAGCTCCCGGGGAACAGGTGGGTCAGCAGAACGCCGAACACCCCCTGGCCCGCCGTGTAGCCCAGGAACAGGGCGATCAGCTGGAAGGTCGACGGCCGCCGCGCCTCGACATGGCCGAACACCAGCCGCAGCAGGGCGTAGACGCCCATCAGCCCCGTGATGCCGGTCAGCGACCCCTGCCAGACCAGAAGCGAGGCGACGGTGGCGCCCTGAGCGTTCGTCGAAGGTCGGAGCCCCGCGCCTAGCCAGGCCTGAATGTCGCTGTAGGTGACGACGCACAACAGGCCCGTGGCCAGCACCATCAGGCCGGTGGCGATCACAGGACTGCGGGCCCGGTCCAGCGCCAGGGCCTTGCACGACAGCCAGCCCAGTCCCGCCGCTCCGACATAGCCGGCGACCAGAAGCGCCGTCGCCATCATCGGCGGCGGCGATCCCCAGGCGCCGGGATCGCGGCTCCACAGGAAGACATAGCTGAAGGCGTTGAGCAGCAGGATCATTCCGGCCACCACCAGGGTGATGACCATGGCCCACCAGCCGTGGCTGCGCGGACCGGACACATAGGTGGGGGCCATGATGCCGGCGCCGATATCCACCATGTCGGCCACGCGCGGCCGGTCGAGGTCCCAGCACCAGCGCATCATGCACAGCACCGCGCCGACGGCTCCAACCAGCGCCGGCCAATAGGCCTGGACGGTCAGCAGCAGGAAGGCCGCCGCCGTCAGCACGGCGGCCAGCACGTGCCAGACGCCCGGCACCGGCATACGCTGCAGATACTGCGGCTCGGCGTTCAGGGCCGACACCACCAGGGTTTCGCGCTCGCCCGTGGCCGAATTGGGCAGGAAGTAGCGACCGGCGACCACGTCCTTGGACAGCTGGGGATCGTCCCATAGCGGATACAGGCTCTTCACCACCGGAATGGAGCGCACCGAGTAAAGGCCGGTCGGAATCCACTCCAGGCCCGGCCCGCCGAACACATTGCCGGCCTCGCGGTCGCCGAACGGGCGGAAGTTGCGGGCCATGTCGATGATCCACAGCAGCACTGCCAAGCCGAACAGGAAGGCGCCGACCGTGGTGACCAGATTGATCACGTCCCAGCCCCGGTCCGGCAGATAGGTGTAGACCCGCCGGGGCATCCCCATCAGCCCGACCAGATGCATGGGCAGGAAGGTGATGTGCATCCCCCAGAACATCAGCCAGAACACCCACCGGCCCCACCGCTCGGACAGCGGCCGGGCCGAGGACATCGGCATCCAGTAGTAGAGGGCCGCGAAGAAGGGGAAGACCATGCCCCCGATCAGCACATAGTGCAGGTGGGCGACGATGAAGTAGCTGTCGTGAGCCTGCCAGTCGAACGGCACCATGGCCACCATCACCCCGGTCAGCCCGCCCATGACGAAGATGGTCAGGCCGCCGACCGCGAACAGCGCCGGCGTCGACACCTTCAGCCGGCCGGCCGCCAGGGTGGCGATCCAGGCGAACACCTGCACCCCCGCCGGGATCGACACGGCCATGGAGGCGGCCGAGAAGAAGCTGGTCGATATGGTCGGCATGCCGGTGGTGAACATGTGGTGGGACCACACGCCGAAACTGATGAAGCCCGTGGCCAGCATGGCCAGCACCACCATGCGGTGGCCGACCAGCTTGGCCCCCGCCACCACCGCGATGATGGTCGAGGTCGCCCCCGCCGCCGGCAGGAAGATGATGTAGACCTCCGGGTGGCCGAAGAACCAGAACAGGTGCTGCCACAACAGCGGGTCGCCGCCCTTCAGCGCGTCGAAGAAGGGCCAGCCGAACACCCGCTCCAGCTCCATCAGGGTGGTGGCCAGGATCACCGAGGGAAAGGCGATGATGATCATCACCGCGAAGATCAGCATGGCCCAGGCGAACACCGGCAGCTTGTCCAGGGTCATGCCCGGCGCGCGGTTCCTCAGCACGCCGACGATGATCTCGATGGCCCCGGCGATGGCCGAAATCTCGATGAAGCCGATGCCCAGCAGCCAGAAGTCGGCGTTGATCCCCGGCGAATAGGTCATCGAGGTCAGCGGCGGATACATGAACCAGCCGCCGTTCGGCGCCAGGCCGAAGAACAGCGAACTGAAGAAGGCCAGGCCGCCGACCAGATAGGCCCAGAAGGCGTAGGCCCCCAGCCTCGGGAACGGCAGATCGCGGGCGCCCAGCATCTGGGGCAACAGCACCACGCCCAGGGCCTCGACCGCCGGCACGGCGAAGAGGAACATCATCATCGTGCCGTGCACGGTGAAGATCTGGTTGTAGGTCTCCTGCGGCAGGAAGCCGTTCATCGGCACCGCCAGCTGGGTGCGGATCAACAGCGCCAGGATGCCCGCCAGGCAGAAGAACAGCATGGCCGCGCCGACGAAATAGACGCCGATGAAGTTGTTGTTGATGGCGGTGACCCACCCCCAGCCCTTGGGCCGGCACCAGATCCGCTCCAACTCCTCCAGCTCGCCCTCGGGCCGCTCGCCCTTGGTCGGGAAGCGGTCGTACAGGGCGGGATCGAATCCGGTCTCGCTTTTCACTGCAGGCCCTTCAGCCAGGCCGAGACGTCACGCAGTTCCTGGCCGGTCAGGACCGGATAGGCGGGCATGCGGTTGCCGGGCTTGATCGACTGGCTGTCGGAGATCCAGCCGCCCAGCGTCCCCTCGTTGTTGGGCAGGATGCCGGCGCCGATCGTGCGCCGCGCGCCGACGCGGCTGAGGTCGGGTCCGGCCAGGCCGTTGAACTCGGTCCCGCGCACGGCGTGGCAGGCGCCGCAACCGGCGCGGTCGAACACCTCGGCGCCCGGCGACGGCAGGGCCGCGGTCTGCACCGGCGTGGCCTGCCGGGCGGCCCAGGCGGCGTAGGCCTCGGGCTCGTGCGCCACAACGACGAAGCCCATCAGGGCGTGGGGTCCGCCGCAATACTCCGCGCACTGACCGCCATAGACGCCGGGCTCGTCGGCCTGGATGCGCATGTAGTTGCGGCGGCCGGGGATCATGTCGACCTTGCCCGACAGGCGCGGCACCCAGACGCTGTGGATCACGTCGGCGGAATCCAGCTCCAGCACCACGGTGCTGCCCACTGGGATGTGCACCTCATTGGCGTCCTGCCAGGCTTCTCGGCCCTGGTCGTCCAGATAGGCGACGCGCCACCACCACATCTCACCGGTGACCCGGACCCGCATCTCGCCAGGCTCGGGATCGGGGGTCAGGTGGGTGGTTAGGCCCAGGCCATAGATCAGCAGCGCCGACAGCACCACGATCGGAAAGGCCAAGCCGCCGGCCCAGACCAGGGTTTCCCCGCCCAGCCGCTGACGCCATTTCCGCGGACCGAACAGGGCGACCCCCAGCGCGATCAGCACCACGACCAGCACCAGGAAGCCCATGCCGAACAGCACCCAGGCCAGAGTGTTCAGCGGTCCGGCGAAGGGCCCGGCCGGATCCAGCACCGGCGGCGGCCAGCCGGAGGTTCCGGGAACGGCCTCAGTCACGGAGCTGGTACAGATAGGCCGCGATATCGCGGGCTTCGGCGTCTGTGATGGGCATGGCGGTCATTCCGGTCTCGGGCGACATCGACGGCGCGTCGATCAGCCATTGGGTCAAAACGTCGGGCTGGTTGGGAAACCGTCCGGCGATCATCGGCGCGTCGCCGAAACCTTCCAGCGACGGACCGGCCAGGCCCCGCGGCCAGTCGACGCCGGGGATGACGTGGCAGGCGGCGCAGCCCACCTGTTCCATGACTTCCAGACCGCGGGCCGCGTCGGCCCCCGCGATCTGGCGCGGGGGATCGCTCTTGTCGGCGCAGGCGGCGACACACGCGAGCAGCGGCAGGGCGACGAGCGCGCCCCTCATATCCGATCGTCCTGGCGATGGTGTCTGCGCGCCGCACGCGGCATCGGCCCCCCGATGGCTGGTTCTTCTGGCTAACCCCTGCACCGGAGGCCGGTTCCCCGGAACCGTCAAGCTGGCGCGGCATTCGTCTCCGGTGCGCCCGATCCTGACCTTTTCGGCCCTGACAAGCTTCGCGCTGGCGGCCCTCGCGATGGCGTCCTGCCACCCCATCGCCAACGAGACCGGCGCGCGCTTCAGAGCCGACGGCGAGACGATCGCCATGAGCGGCGGCGAGGGCGGTGCTGCCAACGCCTGTTTCGCCTGCCACGGGCTGGAGGGGCAGGGCGACGGGGTCAGCGTGCCGCGTCTGGCGGGGCTGGACGCCGGCTATCTGCAAAAGCAGATGGAGGACTACGCCGCCAATGTCCGCCATCACGACGTCATGGGTCCGATCGCCGGCTGGCTGAGCCACGAGGATCGGCGGGCGGTTTCGGCCTACTACGCCGCCATGAGCCCGCCGACCGTCGAGGGGCCGGCGCGCCCGGTGCCGGCCATTTATTTCCAGGGCGCGCCCGAGCGCGAAGTCGAGGCCTGCGTGACCTGCCACGGGCCGACCGGCCAAGGCGTCGGGCCCGGCAATCCGGCCCTCTCGGGACAGCCCGCCGCCTATACGATCGACCAGATCGAGCGCTGGCAGGCGCGCGAACGCCGCAACGATCCGCGCGGGGTCATGACCGACGCGGTGGCCGGGCTAACGCCTAGCGAAACCCGGGCCATAGCCGCCTGGCTAGAGACTTCACCCACCCTTCCAGCGCCCGCCAGCGACGCTGCCAGCGCGTCCGCCGCCGCGACAGCTGCGGCACGACCGGGAGCATCCCGTGGAGAACGTCGTCCCGATCGATGAGGTGGTGCTTGATCGCCGCCCCGACGTGCAGGGGGATCATCAGCAGCAGGGCGATGACCATGCCCCAGTGCATCCATTCGCTGATCGCCTCGACCCGCCAGCGCTGGACGGCGGTCAGATCCTGCATCGGCATCAGCGGCCACGGAATATAGCCGACAAGGCTCAACTCCTGCTCGCGCGCCGTGGCCGAGATCATCGCCCAGCCGGTCAGGGGCAGGCCGAACAGGCAGATATAGAAAACGTAGTGTGTGATGTGGGCGGCGGTGCTTTCCCAGCCTGGCTTGTCGGCGTCATTGATCGGACCGGGCGCCAGCATGCGCCAGGACAGGCGTCCGATGACCAGCACCAGCATCAGCACCCCGATCAGGTAATGCAGGTCGTGCGCCGCCACCTTTGCTCCGCCAGCGGGAAGTCGCCCCATCCACCAGCCCCAGAACAGCTGGACGGTGACCAGCGCCGCCATGGTCCAGTGGAACACGATGGCCACGGGCGAGTAGCGGCCCTCGTCGTGGTGGCCCGCCGCCCACTGCAGGATGTTGCCGATCAGCCGGTCGATCACGCGGGGCGAACCTCGGCGGAACGGTCAGGACCGATCCAGCGACCCAGGATGACCAGCGCCGCGATCAGATAGACCGCCGCCGCCGGCGCCCACATGATCAGCCCGGCCGCCTGCTGGTCCTCCAGCGGGCTGAGCCCCCACGAACCCGTGGTCAACAGATGCGGCGCATACAGCGGCTGCCCGGCGAAGGTGATCAGGGCGCCCAGCAGGCCCATGGCCACCATGGCCACCAGCAGATGCCCGACCGCCGACGGCCCCGACGCCGTGCGCACGCCCGCCCAGAACCAGACCGAACTGGCCAGAAGGCTGGCCTGCATCAGCCAGTAGATGCCGTCGTGCGACAGGGCGGCGGCGTAGAGATCGGGCGCGTGCCAGGCCCACAGCACCACCGCCTGAACCCCCGTGGCGACGGACAGCGGACCGGCGCGGGTACGGGGCAGGCTCCAGGCGATCAAGGGCGCGGCCAGGGCGACCAGGATCACGTGATGCACCGTCCGCGCGGCGAACAGAGCCGACGACAGGGCGCACAGGGGCGACACGAAACTGACCGCCAGGGCCAGCACCGCCCCCAGGCCAAGAAGCCGCTCGCGGCCGCGCAATCGCCAGCCGACCGCAAGCGCCACGATCCCCAGCGCGCCGATCAGCACCGGATCGAGGTTCCAGCGCCACTCGCCCGCCAGGGGCGCGACGCCACAATAGGGAATCCAGATGTCGGGCGTCATGAAACAGTTCGGACGATCGGAGCTGCGCGGCGCGGATCGCGTATCAGGTTGTGCATGGCCGGCCCCCTGGCTGAACAGCTCTCAAACCTAAGCAATCAGGGTCTCTTCGGTTCCGGTCCGCGCGCTGTCAAATCTCCTGGTTATAGTCCCCGACTTCCGGCTCGGCGGCCAAACGCGGGCGGGCCTCCAGCCGGAACAGGTCGCGCATATCGGCCTCCGAGCGCAGGCTTTCCACCACCACCGCCAGCTCGGGCTTGTTGGACGAGGCGCGGACCAGCAGCCACGAGCCGTCGTCCAGCTCGACCCTGACGCCGTCGATGGTTTCCAGACGGCGGATGGTCCGCCCCAGAATCGAGCCGCCAGACGCCGCCAGGTTCGCATAGGCGCGGCGCGCCCGCGCCACCACGGCGTGCTTCGACCCGTCCGGACAGCGCGGCGACAGGGTCAGGCTGGTCCAGGCGCGCCCAAGTTCGGCGGCCATGACCGACAGCGGCGCGGCCGGCCGCGCACCCATCAGCTCCAGAACCGCCACGGCCGCCCTGAGGGCGTCGTCATAGCCGCCGCCGTCCGGCCCGCCAAAATAGATGTGGCCCGACTTCTCGAATCCGGCAAGGGCGCTGGTCTCGGCGAGGGTCCGCTTGATGTGGCTGTGGCCTGTCCGTCCAGTCAGAACGCGTGCGCCATGTGCCGTCAGCACCGGATCGGTCCGGAACAGTCCGGTGCATTTCACATCGACGACGAAGGTCGCGCCCGGAGACCTCGCGGCCATCTCGCGCGCCAGCAACAGGCCGATACGGTCGGACAGCACCGGCGCGCCGGTCTCATCGACCACGCCGCAGCGGTCACCGTCGCCGTCGAAGGCCAGGCCCAGGTCAGCCCCCGAGGCCTGCACCGCCTCGCCCAGGGCCGCGAGCATGTCTCCGTCCTCCGGGTTCGGATTGTGGTTCGGGAACGTCGGATCCAGGTCGGCGTGCAGCGGTATGACCTCCGCCCCCAGCCGCGCCAGGGCCTCCGGGACGAAAGCGCCAGCCGTGCCGTTGCCGCACCCGACCACCACCTTCAGCGGCCGGGTCAGTCGCCGCGCGCCGACCACCGCCTCGACATGCTGTTCCGGCATCCCGGTGATCGTCCGCGCCGAGCCGCCCCATTCCGGCCGCCCGCGTGCCGCCATGACCAAGGCGGCCAGCTCGGCCATGTCATCGGGACCGAAGGTGAAGGGCGTCTGGTCGCCCATCTTGATGCCCGTCCAGCCGTTTTCGTTGTGGCTGGCGGTCACCATGGCGACATTGCCGCAATCCAGAGCCTCGCGCGCGAAATAGGCCGTGGGGGTCAGACACAGCCCGATGTCTACCACCTCCATCCCGCCTGAGATCAGCCCAAGGGTCAGGGCCTGTTTCACGGCGAAGGAATAGCTGCGGAAGTCATGTCCCACGATGATCCGCCGTTCGCGCCCTCGCGCCTTCAGCAGCGTCGCCAGCCCCAGGCCGACCGCCTGCATCCCGGTCAGATTGATCTCTTCGCCCAGACGCCAGCGTGCGTCATAGTCTCGAAAGCCCTCGGGCCGGATGAAGGGCTCGGTCTCGTGCAGCCGCGTGTGCGGCGTCAGATCCGTGCGCGGCCTCATCGTTTGCGCGAACGCATCCGAACCGCCGCCATGGCGACCCGCCGTTGCGGACGCGACGCTCGCCGGTCCCAACGCCTCCGCCACATCCCTGACCCGCTGCGCCTGATCCAGGCGGCAGGCCAGCACCCGGTTGCCCTCGACCACCACGGCAACGTCTGGCGCGCCGATGACAGCGACATCGACGCCCTCCGGCGCCCGCACATAGGCGCCGGGACTGTCCACCAGCCGATGCCGCGTGTCGGTCGCCTCCAACTCGGCCACCGCGTCCCAAGCCCCAAGGTCGCGCCACGAGAAGTCGACCGGCATGACCCGCGCGCGATCGGTCCGCTCCATCACCGCCCGGTCGAAGGGCAGGGCCGGCGCCGTCGCGAACGCGGCGTCCAGCTTTAGCGCGTCGGCTCGCCGCTCGCCCCTCTCGACGGCCGCCCGCGCCGCCGCCAGCACCTCGGGCGCATGGCGCGCCAGCGCCTCCACAAACACCCCCGCCGGACCGACGAAGACGCCGATGTTCCACAGGGCCCCGTCCTCGATCAGCCTCGCCGCTTCGGCTGGCTCCGGCTTCTCCACGAACCGGGCGACCTCGCCCGCAGAGCCTTGGCCCGGCAAGATGTATCCGAAGGCCGACGACGCCTCGCGCGGTCTCAAGCCCATCAGGCAGATCGCGCCCCCTTCGGCCGAGCGGGTGGCCGCCGCGAAAGCAGCCTCCCTGAACCGATCACCGGCCGGGATGTAGTGGTCCGCCGGCGCGACGATCATCACGCCGTCGGCGTCCTCGGCCAGCACCTCCAGCGCCGCCGCCGCGATGGCCGCGGCCGTATCGCGGGGCGCCGGCTCCAGGATCAGCCGCGCCCCAGCGCCGGCCTCCGCCAGGGTCTCGACGACCAGAACCTCATGATCGATGCCGGCGACGACGCGGGCCGGCCCCAAAGGCGCCACGCGCTCGACCGCCTGGTGCAACAGGCTGCGCGGACCGCCAAAGGCCACGAACGGCTTGGGCCGATCCGGCCGCGACAAAGGCCACAGCCGCGCCCCGCCGCCGCCGCACAGCACGACCGGATACAGCCTCACCGGCGCGTCCCGACAGCCTTCGCCATCGTCCATCTCCCCTATCCCGTGGCAACTATTACCCAAGGTTGCGGGAAAGGCGAATCAGCGTTCGCTGGCTTTCACTCCAGCAGGCTCCAGTCCATTGGCGTGCCCTTGGCCGCCGCTCGCGTCACCTTCCGCCCCAGCAGCGCGCGATAGTGGCGGGGATGCAGGCCGTCGCCTGGGCGCACGGAGCGAAGGGTGTCCGGCGTCAGCTCGTCGCCCGCCGCCATGTCCTGGGCGATGAACAGGCTGCGGCCGAAGCGGGCGTTCTTGGCGGCCTGGCCTTCGGGGCCGTAGCGCACTCGGCCCAGAGCGTCCTCGGCCGTCCGCACCGCCGACACCATGCCGCCGAACTCCTCGGGCGTCAGGCTGAAACTGGCGTCGGGTCCGCCGATGGCGCGATCCAGAATGAAATGCTTCTCCACCAACCGGGCGCCCAGCGCCACGGCGGTCACCGCCACGGCGTCATCCATGGTGTGGTCCGACAGTCCGATGCGACAGCCGAACCGCGCCGCCATGTCGGGCAGGGTGGCCAGGTTGGCGTCCCTGGGTTCGGCCGGATAGGCCGAGGTGCATTTCAGCAGGGTGATGTCGTCGTTCCCGGCGTTCCGGCAGGCCGCGACCGCCTCCTCGATCGCCGCTTCGTCGGCGATACCGGTCGACATCACCATAGGCCGCCCCTTGGCCGCGGCGTATTCGATCAGGGGAATGTCGGCGATCTCGAACGAGGCGATCTTGTACATCGCCGGCGCCAGATTCTCGAGAAAGTCCACCGCCGTGAAATCGAAGGGCGAGGAGAAGAAGGCGAGGCCAGTCTTCTCCGCCTCGTCGTGGATCGGCCGGTGCCATTCCCAGGGCGTCATCGCCTCCGCGTAGAGGCTGTGCAGCGTCCGCCCGTCCCACAGCGTCCCGCCGTCGATGCGGAACGGCGGCGTGTCGCAGTCCAGGGTGATGGTGTCGGGCGAATAGGTCTGCAGCTTGATGGCGTCCGCACCGGCCTCGGCCGCCGCCCTGACGGTGTCCAGACAGACCTGGAGCGAACCGCCGTGATTGGCCGACAGTTCGGCGACGATGAAGACCCGGTCGGGCCACTGGAAACTCATGCGCCGTCTCCCGCGAACACCTGGGGCCGCAGCGCCGCCCGGTCGCCCGCCCACCCCTCGCTAAATCGCGCCAGCAGCACGACATCATGCCAGTCTTCGCCGCGCCGAAAGTGCCGCTTCAGCAGCCCTTCCTCGACGAAGCCGAACCGCCTGTGCATCCGCACCACGCCGGCGTTGAACCCCAGTACTTCGCAGCACAGCTTCGACACGCCGACCGCCTCGAAGGCATGATCCAGCGCCAGCATCTCCATGGCGCCGCCCATCCCGCGCGGCGCCTCCGTTTCGCCGAGGTAGAAGGCCCATTCCGCCCGATCATTCTCGCGGTTCACGCGCGTGATCGACACAAAGCCCATCGGCCGGCCCTGATGCTCGAAGATCAAATAGGCGTCGTCGGCGGCCTCCAGGGCCCGGGCGAACCAGCGGCCATGCTCGTCCTCGCTGATCACATGGTCCGTGTACATGGCGGCGCGCACCCGATCCTGGTTGCGCCAGCCCAGAATCCGCTCCCGATCGCCGGCCTCGATCGGCCGCAGGCGACAGTCCGCCTCTCTCAGTCCGTCCGCCATCTCGCCTCCAGCCGGTCGATCAGTCGGTTCGCACCCTGTCCGTCCACCGCCGCCATTGCGCGCGCGCTGACCGCCTGGCGCACCTGCGGATCGTGCAGCGCTTCGCAGCCGCCCGCCAGTCGCGCCTCCAGATCGGGCGCGTCCCACATTCCCGCGTTCACAAAGCCGACCAGTGGCGGCCACCCTTCCAGATTTGGCCTCTGGTTCTCCGCCACGCCCAGCATGACCGTCGGCGCCCCGCATCGCGCCAGTTCGAACACCGTCTGGCCCGCGGCGCTGATCGCCAGGTCACAGGCCGTCATCTCCGCCGCCATAGACTCGGCGGTCAGTCGGCCCAGTCCGACGACCCCGGACGGAGCCTCATCGGCCCCGGCAAGTCTGATCTCCGCCTCCGGCAGGGCGCGGGCCAGGGTCTCGGCGACCCGTCCGCCCAGGCCCTGCGCATCGCTGCCGCCCATCACCACAAACACCCGCCCGATCCGCCGCGCCACAGCGACGCGCGAAGGCGGTCGCACGAAGGCGGTGCGCAGGGGTTGCCAGGTCGGTCCGCACAGCCATTCGCCCCCATCCGGTCTCAGAGGCGCGGGCGTCGGCGCGGGATGAACTACCAGCCCGCCCGAATAGGCGATCCGCTGCAGGTCATCCATGAACACGATTGCGGGCGCGCGGTCCGCAAGCCTTCGGGCCATTTTCGGGTCGAGGGCGTAGGAATCGACGATCGCCACATCGGCATCGACGGTATCGTCCGGCGCCCGGAGCCAGTCGCCCGCCTCTACGGTTCCCAATCTTTCTGCCGCCTTCATGGCGAGGTCGTCGCCGTCGATCCGCCAGGACACCTCACCGCCCCGCGCCCGCCATTCCTCGGCATAGCGTCCGCAACGGACGACATGCCCCAGCCCCCGGCGCCGATCCCCCTCGGTCAGGATCATCAGGCGACGTCCGGTCAGGCTCATGGCGAACCCGACCGGTCCCGCATCAGCACGAACTTCATCTCGGCCAGGCGCCAGTCGTCCTCGGTGTCGATGTCCTGGGCCTCCATCTCACTCAGCGTCAGGGTCGCGCAGCGCGCGGTCAGCACGGACCTCCGTGCACGGATGACCTCCGGCGACAGCCAGTAGAACTGCCCCGCGTCATGCCACGCTGGCTCCAGATCCTGGGTGCGGGTTTCGGCCTCGACCGGGTCGATCAGGGTCGTGCGGCCATCCGTCTCGCGACGCGTCGCCCGTTCGATCGGGTGCGGATAGGCCAGCACCGGATAGACCCCGTCCCAGTCGCCCATGCGGTACAGAGACAAGCCTTCGCGAAGCCGTGCGGGCGTCGCTAGGGCGGCAGTGGCCAGCAGGCAGCAGACGGCGTCGAACGCCTCGCCGCGCGCTTCCCATGTCTCCAGCACCTCGGCCAGCACCGACATCAGGCCCGCCCGGTCGTCCGCTGTCGCGGAGGATCGCAGGAACGGGACCTCGGCGCCTTCTGCACACGCGATCCGCGCCACCGCCTCGTCCTCCGTCGAGACCATCACGGTGTGGAACAGATTGCTGTCCAGCGCCGCCTGGACCGGCCAGCCAAGCATCGGCCGTCCGTGAAACGGACGCACATTCTTGCCCGGCACGCGCTTCGACCCGGCCCGCGCCGGAATGACCGCCAGCAGTTTCATGGCCTCAGCGCCCGGACGGCGGCGATCACCTGCTCGACCTCGGCGTCGGTCATGGCGGGGAACAGCGGCAGGCTGAGGCACTGGTCGTACCAGGCCTCGGCGTGGGGGAAGGGCCCCTGCCGCCGCTGTCGGCGCCGCCATGGCTGGGTGTGGACGGGGATGTAGTGGACCTGACTGCCGACCCCGGCCCCGGCCAGTTCCGCCATCACCGCCGTCCGATCGCGGCCCAGGGCGGCGAAGTCCAGCCGCACCGCGAACAGATGCCAGCCGACACGCTGGGCCCCGGCGTCTGGCGGCAGGCCCAGCCACTCAAGGTCGGCGAAGGCGGCGCGATAGGCGTCCATGATCGCGCGTCGCCGCGTTACGAAACCATCCAGCTTCCGCAACTGGCTCGAGCCAAGGGCCGCCTGGAGGTCGGTCATCCGCGCATTCAGACCCAGGGTCTGCTGCTCGTGAAACCACGGCCCGTCGTGGCGGGCCATTCGCGTCGGATCGCGCACGATGCCGTGTGACCTCAGCGCGACCAGCCGGGCATGCAGCTCGGGGTCGTTGGTGGTGATCGCCCCGCCTTCGCCCGTGGTCATCGTCTTGACCGGGTGGAAGGAGAAAACCGTCATGTCCGAATGTCGACAGCTGCCGATCCGTCCGCCGTCGGCATAGTCCGACCCGATGGCGTGGGCGGCGTCCTCGACGATCTTCAGGCCGCGCGCCCGGGCGATGTCGGCGATGGCCGCCATGTCGCACGGCAGGCCCGCGAAATGCACGGGTGCGACCAGCCGCGTCTGCGGCCCGATCGCTACGTCTAATGCGCGTGGGGCAAGGTTGACCGTCTCCGGATCAATGTCGGCGAACACCGGCGTCAGCCCGGCCTGCTCCATGGCGCTGGCGGTGGCGATGAAGGTGATCGGGCTGGTGATCCCCTCACCGGCGCCGAGCTCGAGGGCCGCATAGGCCAGCTGCAGGCCTAGGGTCGCATTGGCCACGGCCACGCAATGCTTCGCCCCGACATAGGCGGCGATCTCGGCCTCGAACGCCTCGACGCGCGGTCCTTGGGTCAGGAAGGGCGAGCGCAGCGCCGCCAGCACCGCCGCCTCGTCTTCAGCATCGATCGTCTGGCGGCCATAGGGGATCATGGGGCGACTCTCGCTGATGGTCGCCGGAGTCTGGACGAGGGCGCAGTCACGAGCAAGGCGAGCCACGCTCAGGCGGCGAGCGACCGCGTCACGAGCGCTAGCGACCCCTCAGATCAATGCCGGAACACCCGCACGCCGGTGAACGCCATGGCCAATCCGGCCTCGTCCGCGGCTGCGATGACCTCGGCGTCGCGCATGGCCCCGCCCGGCTGGATCACCGCCGTCGCGCCCGCCGCCGCCGCCTCCAAGAGGCCGTCGGGGAAGGGGAAGAAGGCCTCGGACGCACAGGCCGAGCCCTGCGCCAGGGAATGCGCCAGCCCTTTGGCCTCGCCCGCCTCCCTGGCCCTCAGCGAAGCGATCCGGGCCGAGTCACGCCGGTTCATCTGGCCCGCGCCGATGCCCGCCGTCTGGCCGTCCTTGGCGTAGACGATGGCGTTGGACTTCACATGCTTGGCCACGGTGAAGGCAAACAGCATGTCCTCGATCTCGCTCGGCGTCGGCTGACGCCGCGTCACGATCTTGAGGTCCGCCGCTGTCAGCCGCGACCGGTCGCGCCCCTGCACCAGGAAGCCGCCGGAGACCGAACGGAACACCTCGCCCGCCGCCAGCGGATCGGGCAGGCCGTCGGTCAGCAGCAGGCGCAGATTCTTCTTGGCCGCGAACACCTCTTGCGCGCCGTCGTCGGCACCCGGCGCGATCACCACCTCGGTGAAGATGCCGGTGATGGCCTCGGCGTCGGCCCGGGTCAGGGGGCGGTTGACCGCCACCACTCCGCCGAAGGCCGAGACGCTGTCGCACTCCAGCGCCCGCGCATAGGCCTGGCCAAGGTCGGCGCCGACCGCGACCCCGCACGGATTGGCGTGTTTGACGATGACGCAGGCCGGGGCCGCGAACTCGGCGACCAGCTCATAGGCCGCGTCGGCATCGGCGATGTTGTTGTAACCCAGTTCCTTGCCCTGCAGCTGGCGGGCGTTGGCGACGCCGGGCCGGGTTTCGCTGGTGACGTAGAAGGCCCCCGTCTGGTGCGGATTCTCGCCATAGCGCAGGGTCTGGGCAAGCCGGCCGCTGATGGATTTCCGAGCCGGCGCTGCATCCTCGACCTGTCCGGCGAACCAGCCCGACACGGCCGCGTCATAGGCGGCGGTGCGGCCAAAGGCGCGGGCCGCGAGGCGTTTGCGCAGCGCCAGGGTCGTGGCGCCGTTGTTTGTGATCGCCTCGACTGCCTCGTCCACGCCCGCCCTGTCGACGCAGACAGCGACATAGCCGTGGTTCTTGGCGGCCGAACGGATCATGGCCGGACCGCCGATGTCGATGTTCTCAATCACGACGTCGAAGCCGCCGCCCGTGGCCACCGTCGCCTCGAACGGATAGAGGTCGATCCACACGATATCGATGGCCCCGATGCCGTGCGCCTGCATGGCCTCTGCGTGGGACGGCGCGTCGCGCACGCCCAGCAGGCCGCCGTGAACGATGGGATGAAGGGTCTTGACCCGCCCGTCCATCATCTCGGGAAAGCCGGTCAGATCGGCTACGTCCCTTACCGGCAGTCCCAGCTTTTCGATCGCAGCCCGCGTGCCGCCGGTGGAGATCAGCTCGACGCCAGCCGCGCTCAGAGCCCGCGCCACGCTCTCCAGCCCCGCCTTGTCGGACAGCGAGATCAGGGCGCGTTTCGGCGTCACGCGGTCGGGCGCAGGCGGAAAGTCGGGGGCGGCGGGCATGGCGGCCTCATCAGGGAATCGTTAGGGGAGGGACGCCGCCGCCTCTAGCATCCCCGCCCCCTCGCGTCAGCGGCCGACCTTCAGCCGCCGCGCATTGGCGGTCGTCGCCGCATGCAGCGGGGCCAGCGCCTCGCCCTGCGCCTTCATCATCATCGCCGAGGCCTCCAGCGCCCCGGTCCACGCCCGGCCCCACAGGCCCATGGCATAGTCGCTCTGCGCCGCCGCCATCGTCGGCAGGTCACGCGCCGCCAGCACCCGGTTCAGCGCCGTTCCGGCCAGCCGCGCCTCGGCCTCCGCCGTCCGCCCGGCCTCGGCCAGCATTTCCGCGCCGCCCGCCGCCAGCCGCCCGCCGGCCAGGGCGAAGGCCTCGACCTTCTCCGAGCCCATCAGGCCCATCTCGACCACATCGGCGCGCCTCGGATCGTCCAGCGCCGCCCGCGCGATTTCCAGCCGACGCGCCACCACGGCAGCCGTCGCCTCGGCCATCTCGCGCCCCAGCGCCGCCTGTCGCGCGCCCTCGCGGGCCAGGCTTTCCAGAGATGCTTTACCCATGACCATGCACCGGCGCCGACAGGGGCATGCGCTCGAATCCCGGCGACTGCTCCGCCCCGAACGCCCGCGCCTCCTTCAGCAGCGCCGGCGCCGCCAGGTCGATGATCTGGCGCCCCAGCTCCGGGCTGGCCAGGCTGGGGTCGGACCCGATCCGCCCGTCCGGGAACCGCGCGCGATAATCCAGGGCGTCGCGGATCGGCCCCACCGGCGCGATGCGCGGCACGCACTCGCCGGTCCGCGCGCTCTCAGGCCAGCGCGCCTGGGTCACCGCGATCTCCGACGGCGTCGCATGCATGCCGTGCCCCGAGGGGAACAGCCGGTTGCACAGCGCCAGCACCCCCGGCAGCTCCCACCAGTTGCGCAGGGTCAGCATGAACCCCGGCCGCTCCTCCATCAGCGACCAGTCGGCGTTGATCTCCGCGAAGGCGGCCTCGATCGTCGCCACATTCCCCCCGTGGCCGTTCAGGAAATAGATCCGCTCGAACCCGTGCCGCGTCAGGCTGGCGACCCAGTCCTGGATCGCCGCCATGAAGGTCGAGGGCCTCAGGGTGATTGTCCCCCCGAACGCCAAGTGGTGCTGGGCCATGCCGATGTTGAAGGTCGGGGCCACCATCAGGTCGCCGTCCAGTCCCTCGGCGGCCTCGGCGATGATCTGCGGACACATCCAGTCGGTGCCCAGCAGACCCGTCGGCCCGTGTTGCTCGTTCGAGCCGATCGGCACCACCACCGTCCGCGCCAGGACGTCGCCGCGCTCGATCCGCTCCTCGATCTCGAGCCAGGTGGAAAAGGGGATCAGCATGGGCGGTGGACTCTCCTGAACTCCCGATCCTTACGGCGCGTCGTCGGGTAAGACCACCGCCTGGGCCGACTCAGGCCAACTCCGGCCGACTCAGCGCGCGCGGGGCGGTTTCGACGGCCGGCAGCTCGGGCAGCTCCTTGCCTTCATGATCGACCTGCAGATCTTCAAAGCGCCGGGCCGAGACCATCACCTGGCTCTCCAGCGAGCCGACGAACTGGTTGTACTTGCCGCTGGCGGTCTCAAGCGCCTTGCCCAGCGCCGCGACGTGGCCGCCCATGACCGACAGGCGCTTGTAGAGCTCCTTGCCCAGGGTCGCGACCTTGTCGGCGTTTTTGGTCTGCTCCTCGGCCCGCCAGCCATAGGCGACCGCCTTGCACAGAGCGAACAGGGTAGTCGGGGTGACGATCAGCACGCGGCGGTCCATCGCCTCGCTCATCAGGTCGGGCTGGCGCTCCAGCGCCGCGGCCAGAAAGCCGTCGCCCGGCACGAACATGGCCACGAAGTCGGGCGAACCCTCGGCCTTGAACTGATCCCAATAGGCCTTGGCCGACAGCCCCTGCATATGGCTGCGCAGCGACTGAGCGTGACGCGCCAGACACTGGTCGCGCGTGGCGTCGTCCGGGCATTCCTGCGCCTCCAGAAAGGCGTTCAGCGAGGCCTTGGCGTCGATGGCGAAGACGCCGCCCCCCGGCATCCTCACCTTCACGTCGGGTCGCCGGCGCCCCTCCTCGGTGTCCAGCGAGAACTGTTCCTCGAAGTCGAACCGGTTGGCGAGGCCGGCGGCCTCCAGCACGTTCCTGAGGGTCTGTTCGCCCCAGCGGCCCTGGACCCCGGCGCCACGCCGCAGCGCCGCCGACAACTTGCGGGCCTCGCCCTGGGTGTCGACCGAGGCCTGCATCAGGGCGGCGATCTGGGCCTTGAGACCCCCGGTGTCCTCGACGCGGGACTTCTCCAGCGCGGCGACATGTTCCTGAAACTTGGTCAGCTGTTCCGCCACCGGCTTCAGCTGGGCCTCCATCCGCTCGCGCGCCAGGCGGTCCTGAGCCTGAAAGGTTTCGGTGGCCCGGGTGACCAGCTGGTCGGCGACCGCGCGTGCGGTCTCCCCGGCCTGAGCCCGAACCAGTTCGCCCATGGCGTCGCGGCTCTCCTCCATCAGCGCCAGCCTATGGGCGCCGGCGGCCAACTCCGACCGCGCCTCTTGCCAGCCCATGAAGGCCCAGACGAAACCGCCCATCGCAGCGACGGCGAACAGGAGGGAAGCGATGGTGACAGCGTTCATGCTCCGTTCTTTACGCGGAGTCGCCGCCAGGGCAAACTGGCCGTCAGGCTCGGATCACGTCCGAACCTGACGGCTTCGACAGTGGCTCAGCAGCGCCCTTGGGCGCCGCACTGAATGCCTTCGCCGGCGGCTTCGACGTCGGCGCCGACGCCACGAACGGTGTTGCAGGCCGAAACGGCCAGGGCGGCGGCGCACACCGCCAGAACCAGAATATTGCGCATGGGATATCTCCTGAAGTGGGCGAATGCCGCCGCTAATACGGTCTAGCTTGGCTTTGGTTGCGGCGGCTTGATGGCAAGCGCGCTTGAGGCTGCTAGAGCGGGGCATGACGAAAGCGTCCCAACCCCGGAACACCGCCGCCCGCCGCCTGGTCGACACCCTGGTGATGAACGGGATCGACACCGTCTTCTGCGTGCCGGGCGAGAGCTATCTGGCCGTGCTGGACGCCCTGGCCGATGTGGAGGACCGCATCCGGGTCATCACCTGTCGGCACGAGGCGGGGGCCGCCAACATGGCCGAGGCCTATGGCAAGCTGACCGGCAAGCCCGGCGTCTGCATGGTCACGCGCGGGCCGGGCGCCACCCACGCGTCCATCGGGGTTCATACGGCGCATCAGGACTCGACGCCGATGATCCTGTTCGTCGGCCAGATCGCCCTGACCGACCGGGGCCGCGGCGCCTTTCAGGAGGTCGACTACCGCCAGGTGTTCGGCGGCCTGGCCAAATGGGCGACCGAGATCGAGAGCCCCCAGCGCACGGTCGAGATCGTCGAGCGCGCCTTCGCCACGGCGCTGCAGGGCCGCATGGGCCCCGTGGTCATCGCTCTGCCGGAGGACATCCTGCACGAAGATGGCGGCCCGGCCCCGACCCGGCCGGTGACCCCGGCGCGCTCCGCCCTGCCGTCGACCTTCCTCGACGATCTGCGCATGCGCCTGTCGCGGGCCGAGCGGCCGCTGCTGGTGCTCGGCGGATCAGGCTGGACCGATGCGGCGGCCGGCGCCGTCGGCGACTGGGCCGAGCGCCTGGGCCTGCCGGTCTCCCTGTCGTTCCGCAGGAAGGACATCCTGTCGAATGACCGCGCGAACTACGCCGGCGACCTGGGTCTGGGCTGCAATCCCAAGCTGATGGCCCGCGCCCGAGAGGCCGATCTGTTGATCGCCATCGGCGCGCGGCTTGGCGAGAATCCGACCCAGGGCTACACCCTGTTCGACCGCGCGAAGACGGCCGAGACCCTGGTCCACATCCACCCGGGGCCGGAGGAGCTGGACCGGGTGTGGCCGACGCTGATGAGCGCCGCCGCCGATGTTTCCCTCGCCGCCGAAGCCATCGCCGGCATCGATCCGGGCCGCACCTGGGCCGACCTCGGCAAACAGGCCCGCGCCGACTACGAGGCCTTCTCCGCCGAGGTCGAGGTCACCGGCGCGGTGAACATGAGCCGCTGCATGGCCCACCTGGCCGAGGCCCTGCCGCATGACGCCATCCTGACCAACGGCGCGGGCAATTTCGCCGCCTGGCTGCACCGCTTTTACCGCCACCGCTCGTGCCGCACCCAGCTGGCCCCGACCTCCGGCGCCATGGGATACGGCTATCCCGCCGCCCTGGCCGCCAAGGCCGTCCATCCGGATCGGGAAGCCATCTGCGTCGCGGGCGACGGCGACTATCTGATGACCGGCCAGGAGCTGGCCACGGCCGTCCAACATGGTCTCGGCTGCGTCGTGATCGTGGTCGACAACGGCACCTACGGCACCATCCGCATGCACCAGGAAGGCCACTATCCCGGCCGCGTCATCGCCACCGACCTGAAGAACCCGGACTTCGTCGCCTATGCCCGCGCCTTCGGCGCCTTCGGGGTGCGCTGCGAAACCACCGAGGCCTTCCCCGACGCCCTGGATCAGGCCCGCGCCGCCGCCCGCGCCGGCCAGCCGGCCCTGCTGCACCTGATCACCTCCGCCGAGGACATCGCCCCCAACCGGACGATCAGCGGGCTGCGCAACGGCTGACCGCTTGCATCGAGGGCGCGCTTCGCGGACGGTCCCCGTCCCGTCGCCAAGGAGCGCCCGAATGCGCCGTCTGCTGATCTCGTCCGCCGCCCTCGCCCTGCTGGCCGGATGCGCCACCGCGCCCGCCGCGACCGCGCCGAACCCTGACGTCGCGGCGCCGACAGCCGGGGCCGAAGACGCGCAATTCACCGCCTTCCTGGACCAGGCCTTCGACGAGCGGGTGGCGTTGAGCCCGCAGCAGATGACGTCCCTCGGCATCAAGACCCACTACGACCGGCTCGACGACTACACCGCCGCTGCGGACGACCGTGAGCTTGACCTGGCGCGCAGCCAGCTGGCGCGGATGACCGCCGGGTTCGACCGCGACGCCCTGTCGCCGCAGGGCCAGCTCTCCTGGGATTTGTTCGAAGAGCAGGTTGAGCGCCAGATCGCCAACCAGCGCTGGCGCGACCACGGCTATGTCTTCGCCGCCAACGGCAATCCGGCGACCAGCCTGCCGGTGTTCATGATCAATTCGCACCGGATCGACAGCGTCGCCGACGCCGAGGCCTATGTCGCGCGTCTGGTCGAGTTCGAGCGCGTGCTGGGTGAAATTTCGACGGACGCCGAACGCCGCGCGGCGGAAGGCTTCGTGTCGCCCGCCTTCGTTTTCCCGATCACCCTGACCGATACCCGAAACGTCATCTCCGGCGCGCCCTTCGACGGGGGAGGGGACAATCCGGTCTGGGCCGATTTCTCCGAAAAGGTCGCCGCCCTCGACGCGCCCGAGGCCGAAAAGACTCGCCTGATGGCGGCCGGCCGCGCCGCCCTGACCGGCCCCTTCAAGCGAGGCTATGACCAGATCCTGGCGACGATCCAGCGTCTTCAGCCGATGGCGACCTCCAACGACGGCGTGTGGCGGCTGCCCGACGGCGCGGCTTACTACGCCCAGCGGGTGCGGCAATCCACGACCACTGACCTGACCCCGGACCAGGTCCACCAGATCGGCCTGGACGAGGTCGCCCGCATCCAGGGCGAGATGGAGGCCATCAAGACCCGGGTCGGCTTCACCGGCTCGCTTCAGGACTTCTTCGCCCACATCAAGACCGATCCGCGCTTCCAGTATCCGAACACCGCCGAGGGCCGCGAAACCTATCTTGTCGACGCCCGCGCCGCCGTGGCCGACGCCATGGAGGTGGCGCCCCGGTGGTTCCACACCCTGCCGCGCGCTGAGCTGGAGGTCCGCGCCGTCGAGGAATGGCGCCAGGAGACGGCCTCCGTCGCCTTCTACAATCGCCCGGCGCCGGACGGCTCACGGCCCGGCATCTACTACGTCAATCTGGCCGACATGACCCAGGTGCTGAAGCCCCAGGTCGAGGCCATCAGCTATCACGAGGGCGCGCCCGGCCACCATTTCCAGATCGCCCTGGTACAGGAGATCGAAGGCCTGCCCCGCTTCCGCCGCTTCGGCGGCTACGGCGCCTTTTCCGAAGGCTGGGGCCTCTACTCCGAGCTACTCGGCAAGGAGATGGGTTTCTATCAGGACCCCTATGCGGACTTCGGCCGCCTGTCGCTGGAGCTGTGGCGCGCCGCCCGGCTGGTCACCGACACCGGCCTGCACGCCAAGCGCTGGAGCCGCGAACGGGCCATCGAATACTTCCAGCAGAACACGCTTCTGTCCGAGCGCGACATCGTCAAGGAGGTCGAGCGCTACATCACCAACCCCGGCCAGGCGACCAGCTATAAGATCGGACAGCTCAAGATCCTCGAGCTGCGCGCCAGGGCCCGCGACGCCCTCGGCGACCGCTTCGACATCCGCGACTTCCACGCCGTGGTGCTGGGCGGCGGCGCCGTGCCGCTGGGCGTGCTGGAAGACCGCGTGGACGCCTGGATCGCGGCCGGCGGCGGTCGGCCGGGCTGAGCGTTTCTACTCCGCCGGCGCTGGCGCCTCGCCCTCAACCCGGCGATGCCCGGTGAACCGGCCGCCGATGCGGCGCTTCAGCCAGCCGGCGATGTCGTCGACGATGGTGAAGATGGCCGGGATGTAGAGCAGCGACAGGAAGGTCGAAGAGATCAGACCGCCGACCACGGCAATAGCCATGGGCGAGCGGAACTCGACATCGGCGCCCCAGCCCACCGCCACCGGCACCATCCCCGCGCCCATGGCGAAGGTGGTCATCAGGATTGGGCGCGCCCGCTTGTGGGCCGCGTCCATGATGGCGTCCCAGCGGCTCATCCCGTCCTTCTCGGCCATGATGATGTAGTCGACCAGCAGGATGGAGTTCTTGGCCGCGATGCCCATCAGCATCAGCACGCCGATCAGGGACGACAGCGAGAAGCTGGACCCCATCAGCACCAGACCGACGAAGGCGCCGCCGATGGCCAGGGGCAGGGCCGCCATGATGGTGATCGGATAGGCGAAGCTTTTGAACAGCAGGACCAGCACCGCATACATGAGCAGGATGCCCGTGGCGAAAGCGATGGCGAAGCCCGTGACCATCTCCTGAATGAACTCGGCGTCGCCGGCCGGGACCTGGCGCACCCCGGCGGGCAGGTTCTGGACCGACGCCAGTTGCTGCACCCGGCGCGAGGCTTCTCCCGTCAGGATGCCGTCCAATTCCGCAGTGATGGAGGCGACACGGGCGCGGTCCTGGCGGCTGACCGTCGCCGGGCCCGCGCCAAATTCGATCGTGGCGACCGATGACAGCGGCACAGTCGCGCCCGACGCCGTCGGCACGCGCAGGGTCTCGATCACCGACAGGTCGGAGCGGGCGTCTTCCGTCAGCACCAGGCGGATCGGGATCTGACGGTCGCCGAGATTGAACTTGGGCAGGTTCTGATCGACGTCGCCGATGGTGGCGACCCGCACCGCCTGGGAGATAGCGCCGGTGGACACTCCGACCAGTGCGGCCTGATCCGGGCGGGGAGTGACCAGGATCTCGGGCCGGGCGATCGCGGCGGAGTTGACCACATTGGCCAGTCCGGGGACGCCCCGCATCTCGGACTCGATGCGCCTCGCCGCCTCCTCCAGCGCCTCGGGATCATCCGACAGGATGGAGAAGGTGTAGCGGGTGCCGTCCGACGGGCCGCCACCCTGCTGGGCGATGCCGGCGGCGATGCGCGCGCCGGGGATGGCGTCGAACTGATCGACCATCTCGCGGGCGAACTGCTGTTGGGTCAGGTCGCGCTGGCCCGGCTGGACCATGTCGGCGTAGACGTTTGCTTGATTGACGTCTTGACCGCCGACGGCGGCATAGACCGAGGTCACCTCGGGACGGGCCTGCAGCTCGCGGGTCACCCGCTGCACCACCGTGTCGGTCTGGCGCAGGGTCGATCCCGGCGGCAGCTCGACCTGGAAGGCGGCCCGCGACTGGTCGGCGGTCGGCTGGAACTCGAAGGCCAGGCGCGAGCCCAGTACGATGCAGCCGGCGAACAGGGCGATGCCCAGGCCGAACACCTTCCAGCGGTTCTTCAGGCACCAGGAAAGCGCGCGCAGATAGCCGCCCATCCACGGCGGATCGCGGTCCTCGTGCTTGGTGTGGCGCAGCATATAGGCCGCCATCAGAGGCGTCAGGGTACGCGCGACCAGCAGGGAGAAGGCCACCGACACACAAGCCGCCAGGGCGAAGGCCTTGAAGAACTGGCCGACGATGCCGGGCATGAATCCGACGGGCGCGAACACGGCGATGATGGTCGAGGTGGTGGCGACCACCGCCAGGCCGATCTCGTCGGCCGCTTCGATCGAGGCGTCATACGGCGACTTCCCGCCTCGCATATGTCGGACGATGTTCTCGATCTCGACGATGGCGTCATCGACCAGAATGCCGATGGTCAGCGACAGCGCCAGCAGCGTCACTACGTTCAGGGACTGATCCAGTGGGCCCAGGATCATGAAGGTCGGGATCAGCGACAGCGGCATGGCCGTGGCCGCGATCACCGTGGCTCGCCAGTCCCTCAGGAAGATGAACACCACCACGACGGCCAGAGCCGCGCCCAGCAGCAGCGCCTCGATCGAGGCCAGATAGCTCTCCTCGATATATTCAACGCTGGCGGTGACCTGTTCGATGGTCAGGTCGTCGCGGGCTTCGTCGATGTCGGCCACAACTTCGCGAACGCGCTGCGCCACGGTCACCTCGGACGCCGTGCGCGACCGCAGGAAGCTGAAGGTCACCGCCTCCTGACCATTGTAGCGGGCCAGGCGGCGCGGCTCGGACCAGCTGTCGGTCACTGCGCCCAAGTCGCCGAGCCTGACGGTGCGTCCGCTTTGCAGCGGAATCAGAGTCTCACCCAGCTGCTCGACGGAATCGGCCGAGCCCAGGGTGCGGATCGCCCGCTCGGACCCGGCCACGGTGACGCGGCCGCCCGGCAGGTCGGAATTGACGCTGGTCAGGGCCTGGCTGATCGCCGCCGCCGTGACGCCGTAAGAGGCCAGCCGGTCGGGATCCAGCTCGACCCGAATCTCGCGATCCACGCCGCCCGAGCGGTTGACTTCGCCAACCCCGCCCACCGCCAGCAGCGCTCGGCTCATGTCGTTGTCGATGAACCAGCTGATCTCCTCGGGGCTCATCGTCGGCGAGCGAACCACATAGGTGATCAGGGCGTCGCCGGTGATGTCGATGCGCTGGACCGCCGGCTCCTGCATGTCCTGGGGCAGGTCGGCGCGCAGGCCAGACATGGCGTTGCGCACATCGTTGGTGGCGCGCTCGGTGTCGGTGCCCAGCTCGAACTCGATGGTGGTCGAGGACACGCCGTCGGTGATGTTGGAATAGACCCGCCGCACCCCGGCCAGGCCGGTGATCGAATCCTCGATCAGGCGCGTGACCTGCACCTCCATCTCCGCCGGTGCGGCGCCCGGCCGGGCGGCCGTGACGGCGACCAGCGGAAAGTCGATGTCCGGGTTGTTGTTCACCCGCATGCCCATGAAGCTGATCACCCCGGCGAGGGTCAGCAGCACGAACAGCAGGATGATCGGGATCGGGTTGCGGATCGACCAGGAGGAAATCTGGTTCATGGCCGGACCTCAGCCGGCCGTCTTGGCGGCCGGGGCGGGAGCGGGGCGAGCCGGTGCGGCGGTCGGCTGGACCACGCGCACCACATCGCCCTCGCCGAGGAAGCCGGCGCCCTCGACCACGACGCGCGCGCCCTCGGCCACGCCGTCGACCGAGGTCTCGGCTTCGGACCTGGCCAACACCCGCACGGGTTGGAAGCGGACGCGGTTCTCGGCGCCCAGCACATAGACGCCGGCGCGGTTCTCGCGGAACAGCACCGAGGCTGTCGGCACCACCACGGCAGGCTGGGCCCCCACGGCGATCTCGGCGCGGCCGAACATGCCGGGACGGAAGGATCCGGGTGCCGCGAGGGCGATGCGCGCCACCCCCAGGCGCGTCTCGGCGTCGACCTCGGGCGTCACGATGCGCACCCGGCCCGCCGCCTGGCCGACCTGGTCGGAGCTGACCGTCGCCGATTGTCCGGCGCGGACAAGATTCAGCTCGGTCTCGGGAACTTGGGCGTCCAGCTCCAGCCGGCCGTCGCGCACCAGGCGGAACAGTTCGACCCCGGCGTCGACGATCTGGCCTCGGGTGACGCTGCGGCTGATGATCAGGCCGGACACGGGCGCACGGATTACCGCCTGGTCCAGACGGGCGCGGGTCTCGGCCAAGGCGGCCCGGCTCTGGCTGAGCTGGGCCTGGGCCGAGCGCTCCTCGGAGATGGCGAGATCCAGCGACGCCTGGGACAGGAAGCCCCGTCCGTTCAGTTCACGAGCCCGCGACAGGTCGCCCGCCTCGCGGTCGGCGTTGGCTTCGGCGGCCTCGACCGACGCCTGCTGCTGGGTCAGTTGCGCTCGCAACAGGGTGTCGTTCATCCGCACCAGGGGTTGGCCCTGGCGCACATACTGGCCCTCGTCGGCCAGCACGGCGACGGCGGTCAGGCCTCCGGCCTCGGCGCCGACCGGCACCTCTTCCCAGGCCGAGATCGCGCCGGACGCCGTGACGGTGCGGTCCAGCGCCGCGGTTCGGGCGGTGCTCACGGTGACGGTTTGGCTGGAGGCGGCGCCCTCCTTTTCCGCACCCGCTTCCTGCCCGCCATGACAGGCGGCGAGGCCGAGCACGGCGGCGAGGATGGCGAGGCGGAGCGGCAGGCGAGAGGGGCGGGTCAGCACGCGGAGACGTCCCTGATAACGGCGGCGGGGAGGCCGATCGAACCCCCTTAGATCACGGCCGCGTGTCCGAAAACCGGCGGAGCGCCGAATGACCAAGGTTTAATCTCGGCGGCGCCAATGGGGTCCGGGCCTCGCGCGCGGGGGCCGGGCGTGGTAGGCGCCGGGCGCCATGTCGAACACCCCCCTCCAGCGCATCCGCAACTTTTCGATCGTCGCCCATATTGATCATGGGAAATCAACGCTTTCCGATCGGCTGATCCAGGAAACCGGGGGGCTGACGGCGCGCGAGATGAGCTCCCAGGTGCTCGACAATATGGAGATCGAGCAGGAGCGGGGGATCACCATCAAGGCGCAGACCGTGCGTCTGAACTACACCGCCCAGGATGGGGAAACCTATGTCCTGAACCTGATGGACACGCCGGGCCATGTGGACTTCGCCTATGAGGTCAGCCGCAGCCTGGCCGCCTGCGAGGGCTCGATCCTGGTGGTGGATGCGTCGCAAGGGGTCGAGGCCCAGACCCTGGCCAATGTCTATCAGGCGATCGACAACAATCACGAGATCGTCCCCGTCCTGAACAAGATCGATCTGCCGGCCGCCGAGCCCGAGCGGGTCCGCGCCCAGATCGAGGACGTCATCGGCATCGACGCCTCCGACGCCGTGCTGTGTTCGGCCAAGTCGGGCATCGGCATCGCCGACGTGCTGGAGGCCGTCGTCACCCGCCTGCCCGCGCCCCAGGGCGACGAGACCAAGCCGCTGAAGGCCATGCTGGTCGACGCCTGGTACGACCCGTACCTGGGCGTGGTGCTGCTGGTCCGCGTCTTCGATGGCCGGCTGAAGGCCGGGATGCGGGTCAAGATGATGCAGAACGGCTCGACCCACCTGGTCGACCGGGTCGGGGTCTTTCTGCCCAAGAACACCCCGGTCGAGAGCCTGGGGCCCGGCGAGATCGGCTTCATCACCGCCCAGATCAAGGAGGTCGCCCACGCCGCCGTCGGCGACACCATCACCGACGAGAAGAAGCCCACCGACGCCCCGCTGAAGGGGTTCAAGGAGGTGCAGTCGGTGGTGTTCTGCGGCCTGTTCCCGGTCGACGCCGCCGATTTCGAGGACCTGCGCGCCGCCATCGGCCGCCTGCGCCTGAACGACGCCTCCTTCACCTATGAGATGGAGAGCTCGGCCGCCCTCGGCTTCGGCTTCCGCTGCGGATTCCTGGGGCTGCTGCACCTGGAGATCATCCAGGAGCGTCTCAGCCGCGAATTCAATCTGGACCTGATCGCGACCGCGCCGTCGGTGGTCTATAAGCTGAAGCTGCGCGACGGCTCGGACGTCGACCTGCACAACCCGGCCGACCTGCCCGACGTGATGCAGATCCTGGAAATCTCCGAGCCCTGGATCAAGGCCACCATCATGACCCCGGACGAGTATCTGGGCGGGGTGATCAAGCTGTGCCAGGACCGCCGCGGCGAGCAGAAGGAGCTGTCCTATGTCGGCAGCCGCGCCATGGTGGTCTATGAGCTGCCGCTGAACGAGGTGGTGTTCGACTTCTACGACCGGCTGAAATCCATCTCAAAGGGATACGCCAGCTTCGACTACGAGCTGGCCGACTACCGCGTCGGCGACCTGGTCAAGATGAACATCCTGGTCAACGCCGAGCCGGTGGACGCCCTGTCGATGCTGGTCCACCGCTCACGCGCCGAGACGCGCGGCCGGGGCATGGTCGAGAAGATGAAGGAGCTGATCCCCTCGCACCTGTTCCAGATCCCGATCCAGGCCGCCATCGGCGGCAAGATCATCGCCCGCGAGACGGTCCGCGCGCTGAGGAAGGACGTCACCGCCAAATGCTACGGCGGCGACGCGACGCGAAAGAAGAAGCTTCTGGAGAAACAGAAGGAAGGCAAGAAGCGGATGCGCCAGTTCGGCAAGGTCGAGATCCCGCAGGAAGCCTTCATCGCGGCGCTGAAGATGGATGGGGATTGAGGGTTTGGCCGATCTACCTTAGGGAGTGGGCATGCCGAAATTTACACCTACGAACCCGCCAGCAAGGGTGTTCACGCCCAGAGCATCTGACATCAATGATCGGATGTATGTTCGGCGTGAAGAGTTAGAAGAAAAGCTTCGTCGTGCTTTGAGCTCCACAAAATTTATTGTTATCCATGGCGAAAGTGGAAACGGTAAGACTTGGCTTTACAAAAAGATTTTCCGTGAACTCGACGTCTTCACACAGGTGATGAACCTCTCGACCGCTGACTCGATGGGGAGCCTTTCTGCTGCAATCGAAAGCAAGATGGCCGAGTCTGGTATCGAACCTGACTTTGGTTCTGTCAGTTCGTTGCTCCGTTTTGTGCAATATATTCGCCATCAGGCGGGGTCTCGCCAAGCCGTCCTTGTTTTAGATAACTTTGAACAGGTGGTGGACAATGATAAAATACTTCGTGAAATCGCGGCTGCGATAATATCCGCTGACGATGAATCGGTCGCGGCCGCTAATGTAAAAATCGTTATCGTCGGCACGCCCAATGACATTCGCGCCATGATTTCGAAGCTTGCAAGCGGGTCTACGATCTCAAATCGATTGACGGAGATTCCTGAGGTAGCAAGAATGAGTCAGGCGGAGGCCGTTGATCTTATTGAGAGAGGATTAGAAAGAGAGATTGGACTCAATATAACTGTCGATAAAACGCAGTTGCTCCATGATATATCCTGGAAGACTGACAGAATCGCTCAGCATATTCATGAGTTTTGTCTTAATATTGCCTATGAAGCCATTAAAAACGATGGAGAAATTTCTAACGAGGTAGTATCAATCGCGGAGAGGCAGTGGATGGATGAGTATCTCTCGGCGGATTGGGCCATCATTGACGGGATAATGAACGCTCGAGAGACGCGCGCAGGACGCAAGAATCAGGTCATCTTTGCTCTTGGTCAGTGCGAAACTGAGGATTTCACATCGACCGACATTGAACGGATTGTTCGGGACGAATTTCCGGTCAGCACTGCGAATGTAGGACTAAATGTAATACAAATTCTGGCTGGCTTCAGCAAAGAATCCAGCCCTATGATTCGCAGAACGCCTAAAAATAACGCCTATCGGCTTGTGTCGCCAAAATTTCGTATGGCGATACGATCGCGGCTGGCAAAAAATGATCACGAGCGAGTAATTGTTGTCTAGAAGTCTGAGAGCCATTTAATGTGGCTAGGGTCCAAAAGCATTTCTTTAGGTAAATTGTCGAACAGATCGATTTTCTTCGCCAGATCTTTGAATGCCGCTCCTCGCGTGGTCAGTGAATTGTAGTATAACAGCACGAGTTCTTGATCCGATAGCTGCGATCTGAGCATCTTCCCGTGATATGGCTGAAAGTAGCGGTGAGCTATGATGTAGCGTGTGATATTGAATAGATGTCTATAATAGTGTCCTAGCTCGGTATTTTTTCGCGACCAATATTCGTTATATGCCTCAGTTATAATGTCTATCTCATCACTTCCGGACATTTCGCGCTTTTTTGAAAAATACGCGCGTTGGAGGTGCGAAAGAAAGTTGTTGAAGCAGTCTCGTCCGTGTCTTTGCTTACTATCTCCCAAATTAAGATCTATGCTCGTCACGATGCTGTTGTGAAGTGAAAGCATCTGGAAAAATGACGACTCAAATAACTGGCGTCCAGATATATCGTTCTGGGTAGCGAGCGCCTCGGCTGATTTGGCGAGCTCACCTCGTGTCTCTTTAAGTTCGCGATGTTGAAGCAGGATCGTTGCAAGCACACCCATAAACGTGATGAAGGTCAGTATCGGGTTGAGAAACCCCCCGAAGAAATCCCCTAACTGGCCTGGCTCACCCCACGTCCCCAGCCAGACGGTGGCCGCGAAAACAACGATGATCGCCAGTGCCGCGGTCACAAAAAGGCGATAAAGCCCGTCAGTGTCATGGGTATGGTGATCTGGGTCGAGCGTCAGATCAAACCATCGCCTAAACATGGCCCTCAGCCTCTTCTCAGCCGCTTCAAGATGCCAGTCCATGTCGGCTGACCGACGTACCTTAAAGCCGGCTTCGACAGCATGAAACAACGAAAGCGCTCTCGCCAAGTATCGGTTCTAAGCTGCCACTGTCAGAGACGGTTAACCCCCGACCGCTTCTGACGCATGCGCGCGCCAACCTCCTCGGCATGTCCCGCGCCGTTCCGCCTGCTCGCGCCACGCATTATCGGCTGTCGGCCGAGACCTGGGCCTTGATCGCGGAGGAGTATGCGGGCGGGGCCAGCGCGAAGGAGGTGGCGGCGAAGTGGAAGGTGTCGGCGGGGTCGGTCTATCGGCGGGCCTGTCTGGACGGGTTCACCAAGGCGGCGGTGGGGGACGCTCGGGCTCGGGAGCATGCTGCGCGGGTGGAGGCCGGGGAGGCGGAGGCTGAGGCCGAGGCTGCCGCTCCGGCCAAGACGCGGCGGCGGCGGCCCGCGCCGTACAAGCGCAAGGGGCCGGAGACCTGGGATTTGATCGCGGAGCTGTATCTGGCGGGAGCGCCGGCGCGGGTGCTGGCCGAACGCTATGGGGTGACGGCGGACAATATCTGGCGCCGCGCGCGTCGGCATGGCTGGTCTCGGCCGCGACAGGCGCGGGCGCGGGAGCGGGCCAAGGGCCAGGGGGTGGTGCTGGAGGACCTGCTGGTCCCGCCGCTGGACCCGTTCGACGACGCGGGCGATCCGGCGGTGCTGGCGCGGCAGGCGTTGAGTGGCGTGGCCGAGGCGATGCGGCAGAACCGGCTGGGCGAGGCGAGGACGCTGGCGGCGCTGGCCGCGAGCCTGAGCCAGGCGGCCAAGGCGCGGGAGGCGGCCGCGAGCGGCGGCGGGCGGGGTGGCCGGGGGACGGTGACGCTGGACCAGCTGGTCGACTGCATCACCGGGGATCAGGCGGTTCTGAGAGCGCTTCTGGCTATCGACCCCGACGGCCGACATTCGCATCCGGCCAAGAGCCGCTATTGGCAGTGGAAGGAAGAGCAGCGCAAGGAGCACTGGAACGCCACGGTGCTGGTGGCGCGCGACATCCGCGAGGCGATCCTGTCGTGGGCGCGCTGGGCCGTGGCGCGCGAGATCGAGACGGGCGTGCGGGTCGAGCCCCTGCCCGGCGACTGGTACCAGATGGAGCGGGCGGTGCTGCTGCGCGGCGGCTGGATCGGGCCGCAGGGCGAGCAGTGGCGCGACGAGGAGGTGGAGAAGGCCCGGCGCGGCGAGCCGGTGGCGCCGCCGCCGCGGGACCAGCACGGCCGGCCGCTGTGGACCTATCTGGGGCCTGACGGCGAGCCGTTGTCATTCGACGACGACGCGGCCTAAGAGGCGGGATGACCGACGCCTCATCTCCCACCCTGCCCGAGGGCGAACCCGTCGGACGGGTGATCGCCATGCCGGCCGACACCAACCCCGAGGGCGACATCTTCGGCGGCTGGCTCTTGGCGCACATGGACCTGGCGGGGGCGACCCCGGCGTTTCAGGTCGCCCAGGGGCGGTGCTCGACCGTGGCGGTGGACGGGATGGTGTTCCACCAGCCGGTGTCGGTGGGCGACGAGGTCTCGATCTACGCCCGGGTGGTGCGCACCGGCCGGACTTCCGTCGGGGTACGTGTCGAGGCCTGGAAGCGGCCGCGCTATGGCCAGGAGTCGATCAAGGTGACCGAGGGCGTCTTCACCTATGTGGCGATCGACGCCGAGCGCAGGCCCCGCCTGCTTCCCGGGCGGGAATAGACGGGGCCTGGCCGGGGGCAGGGGTGGGCGGTTCAGTAGCCGCCGACGCCGCCCTGCAGGATGCCGACGTCCAGATCGATGGCCGACCCGCCGCGACGATCATTGCGACGGTCGTTGCGGCGGCTGTCGTGGCGATCGCGACGGTCGCGTCCGCCGACAGTGACGTCGGCGTCGATCAGTCCGCGCCCGCCGCCGACATTGACGTCGGCGTCGATCAGGCCGCCGGACTGGCGGCCGCGCTGACCGCGATCCCGGTCGCGCCCGCCGACATCGACATCGAGATCGACAAGGCCGCCCCGCCGGTTCCCGCCGACCCGGGCGTCGAGGTCGAGCAGGCCGCCGCGGCCGCCGACGTTCAGGCCCAGACCCAGCAGGCCGCCGCTGGAGCGGGCCTGATGGCGGTCGTTGTGGCGACCCCGGTCGCCGGCCTCCGCCGAAACCGAAGCCGAGGCGGCGATGACGGCCACGGCCGCCGCGATGATGAACTTGGACATGATGTCCCCTCCTGATACAACCACAGAGCGTGGTCGAGGGGGCGGATGCATCTATGGCGCCACTCCCGCGTGTGTCGGAACGGCCCGGTGCGCCTTATGCGTTACGGGGGCATCCCTTTCGTGATAGGGACGGACGATCGGAGGGTCCCATGATCGGAATTCTGGCCGCGCTCGGCGCCTTGCTGGCGGGATTGTATCTTGCGCTGCGCGATGGACTGCCCTGGACGGCAGCGCGCCGAACGGGCCTGATCCGGCGCCCCGGCGCCCCGGCGACCGGGCCCGCACCGTGTCTCGCGCCGAGGACCCCGAGCGGTTCGACGCCATGCTGGATCGTCGACGCAAGGGCATGATGACCGGACTGGCCGTCGCCCTGGCCGGTCTGCTCTTCGCGGCCTGGCAGATCCTGAGCGTGGCGCTCATGTCCGGCGCGCCGGCGGCGGGTTGACCTCGGCGCGACGCGTCGCCTCGCTTGACCGGCGCGGGCGCCGGGCCTACCTCCGCCGCATGTCCCTTCGCCGTATCCTCACCGTCGACAAGCCCGCCGATCTGCAGGTGCTGAAACAGGTCTGCGCCCCCGTGGCCGCGATCGACGAGGACGTGAAGACGCTGGCCGCCGACATGCTGGAGACCATGTACGACGCGCCGGGCATCGGCCTTGCCGCGATCCAGATCGGCGATCTGCGCCGCGTGGTGGTGATGGATGTCGGCGACGGCGAACCGGACGACGCCTCCGAAGACGCCGAGCCGGCGCGCAATCCCATGGTCTTCGTCAATCCGGAGATCCTGTGGGCCTCGGACGAGCTGTCGACCTATGAGGAAGGCTGCCTGTCCATCCCCGACTATTTCGACGAGGTGAAGCGGCCGGCGCGGGTCAGGGTCGCCTGGCTGGACCTGTACGGCCAGCGGCAGGAACGCGAGGCCGACGGCCTGTTCGCCACCTGTATCCAGCACGAGATCGACCACCTGAACGGCGTGCTGTTCATCGACCACCTGTCGCGCCTGCGCCGCGACCGGGCCATGACCAAGGTCAAGAAGGTCATGCGCGCAAAGGAAGCCGCCTGATGGACCGGATCCGCTTTCTCGATGACGAGCGTCACCTGACCCGCGCCGGAAAGATCGGCGTCGGCTCGGGCGCGACCCTGCTGGCGGTCGGCCTGATGGGGGTGGCCGTCGGGGTGCTGCTGCACCGCCTGATCCAGCTCGACTCGGTGCTCGATACCGGCGGCGACTGGAACGACGAGGGCGTCTCGGAGCGCTGGTTCTGACCCCGACCTAGCGGCCGCCCTCGGCGCGCCCGGCCGGAACCGGTTGATAGTCGCGGACGAAACGCTCCAGCAGACGCACGCCGTAGCCGAACGAGCCGTCCGGCTTCCAGTCATTGGCTCCGCCATAGGCCATGTTGGCCATGTCGATGTGGGCCCAGGGGGTGTCCTCCTCGACGAAGTGGCCGATGAAGTGGGCGCCCGTCCCGGCCCCCGCGCCGGAGCCGCCGGTGTTCTGCAGATCGGCGATGCTGGACGCCATGTCGGCGGCGTAGCTGGGATGCAGCGGAAGCCGCCACACGCCCTCGCCGGTCGCCCGTCCGGCGGCGATCAGCTGATCCGCCAGGGCGTCGTGACGGCTGAACAAGCCGGCGTATTCCCCGCCCAGGGCTCCGCCGACCGAACCCGTCAGGGTGGCCATATCGACGATCACGGCGGGATCGAGATTGGCCTCCGCCCAGGCGATGGCGTCGGCCAGCACCAGCCGACCTTCGGCATCGGTCGAGATGATCTCGATGGTGGTGCCGTCCATGGCGGTCAGCACGTCGGCGGGGCGGATGGCCTGGCCGTCCGGCATGTTCTCGGCCAGGGCGGCGATAGCCACGACATTCACCGGCGCCTGGGATTTGGCGAGGGCCAGTGTCGCGCCGACCACCCCGGCGGCCCCCGACATGTCCATCTTCATATTGCCCATGCCCGCGCCGGGCTTCAGCGAGATGCCGCCGGTGTCGAAGGTGATGCCCTTGCCCGCCAGGACGACCGGCTGGCCGCCGGCGCCCTGATAGCGGACGATCAGCATCCGGGGCGGACGGTGCGAGCCGCGCCCGACGCCCAGGATCGCCCCCATGCCCAGCCGCTGCATGGCGGCCTCGTCCAGCACCTCGATCGAGACGTTGTCGACGCCCCGGAAGGCGGCCTGGGCGCGCTCCACGAAAGTCTGGGGATAGACGCTATTGGCCGGCTCGTTGGCGATGTCGCGGGTCCAGGTCATGGCCTCGACAAGGGGCTGGCCGCGTCCGCGATAGAGCGGCTCGGCGCCCGCCGCCGCGTCGCCGACGACGCTCAAGCCCCCCGGAACCCCGGCCTCGCGCGTGGTGCTGTAGAGGTCCGAGCGATAGTGGCCGATGCCGAAACCCGTGGTGAGTTCGGCCGCCACACTGGCCGGCAGGCCCTGCACCGACAGGGTGGCCGGGGCCATGTCCGACACCAGCAGGCGACCGACCACGGCGCCCGACAGTTGAACGGCCGCCAGGTCCGAGGCGTCCCCCACGCCGACGACGATGATCCGATCCCACTCGCCGATCCCGCGCAGGGTTTCGGTCCGGCGGGCCTGGCCTTCGAACGCGGCCGAGGTCAGGGCGGCGTCGACCATGCGGCGCTCGGCCTCCGACAGCATCGGTGCGCGTCCCGCTGCCGTATCGCCCGGCCGCATCGGCAGGATCAGGGTTCCGCCCGGCGCTCCGGCCTCGGCCGCGAAGTTGACCGCGCGAGCCGCCGGAGCCGCCGCGCGCGCCGCATTGTCCGGCAGATCGATGGACACCCGGTTCTGGGCGTACACCTCACCGGGGGCGAGCAGGCACAGGGCGGCGGCGCAGGCCATGAGGGCGGAACGGGTCATGAGATCTCCGGCGGCGTCAGGATGAAAGCGGCGCCATTCAAGCGAGCGTTGATGGGGCGATCAATGCGACGCTTCGCATCAGGGCGGGACGGCCTCAGCCCTCGCGGCCGGTTTCCCACGACAGGGTGACCCGCGTCTGCCCATCGACCTGCTCGGCCCAGACATCCAGGCTCTCGCCGGTGGTGGCCGACAGGGCGCCGAAGCCGCCCCTTTCGCCCTGACGCAAGGCCATGACTGGGCTGAGCCCGGCCTTTTCGGCTTCGCTCTGATAGAAATCGAGCACCTGATCGGGGCTGGCGTCGGTCATATAGGCGACCTGGTCGGTCGTGGGCGCATCGCCCTCGACGGGCGGCGCGATCTGGCCGCCGGGATAGATGAGGGCAAAGGCGGGCGCGTCCTCAGCGGCGGCCTGGGCCGGTGCGCCAGGCGTTTCGACCGCCGCCTCCGTCTCGCCGTCACCGGGAGAGCTCGCGTCGTCGGCCGGCGCTTCCGCCTCAGCTGCGGCGGCCTCTTCGGGCTCGGCCTGCCCGCAGGCCGCGAGGACCATGGCCACGGCCAGGCCGGCCATCCAAGCTTTCATCCCCATCGCGTTCCTCAAAGGCCCAGCGGGCCCAAACGTCTTGACGTCACCGTGGACGAGCCGGCGCTCGGCCGCAAGGCGGGCTCAGCCGCTGGCGGCGTCGGCGCTGGTCGAGCCGCCGTCTTTGGCGCGCCGTCCGACGTTGTTGACGCTGGATTCGCCATTGGCGCCGCCTTCATCGCGCGTCTCTCCGCCAGCCGAGGCCATGCCCTCGGTGGCGAGGCTCTCGTCGATCGCCTCCTGATCGGGATCGACATCCGAGCCCGACGCGGAGCCGCCGCGCAGCGATCCGGCTCGCGTGTCCGATCCGACGTTGGTGCCGGTCAGGGCCTCGGTCAGGGCGTCGGGCTTGTGCCCGAGATCCGGCTTCTCCCCGGCGGCTTCGGCTTCCCTGGCCTCTGTGGTTTCGGGCTTTTCCTGATCGGACATGGCGGGCTCCTTCTCGACGTCAGAGAAGCGGATCAGGAACCCGCCGGTTCCGCGACGGCGAAGCTTACCGCGAAGTCATCGACCTGACCGAGATTTAACTGCCGTCAGAGCGGAGGCTGCGGCAAAGCTCGGGCTCTTACGCCCATGGAGACATCCGCCTTATGAAACGCTCGATCCCGCTCGCCGCCCTGTCCGCCATCGCGATGCTCGGCCTGTCAGCCTGCGTCACCGTCATCGACGCCAATGACGGCTACAGCTGGACCGGCGAGGGCGCCCAGCCTTTCGACGGCGCGCGCGATGACTGCCGCGCCCGCACCGGCGGCGGAGAGGGCTCGACCGCCTTCGTCCGCTGCATGGACGACAAGGGCTGGACCCGGGTCAGGGACTGACCCGGGCCCGGGCCCGGGCCGTCAGGCCTGTTCGAACAGCTTCTGCCAGCGGCGCGGGGCGCGGCCTTTCCACGCGCCGCGATGATAGGCGTCCGAGCCGATCAGCGGCACGACGGTGGTCGCCTCGGCGAAGACCATCTGTTCGAAGGTGGTGTCGACCTTGCCCCATGACGCCGCCTCCTTGAGCGTCGAGGACGAGCAGGCGCCGTCGCGCACGTCGGCGACGGTGATCTGGACCGCATACTTGTGCATGTCGGCCTCGACGCCGAGGATTTCGGCGCAGACGACGGTGTCCTGGGCGAAGTTCTTCGGCACCCCGCCGCCGACCATGAACAGGCCGGTGGTGCCGGCCGCGATCTTGATGTCGGTCAGTTCGCGGAAGTCGGCGATGGCGTCCAGCATCATATAGGGCTGGCCGGCAGCGGCCCGCTCCTTCTGATGCTTGACCAGCCCGAAGCCGGCCGAGCTGTCGACGAAGGCCGGGCAGAAGATCGGCACGCCCATCTCATAGGCGGTCTGGATCAGGCTGCCTTCCTTCTTGGCGTTCCCCTCCGACAGCCACTTGCCCATCTCCCAGATGAACTCGCGGCTGGAATAGCCGCGCGGCTCCAGACGGTTGGCGATCTCCAGGATGGTGTGGTCGCAGGCCTGGAGCTCTTCCTCGTCGATATAGGTGTCGTAGATGCGGTCGATGTAGTTCTCGCGCAGCACGTTGTCGTCGACCGGACCGGCCGCCTGATAGTGTTTGAAGCCGAGCGCCTCGAAGAAATCCATGTCGACGATCGAGGCGCCGGTGGCGACCACGGCGTCGATCATGCCGAACTTCACCATGTCGCGGTACACGTGCATGCAGCCGCCGGCCGAGGTCGATCCGGCCAGGATCAGCCAGGGCGAGCAGCTCTCGTCCTCCAGCGCCATGTTGAAGATGTCGGCGGCGCGGGCGGTGTCGCGGCTCGAAAACGACATCTTGCGCATGCTGTCGATGATCGGGCGGGCGTCGAACGAGGTGATGTCGACGTGTTCGACGGTGTTCTGGAGCAGCTCGGCCTTTTGGTTCGTCTGGACGGGTGCGTTCATCGGTTTGGTTTCCCTTACAGGTGAGCGCCCGTCGTCAAATGAAGTGCAGCGGCCCGGACGGAGCGACGGGCCGCTGCCAACTATAATGCGCCAACCCCGCGAAGGGTTGGCGACGGATCAACGCTTGCGCCGCCGCTGCCCGGCCTTGCCCTTGGGACGAGAGAGGCGAACCACTTTCCGCGCCTGCTCCTCGGCCGTGGTGCGCACGGTCGGGATGGAGCGGGGCGCGAGGCCATAGAGCGAGGCCATCGGGGCGTCTTCCATCACGGCGATGTCGTGCTCGCCATAGCCGTTGAAACCGGTGGTCATGGCCACGCCATAGGCGCCCAGCATGCCGATTTCGATGAAGTCGCCCTCACGGATATCGGCCGGCAGATAGAAGGGGCCGGGCATGTGGTCGATGGAATCGCAGGTCGGGCCATAGAACTGGAACGGGCGCAGATCGTCCGCCGCCTCGCCGTCGCGCACCAGCTTGACCGGGAAGGGCCAGCGCGAGTGTGTCGCGTCGAACAGCGAGCCATAGCTGCCGTCGTTCAGATACAGGGCGTCGCCCTTGCGCAGATCGACGCGGCACAGGATCGACGAGCTCTCGGCTACCAGGGCGCGACCGGGCTCGCACCACAGCTCGGTGGTTTCCGACACCGGCATTTCGTTGAAGCCGCGATGGATGGCGTCGGCGTACTCCTGCATGTCCGGCGGGACCATGCCCGGATAGACCGAGGGGAAGCCGCCGCCGACATCGACGATGTCGACGATCACGCCGGCGCGCGAAATCGAGCGGCCGACCTGGGCCATCGCCGCCTGATAGGCGGTCGGGCGCATGCACTGGCTGCCGACGTGGAACGACACGCCCATCAGCCCGTCCTGAACCGCGCGCCGGACGGCGAGCAGCAGCGCCGGAGCCGCGTCCGGCGAGACGCCGAACTTGCCCGACAGAGTATAGGCCGCGCCGTCGGCCGACACGGCCATGCGCACGATCAGGTTCAGATCGCGGGCGTTGCCGGTGGCGTCGAGGATCTTCTGCAGCTCATCGTGGCTGTCGAGTGAGAAGGTGCGGACGCCGTGCTCGAAATAGGCCCGGGTGATCGCCTGGCGGCTCTTGACCGGATGCATGAAGGCCAGGCGCGCGTCGGCGCTGACCGAACGCACCAGTTCGATCTCGGCGAGGGAGGCCACGTCGAAGGCGGTGACGCCGGCGTCCACCAGGGTCTGGATGACCCAGGCGGAAGGGTTCGCCTTCACCGCGTAAAAGACATCAGCCTTCAGATTGTCCTGGAACCAGCGCGCCGCTACGGAAACCGAACGCGGTCGCACCAGGGCGACGGGACGTTCAGGAGGCCGCTCACGGACCAGGTCCAGGGGAAGATGGTACGTGCGCAATTCACGTAACCCCCTGTTGACTGTTAAACCCAGACCGGCGTTAGCAGCGCATAACGGTTAGACCACGGGGTCCGCCGGAGCGGGGGAGATAGGGTCACGCCTCCGTCATGTAAAGCGGTTTTTTCGTGACGGGGCCACGACTTGGCCGAGATTTCCTCCTGATCCGGACGATGGATTCCGGGCGACCGGCGGTTCGTGACCGAAGCGTAACTTGCCCGCGCCCGCGCCGCTGATAGCGTCCGCAACGCTGTTTATTGGGGAGGGTTCGGTCATGACGCGTTCCAGGTCCGTCGTCGCGCTGGTGGCGCTGGTGCTGGCGGCGGGGGCCGTGCCGGTCGCCGCCCAGGTTCCGCCGGCCGAACTGGCCCGCAGCGTCGACATCCCGTTCGAGGAGTTCACCCTGGACAACGGCCTGCGCGTCGTCGTCCACACCGACCGTAAGGCGCCGGTGGTGGCGGTCCAGGCCTGGTACAATGTCGGCTCCAAGGACGAGCCCCGGGGGCGCACCGGCTTCGCTCACCTGTTCGAACACATCGGCCTGTTCAATCCGACCGAGAACCTGCCGGGCGGCCTGATGGAGCCGCTGCGCGCCATGGGGGCCACCGACTGGAACGGCACCACCTGGTACGACCGCACCAACTTCTTCCAGACCGTGCCGACCTCGGCCCTCGATCAGGCGCTCTACATGGAGAGCGATCGGATGGGGCACCTGCTGGGCGCACTCAATCAGGAGCGGCTCGATAATCAGCGCGGCGTCGTCCAGAACGAGAAGCGTCAGCGCGACAACCAGCCCTACGGCCTGGTCTTCTACGAGATCAGCGAGGCGCTGTTTCCCGAAGGCCATCCGTACCGCCACTCGACCATCGGCTCGATGGCCGACCTGGACGCGGCCAGTCTGGAGGATCTGCGCCAGTGGCACCGGGACAACTACGGGCCGAACAACGCCGTGCTGGTCCTGGCCGGAGACATCGACGCGGCCACGGCGCGCCAGAAGGTCGAGCGCTGGTTCGGCCATATTCCGCGCGGCGCCCAGAACACGCCGGCCGAGGCCGACATCCCGACCCTGCCGGTCCGCATCGACCGGGTGATGCACGACCGGGTGCCGAACACGCGCCTGACCCGCACCTGGGCGGTCCCCGGCCTGCGCGACGACGCCTCCGCCGCGCTGCAGGTGGGCGCCTCGGTGCTGGGCGGCCTGGCCAGTTCGCGGCTGGACAATGAACTTGTACGCGGCGACCAGACGGCCACCAGCGTCTCGGCCAGCTATCAGCCGTTCCACCGCCTGGGCCTGTTCAGCGTCTCGATCGACGTCAAGCCGGGCGAGGACGCCGACGCCGTGTCGCGGCGGCTGGACCAGCTGATCGCCGACTATGTCGCCTCCGGGCCCAGCGAGGACGAGATCGCCCGGACCGTGACGACCGACATCTCCCAGACCATCCAGGCGCTGGAGCCCGTCGGTGGGTTCGAAGGCAAGTCGGTGGTTCTGGCGGAAGGCGAGCTCTATTCGGACGATCCGGGCTTCTATCGCACCCATCTTCAGAATCTGGGCGGGGTCACCCCGGCCTCGGTCCAGGCGGCCATGCAGACCTGGCTGACGCGGCCGGTTGTGGCCGTGCGCATCGATCCGGGTGAGCGCGAGCCCTATCAGGAAGCGGCCGCCACCCGCCCGCCGCCGGCCGAAGCGGAGGCCTTGCCGGTCACGCCCCGCGAGCCCATCCCGGCCGTCGGCGAGATGAAGCCACTGGACTTCCCCGACGTCGAGCGCGCGCGCCTGGCCAACGGCCTGGAGGTGATCTACGCCCGCTCGACAACCGTGCCGACCACCCGGCTGGCGCTGGAGTTCGACGCGGGCACGGCCGCCGATCCGGCCGACGCTCCGGGAAGCCAGCGGCTGATGCTGGACCTGCTGACCGAGGGCACGGACGAGCTGACCGCCGTCCAGATCGCCGAGCAGGAAGAGCGGCTGGGGGCCTCGATCAACGCCTTCGCCACCACCGACCGCACGGTCGTGGGCCTGACCACCGTCAGCGCCAATCTGGAGCCGGCGCTGGACCTGATGCTGGATGTGGTCCGCGATCCGGCCTTCCGCGAGGCTGATCTGACGCGCCGCCGCAATCAGCAGCTTGCGCTGATCGCCCAGGAGCTCGCGTCGCCCAATGGCCTGGGCGGCCGGGCCCTGCCGGCGGTGCTGTTTGGGGACCAGCATCCCTACGGCCGGCTGGGCCTGGGACTGGGACGGACCGAGGCGGTTTCGGCGCTGGATCGAGACGACCTGACGGCCTTCCACCAGGCATGGATCCGTCCCGACAATGCCCAGCTGTTCGTGGTTTCTGACCGGCCGCTGGCCGAATTGGTCCCGCTGCTGAACGCCCGTTTCGGCGCCTGGGCGACCCCGAACGCGTCCAAGGGGACCAAGGCTTTCGACGCCGCCATCCCCGAGACCGCGCCGCGCGTGGTGCTGATCGACCGGCCGCAGTCGCCGCAATCGTTGATCCTGGGGGGGCTGGTGCTGCCGGTCACGGGCGCCGAGGATCGGGTGGTGTTCAACGCCGCCAATGAGGCGATCGGCTCGGGCTTCCTGTCCCGCATCAATCAGGACATCCGCGAGACGCGGGGCTGGTCCTACGGTCTGGGCGGAGCGGCACAGAACCTGGAGCATCAGGTGCATTACCAGATCCAGGCGCCGGTCCAGGCCGATCGTACGGGCGAATCGATCCAGGTGCTGATGGACCAGTACGCCGGCTTCCTGAGCGACCGGGGCGTCACGGCGGCGGAACGCGAACGCATCGTCAACGCCAATATTCGCCAGATTCCGGGTCAGTTCGAGAGCTCGGCGGCGGTGTTGAACGCGCTACGCTCCAACGCCCTCTTCGACCGGCCGGACGATTACTGGGAGACGCTGGGCCCGCGCTACGCCGAGTTGACGCCGCAACAGCTGGACGCCGAGGCGCGGCGTCTTCTGGGCCAGGGCGAGTTCGTCTGGGTGGTGGTCGGCGACGCCTCGGTCGTGCGTCCGCAGCTGGAGGCCCTGGGTCTGCCGGTCGAGGAGAGGGCGGCGGGCAGTCTCTAGCGGTTCGCCACCAGGATCACGGGGCGGTCTGGCGTCGCGGCCTCCAGCGCGCGCGAACCGAGGCCGACGACGGCGACCCCGGTGATCACCGCGAACAGGGCGGCGACGCCGATCAGGCCGACCGCCCGACGCAACTCGTCGGTTTCGCGAACGTCGTCCTGATCACGCTGTCCCATGTCTCGTCCCGCTGCGAAGGGTGACAGGACATGGTTTGGCGATCGTGCGCAAGCGGTCTCGCCCGGATGTGAAGAGGGCGGCGCCCGCGTGGACGCCGCCCTCCTGTCTCTCGGCTAAGGAAGCGAGGCTCCCTCGACCGAACGATCGTGGTCTGACACGTGTCAGGCGGTCAGCGGCCGGATCAGGATTTCGACGCGCCGGTTCTGGGCGCGACCGTCCGGGCTGTCGTTGCTGGCCACCGGATTGCGGCTGGAATTGCCGGCCACGTACAGGCGGTCGCGCAGCACGCCGCGGCTGATCAGATAATCGGCCACCGACAGCGCCCGACGCTCGGACAGCGGCTGGTTGATGGCGTCGCCGCCGGTCGAATCGGTGTGGCCGATGACATCGACGACCGAGCGATCATATTCCTGAAGAATGCCCGCCACGTCATCCAGGGTCGACAGGAAGCGGGGATCGATGTTCGACTGGTTGGTGGCGAAGGTCACGTCCGACGGCATGCGCAGGACCAGATTGTCGCCCTGGCGCGCAACGCCGACGCCCGAACCCGACAGTTCGGCCTCCATGGCGCGCTGCTGGCGGTCCATGTACTGGCCGACGGCCGCGCCGCCCAAGGCGCCGATGCCGGCGCCGATCAGGGCGTTCTTGCGGCCTTCCTCGGAGTTGTTGGTGTTGGTCAGATAGCCCAGGGCCGCGCCGCCGATGGCGCCGATGATGCCGCCCCGGACGGTGTTGTTGCGCGGCGCGTCCGAGCGGTAGGGATCGGTCGTGGTGCAGGCGGCGGCCAGCATGGCGGCGCCGCTGACGGCGACGAGGATGATATTCTTGCGCATGAGAGAATCCCTTGTTTGTTCCCGACCCAGCCCGCGCCGAAACGCCGCGCCATGGCCAAGGTTCCGACTGGCGTAACCGGGATTGGGGAGTCTCGCCGATCAGATCGGCATGCGCATGATCTCCTGATAGGCGGAGATGACCTGGTCGCGGACGGCCATGACGGTTTCCAGCGAGGCCTCGGCCGAGGCCACGGCGGTGACCACGTCGATCAGCTCGCCACGGCCCTGGATCTGGGCGGTCATCTGGGTCTCGGCGGCGCGGGTGGCGGCCGTGGTCTGGTCCATCACGCCGGAAAGGATCTCGCCAAAGCCGGGCGCGGCTGTGGGCGTCGCGGCGCCGGTCGGCAGGGCGCCGCCCTGGATCGCCTGATAGGCTTTGGCCGCCATCAAGGGGTTCATGGCCTAGCTCCTCAGCGCTTCAGCAGGTCGAGGGTGCGGGTCTCCATGGCCCGGGCCGTCTCGATCACGTTCAGATTGGCCTCGTAGGCGCGCTGGGCCTCGCGCATGTCCATGGATTCGACCAGGGTCTCGACATTGGGGCGCAGCACATAGCCGTCGGCGTCGGCGGCCGGGTGCGAGGGGTCGTACTCCTTCTTGAAGTCCTTCATGTCCGGCCGGACCTCGGCCAGGACGACACCGGTGGCGCCGGCGACGTTGGCGGTCTCGAACACCGGGGTCTGGCGCCGATAGGGTTCGCCGCCGGGCGTGCGGGCGGTCGAGTTGGCGTTGGCGATGTTCTCGGCGATGACCCGCATACGCGACTGCTGAGCGCGCAGGGCCGAGGCGGCGACCGCCATGGTCGGATTGTTGGGCGCGACGGGATCGGGCATCGGCGTCTCCTAAGGTCAGCGGCCGGGCGGCTTGGCGGCCAGGCGGATCATGGCCAGCGACTTCTGATACAGGCCGATGGCGGCGTCGTGGGCCATGCGGCTTTCGGCCATCTTCAGCATCTGCTCCTCGACCACGACCGAGTTGCCGTCGAGGGTGGTCTCGGAATCCGGCGCGGCCTGATTGGCCATGCGCGGGGCGGAGGCCGACTGGGCCGGGATGTGGGCGGCGCTGGTGCGAGCCAGCGAGACGCCGGACGAGGTCATGCGCAGCGCCTGGGCGAAATCGGACGGGGCGGCGATGTCACGCGCGCCGTAGCCGGGCGTATCGGCGTTGGCGACGTTCTGGGCGATGACCCGCTGGCGCTCACCCAGCCAGGTCAGGCGGCCGCGAATCTGGTCGAAGATCGGCAGATCGGTGATGGACATGGATGTCCCCGCACAGGTCGCCCGACGTGGCGCCCCGGCAGAAACTGCCGCCTGTATGGTTAAGAATGGGTTTCCCCTAACCCGCCGTTAACCACGTTCGGTCGATGGAGGGTCGAGGGCGTCGACCGCGAGGGTCGCGCCGACCGGGGCGGCGATGACCTTTCTGGACCTGTTGCGCGGCGTGCTGAGCCTGGCGATCACCCTGGGCCTGATCGGCCTGGCCGCCTGGGCGTCGCGCCGTTACCTGCCCCAGCTGATGGCCAGGATGAGCGCCCACAAGGGCGAGCGCCGCATGCAGGTGGTCGAGACCCTGGTGCTCGACCCGGCCCGCCGTCTGGTGCTGGTTCGGGTCGACGCCGAGGAGCGGCTGATCCTGCTGGGCGAAGGCAAAGAGCTGATCGAGCCGCGCGGGGACGGCAAGCCGTGAGCATGCTGGCGCTCCCCACCCGCGCCGAGCTCAAGCGCGCCGCCCTGCTGTCGCTGATCGTCACGGCCCTGTGCCTGATCTGGCCGCTGGGCGCCCTGGCGCAGGAGGTGGCGCAGTCCGGCGGATCGGCGATCAATGTCGATCTCGGCACCGGGGCGGGCCTGACCGAGCGGGTGGTGCAGCTGGTGGGGCTGGTGACCGTGCTGTCGCTGGCGCCGTCGATCGTGATCATGACCACCAGCTTCGTGCGCATCGTGGTGGTGCTGAGCCTGCTCAGGACCGCCCTGGGGCTTCAGCAGTCGCCGCCCAACGCCGTGCTTGTATCCCTGGCCCTGTTCCTGTCCGCCATCGTCATGGCCCCGACCTGGCAGGACGCCTACGACAGCGGCATCCGGCCGCTGATGGATCAGCAGATGGAGCTGCCGCAGGCGTTCGACGCCGCCTCCGAGCCGGTCAAGACCTTCATGCTGGGCCAGGTGGATCAGGACGATCTGGCCCTGTTCACCCGCCTGTCCAACGTCGAGGTTCCCGAGAGCGCCCAGGATCTGCCGCTTCGCGTGGTGACCCCGGCGTTTATGATCTCGGAGCTGAAACGGGCCTTCGAGATCGGCTTCCTGCTGTTCGTCCCCTTCCTGGTGATCGACCTGGTGGTGGCCTCGGTGCTGATGAGCATGGGCATGATGATGCTGCCGCCGGTGATCGTCAGCCTCCCGTTTAAGCTGATCTTTTTCGTGCTGGTCGACGGCTGGCGGCTGGTGGCGGGATCGCTGGTCGAGAGCTTCCAACGAGGGGCGGGGACGGGCTGACCACGCCTGAAATGCGCCCCAATTCGGCCCGGACCCTTGCCACGCGGCGATTTCGGCGGAATATCGGGCGTCCGCTCGCCGGCGAGTCGAGGTTTCGCCCTCGGCGCCGCGCCTGGCGGGCTGGAAACGCAACCTGATCGCCGGGGACGGCGACGCTACTGGAAACGACCATGACCCAAGCCGAACTCATCGCCGCCGTCGCCAAGGCCTCCGGTGTGTCGCAAGCCGACACGGGCCGCGTTCTCGACTCGCTGGTGAAGTCCATTCACGCCTCGCTAAAGTCCGGCGGCGACGTGCGCATCTCGAACCTGGGCGTGTTCGACACCGCCGACCGCGCCGCCCGCGAAGGCCGCAACCCGGCCACCGGCGCCACCATCAAGATTCCGGCTTCCAAGGCGGTCCGCTTCCGCGTGTCCAAGCCCCTGAAAGACGCCGTCAACGGCTAAGCGATCCTGATCATCAGGCGGCCGCGCTGGTTTCAGCCGCCGCCTGACGGGTATCCGAGGACCGGCCGGGCTCAGCGCTCGCGCCGGTCTTTTCGCGCCAGGCCGCCTTCTGGGCCGCGACCCACCCGGTGAAGGTGTCGGCCCGGGCGGTGACCTGTTGCAGATCGGCGACCGAGACCTCGCCGCCGGTGTCGAGCGCGATGCGCAGGGCCGGCGCCGATCGGGCCCCCTCGATCAGATCGCCATAGCGGCCCGACAGCCGCGCCACGCCGCTGGGATCGCGGGCCAGGGTGTAGCCGACGCCGGCGCGGATCAGGCGGCTCTCCTCCTCCGGCGTCAGCGCTCCGCCCTCGCGACCGGCCAGCAGGCGTTCATAGAGGGCGGCGGCCTCGGCCCAGTCCTGGCGCCGCCAGCGGACGTCGGCGCGCACGGCGGTGGCGGCCGTGGAGTTGTCCGCCTCCAGCAGCTCCAGCGCGTGATCGAAGCGGCCGAGATCCGCCAGGGCGCGGGCCTCGAGCGCGCGACGCTCACTGTTCAGGGCGGTAGGCAGGAGGGTGGTGCGGGTCGCCCAGATGGTCTGCAGCGCCTGCTCGGGCTGGCGGTTCATCAGATAGACGCCGGCCAGATCGGTGGCGACCTGGGCCTTGGCCACGCCGTCCAGGCGGTTGTCGACCTGGTGTTGCAGCAGTTCGGCGGCGGGGGTCAGGAGGTCGACGTCGATCAGGCGGCGGGCCAGACGCCGCACCATGTCGTCGCCCTCGGCGCCCACGGGCGTCAGCTCGCGGAAGTCGTAGAACAGGGCCAGCGCCTGGACCGGCTCCAGCCCGTCGACGCCGCCCTCCAGGAACAGGGCGCGGAAGGCGGCCGCGAGGTCGTTCTGCAGCTCGACCGCCTCGGGCAGGTCGGGAAGGCGACGGCCGGCGCCGCGCAACGCCTCCAGCGCCTCTCGATAGCGGCCCTGGGACAGATAGATGTCGCCCAGGGTGCGGATCACGGCCAGTTCGGTGGCGTCGCCGCGCCAGCGCCAGCGCAGCGGCTCCAGCCGGGCGGCGGCCTCCTCGGGCTTGATGGCGTTTCGGGCCAGCTCCAGCCGCGTCTGGCCCAGCTTGGCCGGGGTGGCGATGCCGTCCAGCGGGGCGCGAGCCACGGCGGCGAAGACGGCCAGGGCCCGGTCGCCCTGACCCTCCAGCTCGAACAGTCGGGCCTGGACCAGGCGGGCGGCCAGCTGGTCCGGGGCCGGGGCGTCCTGGGCGAAGGCGTAGGCCAGCAGGGAATGAGCCGCGGCCAGGTCACCGGTCTCCAGCGCGGCCAGGGCGTGGGACGCAGCGAACCGGGCGCGCCAGGCGGCGGGGAACTGGTCCACGGCGCGGGCGCCGGCGGCGAAGGCCTGACGCGCGGCGGCCCAGTCGCCCTGCTGGGCGGCGATATGGCCCTGCCAGACCTTGGCCGAAGGGTCGCCCGACAGGCTGGCGTTGGCGAAGTCGGTCTCGGACTCGGCCAGGCGGCCGATGGCGACGCGGGCGGCGCCACGCAGGCCGCGCACCTCGGCCTCGCCGGCCATGGCCGGGCTGTCCTCGATCAGGGCGGTCAGGACGCCGATGGCCTCGTAGCCGAGGCCCGAGCCGACCAGGAAGCGGGCCAGCGCCAGCCGCGCTTCGATGGGCGCGCGCGGATCCTCGCGGGCCTGCATGGTCTCTTCGGCGGCGGCGGCCTGAAGCGCATCGTGACGGGCGGTGAAGCCCCCGGCCGGAAGCGCGCTCCAGTCGGTCAGGATCAGGGCGGGCAGGGCGGCGCGGCGCGGGGCGTCGGTGGGGGCCTCGGCCGTCTCAAGCGCGGCGGAGGGGGCCGACAGGGTCAGGCCGCGCGGGCGGCCGAGACGCACCAGATCCCCGTCGGCGGACACGGTCAGATCGTCGGCCACGGCCTGGACGGCCAGACCCTGTGCGGTCGGCAACAGGGCCATGTCCACGGTGCGCCGACCGGCGCCGAGGCCCTTGGCGGGGCCGAGCGCGGTGACGGCGGCGAAGCGGTCGCCGATCACCGGATCGGTCAGCCAGACGGCGCGGCCGGCGCCGCTCATCTGGGCGACCAGGGCGGTGGGGCCGCTCTCGTCGTCGCGGACCAGGCGCACGCCCGAGGCGGCGAGGGCGGTGGGGGCCAGGGTCACGCGCCAGCGGCCGCCCTCGGCCGAAGCCGCCACAGCCAAAGTCTTCGGCGCGGCCAGGCGAATGGCGGTCCAGTCCTCGCCCCGGGTGACCTTGGCGTCGGTCACGGGGCCCAGGGAGGCGCCGGAGGGCAGGGCGGCGGGCGCGGCGGCGTCGAACACGATCCACACCGCCTCGCCGCGCCGGAACACGGCGGCGCCGACCGGCCGGTCCCAGTCGAAGTCCAGGCTGACGCGGTCGGCCGAGGCGTCGGCGGCGACCGTGACCGCGGCCGGGCGGGCGCCGGCGTCGGGCGCGTCGGCGGCGGTGGCGTAGAGGTTCAGATAGACGGCGCCGTCGGCCCGGCCGCTGCGCGCGTCGGCACCCTCGGCCAGGGTGAAGACCACCTCCGACCCGCCGGGGGCGGCGCGGGTGGCGACGGCCGTGACCCCGGCCGGGGGATTGATCTTGAGCTCGGCCACATCGGGCGCGGCGGTGGCGCCGACGCGGACGACGACGGTCCGGCCCTCGCGGCGCACGGCGGCCCGCGATCCGACCGAGCCGGCGAATTCGACGCGGGTGAAATCGGGGTTGGTGCCGACCCGGACCTCGACCGGACCGCCGCCCGACTGGGCCGGCAGGGTGGCGGGCGCGAGCGCGACCGCACCGGCGACGCCCAGCGCCGCGGTGGTCCTGAGCAGCGTCCGGCGGGCGGGTGCGGCGGCCATCCTGCGATTAGAGCCGATCAGGCGTTAGGGCGCGGTTAACCCAACGGCGGTGGGCGGGGGACGGACCGGCGGAAGGCGCCGACGCCGCGGTTGAGGGGTGGAGGCAAGCGATCCGCCGTCACAGCAGGGCTCGGCGCGGGGGCCGGGGTGTGCGGCGCCTCGGCGTCGCCGGGGAGAGGACGGCGCTCGGGGGGCTGCGGACGAGCGGGCGATTTTTCCGGCCCTCGGGTCGAGCCCGAGGGTGACGGCGGCTGGGCGGCGGGCGCTGGCGTGCGCGGCTCGCCCCCTCCACCGTGGAGCCTGTCCTCGGGCCGAGCTTCGCTCGGACCCGGGGGCGGTCCCCCTCCCCCGCAGGCGGGGGAGGAAAGGGGAGAGTCCAATCTTTTTTCGGGTTGGGAGTCCAGGATTTCGGCGGATTGTCTCGCGCGTTCAGCGGCTTGCTTGCGAGCGGCGCAGCTGTCGATGGCGCGGCGGAGGGCGTTGGCGGCGTAGATCAGCTGGTCCTCGGAGAGCTTGCCGAAGGGCAGGGGGCCGGCGAGGTCGATCAGGACGCCGGCGTCGCGGGCGGCGGTGTCGGCGGCCTCGGCCGAGGCGATGGCCTGCTGCTCGGCGGCTTTCGTTTCCTGATCGGCGAGGTCGGTGAACTGGCGGGTCAGTTTCAGCCAGCGCTGGGCGTCCAGCGGGCGGCCGGCGCGCACGGCCCGGACCATGTGGCGCCGGGCGTCGGCGGCGAGCCGGGCGTAGGTGGGGTCGTCATCCTGTCTTCCCCCCACGGTGTGGGGGGAAGTGTCTCCGGGAGCCTCGGCGACCGGAGACGATGGGGGGATGTCTGTGATGGGGGCTCGGTCGGTGGGGCCCCTCATCGACCTCTGTCCCTTCGGTCCAGAGGGGTTGGTTTCTCCCCGCACGCGGGGAGAAGACAGGAGATCGTCGGCGTCGCGGCGGCGCCAGCCCTCGACGCTGGCGCGGTGGCGGAAAGTCGACAGCGGCATGTCGTGGCGGGCGCAGACCACCCGGGCGGTCTCGCCGGCCAGGTACTCCTTCTTGGCCGCCTCCCAGCGCAGGCGGCTTCGGCGGTTGCGCTCCGCCAGATCGTCGGGCGGCGGGCTGTCGGGCATGTATCGGAGGGCATAGGTCATGCCGCCAGCATGAGGCCTGCCGGACGGGGGTCGGAGATTTGGACGCTGGTGAGGCTGGGAGGTCGGCGGGGCGGGGATCGGGCGCCGCCGGTTAGAGGATTACGCGCGATGGCGGAGGCGAGAAACGGCGCTTGCGGTCATGAGGCGTCGTTCGAAGTCATGTTTTCGGCACGGAGTTGATGACCGCTTACGACCCTTAGCGCACCTTCAACGCGCCCGGCGGAAGGCTTGATAGGTAGTCGGAAATCGCCTCGACCGTCGCCCTCGCACGAGAACTGGTCGTTGGATTTCGGGTCAGTCCAATGTGCCCGACCTCGGTGTCCTCAAGGTAAGCCGACACATCCGCAAGCGGCTCACCGCGCCTCAATCGACCCACGACTTGGAGTAGATAACCGTCGTATTCGTCAGCGCATGCTCCTCCATCTTGCCACTCACCGTCGCTGAGTTCCCGCAAACCGATGGGGTCCCAGAAGGACCAGCCGATCTCGCGCAAGCGCGATAGCTTCACTTTGGGGACGTCGCTCATTCCGGGAGACTGGCCCCAAAGCCGAAGGTCGGCAATCCAGCCCGAGCCGACCCTGAGTGGGTCCGGTTCCGGGCGGCGGGTTGAATGTCCGTTTTCCGCCTGGACGGCCAAGACCGATCCCGACCCGTAGCGGACATTCGCTACGCACTATTGCCTCTGGCATTCCGCGGACAGATTGGTGCCGGGACGGCAGTCGTGTCGCCACGCGAACTCACTCGCCCCCAAAGACGCGGAAGGATGCGTCCTTCTGTGCTTAACTTTGATTATTTGGATCAGGGCGGACAGAAAAATTGAATTCCCTATGTCAAGAAGCAACATATGTTATTGATTATGGCCCACAGCAACGAAAGTGCTACGAATATTACGCTGAACGCCATTTTTATTGAACCTTCACAGTAAGACTCTGTTAGTTTGCGTGAGAGCTAACATGTCCTCGTATTTGGCCATCTGATCAGCTAACGCGCCCCATTACTCAAAATGTTATGGGTGAACCGCGTGTCAGTTCGACTTGGTTCGATGCGCTTGGAGCATATCCTGTGAACACCGAGGCCAAGCCTGAGATAGGCGGGAGACCGATTGGGCCCGTGGTCACCCATCTGCTTCGGCTCGTGGTCGCCGGGAACCTGCGCTACTGGATCATCAGCATCTGGGCGCTTGCGCTCGCCACGACCGTCCCCTGGCCGATCGCCCTTGGGTGGTTCCTCGGGACGACCGCCCTGGGCCTGCTGAGATCGTTCCTTGACCCGCGGTCGGAAGGCGCTCGCAACGTTCGACTGGCGGTTGCCACCGTGTCTTGCATCGCGTGGGCGGTGGCCCCCCTGCTGGCTTGGTTCAGCGGCGCGGTTCACGGCGAGCCGCTGGCGACCGGCCTGCTGTGCGCCGGCTACACCCTTGTGTTCACGCAGTTGCGCGCCGCGCCCCGCGAAGGCCTGATCATCTCGATACCTTACAGCATCGTGCTCGGCGTCATCCTCGTCAGTGTGTGGGGTCAGACCGGGTTCTGGCAGTTCGCGGCGGTCGTACCGGTCCTGGGACTTGCCATTCTGATAAAGTTTCTCGTCACGCTGACCAAGGACATCGAGATCGCCGCGACGCTGGTCCGGCAACGCGAGCTGATCGTCAATCTGCAACAGGCGCGCGATCAGGCCGAGGCGGCCAATCATGCGAAATCCGAGTTCCTGGGAATCATCTCGCACGAACTGAGGACGCCGATGAACGGCGTCCTCGGCGCGGCGCAACTGCTCGAGGCCCGGCCGCTTGCGCCCGTGGAGAGCAGCTATGTCCAGATCATTCGCAAGAGCGGCGAGGGCCTGCTGGCGCTGCTGAACGACCTTCTGGACGTGACCAAGATGGAGGCTGACCGACTTGAGCTCTCTCCCCAATCGGTGCGCACCACGGACATTTGGGAGCGCGCCGCGGGCACCGCACGCGCCGCCACGGAGGCGCGCGGCATCACGTTCGAGCTCGATGTCGCAGGGGATATTCCCTACTGCCTCCACACCGACGCCCTGCGTGCGGGCCAGATCCTCCACAACCTGCTGGGCAATGCCGCCAAGTTCACTGAGCAGGGCACGGTGCGGCTGTCCGTTGTCGGCGAACAGGTTGGTCCCGACGACGTATTGGTGCGCTTCGCCGTGACCGACACGGGGCTTGGAATTTCTGAAACCGACCAGGCGCGCCTGTTTCTGCCGTTCGCACAGGTCGATGCCTCGAGCACCCGCCGCGCCGGCGGCACGGGGCTGGGCCTCGCAATCTCTCGCCGCCTCGCGCACATGTTCGGAGGCGAGATCACCATCGACTCCTGCCCCGGACAGGGTTTCGACCTTCACCTTCAGGGCGACGTTCCCGGTCGCCGCCTGGCATGAGCCGGACGCCGCATCCAGCGTCGAGTCGTCCCCGGCCGACGTCGCCGCCCTTCAGATACTGGTCGTCGAGGATCACCCCGTGAACCGCCTGCTCCTGGTCACCTCGCTCACCGGGTGCGGCCACACCGTCTCCACGGCTGAAAACGGACAAATCGCTCTCGACTGCACGGATGTGCAGCTGTTCGATTTGATCGTGATGGATGTGAACATGCCCGTGCTGGACGGGCTGGCCGCCACGCGCCGGATCCGGGATGGGGCCGGGCCGAACAGCGACACCCCGATCGTCATGCTGTCCGCGTCCATAAGGGCGGAGGATCAGCAGGTCGGCCTGGCCGCCGGCGCGGACATCTATACCGCCAAGCCTGTCGATTTCGCCGGGTTCGTCGTGATCGTGGCGCGTGCTGCCCACGGTCGTGAAGCGCTCAAGCAAGCCGCATGAAGCTAAAGAGGCGGGCACGTCACACTTGGGACTGAGCGGCATCGGTGCCCCGGGGCGCGCCCCTGGACAACGTCCGCTTTCCACCCTTAGCTGACGTCCGCACCGTCAGTTCCTAAACCGCGCATGACACGGTTGACGGCTCACCGGCTGCCGGCGCTGTGCCGCTTTGCGAACGACGATGTTCGCCACGCTTGACTCAATGTTAGAAAATATTCACATCATGTGAGCTGCGTCAAACATGGAGATCGCGCCGTGTCTTACAGAGAGAAGCTGGCCTGGCTGATGCTGGGGGCCCTGGTGGTGTCGTTCGGGGTGTATTTCGCCGTGGCCTATAGCGGCTCGATCGAGGGGCTGCCCAATCTGCGGCTGCTGGCGGTCTATGCCGGGGCGATGGCGCTGCAACTGGTGATCCTGGGCGTGGGGCGGCTCTATATCGGCAGGACCTCGGGCAAGGAGGCCAGGGCCAAGCCGGACGAGCGGGACCGGGCCATCGCCAATCGCGCCGGGCGCCGCGCCTATTATGTGATGATGGCCGGACTGGTGTTCACGGGCGTCTATCTGCCGTTCGTCGAGGCGGGGTGGCATATCGTGCACGCGGCGCTGCTGACCTATGTCATCGCCGAGGTGGTGCGCTACTGGGCCGTGCTCAGCGCCTATCGGAAGGGCTGGCATGCCTGACGGCCCCATCGACAATCAGGTCAGGACGCTCCGTTTCCTGAACGGCGAGATGACCCAGGCCGAGCTGGGCGACCGCATCGGCGTCACCCGCCAGACCATCGCCGCCATCGAGGCCGGCAAGTACGCGCCCAGCCTGGAGGCCGCATTCCGCATCGCGCGGGTGTTCGGCAAGCCGCTGGAGGAGGTGTTCCAGTGGAAGGAATGAGGGGGCTGAGGCCCTACTTGCTCATCCAGGGGCGGGATTTGCCGGTGGTGATGCGGGCGGCCTGTTCGCGCTGGAAACGGCCGCCCCGGGGCGGTTTGGGGCGGGCGTCGATGGCGGCCTGTTTCAGGCGCAGGGCGCGCTGGACGGGGGTTTCGTCGGCCGGTTCGGCGATGGGCGGCGTCGCGTCGGTGTCGTCGGGCTGGGTCATGACGACCCTCTAGCACGGCGCGGTGACCGCGCCTCAGCTCTTGGGCGTGAGCTTCGGCCAGTCCGGGACGGTGCCGGTTGAGGTCGGGGGCTTTTCCGAGCCGGTGAAGACGGCCTGCATCTGGGCGCCCGGCTTCAGGAAGACCAGCACGTCGTCGTATTCGTAGATGGCGACGGAAGCCGAGCTGTTCGACAGGCTGACGCCGGTGTCGGGCAGGGGCTTGAGCGGGGTCTTCTGCGCGTCGGTCATGCGGGCTTCCTAGGCGCGGGCCGGGAGGGCGGCAAGCCGGCCTCGCCATCCTGGCGGGCCAGAGGGTGGTGGCGGTGGACGACCTCGGCCAGGCGGTCGCCGGCGACGTGGGTGTAGATCTGGGTGGTCGAGATGTCGGCGTGGCCGAGGAAGGTCTGGACCACGCGCAGGTCCGCGCCGCCGTCCAGCAGATGGGTGGCGAAGGCGTGCCGCAGGACGTGGGGGCTGACCCGGGCCGGATCGATGCCGGCGCGGATCGCCGCCTGATCCAGCAGCTGGGCGAAGCGGCGGGGGGTGAGGTGGCCCTTCTTGCCATGGGAGGGGAACAGCCAGGGGCTGTCGGGGGCGTCGGGGTTCCGTTTGGCGTCGCGGGCGGTCAGCCAGTCGGCCACGGCGGTGCGGGCGGCGGTGTTGAGCGGGGCCATCCGCTCCTTGCCGCCCTTGCCGCGCACGATCAGGAAGGCGGGGTCGCGGCGCACGGCCTCGACGCGCAGGGACAGCAGTTCGGACACGCGCAGGCCCGAGGCATAGGCCAGCTCGACCAGGGTGCGCAGACGCAGGGCGCCGGCGCTGTCGCCCTCGCCGGCGGCCGCGATCAGGCGCTCGACCTCGGCGCGCTCCAGCACCCGGGGCAGGGAGCGGCCGCGCCGGGGGGCGTCGAGGCGGCTGGAGGGGTCGTCGGCGCGCCAGCCCTCGCCCAGGGCGAAGCGGTAGAACTGGCGCAGCGCCGAGCGGCGGCGGCTCTGGGTGGCGGGGGACAGGCCGCGCTCGGCCAGGCCCCGGAACCAGGCCTCGATGGCCGTGGCGTCGGCGGTCATCAGCCCGGCGTCCAGATGCGCCTCGGCGTCGGCGAGGTCGCGGGCGTAGGCCGAGAGGGTGTGGGGCGAGGCGTCGCGCTCCACCGCCATCATCTCCAGAAAGGCCTCGATCTGGGGCGTCAACGCCACGCTTTCCCCGCGATTTCCGCGCGAACCTGGGTCATAAGGCGATGACCATGTCCGCGCCCGCCCGCCAAGCCAAGCCCCCTTTCGCGGCCCGCCGAACCCTCGCCCTGGTCGGACTGATGGGGGTGGGCAAGTCGAGCGTGGGGCGGCGGCTGGCGCAGCGGCTGGGACTGCCGTTCGTCGACGCCGACGACGAGATCGAGCGGGCGGCGGGGCGCAGCGTGTCGGACATCTTCGCCGAACTGGGCGAGGCCGAGTTCCGGGCGGGCGAGGCGCGGGTGATCCGCCGCCTGCTGGAGGGGCCGCCCGTGGTGCTGGCGACCGGCGGCGGGGCGATGCTGAACGTCGAGACGCGGGCGCTGCTGAAGGAACGAGCGACCACGGTGTGGCTGAAGGCCGACCTGGAGGTGATCGCCGAGCGGGTCGGCCGGCGCGACACGCGGCCCCTGCTGCGTGGCAAGGACCCCAGGGCGGTGCTGGGGGCGCTGGCCGAGGCGCGCTATCCGATCTACGCCGAGGCCGATCTGGCGGTCGAGGTCGGCTCCGGGCCGCACGGCCAGGCGGTGGCGGCCATCGTCGCCGCGCTGGAGGCTTATGAGCGGGAGCAGGCCCGATGAGCGGGAACCGGATTGTCACCGTCGGCGGCTCGGGCGGTTTCGCGCCCTATGAGGTGGTCATCGGGGCGGGAGCCCTGGGGCGCGCGGGCCGGCGGCTGAAGACGGCGATCGGACGGGACCGCTGCGTGGTCGTGGCCGACGCGACGGTGTGGGGGCTGCATGGGGCGGCCCTGGCGGCGGTGCTGGGCGAAGCCGGGGTGAAGGCCGAAGTCATCGACGTGCCGGCGGGGGAGCGGTCGAAGAGCTTCGCAGAGCTGGAGCGGGTTCTGGACGGCTTCGGCGCCCTGGGGCTGGACCGTGGGGACTGCGTGGTCGCCCTGGGCGGCGGGGTGGTCGGGGACCTGGCCGGGCTGGCGGCGGCGCTGTGGATGCGCGGGATCGGAGTGGTCCAGGTTCCCACCAGCCTGCTGGCGCAGGTCGACAGTTCGGTCGGCGGCAAGACGGCGATCGACACGCCGCGCGGCAAGAACCTGGTCGGGGCGTTTCACCAGCCGCGGCTGGTGGTGGCCGATATCGGCCTGCTGGCGACCCTGCCGGAGCGGCAATTGCGCTCGGGTTGGGCCGAGGTGATCAAGCATGGGCTGATTTGCGATGCGGAGTTCTTCGCCTGGCTGGAGGGCGAGGGGGCTGTCGGGGCGCGGGGCGATGTCGTGGCCCTGACGCGGGCGGTCGAGCGGTCGGTCGAGATCAAGGCGGCCATCGTGGCCGAGGACGAGAAGGAGGCGGGGCGCCGCGCCCTGCTGAACCTGGGCCACACCTTCGGTCATGCGCTGGAGGCCGAGCTGGCGTTCGACGAGGCGCGGTTGAGCCACGGCGAGGCGGTGGCCGTCGGCTGCGCCCTGGCGTTCCGGTTCTCGGTGCGGACGGGGCTGGCGACGGCGGAGGCCGCGGCGCGGGCCGAGGCGGCGTTCGGGGCGGCGGGGCTGCCGACGCGGCTGGATCCGGCGGACGGGTTCGACGCCGCGCGGCTGGTCGAGCGGATGCGGGGGGACAAGAAGGCAGAGGGCGGACGGCTGACCCTGGTGCTGGCGCGGGGCATCGGCGAGGCCTTCGTGGCCAAGGACGTTGATGCGGCGGCGGTGGAGCAGTTCCTGAAGGACGAGGGCGCGTCGTGAAGCTGGACCCGATGGTGCTGGAGAACGCCCAGGTGCGGCTGGAGCCGCTGAGGGAGTCGCGCAAGAAGGCCGTGCGCGAGGCGCTGAACGTCGATCCCGAGGCCTGGGACATTCTGGTGTCCTCCGCCTATGGCGAGGATTTCGAGGACTGGTGGACCGACGCGATGCGCAGCGTCCATCTGGGCCACCGCCTGCCCTATGTGGTGATCGACAAAGCGGCCAAGGCGATCGCGGGGGTGACCGGCTTCTTCGACATCGTCGACGCCCACAGGCGGGTGGAGATCGGCGGCACCTTCTATCGGCCGGAATTCCGCGGCGGTCTGGTCAATCCGGCCTGCAAGCGGCTGCTGATGGGCGCGGCCTTTGAGGCGGGCGCCATCCGGGTCGAGTTCTGCACCGATGCGTTGAATGGACGCAGCCGCGCGGCGCTGGCGCGGCTGGGCGCGGTCGAGGAGGCGGTGTTGCGGCGGCACAAGGTGACTCACACCGGGCGGGTGCGCGACACGGTGATTTTCGCGGTCACCGAAGATGACTGGCCGGCGGTGAAAGCGTTGCTGGACGCGCGGCTGGGGTAGGGCGCTCGACAGTCTCGCCCGCCCCCCTTTCGTCGATGGAGGTGAACGCGTAAGGGGCCGCCATGAGTTTTCACGCCCGCCCGCCCGTCACCCTCTCCCAGGACTGGGACGCCCTGGACGCCGGCAAGTACGCCGACGAAACCTCGGCGGTTCAGACACTTCTGGATCGGATCCCCCTGGACCGCACCGCTCGCGAGGCTGCCGTCGAGGAGGCCATCGACCTGGTCGAGCGCGCCCGGAAGGACAATGAACGCCAGGGGGTGATCGAGAGCTTCCTGCAGGAATTCTCGCTGGGCACCCGGGAGGGTCTGGCCCTGATGTGCCTGGCCGAAGCCCTGCTGCGCACGCCCGACGAAGACACCCGCGACAAGCTGATCGCCGAGAAGATCAAGTCCGCCGACTGGGCCAAGCACCTGGGCCAGTCCGACAGCGTCTTCGTCAACGCCTCGACCTGGGGCCTGATGCTGACCGGCCGCGTGGTGGACGTTGACGAGGACGCACGACGTGACCTGCCCGGCTTCCTGCGGCGTGTCGCCGGCCGGGTCGGCGAGCCGGTGATCCGTCAGGCGGTGGGCGCCGCCGTGCGCATGATGGGCGAGCAGTTCGTCGTGGGTCGCAACATCGGCGCGGCGCTGAGGCGGGCCAACCGGAATCGCTGGCTGTGCAGTTTCGACATGCTGGGCGAAGGCGCCCGAACCGACGCCGACGCCGCCCGCTATGAGCGGATCTACGCCGAGGCCATCCAGATGGTCGGCGGCACCAGCCGCATGGACCGCCCGGACATGACCGGGCCGCAGACCGGCCACGGCGTCTCGGTCAAGCTGTCGGCCCTGACGCCGCGATATGAAGCGACCCAGGAGGCGCGGGTGTGGGAGGAGCTCTATCCCCGCATCAAGCGGCTGGCGATGCTGGCCAAGGGCCACGACCTGAACTTCTGCATGGACGCCGAGGAGGCGGACCGGCTGGTCATCTCGCTGAAACTGCTGGACGCCCTGGCCCACGATCCCGACCTAGGCGAGTGGAAGGGGCTGGGCCTGGCGGTCCAGGCCTATCAGAAGCGCGCGCCCGAAGTGATCGCCCGCGTCGCCGACCTGGCCCGTCATTCCGGCCGCCGCATCATGGTGCGGCTGGTGAAGGGCGCCTATTGGGACACCGAGATCAAGCGCGCCCAGGTGATGGGCCGCGAGGACTATCCGGTGTTCACCACCAAGGCGGCCACCGACGTCAACTTCCTGGTCTGCGCCGAGGCCATCCTGAAAGCGTCGCCGCATCTGTATGGCCAGTTCGCCACCCACAACGCCGTGTCCCTGGCGGCCGTGCACCGCATGGCCAAGGCGGCGGACGTCAAGGTCGAGTTCCAGCGCCTGCACGGCATGGGCGAGGCGCTGTACGACGCCGCCGCCGAGAAGTGGAAGGGCGAGCGGCTGGTCGTCAGGGCCTACGCCCCCGTCGGCGGCCATGAGGAGCTGCTGCCCTATCTGGTGCGGCGCCTGCTCGAGAACGGCGCCAATTCCTCCTTCGTCCACGCGCTGCTGGATGAGCGTGTCCCGGCCGCCGCCGTGGCCGCCGATCCCTTCACCGCCCTCGAGGCCAACCCCGGCCCCCACTCCAAGATTCCGGTCCCGCGCGACATGTATGGCAATCGACAGAACTCCCTCGGCCGCGACTATTCCCGGGCCGCCGAACGCGACCGCCACGCCATCGCGCTGGACCTTATCGATCGCGAACGGCTGAACTCCGGCCCGATCATCGGTGGCGTGCTGCAGGCCGGCGAAAACCCCGAAGCCGTGACCAATCCGGCCGACCGGGGCAGCACCCTGGGCCATGTGTCCGAGGCCACCAAGGATGAGATCGACCGCGCCGTCGATTTGGCCGCCAAGGCCCAGATCGCCTGGGACCGGGCCGGGGGCGGGCCGCGCGCCCAGATCCTGCGCGCCATGGCCGATGCGCTGGAAGCCGATATGGACCGGTTCGTCGCCCTGCTCAGCCGCGAGGCGGGCAAGACCCTGAACGACGGGGTGGCCGAGGTGCGCGAGGCGGCGGATTTCTGCCGCTACTACGCCATGCTGGCCGAGCGAGACTTTTCCGGTCGCGAGACGCTGAAGGGTCCGACCGGCGAGACCAACGAACTGGTGCTGCATGGCCGCGGCGTGTTCGTCTGCATCAGCCCGTGGAACTTCCCCCTGGCCATCTTCACCGGACAGGTGGCGGCGGCCCTAGCGGCCGGCAACGCGGTACTGGCCAAGCCGGCCGAGCAGACGCCGCTGGTTGCGGCCGAGGCCGTGCGGCTGTTCCACAAGGCGGGGCTGAAGCCCGAGCTGCTGGCCCTGGTTCCCGGGCGCGGCGAGACGGTGGGCGCGGCCCTGGTGTCGCATCCGGGCATCGACGGCGTGGCCTTCACCGGCGGCACAGACACGGCCTGGGCGATCAACAAGAGCCTGGCCGAGCGCAAGGGGCCGATCGTGCCCTTCATCGCCGAGACCGGCGGTCTGAACGGCATGTTCGTGGATACCACGGCGCTGAGGGAACAGGTGCTGGACGATGTGATCGTCTCGGCCTTCGGCTCGGCGGGCCAGCGCTGTTCGGCCCTGCGCGTGCTGTTCGTGCCGGAGGATTCGGCGGACCTGCTGATCGAGGGACTGAAGGGCGCGCTGGCGGCCCAGGTGGTCGGCGACCCGGCCGATCCCTCCACCGACATCGGCCCGGTGATCGATCCCCAGTCCCGCGTCACCCTGGAGAAGCACCTGTCGCGGCTGAACAAGGAGGCCAAGGTCATCGCCCGCGCCGACCTGGCCGACAGCGCCAATTCCGGCGCGCGGCCTGGCGACTATTTCGCCCCGACCATCGCCGAGATTCCGACGCCGGACTTCCTGGAAAAGGAGGTCTTCGGCCCGATCCTGCACATCTATCGCTATGACCCGGACGATCTGAAGTCGGTGGCCGGCAAGCTGGCGGCGCGGGGCTATGGCCTGACCCTGGGCGTGCATAGCCGCATCGAGGCCTTCGCCGAGGAGGTGCTGCGGCTGGTCCCGGCCGGAAACGTCTATGTGAACCGCTCGATGACCGGGGCGGTGGTGGGGGTTCAGCCCTTCGGCGGCGAGGGCCTCAGCGGCACCGGCCCCAAGGCCGGCGGCCCCAACAGCCTGATCCGCTACGCCGCCGAAAAGGCCATCAGCATCAATATCGCGGCCCAGGGCGGGGACCCGGCGCTGCTGAATTTGTAGGGAGGCCCGTCCTCGGGCGGGTCTCGTGCTTGCGCCCGGTCGGCGCTTCGGCCGTAACCGCGCCTTAAGCGGGCGGCGTCATGCTCGGCGGATGGACAGACGCGCCCTGATCGGACTGGCGGCCATGGCCGCGACGGCGGCGACGAGCGCGCGGGCGGGGGCGCCGTCGAAAGGCGCTCCGGCCGCAGAGGCCTATCTGCCGATCCAGACCCTGACCGCGACCATCGTCAGGCCCGGGGGGCGACGCGGGGTGCTGACCGTCGAGGCGGCGCTGCACACGCCCGATCCCGCCCTGGCCGGGCGCGCGGCGCAATCCGTCCCGCGCCTGAGGGCGGCGTTCAATCTGGTGGTGTCGGAACTGGGCCGAGGCCTGCTGCCCGGCGGCGTGCCGGATGTCGACCGGCTGGGGCGACAGCTTCAGGCCGCCTGCGACCAGGTGCTGGGGCGGGCGGGGGCGCGGGTGCTGCTGGGCACGGTGATGGCGGTCTGATCGCCCCCAAACAGCGCGAAGCGCGGTAGGGCCCAATAAGACCCAGGTGACGCTCAGGCGTCCGGGTCGGAATCCTCGTCGGGGATGGGAGGCAGCTCAACCGCGGGGGCGACCGAGCGGATTTCGCCGATCTCGGCGCCGGGGAAGGCGGCCATGACGGCCTGGACGAAGGGGTCGGCGACGACGGCGTCGCGCTCGGCCTGGCGGGCGGCCTTTTCCTGTTCGATCAGGGTCTCGCCGCCGCCCTGGCCGTTGGCGGCGATCAGCCAGGTGCGGCCGGTCCACTCCTTGAGCCGCGAGGCCAGGCGGCGGGCCAGGTCGGCCGGGGCGCCGGGACCGCTCTCATAGACGATGGCGCCCGGCTTGAAGGACACCGGCTTGACGTAGCGCTGGACGTCCAGCTGCAGGGTGATCTCGCGCTTCTCGCCGATCAGGGCGACGGTCTGTTCGAAGGTCTGGGGGTCGGGCAGGGCGGGCTGAGCGGCCGGGCGCGGGGCCAGCTGGGCGCTGGCTCCACCGCCACCGCCGCCGCCGCCGCCTCGGGGCGCGGCCGGACCGGCGCCGCCGGGCGTCTCGCCATCCCTGAGCGCCTTCAGCGCCTCCTCCGGGCCCGGCAGGTCGGCGGCGTAGGCCAGGCGGACGATGGCCATCTCGACCGCGTCGGCCGGGTTGGGCGCGCGCCGCACTTCCTCGTGGGCCTTGAGCAGCATCGACCAGGCGCGCGACAGCGTGCCCGCCGACAGGGCCGCGCCGAGACCCGCCAGGGTCTGGGCCTGATCGTTGGGCAGGCGCGTCGCCTGCGGCCCCAGCATCTTGGCCACCGAGGCGGCGTGGCAGTGTTCGAGCAGGTCGCCCACCACCTGAACCGGATCGGCGCCGTAGCCGTAGAGGGTGCGGAAGGCCTCCAGCGCCTGGGGCGTCTTGCCCGCCATGATCGTCTCGAACAGGGCGATGGTCTGGCTGCGGTCGGCCAGGCCCAGCATGTCGCGCACCACCTCGGCCTTGACCACCGCGCCGCGCTCGCCCTGGACCAGGGCCTGATCCAGCAGGCTGAGGCCATCGCGCACCGAGCCCTCGGCGGCGCGGGCGATCAGGGCCAGGGCCTCGTCCTCGACCTTCATGCCCTCGCGCTCGGCGATCCGCTCCAGATGGCCGACCAGGATTTCCGGCTCGACCCGGCGCAGATCGAAGCGCTGGCAGCGGCTCAGGATCGTCACCGGCACCTTGCGGATCTCGGTGGTGGCGAAGATGAACTTGGCGTGGGGCGGCGGCTCCTCCAGCGTCTTCAGCAGGGCGTTGAAGGCGGCGGTCGAGAGCATGTGCACCTCGTCCAGCACATAGACCTTGTAGCGGGCCTCGACCGGCGCATAGCGGACGCTCTCGATCAGCTCGCGGATGTCGCCGACGCCGGTGTGGCTGGCGGCGTCCATCTCCATCACGTCCATGTGCTGGCCGGCCATGATGGCGGCGTCGTGCCGTCCGGTGGCGGTCAGGGCCAGGCTGGGCCGGTCGATGGTGTCGGTCTGGTTGTTCAGGGCCCGGGCCAGCAGACGCGCCGTCGTCGTCTTGCCCACCCCGCGGACGCCGGTCAGCATGAAGGCGTGGGCGATGCGGCCCGAGGAAAAGGCGTTGGTCAGGGTCCGGACCATGGCCTCCTGGCCGATCAGGTCCTCGAAGGTGCGCGGCCGGTACTTGCGCGCCAGGACGGTATAGGCGGCGCCGTCGTCGGCGTGGGCGGCGGGCTCCTGAACAGGCGAGGTCGGTGCGGCGACAGGCTCATCGATGGTTTCGGCATCGACCGAGGGCGCCGCCGCAGCCGGGGCGCCGAACATGTCGTCGGTGTTCTCGTCGCGAACCGGCGCCTCGTTCTCGGGCGCGTCGTCATCCCACGGCGGGGTGTCGGGGTGCGGGTCGGTGTCGCTCATCGACCCGATCCTTAGCGCGGATCGGGCGCGGTCCGCACCCCTTCACGCGCCTCAGTCGGCGAGATCGGCCGGCAGCTGTCCACCGTTTTCGCGAATCCGCGTCAGCACCTGACGATGCAGCCACATGTTCATGGCGGCGGTGTCGCCCTTGTCGCCGTCATAGCCCAGCTCGTCGGCCAGCTCACGGCGTTCGGCCAGGGAGCTCTCCATGCCGACCAGCTTCATCAGATCGACGATGGAGGTGCGCCAGTTCAGCCGTTGACCGGCCTCGTCGTTCATGGCGTCCAGCATGGCCGCGACGTCCACGTCCTGGGGCTGGGGCGATGTGCCGAGGCCCGCCGCGCCCGGCTGCCCGGGATTCGGCGGCGGCGAGGCGCTGGGCGAGGGGGTGGGGGCCGGCGCGGGCTGGGGAGCGGTGGCGGACGGAGCCGGCCGGGGCGCGGCCTCGGGCTTCTTGCGCCCAAAAATGCCGCCGAGAATTTTGCCGAGAATGCTCATGAGATCCGCTCCGTTGGGGTCGGACGAACAAGCGGCCGGCGTGCGCGGATGTTCCGCTCAAGCCGCGAGCGACCGCGTCGCGAGCGATAGCGCCAGAAATCCGCGCTCAAGCAGCCGCGAACCGCGTTCGCGGCGATAGCGCCAGAAATGGTGAGGAAGTGGAGACCGAACGCGACCCGAAGGGGATTTCGTTGTGGCTGCTGCCTTCCGGCCCTGACCAGATTGGCGAAGCCTTCGCCCGCGCCGATCTCCGGGAGGGGATATCGCGTGGGCGGGCGGGAGAATCAAGTCTCGATGCCTGAGCCAATTCCCACCGTCCCCGGCGAAGGCCGGGGCCCAGGTTCGAACGCCGGCGATGGCCATTTGGCTATGCGGCCCCTCACGCGTTGGGGCCGGCGTCCTACAATCTGGACCCCGGCCTACGCCGGGGAGGCGGGTTGGTTTCGTCGCTCAGGCAGCGAGGCTCCGCGAGCCGAGCGTTAGCGACCAAGCCTGTCGCTCAGGCAGCGAGGCTCCGCGAGCCGAGCGTTAGCGACCAAGCCTGTCGCTCAGGCAGCGAGGCTCCGCGAGCCGAGCGTTAGCGACCAAGCCTGTCGCTCAGGCAGCGAGGCTCCGCGAGCCGAGCGTTAGCGACCAAGCCTGTCGCTCAGGCAGCGAGGCTCCGCGAGCCGAGCGTTAGCGACCACTCTTCCTAGAAAGCCGCCTGTCCGGTGATCGCCCGGCCCAGGATCAGGGCGTGGACGTCGTGGGCGCCTTCGTAGGTGTTGACGGTTTCCAGGTTCATGGCGTGGCGCATGACGTGCATCTCGCCGGTGATGCCGGCGCCGCCATGCATGTCGCGGGCCTCGCGAGCGATGGCCAGGGCCTTGCCGCAGTTGTTGCGCTTCATCATCGAGATGGCCTCGGGACACCAGTCGCCGTTGTCGAGCCTGCGGCCCAGGGCCAGGGCGCCTTCGAAGCCCAGGAAGATCTCGGTCTGCATGTCGGCCAGCTTCTTCTGCACCAGCTGGCGCGCGGACAGCGGACGGCCGAACAGCATGCGCTCGCCGACATAGTCGCGCGTGGCGTGGAAGCAGAATTCGGCGGCGCCCATGGCGCCCCAGGAAATGCCGTAGCGCGCCTTGTTCAGGCAGCTGAACGGCCCGCGCAGGCCCTTCACGTTCGGCAGCAGGTTCTCTTCGGGCACCAGGACGTCGTTCAGGCCGATGTCGCCGGTGATGGAGGCGCGCAAGCTGAGCTTGCCGTCGATCTTGTCGGTGGTGAAGCCGTCCATGCCGCGCTCGACGATGAAGCCCCGGATCGCGTCGTCCAGCTTGGCCCAGACGATGGCGAGGTCCGAGATCGGCGAGTTGGTGATCCAGTACTTCGCGCCGTTCAGGCGATAGCCGCCGCCCACTTTCTCGGCCTTGGTCTTCATCGAGGCGGGGTCGGAGCCGCCATCGGCCTCGGTCAGGCCGAAACAGCCGATCAGCTCGCCGGTGGCCATCCTGGGAAGAAAGCGAAGTTTCTGCTCCTCGGAGCCGAAGGCGTAGATCGGATACATGGCCAGGGACGACTGCACGCTCATGGCCGAGCGATAGCCGCTGTCGACCGCCTCGATCTCGCGGGCGATCAGGCCATAGGCGACATGGCTGGCGCCCGCGCCGCCGTACTGCTCGGGCAGGGTGGCGCCGAGGAAGCCCATCTCTCCCAGCTCGGTCATGATCTCGCGATCGAACCGCTGGTCCTCGAAGGCGGAGACGACGCGGGGCAGCAGCTTGTCTCGCGCATAGGCGCGGGCCGCCTCCTGAATCATCCGCTCGTCGTCGGTCAGCCGCCCGTCCAGATCCAGCGGATCGTCCCAGCGGAAGGTCTTGGCGGGAGTGGTCGAGCCGTCGGCCATGGGTCTGGATTCCTGAACGTTTCCTCAGCCTCGCGCGCCGATCACGCAGGAATGACGACGGGGGCTTGATGTGTGGCCCCGGCTTTAGGGTAAAATGCGCGTCTTCGGTAGGCCCGACGCCAGAGCCAGGCGGGTCGCAGTCCAGGGCGGGCGCGTGAAACGATCCTTCGACCGGCTGTTCCGCGACCACCCGCGCGAGGTCGAGGAGAGCTATTTCGAGCATATGGCGGCGTCGTCCCGCTATGGCTTTCGCATGCTGGGCTGCGCCGGCGCGGCGTTTCTGCATGCGCTGATCCCGGGCGTGCACAAGAGCACCGCCTCGACCAGGGTCTGCGAGATGGCCGACGAGATGCGCGGCCGCACCCGCGCCGCCCAGGAAACCCGCATGCGCGACGCCGGGGCCTATGACCCGGGGCTGTGACACCTCTCCTTCCCGTCGCCTAGCGGATGGAAAGGTGGCGAGAAAAGACCTGACGGAGTGGGCGCGGAAGCACTAAGGTTTGAGCAAACGTGACTGAGGAAAGCACGATCCGGGTTGTGAAGTGGCTGCTAGCCACTCTACCCGTACCTTTGTTCATCATCGGGTTCTGGGCGACATTCGCCTATCAGAGCGCACCAACACGACCGACACCAAGCCAGACAATCGATGTGTACTTTTGGGGAGCGACGTCAAGGTTCGTGACACCGCTTGAGTCGTTTGGATTCTACGTCATGTATGCACTCACCTTCGTGCTCACGGTGAGTTGGCTGTACGCCTTCACGATCAAATGGCGAGATGACAAGCCCGAGCTCTGACTGCGTGAGCCAGCTTCCATGACCACCCTCTACATCGACGCCGACGCCTGTCCGGTGAAGGAGGAGGTCTATCGCGTGGCGCGGCGCTGTGGGCTGAAGGTCTTCGTGGTGTCCAATGCCTGGATCAACACGCCGCGAGAGCCTTTGATCGAACAGGTGGTGGTCGACGCCGGGCCGGACATCGCCGACGACTGGATCGCCGAGCGGGCGGGCGTGGGCGATGTCGTCATCACCTCGGACATTCCCCTGGCCGACCGTTGCCTGAAGTCGGGGGCCCAGGCGATCAAGCCCAATGGCCAGCTGTTCACCCCCGATTCGATCGGCTCGGCGCTGGCCGGGCGGATGGTGGGCGAGCATCTGCGCTCCATCGGCGTGGCGACCTCGGGGCCGCCGCCGTTCTCGGCCGCCGACCGGTCGAAATTCCTCCAGGCCCTGGACGCCGCCGTGGTCCGGGCGATGAGGGCCGCGCCGTGAAGGTGGAGACCCTCGAGGAACGGGGCGAGCTGGACTACCGCTTCTTTCGGGCCGGGGGACCGGGCGGCCAGAACGTCAACAAGGTCTCGACCGCGCTTCAGTTGCGGTTCGATGTGGCCGGGTCGCCGTCGCTCAAGGATGCGGTGCGCGAGCGGCTGATGAAGCTGGCGGGATCGCGCCTGACCCAGGAGGGCGTCTTGCAGATCACCGCCCAGCGCTTTCGCACCCAGGAGCGGAACCGCGCCGACGCCCTCGAACGGCTCCAGGACCTGATCGACCGCGCCTCGGTCGCGCCGGTCAGACGGGTGGCGACGCGTCCGACGCGGGCCTCGAAGGAGCGCCGCCTGAAGGCCAAGGCCGGGCGCGCCACGATCAAGAGCGGGCGCGGCCGCGTGTCGCCCACGGATTGAGCGAGCGATCGGCGGTTGCCAGACACGCTGTTCGCGCGCACTCTTCGGTCCGCAACCGGAGACCCGCCATGATCCTGGAACTGATCGCCGCCCTGACCCTGATCCAGGCGCCGCAGAATGACGACACCGCCGGCGGCCGCGCGCCCGAGGCCCAGCCCGAGCCGGCGGAACAGGTCGAGGAGCAGCCCCGCCGCGTGTGCCGCTATGAGCGCACCATCGGCTCGTCGATGCAGCGCCGGGTTTGCACCAACGAACCCCGTCCACGCCGCAATATCAGCAACATGCATTCGACCTGGGAAGCCCAGAGCGCGGTCCGCCGCATGCAGGGCTCGCGGATCCCGGACGGCCAGTAATCCTGAAGCGTCAGGCGGCCGGGCGGAACACCAGGCCCTGGATGATCTCCTGGTCGTCCAGGGCGATGAACCAGTCGGTCTGGGCGTTGGCGAAGATCACCCGGAAATGCTCGGCGCCCTGCATGGGGCCGCGATATTCGATGTCCTGGATTTCGCCATAGGCGACGAGGGCCGGGCCGATATTGGCCTGCTGGGCGCGGACGGCCTCGGCCAGTTGGGGCGCCATGCGGTCGAACGGCGGCGTGCCCGCCTGCATCTGGCGGATGGTCTCGTTCAGAACCTCGGCTGAGCGGCGCACCTGAGGCGTCGGTTCGGCGGCGGTCATGTCGGTTTCCTCCACCGCTTGCGGCGCGGTCTGGACGGGAACGTCCTGGGCCCGCGCCGACGACATGTCGACCAGCGCCAGCACGGCGGCCGCGGGCGCGATCAGGCTCAGAGGCAGAAGGTTCATGGTCGGGCTCCGCGTTCGGTTTCAGGCAGCGTCGGTCAGACCAGGGTCAGAATAAGGGCCGTCGCCGAAATGACCAGCGCGGCGGCGATCACGACCGTCGCCCAGACGGGCAGGCGGGGCCGTTCGACCACCACCGTCTGCGAGGCGTGTGGTTCCTGGGCCCAGCGGGCCAGGGCCTTGAGGGTGGCGCGCGCCTCCTCCAGGAAATCGCGGGCCTGGGCGGCGGGACCCAGTTCGCGGCCGATCCAGCGTTCGACCACCGGCCGGGCGGCGGCCCACAGATCGTGGTCGGGGTTCAGCCGGCGGGCCACGCCCTCGACCGACACCATGGTCTTCTGCAGCAGGATCAGCTCGGGCCTGAGACGCATGTCGAACAGGTCGGTGATCTCGAACAGCTGGCCCAGCAGCCGGCCCATCGACACCTGGCTGGCCTGTTTGCCGATCACCGGTTCGCCCACCGCGCGCAGGGCCTGGGCGAAGGCCTCGACGGAGTGGTTGGGCGGCACATAGCCGGCCTCGAAATGCACCCGGGCGATGCGGTCGTAGTCGCGGCTGAGGAAACCCCACAGGATCTCCGCCAGATAGCGCCGCTCGGCCGGGCCCAGCCGCCCGACGATGCCGAAGTCGATGGCGGTGACCTCGGCCGGGGCGCGGGCGAACAGATTTCCCTCGTGCAGATCGGCGTGGAAGGCACCGTGGTCCAGCGCCTGAATCAGGAAGGCGCGCACGATGTTGTCGGCCAGGGCGTTGCGGTCCAGCCCCTCCTGGGTCGCGCAGGCCGGGTCCGTCATGGGCAGGCCGGCGGCCCATTCCAGGGTCAGGACGCGGCGGCCGACGCCGTCCCAGATCACCCTGGGGGCGCTCATGTGGCCGTCCTTGGCCATGATGTCAGCCAGTTCGGAGGCCGCCGCCGCCTCCAGCCGCATGTCCAGCTCGATCAGCAGGGCGCGGGCGATGGTCTCGACAAAGGCGCGAGGCTCCAGACGGCGCGCGACGGGGACCATCCGCTCGACCCAGACGGCGCCCAGCCGCATGGAATCGAGGCCGCGCGCCACGCGGCGCTCGACGCCCGGGCGCAGCACCTTGACCGCCACCTTGGTCCCGTCGGCCAGGTATGCCGGATGCGCCTGGGCCAGGGAGGCGGCGGCCACCGGCTCGGCCAGATCGGTGAACAGGCTCTCGACCGGTCGGCCCAGAGAGCGTTCGATCTCGGCCCGGGCTTGATCCAGGGGGAAGGGCGGGAGCTTGTCCTTGAGCCGGCCCAGGTCCTCGGCGAAGGTCGTGCCGAAGATGTCGGCGCGGGTGGCCATGACCTGGCCCAGCTTGATGGCCACAGGGCCGAGATGCTCGAAGGCCCGGCCGACGCGCTGGCCCGGGCGCCCGTCGCGGCCTTTGCGGCCGCTGGGCAGGCGGGCGATCGCCGCCAGCATTCGCGCCCAGCCGGGCAGATAGGGATTGAGCTCTCGCGGGATCAGGGCGTCGTGGCGGGCCAGCACCCACAGCCAGCCGACCAGCCGGAAGAAGGCCGTCAGCGGGGCGCGCACCTTCTGGTTCGGCGGCGCGGGCGGCGGCAGGCGGTTCAGATCGCCCACCCGTGATGGATGGCGGCGACCCCGCCGGAGAGGTTGGTGAAGCTGACGCGCGAGAAGCCGGCCTGTTCGATCATGGCCTTGAAGGCGGCCTGGTCCGGAAAGCGTCGGATGCTCTCGACCAGATACTGATAGCTGTCGCGGTCGCCGGCGACCCAGCCGCCGATCCTCGGAATGGCGTGGAAGGACCAGGCGTCATAGGCGCGGCGGATCGCCGCCGCCGGGGGGCGCGAGAACTCCAGGCACAGGAACCGGCCTCCGGGCTTCAGCACCCGCCGCGCCTCGGCCAGGGCGGTCGGGATGTGGGCCACGTTGCGGATGCCGAAGCTGATCGAATAGGCGTCGACCGAGGCGTCGGGCAGGGGCAGGCTCTGGGCGTCGCCGACACTCCAGACCATCTCGGGCTCGCCGCCCTTCTCGACCCCGGCCAGGATCATCTCGGCGTTGTAGTCCAGCACGATGACCTGGGCGTCCGCGCCGCCGCGTCGCTGTTGCGCCCGCCGCGCCATCTTCGCATAGCGCCGCGCCATGTCGCCGGTGCCGCCCGCGACATCCAGGATGGTCTCGCCCGGCTGAGGGTTCAGCCGCGCCGCTGCCGCGTCCTTCCACAGCCGGTGGACACCGCCGGACATCAGGTCGTTCATCAGGTCGTAGTTGGAGGCCACGCTGTCGAACACGCCGCGCACCAGCCGCACCTTCTCGCGCGCGTCGACGTCGCGATAGCCGAAGGAGGAGGTGTCGGGTTGGGCGGTCATGGCGGCGGTCTAGCGGGTCGCGGCCCGGTCGTCACCTGAGGCGTTCAGCGGCGGCGCACCTGCGGCACGCCCAGATCGGCCAGCACGCCCCGCATCATCCGGTAGCAACCGCAGGCCGACTGCTCGAGCCGCGGCCGATCGACGATCTCGATCCAGCCGCGCCCGCGCCGGATCAGGCCGCGATCGACCAGCTCGGAGCCGACTTCCGACACCGTGGCGCGGCGCACGCCCAGCATCTGGGCGATGTCGGACTGTGTCAGGACCACGCGGTGGGTCTCAACCCGGTCCGATATGGTCAGCAGCCAACGGGCCAGGCGTTCGTCCAGGGGGTGCTGGGCGTTGCAGGCGGCCGTCTGCTGCACCTGGGCCATCAGGCCTTCGGTGAAGGTGGCCAGGGCGTGACGCATGGCTTCGCTTCGGGCAAGGGCGTCGGCGAAGACATCGGCCGGGCAGCAGGAGGCGACGCCCTGAATCTGGGCGATGGCGCGACTGGCGGCGCGGGCGTTCAGGGGACCGCAGGTGACGCCGACCAGACCTTCGCGACCGATGGCGGCGGTCTCGACCATCCTGTCCTCGTCGAGGATGGTCATCAGGCTGATGGCTCCGTCGTGGGGAAACCACACCTCGTCCACGGCGTCACCGGCGTCATACAGGATCTCGCCGGGCTCGATCGGCCGCTCGTTCAGATGCGGCTTGAGCCGCTTCTGGTCTTCAGGGGGCAGCGAGGCGATCCAGAGATTGTCCATGGCCGGGCTTCGTTAACGGTGACGCTTGAGAACGCCGGTCTGGCTTTGCCGTTCCGCCCTCGCGCCGCCTTGCCGCCGCCGGAGCCGCGCGTTACGCCAAAGGCGAACGGAGACGCCGCCATGACCGACCGCCTGGACCCCGCAGAAACCGCGAAGCAGCTGACCGGCTGGGGCGTGGCGAAGGGCGACCGACCGGCGATCGTCCGCACACTGAGATTCGCCGATTTCAACACCGCTTTCGGCTTCATGACCCGCGTGGCCATCGAGGCCGACAAGCGCGATCACCATCCCGAGTGGTCCAATGTCTATGACAAGGTCGAAATCCTGCTGACCACCCATGACGCCGGCGGGGTGACCGACAAGGACCTCGAGCTCGCACGCTTCATCGACGCCGCGGCCGAGGCCGCCGGGGGCAAGGCGTGATCACCCGCCCGGGCCGGGTCGCCGGCAAGCGGGTGCTGATCACCGGCGCCGCCGGCGGACTGGGCCGATCGATGGCGCAGCGGCTGGCCGAGGAGGGCGCGAGCCTGGCCCTGACGGACCTCGACGGCGGGGCGGTCGCCGCTCTGGCCCGGGAGATCAACGCGGACCACCCGGAACAGGCTTTTGGCTATGCCCACGACGTGACGTCCGAGGCCGACTGGGTCCGGGTCGTCGCCGACGCGGCGCGCGACCTGGACGGACTGTCGGTGCTGGTCAACAACGCCGGGATCGGCGGCGATCTGGTCTGGGCCGAGCAGGACACGGTCGATGCGTGGCGCCGCATGCAGGCGATCAACCAGGAATCGGTGATGCTGGGCTGCAAGCACGCCCTGCCGCACCTGCGCGAGGCCCAGCCGGCTTCGATCATCAACATCTCGTCTGTGGCGGGACTGGCGGCGGCGCCCGGCATGGGCGCCTACAACGCTACCAAGGCCGCCGTGTGGATGTACACCAAGACCGTCGCCCTGGAGTGCGCCAAGGCTGGATGGGACATTCGCGCCAACTCGATCCATCCGGTGTTCATCAAGACGCCGATCCTCGACCCGTTCGTCGCCTTCGCCGGCGGCGACGAGGCCAAGGCGCACGAGCGGCTGGCGCGCGGCATCCCCCTGAAACGCATCGGCGAGCCCGACGACGTGGCCTGGGCCGTGGTCTATCTGGCCTCTGACGAAAGCCGGTTCATCACCGGGACCGAGCTGAAAATCGACGGCGGCATGCTGGCGCAGTAGTGAGCGTCGCGATGACTAGGAGGCGGACGCAAAGCTCCCTATCTATCCGGCTATGAAAGACCTGAACCAATTGATGCAACAGGCCCAGGCGATGCAGCAGAAGCTGCAGGACGCCCAGGCGCGGATGGCCGAATCGAGCGCCGAGGGCTCCTCGGGCGGCGGGCTGGTGACCATGAGCCTGAAGGGTCCGGGCGAGATCACCCGCGTGGTCATCGACGACAGCCTGATGGTCCCGGGCGAGGGCGAGATCCTGGCCGACCTGATCGTCGCCGCCCACGCCGACGCCAAACGCAAGCTGGACGAGGTCAACAACCGGCTGATGCAGGAGGCGGCGGGGCCGCTGGCCGGCATGAACATCCCGGGCATGCCCAAGCTGTTCTGAGGACCGACCGCCCGTGGCCGCCTCCGCCGGACCCGAGATTGAGCGCCTGATCGGCCTGTTGGCCAAGCTGCCGGGCATGGGACCGCGTTCGGCCCGGCGCGCGGCGCTGGCCCTGCTGAAACGGCGCGAGCAGTTGCTGGAGCCGCTGGCGGCGTCGCTGGCGGAGACGGCGGCCAAGGTGCGGTCCTGCTCGATCTGCGGTGCGCCCGACACCCGCGACCCCTGCTCCATCTGTTCGGACGGGGCGCGCGACAACGGTCTGGTCTGCGTGGTCGAGGAGGCCGGCGCCCTGTGGGCGATGGAGCGGTCGGGCGCCTTTCGCGGCAAGTATCATGTCCTGGGCGGACTGCTGTCGGCGCTGGACGGCGTCGGGCCGGACGCCCTGAGGGTGGCCGAGCTGGTCGGACGCTGTCAGGGCGGCGCGGTGCGCGAGGTGGTGCTGGCCCTGCCGGCCACGGTCGATGGCCAGACCACGGCCCACTATATCGCCGAGCGTCTTGGGCCGTCTGGCGCGCAGATCACCTCCCTGGCGCGCGGCGTGCCGGTGGGCGGCGACCTCGACTGGCTGGACGACGGCACCATCATCCAGGCCATGCGGGCGCGACGGCCGGCCTGAGTTGGTGGCGGGTGATGGGGAGGTTCATCACAGCGATCACAGAGGGGTCACAAAGCACACAGCGGGATCTGTCGTGAGGGACGGGTCGGAGCTTCCCGATCTGGCGCGCCGAGATGGCGGCGTTCGCCGCCTTTCCAGCACGGTATCGACGAGGGCAAGGGTCCGTGTGGCTATCGCTGAGTCGTCGTGGCCGTCGTGTCCCGTCGTGGTCGTTGTGATGACCCTACGGTCGAGGGCGCAGGGTCGTTCAGCCGCCCCGTTCCGCCGCCGGGATCAGCCGCTGGTCGAGCAGGGCGTGCAGGCGGTCGACGTGGTCGTCACGCTGTGTGACCGGCGAGGGGTCGGAGGTCATCACCACGGTCAGGGCCAGGTCGGGCACGACGAAGACCATTTGGCCGCCATAGCCCCAGGCGAAATAGACCTCGCGCTCCCCGACCTGTTTGATCCACCAGCCGTAGCCGTAAGGGTTGCCGCTCCAGCGCGAGGTTCCGCGCCCGCGCCAGGAGGTCTCGACCCAGCCCTCGGGCAGGACACGTCGGCCCTCATGAACGCCGTCGTTGCGATAGAGCTCGCCGAAGGTCAGCAGGTCGCGCGGCGCCATCAGCATGTCGTTGCCGCCGAAATAGACGCCCTGGGGATCCGCCGGCCACTCGGGGATGTCGATGCCCAGCGGTTCGCCCAGCAGGTCGCGGGTCAGGGCCAGGGTCGAGCGGTCCGTCGCCTCGGTCAGCAGCGCCGACAGGATGTGCGAAGTTCCGGTCGAATAGACCATGCGGCCGCCCGGCTCGGCCTCGAACGGCTGGGCCAGGGCGAAGCCGACCCAGTCGCGCCCTGACACCCAGGCCCCGTAGTTGCGGCCCGAAGTCGAGCCCAGTCCCGCCTGCATGGTCAGGAGGTTCTCGACCGTGAGCGTGTTCAGGCGCGGGTCCGGGGCGACGGGAAAGTCATCGGCCAGCCAGGTCGAGATCGGCGCCTCGACCCCCGGCAGCAGGCCCTGGCCGATCGCGGCGCCGGCGACGGCGGCCAGCACCGACTTGGAGGCCGACTTGATGTTAACGGGGGTGTCGAGATCGGGCCCCCGGAACACCCGCTCGACCAGCACCTCTCCGTCGCGCGCCACGATCAGGCTGTTGAGGCGGGGCAGGGCGGCGGCCTCCTCGACCGCCGTGGCGACCAGGGCGGCGTCGAGACCGGTGGTGGCCACGCTCCGGGCCTGAGCGCCCGCGGCGGGCGCAGTGTCACAGCCGAGGGGTGCGAGAACGAGAACGGCGGCGGCGAGAAGGGCGGAGGTCGGGCGCATTCATCCCAGACGCGCGACGGGTGTGACCGGTTCAGGGCGGATCGGTGTGATGCGACGACTTGTCATCGGCGCGTCATGGGGGAAGACTGGGGTCGTCACCATTGCTGGGGAGGAAGGGATGACGCTTACCGCCTTGCTACTGCTGGCCGCGTTCCAGGATGCCGGCCAGGCCATCGTGATCGCACCGGAGACGCCCGCGCCGGCCGCCGACAACTGGCGACGGATCGCGTCCAGCGCCACGCGCGCCTATTTCGTCAACATCGGAGGCAAGACAGAGGCCGGCGGGGTGACCCGCGTCAATGTCGCGGCGGTGCCTCTGGAGGCCGAGGACGCCGGCGACCAGAGCTATATGCTCGACACCTATGAAGTCCGCTGCGCCGCGGCCGAATACCGGATCGTTCGCTCGGTCGACATTCTGGCCGACGGCGCCGAGGATGCGCCGTTCGACGATCCCGAGGCCGCCTGGGAAGATGTGCCGGCCGGGGGCATCGCCCCCGCCGCCAAGCAACTGGCGTGCGGCGAGGCGGATACGGAAGAGGGCTATCCGACCCTCGCGGGGTTCATGGCCAAGCGTTAGCGACGGCCATCGTCAACGACGCGGTCAGCCCCGCTTGGACAGGCGTTTGGCGGCCGGCTTTGACCGGGCGGCCGAGGCGGCGGCAGCCTGACGCTCGCCGTCGCGGCCGCCGTCGATCGATGCATGGGCCGATCCGCCCGCGGCCTTTCGGGCCAGCGCCGCCTTGAGATTGGCGCTGGCGGACGACGGGGGAGGGGTCTTGGGAGTGTCGGTCATCGTCCCTCCTAGCACATTCCGTCGGATCAGACGTCGACGGCGGCGTCCAGGGCGTTTTCCTGGATGAATTCGCGGCGCGGCTCGACCACGTCGCCCATCAGTTTGGAAAACAGGTCGTCGGCGTCATCGGCGTGGTCGATGCGGACCTTGAGCAGGGTGCGCGCCTCGGCGTCGAGCGTGGTCTCCCACAGCTGTTCCGGGTTCATCTCGCCCAGACCCTTGTAGCGCTGGATCGACAGACCCTTGCGGCCGGCCTCCAGCACCGCCGCCATGAGGTCGAGCGGGCCGCGGATGGTGGTCGACTTGTCCTTGCGGCGGAACACGGCCGGCTTGTCGAACGTGCCGTTGAAGGTGGCGGCGCGTTCGCCCAGGCGCCGGGCGTCCAGCGACCGGACCAGGGCCTCTTCCAGCACGATGCGCTCGGCCACGGCGCGGCGGGTGCGGCCGAACACCACCGCGCCCTGTTCGCCGGGCTCTCCGGCCCACGGGCCGTCGCCTTCCTCGGCATAGAGGTTCAGGTGGTCGGCCGCCTTGGCCGGATCGCCGCCGTCCTCGGCGAACAGGCCGGCCAGGGCCGACTGTTCGATGGCGAAGGCGGGCGCGCGGGTCGACAGGCGGTCGGTCAGGGCCTTGAACGACCGCGCCTCCTTGACCAGGGCCTGGAGGTCCAGGCCCGTCAACCGCTCGCCGGTCGCCAGGTCCAGTTCGGAGCCGTCCGTGCCCTCCTCGATCAGGAAGGCGTCCATCTCGGGATCGTCCTTGAGGTAGCGGCTCTGCTTGCCCTTGGCGGCCTTGTAGAGCGGCGGCTGGGCGATGAAGATGTGCCCCTTCTCGATCAGCTCCGGCATCTGCCGGTAGAAGAAGGTCAGCAGCAGGGTGCGGATGTGGGCGCCGTCGACGTCGGCGTCCGTCATGATGATGATCTTGTGATAGCGCAGCTTGGCGATATCGAAGTCGTCGCGACCGATGCCGGTGCCCAGCGCCAGGATCAGGGTGCCGATCAGCTCACTGGACAGCATGCGGTCGAACCGGGCGCGCTCGACGTTGAGGATCTTGCCGCGCAGGGGCAGGACGGCCTGGTTTTCGCGGTTGCGCGCCTGTTTCGCCGAGCCGCCGGCGGAGTCGCCCTCGACGATGAACAGTTCGGACTTGGCCGGATCGCGCTCCTGACAGTCGGCCAGCTTGCCGGGCAGGCTGGAGATTTCCAGCGCCGACTTGCGCCGGGTCAGGTCCCGGGCCTTGCGCGCCGCCTCGCGGGCGGTGGCGGCCTCGACGATCTTGGAGACGACTTGTTTGGCCTCGACCGGATGCTCTTCGAACCAGGTCGACAGCCCTTCCGAGCACAGCCCCTCGACCGCCGGGCGGACCTCGGAAGAGACCAGCTTGTCCTTGGTCTGAGAGGAGAACTTCGGGTCCGGCACCTTGACCGACAGCACGCAGGTCAGGCCCTCGCGCGCGTCCTCGCCGGTGACCGAGACCTTCTCCTTCTTGGCGATGCCGGAGCTCTCGATATAGGCGCCCATGACCCGGGTCAGACTGGCGCGGAAGGCCGACAGGTGCGTGCCCCCATCCCGCTGGGGGATGTTGTTGGTGAAGCACAGCATGGTCTCGTGGTAGCTCTCGTTCCACCACAGGGCGAGATCGATCTCGATCCCCTCCTTTTTGCCGCGGATGACGATGACGTCCTTCAGGATCGGCGTCTTGGACTTGTCCAGGTGGCGCACGAAGGCCTCGACCCCGCCCTCGTAGTGCAGGATCTCCTCGAACGGCTCGGCGCCGCGCAGGTCGGCCAGGCGGATGGTGACGCCGGAGTTGAGGAAGGCCAGCTCGCGCAGCCGGTGCTCCAGCGTCTTCAGGTCGAAATCGATGTGGGCGAAGGTGGTGACCGACGGGAAGAAGGTGACCTGGGTGCCGGTCAGGGGCTTGCCGGTGTCCTGGCGGATCGGGGCGTCGCCGGTGATCTCCAGAGACTTGACCGTATCGCCGCGCTCGAAGCGCATCTGGTGCGCCTTGCCGTTCCGGAAGATCTTCAGTTCCAGATAGTCCGACAGGGCGTTGACCACCGACACGCCCACGCCGTGCAGCCCGCCGGAGACCTTGTAGGAATTCTGATCGAATTTCCCGCCCGCATGCAGCTGGGTCATGATGACCTCGGCCGCCGAGACGCCTTCCCCTTCGTGGATATCGACCGGGATGCCGCGCCCGTTGTCGGTGACCGTCACCGAGCCATTGGGGTTCAGGATCACCTCGACCAGATCGGCGTGGCCGGCCAGGGCCTCGTCGATGGCGTTGTCCACCACCTCGTAGACCATGTGGTGCAGGCCCGAGCCGTCGTCGGTGTCGCCGATGTACATGCCGGGACGTTTGCGGACGGCGTCCAGGCCTTTCAGAACCTTGATGGAATCGGCGCCGTATTCCGGCTGGGGCAGGGTTTCGTCAGTCATCAGGGCTCGGGTTCAACAGGCGCGGCCGGGCGCCGGGGGACGGGCGCGAATCTGACCGCGCCGTGAGGCCGATCATATAGGAATTCCGGGCTGAATTGCGAGGAAAACCGGGCTCTTCGGATCACCGTTCGACGAAGGGTTGCGCGCATGGATGGTTCGTGATTTGTTCTCATTCGGGAACGGGAGATCGGCATGGTCGCGCGGGTGGTGACGGTGGCCTTCGACGGAGTCGAGGCGCGGCGGGTGGACGTCGAGGTCCAGCTGGTCGCCCTGCCGGCCGGCGCCTTCGCCATCGTCGGCCTGCCCGACAAGGCGGTGGCCGAGAGCCGCGAGCGCGTCAGGGGCGCCTTCGCCGGCATCGGTCTGGCCCTGCCGCCCAAGAAGGTGATCGCCAATCTGGCCCCCGCCGACCTGCCCAAGGAGGGCAGCCATTTCGACCTGCCCATCGCCCTGGCCTTGCTGGCCTCGATGGGGGTGATCCCGCCGGACGTGACGGCCGGCTGGGCCGCGATCGGCGAGCTGGGGCTGGACGGGTCGATCGCGCCGGTCGGCGGCGCCCTGCCGGCGGCGGTGGCGGCCGACGCCCTGGGGCTGGGCCTGATCTGTCCCGAGGCCAATGGTCCGGAAGCGGCCTGGTCGGGCGGCGCGCGCATCCTCGCGCCGCGCTCCCTGATCGGGCTGATCAACCATTTCCGGGGGACCCAGGTGTTGAGCGCGCCCGAGCCCGGTCCCGTCGCCACGCCCCGGCGCGACGCCGACCTCAACGAGGTGAAGGGGCAGGAGGGCGCAAAGCGGGCGCTGGAGATCGCCGCCGCCGGGGGCCACAACATCCTGTTCATCGGCCCGCCGGGCTCGGGAAAGTCGATGATGGCGCAGAGGCTGCCCGGCCTGTTGCCGCCGCTGACGGCCGAGGAACTGCTGGAGACCTCCATGGTCTGGTCGGTGGCGGGGCTGATCGAGCGCGGCGCCCTGACCCGCGAGCGGCCGTTCCGCAGCCCGCATCATTCCGCCTCGATGGCGGCGCTGACCGGCGGCGGCATGCGCGCCAAGCCGGGCGAGGCGTCCCTGGCCCACAACGGCGTGCTGTTTCTGGACGAACTGCCGGAATATTCGGCCCAGGCGCTGGATTCGTTGCGCCAGCCGCTGGAAACCGGCGAGATCGTGGTGGCCCGGGCCAACGCCCATGTGCGCTATCCAGCGCGATTTCAGCTGGTCGCCGCCATGAACCCCTGCCGCTGCGGCCTGGGCGGGGCGGGCAAGGGCGCCTGCGGCAAGGCTCCGCGCTGCCAGAGGGACTATCAGAACCGCATCTCCGGCCCCCTGTTCGACCGCATCGACCTGACGGTGGAGACCCCGCCCGTGACCGCCGCCGACATGGCCCTGCCGCCACCCGCCGAGGGCACGGCCGAGGTCGCCGCCCGCGTCGCCACGGCCCGCGAGATGCAGACCGAGCGGGTGCGCGAGGCCGGGATCGATCCGCTCCAGGGGGTCAACGCCCGCGCGTCGGGCTCAACACTCGATCGCTTCGCGGCGCCGGACGAGGCGGGCAAGGCGCTGATGATGCGGGCGGGGGAGGCGGGCGCGCTCACGGCGCGCGGCTGGACGCGGACGCTCAGGTTGGCCCGCACCATCGCCGATCTGGAGGGCTCGACCGGCGTGCTGCGCCGCCACATCGCCGAGGCCCTGATCTATCGCCGCTCCACCGCCCAGGCCCAGGGCGAGTTCGACCGGGCGCAGGCTACGGCGGCCGCGCCGACACTCCCGGCCTGGTGATGCGAAAAGGGGCGGCCCGCATGGACCGCCCCTTCCAGACGTTACCGTCGATGGGTTCTGTCAGACCTTGTCCATGGGCGGACGCGGTCCGTCGCCGGACTTGCGGGTCACCTTGTCGGCCCAGGTCTGGGCCACCCGACCGGCGGCGTCGCGACCGCCGAGACCGAAGGCCAGAGCCGTGGCCACCGCCGCCGCGCCCAGGATCAGGGCGAAGGCGATCAGCACGATCTCGTCGGCGATGCCCATGAAGCTGAGGCCCATGGCCGTGGCGAGAGCGATGGTCGCCCAGCGCACGATGGTGGACGCGAAGCGATCGGCGCCACCCGTTCCCCGATCGATGGCGTTGGCCAGGAGGTCGCCGATGATCACCCCGGCGGCGATGATCACGCCCCCGACGATCACCTGAACCGCCAGGCCCAGCACGGTCTCGACCATCTCGGCGATGGTGGCGAACTGAAGGACGTGCGCGGCCTCGACCACGAAGAAGGCGACGATGGCCGCCATCACCAGCCAGCCGACAACCCTGGATGGGGTTGTCCGCGCCGGAACGCCCGAGCCACCCATGGCCGCGGCGGTCGCCGGGGTGACGTCACCCGCATAGGGCTGGGTCGAGGGCGGCGGCTCGGTGGTGGAGCGGGCCGACGACAGGTTCGCCAGGCTCTGGATCGACCGGTCGAACCCGGTGGCGGGCAGGACACGTTCGATCAGCTGCGCGACCCAGCGGCCGATGAACCAGCCGATAGCCAGCAGGATGGCGGCGACGATGACGCGGGGAATGGCCGCCAGCACCATGGTCAGCACGGCCACGGCCGGAACGGTGAGCGATTCGATGCTCAGCTGCTCGAGCGCGGCGATGGTGATGGGGATGA
>NZ_QUOQ01000006.1 GCF_003704105.1 Brevundimonas lutea | reverse complement strand
GAGCCGGGGCCGGAGGCGGCGGCGGGGGCGGCGGGGGAGGCGGCGGCGGGGGAGGCGGCGGCGGCGGAGCCGGCGGAGGCGGCGGCGGCGGCGCATCAACCGCACCGAAGCTGTAGCGCAGACCCAGGGTCACCGAGTGATCGCGGAAGTCGCCTTCGAAGGTTCCGAGCGCCGGGGCGCCGGTCGTGAACGAATCCCACTCGGCGTCAGACGCCAGGTAGCGATAGGTCAGGTCCAGGTTCGCGCGCTCGCTCAGAGCGAAAGCGAAGCCGGCCAGGCCCTGCCAGGCAAAGCTCGCCTTGTCGTCGTCCGCAGCCAGGGTCGCGTCGCGATCATTGCGGATGCGCCCGATGGTGTTGATGTTGATGCGGTTGACGCCAACGCCCGCGCCCAGGAAGGGGCGGAAACGCGAGTCGGCCGAACCGAAGTCGTAGATGGCGTTCAGCATCAACGAATTCGACTCGATGTCACCTTCCGGCGAGAAGCAATCGCCGTTGGCCGGAGTCAGGTTGCAGAGACCCGACGGAGCGACGTTGCTGTCACCTTCGCGACGAACGGTGCCGATATCGCCCGAGCGATAACCGCCTTCCAGTTCAGCGCGGAAGTTTTCGTTAAAGCGATAGCCGAGGCGACCCAGGACGGTCCAACCGCCGCTGGAGGACGCCGACCAGTCCCAGACCGGACCCAAGTCAGACGACATGTTGTAGTCGTCGACCCAGTGCATGCCGGCATCGACAGCGCCGTAGAAGCCGTTTGGATCGGCTTGGGCGGCGCCAGCAGCCAGCAAGCCGGCGACGGCGGCGCTTGCGAGAAGCTTGACCTTCATATTGACCCTCATTCAGTGAGAAAAACTTACATGCCCCACGCCGTCGCGCGGCGCCAGAGCAGACCGAACGAAGACCAACGGCGACGGTTCCTCGTGCTCACACCAATCCGGAGAGTGTGGCGCCGAGGCTACACGCCGCCATGCACTCTTCGCACGACCGGGCTTGCCCTCAAGGTGACTGATACAGCAAAGCTGCAGCCTTGGATAGCGGGAAGCCGCCAAGCCTTGATCACACGACGCCGGGGCCGCTTCACTGCGGATCGACGGCTCTGAGACTGGCCACGAAGTCGTCCCGCCAGACGCCGACGTCCGTGTCGCGCACCACCTGCATGAGCGACTCCCACTTCCGCCGGCGCTCCGCCAACGGCATCACCAGCGCGCGCTTGATGGCGTCGGACAGCTCCTCGCGACTGAAGGGGTTGACCAGCAGGGCCTCCCCCATCTGCTCGGCTGCGCCGGCGAAGCGCGACAGGATCAGCACCCCAGGGTCTTCGGGCGACTGCGCCGCGACGTACTCCTTGGCCACCAGGTTCATGCCGTCTCGCAACGGGGTGACCAGTCCCACCTTGGCGGCGCGATAGACGCCAGCCAGCTGGTCGCGACGGAAGGTGCGATTGAGATAGCGGATCGGCTGCCAGTCCATGTCGGCATACTCGCCGTTAATCCGGCCCGACAGCGCATCGAGCCGCTGGCGGATGTCCTGATAGGTATCGACCTCGTCGCGGCTGATCGGCGTGACCTGAAGCAGGAACACCTCTCCGCGCATTTCCGGGTTGTCGTGCAGAAACTGCTCATAGCCGAGCATCCGCTGCTCAAGACCTTTGGAATAGTCGAGCCGATCCACGCCGACGATCATCGACCGGAAAGCTGAGGATGCCGCCATTCGGTCATAAGTCCGATTGCCCAGCGCCGAATTGCGGGCCTCGACGAAGGCGTCGACATCAATACCGATCGGGAAGACGCCGGCCTGAACCGTCTTGCCGAACGCTTCCATAGCGTCATTGGCCAGCAGTTTGCCGTGGATGTCTGGCTCGGACGCCACATAATCGCGAAACAGGTCCAGCCACTCGCGGGTGTGGAAGCCCAACAGGTCGAAGTCGAACATCGATTCGACCAGTCGGCGATGATACGGCAGCGTCACCAGCAGCTGACGCGCCGGCCAGGGCGTATGGAGAAAAAAGCCGATCTTGTTGGTGATGCCACGCCGGCGCAGATCCCGCGCCAGCGGGATCATGTGATAGTCGTGGATCCAGATCAGGTCGTCCGGCTGGATCAGCGGCGCCAGCACTTCGGCGAAGCGGGCGTTGGTCCGCTCATAGCCCTCGCCGTATGACCTCTCATACTCCGTCAGATCGACCCGGTGGTGAAACAGCGGCCACAGCGTCTTGTTGGCGTAGCCGTTGTAGTACTCGTCAACGTCCTGGGCCTCGAGATCGACTAGGGCCACCGTCACCCCGGCACGGTCCTCGAACTGGGCCTCGGGCTTGAAGGTCTCGACCGTTTCGCCCGACCAGCCGAACCACAGGCCGTCATATTTCCTGAGCGCCGCCGATAGAGCCATGGCCAGCCCCCCCGCGGAACCGGCTGCGGGGTCTTTGGGCGCAGAGACGCGGTTGGAAACGACGATAAGGCGGCTCAACGGTTCCCTCCCCTCGCGCGCGTCACCGGGCCTCGGTCCAGGACCGGCTCAGCAGAACGGCACAGTTGATGATGCCGACAAGCGAATAGGTCTGCGGATAGTTTCCCCACAGCTCGTTGGTCTCGATGGCGATGTCCTCACTCAGCAGCCCGGCATGGGTGCGGCGGCTGAGCATCTCCTCGAAGATCTCGCGTGCCTCCTCGGTGCGGCCGTTGAGGTGCAGCGCCTCGATGAACCAGAAGGTGCAGAAATTGAAGGCCGTCTCCGGCTCGCCGAAATCGTCGGGCTCGACATAGCGGAACAGGTAGGAGCCCTTCTTCAGGTCGCGCTCGATGGCCTTGAAGGTTTCCACCTGGCGAGGGTCCATCGGGTCGAGGAAGCCGAGATCGACCAGCTGTAGAAGCGAGGCGTCCAGTTCCGTCCCGCCGAAGCTGGCGGCGAAGCGGCCTTCGTCGGGCAGGAAGGCCTCTTGTTCGATCCGCTTGCGGATGGTTCGGGCGCGATCGAACCAGACATCGGCGCGTTCCCGAAGGCCCAGCTTCTCGGCCGCCTTTGCGAGACGATCGCAGGCGGCCCAGCACATGACCGAAGAATAGGTGTGCACCCGGGCGATGGTGCGGAACTCCCACAGCCCGGCGTCGGTCTGATCATGCATGGCGAAGGCGCGCTCGCCGACCTTTTCCAGTGAGAAGAAGTCTTCGATCGTACCGGGCCGGATCAGCCGGTGGTCCCAGAAGGCCTGAACCAGCGGTAGGACGATCTGGCCGTAGACATCGTGCTGCAGGTGCTCGTGGGCCTGATTGCCGATGCGCACCGGCTTCATCCCGCGATAACCCTCGACCGTCTCGACAATCCGCTCGCCGATGCCGGGCTCGAGGCCCACGCCATAGACCGGCTGGACATGGCCCCCGCCCGAATCGTCGACCAGATTGCGCAGATAGCCGAGATAATTTTCCAGGATATCGACCGCGCCCAGCCGGTTCAGCGCCCGAACCGTGTAATAGGCGTCGCGGATCCAGCAGTAGCGATAGTCCCAGTTACGGCCGCTTTCAGGGAATTCCGGCACCGAGGTGGTCAGGGCCGCGACGATGGCCCCGGTCTCCTCATAGGCGCATAGCTTTAGCGTGATCGCGGCGCGGATCACCGCCTCCTGCCAGTCCAGCGGCAGGTAGAGCTTGCGCACCCAGTCCTGCCAATAGGCGACGGTTCGATCCAGAGACGCCTGTACGCCGGCGCCGACCTCCTGGTCATAGCCCTCGTCGGGGCCGAGGAAGAAGGCGTAGGGCCGCTCCAGACGAAAGGTCCGCTCCTCCAGCACATGCGACACCGGGCAGTCGGTTGTCAGGCGCAGGATAACGTCCTGGCAAAGATAGCGGATGTGATTGGAGCCCGAGGTCCGCTCGGCGCGGCGCTCGCCCCACCCGGCGGCGGGTCTAAGACGAACGGTGACGCGCGGCGCGCCCTCCAGCGGGCGGATGACCCGACCGTAGGCCAGCGGCCGATAGGTGCGAGAATGTTTGGGATGACGGGGGCAGAAATCGATGATCTCCACCGCCGAGCCGTCCTCCGCGGTCAGCACGGTGCGCAACACCGGCGTGTTTCGGACGTAGGCCTGGCTGGCGTGTTTCAGCCCCTCCAGTTCGATCGACCAGAAGCCGTGCTCTGGATCGGCGCCGTCCATCAGGGCTGAGAAGACCGGATCGCCGTCAACCCTGGGCGCGCACGCCCAGACGAAACGGCCCTCTCGGTCGATCAGGGCGCTGACCGAACAATTGCCGATGGGAGCGAGATCAACCGATGGCGCGACGGGCGCAGGACGCTCGACCTTGGGAGTGGTGACATGTTCCGGCGGCTGGGTCATTGAGACGTCTCCGGACACGAGCTTCGCGACAGGGCTTCCAGCCACGCCATCGCCGCCGGTTGATCGGCGAGCCCCCAGCGAGCGTGGGTCTGGCGCTCGGGTCCGACCAGCACCCCGCCACCGCCCAGCCGCGCCGCCGCCTCGAAGCCGAACTCATCGGTCAGGTCGTCGCCGAGCATGATCGGAGTGAAGCCCCTGAACGGCGCCTCCTCCATGAAGGCGGCCAGAGCCCGTCCCTTGTCGGCGCCTGGGGTCTTGAGTTCGTGTATCATATGGCCGGGCTGGACGATCAGGTCGTGGCGCGCCGCCAGCGCCTCGGACAGTTCACGCGCGGCCTGCTCCGCTTCCGGGGCCTGCCGGTAATGCAAACCGGCCGCCAGTCCCTTGTCCTCGACGCGCACGCCTGGCCAGTCCTCGGCGAAAGTCGTCATTTCCGTCAGAGCCCTGGCCACGCCGGCCGACGGCTCCAACCGGTCGATACGCCCATCGGGATGCCGCCGCTCCAGTCCGTGGATGCCCGCAGCTACCTTCACGGCGCCTCCGCATATCCGGTCGATCTCAGCGATCTCGCGCCCGCTGATCACCGCCAGCCGTCCCTGCAACCGGTCCTGAAGTCGCCGCAGCATGGCCGTGCGTTCGGGGTCTTCGACAACGCCTTCCGGTGTCGAGGCGATCGCCGCCAGAACTCCATCGAGGTCGAGAAACAGGGCGATGCTGTCCGCAGACAGGCTGGGGGGGGCGAGCTTGAGGCGCGCGGCTTCGGCGATCGGCATGGCTTCCAGAAGAACGATAGGCAGGCCAAGGCAACGCCGAAGCGGCCAAAGGGTTGGCGAAAATGTTCGCAGGCGCACACTTTGCGTTTCACCCACCGCTGCCCCCTCGCCTTGCCTTGGCCACGCTTCGGGCTATGCAGGCGTCATGACGACTTCCGACACGCCCGACGACACCCGATCCATGGTGGAGGCGGCGCGCGACGTCATCGGCCTAAACATCCAGGCGCTTCAAGCCCTCTCGGCGGCGCTGGACGAGCGGATCGCCCAAGCGGTCCGGATCATACTGGGCCGTGACGGCTATGTGGTGGTCACGGGCATGGGAAAGTCCGGTCACATCGGCGGCAAGATCGCCGCGACCCTGGCGTCGACCGGCACGAACGCCTTCTTCGTCCATCCGGCCGAGATGAGCCACGGCGACCTGGGCATGCTGCGCGGTGACGTCACCCTGTTGGCCATCTCCAACTCGGGCGAGAGCCGCGAATTGCGTGACCCGCTTCTATTTTGCCAGCGCAATGACATTCCGGTTATCGGGATCACCCAGCGACGCGGCAGTTTTCTGGAGCGGATGTCGACCGTCTCTCTGATGCTGCCCAAGGTCCAGGAGGCCTGTCCGAACAATCTGGCGCCGACGACCTCCACCCTGATGACCTTAGCCATAGGCGACGCCCTGGCCATGGTGCTGATGAAGGAGCGGGGCTTTTCGGCCGAGGACTTCGGCGCAAGGCATCCGGGCGGAGCCTTGGGGATGCGGCTCCAGTCCGTGCGCGAATGGATGCAGTTGAAGACGGTGGAGCCTGCGACCGTGGCCCCAGGCGCCGCCTTCGCCGAGGTGGTCTCGGCGATCACCAAGGGACGTCAGGGCTGTGTCGCCGTGACGGGCGCGGATGGTTTGCTGGTCGGAATGATCACCGACGGCGACGTACGCCGCGCCTTCTCCAACGACATCTCAAGCCTGACCGCCGCCGACATGATGAACCCGCGACCCAAGACCGTCGGACCCGACCAGCGGATGAGCGAGGTGATCGATATTCTGGCCGACAACCACATTTCGAACCTCTTCGTCGTCGAGGACGGTCGGCCGGTCGCGGTCGCTCACATCGGCGAACTGATCCTGGCCGGTTACGTCTCGTGACGGGCGCGATTGTCGCCGGCCCCGATATGCTGCTAACCATCTGATAACCGGAGCGGGGCGTATCACAGCCACATGAGTCTCAGTTCCTTCCCGTATGGATCCGGGTCGGGCACGCCGCGAGGCGGCCCGGGGAACGCCGGCCCGTTATCTTTGATTGAACGCCTGCTGGGCGGCGACGGCCTGTTCCGAAATCTGAAGACTGATTTCTGGCCCAAAGTGGTGCGGAGCTGGCGCGTGGTTGAGGCCATGATGCTCCGCGAGGCCCTGACCCGCTACGGTCGGCGGTCGGCCGGCTTCGTATGGGCCATCATCAATCCCATGATGCTGGTCATCATCATGATGGTGATCTTCACCTATCTAGGCCGCCAGGCGGCTGCCGGGGAATATCTGTCCGTCTTCTTCATCACCGGCATCATCCCGGTCATCGCGTGGCGGAATGCGGCGGTCCAGGGCGCGGGCGCGATCACCTCCAACCGGGGTTTGCTCAACTATCCGCAAATCCGGCCCTTCCACATCGTCGTGGCGCGAACCCTGCTGGAACTGTCCATCAGCGGGCTGGTCGTCCTGCTGTTCGTGGTGGGGCTGTGGGCCTTCATGGACGTGCCGCTGAACGCGTGGGTCGACGAGCCCTTCACCGCCATCAGCGCTCTCGGCTGTCTGGTCTTCCTCTGCTACGGCAGCGCCGTGCTCTCCAGCCAGATCGGCCGGGTCTTCCAGCTGTGGGGCCAGGTCATGTCGCGGCTGGGCCGGGTGCTCTTCTTCACCTCCGGCCTTTGGTACACCTTCGCCAGCCTGCCGACGGGGCCGCGGGCCCTGATGAAGTACAATCCCCTCGCCCACACCATCGAGTGGTTGAGGGACGGGGTTATCCCGGGTTTCGAGAGCGACTTCTATAATCCGTGGTTTCCGCTTTGGATCGGGCTGATCTTCCTCGCCATCGGCCTGCTGATGGAATGGCTGATCGCCATTTCCACCTTCGTGGACGAGTGATCCGGTGATCGAGCTCGTCGACATCGAGAAGACCTACAACACACGCTATGGCGTGAAACGGGTCATCAAACCCACCAACCTTGCCTTCTACAGGGGCGCCTCCACCGCGGTTCTCGGACTGAACGGCGCCGGCAAGTCCACGCTGTTGCGAATGATCGGCGGGGTGGAGAAGCCCGATCGGGGCAAGGTGGTGAAGACGGTGACGGTGTCGCCGCCCCTAGGCATCACCAACACCTTCAACGGCGCCCTGACGGGCGCCGAGAACCTGAAGTTCGTCTGCCGCCTGTACGACATCGACATCAAGAGAGCCGAGGCTTTCGTCGAGGACTTCGCCGATCTGGGTCCCTATTTCCACGAGCCGGTCAGGACCTATTCCTCAGGCATGCGCGGACGCCTGGCGTTTGGCATGAGCATGGCGGTGGACTTTCAGGTCTATCTGATCGACGAAGGACTGAGCGCGGGGGATGCGCGGTTTCGTCAGAAGTCCCGTGACGCCTTCGAGCGGCGCAAGTCGAGGTCGGACATTATCATGACGTCCCATAACATGAACACGATCCGCGACTTCTGCACGCGCGCGGTCGTCATTGACGACGGCAATGTCACGCCGTTCGAGGATCTGGACGCGGCGGAGGAATTCTACATGGAAGTGGTGGCGAGGCGCCGATGACCAGTCTGGACACCCCCGTCTCGAATGCGCGCCAGCGCACGCTTCGGCGACGCACCATTCTGGCGCGCTCAGCCCTCGTCGTGATCCTGGGCCCGGCCCTGATCTATTTCCTCTATCTGCTGCTGCTTGCCCCGCCGCAGTACACCGCCACGGCGGCCTATGCGGTGCGCGGCGCCCAGTCCGGCGGCGGCGATGCGCTGAGCGCCATCGGCCTGGTGGGCGCGACCTCTACGTCGACAGACGCCCGCATCGTCGACGACTTCATCCGTTCACCCGCCATGGTCGAGAAGCTGCGCGCTCGCTTCGGCTTCAACGAGGCCTATTCGCGCCCGACACTGGATCCTTTTTCGTACCTGCCGCGCAACGCGCCGCTGGAACGCGCCACCAACTTCTGGCGCGACAAGGTCGAGATGAGCTTCGATCCCGCCACCTCGGCGACGACGGTGCAGATCGCGGCTTATCGCGCGGAAGACGCGCTGAGACTGACGAACGGCGTGCTGATGCTCGGCGAAGAGCTGGTCAACACCATGTCCGACCGCGCCATGAGCGATCTGTCGGCGGCCGCGCGTCAGGAAATAGAGCGCAAGCGCACCGAGTACGAAACCGCCCGAGATCGCTTGGCCGCACTCCAGGGGACACGCTCCTCGGTGGATGTGAACACGCCGCAGGAACAGGCCGCCGGTCTGGTCGGCGCCTTGGATAGCCAGCTGGCCGCCAAGCGCACCGAACTTGCGTCGGCGACCCAGATCTATCAGCCGAGCGCTCCACAGATCCGCCAGCTTCGCCAGGAAATCGCCGCCCTGGAAGGCGAACGCGCCCGCGCCGTTTCAGCCGCGATGTCGTCGCCCGGGGAAGGCGCCGCCGCCGGCCAGATCGAGGCCCAGGCGGTGCTCATGGATTATGAGTTCGCCCAGACGGCCTATCAGAGTGCTCTGGCGGCCGGCGAGGCCGCCCGGCGTCAGGACATGACGGACCGCAAATACGTCATCGCCTACGTGCCGCCGGAATTGCCGCAGACCAATGACCGCTGGAGCCGGCTCAGCAATGTGCTGGCCCTGCTTATCGCCTCGGCTCTGATCTGGAGCATCGGCGCCCTGACCTATTCGATCATTCGGGACCACATGGAATGACCTGGGGAATGACCGTGCTCTCAAAGGCGCGCAACGCCATCGCGGCGCTCGTCGTCGCCCCCGTCTTGCTGCTGGGGTCCGCCGCCGGCGCTCAATCCCAGGGAACCACCGCGCCGGTTCAGACGCCTCAGACCGAACGCTCTGTGCTGGGGCCCGAGGCTCTGGTGCGCGATGACGCCCGCGGCTTCCGGCCGCCGCCTCTCGGTTCGGAGCTGTTCCTGTCGACGCCAGCGGACGGCGACAACACCATCGTCGATTCCGGCTATGTCCTGAAGCCGGGCGACCGGGTCAGAGTGACCCTGTACGGTCTCGTTGATAGCGACCAAGAGCTGGCTATCGACAGCCAGGGCAATGTGCTGGTGCCCGGCGTCGGGCCGGTGCGTCTGGCGGGCGTCACAGCCGGAAACGCACCGGGTGTGATCGAGCGGGCCAGTCGTCAGATCTATTCGTCTGGCGTTCAGGTCTATGCCGCCCCGGTGGCGGCGGCCAGCATCCAGGTTCTGGTCACGGGTCCGGTCGAACGTCCCGGGGCCTACGCCGGAGGGTCGGATGACGCCATCGTCAGCTATCTTCAGCGCGCCGGCGGCATTGATCCGGAACGCGGCAGCTATCGCCGCATCCGCGTGGTCCGGCAGGGTCAGACCATCGCCGAAGCCGACATCTATGACTTCCTGCAGCAGGGCCTGAGCCCTCAGGTCAATTTCCGCAACGGCGACGCCATCGTCGTCGGCGACCAGGGATCGATCGTCTCCGTCTCGGGCGACGTGCGCGCGCCCTACACCTTCGAACTGGCCCAGCCGACCGGCCTGGGCGGCGAAATCATGGCCTTCGCGCGCCCGCGCCCGGACGTCAGTCACGTCGCCGTGGTCGGCGTCCGCCAGGGGATGCCCTTTTCGGCCTATGTGCCAATGGCCGAGTTCGTGAACTTCCCGCTGTACGACGGCGACAGGGTCCAGTTCGAGAGCGACGTACGCGCCGCCGAAATCCTGGTGCGCGTCGAGGGCACGGCCGGCGGTCCCTCGGTGTTCTCCGTGTTGCGTGGCTCGACGGTGGCCTCGGTGCTGGCCCAGGCGCCGATCTCGCCCGAGGCCGACATGGCCAATATCTACATCCGCCGCGAAAGCGTGCGCCAGACCCAGAAGCAGCTTCTGGACGACGGCCTGGCCCGGCTGGAGCGGGCCATGTTCACCGCCCCCTCGCGCGGCCCATCGGAAGCCGCCGCGCGGGCCCAGTCGCTGAGCTTCGTCAGCGAATGGATTGAGCGCGCCCGTCAGGTCGAGCCTCTGGGTATCCTTGCGCTCGGCGATCAGGACCTGAACGCCGTCCGTCTGGAGACCGGCGACGTCATCGTCGTGCCCGGCTATTCGCAGGTGGTGACCATCGCGGGCGAGGTTCATGCCCCTCAGACGACCATCTTCACCGGGCGCAGCAATGTCAGCGACTACGTGAGGCTGGCCGGCGGCTACACGCCGCGCGCGGATCGTCGAAACGTGCTGGTGTTCCGCCCGGACGGCCGCATTCGTCCGGATCGGCGCGTGCAGCCTGGCGATCGCATCCTGGTGGTCGGCAAGCCGGATTCGACCTTGCTGCCGTTCATCCGCGACCTGACCCAGACGCTGTTCCAGACGGCCGGCATCTTCCTGGCCATCGACCGCGCCGGCAACTGACCGTCAGGACGACCTCAAACGATGACGCCCGCCGCGATCCGATCGCGGCGGGCGTTTCTTTGTGGCGAAGCCTCTGACCCTTAGCCGGCCAAGACGTTCCGAACCGCTTGAAGTCCGGCCTCGGCCTTCGACCCGTCGGGGGCGCCGCCTTGGGCGAAATCCGGCTTGCCGCCGGCGCCCTGCCCGCCCATCGCCAACACCGCTGCGCGCGCCAGATCGGCCGCGTTGACCTTCCCGGCCATATCGGAGGTGGCGGCGACGGTGACCGCCGCCTTGCCCTCGGTGACCCCGATCAGAGCCACGACGCCGGAGCCGACCTGTTTGCGGAAGTCCTCGGCGACGCCGCGCAGGCCCTTGCCGTCGACTCCCTCGAGAACCCGCGCGATCAGTTTGACGCCGTTGATCTCTTCCGGGGCGGCGTCCGCGCCCGAGCCACCGCCCAGGGCGAGCTGCTTCTTGAGTTCGGCGACCTGTTTCTCCAGCGCCTTGACCGAACCCGACAGCGCCTCGACCCGAGCCGGCACGTCGGCCGGCTGCACCTTGAAGCCCTGCGCCAGGCTTCGGGCGATCCGGGCCTGGCCGTCGAGGTACAGCCGGGCCGCCTCGCCGGTGAGGGCCTCGACCCGCCGCACGCCCGACGCGATGCCCGTCTCCGAAACGATCTTGAACAGGCCGATGTCACCGGTGCGGGCGACATGGGTGCCGCCGCACAGCTCGACGGAATAGTCACCCTCGCCGGTCAGCGCCTTGCCCAGCGTCAGCACGCGAACCTCGTCGCCGTACTTCTCGCCGAACAGGGCCACCGCGCCGGCCGCGATGGCGTCGTCAGGCGCCATCAGCCTGGCCTGTGCCGGCAGGTTCTGACGGATCACGGCGTTTACCTCGGCCTCGATCCGCGCCAGCTCATCCTCGGTCACCGGGGCGTTGTGGCTGAAGTCGAACCGCATGCGCTCGGCGTCCACAAGCTGGCCCTTCTGAGCCACGTGCGGACCCAGCACATTTTTGAGCGCGGCGTGCACCAGATGAGCGGCCGAATGGTTGGCGCGCGTGGTCAGGCGGGCGTCGGGCGTCACGCGCAGCTGGGCGCGAGTCCCGATGGCCAGTCGGCCCGAAGTCACTTCAATGGTGTGGGCGTAGAGGTCGCCGGCCGGTTTCTGCACGTCCAGCACGCGGCCCTCGCCGCCCGCCCATTCGATCTCGCCCCTGTCGCCGGCCTGGCCGCCGCCTTCGCCATAGAAGGGCGTCTGGTTGAACAGCACCTCGGCGATCTCGCCGGCCTCGACCGCGTCCGCCGCCTGCCCGTCCTTCAAAATGGCCAGCACCTCGCCCGACCCGTCCACGGCGTCATAGCCGGTGAAGACGGTCGGCCCGAGCCGGTCCTTCAGCGCCAGCCATTCGCCCGTCGAGGCGGTCTGGCCCGAGCCCTTCCAGTTGGCCTTGCCGCGCTGTTTCTGCTCGTCCATCGCCGCGTCGAAGGCGGCGGTGTCGACGGTGAAGCCGCGACGGCGCGCCTCGTCCTGGGTCAGGTCCAGCGGAAAGCCATAGGTGTCGTACAGGGAGAAGGCCGTCTGGCCGGGGATCGTCCCGCCGGCGGGCAGATCCCGCGTCGCGTCTTCCAGCAGGCCCATGCCGCGGCCCAGCGTGGTGCGGAAACGGATTTCTTCTTGCTTCAACGTGTCCTCGACAGAGGCCTGGGCGCGCTTCAGCTCGGGGAAGGCCTCGCCCATCTCGTCGACCAGGGTCGGGACCAGCCGGTGCATCAGCGGATCCTGGGCGCCCAGCAGGTGCGCATGACGCATGGCGCGGCGCATGATCCGGCGCAGCACATAGCCGCGTCCTTCGTTAGACGGGGTGACACCGTCGGCGATCAGGAAGCAGGACGACCGCAGGTGATCGGCGATGACGCGGTGGCTGGCGGCCTGCGCGCCCTCGGCGCGGGTCGAGGTGGCGTCTTCGGACGCCGCGATCAGGGTCTGGAACAGGTCGGTGTCGAACACCGAATTCTTGCCCTGGAGCACCGAGGTCATGCGCTCCAGCCCCATGCCGGTGTCGACCGAGGGCTTGGGCAGGGAACGGACGATCTCGTCGTTCTCCTTCTCGAACTGCATGAAGACGTTGTTCCAGATCTCCACGAACCGGTCGCCGTCCTCGTCCGGCGATCCCGGCGGGCCGCCGGGCACGTGGTCGCCGTAGTCCCAGAAGATCTCGGTGCACGGCCCGCAGGGGCCGCTGTCGCCCATGGCCCAGAAGTTGTCGGCGCCGGCGATGCGGATGATCTTGTCGTCGGAAAAGCCCGTGACCTTCTTCCAGATCGCGGCGGCTTCATCGTCGTCGATATAGACGGTGACCAGCAGACGCTTGGGGTCCAGGCCGAAGTCCCGCGTCACCAGCGTCCACGCGCTCTCGATGGCGTGGTCCTTGAAATAGTCGCCGAACGAGAAATTGCCCAGCATCTCAAAGAACGTCAGGTGGCGCGCGGTGTAGCCGACGTTGTCGAGGTCGTTGTGCTTGCCGCCGGCCCGAACGCATTTCTGGCTGGAGGTCGCACGCGGATAGGGCGGGGTCGCCGCGCCGGTGAAATAGTCCTTGAACGGCACCATGCCCGCGTTGACGAACATCAGGGTGGGATCGTTCTGGGGCACCAGCGGAGCTGAATGGACTTTGGCGTGGCCATCGGCCGCGAAATAATCAAGGAAGGTCGAACGGATCTGTTTCAGGCTGGCCATGACGCACGCGCGGGCTGGAGGACGGCTTTCGGACGGAAAGCGAGGAGGAACCGCGACATATAGGGGATCGGCGGCGATTGCATCACCCCGCCGTGATCGCGGACGCCGGTCAGGCGGTGACGAAGGCCTCGTCCAACAGGGCCTCGGCGCGCTCGGCCAGGACCGGCGCCCCCTCCTCGCGCGCCACCATCGAGGCTTCGGCCAAGGCCAGACCCAGGGCGGCCGCAGGCTTTTTCCCGGCCAGGCGCGCGGTGCGGATCGATAGCCGCGCGAGGCCGATCTGGTCCGCCGCCCAATCCAGCGGCGCATCGGTGGACTGGTCGGCGATGAGGCGTCGGCGGGCCAGGCCCTCGAGGCGCAGAAGACGCCCCGCGTCGGACGCGGCCATCTCGGTCGCCACCGCGAGACGACGTTCACGCGCCACAGCGCCGAGCACCAGTCCCTCTCCGGCGGTGAGCGCTTCCGCCTGGGTCAGCACCGCCAGTCGGCCGGGCCCCGAAGCCGGCCCGGGCCGCGCCAGTTCGATTGCCGCCCAGTCCAGCGGGCTGTGGTCGGGGGTGAACTGGCCCGCGGCGGCGTTGAACATCTCCTCGGCGGCGCGGGCCGAGGTGTCGTCTCGCGCCAGCCGGGCCAGAGTGGCCATGCCGACCCCGCAAAGCAGCAGGGCCCGGGCCCGCGTGACCGGTCGGTGGTCGGGATGACTGTCCTGGACCAGAGCGCGCAGCTCCTGCCCGGCCCGGTTCAGCAAGCGCGGATCGGCGAGACGAAGCCCGGCCCCCAAGGCCGTCGCCGCCTGGTCGAGCAGCAATTCCGTGGCGTCCTCATGCAAGCCGGCGTCGCGGAGCGGCTGTACCAGGGCGCTCATGGCGTCGATCAGGGCCGGCAGTTCGGGGTCAGCGGCGGCCAATGTCTGGGCCCGCAGGGCCAGGGCTGTCAGTGCCAGATCGCCTGGCGCCACGGTTTCGGCGGCCTCGAGCGCTGCGGTCAATTCCGCGGCTCGAGCCGAACCGCCACGCAAGGCGACCTCCTGATAGACCAGGCGCGCGGCCTCGACGGCGGCGTGGGCGCGGATGCGGCGGGAATTGCTGGTCTGGGCCGGCTTCAAGGCCTCGCGGGCGCGTTCAGCGCTGAGACGCGCTCCGGTGCGGCGACCGTGTTCGCGCCACAGGGCGGCGACGGCGAGAGCCCGCTCCGAAGGCCGGCGATTGTCGGTGCGGCCGTCGATGGCCCGACCGCGGGCCTCGCGCTCCAGCAGGCGGGCGTCGATCAGCTCGATCCAGGCGCGGTCCTCTCCAGCGCGCGCCCGGGCGAACAGTTTCAGCAGATCCTTCCCACGTTCAAACATCGCACCTCAGCCTTCGCCCAAGGCGCCAATCCCATTGCGGGAAAGGAGGCTCTCGGCGATCCGATCCCATGCAAACGCAGCGCCGCCCGGATCGTTCGCAGGCAACTTCCGGCGGAATTCGGCCGCTGTCACGGAGACTCTTTGGCTATGCCCTTTCGCCATCGGCGCGGGCGAGCGATGAAGGGCACATGATCGCGCGCCCCGCCTCCTCCAGCGCCATCGATATCGCCGCCGCGCGACGCGCGCTGGCCGTGAATGATCCGGCGCTTGCGCGGGTCGAGGCGGTGACGCCGATCTTCGCTTGGCGCCTGCGACCTGGCGGCTTCGAGGGGCTGCTGCGGATGATCATCGAGCAGCAGGTCTCGGTGGCGTCCGCCGCCGCCATCTGGCGCCGCGTGGTCGACGGGCTCGGCGAGATGACGCCCGAACGCGTGATGGCCACCGACGTCGAGACCCTTCGCGGATTTGGTCTGTCCGGCCAGAAGGCGCGCTATGGCCACGAGATCGCCCGCGCCCATCTGGAGGGGCGGATCGACCAGGCGCATCTGGCGCGGATGAACGACGCCGCAGCCACGGCCGCCCTGATGGCGGTAAAGGGCGTGGGCCGGTGGACGGCCGAAACCTATTTGATGTTCTGCGAGGGGCGGACCGACGTGTTCCCCGGCGGCGACGTGGCCCTGCAGGAGGCGATGCGCTGGGCCGACGGGCTTGAGCTTCGCCCGCGCGAAAAGGACGCCTATGCCCGCGCCGAGGTCTGGGCGCCGCATCGAAGCGTGGCGGCGCATCTGCTGTGGGCGTGGTATGGCGCGGTCAGGCGCGGCGAGGTCCGGCTGGAGGCGGCGGCATGAATCCGGGACTGGCCATCGAACTGACCGAGCCGCGCACCGTGCTGGGCGTGCTGGACTTCGCGGGCGTGGCGGTGTTCGCCGCCACCGGCGCCCTGGCCGCCGCGCGGCTGAAACAGGATGTTGTCACCTTCGCCTTCTTCGCCGCCATCACCGGCGTGGGCGGCGGCACCCTGAGAGACCTTCTTATCGGCGCGCCGGTCTTCTGGGTCGCGGACTGGCGCTACATGGCGGTCTGTCTGCTGGCCGCCGTCGCCGTGTGGCTGATCAAGGTCGGCGACTGGCGATTCCGGGCGCTGCTGTGGCTCGATGCGATCGGACTGGTGGCCTACGGCGTGCTGGGTGCGTCCAAGGCGATGGCCTATGGGGCGGCACCGCTGATCGCTATCGTCATGGGGACGCTGACCGCCAGTTTCGGCGGCGTCATCCGCGACCTGCTGGCCGGGCAACCGTCAATCCTGCTGAGGCGCGAGATCAATATCTCGGCGGCGATCCTGGCGGCCACCCTGTTCGTGGCGATGCGCAGCCTGGGGGTCGATCCCTGGCCGGCAGCCTTCGTCGCCTCCGCGATCGGGTTCGCGGTCAGGGCTGGGGCCCTGATCAAGGGCTGGAGCCTTCCGGCTTTCGCCGGGGGCGGACGATCATGACCACGCTGCGCGAGGCCCGCGATTTCACGGATTTCCTGCACGCGCGGTTCAGTCGCCGGTCGCCGGAACGTCTGAGGTTCGACAAGCTGGACGCCAAGGCGATCGCCTTGGCTTGCGGCGTGGAGACAGCCCAGGTTCTCGCTATTTACGATGAGCCTGAGGACATCGACTTCGATCGGCCGACGCCATTCGTCATCAAGCCCACCCGCTACGCCTCGAAGAAGGGTGTCCGCCTGATCGTTGGGCGCAACGCCAAGGGTCAATGCCACGACGCCATGCACGATGTCTGGCTGAGGCCCGACACCATCGTACGCAAACTGCGCGAACTGATCGACGAGAGCCCGAGCGCCGGCAACCGCTTCCTGATCGAAGCCTGGGTGACCGGAGCCAATGCGGGGATTCCGCATGACTATAAGGTCTATGTGATCGGCGGTCGGGCCGCCTTTCTTCTGCGTGTCGACCGCAATACACGGCCCGCAAGCCTGGCCTTTTTCGACGGCGACCTGGCCCCGCTGGGAGACAGTGACGTGCTCGTGGGCGACACAGCGACGCGAGGCGACAGCACCCCCCCGCCAAACGGTGTCCAGCTGATCGCGACGGCGGAGCGCATCGCCACCCATGTCGGGGTCAACTTCCTCGGCGTGGATCTGTACTCGGACGGAGAGCGCGTCCTTCTCGGCGAGCTCACGACCGTTCCTGGTGGTCCCTACTACGGACGCATGTTTCGCCTTTTACCCGAGCTTGATCGCGCCTTAGGGGAGCGGTGGCGCGCGACGAACCTGGCCATGGGCCTGCCCATCCCGGACGTGGCCAGCGAGCCGCCGGCCAAGCGCTCGGTCGGCGTCCGCTAGCCCCAACCGATCGCGCGGGCGCCCTGATAGACGACGAAGGCCGCCAGATAGGCCAGGGCGACCATGTAGACGAACATGATGATCGGCCATTTCCAGCTGTTGGTCTCGCGCTTGACCACGCCCAGGGTCGGGGCGCACTGGGGCGCGAAGACGTACCAGGCCAGGAAGGCCAGGCCCGAGGCCAGCGACCATTGCGCCGCCAGGGTCGAAGCCAGGACCCCCGTCGCGCTCTCGGCGTCGCCGACGGCGTAGACGGTGCCGAGCGCCGCGACCGCCACTTCGCGCGCCGCCATGCCGGGCACCAGGGCGATCGACATCTGCCAATTGAACCCGATGGGCGCCAGCAGCGGCTGGATGGCGTGGCCGATCATGCCGGCGAAGGAATAATCGATGGCCGGGCCCGTCGCGCCTTCCGGCGGGTAAGGGAAGGTCGACAAGACCCAGATCAGCACCATCAGCGGTAGGATGATCCGGCCGGCTCGATTGATGAAAATCATCGCCCGCTGCCACAGGTTCAAGGCCACGTTCTTGATGTCGGGCGCCTTATAGGCCGGCAGCTGCATCATGAAGGGCTCGACCCGGCCGCGCCAGAACACCCGCCGGATCAGGAACGACACGCCCAGGGCGCTGACGATGCCGGCGGCGTAGAGGCCGAACATCACCAGCCCCTGCAGATTGAAGACGCCGCCCACCGTCTGCTGCGGAATGAAGGCCCCGATGATCAGGGTGTAGACCGGAATGCGCGCGGAACAGGTCATCAGCGGCGCCACCAGGATGGTGGCCATCCGGTCGCGTTTGTTGTCGATCACCCGCGTCGACATGATTCCGGGGATGGCGCAGGCGAAGCTGGACAAGAGCGGGATGAAGGCGCGGCCGTGCAGCCCCGCCCCGCCCATGATCCGATCCATCAGAAAGGCGGCCCGGGCCATGTAGCCGAAGTCCTCCAGCAGGATGATGAACAGGAACAGGATCAGGATCTGGGGCAGGAAGACCAGCACGCTGCCGACGCCTGAGATCAGGCCGTCGATGATCAGGCTGCGCAGCAGATTGTCGGGCAGGGCCGCGGCGACCAGGCCGCCCAGTCCCGCCATCAACGCCTCGATCCCGTCCATCAGGGGTGCCGCCCAGGCGAACACCGCCTGGAACATGACGAAGAGAATGCCCAGCAGGATGGCCAGGCCGAATACGGGGTGCAGCAGCACGGAATCGATCCGGCCGGTCAGGGTGTCCGGATGCTCGGGCGGCCGCACATGGGCGCGCATGATCCGGCCGGCCTCGCGGTGGGCGGCGCGGATACCCTCGGCGTCGGGCGAGGTCCAGGCCGAGGGCAGGCTGGCGGGCTGGGCGGCCAGTTCGGCCTCGACGGCGGCGACCAGGTCATCCAGGCCGCGCTTTCTCGTCGCCACGGTGGTGACGATCGGCACGCCGAGTTCGGCGCGCAGGCCCTCGATGTCGATGCGCAGTCCCTGACGCTCGGCGATGTCGTACATGTTGAGGGCCAGCACCATCGGCCGGCCGACGGCCTTGAGCTCCAGGATCAGGCGCAGCACCAGCCTCAGATTGGTGGCGTCGGCCACGGCCACCATCACGTCGGGCGAGGCCTCGCCGGCGAAGCGGCCCAGCACCACGTCGCGGGTCACTTCCTCGTCCGGGCTGCGGGCGCGCAGGGAATAGGTGCCCGGCAGGTCGACCACAGACATCGTCCGGCCCGAGGCCCCCCGGATCATGCCCTCCTTCCGCTCGACGGTGACACCGGCGTAGTTGGCGACCTTTTGCCGGGCCCCGGTCAGGGCGTTGAACAGGGCGGTCTTGCCGGAATTCGGATTGCCGACCAGGGCGATCCGGGCGTGGTGCAGGACGGCGTCGGTCACGCGGCGTCGTCCGCCCGGACCATCAGGCTGGCCGCCTCGCGGCGCCGCAGGGCCACCACGGCCTCGTCGACCCTGAGGGCGATCGGATCACGCTTGATGCCGCCCTCGTGCAGCACCTCGATGCGGGCGCCCTCGACCAGGCCGAACTCCAACAGGCGCCGCTCCAGCTCAATGGCGTGTTCATCGTGATCACCGTGGTCGCCGACCTGGACGATCACGCCGCGCGCGCCGACGCGTGCCTGGCTCAAAGGGAAACTGTCGGACATGGGCTCGCGATACCGGAGACGGGGAGCAATCGGTGCGAACGCTTATCAGTGTCGGACCGCCCCCGTCCATGCCTCTAGGCTGAGACGGTGTCTTGGACGCCCTACTCCTTCGACAGATCCTGGCGTGAGAACAGCACCAGGGCGGCGGCCAGGGGGGCCAGCGTCCACAACGTAAGGCCGATCACGGCCCGGGGCAGGGCCGCCGTCACCTCGGCCGGGACGGGCTGGTCCAGCCACACCACAGGTCGGATCATATCGAAGGCCGAGCCCGGCAGGCTGAGCAGGGTCGGCCATCCGTCCGGCATCCAGCCCAGCCCCATCAGCATCGGCGCGGCGATCCCCTGGGCGGCGCCGATGGCCAAGGGCACGAACAGGGCCGCCAGCAAGGATCGGCTGACAACGGCGGCCAGCAGACCCAGCATGACGAACTGGAGAATGCGCCACAGGCAGAGTGCGGAGACGGTCGCGAGCCGCCCCAGATCCCCGCCGTCGATGCTGAAGCTGATTCCGCGCTCGAAGATCACCGCCTTGCTGATTTCGGCGAGGAGGCCACAGAGCAGGAACAGGAGCATGGCCCCCACAGCCAGGCCGGCCATCACCGCAAGCTTGGCCAGGATCAGGTTCGGGCGTCGGTTGCGGGCGATGACCAGCCGCCACGTCTCCCAGCGATAGTCGCCCGCGAAAAGCGTCGCCGCGCCGATGGTCAGGAACAGCAGCAATCCCGGATTGGCCAGTTGTCCCGCCGTCGCGACGAGAGCCTGACCCAGGTCCACGGGCGCGCCGGTCACGCCGACGTCCAACTTGAGCGCGTCCAGTTTCGTGGTGTTGGCTTGGGTGACCAGATTGACCACGATGCTGACGATCAGCGCTCCGACCGGCACGAAGGCGGCGCTCCAGAACAGGGTCGAGCGGTTGCGGATCAGCCGATAGGCCTCGGCGCGCACGGCGTCAGCGAACATCGCGGCCTCCCGTCTCGGTCATGAACACACTCTCCAGATCCGCGCCCTGCCAGCGTGCCTCGGTGATCTCGACGTCGGCCTCGACCAGGCGACGGATCAGGGTCGGCGCCTCCTCGCGGCGGGCCTCGACCAGGACGGCGTCGCCCTCCAGCCGGGCTGTCGGGCCAAGCAGGTCCAGGGCAGCGGCGATGGGCGTCAGCTCGAAGCGAAGACGGGCGCGGCCGGCGGTCAGGTCGCTGACCCGGCCTTCCCGCGCCAGCCGGCCGCGATCGAGGATGGCCACCCGGTCGCAGACACGCTGCACCTCGGCCAGCTGGTGGCTGGCCAGGATGACGGTGACGCCATCATCGTCGGCCAGCGACCGGATCAGGGCGCGCATCTCCTGGATGCCCGGCGGGTCCATGCCGCTGGTTGGCTCGTCCAGAACGACGAGGTCGGGTTTGGAGATCAGGGCGGCGGCGACGCCCAGCCGCTGCATCATGCCGACGGAAAAACCTCGCACCCGGCGATCGGCCGCCGCCGTCATGCCGACGCGCTCAAGCCAGGCGTCGATCCGCGCCTCGGCGGGCGACAGGCCGTGCGACCGCGCCAGCCAGGTCAGGACCTGTCGAGCGGTCAGGAAGGGCGGATAGCGCGGCGTCTCGATCATCGAGCCGGTGCGGCGCATGGCGGCCACATCGCCCACCTCTCCGCCCATGACATTCACGCGCCCGGAGGTCGGGCGGATCAGCCCTAGCAGGATGCGGAACAGGGTCGACTTCCCCGCCCCGTTCGGCCCCAGCACGCCATAGACGCCGCCGCGCGGGATGGAGAGGTCGAGCCCGTCCAGCGCCTTGACTGTTCCATACGCCTTTGAGAGGCCGGTGACCTCGATGACGGGCCCGGCGGAGTGATCTGTCATGACCCGACACTGTGACGCTTGGTCGCGAGGAGCAAGCCGCTTCGCAACCCGCGCGGGTTAATTATCGGCAATGGCTGCGTTCGCGGATTCACGATGCTAAGCCCCCGCCATGCGCCAGACCTTCGACCAGACGACCGATCCCGGCTTCGGGGCCCGCCATCTTCCTCTCCTGCGCGAGCGCATGGCCGCCCAGGGGCTGGACGCCTTCCTGATCCCGCACGAGGACGAGCATCAGAACGAATATCTGCCCGAGGCGAATGAGCGGCTGGCCTGGGCCACCGGCTTTTCCGGTTCGGCCGGGGCGGCTGCGGTGACGGCCAATGCGGCGACCATCTTCGTCGACGGCCGCTACACCACCCAGGTGGCGGCCCAGACCGACAAGGCCCTGTTCGACTATCGCGAGCTGACCGCCGACGGCATGGCGGACTGGGTGGCGGACCAGCCCAAAGGCTCGGTCATCGGCTACGACCCGCGTCTGCACAGCCCCGACGCCCTCGCCCGACTGCGTCGCGCAGCGGATCGCGTGAGCGTCGAGCTGAAGCCCGTGATGGAAAATCCGATTGACCTGGCTTGGGAGGACCGGCCCGATCAGCCCGCCGCCCCGGTGGTTCCGCACGAGGATCGCTATGCCGGCGAGAGCGCGGCCTCGAAACGCGCCAGGATCGGCCAGGCCGTCGCCAGGGCCGGCGCCGAGGCGGCAGTGATCACCGCGCCCAGCTCGATCGCCTGGCTGTTCAACATCCGCGGCGGCGACGTGATCCGCAGCCCCCTGCCGATCGGTCAAGCCATCGTCGACGCCGACGGCAAGGCGCGGCTGTTCCTGGATCCGCGGAAGGTTACCGACGGCCTCGCATCATGGCTCCGCAATGAAGTGTCGCTGCAGCCGGCCGAGGCTCTGCCCGCCGCGCTGGACGCCCTGTCAGGCAAGGCGGTGATGATCGATCCGGCCCAATCCTCGGCCTGGTATTTCGACCAGCTGGACCAGGCGGGCGCCCGGATCGTGCGCGGCATGGACCCCTGCGCCCTGCCCCGCGCGACCAAGAACGCCGTCGAGATCGAGGGATCGCGCCAGGCCCATCTGCGCGACGGGGCGGCGCTTGCGACCTTCCTGCACTGGGTGGCGACCGAGGCGCAGGACACCCTGCCGGACGAGCGGGAGATCGTCGAAAAGCTGGAAGCCTGCCGCGAGGCCACGGGTGCGCTCAAGGATCTCAGCTTCGACACCATCGCCGGGGCCGGCCCGAACGGCGCCTTGCCTCACTATAAGCCGACCACCGAGACCATCCGGCGGATCGAGAAAGGTTCGCTGCTGCTGGTCGATGGCGGCGGCCAGTATCTGGACGGCACCACCGATGTGACCCGCACCATGGCGGTCGGCGAGCCGACCGCCGAGCAGAAGGACCGCTTCACCCGGGTGCTGAAGGGCCATATCGCCATGGCGGTGGTGCGCTTTCCGGCTGGCACGACGGGGCATCAGCTGGACGCCCTGGCGCGTCTGCCGATGTGGGAGGCGGGGCTGGACTACGACCACGGCACCGGACACGGCGTCGGCAGCTACCTGGGCGTCCACGAGGGGCCGCAGCGGATCGCCAAGGCGGTGAATACCCAGCCGCTGCTGGAAGGCATGATCCTGTCCAACGAGCCCGGCTACTACAAGCCCGGCCACTGGGGCATCCGCATCGAGACCCTGCAGGTGGTGACGCCCGCCGTGGTCCCCGAGGGCGGCGAACGGCCGATGCACGGCTTCGAACAGCTGACCTTCGCCCCCATCGACCGGGCCCTGATCGAGGTTGATCTGCTGACCCCGGCCGAGCGCGCCTATGTCGACGCCTATCACGCCGAGACCTGGGCCAAGATCGGTCCGCTGGTCGCGGGCGAGGTCAAGTCGTGGCTGGAGCAGGCGTGCGCGCCGCTGTAGCGGGCCTGCTGGCCCTCGCCATCGCCCTGCCGGTCCAGGCCCAGGACCGGCTGCCCCGCGACGCCTTCGACGTGATCCCACCGCATGAGCGGGTCGCCGGCGGGCGAGGCGAGATGCGGGTGGTGCAGTCGCAGTGCCGGACCGGACCGACCGACTGGGCGCGGCGGCGGATCGTCGATGTGGCGGTGCAGGAATGGGCCGTCTTCGGCTTCCAGACCATCGACGCCAGGCCAATCGAGGCGGGACGGCTACCCGACGGGATCGTGCCGGACGCCCTCAATCCTCGCCGCGCCGCGCCCCGGCAGGCCCGCCACATCGTCCGCATGGGCCGCCGGGAACGCGATGAGGCGGCCCACGCCGACGTCGCCGGCTACTGGAGCGCGACGCCGGACGGACCCGAGGTGATCGGCGACCAGAACCGCCGCTGGCGCCAGACCCGCGCCCCGGTCGACTGGGTCCAGCCCTGGTCGGCGGCTTTCGTCAGCTGGGTGATGTGCGAGGCGGGCCTGGGGGAGATGGAGCAGTTCGCCCGCGATATCTCGCACCGCGTCTACATCGACCAGGCGATCCGCGCCCGGGACGGCCAGATCACGGGCGCGGCCTTTCAAGCGTTCGACGCCGGGGCTCAACCGGTCCAGCCGGGCGACCTGTTGTGCAACGCGCGCGGCTCCGCCAGCTACCGATCCCTGGCCGAGCGGCGCGAGGAAATCGGCGAATTCGCCCCGACGCATTGCGACATTGTGGTGCGGGTCGACGAGGCGTCACGCCTGTTTCACCTGATCGGCGGCAACGTGATGGACAGCGTCAGCCTGACCATCCTGCCGGGCACGCGAGACGGCGACGGCCCGCTGCGGCCGCTGGCCGACAGCGATCTGGACGGAGCGCGGACGATGTTCGCCCACCTGCAGCTCCGGGCGCCGCCAATCGAGCCGAACGCGCTGGACGCCACGCCGACGATCCGGGCCTTGGGAGGCGGCTGACGCCGGCGCCCTGCCCTTGCCCGCTTTGGTGCGTTAGAAGGGCGTCAACTCCGTTCTAGAGGGCGACAGAGACCCATGACCCCCGCCGATTCCGCCGCATCCGCGCCGATCAAGAGCGCCATCCAGCCCGTGTCGATGCGCGACTATGACACCGACTTCGACGCCTTTTCCCAGGCGCTGGGCGGGTCCTTCAAACGCTATGGCTTCGCCGTCGTGGCCGATCACGGCCTGGACGAGGGCGTCATCACTCGAGCGATCGACGACGCCAAGGCCTTCTTCGCCCTGCCGGAGGAGGTGAAGCGTCAGTATCACCAGCCTGGCACGGGCGGGGCACGGGGTCTGACCCCCTTCGGTGTGGAGGCGGCCAAGGGTGCGGCCACGGTCGATCTCAAGGAATTCTGGCACACGGGGCGGGAATTGCCGGAAGGCCACCCCTTGCGGAAATACATGCGCGACAACGTGTGGCCGTCCGAGATCCCGGGCTTCCGCGAAGACGTCTATGGAATGTTCGAGGCGCTGGACGCCCTGGGGCGCAAGCTGCTGACGGCCATCGCCCATTATCTGGGGCTCGACGACGACTTCTTCGAGGACAAGGTCCAGCTGGGCAACAGCGTGCTGCGCCTGCTGCACTATCCGCCGGTGCCGGCCGACGCGCCGGGCGTCCGGGCCGGTGCGCACGAGGACATCAATGTCATCACCCTGCTGCTCGGCGCTGAGGAGGCCGGGCTGCAGCTGAAGGACGCGGACGGTCAGTGGCTGGACATCGCCCCGCCGCCGGGGGCGCTGGTGGTCAATATCGGCGACATGCTGCAGCGGCTGACCAACCACGTCCTGCCGTCGACCTCGCACCGGGTGATCAACCCGGCGCCCGAACGACGCGGCTTCGCGCGTTATTCGACGCCGTTCTTCCTCCACTTCAACCCCGACTATGTGATCGAGACCCTGCCCTCGACCGTGACGGCGGAAAACCCCGACCGCTACGCTGGCCAGTCGATCATGGCCGAAGATTTCCTGACCGAGCGGTTGAAGGAAATCCGGCTGATCTGAGGGTCGCCGGCGTAAGCCCGGGCCTTTCCGCCGCGCGGACCTCGCGCTAAGCCCGGGCCATGGCCGCCGACACGCCGCAGGAACAGTTCAAGCGCGCCCTGGCCCACGCCGCCCGGGCCCTGGCCGAACAGGCCGAGCTGGAGGTCGCCTTCGGTTCGGACGGACCGCGCCTGTCGAACGGCGTCCTGACCCTTCCGCATCCGCCCCGCGCGCCGTCGGACGCCGAGAGCGCGGCCATCCGGGGCGCGGCAGACCGCATGGCCCTGCGCCTGGCCAACCACGACGAGGCGCTACATTCGCGCCTGACCCCGTCCGACCGTCAGGCCGCCGAGGTGTTCGAAGCGGTGGAGCAGGCGCGGGTCGAGGCTTTGGGTTCCGCCAGCCTCAAGGGCGTGCGCGCCAATATGGACGCGGCCCTGACCACGCGACTGGAGCGGATGGGCGCGCTGCGCGTCACCGAGGCCGCTCGCGCGCCCCTGGCCGAGGTGGCGGCGCTGCTGGCGCGCGAGCGGTTGACCGGCGAGCGGATCGCGGACGGCCCCGGGGCGCTGCTGGATCTGGTGCGCGACGACCTTGAGCGACGCGCCGGGCCGGCCTTCGACGCCCTGACCGAGGCGGCGGGCGACCAGGCCGCCTTCGCGGCGGCGCTGAAGACGGTGCTGCGGGCCCTCGACTTAGACCCGGGCGACGCCCAGGGCGACGACGCCTCGGACGATCAAGGCGAGGACCAGCCCGACCCGCAAGAACCCGACGCCTCAGACGAGGATCAGGACGAGGACGACGGCGCCGACGACGGCGGCCAGTCCATGGACGGCCAGACGCCGGAAAAGGCCGAGGGCGACGACGCCGAGCGCCGCTCCGACGGCGCGCCCGGCGAGGCCGACGCCGAACTTTCGGACGAGTCGCCCGAACTGGCCGAGGGCGAGCAGCCCAACCGCGGCCGAGCCGGCGACGATGGTCGTGCCGTCCAGCCCTACCGCGCCTACACCACCGCCTTCGATGAGACGATCGACGCCGCCGAGCTGTGCGATGCCAACGAGCTGACACGGCTGAGGGCCCTACTGGACCAGCAGTTGGCCGTTCTGTCCTCGATCGTGGCGCGGCTGGCCAACAAGCTGCAGCGCCGGCTGCTGGCCCAGCAGAACCGCAGCTGGATGTTCGATCTGGAAGAGGGGGTGCTGGACACCGCCCGCCTGACCCGGATCATCACCGACCCCACCGCGCCGCTGAGCTTCAAGGCAGAGAGCGAGAGCCCGTTCCGGGACACGGTGGTGACCCTGCTGCTCGACAATTCCGGCTCGATGCGCGGGCGGCCGATCATGGTGGCGGCGGTCTGCGCCGACATCCTGGCGCGAACGCTGGAGCGGTGCGGCGTCAAGGTCGAAATCCTGGGCTTCACCACCCGCGCCTGGAAGGGCGGACAGGCGCGCGAGCAGTGGATCACCGACGGCAAGCCGCCCAATCCGGGCCGGCTGAACGAGATCCGCCACATCATCTACAAGTCGGCCGACGCGCCGTGGAGGCGCGCCCGCAAGAACCTGGGCCTTATGATGCGCGAAGGCCTGCTCAAGGAGAACATCGACGGCGAGGCCCTGACCTGGGCGCACGACCGGCTGATGGCGCGGCCGGAACAGCGCCGCATCCTGATGGTCATCTCCGACGGTTCACCGGTCGACGACTCGACCCAGAGCGCCAATGCGGCGCTGTATCTGGATCAGCACCTGCGCCAGGTCATCGCCATGATCGAAGAGCGCTCGCCGGTCGAGCTGATCGCCATCGGCATCGGCCATGACGTCACGCGCTGGTACCGTCGCGCCGTCACCCTGGTGGATGTCGAACAGCTGGCAGGGGCCATGATCGAGAAACTGGCCGAACTGTTCGAGGCCAAGGAAGAACGACCGACGCGGCGACGCGCGGCCTGAACCCCTTCGCCGCGCTGGGAACGTCTAGTCCGCCAGGAAGCCGTCCAGTTCCTGGAAGAAGCGCTCCGGCTGGTCGAACATGATGAAGTGGGCGCTGTCGTCGATGCGGGTCAGTTCGGCCGAGGGCAGGGTGGCGTAGGACGCCTGATAGATCTGGTCGGTGATCTCGGGCGTCATGCGTGGATCGTTGAACTTCACATAAAGCACCTCGACCGGGGCGGTGATGGCGGCCAGTTCGGGGCGCAGGTCGGTGACGATCAGCTCGCGATAGGCGTTGGCCGAGACCTGGCGGTCACTGTTGCGCGCGTCCTCCAGAGGTCCGGCGCGCAGGCTCTCGGTGTTGATCATCCCGGTGATCGCCGCGTCCGCCTGGGCCCGATAGGCCTCGTCCGGACCGGAGCTCATCGCCGTGTGGATCTGGTCGGCGATCGGGGCGACCTGTTCGGCGGTCACGCCGGGCGCTCCAAACATGGCCCCCATGAAGGGCACCATATCCACCACCATCAGCTTGCCGACCAGATCAGGATGACGCGCCGCCAGCATCATGCCCATCGTCCCGCCCATGGAATGGCCGACGACCACGGGCCGCTCCAGCCCCTTTTCGCGGATATATCGGGCGATCTCCTCGGCCACCGGCGCGGCGACGGGACCTTCGGCATTGGCCTCAGCGTCAGCGCCGGCGAAGCCCTGAACGTGGATGGCGTGGGTCCGGTAGCGGCCGCCCAGATGGTCGATGGTCGATTGCCACACCATGGGCGAGGAGCTGAGACCCGGGATCAGGATGATGTCGGGCCCCTGGCCATCGACGCGCACATGCATCCGGTCGGAGTCGAAGTCGGCATGCTGGTGGCCGTGATGCGCGCCCGCATGCGGATCGGCGGCCTGGCCATGCCCAGCGGCATGGTTCGTATGACCGTCCTGAGCGAAGGCGGGGGCGGTCGCCAGCATCAGGGCGGCGACGGAGACGGCTAGGGCGGATCGAGACATGGGTTTCTCCTGAACAGACGCTCTGCCTAACACGGTAACTTTCAAACGCAAAGTGCTTTAGTCAAACATTGCGGCGCATCGGCGCGCAGTTTGCTATGCCATGGCTCATGACGCTCGCCGATCCCGCCGTCCAGTCTCCTGAACCCGCCACGAAGTCGCCGCGCGCCGCCTTCGGCCAGGGCTTCGTGCTGGACACCTGGTATTTCGCCGCCCTGTCGCGCGACGTGAAGCCGGCGTTCCTGAGACGCTACGAGCTGCTGGGCGAGCCGGTGCTGATCGGGCGCACGCGGGCGGGCCAGGCCTATGCCATGCGCGATATCTGCCCCCACCGCGCCGCGCCGCTGTCGGCCGGGCGGCTGGTCGACAAGCCCGGCGAGGGCGAGACGGTGGAGTGCCCCTATCACGGCTGGCGCTTCCGACCGGACGGCGTGTGCGCCGCGATCCCGTCGCTGGTGTCGGATCAGGCGATGGAGACGGATCGCATCCGCGTGCGGTCCTATCCGGTGGTCGAAAGCCAGGGCATGGTCTTCGTCTGGATGACGTCCGACCCGCGCCGCCCGGCCGAGCCGGATCATCCGCCCCCGGTCTTCCCCGGCGCCGAGGGCGAGGCGAAACTGGTCGAATGGATGGATTTCGACAGCCACATCGACCACGCCGTTGTCGGGCTGATGGACCCGGCGCACGGCCCCTATGTGCATCAGCAATGGTGGTGGCGCTCGGAACATTCGATGCACGAGAAGGCCAAGGCCTTCGAGCCGCGCGATCTGGGCTTCGCCATGGTGCGCCACGCGCCGTCGTCGAACAGCCGAGCCTACAGGATCCTGGGAGGCGCGCCCGCCACGGAAATCAGTTTCCGCCTGCCCGGCTATCGCTGGGAGCATATCCTGGTGGGCGAGAAGCAGGTTCTGGCCCTGACCTGCCTGACGCCGATCACCGAGACGAAGACACGGATCACCCAGATCTTCTGGTCCGACCACTGGGTGTTCGGCCTGGCCAAACCCTTTCTGCGCCAGGGCGTGCGCGCCTTCCTGAAACAGGACGGCGGCATGGTGAATCTGCAAAACGAGGGCCTGCGCTACGATCCGGCGCTGATCTGGATCGACGACTCGGACACCCAGGCGAAATGGTACCAGCAGCTGAAGCGCGAATGGGCGAAGAGCCGCGCCGAGGCGCGGCCCTTCATCAATCCGGTCAAGCCCCGGACCCTAAGGTGGAAGAGCTGATTCCTGCTCAGGCGGCCTTGCGCATGGCCTTGCCGGCACCGCCGAGGATCAGGTCCAGCTGGGCCGAAAGACGGTCCGACAGGCCTTTCAGGTCCCAGCCGTCATAGGCCGCCTTGCGATAGTTCGACAGATAGGCGTCCCACACCATTTCGCCGAGCAGCTTGACGTCGGCGTCCTGGGCGACTTCGCCGGAGCGAACGCCTTCCTGCAGGATGTCGGCGATCACGGCCTGGACGTTGCGACCGGCGGCGCGGGCGCGCATCTCGGCGGCGTGCGGCTGGAACCACGAGCGGGCGATGAAGGCCTGCATCAGCGGCAGGTGATCCAGACTGGCGTGATAGCCGGAATCGAGAACGGCCTGCAGACGGGTTTTCAGGTCGCCGTCCTTGCGGGCGCCGCGACGCATGTCCTCGGCCAGCTTGGCGAGATCATCGACCAGAACCGCCTCGAACAGCTCAGCCTTGTCCTGGAAATTGGCGAACACCGCGCCGGTCGACATGCCGGCGCCCTTGGCGATATCGCGGATGGTGGCGGGATCATAACCGCGCTCAGCGAACAGGCCACGGGCCGATTCCAGCACCTTCTGCCGGGTCCGGACCTTGGCGGCCTGGCGACGGTTGAGCTTCTCGGGAGCGGCCTGGGCCTGAACGGAACTGTCCTGCATACGACACTGACTCAACGACTGCTGCGGCGAACACGGCCGCATGACGAACATCTTGGGTGAGAAAGGCGAGCCGCCTTCGGAGCCACGCCATGCCCCCTTTGCATACCCAAAGATTGTCAAAAATGGGCCTGTAAGACGGCCAATGGGCCGAATTGCCGCAGATCTCCGCCAAGGTCGGTCAGCTCTTGGGGATATCCGGTGAGGCCCGAAGCGCGCGGTTCGGTCGTCCCCTTCGATCCTCCGGCGTCGCCTCCAAAAACAGTTTGCGGAACTGGTCGCGGCGCTCGTGGATGGAGGCGATGACGTGGCCCATGGGCACGCCGAGGTCCACCAGGGTGTTCTCGGCCAGCTGCAGACTGGCCTCGATCGTTTCGGGTACGGCGTCCGTAACCCCGATGGCGTAGAGGCGCTGGGCGTGGCGATCGTCTCGGGCCCGCGCGATGATGGTCAGGTCGTCGCGAAGGGCGCGGGCGGCGCGCACCACCTCCTCGACCTTGCCCGGCGAATCCATGGTCACGACCAGGGCCCGGACCTTGTCGATACCGCAGCGATTGAGCAGATCAGCCCGCGACGCATCGCCGAAACTGACGGGTCGCTTCTGACGACGCGCCTCGCGCACCGCCTCGATATCCGTGTCGATCGCCAGATAGCTCTGGCCATGTTCGCGCAGCATCTCGCCTACCAGGCGTCCGACCCGGCCGTAGCCGACCACCAGCACATCGGCGCCGTCGATGGCCTCGGGCAGCGCGGCCTCGGGCGGCGCCGCCTGATCCTTCCGCGTCCGGCGCTTCGCCAGCGCGTCGCCCGCCATGGCCAGGAAGGGGATGGTGAAGATGCTGAGCGTCGCTGCGATCATGGCCTGACCGGCGAACACGGGCGAGGCGACCCCCTCGACCATGCCCTCGGCCAGGATGACAAAGGCGAACTCTCCGGCCGGCCCCAGGACCAAAGCGGTCTGGAGGGCCGCGCCCGGCTTGAGGCCCCAGGCGCGCGCCAGGCCGAAGATCACCGCCACCTTCACCCCGATCAGGGTCAGGGTCAGGGCCACAAGGCCCAGCGGATCGGCGGCCACGGCGTCGAGGTCCAGCCCGATGCCGACCCCGACGAAGAAGACGCCGAGCAACAACCCCTTGAACGGCTCGATCGCCACCTCGACCGCGCGACGGAACTCGGTCTCGGCCAGCAGCAGACCGGCGATCAGGGCCCCAAGACTCATCGACAGGCCTGAGGCTTGGGCCGCGACGCCCGCGCCGATGACCACCAGGAGACAGGCGGCGAGGAACAATTCCTGCCCTTCGGCCCGGGCAACCAGCCGGAACAGCGGCCTCAGCACCAATCGTCCGATGATGATCAGCAGCGCCAGGCCGATGGCCGCGGGCGCCAGGGTCGACAGGGCCGCCAGCAGCGCTCCCGTATCCAATTCGCCCGCCGGGGTCGCGCCGGCCGTCACGATCGAGGCCAGAACCGTGACCGTGATCAGGATCGGCGCCACCGCCAGATCCTGGGCCAGCAGCACGGCGAAGGTGGAGCGTCCCACCGATCCCGCAAGCCGCCCTCGTTCAGCCAGCACCGGCATGACCACGGCGGTTGACGACAGCCCCAGGCCGAGACCCAGCACAATGGCGCTGACCAGCGGCTGGCCCATCAGATAGAAGGCGCCGCCCAACGCCAGGGCGCACAGGATGACCTGACTGAGACCCAGGCCGAACACCAGCCGCCGCATGGCCTTGAGCCGCTCCCACGACAACTCCAGCCCGATCATGAACAGCAGGAAGGCGACGCCCAGCTCGGACAGCACCCGCACCTGGGCCTGGTCGGTAATGGTGAAATAGGACAGCGGACCTTCGCCGCCGCTCATACGGCCGAGACCGTCAGGGCCAAGCAGCACACCCGCGGCCAGAAAACCCAGCACCGGGCTGATCTTGAACCGGTTGAACAGCGGAACCATGACCCCGGCGGCGGCCAGGAACACCACCAGATCCTTGAACTCGCCCGCGCCGTGGCCCGCTTCCATTCGGTCTCGTCATCCTTATCTCGATTGAGGTTGCGACACTCTGCCGCCTCGGACGATCGGGAGCGAGGGAAAATTCTCGCAAAATCCGCTGATCCGCCTAAAGATTGCGTCGGGAACAATCTGTCGCATTGGCGGACGCAAAGTCGGTGCTAGTCAGCCGCCATGGACGATATCCGCACCTTCGATTGCATCGCGTCTTCCGCCAGCCTGTCGGACGCCGCGCGCCGAATGGGCCTTTCAACGGCGGCCGTGAGCCGCCGGCTGGAGGCGCTGGAAAGCCGCCTGGGCGTGCGCCTCGTCACCCGCACCAGCCGGCTGTTCCGCCTGACCACCGAGGGCGAGCAGTTTCATCGCGACTGCAAGCGCATCCTGGCTGATCTCGCCGAGGCCGAGGAGACGGTCAGCCGCGGCGCGACGACCCCGCACGGCCTGCTGCGCGTGGCCGCGCCGATCTCCTTCGGCCGGAGGCGTCTGGCTCCGCTGTTCGCGGAATTCCGTAGACGAAATCCCGGTGTCGATCTGCAACTTGTCCTGACCGACGGCGCCGACGAACTGGGCCGCGAGGAGTACGACGCCGTCATTCGCATCGGCGCCCCGACCAATGGAGAATTCGTGGCCCGCCGGCTGCTGAAGGCGCGCCGCGCGGTCTGCGCCTCCCCGGACTATCTGGCGCGCTATGGAACGCCGCGAACGCCCGCCGACCTGGCCGAGCACGACGCCATCGTCATCATGCGCGACGGCCGCCTGCTGGATCGCTGGATGTTCGATATCGATGGCGTGATGCAGTCGGTCACGGTCAAGCCGGCCCTGTCGACCAACAACGGCGAAGTTGTTCACGAATGGCTGCTGGCCGGAGCCGGCATAGGGATGAAGTCGCTGTGGGACGTGGGTGACGATTTGGCGTCCGGTCGCCTGATCGAACTGTTTCCCGACACCCTGCGAGAGCGGGCTGACATCTTCATCGTCTATCCGGACCGACGGAACCTGCCGCTGCGGGTGCGAGCTCTAATCGACTTCCTGTCGGCCGAGCTGAAACAGGCGAGCGCGCCGTCCGAAGACGGCGCGCCGGCCCTGCGTCGGGCCTGATCCGAAATTTCAGGGGCGTCGCTCCACGACACGCCACCCCTTGCCAGTCCACGATCTGACCCGATGCGGACGGGGCCCTTATTCGGGCATCAGCACCGCGTCGATGCCGTGAATGACCCCGTTGGACTGGGCCAGATCGGGCGTGGTCACCGTCGCCGTGCCGCCGGCCGCGTCGGTGATCGTCACGGTCGAGCCCGACACGTTGACGGTCAGGTCCTCGCCCTGAACGGTGGTGACCGTGGTCGATCCGCCGTTGGCCTGGGCCTGGGCGACGATGTCGGCGGCCATCAGGTTACCCTGGACGACGTGGTAGGTGAGGATGCCCTGCAGCTGCTCCTGCTGGGCCGGCTGGGTCAGGTTTTCGACCGTGCCCGCGGGCAGAGCATCGAAGGCGGCGTTGGTCGGCGCGAAGACGGTGAAGGGACCTGGGCCTGACAGGGTTTCGACCAGACCGGCGGCCTGAACCGCGGTGACCAGGGTCGAGAAGTCAGGCGAGGCCTGAGCCGCCTGAACGATGTTGGTCGAGGCGGCGGGCTCGGCGGCCATCGCGTCGGCGGCCATGGGCTCGGCCGGGGTCGCGGGTTCGGCCGGCTCCTGGCTGCAGGCGGCGGTGGCGAGGCCAAGGCTGGCTGCGGCGATGAGGGCGATGCTGGAGGTCTTCATGAGGGTCGCTTCCTGTTCGGTGAACGTCGGGAACCTTGGGAGGTCACGGGTCGGTAAAGGCCGATCACGCGAACGCGATCCTTCAAACCAGCTTTGCGGGAGCCTGCGACGGGAGCGCGCAGTCAGCCATGATTTGGCTGCGAGTCTTGCCGCGATTTCATGCGCTTGGTTGCATCCGGAAGATGGGTTCGGCGGCTCCTGCCATCGTATCAGGGAGTCCTCATGCGCCAATTCGCCCCACCCGCCGTCGCCATCATGGCTTTGGCCCTCACCCTGGCCGCTGCGGCCAGCCCCGCCAAGGCCCAGCGACCGCCCGCGCCCGCCGCCGTGGTCAAGGCCGGTGACCTGTTCGACGCCGAGCAGGGTCGTATGGTGGGTGCGCGGGAAATCCTGATCCGGGGCGACCGGATCGTGGAGGTCGCCGCGTCCGTCTCCGCGCCGCCGGATGCGACGGTCATCGATCTCAGCCAGTGCCGGGTAATGCCCGGCCTGATCGACGCCCACACCCACCTGCTGCTGACTCAGGAGGCCGGTGAGGGGCTGTCCGAGGTCGCCGCCCGCGATCACGCCGTCGACGGCGACGGCTATCGCCTGCTCACCGCCGCTCAGTATGCGCGGGAATATCTTGAGGCCGGCATCACCAGCGTGCGCGACCTGGGCAATTCGGGCCGCTTCCTCGACCTCGTGCTGGCGCGCGCCATCAATGAAGGCCGCGTCGCAGGCCCACGCATCCACGGCGCCGGCCCGGGTCTGGCGCCCGCTGGAGGTCAGATGGAGCCCCTGCCCCACGATCCTCATGGCTTGGTCGATGGCGAATACCGGATCATCGAAGGCGTGGATGACGCCCGCGCGGCGGTCCGCGAGGCCGTGGCCGCGGGAGCCCGGGTCATCAAGATCTACCCCGAGGCGACGCCTCAGCGCACCCGGCTGTCGCCTGAGGAAATGACGGCGATCGTGGCCGAGGCCAGGCGTCACGACATGTCTGTCGCGGCCCACGTCACCTCGGATCGCGGGGCGCGAGAGGCGATCGAGGCCGGGGTCACCTCACTGGAACATGGCTATGATTTGTCTGACGAAACCCTGGCGCTGATGGCGGAGCGCGGCGTGTGGTGGGTGCCGACCCACACCAGTTTCGGCATGGCCAGGGAGCTGTCCTCGGCCTGGCCCCAGCCTCCCTCGGACCAGATGATCCGCGACCATCTGTCGGAAGAGCATCAGAGGCTCCGTAAGGCGCGGGCCGCGGGGGTGAGGATTGCGGCCGGACAAGACCTCTACGCTCCCACGGTCGTGGGACGGGGGCGCGCCAGCCTGCGAGTGCTCGACGCCTATGTCGAAGCCGGATTGACCCCGGCTGAGGCGCTGCAGACCGCCACGCTGAACGCCGGCCGGCTGCTGGCGGGCGAAGGGCAGTTGGGTGTCATCGCGCCCGGCGCCTTGGCGGACCTGATCGCCCTGCCCGCCGACCCGACCCAAAGCCTGGACGCCCTGGCGGGCATCACCCTGGTCATGAAGGGTGGACTGGTCGAGGTGGCGGACGGGTCGGGCGCCTGCGCGTCACGCTGAAACGAACCGCCCATCGATGATCTCGGCGAACAGGCCGGGATCGATGTTGCCGCCGGACAGGACGGCGACGGTGGTGCGGTCGCGAGCCTCGACCTTGCCCGCCAACAGCGCGGCCAACGACACGGCGCCGCCCGGCTCGACGACAAGCTTCAGGGTGCGGAAGGCGGTGCGCACAGCCTCGGCCACTTCGGCGTCGGAGACAGTGACCACCCGCTCCAGGCGGCGATTGATCGGAAAGGTCAGTTCGCCCGGCCGGTCGGTCATCAGGGCGTCGCAGATCGAGGGCCGCGCCACGGGCGGATGGGTCATCCGCTCGCCCGCCGCCAGCGACAGCTGGGTGTCGTTATAGGCCTCGGGCTCGAAGCCGATCACCGCCGTGTCGGGGCTGAGCTCGGCCATGGCCAGGTTGATCCCGGCGATCAGCCCGCCGCCCGAGGCGCCGCACAACAGCTGGTCGATATCGGCGCCTCGCGCCCGGGCGTCCTCGACGATCTCCAGCCCGGTCGTGCCCTGACCCTCGATGATGAAGGGATCGTCGAACGGCTTGACCAGGACCGAGCCGCGCTCGGCCGCGATGGCCTCGCCGATGGTCTCGCGGCTCTCGGTGTAGCGGTCATAGCTGCGCACCTCGCCGCCGAAGGTGATGACGCCCTCCACCTTAACCCGTGGGCTGTCGGCCGGCATGACGATGAGGGCGCGCGTCCCCACCATCCGCGCCGCCGCCGCCACCGCCTGGGCATGGTTGCCGGAGGAATAGGCCACCACCCCGCGCGCCTTCTCCTCGTCGTTCAGGCGGCTGATGCGGTTATAGGCACCCCGGAATTTGAAGGCCCCCGCCACCTGCATCGTCTCGGCCTTCAGCAGCACCCGCCCGCCCAGCCGTTCATTCAGGGCCGGGCTCTCGATCAGGGGGGTGCGCACGGCGACGCCCGAGATGCGGCGGGCGGCGTCCTCGACGCCGGCGAAGGAGGCGGTGTGGGTCATGGGGCGCTTCTGCCCGATGATGCGCCCGTCGTCACCTCGCGCTCGACGCCGGCCCTCACCCCGTTAAGGTGCCGCCTATGAACGACCTGATCCTCGCCATCGACCAGGGCACCACCTCGACCCGGGCCATCGCCTTCGACGCCGGCCTGCGCCCCGTGGCGGTCAGCCAGATCGAGCTGCGCCAGCATTTCCCGCGCTCCGGCTGGGTCGAGCATGACGCCGCCGAGATCTGGCGGGCGGTGGTCAAGACCTGTCGCGAGGTGATCGATCGGGTGGGGGGCGTCACCCGGTTCGCCGGCATTGGCCTGACCAACCAGCGCGAGACGGCGGTGATCTGGGAGGCGGCGACGGGCAAGCCGCTCCACCGCGCCATCGTCTGGCAGGATCGCCGCACGGCCGAGGCCGTGGCGCGGCTTAAGGCGGCGGGCCATGAGGAGGAGGTTCAAAGTGCGACCGGCCTGATCCTCGATCCCTATTTCTCGGCCTCGAAATACGCCTGGCTGCTGGACGCCGTGCCCGACGGCCGGGCGCGGGCCGAGGCGGGCGAGGTCAAGCTGGGCACCATCGACGCCTGGCTGATCTGGAACCTGACCGGCGGGCGGGTCCACGCCACCGACGCCACCAACGCCGCCCGCACCTCGCTGATGGACCTGAAGACGCAGGCGTGGCGCGACGATCTGTGCGCCCTATTCGGCGTGCCCCGTCAGGCCCTGCCCGAGATCGTCGGTTGCGCCGAGGCGGTCGCCGAGACCGAGCCGTCGCTGTTCGGCCGCGCCCTGCCGATCGCCGGCTCGGCGGGGGACCAGCAGGCGGCCCTGGTCGGTCACGGCGCGCTGAACCCCGGGGACGCCAAGATCACCTATGGCACCGGCGCCTTTCTGGTCGCCAATGTCGGACCTGAGCCCGTCGCCTCGACCAGCCGGCTTCTGGCCACCCTCGGCTACCGGATCGGGCAGGACAGCGCCTATGCGCTGGAGGGCTCCATCTTCTCGGCCGGCTCGACCATCCAGTGGCTGCGCGACGAACTCGGCCTGATCGGCGCCTCACGGGAATCCGAGGCCCTGGCCGAGAGCCTGCCGGACTGCGGCGGCGTTTATCTGGTGCCCGGCTTCACCGGTCTGGGCGCGCCCTGGTGGCGGGCCGAGGCTCGGGCGGCGATCCTGGGCCTGTCGCGCGGCTCGACCCCGGCGCACATCGTCCGGGCGGGGCTGGAGAGCCTGGCCTATCAGACGCGAGATCTGCTGGACGCTCTGGCCGCCGACGGTTCGCCGCGTCCGACGCGGCTCAGGGTCGATGGCGGGGTCACCGCCAACGCCTTCGCCATGCAGACCGTCGCCGACATGTGCGAGGTCGAGGTCGAGCGTCCGGCCTTTCAGGAGATGACGGCGCTGGGCGCCGCGCGCCTGGCCGCCTACGGCCTGGGCCGCGAGGGGGCGTTTGAGCCGCTTCAGGGCGACACCCCCGCCGTCTGGACGCCTCGCATGGACGCCAAGGCTCGCGACGCCGCCCTGGCCGGCTGGCGTCGCGCGGTGCAGGCCGCCATCCTCGCCGCCGGAGACGAACCCGGAGACGCCGCATGAGCGCCACGCCCGACCCCCAGATCGCTTTTTCCGGCACGCGCGAGGTCGACCCGCGCTACCGCCTGGACGAGGCGGCGCTGGACCGCTGGCTGACGGCCAATGTCCCCGGCTACGCCGGACCCCTGACGTTGCGCCAGTTCAAGGGCGGCCAGTCCAACCCGACCTATGAGCTGGCCACGCCCGGCCGCGCCTATGTCCTGCGCCGCAAGCCCCCCGGAAAGCTGTTGCCCTCGGCCCACGCCGTGGACCGCGAGTTCCGGGTGATCTCGGCGCTGGATTCGGTCGGCTACCCCGTCGCCCATCCCCATGTGCTGTGCGAGGATGAGGGCGTCATCGGGTCGGTCTTCTATGTCATGGACCGGGTCGATGGCCGGGTGTTCTGGGACCTGAAGCTGCCGGGCATGACACCTGAGCAGCGGCGCGACATCTATCTGGCCCAGACCGATGCGCTGGCCCGGCTGCACGCCGTCGATCCCGCGGCGGTCGGCCTGTCGGACTACGGCAAACCGGCCGACTATTTCGCCCGTCAGATCGGCCGCTGGTCGAAACAGTATGCGGCCTCCGAGACCCATACGATCGCGGCCATGGACCGGCTGATCGCCTTCCTGCCGCAAAGCCTGCCGCCCGAGCGCCCGGCCACCATCGTCCACGGCGACTGGCGCCTGGACAACATGATCTTCGCCCCGGACCGGCCGGAAATCCTGGCGGTGCTGGACTGGGAGCTGTCGACCCTGGGCGATCCCACCGCCGACCTCAGCTATTTCCTGATGGGCTGGGTCATCCCGGCCAGCCAGCGCAACGGCCTGGGCGGGGCGGACCTTGAAGCCCTGGGTATCCCGTCGATCGAGGAGATCGTCGCCCGCTACGGCGAGACCGCCGCCGCGCCGCCGCTTGAGCATCTGGACTGGCTGTTCGCCTATAACCTGTTCCGCCTGGCCGCCATCTGTCAGGGCATCGCCGGCCGCATCCGCGAGGGCACCGCCGCCAGCGCCCACGCCCAGGCCATGGCGTTGCAGGTTGAGCCCTTGGCCGAGGCCGGCTGGAGTTTCGCCAAGAAGGCGGGAGCCTAGCGCGTCGCCGCCGCCAGGATGGCGCCGGTCGGGCGGGCCTGAACGATGACGGCGGTCTTCAGGCCCTCTTCGCCCGCGTCCGGCAGGGCGAGCAGGATCGGCTCGCCACGCCATTCCCCGAGCCGTCGGACATCGCGCACGACATTGACGTGGCTGATGCTGCGCCCGCGATTTTCGCCGCCGGCGACCTCGACCACCTGTTCGCCTGGCCGATAGCGCACCATCCAGACTTCGGCGCCTCCCGCCGGGGCGCGACCCGATCCGACCCCAACACCGTCGCCCGTGGCGCGAAATTCGATCTCAGGCGGCGGCGTCTTTGTATCGGCCAGTTCACGCACGGCGGCCTCCACCGCTGAAGCCTGACCGCCCGGAGCTTGCCGACGTCCGTCGATCACCACCTGCGGCGTGTAGACACTGCGCTGTCGCAGGCCTCGCCGATAGGCGCGCTGGCGCTCGGCGAACTCGGGGCGAGCAAAGGTATCGGGCCAGCCGAGATAGTCCCAATAATCGACGGCGTAGGTCAGGGCCAGCACGCCCGGCCGATCCGCCATGTCCTCGATCAACCGGTTGGCTTCCGGGCAGCCGGCGCAGCCCTGAGCGGTGAACAGCTCGACCACCACCGGCGCGACGACCACGGCCGTCGCCGACTGCGCGTCATCGATCCGCGCCGCGCCCATCAGGGCGACGGACGCCGCGATCATCGTTAAGGATCGACCCCAGGCTCCCATGGCGACGCTGCATACGCCTGTCGCGGGACGCGCGCCCCTCATATGTGCGTGAGCACGCGGAAATCCGGGGCTTGGGGCCAGGCTCGACGCGCCCTATCTTGGCAGCGGATGCGCACCCCCTTCCTCAAGATGAACGGCGCCGGCAACGACTTCGTGGTCGTCGACGCCCTGTCGCGCCCTTTCGCGCCCGACGAGGCGACGGTGCGTGCCATCGCCGACCGAACCACGGGCGAAGGCTGCGACCAGGTCATCGCCATCGAGCCCTCGGCGGTGGCCGATGCCTTCATGCGCGTGTGGAACGCCGATGGCCGCCAGGTCGAGACCTGCGGCAACGCGCTTCGCTGCGTCGGCTGGACGCTGATGCGCGCGACCGGCCGCGACCGCGTGCGGATCGACACCCTGGCGGGCGTTGTCGAGGCGCGGATGGCCGATGATGACCAGATCACCGTGGACATGGGCCGCCCACGTCTGGACTGGACCGACATTCCCCTGGCCGAGGCGTTCGACACGCGGGGCATCGAGCTCCAGATCGGCCCGATCGACGCCCCTGTGCTGCACACGCCGGGCGCCGTCTCCATGGGTAATCCGCACGTGGTCTTCTTTCCCGACTTCACGCCCGACGATGCCTTCGTGCGCGGGTCCGGCTCCCTGATCGAGCATCACCCCCTGTTTCCCGAGGGCGTGAACGTCGGCTTCGCCCACATCGAGGCGCTTGATCGCATCCGTCTCAGGGTGTGGGAGCGAGGGGCGGGCCTGACCAAGGCCTGCGGCACGGGGGCCTGCGCGGCCCTGGTCGCCGCGGCGCGACGCGGCAAAACCCATCGCCGCGCCCGGGTCACGGTCGATGGCGGCGACCTGCTGATCAGCTGGGACGCCCGCACCGATCACGTCTCCATGACCGGCCCGGTGGTCGTCGAGCGCACGGGCATGCTGGCCTGAGCGTCAGGCCTCGGCGCGCAGTCTCAGGGCCTCGCCCATCTCCTCGCAGGCGCGTCGCAAGAGGCGCTTGTTCTTGTTGAAGAAGCCTTCGCCGAACATGCCGCCGAAGATCTCGCCGTTGGCGACGATACAGCTGCCCGGCGCCAGCTCCTCGATCTCGATGTAGCGGGTGGAGGTGAACTGGAAACCGCGCCGCTCCGACCAGATCAGCTGGGCATAGGGCACCCAATCGTTGATCGCCGCGCGCACCGGCCGCTCGTCCAGGCCCTCGATGGTTTCGGTCAGGGTCAGGACGCCGCCGATGGCGATGATCCCCTCCGCCTGGGGAAAGGTCGGGTTCCAGTCGCCCCATGACGGCAGGTCGGCGATGATGTCCCAGATGCGGTCGGACGGCGCCTTGACGCCCACCCGGTTCTCGACGCGAAAGCTCATGCGGCGCTTTTCCCACGGCTTTTCGGCTTAGGGAAGGCGGTGCGGCGATCAGCGCGTGGGGCGCGAGCCTTCCGGCCCCGGCTGGCTGGCGGGACCGGGCGCGGAGGGGGCCGTGGCGGCGGCCGGCTCGTCAGCGGACAGCGTCGGTCTGAGGAAGGCCAGGGCCACGGCCAGGGCCAGCAGCACGATGTTGGCGATAAAGGGCGCGGGCTCGGCCAGCTCGTACAGGGCCACCCCGATCACCGGGGGCGCGAGGAAGCTGAGCCCCGCCAGGGACATAATGAGGCCGGCGATGGCGCCTTGCTCGCGCCCGGTCACGGCCAACGACGACCCCGCCGTGAAGCCTGGCCGGGCGAAACCGACGCCCATCGACACCACCGCATAGCCAACAACCACACCGTAGTAGCCGGGCCCCCAGACACTTAGCGCATTGCCGACCAGGGCCAGAACCGCGCCCCAGCGCATCAATTCGCGCGGCTTGAGGTGCAGAGCCGGGATCAGGCCCCACTGGACCATTAGCGTGGCCGCCGCCCCGGCCAGCATGGCCACGCCGATATAGGGCTGGGCGGCGGCGGCGCTGGTTTGGCCCTCGGCGGCCAGTTCGTCGATGATGTGAAAACCCAGCACGGCGATGTTGATGGCCTGCGCTCCGGTGACCAGCAGGCCATAGAGCAGGAAATCGCGCACGCGCGGGTCCTTCCACAGGCCCTTGCCGGAGGGGGACTGCCCGGCCTCGGCCGCTTTGCGGGTGACATCTCCTGAGGGCAGCTTTCGCCAGACCACCAGCAGCACCACCAGTCCCAGCACCGCATAGGCGTACATCGGCCCGGCGAGGCCGACGATGGGCAGGACGAAGAAGGGCGCCAGCGCCGGGCCCACGACCGTGCCCAGCCCCTGAGCCGAGGCCAGCATCGACATGGCCTCGGTGCGGGTCTTCGGCCCCGTGCGGTCCGCCACATAAGCCTGGCTGGCGATCGGCGCGGCCGAGCCGAACAGGCCATAGAAGGCCCGCGCCACCGCCATCAGGGTGAAGGCGACTCCCGCCCCCAGCACGCCGTTCAGCCCCAGGCTCGCCGCGACGCCGAACCCCGACATCGACAGGACGAAGCCGGTCAGGCCGATCAGGATGACCCGTTTGCGCCCCAGTCGGTCCGAGAGGCGCGCCCAGAAAGGCGAGGTCACGGTCCACAGCAGGGCCGACAGGGCGAAGGCGCCGGCTACCAGTGTGTCGGCCAGCTGAAACTCGCGCCCGATGGCCGGCAGCACCGACTGCAGCGCCATGTTGCCCGCCGCCGCCGTCAGGCTGACGGCGAACAGCATCATGAAGGCCGGGCTGCGAGGGCTCATGCCCCTCGGATAGGACGCGTCGCCCGCCGTCGCAATCGGCGTTTGATCAGCCCTCGGCGGCCTTCTTGTCGGCGGCGGCCTTCATGCCGGCCTTGATCAGGTCGGCGGCCTCGGCGGCGTCGGCCCAGCGGTGGACCTTGACCGTCTTGCCCTTCTCCAGGTCCTTGTAGCGGGTGAAGAAGTGTTCGATCTGCTCGATCAGGATGGCGGGCAGCTGACGATAGCTGGCGACGTTCGAATAGAAGGGGTTCAGCTTGTCGACCGGCACGGCCAGGATCTTCTCGTCGCCGCCGGCCTCGTCGGTCATCATCAGGGCGCCGATCGGACGGGCGCGGATGATGCAGCCCGGCACCACCGGCGTGGGGTTGATCACCAGCACGTCGCAGGGATCGCCGTCGTCCGACAGGGTGTGGGGCACGAAGCCGTAGTTGCCCGGATAGTACATGGCCGTGTGCAGGAAGCGGTCCACGAACAGGGCGCCGGAGTCCTTGTCCATCTCATACTTGACCGGCAGCCCCCCTTGCGGGATTTCGATCACCACGTTCACGTCCCAAGGCGGGTTCGGGCCGACGGGGATGGCGTCGAGGTTCATGGCGGTTCACTCTTGTGCAACTGCGAAACGGGGAGGCCGGTCTGATAGGCCGCTCCGACCCGCATCTCAAGCGTGACGTGAGGGGACGGGACGATGGAGACCGCCGTATTCAGCCGGGCCGACATCCTGGCGCTGCTTCTCTTCTTCGCCTGCTGGCTGGGCTATGACGCCGCGCTGAGGCTGCTGGCGCGAGGGCCCGGCACCTTGAACGCCGACATGATGGTGGTGCGCGACGCCTGGATGCGGGCCATGACCACGCGCGAGGTCCGGATCGTCGACAGCCAGCTGATGGGCCATTCGATCAATTCCGCGTCCTTCTTCGCCTCGGCCAACCTGCTGTTGATCGCGGCGGTGGCGGGAGTGCTTTTCGGCGGCGAGGCGGCGCTGCGGGGCGTGGCGGAGGTGTCGCGCGACGAGGTGCCCCTGGGCCTGATCGAGGCCAAGCTGGGGCTGGTCACCCTGTGCCTGGCCCGGGGCCTGCTGGATTTCATATGGTCGATCCGCCAGCTGAACTACTCCCTGGCCGTGATCGGCGGCGCGCCCGACGACGGCGAGGAGCGCGCCCGCTATGCCCGGGCGGCGTCCGACCTCCTCAATCCGGCTTTGGCCTCGTTCAGCCAGGGGGTGCGGGGCTACTATTTCGCCCTGGCGGCCGGCGCCTGGATGATTGGACCCTGGGGGTTGGCCGTGGGGACGGCGGGGGTTACGGGATTGCTGGTCTGGCGGCAGTCCCGATCGGCGGCGGCAAGGGCCATTCGTCGTCTGCGCGGAGAAATCGAGGGCGATCACGACCCCTCTGGGAGTGGTAACGCGGTGTGATCGCAGGTGCGAAATGACGCCTTGACGATTTGTGCACCGCAACCTAGCTTGAATTCGACGCCTTCGGGCGTCTGCCCTTCCTGGGCGTTTCCTCCCTATCGACTTTCAACCGCGGCTTCGGCCGCGGTTTTTTTCTGTCGTCAGCCTGTCCGGCGGCGAAAATCCGCTGGCTTCAGTCCATGTCGGGTCAGCTTGTCGTAAAACGTCTTGCGCGGCAGCTTCAGCGCCGCCAACGCCCGGGCGATGTCGCCCTTGCTGGCGATCAGGGTCTCGCGCAGGATCTCACCCTCCAGCCTGGCCATCCGTTCTGTCAGTCCCTGCGTGTCATCAACCCTCGGCTCGGTCGCCTCCAGCCCCAAGACGACCCGTTCGGCGACACTCGCCAGCTCCCGGATGTTTCCGGACCAGTCATTCTCCATCAATCGACGCCTGAGGCGATCATCCAGCGCCGGAACCGGTGCGCCATGGCGATCCGCCGAGGCGCGCAGCAGCTGGGTGAACAGCAGCGGCAGGTCATCGCGACGCTCGCGCAGCGGCGGCACACGCAGCCGCACACCGTCCAGCCGATAATAGAGGTCTTCGCGGAAGCCCCCGCGCTGCACCCGGTCCGCAAGATCGACCTTGGTCGACGCCAGGATACGCAGATCCAGCACGCGAGGCTCGGCGGCCCCGATCGGCAAGATTTCGCGCTCCTCGATGACCCGCAGCAGCTTGACCTGAACGTCCGGCGGCATGGCATCCGCCTCGTCCAGAAAAAGCGTGCCGTTGTGGGCGCGTTCGATGTGGCCGACACGACGCCGAAGCGCGCCGGCGAAGGCGCCCAGCTCGTGACCGAACAGCTCGCTCTCAATCAGGCCTTCGGGCAGGGCGCCGCAGTTGACCGCCACGAAAGGCCCGAGTCGCCGACGGCCGCCACGATGCAGGGCGCGCGCCACCGCCTCCTTGCCGGTCCCGGTCTCCCCCTCGATCAGGACCTCCATCCGGGCGTCGGCGATCTGGGCGATGCTGGCGTTGAGAGCGGTGATTGCCGACGAGTCGCCCATAAGAGGCAGGTCGTGCTCGCTGTCGGCGGCCAGGGCGGCGAGACGTCTGTTGTCCAGCACCAGGGTGCGCTTCTCCAGCGCCCGCCTGAGACTGCCGGCCACCATGTCGAATGCGAAGGGTTTTTCCACGAAGTCGTAGGCGCCGGCGCGCAGGGCCGCGACCGCATCCGCCACCTCGCCGTGGCCGGTGATCATGATGACCGGCAGATCGGGGTCGATGGTCTGAAGCCGGGACAACAGCTGCCGTCCATCCATCCCCGGCATCCTGAGGTCCGTGACCACCACCCCGGCGAAGTCTTCCCCCAGGCCCTTCAGCGCCGCCTCGCCCGAATGAAAAGCTCGCACCCGGAAATCGGCAAGCATAAGCCGTTCCGCCAGCGCTGCACGGAAATCGTCGTCGTCGTCGACCAGAACGATCTCGCCGGGCGGCGGCCCCCGATCGTTCATGGCGCCGCCTTCAGACGCACCACGAACACGGCGCCCTCGTCGCTGTCGGCCAGGCTCAGCTCGCCGCCGAAACCGGCGACGATGTCGCGGCAGATGACCAGCCCCAGTCCCAGACCCGCGGGTCGGCTGGTGGTGAAGGGGGTGAACAACCTCTCGCGCATCTCGGACGAGACGCCCGGCCCATTGTCGGCGATCGACAGAAGGATGCTCTCGCCGTCGCGGCTGACGGCGATCATGATGCGAGGATCGGGCAGACCCTCCAGCGCCTGGCAGGCGTTCTGCACAAGATTGACGATCACCTGCTCCAGCCGGAAACGGTCAGCGGTGACGCGGATGTCGCGCCCGCCGGTGCGAACCAGTTGTACGCCGCCCTCCCGCAACCGACCGCCGAGGAGCAGCAGCGCCCCGTCCACGGCCTCGGCCATCCGAACGGACTGCAGTCCCGGCTCGGATTTGCGGGAAAAGGCCCGGAGCTCCTGGGTGATGGCGCCGATCCTCTGGGTCAGATCGGAAATCCTGCTCAAGGCCCCGCGCGCCTTGTCGCCTTCGGCGCGGCCGACATAGGTCTCGGCGATCTCGGCTTGGGTGCGGATGGCGGCGACCGGCTGGTTGATCTCGTGCGCCACGCCGGCGACGATCTGGCCCAGCGCCGCCAGCTTTCCGGCCTGAACCAGTTCATCGCGCAGCAGTTCGCGGGAGGCCTCGGCACGGCGGCGCTCCTCCATCTCGGCATTGAGCGCCTGATTGGCCTCGCGCAATTCTCGCGTCCGTTCGTCGATGCGGCGTTCCAGTTCCTCGCGGCGTCGCTCGTCCTCGCGGGCGCGCACGGCCTGTTGCTGGCGGCGCCGCAGCATCAGGGCGGCGCCGACCGCCAGCAGGGCGACCGCCAGGGCCGCGACGGCTCGAGCGCTCGCCGCAGCCCCCTGGATCGCGCCGCGGGTCGGGGCAAGGAGGTGCAGCGTCCAGCCGGGCGTGGCCGTACCAGTGCGGGCGTACATCCAGCGCTGAGCCTCTCCGCCGACCGCCACCTCGATCAAGGCGGGCGCGGCGTCGGGCGTCTCGAACGGCAAGGGGCGCAGGTCCTCCGGCGCCAGGGTCTGATCGGTCAGGGTCAGGCGGCGGCGGCGGTCGTCCAGCGGCTCCAGCGTGCGGAACCGCCAGTCGGGCTCGCTGGTGATCAGCACGACGCCGCCGGGATCGACCACATAGGCCGGTTCGCCGGATGCGCGCCATTCGGCCTCCAGCGCGTCAAACTCGACCTTGACGACGACAACGCCGAGCGCCTGTCCGCCTGATCCCTCGACCCGCCGCGACAGGTAGAGCCCCGGACGACCACTGACCGTGCCGAGCGCGAAAAACTCGGCCTCGCCGCGCGCCATGCCGTCGACGAAATAGGGGCGGAAGCCGTAGTCGGCCCCGACAAAGCTGGTCGACAGGCGCCAGTTGCTGGCGGCGCGGGTCACACCGTCCGCGCCGATGACATAGATCACCGCCGCTCGGGTCTGGGTGGCCAAGATCTCCAGCTTGCCGTTGATGGCCTCAGTTTCCCCCGCGCCGCCGCCGGCCAGGAGATGCGCGATGTCGGGGTCGCCCGCCAACGCCACCGGCAGGGACCGGTGCTTCTCCAGCTCGCTGCGTAGAACGGCGGCATGCAGATCCGCCGCCGCCTCGGCCTGCCGGGCCAGTTCGGCGCGGGAGTCGCGCTCAGCCGCCGCCCCCGCCAGCCACATCGCAGCCACCGTCGACGCCAACCACGCGCCAATCAACACGATCCAGGCGGATCGTTCGGACCGTGCGACGCGGGGGGTGGCTAAGGCCATCACTGAGGCCAAGTGTGCGACATTTCGCACGACCGAACCAGTCACCTGTGCGAAAAACCGCACAGATCGGCCGGACCCTGATGAACCGGCGCTCACGAACAATAGAAAAGACAGAGGGTTAAGCGCATGGCGAAACCGATTTTGCCCGAGGCTTCCAAGCGCCGACAGTCGTCGTCGAAGAGCGCGACGCAGACCGCGCCTTCGGAGGAACCGCGGCTTCGGCCGGCAGACCAGGAGCAGCCCGTGATCCCGACCCCGTCGGACGGGGCGTCAGCGCCCGCGATCAAGAAGCCGTTCTATCATCACCTGTATTTCCAGGTGCTGACGGCCATCGTGCTGGGCGGCCTGATCGGTCACATCTGGCCCCTGTTCGGCGAAAGCCTGAAGCCCTTGGGCGACGGCTTCATCAAGCTGGTCAAGATGATTATCGCCCCGGTGATCTTCCTGACCATCGTCACGGGCATCGCCGGGATGCGCGACATCGGCCGGGTGGGCCGGGTCGCCGCCAAGGCCTTCGGCTATTTCCTGGTGTTCTCCACCCTGGCCCTGATCATCGGGCTGGTCGTCGCCAATGTGATCCAGCCCGGCAGCGGCCTGAACATCGATCCGGCGACGCTGGATACCGGGGCGGTCGAGGGCTACGCCCAGGCGGCCCACGAAAGCACCATCGTCGGCTTCCTGCTCAGCATCATTCCCGACACCCTGGTCGGCGCCTTCACTAGCGGCAGCATCCTGCAGGTGCTGTTCGTGGCCATCCTGTTCGGCATCGCCCTGGCCATGATCGGCGAGCGGGGCCAGCCGATCCTCGACTTCTTCGATACCCTGTCGACGGCCGTGTTCAAGCTGGTCGCCATCCTGATGCGCGCGGCGCCCATCGGCGCGTTCGGCGCCTTCGCCTTCACCATCGGGGCCTATGGCATCGGCACGGTGCTGAGCCTGGCCGCCCTGATCGGCACCTTCTACCTGACCTCGCTGATCTTCGTGCTGGGCGTGCTGGGCATCGTCGGCTGGGTCAACGGTTTCTCGATCTTCAAGCTGATCCGCTATCTGAAGGAAGAGCTGTTGCTGGTGCTCGGCACCTCCAGCTCCGAGGCCGCCCTGCCCAGCCTGATCCAGAAGATGGAGGGCGCCGGCGCTGCCAAGTCGGTGGTCGGGCTGGTCGTGCCCACCGGCTATTCGTTCAACCTGGACGGCACCAACATCTATATGACTATGGCCGCCCTGTTCATCGCCCAGGCGCTGAACATCGACCTGACCCTGCAGGAGCAAATCCTGCTGCTGCTGGTCGCCATGCTCAGCTCGAAGGGCGCGGCGGGGATCACCGGCGCCGGGTTCATCACCCTGGCGGCCACCCTGTCGGTGGTGCCCTCGGTGCCGGTCGCCGGCATGGCGCTCATCCTCGGCATCGACCGCTTCATGAGCGAGTGCCGGGCCCTGACCAATTTCATCGGCAACGCCGTGGCGACTCTGGTCGTCGCCCGCTGGGAAGGCGAGCTCGACATCGACCAGATGCGCCTGGCGCTGAACGGCGAGCCGCGCCCGCTTGCCGCCAAGCCCGACCCCGCCGCCGGACCCGGCGACGACCTCGTACTCGCCGACGACTGAACAATCAGCGCCGCAAAGGCGCGGACCTTGGGAGGATAGACAATGACGCGCTTCAGAACCCGGATGGTTTCGACCACCGCCCTGACCCTGGCCATGAGCTTCGCCGGCGCCGCCCTGGCGCAGGAAACCGCTCAGCCCGCGCCACTGCCGCCCGAGGACGAGGCCACGGAGCTGGAGGAGATCGTCGTGGTCGGCACTCAGATCCGCGGGGCCTCGACCACCGACGCCCTGCCGGTGGTGGTGTTCGACCAGGAGCAGATCCTGGCCACCGGCGCGACCTCGGGTGACGACCTGTTCCGCTCCATCCCCCAGATGGGCGACGTATTGTTCGAGGCGGCCAACAATCCGCAGACCTCGAACTCCGCGCGCGGCGACGTCAATTCCGTCAACCTGCGCTCGCTGGGTGTCGGCAACACCCTGGTGCTGATCAACGGCCGGCGCATGGTCCAGCACCCGACCAGCCAGGGCACGTCCGACACCGGCACGGTGCCGGTGCTCAGCTACAACTCCAACGCCGTGCCCGTGGCCGGTCTGGAGCGTCTGGAGGTGCTGCTGGACGGCGCCGCCGCCATCTACGGCGCCGACGCCGTGGCGGGGGTGGTCAACACCGTCATGCAGGACGACTTCGACGGCCTGACACTCTCGACCCAGTACGGCGGCGCGGAGGGCACCGGCTTCACCGAGCTGGAGTTCAATGTCTTCGCCGGCAAGGATCTGGATCGAGGCAATATCTCCCTGTTCGCCAGCTACACCGATCGCTCCAAGCTCTGGGCCGACGAGCAGGACTTCACCCGTTCCGACGACATGCGGGCGATCTTCGCCCAGTATGAGGGGTACGAAGACGCCACCGTCACCGACGGCCGCTCGTCGCACACGCCGTGGGGCCGGTTCGAGCTGCCGGGCTTCACCTCCTCGACGCGCCCGCGCTATTTCGGCGTGCCGATCGCGGCCACCTCGGGCACCTTCCGCATCCAGCCGCTCAGCTTCGGCTGCGGCGGCGCCGACATCGGCGGCGGCCTGTGCCTGGAATCCGGCGTCACCTCCTACAACTCGCTGAACCGCGAGATGCGCTACGACACGCGGGTCGACACCACGGTCCGCTCAGCCATCGAGCGGATCAACGTCTTCGCCTCGGGCCACTACGACCTCACTGACAATGTCGAGGCCTTCGGCGAACTGGGCTTCTACGGGGCCGAGAGCCGGGCCACCCAGCCGCCGGTGATCAATCTGAATGAGCTGTGGGTGCCGGCCAGCAACTACTGGAACCCGTTCGGCCCGGTGACCTTCGCCGACGGATCGACCAATCCCAACCGCCTGCCCGGCCTGACCGGCATCCCCGACGAGGGCCTGCCGGTGCTGATGGGCAACCACCGCTTCGTCGACGCCGGCTTCCAGGAGGTCGTGGTCGAGAACTGGCAGAGCCGTGCGCTCGCCGGGCTGCGCGGCGAGTGGCGCGGCTTCGACTGGGAGACGGCGCTGCTCTATTCGGCGGCCGAGGCCACCGACAGCTCGCCCAACGTCAACTCCACGGCGCTGCAGCAGTCCTTGGCTCTGTCGACGCCGGACGCCTACAACCCGTTCAACGGCGGCTGTGTCGATACGCCCAGCTTCGGTGACTGCACCCCGTCGTCGCGGGTGGCTATCGACGCCATCGTCTTCGACCTCGAGCGCAAGTCAGAGACCACCCTGACCCTGGCCGACTTCAAGATGAGCCGGCCCGACCTGTTCTCCCTGCCCGGCGGCCCTGTCGGCGTCGCCTTCGGCGTGGAGGCGCGCCACGAGACCCAAAGGGACGAGCGCGACGAGAACCTGGACGGCACCATCACCTTCACCGACATGGTGACGGGCGCGGTCAATCAGTCGAATGTCGCCGCCGTCAGCCCTAACCCGGACACCGAAGGCAGCCGCGACGTCTTCGGCGCCTTCATCGAATTCGCCGTGCCGGTGGTCTCTCCGGAGATGAACATCCCGCTGGTCCACAGCCTTGATGTTCAGCTGGCCGGGCGGTTCGAGGAGTATTCGGACTTCGGTTCGGTGGCCAAGCCCAAGATCGCCGTGGCCTGGGACATCATCGACGGCTTGCGGGTTCGCGGCTCGTATTCCGAGGGCTTCCGCGCGCCGAATCTGGAACAGGTCAACGCCACCCAGTACGCCCGCCTTGCCGGCAACGAGGACTATATCCGCTGCGAGGCCGACCTGCGCACCGGCGAGATCGACAACTTCAACCAGTGCGGCCGCAACGCCAGCGCCTCACTGCTGATCGCCGGCAATCCGGACCTGGAGCCGGAGGAAAGCACCAATCAGTCGGTCGGCCTGGTCTTCCAGCCCTACTGGATCCCGGAAAATCTGGGCAATTTCACCTTCACCGTCGATCGCTGGAAGATCGAGCAGGAGAAGATCGTCGGCCTGCTGGGCGCCCAGACGGCCCTGGCGCTAGACTATCTGCTGCGGCTGCAGGGGTCGTCGAACCCCAACGTCAATCGCGATGAACCCAATGCGGACGACATCGCCAATTTCGAAGGCACGGGCCTGGAGCCGGTCGGCGACGTGGTCTCCATCAACGACCAGTTCGTCAATCTGCTGCCGCAGACGGTCGAGGGCATCGATTTCGGTGTGGACTGGTCCAACCGGACACGCTGGGGCCGGGTCAATTTCAGCCTGAACGCCACCAAGATGCTGGAATATTCCCGCGACCCGGGTCCGATCGTGAACGAGCTGTTCGAGGCGCGAGAGGCCGGCATCATCAACGAGCTGACGCCCCTGCCGCAGTCGGCCCAGCTGGTCGGCGTGGACGGCCGGCCCGAATGGCGCCTGATGTCGAACCTCAACTGGAGCCAGGGGCCCTGGCGCGCCGGTCTGACCGCACATTATGTCTCGGAGATCGAGGAGCCGGGCCTGCTGAGCTCGACCGGCGAGCCCTGGGTCGTCGATGATCAGCTGACCTTCAACCTCTATGGACAGTATGAGTTCGAGAATGCCGGCCTGGCCTCGGGCGCGCGGCTCAGGGTCGGCGCACGCGACATCTTCGACGAGGGTCCGCCGCTCGCCGATGGCGGCTATCTCGGATCGGTGCACCGGCCCTATGGTCGCTACTGGTACGCCAGCGTGAGCAAGACCTTCTGATGACGAGATCGTCGCGACCCGCCTCCTTCCTCCGGCCGGTCGCGGCGCGCCGTCGGGGGCGGGGCCTTCTACGACCGGGGCGCATCCTGAGCGTTCTGGCCGGGCTGGCCTGTCTGGCGTCCTCCCCCGCCGGGGCCCAGCCGGCCTCGCCCCCGACGACATCCTTTCCCGCGCCCCAGAGCGTGAACTGCCCCGAGTTCCTGGCGAACGGTGTCCGGTGCGTGCGCGGGCCGGGATTGAAAGGCGGCTACTACTGGATGGCCGTGCCCGCCGTCTGGAACGGCGTGCTGGTGGTCCACGCCCACGGCGGCCCCCGCCTGGGCGCGCCCGAGATCGACGATTCCGTGGAGGACCTGGAACGGTTCTCCATGCTGGTCGATCAGGGCTACGCCTGGGCCGGCCATACCTATCGGCGCGGCGGCTATGGCGTGCGCATGGCGGCCGAGGACACCGAAGACCTGCGCCGGATCGCCTGGGCTCATCTGGGCCGACCGCGGCTGACCGTGCTGCACGGCCAGTCGTGGGGCGGCAACGTCGCGGCCAAGGCGGCCGAACTCTACGCCCGTGACGCCGAGGGCCGGGTGGTGTGGGACGGCGTGGTCACGACTAATGGCCTGCTGGCCGGCGGGACGCGCGGCTACGAGTTCCGCGCCGACCTGCGCGCCGTCTATCAGTATGTCTGCCGCAATCACCCCCGGCCCGACGAGGCGGCCTATCCGGTGTGGCGCGGTCTGCCCGACGACAGCGACCTGACCCGCGCCGAGCTGACCCGGCGGGTCGAACAGTGCACGGGCGTCGACCGACCCGACGCCCGCCGCTCGCCGGAACAGCGCCGGAATCTGGCGGATATCCTCGGCGTCATCGGCATCGAGGAGGATCAGCTCGTCTCGCACTTGGCCTGGGCGACCTTCACCTTCCGCGACATGGTCGGGCGGCGGCTGGATGGGCTCAACCCCTTCGACAACAGCGACACCGTCTATCAGGGCTCGCACGACGACACGGCGCTGAATGCCGGGGTGGAGCGGTTCGCCGCCGATCCCCAGGCCGTGGCGCGGCTGGCCTATGACGCCGACCTGTCGGGCCTGATCGTCGCGCCGATGATCACCCTGCACGCCAAATACGACCCCACCGTCTTCGTCGAGCACGAGGCCATGTATCGCGAGACGGTCGCGCGGGCGGGGCGCGACGACCTGCTTGTCCAGACCTTCACCGACGAGGACCAGCACAGCCGTCTCAGCGGCGCGGAATATCTGGCCGTGTTCGACGCCCTGGTCGCCTGGATCGACACCGGCGAACGTCCCATCCCCGCGGCCATCGCCTCTCGTTGCGAAGCCCAGCCCCAACCTCACCGCGCCGAGGGATGCCACTTCGACACGGACTTCCACCCGACGACGGACTGAGCTCAGTCGGCGAATGCCGGCGCCAATCGGTGCGAATGCAGGGGAAAATGGTGGACGCGACAGGGATTGAACCTGTGACCCCCTCGATGTCAACGAGGTGCTCTCCCGCTGAGCTACGCGTCCGCCGTGACGGGCCCCGGCGTACGCCGGGGTCGGGAAGGCGCGGTCTATAGCCCGGCCGCCACCGGGCCCGCAAGCCCTCAGGCGGCGATCATCTTCTCGACCTCGCCAACCAGCTCGCGCAGGTGGACGGGCTTGGACAGCACCTTGGCCTGTGGCGCGGCCTGGGCGGCGGTCAGGGCGACGGCGGCGAAGCCTGTGATGAACATGATCCTGAGGCCCGGCTGGCGCGCGGCGGCCACGCGAGCGACCTCGATACCGTCAGCGCCCGGCATGACGATGTCGGTCAGCAGCAGGTCCCATGGTCCATCGTCGATGCGGTCGATGGCGTCGTCGCCGTTCTCGCAGGCGGTCACCTCATGACCCGCGCGCTCCAGCGCCCGGGTCAGGAAGCCGCGCATCGACTCATCGTCCTCGGCCAGCAGAATACGCGCCATCGAGGGGCCTTTCGTTAGAATCACTCTGGCTTGAACGTAGCGTGGGGAGGGTAAAGCGGCCATGAAGGCCCGATGCCGCTCCACCCGGATTCGCCCGCGTCCGCCCTGGTTATCCACCGCCCCGATGGCGAGGCTGGGCCCTGGGTGTTCGCCTCGCCGCACTCCGGAACGTTCCTGCCGGCCGACCTGGGCGCCGATCCCGCGCTGGACGAAGGCTCGCTGCGCAGCGCCGAGGACGTGGCCATGGACGTGCTGGCCCGGCCGGGCGTGGCCCTGGGCGCGCCTCTGATCGCGTGCGCCGTGTCGCGGGCCTATGTCGACGTCAATCGCGCACCGGATGACCTCGATCCGCAAGTGGTCGCAGGCTTCGACCCGCCGCAACCCGTCAGCGCCCGCGTCCAGGCCGGTTATGGCGTCATTCCCCGGCTGACCGGGGACGGGCGCCCGATCCGCGCCACCCGGTTGTCGGCGACGGAGGCGGAGGGCCGGATCGATCGGGTTCATCGGCCCTACCACGAGGCGCTGGCCACGCTGATGACCGAAGCGCAAGAACGCCACGGCCGCGCGACGCTGATCGACTGGCACTCCATGCCCGCGGGCGGCTCCGGCGGACCCGATGTGGTGCTGGGCGACCGCCACGCAAGCAGTTGCGGCGCCGCCCTGACCCGTCGCGCCCGCGCGGCCTTCGAGCGGCGCGGCTGGCGGGTGGCGCTGAATCGGCCCTACGCCGGAGGTTACGCCACGCGACTGTGGGGCCGGCCGGACGAAGGGGTTGAGGCGCTCCAGATCGAGATCAGCCGGGGACGCTATCTCGACCCAACCACCGGGCGGCCTGGCCCCGGCTTCGGTGCGGCCCAGGCCGTGATCCGTCAGGTCATCGAGGACCTGCTCGGCGGCTGACGCGCCTCAGCGGTCGTGCTTGTCGCGTCGGCGGCGGCCCATCAGCAGGCCGGATTCCAGCCGTCCGCGCATGGCCTGGTAATAGGCGGCGAGGAACTCCCGGTCGCTCTCGAAACCCCGCTCGTGGTCGATCTTGGCGGCGATGCGCTGGGCGATGGCTCTCAGAGTGGCGCGGTCGGCGGTGCGCAGGGCCTGTTCCAGCACGTGCAGTTCGTGGACGCCGTAGGCGTCGAGCTGGGCCTCGGTGAAGCCTCCGGGCGCCGCCGGGGCCGCCTCCTCGGCCAGATCGCGGGCCAGCCGGGGCTTGGGCGCGGTCAACACCCAGGTGCCGGCCACGATGTCGCCGGCGCGCAGCTTGTCGCGGTTGAACACCGGCAGCAGCACGAAGACCAGGCACCACATCACCGCGGCCAGATGAATCCAGCCGTCCACGCCGCGTGCGCCCGCGCCGATCATCACCGTGATCGGCAGGAACAGCTCTAGCTCTCGCAGCGCATTGCGGGTGAACACCGCCTCGGGGCGCAGCCGCCCGCCGTCGCGGCTGGCGACCCTAAGGCCGACGATCCTTTTGCCGGGCGTGGCGGCGCGGGGCGACATTTCGAACAGCAGGAAATAGGCGTTCCGGAACAGGAACATCCCCAACGTCCAGATGACCAGAACCAGCTCTCCGGACGATTGCCCGATGGCGAAGAAGGTGGACAGGGCGGCGATCGTCAGCACGATCATGGCGCCGACGATGATGGCCAGATCGATCAGCAGCGCTCCGAACCGGGCCCCCACCGTGCCGACGCCGAGCCTGAGGGGCACCCCCTCCGGCGTGACCAGCATCCGCTCCATCGCGGCGGCGCTCACGAGCCATCGCTCCCGGCCCGCGGAGCACGCCGTGGGGCATAGAAGTACAGCGCCCAGATCAAAGCCGTGACGGCCGCCACGGCGTAGCGGGCGCCGTCATGGGTGATCAGCTGGCGTCCAAAACCTTCCAGCAGGCCGGCGCAGAACAACATGACGACCACCCCGACCAGCACCAGGCTGCCCTGGCGGCCGGCGGCGGCGGCGGCGTCGAGCCGCGCCATCCTGCCAGGGAAGGCCACGGCCCAACCGATCCGCAGTCCCGCCGCGCCCGCCAGAATGACGGCGAACAGCTCGGTCACCCCGTGGATGGCCAGCCAGCCCCCGAACTCATAGCCCAGCCCCTTCGACGCGAAGACATGGATCATCGCCCCCAGCATGGCGCCGTTGGCCAGCAGCACGATCAGGGTCGGCGCCCCAAAGGCGAAGCCGAGCGCAAAGGCGACCAAGGCGATCTGGGCGTTATGGGTGAACAGGAAGGCGGCGAAGGCCGACAACCCCGACGATCCCTCGTCGTGATACAGGGTCTCTCTCAGGCTGTCGGCGCTGGCGGTCGGGTCGCGTCCGGAGGCGAGGCCGCCGTCGACGAAGGCGTAGAACCAGTCCGCCTCCTGACCCATCAACCAGGCGGCCATCACGGCGCCCAGCACCAGGGCGGCGACACTGACCAGGGTCTCGCGCCACAGGCCCCGCACCGCCTGGGGCCAGGCGTCGCGAAAGAAGGTCGCCACCTGTTTCGACGGCGAGGTGCGCGCGCCATAGACGAAGAAATAGGCCCGGGCCGACAGGCTCTCAAGATAGGCGATCAGCCCGGCGTCCAGCGAGGTGGCGCGCGCCACCGACAACGACGACAGGGCTCCGCGATACAGCACCGGCAGATCGAGGATCTCCTGATCGCTCAGCGTGCGTAGCGACTTCTTCTCGGCCTTGGTGACGATGGCGTCGAGCCGCTTCCACTGCGCCTCGCGCTCGCGGCGAAATCTCTGGCTCTTCAGCGGCGGAGCGGCGTCGGTCACAGCAGATCCTTGCGCTTCAGGTCGAGATAGGCGTTCAGCGCCGCCGGACCGACCTGATCGGCGGGGGCCTCGACGACGTGGGCGCCCATGCGGCGCAGGCGGGTCAGCACCAGGGTCCGCTCACGCATCAGATCGGTCGCGACCACGGCGCGGGCGACATCGTCCGGCGTCTCGGGCGCATGGCCGGCCATGCCCTCCAGCTCGTCGTCGCGCATCACTACGAACAGGATCAGATGGGTGCGCAGCGCCCGGCCGACGCTCTCCAGCATCAGCTCGGCCGCCGTGGCGTCGGCGAACTCGGTGAAGATGACGATCAGGCTGCGCCGCCGCAGGCCGGCCGACAGCGTGCTGAGCCCGAGCGCGTAGTTGGTCTCCTCGGTCCCGTAGTCGATCCGCGCCGCCTGCCGGTGCAGCAGAGGAAAGGCGCCGACTCCGGTCAGGGCGCCGGTCGACAGACGCGGCCGGTCGTCGAAGGCGTAGAGGCCCGCCCGGTCACCGCTTCTCAGACAGACATAGGCCAGGAGCAGCGCGCCGTGCACGGCCCGGTCGATGCGCGGAGCGCCGCCGACCGGCTCGCTCATCACCCGACCGCTGTCCAGGGCCATGACCACCTGGTGATTGCGCTCGGTGCGGAACTCCTTGGCCAGCAGATGCCAGTGCCGGGCCGACTGTTTCCAGTCGATGGTGCGGCGATCCATGCCGGAGCGGAACTCTTGCAGGGCGTGAAATTCGGCGCCCTCTCCTATGTCGCGCTGGATCTTTGCGCCGAATTCGGCGTCGCGGGAAAACATGCGCACGGCGTCGTTTTCGATGCGGCGGATGTCGGCGCCGACCCCGACCTCGGCCCGGTCGTCGCGACGCAGCTGGCGCCACATCAGACCCAGCGGCCCCTTCCATCGCGCCCATCGGCTCTGAAAGGCCACCAGGCCACGGCGCGGCGGGACCATCAGGAATCGCGCGACGCCGTCAGAGCTGGCGGCGATGCTCGGCTCGATCAGTCCGGCGGGGCCGTCCGCGTCCAGCGCCGCCTCCAGCCCGCGGAGGCGTCCGCGCCCCGTCGTCGCCCTGACCTCCGCTTCGCCGGGACGACCCACGGCCAGATAGTCTGGCGAGTCGAGGGTCAGCTCCACGTCTCTCGCAGCGGGCGAAAGCACCGCATCCAGCACAGCCGCGCCGGCCAGCGCCGCCAACCAGGCGACCCCCACCGTCCACAGCCCGGGCGCCAGCACGCCGACCAAAAGCGCGACCGGCGCCCCGGCCAGGGCCCACATCACCAGGGCGCGGGTCGGATAGACCAGCACCTTCGGACCGTCGCTGGATCGGGGTCGCCAGAGAGGTTTCACGCAAGGCGCCTCATCGCGGCGCCGCGACCTGATGGACCAGGGTCTCGACCACCTGGTCGGCGCGGCGGCCCTCGATCTCGGCGGCGGGCGACAGCACGACCCGGTGGCGCAGCGCCGGCAAGGCCAGGGCCTTCACATCGTCGGGGATGACATAGTCGCGGCCGTCCAGAGCCGCCCGCGCCCGCGCGGCGACGCCCAGCATGGCCCCGGAGCGCGGCGAGGCGCCCGTCATCAGATCGGCCGACTCGCGGGTGGCCCTGATCAGATCGACGATATAGGCGACCACCTCGTCGGACACCCGGATCGCGGCCACGGCGGCCACGGCCGCCTCCAGGGTGGCGCCGTCGGCCACGGTCTCGACCCCCAGGGTCCGGGGGTCCGGCATACCGACCCGCGACCCGTGTTCTCGCACCACCCGCAGCTCGTCCTCGCGCGACGGATAGGGCAGGACATGCTTGAACAGGAACCGGTCCAGCTGGGCCTCGGGCAGGGGATAGACACCCTGCTGCTCGATGGGGTTCTGGGTGGCGATGACGGTGAAGCGCCGGGGCAGGGCGTGGGTCTCGCCGTCGATGGTCACCGAACGCTCCTGCATCGCCTCCAGCAGCGCCGCCTGGGTCTTGGGCGGCGTCCGGTTGATCTCGTCGGCCAAGAGCACGTCGCAGAAGATCGGCCCGCGCGTCAGACTGAAGCTGGAGGTCTGGAAATTGAAGATGTTGGAGCCCAGGATGTCGCCGGGCATCAGATCGGGCGTGAACTGGATGCGGCCGAACTGGACCCCCAAGGCGGCCGAGAAGCTCTGGGCGAGCAGGGTTTTGGCTACCCCCGGCGGTCCCTCCAACAGTACGTGACCGCCGGCGAACAGGGCCGTCAGCATCAGGTCGACCGAGGCGGTCTGGCCGATCACGGCCTTGCCGATCTCTGCGCGGAAACGGTCGGCCAGGGCGCCGAGCTCTTGTGGGGTCATGAAGGGCGTCCCTTGGTCATCGAGGTCTTCCAGTCAGTCAGGGCGCGGGCGAGCGCCATCAGGTCCTTGGGCGTTCGCGTCGTCAGGGCCCGGTCGTTGAGCGCGGTCCACCGCTCCGGACTGCCGCCGGCCTCGGCCAGCCGATCCAGCAGCGCCGTCTGCCGCGTCTCGTCGCCGTCGGCAGGCGCGGCCACGGCCTTCAGCGCGGCGGCGCGGGTCAGGCGCGCATAGGGACCGGCCAGGCGGTGCTCCTTGCCGGCCAGGGAGATCAGGGCGGCGGTGTTGTCGGCCAGGGCGCGCTTGCCCAGCGGCACGACCCGCTCGCCCCGTCGGTGCGGACCGAACCGGACCAGCGCGCCCCAGCCGACCAGCAGGAAGGCTGCGAACAGGCACAGGCTGAACCCCAGCAGCGGCGGCTCCAGCATCAGGCGCAGCAGGCTGCGCGGCCGGCTGAACCCCGCCGCCGTCAGGTCGAACACCAGGGGCGCGTCGCCCGCCAGATAGTCAAGCATCGCCACGGCCGCCCGGGCCCGGCCCAGATCGGCCATGCCCTGGGTGTTCAGCAGGTCCGGCTCGGCCAGCACATAGGAACCGGTCTCGTCATGGGTCACGACCAGCGCCCGCCCGGCCTCGTCCAGGATCACGGGTCGCCAGCCCTCGCCCGACAAGGTGCGCAGGCCTTCGATAGGTTGGTCGGGTCGTCCCAAAATCGCGCCCGCGCTCGTTCTCAGCGACGGCCGGCTGTCGCCCTCGACCTCGGTGACCGCCAAGGCGCTTGTGGCCGCGACCACGGCCAGATCCTGGTCGGCGTCCTGATTGGCACGGGGATCGTCGCCCGGCGCCCCCGGCGTGACATCCCCCATGTCCGGCAGTACGGCGGCGGCGAACATGGGCGGTAACCGCCCCGCCGCCCGGACCCAGCCCGGCCGCACCGGATCGGGCGTGGTGTTCCACTTTGGCAGCACATACAGCAGGGCCCGATCGCTCTCGGCCAGGGCCTCCAGCGGTTCGCGGCTGACGCCGTGCAGAGGCGTGACGATCGTCAGGCTGTTCGGCGTCAGCTCGCCGGGGCCACGGACCATCACGGGATCGCGACCCGTCTCCTCCAGCAATCGCACAAGCCCGGCATAGCCTACCGCCGATTTCGACAGGGCGTGGGCCTGGCCGTCGTCGCCGTCCCTGAGGTCGGGCGCATAGGCGCTGAGCACACCCATCGACGCCAGGGCGAAGACGGCGACCCCAACCAGGCCGACGACCACCGCCGGCTTGAACGGACCCGACCTCGCGCCTTCGACCCCCGCGCTTGCCGCCGCCTCGACGCTCATCCGGTCCAGGTTCCGGGCAGGGCGAAGGCCTCATAGTCGCGGCGACAGGCGGCGAAGGCGTCGGCGTCTACCGGCCGGCCGCCGAACAGACTGGCCTCGACCGCCTGGGCCATACGCGCAAAGGCCGGCCGCGCCGTGGCCGGCAGGGCGTCGAGATCGCGGATGTCGCGCGCGGTCAGGGCCGGGCGGATGGCGCTGGGCCGCCGCGCCTTCAACTCGTCGATGCTGCGCAGCAGGATCAGGTGCACCGCCTCGGCGAACCGGCCCTGGGCGGCCAGGGCGTCTGCGTCCGACAGCAGCACCCGCGCCGCCGCTTGATCCGGCCGCCAGCTCTCCGGACCCAGGTTCCGCGCCTCGGGCCGCGCCGACCGCCCGATCCGCACCAGTTCACGCCCGATCAGCCAAAGGATCGTCGCCACGATTGCCGCCAGCCCCAGCCAGAAAATGCCCTGCCATAGCGGACCGAGCGCTCGCAGCATGTCCAGCAACGGCTCCAGCCATCCCGGCGGGCGCGGCGGCTGAAATTCGGTCATGCGGAACTGCAGGTCGCGATCGGCGAGGAGGCGCGCGTGCGCCTCGGCCAGGTCGCCCGCGCGTCCCGCCCCGTTCGCCGTGCTCGTCGCTCCCGTCGGGGCCGTCATCACGCCTGCCTGCACCTCTGACGCGACCTTAGCACCGTGACCGCCCGCCCTGTCGAGGGACGAAGCACCGCGACCGATCGCGTTCAGATCGCGGCGGCGGCGTTGAACGTCCGGATGTCCTCGACCGACAGGAAGTCGGGATTGTTGCCGGAGTGGTATTCGAACCCCTGCTCGACCCGCTCGCCTCGCTCGCCCAGCCCGTTGACCGAGAAGTCCTGATCCACGTGGTGGAAGCGGATGGTCGGGGCGATCACATAGTGATCCGAAAAGGCGTAGGTCAGATGGCTGTCGTCGGCCGGGCACATGATCTCGTGCAGCTTCTCGCCCGGCCGGATGCCGACCACATGGGTAGGCATGCCCGGCGCCATCGCCTCGGCCAGGTCCGAGATGCGCACCGACGGGATCTTGGGCACGAAGATCTCGCCGCCCTGCATCCGGTCGAAGTTCTTCAGAACGAACTCGACGCCCTGCTCCAGGGAGATCCAGAACCGGGTCATGCGCGGGTCGGTGATCGGCAGGCTGCCGGCGCCCTGGGCGATCAACGCCTCAAAGAAGGGCACGACGGATCCGCGCGACCCCACCACGTTGCCGTACCGGACCACCGAGAAGCGTGTCCGCTTGTCGCCCGCGATGTTGTTGGCGGCCACGAACAGCTTGTCGGAACACAGCTTGGTCGCGCCGTACAGATTGATGGGATTGGCCGCCTTGTCCGTCGACAGGGCGATCACCCGGTCCACGTCATTGGCCAGGGCGGCGGCGATGACGTTTTCGGCTCCGTTGACGTTGGTGCGGATGCATTCGGTCGGATTGTACTCGGCCGCCGGCACCTGTTTCATCGCCGCGGCGTGGATCACGAAATCGACCCCGCGCATGGCCTGGGTCATCCGCTCGGCGTCGCGCACGTCGCCCAGGAACCAGCGCATGCAGGGGTCGGTGAAGACCTGCTGCATCTCGAACTGCTTCAGCTCGTCGCGCGAATAGACGATCAGTCGCCTGGGCTTGAAGCGCGCCAGGATGCGCCGGATGTACATCCTGCCAAAGGAGCCGGAGCCCCCAGTGATCAGGATCGACTTGCCATCGAACATCGGCTGTCCCCCGCGCCTACCCGTCGCCCTTTGTGCCCATGCGTCGCGCCTCGGGACAAGCGCATCCCCCATCTCTGATCACACGCTTTCGCGCCGCTGCTGGACGGCCTATCTCTTGACCTGTGATCGACGACCTCTACAGCACCCGCATCCTTCGCCTCGCCGCCGAGATGCCTCACGCCGGCCGACTGGCCGCGCCAGGCGGCACCGGCGAGCGCGTCGCCAAGCTGTGCGGATCGCGCGCCGTGGTCGATGTGGTGCTGAACGGCGACCGGATCGCCGACTTCGCCCAGGAGGTGAAGGCTTGCGCCTTGGGCCAGGCCGCCGCCGGGGTACTGGGCCAGAGCGTCATCGGGGCCACGGTCGATGAGCTGGAACAGGCCCGCGACGCCATGGTCGCCATGCTGAAATCGGGCGGCGACGGGCCCGTCGGCCGGTTCGAGGGCCTGCGCGCCCTGAAACAGGTCGCCGACTATCCGGCCCGCCACGCCTCCACCCTGGTGGCTGTCGAGGCGACCATGGACGCCGTGCGCGAGGCTCAGAGGAAGACCAGCCGAACTCCCATCGCCGGCGCGGCCTGAGCGTCGCGGTTGCCCGGTCCCCACGCATGGGGGATAAGCGCCGCGACCTCCTCCTCCAACCGCCCCGGCCGTCATGTCTGCCTATGAACGCGGCGTTCGCCTGGTCCACCGGACCTACAAGCTGACCCTGTCGCCGTTCTTCGGTCAGTCGTGCCGCTTCCAGCCGACCTGTTCGGACTATGGACGCGACGCCCTGATCCAGCACGGCCCCGTCCGGGGCGGCTGGCTGGCCGCCCGCCGCTTTTGCAAATGCCACCCCTGGGGCGCCTCCGGATACGACCCGGTCCCGCCCGTGAAGACGAACCCATGATCGAACTGAAATTCCCCGACGGCGCCGTCCGTGAATATCCCCAAGGCTCCACGGCCCGCGACGTGGCCGCCTCCATCTCGCCGTCCCTGGCCAAGAAGGCCTTGCTGGCCGAGCTGAACGGCCAGCAGCGCGACATGGGTCGCGAGCTGGAGACCGGCGGCGACTTCCGCCTGATCATGCGCGACGATCCCGAGGCGCTCTACACCATCCGCCACGACTGCGCCCACGTCCTGGCCGAGGCGGTGCAGAACCTGTTCCCCGGAACCCAGGTCACCATCGGCCCGGCGATCGAGGACGGATTCTATTATGATTTCTTCCGCGAGGAGCCCTTCTCGACCGACGACTTCGCCGCCATCGAAAAGGAGATGGGCCGGCTGATCGACCGCGACTCCAAGTTCGAACGCGAGGTCTGGGACCGCGACGAGGCCATCAAATTCTTCGAGGCCAAGGGCGAGAAGTTCAAGGCCGAGCTGATCCGCGATCTGCCCGAGACCGAGACCATCACCCTGTACAAACAGGGCGACTGGATCGACCTGTGCCGGGGACCGCACTTCCCCTCCACGCGCCACGTCGGCAAGGCCTTCAAACTGACCAAGCTCGCCGGCGCCTATTGGCGAGGCGATTCCAAACGCGAACAGCTCCAGCGCATGTACGGCACCGCCTGGGCCACCAAGGAGGACCTCGACGCCTATCTGACCCGCATCGAGGAGGCCGAGAAGCGCGACCACAGGAAGCTGGGTCGCCAGATGGAGCTCTTCCACATGCAGGAAGAGGGCCGAGGCATGGTCTTCTGGCACCCCAAGGGCTGGGTGCTGTGGCAGGTGATCGAGGCCTATATGCGCCGCCGCCTGGACAAGGCCGGCTATGTCGAGGTCAAGACGCCCCAGGTGCTGGATCGCAAGTTCTGGGAGGCGTCCGGCCACTGGGACAAATACCGCCCCAACATGTTCGTCTGCGAGACGGTCGAGGGCGAGACGCTCAGCCTCAAGCCGATGAACTGCCCGGGTCACGTGCAGATTTTCGACCAGGGTCAGCGGTCCTATCGCGAGCTGCCGCTGCGCATGGCCGAGTTCGGCGCCTGCCACCGCTATGAACCGTCGGGCGCCCTGCACGGTCTGATGCGGGTGCGCGGCTTCACCCAGGACGACGCCCACATCTTCTGCCGTGAGGACCAGATCGTTTCTGAGACGGCCGACTTCATCGAGCTGGCTCACAGCGTCCACGCCGATCTGGGCATGCAGACCGCCTACATCAGCCTGGGCACCCGCCCGGAGGTCCGCGCCGGCACGGACGAATTCTGGGACAAGGCCGAGGCCCAGATGGCCGAGGCGGCCCGCGCCGCCGGGACCGAGCCAGTGGTCACCGAGGGCGACGGCGCCTTCTATGCGCCCAAGCTGGATTTCGTGGTCAAGGACGCCATCGGCCGCGAATGGACCTGCGGCACCATCCAGCTGGACTATGTCCTGCCGGAACGGCTGAACGCGGAATATGTCGGCGAGGACGGCGCCAAGCACCGCCCCGTGATGCTGCACCGGGCCATCCTGGGCAGTTTCGAGCGGTTCATCGGCATCATGATCGAGAACTACGCCGGGGCCTTTCCCCTGTGGCTGGCGCCGACCCAGGCGGTGGTGGCGACCATCACCTCCGACGCCGATCCGTACGCGGAGGAGGTCGCGGCCCGGTTCAAGGCCGCCGGCCTGCGCGTCGAGACCGATCTCCGGAACGAGAAGGTCGGCTACAAGGTGCGCGAACACTCGGTCGGCAAGGTGCCGGTCATCGCTGTGGTGGGCCGGAACGAGGCCGAGGCCGGTACGGTCGCCATCCGCCGCCTGGGCAGCCAGGCTCAGACGGTGGTGACGCTGGACGAAGCCATCCGCCTCCTGACCGACGAAGCGACCCCGCCGGACATCAAGCGGGATCGCGCGGCCGGCTAAGGCGCTCGCCCTACAGCCGGTGGGCGCGGCCCCAGAGATTCATCACAACGGCCACGACGGAAGGCCACAACGAACACGACGCGTGCGAAGCGCCGACATGCTGACCGTCGATCCTGAATGCTTATCAGCGCGTCGAGGAAGCTAAAGGCGGCGAACGCCGCCATACCTCCAAGGATCGACTTTGGACGCGATAGACCGACACATGTGCGGTCCCGTCGTGTTCGTTGTGATGAACCCGTTTTGGCAGCGAAGTCAGCTCGGACTGCAGCGTTTGCCCCGCCGTCTGGACCCGCCCCCTCGCCCGCCCCATATGCCGCCTCTCCCAAAGCGACTGACTGAGGCCCCGTGACCGACCTGTCCCCCCGCGAGATCGTATCCGAACTGGACCGCTTCATCGTCGGCCAGGACGACGCCAAGCGCGCCGTGGCCGTGGCCCTGCGCAATCGCTGGCGCAGGAAGCGTGCGCCCGAGGACATCCGCGACGAGATCACGCCCAAGAACATTTTGCTGATCGGCCCCACGGGCGTCGGCAAGACCGAGATCGCGCGGCGGCTGGCCCGGCTGGCCGGGGCGCCCTTCCTCAAGGTCGAGGCCACCAAGTTCACCGAGGTCGGCTATGTCGGCCGCGACGTGGATCAGATCATGCGCGATCTGGTCGAGGCCGCCATGCTGATGGTCCGCGACCAGCGCCGCGCCGGCGTCCGCGCCCAGGCCGAGAAGGCCGCCGAGGACCGCATTCTGGACGCCTTGGTCGGCCCCGGCGCACAGCCGGCTACGCGCGATTCCTTCCGCAAGAAGCTGCGCGCCGGCGAACTTGACGACAAGGAGCTCGAGATCGCCCTGGCAGACACCGCGTCGCCTCTGCAAGGGCTCGACATGCCGGGCCAGGGCGGCGTCGGCATGATCAATATCGGCGAACTGCTGGGCAAGATGGGCGGCGGCCGCACCAAGACGGTCAAGACCACGGTCAAGGCGGCGGTCGATCCCCTGATCGCAGAGGAATCCGACAAGCTGCTGGATCAGGACAGCCTGACCCGCGAGGCCGTCACCCTGGCCGAACAGGAAGGCATCGTCTTCCTGGACGAGATCGACAAGGTCGCCGCCCGGTCAGAGGCGCGCGGCGCCGACGTGTCGCGCGAGGGGGTGCAACGTGACCTGCTGCCCCTGATCGAGGGCACCACCGTCTCGACCAAATACGGGCCGGTGAAGACCGACCATGTGCTGTTCATCGCCTCGGGCGCCTTCCATGTGGCCAAGCCGTCGGACCTGCTGCCCGAGCTTCAGGGCCGCCTGCCGATCCGGGTCGAGCTGAAGGCCCTGACCCGCGACGACTTCCGCCGCATCCTGACTGAGCCCGAGGCCAATCTGATCCGTCAGAACCAGGCCCTGCTGGCCGCCGAGGAGGTGACGCTGGAGTTCAGCCCTGAAGCGGTCGATGCGATGGCCGATGCCGCCGTGGCCGCCAACTCGGCCGTCGAGAACATCGGCGCCCGCCGGCTGCAGACGGTGATGGAGAAGGTGCTGGAGGACATCAGCTTCCGCGCCTCGGACCTGACCGGCCAGACCGTCCGCTTCGACGCCGATCAGGTGCGCGAAAAGGTCGGCGACCTAGCCAAAAACGCTGACCTCAGCCGCTACATTCTCTGATCGAGCAACCGCCCCGGACCGTCAGTAGAATGACGGGTCCATCGCCGGCTGGCGCGCCGGCCCGGGACCGCCCGGAGGCGGTTCGTCGCGGTAGAAGTCGTCGGGGATTTCCTCGCGACGTGGCGGCGGGCCCCGATCCAGCGGCTGGGTCGGCACCGGTCCGCGAACCGCGGGCGCCCGCGGATCGCGCGGGTCGATGGGCGGCTGACCGCCATCGTCGATGATCGGCGGCAGGGGATCGGAGCCGCTGTCGCCCCACAGACTGTTCAGACCCGTTAGTGCGTCGCCGATGACGTCACGCTGCATCCAGCCCTCCGGCGCGGGCGGGCCATTGGGAATGTCCTGAACGTTCAGACGCGGCAGGGCCGCTTCCATGAAGCCCCGCCAGATGGCGGCCGGCGCGGTGCCGCCGGTGACATCTCGCATCGCGGAGTTGTCGTCCTTGCCGACCCAGACGGCGGTGACGAAGCCGCCGGTGTAGCCGACGAACCAGGCGTCCCTGTAGTCCGAGGTGGTGCCGGTCTTGCCTGCGATGTCGCGGCCGCCGATGGCCGCGCCCCGTCCGGTGCCGGAAGTGATCACCCCCCTCAGCATCTGGTTCAGATAATACAGCGGCGGATTCTGAATCACCTGCAGCTGGTCCCGCGCGGCGCGCTGATAGATCACCCGGCCCGCCTCGGTACGGATACGGCTGATGCCGTGCGCCTCAACGCGCTTGCCGCCATTCGCCAGGGCGTCATAGGCCTGGGCCATCTCCAGCGGCGACACCTCGACGGCGCCCAGCGCCATGGACGGCTGCAGCCCGATCTGGGATTCGATGCCCAGGCGCCGCGCGGCGCGGGCCACGCTGTCGCGCCCGACCTGGTCGGCCAGGGCGGCGGCGGTGGTGTTCAGTGACTGCGCCACCGCGTTGGCCAGGGTGGTCGGGCCGGTGTAGCGGCCGTTGTAGTTGCGTGGGGTCCAGCCGCCGATGGTGATCGGCTCGTCCACCACTGGCGTATCCGGGGTGTAGCCGGCCTCCAGCGCCGCCAGATAAACGAAGGGCTTGAAGGCAGAGCCGGCCTGACGCCGCGCGTCGACGGCGCGGTTGAACTGGCTGTCGGCATAAGACGCGCCGCCGATCATGGCCCGCACCCGGCCCTCGCCGTCCAGCGCCACCAGGGCGGCCTCCTCGACCCCCTTGCCGCCGTCGCGTTCGAGGATGCGGTGCACCGACCGCTCCGCGGCGGTCTGCAGCGTCAGGTCCAACGTGGTCTCGACGATCAAGTCCTCGGTCGGTTCGCCGACCAGGCCGCGGATCTCCTTGTCCAGCCAGTCCACGAAATACTGGGCGTGCTGGGTCGCCAGGGTGCGCGACACGCGGACCGGCTCGGTGACGGCCTGATTGCGCTGCTCGGCGGTGATGACGCCCGCCTCTTCCATCTCGTTCAGAACCACCGTGGCGCGGCCGGCGGCGCGCTCGCTTTCGGACACGGGCGAATAGCGGCTGGGCGCCTTGAGCAGCCCCGCCAGCAACGCCGCCTCGCCGACCGTCAGACGGCGCGCCGACTTGTCGAAATAGCGCTGGGACGCCGCCTCGATGCCATAGGCGCCGGCGCCGAAATAGACCCGGTTCAGATACAGGGCGAGAATCTCCTGCTTGGAGAACTTCAGCTCCAGCCAGACCGCCAGCATGATCTCCTGCACCTTGCGGCGCATGGTCTGGTCCGGCGTCAGGAACAGGTTCTTGGCCAGCTGCTGCGAGATGGTCGAACCGCCCTGCACCACCCGTCCGGCGCGCAGGTTGGCGCTCATCGCTCGCGCCATGCCGATCGGGTCGAAGCCGGGATGATAGTAGAACCGGCGGTCCTCGATGGCGATGAAGGCGGCCGGCACATAGTCGGGCAGGCTGTCCAGGTCGGCCGGCGGCGCCTGCTGCGAGCCGCGCACCGAGATCAGGGCGCCGTTCCTGTCCAGATAGGTGATCGAGGGCTGGCGATCGACCTCGTACAGCGCCGAGGTGTCGGGCAAGCCGCGCGCGAACACCGCCAGGAAGACCACCAGGAAGATGGCCAGCCAGACGCCCAGCACGGTTGACCAATACAGAAAGCGGCCGAACGGCGTGCGACCCTTCTTGCCGCCGCCCGACGGCGGCGTCTCCGCCCCGCCTCGCCCCGTTCCCGATCTCGCCATCGACGTCCTCTAAGCCTCAGCCGTTCCTAGACGACCGCGCCCCCGTACGGAATGCCCCGTGATGCAGCGCCCTTGCGCCTGAATGCCGCGTGACTTCCGATCCTCAGCGCCTAACGCCCATCTGCGGCCAAGCCGTGGCGCGCGCCTGACCGATTGGTCATGGTCTGAGGAAGGTCAGCCGGACCGCGCCCGGATCGGCGCCGCGCCGTCCGACAGGCTCTCGTCCAGATAGACCTCCGCCTCCTGGGCCGGCAGGGCGGGCGCATAGCCGAAGCCCTGGCCATAGTGACAGCTGGCCTCCAGCAGCAGCCGCGCCAGATTGGCGTTCTCCACCCCCTCGGCCACCACCTCCAGCGACAGGTCGCGGCCCAGGTTAACCACCGACTTGACGATCTTGGCCGACCCTTCGTCCTCCGCCATGGTCAGCACGAAGTAGCGGTCGATCTTGAGCGTATCGAACGGTAGCTTGGCCAGATAGGCCAGGGACGAAAAGCCGGTGCCGAAGTCGTCCAGGGCCAGCGACGCTCCGGCCTTTCGCAAAGCCGTCAGCACCTGCAGCGCCTTGTCCGGATTGCGCATGATGTCGCTTTCGGTGACCTCCAGCTTCAGGGCGCCCGGCGGCAGGCCGGTCTCCTGGCGGATGCGGCGCACGTCCTCGATCAGGCCGTCGCGCTCCAGCTCGTTGGTCGACAGATTGACGCTGCAGAACAGGGGTCCCGCCGCGGGATGGCGCTTCAGCCATTCCGCCAGCTGGTGCGCCGCGCGCGTCATCATGATCAGGCCCAGCTGGTTCATCAGGCCCATCTCGTCGGCCAGCCGGAGGAACTCGTCGGGCGCCACCAGTCCGCGACGCGGGTGGCGCCAGCGGGCTAGGGCCTCGAAGCCCGCCACCGCGCCGGTGTCCAGATTGACGATGGGCTGGAAGAAGGGCTCGATCTCACCGCGCACGAAGGCGTTTCTTAGGTCCGACTCCAGCGCCAGCCGCGACAGGCTGTCGGTTTCCAGCGCCTGACCATAGCTGGCCACCCCGCCGCGCCCCAGGCTCTTGGCCGAATCCAGCGCCAGCGCGGCGCGGCGCAGCAGTTCCGACGGATCGGGCGCGTCCGGCCCGCCCTCGGCCCGCACCGCGCCGATCGAGACGGTGGGATAGATGTCGAAGCCCGCCACCCTCAGCGGCTGTTCCAGCGCTTCGCGCAGCCGCTCGGCCACTGACAGACCCTCGGCCGCCGGCGCGAACACCGCGAACTCGTCCTCGCCGATGCGGGCCGGCGCGGCGTCGCCGGCGAAGGCGGCGGCCAGGCGCGATCCCAGGGCCGCCAGAACCAGATCGGCCCGTTCCAGCCCCAGGGCCTCGTTCAGCCGACGCAGCCGGTCCAGGTCGGCGACCACCAGATCCCAGTCGCCCGATGTCTCCAAGGCCTCGCCCAGCCGCGCCACAAAGGCTTTGCGGTGATACAGGCCGGTTAACCGGTCGCGGTCGGACGGCGCGAACTTTGCCTCCAGCGCCACCAGGCCCGCCGCCCGCGCCCCGTCCTCCAGCCACACGCCCCGCCACAGACAAGTCTCGGACCCGCGCATCCGCAGGCGCAGGGCGATCTCGGTCCCCTCCTCCTGCGGCTTCAGTATCTTTTCGGCCAGCGCCCGGTCCTGCGGCAGGGTCAGGGCGGTGAAGGCGGCGGCGGAACAGGCGGGGGCCAACGGGGCCAGCCCCAGAGGCTTGGTCGCGCCGGTAAACTGCATCTGATCCTCGGCCGGGCTCCACACCCACAGGGCCGCGTCCGACGCCGCCAGGGCTTCGATCGCAGTGGTCGCATCCCACGCCAGGCTTCTGGACGATCGCCCGTTCACAGCCTGACTGGACCTCCCGACGCGGCCGACGCCGTCAGCGCCGGGAGACCTCCTCCGCGAGAAGGCCGAACAGCAGATGGTCTGCCCAAACGCCGTTAATTTTGAGATAAGCCTTGGCCTCGCCCTCGCGACGAAACCCCGCCTTCTCCAGCACCCGCCGCGATCCGATATTGGCTGGGAGGCAGGCCGCCTCCAGCCGATGCAGTTTCAAGCCGCCGAACGAATGCTCGGCCAGCGCGCGGACCGCCGCCGTCGCATATCCCCGGCCGGTGTGGGTCTGGCCGATCCAGTAGCCGACGGTCCCGGTCTCGGCCACGCCGCGCCGGATGTTGGACAGGGTCACCCCGCCCACCAGACGACCGCCGGCGAAGATGAAGAAGGGATAGGCGTGGCCCAGTTCAATCTCGCGCTGGTAGGCGGTCAGGCGGCGGCGGAAGGCGGTCCGGGTCAGGTCGTCATGGGGCCACAGCGGCTCCCACGGCTGCAGATGGTCACGCGACGCCGCTCTCAGTTGGGACCATTCAGCGAAGTCCCCGGCGCGCGGATGGCGCAGACTGACGCCGGGCCCCTCAAGGACCGTCGTCGCCGTCTCGCCGATCCAGTCCATCAGAGCCATGACAGGAGGATAGCGCGACCGGCTCTGGCGCGCGACATCGAACGCTAGCCGAACAGCGCCTCATGGAATTTCCTCCCCGCTTTGCCCGCCGCGCGCGGGCCCAGCACGGCCGTGGCCGACCGCCCAGGAGCCAGGATGCGGCGGCCGACCGCGCGCACCTCGGACACCGTGACCGCCTCCAGCGCCGCGACCTGATCCTCGGTCGATCGCGGCGCGCCGTGGACTAGAACCTGGGCCGCCAGCCGCCCGGAGCGGGAGGTCAGGCTCTCGTCGGCCATCCACAGCGAGGCCTTTAGCACCGCCTTGGCGCGAGACAGTTCGGCCTCGCTCGGCCCCTTCTCGGCCAGGTCAGCGACCTCTCGCGCCGCCACCTCGGCGAGCCGCTCGGCGCGATCGGCGGCCGACCCGGCGTAGATACCCACCACCCCCGCGTCCTCGCCGGGCTCGGACCAGGCATCAATGGCGTAGGCGAGGCCCAGTCGCTCGCGCGCGCTCTGGAACAGCCGCGAGGCCATGCCGCCGCCCAGGATCTCGCCGAAAATCCTCAATGCCGGCTGATCGGCGTCGGTCCAGGCCACGCCGGGCAGCTGAAACACCAGATTGGCCTGTTCGATGCGGCGGCTCTCGACCGCGTGGCCACCGGTGAAGGTCATGGCCTCGGGCGCGTCGTCGGCGCCGGCCGGCTCGACCCCGAAGGCCGCCTCGCCTCGCTTCATCAGGTCGTCGGCATCGACGGCGCCGGAGACGACCACCACCATTCGCGACGGCTCGTAAAGCCGGCGACGCCATTCCGACAACGCTTCGGCGGCGATCGGCGCCAAGCTGGCTGTCGACCCCAGGATCGGCCGGCCGGCCGGCTGCCCGGCCCAGGCCATGGCCCCCGCCATGTCGAACACGTGGTCGTCGGGCGTGTCGAACGCCTCGGCGATCTCTTGGGCGATGACGTCCTTCTCGCGGGCGATCTCGACCGGGTCCATCATCGGCCGGAACATCAGGTCCGATACGACCTCCAGCGCCGTCGGCAGCGATCCCGCCAGGCCGCGCACCTCGAAGCTTGTGCGTTCGTGGCCGGTGGCGGCGTTGATCGAGCCGCCTTCGGCCTCGATGGCCTCGACGATGGCCTGGGCGTCGCGATCGCCCGCGCCCTTGAACACCATGTGCTCGAGGAAGTGCGACCAACCGGAGCGCGCCTCGTCCTCCCAGCGCGCGCCGCCGCGCACCGCCACGGTCAGGGCGAAGGTCCGCGCGCCGGGTGTCGGATCGGCGACGACGCGGACGCCGTTCGGCAGGGTTGCGATATGGGTCAGGAACCGCTCCGGCTCAGTCGACGGCGAAGCAGGGCGATGTAGAAGCCGAACAGGGCGATCGCTAGTCCGAACCACGTCAGGGCATAGCCGAGGTGATTGTTCGAATAGGCCGCCGGCGGAGCCGAGGGCCGCAGAGCCTGCCAGTCCGGATTGCTGGACGTGGTGGCGAACAGGATCGGCATATCCACCGGCAGCGCGGCCCCCAGCACCTCGGCCATGGCCAGGCGATCGCGGCCATAAAAGCGGTTTCCGCTGGGCGCCGGCGTGAACGGGCTGTTTCCGGGCGGAATCCGCATCTCGACCTCGACGCGCGTGATCTCGTTGGAGGGGCGCACCGGCGGCCGCGCCGAAATCGTATCCGCCACGAAGCCGCGATCGACCAGATAGAGGAACTCAAACCCGGGCGGCTGGCACAGCGAGATCAGCCGCACGCCTGCCTGACCATCCTGGATCGACTGCAATTCGACATAGGGCGCCGTGGCCAGGCCCGGGCAGTCGACGACCGCCTTGCGGAAATCGACCGGCCGCTGATGAAACACCTCGGCAAATGGGCGGGCCGGTTCGGCGGCGCGCGCCTCCGCCTGGGCGATCAGGGCGGTCTTCCAGCCCAGACGCTGCACCTGCCAGATCCCGAGCCCCAACAAGAGCGCCAGCGACAGTCCGCAGGCGGCCGTCAGGCCCAAGGGGAAGCGCCGCCGTTCAGAAGTCGTCATTGCGCACCTCTCGGGCGCGGTTACGGACCTCCAGCCCGATCATCAAACCCTTCGATGGACGCATCAGACCCAGGCAGACGGCGCCCGCCAGCGGAACCCACAGCGTCAGGTGCAGCCAAATTGGCGGCCGCCAGGCGATTTCGGCGAACAGGGCGAGGAAAGCGACCAGCCCCCCGCCGATCAGCATGATGAAGGTGGCCGCGCCGTCGCCGGTGTTGGCCGAGGCCAAATCGTAGCCGCATGTCTCGCAGCGGTCGCGGGGCTTCAGGAACCCCGCGAACAGAGCCCCCCGACCGCAGGCGGGGCAGCGCCCCCTCAGCCCCGCGATCAGGGGCGAGAGGTCAGACGCCTCGGTCAGCCGAAGACCACATAGACGAAGGCGAACAGGAACAGCCAAACCACATCCACGAAATGCCAGTACCAGGCCGCCGCCTCGAAGCCGAAGTGCTTCTGGGGGGTGAAGCCGCCGCGCAGCAGGCGGATCAGACAGACAGTCAGGAAGATGGTCCCGACCAGCACGTGGAAGCCATGGAAACCCGTCGCCATGAAGAAGATCGAGCCGTAGAGGCCCGAATTAATCGCGGCGTCGTTGAAGAACAGGTTTTCGTGCAGAATATGATAATATTCATAGGCTTGGATCGCCGTAAAGAAGGCGCCCAACGCGATGGTCAGGCCCAGGGCGATCTTGGCTTCCTTGCGGTTGCCGATCTGCAGGGCGTGGTGGGCCCAGGTCACGGTGCAGCCCGAAAGCAGCAGGGTGACGGTGTTCAGCAGCGGCAGCGACCACGGATCCAGCACCTCGATCCCCTGCGGCGGCCAGGTCGACCAGGCCGCGGCGGTGTCGGCCCAGGCGCTGACCTGAGGGATGGCCTCGCGCGCATGGTCGAAGATCGCCATCTCGAAGAAGATCCAGAAGAAGGCCGCGAAGAACATGATCTCAGAGGCGATGAACAGGATCATGCCGTAGCGCAGGCCGATCGAGACGACCGGCGTGTGATCGCCCGCCTTGCTCTCCTTGATGACGTCCGACCACCAGCCGAACATCGAGTAGAGCACGCCGGCGAAGCCGGCGAAGAACACCGCCTTCTGCCCGTCGCCCAGGATCGCGCCTAGTGGGGCGTCGGCCGGAGCCAGTCCCTTCATCCACACCACCGCGCCGATCATCATGATCGTGGTGGCGATGGAGGCCACCAGCGGCCAGGGGCTCGGGTCGACAAGGTGATAGTCGTGATGCGGAGCGGCGTGGGCGTCGGCCATGAAGCGGTCTCTGAATTCAGGCGTGAGTCTGGTGGGCTATAGCGTCCGCTATCCGGCGACGCCAGAGCCCGGAGCGTCGGAAACCGCCGCCTGATCGAACCCCTGGGTCGGATAGAAGGTGTAGCTGAGGGTGATTTCCTTGATGCCCCGGCCCTCGCGGTCGGTGGCCAGTTCGGGGGCCACGAAATACTGGACCGGGAACTTCTGGGTCTGACCAGGCTCGATCACCTGACCGTCGAAACAGAAGCACTGCAGCTTCTGGAAGTAGGGGCCCGCCTGGGTCGGCACGACATTGTAGGCGGCCGTGGCGTGGATCGGCTGGTCCGAGGTGTTGGTCACGTCAAAGAAGGCCATGCCGGTCTCGCCGATGCGCACCCGCTGGCTGACCTGTTCGGCGCGGAAGGTCATGGGCAGGTCGCGCACATTGGTGTCGAACCGGACCAGCACGGTCTCGTCCAGCACCTCGGTCGGCGCCGCCTCGGCGCGGCTGACCGTGCCGCCGAAGCCGGTGACGTCGCAGAACAGCTGGTACAGCGGCACCGCCGCGAAGGCCGCGCCGGTCATCAGCACCACCACCCCGCCACACAACAGGGCGATCAGGTTCTTGCGATCCGCCTTCACCGCTGGACTCCCGACGCGACGGGGGCGGTGAACTCGGCCTGTTCGGCGGCGCGCTGATCGGCGGCCGCCTCGATGTTGCGGCGCAGGTTCAGGACGGTGGTGACGAAGATCAGCACCATGAAGGCGACCAGGCCCAGGGCGATCGCCAGATTGCGGCGCTTGCGGGCGGCCATTTGTTCATCGGTCAGACGCATGAGGGGCACACCACCTGGGACGCCGGCAGCCGCTCGATCAACAGGGCGGCGAACAGCAGCATCAGATACAGGATCGAAAAGGCGAACAGATCGCGGGCCGGTTTGGCCTCGGCGCGGACATCATACAATGCGGCCTCTCGCCCCACGGCTTCGGCCTTGTCCGGCGCGTCGCCTGCCCGGCTGCGCCACAGCCGGAACGCCAGGGCCAGGAAGGCGAGGCCTCCCGCCACAGAAGCCGCCAGATAGATCAGCCCGCCCAAGCCAACGAAGGCGGGCAGGATCGCCACCGGCACGAACACCAGGCTGTAGAGCCAGATCTGCAGCCGGGTCGATTTCGCGCCGCGCGCCACCGGCATCATCGGGATGCCCGCCCGCGCGTAGTCTCCCGCGGAGTAGAGGGCCAGCGCCCAGCTGTGCGGCGGGGTCCACAGGAAGATAATCAGGAACAGAAGCCAGGCCTGCCAGGGCGCCGACCCGGTGGCGGCGGCCCAGCCGATCACTGGCGGCAGGGCGCCGGCCGCCCCGCCGATGACGATGTTCTGGGGCGTCCGTCGCTTCAGCAGCAGGGTGTAGAAGCCGGCATAATAGGCGATGGTCAGCGCCAGCAGACCCGCCGCCACCCAATTGACCGCCATGCCCAGCAGCATGACCGAGAACAGCGAAAGCACCGCGCCATAGGTCAGGGCGTCGTCGCGCCTCACGCGTCCCGCCGCCACCGGCCGTCCCCGCGTGCGCCGCATCAGGGCGTCGGTCTCGCCTTCGAGCGCCATGTTCAAGGCCCCCGCGGCGCCGGCGCCGACGGCGATGCACAAGACCGCGATGGCGGCCAGCAGGGGATCGATGTCGCCGCCCGCCGCCACCAGCCCGGTCACCGCCGTGAAGATCACCAGCGACATGACGCGCGGCTTCAGCAGCTGGAAATAGTCTTCCGGCTGGGCGGTCGAGACGACGGGAGCGGCGGGCGTGGGCATCGGCGGTGGTGTTACTCCTCTAGAGCGCCGGATGAAACGTCGAGGGCCCAGGCGATGACGCCTGAGCCCTCAATGTCCAGTGTGGTCTCGTGTCCAGCGCGTTCAGGACATCGTCGCGCGCCGGGGACGCGATCAGTGGTGATCCGCCTTGACCACCGGCAGCTCGTTGAACTGGTGGTGCGGCGGGGGCGAGCTGAGCGTCCACTCCAGTGTGGTCGCGCCCTCTCCCCAGGGATTGGCCACGCCCGGACGACGCCGGATGGCGGCCTCCAGCAGCATCAGCAGGAACACGCCCACGCCGACGATGGTGATGACGTAGCCCACCGTCGAAACATGGTTCCAGAGCGTATAGGCCTCCGGATAGTCCACGTAACGGCGCGGCATGCCCTGAAGACCGAGGAAGTGCTGCGGGAAGAACACCAGGTTCACCCCCACGAACATGATCCAGAAGTGGGTCGCGCCGAGGAACTCGTTGTATTTCACCCCGAACATCTTCTCGAACCAGTAGTAGAAGCCCGCAAAAATCGCGAAGACGGCGCCCAGCGACAGCACATAGTGGAAGTGCGCCACCACGTAATAGGTATCATGCAGGCTGTAATCCATGGCGGCGTTGGCCAGGACCACGCCGGTCACGCCGCCGACGGTGAACAGGAAGATGAAGCCGACGGCCCACAGCATGGGCGTCTTGAAGCTGATGGATCCGCCCCACATGGTGGCGATCCAGCTGAAGATCTTCACCCCCGTCGGCACCGCGATGATCATGGTCGCGGCCACGAAATAGGCGCGCAGATTGATCGGCATGCCCACGGTGTACATGTGGTGGGCCCACACGACGAAGCCGATGAAGCCGATGGCCACCATGGCGTAGGCCATGGCCAGATAGCCGAACACCGGCTTCTTGGAGAAGGTCGAGACGATGTGGCTGATGATGCCGAAGCCCGGCAGGATCAGGATGTAGACCTCGGGGTGACCGAAGAACCAGAACAGGTGCTGGAACATCACCGGATCGCCGCCGCCGGCGGGATTGAAGAAGCTGGTGCCGAAATTGCGGTCGGTCAGCAGCATGGTGATGGCGCCCGCCAGGACCGGCAGCGACAGCAGCAGCAGGAAGGCGGTGATCAGGACCGACCAGGCGAACAGCGGCATGCGGTGAAGGGTCATGCCCGGCGCGCGCATGTTGAAGATGGTCGTGATGAAGTTGACCGCGCCCAGGATCGACGATGCGCCCGCCACGTGCAGGGCGAAGATTGCCAGATCCATGGCCGGGCCGGTGTGACCCGTGGTCGAAAGGGGCGGATAGATGGTCCAGCCGCCGCCGAAGCCGCGCCCTGGGCCGCCGTCGACGAACATCGACAGGCACAGCAGAATCCAGGCGGCCACCAGCAGCCAGAACGAGACGTTGTTCATGCGCGGGAACGCCATGTCCGGCGCGCCGATCATGATCGGCACGAACCAGTTGCCGAAACCGCCGATCATGGCGGGCATGACCATGAAGAAGATCATGATCAGGGCGTGGGCCGTGACGGTGACGTTGTAACCGTGCTTGGAGGCCTCGACGATGCCGAGATACTGGATGATCGAGCCTTCACGGAAGATCTGGATGCCCGGCTCGGCCAGCTCCCAGCGGATCAGCCCCGACAGGGCGCCGCCTACGATCCCCGCCATGATGGCGAAGATCAGGTACAGCGTGCCGATGTCCTTGTGGTTGGTCGACAGGAACCAGCGGGTGAAGAAGCCCGGCTTGTGATCGTGCCCGTGGTCGTCGTGGTGACCGTGAGCGGTGGCGGTTGCGGTGGCCATATCGTGGTCTTCCGAATTCTTGCTCAGGCGGCCGGCGCGGTCGCAGTGGGGGCGGCGGCGCCCGGGGTCGGCTCGTCGCCGGCGGCGGGAGTCTCCGGAGAGGCGGGTCCGGCGGCGGGGGTCTCGGCGCCGGCGGCGTCGGCTTCGGCGGCGGCGGTGTTGGCCGCTTCCTGTGCCGCGGCCTCCTGGGCGGCGGCTTCAGCGGCCGCATCGGCGGCGGCGGTCATGGAGCCGCCCCGGCTGACCACCCAGGCTTCGAACTCGGCCTGGGTCACCACATTGATCTGGATCGGCATGAAGGCGTGATCGACGCCGCACAGTTCCGAACACTGGCCATAGAAGGTGCCGACACGGTCGGCGCGGAACCAGGTCTCGTTGACGCGACCCGGGATGGCGTCGGTCTTGATGCCGAAAGCCGGCAGGGCCACGGCGTGGATCACGTCGGCGGCGGTGACCAGCAGGCGCACGGTCTGGCCGACCGGCACCACCATCGGCTCGTCGGCGGCCAGACGATAGAGCTGCGGCGTCGTCTCGTTTTCCGGCAGCATGTTGGAAATGTATTCCGGCACGGCCTGGTCCGGATACTCGTAGGCCCAGTTCCACTGGTTGCCGGTGACCTTCACGGTCAGGTCCGGCTCGGGCATGTCATTGTACTGGAACAACAGCCGGAACGAGAAGATGGCGATGACCATCAGAATCAGCACCGGCACCACGGTCCAGATGACCTCGACCAGTGTGTTGTGGCTCCAGCGCGCGGGGGTGGGGTTACGCTTGGCGTTGTAGCGGAAGGCCACCCACAACAGCAGACCCAGCACAAACAGGCTGATCACCACGATGACCGGCAGCAGGATCACATTGTGGAAGAAGTGCGCGCTCTCCTTCAGCGGCGAGGCCGCCGGCTGGAGGCCAATGGCGCCCGGCGTCGGCTGACCCATCAACCCTTCCGAGGCCAGGGCGTGGCCCGCGGTGAACATCAGGCTCGTGGCCGCCAGCATGGTCGAGGCGACCATGGACCTGGCTCGCTTGCCCATCCCCATTCGAGAAATCCTCAATAGCCGTTTCCGGACAGCCTCTTGCGAAGCGGTCGCAACACCATGCGGCGGGCCATTTCGGCCCGCTTCGCGTCAGGGCGGTCCATATCGGCTCACTCCGCGCTTGCCAAGCACAAGCCAGCCTTTCGACCGCGTTCGGAGGTCGCATCCTTAAAGTTTTGTCATGTCACGCAAGCTACCTTGCGTGAACAGCTAGTGGGCGATACACCAGTCCTTATCCACGGAGGGCCCATGCCCGAGATCATTGAAACTCAACTGAAGAAGGGCGTCCTGAGCCTGTGCGTGCTGGCCTTGCTGGCCCGCGGCGACAGCTACGCCTACGAGATCGCCAGTCGTCTGGCCGAGGGCGTCGATATGGGGGAAGGCACCATCTATCCCCTGATGCGTCGGCTCCAGTCCGATGGGCTGGTCGAGACCTATCTGGTCGAATCGTCGGCCGGACCGTCGCGCAAATACTATCGGCTGACCCAGGCCGGTCGTGACAGCCTGGCGCGCCAGAGCGCCGACTGGACCGCTTTCGCCCGCGCCGTCGACGCCATCGTCGATGCGCCCCTCCCCGATCCCGCGACCGCCGATGCAGCGGCGGCCGCCCCGCAACACGAGGCCCGCTCATGACCCGCGTCGATTTTCTCGCCCGTCTCAAGTCGGGTCTGGCCGGCATGCCGATCGGCGCCCAGGCCGAGATCCTCAACGACTACGAACGCCATTTCGACGACGGCAAGGCCGCTGGCCGCACCGAAGCCGAGGTCTCGGCCGCGCTAGGCGACCCCGACCGCCTGGCGCGTGAACTGCGGGCCGAACAGGGACTGAAGCGCTGGGAAGACCAGCGCAATCCGTCCAGCGCGGCCGCGGCCATCTTCGCCTTGGTCGGCCTCGGCGCCCTGGACATCATCATCCTGCTGCCCCTGCTGACCGCCGTGGTCAGCGCCCTGGCCGGCCTGTTCGTCGGCGCCATCGGGGTGTTCATCGCCGGCGGCGGCGTGCTCGCCATCGGGCCCTTCACTGACCCGCCGGGCGGGCCGTTCGCAGCCGTCCTGCTGGGGCTCGGCATGATGGGCGGCGCGGTCTTCGGGGCCGCCATCCTGACCATCCTGTCGATCTGGCTGGTCAACGGCCTGGTCTGGTTCGCCCGTCTTCATTATCGCCTGCTCAAGCCGGCGCTCGATCAGCACACCACCCCCGCCCAAGGAGCCCGCCCATGATCCGCACCCTCGCCATCATCGCCGGCGCCGGCCTGGCGCTGTCCATCGTCGGCATCGGCGGCGCGGCCGCCCTGGGCGGCGCCGACATCCGCGCCGGCCACTGGAACGGGTCCGCCTGGAACTGGGACATGGACGGCGGCTGGGACCACTGGGACGAGGACCGTCGTGTGCCGGCCGGCCCCCAGGCCCAGCGCACCCTGGACTGGACGGGCGGCGATCGGCTGACCGTCGACATCCCGGGTTCCGTCGTCTTCGTGCAGGGCGCGCCCGCCTCGGTCGTGGCCGAGGGGCGCCAGGATGTGCTGGACAGCCTGACCCTGACCGACGGTCGCCTGGCCTTCGCCGAGGAAAACAGCTGGCGCAGTCTGGACGACGATGATCTGCGCATCACCGTCACCGCGCCTGACGTGTCACGCTTCGAGCTGCGCGGCTCGGGCGACCTGTCGATCCGCGGCTACGACCAGCCGGCGCTGGCGGTCTCGGTCGCCGGCTCAGGGGACGTCGACGCCGCCGGCCGCACTGACCGGGTCGAAGCCAATGTCTCGGGCTCCGGCGAGCTGGACCTGGAATATCTCCAGGCCGGCGACGCCCAGGCCTCGGTGGCCGGATCGGGCGACATAGACCTGACCGCCACGGGCACGGTGTCGGCCGCCGTCTCGGGGTCGGGGGACGTTGTCCTGCACGGCCGTCCGGCCACCATGACCAGCCAGGTGGCGGGCTCGGGTGACATCCGCGTGGTCGACTGAGCCGTCAAGCAGGGGTGCGGGGGGTCAGACCTCCCGCACCCTCAGGGCCATGCCCGCGGCGATCAGGAAGCTGACCCCGCCGATCGCCAGGGCCCAGATGGCCTGGCCGTTGAAGACGCTACGCAGGATCAGGCCCAGGATGGTCGCCGCCACCAGCTGGGGCACGACGATGAAAATGTTGAAGATTCCCATATAGACGCCCATCTTGCGACCCGGCACCGCGCCCGAGAGGATGGCGTAGGGCATCGACAGGATCGATGCCCAGGCGATGCCCACCCCGATCATCGGCAGCCACAGCAGGCCGGGATCGCGGATCAGGAACACCCCGACCAAGCCCAGCGCGCCGATGGCCAGGTTCAACGCGTGGGCGCCGCGCCGCCCGATGCGACGGGCGACCAGAGGGATGCCAAAGGCCGCCAGCGCCGCCACCCCGTTGTAGATGCCGAACAGCACCCCGACCCAATCGGCGCCCTGGTTGTAAATCGCCGATGACGGATCGGTCGCGCCGTAGTGGACGGCGGTCACGGCCGGGGTGGCGTATATCCACATCGAGAACAGGGCGAACCAGCTGAAGAACTGAACCACCGCCAGGTCGCGCATGGTGACCGGCATGCGGAACACGTCGTGGGTGATCTCGCTGAGGCCGTTCTCCCGGCCGGCCTGCTGCATCTGGCCGACGACGATCTGGAGCACCCCGAAGCCGGCGACGAAGCCGAACAGGATGTAGAGCTCCTTTTCGATGTCCAGCGCCGCGACCACGGCCACGCCGACCAGGCCCGCCAGGATCCACAGGGCGCCGCCCTTGAGATAGGCCGAGGGGCTGCGCGCGGGGGCCAGACGCTCGTCGTCGCCGGTGGCCGTGGCGCGGTGAGCTTCGAACGCCTCGACCTCCTCGGGGCTGTATTCCTTGGTGCTGACGACGGTCCAGAGGACCGCGCCCAGCATCCCCGCGGCGCCGACGTAGTAGGCGATCTTGACCGCGTCGGTGACCCCACCGCCGTCGACCGCCCCGGCCATGCCGAACCAGTTCGACAGCATCCAGGGCAGGCACGACGCGAAGACCGCGCCCAGGCCGATGAAGAAGGTCTGCATGGCGTAGCCCGAGGTGCGCTGCTCGTCGGGCAGATTGTCGCCGACGAAGGCGCGGAACGGCTCCATGGTCACATTGATGGCCGCGTCCATGATCCAAAGCATGGCCGCCGCGAACCACAGGGTGGGCGAGTTGGGCATGGCCACAAGCGCCACCGAGGCGAAGATCGCGCCGAACAGGAAGTAGGGCCGCCGCCGGCCCAGCCGCCCCCAGGTCCGGTCCGAGAAATAGCCGACCACCGGCTGGACCAGCAGGCCGGTCAGGGGCGCCGCGATCCATAGGATGGCCAGTTGGTCGACCTCGGCGCCCAGGGTCTGGAAGATGCGGCTGGTGTTGGCGCTCTGAAGCCCAAAGGCGATCTGGATGCCGAAGAAGCCGACGCACATGTTCCAGATGGCCAGGCCCGACAGGCGCGGTCTGAGACGGCGTGCGGGCGCGGCGGTGGCGGCTTCGGGCGAGACGCTGGTCATGCGGGAACTCTCGGCTGGGGCTGGGCGGCCCGGCGGCGGTCGGCGAGGAACTGGCCGTGGTCGGGAAGGCGGGCGACGCCCAGATCAACCAGGGCGCGGATGTCGGCGAGAAAGCGGTCGCGCTTGTCGGGCGCGACCTGGTCAGCGAGAGCGTGGCGACCCTCCGGCATCACCCCCTGCCCCACCAGCACCTGCAGCCAGCTGGGCGGCTTGAACAGGTCGGCCGCTTCGTTGGGCAGGCTGGCGTTGGCGCGCCAGACGGCCAGCTTGCGCGCCAGGCCTGGCGGCTGGGGCAGGTCGCGGCAATGCCGCCAGAAAGGCGTGTCGTCACGTTCCGTGGCGCGATAGTGCAGCACCAGGAAGTCGCGCACCGCCTCGAATTCGGCGTCCATCTCTCGGTTGAACGTCTCGGCCAGACCGGGTGCCATGTTTGTGTTGGGGAACAGTCGGATCAGCTTCTCCAGTCCCGCCTGCACCAGATGGATCGAGGTCGATTCCAGCGGCTCCATGAAGCCGGAAGCCAGGCCCAGGGCGACAACGTTCTTCACCCACATCCGCCGCCGCTTGCCGGTTGTGAAGCGCAGGGTGCGTGGCTCGGCCAGGGCCTCGCCGTCGAGGCTGGACATCAGCCGCGCGGCCGCCTCGTCGTCGGAGATGAAGCGGCTGGAATAGACATAGCCGTTGCCGGTGCGGTGCTGCAGCGGGATGCGCCACTGCCAGCCGCTCTCTCGGGCGGTCGAGCGGGTGTAGGGGGTCAGAGGGCTGACGCTGGCGCACGGCACGGCCACGGCCCGGTCGGCTGGCAGCCACTCGGTCCAGTCGTCGTAACCGGCCTTCAGCGCTCCCTCGATCAGCAGGCCGCGAAAGCCCGAGCAGTCGATGAAGAGGTCGCCCTCGACCAACTCGCCGCGATCCAGCCGCACGCCGGCCACACCGTCATCGGGGGCGCCCTGAAGCACCTCGACCACCTGACCCTCGGCCCGGCGCACACCCCGCGCCTCGCACCAGCCGCGCAGGAATTTCGCATAAAGGCCGGCATCGAAATGATAGGCCCAAACCAAGGGCCCCATGCGGCCGGTGTCGGTCCTCTCGGGTCGGTCGAACCGGTCCAGCCGCGCGGCCTGGGCATTGAGCGAATGCTCCCACAGGTCCGAGGCATCGCCCGCCTCCTGCGCCCTCAGCCAGTACTGGTGAAAGCTCAGCCCGCCGACGGGCAGGCCGACTTCGCCGAAGGCGTGCAGATAGCGATGACCCATCCGCGTCCAGTCGACAAATTCGATGCCAAGTTTGATCGAGCCCTCGGTGGCGGCGAGGAATTCATCCTCGTCCAGGCCCAGAAGCGTGTTGAACAGGCGGATGTCCGGAATGGTCGCCTCGCCCACCCCGACCGTGCCGATAGCCTCGGATTCTACCAGGGTGACGTCCAGCAGATCGCCGAACACCCGCTTCATGGCCGCGGCCGCCATCCATCCGGCGGAGCCTCCGCCGACGACGACCAGTTTGCGGATGGGAGGCGTCATGGGCACGTCGCCGAAAAGCGGCGCTCAGGCAGCGCCGAGGCCCTGGCGGATGATCCGTCAGGGCCTCGATACGCCACAGGCATCAGAAGCGGTAGTTGACGCCGAACAGGAAGGTGCGGCCGTAGCGCTGATAGTCGATGGCGCGACGCGGGTCGGTGGCCTCGAGGGTGGTAAAGGGCTCGTCGGTCAGGTTGTTGCCCTGGACCAGGAAGGACAGACCTTCCAGCGGTCCGGACTGGAACTCGTAGCCCAGCTGCGCATCGATCAGCGATTCCTCGCCCACGTTGCGGAAAGCACGACCGTTGGCGAAGCCCGCCACCTCGCCCAGGAATTCCGAGCGATAGCGGTTCGAAACGCGGGCCTGGAACCCGTACCGCTCATAGTAGAGCGTCACGTTCGAGACCTTCTCCGACAGACCCTCGATGGGTCGCGACGGATTGCCGGGCTCGGGCTGGATGTCGGACGAGGTGTCCGAATAGCTGGCGACCAGCCCGAAGCCTTCCAGAGGCGAGAAGAATTGACCGAACGGAATGGAGGCCGCGACCTCGATGCCCTGGATCGTGCCGCCCTCGCCGTTCTGCGGTGAGCTGTAGAGACCGAGGAACGAGGCCGGCACTTCCGGCGGGGCCGGCTGGCCGGGCTCCGGCGGGAGCGGATCGGGGTAGGGGAAGCCGGTGAAGTCGAAGGTGACGTTCTGGTTGAAAATGTAGGTCCGCAGGTCCTTGTAAAAGGCCGCCACAGACACGTAAGCCCCCGGGCCGAAATAGTGCTCGTACGAGATATCGAACACGTCGGCTTCCCAAGGCCGAAGCGAGGGATTTCCTCCGTTGCCGCCGAAGTAGGCCGCGTTGATGTCCGTCGAATTGCGATTGGTCTCGTTGTAGAAAAAGTTCTGGCTGCCGCGGAGTTGATCCATGCGGGGCCGCGCCTGAACGCGGGCCGCAGCGAAACGCAGGATGTCGTTGTCGCCGAACTGGAAGATCAGATTGGCGCTGGGAAGGAAGTCGATGTAGTCGGCGCCGTCCTCGATGGCGACCAACTCGGGGGTCGCTGCGGATGTGGCGAAGCCCGACCCCCGCTGCTCGACGGAATTGATCTGGAAGCCGACATTGCCGAGCAGCCGGGCCCAGCCGAGTTCCTGCTCCAGATTGGCCTGCCAGTAGAGGCTGTTGATGTCCTCGGTGACCACCCAGTTCTTGGACAGCACGTCGAAGGCCGGGTTGCGCTGCGCCTCCAGCACGCCTGAATCCAGCACGCACGCCGTGTCGTAGCTGATCATCTGGATGTTGAGGAACTCGATGTTGGTCGGGTCCAGCAAACAGGCGGCGGGGATGGCGACGTCGTCCAGGCCGCCCGCGACCTGCAGGAAGAACTCGTCGGCCACATAGGATTTCTCGCGGCTCGAGAGATTGGCCCCGAATTCCACCGACGAGATGGGACCAGCGTCGATATAGCCTTCGAGCGTCAGGCGCACCGCGTTCAGGTCGTCCTCGGTGGTCGGTGAGTTCAGATACCCAGCCTGATTGCGCGTGCCGCCCCAACCCTTGGGGTCGGTCAGCCGCATGGTCGTCGGGTCGGTGTAGTCTCTGCTGAGGTCGAAGGTGGCGACCCCATTGTCGTCAATCGTATAGGTCACGTCCGTGTTGCCGCCCGCCGCTCCGCGCCCGGTGCCGGAGTAGGATTCGACGACCTGATCGGTGCGATCCACGCTGGAATGGCTGAAGTCGGCGATCAGGGCCCAGTTGTCGGTCAACTGGAATCGCAGATTGGCGCCCAGGGCCAGGGTGTCGGCGTCACGGGTATTCAGGTCATTGCGGACCACCGGATCGACGTTGGTGAAGGTGGCCTGGGTGACCAAGCCGTCCTCGACGACGGCGCCGGGCTCAAGTCGTTCGTTGACGCCGTTGCCGGCGCCCCACCACAGCGGGATTTCGATACCGCGCAGAATCTGGGTGTTCTCGAACTGGGAGTAGAAGGCGTCGAACGTGGCGCTGAATCGCTCGTTCGGATCCCACTGGACCACACCGACATAGCCGTCGCGATCGACCAGACCTGATTGAGCATAGGGCTTGGCGCCGCCGAGGATCGGCACGCCGATTACATCTTCATAGCCCGGCTGCGGGTTGCCGGCCCCGTCGCATGTGAAGGGCGTCGAGCCGTCGAAGTTCAGCGTGCGGCAGTCTGCCGCCGGATAGCCCCACGAGTTGTAGCGCTCGTTCTGATAGGGCGATTCCATGTGGGCATAGCCCAGAACCACGCCCAGGGTGTTGTCGAAGAACTGATCGACATAGGACACGGAGTAGCGCTGACCAGTGTCCTCGGCGCCTGAATTCAGGCTCTCGAGGTCGTTGAACTCGTAGCGATAGTTCACCGCCAGGGCCTGACGGCCATACTCGAGCGGACGAATGGTGCGAAGATCCACCGTGCCCGCAAGCCCCTGGCCGACCAGCATGGCGTCGGGAGTCTTGTAGACCACCACCGACCCCAGCAGCTCCGACGGGAACTGGTCGAACTCGACACCGCGGTTGTCGCCTGTGGTGACCTGCTCGCGGCCGTTCAGCAGTGCGGTGGTGAAGTCGGGCCCGAGACCGCGGATCGAGATCACCTGAGCCCGGCCATCGAGGCGCTGGGCGGTGATGCCGGGAAGGCGGGCGATGGATTCCGTGATCGACTGATCGGGCAGCTTACCGATGTCCTCGGCAGTGATCACTTCGACGATAGAGGTCTCGTTGCGCTTCTGGTTGACCGCGCTCGCGATCGACGCGCGAATGCCGGTGACCACGATTTCTTCCAGCTCGGTGGCCTGCGCGTCCTCATCCTCGCCGACCGGCGGCTGCGCGGCCGCCTGGGCATGGACGATACCACCCAGCGACAAGGTCAGAGCCAAAACCCCAGCGCCGGTCATCAGGCGCACGCGTGCGGACTTGGAACGGTCGATCATCTCATCCTCCCTGCCGGCGCCCGCGATTCTGTTGCAGCGGGTCGAAACTCGGCGTTCGCAAAGATTGCGCAAAAAGACGGCAATCTGGCAAGCCTGAAAAAGCCTTCAGAAGGGAAACCTTTTTCACACATCAAATAACCGGAAATTATCATTCATTTTCAGCGGTGCAGTTTACGAAACCGTGTCCTTATCGTGACAGAAAGCGCCTTGACAGGTGGCCGTGTCGTTGCAAACATTTGCATTGCCCCGTGAGGCAATGAAGACGAACGCGCCACTCAAGGCCGCGCCCAGGAGGAAAACGATGTCATCCAAGCGCCGTCTGGCCGCGCTGCTTATGGCCGCCAGTTGCCTGACCGCAGCATCGGCAGCAGCCCAGCCTGCCGACTCAATGTTCGCCGGCCCCTCCGCAGCCCTCGGCGACCCAACAGAGTTCCGGGCCCGGCCTGCCTCGGACGAGGTTATCTATTTCGTCCTGCCTGACCGGTTCGAAAACGCCGACCCCTCAAATGACCGCGGCGGACTGGAAGGGGATCGCCTGACAACCGGCTTCGATCCGACCCACAAGGGGTTCTTCCATGGCGGGGACTTAAGCGGACTGATCGCGCAACTGGACTATATCCAAGGCCTCGGCGCGACGGCCATCTGGCTCGGCCCAATCTATCAGAACAAGCCGGTGCAGGGGTCTCCGGGCAACGAGTCCGCGGGCTACCACGGCTACTGGATCACCGATTTCACCCGGGTCGACGCCCACTTTGGTGAGAACGCCGACATGAAGGCCTTCGTCGACGCCGCCCACGCGCGGGGTATGAAGGTGTATCTGGACATCATCACCAACCACACCGCCGACGTGATCAAGCATCGGGAATGCCCGGATTCCAGCTGCACCTATCGGTCGCGAGCCGACTATCCCTACAGCCGCCAAGGCGGTGTGGACAACGCGCCGATCAATGAGGGCTTCCTGGGCGACCACATCCAGACGGCGGAGAATTTCGCCCGCCTGACGCGATCCGACTACGCCTACACGCCGTTCGTCCCCGACGGCGAGGAAGGGGTGAAGACCCCGGCCTGGCTGAACGATCCGATCTACTACCACAACCGGGGCAATTTCGGCGTGCCGGGCGAGATCAGCCAGCATGGCGACTTCGTCGGGCTGGACGACCTTTTCACCGAACATCCGCGCGTGGTCGAGGGGATGATCGAGATCTTCGGCGGCTGGATCGATCAGTTCGGCATCGACGGCTTCCGCATCGACACCGCCCGGCACGTGAATCCGGAATTCTGGCAGGCCTTCGTTCCGGCCATGCTGGAGCGGGCCGAGGCGCGCGGCATCCCCAATTTCCACATCTTCGGCGAGGTCTATAACCCCGATCCGGCCTATCTGGCTCGGTTCAGTCACGTCGACGGCTTCCCCGCCCTTTTGGACTTCGCCTTCCAGAGCGTGGCCACCGACGTGATCGCGCGCGGCAAGGGGACCGACGCCCTGGCCGCCCTCTATGAGGCCGACGCCATCTACAAGGGCGGTGAAGAGGCCGCGCTGGGCCTGCCGACCTTCCTCGGCAACCACGACATGGGGCGTTTCGCCATGTTCGTGAAACAGGCCAATCCGGAGACTTCGGACGAGGAGATCATCCGGCGCGTCATCCTGGGCCACGCCCTGATGATGTTCGGCCGCGGTTCGCCCACCATCTACTACGGGGACGAGCAAGGTTTTGTGGGCCTGGAGGGCGACCAGGCGGCGCGCCAGAACATGTTCGCAAGCCAGGTCGAGAGCTACAACGCCGAGACCCTGGTGGGCACGACGGCCACCACGGCCGAGCGCAACTTCGATACCGGCCACCCCCTCTATGCCGCCATCGCCGAGATGGCCCGCGTTCGCGCCGCCGAGCCCGCCCTGCGTCAGGGGCTTCAGGTCACCCGCGCCTCGGGCGCCGAGGCCGGCCTGTTCGCCTTCTCGCGCCGTCTCGACGGCCGTGAAGTTCTGGTCGCCATGAACACCTCCGGCGAGGCGATCAGCGAGAATGTGTGGGTTGACGCCACATCGCTGGACTGGACCTCGCTTTCGGGGCAATGCGCCCCCCAGGCCTCGGCCCCCGGCAGCGTCCGCGTCGACCTGGCCCCCTACAGCTATGTCGTTTGCGTCTCGGAGGCCGCCGCTTGACCGCCCAGCCCGCTCCCGCGTCCCTGGCCCGGCCCGTGACCGCGTCCGACCCCGACTGGTGGCGCGGCGCGGTGATCTACCAGGTCTATCCGCGCAGTTTCGCCGACTCCGACGGCGACGGCGTCGGCGACCTGAACGGCGTCACCGAGCGGCTCGACCACATCGCCTCCCTGGGAGTCGAGGGCGTATGGCTGTCGCCCTTCTTCACCTCTCCGATGAAAGACTTCGGCTACGATGTCGCCGACTACCGCGACGTCGATCCGATCTTCGGCACGCTTGCGGACTTCGACCGGCTGGTCGAACACGCCCACGACCTGGGCCTGAAGGTGATCATTGACCTGGTGTTCTGCCACACCTCGGATCAGCACGCCTGGTTCCAGTCCAGCCGCGAGGATCACGCAGGCACACATGCCGACTGGTACGTCTGGGCCGACGCCAAACCCGAGGGCTCGCCGCCGTCGAACTGGCAGTCGGTGTTCGGGGGACCTGCCTGGACCTGGGATGCGCGGCGCGGCCAGTATTATCTGCACAACTTCCTGCCCGAGCAGCCCCAGCTGAACGTGGCCAATCCGGACCTGCAGGAGGCGCTGCTCGACACGGTGGATTTCTGGCTGGATCGGGGGGTCGACGGCTTCCGCTTCGACGCCATCAATTTCGCCATGCATGACCCGGCCTTGACCGACAATCCGCCGGATCCGACGCCCGGCAAGCGCACCCGGCCCTTTGATTTCCAGCTACATCTGCACAACCAGAGCCAGCCCGAGATCCCGGATTTCCTCAGCCGCATCCGCCAGCGCACCGACGCGCGTGGCGGTCGCTTCCTGGTAGCCGAGGTCGGCGGCGGCCAGGCCGAGAGCGAGATGAAGCTCTACACCGCCGGGCCCGACCGGCTGAACAGCGCCTATGGCTTCCTCTACCTCTACGCCGACCGCCTGACGCCGGAGAATCTGGCCGAGCACGCCCGCATGTGGCCGGGTGAAGAGGGCGAGGGATGGCCGTCCTGGACCTTTTCCAACCACGATGCGCCGCGCGCTGTGTCGCGTTGGGCGCCCGAGGCCGATCGCAAGGCCTTCGCCGAGATGGCCCTGATCCTGCTGATGTGCCTGCGCGGCAATGTCTTCCTCTATCAGGGCGAAGAGTTGGGCCTGCCCCAGGCCGAGGTGCCGTTCGAGCGACTGGTCGATCCCGAAGCCATCATGAACTGGCCCGAGACCCTGGGCCGCGACGGGGCCCGCACGCCGATCCCCTGGACGGCGTCGTCGCCGCACGCCGGCTTCTCGCCGGTCGAACCGTGGCTGCCGGTCGATCCGCGCCACGTTCCCTTGGCCGTGGATCGCCAGGAGGCCGACCCGGACGCCACCCTGCACGTCGCCCGCCGCGCTGTGGCTCTGCGTCACCGACTGGAGGCGCTGCGCACCGGTGACCTGATCCTGATCGAGACGGCGGCGCCGGTCGTGGCGTTCACGCGCGGCGACGGAGACGCGGCGGTGCTATGCGCCTTCAACCTGTCGGGCGAGGCGGCGGACTGGTCGCCGCCGTCGGGCTGGCGGGTCGAGGAGGCGGTGAACGGCGGCGATCTGTCGGGATCGCTCAAGGCTTATGCCGCGCTGGTGGCGGTCCGGGCCTGAGACTCAGAACAGCACGCGCGGGTTCATGATCCGCTGGGGGTCGAGCGCGTCGCGCACGGCGCGCATGGCGGCGATCTGGACCGGATCCTTGTAGCGTCGCGCCTCCTCGGTCTTGAGCCGACCAAGGCCATGCTCGGCCGAGATCGAACCGTCCAGGGCGTGGACCAGATCATGGGCGATCCGCGCGCCCTCCTCTCGCCGCTCCGCGAAGGCGGCCGGATCGCCGTCGGCCGGCGGCACGACGTTGTAGTGCAGATTGCCGTCTCCCAGATGGCCGAAGGTGACCAGCCGAATGCCCGGATGGGCTGCTCTCAACGCCGCGTCGGCGCGAGCGACGAACTCGGCCAGGGCCGAGAGCGGCAGCGAGACATCGTGTTTCCAGCCCCCACCCGCCGCCTTCTGGGCCGCCGACATGTCTTCGCGCAGTCGCCACATCGCCTGGGCCTGGGCGGCGTTCTGGGCCACCGCCGCGTCCTGGATCAGGCCCGCTTCCAGGGCGGATTCCAGCAGGCGTTCAAGCGCCCGCTCGGCCAAGCCCGCCTCACCGGAGACCAGCTCGATCAGCACCCGCCAAGGCGTGGGGATCTCCAGCGGATCGCGCGTGTCCGGGATATGGGCCAGCACCAGATCCAGTCCGGGTCGCCCCATCAGTTCGAACGCCTCCACGCCGCCGCCGGTCTCGGCCTTAGCGCGGCCTAGCAGCATCAGGGCGTCCTCTATCGAGGCCACGGCGACCATCGCCGTGGCGCGCGAACGCATGACCGGAAACAACTTCAGCGCCGCCGCCGTAACGACGCCCAGCGTGCCCTCCGCCCCGATCAGCAATTGTTTCAGGTCGTAGCCGGTGTTGTCCTTTCTCAGCCGCTTAAGGCCGTGGAAGATCTCGCCATTGGGCAGCACCGCTTCCAGCCCCAGCACCAGGTCGCGCGCCACACCGTAACGCAGCACCGCCGTGCCTCCGGCGTTGGTCGAGATCACCCCACCGATCGTGGCCGTGCCTTCGGCGGCAAGACTGAGCGGGAACATCCGCTCGCTATCGGCCGCCGCTTGCTGTGCTTCCAGCAGTGTCACCCCGGCCTCGACCACCATGACGTCCTCCAGCGGCCAGACCTGGCGAACCTGGCGCATGCGCGACAGCGACAACAGCACCTCGCCCTGCGGAATCTGGCCGCCGACCAGGCCGGTGTTGCCGCCTTGGGGCGTGATGGCCACGCCGTGCGTGGCGCAGACCCGGACCGCGCGCGCCACCGCCTCGACCGTGTCGGGTAGCAGCAACAGCGGCGTCTCGCCCCGCCACTGGCCGCGCCATTCGGTCAGGCGCGGCGCAATGATCTCCGGGTCGTCGCTCCAGCCGCCCGGACCCAGGGCGGACTTCAGTTCGTCGATGGCGGCAGGGGAGGCGCTCATGTCCAAACCCTGTAGAACGGAAGGCGCTTCGCCAAGGGAATATTGCATGACGGCTTCATCGCCCGGTCTCCCCATTCCCGCCGTCGGCATCGTCTGTCTGCGCAATGGATCGGGCGGCGTCGAGGTGTTGCTGATCCGGCGCGGGCGCGAGCCGCGGCTTGGCGAATGGTCCCTGCCCGGCGGGCGGATCGAGCCAGGCGAACGGGCGGCCGAGGCGGCGCTGCGCGAACTCGCCGAGGAAACCGGTGTCGAGGCGCGGCTGACCGGCCTGATCGACGTTGTCGATGGCCTGTTTCCCGGCGTCCACTACGTGCTGATCGACTATGCGGCGGCGTGGATCGCGGGCGAGCCCGTGGCCGGCGACGACGCGGCCGAGGCGCGGTTCTGGCCACTGAATGAGGGCTTGGCCGCGGTGGACTGGTCAGAAAGTCGCCGCGTAATCATCGCCGCCGCCTTGAGATTCGCGCCTTCAGCCGCCACATGAACGGCCAAGCCTGACAATCGAAACGACGGAGACCCGATGCCGCACGCCGACAGCCTGATCATGACCCTCGTCGGCGGTTTCGTGCTGGCCTTCGTGTTCGGCATGCTGGCCAATCGGCTGAAACTCTCGCCCCTGGTCGGTTATCTGGTGGCCGGGATTGTCGTGGGTCCCTTCACGCCCGGCTATGTCGCCGACACCGAGCTGGCGCCGCAGCTGGCCGAAATCGGGGTGATCCTGCTGATGTTCGGGGTCGGGCTGCACTTCTCACCCAAGGACCTGATGCAGGTGCGCAAGGTCGCCGTGCCCGGCGCGCTGGCCCAGATCGCGGCGGCGACGGCGATGGGCTGGCTGCTGGGCCGCTTTCTTCTGGGTCTGAACGACACCGAGGCCCTGCTGCTGGGCTTCTCCCTTTCGGTCGCCTCGACCGTGGTGCTGATCCGGGCGCTGGAGGAGCGCCGTCAGGTCAAGGGTGAGATCGGTCGCGTCGCCGTCGGCTGGCTGATCGTCGAAGACCTGGTCATCGTCATCGCCCTGGTTATGCTGCCGCTGATCGTCGTGCCGGCGGGCCAGACCCAGGACTTGGGGACCCTCGGCGTCAATATCGGCGTCACCCTGGTCAAGGTGGCGGTGTTCGTCGGTCTGATGCTGGTGGTCGGGGGCAAGGTGCTGCCGTGGCTGCTGGTCCGGATCGCCCACACCAAGTCGCGCGAGCTGTTCACCCTGGGGGTGCTGGCAATCGCTCTGGGCATCGCCTGGCTGGCCTATGCGGTGTTCGGCGCCTCCTTCGCCCTCGGCGCATTCGTCGCCGGCCTGGTTCTGAACGGCACGCCGCTCGGCCACAACGCGGCGGAACGGTCCCTACCGTTGCGCGACGCCTTCGCGGTGCTGTTCTTCGTCTCGGTCGGCATGCTGTTCGACCCCACCATCCTGTGGCGCGAGCCCCTGGCTGTCCTGGGCGTGCTGTTCATCGTCGTGGTCGGCAAGACCCTGGCCGCCCTGGCCATCACCACCGTCTTCAAGCTGGATCGCAAGACCAGCCTGACCGTCGGCGCCTCGCTCGCCCAGATCGGCGAGTTCTCCTTCATCCTGGCGGCGCTGTCGATGTACCTCGGCGCCATGAGCCGCGAGACGCACGACCTGATCCTGGCGGCGGCGCTGCTGTCGATCACCGTCAATCCGTTCGTGTTCAAGCTGATCGACCGAATGGGCGCGGCGCCCGACGCGGGCCGTATCGCCCGAGCCGAGGCGGCCGAGCCGGTCGAGATCGCCCGTCCCGACCCGGTCAAGACCATCCCCGAACCGCGCTGAATCCAGAAGGCAAAGGGCCGGCTCTGCGGAGCCGGCCCTCTCAGTTCGATCGCGGGGTGTGCGTCAGAGCACCCCGATCATCGAGGCGACCAGCGGGTGCCGGACGATATCGCGCTCCGCCAGACGGATCACCGAGATGTCCGGCACCTGCTCCAGTCGCTCGGCGATGTCCGACAGGCCCGAGATGCCCGGCAGAAGATCGGACTGCTGCGGGTCGCCCGTGACCACCATGGTCGAGTGCCAGCCCAGCCGGGTCAGCAGCATCTTGAGCTGGACATAGGTGCAGTTCTGGGCCTCGTCGACCACGATGAAGGCGTTGTTCAGGGTGCGCCCGCGCATGTAGCCGACCGGAGCGATCTCGATCAGCCCCTCGGCCATCAGCGCCTTGACCCGCTTCATCGACAGCCGGTCCGACAGGGCGTCGTAGAGCGGGCGCAGATAGGGCGCCAGCTTGTCTTCCATGTCGCCGGGCAGATAGCCGATGGATTCGCCGGCCTCGACCGCCGGACGGCTCAGCACGATGCGGCCGATCTTGCCGGCCTCCAGCGCCTCGACCGCCTTGGCGACGGCCAGATAGGTCTTGCCGGTGCCGGCCGGCCCGAGGGCCAGGACCATGTTATGCGTGTCGATCGCCTGCATCAGCTCGGCCTGACCCTCCGACTTGGGCTTCAGCGTCTTGAGATAGGCCTGATCCCGGTCATCGTTGGACGGATGGGGCGACCAGCCGCCGCGATCGACCGGAAGCCGCCGTACCTTGGCGTCGTCAGAAAACTGGTGAGTGTCGAAGACGCCTTCGCGCATCTGACGTTTCACGGCGGCTCGCTTGGTCATGGAATCAGCCTTTCGGGCATGAAAAAAGGCGAGCCCGACGGGGACTCGCCTCGAACGACGGCGGTGGGGGAGGAGGACGAGACGGCGCGTGCGGCCTCGGACGCGGTGGGCGGTGACCCTGGCGGCGGATTGATCCGCCGATACGCCGAACGCAGCAAGGAAGCCCCCTCGCTTGAGCGTCACCGGACCGGTCGATCCGGCGGAAGATGCGGTCGTGGCCGAGACCCCGAATCGCCCGACCATTCGAGACTATCGTGGTTTACGATCGCTTAAAGCCCTCATCACGGAGACGTCGTCATGGCCGTCTATGATCTCGCCGAGAAGCGCCCTGCCCTTGATGCCGACAGCTGGGCTGCACCGGGCGCCGTGGTCCTGGGCGACGTGACGCTCAAGGCCGGGGCCAGCGTCTGGTACGGCGCGGTGCTGCGCGGCGACAACGATCCGATCGTGATCGGCCGCAACACCAACATCCAGGACGGCGCGGTCTGTCACACCGATCTGGGCGAGCCGCTGATCGTGGGCGATAACGTCACCGTCGGCCATCAGGCCATGCTGCACGGCTGCACCATTGGGGAGAACAGTCTGATCGGCATCGGCGCCATCGTGCTGGGCCGGGCGATGATAGGTCGCAACTGCCTGATCGGCGCCGGCGCGCTGATCCCCGAGGGCAAGGTGATCCCCGATGGAAGTCTGGTCATGGGCCAGCCCGGCCGGGTGGTCCGCGAACTGACGCCCGAGCAGATCGCCCACATCGGCGCCTCGGCCCTGCACTACGTCGAGAACTGGCGGCGGCATGCGCGCGATCTGGCGGAGCGTCACCAGTCCCAAGACTCATGATAGCGTGTTCGGGCCATGCTCAATGGATTCAGACGCGAAGACGTCATTGGAAAGTTGTCGATGAAGGGAGCCGGCGCCTCGGTGTGGATCGGCGTCCTCGCTTGCTGCTCGCATGCGACAGCTCAGCCTGCGGAGACTGTAGATCCAGTAGACTGGGATCTGATCCAGCAGCACGGGGACACCGCAGCCGTCGTCGTGTTCGACAATGATCTCGCTGTGCTGGCGCGATGCAGCGCCGGCGTCTTCGACCTGACGCTCAACGGCTTGCCGGAAGATCGCGGTGAGAACGGGCTCCGATCTCTGCGTGTCGAACTCGATGGCGCGGAGGAAGGTTTTGAACTCTGGCACACCAGTGCCGACGGCAAGGCAGCTTTTTCTAGGACACCAGCCAGACTGGCTCGCAGACTGCGCGAAGGTGGCGAACTGACCATCATCGTGCCCGCGACGGACGGCGCACCCGCACGTCGCTACTTGCTGCCTCTGTCCGCTTCGCCCGAGGCCGTGGATCGCGCCTTGTTGGCCTGCGGCAAACCCGCAATCGATCCGCGCGATGCGTTGGTTGACGACTCGGCCAGCGACCGATCGCCTCCCGTTTGGAGGGTGACGCCGCGCCTCAATTATCCGGAGCCTGCCCTCCGAGCGGGCGCGGCCCAAGGGGCCGTTACGCTCAGTTGCCTTGCTATGCCTGATGGGCGCCTTCGTGACTGCGTTGTTGAGAGCGAATTTCCACCAGGGGTCGGATTTGGCGCGGAGTCGCTGCGCGCCGCGCGTCGCGCTCGTGTCGCCACATCGCCCGATGCCTCACCGCGCATGATGATCTTTTCGACCGGCTTCAGGGTTGATTAGCGAGCTGGCGCCCAACAAATCGCCCTTTCGCGCCGATGCCCTGCTGGCGTGTTCGCGGTGCTTTGCACCTGAAGTGAGCCCGGGCGCATCGCGCACGGCATGAACCGCGTCCGCACCGCCCCACCTCGGACTCGCGACGCAACTCCATTGCTGATAGGTCTCCCTTCGAGCAACCCGAGGATGCGCATGTCGAAAACGTTCCTTACCGTCCTGTTGTCCGCGACACTGATGACAAGCGGCCCGCTCGCCGCCCAAGATGCAGACGACTGGGACTTCGGTCGGGCTCCGGATCAGGACGCCACGATCGCGGCCGTCACTTTCGATACCATGGGCGTGGCGGTGCGTTGCATGGGCGACAGCTTGAGCGTGCTGTTGAGCGGCATGCCCGCCGGGTCGGGCGAGCGTCCCATTCGGGTCGCGATCGGCGACGGACCTGAGCAGGAAGGGATGTGGGTATCGGCACGCGATAGCGGCACCCTCTTCGCGGTGTGGCCGCGCGGCTATGCCACGGACTTGGCCAGGGGCGGGCAACTTCGCATCTCCGTGCCTGACGGCAGCACCTCAGTTCGCTATGCGGTCGATTTGCCTCGGTCGGAAGCAGCCATCGCGCAAGTGTTTCAAGCTTGCGGTCAAAGCCTGGACCAAGGGTCCGATCGCTCTCCCAGCGGCGTCAGCATGGCGGGTTTGAACTGGCTCAACCCACCTGAGATCAATTTTCCGGGTCAGAGCCGTTATGAGGGCGGCATCGCCGCCCTCATCTGCACCACCCGCTCGGACGGTCGACTGGAAGACTGTTCCATTGAAAGCGAATTCCCGGCCGCCAGCGGCTTTGGCCGAGCGTCCGCTCGTGGTGCGCATCGGACGGGGCGCGTTGAGGCCGTCGACGGCGGCGATGCCGATATCGGCGGACGTCGCATCGCGTTTCTCACACGATTTTCCACCAATTTCACGCCGCGATCGGATTTGCCGACGCGTATCCCGGGTCGAAACTAGCGCACGCTTATCTGCGGATTATCTGCGCGGCGAACCGCTCCATCTCCTCCTCCTGCGGCGACATCTGCAGCAGGAGTAGGTCGAGGCCGACCGCCTCGAATTCCTGGATTCGTTCGCGGATCGCCTCGGGCGTCCCCACGAAGCCGGGGCGCAGGCCCCGGTTGGAGACGGAGTATTCCCGAACCTTCAGTTCACGCTCCAGCTCGGTCCCCGACAGCCACTGGTCGAAATTGGCGAAGCCCGGCGGCGGCGTCCCCTCGGCCAGGCCGGGGATGGTGGTGATCCGCTCCAGCTCGCGCTCGGCTTCGGCGGTGGCGTCGCGCACGATGGCGTAGCCGGCCATGCCGAACTGCATCGGCGGCAGGCCGAAGGACTCGCGGCGGGCCTTCATGTCGGCGATCTTTGGGGCGATCACCTCCGGCGTGTCGCCGTGCATGACATAGGCGTCGCAGTATCGCGCGATCAGGGTCTTGGCCGCCTCGGACTCGCCGCCGGCATAGATGACCGGCCGAGGGCGGCCCGCCGACGACAGCGGCTTGGGCTCCACGATGGCGTCCTTCAGCGTATAGTAGCGCCCCTCGAAATCGGTGCGCGGGCGCGTCCACAGGCTGTCCAGAACCTGCAGCCATTCCGTGGTTCGGGCGTAGCGATCGTCGTGCTGGTCGAACTGCAGGCCATAGCTCTCGGCTTCCTTGGCCCACCACGACGAGACGACGTTCAGGGCGAGACGACCGCCGGAGATGCGGTCGATATTGGCCGACTGTTTGGCGAACAGGGCCGGCTGGTGAAAGTTCGGCCGCACCGCCACCATCAGCTCGATTGTGCGGGTTACCGCCGCCAGGGCCCCGGCGCTGGACCAGGCGTCCAGCGCCGGGGCCTCCACGCCCTTGATGTCGTTCAGATTGAGCTCGGCGACCAGGGTCAGGTCCCAGCCGATCTCCTCGGAGCGCCGCACCAGCCGCGACAGGTTCTCCCACGAAGCCTCGCGCTCGTCGTCGACATTGCGCAGCCAGCCGCCGAACACCGGAGCCCAATATCCATATCTCACGCCGCCGCTCCCTGGCTCTTGGTCCTGTCGATCTCCTCCACCAGCCAGTCGACCAGCGCCTCGTGCGGGTCGAAACCCAGCACGCTCAGCGGATCGGCCACGAAGTTGGACAGGCCGTTGATGTCGTAGATGCGCGCCGAGCCGTCCCGGTCGTCGATCAGATATTCGACGCTGCCGATCTCCACCTCGGCGGCCTGGACCAGCCGCTCCACCTGATCGACGATGTCAGCGGGCGGCTCGAACCGCGTCATCGTCAGGGCGGCGGCTCCGGGCCGCGCCAGGCAGGCGTCGGCGGGGCACAGGTCGAAGGTCTCGCCGGGGCTCTCGACCTTGAGGGCGTAGAGGAAGCGGCCTTGCAGGGTCTCGACGCGGATGATTTCGCCGTCGCGTCGCGGCGCGTATTCCTGGACCAGGCTGACGCCGTTGACCCCGACCGGCGCCGAGCCCATCCGCGCCGCCGCGCCGATCGCCTCCAGATCGTCATAGCGCACGATGCCCGAGCCGGAGCCGCCGATGTCCGCCTTGACCAGAACCGGAAAGCGCAAGCCCTCGGCGGCGCGCACCAGATTGGCCTGGCGGTGAACCACCCGCGTCTCGGGTCCCTGCAGCCCCAGCCGGGCGATCAGGCTGAGCTGGCGCGCCTTGGAGCTGTCGATCGACAGCGCCGAGGCGTTGATGACCCGCGCCCCCAGACCCTGCCAGTGGTCGAACAAGGCCTGGGCGAAAAAGATCGGATGCTCGGGGTCGCGCAGAAAGCTGGACATGGCCACTCGGCTCAGCACCACCGGCGCCGGCGGCGGCGAGGCGGCCGGATCCCAGGTCAGCTCGGCCAGCGGCAGGCGTTGATAGGCCACACCCCGGCGGTCCAACGCCTGAAACAGCGGCTCGAACCAGGTGGGGTGTTCATAGACGACGGCGAGATCGATCGCGGCGGGGGAGGCCATGATGGCCACATGCGTAACAGCATGATGAAACGCAAGGGGTGTCGCGATACCTCTCGATCACCCTGCGTTTCCCGAGCCTCCCTCCGCGCCGGGAAGCATCGCCGCGGCGTGGTTGAATTGCGCCGGGTCGCGGGATAGGAGCGGATCGCTCACGCCTGTGCGGGTGTGGTGGAATTGGTAGACGCGCCGGACTCAAAATCCGGTTCCGCAAGGAGTGTCGGTTCGAGCCCGACCACCCGCACCAGCCTCTTATCCAAGGCTGACCAGACCAACCCTCAGCGCTTCCGAACCGCCGTCTCCGAGCAGTCCGTCCAGATCGGCGTGTTCGCGGCGCCAGACGGGCACGGCGGCAGCCAGGGCGCGCTCTCCCTTTTCGGTCAGAACCAGAAGCCGCCCGCGGCGGTCGCGCGGATCAGTCTCGGTCCGGACCAGGCCGTCGCGTTCGAGCGGCTTGAGCGCCGCGGTCAGAGTGGTGCGGTCCATGGCCAGCAGAGAGGCCACCGCGCTCATCCGAGGCGGTTCCGGCCGGTTCAGCGACATCAACAGAGAAAACTGGCCATTCGTCAGGCCGAAGGGTTTCAGGGCTTCGTCGAAGCGACGCGCCAACGCCCGCGCCGCTCGCTGCACGTGCAGACACAGGCAGGTGTCGCGGACCTCCAGCGTCGTTTCGAAAGGAACCGTCTTGACCACATGACCATTATGTTGATATCAACCCTTATAGTCAAGGTCGAGAGCCTGAGATCCGGGAGACGACCTGCTCTCCCCCAGAAGGAACGCTCTACGTCGGGCGACCGAACCAAGGAGACCGCCATGTCCTACATCGAAGGCTTCGTCACCGCCGTCCCCGCCGCCAACAAGGACGCCTATATCAAGCACGCCACCGACGCCTTGCCGGTCTTCAAGGAGTTCGGCGTGACGCGTATGGTCGAGACCTGGGGCGACGACGTTCCGGACGGCAAGCTCACCGACTTCAAGGGTGCCGTCCAGGCCAGGGACGACGAGGTGGTGGTCTTCTCCTGGTTCGAATACCCCGACCGCGCCGCGCGCGCCGCCGCCAACGAGAAGATCATGGCCGATCCGCGCATGGAGGCGATGAGCAGGGACATGCCGTTCGATGGCAAGCGCATGATCTACGGCGGCTTCGACAGCATCGTCGATGATGGCGCGTCCGAGGGAGCCGGCTATGCCGACGGCTATCTGGTCGCGGTGCCCCAGAAGAACCGCGAGGCCTATCGCGAGATGGCGTCCAAGGCATCGGCGGTGTTTCGCGAATACGGCGCCCTTCGCGTGGTCGAGGCCTGGGGCGACGATGTGCCGGACGGCAAGATCACCGACTATCGGCGCGCGGTGAAGGCCGAGGACGGCGAGGCGGTCGTCTATTCCTTCGTCGAGTGGCCGTCCAAGGCCGTTCGGGACAAGGCCTGGACCAAGATCATGGACGACGAGCGGATGAAGCCCGACCCCGACAACATGCCCTTCGACGGCAAACGCATGATCTATGGCGGCTTCTCGCCGATCGTGGACGGCTGAGGAGACGGGACGATGACCAAACCGCACCCTTCCGGTCAGTCCGGCGCCTTCATCTGGTACGAGCTGATGGTCCGCGACCCTGATCGGGCCCAGGCCTTCTATGGCGAAGTGCTGGGGTGGAAGGCCCGCACCTTCGGCTCTGACGATCAGGGCGACTACCGGCTGTTCACGGCCGGCGACGGCGTAGAGGTGGCCGGTCTGATGGCCCTGCCCGAGGACAACGACTGCCAGGCGGGCGAGCCCGGATGGGTCGGTTACATCGGTGTCGACGATCCGGACGCCATGGTCGACGCCATCGTCGCCGACGGCGGCCAGCGGTTCGTGCCGCCGACGGACATCCCGGGCGTCGGTCGGTTTGCCGTGGTCGCCGATCCGCAGGGCGCGGTGTTCACCATCATGCGCGGCGCCTCTGAAGAGGCCAGCCGGGCCTGGTCTGCCGACCGTGCCGGGCACTGTCGGTGGAACGAACTGGCCACCTCAGATCCGAAAGCCGCCGAGGACTTCTATGCCCGGCATTTCGGCTGGACCAAGGGAGAAGCCATGCCGATGGGCGAGCTGGGCGACTATCAGATGCTGGATCGCGGCGAGCAGAGCTTCGGCGCCGTTATGCGCCACATGCCCGGCGACCGACCCAACTGGCTGTTCTACTTCGGGGTGGAAGATATCGACGCCGCCCTGAATCGGGTGACGTCCGCCGGCGGCGCCGTGCTGCATGGGCCCCAGGAGATCCCGGGAGGGGAGTTCATCGTGGCGGCCCAGGATCCCGAAGGAGCGCGTTTCGCCGTGGTCGGCCCGCGCGGGAGCTGACGATGACGCCGGATGCGCCGGACGCTAGTCTGACGCTCCCCGTCGTCGCCGAGAGCCCCGACCATGCCGAGCATCCGCGTCGAGAAGATTGGCGACGAGGCTGAACCCGTCGTTGTCATCGAGGACTTCCATCCTGACCCTGACGGCCTGATCCGCGAGGCCGAACGCTCGGTGCTGACGCCGCGCGGCGAATACTATCCCGGCGTCCGGGCCCCGGTCCCGCCAGACTATTTTCAGGTCGTTGGTCCGATCTTGGCGCAGGTTGCGGCCGAGGTGTTCGGGGCGCGCGAGCGCATGTCGGTGACCCGGGGTCTGTGGTCGCTCGCCGATTCCGCGCCCGAGACGCTCAGCCTCGGCCAGCGCATCCCCCACGTCGATGGCGTGGAGCCGGGCTTGATCGCGGTGGTCCACTATCTGTCGCAGCGCGATCATGGAGGCACGGCCTTCTACAGGCACCGATCGACGGGGTTTGAAACGATCGACCAGGCCCGACGCGACGTCTATTTCGACGCCCTTACACAGGACTTTGATCGGTTGGGAGAGCCGGAACCCGCCTATATCGCCGGAGATACGCCCCTGTTTAAACGGACAGCGCGCTTCGACCCTGTCTTCAATCGCGCCATCGTCTATCGGAGCCGGCTGCTGCATTGCGCCGAGATCAGCAACACCGCGCCGCCGCCGCGCGACGTGCGCGAAGGTCGCCTGACCGTGGCCAGTTTTCTGACCGCGCGATGATGGAGAATGGTGGCTGGGGGCGGGCTTGAACCGCCGACCTGTGGGTTATGAATCCACCGCTCTAACCAGCTGAGCTACCCAGCCCCGGCAGCCGGCGTTCGAGGGCCGGCGCGAGAGAGCGAGGCCTATATCGCCCACGCCCCCGCTATTCAAGCGGCGCGTGCAAATGGAGAGGCGGAGGCGATCGGTCGCAGGAACGGTTGCCGTGAGCCGTCATTCTTGGTTCGCTGGATTTCCATACCTTCGCAAGGACACCGACCATGCGCCGCACGCTCCGCCGCCCCGCCCTCTTCGCCGCCTCCGCCGCCGCCCTCGCGCTGGTGGCCTGCGGAGCCAACGGTCAGGACGCCACGCAGGCGACTGCCGCGGGAGAACCGCTGGAAACGCGCCCCGCCAATGCTCCGGACCAGCGGCCCGCCTTCGAGGGACAGACCCGCGCGCCGGGCGTGGTGTCCGACGTCGAGGTTAGCCACACGGTGGTCGCCTCGGGCCTGGAGCACCCATGGGGCCTGGCCCAACTGCCGGACGGAAACTGGCTGGTCACTGAACGGCCGGGCCGCATGCGGGTGATATCGGCCAGCGGTCAGGTCGGCGAGCCGATCCAGGGCGTCCCGGCCGTGGTCGCGCGCGGCCAGGGCGGCCTGCTGGATGTGGCGCTCAGCCCCGGCTTCGCCCAGGATCGCCTGGTCTACTGGTCCTTCTCCGAACAGCGCGAGGGCGGCAACGCCACCTCGGTGGCGCGCGGCCGGCTCTCGGACGACATGAGCCGGCTGGAAAATGTCGAGGTCGTGTTCCGGGCCACGCCCGACTACGACGGCGACAAGCATTTCGGCTCGGCCCTGGCGTTCGATCCCGGCGGGCGGCTGTTCATCACCCTGGGCGATCGTTCGGACGCCCCGATGCGCCCCCAGGCCCAGGACCTGGGCTCTCACATGGGCAAGGTGATCCGCATCAATGCCGATGGCTCGGCGCCGGCCGACAACCCCTTCGTCGGTCAGGACGGCGCCCTGCCGGAAATCTGGTCGCTGGGTCATCGCAACGTCCAGGGCGCGGCCATGCGCGGCGATCAGCTGTGGACCATCGAGCACGGCACCCGCGGCGGCGACGAGCTGAACCTGACCGAGGCCGGCCAGAACTACGGCTGGCCGATCATCGCCTATGGCATCGAATATCGCGGCGGCCAGATCAACGAGGGCATCACCGCCCGCGAAGGTCTGGAGCAACCGGAGTACTACTGGGATCCCGTGATCGGGCCCGGCGGGATGGTGTTCTACGACGGCGCGATGTTCCCCGGCTGGCGCGGGAACGCCCTCGCCTCGGGACTGCGGGACAAGCAACTGGTGCGTCTGGTCATGGACGGCGACCGGGTGGTCGGCGAGGAGCGGCTGCTGACCGATCTGGGCGAGCGAATTCGAGACGTCGCGGTGGCGTCCGACGGCTCGGTCTGGGTCATCACCGACGAGGACGACGGCAAGCTGGTGCGCGTCACTCCGGGCTGACGCCATGATCGACCATCTGGGCCTCGACGTTTCGGATCTGGACCGGTCGCAACGGTTCTACGAAGCGGCGCTTGCCCCGCTTGGTTTCGCCGTGGTCGCGGAGGTGACGAATGAAGGCGGCGGTCGGGTGGTCATGTTCGGCATCGGCGGCGTGCCGGAGTTCGTCATCGCCGAGGACCGCGCGCCGGGCGTGGGCGCTCATGTGGCCTTTCGCGCCGAGGACCGAAAGCAGGTCGACGCCTTTCATGCCGCCGCCCTCGCGGCCGGAGGGCGCGACAACGGGGCGCCCGGTCTCAGGTCCCAGTATGGCGCGGATTACTACGCAGCCTTCGTCCTCGACCCGGACGGGATGAATATCGAGGCGGTCTGCCATCAGGCGGATTGAGCGAACCACGACGGAGCCCCGATGACGGCGCGCTCGCCTGCGCCTATGTTTGCGCCATGTCCGATGTCGCCGAACCCGCCGCCGCTGAAACGCCCGCTGAGGATCGCCCCCTGACCCAGGACGGGCCGGCCCTGCGGCTGTGGATGATCGACGCCTCGGCCTATATCTTCCGGGCCTATCACGCCCTGCCGCCCCTGACGCGCAAGTCCGACGGCCTGCCGGTCGGCGCGGTCCAGGGCTACTGCAACATGCTGTGGAAACTGATCCGCGACATGAAGGGCGAGGACGGCCCCACCCATCTGGTGGCCATCTTTGACCATTCGGAGAGGACGTTCCGCAACGACCTGTACGACCAGTACAAGGCCCACCGCCCGCCGCCGCCCGAGGACCTGATCCCGCAGTTTCCGCTGGTGCGCGAGGCGACGGCGGCGTTCGGCGTCCATTGCGTCGAACTGCCCGGCTACGAGGCCGACGACCTGATCGCCACCTATGCCTGCAAGGCACGCGACATGGGCGGCGAGGCCGTCATTGTGTCGTCCGACAAGGACCTGATGCAGCTGATCGGCGGCGGCGTGGTCATGTGGGATCCGATGAAGGACCGCGTCCTGGGCGAGGACGCGGTGATGGAGAAATTCGGCGTCACCCCGGACAAGATGGTCGATCTCCAGGCCCTGATCGGCGACAGCGTCGACAATGTGCCCGGCGCTCCCGGCATCGGCCCCAAGACGGCGGCCCAGTTGCTGGGCGAGTATGGCGACCTCGACACGCTACTGGCCCGCGCCGGGGAGATCAAACAGCCCAAGCGGCGCGAGACCCTGATCGGGTTCGCCGATCAGATCCGGCTGAGCCGCGAACTGGTGCGCCTGACCTGTGACGCCCCGGCGCCCGAGCCGATCGACGATTTCGCCGTGCGCGATCCCGATCCGGCGGTTCTGGCCGCCTTCCTCGACACGATGGAGTTTCGCTCGCTGAGGCACCGCGTCGGCGACGGCAAGGCGCCGCAGAAGGAGGGCTCGGCCTTCGCCCGCGCGCCCTCGGCTCCGGTCCTGACCACCCGGTATGCGCCCAAGGAGGCCGCGCCGGTCGAGGCGCAGACCTTCGACACCGACGCCTATGTCTGTCTTCAGACGCTGGAGGAGCTGGACGCCTGGATCGCCCGGGCGCGCGAGGCGGGGGTCATTGGGTTCGACACCGAGACCGACGCCCTGTCGTCCAGCCACGCGGGCCTCTGCGGCGTATCGCTGGCGCTGGGGCCGAATGACGCCTGTTACATTCCCCTGACCCATGAGAACGCGCCGCTCGAAGGGTCGGGCGGGCTGGACTTCGGCGGCGAGGCGGACACGCGCCCGCCCCTGACCCAGATCGACAAGCCGACCGCCCTGGCTAGGCTGAAGACGCTGCTGGAGGACCCGGCGGTCCTCAAGGTCGGCCAGAACATCAAATACGACATCGCCGTCATGGCCCGCCGCGGCGTCCGCGTGGCGCCGATCGACGACACCATGCTGATCTCCTACGTGCTGGACGGCGCCGAGCACGGCCACGGCATGGACGAACTGGCGCGGCTGCACCTGGGTCACGAGCCGATCGCCTTCAAGTCCGTGGCCGGGACCGGCAAGAACCAGAAGAGTTTCAAACACGTCGAGCTGAAACCGGCGACCTGCTACGCCGCAGAGGACGCCGACGTGACCCTGCGGCTGTGGCGCATCCTGAAACCACGCCTCGCCGCCGAGCGACTGACCACCGTCTATGAGACGCTGGAGCGTGGCATGCCTGCGGTGCTGGCCGACATGGAGCTGGCCGGCATTCGGGTCGATCCCGACCGGCTGAAGTCCCTGTCCTCGACCTTCGGGCGCCGCATGGCCGAGCTGGAGGAAGATGCGCATCGGCTGGCGGGTCGGCCCTTCAATGTCGGCTCGCCCCGCCAGATCGGCGACATCCTGTTCGGCGAGATGGGCCTGCGGGGCGGCAAGAAGACCGCGTCCGGCCAATGGGGCACGGTGGCCAGCGTGCTGGAGGAGCTGGCGCTGACCCATGAGCTGCCGCGCGCCATCCTGGACTGGCGCCAACTGTCCAAGCTGAAGGGCACCTATACCGACGCGCTGATCGAGGCGATGGATGACAACACCAACCGCGTCCACACCTCCTACCAGCTGGCCGCCGCCTCGACCGGACGGCTGGCGTCGTCGGACCCCAATCTGCAGAACATCCCGATCCGCACCGAGACGGGCCGCCAGATCCGCCAGGCCTTCGTGGCCGCGCCGGGCCATGTGCTGATCTCGGCCGACTACAGCCAGATCGAACTTCGCCTGCTGGCCCACATCGGCGACATCCCGGAGCTGAAGCGCGCCTTTCAGGCCGGGATCGACATCCACACGGCCACGGCGTCCGAGATGTTCGGCGTGCCGGTCGAGAGCATGGACCCGGAGACGCGGCGCCGCGCCAAGGCCATCAATTTCGGCATCGTCTACGGCATCTCGGCCTTTGGTCTGTCCAACCAGCTGGGCATCGATCAGGGCGAGGCCGGGGCCTATATCAAGACCTATTTCGAACGCTTCCCCGGCATCCGCGCCTATATGGACGCGACGCGAAAGGCGGTGCGCGAGTCAGGCGTGGTCTGGACCCTGTTCGGCCGCCGCATCCCCATCCCCGCCATCCATTCCAAGTCGGGCGCCGAGCGGCAGTTCGGCGAGCGGGCCGCGATCAACGCGCCGATCCAGGGCGCCGCGGCCGACATCATCCGCCGCGCCATGATCCGCATGCCGGGCGCCTTGGCCAAGGCCGGCCTCAAGACCCGCATGCTGCTTCAGGTCCACGACGAACTGGTGTTCGAGGCCCCGGAGGCGGAAGGCGAGGCCGCCATGACCGTAATCCGGCGGGTGATGGAGCAGGCGCCTCTGCCGGCCGTCGATCTGAGCGTGCCCCTGGTGGTCGAGGCCAAGGCCGCCGGCAACTGGGACGAGGCGCACTGATCCAGGCGGTCCCCGGGATCGTTACTTGACGTTGACGTAAACGTAGGGTTTCTGACGAGCCAGTTTCGTTTCCGCACTTTCCGCTCCTTTCGCCAGCCGCGATAGAGTCCATGGTCCTCAAGCAGCGAGCCGCCGCGCGGCGAGCGATAGGGCCCAGCAAGGATGAGTTCTCATGGCCGACGCCTATATCTTCGACGCCGTTCGCACGCCGCGCGGCAAGGGCAAGAAGGACGGCTCGCTGCACGAGATCACGGCCCTGAGTCTCGCCTCCCAAGTGCTGGAGGCGTTGCGCGAGCGCAATGAGCTCGACACCTCCAAGGTCGACGACGTCATCCTGGGCTGCGTCGCCCCGATCGGCGAGCAGGGCGCCGACATCGCCCGCACCGCCGTGCTTAACGCCGGCTGGAGCCAGCAGACGGCGGGCGTCCAGATCAACCGCTTCTGCGCTTCGGGCCTCGAGGCCGTGAATATGGCGGCGGCCAAGGTGAAGGCCGGCGAGGCCGACTTCGCCGTCGGCGGAGGGGTCGAGTCCATGAGCCGGGTGCCGATGGGTTCGGACGGCGGCGCCTGGCCGGTCGATCCGTCCTCGGCCTTTCCGACCTATTTCGTGCCCCAGGGCGTCTCGGCCGACATGATCGCCACCAAATGGGGCTTTTCCCGCGACGACGTCGACGCCTATTCGGTCGAGAGCCACAAGCGCGCCGCCCGCTCGTGGGAAGAAGGCCGGTTCAAGAACTCGGTGGTGCCGGTGAAGAACCAGCTGGGCCTGGTTCAGCTGGACCGCGACGAGACTGTGCGCCCCAACACCGACATGCAGACCCTGGGCGGGCTGAACCCCTCCTTCGCCATGATGGGCGAGATGGCCTTCGATGCGGTGATCAACCAGCGCTACCCCGAGGTCGAGCGGGTCAATCACGTCCATACCCCGGGCAATTCCTCGGGCATCGTCGACGGCGCGGCCGGTGTGCTGATCGGCACGCTGGAGGCCGGCAAGGCGCTGGGCCTCAAGCCCCGCGCGCGGATCAAGGGAGCAGCCTCGATCGGCTCGGAACCGTCGATCATGCTGACCGGCCCGGAGTTTGTGGCCAACAAGCTGCTCGGCAAGCTGGGCATGGCCAAGTCCGACATCGACCTGTGGGAGCTGAACGAGGCCTTCGCCGCCGTCGTCCTGCGCTTCATGCAGGCCTTGGACATCCCCCATGACCAGATCAACGTCTGCGGCGGGGCCATCGCCATGGGCCATCCCCTGGGCGCCACCGGGGCCATGATCACCGGCGTGGTGCTGGACGAGCTTGAGCGCTCGAACAAGGAAACCGCCCTGATCACCCTGTGCATCGGCGGCGGCATGGGCACCGCCACCGTCATCGAACGCGTCTGATTTTCGTCGAGCGCGGCAGCGCTCAAAGGGGTTCGTCACGACGGTCACAACGAGGTCACGACGATCACAACGCGCGCCGCTACCGTCGTGCTCTCCGTGCCCCCGTCGTGTTCGTTGTGATGAACCAACTGCGGTCAGCCCGGCGCTGACGTTCTAGAATGAAGGGCCTTCGGCCGATGGAAAACTTCAAGATCGACGTCGACGCCGACGGCATTGCGCTCATCACCTTCGACGTGCCGAGGCGGTCGATGAACACTCTGACCTCCGGCGTCATGAAGGAGATTCCCGAATGGGTCGAACGGGTGAAGACCGACGACGCCATCAAGGGCGCGGTCCTGACCTCGGGCAAGGCTTCGGGCTTCTGCGCCGGCGCGGACCTGGGCGACATGGCCTCGGGCATGCTGGGCGGGTCGGACCTGCAAGCGGCCTATGACGCGGGCTGGCGGCTGAACGGCGCCCTGCGAGCCCTCGAGACCTGCGGCAAGCCGATCGCCGCCGCCATCAACGGCCTGGCCCTGGGCGGCGGGCTCGAACTGACCCTCGCCTGCCACTACCGGGTGACCGAGAACGACAACAAGATCCAGCTGGGCCTGCCCGAGATCAAGGTCGGCCTGTTCCCCGGCGGCGGCGGCACCCAGCGCCTGACCCGTCTGATCGGCGTGCAGGCGGCCATGATGGCCATGAGCGAGGGCAAGTCCTTCCGCCCCAACGACGCCAAAAGCGCCGGGATCGTCCATGACGTCGTGGAGAAGGGTCAGTCGGTCGAGGCCGCCAAGGCCTGGGTCAAGGGCGGCGGCAAGGCCGTCCAGCCGTGGGACGAGAAGAGCTTCAAACTGCCCGGCGGCGGCCCCTATCACCCGGCCGGCATCCAGAACTTTCTGGTCGGCAACGCCATGATCAGGAAGCAGAGCTGGGGCAACTATCCCGCCGTCACCAATCTGATGAAGGCCGTCTATGAAGGCGTGCAGGTGCCGATGGACGCCGCTTTGCGCATCGAGACGCGCTATTTCATCAAGACCCTGATGACGCCGCAGGCCCAGGGAATGATCCGGTCGCTGTTCCTGTCGAAACAGGAGCTGGACAAGGGCGCCGTCCGGCCGGCCGATCAGCCCAAGTCCGACCCCAAGAAGGTCGCGGTCCTCGGCGCCGGCATGATGGGCGCCGGCATCGCCTATGTGCAGGCCATGGCCGGCATCGAGACCATCCTGATCGACCGCGACCAGGCCGCCGCCGACAAGGGCAAGGCCCATGTCGAGGAGCTGCTGAAGAAGCGCCTGTCGCGCGGGCAGCTGACCCAAGAGAAGTTTGACGCCCTGCTCGGCTCCATCACCGCCACCACCGACTACGACCTGATCAAGGGCTCGGACCTGGTCATCGAGGCGGTGTTCGAGAACCGCGAGCTCAAGGCCGAGGTGACCAGGCGCGCCGAGGCCATGCTCGAGCCCGGCGCCGTATTCGGCTCCAATACCTCCACCCTGCCGATCACCGGCCTGGCCGAGGCCAGCGCCCGGCCCGAGGACTTCATCGGCATCCACTTCTTCTCGCCCGTCGACAAGATGATGCTGGTCGAGATCATCCGAGGCGAAAGGACCGGCCCGGCGGCTCTGGCCAAGGCGCTGGATTACGTCATGAAGATCCGGAAGACGCCGATCGTCGTCGAGGACGGCCGCGGCTTCTACACCTCGCGCTGCTTCGCGACCTATGTCGCCGAGGGCCTGGCCATGCTGGAGGAGGGCTACGCCCCGGCCTTGATCGACAACATCGGCCGCATGACCGGCATGCCGCGCGGTCCGCTGGAGATGCACGACGACGTGGCTCTGGATCTTTCGCTGAAGGTGGCGAAGCAGACGCAGGCCGATCTCGGCGACGCCTATCAGCCGCTGCCGGGATCCGAGATCGTCCGCAAGATGGTCGAGGACCTGGGCCGCTATGGCCGCAAGAACGGCAAAGGCTTCTACGACTACGACCAGAAGCCGAAAAAACTCTGGTCCGGCCTGGGCGACCTGGCCCCCGTCACCATCGACGACTCGACACCCGAACTTGTCGAGGATCAGAAGCGCCGGCTGCTGTACCGCCAGGCCATCGAGGTGGCGCGGTGCTGGGAGGAAGGCGTCATCGACGACCCGCGCGAGGCGGATGTCGGGGCCATCCTGGCCTGGGGCTTCGCGCCCTGGACCGGCGGCCCGATTACCATGATCGACCAGATCGGCGTGGCGAAATTCGTCGAACAGGCCGACGCCTACGCCGCCAAGTACGGCGAGCGCTTCACCCCGCCGCAGCTGCTGCGCAACATGGCGGCCAAGAGCGAGACCTTCTACGGCAACTTCGCCGGACAGAAGCAGGCGGCCTGACGCTCTAGACAAGAACGGCGGCTCCGAGGAGCCGCCGTTTTCACGTCGAAATCCTGGACGGAATCAGCTGCTGAATTCGTGGACCGTGCCGTCGAGCTCGCACATGTTCACGCGCTCGATGTAGGTGTCGCCGTCGTCGAATTCGTAGGCGAAGTCATACATGCAGCCTTCGAGCCCATCGTCGATGGTGATCTCGACGGTGTCCCCGGTGCCGATCACCCCGGTCAGGATGTCGTCGCTCCAATCGTCGTCCGAGGATTGGCCATAATAGATCGCGGTGATGACATACTCGCTGTTGTTCTCGATCGAGAACGACAGCGACTCGGTCTGGGCCGAAGCCGAGCCGGAGACGGCCAAGGCGGCGAGCGCGCCGATGGCGAGGGTTCGAAATTTCATTGCGATGTTTTCCCCCGACGCGCCCAATGCGCGCCGAAGTGTCTAGAGGTGGCACGAAATTTCGCGTTAGGGAACAGGGATATGTGTTGAATACGATGTCGACAGTCTCGGTGTAGAGACAGCCACCACGCTCAGTGAAAATCCCTCGAGCCCGGCAGGATGCGGACATCGCGTGGGTGTCGATGGCCGGGTCGGAAGGAGCCGTGGGGACCGTAGGATTCGTCAGCGCGCGACAGCTGGATTTCCGCGACATGGTCCTCGGACAGTCGCGCCAGTTCGTCGGACCTATCGAACACTCGGCGGACCATGACGTGGACAACGCCCTCGACGCTCTTCTCCACGACGCCTTCGACCTCCATCAGCCGCGCGCTCATCACCTCGCGGCGGAATTCCTCGAAGGTCCGAGCCCACAGGACGACATTGGTGATGCCGGTCTCGTCCTCCAGGGTCACGAAGATGGCGTTGCCCTTGCCAGGCCTCTGACGCACCAGGACAACGCCGGCGACGCGCACGAGCGAGCCGCTCCGCCGGGCTTCCGCCGCCTGACAGCTCATCACCCGCTCCGCGTCGAAAACGGGTCTGAGGATCTGCATGGGGTGGGCCTTCAGCGACAGGCGCGTGGTCTGGTAGTCGGCCGCGACATGTTCGCCCAGCGGCATGGTCGGCAGGCGGGCGTCGGGCTCGGAGCCGAGTTCGCGCGCCCCTCGCTCGCGCGCCTCGGCGGCGGCGAACAGCGGCAGGGGATCGTCGTCGGGCAGTCGCCGGACCGCCCACAGCGCCTCGCGCCGATCCAGTCCCAGAGAGCGGAAGGCGTCAGCGTCCGCCAGTTTGCGCATCGCCGCCGCCGGCAGGCGCGCCCGCCGCGCCAGGCTCTCGACATCGATGAAAGCGCCCGCCTCCCGCGCCGCCGCCAGATCATCGGCCCAGGCTTCACGAAACCCGTCGATCTGGCGCAGGCCCAGCCGCAGGGCCGGCTCGCCGCCGGTCGGTTCCAGGCGGTTGTCCCAGGTGCTGTACGACACATCGATCGGGCGGATTTCGACCCCGCCGATCTCGTTCGCCTCGCGCACGATCTGGGCCGGGGCGTAGAAGCCCATCGGCTGGCTGTTCAGCAGGGCGCAGGCGAAGGCGGCTGGGTGGTGTCGCTTGATCCACGAGGAGACATAGACCAGCAGGGCGAAGGAGGCGGCGTGGCTCTCCGGGAAGCCGTAGGAGCCGAAGCCCTTGATCTGCTCGAAGCATCTCTGAGCGAAGGCGGCGTCGTAGCCGCGCGCGATCATGCGGCCGACGAAGCGCGTCTCATAGGTGTGCAGGGTGCCGTCACCGCGAAAAGTGCCCATGGCCTTGCGCAGGCCGTTGGCCTCGGCGTCGTTGAACTGGGCCGCCACCATCGCCACCCGCATGGCCTGCTCCTGAAATAGCGGTACGCCCAGGGTCTTCTCCAGCACCCGCCGCAGTTCGTCCGGCGGGCCATGCTGGGGCGAAGGGCCGGACAGGTCGACCTCCTCCAGGCCGTTGCGACGCCGCAGATAGGGATGGACCATGTCGCCCTGGATCGGGCCGGGCCGGACGATGGCCACCTGGATGACCAGGTCATAGAGCCGGCGGGGCTTGAGGCGCGGCAGCATGTTGATCTGGGCGCGGCTCTCAACCTGGAAGACGCCGATCGACTGGCCCCGACACAACATGTCGTAAACTTGCGGGTCGTCCTGCGGGATGGTGTGCAGCGCCTGATCGACACCCTGATGCTCGCGGATCAGATCGAACGCCTTGCGGATGCAGGTCAGCATGCCCAGCGCCAAGACATCGACCTTCATCAGGCGCAGGTCGTCGATGTCGTCCTTGTCCCATTCGATGAAGGTGCGGTCGGGCATGGCGGCGTTGTGGATGGGGACCATCTCGTCCAGCCGGTCCTGGGTCAGGACGAAGCCGCCGACGTGCTGGCTGAGATGACGGGGAAAGTTGAGCAGGCGCGAGGCCATCGCGACGGCGCGGGCGATCGTCGGATTGGCGGCGTCCAGACCGGCCTGGGACACGTGTTTCTCGCCGATCTCGGAGCCCCAGCTTCCCCAATGGCTGCCGGCCAGGCGCGCGGTGACATCCTCGCTCAGGCCCAGCGCCTTGCCGGCCTCGCGGATGGCGCTGCGCGGGCGGAAATGGATGACGGTCGAGGCGATGCCGGCGCGGTGGCGGCCATAGCGCTCATAGATGTGCTGGATGATCTCCTCGCGCCGCTCGTGCTCGAAATCGACGTCGATGTCGGGCGGCTCGTCGCGGTCCTCGGACAGAAAGCGCTCGAACAGCAGTTCGGACTCGGCCGGATCGACCGAGGTGATGCCCAGCACGTAACAGACCGCTGAATTGGCGGCTGAACCCCGCCCCTGGCACAGGATGCGCTTGTCCTTGGCCACGCGGACGATGTCGTAGATGGTCAGGAAATAGGGGGAGATGTCCTTGCGGCCGATGAAGGCGAGCTCCTTGCGCAGCAACGCGCCCAGCTTGGCGGGGACATCGCCTCCATAGCGTTCGTTAGCGTGTTTCCAGGTCAGCTCCTCCAGCCACGACTGGGGTTGGCGCCCGGGTGGAATGGGCTCCTCCGGATACTGATAGGCGAGGTCCGACAGGTCGAAGATCACACGCGCCAGCAGGTCGGTCGTCTCCACCACCGCCTCGGGCGCGTCGCGGAACAGGCGCCGCATCTCGCCGACGGGTTTCAGGTGGCGTTCGGCGTTGGCCAGCAGCCGGCGGCCGGCGGCCTGGATGGTTGTCCCTTCGCGGATGCAGCTCAACACGTCCTGCAGGTCGCGCTGGTCTGGGTCGTGATAGAGGGCGTCGTTCGTGGCCAGCAGCGGAACCCCGACGCGCTCGGCCATTGCCTTCAGCCGGGCCAGCCGACGCCGATCGTCGCCGCGCCTCAGCATGGCGGCGCCCAGCCAGACCGCGCCGGGCGCCCCCTCGGCCACCCGGGCCAGCACCGCCTCGAAACCGGTCAGCCGATCCGGCGGCATGACGATCAGCAGCATGTCCTCGGGCGCGGCCAAGAGGTCTCGCAGGCCGATCTCGCATTCGCCCTTCTTCGCCCGGCGATTGCCGAGGGTCAGTAGCCGGGTCAGCCGACCCCAGCCGGCGCGGGTCTCCGGATAGGCCAGGATGTCCGGCGTCCCGTCGTTGAAGACCAGCCGCGCGCCCAGGATCAGCCGAAAATCCCGGGCCCGGCGTTTGACCTCCTCGGAGAGGGCCGGATCGATGGTGTGGTCCTCCTCGACCGCCACCTCTCCGGGGCCGGAGCCTTCTCGTCTCAGGTCGGGCGGCAAGAGGCCGTGTTCGCGCAGGGCCTTCAGCGCGCTCCAGGCCCGGACTACTCCGGCCACGGTGTTGCGGTCGGCCAGCCCCATGCCGGCATGGCCGCGCAGGATCGCCGTCGCCACCATCTGCTTGGGCGAGGAGGCTCCGCGCAGGAAGGAAAAGTTGCTGGTCACCGCCAACTCGGCATAGGAGTCCGGCGGGTCGATCAGCTCCTGGAGTTCAGGTGGCCGCCCGGTCACGGGAACAGCCCGTGGATAAACCAGCGCGGCCCCTCCGCATCGCCGTACTGGCCCTGGCGGAACAGCCAGAAGCGGCGGCCCTCGCGGTCCTCGACGCGGTAATAGTCGCGGGTGCGCTGGGTTCGACTGCGCCACCATTCGCCGGCGATCCGCTCGGGCCCCTCTGCTCGGGCCACGTCATGCACCACCCGCCGCCAGCGAAAGCGGAAGGGATGGCCGTCGGGCGCCTCGGCCACGGCTTCGACCGGTTGGGGCGGGACGAACAGCTGCAGGGGGCGCGACGGCGGGTCGTCGGGCGCGGGCTGGGGCCAGGCGACGCCCTCCCCCGCCTCTTCGGCGCCGACCAGAACGGCCGCCCGTTCCGGCAGGTGCGAGCCTTGCGACCGGAACCGCAGCACCGCCGCCTCGCCCAGCCGCGCCGTCAGCCGGTCGATCAGAGGGGCCAGATCGGGGGTCTCGGGGTCGAGAAGACCGGCGCCGCCCGCCTGTAGCCGGGCCTGACGTTCGATCAGCGGCGCGATCAGGGGCACCGCGAGGCGCAGTTGATCAAAGCCGAACCCGGGGTCTAGCGGGGCCGGCAGGGCCGCCAGTTTCTCGCGAAACAGTCTCAGCACCGCCGCCGCGTCGCGGGTCGGGCGGCCGGTGCGGACCGTGACCCGGCGCACCTGGCCGTCGACCCGCCAGAAGCCGGCTTGAAAGGCGCGCCCACCCTGACCGTTGCGCTCCAGCCAGACGGTGGTTTCGGCCAGCAGATCGCCCAGCACCCGCTCGATATCGGCCGTCTCGGTGATCGGCTCGACCAGCCGTCGGTCGTGGACACAGGGGGGCGGCGGGCGGTGCGGTGTGATGCGGATGTCGGCCTCGCTCAGAATCCGGGCCAGCCTCTGGGGAAAATCCGCCCCAAAGCGGGCGGCCAGGGGCGCGCGCGGCCGGTCGTCCAGATCGCCGATCCGTTTCAGCCCGGCCCGCTTCAGGGCGGTGGCGTCGCGCGGATCGAGCTCCAGCGCCTCGACCGACAGGGCCCGCACCGCCGCACGCGCCTCGGCGCGACCGAACCGGCCGCCATTGCCGAAACGGGCCAGCGCCCGCGCCGCCTGAGACGTGGGGGCCAGGGCCAGCCGCGTGGTCAGGCCCAGGGCGTCGGCCCGGACCGCAACTTGTTTCATCAGCCCCGCCTCGCCCCCGAACAGGTGGGCGCAGCCGGTGACGTCCAGCATCAGGCCATGCGGCGCGTCGCGCGCGATCATCGGGGTGAAGCGGCCGAAATCCTCCAGCAGTCGGGTCAAAAAGGCGTCGTCCTCGCCCGGCTGATGAGGCCAGGCCTCCAGGGTCGGAACCCGCGCCTGGGCGTCGGCGAGGGCCAGGCCGGGTTCGAGGCCGGCCCTCTGGGCCGTGACGTCGGCGGCGGTGATCCTGAGCGCGCCCCGGTCCTTGTCGACCAGCACCAGCGGCCGACCGTCAGCCGGCGCGGCGCAGGCCCTCCCCAGGCGCGGATGCGTGGCCCGCTCGGTCGGCAGGACGGGAAACCAGACCGCCAGATAGCGGCGGCGGGGCGATGAACGACCGTTGCTCACGGTCCCACTCCATGATCCAGGTTCGGGGGGCGACGCCGCCCCGGTGACGAATGAGGGCCGCCTCGACGGCCGGATGACCGGGCGCTCCGGCCTCAAGCGGCGCGCTAGAGGCCGCCCGAACGCGCCAGCGAGTTTCGGCCGCGCCGGGCGTGGGATCCGCCCCGGCCCGCACCAGCATCAGGGTCCGCCCCGCCGTCCGGGCCGCCATCGCCAGGCGGCGGCTGGCGGTCAGGGAAAAGACTTTCGACTCGCCCCAGGCCCCCAGCACCACCGCCCCCACCGCCGGGCTGGCCAGAGCCTCCTCGCCCACGCCCAGCAGGGCGGCGGCGTCGCGCACCTCGACCAGCAGCACCCGCTCGGGATCCAGGCCCAGCTCGGCCAGACCAGGGCCGTAAGGACGGCCGATCTCGCGCCGCGATCCCTCGTCCAGCCCCCAGATCAGCGGTCGTCGCTCCCCCGTCGCCTGGGCCGCGCGCCAGGCCAGGCCCAGGGCGAAGCCCAGGGCTGCGGGCGCGTCACCCCCCGCCCCGGCATAGAGATCATGCAGGGACGCCGCGCCCAGCCCGCCGCCCAGGTGGTCGTCCAGAGACGCCAGACCCGTGGCGAACCGGCCCCCCCCGACATCGTGTCCCGACGTCGCGGCAAGCGCCGGCGCCAGCGCGCGCAGCGCCTCGAGCTGATCAGAGGATGCCAGTTTGTTCCGCATTTGTTCTCATACGCCGCCTGTCGCGACGAAGAGTCAAGCGCGACCGCGCGGCCCTCGGATGAAAGGCCGGCGCGGCGGGATTTCAGACAGTTGGGACTCTCAGCGGGCTCCGCCGGCGACGGCCGAACCACCGCCCTGAGCCAGGCGCAGGGCGCCTTCACCGACCTGCTGGCCAGCCTCGGCCGCGTTCTTGTAGACGAAGCCATAGGTCGGATAGACGCTGGTGCCCAGGTCGCGGATGGGGCTGTACCAGACCTTGACCTGGCTCCAGTCGCCGGACCCGGAGACATCGACCACGGTGACGTTTTCCTCGACCTTGCCGCGGCTGCCGCCCCAGTTGGCGTGGGTGACGCGGATCACCCGGTCGGTCAGGATGTCGGAGACGACGGCGACGTGGCCCCGGCTCATCCGACCCGAGGGCTGGAACACCAGAACCGAGCCCTGTTCAGGCGCGTCGCCGGTGCGGAACTTGTCGACCGCCTGCCGCCACCAGGTCCAGGCGTCGCCGAAGATCTGGATGCCCGACAGCATGCGGGCGAAGGTCACGCACTGCCAGTACGGGTCGTCGGCTCTGGCGGTCTGAGGGGCGGCGACGATGGACAAACCAAGTGTCGCCGCAACCAATGCGGCCGTGAGCCGTTTCATCATTACGCCGTTCCCCGACTACAAACGCGTGGGCTAAGGCGTACACCATGATTCCGAGGTGTTGAAGAGCCGTTTACACGGACTGTTGCGCGATGTTTCCCGGCTGCGATCGCAACGCCCGGCGGCTTTCCATTCCCCGCATCCACCGACGGGCCGGGCGTTCGACCAGATGATGGGCCACCATGGCCACCGGCACGATGGCCGCGACCAGCGCGCTCCACACAAGAATGTGAAGTCGTCCGTCAACGCCGAACCCCATCCTCTCGGCCAAATTCACCGCCACCAGCTGCCAGGGAATGGCGACCATATAGACGGCGTAGCTGACCTCACCGAGATAGACGGCGGGCCTGGACTCCATAACGCCGGCGCGGCCGTCGTCGAGGCTGGCCAGGGCCAGGATCAGCGGGGCGAACAGGGCGACGATGATCCCGTCCCACAGCCCGCCGAGCGCCGCCAGCGCGATGCACCCGGTCAGGAGCAAGGCTGCCGCGCCGGAACGCGGCATCGGTCCCCGGCGGTGAATCAGATAGGCGAAACAACCCAGCAGGAAGCAGGGCACGATCCTGAGCGCGCCCCACTGGAAGGTGGCGGCGGTCAGGGCGAAACCGGCCACCGCCTCGAACACCGCATAGGTGGCCATCAGCGCCAGGGTCGCGGCGCCCAGCGCCAGGCGCGGCCGCCCGGCGACGCGCATGGCCACGGCCGCGAAGGCGGGAAAGGACAGATAGGCGAACCACTCCGCCGACACCGACCATGACGGATGGTTGAAGGCGGCCGAGGGGCTGAAGCCCCAGGCATGGGTCATGGTCAGATGCGCCGGCAGGGCCATCCAGTCGATCAGACCGCCCGCGACGTCCATGCCGGCGAAGGCGGCCGCGAGCCCCAGGGCGATGACCCCGAACAGTGTGGCCAGATGCAGCGGCCAGACCCGCGCCAACCGCGCCCACAGAAAGGATCCATAGCGGAACCGTCCCTCCTCGGCCGCCGCCAGATAGACGTGGCACAGGATGAAGCCCGACAGCACGAAGAACAGCTCGACCCCCAGATAGCCCTTCTGCACCAGGCCCGAGGTCCAGCTCGTGTCCAGGTTCGGCCACCAGGCGTAGAACACCACCCAAAGGGCGGCGAGGAATCGCATGGAGGTCAGGGGCTTCAGATGGGCGGGGGCGGGCGGATTCATGTGTTCGGCCTTCTGCTCGCGCCCCGCATAACCCCGTCGTGCTTTCGGGGCCGTAAAGGGACGCGCAGAAAAACGAGCAAGGCCCGTGCCGAACGACATCCTCTTTGCGCTGGCTCGTGCGGGCGCCGCCGCGCTAGATCGCCACATGGCTGAGCCGAAACCCCTGACCGAGCCCCAGGCCCGCGATCGCCACGCGGAGCTGGCCGCCGAGATCGCCCGCCACGACGCCCTTTATCACGCCGAGGACGCGCCGGAGATTTCCGACGCCGACTACGACGCATTGCGCCGCGAACTGCTCGACCTGGAGGCCGCTCATCCGACCCTGGCGGCGGCCGATGGCCCGGCGAAACAGATCGGCGCCGCGCCCTCGACCCAGTTTGCGCCGGTCCGCCACGGCGTGCCGATGCTGTCGCTCGACAACGCCTTTGACGAGGGCGAGGCGCGTGACTTCGCGGCCCGGGTGGCGCGGTTCCTGAAACTGCCGACCGAGGAGCCGGTGGCCTTCGTGGCCGAGCCCAAGATCGACGGCCTGTCGGCCAGCCTGCGCTATGAGAGCGGCGTGCTGGTGCGCGGCGCAACGCGCGGCGACGGCCGGACCGGCGAGGATGTCACCGCCAATCTGCGCACCCTCGACGAGATTCCCGAACGACTGTCGGGCAAGGGCTGGCCCGAGATGATCGAGGTGCGCGGCGAGGTCTATGTCTCGAACGCCGACTTCGAGGCCTTCAACCAGGCGGCGGTGGAGGCGGGGTCGCGGACCTACGCCAACCCCCGGAACTTCGCAGCCGGGTCGCTGCGCCAGAAGAACCCGGAGATCAGCCGGGCGCGCCCCCTGCGCTTTTTCGCCTACGCTTGGGGCGAATCTTCGGACGATTTCGCTGAGACTCAATGGGGGGCTCTGCAAAAGCTTCGCGACTGGGGTTTCCCGGTCAATGACCGTGCCGAGCGTGTCGAGGACGCGGAAGGGTTGATCGCCATCTATCGCGGACTGGAGCGCGACCGGGCGGCGCTGGGCTATGACATCGACGGGGTGGTCTACAAGGTCGATCGGCTGGACTGGCAGAAGCGCTTGGGCTTTGTCGCCCGCAGCCCGCGCTGGGCCATCGCCCACAAGTTCGCCGCCCAGCAGGCCACCACCGTGCTTGAGGGTATCGACATCCAGGTCGGCCGCACCGGCAGCCTGACGCCGGTGGCGCGGCTGCATCCGGTCACCGTCGGCGGCGTGGTGGTCAGGAACGCCACCCTGCACAATGAGGACGAGATCGCGCGCAAGGACGTCCGCGTCGGCGACACCGTCACCCTGCAACGCGCCGGCGATGTGATTCCGCAGATCGTCGGCGTGGTTGACGCCGACCGCCCGGATCGTGGCCCGGCCTATGTGTTTCCCACTGAATGCCCGGTGTGCGGCTCCGAGGCCGTGCGCGAGGAGGGCGAGGCGCGGCGGCGCTGCACCGGCGGCCTGATCTGCGACGCCCAGATCGTCGAGCGGCTGAAGCATTTCGTGTCTCGCCGCGCCTTCGACATCGAGGGCCTGGGCGAAAAACAACTGATCGCCTTTCACCAGCGCAGCTGGCTCAAGGAGCCGGCCGACATCTTCCGCCTGGCGAAGGACGAGGCGCGGCTGGACGAACTGCGGACCGAGGACGGCTATGGCGACTTGAGCGTCCGTAACCTGGTCGCCGGCATCGAGGCCCGGCGCGTTATCGCCCTGGAACGGCTGATCTTCGCCCTGGGCATTCGCGAGATCGGCGAACAGACCTCGCTGCTGCTGGCCCGCGAATTCGGCGACTGGAAAAGCTTCCATGCCGCCGCGCTGGAGGCGTCCGAGGGCGTGCCGTCGCCCGAATGGTCGCGCCTGTCTGAAACCCATGCGGTGTCGCCGCGCGTCATGGCCATCCTGGCCGAGGCGACGCCGCCCGCGACGGACCCCTGGCCCGACGCGCCGCTGGATCAGAAGATCGCCCTCGCCTTTCCCGGTCTCGCCGCCCCTGCCCGGCGTGGGCTGGCTGCGCTGGCCTCCGAGTGGGCCGGGATCGTCGAGCTGACGCGCGTGGCGCGCGAGGATGGGCCGCACCCGACGTTGAACCGGATCGCCGGAGTGGCTGGGGTCGGCCCGGTGGCCGCACGCGCCATCGCCGAATTCTTCCACGAGCCGCACAACCGCGCGGTGGTCGAGACCCTGGTCGCCGAACTGAAGACCATCGAGGACGCCGAACGCCCCCAGGCCGACAGCCCGGTCAGCGGCAAGACGGTGGTGTTCACCGGCAGTCTGGAGCGCTTCACCAGAGACGAGGCCAAGGCCCGCGCCGAAAGCCTGGGCGCCAAGGTTTCGGGCTCGGTGTCGAAGAAGACCGATTATGTCGTGGCCGGTCCCGGCGCGGGATCTAAACTGGCCGACGCCGAAAAGCACGGCGTCACAGTGCTGACCGAGGAGGCGTGGCTGGACCTGATTGGCGGCTGAGGCCGATCAGGCGGCGGCGTCCTCACGGTCGGCGATCATCGGCCTGAGGTCCAGTTGCGCGAACAGGGCTGTGTCCGCGTCCTCTCCCGCGTTGGGCGCGGTCAGCAACTTGCCGCCGACGAAGATGGAATTGGCACCAGCCAGGAAGCACAGCGCCTGTGTCTCCACGCTCATCGACTCGCGCCCGGCCGACAGCCGAACCACCGAGCGCGGACAGACCAGACGAGCCACCGCCACGGTGCGCACGAACTCGATCGGATCGATGGTGGGGGATGCGCCCGCCCGGTCACCCAGAGGGGTGCCGGCCACGGGCGCCAGGGCGTTGACCGGCAGGCTGTCCGGGTGAACCGGCAAGGTGGCCAGGGCGTGCAGCAGGCCGGCGCGGTCACGGCGACTCTCACCCATGCCGACGATGCCGCCGCAGCAGGTCTTCATCCCCGCCGCCCGGACATGGTCCAGGGTGTCGAGCCGGTCCTGGTAGGTCCGGGTGGTCACCACCTCGGCGTAATATTCCGGTCCGGTGTCGAGGTTGTGGTTGTAGAAGTCGAGGCCGGCGGCTTTCAGCTGCCGCGCCTGATCGGCGGTCAGCATTCCCAGGGTGGCGCAGGTCTCCAGACCCAGGGCCTTCACCCCGGCGATCATGGCCGTCAGCCTGGGTGTGTCGCGATCCTTAAGCTCGCGCCACGCCGCGCCCATGCAGAACCGGTCGGCGCCGCCGTCACGCGCGGCGCGGGCCTCGGCGAGCACCGCCTCGGCGTCCATCAGCTTTTCGGCCTTCACCCCTGTCCTGAAGTGGGCCGACTGGGAGCAGTAGCCGCAATTCTCGGCGCATCCGCCTGTCTTGATCGACAGCAGCTGCGCCTTCTGGATTTCCGATGGGTCGAACCACCGCCGGTGCGTGCTTGCCGCCTCGAACACCAGCTCCATGAAGGGTCGCGCAAACAGACCCTCGACCTCGGCGAGCGTCCAGTCGTGGCGCGGCTGGGCGGGATCAGTCGGCGACACGGCGCTCACCGATCGTGCGGTCCAGGAAGTCGAGATAGGTGCGCCACTGCTGCAGCTGGCGCGGGTTGCCGCGCACGCCGTGCCGCTGGCCGGGATAGAGCATCATCTCGAAAGGCACGGAGTCTTCCTGAAGCGCGTCGATCACGCGAGTGGCGTTCTCGAAGATGACGTTGTCGTCGGCCATGCCGTGCAGCAGCAACAGCCGCCCGGTGAGTTGGTCTAGGCGATCGACCACGTCTGAGCGGGCGTAGCCCTCGGCGTTCTCCTGAGGCTTGCCCATGAACCGTTCGGTGTAGTGGGTGTCATACAGGCTCCAGTCGGTCACCGGCGCGCCCGAGATGGCCGAGGTCAGGGCCATGCCCGGTTCGGTCAGCATGTGCAGGGCCATGAAGCCGCCGTAGCTCCAGCCCATCGCCGACATGCGGCTGTCGTCAACATAGGGCTGGTCACGCAGCCAGTTCGCGGCCAGCACCTGATCCTCGACCTCAGGCACGCCCATGCGGTGATACAGCGCCCGCTTGAAGGCCGCCGAGCGGTAACCTTCGCCGCGATTATCCAAACGGAAGACGACATACCCGGCCTCGGTCAGCAGCTGGGTCGTCGGCGGCAGCCAGGCGTTCTTGACGCCCCCGCCAGACGGCCCCCCATAAACCTGCATCACCACCGGATACTGCCGCGACGGGTCGAAGCCCGGCGGCTTGGCCATCATCCAGACCAGCTCCTCACCGTGGCTCTCCAACGTGCCGAACTCGACGTCGGGCCGACGCGAGACATAGGGCCAGAACGGATGGGTCTCATCCAGCCGGTTCTCCTCGATCCAGCGCACGAAGGTTCCGTCGGCCTGATACAGGCCGGTGCGGGCGGGCGTCTCCAGATCGGTGTAGCCGCCGACGAAGGCGGTGCCCGGCCGGTTCATGCTGGCTGACCACCAGCCGCCCTCCGGCGTCACCGCTACCGGGGCGGCGCGACCTTCCAGTGACACGCGGAACAACTGCTGTTCGGTGGGCATCTCTCGGCCATCGCGCATTGAGGCGGTGAAGAAGACCTCGCCGGTCTCCTCGTTGACGCCTTCCAGCGCCTTGACCGGCCAGTCGCCCTCGGTGATCTGGTGAACCACCCGGCCGTTGGCGTCATGCAGATAGAGGTGACGCCAACCGTCCTCTTCCGACGACCAGATGAACCGGCCATCCTGCAGCGCCTTGAAGTCGTGGGTCAGCTCGACCCAGGCGCGGTCGCGCTGGGTGGCGATGACCCGACCCTGGCCTGTGGTCGGATCGACCGCCAGCAGGTCGAGCCGCTTCTGATCGCGCGACTGGCGCTGGACATAGAGGGTGTCGCCGTCCGCGCTCCAGTCCACCCGGGCCAGATAGATGTCGGTGTTGTCGCCCAGGTCGACCTTGACCCGGTCGCCCGAGCGCAGGTCGCGAACATAGAGCTCGACCACCGCATTGGCCTCTCCGGCGCGGGGATAGCGCTGGTCGATCGTCGTCGATCCCTCACCGGAGATGTCCAGCCGCGGGATGACGGCGACCGGGCTCTCGTCGGTGCGCTGCAGGGCGATGAAGCGCTCGTTGGGGCTCCACCAGTAGCCGGTGTCGCGGTCCATCTCCTCCTGGGCGATGAATTCCGCAGTGGCCCAGGTGATGACGCCATCGCCGTCATTGGTGATCGGGGTCTCGGTTCCAGTCGCCAGGTCGAGCACCACCAGATCCTGGTCGCGGACGAAGCTGACGTAATTGCCCTGGGGCGAGACCTTGGCGTCGATCTCATCGGCCTCGGTCTCGGTCAGGCGCCGCACCGACCCGTCGGCGCGCGTCGCCAGGAAGATGTCACCGCCGATCGGCGCCAGGATGTAGCGGCCCTGCTGGTCCCAGGAATACTCCACCACCCCGCTTTGGGAGATGCGCATGCGCTCACGGCGAGCCGTCTCGGCCTCCGACAGTTCGCCTTCGTCGGGCACCAGGGCGCGGGCGTCGATCAGCTTGGTCGGTTCGCCCTGGCCGGTCGGCGCGGCCCACAGGTCCAGCACATTCACGTCGTCCTCACGCGAGCGGAGGAAGGCGACCAGTTCCCCGTCCGGCGACAGGGTGACGCCCCGCGCCACCGGCCCGGCCAGGCTGGGATCGGCGAAGACGCGTTCAGGGGTCAGGATCGCGGGATCGGCGGCCGTCCCGGTCTGGGCCAAGGCCGACCCGGCGATCAGGGAGAGGGCGGAGGCGGCTGTCAGAGCCGAGGTCATCTTGCGCATGCGGCCAAGCTAGCGAGCCTCCGCGCCGGCGTCACCTGCCGGATCGCCGCGCCTTGCCCGAAGGCCGCTGTTCCTCTAGGGGTCGCGCCCGCAATTCCCTATCCGCGCGCGTGTCGAATAGCGCCCGCGCCAGCCCCCGCGATCCCGATGAAAATCAACGGCAACACCATCAAGCCCGGCATGGTCCTGCAGCACAACGGCGGCCTTTGGGTCGTCACCAAGGCCAGCCACGTCAAGCCCGGCAAGGGCGGCGCCTTCGCCAACGTCGAAGCCAAGAACCTGGAGACGGGCAACAAGCTGGCCGAGCGCTTCCGTTCGGAAGACAAGGTCGAGCGGGTGACGTTGGAGCAGCGGGACTACAGCTATCTGTATGACGGCGGCGACACGCTGGTGTTCATGAACGACGAGAACTACGAGCAGATCGAACTGCAGAAGGACTGGGTAGGCGAAGACCGCATCCCCTATCTGCAGGAGGGCATGAAGGTGGTAATCGAGAGCCACGAGGAGCGCCCGATCGGCCTCAGCCTGCCCGACCAGGTCGTCCTCGAGGTCGCCGAGACCGAGCCGACCGTGAAGGGTCAGACCGCGTCGTCGTCGTACAAGCCGGCGACCGCCTCCAACGGCGTTCGCATCATGATCCCGCCCTATATGTCGGCCGGTGAGAAGATCGTCGTCGACACCTCGACCGGCGAGTACGTCCGCCGCGCCGACTAAGGACACCCTGGCCCGATCCCGGGCGGAAACCGAACTTCTCCGCATGCCCGGGCTATCGGCCTTTCGAGGACATGCGGACCAGGAGATTTGACGATGGCTCTCTCTTCCGCCCTGCTGCAGGTCATGATGGACGCGGTTCGCAAGACCGCGCGGCCTATGATGCGCGACTTCGGCGAGGTCACCGAACTGCAGGTGTCTCGCAAGGGCCCGGCCGATTTCGTGACGGCCGCCGACATCAAGGCCGAGCAGACCCTGTTCGAACTGCTGGCCAAGTCGCGCCCCGGCTATGGCTTCCTGGGCGAGGAGCGCGGCATGGTCGAGGGGACGGACAAGTCACACACCTGGATCGTCGATCCGATCGACGGCACCACCAACTTCATGCACGCCATCCCTCACTTCGCCATCAATCTGGCGCTGGAGCGGCGGGCCCCCGACGGCTCGTCGGAGATCGTCGCCGGGGTGACCTACAATCCCGTCACCAACGAGATGTTCTGGGCCGAGAAGGGCAAGGGCGCCTATCTGAACGACAAGCGCATCCGGGTCTCGGGCCGCAAGGATCTGGCCGACAGTCTGGTGGCGACCGGCCTTCCGTTCCTGGGGAAGACCGGTCATGGCCAAGCCATCAAGGACGTGCACGCCGTGGCCCAGCGCGTCGCCGGGATCCGCCGCTTCGGCTCGGCGTCGCTCGATCTCGCCTGGACCGCCATGGGTCGCTACGACGCCTTCTGGGAACGCAATCTCAATCCCTGGGATGTGGCGGCGGGTCTGCTGATGATCACCGAGGCCGGCGGCGTGGTCTCGACCATCGACCGAGATGGCGACGTCAGAACGGGGGCCCAGATCGTCGTCGGCAATCCCGACATCCAGCCGCTGGTGCGCAAGGCCCTGATCGGCTGAGCCGTGTGGCCATGCTGTGGCCGAAGTCATGCCTCAAGTGAGGCCTCTCGCGGGTCAGGGCCGCGATCACGGAGCCTCCCATGCGCTATCTTCACACCATGGTCCGGGTCTCGGACATCGACGCCTCGTTGCGCTTCTACTGCGACCTGCTGGGGCTGGAAGAAGTCCGTCGTATGGACAATGAGAAGGGTCGGTTCACCCTGATCTTCCTGGCGGCGCCGGCGGACAAGGCGCGTTCGGCCGCCGAGCGATCGCCGGAAGTCGAGTTGACGTACAACTGGGATCCGGAAGCCTACGACGGCGGTCGGAATTTCGGCCACCTCGCCTACAAGGTCGACGACATCTACGCCGCCTGTCGGCGGCTGATGGACGGCGGGGTTGTCATCAGCCGTCCGCCGCGCGACGGTTACATGGCCTTCGTCCGCTCCCCGGACGGCATCTCCATCGAACTGCTCCAGGAAGGCGAGGCCCTGGCCCCGGCCGAACCCTGGGCCTCCATGCCCAACACCGGGGCGTGGTGAGCGAAACCCGAGGACACGCCCCCGCCGTGATGACCCGCGCCTTTCTTCCTCTCGCCGCCGCCGCCGCCGCCGCGACCCTGGCCGCCTGCGCCTCGACCACCGAGACCTATCCGTCGCGCACCGCCACCGAACAGCTGCTGGTCTCGCGCGCGTCCGAGAAGGCCGTCGAGGGGCTGGTCCTGCCGGTCGAGCCGGGCAAGCGGGTGTTCATCGACGACAGCTATTTCCGCGCCGAGGCCTCGCCCTACGCCGTCAGCGCCATTCGAGAGTCCCTGTCCGAGGCCGGTTACCGGCTGGCCCGCGACCGCAACCAGGCCGATGTGATCTTCGAGATCCGAGCCGGCGCCCTTTCGCTGGAGCAGATGCGTCGGTTGGTCGGTCTGCCGGCCATGACCGTGCCGGTCGAGTCGCTGAACTTCGTCAGCATCCCGGAGCTCAGCCTCTACAGCCGCCGCGACCGGGTCGGCGTCGCCGAGTTCTCCGGCTTCGTCTATGACGCCCAGACCGGCGAGCCCCTTGGCGCGGTCGCTCCCATGATCGGCGAATACCGCATCCGCAGCCACCGCATGCTGATGATGGTCACCTGGGGCCAGCAGTCGGCCACCCCCGGCGAACGTGATCCGGGCGACAGCTGGCGCGAGTTCTAAGGAACTGGAGGCGGACCGCAGGCCCGCCTCCTGCTCAGATCACCGCCGCGCGCGGCCTTGCGGCACGAAGCGGATGGCCTGACCGCCACCGGGAGCCAACTGCAGGTCCAGAGTGTCGCCGGCGGTCACCGTGCGCTCCTCGATGACGATGTCATAGGGATTGGCCTGCCAGTCCGCCGTCGGCCCGTCGCGATAGATCTGGGCGGTGTAGCGGCGGCCCTCGTCCAGGAACGACAGACTGGCCGGCAGCACGCGGCCGAACTCGTCCGACACGGCGCCGATGTACCAGTCGTCGCTGTCGCGATCCTTGCGCGCCATGACCACGTAATCGCCGATCTCGCCCGACAGCACCCGCGTGTCGGCCCAGTCGGTCGGCACGTCCTTGATGAACTGGAAGGGCTCCGGATTGGCCTCATAGTGCTCGACCAGATCGGCCAGCATCTGGATGGGGCTGTAGATCACCACATAGTCGGCCAGCTGCTTGGCCAGGGTGGTCTGCACGCCCGAACCCGGATTGGTGTTCATGCGAAAGATGCCGGGCGTGAAGTCGAACGGCCCCGACAGCATGCGGGTGAAGACCAGATTGGCCTCATGCTCGGGCGGGTTGGGCGGCTGGCCCCACGCCGCGTATTCCAGCCCCCGCGCGCCCTCACGCGACACCCAGTTGGGATAGGTCCGGCGCAGGCCGGTGTCCTTGACCGGTTCGTGCGGATTGACCGCGATCTCGTGGCGGGCGGCGACCTCGACCACGCGCAGATGGTGGCGCACCATCTCCTGGCCGTCGTGCCAGCCCCAGGCCACCGTCCCGTCCGAGGTCAACACCTGGGCCTGGCCGGCGTCGGCGACATAACCCGTCTTGACCGCGTCGACGCCGTTCGCCTGGTAATAGGCCATGGCGTCTTCGAGCTGGCGCTCGTAGTGGGCGGCGTTGCCCCCCGTCTCGTGGTGCCCGACCAGCCGCACGCCCCGCTCCTGAGCGTAGTTGGTCAGATACTCCATGTCGAAGTCGGGATAGGGCTGGTCGAAGTCCATATCGGCGCCCGAGCCGAACCAGTCCCCATCCCAGCCGACGTTCCATCCCTCGACAAGCACGCCGCGAATGTCGTGTTTGGCCGCGAAGTCGATGTAGCGCTGGACGTTCTCTGTGGTGGCGCCGTGGATCGGACCGGAGGCCCAGGACCATGTGCCCAGATGCATGCCCCACCAGATGCCGACATATTTGAACGGCTCGACCCAGTCGACGTCGCCCAAGGCGTTGGGCTCGTTCAGGTTCAGGATCAGGTCGGACATGTAGAGTCCGGGGGCGTTGTCGGCGATCTGCAGCGTCCGCCATGGGGTGGTGAAGGGTCCGGTGCGCACCACCGCCGGCGCGCCGTTGGCGCCGGGCGCCAACTGGGCGCGGAAGCCCGTGGTCTCGGTCCGCCGCAGCCACATGCCGGAATAGTCGACCAGCGCCGCCTCATGGAAGGCGATGTGCAGACCGGAGTCGAGCTTGACCGTGATCGGCGTGTGGGCCCGGCCGACGCTGGAGATCGGGGTCTTCTGATACAGGTACTCGTACCGGTTCCATTCCCCGGCCGGGATCCACCAGGCCTCGCCGTCCGAGGCCAGATTGAACTCGGTCAACTCGTCGGCGATGCGCATTTCGCCCTGATTTTCGGTGAATTCGTAGCGGAAGCCGAGGCCGTCGTCATAGAGGCGGAAGACTACGTCGAACTGGCGGCCGCCCGGCGCCTTGGTCTCCGCGAAGGTGACGCGCAGCTCGTTGTAGCGATTGCGCACGAACTGGCGCTCGCCCCAGGGCTGCTCCCAGGTGTCGTCGTGCGAGGAGGTCGCTTGAGCCGCGATGGTGAAGTTGCGCTCCAGCTTGGGCGCGTCGGCCAGCAGGAAGCCCAGGCGGCTGTCGGTCAGCACCGGCGTACCCTGCCGCATCAGGCGATAAAGCGGCCGGCCCTCGCCGGTCAGAGAGGCCTCCAGTGACAGCACGCCATTGGGCGACTGGACGCGGGCCACCGGCGCCGGGGCCGGGGCGGCCGGGGTCTGGCTGACCTCAGACTCGGTGCGCGGCGCGTCGGACTGAACCGTCGTGGTCTGGGTCGTCGTTTCCTGAGCAAGCGCGGGGGCCGCCGACAGCGCCAAGACCCCGGCCAGAGCGGTGGTGAGCCTGAGGCCAGGCGCTGTCATTCTGAAGGTCACGGCGGCGTCTCCCATTGTGTTTTGATTGTGGCTTGAACCCTTCTTGCCAAATCGCGCGGGGCATGGACTAGAGGGTTCGAAACTTTTGCAACAAAATTTGCGCTGGAACCGAGCGGTCCGAGGCGCGAACGGGGACCGGCTTGGCGCGACGCACCACACGACTGGAGGATCTGGCGACGCTCGCGGGCGTGTCGATTTCGACCGTGTCACGCGCGCTGAATGACAGCCCCTCGATCAACCAGCGCACCAAGGAAAAGGTCTGGGCGCTGGCGCGCGAGCACGACTATCCCTTCCGCCGCTACATGGCCGCCGCCCCTAGCGAGACCCCGACCATCGCTGTTGTGGTGCCCCAGCCCCAGGGTCGCGAGGGCTGGCTGTCGGACCCCTTTTTCCTGGAACTGTTCGCCGGCGTCGGCGAGGCGGCGCGCCAGCGCGACTGCGACTTCACCGTCAGCCATGTCGCGCCGATGTCCTATGAGGACCTCAAGGACCTGATGAGCACGCTTCGCGCCGAAGGCGTGATCTTCCTCGGTCAGGCCGACCTGCACCCCCATCTCAACCGTCTGGCCGAAACCGAGCACCGCTTCGCCGTCTGGGGGGCGCAGTTGCCGGGCCAGAACTATTGCTGCATCGGCTCCGACAACCTGCTGGGCGGACGGCGTGCGGCGCTGCATCTGGCGCGTCTCGGCAGAAAGCGCATCGCCTTTCTCGGCGACACCGAACCGCCGGAAGCCGAGCAGCGCTGGCGGGGCTATCAGGCGGGACTGGTCCAGGCCGGCCTGACGCCCGACCCCGACCTGTCGGTCCCGGCCCATTTCGAGGTCGAGAGCGCCGAGGCCTCGGTCGACGCTCTGATCCGCAAGGGGGTTGAGTTCGACGGCGTGGTCGCCGCCTCTGACCTGATTGCGCTAGGCGCTATCCGCGCCCTCAAGCGGTCCGGCCGCAAGGTGCCGAGCGACGTCTCGGTGATCGGCTATGACAACGTGCCCTTCGCCCGCTACTCGAGCCCGGCTCTGACCACGGTCGCCCAAGATGTGTCGCGCGCCGGGCGGCTGCTGGTCTCCAAGCTACTGGATCACGGCGGCGAGGGGGCGATGAGTTCGGAACGCGTGCCCACCGACCTGATCGTACGTGAGAGCTGCGGCGGCTGATCGCACCGCCCTTCATTCCGCCCGCCAATCGCCCTATCTGTCCCCGCCGTAAGCGAGGGGGCCCCAGGTCGGGTATGGTCGATTGCTGTTTGTGATTTCCCCGGCCAAGCGGCTGGACTTCTCTCCGCCGTCCGTCGAGGTCGCCGCCACCCGTCCGCGTTTCGACACGGACACCACCGAACTGGTCGAGGTGGCGCGGCGCCAGACGCGTGCGGATCTGAAGCGGCTGATGTCGATCTCCGACGACCTGGCGGAGCTGAATTTTCAGCGGTTCAAGGCGTTCAACCCGCTGCGCCGCAAGGATCAGATGCCGGCCGCCTTCGCCTTCGCCGGCGACGTCTATCAGGGTCTCGCGGCGCGCGATCTGACCGCCGAGGATCTGGACTGGGCCCAGGGCCGGCTGCGGATTCTGTCGGGTCTCTATGGCCTGCTGCGGCCGCTGGACCGGATCCAGCCCTATCGGCTGGAGATGGGCTCCCGCCTCCGCACCGAGCGCGGCGCCACCCTGTATGATTTCTGGGACGGCAAGATCGCCGAGCGGCTGACTGGCGACGCGCGTGGCCATGCGGACAAGACCCTGGTCAATCTGGCGAGCCAGGAATATTTCGGCGCCGTCGACGCCAGGGCGCTCAAATTGCCGGTGCTGACCATCCAGTTCCGTGAGGCCGACGAGACGGGCGACAGCCGCATCATCTCCTTCTTCGCCAAGAAGGCGCGCGGCCTGATGGCGCGCTGGGCGATCCAGAACCGGGTCGAGGACAGGGACACTCTGAAGGGTTTCGATGTCGACGGCTACGGATTCCAGCCGGACGCCTCCAGCGATCACGAGTGGATCTTCACCCGTCGCGGGAATTCCTGATCGCCCATCTGTCGCCATGACCGGCGGGTCGGGCTAGGGTCGGCGCGACGCCTGATTTCGTGAGACGAGACCCCATGTTCCCCTGGCAGAAAAACGATCCGAAACAGCCCGCCACGGACGACACCCGCCCCGTTCGGCGCGACCCGCAGGACCTGTCCGGCCAGGTGGCGGTGATCTCGGGATCAACCTCCGGCATCGGCCTGGCCCTGGCCAAGGCCACCGCGGCGCGCGGCGCCGATGTGGTGATGAATGGTCTCGGCGACCCGGCCGAGATCGAGCGGGTCCGCGCCGGGCTGGAAGCTTCGTGCGGGGTGCGCGTCCGCTACCACGGCGCCGACATGAGAAACGGCGACGAGGTCGCCGATCTGGTCGCCTTCGCCAAGCATCAGCTCGGCCGGCTGGATATCCTGGTCAACAACGCCGGGGTGCAGCACGTCGAGGCGATCGAGAAATTTCCCACCGACCAGTGGGAGCGGATCATCGCCATCAACCTGTCCTCGGCCTTCTACGCCACCCGCGCGGCGGTGCCGATCATGAAGGCCCAGGGGCGTGGCCGGATCGTCAATGTCGCCTCGGCCCACGGCCTGGTCGCCAGTCCATTCAAGTCGGCCTATGTCGCGGCCAAGCACGGCGTCGTCGGCCTGACCAAGACGGTGGCGCTGGAGCTGGCGCGCGACAACATCACCTGCAACGCCATCTGCCCCGGCTTCGTCGAGACGCCGATCGTGGAGCAGCAGATCGCCGACCAGGCCCGGACGCATGGCATTTCCAAGGAGCGGGTGCTGGACGAAGTCATCCTGAAGAAGCAGCCGACCAAGCGGTTCGTGACCACCGACGAGCTGGCGGGTATCTACCTCTATCTGGTGTCGGACCTCGGCGCTTCGGCCAACGGCGCCTGTTTCTCCATCGACGGCGGCTGGACGGCGGAGTAGGCCCCGGCGATGACCGCGCCAAAGGCCCTGTTCGTCAGCTCCAATCGCATCGGCGACTGCGTCATCTCCTCGGGCGTGATCCGCGAGATCGGCCGCCTCCTCCCCGGCGCCGAGATCACCGTGGCCTGCGGTCGCCCGCCCGCGCCGTTGTTCCGATCCGCACCAGGCGTTGGGCGCGTGATCATCCTCGACAAGAAGAAGCTGGCTGGCCACTGGTTCGACCTGTGGGGTCAGGTGCGAGACACCCGCTGGGACATGGTGGTCGACATCCGCGGCTCGGCCCTGGCCTACGCGCTGCGGGCCCGCGACCGCCGCATCTACAATCGCCGCTGGGAGACGGGCCTGAGGAAGGTCGAGATGGTCTCGCGGCTGATGGGGTCCGAGACGCCCCTCGCGCCCGAAATCTTCCTCGACGATCAGGCTCGCGCCGAGGCGGCCGCCGTGATCGACCCGCAGCTGACGGCCCGCGCCGGGCCCGGACCGATCCTGGCCCTGGCGCCCATCGCCCATCAGCCGGGCAAGAGCTGGCCGGCCGATCGCTGGGGCCAACTGGTCGCGCGGCTGAAGGCCGAGCCGCGCTTCGGGGGCTGGCGGTTCATGCCCGTCGGCGGGCCCGGCGACCGACCGCCGGCGACCCCTGCGCTGGAGGCCGCCGGACTGCGCGGCATCGATTTCGTCGGCAAGGGCGACATACTGGCATCCGCCGCCGCCATTGATCGGGCGGCCCTGTTCGTCGGCAACGACTCCGGCCTGATGCACGTCGCTGCCGCCGCCGGCCGTCCGACACTGGGTCTGTTTGGGCCCACCGAATGGTGGCTCTACGGTCCCTGGGGCCCGAGGACGGCGACCGTCGCTTCCAACGAGACGCGTGGTCAGTTCGCGCCAATCGAGGACCTGACGGTCGACCATGTGTTCGACGCCGTCATCGCCCTTCATGACCGATACGCAGGCGCGACCGCCCGCCCCGCTTGATGTCACGGCCCCGTGAGCGCATATAGTCGGACCTGGAACGCGTCCGGCCGGTCGCGCGCTTTGTCACGCGAAGCGGGTTTCGGCCAGCCCTGTCCCAGCCGACCAGACGACCCATCCACCTGAAGGAAACGACGCCCATTCGCCGTCAGATGAACCAGCCGCCCGTCAAGGACGGGCCGCCCATGAACCAGGATATCCGCGCCCCGCGCGTTCTGCTGATCGATCAGAACGGCGAGAAGCAGGGGGTGATGCCCACCTCCGCAGCGCTTGAGGCCGCCGAGGAGGCAGGCCTGGACCTGGTGGAGATCGTCTCCAATTCCGAGCCGCCCGTCTGCAAGATTCTGGACTACGGTAAATTCCGGTTCCAGGAGCAGAAGAAGAAGGCCGAGCAGCGCAAGCGCCAAAAAATCGTCGAGCTGAAAGAGATCAAGCTCCGTCCGAACATCGACACCCATGACTACGAGGTGAAGGCCAAGGCCATGCACCGCTTCTTCGACGAGGGCGACAAGGTGAAGGTCACCCTGCGCTTCCGCGGTCGCGAGATGGCCCACCCCGAGCTGGGCATGAAGCTGCTGAATAAGGTTCAGGCCGACTTCGACGAGGTCGCCAAGGTCGAATACGCCCCTCGCATGGAAGGGCGGCAGATGATCATGATCCTGGCGCCGAGGTAGACCGCCAGGATAACCTCGGGGGAGGACAATGCCAGGTCACCGTTCCGCGCTGCGTCTGCTCTCCGCGTTAATCGCGGCGACCGTACTCATGGCGCCGGGTCTCGCGACCGCCCAGGCGGTCGAACCGCCTCCCCTCAGAGCCTACGGCGCCCTGCCGTCTTTGGAACTTGTCGAGCTGTCGCCATCCGGCGACCGCGTCGCCTTCATCGGCGTATCCGGCGAGCAGCGACGCCTCGTCTTGGTCGACCTCAAGGCAGGCACTTCACTTAGCAACGTCGATATCGGCGCGATCAAGATGCGCGGTCTCCGTTGGATCGGCGAGGATCGCGTTCTGGTCATCAGCACACAGACAGCTGCGGCGCGCCATCTCGGTATCGACGACAGCGAGATGACTGCGGGTCAGATTTTCGACGTGGGGTCCGGCCGGGTGACGCAGATGCTGGCCAATATGCGCGGCACGCTTCCCGTCCTGATGAGCCGGGTATACGTCAGCACCGCGCAGGGCGATCCTCAACTGCTGGTCCGCGCCTTCTCGACCCAGCATCCCGAGCGGGTCGATCTGTACCGGGTCGATCCTGAGACAGGACGAGGCCGCTTGGCCGAAATCATGTTTCCGGACGTCGATGACTTCGTCTTCGATCCGATGGCTGATCGCACGTCGGCGCGCGGCGAGTACAACAGCCGCAGCGGTGAGTGGACGCTTCGCGTGCGTTCTGACGGCGGCGCGTATCGCCAGGTCTGGCGTACGAACGCGCCAATCGACGTTCCTTCGCTGGTGGGACTTGGCCCCGGCGGCGACAGCGTGATCGTGGCGGCCGATCGCCCAGACCTCGATGACGCCGGCTCGAAAAGCACCCGCGTATTCGATGTCCGCTTGAGCTCAGGCGAGTGGCGACCGCTGGATTTCGAGTTCGAGCCCGACTCTCTCGTCTTCCATCCGCTGACGGGTCGCCTCATCGGCGCTGAGCGGATCGACGACGATCGTCGCAGCTACCTGTTCACAGACACGGACGCCGATCGTCTTTGGAAGCATGCCGAAGGTGTTCTGGCCGACAAGTCGCCGACTATCGTCAGCTGGAGCGACGATCTTCGCCAGGCCATCCTGTTCACCAGCGGGGCGGGCGACTCGGGCACCTATTATCTGCTCGACCTCGACTCCGTCGCCTTGAACGAAATCGGATCGGCCTATCCGGACATCGCCCCCGAGAGCGTGGGGTCGATTCGCTCCTTTAGTTACAATGCGGCCGATGGGCTCGAGATACCGGGCTACCTCACCCTGCCCCCGGGCGAGAGCGGCGCGCGGAACCTGCCGCTTGTGGTGCTCGTGCATGGCGGGCCGGCGTCGCACGACACGCTCAGTTTCGACTGGTGGGCGCAGGCGATCGCCTCACGCGGATACGCGGTGCTTCAGCCAAATTTCCGCGGCTCGACAGGTTATGGCGACGACTTCATGGAGGCGGGCTACGCGGAGTGGGGCCGCAAGATGCAGACCGACCTGTCGGACGGCGTCCGGCGGCTCGCGGCCGACGGTGTGATAGACCCAGCGCGGGTGTGCATCATGGGCGCCAGTTACGGCGGCTACGCGGCCATGGCCGGGCCGACACTGGATCCCGGCGTCTATCGCTGCGCGGTCTCGGTGAACGGGGTGTCCGACCTTCGCCGCATGGTGAACGACGAGGCCCGTGTGCGCGAGCATCGCGACAACGAGACCGTCCGCTATTGGAACCGCTTCATGGGGGCCGAACGGCTGGGCGACCGCTCGCTCGACGCCCGATCGCCGGCGAAGGTGGCGGCCCAGGCCGATGCGCCCATGTTGCTGATCCACGGCCGCGACGACACGGTGGTGCCGATCGAGCAGAGCCGGGTCATGGCCCAGGCCCTGAGGATTGCAGGCAAACCGGTCGAGATCGTGGAGCTGGACGGCGAGGATCACTGGCTGTCGCGCTCGGACACCCGTCTTCGCATGCTGAACGAGACCATAGCGTTTCTCGACCGTTACAACCCACCGAACTGACCGCACGGTCGAGCTCTGTCGGCGGATCGAAGGCTCACTACGGGTCGGCTATGACATGTTTTCCGTTGTCAGGCCGCCGACGCCGCTGCGACGGGGGTCATCGCCCGGCGGATGGCGTCGAGCAGCAGGTCTGGGCGGATGGGCTTGGCGACGACGCTGTCCATGCCGGCTGCCAGATAAGTCCGCTGGTCGGCTTCATCGGCGTTGGCGGTCAGCGCGACGATGGGGCCGGCGTATCCCGCCGCGCGCAGGCATCTCGTGGCCTCGACCCCGCCCATCACCGGCATCTTGATATCCATCAGGATGAGATCGAAGCGGCTTGCCCGCCCCACCTCCACGGCCTCGGCGCCATTCTCGGCGGTCTCGCTGGAGCACCCGAATGTCTCGAGCAGCTTTGCCGCGACAAAGCGGTTCGTCGCGTTGTCGTCGACGACCAGAATATGCAGCGTGTCGTGCGGCGTGGGCTCGGCCATGGTCCGGTCGTGGCCCTCGTCCGCCCGCTCCAGGGTGACGGCAAAGCGAAACACCGCGCCTTGCCCCAGCTCAGGCGGCGCCAGCGCCAGCGTGCCGCCCATGGACTCCACGATCTGCCGACAGATCGCCAGACCCAGGCCGGCGCCGCCACGCTTGGCCTCACCGGTGCGGAATGGCTCGAAGATGTGTTCGACCTGATTCCTGGGAATGCCCGGCCCGGTGTCGGCGACCTCGCCATGGAGACGGATTCCTTCGGCCGTATCCTCGACCCGCAGACGCGCCGTCACCGACCCAGCCATCGTGAACTTCAGGGCGTTGCCGACCAGATTGTTCAATACCTGCTTCAGCCGAACGGCGTCACCGACCAGTCGAGTCTCCTGATCGGACTCGACCCTCACGGACAGGGTGATGTTCTTTTCCTCCGCGCGCGGGCGCCACAGACACTCCAGGTCCCGACCCAGTTCATCAAGCGCGAAGGGCGCGGGGTCCAGTTCGATGCCGCGCGCCTCGGCTCGCGACAGATCGAGCGCGTCGTTCAGGAGGCGTAGCAGGCTCTCGCCGGACTCAATCACCGTCTGGACATAGGGACGAAGCTCGTCCTGCTCGAGCTTCTTTTCGATCAGCTGAGCCACGCCGAGCACGCCGTTCAGGGGCGTGCGGATTTCATGGCTCATGACGGCTAGGAACTCGGACTTGGCCCGGCTTGAAGCGCGGGCCTTGGCCTCGGCCTCGGCCAAGTCGGCGTTCAGTCGGCTCATCGCCTGTACGCGCTGGCGATGAAGAGCGCTGCCGGCCTGGAGGATCTGAAGCGCCGTTCCGATGCCCACATAGCGGCCGTCGCGTACGGCGATGAACCCGTGCAGAAGGTCGGCGAAGTCGGCCTGCCCGCTCTCGTCGAAGAAGAGGTCGGCCTCGGCGTCCGCGTCGGCCAGGGCCGGGGCGTCGTCCATCAGGGTGGCGATCGGCCTGCGAGCGTAAAGGGCGCGTCCGAACTCGGCCGCCATCTTGAGGATGAAGGCGTTGCGCTCGATCAATCCGACCGGCCGCAGGTCGTCGTCGACCACGGCGATGGCCAAGGTGTTGGGCTCGGTCAGAAATCGATCATAGACCTCGGCGCCGGGCGTCGACGGGGTGACCGGCTCCAGACGCGCGATGAATTCCCCGATCTTCGGCACCCCACATCCCCCTAATCGCCTGGTTCGGTGCGATTAGCGGGGTCGGAGCTTAACGACGGCTTTCTCCGCGCGAGACGATTTCGCGAAGTTTCCGTGACGATTCCGCCGGTTACGGATTATTTTGGGCGAAGCGCCGCGGCGGGCCCTGGGTCGGTTCGCGCTTGCCAATTCTCTTCGCTTACTCTAGAAGCCCCGCCTTCGCGTAGACCGGATCGCCGGGCGAACAGGCATGCCTGGGCGATCCTAAACAGCGCTCCGCTCCTCGGGCTCTAGCAGTCCGACAGGACGGTAGCCCACCAGAGAGAGTGAAAAATGCCGAAGCTGAAGACGAAGTCGGGCGCCAAGAAGCGCTTCAAACTGACGGCGACTGGAAAAGTGAAGGCTGGCGTGGCGGGCAAGCGTCACCGCCTGATCAGCCACAATTCCAAGTACATCCGCCAGAACCGCGGCACCTCGGTCATGGCCGACGCCGACGCCAAGAAGATCAAGTCCTACATGCCCTACGCCTGATCGGCGCACGGCAGGATCGATCATCAACCGCACATCAGTTTGAACATCAGCCCCTCATGCAGTGAGCCGCCGCGCGGCGAACGTTAGGGGCTCTTCTCGAAGAGACACATCATGGCTCGCGTCACCCGGGGGGTCACCTCCCACGCCAAGCACAAGAAGGTCCTGAAGCAGGCCAAGGGCTTCTACGGCCGCCGCAAGAACACCATCCGCACCGCCAAGGCCGCCGTCGATCGCGCCGGGCAGTACGCCTATCGCGACCGCCGCGTGAAGAAGCGCAACTTCCGCGCCCTGTGGATCCAGCGCATCAACGCCGCCGCCCGCGCCGAAGGCTTCACCTACTCCCAGTTCATGCACGGCCTGGGCAAGGCCGGCATCGAGCTGGACCGCAAGGTTCTGGCCGCCATCGCCGCCGACGAAACCGGCTTCAAGGCCGTGGCCGACAAGGTTCGCGCCGCCCTGGCCTGATCGCAGGACCAAACGCCTGAACTCAAAACGCCCGTCGGTTTCCGGCGGGCGTTTTCACGTCCGACCCTTGCGACGCACCAACGCCCGTGACACCTCAGCGGCGATGACCGACGCCCGCCCCGATTCCCGATATGAAGCCGAGACCAAGGGCATCCGCGTGCGCGTGCGGCCGCGTTTTCTGGCGGACCGGTCCGGACCGGGGCAGTGGGTCTGGGCCTACCGGGTGGAGATCGAGAACCGGGGCGAAGAGACAGTGCAGCTGGTGTCGCGCCGCTGGATCATCACCGACGCCGCCGGCAAGGTCGAAGAGGTCGCCGGGCCTGGCGTGATCGGCGAGACGCCCGTGCTGGGGCCAGGCCAGAGGTTCGCCTACACCTCGGGCTGCCCGCTCACCACGCCGTCGGGATCGATGCACGGGGCCTATCAGATGAAGGACGCCAAGGGCCGCGCGTTCGAGGTCGAAATTCCAGCCTTCGTGCTGGAAACGCCGGGCCAGCGGCGGGTGCTGAACTAGCCCGGCATTGCATCGGGCCCCGTGAGGTCGCATCTGAGCGCCATGTTCATTCAGACCCAGCCGACGCCCAATCCGAACACGGTCAAGTTCCTGCCGGGCCGCGAGGTCTCGCCCGATCAGCCGCGCGACTTCGCCGACATCGACGCGGCGACCGCCTCGCCCCTGGCCGAAGCCCTGTTCCAGATCGAGGGTGTGACAGGCGTCTTTTTCGGCGAGGACTATGTGTCGGTCAGCCGTCAGGATCACGGGCCTGACTGGAGCGGGCTGAAGCCAGCCATCCTGGGCGTGGTCATGGACCACTTCACATCGGGCCAGGCCCTGATGCGCGCCGGCAGTGAAGCCGAGACGTCGTCCGAGCCCGACAGCGAGGTGGTGGCCGAGATCAAGCAACTGCTCGACACCCGCGTCCGCCCGGCGGTGGCCCAGGACGGCGGCGACATCCAGTTCGACCGCTTCGATGAGGCCGACGGCGCGCTGTATCTGCGCATGCGCGGCGCATGCGCCGGCTGCCCGTCCTCGGCCGCCACGCTCAAGTCGGGTATCGAGACCATGATGCGCCACTATGTTCCCGAGGTGACGCGGGTTGAGCAGACCCTCTGACCGGGGGCGGGAGGGGCCGTGGCGCGGTTCGAGAGCGACGACGACATCCGCCGGCTGGCCGCCGCCTTGGCTCGTCTGCGCCAGGCCGCCGGTCTCAGCCAGGCCGAGGCGGGTCGGCGTGCCGGCATGACCAGCCAAGGCTGGAGCGCCTATGAGTCCGGTCGCCGCGCCGGTCTGTTTCGGCCGGACGTCCAGCGCCGCCTGACCACGGCCCTCGGCGTCGACCCCGAGACTTTGGCGCTGGAGGCGGCGAGTAGCCCGAACGGCGTGGCGACTTCTTCTGCGAGCCCCGGGGGCGTCGAGGGCCGCGGCCGAGATTGGAGCGGCGTCGAGCCCTCCGATATGCATCGCCTCACCCTCGCCGACGATCGGCTCGCACCCTGGGCCGGCCGCGGCGTCGTTCTGGAGTATCGGTTTGGGGTCGAGCCCCGTGCCGGTCAGGGTCTGGTGGCGGTTTTGTCCGATGGCGAACAGGTTGTCGGGATCGTTCAGCACATGCGGGACACCGAGATCGCCATCCGACCATCGACGACGGTGTCCGAAGACCGCCTATTGCAACGCGCCGACATCGTCAGGCTCGGCGCCGTAACCGCGCGCATCGACAAATGAAACATTTTCGTTGCAACACGCGGGGATTGTTGTCTAGGGTTGTCTCAACTCGGAATACGGATGAGGGTGACCATTGTGGACGAAAACGCGATCGACCGGGCGGTGGGCGCCCGCATCGCCCTGAGGCGCCAGGCCCTCGGGCTGACGCAATCGGACCTGGCGCGCGGCGTCGGCATCAGCTTCCAGCAGATTCAGAAGTACGAGCGCGGCGAGAACCGGGTTTCGGCGTCACGCCTCTACGGCATAGCGGCGACCTTGCGCGCCACGCCGGCCGACTTCCTGCCGTCGAAGACCGACCTGGAACTGGGCGAGGACTGGCTTGCCGATCTGCGGGGCCTGACCACCCTGCCCGAGGGACGCGCGATGGCCCTGGCCTTCCCCGCCATCGCGGACGCCGATCTGAGGCGCTGCCTGTCCCGTGTGGTCGAGGCCCTGGCCACACGCTGACCGCCGCCGCAAGCCCGTGGGCGCGTCGATGAAGGTTCTGGTGATCGATACGGCGCTCGGCGCCTGCACGGTTGCGGCCTTCGAGGACGACCGCCCGCTTCTGGTGCGCTCGGAAACGATGGATCGGGGCCATCAGGAACGCCTGGGTGGTCTGGCCCGCGACGTCATGGCCGAGGCCGGCGCCATCGACCGTATCGGCGTCACTGTCGGACCCGGCTCGTTCACCGGCTTGAGGGTCGGCCTGGCCTTCGGCGAGGGACTGGGCATGGCGCTGGATCGCCCGGTGATCGGCCTGTCGACGCTCGACGCCCTGGCCGCTTCAATCCGGGGCGATGGCCCGGTGCTGGCCGCGATCGACGCCCGCCGGGGCCAGGTCTATGCCCGCGCCTTCTTGGACGGCGTCGCTCAGGGCGAGGGCCGAGCCCTGACAATCCCCGACGCCCAGGCCCTGATCCGCGACCTCAGCCGCAGGGGCCGCGTCACCGTGGTCGGATCCGGCGCGACGGTGCTGGCCGAAGGATTTCACCCTGGCGAGTTCGACCTCCATCCCCTGCCTGCCCCCACCGCTGAAGCACTCGCCCGTCTCACACGTGCGGCCGGGGCGCAGGCGACAGCGCGACCGGTCTATCTGCGCGCACCCGACGCCGCCGTGCCGACCCGCAAGCCGGGCCAGCCGCGACCGCTGCGCGACGGCGCGCCCCGGTGAGCATCCTGGAGACGGCGGAGACGCTGGCCAACCTTCACCGCGCCGCCTTTGCCGAGGTCGGCGAGCGGCCTTGGACGACCCCGGAGTTCGCCAGCCTGCTGACCACGCCCGGCATCCGCTTCGGCCTCCGCGAGCAGGGGTTCGTCGCGGTTCGGGTCGCGGCGGACGAGGCCGAAATCCTGACGCTGGCGGTCGATCCAGGAGCGCGTCGTCAGGGCCTGGCCCGCGCCCTGGTCGAGCAGGCTCTGGCCGAAGTGGCGGGCGCCGGCGCTGTTCGCGTGCTGCTGGAGGTGGCGGTCGACAACACCGCCGCGCGAGGCCTGTACGACAGCCTCGGTTTCGTCGAGGCCGGACGGCGGGCGCGCTACTACGGCCGGGCGGACGGCCGCCGGGTCGACGCCCTGGTGCTGGCCCTCGACCTGGTCCCGCCGACCGCTAGTGCTGGTTCTCCGGCAGCCTGACGACCAGGCCGTCCAGGGCGTCGCTCACGCGGATCTGGCACGACAGCCGGCTGTTCGGCTGCACCTCCTCGGCGAAATCCAGCATGGATTCCTCCATGGCCGACTGCCCGCCCGTGGCCTCGCGCCAGGCCTCGTCGACATAGACATGACAGGTGGCGCAGGCGCAGGCGCCGCCGCAGTCGGCGTCGATGCCGGGGACATTGTTGCGGATCGCCCCTTCCATCACCGACAGGCCGGGCTTGACGTCCACGACATGCTCGCGCCCGTCGTGCTCGATGTAGGTGATCTTGGCCATTGAGCCCTCAAGTAGCGAAGCGGTAGGGCGAAGAAACTGAGCGTCAGCCCTCAAGTAGAGAAGCGTTGGGGCACGTTAAATCACGCCGCCGATTTCTTGCGGCTGGGGGCGACCATCAGCTTCTTGGTCTCGGCGATCGCCTTGGCCGGGTTCAATCCCTTCGGGCACACCTGGGCGCAGTTCATGATGGTGTGGCAGCGATAGAGCTTGAAAGGGTCCTCGAGGTCGTCCAGCCGGTCCTGGGTGGCGTCGTCGCGACTGTCGGCGATCCAGCGATAGGACTGAAGCAGCGCCGCCGGGCCCAGATAGGTCTCCTGGTTCCACCAGTAGCTGGGGCAGGAGGTCGAGCAGCAGGCGCACAGGATGCACTCGTAAAGCCCGTCCAGCTTCTCGCGGTCCTCGGGGCTTTGCAGCCGCTCCTTCTCCGGGTCCGGCTCGTCGGACTGGAGCCAGGGCTGAATGGAGTCGTACTGGGCGTAGAACAGCGACAGGTCGGTCACCAGGTCGCGCACCACCGGCTGATGCGGCAGGGGGGAGATGGTGATGTTGGACGACGAGCACTCGTCCCAGCCCTTGGTGCAGGCCAGGGTGTTGCGGCCGTCGATGGTCATCGAGCAGGAGCCGCAGATGCCCTCGCGGCACGAGCGCCGGAACGCCAGGGTCGGGTCGATGGTGTTCTTGATGTGGATCAGGGCGTCCAGCAGCATCGGGCCGTGATCGTCGGCCGAGACCTCATAGACGTCCCAGCGCGGGCTCTCGTCGGTCGTCGGGTCATAGCGATAGACCTTGTAGGTCTTGACGTTCTGGGCGCCGGCCGGGGCCTTGTGGACCTTGCCTTGGGCGGGCTTGGAGCCCTTGGGGAGGGTGAGCTGAACCATGCTCAGTACTTCCGTTCCTTGGGCGGGATGTAATCCACGTCCTCGCTCATGGTGTAGCTGTGAACGGGGCGGTAATCGATTTTCGACCGACCCTTGTCCTCGTCCAGCCACGCCAGGGTGTGTTTCATCCAGTTGGCGTCGTCGCGGTCGGGATAATCTTCCCGCGCATGGGCGCCGCGGCTCTCGGTGCGGTTCAGGGCGCCTTCGATGGTGACCACGGCCTGACCGATCAGGTTGTCGTATTCCAGCGTCTCGACCAGGTCGGTGTTCCAGATCATGCCCCGGTCGGTGGTCTGAATGTCCTTGCCCTTGGCGAAGATGTCGTGGAGGCGATCGACGCCCTTCTGCAGGGTCTCGCCGGTGCGGAAGACGGCGGCGTCCTCCTGCATGGCCTTCTGCATGTCCAGACGCAGTTCGGCGGTCGGGGTCGAGCCCGAGGCGTGGCGGAAGCGGTCCAGCCGCGCCAGATGCGCGTCGGTGGCCGTGGCCGGTGCGTCGGGCACGGCCGCCGCCTTGTCCACCACTTCGCCGCAGCGCAGGCCGGCGGCGCGGCCGAACACCACCAGGTCGATCAGCGAATTGGAGCCCAGGCGGTTGGCCCCGTGCACCGAGACGCAGGCCGCCTCGCCCACCGCCATCAGGCCCGGCACCACGGCGTCGGGGTCGTCGCCGACCTTGGTGAGCACCTCGCCATGATAGTTCGTGGGGATGCCGCCCATGTTGTAGTGGACCGTCGGCAGGACCGGGATCGGCTCCTTGGTGACATCCACCCCGGCGAAGATGCGGGCGCTCTCGGAAATGCCCGGCAGGCGCTGGTGGATGATCTTGGGGTCGAGGTGATCCAGGTGCAGGAAGATGTGGTCCTTGTTCGGGCCCACGCCTCGCCCTTCACGGATCTCGATGGTCATGGATCGGCTGACCATGTCGCGCGGGGCCAGGTCCTTCACGGTCGGGGCATAGCGCTCCATGAACCGCTCGCCCTCGGAATTGGTCAGATAGCCGCCCTCGCCACGCACGCCTTCGGTGATCAGGCAGCCGGCGCCGTAGATGCCGGTGGGGTGGAACTGCACGAACTCCATGTCCTGCAGCGGCAGGCCGGCGCGCAGCACCATGGCGTTGCCGTCGCCGGTGCAGGTGTGGGCCGAGGTGGCCGAGAAATAGGCGCGGCCATAGCCGCCGGTGGCTAGCACCACCATCTTGGCGCGGAACCGGTGCAGGGTGCCGTCGTCCAGCTTCCAGGCCGTGACGCCGGTGCAGACCGGCGGGCCCGAGCCCTGCTCCTGCATGATCAGGTCGAGCGCGAAATACTCGATGAAGAACTCGACGTTCCTGCGCACCGACTGACCGTACAGGGTGTGCAGGATGGCGTGGCCGGTGCGGTCGGCGGCGGCGCAGGTGCGCTGCACCGGGCCTTCGCCGAAGTTCTTGGTCATGCCGCCAAAGGCGCGCTGATAGATCTTGCCCTCATCGGTGCGCGAGAAGGGCACGCCCCAGTGCTCGAGCTCGTAGACCGCCTTGGGGGCGTTGCGGCACAGGTATTCGATGGAGTCCTGATCGCCCAGCCAGTCCGACCCCTTGACGGTGTCGAACATGTGCCAGCGCCAGTCGTCCTCGCCCATGTTGCCGAGCGCGGCCGAGATGCCGCCCTGGGCCGCCACGGTGTGCGAACGTGTCGGGAAGACCTTGGTGACGCAGGCGACCTTCAGCCCCTCGTGCGCCGCGCCCAGCGCCGCGCGCAGGCCGGCGCCGCCGGCGCCGACGACGACGACATCATATTCGTGATCGACGAACGCGTAAGCCATCAGAACCCTAGCCCGGCCGGCAGCGGCGCGGAGCCCAGCGCCAGCCGCACGATGAAGAAGACCCCGGCCGCGGTGGCCAAAAGGCAGACAATGTTGACCAGACCCAGCAGCAGCGCCTTGTTCCCGGCGCGGTGGATATAGTCCTCGATGATCACCTTCCAGGCGATCGAGATGTAGCCGAAGAAGACCACCAGGGTCAGGCCGGCCAGCACCGCGTTCAGGGGGTTGGCGAACCAGTCCATCGCGCCGTCGTAACCGGAACCGGCCAGGGTGAAGGCGCTGGCCGCGACCCACAGGCCCAGCACGACCAGAATGGCCAGGGCGATACGCTCGATCTTCCATTCGCCGGAGCCGTGGCGCTCGGAGACCTTCACGCGGTTCTTGAACCTGGGCTCACTCACAGCACAGCCCTCCCGGTCGCGAACAGGGCAGCCCAGAAGAGGACAGCCAGAACCACCGGCCCCCAGACGCAGAGGCTGGCCAGGGTGTTGGCCGTCTTGAGGCTCAGCCCAACGCCCAGGTCGTTGGTCTCGTGCCGCGCGCCGTTGAGGATGAAGGAGAACAGCACCACCGTCAGGCCGAAGCCGATGAACAGGCCGAACGGCGAGGCGGCGACCGTCAGAAAGCCGGTGTAGGCCTCGGGCCCGAAGGCCAGGGCCGCCAGCCACCCCAGCACGATCAGGGCGCCGACGCTGACGGCGCCGATGGTCACCCGGAACAGGATCGAGGCCAGCATGGTGACATGCCAGCGCCACACCTGCAGATGCGGCGACAGGGGGCGCGGCTTGCCCGGAACGGCGAAGCGACCGGTCTGGTCGTCCTTCGCATCGGCGGCTTGCGACATGCGAACGGTTCTCAGAAAGCCCTTTGAATTCAGGGCGAGACAATAGGTGATCAGGCTTTACGGACGGCCGGGCGGCGGTGTCAACGAAGGCCGGGTCGAAGCGGCCTTGCCGCGCAGCAAATGGCGAGGATTGGCCGGCGGCGTGGTCTTTCGGCGCCGTGGTTGCGCGTCAGGGCTGGCTTGTTAGGCTGTCCTCCATGACCCGTGTTCGACTCACACTCACCGTGATCGCCGGCGTCGGGCTGATGGCCGGACCCGTTCTGGCGCAACAGGGCCCAACGCCCTATGCGGAAGCCTCCGGCGGCGCCGAGCTTTACGCCCCGCCGCCGGTCAGGCCTTTCGAAGCGCCGTCGGATTTCGGCCTGGAGGCCGATCAGGGGGACGCCAAATGGACCGGCCCGCGCCCGCCGCTGATCATTCCCGTGGCCGTTGGGGACTATCGCAGCCAGTACGAGCATCCTCCGGCCAGCGCCGACGTCGCCTACGACCAGGCCGTGGCCGAACATGAACTGCGCGCCGACGGCATGATGGGCTCCCTGGACGGCCGCTGGCTGGCGTCGGATGCCTCGGGGCGGGCCGTGATGGAGCTGGACCTGCGCGATCCCGGCGACGGGCCGCGTATCGAAGGCGCCTGGCGCGACCTGACCGCGCCGGCGGCCACGCCCGGTCGGACCGGGGTGGTGCTCGGGGTGCGCGCCGTCGATGGCGCGGTGAGGGCCGGTCTGGAGGACGGCGCCGCCCTGTCGATCCGGCGCGGCGTCGACGGCGTGACGGCGCGACTGGAACGGGACGGCGCCGAGACGCCCCTGACGCTCAGACCGGCGGGCTGAACCCCGCGATCAGGTCGAGAAGGCGCCGTCGCTCGGCCTGCGGCCACGGCCGCGCGCCCGGTCGGCCCCAGACCGGATCGGGCCACAGGCCATCGTCGCGCCGGCGCCCGACCACATGCAGATGCAGCTGTGAGGTGACGTTGCCGATGGCGGCCGTGTTCAGCTTGTCGATCGGCCGGTCGATAGCCTGACCCAGAGCCCGCGCCAGCCGCCCTGCGGCCACCGCCTCCTCTAGCAGCCGCACCCGGTTGGACGCGGCAAGGTCGTCGATCTCAACCAGCCCCGCTAGGCGCGGGATCAGGATCAGCCAGGGGAAGCGCCCGTCGTCCTGCAGCCGCACGTGGCTGAGCGGCCAGTCGGCTGCCGCCACGGAGCCAGCTTCGAAGGCGGGATCGAGCGCGAAGGTCATGCCCCCGCGTCGCGCGCTGATCGCCTGCGGTCAAGCGGCCCGGCGGCCGCCGCGCGAGAAGCGCCACTTCATGGCCAGCACCCCCGCCGACATCACCAGCGCCAAACTGTTGGCGACCGTCACCGGCCAAGCGCCGCTCATCACCCCATAGACCACCCACAGGGCGAAGCAGCTGACCGTCAGGGAGTAGGTCTTCAGGCTGATGGCGTCGGCGTCCTTCTCCTTCCAGATCTTGATCATCTGGGGGGCGAAGCTGGTCACCGAACAGGCGGCGGCGGCGACCCCGAAGGCGTTGGCGATCATCTGGCTCATGAGCGCGGCAACAGCGCCGCTTGGCGCTTGTTCCTCACTCGGCCCCGGCTACCGCTCCGGCGTAGGCCTCGTCCTCGCCCACGGTGGCGAGGAAGCGCGGCGGGCGGAGGGCTTGGGTGGCCTGTTCGAAGGCGTAGCCGTAACTCAGCACCCGGGCATCCTCCCAGCGGCCGCCGATGAAGCTGATCCCCACCGGCAGGGGGCCGACAAAGCCCATCGGCACGGTCAGGTGCGGATAACCGGCCACCGCCGCCATCTGGCTGGCCGAGCCGCCGAAATGGTCGCCGTTGACCAGATCGGTCGGCCAGGCCGGACCGCCTGTTGGCGCGATCAACACCGTCACTCGGTGCTCGGCCATCAGCGTGTCGATGCCCTGCTCGCGCGCCAGACGACGGCTGGTCGCCAGGGCCTCGCGGTATTCGGGATCGTCGAGACCCTTGGTGGCCTCGGCCATCTCGAAGATGTCCTGATCGAAGATCGCCAGTTCGCGCGGCTCGCCGCGGTTGAAGGCGATGATGTCGGCCAAGCTGCGATACGGGACCTGGGCCGGGTCGGTGGTAGCCAGATAGGCGTTCAGCCCGGCCTTGAACTCGGTCAGCAGCACCTGGAATTCGGCCTGGCCCAGGGCGCCGCGATCCGGACCGCCCTCGGTGATCTCGACGATCTCGGCGCCCTGGGCCCGCAGCGCCGCCAGCGCCTGATCGAAGACGGCGTCGGTCGGGGCGGAATAGCCCATCAGGTAGCGCAGCACGCCGATCCGCGTCCCCCTCAGCGAGCCGGCGTCAAGCGCGGCCGCATAGTCGACCCGGCGGGCGTCGGCTTCGGCGGTGGCGGGGTCGGCGGGGTCGCCGCCGGCGATGGCGGTCAGGACCAGGGCGGCGTCGCGGACCGTGCGGGTCATGGGGCCGGCGGTGTCCTGGCTCTCGGAGATCGGCACCACATGGGTGCGCGACACGAGGCCGACCGTGGGCTTGAAGCCGACGATGCCGTTGGCCGCGGCCGGGCAGGTGATGGAGCCGTCGGTCTCTGTGCCGATCGCGGCCGGGACGATCCCCGCCGCCACGGCCGCCGCGCTGCCGGCCGAGGAGCCGCAGGTGTTGCGATCCAGGGCGTGCGGATTGCGGGTCAGCCCGCCCACCGCGCTCCAGCCGCTGGTCGAGCCGGTCGAGCGGATATTGGCCCATTCCGACAGGTTGGCCTTGCCCGCGATCACCGCCCCGGCTTCGCGTAGCCGGGCCACCAGCGGCGCGTCACGACCGGGGGCGTTGTCGATCAGGGCCAGCGATCCGGCCGTGGTCGGCATGTCGCGAGTCTCGATATTGTCCTTGATCAGGATGGGCATGCCGCTGAGCCCGTCCTCAGGCGACCAGCCGGTGGTCGAGACGCCGGGCGCCCAGGCGATGACGCTGTTCGTGGGATCGCTCGGCGCCGTGGCGCAGGCCCCCAGCAGGAGCGCGGCGCCCGCCGCCGCCAGCCAGCCGTTCAGTCGTGTCATGAGAGCCCTCCCCTGTGTCGCGCCCCACCCTAGCGGCGCGCCCGGCCCTGTCACCCCGGATTGCGCCGGTCGCTCGATCCGGCCCATGATCGCGGTCAGCAGAGGGGACCGCCGCATGAGACACCGCCTGATCGCCGCCGCCGTGATGAGCCTGGCCGCCACACCGGCCTTCACTCAGGACGAGCTGGCCACGCGGGTCGCCGCCGCGGCCGAGGCGGTCAATCCGCAGGTGATCGAATGGCGGCGCGACCTCCACGCCAACCCTGAGCTGGGCTTCGCCGAGACGCGCACCGCCGCCCTGGTGGCCGAGCATCTGCGTGGGCTGGGGATGGAGGTCCGGACCGAGGTCGGCAAGACGGGCGTGGTCGGGGTGCTGACCGGCGGCCGGCCGGGCCGGGTCGTGGCCCTGAGGGCCGACATGGACGCCCTGCCGGTGAAGGAGGCCACGGGGCTGCCCTTCGCCTCGACCGCCACCGGAACCTACATGGACGAGACCGTGCCCGTGGCCCACGCCTGCGGCCACGACGCCCATGTCGCCATGCTGATGGGGGCGGCGACCGTGCTGGCGGGGATGAAGGACCAGCTGGCCGGGACGGTGGTCTTCATCTTCCAGCCGGCCGAGGAGGGCGCGCCTCCCGGAGAGCCGCTGGGCGGCGCCGCTCTGATGATCCAGGAGGGCGCCCTCAAGGACCCGGCGGTCGAGGCCATCTTCGGCCTGCATGTGGTGCCGGGCGCGCCGGGCACGATCTTCTATCGGCCCGAGGGCTTCATGGCGGCGTCGGACCGGGTCGACATCGCCCTGACCGGCCGCCAGACCCACGGCGCCTGGCCGTGGAAGGGCGTGGACCTGAGCGCCACCATCGCCGCCATCATCCAGACCATCAACACCATCACCGCCCGGACGATCGATCCGACCACCACCCCGACGGTCTTCACCATCGCCACGATCGACGCGGGCGTGCGCTACAACATCATCCCCGGCGAGGCCTCGATGAGCGGCACGCTGCGCACCTTCGACACCGATCAGCGGGACGCCCTGGTCGCCCGCGCCCAGCAGGCCGTGCGCGACACCGCCCACGCCCACGGCGCCGAGGCCGAACTGACCGTCCGCCAGAACGCCGCCCTGGTCTATAATGACCCCGAGCTGTCGGCCTGGCTGGCCCCGGTGCTGACCGAGGCGGCCGGCGAGGGCCAGGTCGAGGCGGCCAGCCCGCCGACCACGGTGGCCGAGGACTTCTCCTATTTTCAGGGCGAGATCCCGGGCGTCTTCTATCACCTGGGCGGCTCGAAGGACGGCGTCGATCCGGCGACCTCTCCGCCCAATCACTCGCCCGAGTTCGACGTCAACGAGGCGATCCTGCCCCTGGGTGTGCGCACCCATGTGATGACGGCGGTGCGGTTCTTGGAGCGGGAGTGAGCCGGCCGGCTGGACTCATCGCGGCCGATAAAAAATGAGTCCAGGAGTCCAACGCCTCAGGGTGGGCGTGGCGGGATGTCGAGGAATTTCAAGGCGATGGCGGCCGGGCGCGCGGCGATTGGCGTTGGACTCCGGCCGGCGCGCGAGTCTAGCCGGGGGTCCAGCCCGGGTCGGGCGGCTTCGGAAATGAGGTTGGACGGGACGCGCATCCGGCCATCATGGGGCATCGGGCGGGGGAGCCGGACAATCGGACGCTGCCCCCGCGCGGAGCCCACCACGCGGGCGTGGACGCGGGGCGCATGGGGGATTAGCGCGCGCCTGACGCGGTTTCGGCGCGCGGCGGACCCATCCGCGCCCTGACCCGTTGGCCGGGCATGGATATTTCGCAGATGCTGTTTCAGGGCTGGTCCGGGCTGGCGCGCACGGCGCTGGTCGGGGCGCTGGCCTATGTCGGGCTGGTGGTGTTCCTGCGGCTGTCGGGCAAGCGGACGCTGTCCAAGCTGAACGCCTTTGATCTGGTGGTCACGGTGGCGCTGGGCTCGATCCTGGCGACCATCCTGCTGAACGAGGACGTGGCCCTGGCCGAGGGGATGGTAGCCTTCGCTACCCTGATCGGGCTGCAGTACGCCGTCACCTGGTCGTCGATCCGCTGGGCCTGGGTCAGGCGCGGGGTGCGGGGCGATCCCGCCGTGCTGGTCCGCGACGGCCGGCCGGTGGAGGCGGCCCTGAAACGCGAGCGGGTCACCGAGGACGAGGCGCTGAGCGCCGTGCGCGACGCCGGCGGTCGTGACCTCATGGCGGCCGAGGTGGTGATCCTGGAAAGCGACGGCAGCCTGACGGCGATCCTGCGACGCTGAACCTTCACCGTCCCGGCGGGGTTCACCGGGCATGGATGCTTTCGACCCCCAGACGTTTCACAGCCTGATCGGCGTTCAGGGCGAGGACATCGGCTGGGCGCAGATGTCGCTGCGCGCCGTGGCCATCTTCGTCGTCGGCCTGATCATCATGCGGTTCGCGGCGTCGCGGGCGTTCGGCAAGTGGACGGCGCTGGACATCATCCTGGCGGTGATCGTCGGCTCGAACCTCAGCCGGGCCCTGACCGGCAGCGCGCCGTTCTGGCCGACGGTGGTGGCCACCTTCGTGCTGATCGCCCTGCACGCCGTCCTGATCTGGGCGGTGACCCGCTGGCCGTCCCTGTCGCGGCTGCTGAAGGGGCGTTCGGTGCGGCTGGTGATCGACGGGGCAGTGGACGAGGAGGCCCTGCGCCGCCACGGCATCGGCCCGGGCGACCTGCGCATGGCGCTGCGGGCGCGCGGCCTGGCCGAGGTCGAGGACGCCGAGACCGTGCATCTGGAACGCAACGGCGACATCAGCGTCATCCCCCGCTCGGGCTGAGCCGTCTTGCCGCGCGCCGCCGGACGCGGTGTTGTGGCGCCGGACCCGGAGACCCCGCCCATGGCCGTGACCCACTTTCTGGCGATCTTCACCTCGGACAAGACGGGGCCGAAGTGGCGGGAATGGTATGGGCTGAGCCCGGCCGAACAGGTCCGGCGCGACGAGGCGGGCCTTAACGCCATCGCCGCCTGGGAGGCCGCCCACCGCGACAGCATCGTCTATGGCGGCGGGGCGCTGGGTCCGACCAAGCGGATCGACGACAGCGGGGCGGTGACGGACGTGGTCAATCTGCTGACCGTCTTCCTGGTGGTCCGCGCCGACAGCCCCGAGGCCGCGTGCCGCCTGCTGGAGCACCACCCCCACATCACCCACTTCGTCTGCGACGGCGTGGAGGTGATGCCGGTGCTGGGCGGCGAGGCGGCGGAGCGAGCAGAGGACGGCTAGGCTAGAGCTCTGCCAGGCCTCAGCAGAACTTCCTAAACTCGAACAGGATGACGCCCGCCAGCACCAGCGGCAGTCACCGCATTGTCGCCGAGCGCAGAAGCTTGAACGCCGACACATGGCCCAAAACGATCTGAGTCATCCCCAGCCCCAGCAGGGTCGACAGCACAATGGCGAGCCAGCGGAAGGTATCCATGTGGGGGAGTGCAGCGCGGAAATAGCGGATCGGGGGGCTAGTGGTGTTGTACCGCCTCTGTACCGGGGGGGGGGTGACGATCGACTGAGCAGAACGAGGCCCAGCAGAGTGCCGTTCAGGCCGATCATCAGGATGACGAGCTACTCGGTCTAGTCTGTTGCCCAAAGGTAGATAGATGACACGCTTAAAAACTCAGATTTACTCGTCGCAACATTTGCTGCTTTAATCGCTACAGTTCATCAAGTTCATTCAAAATACTCTCGAGCGCCTTGTCTGCGCCGCTCGTTTGGCGTTGGGCCTTTCTGTATAAGTCCTTCATCAAGGCGTAGTGGTTGCGGAAATCTCCAACAGAGGGTTTGACATCAGGCTCAGAAATTTCCTCATCCCAAAATCTGTCTATCTCTGTGTGTTTCTTGTCAGAAATGACAATTCCATAATCGACCTCATCAAACTCCTTAACGTTAGCCTTTATAGAAACGATATAATTTCCCACAGATGTCTCATAATCTCCTGACCACGTTCCTGTGGTCCAGATCTGATGTTCTGATTCAGTTCTGACATACAAACGTTCAGAAAGTTTTCGGTGACGACTCGTAACGTCGTTCATATTTGTTTCTCCAGAACGAGACTAATTCTAGTAAGGAAAACTTCATAGTCAGACATTGCGATCTGAGCCGGCGCAACCTCAGGAAAATCAATATCTTTCACTAACGATGTTCTAATTCTGCGAAGATACTTATCGATATCGCCAATCATTCTAGCGATCTGAGTTCGGCCGCTCGCGTCTATTTTCGAAGGCAGTCCTTCTAAGCGCGTTAATGAAATTCTAGCCTCAGACATGCTGTCGATAGCATAAGACCAGTTCCCTCCCGACAGATGCCTCTGCGTTTCGCGAAGCGCGGAAGTCGCGCGCGCGACCTCCGACGTTACATCATACGCTGCGAAGCGCGATTTCGCTTTCCGCGAAGCATCGGCGGCAACCTCAGCAAGAGACCCGGCGTGAACAATTTGTCGTATGGCAATGTAAAACCCGACAAATGCGCCGATGAGACCATACGTCGATAGTATCAGCGACAATGCGTTAGATATGCCAACTAAAGCACTCAAGGCAGGCCAAGAGAGATATGTTGCAATCGCGCATGCGACCAACGCCACCGACACGATGATCGCTAGGTGACCGATCTCCTCCTTGGGCAGAAGAAATTTTCGCCCGACGGCGGTAGTGTCGTCTCCAAGCCCCACACCAAACCTCTTATCAAGCTTAGAAAAATTTGAAGTGCTCAGGCTCGAAGGTCAAGTAATCCGTTCCTAATGCACCTGCGCCTTCCCGATCTCCAGCCCGTCCGCGCCCGCTGACACGGCGATCACACTCCCGTCCTCGATCTCGCCCGCCAGCAGCTTCCGTGCGATCGGGTCGACCAGCTCTTTCTGGATGACGCGTTTGAGGGGTCTGGCGCCATAGACCGGGTCGTAGCCCTTGTCGGCGAGCCAGGCGGCGGCGCTGTCGTCGAGGGCTAGGGTCAGTCTTCGGTCGGCCAGCAACCGCTCGAACCGGGCCAGCTGGATGCGGACGATGCCGCTCATCTGGTCGCGGCCGAGGCGGCGGAACAGGATGATCTCGTCGATGCGGTTCAGGAACTCGGGGCGGAAGTGGGCGCGGACGGCGTCCATGACGAAGGGGCGGACGGCCTCGACATCCTCGCCCTCGGACTGATTGGCCAGGGCCTCGGAGCCCAGGTTCGAGGTCATGATGATCAGGGTGTTCTTGAAGTCGATGGTGCGGCCCTGGCTGTCGGTCAGGCGGCCGTCGTCCAGCACCTGGAGCAGGACGTTGAACACGTCCGGGTGGGCCTTTTCGACCTCGTCGAACAGCACGACCTGATAGGGGCGGCGGCGCACCGCCTCGGTCAGGGCGCCGCCCTCGTCATAGCCGACATAGCCGGGAGGGGCGCCGATCAGGCGGCTGACCGAGTGCTTCTCCATGTATTCGCTCATGTCGATGCGGGTGATGGCCGCCTCGTCGTCGAACAGGAATTCGGCCAGGGCCTTGGTCAGCTCGGTCTTGCCGACGCCGGTGGGGCCCAGGAACAGGAAGGAGCCGAGCGGGCGGTTGGGGTCGTTCAGGCCGGCGCGGGCGCGGCGCACGGCGTCCGAGACGGCGATCAGGGCGTCTTCCTGACCGACCACGCGGCCGCGCAGGGCGTCCTCCATGGACAGCAGCTTTTCGCGCTCCCCCTCCAGCATCTTGTCGACGGGCACGCCGGTCCAGCGGCTGACCACGGCGGCGATCTGTTCGGCGTCGACGACTTCGGGAGTGAGCGCGGAGCCTTTCGCGTCATCCTCGGCGGCCTCGGCCTGTTCCAGCTGACGCTCCAGCTGGGGGATCTGGCCATAAGCGATCTCCGACGCGCGGCCGAGGTCGCCGGCGCGCTGGGCGTTGGCCAGTTCGAGGCGCAGGCGGTCCAGGGTCTCGCGCAGCTGGGCGGCCTGGCCGACCTTGTCCTTCTCCGCCTTCCAGCGGGCGGTGAGCTCTTCGGACTGGGCCTCCAGATCGGCGATGTCGGCCTCGAGCTTTTCGAGACGGGCTCTGGAGGCCGAGTCGGTCTCCTTCTTCAGGGCCTCGCGTTCGATCTTGAGCTGGACCAGACGGCGGTCGATCTCGTCCAGCGCCTCGGGCTTGGAATCCACGGCCATGCGCACGCGGCTGGCGGCCTCGTCGATCAGGTCGATGGCCTTGTCGGGCAGGAAGCGGTCGGTGATGTAGCGGTTCGACAGGGTGGCGGCGGCGACGATAGCCGAGTCCGAGATGCGCACGCCGTGGTGGACCTCGTACTTCTCCTTGAGGCCGCGCAGGATCGAGACGGTGTCCTCGACCGAGGGCTCGTCGACGAACACCGGCTGGAAGCGGCGGGCCAGGGCGGCGTCCTTCTCGACGTGCTTCCTGTACTCATCCAGGGTGGTGGCCCCGACGCAGTGAAGCTCGCCGCGCGCCAGGGCGGGCTTCAGCAGGTTGGAGGCGTCCATGGCGCCGTCGCCCTTTCCGGCGCCGACCAGGGTGTGCATCTCGTCGATGAACAGGATGATCTGACCCTCGGCGGCTGTGACCTCGTTCAGCACGGCCTTGAGCCGCTCCTCGAACTCGCCGCGGTATTTCGCGCCGGCGATCAGGCTGCCCATGTCGAGCGCCAGAACCTTCTTGTCCTTGAGGCTTTCGGGCACGTCGCCGTTGACGATGCGGGCGGCCAGGCCTTCGGCGATGGCGGTCTTGCCGACACCGGGCTCGCCGATCAGGACGGGGTTGTTCTTGGTGCGGCGGGCCAGGACCTGGATGGTGCGGCGGATCTCCTCGTCGCGGCCGATGACCGGGTCGATCTTGCCGTCGCGGGCGGCCTGGGTCAGGTCGCGGGCATAGCGTTTCAGGGCGTCATAGCCCTCCTCCGCCGACGCCGAGTCGGCGGTCTTGCCCTTGCGGATATCGAGAATGGCCTCATCCAGCTTGTCGGGGGTGACGCCCGAGGCGGCCAGCACCGTCTTGGCCACCCCGCCCTCGCGGGCCAGGGCCGCCAGCAGCCGCTCGGTGGTGACGAACTGATCGCCGGCCTTCTTGGCGGCCTGTTCGGCGGCGGCGAAGACGCGGGCGGTGTCGCCGTCCAGATAGAGCTGGCCGCTTCCGCCCTCGACCTGGGCGCGCTTGGACAGCGCCGTCTCGATGTCGGTCTCGGCGCGGGCGGGGTCGCCGCCGGCGGTGGTGATGAGGTTACGGGCGAGGCCGTCGCGCGCCTCGAGCAGCACCTTGAGCAGGTGTTCGGGCGCGAACTGCTGGTGACGGCGGGCCAGGGCCAGCGACTGGGCGGCCTGCACCGCCTGTTTGGCGCGGTCGGAATAGAGGTCGAGGTTCATGGTGGGGCCTCCCCTTGGAAAGGCGGATCACCCGGCCCAGCCCCCGACGATCGGCGACCCCAGCCCGGGTCGAGGCGAAAATGGGTGTGGCCGATGAACCACACAAGAGCCCCGCGGCCACCGTGTGGGACCGACGTCAGCCTCCAGGCGCTGTGGAGAAGTCGAACTGTTCCGGCTGGCGGCGGGGCGCCGAGCCGAAGGTCCAGGTCAGGCCGATGTAGAAGGCGCGCAGCTGGATGTCCTGCTCGGACCGCTCGCGGAACTGGGCGGTCTCGAAGGTGGTGACGCTGTTGAAGCTGTTCAGCAGGTCTCGGCCGGTGACGTTGAGCGACAGCTTGTCCGTCAGTTTGCGGCGATAGCCGAAGTTGAGCATGCCGCCGCCCTCGCGCTCGCCCTGGGCCAGCAGGCTGTCGCCCTGCCAGAAGCCCATCAGCTGGACGAAGTCTTTGTCGGTCGGCTGCCAGTTCAGACTGACCCGACCATTGGCGATGGTCGCCTCGCGATCCGCGCCGCCGGTGACGTTCCCGGGGTCGATCTCCTGGCGGAACAGGTTGAGGCCGGCGCTGTAGCGCAGGGTCGAGTGAAGCTGGCCGTTGGCGGAGAGATCGACACCGAGGTCGCGGCGGCCGCCCAGGTTCTCGGGCCGGGTCAGCAGGATGCCGTCGCCGACCTCGATGGCCACGTCGGTGAAGGCGCCGTCGGTGTCGCGCAGATAGGCGGTGGCCTGATAGAAGGTCTGGCCCTGGCGCTTCTGCCACATCACCTCGAAGGCGTCGGTTTCCTGGGGCTCCAGGTCCGGATTGCCGGAGCGCAGGCTGTCGGGACCGGCATAGGCGACGAAGGGATTCAGCTGGCTGGGCTGGGGCCGCTGGATGCGGCGCGAATAGCTGGCGCGCAGGGTCTGGTCGTCGGTCAGCTGGTACTGCAGGTGGGCCGTCGGATAGGCGCGGAAATAGTCCTGGGTCGCCGACAGGCCGCCCGTCAGATCGTCGATCTCGATGTCGGCCTGTTCCAGGCGGAGGCCAGCCTGGGCCGAAAACTTCTCCCCGAACGGACGTTCCCAGGTGCCGTAAAGGGCGTGCACGGTCTGGCGCGCCTCGAAGGCGTTGCTCTGGCCGGCGACAGGCGCCAGCGCGGCCTCGGTCGGGCCGCGGCTGAGCAGGAAATCCTGATCGGGGCGCTGCTCGTTCAGCTCATAGCCCGCGCGGATGCGGCCGCCGTCCGAGGTGGGGCGGACATAGGCGCTGGTGAAAGCCAGGGTCGTCTGATCCGACGCGTTTTCGGTCGCTTCGAAGAAGCCGGGATCGGCGGGCGTCAGGAAGGTGGTCTCGACCAGGGAGCTACTTTCGTTGCTGTTCTGGTCGAAGCGCAGTTCGTTGGTCCACTCGTGGCCCGCGTCGTCGAAGCGATGGACCACACGGCCGGTCGCGCCCCAGTTGACGAAGTCGAAATCGACATCGCCAAACCGCCGGAAGGCGCTGGTCAGATCGCCGTCGCCGTCGCGGTTCTCGAACAGGCTGTCGTTCCAGCCACCGCCCGAGAAGGACACGCCGCGCACCTCGCCGGTGACCTGGGTGCGGTCGGTCAGGCGATACTCGGCGGTGAACCGGCCGACGCCGCCATTCTGGTCGTTGGAGGCCTCGAGCTCGCTGTCGATGGTCCCGACCAGGGCTCCTGTCGCGGGGTCGAACACCTCGCGTTCACGCAGGAAGCCGACCTCGGTGGTGTCCTGGCGATAGTTGAGATCGCCGGACAGGGTCAGTTTGTCCTTCTGCCACGAGCCGCTGAGGCCGCCGTTCCAGCGGCCGTCCTCGCCGACATTGACGCGCAGTGATCCGGTGGTCTGGGTTCCCGACGGCGGCGCATTGCGCTTGGAGATCAGATTGATGACACCGCCCGAGCCCTCGGGGCTGTAGGCGGCGGAGGGATTGGTCATGACCTCGACACGCTCGTAACGGTCGGCCGGCAGCTGCAACAGAGCCTGGCCGCGCCCGGCGCCGCTGAGAATTCCGGAGGGCTGGCCGTCGATCAGGATGGTGACGCCGGGATCGCCGCGCAGGGAGACGTTGCCTTCGGTGTCCACCTCGACCGAGGGGACGTTCCTCAGGGCGTCGGCCAGGCTTCCGGTCGTGGCCTGAAGGTCGTTGGCGAGGCCGTAGCTGATGGAATCGATGGAGGTGCGGATGCCGTCGCGCTGGCCCGTGACGGTGATGGCCTCAAGCTCGGTCGCTTCGTCCGCGGCGTCCTGATCGTCCTCGCTCTCGGAGGGCGGCGGGTCGGCCTGGGCCGGCGCAGTCGGCTGGGCTTGGGTCTGAGCCGGGGTCTGGCTGGAGGCGGACGGGGCGGGCGGCGGAGCGTTCGTCTGGGCGGCGGCCGCGCTCGCCAGGGCCATCACGCCGACACCCGCGAGCAGAGCGGCCCTTACGCCCCGGCCGGACATGGAGGAATGACTTTCGCCGGTCGGGGTCATGGGAAGCAGCCCTGCGCATCTTCGCACCGAAGGCCGGTCGAAACCTTTGCGTGCTCCGTGGCTATCGCTGCAACGCGGCTTGTTCCAGTTACTTCGCGGACAGTTTGTTACAAAGAATTCATGGAGATAGGCGACGCATCACGCTGAGCCGTTCGGGCTGTCCGCGCGACGGCGATCCGTGCTTGGCGCGACGGGTGTGTCGGCCTAGCGTCACCCTCCGGCCAACCGTCCACAATCCGAGTCCGCCATGTCGTTTCGTCTCAGCCGCCGTCACGCCCTGTTCGCCACCGCGGGCGCGGTCGCAGTCCCCGCTCGGGCCCTGGCCCAAGCGCCGGTCGCGGCGAACGACGTGGGGCGCGATCTCGCCGCCGAGGTCGACGCCTATGTGCGGCGTTGCCTGGCCGCCTGGCCGGATCAGCCGGCGCTGGGCGTGGCGGTGGTGGCCGATGGACGCCCGCTGCTGACCCGGGGCTATGGCGTCAGGAAACAGGGCGAGGCGGCGCGGGTGGACGAGCACAGCCTGTTCGCCATCGCCTCCAACACCAAGAACGTCACCGCCGCGGCGATGGCCATGCTGGTCGATGACGGCAAGGTGAAGTGGGACGAGCCGGTCCGGACCTATCTGCCCGGCTTCACCCTGTCGGACCCGGTGATCGGCGAGCGGATCACGGTGCGGGACACGCTCAGCCACCGGGCCGGGTTCGGCCTGGGCGCGGGCGATCTGCTGTTCTGGCCCAATTCGGACCGGACGCGGGCCGAGATCATGGCCGCCGTGCCCCACGTGCCGATCGAGGACCAGTTCCGGGCGCGGTACCACTATTGCAACCTGATGTTCGTGGTCGCCGGCGAGATCATCGCGGCGGTCTCGGGCATGGCGTGGGAGGACTTCGTCCAGAGCCGCATCCTGGACAGGGTCGGCATGGCCGAGACCGTGCCGCTGATGAGCCGGGCCGATCCGGCCAGGTCGGCGCTGCCGCACGGGCGGATCGGTCCGCCGCTGCGCTATCAAGGGCCGATGACCCTGTTGTCGGACACCATCGCCGGCATCTGGGACTGGGACTCGGCCGGGGCGGCGGGGGGCTTCTGCACCACGCCCGCCGACTGGGCCAGGTGGATCGGGGTGTGCCTGGCCGAGGGCGTCCTGCCCGACGGCACGCGGCTGTTCTCGGAAGCCTCGGCGCGCGAACTGTGGCGGCCGAACATCATCGCCGGATCGTCGCCGGGTCCGACGGCCGAACTGCCCGGCCGGTCGATCGCCTCGACCTACGCCCTGGGTTGGCAGGTCCAGGACTATCGCGGCGAGCGGATGGTGACCCACGGCGGCGGCTCGCCCGGCGGCATCTCGGCCACGGTGCTGATCCCGGGCCGCAAGGTCGGCTTCGCCATCTTCTCCAACGCCGAGGAAAGCTATCTGCTGAGAAGCCTGAGGAGCGGCGTGGCCGACATCCTGATGGGCAAGGGCGAGGGCTTCGACTGGATCGCCGACTCTCAGCGGCTGGAGGCGGAGGGGCGCGAGAAATCCCTGGCGGCCGCCGTCGAGATCGACGCCGAACAGGCGGCCGGCGCGGCGCCGTCCCTGCCTCTGTCGGCCTATGCCGGGACGTGGCGCGACCCCTGGTACGGCGACATCGTCATCTCGGAGCGCGACGGCGGCCTCTGGCTGGACTTCACCCGGTCGCTGGCGCTGAAGGGACCGCTGGAGCCCTATGACGGCGACACCCTGCGCACCCGGTTCCCCGACAAGCGCGAGGAAGACACCTTTGTGATGTTCGAACTGGAGGCGGGTCGTCCGGTCCGCGCGACGATGAAGGGGGTCAGCCCCGACATCGACTTCAGCTATGACTATCAGGACTTGAGACTGACCCGGGTCTGACCCCAGCCGTCAGCTGTCGTGCATGGCCTCGCCGTGCTGGGTCAGGTCCAGCCCCTGGCGCTCGTCGCTCTCGGAGACGCGCAGGCCGGTGGTCAGCTTGCAGACCCACAGGATGGCGAAGGTGGCGACGGCCGACCAGGCGATGACGGCCCCCAGGCCCCACAGCTGGCTCAGCACATTGGCGCCCTCGGCCGCCGGGTTCACGGCCGCGCTGGCGAAGACGCCGGTCAGTACCGCCCCGACCAGACCCCCGACACCGTGGATTCCGAAGACGTCCAGGCTGTCGTCATAGCGAAGCCAGCGCTTGATGAAGACCACGGCGAACCAGCAGGCGACGCCCCCGATCAGGCCGATCACGAAGGCCCCCGAAGAATCCACGAACCCCGCCGCCGGGGTCACCGCCACCAGGCCGGCGATGGCGCCCGAGACCAGGCCCAGCAGGGTCGGCTGTTTGCGTGTGATCCATTCGGCGGCGGCCCAGCCGATCCCGCCGGTGGCGGCGGCGACCAGACTGCCCAGCAGGGCCTGGGCGGCGATGGCGTCGGGGGCCCAGGCGCTGCCCGCGTTGAACCCGATCCAGCCAACCCAGAGCAGGGCTGCGCCGATCAGGGTTAGGCCCAGATTGTGCGGCGCCATGTTGTCGCGACCGAAGCCGGTGCGCCGCCCCAACATCACGGCGCAGACCAGTCCAGCGACCCCGGAGTTGACGTGCACCACCGCCCCGCCGGCGAAGTCGAGCACGCCCGCGTCGGACAGGAAGCCGCCCGACCACACCCAGTGGCAGACCGGCGCATAGACGATCAGGTGCCACAGGCCGATGAACAGCAGAAAGGCCGAGAACTTCATCCGCTCGGCCACGGCGCCGGCGATCAGCGCCGGGGTGATGATGGCGAAGGTCAGCTGATAGGCGACCCACAGCGCCTCGGGCAGGCCGGGCGCCCCGGCCCAGGCCGTTTCGACCCCGACGCCTCGCAGAAAGACGCTGTCCAGCGACCCGACGAAACGATTGAGGCCCGCGTCGCCCGCTGTGCCGAAGGCGAGGGAATAGCCGACCGCGAACCACAGGACGGTGATCAGCAGGGCTGCCGCGAAGGACTGGGCCAGGGTGGCCAGCACGTTCTTCTTTCGGACCATGCCGCCGTAGAACAGCGCCAGCCCCGGAACGGTCATCAGCAGCACCAGGGCGGTTGAGGTCAGGATCCAGGCCGTCGCCGCCGGATCCAGCGCCAGCGGCGCCTGATGTCTGAGCAGATCGGGGACGGCGGCCATCGCCGCGCCGGGAAGAGCCAGGGCCGCGAGGCCGATGAGCGTCGCCGAAATCCGCATATCCGATCCCCCGATAGTCTCTCGCGAGACGGGATGCTGCGGGTGCGAAGTGTGACGCGGTTGCGAAGGCTTTGGCAAGCGGCGATGACGGTCGCGCATCCCCACGCACGATGACATAGGGTTACGCATGACCGAGCACACCGACTTGGCCGAGCGCCGCTTCACCTCCTCAGATGGCCTCAGCCTCTTCGCCCGCGACCGGGCAGGCGCGGACGGTCCGGCGCGCCTGCCGGTGATCGCCATCCACGGGCTGACGCGAAACAGCGCCGACTTCGAGGGGGTGGCGCCCCGGATCACAGCTCTGGGGCGGCGGGTGGTTTCGGTCGATGTCCGCGGGCGGGGCCGGTCGGACCGGGCGCCCGATCCCATGACCTATGTGCCGCCGGTCTATGCCCAGGACGTGCTGGCCTTGATGGATCAGGCGGGGATCGGGCGGGCGATCTTGCTCGGCACCTCCATGGGCGGGCTGATCACCATGGTGCTGGCCGCCGTGGCGCCCGACCGGGTGGCGGCCTCGATCCTCAACGACATCGGCCCCGAGGTGGCGCCGGAGGGTCTGGCGCGGATCGCCGCCTATGCCGGGCAGAAGGTCGAGATCACGAGCTGGGATGACGCCGCCGCCTATGCCCGACGCATCAACGAGGGCGCCCTGCCGCACTATGACGAGGCCGACTGGATGGCCTTTGCGCGACGGACGTTCCGCGAGGGCCCGGACGGGGTTCCGGCGCTGGATTATGATCCCGACATCTCCGCGCCGATCCGGGCGGCGGGCAAGGACGCCTTGGTCCCCGACCTTTGGCCGGCGTTCCGCAATCTGGCCGAGGGTCGGCCGACCCTGCTGATCCGGGGCGCGACCTCCGACCTGCTCAGCCCCGCCATCGCCGAGCGGATGCAGGCCGAGGCGCCGGACCTGACGCGTGTCGACATCCCCGCCATCGGTCACGCGCCCATGCTGGACGAACCCGAGGCCTGGGCGGCGATCGAGCGCTTTTTGGCCGAGGCGCCGTAAGCTTGCCCCGGCGGGGACGCTGGGGCATTGCCGCCTCATGCGCCTCGCCTTTCTCGGAACCCCCGACTTTGCTGTGCCGTCCCTGGCCGAGCTGATCGCCTCGGGCCATGAGGTGGTCGCCGCCTATAGCCAGCCTCCGCGCCCGCGCGGCCGGGGCCAGACGCTGCAGCCCTCGCCGGTCCAGGCCTTCGCCGAGAGCATGGGCGTGCCGGTCTTCACCCCCGCCTCGATGAAGACGGAGGAGGCGATCAACACCTTTCGCTCGCTGGATCTCGATGCGGCCGTGGTCGTCGCCTATGGCCAGATCCTGCCGCGCGCCGTGCTGGAGGCGCCGCGCCTGGGGTCGTTCAACCTGCACGGCTCGCTGCTGCCACGCTGGCGCGGGGCGGCGCCGATCCAGCGCGCCGTCATGGCCGGCGACGCCCAGACCGGTGTCCAGATCATGCGCATGACCGAGGGACTGGACGAAGGGCCGGTGATCCTGTCCGAGGTTCTGCCGATCGGGCCGGAGGACACGGCCGGGTCGCTGGGCGAACGCATGGCCCACGTCGGCGCCGGGCTGTGGTCCCGGGCTCTGGCGGCCATCGAGCGCGGCGGCGCGACCGAGACCGAACAGGCGGGCGAACCGACCTACGCCAGAAAGATCACCTCCGCCGAGGCGCGCATCGACTGGTCGCGGCCGGCCCGCGAGGTCGATGGTCTAATCCGGGGCCTGTCCCCCCGGCCCGGCGCCTGGTTCGAGCTGGACGGCGCGCGGGTGAAAGCCTTGCTGTCGCGCGCCGAGTCCGACGACGGCGTTCCGGGCCAGGTACTGGACGACCGGCTGCTGATCGCCTGCGACGAGGGCGCGGTTCGGCTGCTGCGGGTGCAGCGCGAGGGCAAGGCCGTGCAGTCGGCCGAGGACTTCCTGCGGGGCCAGCCGGTCGCGGCGGGCGCGCGGCTGAGCTGATGCCCCGCTATCGGCTGGTCATCGAATACGACGGCTCCGGCTACAACGGCTTTCAGGCCCAGGCCGACCAGCCGACCGTCCAGGGCGCCATCGAGGACGCGGTCGAGGCCTTTTGCGGCCAGCGCCTGCGGCTGGCCGCGGCGGGGCGGACCGACAGCGGCGTCCACGCCACCGGTCAGGTGATCCAGGTGGACCTCGAACGGGACTGGCCGGCGCGTACGGTTATGAACGCCCTGAACGCCCATCTGGCGGCCGAGCCCATCGCGGTGCTGTCGGCCGAGGTCGCCGAGGGCGACTGGCACGCCCGGTTCTCGGCGACGGAGCGGCGCTATCTCTACCGCATCCTGACCCGTCCGGCGCCGCCGGCGCTGGAGCGCGGCCGCGTGTGGCACGTGAAACAGCCGCTGGACGCCGAGGCGATGCACGACGCGGCCCGGGCCCTGACCGGCCTGCACGACTTCACAACCTTCCGCGATGTCGGCTGTCAGGCCAAGTCGCCGACCAAGACCCTGGACGAGGCGACGGTGACGCGGGTGGGAGAGGAGGTCCGCCTGACCTTCCGGGCCCGCAGCTTCCTGCACCGCCAGGTGCGCTCCATGACCGGCAGCCTGGTGCAGGTGGGGCTGGGCCGGTGGACGGCCGACGACCTCCGCGCCGCGCTCGAGGCCCGCGACCGGGCGCGCTGCGGCCCTGTGGCGCCGTCGGACGGTCTCTATCTCGCCGGCGTCGGCTACGATCAGCCGGCGGAATAGCTCGTCTTGGTCTGGGTGAAGAACTCCACCGCCGCAAAGCCCTGCTCGCGCGGCCCATAGCTGGACGACTTCGTGCCGCCGAAGGGCACGTGATAATCAACCCCGGCCGTCGGCAGATTGACCATGGTCATGCCGGCCCGAGCGCGCCGCTGGAAATCCCGCGCATGTTTCAGGCTTGAGGTGACGATGCCCGCGGACAGGCCGAATTCGACCCCGTTGGCGATCGCCAGCGCCTGCTCATAGTCCTTGACCCGGATGGTCGAGGCGACGGGTCCGAACACCTCTTCGGAATTGATCCGCATGCCCGCCTCGGTGTCGGCGATCAGGGTCGGCTGGACGTACCAGCCGGGCAGGTCCAGCTGAAGCCGCTCGCCGCCGGTGACGATCCGGCCGCCCTCCCCTTTGGCGATGTCGATGTAGCGGTAGGAGGTCTCGCGCTGGTCCTCGGACACCGCTGGGCCGATCTTCGTCTCCGGGTCGAGCGCCGACCCCACCTTCAGGCCCCGGACCTTCTCGGCCAGGGCCTCGACGAACCGGTCGTGGATGCCGTCCTGGACGATCAGGCGGCTGGAGGCGGTGCAGCGCTGGCCGGTGGCGAAGAAGGAGCCGTCCAGGGCGATGGTCACGGCCCGCTCCAGATCGGCGTCGTCCAGCACGATCAACGGGTTCTTGCCGCCCATCTCGAGTTGCACCCGGGCCTGGCGGCGGACAGCGCCCTCGGCCACGCCGGCCCCGACCTTCTGGGAGCCGGTGAAGCTGACGCCCGCAATGTCCTTGTGATCGACGATCGCCTGGCCGACACCGCCGCGCCCGATCACCAGATTGAGCACGCCCTTGGGCAGGCCCGCCTCATGCAGGATGGCGACGAGCGCCTCCGCCGTCGCCGGGGTCGGGCCGGCGGGTTTGAGCACCACGGTGTTGCCGAAGGCCAGCGCCGGCGCCGCCTTCCAGGCCGGGATGGCGATCGGGAAGTTCCAGGGCGTGATCAGGCCATAGACCCCGACCGGCTGACGATAGGTCTGAATCTCGACGCCCGGCCGGACGGACGCCAGATTCTGGCCGTGGACGCGCAGCGCCTCTCCGGCGAAGTATTTGAGAATGCGGGCCGCTCGGACGGTTTCGCCGACGCCCTCGGCCAGGGTCTTGCCCTCTTCACGCGACAGCAGACGACCGACGGCGTCCTTGCGCTCCATCAGCAGCTGGCCGGCGCGGTCCAGGATGTCGGAACGGACCTCGGGCGACGCCTCGGCCCAGGCCGGGAAGGCGGCCTTGGCGGCGGCCACGGCCCGATCGACCTCGGGGGCCCCGCCGTCGGGGGTGCGAGCCACAACCTCGCGGGTGTCCGAGGGATTGAGGCTTTCGCCCGGCCGGTCCGCCGCGACGCGCTCGCCGTCGATCCAGTGGGTGAGGTCGAGGGTTTCGGTCATGCCGCCGCCGATATGCAGAGAGGTGGCGCGCCCGACACGAACTCGACCGTGTGACCTTTGCCTTCGGAGCCGCCCCAGCTGCGATTTCTAGCATTTGAGGGTGATTGATTTTCGATACTATGTCGTTGTTCCGAAAGCAAGTTCGCAGTTCAGTCGGTTCCGGCCCTTTTCGTGAAGCGCTGCATTCACTGCCCCATGACTGCCCCACATTTCGGGCGAAAGGCGGTGAGCGGCGCGGGACAGGAGCGACATGCCCAAGCGCCAGACTATCACAACCGACCGCCAGATTTTATCACTCAAGTCGCGAGCGTCGTCGTACGAACTGAGCGTCGCGGACGCACGCGGCCTCGCGCTTCGCGTCCTACCGTCCGGGTCCAAGTCGTTCGAGTTTCGATACGTCAACCTAGCCGGAAGGCGACGTCGCATGGTCCTCGGCGCGTATCCCAGTCTGGGGCTCAGCCAAGCCCGCAACAAGGCCATGGCTCTGCGTGTGGCGGTGGTCGATGGAGCGGACCCGGCCGGTGAGCGGATCGCGGCGCGCGAAGCCGCTCGCACAGGTGAAACATTGTCCGAACTAGCCGAGGCCTACTGGCCAGCGGCAGCCCGAGGCCTCCACGGCGGGCGGCGGCGGCCCAAGACACCGGGCGTGATCCGGGCGGAGCAAAGCCGTTACCGCCTGCACATCGAGCCCAAGCTTGGGTCGCGTGTGTTTACCGAGCTGAAGCGCCGGGACATCCGGATGTTTATGCGAGACCTGGCGGCGGGCAGCGGCCTGTCCCCGAACGGCGTGGCGTCAATCGGCACCTGCCTGTCGTCGATCCTGGCGTTCGCGGTGTTTGAAGACCGGATCGAATTCAATCCCGCGACCGGCCTGACCCGCCCACTAGCGCTTCGCACGCGCGAACGCATGTTCGATGATGAGGGTTTGCGGATCTTGAGGGATGGCCTTGTTCGTTCATCTGTGCGGCGCGTCAGAGGTGAGACCCGCGAGGACATGGCCGCGCGGATCGAGCCGGAGACCGCCCTGGCGCTGCGCTTTCTACTTCTCACTCTAACGCGACGGGGCGAAGTGGCCGGCGCACGGTGGTCCGAAGTCGATAGGGCGGCCCGCATCTGGACCGTGCCCGCCGAGCGGATGAAGGCGCGACGAGCGCATGTGGTGCCGCTCTCCGCTCAGGCGCTGGAGGTCCTGGATCAGGCGCGTTCGGTCTGCGAAGCGTCGCCCTTTATATTTCCATCTGTTGGGAACGCTGCCACGCACCTCCAGGCGGATTTGTTGACGCGTGCCGTTAGCCGGCTGTGCAATCGGCTCAGTATTGCGCCGGGCTCCCCTCACGACTTTCGCCGGAGCGGCGCAACGACGCTAACGACAGAGCGCTATGGCGTGCGCCGCTTCGTGGTTTCCAAGGTTCTGGCCCACACACCCACGGACGGCGCCTCACTCATCACCGCCGTCTACGACCGAAACGACTATCTGCCCGAGAAGAGACAGGCACTGGAGCTCTGGGGAGGCCATGTGGCGCGCCTGGGCCAAAGGGACCCGCGAACCTTGGCGTACCAGCCTCGTCATTCCGTCGGGTGGTTTGCGATGGCGGATGCCGCGATCCAATAGGCTTCTGGAGGGAACTCAAAGCGGCTCTGATACTACCTCGTCGCGCTGTTGAGGTCCGCGCGGTCATGCGGGCCGGAATCGGGAAGTGGCCACCCCACCCGTCTCTTCGCGGCTGGCGTCTCTGACGATGCGTCCATTTGTCACCCTTTTAGGGTTGTGCTGGACAGAGGGTGTCTCATCGGCCTTCGTGTTCAACGGGAGGCGAAGCGTTGATGCTCCTTATGGTAAATGTCATCGGGTGCGGCCGTGTGGCACTTGCATCATGTGGGGTAGCAATAATTGTACTCCTTGGAGGCTGCTCGGCGCAGAATGATGTGACGACCGACGGAGACGGCGCAGCCCTACAAGAACATAGCCAGTCGCAGCCTCGCGGCCTGGTTACCTTACGCGAGGGCGAAGTTCGCGAGTCTGCCCTCCCTCTGAAAACGATATTCCGCCGGATTACGATCGACGACAACTTCCGTCGCGACCATCCGCTGGCCCAGGACATGACCTTCAGCGTCGCGGTCGGACGACCCTTCGCTGTCCTGAGACGTCGACTGGATGGGGACGCGATCAGATTTCGGCGAGGGCCCGAGACGTGCGGTGGGTGCACCGCGGAGGCGACGATCTCCGTCATTATCGAAAAACCGTTCCCCGGAATCTATCGCGTGTCGATGAACGGGAGCACATCGGACGGTCGCTTCAGCATAGTGCGCGAGCGCCCGGAAACCGATCTCTGGTTGTCGCCGCAGGACGGCGAGTTGGACCACAGCGGCCGCGTGGTCGCGTCCGTCCGGCGCGACGTCCGCGACCTAGCTGACGAGGCCTGCCGAGGTCTGGCTGGCCAGCCTTGCATAACGGATCGTGCCGCGGAGGGATTGGAATGGCCTTTGGAACAATCGAAATCGCCCTGAAGCTCGTCGGCCTTTTCCCGGCTCCATCGAGGACATAGCCCTCAGCAAAGATGAGATCGGACCTGTCCCCGCCTTGCAGGACATTGGACAGCGAGTTGCCGACGAGGATGTCGTCGCCGTCGCCCCCCGTGGCGTTGTCGATGAACGCGCTTCATCCACAGACTTGCTGCAGGAGCGAACAAACGACATCGCAAAAGAACAGCAAGGGAAACGAGCCTCAGGTCGGAGGATAGAAGCCGTGGTCGCTTGTCAGATAACGGTGCGCTAGAACGATCAACGGAAGCAGAAGGCCGAGAGCGAAACTTGCCGCAGAAACCCATTCGAGCGTCGTTTCGGCATAGTAGAGGCGGTCCTCAGCGGCCTTGGTGTCCACAGGCTCTTCCAACGGCTTGCCGTCCCGGAATCTCTCCGTGTGACCCTTCCAGACTTTCCAAGCCAACGCGTGACGCTTAGCCGACAGCGGCGCAACCACACCGGCGCTCAGTAGTCCGATAGCCAGCAGCTGGGCATGATTAGTGCCGCCACGGCTTCCGACCCGCCGTCGACAACCTTGGCGGCGAGCGCAGCCAGCGCGGCCCCATTCGCAACCGCCAACCACAAAACCCAGCGCTGGTTCATGGCGATTGCGCGATCGAGCTCAGTTCGTTGGTTGCTGATCAGCTCCTCGACTTGGTGCTGCGCGATCTGTTCCGGCTTTAGGTCTTTCATGTCCGGCCTCCCTTAACCGACAGCCTAGGTCGCTCTGCGGGGTGATCCAACGGTCGCTCTGATGCTTTGGGTGGGGTCGGACAAGGTCATCAGGATCAACAAGCGGAATCGATGCCCACAGCGACAGGGAGGAAGGGCAAGATAAAATCGGCTGTGCGACCCTGAAGGATCGCTCGCCGGTACATCTCTGAGAAGGAGGGTCGGAGGAGAGCCGGGTCCGCGGTCGCGGGAGGCGACGCCGTGGGTGAGTTCGACGAGGACCGGGCCGAGATCAGGGTGACCCTGATGGCCAGCCGCGAGCGGGCGGCGGTGTGGCTGAAGGGTCTGACGTTCGCGGGGCGGGCGACGGCGGCCATGACGCCCCGGCAGCGGGCGCGGCACTTCTCAGGCAAGGGCGGGCCGGCGCGGTTGAGAAACGCTCCGTCGGGCGCCGTTGGCGGGCAGCGCCGGGTGATGGTCAAGGCGCGGGTGGTGCGGATGACGCCGCAGGCGGCCAGGGCGATGCGGACCCACGTCCGATACGTGGCGCGGGATGGCGCGGGCGAGGATGGGGCCGAGGGGCGGTTCTTCGACCGGGGATCCGATCAGGCTGACGCCCGGGCCTTCGTCGGGCGCTGCGAGGGCGACCGGCATCATTTCCGACTGATCGTGAACCCGGAGGATGGGGCCGAGCTTCCGGATCTGAAGTCCTACGCCCGTGAGTTCGTGGGGCGGGTGGAGCGGGACCTGGGGACCTCGGTGGATTGGGTGGCGGGGGCGCACTACGACACCGGGCGACCGCATCTGCATATCCTGATGCGAGGGAAGCGAGACGACGGCCGGGATCTCGTCATGTCGCGGGACTATGTCAGCCACGGACTGAGGAACCGCGCTCAGGAGTTGGCCACCGAGCTGCTGGGGCCGAGGCTGGAGCGGGACGTGGATCGCGGGGTGACCGCCAACCGGGTCACGGGGTTGGACCGGACGCTGGTCGAGGCCACGCGGGACGGCCAGCTGGGGCTCGCCGATCTGCCGGAAGGGTCACGCGAACAGCTGCTCCGGCGTCTGGTCCATCTGGAGACCGAGGGGCTGGTTACGCGGGAACGGGCGGGTCGCTGGTCCGTGCCGGACGACCTTCGCCGGCGGCTCCAGGTGTTGGGGGAGCGCGAAGGAAGGGAGACGGCGGCGGTCGAGGCGGTGCGGAGCTCGGGCGGTCTGTCTGATTTCGGGCGGCTGGAGGCGATGGAGCTCAAGCCGGGCCAGGGCGTGGTGGGGCTCTTTCAGGGGGCGGCGCCGATCGGGACTTATGCAGAGGGTCCGCAGGTGTTGGTGCTGCAGCTGGAGGATGGACGGCTGGGGCATCTGCGGATGCCGGGCCTGCGGTCGGTGGTGGAGCTGGACCGGACGCCGGCGCGGGCCGTGGTCGAGGTGAAGGCGAGACCGGTCGCGCCGAGGCCGTCCGATCTGACCATCGCAGAGGTGGCCGCCGAGCGCGGCGGGGTGTGGTCGCCGGAGGATCACCGGGCGGTCAGGCCCCGGGACTCTTCGGCCTTCATCGAACGGCATCAGCGACGGCTGGAGGCCATGGGACGCGAAGGGGCGTGTCGGTCTCTGAACGGCGGAAAGTTCGAGGTGCCGACGGATTACGTCGGCAAGGCAACGGCGGCGGAGCGGGATCGCCACGGCGGGGCGTCGCTGGAGATGACCGTTCTCGACGGACGATCCGTGGAGCAGCAGGTGACGGCCCGCGCCGAGACCTGGCTCGACGATCAGCTGGGCAAGGATCCGGCGACCCTGGGGTCGGGCCCGTTCGGGGAGCTCGTTCGCGACGCGCTCCCGCGTCGGGCGGCGGCGCTGCGGGCGATGGGCATTCCGGCGGAGCTCGGTCGGCCGCTGACGCGGGAGCAGGGCCACCAGCTGCTGCGAATGGAGATCGAGGATCTGTCGCGGTTCGCGGTCAATGGGCGGAGCGTGAGGCTGGCCGTCGAGGGTCAGAGGTTCACGGGGACCTATCTGCAGAAGATCCAGTTCGGCCGGGTCTCCTTCGCCGTCATCGAAAATCCGGCGGTGGTCACCCTCGCTCCCTGGCGGGCGGCGCTGGAGGCCTGCCGGGGCCAGGCGATGAACGGGGTGATGCTGGGCGGCCAGGTCGACTTCCGGTTCGGACGTCAGGCGTCCGGCCGCGACGGGCTGGAGCTCTGACGTCCGAGGCTGGAGCTCAAAGCGAGGGACGGTCCTCGCGGGCGGACCAGTTGCCGGCCCGAAGCGGCTGGCTCGAGGAGGAGCGCAGCCCCGTGAGCCGGCTGCGGGCCCAGTCGTGGAGCAGGCTTCGGGGATAGTAGGGCGTGCGTCCCAGGTGGGTCACGGGCGGACCGTCCGAACGGGTGCAGAAGATCTTGGCGAGCGTCGCCGGGGAGCGGCGGATGCCCATCTTGAGCAGCTCGCGTGAGGCTTCCTTGCGGTTCAGCAGGACGTCGTTTGAGGCGAGGATATCGAGGTCTGTCATGGCGGGTCTCCCTTTCTGTGGAGACACGCTGGGCTGTGGAGATCGGGAAGCGCAAGAGCCGGCCGAGGTTGCTCCCGGACCGTGAAACACGGTTCAGACGGCGCCGTCGGCGCCCAGGTCTTTCCATCAGAGACCGTCTGAAACGCCCCGAAACGACAGCCCCCTCTCGGGATCGTGATCGCGCGGGATCAGTCGCGAGATTGATGGTGTGTGACGGCTATTGCCCGGCCTGTTTGCGGAGCTCGTCGATCCGCTCGCGGCAGGCCTCGGCTACGAGGTCGCGGAGGCGGGTGGCGGCCTCGGTCAGGGCGGCAAGGCCCTCCGGCGTCACGTCGTACTGGTCGGAATAGCGGGCCTCGACATAGGCGCGCTTCAGCAGCTCGAAGCGGCGGCGGTCGTGACGGGTCTCGCGGGGCCAGGCGGTCGTCAGCCGGCGGTCGACGTCCTCGGCCAGGGAGCGGAGGAATTTGATGTTGTGGGAGCGCGGAAAATAGAAGGTGTGGACGAGCAGGAAGCAGGCATAGGCGGACTCGACGGCTTGGTGGAGATTGAAGGCAGCTTTCCGCCTCCAGCGGGCGACATCAGCTCCTTCACCGAGCGCCAGTTCCGACAGTCGAAGCCAGTCGTCCGCATCTGCTAGCTTTTGGTCGAGGTGCCTCTGAGCAAGGCTCAGCCCATCCGTAGGCGATAGGGTTTTGGGCGTGGCAAGCGCATGCCCCGGTACCTCGTATAGAGCGACACCGTCTTTGACGATGTCGGTCCAGAAGTACTCGCCCCGGCTTAGCGCTGCATTCACCTCGGCCAGGTCGTGGACGATGATGTTGACGGTGCGGCCGATGGAAGGGTCGCGCTGGATGCGGTCTTCTGCGGCCCACCAGTAGTCGGCGATGTCGGTCAGCTTCTCGTGGTTGACGATGACCAGGAGATCGAAGTCCGAGAGGTAGCCGTTCTCCGGCTCATCAACCCAGTCGGTTCGAGCGTAGGAGCCGAACAGGATGATCTTGAGCACCTGACCGTTACGTCGCCAGGGCTGGGTGCCGCCGCCGCCGGAGGTGCGCGCGGCCTCGAAGCCGTCGAGCAGGATTGAGCGAGCCCGATCGAGTTCGGCGCGCTGCTTCTCCGGGAGGTGATGAGGTCGGCTCTCACACCGGGAGTCTAGCCCGATCTCGGCCGTGAGGGCGAGGCCCGCTGGGATCAGTGGTTGTCGGCTACGCGCCAGCAGCGGACATCGGCTCCGACCCGAGAAGCGGACATTCGCAGAGCCGCCCGCTGATCGTCCACTTCCGACCCTTAGCGGCCAATCAGCCTGAAACGGCCAGCAGGGTCAGCACTTGCGCCAGGAGCAGTCCTCTCATGATCGCTTGAAAGCGGTCATTCCTGAGCGCACGCCCCTTTTCAGTCCACAGCTGAAGAAAATCTTCAATTGCGTTGACCTACTGTTGGAGATGGCTGATCGGCGTGAGTTCCTTTTGGGGGCCCTTGGGCATTTCGCTGCTGCGTCTGCCCATCCGGGCGAAGTGACAGCGCCCGAAACGGCAGCTGAACCGATCACTGATATCGGTTGCAAAGAGCCCCGTGATGATTTGGCGGAAGTTCTCTTGGAGGTTCCAGCCCATTCAGTCCAGATCAATCAGCTGAACTCGATCTCTGGGGCGCTCCTATCCCCCGATGGCAAAACTCTCGCGGTTCGCAACTATCGGGAGCTCGCGTTTGTCTCAGTTGCCGATGGAACCACAACGGTCTTCCCTCTAGGGGGGCCTGAGTTCGGTGTGACGCCTGGAGGTCACTCGAATGCGTGGTCGAGCGACAGCGACAGCATCTGGTTTCTAAAAGGCGATCTCACCCGCTCCGGATTTGTTACAAGCCCCCTCCGTTGCGCGCGGCGGCTTCGCGACGGGAGTGTGGTTCTTGCGCCGCCCCTGACCGAACTGCCGGGGCGACTGGATGAGGTGACGTGGGTAGATGGTGGAGGCCTCGGTGTCGCCCACTGCGACACACGCGGGGGGTATAACCGGCCGGAACTTCCGAACAGGTATCCTGCCCTCGCGATCTTTGATGCCGCCAATGGCGCTGTCCGAACCGTGCTCTCTCTACACGAGTCCATTAGGTCGACCTGGGGGGAAGGCGAAGGGTCGATCTACCTTCAGGTCTTGGCTACGGCGCGACTACAAGATGGCCGCGTCAGAGCACTGTTGCGATGCGCTCTAGTTGGTCAAGGCCGCAACAAGCGACTAGGTGGTCTGGCGCTCTGGACCGAGGGGTCGCAGATCCAAGAACTGCCATCGTCACTCAACGAGCCACATTCCACAGCTGTGTTTACTCCCGATGGCGAGGCGCTTCTGGTCAGCTTCCGCCTCTCGGCAGCGGGCGTTATCTATGAGCGCCGGCCATCGCCGCCACCGGTATCCGTTACCGGCCGCTATGTGGCTCTATTCGACCTCAGAGGCAAAGCGATCTGGTTGCGGTCCGGAACAGCCCATCACATGCGGGGCACCAGTCCCCTTGCAGTAAGCCCGGATGGACAGCTCGGGTTGGTGATCCTTCCAGAGAGATGCGGTGGCGATGTCTGGGGTCTGCTAGACCTGAGGGATGGGACGATCGTGCGGCGACTGAGACGCTTCGGACAGAACCGCGTTAACTCAGTGGGATTCGCCGGAGAGCAGACTTGGTTCACCAGCTATCAGACGCTGGAATTTTACGACTGACATGCGCCAAGACCGGACATAGGACCGGTGGCAGAGTTCGGACATTCACACCGCCAAGCGACGATGTCCCAACCACCTAAGGTGTGAATAGCCCGCCTTGGAACCCAAGGAAGGCCTCGCGCACCTTGGCCACCCCGCCAAGACTTTGCGCCCCTTCGCTGACGCTGGCGAAGCGAAGCTCCAGCAGGCGGGGCAGCTTGTCCTGATCCAGCTCCTCGACCCCCTGCTTCACATACTGGCCGAGCACGAAGTCGAGGAAGGCCGAGAGCTGGGCGTCGTAGCCGTCCAGCACCGCGGTCTTGCGGGTCTCGACCCGCTCCGCCCGGCTCAGCGGCGGCAGGGCGAAGGCGACATAGGCCAGCACATCGAAGATATCGCTGTCGGGCGCGTCGATGATCCGCGCCATTTCCTTCAGCGGCTCGACCCCGAACCCCGCCTCCGCCAGGGATGTCAGCAGCGCCTTACGCGTTTCCGGCGCACCCCACAGTCGGCGCAGCTCGTCCTCATCGCGGAACAGCTCCGGTGCCTTTCCGAAGAGGGTCTCGATGAATTCCGCCGCCGACAGCGGCCGCCCGTCCGGCCCCCAGAAGCTGGTCGCGCTGATGTGCTGAATGGTCCGCGCCTTGCCGTCGGCCAGCTTGATGACGACCCTCTCGCGCTTCTCGACCTCTTCGCCGCCACCCGGCTCGTTGGGCTCCGGCGGCTTTCCGGGTCCAGGACCGGGAGGGGCTGCGACCGGGTCCATCGGCTCGCCGTCCCACTCCGGATCGAGGAAGTGCTGATACGCCCCCTCGAAGTCGTGGATGGTGAAATACTCCTTGCCGTCGAACAGCCGCGTCCCGCGTCCCACGATCTGTTTGAACTCTATCATGTTGTTCACGGGCCGGACCAGAACGATGTGCCGGACGTTGCGCGCGTCCACCCCGGTCGACAGCTTCTGTGACGTCGTCAGGATGGTCGGGATGGTCTTCTCGTTGTCCTGGAACTGCCTCAGCCAGGCCTCGCCGATGGCCCCGTCCTCGGCCGTCACCCGGACGCAATAGTTGGGATCGGTGCTGTCTGAGGTCTGGTTGATCAGGTCGCGCACCTGGGCCGCATGGTCCTGGGTGGCGCAGAACACGATCGCCTTCTCGCGCGATCCGATCTCTCGCATGAAGACGCAGACCCGGTACCGTTCACGCGCCTCGATCTCGATGGTCCGGTTGAAATCCTTCGACTTGTACTCCCGGCCCTGCTCGGCGACGCCGCGAACGACCTCGTCGTCCGGCGTCCACACATAGTCATCCAGCGTCGTCTTGTGCTGGCGCACCTTGAACGGCGTCAGGAACCCGTCCTCAATCCCCTCGCGCAGCGAGTATGTGTAAACCGGCTTGCCGAAGTAGGCGTAGGTGTCCCGGTTCTCGTCCTTGCGCAGCGGCGTTGCCGTCAGGCCCAGCTGAACCGCCGGTTCGAAATAGTCGAGGATCGCCCGCCACTCGCCCTCTGCGTTGGCCCCGCCCCGGTGGCATTCGTCGATGACGATGAAGTCGAAGAAGTCGGGCGGATAGTCGCCGAAATAAGCCTCCTCGCGACCGTCCGCGCCGGTCTGGCCGCTGGTGAAGGTCTGGAAGATCGTGAAGAAGACGCTGCCGTTCTTGGGCACCCGCCCCTTCTTGCGGATTGCCTCCGGCTTGACCCGCACCAGCGCATCGTCGGGAAAGGCCGAAAAGGCGTTGTAGGCCTGATCCGCCAGAATGTTCCGGTCGGCCAGGAACAGGATGCGTGGCCGCCGTGTCGGCTCGCCGGTCAGGCTCCACTTCGCGTGAAACAGTTTCCACGCCAGCTGGAAGGCGATGAAGGTCTTGCCCGTCCCGGTGGCCAGCGTCAGCAGGACGCGCTTCTGGCCCTCCGCGATGGCGTCCAGCACCGCCTGCACGGCGTTGACCTGATAGTAGCGCGCGGGCTGCGTCCCGCCCCGGTCCTCGAACGGCACGGCGCCGAACCGGTCGCGCCACACATTCTCCTCGGCGAAGGTCGCGGCCCACAGGGCCCAGGGCGTGGGCCAGTCCGCGACCGGACCCTCCTTCCCCGTCTCCATGTCGACCTGATACTGGCCGGTCCCGTCGGTCGAATAGGCCCACCGGGTCTTCAGCTTGCCGGCGTAGATCTTGGCCTGACCCAGCCCGGCGGTGACGCCCTTGCCGGCGGCCTTGGCCTCCACGGCAGCCAGCTTGTGCCCGCGATAGCTCAGCACATAGTCCGCCGTCGTCGCCTCGCCCCGCTGGCCGGCGCCGAGAATGCGCCCTGGACAGATGACCTCGCGATTGACCTTGCTGCCCTTGACCACGCCCCAACCGGCCGCCTTCAGGGCGGGATCGATCAGCTCGGCGCGGGTCTCGGACTCGTTCATGCGGCGATGGGCTCGTGGGTCAGTTGGCCGGAAAAGGCGCTGGCGAGGAGGGATTGTTTGAGCTCAACGAGAGCGGCGAGCCGCCGCTGTTGAAGGGAGATCAAGGCGTCGGTTTCCTTCGCAATCGCATCGATCCGCCTAGCCACTCCCGCTTTCTCTTCACGGGTGGGAGGAATTCCGGTTTCGAATGCCTCAATCCGCCCAGGAGAAGTATGCCGCACTTTTGTGCCGGTTGCCCCGTCGTGGAGATACCGGCGCAGTGCGGTAGTATTGAACAGGTGATAGAAAAAGCGACTATCCCAACTCGATTCTTCGAGTGGAAGCACGAGACCTAACCTCTGGTTGTGAAGGTAGGTTTCGCCTTCAGGCACGATGAGAGAGCTGCCCAGCAAACCGGCCGCCTGCTCGGTCATCGCGACGAGTAATGCTCCAGACGGTAGGACAAAGTCCGGAGGTGTCGGACCAAGATATCTCTTTTGATCCATCCCCCGATGTCGAAACCCCCCGTGTTCGTAGAAATTGCCTGGGGTCAGCAGTACTTGATCGCCGCTCTGCGTGAAGTAGCGACTTTCAAAGGCAAAACCGTGCTTCACCTTGAGGACATTCCCAAGCGGCTGCTTCGGCCAAGCCGCGTCGCCCTGTAGGACGCTGTCGCGAAAAGTAGAGAATAGTTCGATTGCGCTCGCTAGAGATCGAGTGGCGTTCTCTGTGGCACCGGCAATCCCCGCGAGCATGTCATCAAGCATGACGACGATACGCCGCTGCTCAGCGAGAGGCGGAAGCGGGAGACGGAGGTTCAACACCTCTCGCATATTTGCTCGCGGCATTCTGGCACCTGTGCAGGTCGCCATGATTGCCTCGATGGTTGTCTGTTTAGTGATCCAGTGAAAAAGGTAGCGTCTGTCTAACCCTGCATGGGGACGGATGGGAAAAATCTCCGTCGAGCAATGACCTTTGAACGTCGGCAGGTGCGCCTTATTGAGATAGGGGCGCAGCCGACCGAAAAGCACGTGCCGAGGGTCAAACTCAAAGGTTCCGCTCTCGGCTTCAGATTGACCGACATCGCGCAAGAGGCGGCCGGTGCCGGGCTCAATGTGTTCCAGTCCCACGAACGGTTTGTCGCTCCCGTCATGTCTCCGGGTATCCAAGGTGGCGACATCGCCAAGTGTGACTTCATCCCAACGTGTCACAGCAGCGCTCTCACTCGCGCTAATGCCCGCGCGCTTTCAGCATCCAAGGCAGCGATCACCTCAAGGATAGCGGCCGGCGAGCGGAGCTCCGACACCTCCGGCCTATTTGGATTTTTGACCGTCAGGTCCCAAGTCTGACGATCTAATTCGGCGGCTTGGACGATCCAGCTCTTGGGTCCTTTCGCAAATTTAGTTTGCATGGCTACGAACTCCGCCATGTCGGCATCGCTAAGCGCATTCGTTTTCCCGAGATTCCGCCCGGGATCGAGCTGGTAGAACCACGTCCGCTGGGTCGGCCGGCCCTTTTCGAAGAAGAGCACCACCGTCTTCACGCCCGCGCCCTGGAAGGTCCCACCGGGCATATCAAGCACCGTATGCAGGTCGCAGGTCTCCAATAGTTCCTTGCGCAGCGCTGTCGCCGCCTGATCGATGTTCGACAGAAAGGTGTTCTTGATCACGATGGCCGCGCTCCCGCCGGCGCGCAGCGACCGCATGAAATGCTGCAGGAACAGATAGGCCGTCTCGCCCGAGCGGATCGGGAAGTTCTGCTGCACCTCCGGCCGCTCACCCCCGCCGAACGGCGGATTGGCCAGCACCACGTCGAACCGGTTCTTCTCCTGAATGTCGAGGACGTTCTCGGACAGGGTGTTGGTGTGCAGGATGTTGGGCGTGTCGATCCCGTGCAGGATCATATTCATGATGGCGATGACGTAGGCGAGGCTCTTCTTCTCCTTGCCGTAGAAGGTCCGTTTCCGGAGCGTCTCCAGGTCGGTTGTGCTGCCCTTGGCGGCGGGGAGCATGTGCTCGTAAGCCTCGCACAGGAAGCCGGCCGAGCCGCAGGCGCCGTCATAGATTCGGTCGCCGATCTGCGGCTTCACCACCTGGATCATCGCCCGGATCAGCGGTCGGGGCGTGTAGTATTCGCCGCCGTTCCGTCCGGCGTTGCCCATCCGCTTGATCTTGTCCTCGTAAAGCGACGAGAGCTCGTGCTTCTCGGCCTGCGACCCGAAGCTCAGCCCGTCAATCAGCTCCAGCGCATCGCGCAGCGAATAGCCAGACTGGAACTTCGGCTGGATCTCGGCGAACACCTCGCCGATCTTGTAGTCGATGGTGTCCGGCCCGGCGGCCCGCGTACGGAAGCCGCGCAGGTAGGGCCACAGCGCGGTGTTTACATAGGCGATCAGGTCGGGGCCGGTCAGCGCCCGGTCGTGATCGAACGCGCCGCTCGCCGTCTTCGGCGCCGCCCAGACACCCCAGCGGTGCGCATCATCGATGATCGGCGAATAGGCCTCGTCCTTCAGCTCCGCTTCGACCTGACGCTGGCGCTCCAGATCGTCGAGGTACTTCAGGAACAGCATCCACGACGTCTGCTCCGTATAGTCGAGCTCCGTCGTCTGCCCCGCTTCGTTGCGCAGCACCTTGTCGATGGCGTTGAACGTCTGGTCGAACCCGCCGCTCCGGCCGTTCGATTTCGCCTTGGCTGCACGCGCCATATGCACTCCCCCACCTCGGTCGCTGTCCTATCCGCGAGCCGAGACGAGGACAACGGATTGGCTCTATGCCACCCCTTTGGTGTGAACCGATGATGAGCCTCCTAGCTGACCCTTGTGGAGTCCGCTACGAGTCAGGAAGCGACCTAGACGGCGGCGGCGTGGCCTAGGACCGTTTCTGACTCTAAGCGGCTATTCCGAACGTCCGCTTCCAAGCGGCCCATTCGCGCTGTTAGGGTTGCCGCACCTCAACCGGCATGCGTTGGCCAGAGCGGTCATGGAGAGCCAATGAAGATTTCCGAACGGACGATCAAGCGGCTCGGAGACGTCATCACAGGCGACAAGAAGTTGTCGCCTTACCGTACTGGCCCTGAACTCGTTCGGTTCTTCAACGACTTGGGATTCAACACCCGGTACGACAAAGACTTCGGATCTCGCTGGGCGTTCGCTGAACAGCGCATTCGAGACTGGAACGACACCCCGGAGCTCAAGAAAATCATCGTCTCGGCGTTTGACTTGCGGGACTATATGGATGCGACGGTCTTCGACCCGCAGACTAGCCAACACCATCCAGTCTCGATCGAAGGGGCGGTCTCTTATTTGAACGAGTTCCTCGCCTTCGACGGGTTTGAAGTGGTCCGCAACGGCCGTGTCTATGCCGTCGCGGATCGCCAACGTGGCGAGGTTCTTCTCGATGTCCGGCTTGAGCCGGATCACCTTTCCCATCAGTTCATCGTCGAACAGGTCGAGAAATGCCGAACGAAAATCGGCGGCGGAGATTTCGACGGCGCCATTACCAATGCCCGATCACTCGTCGAGGCGGTCCTCACAGCGATGGAGACCGAGTTCGATCCCGCGCCTCCGGATTACGACGGGGATCTCCAGCGTCTCTACAAGCGCGTGGCCAAACACCTCAATCTGTCGGAGGAAGGCGGTCAGGTGGTCGATGACAACCTTAAACAGATTATGCGCGGCTTTGTGAATATCATCAGCGGTATCGCGGGAATCAGTAACAAGATGGGGGATCGACATGCGCGCCGGTACAAACCAGCGATGCATCACGCCAATCTGATCGTAAACGGTGCTCTCACTCTTTCGAGCTTCGTTTTCGACACGTTCGAATACCAAAAGTCCCGCACCAGCAACGCCTGAGGTGGACCGCGCGACGATTAGCCGAAAGGTGAGGTGGGACAGAGGGTTATGTGCAACATTTGTTTCAAGCGTCATCGGCACAAGCCGGCTACGATCCGCCAAGCGGTCTGGTTATACTTTCGCTTCTCTTTGAGTTTTCGAGACGTCGAGGAGATCCTCGCGGAGCGAGGCGTGGACGTCTCCTACGAGGCCATTCGGAGCTGGACCCGAAAGTTCGGACCTCAGATCGCGAGGAACTTGAAACGGCGGCGGCCGGTGCCTTCACCCTGATGGCATCTCGACAAGATGGTTAGTCGGATTGAGGGCAAACACATGTACCTTCGGCGCGCGGTCGATGACGAGGGCGAGGTCCTCGGCACGACCGTCCATAGGCGACGAGACGCAGCCGCCGCGACTTCATTCTTGGCAAAGCTCTTGCGTGATCAGCCAGTTAAGCCCCAGACGATAACGACCGATGGACTCCGGTCATATGTCGCGGCAGCCGAAAAGTTGGGCGTCGTATGGCTCCACCGACCCGGCCGGCTGCGGGAGAACAACCGCATCGAGAACTCGCATCTGCCGATCCGGCAGCGCGAGCGACAGATGTTGGGTTTCAAGTCGCAAGTGTCGGCGCAGCGGTTCCTGACCACTCACGCCGCCATCTACAACACCTTCTACACCCAGCGTCATCTGACTGCTCGGGCCGCGTTGCGGGAGTTCCGGGCTACCGCTCACCAAGCCTGGCAGGCAGCTGCGTCGTGAGGTCCACGCCGGCGATACTCATCGAGCTACTTGAGTTAAGTTGACAGCACTGGGGCCGCGTATGCTCCGCCTCATGGGAACGTGCCGGCCCGCTCGTCCGTTACTTTGCCGAATAATATGTGTCCGTTTCACTTGAGGAGTGATTTATGCCCAAACTTGCCCTGTATGTTCCGCTGAAGGCCAAGCCCGGAAAAGAGAGCGATGTCGCCAATTTCCTGACCTCGGCATTGCCGCTCGTTCAAGCTGAGGCGGGCACTCTGACCTGGTATGCGATCGAGGAAGGTCCCGGTGCGTACGCGATCTTCGATACGTTTGACACAGAGGAGGATCGGCAGGCCCATCTTGACGGCAAGGTTGCCGCCGCACTGATGGACAAGGCAGAAGAACTGTTTTCCGAACCGCCGCAGATTCACAAGTTCACCCTGCTGGCCGCGAAATAGCGGAGCGATCGGCACCCTAGCTCGTCGCTCTCACCGCCCGGGTTGGGGGGATCCCGGGCGCGGCGGCCTGCGTTGAGCGGTTCTCCATGAACCGGCCAAGAGACACACCATGCGCGCTACCCAAACGCTTGACCTAAACGACGCGCGAACGATCATCGATGCGGGGATCGCGGAGGCCGAGCGGATCGGCAACCCGATGAACATCGCGGTGGTGGACGCGGGCGGCTGTCTCCTAGCGTTTGCGCGGATGGACGATGCGTGGCGCGGCAGCGTTGACATCGCGATCGACAAGGCGTGGACGGCGCGCGCATTCGACGTCGAGACCAAGGCGCTGGCGAAGCTGGCCCAGCCGGGCGCCGACTTCTACGGCATCCATGCCTCCAACGACGGCAAGGTGATGATCTTTGCCGGGGGCGTGCCGATCAAGGAGGGCGAGAAGGTGATCGGCGCGGTGGGCGTGTCAGGCGGCACCGGCAAGCAGGACCAGGGCGTGGCCGAGGCGGCGGCGCAGTCGTTAGTGCGCGGCTGAGCCTTGGAGCGCGGTGCCGGGCGCGGCGGCGCCGGCTCAGTCGACGGCGGAGGGCGCGCCTCGCGCTCGTCGCGGGTCGCGTCCGTTTAGCACGTTATTCGGCCGTTCTGGCCCAGTCATTCAGAAAGACCCCGTGAATCCATTTCAGGATGGCCCTAACGCGAAGGAACCTCTCTGGTGGCGGAAGGTTGAGTAAACTGCAATCACTTGAAAGGTGCCATGTCCTCCGCCGTTGCGATGAACAGGATCATGACCACGCTCTCAATCTGATGACGCGTTGAGAAGAGCTGCGAAAGGAAAAGATCCGTGAAAGCTGTCGTGTACAACGGGCCCAAAGATGTTTCCGTCAATACCATCGACGATCCGAAGATCGAAAAGCAGACCGATGTTATCATCCGGCTGACCACGACCAATATCTGCGGGTCGGACCTTCACATGTATGAAGGCCGTACCAGCTTCGAGAAGGGCAAGGTCTTCGGACACGAAAACCTTGGCGAGGTCATCGAAGTCGGCTCTGCCGTAGATCGCATCAAGAAGGGCGATCGCGTGTGCATGCCGTTCAACGTCGGTTGCGGTTTCTGCGAAAATTGCGAACGCGGTTTGACGGGTTTTTGCCTCACGACCAACCCTGGAACCGCCGGCGCAGCGTATGGGTTTGCCGAGATGGGTCCGTGGCAAGGCGGTCAGGCCGAATTTATGCGCGTTCCTTATGCAGACTTCAATTGTCTGAAGCTGCCTGAGGACGCTGAGGAGAAGGAGGATGACTATGTCATGCTCTCCGACATCTTCCCCACCGGTTGGCATGGCGTCGAACTGTCGGGTTTCCAACCTGGCGAAAGCATCGCGATCTACGGTGCCGGTCCGGTCGGTTTGATGGCCGCGCACTCAGCCGAAATCCGCGGCGCCGCTCAGATCTTCGTGGTCGATTCTCACGATGACCGCCTGAAACTGGCCGAGGCGATGGGCGCTATTCCGATCGACATGCGCAAGGGCGATCCCGCCCAGCAGATCCTTGACGCGACCGGCGGCCTCGGGACCGACCGGGGGGTCGAGGCGGTCGGGTATCAGTGTTGCGATCGCCACGGCAAGGAGCGCAGCAATTACACGATGAACTGCCTCGTCAAAAGCACGAAGGCCACCGGCGGAATCGGCGTCGTCGGCGTGTTCATTCCGGAAGACCCGAACGCGCCCGACGATCTGCAGAAGGAAGGCAAGATGGCGTTCGACTTCGGCAACTTCTGGTTCAAGGGCCAGAAGATCGGCACCGGCCAGTGCAATGTAAAGCACTACAACCGGCGACTGATGAAGCTTATCGAGCAAGACCGGGCCAATCCCGCCCAAATCATCTCGCACCGATTGCCGCTTGATCAGGCGCCAGACGCCTACAAGCATTTCGACGAGCGCGATGCTGGTTGGACCAAGGTCGTGCTCAAGCCGGGCGCCTGACCTAAGCCTTCGACGGAACAGGAAATAGATGATGACTTTGGAAGGCAAATCAGTTGCCATTCTGATCGCACCCCGCGGGACGGAAGAACCAGAATTCTCGAAGCCCAAGCAAGCTGTCGAGGACGCGGGTGGCAAAGTGACCGTGGTCAGTTTTGAACCGGGCGTGGCTCGTACAGTCAATAGCGACCTTGACGAGGGCGGCAGCTATACGATCGACAAGACGTTTTCCGAGGTCAAAGCCGACGATTTCGACGGACTTGTTGTGCCCGGAGGGACTGTCGGTGCCGACAAGCTGCGCGGCAGCGTCGAGGCAATTGGTTTCATCCGGGCTTTCTTCGATCAGAAAAAACCTGTTGCGGCTATATGCCATGCACCCTGGACATTGATCGAGGCGGGCGTGCTTGAGGGTCGCACCTTGACGTCCTACCCGACGCTGAAGGTCGATATCGAGAACGCCGGCGGTGCATGGATCAATGGTGAAGTCGTGGTCGACACCGGCCTTGTTACCAGCCGCGATCCCAATGATTTGCCCGCCTTCTGTGCCAAACTCGTTGAGGAGATCGCAGAAGGTGTGGGCGCGGCGCTCGCAGCAGGGAATTAAGACGGGGCGTTTCGACGAACCATGTGAGGGCCCTCTCTCTGGAGAAGGTCCGCACAAAGCAAGCGTGGCGGATGGCCAGCGATGGCCGTCCGCCACGCCGCGTATCACACGAACACGGCGTACCTGACGGAGGTGCTGTCAGTCCAACGACAACTTGTCTCCAGTGATTAGCCGAAAGGTGAGGTGGGACAGAGGGTTATGGGCAACATTTGTTTCAAGCGTCATCGGCACAAGCCGGCTACGATCCGCCAAGCGGTCTGGTTATACTTTCGCTTCTCTTTGAGTTTTCGAGACGTCGAGGAGATCCTCGCGGAGCGAGGCGTGGACGTCTCCTACGAGGCCATTCGGAGCTGGACCCGAAAGTTCGGACCTCAGATCGCGAGGAACTTGAAACGGCGGCGGCCGGTGCCTTCACCCCGATGGCATCTCGACGAGATGGTTAGTCGGATTGAGGGCAAACACATGTACCTTTGGCGCGCGGTCGATGACGAGGGCGAGGTCCTCGGCACGACCGTCCATAGGCGACGAGACGCAGCCGCCGCGACTTCATTCTTGGCAAAGCTCTCGCGTGATCAGCCAGTTAAGCCCCAGACGATAACGACCGATGGACTCCGGTCATATGTCGCGGCAGCCGAAAAGTTGGGCGTCGTATGGCTCCACCGACCCGGCCGGCTGCGGGAGAACAACCGCATCGAGAACTCGCATCTGCCGATCCGGCAGCGCGAGCGACAGATGTTGGGTTTCAAGTCGCAAGTGTCGGCGCAGCGGTTCCTGACCACTCACGCCGCCATCTACAACACCTTCTACACCCAGCGTCATCTGACTGCTCGGGCCGCGTTGCGGGAGTTCCGGGCTACCGCTCACCAAGCCTGGCAGGCAGCTGCGTCGTGAGGTCCACGCCGGCGATACTCATCGAGCTACTTGAGTTAAGTTGACAGCACTATACGGCTAACTTCTTGCTGTCGCCTGTGAGGCCGCGTGATCACTCAGCGCGCGATCACACCTGGGGCGTTTGCGCTGAGGCATCAATGTCTGCTCATGGCGCAAAGCAGCTTGGACCAGTCACTGCGCCAGCCAAGCCCAGAACGACATTGACGACCAGCCCCCAGCCGGCGTCGCTGGCCGAGCCGGCCTTGCAGGCCTAGCCGGTCGAGCCGGCCTCGCAGGACGCGCCGCCCGCGTAGCTCGCGCTGGACGCGCAGGCCTGCTGGTTCCGACTACACGTTCTTTCGGATTCCACGCGACTGGGATCGACCGGAAGATCGCCGACCTCAAGGCGCTACGCCGTGAGCTCGACACCCTGATCCGCTCTTGTCCTTCCGGCGTGGTTGGCGACTGCCGCATCCTGGACGCGCTAGGGCCGGCCTAGCAGACGACTTGACCGAAACAGCTGGAAAGTCAGCTTCCGGGCGTAACGTAAATGTCCGCTGTTGGCGCAGAGGCGACGTTAGGCCGCGCGCGACAGCCTGAAACTTTTCATCGCGTTTCATGCTGCTTCATTCGGTGCCAAGGCACGCGGCGTAGCCACTGCCCCATAGCTGCCCCACAAACCCAATTCGGCGTGCCCAGCCCGGCGGCCTGACTAGATTCTATTTGAAAAATATGAAAAAAATGGCGCACCCGGCACGATTCGAACGTGCGACCTTTGCCTTCGGAGGGCAACGCTCTATCCAGCTGAGCTACGGGTGCGGACCGCTGGGCCGGCGGTGATTACAGGAAGGGCGGGGCGGGCTCAATCCCCGCGCGCCATGGGAAGCGAAGAATGCGCACAATGTTCAAGGCGCGGATCAGGACGGGCGCGGCTGCGGTCCTTTCGACGGTCCTGCTGGCGGCTTGCGCCACGGCGCCGGTCGGGACCGGTCGATCGGCGATGGTCGAGGGCGACCTGAACGCGCTGGCCGAGGACTATGTGCGGCTGATCCTGGAGATCGGCGAGCGCGAGGAGGGCTATGTCGACGCCTACTACGGCCCGCCGGAGTGGGCGGCGGCGGCGGAGGCGAACCCGCGCAGCGTCGATCAGCTGACCCAGGCGGCGGCGACCCTGACGCGCGATCTGGAGGCGGTCGATCCGGTCGGCGCCGATCCGGCGCTGATCCAACGCCGCAAATATCTGCTGGCGCACGTCTCGGCCGCCGCGCTGCGCCTGCGCATGATCGCGGGCGACAAGCCCGCCTTCGCCGACGAGGCGTTCGGGCTGTTCGGCATCCGTCCCGAAATCCGTCCGCTGGAAAGCTATCAGCCCGTGCTGGCCGAAATGGACGCCCTGCTGCTTGGCGAGGGCTCGCTAGCCGAGCGCGCCGCGACCTTTCGCGCCCGCTACGTGATCCCGCCCGAGCGCGTGGAAGCCGTGATGCAGGCGGCCATCGCCGAGTGCAAGCGCCGAACCGAGGCCCACATCGGCCTGCCGGCAGGTGAGAGCTTTGACCTGGGCTTCGTCACCGACAAGCCGTGGTCGGGGTACAACTACTATCTCGGCAATTCCAAAAGCCGGATCGAGATCAATGTCGAACTGCCGATCGGCATCGACCGGGCCGTCGATCTGGGGTGCCACGAGGGCTATCCGGGTCACCACGTCTACAACGCCCTGCTGGAGCGGACCTTCGTCACCGAGCGAGGCTGGATGGAGATGAGCGTCTATCCGCTGTTCTCGCCGATGAGCTTCGTGGCCGAGGGCAGCGCCAACTACGGCATCGACCTGGCCTTTCCGCCGGCCGAGCTGGACCGGTTCGAAACCGAGGTTCTGTATCCACTGGCGGGCCTGGACCCCGCGGGGCGCGACGACTACGCCCGTTTCATCGCCCTGAGCCGCCGGCTGGCCTCGGCGGAATACGCCGTCGCGGACGCCTATCTGGCCGGGCGGATCGACCGGGCGACGGCGGAGCGCCAGCTGCGCGAGACCATGCTGATGGCGCCGGAGCGGGCCGAGCAGCGCGTCGACTTCATCGACACCTATCGGTCCTATGTCATCAACTATGGCCTGGGGCGCGACACGGTTCAGGCGTGGGTCGAGCGTCAGGGACCGGACCACTGGGAAACGACCGAACGCCTGTTGGGGTCGCAGATCCTGCCGGTCGATCTGCTGGACTAGCCAGCCAGCAGACGCATCGTCTGCGGGATGAGGGTGGGGTCCCCCGCCGCGACGAGGCGTCCAGAAGCCAGATCGTCGCCGCCCGACCAGTCGGTGACCCGCCCGCCCGCACCCTCGACCACCGGGACCAGGGCCGACCAGTCCCAGGGCTTGAGCCCGCTTTCGATCACAAGGTCGATGCGGCCCAGGGCCAGCATGGCGTAGGCGTAGGCGTCGCAGCCGTAGCGGGCCAATCGCGTGGCGGCGCGGACCCGGCGCCACGCGTCGAGCTCCAGGCCAGGGAACTGCGCCTCGTCGGTGCAAGAGATGATCGCCTGGTCGAGACCAAGGCCGCGCCGGGTCGAAAGAGGTCTGTCCGCCGCGCCTGGCCTCACCAGTCGCGCGGCCGCGCGACTCCCGATGAAGACCTCGCCCAGATAGGGCTGGGCGATCAGCCCCAGCACGGGCCGGCCTTCGTGCCGCAGCGCGATCAGGGTGGTCCACAGCGGCAGACCGGCGATGAAGGCGCGGGTGCCGTCTATGGGGTCCAGCATCCAGGTCCACTCGGCGTCGGGCCGGTCCTCGCCGTACTCCTCGCCGATGACGCCGTGATCGGGATGGCGCGCGGCGATCAAACGGCGGATGGCCGCTTCGGCGTCTCGGTCGGCGCGGGTGACGGGATCAAAGCCGGCGGCGCCGCCCTTGTCCTGCTCGCCTAGATCATCGGTGCGGAACAGCGGCAGGGTCACGGCCGCGGCGGCGGCGGCGAGCTCAAGGGCGAAGGCGTCGAAATCTGCAATGTCGGTCATGGCGAGGGCTTAGCGCTCGCCCAGCGACCGGTCACCCTCAGTTGGGCTGTTCGCCCTCGGTGTGGAGCGACTTGGCGAGATCCAGCAGGCGGCGGCGCGGGCGCTCGCCCAGCTGATAATAGGCCTGAATCAGGTCCAGCGTCTCCTTGCGGGAGAAGGACTCGGGCTGGGCGGCCTGAGGCCGGCTGCGCTCCAGCGCCTCGGTCAAGCCGTCGTAGAAATAGTTGACCGGGGTCTCCAGGGCCTCGGCCAGCTCCCACAGACGGGCGGCGGCGATGCGGTTGGCGCCGCACTCGTACTTCTGAATCTGCTGAAAGCGGATGCCGACCTGGCTGGCGAGCTGCTGCTGGGTCAGGCCTAGGAGACGGCGGCGGCGGCGCAGACGCTTGCCCAGGTGCAGATCGATCTCGGAGGCCATGGCCGCGAATTCCTCATCAGGCGATGTGCCGCTTCGGCACGCTCGCCCGTGACGCTTCAAGCCGCGTGCCGCGCTCGCCCGCGAGGGGAGCTGTTACGGTCAAGGCAACCTGCGACGCCTCGACGCATTTAGGGGGACGAGATCAACTCGCTGGAAGGACTGTTCCCCATGGGTATTATCGCTTGGATCGTCATTGGTATCGCCGCCGGCTGGCTGGCCGAACAGGTGATGGGCCGCAACCACGGCCTGCTCACCAATCTGATCGTCGGTGTGGTCGGCGCCTTTCTGGGCGGCTTCATCGGCAGCAGCGTGTTCGGCATCGGCCTGACGGGCTTCAGCTGGCAGTCGCTGATCGTCGCCTTCCTGGGCGCGTGCCTGCTGCTGTTCATCCTGGGCCTGGTCAAGCGTCGCGCCTGATCGGTTTCCGGACCCAAAAGGAAAGGGCGGCTCGCAAGAGCCGCCCTTTTTTCTGTCTGGGTCGCACCCCGGATTACTCCGGGGTGGTTTCCATGCCTTCAGTCCCCGTCGGGTCCGCCGAGTCCATCGCCGGGGCCTCGGTGGGCGCCTCGGCGGGAGCGGCGGCGGACGCCTCGGCCGTGGCGGCCGCATCGACCTGGGCCGCGTCAAATTCCGCCTGGGTCCAGGCGGTGACGATGTTGGCGCCGTTCATGGTCAGACCCTCGGCCGGAACCGGGCGCACCTGACCGTCGGCGGCCCGCACCAGGATGTTGTAGGAGCCGTCCGCGCCCTGGGCCGCGCCGTGCAGCGTACCGAGCGTCGCCCCGCCCGAGCCCACGACGGTAGCGCCGGGCGTCAGGGTCAGTTCGCCGGAGGCGGCCGGAGGGTTCAGCGCCGGGTCGGTCGGGGCTGCGTCGAACTGGGCCTTGGCCCAGGCGGTCACGATGGTCGCGCCATTCATGCTGATGCCTTCGATCGGCACCGCCTTGACCGTGCCGTCCTCGGCCCGGACGTGGAGCACCGTTGACCCGTCGGCGGCCGTTCCCGCGCCGTCGAGGCGCCCGTAGACCACACCGTCGGCGCCGGCGACATCCGCGCCAGGTTGCAGCGCCAGTTGCGCGCCCTGAGTCTGCTCAGCGGGCGCCGGAGCGGCCTGCGGAATGGGGGCGACCTGGGCGACGGCCGGGGCGGCGAAAGCCAGGGCGCCGGCGACGCCGGCGAGAAGAACGGTCTTGCGGATCATGAAAGTCTCCAGATGTGGCGGGATCGAAATCCCTGACGAAAGGTAAGATTATGGGGGCGGCCGTGGCGGATCGCCAAAGCGACGCGTCGCCACGGCCATAGAACGGAACGCCTCGCGGGCGATTTCGACGCACCAAAGTTCGGCGCCGGTCAGCTTTCAGGCGCGTCGTTGAACTGGCTCTGGGTCCAACCGGTGATCACAGCGCCGCCTTCGACGCGGGCGCCGTTAGTCGGGATGGTCTTGGTCGCGCCCTCGGCGGTCTGAACGACAAGACCTTGAGCGCGTCCTGCGCTGTCTCTGGCGGCGCTGGAAACCGTTCCGAGCATCGATCCATCAGAGCCATGCACCATGGCGCCCGCCTGGACATCGAGGTCTGCGTCAGCGCCGTCGGAACCAGCCGCAATGGAGCCATCGGCGTTGGCCTGTCCCTGAGCCGACACCGGCGGGGCAGCATCCTGGACGTCATTGACAGTGTCCCGCGCGGCGTCGCGCGTACGATCGACCGTGTCGCGGGTCAGGCCTGCGGCGTCATTGAGAGTTGAACCGAGCGGCGGCGTGGCCACCTGGCCACCGACCGAACCGCCGACCTGACCGCCCAGAACCTGGGCGGAAGCCGGGGCGGCCATGACCAGCACGGCGGCGCCGGCGAGGAGAGAAAGACGCGTCATCACGAACTCCTGCGGAGTGTTACAAACAGCGTCTAGAAGCCCGGCAACGGCGCCGAGGTTGCGGCGGCCCCGAAATCACCCCGCCCCCGCCCGGAATGGGGCGACGCGGTGAACGGGCGTTCAGCCTTGGCCGCGAGCCGCCATCACTCGGGGCGCACGCGCTTCTTGCGGAACGACGGGTTCAGCACCTGCTTGCGCAGACGGATCGACTTGGGCGTGACCTCGACCAGTTCGTCCTCGTCGATATAGGCGATGGCCTGCTCTAGGCTCATCACCCGGGGCGGGGTCAGGCGCACGGCCTCATCCTTGCCCGAGGCGCGCACGTTGGTCAGCTGCTTGCCCTTGATCGGATTGACATCCAGGTCGTCCCAGCGGGCGTTCTCGCCGATGATCATGCCCTGATAGGTCTTTTCGCCGGCGCCGACGAACATCACGCCGCGATCCTCGAGGTTCCACAGGGCGAAGGCGGCGGTGTCGCCGTCGGAGTTGGAGATCAACACGCCCTTCAGGCGGCCGGCGATCGCGCCCTTGTGCGGCTCATAATGCGAAAAGACCCGGTTCAGCACGCCCGAGCCGCGGGTGTCGGTCAGGAACTCGCCCTGATAGCCGATCAGGCTGCGCGACGGCGCCTTGAGGCTGATGCGGGTCTTGCCGGCGCCCGACGGGCCCATGTCGGACAGTTCGGCCTTGCGGGCCGACAGCTTCTCGATGACCACGCCGGTGAACTCGTCGTCGACGTCGATCATGACGTCCTCGATCGGCTCCAGCCGCTCGCCGTTCTCGCCTTCCTGATAGACGACGCGCGGACGGCTGATGGAGACCTCGAACCCCTCGCGGCGCATGTTCTCGATCAGCACGCCCAGCTGCAGCTCGCCGCGGCCCGCGACCTCATAGGCGTCGCCGCCCGCGGTCGTGGAGACGCGGATGGCGACATTGGCCTCGGCCTCCTTGAGCAGGCGATCGCGGATGACGCGTGACTGGACCTTGTCGCCTTCGCGACCGGCCAGGGGGCTGTCGTTGACCGAAACGGTCATGGAGATGGTCGGCGGATCGATCGGCTGGGCCGGCAGGGCCTCGGTGACCTCCATGGCGCACAGGGTGTCGGCCACGGTGGCCTTGGACATGCCGGCGATGGCGACGATGTCGCCCGCCTCCGAGCCCTCGTCCAGCGCCTGACGCTTCAGGCCGCGGAAGGCCAGCACCTTGGTGATCCGGCCGCGCTCGATTTCCTTGCCGTCGCGGTCCAGGGCGTGGATGGCCATGCCGGGAACGGCCTTGCCGCTCTCGATGCGACCGGTCAGCAGGCGGCCGAGGAACGGATCGCTTTCGATCAGCACGTTCAGCATCTGGAACGGCTTGTCCTTGTTCTCCTGAACCTTGGGCGGCGGGACGTGGCGCACGATCAGGTCGAACAGCGGCGACAGGTCGCCATTGGGCTGGTTCAGGTCCAGCGTCGCCCAGCCGTTGCGGCCCGAGGCGTAGATGTGCGGGAAGTCCAGTTGCTCGTCGGTCGCGCCAATGGCGGCGAACAGGTCGAAGGTCTCGTTGTGGACGCGGTCGGGGTCGGCATGGGCGCGGTCGACCTTGTTGATGCACAGGATGGGACGCAGGCCCATCTTCAGCGCCTTGGTCAGCACGAACTTGGTCTGGGGCATAACGCCCTCTTCGGCGTCGACCAGGATGACGCAGCCGTCCACCATGCCGAGGATCCGCTCCACCTCGCCGCCGAAATCGGCGTGGCCGGGGGTGTCGATGATGTTGATCCGGGTCTCGCCCGCCTCGCCGTTCCAGAGCACCGAGGTGCACTTGGCCAGGATGGTGATGCCGCGCTCCTTCTCCTGATCGTTGGAGTCCATGGCGCGTTCGGTGGTCGCCTCATTGGCTCGGAAGACGCCGGACTGGGCCAGGAGCTGGTCCACCAAGGTGGTCTTGCCGTGGTCGACGTGGGCGATGATGGCGACGTTGCGGAGGTTCATGACAGACAGCCGGGAAGAGGGCGCGGGCGAAACGGCGGGCGGCGACATCGCCGGGCCGGGCGCGTGCGAACGCGAGGGAAGGAGAGGGGCGCCCTCATACAGACAACCGATGACAAACGCCAGACGGCCTCTTCGGCGCCGCACAACGACGCGCCGGGGTCTCGTCGGTTGTCGTGACGGAAACCGCCCTCTAGGACAGAGGCAACGACGGCGGGCCAGCACCTGAGGCCTGTCGCGCCTGGAAGCGCCGCGCGGAAGCCTCATGACCGATCTGACCGAAAAACAGACCTTCACCGCCGAGGAGGCCCTGGATTTCCACCGCGAGCCGACGCCCGGCAAGATCTCTATGGCGCCGACCAAGCCGATGGCGACCCAGCGGGACCTGTCGCTGGCCTACTCGCCGGGGGTGGCCGTGCCGGTGCTGGCCATCGCCGAGGACGCGGACCGCGCCTACGACTACACCTCCAAGGGAAATCTGGTCGCCGTCATCTCCAACGGCACCGCCATCCTGGGTCTGGGCAATCTGGGCCACATGGCCTCCAAGCCGGTGATGGAAGGCAAGTCGGTCCTGTTCAAGCGCTTCGCCGACGTCGACAGTTTCGATGTCGAGGTGAAGACCACCGACCCGGACGAGTTCGTCACCGTGGTCAAGAACATCGGCGACACCTGGGGCGGCATCAATCTGGAGGACATCAAGTCTCCGGAATGTTTCGTCATCGAAAGCGAGCTCCAGGACCTGCTCGACATCCCGGTGTTTCACGACGACCAGCACGGCACGGCCATCATCTCCACGGCCGGTCTGATCAACGCCTGCCACATCGCCGGCAAGAAGCTGGAAGACGTGCGAGTGGTGCTGGTCGGCGCCGGCGCAGCCGGGCTGTCATCGATCGGCCTGATGAAGGCCGCCGGGGTGCGGGCTGAGAACACCGTGATCCTCGATCGCGACGGGGTGGTCTACAAGGGCCGCGACAATGTCGATCAGTGGAAGGCGGCCCACGCCACCGACACGCCGCTGAGGACACTGGAAGAGGCCATGGTCGGCGCCGACGTGGTCATCGGCCTGGCCGCCAAGGGCGCGATCACCAAGGACATGGTGGCGTCGATGGCGCCCAATCCGATCATCTTCGCCATGGCCAATCCGGACCCCGAGATCACGCCCGAGGAGGTCGCCGAAGTGCGTTCCGACGCCATCGTCGCCACCGGCCGGTCGGACTATCCCAACCAGGTCAACAACGTCCTGGGCTTTCCCTACATCTTCCGCGGCGCGCTGGACGTGCGGGCGCGCCAGGTGAACCACGAGATGAAGGTGGCCTGCGCCGAGGCCCTGGCGGCCCTGGCCCGAGAGGACGTGCCCGACGAGGTCGCCGCCGCCTACTCGGGCCGGAAGCTGAAATTCGGCCGCGAGTACATCATCCCCACGCCGTTCGATCCGCGGCTGATCTGGTACATCCCGCCGTTCGTGGCCCAGGCGGCCATGGACACCGGCGTGGCGCGCAAGCCGATCGAGGACATGAACGTCTATCGGGCCGAGCTACGCCAGCGCCTCGATCCGTCGGCGGCCCTGATGCAGAACATCTCCTCTGCGGTGCGGGCCTCGCCCAACAAGCGCATCGTGTTCGCCGAGGGCGAGGAGACCTCGGTCATCCGCGCCGCCTGGGCCTTCAAGCAGCAGGAGCTGGGCACGCCGATCCTGGTCGGACGCGAGGATCTGATCCGCCAGAACGCCGCCGAGGCGGGCCTGCGCTTCGACGAGCTGGGCATCGAGATCGTCAACGCCCGCGTCTCGGACAAGAACGTCGACTACACCGACTTCCTCTATGAGCGGCTGCAGCGGCGCGGCTACCTGCGCCGCGACGTGCAGCGGATGATCAATCAGGACCGCAACTATTTCGGCGCGGCCATGCTGGCCCGGGGCGACGCCGACGCCATGGTCACCGGCACGACCCGCAACTTCAACATGGTGCTGAAGGAGGTCCGCCGCGTCCTGGACGTCAAGGGCGACAGCCTGATCGGCGTGTCGGTCATGCTGGCCAAGGGCCGCACCCTGTTCGTGGCCGACACCTCGATCCACGAGCTTCCGGACGCTCAGGAACTGGCCGACATCGCCATCCAGGCGGCGGCGACGGTGCGCAAGCTGGGACGCAATCCGCGCGTGGCCTTCCTTAGCTATTCGACCTTCGGCAACCCACCGGGCGACCGGGGCGAGAAGGTGCGTGAGGCGATCCGCATCCTCGACGCCAAGGGCGTGGACTTCGAATACGAGGGCGAGATGCCGCCGGAGCTGGCGCTGGATCCCGCCCAACGCTCGGCCTATCCCTTCATGCGGCTGTCGCGCGACGCCAATGTGCTGGTCATGCCGGCGATCCACTCGGCGTCGATCTCGACCCGGCTGGTCCAGGCCCTGGGCGGCGCCACGGTGATCGGACCGCTGCTGGTCGGACTGGAGAAGTCGGTGCAGATCGTGTCCCTGGGCGCCTCGGTCTCGGAGATCATCACCGCCGCCACCTTCGCCGCCTATGAGGAGGGCGCGGCCCAGGAGATCTGAACGGAACCGGCAAGCAGCCGGCCGGTTGGGCTCCAAAGCGAGGAGCCGACCATGGGCGATAACCAGACCAACGGCCGCGAGAAGAACGGCGCCACGCCCGCCGGCAAACCTGATCCGTCCACGTCTCAGACCGATACGGACCGGACAGGCCGCCGTGAGCGGCGTTCGGCGGGGCCCGATGGTCCGGAGGCGGCCGAAATCGGCGACACCTTCAAGCGCTGACAATCCTTCGCGACAGGATTGCGGAGCCGTGTTAGGGCGCGGGTGAGCATAAGTCGTTCCGCGAGCCCTCCCGCCTTGGCCTTCTTCCACGCCGGCCCCGCGCCCCAGGCCTTTGGTCCCGCCTCGGGCGCGCTGCGCGACGGGCTGCGGCTGGCGCCCGGCATGAAGGTCGGGCTGTTCGGCGGCTCCTTCAATCCGGCCCACGCGGGTCATCAGCATGTGGCCGAGACGGCGCTGCAGAGCCTCGACCTTGACCGTGTTGTCTGGCTGGTCTCGCCGCAGAACCCGCTGAAGGACCCCCGCGACAGCGCTCCGCTAGACGAACGAATGGCCTCAGCCCGGAGAGCGGCGCGCGGCCCATCGATGGTGGTGTCGGATTTCGAGAGCCGCGCGGGGGTCCAGCGGACCATCGACACCCTGCGTCTGCTGACGCGCCGCCATCCGGACGTGCGGTTCGTCTGGCTGATGGGCTCGGACAATCTGGCCGGGTTTCACCGCTGGCGCGGCTGGACCGACATCATGCGGCTGATGCCCGTGGCGGTGATCGCCCGGCCGGGCTCGCTGCTGGAGAGCCGCACCGCCCCGGCCGCGGCCCGGTTCGCCTCCGCCCGGGTCCCGTCCGCGCGCGCCGCCCTTCTGCCCTACATGCCGGCGCCGGCCTGGACCTATCTGACCGCCCCACTCAATCACATGTCCTCGACCGCCTTGAGGGCCGACCCGGCGGACCGGTGACCTTTTCCGCCGTCTGTGCTAGGGGTGGCGCCACTTATCCAGATTCCGGAGTTCTCCGCTGACCGCCTCTCCCGCGCACGACGCGCAAGACGACGCCGTCTCCAACACCGCTCAAGAGATGGAGCCCTTCGCGCCCATCCACGACGAAGACGGCGCACCGGCCCCTTCCGACCAGCCTCTCCCGACCGGCTCGACCCCGCTCGAGACTGCGCTGTTGCACCGGCTGGACGAGGACAAGGCCCAGGACATCGTGTTGATCGACCTCAAGGGCAAAAGCCCGATGTCCGACAGCATGATCATCGCCTCGGGCCGCTCACACCGCCACGTCGGCGCCATCGCCGACCACCTGCTGCGCACCCTCAAGGAGCAGGGCATGGGCAAGGCGCGGGTCGAGGGACTGCCGCACTGCGACTGGGTGCTGATCGACGCCGGGGATGTGATCGTTCACCTGTTCCGACCCGAGGTCCGGGCCTTCTACAATATCGAGAAGATCTGGTCGGGCGACAGCGCACACCGCGGCGCCGGCGTGGCCTGATCCTGCATACGCGGTGACGTCCGCGATCCGCGACGTCGCCGTGGTCGGCGCCGGTCCGGCCGGCCTGGCCGCCGCGCTGATGCTGGCTCGCCAAGGGCGTCGCGTCACCATTCTGGAGCGGTTCGAGGCGGCGCGCCCGGTGGGCGCCGGCTTCATGCTGCAACCCACCGGCCTGCATGTGCTGGATTGTTTGGGACTAACCGGCGCCGCTCGCGACCTCGGTCAGCCGCTAAAGCGGATCGTCGGGCGAGAGGCCCGACGTGGCCGGACGGTTCTGGACATGCGCTACGCCGATCTGGCCCGTCCGCGCGCAGACGGACTGGGGGCCCTGGGTCTGCACCGCGCCGCCATCTTTCAAGTGCTGTTCGACGCCTGCCTGGCTGAGAGCGTGGCGATGCAGACTGAACGGGAGGTCGTCGAGGTCGACGACGGCCGTCCCGTCGACGCCGTCGGCCGAAAATTGGGTCGTTTCGATCTGGTCGTCGACGCTTCGGGGGCGCGGTCGCGGATCGCCGAGGCCCTGCCCGGCCACCGAGCGCCGCTCGGTTGGGGCGCCCTGTGGGCCACAGTTCCCTGGCCCGGAGCGCCGTTCGATCCGGCGGCCCTGCAACAGGTGTATCGGGGCGCGGCGAAGATGATCGGGGTGCTTCCGGTCGGTCGACGGCCGGGAGACCCGCACCCCGTCGCCACCTTCTTCTGGAGCCTGAAGCACGGCGACCATGACGCCTGGCGCTCGGCCGGGCTGGCGGCGTGGCGAGACGAGGTGGCGGCTCTGTGGCCCGAGACCCAGCCGATCCTGGATGGGATCGACGATCCCGACGCCCTGACCCTGGCTCGCTATGGCCACCGCACCCTGACGCGGCCGGTCGGACGTCGGTTGGCCGTGATCGGCGACGCGGCCCACGCGACCAGTCCCCAACTTGGGCAGGGGGTGAATATGGGACTACTCGACGCCTTGGCCCTGGCGGAGGCGCTGTCCGCCCATGCCGATCTTGAGGAGGCCCTGTCGGAGTATGCGCGCCGGCGTCGGTGGCATGTGCGGCTGTATCAGACGCTCAGCTGGGTGTTCACACCCTTCTATCAGGCCGATGGTCCGGGGCTGCCGTGGATTCGCGATCATGTGCTGGGACGTATGACGCGATTGCCGCTCGCGGATCGCATCCTGGCGGCGACGGTGTCGGGCCTGCTGCTCGATCCGCGCGGCGGCCGCGCCGCCGCGTCCCTCAGCGATCGACGCTGACGGGACGGTCCGGATCACACACGGCGCGGATGCCGGCGGCGGCGAAGCGGACCATATAGGCGCTGGCCGCCTCCAGGTCGCCCGAACGGCACAGACCTCCGGAAAGGCGGTCGATACGGCCGGTCTCGCCCAAAGTCAGCGTCAGGGCGCCCGACAGATTGTGCCAGGCCCAGTACAGGTCGACGTCGCGCGCGCCCGGGACCAGCGGTCGGATCAGCTCGATCAGCCGCCGGATCGCCGGATCGAAATAGCGCGCCATGGTCTCGCCGCCGAACGCCGGATTGGCGTTGGTCTGGGCGACCAGCACCGAATAGTGTTTCCACCCGGGCCCTCCCCGGAGGGACCGCTCGAACGGCGGTGTCAGAAAGGCTTCCAGCAAACCCTCCAGGCTCATGGTTCCGGCATGGTCGGCGGCGTAGCGGTTGATGGCGTCGATGCGCTCGGCGTTCAGCACCTCGGCGCGTCTGAGAAAGACCGCGTCGAACAGGTCGCGCTTGGCCCCGAAATAATAGTGCACCAGGGCGGTGTCGACGCCCGCCTCTCGCGCCACCTCGCGGATGGCCACGCCGTAAAAGCCGTGTTTGGAAAACAGGTCCTCGGCCGCGTCGAGAATGGCTTCGCGCGTGTCGCCCTGCTGGCGCGTCTTGGACGGGCGGCCGCGCGCGGGCTTGGCCGCTGTCAGCGGGATGGGCGTTGTCATGAGTGAAGGCTTATCCCGGCCTTCCGCACCCGACAATGAGCGCGTCGATGGTGTCGCAACAACCACACGCCCGCGCACTTTGCGTTTCCGCCAAGCGTAACCGTTTGACAGCAGACCCGGTCGACGGCACTTCTCGGAAAAATCATTGAGCGCTGAATAAAAGCGCTTCGGGAAACGTTCAGACGGGGGTCGAAATCGACATGACCAGGCTTGTGAAGTGCGCGCTGCTGTCCAGCGCCGCGTGGGGTGTGCTGGCGGCCGGAGCGGTCGCGCAGGAGGCGGGGGGCGATCCTCAGGCCACCCAGCTCGAGGAAATCGTCGTCACCGCGCGGCGCACCGAGGAATCCCTGCAGCGCACGCCGCTGTCGGTTTCCGCCTTCAGCGAAGCGACCCTGGAGCGCCTGGGCGCCACCGAGGTGACCGACCTTCAGGGGGCAGTCCCCAACCTGAACCTGGTGCAGGGCCGCGGCTCTTCGGACGCCACCAACATCTATATCCGCGGCATCGGCCAGCCCGACGCGCTGCAGACTTTCGATCCGGCCGTCGGCGTCTATGTCGACGACGTCTATTACAGCCGCATCCGGGGCACTCAGCTGGATCTGCTTGATCTGGAGCGCGTCGAGGTGCTGCGCGGTCCGCAGGGCACGCTGTACGGCAAGAACACCATCGGCGGGGCCATGAAGCTGGTCACCCGCCGGCCGGACTCCGGCCCCTATCTCAACGCGTCGGCGACGATCGGCGAATACTCCGAAATGGAGGCGCGCATCTCCGGCGGCGCTCCGATCAGCGACACGTGGGCGCTGGGCGGCGCCTTCATGGTGGCCAAGCGGGACGGCTATGTGTCCGACCCGGTGCTGGACCGCGAGTACAACGACGAGGACACCATCGCCGGCCGGGTCAGCGCCGCCTGGACGCCGTCGGACACGTTCCGCCTCGACCTGACCGCCGACTATACGCGTCAGCGTCCGTCCATGACCGTGGGCCGCTCGGAAAGCGCCGTCTTCACCACCGACCTGGCCCTGGGAACCGTGACCGTGCGCAACCCGGCCCCGGCGCCGGGCAGCGAGTTCGACTACAGCACCCGCACCACGCCGGGTCTGCCCAACGAGACGCCGCTGGATCATTGGGGCCTGTCGGCCATCGCCGAATGGACCCTGTCGGACAGCCTGACTCTGAAGTCGATCACCGCCTATCGCGACCTCGGCTATGACGACTACATCGACATCGACGCCACCCAGTTCGAGATGGGCGATGTTCTGGTCGCCGTCGACCAGGACCAGTTCAGTCAGGAGTTCCAACTGAACTTCGACAACGGCGGGCCGATCACCGGCGTGGCTGGCGTCTATTATCTGGACGAGGGCATCACCTCGCACCAGGAGGCCTATGGCGACGACCTGTTCACCGTGCTGGGCCTGCCGGTCCAGTTCCTGCGGACCATCGACGACGATCTGCAGACCACCAGCTGGGCCGCCTACGCCAACGCCACCTGGGCGGTGACCGACGCCCTGAGGCTTTCCGGCGGGCTGCGCTACACCAAGGAAGAGAAGGACTACGACCGCACGACCACGACCTTCTGGGACATTCCGGCCACCGGCATCCCGGCCCTGGACGCCGCCTTTGCGGGCTTCAACGCCGACCCCAGCTTCGCCTTCCAGGTCCAGGACGACTGGTCCGACGTCTCGCCGATGGCCTCGGTCGACTATCAGATCGACGACAACGCCATGGTCTATGCGCGGGTCGCCAAGGGCTTCAAGTCGGGCGGCTTCAACGGTCGGGCCAACAACCCCGGTGAACAGCAGCCCTATGATCCGGAAACGGTCACCAGCTTCGAGGTCGGGGCCAAGACCGAGTGGTTCGATCGTCGCCTGCGCGCCAACGTCGCGGCCTTCCACAACGACTATCAGGACTTTCAGGCGCGGGTGTCGGACTGCGTCGACGACGCGACTGTTCCGGGCGGGAACTGCACCATCGCCCTGACGGTGCTGAACGCCGGCGAGCTTGAGATTCGCGGCGCCGAGCTGGAGCTTTCGGCCAATCCGACCCCGGCCCTGCAGCTGGACGCCCAGGTCGGCTGGCTGGATGCGGAATACGGCGAGTTCAACGAGGTGCGGGTCATCGGCGGCGTCGAGACCACCATCGACCGCAGCTGGCAGACCCCGGCCTTCTCGCCGGAATGGACCGCCCGCTTCGGCGCCAACTATCTGTTCGACCTCGGCGCCAACGGGCTGCTGACCGTCGGCGGCCAGGCCAACTATCGCTCCCGCATGGCCCTGGCGGTCGACAACGCCGACATCTTCACCCGGGTCGAGTTCCCCGGCATGTTCCAGGATGACTACTGGCTCTACGACGCCCGGGTGGCGTGGGAGACCCAGGACGGCCGCTACGCCGTCACCCTCAACGGCAAGAACCTCGGCGAGGAGGTCTATCGGACCGACGCCCAGGAGTTCTCGGCCGTCGGCGGCATCCGCACCGCCTACTACGGCGCGCCACGCACGGTCAGCCTGACCCTGACCGCGCGGTATTGAGGCACGTGGTCGACTGAACCGGAAGGCGGCGGCTCGAGAGGGTCGCCGCCTTTCGCCTTTCCGGGCCGGGCCGCAATGGCTACGCTCACGTCAGGCCGCGCCAGACGGCCCTGAAGACTGTCGAGGACCTGCTCCGTGACCGACACCGCCACCGCCGCGACCGCTCCGACCCGGCCGGGCTACCGCTTCTACGTCCTGGCGGTGCTGATTCTGGTCTATATGCTGAACTTCCTGGACCGGCAGATCATCGGTATCCTGGCCGCGCCCCTGAAGGCCGAATTCGGGCTGTCGGACAGCCAGTTCGGCCTGCTGGGCGGCATCGCCTTCGCCTCGGTCTATTCGACCTTGGCCATTCCCCTGGCCTGGATGGCCGACCGGTTCAGTCGGGTCACGATCATGACCGGCGCCCTGGCGGTGTGGTCAGGCTTCACCGCCCTGTGCGGCGTGGCCGGCAGCTTCACCCAGCTGTTCATGTTCCGGATGGGCGTGGGTGTGGGCGAGGCCGGTGGCGTGGCCCCGGCCTATTCCCTGATCGCCGACTATTTCCCGCCCCATCAGCGAGCCCGCGCGCTTGCGGCCTTTGCCTTCGGCATCCCGCTGGGCACGGCGGCGGGGACCCTGGTCGGGGGACTCTTGGCCGCCACCTACGGCTGGCGCACCGCCTTCATCGTCGTCGGTCTGCTGGGTCTGTTGGTCGCGCCTCTGATGAAGCTGACCATCAAGGATCCTCAGCGCGGCGGCACGGACGTGGCCAAGCCGACGCCGGCGATCGCGCCGAGTGTGGGGATCGACGGCGCGCCCGCCGACGCTCTGCCGGCCCACGCGTCGGACCGTGTTGGTCGGATCGCCAGTCTGATCATGCTGGGGCTGGGCGGCGGCTGCCTGCTACTGGCGCTGATCGCCTGGCTGAGCAGCCTGGCCGGCCTGAATCCGCTGGTGCTGGGCTTCGGCGGCCTCCTGGCGCTCGTCATCGGCGTATCGCTGATGATCGCGCGAGTCACCGCCTCGGCGGTCATCCCAAAGAAGAGCTTCTGGCTGCTGGCCCTGGGCGCCGCCTCGTCGTCGGTGTGCGGCTATGGCGTGGCGGGATGGCTGCCGCTGTTCTTCATGAGAAGCTTCGACCTGACCCTGGCCCAGACCAGCTGGTACTATGCGGGTATCGCCCTGATCGGCGGCCTCGCCGGCATCTGGGGCGGCGGGATGATCGCCGACAAGCTGTCCCGGCGCGGCAAGGGCGCCTATCCGCTGACGCCGGCCATCGCCTTCCTGATCTCGGCGCCCTGTTTCATCCTGGCCATGAACTCGCCCTGGCTGATCGGCCTGGTGCTGCCCGGCGGCGGCTCGCAGGCGCAGCAGCTGACGCTGGCCTTCCTGATCTTCCTGATTCCGACGGGTCTGAACCTGGCCTGGCTGGGGCCGATCACGGCGGCGGTCCAGCATCTGGTCGCCGCGCCGATGCGCTCGACGGCTTCGGCCCTCTTCCTGCTGATCAACAACCTGCTCGGCATCGCCGTCGGCTTCTACTATTTCGGCTGGATGAGCGATCTCCTGGCGCCGCGCTTCGGCGAGGAGAGCCTGCGCTGGGCCATCTACACCGGCATGGGCTTCTATCTGCTGGCCTCGATGCTGCTGATCGGCGCCTCGCGGACGCTGAAGCGCGACTGGGTGGACTAGGTCGGGCGCCTTGCTTGCGCCGTGCGGGGCTTCCATAACCCGGCGATGACCGCAGCCCCCGGCAAACGCCTGTTCATCAAGACTTACGGGTGCCAGATGAACGTCTATGATTCCGAGCGCATGGCCGATGTCCTGCGCCCGCTCGGCTATGCGCCGACCGAGACGGCCGAGGACGCGGACTTCGTCATCCTCAACACCTGCCACATCCGCGAGAAAGCGGCCGAGAAGGTCTATTCCGAGCTCGGCAAACTGAGGATGCTCAAGGAGGAGCGGGCCTCGGGCGGGGCGGCCATGACCATCGCCGTCGCCGGCTGCGTGGCCCAGGCCGAGGGCGAGGAGATCATGCGTCGTCAGCCGGCGGTGGACCTCGTCGTCGGCCCCCAGGCCTATCACCAGCTGCCCGAGCTCCTGACACGCACGGCGCGGGCGCGCGGCGAGCGGATCGGCGCCGACTTCGCCCCCGACGCCAAGTTCGACGCCATGACCTCCGAGCGGATCGGCGCGCGTGGGGTCGAGGGACCGACGGCCTTCCTGACCGTGCAGGAAGGCTGCGACAAATTCTGCACCTTCTGCGTGGTGCCCTATACGCGCGGCGCCGAATGGTCTCGGCCCGTGGCGGCGATCCTGGCCGAGGCGCGCGAACTGGCGGCGCGAGGCGTGCGCGAAGTCACCCTGCTGGGCCAGAACGTCAACGCCTATGACGGCGAGGGGCCGGACGGCGCGCCCTCGACCCTGGCGCGGCTGGCCTATGCGCTGGCCGAGATCGAGGGGCTGGACCGCATCCGCTACACGACCAGCCACCCCAACGACATGGGCGAGGACCTGATCGCGGCGCATGCCGATCTGGACGCCCTGATGCCCTATCTGCACCTGCCGGTGCAGTCGGGCTCGGACCGCATCCTGCGCCTGATGAACAGGAAGCACGGCCGCCAGAAATATTTCGACCTGATCGACCGCATCCGCACGGCGCGGCCGGACATGGCGATCTCGGGCGATTTCATCGTCGGCTTCCCGGGCGAGACTGACCGCGATTTCGAGGACACGCTCGATCTGGTTCGTCAGGTGAACTACGCCTCGGCCTTCAGCTTCATCTATTCGCCGCGCCCCGGCACCCCGGCGGCGACCATGGCCAAGCCGGTCGAGCCCACGGTCGCGTCGGAACGGCTGCAGGCGTTGCAGGCCTTGCTGCTGGAGCAGCAGGTGGCGTTCAACCGGTCGCAGGCCGGCCGCACCCTGCCGGTGCTGTTCCAGAAACAGGGCCGCCACGGTCGTCAGGCCATCGGCCGCTCGCCGTATCTTCAGTCCGTCCACGTCGAGGACGCCGACCACCTGATCGGCCAGATCGTCGAGATCGAGATCCTGACCGGCCAGCAGAACAGCCTTAGCGGCGCCCTCAAGCAGGCGACCTCCGCGAGGTCGGCGCTAGGGCCGGAAAACACGCCGCTCAAGCAGCGAGGTCCCGCGGACCGAGCGGTACTGGCCCACTAACATGCCCCGATCCCGCGAATTCCTCGCCCTCTCCGATGACGCCCTGCGAGCCGTGGTGGGGCCGTCCAGCCGCCACCTCGCCCTGATCGAGGACGCCTTCAAGGTGCTGATCGAGGCGCCCGGCGGGGGCGTGTCGATCGACGGCGGGACGCGCGACCGCGCCAATGCGCGCCGGGTGATCGAGGCCTTGGCCCAGCGCAGCGATCTGGGGGCCGAGATCTCTGAAGCCGATGTGCGCACCGGCATCGGCGCGATGTTGGGCGGCGGCGCACCGGCCAAGCCGTCCCGGAATTCGGCGGCCGGCCCGCCGACGGCCGGCGGCGTGGCGCTGCCGGTGGGTCGCAAGGGCGCCATCGTGCCCAAGACCCCGGCCCAGGCCCGCTATCTCCAGGCGCTGGGCGAGTGCGAACTGACCTTCGGCGTCGGCCCGGCGGGCACGGGCAAGACCTTCCTCGCCGCCGCCTATGGCGCCAGCCTGCTTCGTCGCGGCCAGGTCGATCGTCTGGTCATCACCCGCCCGGCGGTCGAGGCCGGTGAGAAGCTGGGCTTTCTGCCCGGCGATTTGAACGAGAAGGTCGATCCCTACCTGGCGCCGATCTGGGAGGCGCTGAACGAGATCCTCGGGGCCGAGGACGTGCGTCGCCGCCGAGACAAGGGCGAGATCGAGGCCGCCCCCATCGCCTTCATGCGCGGCCGCACGCTCAGCCACGCCTTCGTCATCGTCGACGAGGCCCAGAACACCTCTCGTCTGCAGATGAAGATGGTGCTCACCCGGCTGGGCGAGGGCGCCCGCATGGTGGTGACCGGCGACCCGTCGCAGATCGACCTGCTGAATCCGCGCGACAGCGGCCTCAGCCACGCCCTTCGAATCCTCGACGGGGTCAAGGGAGTCGGCGTGCTGAAATTCGAGGCGCAGGACGTGGTTCGTCACGCCCTGGTCGAGCGGATCGTGCGCGCCTACGACGCCGACAGCGAGGCGCACCGCGCCCGCCGCGCGCCGGACCTGGAAGAGCCCGCGTGATCGAGGTCGAGGTCGAGGACGGCGCAGACTGGTCGGGCGTCGCTGATCTCGAAGCCGTCGTGATCCGCGCGGCGGAAGCCGCCCTGGGCGACCAGAACGGCGACGTGGTGATCCTGCTGACCGACGACGCGACGGTGACCGATCTCAACAGCCGGTTTCGCGGCAAGGACCGGGCCACCAATGTGCTGAGCTTCCTCGCGCCCGAGAGCGCCCGGCCGCATCTGGGCGATCTGGTGCTGGCGTCGGGCGTCTGTCGCGTCGAGGCCGAGGTCCAGGGCAAGACCCTGGCCGATCACCTCAGCCATCTGGTGGTGCACGGCGTGCTGCACCTGCTGGGTCGCGACCACGAAGACGACGCCGAGGCCGAGACCATGGAGGCCGAAGAGCGCGCCATCCTCGCCGGTCTGGGCGTGGTCGATCCCTATGCGGAGCGCGGCGCTTGACGCCGCCGGACTGGACTCGCAGCGGCGCCGGTCAACGCCTGACGGTGATCGCGGCGTCCTTGGTCGTCGGGGCTCTGGCGGCCCTCGCCCATCCTCCGTTCGGCTTGTTGTTTCCCGGGCTGCTCGCCTATCCGGCCTTGCTGATCCTCGGCGACCGGGCGGGCTCGGTACGCGCCGCCTTCTGGCGCGGTTGGCTGGCGGGGTTCGCCTATTTCTTCATCGGCTGCTGGTGGGTGGCGGAGGCCTTTCTGGTCAATCCCGACCAGGCCTGGATGGCGCCCTTCGCGGCCTGCTTGCTGCCGGCCGGGATGGGTCTGTTCTGGGGCGGGGCGCTGGCGCTGTTCCGGCGGGTGCGGCGGCCGGGCCTGGCTAAGGTCGCCCTGTTTGCGGGCCTCTTTTGCCTGTTCGAGTGGCTGCGCGGCTGGGTATTGACCGGATTTCCGTGGAATCCGGCGGGCGCCAGCTGGGCCGCCGGGTCGGCCGCAAGCCAAACGGCGGCGCTGGTCGGGGTCTATGGGCTGGGCCTGATCACGGTGCTGGGGACGGCCGCGTTCGCCCCGCTGGTCGAGCGTCGGGACCGAAAGGCCATCATCGTCGCCGGCGCCGGCCTGGCCCTGATCGCCGTCACCATCATCGGCGGGGCCGTGCGGCTGGCGCGCGCCGAGCCGACCGACAGCGGGACGGTGATACGCATCGTCCAGGCGAACATCGAACAGCAGGCCAAATGGACGCCCGAAAACTTCGCCGCCATCGTTGAGTCCTATGTGTCGCTGACGGCGGGCCCCGAGAGCGATCTGGGCCGCCCGGACGTCGTGATCTGGCCCGAGGGCGCCCTGCCGACCACCTTCAACGACATCGTCGATCCCCGATCCTGGGTGGCGCCGGCCATGGCCGAGGCTCTGGACGAAGGCCAGGTTCTGATCGTCGGCCTCAGCCGCGCCTATGACCGCGGCGACGGTCAGGCCGCCTACGGCAACAGCGCCTTCGCCATGACCGACATCGGCGCGGGCGGCCTGCGGGTCGACGCCGTCTATGACAAGCATCACCTCGTGCCGTTCGGCGAGTACCTGCCGGCCGGTCCGCTGATGAGCCGGCTGGGCGTGCGCAGCCTGGTGCATGTGCCGTCCGATTTCACCCCGGGACCGGCGCCTCAGCCATTCGACCTGCCGGGTCTGCCGCAGGTCCAGCCGCTGATCTGTTACGAAAGCCTGTTTCCCGGGATGACGCCCGATGGAGCCGAGCGACCGGCCTGGATCGTCAATCCGTCCAACGACGCCTGGTACGGGGCGACCTCCGGGCCGGTGCAGAACTTCAACCTGTCGGCCTACCGCGCCATCGAAGAGGGCCTGCCCATGGCGCGGGCGACACCCACGGGGGTGTCGGCCCTGATCGACCCGTGGGGCCGGCCGGTGGATGAGCGCAAGCTGGAGACGGGCGCGCGCGGCGTGATCGACGCGCGTTTGCCGCAGGCTCTGGAGCCGACACCTTACAGTCGCTGGGGCGACTGGCCGATAGTGCTCGCCGTGGCCGGGCTGATCGGCCTCGGCGCCCTGTCTGGCCGGGGTCGCCGTGAGGCCGCGTAAGCTGGATCCCAGTCGGCTTGACCCTGTGGCGCGACACGTCGCCGATCGGCTGGTCGAACGCCGGACGGCCCTGGGATTGGTGACAGACCATCTGGCCATTCTGCTGGGCGTGTCCCGGAGCACCGCCGGGCGGTACGAGACCGGAGAGACCATGCTGGACGCGGCGACGCTTTATCGAGCGTGTCAGGTCCTGAGGTGCGAGCCCGGCTACTTTTTCGACGGCTTGTTTCTCGAGCCGCTTCCCTTCCCATCGTCCGGCTTGCGGGAAGAGGGTGTCGCTTTTGATCACGACGGCCTGACCGTGCCCGCCATCGCCGAGATGGGGCATCGGGCTCTCAAGGCGCCGGACTCCGACCGGTCAACCTTTCTCCAGGTTGCTGAGCGCCTGCTGGACGAGCGCGGACAGTCGGCGTCCGCCACTGAAAGCCCCTCCGGACCCATCCCCGCACGGGTCGCGCGGCTGTGTGTCGCAGCCGTGGCGGACGAGGGCTATGGGGCGATATTTCTGAGGACCGGCCAGGCCCTGTTGCCCGAGTCATCGATCCGACGACATAAACAAAATTGAGGACAATTTTGCCCGGTTGCGGCAAAGAGGGGCGTGACAAGCACGGACGAACGGCGCATCTGCTCCGGGTCGACGAAAAGTCCGATAACCAACGTTTAGGCATCGAGGGTCATGGCGAGAGGCAGGGGCGAAGACGGTCCGCACGAAGTGGATCGCTGGGTAGGACGCCGGGTGTGCGAGCAGCGTATCCGTCTGGGTTACAGCCAGAGCGATCTGGGCAATGCCTTGGGCGTGTCGTTCCAGCAGGTGCAGAAGTACGAGAAGGGCGCCAACCGCATTTCGGCTTCCAAGCTGTTCGAGATCGCCCAGTTCTTCAAATCCGAAATCGGCTACTTCTTCGACGGGTTCACCGGCGCCCAGGCGGGCGTGGCCGAGCCGGCCTCGGGCTTCAGCCACGACCACCCCTCGACCCGCCAGAGCCTGGAAATTTCCGCCATCGCGCCGCGGCTGCCGGTGCGCCAGCAGAAGATCATCCTGTCGCTGATGCGCGAGATGGATGGCGCTTCAGACGACGACGCCGAAGACTGACCCGTCAGCCGGCCTCTGAGTCCGCAGCGCCGGCGCGCGCCGAGCGCTCCGACTCGCGTGACTTCTGCTCGACCCAGTAGTCCGCGCCGTTGTCCGGCTTGAACATGGTGCGTGGCACGCCGTCGCGATTGGCCACGGCGAAGGTGTTGGTCGCCGCGTGGTAGTAGAGCGTGTCGCCGTTGACGCGACTGATCGTCTCCGTGCCCCCCGGCGGCGCGTCGATGAAGGCCTGGGCCTTGCCGGCGAAGTCTCCGGCGTCCGACGCTCCGAAGGCGGCGCCGTTGCGCTTGTAGATGCGATCCAGATTCTCGGCCGAGCTATTGCTCCGGTTCGACGTCCATATCGGCTTTTCGTCCGCCGCCCGGGGGGACGCCGCCCCTCCAGCCGGCGCCTCCGCGTTGGTCAGAGATGCCGTCTCGCCCGTCCGATCACGCGTCTCCACAGCGCTGGATCCATTATCGCACGCGGCCAGAGCCAAGGCCCCACCGATGACCGCGCCCCAAAGTTGAACCCGCATTCGACCCTCCTCAAACTGTCCCGCCGACCACCATAAGCAAAAGGTTAATGTTCTGGCAATGTTCTTTTTTGCCGCTCGCTGCGCCCCCTGCTAGAGCCGGGGAATGAGCACAGACTTCCGTCTCGTCCGCTTACCGCACGGCCACGGGCTCGACCTGCCGGGTTACGCCACCGAAGGCGCGGCGGGCATGGACCTGCGCGCGGCCGTGTCCGAGGATGCGCCGATCACCCTGGCGCCGGGAGCGCGCGCGTTGGTCCCCACAGGCCTGACGATCGCGCTGCCGCCCGGGTTCGAGGCTCAGGTGCGGCCTCGCTCGGGCCTGGCGCTGAAGCACGGGATCACCTGTCTGAACTCGCCCGGCACGATCGACGCCGATTATCGCGGCGAGGTTGGGGTGATCCTGGCCAATCTCGGCGCCGAAACCTTCGTGGTGACCCGTGGTGAGCGCATCGCCCAGATGGTCATCGCCCGCTACGAGCGGATCGCCTGGGCCGAGGTCGACAGCCTGGACGACACGGCGCGCGGGAGCGGCGGATTCGGCTCGACCGGGCGCTGAAAACCTTACCCTCCGTCGGCCTTTTTGCTTGTGACCAAAAGGCGACCGTGCTGCTTATGCCCGCTCGCGCGTCAGGTGGGGCGCCGGCAATTCGAGGAGTAGGCCGTTGAGCACAACGGACGGGGGAGACGCCGTTATCGGCGATCCGCGTAAGACATTTCTGGGTCACCCGCGGGGGCTGGTGATCCTGTTCTTCACCGAAATGTGGGAGCGCTTTTCCTACTACGGCATGCGGACGCTGCTGACGCTCTATCTGGTTCAGCACTTCCTCTTCAGCCCCAGCGAGGCCACCGGCATCTACGCCGCCTACGGCGCGCTGGTCTATCTGATGCCCGTCATCGGGGGTCTGATCGCCGACAAATATCTGGGTCAGCGCAAGGCGGTTATGATCGGCGCCGTACTGCTGGTGCTCGGTCACTTCACCATGGCCTTTGAGGGTCAGGGCGGCCGCGATCAGATCATCATCGGCGACGCCACCTATCAGGTCGAGGTCGAGGGCCGCGATACGGATCGCCGGCAGTTCGTCGTGGTCGACGGCGAGCGGGTCGAGATCACCATCGCGCCGGAAGGCATCTCCACCGTCGGCGCGGAACCGGCCGCAGCCAATGCCGCCGACGCGGGCGCGGCGGCGGTTGCCGAGAGCCTGGACGCCCCCGTGGCGGCCGTCGAGAGCCCCGCGACCGCAGCCTCCCCCGTTGCGGCGGGCGGATTCCCGGCCTTCGTTGCCGCGGGCGACTACGCCGTGGAAACGACGCGTGACACCGCCTTTGGCGAACCGGTGCTGTTCCTGGCCCTGTCGCTGATCATCGTCGGCGTCGGCTTCCTGAAGGCCAACATTTCGACCGTGGTGGGCTCTCTCTACGACCAGAACGACCCACGACGCGACAGCGGCTTCACCCTGTTCTACGTCGGCATCAACCTGGGCGCGGTGCTGGCCACCGGCCTGTGTTCCTATCTCGGCTTCACCTACGGCTGGGCCTACGGCTTTGGCCTGGCTGGCTTCGGCATGTTGCTGGGTCTCGTCACCTTCATTCTGGGCCAGTCCTGGCTCGAGGGTCGCGGCGGCCCTCCGAACCCCGAGAAACTGGCCGGCACCAAGGTCTTGGGTATTCCGCTTGAGGCCGTGTTCTGGATCGGCGGCCTGGTCGCCGTGTTCCCGACGTGGATCCTCATGCAGCGCCACGAGCTGATTTCAGCCGTGCTGCCTTGGATGGCGGGCCTGATCTTCGCGACCGTCGTGGGCTACACCGTGGTCAAGCTGAAGGGCGCCGAGCGCACCCGGATGCTGGTCGCCCAGGTCCTGATCTTCTTCTCGGTGCTGTTCTGGGCCCTGTTCGAACAGGCGGGATCGTCCCTGACGCTGTTCGCCGACCAGTCAACCGAAATGCCCGGCTGGTTCAACGCCGGCTATACCCAGATGTTCAACCCGGGGATCATCGTCGTCTTCGGTCCGATCATCGCCGCGCTGTGGATCTGGCTGGCCAAGCGCAACATGGAGCCTTCGACCCCGGTCAAGTTCTCCTTCGGCCTGGTGCTGGTGGGCGCGGGATTCCTGGTGCTGTCGTTCGCCGCGGCGAACGCCTTCAACGTCGATTACCGCGTTCCTCTGATCTTCCTGTTCCTGACCTACTTCTTCCACACCATGGGAGAGCTCTGCCTTTCGCCGGTCGGACTTTCGATGATCACCAAGCTGTCGGTCGATCGCGTGGTGGGCATGATGATGGGTGTGTGGTTCATGTCGTCCTCGGTGGCCCACATCGCCGCGGGGGTGATCGCCCAGGCGACCACCACCGACACCGTCGGCGGCGTGGTCACGGATCGGGCCCTGGCGCTGGAGACCTACGGCTCGATCTTCGGCAGCATCGGCTGGACGGGCGTGGGCGTCGGCGTTCTGCTGCTGGTGGCCTCGCCCTTGCTCAAGAAGGGCATGGCCGGGGTTCGCTAAAGCGCGCCTGTCTCAAACGACAAAGGGCCCCGGGAGCGATCCCGGGGCCCTTCTTCTTTCCGGCCTTGGGGGAAGACGAGGGGCCGGTCAGAAGGTCTTGCGCAGTTGCAGGGACACGAAGGTGCGCGGGTCGATGATGCGCTCCTCGACGAAGCGGATCGGACGCGGGTTGGTGCGGGCGTCGAAGACGGTGTGATAGATGCGGAAGTCGTCCCAGATGTTGATCTGGGCGCTGAGGGTCAGGGTCTCGGTCGGCTTGTACTCGATCGCCGCCTCGTAATAGTCCGTCCCCTCGAAGCCGAAGATCTGGTCGGGGCTGTAGGTGTACTGCTTCAGCATGGTCAGCATGGTGAGGCGGTAGTTGATCTTCCAGCTGGGAATGTCCTGGGCCCAGGTAATGCTCGGCTGGCTGGGGCGCAGGCCCGAGATGGCGCGAATCTCGCCCGTGGTCGGGTCGGTGACCTCGGTGTGTTTCCAGTCGTTCTTGAACGACAGCCGGCCGCCCGAGATGCCGAAGCGATCGGTGGGAATGACCACGTTCAGTGACAGCTGGTCCAGCGTGCCGTCGCCGATGTTGCCCACCGCCGACAGGCCGTCCTCCAGCGGGATGACGTCGATGGCGTTCCTGATTTCGTCGTGGCGATAGGCGATGGAGACGATGCCGTCGCCCCAGAAGCGCCGCTCATAGGCGACCTCGGCGACCCAGCGGTCCTCGGGCTCCAGATCGACGTTCCCGCCCAGCACATTATCCTCGCTGAGGCTGGCGCTGGCGGCGAAGTCGCCGAAGTCCAGTTGGCCGACCTCGCGCTCCAGCCTCAGCCGGAACTGGTTGTCGGCCCACGGCGTCCAGGTGGCCTGGAAACGAGGTTTGGCGAAATAGAAGGTCTCTTCCTGATCGGCGTCGCCCGACTGGCTGATGGTTGAGGCTTCCAGCCTGAGACCGCCCTCCAGCGACAGGGTCGGGCTGTAGCGCCAGGTCGATTTTCCGAACACCTCGCCGCGTGTCTCCTCGACCAGGACCTGGTCCGACGGAAGCTCGATCGGCGTTCCTCCGATCGTATAGGCCTGATCGATCTCCAGCATGTTGTAGGCGACCTCGGCCCCGCCCTCGAAAGTGAGATTTTCGCTGCGCTCCCAGCGCAGAAGGCCGCGCAGGATGCTTTCCGACGCCTCGCCGACCGAGGTGAAGGCCTCCAGCGGCTCGGCCGCTCCGCCGAACACGGCGTCATAGGTCGACAGCGAGTCGAACTCGGAGCCCTCGTGGATCAGCCGGGTCTCCAGACTGAGCCGGTCGGTCAGCGGCCGGGTGTAGGTGGCGCCGAACTCGACGTCCTTGCTCTCCTCGCCGAAGGTGCTCTCGCGGCGGCTGTCGGCGCCGGTGAACAGGTCCCAGCCCTGGAAGTCGCTGACGCCCAGCCGGCCGGTCAGGTCGATCTTGCCGCCCATCAGGGGTCCGGCGTAGTTGCCGCGAATGGCCTGGCCGCCGCCGTACTGGTCGTTGACGAAGTCCTCGGTGCGGATCACCTCGCCGGCGGCGTTGCGCCGCGTGACGACGCCGGGACCGTTGGAATCGCTGGTGCCGATGCCGTCGGCCACCACCACGCCCCAGGTCCGCTCGCCCTCGCGGGCGGTGAACTGATAGCGAAAGCCGTAGACGTCCGTGCCGCCCTCGAACAGGTAGGCGTCCGCCTGAAGGATGTGCTCGCGGCTGGACTGGTTCTTGAGGATCACGTTCACGACGACGGGGAAGCCCTGCATGTCGATGCCGGGCGCGCCGCCGCGGATCAACTCGATGCGCTCGACCTGGGCGGCCTGCACACGCGACAGGGCGTTGGAGCCGGTGTCGTTCTTGGAGGCCGGTCGCGCGCCATTGATCAGGCTGTTGCCGACCGCGCCTTCGAAGCCACGCCCGCCTGCGCCGTCGTTCAGCTGAAAGCCCGGCACGCGCTCGACCATGTCCAGCGCCGTGTTCGGCCGCTGGTCGGCAAAGAAGTCGGGGGTGAACACCAGCACCCCGCGCTGGGCGGTGTCGACCAGGGGCGCGTCCTCGGTGGGGCCGGTCGGGATCGGAGCGACAGCGGCTTCCTGATCGTCGGCAGGGGCCGGTTGCGCGAAAGCGGCAGCGGGCGCGCCGAGCGCCGCGACGATGACGGCGGCGGATGCGGTGATGGTGAGCGCTCGGCGCATGAAGTCCTCCCTTGAACAGGGCGGACCATGGCTGACGCTCCCGTGAACAGGCCAGTTACTTCGGAGATACCTAAGTTAAATCGAGGACATAAGATTAATCGAAACTCATGACCTGAAATTCATGTTGATGGCCGGTTTGCGGTCGCAGGATCGACAAGGCGGCGCAGGCTGTCGATCATGGGCCGATGACCACTCTGGATATGCTGAACCGTCGGGTCCTGCTGGGAGCCACCGCGGGCCTGGCCGCTGTCGGGGTCGCTGCGGCGCAGAATCCGGCCCACCCTCTCACAGCCGGTCGGCTCATCCCGACCGCTCGTCGGTTTCACAGCGCCGCCGTGGAACGAGCCATCGCCGAGGTTCAGGCGCATCTCGGCGTGGACGGGACCCGGGGCCGGCTCGGCGCCCTGTTCGCCAACTGCTTTCCCAACACGCTCGACACCACGGTCGAGGTCGGGGAGATCGACGGCAAGCCTGACACCTTCGTCGTCACCGGCGATATTCCGGCCATGTGGCTGAGGGATTCATCGGCCCAGGTGCATCCCTACATCCCGCTGGCCACAGACGACCCAGGCTTGGCGCGGCTATTGGCGGGCGTCATCAATCGCCAGACCTCCCAGATCCTGCTCGACCCCTACGCCAACGCCTTCAACAGGGGGCCGACCGGCTCGCCGCATCAGACGGACGAGACCGAGATGCGGCCCGAGCTGTGGGAACGGAAGTGGGAGCTGGATTCGCTCTGCTACCCGATCCGCCTGGCTCACGATTACTGGAGGGCCACGGGCGACACCGTGCCCTTCGACGACGCCTGGCGCCGGGCCGGGCGGCTGAGTGTCGAGACCATGAAGGTCCAACAGCGCAAGGACGGGCCCGGCCCCTATTCGAACAAGCGCGAAACCAGCTGGAGCCCCGACATGGTCCCGGGCCAGGGGTGGGGCAATCCGATCCGGCCCACCGGACTGATCGCCTCGCTGTTCCGGCCGTCAGACGACGCCGCGATGTTCCTGTTCCTGGTTCCGTCCAACATGTTCGCCGTGGTCTCCTTGCGCCAACTGGCCACGATGCACGAGGCGCTGTTCAACGACGCCGCCTTCGCCGCCGAATGCCGCGCCTTGGCCGACGAGGTGGACGCCGCCCTCATGGCCCATGCCCGGGTTCGCCACCCGGCGCGGGGCTGGGTTTGGGCCTATGAAGTCGATGGTTACGGCAACGCCCTGTTCATGGACGATGCCAACGCGCCCAGCCTGATCAGCGCGCCCTATTTCGGCTACGGCGCGGCCGACGAGCCCACCTATGCGGCCACGCGCGGCCTGATCCTGTCGGACGACAATCCCTATTTCCACAAGGGCGTCTCGGCCGAAGGCGTCGGCAGCCCCCATACGCCCGGAAGGCGGGTCTGGCCGATCGCCATCACCATGCGGGCCCTGACCTCTCGCGACGACGAGGAGATTCTGACCGCGCTGAGGATGTTGGTGGCCACCGACGCCGGGACCGGCTTCATGCATGAAGCCTTCGACGTCGACGATCCGATGCAGTTCAGCCGACCGTGGTTCGCCTGGGCCAACACCCTGTTCGGCGAGCTGGTTCTGACCCTCTACCGCACCCGGCCGGACCTGCTGCTGCGGGTGTGAAGCGCGTCAGGTCGCGGGGGTGGCCGAGGTTTCGGCGCGCTGGCTGTTGGGCAGGATGACCTCGACGCGGCGATTGCGCTGGCGGCCGGCCTCGTCGTCGGAGCCGTCGGGGCTGGCGTTCGGAGCCACGGGCCGCAGCTCGCCTAGGCCGATGGTCGCCAGTCGCGCCTCGTCCACATCCTTGCCGACCAGATAGGCCTTCACCGCGTCGGCCCGGCGTTCGGAGAGGCTCTTGTTGTAGTCGTCGTCGCCGCGCGCGTCGGTGTGGCCCTCGATGGTGATCCGGCCCTCGCCGCCCGCCTGGATCAGCTGCGCGAGTTGGTCCAGCGTGGACTGCGCGTCGTCGCGGATCGTGGCCTGATCGAAGTCGAAGGTGACGTCGCCGGGCAGGGACACCACCGTGCCGCGCTCGGTCTCCACCGCACCCAGTTCGGTCTTCAGCGCCTCAACGGTCCTGAGCGAGCTTTCCGACGCGCCGGCCACACCGAACGACGACCCGCCGCCCGATGCCGCGCCGAGCGTCGACTGAACGTTTTGGCGCATGTTCGACAGGGCCGAGGTTTCCGGCACGCCGCCGCCCCGGAACGCGCCATCCAGCGGCAGGCGCAGCTGGAATTTCGGAGAAGTCGAATATTCGGAATCGGCGCTGCCGTTCTCGTTGATGACCAAGGTCGTGGTCTCGCCGCGCGGCAGATCGCCCAGGAAGACCAGCGCCAGATCCAAGGTCTGGTCCGCCGGAATGGCCAGGTCGTCGTTGCTGGGCGACGGGGCCAGCAGCAGCTTTTCGCCCGCGTCAGTCAGCAGATAGGTGACCTCGTCATTGGCGTTCAGCTCGATCTCGCGGTCGCGCCCGTTGATCACCCGCGCATTGACCAGGGTCCGATCTCCGGCCGAGCGCACGCCCGTCACCTGCACGATAACGCCCGAGGGGTGCAGACCCTGGACGTCGATCTCGGCTCCGCCGCCGGCGCCGCCGCCCTGGCCGCAGGCCCCGAGCATCAGGGCGGACAGGGCGCCGCCCAGCCAGACCGCGCGGCTCATGACGCCGCCGGGGCGGGCGCGGCCGGAGCTGTCGCGGCTCCGGCGCCCGATAGCGGCAGGGTGATGCGGAAGGCCGGGGTGTTTGTATGTTCGCTGTCGGTCTGTCCGTTCTCGTTCAGGATCAGGATGGCGCTGTTGGCTGTCGGGAGCCGACCCAGGAAGACCAGTTCGCCCTCCATGGTCTGGCCGGCCGGCACGGCCAGACGGGGATTGCCGGCCGGGGCGGACAGATACAGCCGCTCTCCGGAATCGACCACGATGTAGCCGTTTCGGTTGCTGTTAAACCGATTCAGCGAGATTTCGCGCTCACGGCCGTTGATCACCCGCATGGCCACCACCGTCTCGGTCGGCCGCGACTGGATGGAGGTCAGCTGCAGAACGGCGCCGCTGGGGTGGGCCACCTGAACATCCAGCGGAACGGCCTCTCCACCACGCCACAGGTTCGCGGTGCTGGAGGAGCCCGCGGATGTCGCCGAGGCCGGCGCCCCTGTTTCGGAAGCGGACAGGGAGGCGTCGTCGCCTCCCTGTCCGCAGGCCGCCAGGGCCAGAACGGCGAACGGTAGGCTGAGCTTGAACATCGTCGGCGACATGCGGCGATCCCTTTACGGTGGTCGCGGCCGAGAACGGCGGCGCTGTCTCCAGAACGCGATGGCTCAGCTTGGGTTCTCTCAGCCTCAGTAGGCGAAGTCGCGATACAGCCGGCTGATGTCGCCGTTCCAGTCGCCGTTGTAGAGCTGCAGCAGCCGGTCGGCCGGGGTCACGCCCGAGTCGGCGATGTCTTCCAGCTCTGAGAGATAGCCCCGCTCATCGACCATGCCGCCCGAGAACTTGGCGCGGTTCTTCAGCCCCTGACGGGCGATGGCGACCAGATCGACGGCGATGTCACGGACGCTGCGCCCCGCTGCGTCGGCCTTGAGACCCAGGCGCGTCACGTCACGTCGCAGCCGCTCGTGATCCTCGATGTCCCAGTCCTTGCAGAGGTCCCAGGCCGCCGCCAGCGACGGCCCGTCGTAGAGCACGCCGGCCCAGAGGGCGGGGAGGGCGCAGATGCGGCTCCACGGCCCGCCGTCGGCGCCGCGCATTTCGAGATACTGTTTGAGCCGGACCTCGGGAAAGAGGGTGGTCAGGTGATCATTCCAGTCGCCGATCGTCGCCCGATCACCCGGCAGGGCCTCCAGGCCGCCGTCCATGAAGGCGCGGAACGACTGACCCGCCAAATCGACATAGCGGCCGCCGCGCTTGGCGAAGTACATCGGCGTATCCAGCGCATAGTCCGCGTAGCGCTCGAAGCCGAAGCCATCCTCGAAGACGAAATCCAGCATGCCGGTGCGGTCGGGATCGGTGTCGGTCCAGACGTTGGCGCGGGCCGACAGAAAGCCGTTGGGCTTTCCTTCCGTGAACGGCGAACAGGCGAACAGGGCGGTGGCGATGGGCTGAAGCGCCAGGGAGGTGCGGAACTTCATCACCATGTCGGCCTCGCTGTCGAAATCGAGGTTGGCCTGGATGGTGCAGGTACGCAGCATCATGTCGAGGCCCAGCGACCCGACCTTGGGCATGTAGGCGCGCATGATGCCGTAGCGGCCCTTGGGCATCACCGGGATGTCTTCGCGCCGCCATTGCGGATCGAAGCCGACGCCGAGGAAGCCCAGGTCCAGCTGGTCGGCCACCTGCTTGACCTCCAGCAGATGCTGGCCGGTCTCGTTGCAGATGTCGTGGATGTCCTTCAGAGGCGCGCCGGACAGTTCGAACTGTCCGCCCGGCTCCAGGCTGATCGAGGCGACATAGCCCTCGGCGTTCTTGCGCTCCAGGGCGATGACGTGGCCGCCTTCCTCGACCGGCGACCAGCCGAAGCGGGTCAGGCCGTCCAGCATGGCGCGGATGCCGCGCTCGCCCTCATAGGCAGGGCGACGCAGGGTCGAACGGTCGAAGCCGAACTTCTCGTGCTCGGCGCCGATGCGCCACTGGTCCTTGGGCTTGATCCCGCGCGCCATGGCGTGGATCAGGGCGTCGCGGCTGAGGGGTTCGGTCATGGGCGGCTTCCGGCCGCGCACGGACTGCGGCGGCTCGCCGCGCTAGATGGCGGCAAACCCATGACGCCTCAAGGGGGATCAGCCGGGATTCCAGTCTCCGATCGCCGCCTGCCACAGGGTCAGCGCCGCGATGGCCGCCGTGTCGGCCCGCAACACCCGCGGCCCCAGCGACACCGCCACCGCGAACGGCAGCGCCCGCAGCTGCTCCCGTTCTTCCGGGGCAAAGCCACCCTCCGGCCCGATCAGGATGGCCCACGGGCCTTGGGGCGCGCCCCGCAACGCCGTCATGACCGGCTCGCCCCCGGTCTCGTCACAGAACATCAGCCGCCGCGCCGGATCCCAGCCGTCCAGCAGGGCGTCGAGCTTTTGGGGCGCGACGATCTCGGGCACGTCCAGCCGGCCGGTCTGTTCGGCCGCTTCCTCGGCGATGGCGTCGAGGCGATCCAGGCGGATGTGATCCAGTTGCGTCCGCCGCGTGGTCACCAGACGCACCCGTCGCGCGCCCAGTTCGGCGGCCTTCTCGACGATGGTTTCGACCCGCGCCTTCTTGACCAGGGCCTGGACCAGCTCGAGGTCGGGGATCGGCGTCTGGGGCCGCGCCGGCGCCTCGGCGCGCAGGATGACGCCCTTTTTCAGAAGCTCGGCCACCGAAGCCCGCCACTCGCCGTCGCGGCCGTTGAAGACGAGCAGCTCGTCGCCGACCTTCAACCGCATCACCTGGGTCAGGTAACGCGACTGGTCCAGCGTCGGGGCGACGGCGGCGCCGGGACCGAGATCGGCGGTGACGTAAAGGCGGATCATGCCGCTGTATCGCTCGCTCAGAACCGCGCCCGCAAGCCCACGCCCAAGGTACGAGGTGGGCCGTAGCCGGGGACATTATCACCGGTACGCGACACCTCGACATCCTCGTCCAGCAGATTGTCGGCGATCAGCTCCAGCGCCAGCCGGTCGGTCATCGCCCACGATGCCCGCGCATCCAGCACCCAGGCGGCGCTCAGTTCGCGGCTGTTCAGATCGTCGTCGAACCGGGCGGATTCGTAGCGAACCCGCGCGAAGACGTTCAACCGCTCCACCGGCGTCCAGTCGGCCGACAACGTCGCCGAGGCGCGCGGCGCCTGGGCGGGTCTGAGGCTGATCAGCTGGGGCGCGGCCGCGCCGCCGTCGACCTCGGCGTCGGTCAGGGCCACGGCGGCGGCCAGGGTCAGGCGATCCGACACGGCGTGGCTGAGCTCGCCCTCGATCCCGACCGCCTCGATCGATCCCGCGTTCTGGCGCTGACGCAGCACGCCGCCGGCGGGGACGAAGCCGGCCACCGGAAAGGTCCCGGGGCCCTCGCCGATCGTGACATTGACGATGGCGTCGTCGATGCGGTTCCAGAACAGGGTGGCGGTCCAGGTCGTGGCGTCGCTCTGGCCCCAGGAGCCGCCAAGGCCGAGTTCGACCCCCGCCAGCCGCTCAGGCTCCAGGGCGGCGTTGGCTTCGGTGATGTCATTGCCGACGCGGAACGGCCGGTGCAACTCGTTCAGGGTCGCGGGGCGGAATCCCGTATAGGCCGCCGCCCGCACGGCCAGGTCAGGCGCGATCGCATACCGGCCGCCCAGCCGGGCGCTGACCACCTCGCCCGAGCGGTCGGGCGCCGGGTTGTCCAGGGTTATGTCCCCGGTGGCGCGGTCCCGCTCGAGCCGACTGCCGTCAGTGCTCTCCCACCGGTCCAGGCGCAGGCCGCCGGCGACCAGCCACGGCCCGGCCGTCCACGAGCCGTCGGCATAGGCGCCGACCACCGAGGCCTCGCCGCCCGCGATGCGGCTGCGGGTGAAGTCGCCCTGCATGAAGCGGAAGCGCTCGCGGGTCTCGCCCTCGAACCACCGACCGTCCGCCCCGATCTCCGCCTCCAGCCCGTCCCGCCGGACGCGCCACGCCGCATTGACGCCCGTGCCCGTGGCCGGGGTTTCATCCTGGCTTGCGGCCGGGCTGGTCGAGGATCGGTCGTCGGCCACCGCGACGAAGCTGTTGGTCAGGTCGCTGGTCCGCCGCCAGGCCTGGACGCGCCAGCCGGCGCGCACCTGGGTCGGCGCCTGGGCCAGGGTGGCGCTGAGCACATCGCCCGAGGCGCTGGCCCGCGACCCGGCCACACCGGAGCCGCGCTCCTCCTCAAAGCTTCCGGCGCGCAGCGACAGCGTCGCTTCGCCAACGGGCGCGTCCAGCCGGATCGCCGCAGCCCGGACGTCGAGGTCCAGCGGCATATCGGCCGCGCCCCGCTCGGGGCCACGCACAGGGACATAACCGTCCGAAACTTCCCGCAGGCCGGAGACGGTCAGACGCGTCTCGCCGACCGTCACCGATCCCGCCCCGGCCAGCCGCGCGCCGCCGTATTCGGACACCGATCCGGCCAGCTCACCGCCATCGCCGTCGCGCAGCTGGATCACCCCGGTCAGGGCGCCGGCGCCATAGGGTCCCGCCCCCGCGCCGCGCACGATGTCAAGGCCCGCCAGGGATTCGGGCGGAACCTGGCTCCAGATGACCCAGCCGCCGAAGGGGTCGTTCAGCGGCACGCCGTCCAGGGTCACAAGTGTCCGCCCCGCTCCCGACGGCGCGATGGCCCTCAGCGAGATGCCCTGGGTGGTCGGATTGGCCGACAGGCTGGTGGTGCGGCGAAACAGGGACACGGCCGGCACGGCGCCCAGGGCCTCGTCCAGCCGCGCGGATCGGCTCAACTCCTCGCCGTCCAGCCGGATCACCGAGAAGGCCGCCTCCGACGCCGCCGGCGGGAGGCGTGCGGCGGTGACCACGACTTCCTCAAGCTGGGTGACGGGCTCGGGCGGGGGCGGCGCGGGCTGGATGATGGCGAAGCTCCCGAGGGCGGTGATCGGTGAAGGGCTGAGAACCCCGGTCAACCGGGGCCGTTCCGTCAGGCGCGCATCATCAGGGCGGACTTAAGGTCGCGGGCGAAGTCGGTCAGGCTGTCATCGCGGGCGCCCATGACAACGATGCGGTCCCCCGGACGGGCCAGCTCAAGCAGTCGACGGCCGCAGGCGGCGCGGTCTGGCAGGGCCTCGGCCTGGCGTCCCAGGGCGACGATGTCGGCGGCGATGTCGGCCGAACCGACGCTGCGATCGGTGGTGCCGCCGTAATAGACCGGCTCGGGCATCACCAGCACATCCGCCTCGCCCAGCTCTTCGGCGAAGGTCTTGGCGAACTCGGCGCGCATCAGCTTCAGGGGGCCGTACCCGTGCGGCTGGAACATCACCAGCAGCCGACCCGGAAAGTCATGAAGCGTCCTGAGGGTGGCGGTGATCTTGTCGGGGTTGTGGGCGAAATCGTCGATGAGGGTCACGCCATCGGCCTGGCCGACCAGTTCAAGCCGCCGCCGGATGCCTGAAAACGTCGCCAGCGCCTCGATCGCCGGCTCCAGCGGCAGACCCAGGGCCCGCACGGCGCCCAGGGCGGCCAGGGCGTTCTGAACATTGTGCGCGCCCGGCACGGCCAGCCGCACGGGGCGGTCGATCATCGCCCCGCGATCGCGCAGCACGAAGTCGACGCCGTCGCCGCGCGGAGCCAGGTCGACGGCGCGCAGGTCGGCCGCCTCGTCGTCCAAGGCGAAAGTCACCTTCCGGGCCCGCTGCAGCCCCCCGGCCAGGGCGGCGGTCTCGGCGTTGTCGAGGTTCAGCACCGCCACGGAAGACCGCTCGACGAAGCCGCCGAACAGGGCGCGCAGCTCCTCCATCGACTTGTGATCCAGGGAGATGTTGCCGACCACCGCCACGGTCGGATCATAGCCGGCGATGGACCCGTCGCTCTCGTCCACTTCGGCGACCATCAGGGCCGCGTCGCCGACCCGGGCGCTGGCGAAGGGGCGACCGGCGCCGACATAGTTGACCATGACCGCGCCGTTGATGACCGAGGGGTCGCGCCCGGCCTGATCCAGCATCCAGGCGATCATGCCGGTCACCGTGGACTTGCCGCTGGTGCCGGCAACCCCGACCCGGATTTCGGCGGCGTTGAACAGTCGAGCCAGCATCTGAGGGCGCGTCATCACCTCCAGCCCCAGGCGACGAGCGGCGGCGATGTCGGGCACGCTGTCCTCCACTGCGCCCGAGGCCACCACAGTCTGGCCAGCGCGGGGACCCGAGCCATCTTGGGGCGACAGCGCAAATCCCTCCGCCGCCAGCCAGGCGAACTTGTCCGGGGTGCGGCCCTGGTCGTGGGCCCGGTCCGAGCCCGCGATGCGCGCGCCCGCCGCCTTGAGGATCAGCGCCAGCGGCAGCATGCCCGATCCGCCCAGACCGCAGAAGAAATAGTCCTGGCCGTCGGACGGGGCTTGATGCATGGGGCGGAAACCGGGCTAGGCTTGGCGGGTGTCAGGGGATCGCCTGACTAGCAACCCGGAGCCCGCGGCGCCAATGAGGATCGGACGATGAAGATCGGCGTGGTCGCCGCCTCCTCGCGCTACGATATCGAGACGGCGCGCAAGGCCAGGACGCGGGTCGCCGAGCTCTATCCGGATGGCTCGGTCCAATTGGAAATCCATCCCGGCGCCTTCGGCAAATGGGGCCATTTCGCCGGCGAGGATCAGGCCCGGGCCGACGCTTTCCTCCAGATCGCCAACGATCCCCGCTATGACGCCCTGTGGTTCGCGCGCGGTGGTTATGGCTCGTGCCGCATCGCCGAAGCGGTGGTGGCGGGGCTGGAGCCGGCGGCGCGGAAGAAGGCCTATCTCGGCTATTCGGATGCGGGCAGCCTGCTGGCCGCGCTGTACCGCCTCGGCTTCCCGGACGTGGCCCACGGCCCGATGACGGGGGATGTCACTCGCGATGATCCGGCCGCCTTCGAGCGGGCGCTGGACTGGCTGGTCCGGCGCGACAAGACGGCGCTGGAGCCCAGCGTGACGATGGGCGGGCGGCCGACCGCGGCCTTCAACCTGACCATCCTTTCGGCCCTGCTTGGCACGTCTCTCGAGCCCGACCTGACGGGGCACGTCCTGATGCTGGAGGAAGTGTCCGAGGCGCTCTACCGGATCGACCGGCTGTTCTTCCACATCACCTCCCAGCCCTCGATCCGCCGCGTCGCTGGAATCCGTCTGGGGCGGTGCAGCGACGTACCCGAGAACGATCCCGCCTTCGACCAGACGCCGGAACAGATCGCCCGCTACTGGTGCGAACGCGCGGGCATCCCGTTCCTGGGCGCCGCCGACATCGGACATGACGCCGCGAACCGGGTCGTTCCCTTCGGGCGCTGGCGCGGCTGACCGCGGATCAGCCCCTGGCGTTCGCCTCGATCGCCTGCCGGATCAGGTCCGTGAACGCCGCCGCGTCGATCTGGTCTCCCTCGCGGATGTCGATGGCGCGGCGCACCCCGGCCCCGGCGTTCAGCAGACCGGTCGGGTCGGCCAGGGCCGAACCCCGGGGAAAAGTCAGCTTGACCTTGTCGCGATAGGTCTCGCCCGTGCACAGAATGCCGCCCCTTTCCCACACCGGCACGCCGGCGGGGTTGGTGGGCTTCCTCCACTTGACCGTCTCGACAATGGTCGGGTCGGCGGCGAGGATCAGCGCGCGCAACCGGGCCAGGGTCTCGCCGCGCCAGTCGCCCAGGCCGGCAATGCGGGCGGTGATCTCTTCGAAAGCAGTGGGGGCGCCGCTCACATCTTCTGTCCGGGCAGGCGGCTTGCCTGAAGGATCCAGTCCGTCACCTGGGCCTCATCAACGGCTTCGTCCTCGTGGATGTGCAGATAGCGCACCCGCGCCTGCTTCGACGCCACCGGCGGCGGCGGGTTCAGCTCGGCGCCGCAGAAAAACGCGACCTTCACATAGCGGTCGAAGCCGTGGAGGCTGAGGAACCAGGTTCCGTCGCCCATGCCATACAGGGGCGAGTTCCACTTCACCGCCCTGGCGACGCCGGGAACCGCTTGGGTCAACAGCTGGTCCAGCCGCCTCACCACCGCCTGCTTCCAGCCGGGCGTCGCTTCGATATAGGCCTGGACCGGCGCGTCGCCGTAGCCCTTGGCGATCTGCGGATTGCCGCCGGACAGCAGCACGGGGTCGGATCTGGCGGGGGCTGGGCTCATGCGCCGAGCGTAGTCCCCCGCCAGCCAATCGTCATCAGCCGCCGGGGTTGATCACCACCTTGATGCAGCCGTCCTTCTTCTCCTGGAACGTCTTATAGGCCTCTGGACCATCCTCCAGCCCGATCCGGTGGGTGATCAGGAAACTGGGGTCGATCTGGCCTTCCTCGATGCGCCGCATCAGGGGCTCCAGATAGCGCTGCACATGGGTCTGGCCGGTCTTGAGCGTCAAAGATTTGGCGATGAAGGCGCCCAGCATGGTCGGCACCGCGCCGACGAAGACGCCGGGAAGGCTGATGATCCCGCCGGGACGGCAGGCCAGGATCGCCTCGTTGAGCGCATAGGGGCGCTCCATGCGTTTGGCGACCGTCTCCTGAACCTTCTCGATCATCGAGCCCGAGCCGTGGCTCTCCAGGCCGACGGCCTCGATCACCGCATCGGGACCCTCGCCGTTGGTCATCTCCTTGATCCGCTCCTGAAGATCGCCTTCGGAGAAGTCGATGACCTCGGCGCCCGCCGCCCGGGCGAGGGCCATGCGCTCTGGCACCTCGTCGATGGCGATGACCCGCTCGGCGCCCATCAGGAAGGCCGAGCGAATGGCGAACTGGCCGACGGGGCCGCAGCCGAACACCAGCACGGTCTGGCCCGGCTGGATGTCGCAGTTCTCGGCCGCCATCCAGCCGGTGGGGAAGATGTCGGACAGGAAAAGCACCTGATCGTCGCTCAGGCCGTCGGGCACCTTGATCGGGCCGACGTCGGCGTAGGGCACGCGAAGATACTCGGCCTGGCCGCCGGCATAGCCGCCGTAGGCATGGCTGTATCCGTACAGGCCGGCGGTCGGATAGCCCGTGGTCTTGGCCTGTTCCTCGCCATTGGGGTTCGATCGCTGGCACAGGGAGAAGAGGCCCTTCTGACAATAGCGGCACTCGCCACAGGAGATGGTGAAAGGCACCACCACCCGGTCGCCGACCTTGAGCTTGGCGTTGTCCTTGCCGACCGCGACCACCTCGCCCATCGTTTCGTGGCCCATGACGTCGCCGGATTTCATGCCGGGAACGAAGCCGCCGTAGAGGTGCAGGTCGCTGCCGCAAATCGCGCAGGAGGTGACGCGGATGATGGCGTCGCGGCCATCTTCGATCTCGGGATCGGGCACCGTTTCGCAGCGGATGTCGCCCTTGCCGTGCCAACAGAGTGCCTTCATGCCCAGTCTCCTCGTGATCGGGGGAATGGGCCGACAAGCGTGGGCGGGCGGGGATGTTCCCCTTACAGTTGGTCGGCGACGCCCAGGGGAAAGCGCACGGTGACCGTCAAGCCGGGCCGGCTGTTCTCGCGGTCGATCGTGCCGCCCAATTGTGTGGCCAGGCTGGAGAGCAGGCGCGAGCCGAAGCCCGTACCCTTGGCCTTTCCGCCTCCGTCGCCATCGCCCTGATCGGACACCGACAGGCAGACCGCGCCCCGATCCTCTACCAAGCGAATAGCGATCGGGCCGGCCTGGCCGCCATAGGCGTATTTCTGGGCATTGATCAGCAGTTCGGTGACGACCAGGCCCAGCGTGACCGCGCGATCGGCCTCGACCGACGCGGGCGCCAGGTCCAGCGAGATGGCCTCGGCCCATTCCGGCCCGGACGATGACACCACCTCCGCGACCAGTTCGTCGATGTAGCGGCTGAGATCGATGGTTTCGATCTGGTCGGCCTGGTGCAGGCGCCGGTGGACCATCGAGACCGCGCCGATGCGACGGCGCGCCTCCTTCAGCGCTCCGATGACCGCCTCGTGCTGCTCCTCGCGCGCCTGCAGGGCAAGGAAGCTGGAGACCAGCGACAGGCTGTTCTGAACCCGGTGATTGACCTCCTTCATAAGGAAGTCCTGCTGACCCAGCAGCCGGTCCTTGTCACCGAGAGCCTGGGACAGGGCCAGGTTCAACTGGGCTTGACGGCGGTTGGCGGCCACTTCGGTGAGGGAGCGACCGACCCGGCCGGCGGACTCGACCTCGGCGGTGGTCCAGCGGCGGGCCTGGCCCTCGACGGTTTCGGCCCAGGCGTCGAACGAAGCGCGGGGCGTCAGCGGCCCCTCGCGCGCGTCCTTGACCCCCGCGTGCGGGTCGCCGGCCCAGCGCACCGTCTCGCGGCGCTCGGCTCGAAACCACAGCAGGGTGAAGGGCTCCGAACCCTCAACCGACGTGGCGACCACGCCCGAGGCCTCGCGTTGCAGGCGCGCGCCCTCCGGCCAGTGGCGCGACAGGGCGTGGGTGAAGAAGACGCCGCGCCGCGGACGCGACCGCACATAGGCCTCCAGCGCCCGGATGTCGGCTGTCGCCGGAGTGACGCCGACCTTGCTCACCCTGCCGCCCCGCACCACGGCCGCGCCGTCGGCCTCCAGCATGCGCCGAAGAGGCTCCAGCCGCTCGGCGACCTCGTCCGACAACGGTAGGTCGGGATCCAGCCGGGCGACCAACTCCTCTTCCAGCCCGCGCAGCCGCAGACGTTCGCGGAAGGCCTCGGACTCCTGTCGTCCCTTGATCTGGCGCGACAGGGCGCCGGCCAGCACCACGGCGGCCGAACGGACCTCGTAGGTCATGGGCGTGGGCAGGGCCGCGTGACAGGCGATCAGCCCCCACAGAGCGCCATCGCGCACGATCGAGATCGACGCCGAAGCCCCCACCTCCATGTTGCGCAGATAGGTCAGATGGATCGGCGAGACGCTGCGCAGCCCGCTGTCCGACAGGTCCACCGGCGGCGCCGCAGGCCGGCTCGGCCGCAGGGGCGCCGGCTCGTAATCAACCTGGGGGATGACCCGCACCCGATTGCGCACATACAGGCCGCGCGCCTGGCGCGGTATGTCGGTTGCAGGGAAATGCTGATTCATGAAGGATCGCGCACCGGGCGCGATGTCCTCGGCCACCACCACGCCGGAGTCGTCCTCCAGGAAGCGATAGACCATGATCCGGTCGTAGCCGGTCAGGCGTCGGAACTCGACGGCGGCGGTCTCGAACAGGGCCTTGAGCGTCGGCGCGCGCTCGAAGGCGGCGCCGGCCCGCTCCAGTTGGGCGAGTCGTTCGGCGCTGGTCATCAGATCGTCGGACGCGGGCTCGATCTCGATCAGCACCGCCTCGGGGCCGAACTGGGCCGAGACGTCCCAGCGGCGCCCGTCCGGAGAGATCCAGCCGCCGATCAGTCCGGGCGATCCCTCGGCCATTCTGTGCAGCAGGCGCGCGCCGAGATCGGCCCCGAGCAGCCGGGCGGGGTTCGACCCCAGCCAGTCATGCGCGCCCAACACCCGCTCGGTATCACCCGCGCTCTGCAACACGTGATCGCCGGCCGCGTCGAGCACCAGCAGCACGCCGTGCGGCTGGATGGCGCCAGGGATGTGAATCGGCTCCCTGTCGCAATCGGTCACGTCCAGAGTCGCGCCGGCACGACCCCGACCGTCCTCCGGGGCCAGATCCTCGAGATCGGACTGGGTCATGCGCGCGCCTCCCCAACCGGAGTTTCCGGGGGAACCAGCCGAGCTTCGGCCAGAGCGAAACCGTCGAGGGCGCCCAGGGTCATCTGTTCTCCCACGGCGTCGCCGCCGTCAGAATACGCGTTCAGTATGGCGACCAGACCCTGCCATCGGTCGCCGGCGAGCCGGCCATATGGATCGAAAAACGACAGTCCGCGCAAGTCCTCGCCCCTGGCGTGCAACGCCTTGGCGATCACCCGGCCGCCCAGGGTCGAGCCCTCGACCACATAGAAGCGCCCCAGGGCTTCGCCCAGAGACGTCGGCGGATGGGGCGTGGGGACCGCAACCTCGCGTCCGCCGAGTTCGGCCAGATCGCGCGCGATGCCGTCGGACCGCAGCCGATCCGCGAAGCCGAGCCCCTTTATCGGCTCTAGCCAGGGAGCCAGATCCGCCTCCTCGGCGCGGTGGTGGGCGAGGAACCGCGCGGCGATGCCGGGCCGCGCCTCCGGACGCGCCAGTGCGGCGAGCAGGTCCAGCCGCGCCTCGAGTCGCTCGTGCGCCTCGCGTGTCGCGTCACGCAGGCGGATCAGGATGGGAGGGGCGGTCACGTGTCGCGGAATGACCGCCACATGTGGCGACTCAAGGGCTCGAGCAGATAATCGAGCGCCGTTCGCTTGCGAAGCGGAATGACGACCTCGACCGGGACGCCGGGCCTCAGGCTTTCGGCCAGGGTCTCGGGCGAACCCAGTTTCGACAGCTCGGCGGCGGGCACGGTGATCTGGCCGCGATAGAAACTCTGCCCGGTCTGTTCGTCCTGGAAGCTGTCGGCCGACAGTCGGGTTAGTCGGCCATCCAGACGCGGCATGTCCTGCTCGCGGAAGGTGGCGAACATCACCTCGGTTGTCTGGCCGACCCGCAGCGCCTCGATGTCGGCCGGCGAGATCAGGGCCTCGACCACCAGATTGGCCTGGGACGGCACGATCTCCATCAGGGTCTGGCCCGGACTGACCACACCGCCGACGGTGAAGATGGTTAGGCCCACCACCTGGCCCGTCGCCGGAGCCCGCACCTGGGCCCGCGCCAGTTCGGCGCGCGTGGCGATCAGGCGGGGCTGCAGCTCGTTCAGCTGAATCTCCACCTGGCGCAGCTGTTCGGCCACCTCCTCGGTGGTTTCGCGATCGACGCCCAGCATCTGCAGCCGGGTCTCGCCGATGGCTTCGCGCGTAGAGGCGACCTGGGCCCGCAGTTCGCCCTGCTCGCCGCGCAGCCGCGCCTCCTCCCGCTCCAGGGCGCGCACCCGGGTCTGGGGCGCGAACCCGCGCGCGGCCAGGGAGCGGATGCCCTCAAGTTCCTCGCCGATCAGCCGGGTCTGCTCCTCATTGGCGATGATCTGACCTTCCAGCCCGCCGATCTGCTCATTCAGCTGGCCGATACGCTGCTGCAGCACGCCCAGTTGCGTGGTGCGGCCGCCGCCTCGGGCCTGAAACTGCAATCGTTGCAGCCTCAGGGCTTCGGCCGCGAGGGGCTGATCCTCCGGGACCAGATCGGCGTATTCGGGCGGAGTCGGCACGGCGGCCAGGCCGTCGCGCTCGGCGATCATGCGGCTGCGCTGGGCCTGAAGCGCCACCACCTGACCGGCCAGGCCGCGCTCCACCGCGCGGAGTTCGCCGACGGAGATTTCGAGCAATACCTGGCCCTGGCGCACCGTGTCGCCCTCACGCACCCGCAGGGCGTCCACCACCCCACCCTCGCGGTGCTGGACCGCCTGGCGGTTGCCCGAAACGACCACCCGACCCTGCGCATAGGCGCCCGCGTCCAGGCGCGCCACGGCCGCCCAGCCCAGCAGGATGACGAAGAACAGCCCGGCCACCCCCAGCCCGATCAGGATGTCGCGGCGCGGCCCGTCGCGTCCGCCCTGCGGGGCGGCGGGCGCGGCGACGGGTGCGGTGTCGACGGCTTCGGTCACGACACGCTCGCGATGCGCGGACCGCCCCGGCCCTGTAGCGCCTGCAGCACCTGGTCGCGCGGACCGAACCGCGACACCGCGCCCTTGTTCATGACCAGCAGAAGATCGGCCGAGGCCAACACCCCGGCGCGATGCGCCACGATGACGATGGCGGCCCCGGCTTCGGCGGCGCGCTTCAGCGCCCGCATCAGGGCGGTCTCGCCGTCCTGATCCAGGTGCGAATTGGGTTCGTCGAGCACCAGCAGGCGGGGCGAACCGTAGAGGGCGCGGGCCAGGGCGACGCGCTGCATCTGGCCGGCCGACAGCCCCCGCCCGCCGGGGCCGATCGGCGTGTCATAGCCCTGGGGCAGGGACTGGATCAGGTCATGGACTTCCGCCGCCTTGGCCGCGGTGACCGCCCTGAGGTCGATGGCGCCTTGATCCGCCGCGGGGTCGGCCGCCCCCTCGAAGCGCGAGATGTTGTCCTTCACCGTGCCGGCGAACAGCACCGAATCCTGCGGCAGATAGCCGATGTGGCGGGCCAGCCGCTCGGGATCCCACTGTCCGTATTCAGACCCGTCCAGCCGCACCGCCCCGAGCTGCGGCCGGTAGGCGCCGGCCACGACGCGGGCCAGGGTGGTCTTGCCAGAGCCCGACGGTCCGATCACGCCCAGCATCTGGCCGGGTTCGAGCGCGAAGCTGACCTGTTTCAGCTGGGGCGTATCCCCGTCGCTCATCCGGACGCTGACCTCCTGGAGATCGAGGCGACCTGCAGGGGCCGGCAGCAGGGTGTGGGCCTCGTCCTGGTCGCCAGTGGCTTCATAGAGGTCCGTCAGGCTCTTCCAGGCCGCACGGGCCTGAACCAGGCCCGGCCAGGCTCCGACCAGCTGTTCAATCGGCTGGACCGCGCGGCTGAGCAACACCGAGGCGGCGATGATGGCGCCGGCGGAGATCTGTTGCTGGACCGCCAGATAGGCGCCCAGGCCGAGCGCCAGAGACTGCAGCATCAGCCTCAGAAACTTGATCGCGCCGGAATAGCGCCCGCCGGTGAACTGGGCCTCGGACTGGGCCCCGGTCGCCTCGGCGCGCGCCGTCAGTTGTCTGGCCACCAGACCGCGGCGCATGCCCAGCGCCCGGACCACTTCGGAGCGGGTCGAGACCTGCTCCTGAGCGGCATAGGCTCGGGCGGAGGCCTCATGCGCCTTCAGCAGCCGCGTCTTGGTCGATCGTTCGTTCAGCACCGCCAGCCCGAACAGCATCAGGGCTCCGACCAAGGTTAACAATCCCAGCAACGGGTGCAGCAGGAAACAGAACAGCAGGTAGATCGGCGTCCAGGGCGCATCGAGAATGGCCAGCGCGCCCTGACCGCCGATCGCGGATCGGACCTGGTCGAATTCGCGCATCACCTGGCCGGCGCGCGCGCTGGTCTCATGCGACCCCATGGCGCGACCGAGGGTCCGTCCGGCCAATTGCTGGTCCAGCCTCAGGCCGGCGCGCACCAGCAAGCGCGTTCGGATCACATCCAGTCCCGCCAGCGTCCCCAGAGCCAGGAAGACGACGATGGTCACCAGCACCAGGGTGATGATCCCCCCGGTCGGCACGACGCGGTCATAGACCTGCATCATGTACAGGGTCGGCGCGAGATACAGGATGTTGACGAGCGCGCTGAAGCCAGCCGCCGCCAGCAGGTGCCAGCGGCAGGCGCGGATGGCCTCGGCGAGCGGACGCGCCCCGGGCTTGTCTGACAGCAGCGACTTCAGCACGGCGTCGTCTCTGGCTCCTTCAGCCGTTCAACTTAGCGACCCATGGTCGCAATCGCCAAAACAATTGCCGGAAAACCCTGACCGTTTGGCGCCCGGTCACGAGAAAATCAGCACTAGGTGGTTGGCGTTCGCCGAAAAGGCGAGCTATCGGTTGCATCCAGAGGCAGTCTCGGAGCGTGTCTTCGGGTCAATCACGGTTGTCGGCGCTCAGCCGCACGTCTTTCGGGGGAGTAGGTAACATGTGCATCGCTTGCGCTGGCGGCTTGTCAGGATCTGGCTCGGGCATAGGCGGTCCCGCCGCTCCCAGCTTCAACATCGAGCAGATCATCGCTCAGCTGGATCGGAACAACATCGGCTGGGCCAACGGCATCGTCACCTACGCGTTCTTCGAAGCCTTGAACGAAGACAACCTTCTTGATGAAAACTATCAAGGATTTCAGGCGTTTAATGCGATGCAGCGTCAAGCTACGCGGGACGCCTTCGCCCTTCTCGCCGATGTCGCCAACCTGACCTTCATCGAGGCGGCCGACAACGGCGCCTCGGACAACCGTATGACCTTCGCCAACTCCAGCACGATGCCGGACTATGTCTGGGGCTGGGCCGGCGGTCGCTTCTACGATCTCCCGGAGGGTCAGCGTGACCAATGGTTCTCCAGCGAAATCTGGGTGAATTCGGATGGTGGGCTCGGGTCGTACGGGCTGGGGACATACAATTTCACCGCGCTGATGCACGAAATCATGCATGGCCTGGGCGTCCCTCACCCTGGCGATTACAACGCCGCCGAAGGGGTTGATATCACCTACGCGGGCTTTGCTGAGTACGCTCAAGATTCGCGCCAATACACGATCATGTCGTATTTTGACGCGCGCGAGACCGGGGCCCAGCATGGCTTTAGCTACGGCGCGACCCCCCTCCTGCATGACATCCTCATCCTGCAGCACATCTACGGGGCGAACATGTCGACCCGCGCGGGAGACACGGTTTACGGCTTCAACTCGAACGCCGGTCGCGACGCGTTCGATTTCTCGATCAACCAGGAACCGATCGTCGCCATCTGGGACGGCGCCGGAAACGACACGATCGATCTGTCCTTCTACGTGAGCAACAGCGTGATCGATTTGAGGGAGGGCGGCTTCTCGAGTTTCGCGGGCCTTACCCACAATATGGCTATCGCCTATGGCGCTGTGATCGAAAACGCCATTGGCGGTTCCGGCAACGACACACTGATCGGCAACGCGGCCAACAATCTGCTCAACGGCGGCGCGGGCGCTGATCGGATGACCGGCGGAGCGGGCGACGACATCTACATCGTCGATCATGTCGGAGACGTGGTGGTCGAGCTTGATGGAGGGGGCTTTGATGAGATCCGCTCGTCACTGAGTTTCAACCTTGCGGGCATCTATGCGGAGCGTCTCGTGCTCACCGGCTCTGCTGACATCGATGCGATCGGCAATTCTCTCCAGAACAGGCTGGTCGGAAACAGCGGCGCCAACGTCCTCAATGGGATGGGCGGGGCCGATGAGATGGCGGGTGGCAAGGGAGACGACATCTATTTCGTCGATCACGCGGGAGATCGTGTTTACGAGAACGCCGGCGAAGGCTTTGACGAAGTCCGCTCTTCGGTGAGCTTCGATCTGGCCGGGACCTATGTCGAGCGCCTGGTCCTTACCGGAACTGGCAACATCAACGCCGTCGGCAACAGCCTGGCCAATCGGCTGGTCGGCAACGACGGGGCCAATCTGCTGAACGGCCTGGGCGGCGCCGACGACATGGCGGGCGGCAAGGGCGATGACATCTACATCGTCGATAACGCCAATGACCGGGTCTATGAAAACAACCGCGAGGGCTTTGACGAGATCCAGTCCTCGGTCAGCTACAATCTGGCGGGCATCTATGTTGAGCGCCTGGTGCTGACGGGCTCGGGTGATCTGAACGCGGTCGGCAACTCGCTGGACAACCGTCTCGTCGGCAACGCCGGCGACAATGTGCTGAACGGCATGGGCGGCGCCGACCAGATGGCGGGCGGACTGGGCGACGACACCTATCACGTCGACAATGCGCGCGACCGGGTCT
>NZ_QUOQ01000005.1 GCF_003704105.1 Brevundimonas lutea | reverse complement strand
GAGCCGGGGCCGGAGGCGGCGGCGGGGGCGGCGGGGGAGGCGGCGGCGGGGGAGGCGGCGGCGGCGGAGCCGGCGGAGGCGGCGGCGGCGGCGCATCAACCGCACCGAAGCTGTAGCGCAGACCCAGCGAAACGGTGTGGCTGAAGTCGTAGTCGCCTTCCCAGTTGCCGAGGTCGGGCCCGCCCGTGGTGGACGATTCGAACGTCGTGTCGCCGGTCAGATAGCGGTAGGTCAGGTCGATATTCATCCGCTCGCCGACGCGGAAGGCCAGTCCCGCGATCGCCTGGGCGGCCATTTCGCCGTTCTTGTCGTCGATGACGAAGGTCGAGCCGGGAACGCCCTGCAGCGTGCCGCGAACATCGTAGTCGACCCAGTTCATGCCGGCGCCGACGCCGATGAACGGACGAACCATCCAGTCCGGCGAGCCGAAGTCGTAAATGGCGTTGATCATCACCGTGGTGGCGGTGATGTCGCCATCCGGATTCTCGCAGCCCGCACCGCCGGTGGCGCAAACGCCCGAGGGAACGGTGTTGCTGAAGCGCTGGACGGCCCCGAGGTCACCATCGCGGAAACCGCCTTCCAGCTCGATCCGCCAATTGGGATTGAAGCGATAGCCCAGGCGGCCGAAGTAGGCCGGGCCGTCATTGACGTCGAATTCAAAGGCCGGGCCGGCTTCCGAACGCGCCAGGATGCCTTCTTCCATGAAGTGGCCACCGACTTCGGCGGCCCCGTAGAAGCCGTTCGGTTCGGCGTGGGCGGCGCCGGCGGCGAGGGCGAGAACGCCCGCAGCGCTGGAGGCCATAACGAAGGTTTTCAAGCGCATGCTTCTCAGCTTCCTGTAGATATGTCGGGGCGGAACGACGGACCTGTCGCCCCATTTCGGTCTCTATCACACCGCACCGCAAGCGGTATGCGCTTTCGCGAGGTTGTGAACGTTCGCCGTAAGAACCGTTGCGAGGATGCGACACTTTGTCATCAGCCCGCCCTGCGGCGTCTCCGATCAGGATCAGCATGAACTATCCTCTCGCTGTCTCTCTCATCGTTCTGACCAGCGCGTGCCAGCCGGCGGCCCCGGGACAGGCTGCGACGAAGGAAGGCTTTGCGCGAGAGGCCTCCGCCGTCGCCGGGAATGGTGCGAGTTCGGCAGCGAGAATTACGCAGGAAAACGGTGTTCAGTCAGTCTGCTTCGAACCCGAAGACGACTGCATCGGGATAATGACCGCCCAGCTCGACCTCGCTCGCGAGGAAGTTCTGGTGATGGCCTTCCTGTTCAGCAACGGGCGGATGGTCAACGCGCTGAACCGGGCTGCGGCTCGGGGAGTTCGGGTGCGCATGGTGGTTTCGGACATGCGCGAAGGGCATCCCCGCGTGCGCGCCGTGCAGCAGCGCGGCGTCGAGGTCATGACGCGAGACAACCTGACCCAGCACTCGAAATACCTGGTGATCGATCGACGACTGGTGATCACCGGAAGCCAGAACTTCACCTTCGCGTCCCAAAGCAATTCCGAGAACACCCTCGTGATCGACGACCCTCGGACCGTCGCCGCCTATGTGCGGAACTGGGAGCGACGCGCGGCCGGGTCTCGCCCGGCGCGGGACCGGCCCATGGAGCAGCCCCAGGAGGCGGAATCCTGATCGCGCTTCATCCCGGGACCCGGCTCTGATAGCCCTGTCCGCTCGGGGGCGAGGGATCGGATGTGATGCAAGAGATCAAGAGCGTGGGCGTCATGGGCGCGGGGGCCTGGGGCACGGCCCTGGCTCAGGTGATGGCCAGGCGCGGCCATGACACCCTGCTGTGGGCGCGCGAGGCCGAGGTGGTCGAAAGCGCGGCGCAGGTCCGCGAGAACACGGCTTTCCTCCCCGGGGTTCGACTGGAAGACAACGTCAGCGTCACGGGCGACCTATCGGTCCTGAGTCAGGCCGACATGATATTGGCCGTGCCTCCGGCTCAGCACATGCGGGCGACGCTCGCGAGCTTCGCGCCATATTGCGCTGCAGGAACGCCCATCATCCTCTGCGCCAAGGGTGTCGAGCGCGGCACGCTGAAGCTGATGACCGATGTGCTGGCCGAAACCCTGCCCGACGCCCGCGCCGCCGTGCTGTCGGGACCAAGCTTCGCGGCCGAGGTTTCGCGCGATCTCCCGACCGCCGTGACCCTGGCCTGCGCCGACGAGGATTTGGGCCGACGCCTGCTGGAGGCTGTCGCCACCCCCCGTTTCCGGCCCTATCTGGTCACCGACATGATCGGCGCCGAGGCCGGCGGCGCACTCAAGAATGTGCTCGCAATCGGCACGGGCATTGTCGAGGGCCGAGGCCTGGGCCGCAGCGCCCATGCCGCCCTCATCACACGCGGTTTCGCCGAGATGACCCGAATGGCCGTGGCCCTGGGCGCGCAGCGAGAAACCGTCGCGGGCCTCTGCGGTCTCGGCGATCTGGTTCTGACCTGTTCGAGCTCACAGTCGCGCAACATGAGCGTCGGCCTGGCGCTGGGACGCGGCGAGACGCTGGACCAGGCGCTGAGCGGCAAACGATCGGTCGCGGAGGGCGTGGAAAGCGCGCCGGCGGTGCGCGAGCTGTCGGCGCGCCTGGGGGTCGAGACCCCGATCTGCGAGGCGGTGGCGTCGGTGCTCGCCGACGAGCAGAGCGTCGAGGAGGCCATCGACGGCCTCCTGTCCCGGCCGCTGAGAAGCGAGCACTACGGCGTCTGAGCGATCACCGTGGGCGGGGACGCCGGAAGGTGGCGGCCGAGGAAGCTGTCCAGTTCGGCGAGTATGAGGGTCCAGGCTTCTTCCGACCATCCGCTATGCCCCGCATCCTCGATCTCGAGATAGCGAACCGGCTTGGCGGCGCGAACCAGAGCGCGGTTCAGGGCCCGGGATTGCTCCACTGAAACGATATTGTCCTCCTCTCCATGGATGAGCAGGACAGGTGTTCGCCACGACGCGACCTGGTGGATCGGGGACGCCGCTTTCAATCTCGCCTCGTCCAAGCGCGGGTCGCCCATCGATTTGACCCAATATTCGTAGCGGTCCGACCCGGCCCCGAACTGTCGCCGCTCCCACCGCAGCGCCTCCTCGAGATCGGAAAGGCCGGCGATGGAGACCGCGCAGCGGAAACGATCGGGTTGATCCGCCGCTGCCCACGCCGCGACGTAACCGCCGTAGCTGGCCCCCATGATGCAGACGCGCGCCGGGTCAGCGAGCCCTTCCGCGACCATGTGATCGAGACCGGCGTAGACGTCCGTCTGCATGACGCCGCCGTATTCGCGATAGCCCGCTTCGGCCCAGGCGCGTCCGCGGCCCGAGGATCCCCGAAAATCCGGCTGAAGCACCTGATATCCGCGCGTGGCGAGGATCTGCGCGAAGACATCGTACGACAGCGTGTCGCGAACCTCGGGACCGCCGTGCGGCAGGACGATGAGCGGGCGCGGAGGCTGGCCAGGCCCAGGGGCATGTCCGGTCAGATAGCCATGCAGCCGCTGACCGTCTCCGGCCGCGTAATCGAGCCGCCGCGTGGGGGCCAAACGCTCCTCCCTCAGGCCGCGAAACATGGGCCCAAGCGGCTCAACGTTCCGGGCTTCGGAGTCATAGAGAAAATAGTCTCCGGGATTGCGCGGTCCCGATACCGCGAGCAGCCAGATTCGACCGTCGTCCGATTGCGAAGCCACCGAAAGACTTCGTTCGCCTCCGAAAAAGCGCTTCAGCCCGCGAAACACCGCGGCGTCCTCCGGATCGCGAAAGTCGCACTCGAAAGCGTCGGCCCAGTAACAGCCGGCCTGAAACGCCCCGTCCTCTGACAAAACGACGTCGGCGACATCGTATTCCGCGTGACGCCAGATGGCTGGTCCCAGAAGACGAGTCCGGAAATCGAAGATGTGAACCCCGGCGGTCGGATCGTCGCTGGCCTCGCCCCGAGCGCTGACATACAGCTCGCCCTGACGGGAGGTGGCGCCCAGAATGTCATAGTCCGGAAAATCGCGCAGTTCGTCCTTGCGCACCCGAAAGAGCTCCACCCAGTCGCCGCTGACCGGATCGCGTCCTTCGGCCACCAGAATGCGTCCGATAAGGCCTCTAAGCCGCGTGCGCGCGACCACTTCGCCTCGAGCATCGGTGTGGTAGCTTAGAACGCGTCGCTCACCCTGCAGAACTTCCCGCGATTCGCCGGTGCGCACGTTGGCGCGCGCGACACTCAGCACGCCGCCACCGTCGTCGAACGTCATGAGAATTTCATCCGGCTCCCTCGGCAAGGTGTCCAGAACCATGCCCGGGTCGCCGGGGCGCGATCGCGGGGCCCTGACGGTGATGCGGTCCGTACCGTCACGCCTGACCGATATCACCCCCTGCCCGCCCCGGAAGGTCGTGATGCGGCCGTCGGGATCGTTCCGCCGTCGGCCGACCTCGAACAGGCTGAGTCCCATCAGGATCCGGTCATCGGTTTTCCAGGCGACCCATTCGGGCCACGATCCTCCGAAGGCTTCCCGAAAGCGGCCTCGGTAGATCGGGGTCGAGACCTTCGTTTCGACGTCGTAGACCATGATAAGGTTTTCTTCGCCGTCCCAACTGAGGAAGGCGACGTATTTTCCGGAAGGCGACACCACCGCTCCCGTCACCATCGGCGGCGCGGCGATCTCGCTGGCCGTCAGCGGCTGCGACCTCGCCGGACCGTCGACCAGCATCGAGACGGCCAGGACCATGACCGCCAGGTACGCCCCCAGTCGGTTCAGCTTTGCGCGCGGGTGGCTAGGACGCATGTCTTCAGCCGAGGTGGCGGCGGAAGAAGGCGACGTACCGGGCCATCAACCGGCCTTCCTCGGCCAGGTCCCAGTCGCCGTGACCCGCATCGGCGATCTCGATCAGTTCGACCGGCCTGCCGGCGCCCTGTAGCGCATCGCGCATGCGGCGCGAGTGTCCGACCGGCACGATGGCGTCGTCCACACCATGCGTCATCAGCACCGGGCACGGCATCTCTCCGGCTCTCCGGCGCGGCGACCAGCGTACCTGCTCTGCGGCGTCCGCGCGCGGATCACCGAGACGAACGACCTCTCGCGCATAGATCTGCTGACCCGGGCTGTCGTCGTCACGGCGCTGCTCGGCCAGGAGATCGGGCAGATCGCTGAAGCCGCAGATCGAGACGGCGGCCTTGTACAGGTCGGGCCTGAGGATCGGGCTCATCAGCGCGGAATAGCCACCGAAGCTCGCGCCCATGATGCCGACGCGGCTGGCGTCCAGTCCGCCCTCGCTAACGGCCGCCAGAACGGCGTCCTCGATGTCCTCCTGCACCCGGCCGCCCCACTGACGATCGCCTTGGTCGGCGAAGGTTTCGCCGAAGCCTCCCGACCCGCGGAAATTCGGCTGAACGACCCAGAAACCCTGCGACGCCAGCGCCTGGGCCTGACGATCGTAGCTCCAGGCGTCGCGCACCTGGGGTCCGCCGTGGACCAGGGCGATCAGCGGCCCCTTGGCGCCGGAAGACGGCCGGGTCAGATAGGCGCCGATCTCCGAACCATCGCGCGTCGCGACCCTCAGGCGCGTCATGGGAGCCAGCCTCTGCGCCTCAAGCGTTCTGCGCGCGGCGATGTTGGTGTAGTCGCGCGCCTGGCGATTGTAGAGGTACCAGGCGCCCGGTTCGCGAGGTCCCTCGACATAGGTCAGGATGCGGTTGCGGGCCGTGTCGGCGCCGACGATCCGCACCGAGGCCTCATCATTGAAGAAGCGGTTCATAGCGCGGTAGTGCGGCGCGACCGCCGGATCCGGGAAATCGTAGTCGAGCCGGTCCACGACGAAACCCGTGGCGATCGGTCGGCGCGCCGCGTCGAGAACCTCATGATCGGCGTCGAAGCCCTCCCGTGTCCGGATCGGCGGCCCCAGCTGCAGCGTGGTCAGGTCCATATCACGCAGGGCGATGACGTCCTCGCCCTCGGCCCGGGCGAGCACGCGCACGGCCCCCGCCGTCTCCGATGGGCCCGCCCAGGTGAACTGCGGCTGCTCCAGAATGCGATCGCTGCGGACGAAGCGCCATTCCGAACCGCCGATCGGCCGGGCGCGCCAGGTCTGGACGTCGCCGCGCGCCGACAGATCGCGCCGCAGCACGGGAACGCCATCGACGGTTTTCCAGTCTAGGGTCCGCGCGACGCCTCGCTCCACCAGCTCGCTTCGACCCGTCGACAGACTGACCCGATAGAGTTCGTTGAGCAGATTGAAGCCCCGCGCCGCCATGAGGATGTGCCCGGGCCGGTCGGACACGGTGTCGATGATCCGGCCGAGATCGAGGTTGTAGTTCAAGGCCTGTCGATCCTCGCCGAACAACGCCAGACCGCGGCCGGTATCGGCGTCGATCGACAACACCCGCCGCGCCGTGATGGTGCGGCCCTGCTCCCGGATCATGGAGTGCATGGGCCGATTTCCCTGCACCTCCGTTTCGGTGATCACCACCAGCAGCACGTGCCGGTCGTCGGCCCATTCCAGACGCTGGGCCTGGACGTCGCCGATGGGCACGCGCACACGGGCGCCACCGGGGTCGTCCGCGGACACGATGTCCAGAATGGCGCGCTGGCGATCGCCCTGCGGCGTTTGCTGCAGCACGGCGAGCCTGCGACCGTCAGGGGACAGCGCCACCGACAGGGCCGCATCCGGTCTGTGAAACTCGCCGAGCGCGTACGGTTCAGTCTGGGCCAAGACGCGTGTCGGCAGTCCCAGCGCGCAGGCGACGGCTGCGCCGCCGCCGAGAAACAGACGCCGCGAGGTCGAGCATGATGTCATGAAGGCATTTCCGGTTGCGCTGAAGCACAACCTTCACGCGGCGTTTTCGTCAAGCGTGGCTTTGGGCGCGCCGCGTGGTTAAGCCGGTCTTAAGGCGGGGCGCGCATGACTGTGGGTTGCCCTCGCGACCCTACGGTCCTACCGTGATCCGATCCCTTTTTAAACTCCGCCCTGTTTTGATCTGCGCCGCCCTGGCTGGCGCCGTTCTGACCGGGGGCGCGCAGACCATGCCGGACGGAAGGCCCACGCCGACCGGGCTGGAGGTGCCGCGCTGGATCACGTTGAAGTCCGATCGCGTTCGGGCGCGTCAGGGCCCGGGTCTCGACTATCAGGTGATGTGGGAATATCGCGCCGCCGGCCTGCCGGTTCAGGTCATCGCCGAGACGACCGAATGGCGAAAGGTCTGCGATCCGGAAGGCTCGGTCGCCTGGATTCACCGCACCGTGGCCTCAGGGCGACGCACCGTGTTCAATCGCACCGGCGCGGACATTCCCCTGCGCTCTGGCCGGTCGGATCGGTCTGGCGTCCGGGCGACCCTGGCGCCCCGCGCCATCGCTCCGCTGGATGATTGCGAGGACGGCTGGTGCCGGGTCGGCGGCCGCAAGTCGCGCGGCTGGGCGCCGGAGCGCCAGCTTTTCGGCGTTCAGGGCCAAGCCTTGTGCGATTACCGTCGCCCGGCCGGACGCGCCCCGTCGCGATAGCAAAAGACCCGCCGAAGCGGGTCTTTCCGATCAGGTCTGCTGACGGTCCCGTCGCCGACGCCGTTTCCGCTGCCGTTCGGTCTCGCCGAACAGTCCCGCCGCAAGGGTGGCCAAGGCGGGGTTTCTGAGAAACAGGAAGGCCGTCGCCAGCGCCGCGGCGCCGCCCAGCATTGGGCGCGCGGCGACCAGATGGACGGCCCGGCCCAGCAGCCCGTCATCCTCTTCCTCGAGTTCGGCGTCATCATCATCCTGCCGCGCTTCCGCTCCGGACTTGCCGAAAAAACGGAAGGAGACGGCAGCGGCGGCGGCGGCGAACAGCGCTGCCGTTATCGCCCCCGCGCCCGCCGGCACGAAGACCAGCAACAGCAGATGATAGATGGTGGCCCCGAGCGCGAACACAGCAACCAGAGCGCATCCGGCCGCGACCGCCCCGGCGACGACCTTTTTGATCAGTCCCGAAAGCACCCCCTGTCCGATCATCAGCGACGGCGGCCGGCCAGCAGAACGCCGAGCACCAGACCGACGCCCAGCGCGATGGCGGTCGACTGCACCGGACGCTCCTGGACCCGCTCGGTGATGTAACGCTGCGCCTCTTCGAAGCGCTCGTGCGCGTCGTCGTAATAGGCCTGGCCGCGCACGCGGGCGTCGGCGTAGTAGCCGCGCGCACGCTCACGCAGTTCATCAGCCTTCAGTTCGGCCTGGGCGCGAGCCTGGCTGGCGCGACCCTTGATGGCCGCAGCCTCCTCGCGGGCGCCAACCTTGAGGTCCTCCTTGAGGGTCTTCAGGTCGTTCTTGATGTCTTCGCGGGCCTTGGTCGTGGCCATGATGCGCTCTCCGGCTCTAGCTTTGCGGTATGCAGATAGGGAACCCCCATCCCCAACGCCAAGGTTCGGAGGGGGTTCCGGCGTCTAATTTTGCGCCGCAGCATGAATCGGCGCGTGGCGCGGCGCCGGCGGCGGGGCTAGACTCGCCCAATGACCGATTGGCTCTTTGACCCCGCGCCGCGCCCTTCCCTGACTGCTGTGACCGGCGGCCGCCTGCCGGTCCGGCGCATTCTCTGCGTCGGCCAGAACTACGCCGCCCATGCCCGCGAGATGGGCGCCGAGCGGGCCGAGCCCTTCTTCTTTTCCAAGCCCGGCGACGCCCTGGTCGCGGGCGGCGGGTCCATCCCCTTCCCCGGCGCGACCGACAACCTTCACCATGAAGCCGAACTGGTTTGCGTCATCGGTGGCGAGGGGGCCGATCTGTCTCCCGAGGACGCCGGACGCCTGATCTGGGGCTATGCCGTCGGCGTCGATCTGACCCGCCGCGACCTCCAGGCCGCCGCCAAACAGGCCGGCCGTCCCTGGGACGCGGCCAAGGGCTTCGACCACTCCGCTCCCGTGGGCCCGGTCACTGCGGCCGCCGACTGGAGCCCCGGCGGACAGTCGATCGCCCTGACCGTCAACGGCGAGACGCGCCAGTCGGCCTCGCTCGCAGACATGGTCTGGAACCCGGCCGAGATCGTGGCTCAGGCCTCGCGACTGTGGCGGGTGATGCCCGGCGACCTGATCTTCACCGGAACGCCTGAGGGCGTCGGCCCCCTGAGGCCCGGCGACACCGTCCGCGCCACGGTCGAGGGTCTGTCGCCCGTGGAGTTCACCCTCACATGAGCGACCTGGTCCTGCACGGCTACTGGCGCTCGGGCACCAGCTACCGCACCCGTATCGCGCTCAATCTCAAGGGACTGAGCTATGAGACCCGGCCTGTCGATCTGCGTCAGGGTGACCAGGCGTCGGACTCCTATCGCCGCCTCAACCCGCAGGGGCTGGTTCCCGCGCTGGAGGTCGACGGTCGCGTCCTGACCCAGAGCCCGGCCATCCTGGAGTGGATCGAGGAGACCTGGCCCGAGCCGCCGCTGTTGCCGCGCGATCCTTTCGCCCGCGCCGAGGTGCGCGCCATGGCGGCGCTGGTCGCCTGCGACATCCATCCGCTGAACAATCTGCGGGTGCTCAAGGCGATCAGGAGCCAGTTCGGCGCCGATCAGGCCGCGACCGACGCCTGGGCCGCGAGATGGATCACCGCCGGCTTCGAGGCCTTGGAGGCGCTGGTCGCCCGCCACGGCGACGGCTGGGCCTGGGGCGATCGCCCGACCCTGACCGATTGCTGCCTCGTCCCCCAGATCTATTCGGCGCGGCGCTTCAACGTGTCGATGGCCCCCTTCCCGCGGCTCATCGCCATCGAGGCGGCGGCGGCCGTCCATCCCGCCTTCGTCGCCGCCCACCCGGATCGTCAGCCCGACGCAGACTGATCCGCCTCAGCGGCCCTCGTCGGGAATGCACAGCACGATGCCGCAGGCCTTGCAGTGCACCGCGTCCGGGTCGTGGTTCTGCAGGCCGCAGTTGTCGCAGGGAAAGCGCACCTTGTGCGGCCGGAACAGGGTCTGGGCCAGGCGGATGAACAAGGTGATGCCGGTCAGCATCACCGCGATCGACACGACCCGCCCCCACGGCCCGGGCAGGGTGATATCGCCATAGCCTGTCGTGGTCAGCGACGTGACGGTGAAATAGAGCGCGTCCAGGTAGCCGCCGATTCCGCCCTGGCCGAGGAACAGGCCGTAGACGAAGCCGGTGGAGACGAACAGAAAGGTCAGCACCGCGGCCAGGGCCTTGGTCGTGTCCTCGACCCGCGTGTCGTCGAAGCGCCGCCCGACCGTGCGCCAGAACACGTCGGAATTCACCAGCGTCCAGAGCCGCACGATCCGCAGGAAGCCGAGGTTGGCCAGCCAGGCCGGAAACAGCAGGGTCGCCAGGATGAACAGATCGACCCACACCACCGGCTTTCGCAGCCAGTCCTTGATGTCGGTGTAGGCCAGCGCCCGCGCCGCCAGATCAAGCGCGAGGAAGGCCGCGATCAGATAGTCGATCACATAGTAGAACAGCCCCTGCTCCTTCAGCAGCGGCGTGGCCAGGAAGAAGCCGATGATGGCCAGGTCGATGACGATCACCGCCAGCCGGAACCGGACGGCCGCCGGCCCGGAGCCGTGGTAGAGATACCGCAGCCGGGCGCGCAGCCTCAGCCCCTCGGCGCGTGGCGGCATGCTTTCGACCTGTATCTGGTCGTCGTGGTGGATCGCCTGCACGGCGGTCAGGCCGCGGCGCCGCCGCAGCGGTTTTCCGGTGTCAGGCTTGCTCTTCCGGCGCGCGGCGGCCTCGGTCATACGCCAAGGGTTAGCGCGGGTCCCGCGTAAGGTCACCCGTCCTTTTGAATCATGCACTTCGCTTCTGTTGGCGGGGCGACAGACGCGGCCACGCTTCCTCGCCTATTCATCTCGCCGAACGCGAGGGCTGAATGACCGGGTATCAGTTGCGCTGTGTCGGGGCGGACGACCGCTGGCGGCTGCCGTCCATCGAGGCGGCCGACGACGCCGACGCCATGCGCCGCGCGCTCGGAACCCTGCGCCAGCAGGACTGCCGCGCCGTCGAGGTCTGGCAGGGGTCCCGGCTGGTGGCGCGGGTCGGGCGCCAGCCCGGTGACCGGGCTCCGGCCGGAACAGCCCTGCACGGTGCGCCTTGAGTCGCGCTCGAGGGCCAGCTTGGCCGTCCGCGCCCGCCGATGACCGGCGACCGGACCGTCGGGACTTCCCCTTTCCGCTCAAGATGCCGTTGTCGCCGTCGAACGCGATCCTCAACAGCCTCCCGCCCGCCGAACGCGCGATCATTCTGGAGGCGGCCACCCCGGTTGAATTCCGGCTTGGCGACCTGATCTGCGAGGCGGGCGACCGGGCCACCCACTGCACCTTCGTTGACGAGGGCATCATCTCGGCCGTGGCGGTGATGGCCGACGGCCGCACCATCGAGACCTTCATGATCGGGCCGGAAGGGATGACCTTCCCCCTGGCGGTCGAGGCGGGCGCCCGCGCCTATTCGCGGCTGGTGGCCCAATCGGACGGCTACGGCCGCCGGGTCGAAATCGGACGCTTGCGCCAATTGGCCGATCACAGCGAAGCGCTGCGCGAGGCTGTCGCCGCCTATGCCGTCCGCCTGACCGGTGAGTTGGAACAGTCCTCGGCGTGCAATGCCCTGCACCGCGCCGAGCACCGCTTCGCCAAATGGCTTTTGCGCTGCCACGACCGGGTCGAGGGCGACGTGCTGAAGCTGACCCAAGAGTATCTGGCGTCCATGCTGGGGTCCCAGCGCACCACGGTCAACGAGGCCGCCCAGACCCTGCAGCGCGCCGGGGCCATCCGCTACTCGCGCGGCCGCGTCACCATCCTGGACCGGGTCGCCCTCGAGCGCGCCGCCTGCGAATGCTACGGCGTCCAGTGGGAGATCCTCGAGGCCGGCATCCACCCCCCGCCTCTCGCCAAGGCGGGGTGACGGCGCGCGGCGTCAGGCGTCCAGTTCGTCGGCGTATTTGATCGAGCAGCCATAGGGTTGGGCGTAGGGCGTCTCCGGCGCCTCGCCGGCCTCGTGCGCCGCCAAGGCCAAGGTGACGTAGTTGGTCGCGCCCTCAAGCGATTCCGCTTCGCTGGACGGCCGGTCGTCGATGGCGCCGGCGTAGACGATGCGGCCCTGCTCATCGATGACCCGCATGTCCGGCGTCGTCTTGGCGTCGTACAGGCGGCCGACCTGACCGGTGGGATCCAGTAGCAGATGGTTGGCGCCGGCGGTGTTGCGGTCGGCCCATTGGCGCGCCTCGGCGCCATCGACGTATCCTTGCTGGCCCTGGGCCGATGAGATGATGGTCAGCCACACCGCGCCGTCTTCGACCGCCGCGCGTTGCAGGTCCTGCATGGCGCCGGATTCATAGTATTTCTGGACGTAGGGGCAGCCCTCGTTGGTCCACTCGAGGATCACCACCTGACCGCGATAGTCGCTCAGCTGACGCTGGACCCCTTCCGAATCCACCAGGGTGAAGTTCGGGGCCATGTTGGTCGCGGCCGCCGCTGTTTCTACGGTGTTTTCGGGGGCGGCCGCATCGGGCGCTGCGGCTTGCTCGCCGCAGGCGGCGAGGGCGAGGGCGGAGACGGCGAGAAGCGACAGGCGGCGGATCATGATCGGGCTCCTGGATCAGCGGTGGCGTCGGCGAGGGCGGCGGTCACCGCCCCGGGGGTGAGAATTTGCGGCAGGATACGTGGCTCGTCGTCGCCGGGACCATAGACCAGATACAACGGCACCCCCGAACGGCCGTGGCGCTCCAGCTCGCGGGCGATCGGCGCGTCCCTCAGGGTCCAGTCGCCGACCATATAGACAGCGTTCGCCTCTTCGAAGGCCTCGGCGGTCGCGCGGCGTTGCAGGGCGGCGCGCTCGTTCACCTTGCAGGTCAGGCACCAGTCGGCGGTGAAATTGACGAGGACGGGGCGACCGTCGGCCTGGGCTTGGCTCACAGCCTCGGGCGACCAGGCCACGGCGGGCAGAACGCCCTCCTCATAGCCGGCCTGTCCGCCCGGTGCGGCGGGGCGCGTCGCGGCCGCCCAGGCCAGGCCCCCCGACAACGCCAGTCCCAGGGCCAGACCCCCGACCATGACCGGCCGGCCTCCCGCTCGTCCCAGAGCGAACAGGCCCAGGGCCAGGGCCGCAGCGGCGCCGGCCAGCAGCAGAGCCCCGGTGGTGTCGGTCTGGCGCGCGAACACCCAGGCCAGCCACAGGGCGGTGAGATACAGCGGGATCGCCAGCCAGCGCTGCAGCGTGACCATCCACGGCCCGGGTCGAGGCAGGCGGCGCATAATCGCCGGGGTCAGGCTGACGATCAGATAGGGGAGCGCCAGACCCAGGCCCAGAGCCAGGAAGATCGCCAGGGCCGGAAGGGCAGGCAGGGTCACCGCCGCCCCCAGGGCGACGGCCATGAAGGGTGCGGTGCAGGGCGCCGCGACCACCACCGCCAGCACGCCGGTCAGGAAGGACTGGGTGCCGCGCGGCAGCGTCGAAGCCTTGCTCTCGGCCTCTCCGGCCAGGGCCTGGGCCCCGCCGCCGACGTGGTAGAGCCCCGACAGGTTCAGCCCGACAGCCAGCATCAGCAGCGCCAGGGCCGCGGTCACCGGGGGGCTCTGCAGCTGGAAGCCCCAGCCCACCGACTGGCCCGCCGCGCGCAGAGCCAGAAGCACTCCGGCCAGTATGGCGAAGGTCACCAGCACCCCCAGCAGGAACGCCAGCCCGTCGCGCCGCGCAGCAGCCGGCTCGTGCGCGCCCTTGGCTAGGCCCGCCGCCTTCATGGCCAACACCGGGAACACACAGGGCATGAGATTGAGGATCAGCCCGCCGATCAGGGCGAAGGCGATCAGCATCGGCAGGGCCAGGGTCGAGCCCGCCGCGGCGGCGTCCGGATCGGTCAGCGCGCCGCTCCCTGACGCGCCGGGCAGGGGCGGTCCCGGCTGGGCGGTGATCTCCCAGGCCCCGACGTCGGTCCACAGCAGACCCTGGATCGGGCCGCTCGGCGGCGCGATCCGCCAGCCGCCGCCCGGGGTCAGATTGAGGGACAGTCCCCGCTCGCCCCGCTCTCCGGGCTGGGCCGAGGGATGATCGACCTGCCCACCCTGGAAGGGGAAGAACCAGGCCTGGGTCGCCTCGGCCAGCTCCGGCCCCACCACACTCAGTACGACCGCTCCGTTCGGGCCGTCGGGGGTCAGCCGCGCCTCGAAGTCGCCCGGTCCGGGCGCGGAGGTCAGGGCCGTCTGGATGTCCGCGCCATGGCGGGGGTCCAGCGGCGGCGCGCCGTCCCCGATCGGCAAGTCCAAGGTCAGGACCAGCTCGTCCGGAACGCACATTTCAGGATTGCACACCAGAAACAGCGCCTCGGTCCGCAGCGGGATCGTCGTTCCCGGCCGCGCGTCGGCGGGGATCTCGATCGGGACCGGCAGGAAGACCTCGCCGGAATAGCCGAAGTTCATCAGGCTCTGCAGCCGCTGCCGCTCGGGCACGGGCCAGACGATGCCGCCCGCCTCGACACCTCGGGGGGCCGTCCAGGCCAGGGTCGTGGCCCCGCCGGAATCGCCCGGATTGCGCCAGTAGGTGTGCCAACCGGGTTCGATGTTCTGACGAACGGCGACGATGGCCGTCGAGCCCGGCGTGGCCCAGCGGCTCATCGGGACCAATTCGGCGGTGATGCGCGGTGTCGACTTCGGGCCCGGACCGGCGTCCTGGCTGCCCGGCGCGACGCTGCGGCCGAGCGGCGTCGAAACCGGCTGACCGATCGCCGCCGTCGTCGTCGCCAGCCACAGGACGGCGGCGATCAGGCTGATCAGGAAAGGGAGGGCGCGAGACATGGCGCTCGCAGTCTAGCGCCGCGGCGCTTTCCGGCCCAGAGCGACCCCCCGCGTCAGAGCGGCGCGGCCTCCACCCAGACTTCGGTGCGGCGGCGCAGCGGTTCGGCACGCCCATCGGCGGTGGTCGCGCCCTGGTCTCCGACCGCCTCCATCTGGAAGGCCGGAGCCGGCCAGCCCGCGCCCTCGAAGGCCTCGGCCACGGCCATGGCCCGCCGCTCGGACAGGCTCTGGTTGGCCGAAGCCGATCCCGTCGCAGACGCCAGACCCGTAACCTGCACCCGGCGGATGTCGCATCCCGACAGCTGGGCCGAGGTCATGCCGATGATCTCGCGGGCAGGCTCTGTCAGCCGCGCCTGACCCTCCTCGAAATAGATCTCGAACCGCCGCTCCCCGCACGCACCCGGTTCAGCCACCAGATCGGCACGATCGGCATACCCGCCGCCGCCGCCACCGCACGCACCAAGACCCAGCGCACTCAGTCCAATCAGAACACCAACTCGCATTCACCCCTCCCGGCGAAGAAAAAAGGGGCGGCCGTCAATCGACGCACCGCCCCTCGGAACTATTGATCAGGCCCGGAGCCCGACGTCATCAGTACCGGCGCGACCCGTCTTCCCAGTAGCATTCGCTCTGACGGTTGTCGTAGCAATAGTAGTAGCGTCCACGGCTGTCGCGGTAGCGCTGCTGATTGTTGCGGTCCTGGCCCGAGCCGCGGATGGCGCCCACGGCGCCGCCGATGGCCGCGCCGGCCAGGGTGGCTTCCGTATCGCCGCCGATTAGTTGGCCGGCGGCCGCGCCGATAGCCGCGCCGATGGCGCCCTGGCGAGCCGTTTCATTCATGCCGCCGCCATAGCCGCCGTATCCATAGGGGTCGCTGGCGCAGGCGGTGGTCAGGAGGCCGACGCCGGCCACGGCGATGAGGAGCTTCTTCATGATCGTTCGTCCTTGTCGAGTTCGTGTTGTCGAACCCCCGTGCCAGAGGTGAACGTGGCGGAATGACGCGGGTTCCGGACTACGGCCACGCTTTGTGGCGGAAACCGGAACATCGCCCCTTGGCGCACGTTCGGCCCGACATGACCGACGCCCTTATCGAAGCCGAGCCGGCGCCCCAGGCGAAAAGCCACGAGGGGTCCCAGTTGACCCCGTATGCCGAGCTGAAGCGCGTGGCGGTGCTGGTGAACAGCCTGTCGGGCAGCGTCGGGCCAAAGGCGGCGGCCGAGGTCGAGGCCATTCTTGCGGAATTCGGACTGGAGGGCTCCGTCATTCCTCTGGAATCCGGAAAGTTCGACGATCAAATCGAACAGGCTCTGGAAGACAAGCCCGATGTCCTGTTCGTCTTGGCGGGTGATGGGACTGCGGGGACTGTGGCGGGCCGCGCGGGCCGCGATGGGCCGATGATCGCGCCTCTGCCCGGCGGCACCATGAACATGCTGCCCAAGGCGCTCTATGGAACGGCCGACTGGAAGGCGGCTCTCAGGACCGCGTTGTCCGAGGGCGAACCCCAGTGGGTGTCCGGTGGCAAGGTCGAAGGCCATGCCTTCTATTGCGCGGCGATCCTGGGCGCCCCCGCCCTGTGGGCCCCGGCCCGCGAGGCGCTGCGTGAGGGCAAGCTGAAGCGCGCCTGGCAGTATGGCGTGCGCGCCTTTCGACGAGCCTTTTCAGGTCGTCTGAGGTGTAGCCTGGACAACGGCCCAAAACGACGGGCCGAGGCGCTTGTTCTGATCAGTCCGATGATCTCCCGCGCCATGGAGGAGCCGGTGGGCCTAGAAGCCGCCATCATGAGCCAGGAGACCGCCACCGACGGGTTCCGGCTCGGCGTCACGGCGCTATTCAGCGACTGGCGTGACGACCCGGCGGTCAAGACCCAGCCGGTGCGCAAGGCCGAGGCCTGGGGCCGCTCCACCATTCCGGCTGTGCTCGACGGCGAAACCGTTCGGCTCGGGGATCGCGCCACCATCGAATTCACCCCCCGCGCGTTCCGCGCCTTGGTGCCGAAGCCGCCCGCGGCGGAGTCGACGGTTTGACGGTTCGGCGGATCCTGCATCTGTCCGACATCCATTTCGGTTGCGAGGACAAGGCGGCGGTTGAAGCCGCGACGGCCTATTGCCACGCCACGCCCAGCGATCTGGTGCTGGTCAGCGGCGACATTACCCAGAAGGGATACGGGCGTGAGTTCGAGGCGGCGGGCGCGTGGCTGAAATCTTTGCCCGAGCCGGTGTTCGTCATCGTCGGCAATCACGACGTGCCCTATTGGGATCCGATCGCGCGGGTATTTCACCCGTGGCGGGCTTTTGAGGAAGCAACCGGCCATCCGGCGCACGATCACGAGCACGACGCGCCGGGTCTGATGGTGCGCGGCGTGGTTACGGCGCGCGGCTGGCAGATGCGAGCCAACTGGTCCAAGGGGGTCATCGACCTCGATCAGACGCGACGCGCGGCCGAGGCGTTGAAGGCCGCGCCGGCCGGCACTCTGAGAGTGATCGCCTGCCACCATCCGCTGATCGAGATGATCGGCACGCCCATGACCGGCGACGTCAAGCGCGGCGACGCGGCGGCGCAGATTTTCACGGAGGCCGGCGTCGACCTTATCGTGTCGGGCCATGTCCACGTCCCCTTCGCCCTGCCGATTAAGCTGGGCAAGGGATGCTCATACGCGGTGGGGTGCGGAACCGTGTCGCATCGCGAACGGGGCGCGCCGCCCAGTTTCAACCGCATCGAATGGGACGACGACCGAATCGTGGTCACCGCCTTGGGCTGGAACGGGACGGCGTTCGAGGACTGGCAGACCTGGGAGCTGGGACGCCGCAAGGACACCCGCGATCCCGACTTTGATCCGCCCATCGACATGACCCCGGCTGAGAAGATACCGGGCCGCTAATTCGTCTCTGGTTCGGGTTTCGGACCCTTCTTCGCCTTGGCGGCGATCTCCTTGAGCTTGCGAGCCTGAAGAGCCGACAGTGACTGACCGGGCGCCCCCTTTTCCGGATCGCCGAAGGCGCGCCCGTAGGTTTCGACCCGCTCTGACACCGAGCCGAGGAATTCATCTTCCCAGTCTGACAGGGGAACCCCGGCTCTCTCGGCGGCGCGACGGGCGCGGCGCAGGGCGTTCAGAGCCTGGCGCTGGGCGGCCTTTCTGGCCGCCTCGTAAGGACTGACGTCCTTTCGCTTCACACTTCCCCGAGGGCGGACAGATAGAGGTCGAGGATCGCCTCTTCCTCTTGGCGCTTGGCCTTGTCCTGCTTGCGAATGCGCAGGACCTTCCTCAGGGTCTTGACGTCGTAGCCTTCACCCTTGGCTTCGGCGAAGACTTCCTTCTGGTCGGCCATGACCGCCGCCTTGTCCTCCTCCAGCCGCTCCAGCCTCTCGATGATGGTGCGCAAACGGCCTTGCGCCGTGGCGTTGAGGACCTCGGGGGAGGCGTCGAAAGAGGCGTCGTCGGCCATGGGATACTCGCGGGGGAATGTGGTGATCAGGGTTAGCGTCGCGCGCGAGAAGGCTCAACGCCACGCACGAAAAAGGCCGCGGACGGTTCGCCGCGGCCTGTGGATGTTTTCTGGCTAGACGTCCGTTCCGCTCGGCTCGTGACGTTTCGCTGCCGTAGGGCGTGAAGGACAGAAACCCTCCGGCAGCTCGCGGCCGCTCGCGAGCGGCCGGGCCACCAAGGCCTAATCAGCCCTGCTTGGCCTTGAAGCGCGGGTCGGTCTTGTTGATCACGTAGACCACGCCCTTGCGGCGCACGATCTTGCAGTCCCGGTGGCGGGTCTTGAGCGACTTGAGCGAGCTGCGGACCTTCATGGTCTTAATCCTTGGGCGCCGAAACAGAACCGCCGCGGGCGGACCCACGGCGGAGAAGGCGCGGGGTATAGGGGGATGGTCCCAACCTGTCAACAATCCCGTCCACGCCCACGCTAAGCATAACTCCAGCCTATTCGCACATGCGAGAAGATCAATTTGACTTCGCAGGTGCGAGAAGCCATTTCCGGGACACGGCGACGCGCTCCCCCGCGTCGCCGATTCTCATTCAGACCTGATGGAGTTCGCCATGTTGGGCGTCGGCCAAACCCTTCCCGATTTCAAGATCACCGGCGTGAAGCCGGGCTTCAACGCCCACGAAGAGAACGGCGTCTCGGCTTTTGAGCCGATCACCAAAGACAGTTTCCCCGGCAAGTGGAAGGTGATCTTCTTCTATCCCAAGGACTTCACCTTCGTTTGCCCGACCGAGATCGCCGAGTTCGCGCGCCTGGGCCGCGAGTTCGAGGACCGTGACACCGTGGTGCTGGGCGGCTCGACCGACAACGAGTTCACCAAGCTGGCCTGGCGTCGTGACCATGCCGACCTGAACAAGCTGCCGATCTGGCAGTTCGCCGACAACGGCGGCAAGCTGGCCCGGGCCCTGGGGATCATGGACGAGGAAGAGGGCGTGGCCCTCCGCGCCACCTTCGTGGTCGATCCGCACAACGTCATCCAGCACGTCTATGTCACCAACCTGAACGTCGGACGCGCGCCGGCCGACACCCTGCGGGTGGTCGACGCCCTGCAGACCGACGAGCTGTGCGCCTGCAACCGCCCTGTCGGCGGCGAAGTGCTCGCTGCCTAAAAAGCGGCGAATGAGCCTAGAAAGGGCGGCGGCTTTCATGTCGCCGCCTTTTCACTGCGTGCTTCACTTATGGCCGCTATGCTCGGCTTGCGGAGCCTCGCGACTTGAGCGCCCGCGCCTGATATCCCAAATCCTAGGCCTGCCTGCGGCTCAAGCAGCAAGCGACCGCGTCGTAAGCGATAGCCGCCTCCCGAAGGGAAACCAAAGATGTCCGTTGACGCCCTGCGCGACCTGATCCCGTCCTACGCCAAGGACATCTCGCTGAACCTGTCGTCCCTGGCGACCGACACGGCGCTGAACGAGGCGCAGAAGTGGGGGACCTTTCTGGCCAGCGCCCACGCGGTCGGAACGCCCGAGGTGATCCGTCAGATCGAGGCCGCCGCCGCCCCGCACCTGGACGAGACCGCCGCCGACGCAGCTCGCGCCGCGGCCGCCGTCATGGGCATGAACAACATCTACTATCGGTCGCTCCACCTGATGCACAATCAGGAATACCGCACTCTGCCGGCCCGGCTTCGCATGAACGTCATCGCCAACCCGGGCGTCGACAAGGTCGATTTCGAGCTGTGGTCCACGGCTGTCTCGGCCATCAACGGCTGCGGCGCCTGTCTGGACGCCCACGAGGCCGAACTGCGCAAGCACGGCGCGACCAATGTTCAGGTTCAGGCGGCCTTGCGGATCGCGGCCGTGGTCAACGCCGTCAGCCGCGTGGTCGCCGGAGAAGCCGCGCGGCGGGGCTAATCCCCGACCGCGTCGAGGCGCGCGACCACGATCCCGAGCTTGTCCAGGGCGAGGTCGCGACGGGCCGGATTGGCAATGCCTTCCGCGAACAGCGGTCCGGCCAGATGGTCGAGGGCGTGGATTAGAAAGCCATAGCGGGCGGCGGCCTCGCGGTCGCCCGACAGCGCGGCCGCCTCGCGGGCCCGCGCCTCGCAGTGCCGGAATACGAAGCGGTCGTCGTATCTGAGCAAGGCGGCCAGCAGGACGCCGATATCGTGTCCCCGCGGCATGACCGCCGCCGCGCCCCAGTCGAGGGCGACGAAGCGGTTTCCCGTGAAACGCAGGTTCGGCTTAATCAGGTCACAGTTGGCGAAGGTCATGGGCAAGTCGACAAGGCCGCGCTCAAGACGGCTCAGCCCTGTGGTCCAACGACGGCGGGCGTCCGGACCGGTCAGACCGTGTTCGGCGGCGAGCCGTGCGACGAAGCCCAGGCGCTTCGGCCAGCCGCCGCGGGGGCGGGTTCGGGCCGGGCGTCGGAGGGGGCTCATCAGGGCGAGACGGGCGGCATGGCGCGGCTGGAGCTCTGCCAGACGAGCCGACATTTCGGCCTCGGACGTAGCGACGGCGGCGGCCAGCTCGCCGGCCTGGCGGAACAGATTCCAGTGGCTGTGATCGATGTAGTCGAGCAGCAGCCGGGCGCCCCAAACATTGTCCTGAACGCAGTGGACATAGGGTGACAACAGGCCGTCGCTTAAATGGCCCGCGACATGGCGGTGGAAGAAGGCCTCGCCGGACGCGTGGCGGGCGGCGGCTAAACGTCCGATACGCTTGTCCACAAGACGGGCGCCGGAGCGGACATCCTGATGCATGAGGACTTTGGCGCCGTCGCGTCCGGCGTGGAGCAGGGCTGTACGCACACCGTCGGGCCGCCGCGAACGGATCAGCCGGTCGGCGAGGTCGCGGGCGGCGTCATCCGGCATCGGCCGCCTCGACCGCGCGCATGACCTCGCCGGAGGTGACCGAGCGGAGCGGTCGCACCGCCACACCGCCGGCGCTCAGCACCTCGGCCGTCCAGTGGTTGCACAGATGGCCGATCCAGAAGGTCTCGGTGCTTTTCAGAAAGACCATGTCGTCGCCGGGTCGGCGGGCGCCGATCTCGGGGCCGGGGGCGAGAGAGGCCTCGACGCGATCGGCGAGACGGTCGAAGCCTTCGGGGCCGACCCGCACCTCGGCGCGCCCCTCCGCGGCCGGAATGCGCGCGGGGTCGCGTGGGTCGGGGTCGAGCATGACGACCGAGGCGTTGCCAGGCCAAAAAAAGGCGCGGGCGCCGTCCGGCAGTCGGGTGTGGATCGGGGTCGTGTCGACATAGAAGCGGGCGTCGCCCCAGCCGACCAGTATCCACTCACCGGGCGGCAGAGCGCGCACCGCCTCGGCCAGGGGGCCGTCCCGCGCCTCCAACGCCCGACGGGGCACGGCCAGGTCGGTGTGAAAGCCGTTGTCGAGGATGTGCAGGGTGACGCCGGGCCGGTCGGCCGCGACAGGCGCGAGATCAAGGTCCCCGGATCGCGTCCAGGTCCACAGGGCCGCGACCACGCCGAGCAGCGCGGCCAAGAGCAGGCCGACAACCCTCATCGCTGGACGCGAGCGAGTGCGCATAGCCGCGCGGGCGATCCCTCGGGCCCGGGTGGTTGTTCTCCCGAAAAGACGGCGACAACCACGGTCGGGCCTTCATGCGACACCGCCAGCCAGCGGCCGGGAGCGCCGTCGGCGCAGGCGGGCGCCTCGCCCTCGGTGATGCGACGCAGTTCCACCTGAGCGTCGCGGGGGATGTCGAACAGGCCCGACAGCCGGCCGCCCTGACCGTTCCAGCGATCGTCTCCCGTCAGGATCCGATGCGGCGCGGTGCGGAAGGGCTCGGCGTCACCCCAGGCGACTCCGGCGGCGTCGAAGGTCAGGACCGGGCCCTCACCTTCCGGCCGGAAGAGCCCTTGCGTCAGTCCGTCCGGCCCCGTGGTGCGGCGGGTGTCCAGGATCGCGGGCGCCTCGACCTTGGGCAGGGAGGGCAAGGCCAGGCCGGAGAACAGGTCAGGGTCGCGCGCCAAAAGGCCGCCCACAGCCGCGACCGTCAGGGCCGCGAGCAGCAGGAGTCCGCCGATCAGGTTGGGAAGGAGGGGACGCTCGGCCGTCATGCGCGAGAGGCTAGGCCGGGCTCGACCGGACGCAAAGCCCTATCGCCCGGGAGGCGTGCTGTCGGCCGGGCCGTCCCGCGGCGGCTCGGCCCACTCACCCCGGAACTGATAGCTGAGACGGGCGCAATGCCGCCACTGGCCGTCCGACCAGCGGCCCACGGCGTGGACGGTCAGCGGGCGGGCCAGACGGGGCTTGCCCATGACCAGCCAGGTCTCGGTCGAACCGGGACACAGGGCGTTAGCCAGGGCGCGTCCGTCACCCTCGGTTTCAATCTGGTAGCTGTCGCTCTCGGAGGAGCCGGTCGGAAGCACCGCGCGTGCCTGGGCATTGGCGGCCTTGTCCAGACCGGCCGATCCGCGCGAGCCGGTGGAATAGAGGCGCCGGACATCGACGCGGCCGAACCAGCCGCGATCGACCTCCAGCGTCACACCCTGGGTCAACGACCGCGTGAGATCGTTGGCCGGATCGAAGGCGATGAACCGGACGTCGGCGGCGGCCGGCGTGGCCAGGGCGGCCGCGCCGATCGCCAGTCCGACCGCTAGTCCAGCGTGCGCTTGATTTCCTCGACGGTGAAGCACTCGATGTAATCGCCCTGCTTGATGTCCTGGAAGCCCTGGAAGTGCATGCCGCACTCCTGGCCCGACTGCACCTCGTTGACCTCGTCCTTGAAGCGCTTGAGCGTCTGGAGCGTGCCCAGTTCGAGCACCACAACATCTTCGCGGATGATGCGGACGCGCGCGCCCTTGCGGACCACGCCCTCGGTGACCCGGCAACCAGCGATCTTGCCGACCTTGGTGATGTCGAACACCTCCAGAACCTGAGCATTGCCCAGGAAGGTCTCGCGTTGAAGCGGCGAAAGCATGCCCGAAAGCACGCCTTTGATGTCATCCAAGAGGTCGTAGATGATCGAGTAGTAGCGGATCTCGACCCCCTCGCGATCCGCCAGGTCCTTGGCCTGTTTGGACGCACGGACATTGAAGCCGAGGATCGGCGCCCCGGCGGACTTGGCCAGGTTGACGTCGCTCTCGGTGATGCCGCCCGCGCCGGAATAGATGATCCGGGCGCGAACCTCGTCGGTGGCCATCTTCTCGAGCGAGCCCTGGATGGCCTCGCCCGAGCCCTGGACGTCCGACTTGATAACGACCGGCAGTTCCGAGATCTTCTTGGAGCCCAGCTTGGCCATCATGTCGGCCAGGGACACCTGACCGGCGGCGCCGGTGGTCTGCTCGCGCTTGATGCGGGCGCGATACTCGGTGAGCTCGCGGGCGCGGCCCTCGCTCTCGACCACGGCCAGAACGTCGCCCGGGCTGGGCGCCTCATCCAGGCCGAGGATTTCGACCGGCATGGCCGGGCCGGCTTCCTTGACCTGTTCGTTGCGCTCGTTGAGCAGGGCGCGGACCTTGCCCCACGCCGAGCCGGCCACGACGATGTCACCGCGCTCCAGCGTGCCGCGCTTGACCAGAACGGTCGCGACCGGGCCGCGACCCTTGTCGAGCTTGGCCTCGATGACCACGCCCTCGGCCGAGCGGTCGGGGTTGGCGCGCAGGTCCATGACTTCCGCCTGGACCAGGATGGCGTCGATCAGACCGTCGAGATTGGTGCGGTTCTTGGCCGACACTTCCACGATCTGGGTGTCGCCGCCCAGAGCTTCGGAAATGACCTCGTACTGCAGCAGCTCGTTGACGACCCGCTGGGGGTCGGCGTCGGGTTTGTCGATCTTGTTGACCGCCACGATGATCGGGGTCTCGGCCGCCTTGGCGTGCTGAATGGCCTCGATCGTCTGGGGCATGACGCCGTCGTCGGCGGCCACGACCAGCACCACGATGTCGGTCACGTCGGCGCCGCGCGCCCGCATGGCCGAGAAGGCGGCGTGACCCGGGGTGTCGAGGAAGGTGACCGCTTGGTCGTCCTTGGTCCGGACCTGATAGGCGCCGATGTGCTGGGTGATGCCACCGGCCTCGCCGCCCGCCACGTCAGTGGTGCGCAGCGCGTCCAGCAGACTGGTCTTGCCATGGTCGACGTGACCCATGATGGCGACGACCGGGGCGCGAGACGTCGTGGCGCCCGTGTCGTCGTCTTCCTGCAAGAAGCCGGTTTCGATGTCGCTTTCCGACACGCGCTTGACCGCCATGCCGTACTCGTCGGCGACCAGTTCGGCCGTGTCGGAATCGATCACGTCGTTGATCTTGAGCATCAAACCCTGACGCATCAGGAACTTGACGACATCGGCGCCGCGGATGGCCATGCGGTTAGCCAGTTCGCCGACGGTGATGGTGTCGGGAATGACCACCTCGCGCGGACGGTTCGGCGCGTCGGTGGAGCCACCCTTGCGCTTTTCCTTCTCGCGTTCACGGGCACGGCGGACCGAGGCCAGCGAGCGCATGCGCTCGGCCGTGTCGCCGTCGCCGGCCACGGACTGGATGGTCAGGCGGCCTTCGCGGCGTTTGGGCTCGCCACGCGTGCGGCTGACGGCCTTGCCGGCGTCGGAGAAGCGCTTGTCACGATCCTCTTCGGCGCGGCTGCCGGCCGGTCGGCCGAAGGCGGCGCGGCTGGGCCGGGCCACCTCAGGCTGGGCCGGAGGCTGGTTCGGGGCCGCGCGGCCGCCGGGCCCGGGCCGAGCGCCGGCGGGACCGCGGGCGCCGGGCGCCGGGCGGGGATCAAGGGCCGAATAGCGCACCGGCTGGGCCGGACGGGCGCCGGGCGGGCGACCCGAGCCGGACCCTGCGCCCGCGCCCTGCTGGGGACGTTCGACATAGTTGCGTTCGCCACCACCGGCGGCCTGTTCACGCACCGATCGTCCGCCGAAACTCGGGGCGGGAGCGCGCTGACCATAAGGATTCTTGCCTTGGCCGGGACGCGGGGCGCGCTGGCCGAAGTTGACCTCCGGCCGCTTCGGCGCGGCGGGGCGCGGCGCGGGTTCGGCGGGCTTGGGAGCCTCCGGCGCCGGAGCCTCGACCTTGGTCGTTTCGGCCGGCTTGGCGGCGGCGCGACGCGTCGGGGCCGGAGCCGGCGCTGCGGCGGCCAGGGCCGCGGCTTGCTCGCGCGCCCGCTCGGCGGCGGCGCGGGCGTCGGCGGCCTCCTTGGCGGCGGTCTGGGCGGCCTCGGAGGCCTTGGCCTCGGCCTGCTTCTTGGCCTCGGCGGCGCGCTTTTCAGCTTCCCGGGCCTCGGCTTCGCGCTTCACACGGTCGGCGTTGGCCGCCTCAATGGCGCGGCGACGAGCCTCCTGCTCGCTCGACGACAAGCCGCCGTCGCCGGCCGGCGCGGCCTGGGCGGGCCGCGACGGCGCCGGAGCCGACTGGCCTTGCGGACGCGGACGCGCGACGTCGAAGCCCTGCTGGCGCTGGACCGGCGAGGGCCCGCCTACGCGGCGCTTCGTCTCGACCACCACGGTCTTGGACCGGCCGTGGCTGAAGCTCTGGCGCACGGTGCCGGCCGCGACCGCTCCCTGCTGGCGCGGCCTCAGGCTCAGCGGCGCACGTGGCCCAGTCTGGGACGGAGTCCCGGTGGGGGCCTGCGGCTTGCCGTCGTCGGTCTTGTCTTTGTCGTCGCTCATTCGGTCGCTTTTACTGTCGGCGGGAGAAATCCCGCCGTTCCTTCGTCAAACGCAAACGGACGCGCAAAGCCCCAATTCCCTTCAGGAACCGGAACCCCGCCCGTCCAAGGCCTCTCCTGATCCGCTCTCGGCGCCGGCGCCGGCGCCGCCCGAGGGCGTCGCCTGGTCCCAGCTCCCAGGTCGGAGCGCTCGAAATCCCGCCAGTCTCTGGACCTCCTCGGTCCATCGATCAGCGCGCCCGCCCGCAAGCAGGACGGCGTGTATCACATTTTCCAGCCCGAGGGCCAAACCCAATTCTTCGGCGGAAAACGCCCCGCAGATGCCGGGGGGCGGTACTTGATGGCGCGCCAGGCCAAGGAGCTTGCCGCGCCCATCGGCCGATCCGTCCGACGCCTCGATCAGCCAGACCGCCCGACCACCGCGGATCGCGGCGGCGGATTTCTCGAACCCGGAGATAAGCACACCCTCGCGTCGGGCAAGGCCCAACTGCTCGAGGCAGCGCTTTTTCAAGAGCTTATCGAGGGTATCCGGCAGGTCAGGGGCGGCCTTGAGCGGGGCCTTGGCGGCGCGGGCGAACAAGCCCTTCTTCGCCGCCGTCTCGACCGAGGCGCGGTCGGCCGCGACCCACAGGCCGCGACCGGGCAGGCGGCGAGCCAGATCGGGGACAACCTGGCCGTCCGGCCCCGCGACGAAGCGGATCAGGCGTGATTCCTCCATGACCTCGCGGGTGACGAGGTCGCGGCGTTCACGCTCCGATGTCGCTTTCGCGAGGCTCATGGACGGTCAGGGGCTCCATCACGCGTCGCGGGATTTTTCGAGGTCTTCGGCGAAGACCTCGGTTTCCGCGGGTTCGAGGTCCGCGCCCTCGGCCGATTCCGGCTCGCTCGGCGCGTCGTCGTCCTGGGGCCCGCCGAAGACAGCTTCGGGATCCTCGGGGTCGAAGCCCTCCTCCTCGTATTCCGGCTCGGGCTGGGGCAGTTCCGAGGCGTCGATCCAGCCGGCGGCGACACGGGCCTGGAGGATCAGCATCTCGGCGTCCTCCTGGCTGAGATTGAAGCTTTCCAGCACGCCCGGAACCTTGACCCGCTCGGCGCCGCGCTGCTCGTAGCCGCCGCGCACCTCGTCGGTCGCCAGGTCGGCCAGATCCTCGACTGTCTTCACGCCGCCCTCGCCCAGAGCCACGGCGATGGGCAGGGTGACGCCCGGCACTTCCAGGACGCCGTCCTCGACGCCCAGTTCCTTGCGCTTGTCGTCCAGCTCGGCGGCCTGTTTGGCCAGATAGTCGTTGGCGCGGGCCTGCAGTTCTTCGGCGGTGTCCTCGTCGAAGCCCTCGATGTCGGAAATCTCATAGGGCTCGACGAAGGCCAGGTCCTCGACCGTGGCGAATCCTTCGGTGACCAGCAGCTGGGCAATGACCTCATCGACATCCAGGGCGTCCTGGAACAGCTGGGTCCGCTCGGCGAATTCGCGCTGACGGCGCTCGGAGTCCTGGGCCTCGGTGATGATGTCGATCTGCCAGCCGGTCAGCTGGGAGGCGAGACGCACGTTCTGGCCACGACGGCCAATGGCCAGCGACAGCTGCTCGTCGGGCACCACGACCTCGACGCGGCCGGCTTCCTCGTCCAGCACCACCTTGGAGACTTCGGCGGGAGCCAGGGCGTTGACGATGAACGTCGGCTCGTCCGGGTTCCACTGAATGATGTCGATCTTCTCGCCCTGCAGCTCGGCGACCACGGCCTGGACGCGCGAGCCGCGCATGCCGACGCAGGCGCCCACGGGATCGATCGAGCTGTCGTTGGACAGGACGGCCATCTTGGCGCGCGAGCCACTGTCGCGGGCGGCGGCGCGGATCTCGATCACGCCGTCATAGACCTCGGGCACCTCCTGGGCGAACAGCTTGGCCATGAAGCCGGGGTGGGCGCGCGACAGCATGACCTGCGGGCCCTTGGCCTCCGGGCGGACGTCATAGATGTAGGTCCGGATGCGGTCGCCGATGTTGAACACCTCGCGCGGGATCGACTGGTCGCGGCGCATGACGCCCTCGCCCCGGCCCAGATCGACGATGGTGTTGCCGTATTCGACGCGCTTGACGGTGCCGTTGACGATCTCGCCGACACGATCCTTGAACTCTTCGTACTGATTGGCGCGCTCGGCCTCGCGGACCTTACCGGTCACCACCTGGCGGGCCATCTGGGTCTGGACGCGGCCGAAGTCGAACGGCGGCAGGGTCTCGACATACTCCTTGCCGACCTCGGCTTCCGGATCGCGCTTGGCGGCGTCGGACAGTCGCACCATGGCGGCGTCGTTGAACTCTTCCAGCTCGTCCTCGGGCTGCCAGTCGTCGTCCACGATGGTGACGTGGCGGGTCAGGAACAGCTCGCCGGTCTTGGGATCGATCTTGGCGCGGATGTCGTGATGGGCGCCGTAGCGCGACTTGGCGCCCTTCTGGATCGCCTCCTCGATCGCCTCGATGACGATCTCCTTGTCGATGTTCTTCTCCATGGCCACCGCATTGGCGATGGAGAGGAGTTCGAGGCGGTTCGCGGAAATGCCGGTGAGAGCCATCAGCGGGGGTCCTTGGTCGTCGTCTTGGGTTGGGGTTCGTCGGCGTCGCCTTCCGGCAGGCCGTCGTCTTCGGGTTCGCCGCGGGCCGCGCGGATGGCGGCGCCGCGCTTCAGCAGGTCATCGTTCAGCACCAGCTTGGCCTCGGACAGCCAGGCGAAGGGAATCAGGGCGGTGTCGTCCTCGCCGTCCAGATCGACGGCGACATTGTCGTCCTCGACCCCGGCCACCACGCCCTTGAAGCGTTTGCGGCCCTCGACCATCCGGTCGGTCTCGAGCCGCGCCTCCAGGCCCTGGAAGGTGTCGAAGTCCTCCAGCCGGGTCAGAGGCCGGTCAATGCCGGGCGAGGAGACCTCGAGCATATATTCGCCGGCGATCGGGTCGGCGGCGTCCAGCACCTCGGACACGGCGCGGCTGAGCCGGGCGCACTGTTCGACCGAGATGTCGTGGTCACTGGGGCGTTCGGCCATGATCTGCAGCCGGCGACGCAGGGTCCCGCCCATCAGCCGCACGCGCACGATGGCCAGCCCCAGGCTCTCGGCCACGGGGTCGATCATCTCCAGCAACTGGCGGTCTTCGGCGGTCTTGGCGCGCAAAATGGGTCTCGGACAAAACAAAAGCGGCAGGCCATCCGGGCCGCCGCTTCAATCGGCGCCGTCGGACGCCGGTCTAACGATGTAGGGCGGCATATAGGTCATGCCGCCCGCCTTGTCAGCCCCTTTGCGCGAGGCGGTGATAAAGGAGGCCGGCGGCGGCGCCGGCCGCGACGATACTAGCGACCATGCCGGACAAGTCGCCAGATAGCTCGCTCGTCGCCAAAGTGACCCACGGCGCAAGCAAGAAACCCAGGAAACCCGCGAATCTCGTCAATCCGACCCCGATGACGCAATACAGCCCGGCGGCCAGTGCGCCCCCAGCCATGTGGGCTAGCACGCCTCTCGCCCATGGCTCCGGAATGTCGATAAGTCCGTAAAGAACCAAACCGCCTAAGGCCGCCGCCGGAGCCGAACCCCAGAGAGTGACGAGCCCGGCAATGCAAACATAGGACAAGATCAACCCCATCGGCTCGCCGCTCGCGGGGGTCGGCGGATTCATCAACGTCGCACCGATGGCGAATAGCACTCACGACAGCCCCGGAGCCAGCAGCGCCGCGCCGAACAAGGGCCAGCCTCGGATGCGTCGCGGCTCCGCCATGGCGTCACTCTCCCGCATTTCGCCATCTTGTGCTATATAAGCCCGCCTCCCTTTCCCGTTCAGGATCATCGCCTTGAGCGTCACGCTCGATCTCACGCGCGCCGCGCCCGCCGTTTCGGCCCCCGTCAACCTCAGTGGTCTGACGCGCGAGGGCCTGCGCCAGGCGCTGATCGAGGCCGGTGTCTGCCCGCCCGAGAAGGCCAAGATGCGGGCCAGCCAGGTGTGGGACTGGATCCATCATTTCGGCGTCACCGACTTCGCGGCCATGAGCAATGTCGCCAAGGACATGCAGGCGAAACTGGCCGAGCATTTCACTCTGGCCCGCCCCGAGATCGTCGAGCGACAGGTGTCCAAGGACGGCACCCGCAAGTGGCTGATCCGCACCGCGCCGGGCATCGAGATCGAGACCGTCTATATTCCTGACGTCGGCCGGGCCGGGGCGCTGTGCGTGTCTTCTCAGGTGGGCTGCACCCTGAACTGCACCTTCTGCCATACGGGGACGCAGAAGCTGGTCCGCAACCTGACCGCCGCCGAGATCGTGGCCCAGGTCCAGGTGGCGCGCGACGACCTGGAAGAATGGCCGTCGCCCAAGGAAGACCGGCGCCTGTCCAACATCGTCTTCATGGGCATGGGCGAGCCGCTCTATAATCTCGACCACGTCGCCGACGCGATCGACATCATCTCGGACAATGAGGGCATCGCCCTGTCGCGGCGTCGGATCACCGTCTCGACCTCGGGCGTCGTGCCGCAGCTTCAGGCGCTGGGCGAACGCACCCAGGCCATGCTGGCGATCAGCCTGCACGCCACCAACGATCCCTTGCGCGACGTGCTGGTGCCGCTGAACAAGAAGTACGACCTGGCTCAGCTGATGGCCGGCATCCGGGCCTATCCCGGCCTGTCCAACGCGCGGCGGGTGACGTTCGAGTACGTGATGCTCAAGGGCGTCAACGACAGCCCCGAAGAGGCGCGCGCCCTGCTGGACCTGATCAAGGGCATCCCCGCCAAGGTCAATCTGATCCCCTTCAACCCGTGGCCGGGCACCGATTATGAATGCTCGGACTGGAAGACCATCGAACGGTTCGCGGCGATCCTGAACAAGGCCGGCTACGCCTCGCCGATCCGCACCCCCCGCGGCCGCGACATCCTCGCCGCCTGTGGGCAGCTGAAGAGCGAGAGCGAGAAGGTGCGGGCGAGCGTCAGACGGGCGGAGCAGGCGGCGGCGTGACAGGGAAAGTCGCAGGTCCTTTCTGGTGGGGCTGGGCGCTCTTTGTCGCTTGGTGCGCCTTCCTTTCCTGGCACTTCACGCATAATGGGCCGGCCACTGTCTTCACGTTTCTCGCCGTCACGATTCCGATTGCGCTGTGGGTTGGTCGGCGATTGCGACGCGGTACTGCGGAAGGTCACAACAGTCGGGCCGAAATATTGAGGTTGGCCAAAAAAACTCGCAGCACCCCAAAGCCGAAAGCTTCGCCGTCGGGAATTCCCACGCGGACGAGTGACGCCCCGCTCACGTAACACCCCGACATCATTCCTGACCGGGTGTGGCGCCGTGGCGCTTGCGGATTGCGGCGCCAATGGGGCAGACGGGCGGGGTCCGCAACCGCAGAGCGTCATGGCCTCGTCCACCCTCGTCCCCGGCCTCAGCAGCCCGGAAGTCCAGGCCTTCGCCACCGGCTTTCCGGTGACGCTGGCGCATGGGGCGGCGACGCTGGCGCTGCTGCTGACCGGGGTGGTGATCTACAGCCTGATGACGCCGTGGAAGGAGCTGGAGCAGCTGAGGCGCGGCAATGTCGCCGCCGCCCTGGCCTTCGCCGGGGTGCTGTTGGGCCTGGCCATTCCGCTGGCGGTGTCGCTGTCGGCCTCGACCTCTCTGCGCGACATCCTGATCTGGGGCGCGGCCACCCTGGTGCTGCAGCTGCTGGCCTTCCGTATCGTGGATCTGCTTCTGCCGGGGCTGGCGAAGCGCATCGTCGAGGCCGAGGTCTCGGCCGGCATCGTGCTGTTCGCGGCCAAGCTGGCCACCGCCCTGGTGCTGGCCGCGGCGCTGAGCGGCTGACGCCATGACCTTTCCCCGCCTGCCGGACTGGGCGGTCTATGCGGCCATCGTCATCGCCATCCTGGTCGCCGCCTTGAGCCGCCGCGAAAGCATCGAGGCGCCCTCCCCCGAGGCTCATGCCGATCCGGCCGAGGGCCCCCTGCTGGGCCCCTTGACGCCGTTCGATCCGACCGTGGTGGTCGACGCCCCCGACGGACCGTTCCAGCCTCAGTCGGGCACCGCCTTCGCCATCGCCTCGGAAGGCCTGTGGCTGACGGCCCGGCACGTCGTCGAGGGCTGTCGCCAGCCGGCCCTGGTGGTGGGCGGCGGCCAGGCCATCGCCGCCGACATGCGTCTGGCGCCTCGCGCCGACGTCGCCATGCTGATCACCGAGGGTGGCCCCGCGCCCCTTCCGGTGGCGGTGGATGCGCCGCTGCGTCGGGGCCAGCGCGCTTTCCATCCCGGCTATCCGCAAGGACGACCGGGCGAGGTGACCACCCGTCTGCTGGGTCGCGAGACCCTGCGGGTGCGGGGCCGCGGCGCGCGGGACGAGCCGGTGCTGGCGTGGGCCGAGGCGGGTCGCAGCCGGGGTCTGGACGGTACGCTGTCCGGCCTGTCAGGCGGACCGGCCCTGGATCGCGAGGGCCGGGTGATCGCCGTCACCATCGCCGAGGCGCCGCGCCGGGGCCGCATCTACACCACCGCGCCGGACACCCTGGGCCCCGCCGTGCGGGGCGTCGCCCGAGGCGACGGCGCGATCGCCCGGGCCATGACGGTCGACAACTATGGTCGGGTCTCGGAGACGCTGCGGCGAAACCTGAAAGTGGCGCGGGTGGTGTGCCTGGCGGTGTGAACCGCGAATCCGGACAGCGGTCTTCGTGTAAATAATATTAGACATTATGTCTGCTTTATGAGACGTCTCTGCCCGAAGGAGACGGCGATGAGCTTTCGTGAACAGACAGCCTGGATCGGGCTGGCCGCCATGGGCGCCTTTTGGCTGTGGTACGCGTTCGGCCTGTATCTGGCGGTCGCGGAGGCGCGGACCGAGAGCAGCTATTTCGTCGGCTTGCTGGTCTCGGGAGCGTTGGTCTGCGCGGCGGTCCAAGCCGGATTAAGCCTGGCCGCTCGGCGCATGCCCTGGGCCGAAAGCGACGAGCCGGACGACGAGCGCGAACAGTTGGTGGCGCGGACCGGCGCCGCGCAGGCCTATCAGGTGCTGATCTGGTCGGTGGTGCTCGTCGCGGGAGTGATGATCGCGGTGTCGTCGGGCCTCAGGTCGGGGACGTTGAGCGCCCTGGTCGAAATCTCGCCGGCCATCGGCGCGCTGATCGTGGCGACCCTGTTGGTCATGAGCATCGGTCTGGCGGAAATGGTCCGCTGCGTGGTGGTGCTGCGCCTCTATCGACGCGGCTTCTGAGGAGGCTTGTTCCATGTCCTATCGCGAGAAGTCTGCCTGGGCCGAACTGGTGTCGGTGGCCGCCGTCTGGGGCTGGTATTTCTGGGTGCTGGCGACGCGAGCCCTGTCGGGGGCGATCACCGAGCAGGGGTTCGTGGGCGCGATGGGCGCGACCTTCGTTCTGGCCGTCGTCCTGTCCATCGTAGTCGCGGTGGCGTCCGGGATCCTGGTCGAGGTCATGTCGCGCAAATCGGACCGGGGCGCGCGCGACGAGCGGGAGGCCTGGGCGGGGCTGAGGGCGACGCGGATCGCGCACGGGGTGCTGATCGTGCTGATCTTCTGCCTGGCGGTGTTGGGCTTTGGCTTCGGGGCGTTCGGCGGCGCGGGGCTGGCGGAGCGGACCGGTACCCTGCTGTCGCTGGTGCTGTCCAACGGACTGGTGCTGTTCGCCAACGGCGCGGTGGCGGCGCTGGTGCTGGCGGAACTGGCCCATTATGGCGCGCTGATCGTTTTCCTGCGCCGGGGACGCTGATGGGCAAGGCGCCGCCGCCGATCCGGAACAGCATCCGCACGCTGCGCTTTCATGCCGGCGAGATGACCCAGGCCGAACTGGCCCAGCGCATCGGCATGACCCGCCAGACCATCGTCGCCATCGAGCAGGGCAAATATTCGCCCAGCCTGGAGGCCGCCTTTCGCATCGCCCAGGTGTTCGGCGTCGAAATCGGCGAGGTGTTCCAGTGGGAGGGGTGAGGCGCTAGACCTCCCCGGCCACCGCCACGGAGACCGCCATGACCGCCGCCCCCACCCCCCAAGACCGATATGACACCCTGCTGATCGAGCGTCACGCCGACGGCTATGCGGTGGTGACGCTGAACCGGCCCGAGGCGCTGAATGCGTTGAATTCGGCGCTGTTCAAGGATCTGGCGGCGTTTCTGGATGCGGTCGAGCAGGACGACACGGTGCGCTGCCTGATCCTGACCGGGTCGGGCGACAAGGCGTTCGCGGCCGGGGCCGACATCAAGGAGATGGCCGACCAGACCTATGCCCAGATGTATGCGGGCAATTTCTTCGCCCTGGGCCACGACCGGATCACGCGGTTCAGAAAGCCGATCATCGCGGCGGTCAACGGCTTCGCCTTGGGCGGCGGCTGCGAACTGGCCATGCTGTGCGACTTCATCGTGGCCTCGGACAAGGCGAAGTTCGGCCAGCCGGAGATCAACCTGGGCGTGGCGCCGGGCATCGGCGGGTCGCAGCGGCTGACCCGGCTGGTGGGCAAGGCCAAGGCCATGGACATGGTGCTGACCGCCCGGATGATGGACGCGGCCGAGGCCGAGCGCGCCGGGCTGGCGTCGCGTGTGTTCCCGCACGAGACGCTGATGGACGAGGCGCGCAAGATCGCCGCCCGCATCGCCGCGCAAAGCCCGCTGGCCGTCATGGCCAACAAGGAGATGGTCAACGCCGCGCTGGAGACGACCCTGACCCAGGGCGTGCAGTTCGAGCGCCGGCTGTTCCACAGCCTGTTCGCCTTCGAGGACCAGAAGGAAGGCATGGCGGCGTTCGTGGAGAAGCGGAAGCCGAGCTTTACGGGGCGCTAGGCCCTCTCCCTCCCCCTCGGGGGAGGGTGGTCGGCGGAGCCGACCGGGTGGGGGTGCGTCCTGGGTCGCCGGCCGCTCCCACCCCGTCGTCGCTGGCGCGCCGACATCCCTCCCCTGCCGGGGAGGGAGATTGGCTGGCTGCTTCCAACCTCCCCACCGCCCACCGCGCAGCATCCGCCACCACAGGGTCATCATGATTTAGCCGGGCGTGGGCGACCTCGAGCAGCGCTTGGTCGCCCGAATTGCCGATGGCGTAGAGCACGTTCCTGAGGAAGCGGGCGTGGCCGATGCGCTTGACCGGGCTCTTGGCGAACAGGGCGCGGAAGGCCGCGTCGTCTAGGGCGGCGAGGTCGGCCAGTGACGGGGACACCAGGGCGTCTCGCGCCTGCAGCCGCCCCTCCCGCGCTTCCTGGGCGAACTTGTTCCAGGGACAGACAGCCAGGCAGTCGTCGCAGCCATAGATGCGCGCCCCGGTCGCGACGCGGAACTCCTCGGGCCAGTGTCCGGCGAATTCTATGGTGAGATAGGACAGGCACCGCCGCGCATCCAGCTGGAACGGCGCGGGAAAGGCGTTGGTCGGGCAGGCGTCGAGACAGGCCGTGCAGGAGCCGCAGTGCTCGCCCTCCGGCGCGTCAGGCTCGAGCTGGGCGGCGCTGAGGATGACGCCGAGAAACAGCCAGCTGCCATGATCGCGCGACAGGACATTGGTGTGTTTGCCCTGCCAGCCGAGGCCCGCGCGCTGGGCGAGAGGCTTTTCCAGCAGGGGCGCGGTGTCCACGAAAACCTTGACGTCCTGTCCGGTGCGGGCGGCGACAAGGCCGGCCAGCTCCTTGAGCCGCCCCTTGATCAAGTCATGGTAGTCGTCGCCCCGGGCATAGACCGACAGATAGCCGCGCGAGCGGTCGGCGAGTTGGGGTAAGGGGTCGTCCGGCGGGCCGTAGTTCATGCCCAGAACGATAGCGGTCCGGGCCTCGGACCACATGGCGGTGGGGTGTGCGCGGCGATCCAGGGTCCGCTCCATCCAGCCCATTTCGCCATGCCGCCCCGCCTCGACGAAATGGCGCAGCCGCTCGCCCGCGTCCCACGGCTCGGAGGCCGAGGCGAAGCGGCAGGCCTCGAAACCCAGCGCCTCGGCGCGGGCCCGGATGGCGTCGCGCGGATCGGCGGCCAAGGGTCGGTCCTTCAGAAATCCAGATCGGTATAGTGCGCCGAGGGCATGACGCCTGGGAAGCGGTCCGACAACAGGGGGCGCAGGGTCGGGCGCGACTTGATCTTGGAATACCACTCCTTGAGCGCCGGGGCCTGTTTCCAGGGAACCTCGCCGAAATAGTCGAGGACGGACAGATGCGCCGCGCAGACCAGATCGGCCGCGCTCATCCGGCGGCCAGCCAGCCAGTCGCGTTCGCCGGCCAGCACCTCCAGCAGGGCGATGTGTTCGCGCAAGGTCTCGCGGCCGGCGCGCAGCTGTTTGGCGTCGGGCGGGCCCAGCCGCATCAGGGCCTTCTCCATCCGCTCGTGCAGCAGCACGCCATCGACCTCGTCGGTGAAGCGGCGCTCGAAGAAGGCGACCAGACGGCGGACCTCAGCGCGGCCGGCCGGATCGGCGGGCAGCAGGAAGGGTTCGGGGGCGCGATCCTCCAGCCAGCCGAGGATGGCGTCCAGTTCGACCAGCACCAGGGTCTGGCCGCGCTCATGCACTTCGACCACCGGCGGCATGCCGTTGGGGCTGAGGCGGCTCAGCGGACAGTCGGCCTCCCACGGCTTCACGATGGTCTCGCTGAACGCCAGCCGCGCTTCGCCCAGGGCCAGCCTCGCCGCGCGCGAGGCCGGGTGGAAGGGATAGTGGTGCAGGGTCAGGCTGGGGGCGGACGTCATCGCCGCCCTTGTGCGCCCGCCATGCTTAACCGCCGTTTACCGAGGTCCAGGGACCGGCTGTGTCATCGGAAGCGCGGCCCGGCTCGACCAGGGTCGCCAGCGCGCCGCGCAGCAGGCTGAACGCGCCCCAGGCCAGCCACACGGCGATGACCAGGGCCGCGGCGCCGTCCAGACCGGGCGCGGCCAGCCAGGTCGCCGAAGCTGCGCCGATCAGGGCGACCAGCGACGGCGCCAGCTCCGTCGCCAAGGTTTCGTGCAGGGGCGGCTGTGCGTCCGAGCGCACGCGACGGCGGGTCAGAAAGATCGCCACGGTCGCCGCAGCGAGAGCGAGCAACACGGCGATCACGCCCCACTCGCCGACGATCAGGGGGCGAGGCGAGAAGATGCGGCCCAGCGCCTCCCAGCCGAGGAAGGCGGCCGCCGCAAAGCCCAGTCCCGACTGGAACACGCCAGCCACCGCCCGGGCGCGAGCGCCTCGCCGCATGTCGCCCGCGCTCCACCGGCCGGCGGCCATCGCGCCGGTCCAGGCCAAGAGATCCAGCGCCGTGCAGACAAGCAGGGCGAAGACGGAGACGGAGCCCGAGGCGGCGAGACCAAAGGCCAGAACCGCGATGACCAGGCCCAGTCGCAGGCCCGGTCCCATTGAGGACGGGCCGCCGGAGGCGACGGCGGAGGGCGGGGAGGTCTCGGCCATGCCGGCTTTTGGCGCGGCCCGGCCCGGGTGGCAATGACCGGCCGTTCGCCTTACACAGGTCGCTCATCATTTTTTGCGGGTCGCCACAGCCTCGCCACAGGAGGGCGGAAGGGTCGGCGCCTCATCACGCGGTCGTCACCGGTCGCCAGTACGGAGTAGCGCATGGGGCAGGCCGCGCGCGATTGGATCGAACGGGGCGAGGCGCTGGAGCGCCTGGGGGTGAAGAGCCAGACCCTCTACGCCTATGTCAGCCGAGGACGGATCGCCGCCCGGCCCGATCCCGAGAACCCGCGACGCAGTCTGTACGCCGCCGCCGATGTGGCCCGGCTCAAGGGGGACACGGAGGCCGCCGCCCCGATTTCCTTCGCTGGCGTTTCCGGTCGAGGCGAGGCCTCGATCGAGAGCGCGGTCAGCGTGGTGGCGCGAGGCCGGCTGATCTACCGCGGTCACGACGCCATGAAGCTGGCCGAGAAGGCGACGCTTGAGGATGCGTTTCGCATCCTGATGGCGGCAGACGACAATCCCTTCGCCAATCTGCGCCCGCGCCTGGGAGTCCAGGTTCCGGGAATGGCGCGCGCCAAGATGATCGTGGTGCTGTCCCAGCACGCCGCCGAGGACGCCACGGCGACCGGTCGCGACGCCGCCCAGCTGCGCCGAGAAGCGGCCGGCGCGCTCAGCGACATGGTCGACGCCGTTGCCGGACCCGGGCCGAGATCGTACCTGCACCAGCGGCTGGCGCGCGGCTGGCGGGTTCTGGAGAAGGATGGCGACCTGATCCGACGGGCCCTGGTGCTGGCCGCCGACCACGAGATGGACGCCGCCGTCCTGGCCACCCGCGCGGCCGCCGACGCCGGCGCCGGACCGGCCGCCGCCGCCCTGGCCGGGGTCATGGCCCTGACCGGACCGTCGATCTCGGCGCCGCTGGGCGAGGCCATCGACCTGGTCAATGAGGCGCGCCGCGATCCCGACGCGGCCCTGGCGCGGCGGTTCGAGGCCGAGGGTCACCTGCCGGGCTTCGGCCATGCCGCCTATCCGATGGGCGATCCGCGGGCGGCGGCGCTTCTGGCGGCCTTCACCCCCGCGTCGGACCTGGCCGCCGTGGCCGAGGCGGGCCGCGCCCTGACCGGCCAGCCCCCAGCCTTCGCCCTGTCGCTGGCCCTGCTCGCGCGGACGCTTGACCTGCCGCGCCAGACGCCGATCGATCTCTATCTGCTGGGCCGCACCGCCGGCCTGTTGGCCCATGCGGTGGATCAGGCGATCGAGGGCTCGCCGATCCGGGCGCGGCTGCGCTATGTGGGACCGGAACCCGGCGGCCACTGACGGCTGTCCGCGCCAACCCAGGATGTCTCCGCCTTGATGAACGACTGGCTGATCGCCCTGATCCTTGGCGTCATCGAGGGGCTGACCGAGTTCATCCCCGTGTCCTCGACCGGGCATCTGCTGCTGCTGGGCCACTTTCTCGGTTTCGAGAGCACCGGCAAGACCTTTGAGATCGTCATCCAGCTGGGCGCCCTGCTGGCCATCTTCACCGTCTATTTCCAGCGGCTGTGGGCCCTGGCCACGCGGTGGCCGTTCGATCCGGCGGCGCGGCGGTTTCTGCTTGGACTGATTGTGGCCTTCCTGCCGGCGGCCGTGATCGGCTTCTTCGCCTATGACTTCATCAAGCTGGTGCTGTTCGAGACCCCGGTGGTGATCTGCCTCGCCCTGATCCTGGGCGGGATCATCCTGTTGTGGATAGACCGGCTGGAGCTGAGCGTGCGCCATGCCGACGCCAGCCTGATGCCGTGGCGGACCTGCCTGCTGGTCGGACTTTTCCAGTGCCTGGCCATGATCCCGGGCGTGTCGCGGTCGGGGGCCACGGTGGTCGGCGGCATGCTGCTGGGCGTCAGCAAGCGGGCGGCGGCGGAGTTCAGCTTCTTCCTCGCCCTGCCGACCATGGGCGCGGCGGTGGCCTGGGACCTGCTGCAGAACCGGGCGGTGCTGGACTTTTCGGACTTCGGCCTGATCGCCGTCGGCTTCGTCGCGGCGTTCCTGACGGCCCTGGTGGTGGTCAAGGCAGTGCTGGACTTCGTCACCCGCCACGGCTTCGCGCCCTTCGCCTGGTGGCGGATCGCGGTGGGAATCGTGGGGTTGGCCGGGCTGGCGATGACGGGCGGGCTGTAAGCCTCAGGCCGCGCGGTTCCGGACGCGCGCCAGGCGGCGCAGCCGGCGCCAGAAGCGGGTCTTCTCCGGCTCGGGATAGACGTGCAGGTTCTGCACGAACTCCTCGGCCGAGGCGCGCCAGCTGAACTTCTCCGCATAGGCCCGCACTGTCTTGCGATCCAGCTCCAGGCACTTGAGCGCGGCGGTCCTCAGATCGTCGTCGATAGCGCCGGCGTCGGAGCCCGGGATGATGTCGATCGGCCCGTGCGCAGGATAGGCGGCGACCGGTGTGCCCGCCGCCATCGCCTCAAGGATCACGAGGCCGAAGGTGTCGGTCCACGACGGGAAGACGAAGACGTCGGCGTCGGCGAAGCAGCGGGCCAGCTCCTCGCCGAACCTAGCGCCCAGGAACTTGGCCTTGGGATACTTCCGGGCCAGCTCCTCGCGGGCCGGGCCGTCGCCGACGATGATCTTGGTGCCCGGCAGGTCGGTCTCGAGGAAGGCCTCGATGTTCTTCTCCACCGCCACCCGGCCGACATTCAGGAAGAAGGGCCGGGGCCAGCCCTTCCCGCCCAGCTCGTCATAGATCGGTTTCAGGTCGGGGTTGAACAGCTCGGTGTCGACCCCGCGCGACCAGGGCGAGACGTTGCGGAAACCGTGCGCCGTCAGCTCGTCGCGCATGGTCGGCGTGGCCACCATCAGCCGGCCGGACGGCTTGTGGAACCACTTCATATAGGCGTAGCCGACCCCCACCGGGATCGGGAACCTGGCCGAGACATATTCCGGGAACTTGGTGTGGTAGCTGGTGGTGAAGGGCAGTTTCCACTCCACGCAGATGCGGCGAGTGGCGATGCCGATCGGCCCTTCGGTGGCGACGTGGACGGCCTCGGGCTCGAAGGCGCGCAGCCGTTCGCGGATTTCCTCCTCGGCGCCCAGGGCCAGGCGGATCTCCGGATAGGTCGGGCAGGGAATGGTCTTGAACTGGCTGGGCTCGATCACCTCGACCTCGTGGCCCATGGCGCGGCATTCCGCGACGGTGCGGGTCAGGGTTCGGACGACGCCGTTGACCTGGGGCTCCCAGGCGTCGGTGGCGAGGACGATGCGCATGGGGCCGGGAGGCTCCGCCGTTTCACTGGCCGGGAGATTTAGACGCTCGCGCCGGGGCGCGGAACCCCCGTCAGTCGACGGCGCGACATTCAGTGGGGTCGCGGTCACCGGCGGTCCAGGTCGCCATGCCGCCAGAGCCCCTGAGCTCATAGCCGGAGGCGAGGTACCAGATGCCGTCGGCGGCGCGCTCCTGACGCAGATCGACAGCCTCGCCGGTGGATTGCCGGACCGTGGCCATTTCGCGGGCGTTGTCGAAATCCACCGACAGGCGCTCGCCGTTGTTGCAGATGTAGACGGCGCGCACGACGCGGTTGGTGATCCGCTCCTGAATCTCGGCGCCGGTGCGCTTGCGGGTGGTCTGGGCGTCGATGGCGCGCTGCTTGACCAGGGCGGCGCTGTCGGGAGCGTTGGTCGGGCTGGCTTCCTCGCCGCAGGCGGCCAGCGACACGGCCGAGGCCAGGATCAAAACGGGGGCGATCAGCCGGGCGCGCGCGGTCATGGGCGCTGAACGTCTCTCAAGCGGGGCCGTTCCGGCCGCGCCGCGCGCGGAAAAAGCCGCGCAGCAGGTCGCCCGCTTCCTGGGCAAGCAGTCCGCCTTCGATGGAGGGCTTCCAGTGGAGGGTGGGCTGATCATAGAGACGTGGGCCGTGGGCCAGGGCGCCGCCCTTTGGGTCGTCCGCGCCCCAGACCACGCGGGCGATGCGGGCGTGGCTGATCGCGCCGGCGCACATGGCGCAGGGCTCCAGCGTCACATAGAGGGTCAGACCCGTGAGCCGATAGTTGCCGCGCGCCTGGCCCGCCGCGCGCAGGGCCACGATCTCGGCATGGGCGGTGGGGTCGTGGTCGCCGATGGGTCGGTTGGCGCCGGTGGCCACCACCTCGCCGGTCGCCTCGTCGACCAGGACGGCGCCGATCGGGGCCTCGCCCGCGTCCGCCGCCGCTTGCGCGAGGTCGAGCGCCATGCGCATGAACCGCTCATCATGGATCGCCATCCCAAAGACAGCGCCCGGACCCCGCGTCCGCGTCAAGACGAAAAGCGTAGCGACGGGTCCAAGTCCCGTGGCGAGGGCGCCAAGCCTGGTTTCAAGGACCGGCCGGGCGGAAAGCCGGGCGGCAAACCCGGAGCCGGGAAGCCCGGCGACAAGGCGGCCGCCGCGCCCCTGCGGCAGGAGCGGATCGCCAAGGTCATGGCGCGCGCCGGCATCGCCTCGCGCCGCGAGGTCGAACGGCTGATCGGCCTGGGCAAGGTGGCGCTGAACGGCCGTATCCTGGACACCGCCGCCACCCTGGTGACGCGCGACGATGTGATCACGGTGGACGGCAAGCCGATCGGCTCGGCCCAGGCGACGCGGGTGTGGCGCTATCACAAGCCGGTCGGGCTGATGACCACCCACAATGATCCGGCCGGGCGACCGACGGTGTTCGACAGCCTGCCCTCGACCCTGCCGCGGGTGATCTCGGTCGGGCGGCTGGACATCAATTCCGAGGGCCTGCTCCTGCTGACCAACGACGGCGAGCTGAGCCGGGCGCTGGAGATGCCGACCACCGGCTGGGTGCGCCAGTACCGGGCCCGCGCGCGAGGCCGGGCGACCCAGGCCGATCTGGACAGGCTGAAGGACGGCTGCGTGGTCGACGGGGTCCGCTATGGCCCCATCGAGGCGACCCTGGACAAGGCCAAGGAGGGCGCGCGCGACGAGGAGCGCGGCGGCGCCAATCTGTGGGTCTCGGTGTCGATCACCGAGGGCAAGAACCGCGAGGTCAGGAAGGTGCTCGAGAGCATCGGCCTGACGGTCAATCGACTGATCCGCCTGGCCTATGGCCCGTTCCAGCTGGGCACCCTGCCGCTGGGCTCGGTCGAGGAGGTCGGCCCCCGCGTGATCCGCGAGCTGTTGAGCGAGCATATCCGGCCCGAGACCCTGCCGACCGGCAACACTGTAGAGACGCCCGCGCCGATCCCCGGACGGCGGCCGCAGGGCGCGATCGTCAAGGGCCGCTCGGGCTCGGCCATCTCGGACCCCTCGCGCAAACCCAGCCGGGTGCGCGCGGCCGAGGCGGCGGCCGAGGCTGGGGCCGATGCGGCGAAGCGGCCTCCGAAGAAGGTCGGCTGGGCCAAGGCGGCGCCGCGTACGGACACGCGGCCCAAGCGGCCGTTCAAGCCGCGCGAGGGCCAGGAAGGCGAGCGTCCGAAGCGCGACTTCAAACCCCGCGACGGCGCGGCCCGGGACGATCGTCCCAAGCGAGATTTCAAACCGCGCGCCGAGGGTCCTGGAGATCGGCCGAAGCGGGATTTCCAACCTCGCGGCGAAGGCGTGGCCAGCGATCGGCCCAAGCGCGACTTCAAGCCTCGGTCGAACGCCGAACGGCCGTCGGACGATCGTCCGGGTGGACGGCCCGGCGGCAAGCCCGGCGGCAAACCCGGCTCTGGGCCTCGCGGATTCGGCGGCAAGCCGGGAGGCAAGCCTGGCGGACGTCCCGCCGGCGGCGCGCCTCGGGGTCCGCGTGGTCCCGGCGGCCCTCGCAAGGGCTAGACCATGCGGATCGTCGGCGGCGCCTTTCGCGGGCGGGCTCTGGTTACGCCCGAGGGGCAAGGGACGCGGCCGACCTCGGACCGGGCTCGGCAAGCCGTGTTCAATGTGCTGGAGCATGCGGCCTGGTCCGAACCGATGGAGGGGGAGCGGGTGCTCGACCTGTACGCCGGGTCCGGCGCTCTGGGCTTCGAGGCGATCAGCCGGGGGGCCGGTTTCTGCCTCTTCGTGGAGACGGACGACGGGGCGCGCGGCGCCATCCGCGAGAACGCCGAGGCTTTCGGGCTGTTCGGCAAGACGCGGGTGCATCGGCGCAGCGCCACCGACCTGGGGGTCCGGCCCGGCTCGGCGGGCGAGGCCTTCGACCTGGCCTTCCTCGATCCGCCCTATCGGCAGGGGCTGGGCGAACAGACCCTGGCGCGCCTGGTCGAGGGCGACTGGCTTAAGCCCGGGGCGTTGGTGGTGTTCGAGCGCGGCTCGGACGAGCCCGAGATTGACACGCCCGGCTACGAGCGGCTCGATGCCCGCGACTATGGCGCGGCGCGGGTGCTGTTCCTGAGACGCGCCGCCTGAAGGGGCGGACCATGATCGATCGACGCGGACTGATGGCAGGGGCGGCCGGGCTGGGCCTGGTCGGGCTTGCGGGGTGCGCGACGGCGTCGCCTGGCCGAAGGGCGCCGACCTGGCGCGTGCTGGCGGCGATGCCGCTGGAGGTTCAGGAGATCTACGCCGCCGAATGGAGCGGGCGGATCCTGACCGCCGGCGGACTGGACGGGCGCGAGGACGGGCTGTTCATCAGCGACCGCAGCTTCCTCTACGACCCCGGCGCCGATGTCTGGTCCGAGACGGCGCGGCTGCCGGCGCCCCGGCATCATCCAATGATTGTCTCGGTCGGCGGAGCGGCGTTCGCCCTGGGCGGCTATGGCCGGTCCGAGGCCGGGGACTGGACCTCCACGACCGAGGCTTGGGTGCTGGAGGGCGACGGCTGGCGCGAGGTCACCCGCCTGCCCGCGCCCCAGGCCGAGACGGTCGGGCTGGTTCACGACGGGCGCATCCACCTGATCGGCGGGCGGGCCCCGACGGGCGCCGCGAACGGCGAATGGAGCGATCAGGGCGACATCGCCACGCACCGGGTGTTCGAGGTTGCCTCCGGCCAGTGGAGCCAGCGGGCGCCGCTGCCGATGGCGCGAAACAGCGCGGCCGGCGTGGTTCATGACGGAGCCCTTTGGGTGGCGGGCGGTCGCACGGTCGAGGGCGGCGGCACGGGCCGGCTGGACCGCTATGACCCGGCGCGCGACGCCTGGGAGGCGCGGGCGCCGATCCCGCCCTCCCCCACCGGTCAGCAGGTGGGCGGCGGCCTGGCGCTGGGGGTGCTGGGCGACGGGCGTCTGGCGGCGTTTGGGGGCGAGTGGTTTGGGCCGCGCGGGTCCGGGGGCGGCGGGGTGTTCGCCGAGACCTGGCTGTACGATGTGGATGCCGACGCCTGGAGCGCCGGGCCGCCGATGACCACGCCGCGCCACGGCCTGGCGGCGGTCTCGATCCGGGGCGTGGTCTTCGCCATCGCCGGCGGGCGCGTGGTCGGCGGCGGCGACGCGGGTCCTGAGCTGGAGGCGCTGGTCCTCTAACCGGCGTCCATCTCCGACAGGGCGCGCTGATGGCGGTCGATGCGGCGGCGGCAGCGGCGGATGTGGACTCCATAGCCGACCGCGAAGGCCGCCAGGGCCAGCCCGCCAGCGGCCACGGCCGCGACCAGGCGGTCGGGGATCGGCTCCAGCAGATACATCGAGGCCAGGGTGACGCCCGCCGCCGCCGTGACGGCAAGTCCGCACCAGCCCCACCGCGCCCCGGCCCGGGCCTGATCCAGCGCGGTGCGCACGGCCTCGGCGGGTGTGTCGTCCAGAACCGGCGGCGCCGCCCGGCGAGCCCACAGGGTCAGGACCAGGGCGAAGGCGCAGAAGCCTACGGCCACCGACGCCGGTGGCCAGCCGATCTGGCTATCGACCGCCAGCCAAAGGAACAGGCCGGCGGCGACGATGGCGCCCCCGACCTCGCCATAGAAGTTCAGGCGCGCGATCAGGTCGCGGCGGCGGACGGCGCGCAGCAGTCGGGCGTCGGGCGCCGGCGCGCCGCCGGGCTCGGTCCAGGTCCGGCTGAGGTCGGACCAGTCGTCGGGGTCGCGGGTCATGGCTGGAGCTCCGGGTTCAGTCGGGCGCGCAGGGCGGCCTTGGCGCGGGTCAGGCGGATCGAGACGGTGTTGGCGTTCAGGCCCAGCAGATCGGCGATCTCGGCCGGGGCGAAGCCTTCCAGGGTCAGCAGGGCCGGCTGGCGCAGGGACAGCGGCAGGGCGCGCACCGCCTCGGCCAGCCGCGCCTGCATGTCGGCCGCCTCGGCCGCCTGATGCGGATCGGGGGCGTCGGAGGGGGCGGCCTCGTCCAATGGCTGGCGGCGCGGCTCGGCGGCCTCGCGGGCGACATGGGTGACGGCGCGGTTGTGGGCGACACGGGCGATGAAGGCCTTGACCGGCGCCTCGCCGCGAAACCGGGGCAAAGCGCGCCAGACGGCCAGGAGCATCTCCTGAACCAGCTCCTCGCGCCGGGCGCGGTCGGCCTCATAGGCCGAGGCGATGCGCGCCAGCATGCCGCCGTGCGCCGCCATCACCGCCTCGAAATCCCGATCCCGCTTCAGGGGGCGTCTCCGTGCAGAAAGTTCGACCTCGGGATGAAAGACTCTCTGACGGCCCGAGACTTTCACGGCGAGACCCGATTTTCACCGGAAAGGACACGCCATGACCACCGAACCCCTCGCCGCAGAAGCCGCCACCGACAAGCCTGGGCTGGCCCGGCGCGGTCGCCGCTGGCTGTGGACCCTGGCGGCGCTGCTGGCCGTCGCCGCCGTCTCGGCCTGGATCGCGCTGGGCGTCGGGCTGTGGATGGACGCCACGCGCGGGACGATCTTCGTCCTGGCCATCGTCGCGGCCCTGGCGACCGAGGCGCTGTTCTGGACCTGCGCGGCGGCCCTGGGTGTCACCGTCTTCGAGGCGCGCCGCCGTATCTGGGCGCGGATCACCGGCGGGGCTTGAGCACCCCGTCCAGAAGGCCTTCGGCGGCGGCGGTGACCTCGGCCCAGGTCACGTCGAAGCCCTCGGCCGCCCCGAACCAGGGATCGGCCACCGCCTGCCCCTCGCGGCCGGGCACGTGGTCGAGCAGCAGGCTGAGGCGGGCGGTCGCGTCGGCCGGGGCGAGGCGGCGCAGGTTTTCGAGGTTGTCGTGGTCCAGCGCCACGATGTGATCGAAGCGAATGAAGTCGCCCGGCGTCACCTGACGGGCGCGCAGGCCCGAGATGTCTGCGCCATGCCGCGCCGCCACGGCGACGGCGCGCGGATCCGGCGGCTCGCCCGCATGCCAGTCCCCGGTCCCGGCGGAGTCTAGGGTCAGGTCGAGATCGCGGCGGCGCGCGGCCTCCCGCAGGGCCGCCTCGGCCAGGGGCGAGCGACAGATGTTGCCGAGGCAGACGAACAGGATGGAGGGCATGACAGCCTATTAGCAGGGCGGCGCGGCGTCCGCCTCCTGAAGCGATAGGGATGTCGCGTTCAGCGGGTTGGGATGGTCCCGCCGTCTATGACGTATTCGCCTCCGTGAATCGCGGCCGCGCGGTCGGAAGCGAGGAAGGCGATCAGTTCGGCGACCTCCGACGGCTCAGCCGCGCGGCCCAGGGGAATACCGCCCAACGCCGCCAGCACGCTCTGACGAGCGTCCTCGATGTCGCCGCCCGTTCCGTCCGCGATCCTTTGGAGAAGGGCGGTCGACGCCTCGCTGGCGATCCACCCGGGAGAAACGACATTCACCCGCACGCCGCGAGGGCCGAGTTCCTTGGAGAGCGCCTTGCTGTAGACCGAGAGCGCCGCCTTGGCCGCGGCATAGGCCGTCGTCGACTCGGGAAGCGGCAGGGTGCGCTGGATGGACGAGACGTGAACGATGGAGCCGAACCCCCGGTCGATCATCTGGGGGGCGAGCAGACGATCCAGGCGGACCGCCGGCATCAGGTTCAGATCCAGTTCGGCCTGCCAGTGGTCGTCGGTCAGGGCCATGAAGCCGCCCGACGGCGCGGACGAGCCTCCCAGCCGTGGACCACAATGTCCACACCGCCCAGCTGGTCAGCAACCGCCCGGGCCACGGCCTCGCAGCCTTCGGTCTTGGTCAGGTCGGCCGGGACGAAAACGGCGGCGGATGGCGTGGGTGGGGCGGCTCGGGCGGTCGTCAGGACCCGAGCGCCTCCCGCGACGAACCGCTCGACGGTCGCCCGACCCGCGCCCTTGGTCCCGGCGGTGACCAGCACGCGCCGGTCGGCGAACTCCAAAGGGTCGATGCGCGCGCTCACAGCGAGACGTCCAGCGAGCGGATGTGCTCGTCGTCGATGCCGAAGCGCAGGGTGAAGCGGAGGGGACTGCCGGCGAAATTACCGTGCGTCGGCCCTTCGAGGACCACCAGACCGTCCTGATGGCGCACGGTGTCCGGCGTGAAGATGGCGGCGCTGGCGATCGTCGCGTCCTGGATCCAGCGCCGCAGCGCCTCGGTCCCCACATGACGCCCGCCGTCGTCCCGCACGACAGCATCCGGTGCGAAAGGTCGCAGCATCCCGTCGAGATCGAGCCGGGCATTGGCCTGGACATAGTCGGAAATCGGTTTGGGCAGATCGTCGATCATCGGTGGCTCCGGCTTGATCGTTGCGTTCGATCCAAACTGGAAATACGCTCGCCGAATGGCAAGTACAGACAAAAAAGTAAGGTACCCACCGAAAGGTGATCGCGAGACCTACACGCCCCAAACAGCGGCGCAGAGCGCCCAGAACGTGATCCGGATTCTGGAGGGCCGATGGAAGCTGGTGATCCTGTTCCAGCTGTTCGGGTCGAACGTGCGCCGGTTCTCTGAACTCGAGAGGGCCATACCGGGTGTTTCGCAGAAGATGCTGATCCAGCAGCTGCGCCAGCTCGAACAGGATGGCGTCGTCGGCCGCATCGTTCACCCCCAGGTGCCGCCGAAGGTGGAGTATCACCTGACCGAGTGGGGCCAGTCCCTGTGCCCTGTGCTGGACAAGCTGCTGAGTTGGGCCGAGGCGGCACCCGCCGAGGTGCGCGAACGATTGATCGAACGCGACATGGCTGCGGCCGCCGAAGCGGGCTGAGCCCTGATCTGGCGAAGCGGGCCGCTTACTGCCGCGTTGTGTCGGGCTCCGTAGCCAGGTCGATCTCCGCACCCCCCTCCAGAGCACTCCAGACCATTGGCGCGAGGCGGGTCATCGAGGGATGGTGGTCGGCGCCGGGGAGGGGAACGACCCTAGCGGCGCCGCCCGAAGCGTCGCGGAGCTGTTCGGCGGCGGTGAAGGGGACAATCGGGTCGGCGGTGCCGTGCAACAGGGTGACGGGCGCGGTGGCGCGACGAATGGCCTGACGATTGTCGAAGCGATCGGGCATGACGCCGCGCACGATCACGGGGGCCAGATCGCCGATGGCCCCGAACGTCCCCAGGGTGGCGACCCCATCGACCGGGGCGCGGGACGCGAGGCTGAGCGCGACCGCTCCGCCCAGCGAATGGCCGAACAGATAGAGCTTTCCGCCGGAAGGGAGGCGGCGACGCGCCTCGGCCAGGAAGGCGTCGGCGTCGGCGGAAAGGCCCACCTCGGTCGGCCGGCCGGGGTTGCCGGAGTAACCGCGATAGCTGGTCATCAGCAGGCCGCGTCCGTCGGCGGCCAGCGGCTCTGCATAGGCGCCGTCGCGGTTCAGATTACCGCCGTTGCCGTGGAAATAGACGACGATGTCCCGATGCGGCGACTGAGGCGCCCAATAGAGGCCGCTCAGGGTCAGGCCGTCGGCCGTGCTGACGTTGACCGGCTCGGGCGCGCGGGTCCAGGCGGGAGTCTCGGCCATACGGGACGGCAGGAAGACCCGGTCGCGGATCATGCCCGCGCAGCCGCCCAGCAGAACAAGGGTGAGGGCGAGGGAGATCAGGCGAGCGGTCGTCATCGGTCAGCGTCTTCCGAACAGCCGCTCGAGGTCGGCGAGTTTGAGTTCCACATAGGTCGGGCGGCCGTGGTTGCATTGGCCTGAGTGGGGGGTGGCTTCCATCTGTCTCAGGAGGGCGTTCATCTCGGGCGCGGAGAGGACGCGACCGGCGCGGACGCTGCCGTGGCAGGCCATGGTGCCGCAGATGGCGGCGAGGCGTTCCTTGAGGCTGAGGGCCGCGCCGTGTTCGATCAGGTCGTCGGCGATGTCGCGGATCAGGCCCTGGACGTCGGTGTCTCCGAGCAGGGCCGGGGTCTCACGCACCAGGACGGCGCCCGAGCCGAAGGGCTCGAGGATCAGGCCCAGCTCGGCCAGCTGGTCGGCGGCGGACGAGACGCGCTCGGCCTCGGCGGGGTCCAGCTCGACCACCTCGGGGGCCAGCAGGGCCTGGCGGGTGACCTGGCCCTCGGCCATCTGGGTCTTCATCCGCTCATAGACCAGGCGCTCGTGGGCGGCGTGCTGGTCGACCACCACCAGGCCGTCTCGGGTCTGGGCGACGATGTAGGTGCCGTGCAGCTGGGCGCGGGCGGCGCCGAGGGGGTGGTCGATGGGGTCGTGAGTGGTGAGCCGTGAGTCGTGAGTGGTGAAGGGCTCCGCGCCCGCCTCAACGCGGGCGCTGCGTTCGTTGAGGCCGGGGAGGACGTGGGTCGTGGCGGGAGCGGACCAGCCCTGCCAGCCGCTGTAGCCCTGAGAGCTGGGCGGCAGCGTGTAGCCGGGGCTGGGCGGCGCTCCTTGGTGCGCGGTGAAGCCCGCCAGCACATTGTCCGCCACCGTCGTCGAGGCGCGGTGGCCGGCGGCGTGCAGCGCGTGGCGCAAGCCGCCGACGATCAGGCCGCGCACGCCGGACGGGTCGCGGAATCGCACCTCGGCCTTGGCGGGGTGGACGTTCACATCGACATAGAGCGGGTCGAGATCGAGGAAGAGGACGGCGGCCGGGTGCCGGTCGCGGGCCAGAAAGTCGGCGTAGGCGCCGCGCAACGCTCCCTGCAGCAGCCGGTCCTTTACCGGGCGGCCGTTGACGAACAGGAACTGGTGCGCCGCGTTGCCGCGCGAATAGGTGGGGAGACCAGCGTAGCCCGTGAGCCGCACCCCGTCCCGCTCCTGATCGATCAGGAGGGCGTTAGCCTCGAAGTCGCGTCCCAGCAGGGCGGCGAGGCGGGCGAGGCGGCCCTGTGGCCCCGGATGTTCGGCGGGCAGTCGCAGGACGGCGCGGCCGTCGATCTCAAGCGTGAAGGCGACGCCCTCATGGGCCATGGCCTGGCGGCGGACCTCCTCGGTGATGGCCATGGCCTCGGCGCGCTCGGACTTCATGAACTTGAGCCGGGCGGGGGTGGCGTAGAACAGATCACGGACCTCGACCCGCGCGCCGTGCGGGCCGGGGAAGGCTGAGGGCGCGACGGCGCGCTGGTCGCCCGCCTCGACCGTCACCTGATGGGCGGTGTCATGGCCGCGCGCGCGGCTGGCGATCGTCAGGCGGGCGACCGAGCCAATCGAGGGCAGGGCCTCGCCGCGAAAGCCCAGGGTGGCGATGCGCAGCAGATCGACGTCGCCGGCATCGTCGGGCTCGAGCTTCGACGTGGCGTGGCGCTCGATGGCCAGCGGCAGCTCCTCGGCCGTCATGCCCTTGCCGTCGTCGGCGATCAGCAGCCGGTTCAGGCCGCCGCCCTCGGCCTGGACCAGGATGGCGCGGGCGCCGGCGTCGAGCGCGTTCTCGACCAGCTCCTTGACGGCGCTGGACGGCCGCTCGACCACCTCGCCGGCGGCGATGCGGTTGACGGTCTCGGGCGGCAGGCGGCGGATGGTCATGCGAGTCGGGAGGGTAGCAGGTTGCAGCGCCTGTATCCCAGCGCCGCTCAGTCGTCGCCGCGATCCAGCCAGGTGTCGATCTGGGCGGTCTGTCCCTGGACCGTTTCGCGGCGGGCGGTAGCGGCTTCCCGCGCGGCGCGCTCATCTTCCGGCGAGCGCAGGATGCGAACCGAGGGCTCGGCGGCCGGGGCCGGCTGGCGGCGGGCGCGAAGGTCCTGGATGGTCAGCTGCGACTCGAAGCGGTTGCGGTCGGCCTCGTATCGGTTGGCGTCGGCGCGGGCGCGCAGGCGATCCATCTCCAGCCGCTGGCGATCGGCGATGTAGCCGGGGGCGGCGGTCACGCCCCCGCTCCACGGCAGGGGATCGCGATACGCCTGTGCCGTTGCGGGCCCCGCGCTTGCGGCGATCAGTCCGGCGAGGAGGAGGACGGTCTTCATGACCGGAAGATGGACCCGGCGCGGCGGATCGCCAAGCTTGGCCGCAACCTCGGGCCCGGTGGCGGGTTGTCGCGGCCTCATCCCATTCTCGAACCCAAGGAGACCTTCCATGGCCCGACTGTCCGGCAAGACCATCGCCGTCCTCGCCACCGACGGCGTCGAACTGATCGAACTGACCGACCCGGTGAAGGCCCTCAAAGGCGAGGGCGCCATGGTGGAGGTGGTCAGCCTGAAGTCCGGCCAGATCCAGGGCTTCAATCACCTGACCCCCGGCGACAAGGTGACGGTCGACAAGACCCTGGAGGAGACCGACGCCGGTCGTTACCACGGCCTCCTGCTGCCCGGCGGGGTGGCCAATCCGGACCAGCTGCGCGGCAGCGAAAAGGCCATCGCCTTTGTCCGCGCCTTCTTCGACGCCGGCAAGCCGGTCGCCGCAATCTGCCACGCGCCGTGGGTGCTGATCGACGCGGGCGTGGCCGAGGGTCGCAAGATGACGGCCTATGAAACCATCCGCCTGGACCTCAAGAACGCCGGCGCCGAAGTGGTCAACGAAGAGGTGGTGGTCGACGAAGGGCTGGTGACCAGCCGCTGTCCCGACGACCTGCCGGCCTTCAACGCCAAGATGATCGAGGAATTCTGCGAAGGCCGTCACGACGGTCAGGCTGAGGCGGCGTCCGAGGCCGATCGGCCGACGGCTCACTGACGCGACAGGCGTTGTTCCGGGTGGATCAGCCGGCGGGCGGCTTCGTCGGCGTTCCGCCCTGGATGGTGGCGCACAGATTGGCCACGGTGGTCCGGCCCCAGTCGCCCAGACCGGCGTGGATTGAAGTCAGATACCCGATCGTGTTGGCCGCAGCCCCGTCCAGGGCCAGATTGCATCGCTCGAAACGACAGCCATCCAGCTGGACCCCGCCGCCGCCGGAGAAGCGCAGCGTGCAGCCGACAAATGTGCAGGCGGAATAGCCGTTGCCGTCCAGATCGATGGTCTGGTCGGTGAACGTCTGGTTCTTGAAATCGGCCATTGTTCCGGTCTCCCTGCGGTCGGCGCTGTCTGACCGGGCTTGCGCCGTGACGCAACCCGTGACGGCTTTGAAGGCGCGCTCGCGGCTCACAAAGCGTTGAATTTCGGATGTTAAGCCTGATGTCGCATTGACGTCCGGGCTTACGACATCGACAACGGCTCCGCTTGAATTTCGCCCTGAGGGCGAACGCGGGGGGGGTTGAGTGAACGATCGCGTGGCGATCATCGGGGGCGGATTCTCGGGCGCCATGCTGGCCGCGCGCCTGGCGGAATCCGGCGCTGACGTCGCGCTTATCGAACGCGGCGATCGGGCGGGCCTCGGCGTGGCCTATTCCACCCCCTTCGCCTCCCACCTGCTGAACGTGCGCTCGGGGCGGATGAGCGCGCGCGCCGACCAGCCCCGGGATTTCGTCGACTGGCTGGAGGAGACCCATCCGGAATTGGCCGACCCGGAGGGCTTCGCGCCGCGCCGGGTCTATGGCGAATACGTCCGGTCCCGCCTGGCCACCGCCCAGGCCAAGCACGCCGATCGGCTGCAGATCGTGCGGGGCGAAGCGAAGGGCCTCGACGACGGGGAAGTGATTCTCGCCGACGGCTCGCGGCTGGCGGCGCGCGCCGTGGTGCTGGCCACCGGCAATCCTCCGCCCCGGACCGCGCGACCCGGCCAGGACCCGAACCTGATCATCGCCGACCCCTGGGCGCCGGGCGCGCTGGACGTCGTGCGGCCGTCCGATGAAGTGGTGATCGTCGGGTCCGGCCTGACCATGATCGACGTCATGCTGATGCTGGAGGACCGCGGTTGGCTAGGTCGGGCGCTGGTCATCTCGCGCCGCGGCCTCATGCCCCGACCGCACGACGCCAATCAGCCCCGCGTCGAACCCCGCGCCGTCGCGCCGGGACCGCTGTCGACGCGGCTCGCCACGGAGCGCAGGCACGTCCGCGCGGAGGGCTGGGGCGTGACCATGGATCGGCTGCGCAGCCTGAATGCGCGGCTATGGGGCGAACTGACCGGGGCCGAGCGCAGCCGCTTCCTCCGGCACCTGCGCCCGTGGTGGGATGTGCATCGGCACCGGATCGCGCCTGAGCCCGCCCGCCGGATCGAGGCGCTGATGGCCGAGGATCGGCTGGTGGTGCGGGCCGGGCGGTTGGAGACTGTCGAGGCTCGACGCGGCGGGCTGGAAGTGCGCTGGCGGCCCCGGGGTCACACCGCCAGCCAGACCCGACCGACGGATCGGTTGATCGACTGCACCGGTCCAGGCCACGACCCCACCCGATCAGCCGAGCCTTTCACGCGCGCCCTGATCGCGCAAGGACTTGCGCGGCCGGACCCGCTCAGGCTGGGCCTGGACGTGGACGCCGAGGGCCGACTGATTGATGCCCGGGGGCGGGCGAGCGACCGCATCTTCGTGCTGGGCCCGCCAGCGCTCGCCGCCTTCTGGGAGACCGTGGCCGTGCCGGATATCCGCGAGCGGATCGAGGATCTGACGGCGCGGCTGACGCCCGGCTGAGCCGCCTCAGCCGGCGGTCTTAACAGCCTGGGCGATGTCCTTGACGATGGTCCTGACCAAGGCGGCGTCGTCGCCCTCGGCCATGATGCGGATCAGCGGCTCGGTGCCCGAGGCGCGCACCACGACCCGACCCGAACCGTTGAGCCGCTGCTCGCCGGCGGTGATGGCGGCGCGCACCTTGTCGGCCTCCAACGGTTGGCCGCCGGCATGGCGGACGTTCTCGAGAACCTGCGGCACGGGCTCGAACTGGCGGGCCAGCTCGCTCATGGGTTTCTCGCTCTCGACCAACACGGCCAGCACCTGAAGCGCGGCCAGCAGGCCGTCGCCGGTCGGCGCGTGGTCGGCCAGGATGATGTGGCCCGACTGTTCGCCACCGAGGTTGAAACCGCCCTTGCGCATCCGCTCCATGACATAGCGGTCGCCGACGGCGGTGCGCTCCAGGCTTAGCCCGGCGTCCTTGAGGGTGCGCTCGAGCCCCAGGTTCGACATAACGGTGGCGACCACGCCGCCGCCGGTCAGCAGCTCCTGGCGCTGCCAGTGCTTGGCGATCAGGGCCATGATCTGGTCTCCGTCGACGATCTGGCCGCGCTCGTCGCAGATGGCCACCCGGTCGGCGTCCCCGTCCAGGGCGATGCCGATGTCGGCGCGGTAGGTGCGCACCGCGTCGGCCAGGGCCTGGGGGTGAGTCGAGCCGCATTCGGCGTTGATGTTCATGCCGTTGGGCTCGACGCCCACCGGGAAGACCTCGGCGCCCAGTTCGTGAAGCACGGTCGGGGCGACCCGATATCCCGCCCCGTTGGCGCAGTCGACGGCGACACGCAGGCCCGAGAGGCTCAGGCGGCGGGGGAAGGTCGCCTTGGCGATCTCGACATAGCGGGCCTGGCTGTCGTCGATCCGCTTGACCCTTCCCAGCTTCTCGGCCGGGGCCAGGCCCTGGGTCAGATCCTCGTCCATCAGAGCCTCGATTTCGGCTTCGCGATCGTCCGACAGCTTGTAGCCGTCTGGACCGAACAGCTTGATGCCGTTGTCCTGCCAGGTGTTGTGCGACGCCGAGATCATCACGCCGAGGTCGGCCCGCATCGACCGGGTCATCATCGCTACGCCGGGCGTGGGCAGGGGGCCGAAGGTCAGCACGTCCATGCCGACCGAAGCGAAGCCGGCGACCAGGGCGGGTTCGATCATGTAACCAGACAGGCGGGTGTCCTTGCCGATCACCACCAGATGGCGCCGGTCGTCCGACGACATGAACATCTTGCCGGCTGCCAGACCGACGCGCAGAGCGACCTCGGCTGTCATGGGGTGGCTGTTGGAGCGGCCGCGAATGCCGTCCGTGCCGAAGTAGCGACGCTGAGCCAAGATCCCTCCTCTTCGCCGGGTCGCCGCGAAAGCCGCAGCGAAACCTTGCGAAACGCCTTTTCAGATGCCCCTAACGCCTCAATCGCGTATCGGGTCGCTCCCCTTTTCCGGGTGAGCCGCGCGGAGCAGCGGCATAGACCCGAAGACGTCGCCGTGCCAAGCGGTCGCAGGCGCGTCGCGTCCCCAGTGAGAGGTGTTTTCCATGTGCGGCATCATCGGCGTCACCGGCACGGGTCCGGCCGTTCCCAGGCTGATCGACAGCCTCAAACGTCTGGAATACCGGGGCTATGATTCCGCCGGCGTCGCCGCCCTCGTGGACGGAAAGATCGAGCGGCGGCGCGCGCCGGGCAAGATCCGCGCACTGGAGGAGGTGCTGGTCGAACAGCCCCTGTCCTCGACCATCGGCATCGGCCACACCCGCTGGGCCACCCACGGCGCGCCGACCCGTCCGAACGCCCATCCGCACAAGGCCGGGCGCGTCGCGGTGGTCCACAACGGCATCATCGAGAATTTCGCCGAGCTGAAGGCGGAACTGGAGGCCGTCGGCCGCGTGTTCGAGAGCCAGACCGACACCGAGGTCGTGGCGCATATGATGGACGCAGCCCTGGAGTCCGGGCTCGAGCCCACCAAGGCGCTGAAGTCGGTGCTGGACCGGCTGACGGGCGCCTATGCCCTGGGCGTGCTGATCGAGGGCGAGGACGAGCTGCTGCTGGGCGCCCGCCGTGGCAGTCCGCTGGTCGTCGGCTGGGGTGAAGGCGAGATGTATCTGGGCTCCGACGCCCTGGCGGTCGGCCCCTTCACCCAGAAGATCAGCTATCTGGAGGAAGGCGACTTCGTCGCCATCGACCGCTCCGGCGCGCGCATGTTCGACGCCGATGGCCAGGCGGCGGATCGGCCCATCGTTCAGGTCTCGGCCTCGGCGGCCATGGTCGAGAAGGGCAACTACCGGCACTTCATGGAAAAGGAGATCCATGAGCAGCCCGACAGCGTGCAGCACACCCTGGCCGCCTATCTGGATCTGGCGGGCATGAAGGCCAAGCCGGTCGAGAGTGTCGATCTGGCCAAGATTGGCCGCATCCAGATCATCGCCTGCGGCACCGCCTTCTACGCCGGCCAGATCGCCCGCTACGCCTTTGAACGGCTGGCCGGCCTGCCCTGCGACGTCGAGATCGCGTCGGAGTTCCGCTATCGCGAACCGGCGGTGTCCAAGGACACCCTGGCGGTGGCCGTCAGTCAGTCGGGCGAGACGGCCGACACCCTGGCCAGCCTGACCTGGTGCAAGCGTCAGGGCCTGAAGACCGCCGCCGTCGTCAATGTCCACACTTCGTCGATGGCGCGCGAGGCCGATGTGCTGTGGCCCACCTATGCGGGGCCGGAGATCGGCGTGGCCTCGACCAAGGCCTTCACCGCCCAGGTGGCGGCCCTGCTGTCGCTGGCCGTCGCCGCCGCCTCGGCGCGCGGCCGGATCGCCCCTGAGGAGGAGGCGCGGCTGGTCAAGGCGCTGTTCGAGGCGCCGCGCCTGATCGCCGAGACCCTGGCCGACGACTCGGACCTGCGCGACGTGGCCCAGGAGCTGGCCAAGGCCAGCGACGTGATCTTCCTGGGTCGCGGTCAGATGTTCCCCCTGGCCATGGAGGGGGCGCTGAAGCTGAAGGAGATCAGCTACATCCACGCCGAGGGTTATGCCGCCGGCGAGTTGAAGCACGGCCCTATCGCTCTGGTCGACGAACAGACGCCCATCATCGCCCTGGCCCCTCTGGACGCGGTGTTCGAGAAGACCGCGTCCAATCTACAGGAGGTGGCCGCGCGCGGCGGGCCGGTAATCATGGTGACGCCCATCGGAGCGCCGTCGCCGCATGGAACAGCCGTGTGGCGGGTCTCGGTGCCCGACTGCGACCCCTACGTGGCGCCGCTGGTCCACGCCATCCCGGTGCAGCTCTTGGCCTATTACACCGCCGTGCAGAAGGGCACGGACGTTGATCAGCCCCGCAATCTGGCCAAGTCGGTGACCGTGGAGTGAGGCACCGCTAGTCTTCGGCGTCCAGCGCGGCTTTCAGCGCCGCAACCTGCTGGCCGATGACGCCGTCGACGGGCCCGGACAGGGCGCCCAGGCCGTGGCCTTCCACCCGGTAGGTGACGATCACCCGGGTTCCGCCCGTCTCCAGCGTCTCATAGTCAAAACTGAGCCAGCCCGCCGACGACAGGCCCAGCATGGGTCCGAGCGCGGCGTCGATCACCAGGCGTCGGCCGGGCCAGGCCATGGCCACGGTACCGTGACGCGCGCCCCCGTCGAGCATGTTGTCGGCGTCGCTGAGCCGCTCGCAGAAACAGCCGCCGGGCTTGAGTTCCATCGAAAAGTTTTCGGCGTCGCCCGACCAGCTGTGGGCGTCGCTCCACCACCGGGCGGGCTGGCCCGTCAGGGCGTAGGCCTCAAGCGGCGTCGCGGCGGTCTCGAAGCTGTGGCTGACCACGAAGCCGTCGTCCCACTGCTCGGTAATTTCGGCGGCGGCGGGTGATGCGACGCCGAAGAAGGCCGCCCCTATCACACCGAGCACGGACACCCTCATTGTCACTCCCCCTATCCGTTTCCCCGGCGAAGGCCGGGGTCCAGGGCCGCGCGCTCAAGCCTTCACGGCGACTCGCTCAAGCCCTCCTGGGCCCCGACCTCCGCCGGGGAGGCGGTCACAGTGTGGTCCCCGGCGCGGGACCGTCAAGCCTGGGCGAAGCTGAGCGGCGCGCCCCAGAACTGGCTGACCATCTCGCTCTGCGGGCCGGGCTTGCCGGTGGTCAGGAAGTCGCGACGGCCGGAGGCGCCCAGGTCATAGTCGGGATGCCGCGCAAAATAGCGCTCCAGGGCGTCGGCGACGGCCGTCGGCTGGTGGATCACGGGCGTGCCCTCGGGCAAAAGGCGCGCGAACACCGGCGCGACGATCTCGTAGTGGGTGCAGCCCAGGATCGCCGTATCGGGATGCCGGCCGATGCGGCGGCGCAGGGCGTCGACATGGTCGCCGATCACCACCTCCAGCTCCTTGGGCGGCGCGCCAAGCTCGATCAGGCCGGCCAGGCCTGGGCACGGCTCGCAGAACACCGCCAGATCCTGGCGGCGCTTGTCGATCTCGATCTCATAGACCCGGCTGATGGCGGTGGCGGCGGTGCAGAACACGCCGGTGATCTCCAGCGCCTCGATCTTTTCCCCGCTGCGGTCGGCTTCGTATTCCCAGGGCAGGCCGGTGGCCGCCTCGATGGTCGGGACGATGATGCCCAGCACATTGACCGGCCGTCCGCGCCGCTCGCGTTCGCCGGGCAACCAGGTTTGTTGCAGGCGACGCAGGGCGATGGCCGAGGCGGTGTTGCAGGCCAGGACGACCACCGAGGCGCCGGCGTCGAACAGGCGCTCGCAGCCCGCGCGGGTCAGCTCGACGATCTCCTCGCCGCCGCGTCCGCCATAGGGCGCGTGGGCCTGATCGGCCAGATAGACGAAATCCCGCTCCGGAAAGCGACGGACCAGCTCGCGATGAACGGTCAGGCCGCCCACGCCGGAATCGAAAACGCCTATCGCCATGACGCGGGCTTTACCGGGCGGCCCTCGCGGCGTCCACGGCGGCGCATTACATCCGGTTCATGTGACGGTCAGCCTCGATCGGTCTAGGGTGCCGTCGAATGACAAAGCTTCAAGGAGTTATCGCGTGGATCGACGTCGTCTTCTCATCGCGGGCGGAAGCCTGATGGCCCTGGCCGCCTGCGCCACCAATGGGATGTCCGATGGCTGGGCCCCGCCCGCCGACCCCGCCGCCGTGGCCGAGGAGGCCCGCATCGCCCGCGCCGTCCTGCCGACCCAGACCCCGCGTGCGGCCCTGCTGCAGCCGTGGACGGGCGGCTACGACGGCCTGCCGCCGTTCGACCGGGTGACGCCCGCCGCCCTGCGCGAGGCGATCCTGGAAGGCATCGAGTTGCAACGCGCCGACATCGCCGCCATCGCCGGCAATCCGGAGGCCGCCACCTTCGCCAACACCCTGGTTGCGCTGGAACTGGCCGGCGAGCCTCTGGACCGGGCGCTGAACCTGATGGGGGTGATGACCTCCAACATCGGCGGCGCCGAGTGGGACGCGCTGGATTCCGAGACGGCCCCGCTGCTCTCGGCGGCGTCGGACGAGATCACCTTCAATCCGCAGCTGTTTGCCCGCATCCGCGCCGTGGCCGACGGCGCCGCCGCGGCCGGGTTGAACGCCCAGCAGACGCGCCTGGCCGAGCGCCGCCGCGACGCCTACATCAGGAACGGCGCGGCCCTGGACGAAGCCGGCAAGGCTGAGCTCGGCCGCATCAACTCGGCCCTGTCCACCGCCTTCACCGGGTTCGGCCAGAAGGTCGTGGCCGACGAGAACACCTGGACCCTGTTCGCCAACGAGGCCCAGGTCGCCGGCCTGCCCGACTCGAACAAGGCCGCCGCCGCCTCGGCCGCGCGCAGCCGCAATCTGCAGGGCTGGGCCATCGTCAACACCCGCTCTTCGGTCGACCCCTATCTGACCTTCGCCGACGATCGCGCCGGGCGCGAACAGGTCTGGCGCAAGTTCATCATGCGCGGCGACAACGGCGACGCCAACGACACCAAGGCGACCATCGCCGAGATCCTGCGCCTGCGGGCCGCCCGCGCGCGTCTGCTGGGGTATGAGCACCATGCCGCCTGGCGCATGCAGGACACCATGGCCAAGACGCCGGCGGCCGCCGAGGATTTGATGAACCGGGTCTGGGCCCCGGCCAAGGCGCGGGTCGCCGAAGAGGTGGCCGACATGCGCGCCATCGCCGGTCACGACATCGAGCCGTGGGACTATCTGTATTTCGCCGAGAAGGTCCGGAAACAGAAGTACGACCTCGATCAGAACGAGCTGAAGCCCTATTTCGAGCTGTCGGCGGTCAAACGCGGCGCCTTCGATATGGCGGGACGCCTCTACGGCTTCACCTTCACGCCGGTGACCAACGTCCCGACCTTCCACCCCGATGTCGAGGTGTTCGAGGTCCGCGATCAGCAGCGCGACAATCGGGTCATCGGCCTGTTCTATTCCGACGACTTCGCCCGCGCCGGCAAGCGTTCGGGCGCCTGGATGACCAGCTACCGGTCGTTCTCGACCCTGGACGGGACCAAGGCGATCCTGGCCTCCAACAACAACAACTTCACCAAACCTGACCCGGGCCAGCCCGTGCTGATCTCGCTGGACGACGCCACCACCCTGTTCCACGAGTTCGGCCACGCCCTGCACTATCTGTCGTCGGTGGTGACCTATCCGTCGTTCGGAAACACGCCGCGCGACTTCGTGGAGTATCCGTCGCAGGTGCACGAGCATTGGGTGCTGACCCGGCCGATCCTGGACGGCTTCATGCGCCACTACGAGACGGGCGAGCCGATGCCGCAGTCGCTGGTGGACCGGATCGAGGCGTCCAGCACCTTCAACCAGGGCTATGAGACGGTCAGCTATCTGTCGTCGGCGCTGGTCGACATGGACCTGCACACCCGCGCCACGCCGCCGACCGATATCGCCGCCTTCGAACGCGAGAGCCTGGCCCGCTTCGGCATGCCCGAGGAGATCGTGATGCGGCACCGCCTGCCGCAGTTCAATCACCTGTTCACGTCGGACGCCTATTCGGCCGGCTATTACAGCTATCTCTGGTCCGAGGTGATGGACGCCGACACCTGGGCCCTGTTCGAGGAGAAGGGCGTGTTCGACCCGGAAACCGCGCGCCGCTATCGCGCGATCATCCTGGCGCCCGGCAACACCACGGATCGCGGCGACGCCTATCGCGCCTTCAGGGGTCGCGACCCCGATGTGACGGCCCTGCTCAGGGTCCGGGGCTTCCCGACCAGCTGATCGGCTCCAAACTCAAAGAGAAAGGCCGCCGCCCCAGACAGGAGCGGCGGCCTTTTTCGTCAGACGATCCGGAGGACCGCTTATTCGGTCGGCGGGGTCGAGGGCGCCGGCTGAGCCGGGGCGGGCGCCGGAGTCGGAGCCGCCTGCGCGGCGATTTGCTGAGCGACCTGGGCCTTGATCATGGCCGGCGCGCCGCGCAGCTGCGGGACGGCATTGGCCTTAGCCTGGGTCATGCCAGCGATCGCGGCCTGGTCGGTCGACGCCGCGATCTGGCTGTCGAGGAAGGCGTCCAGCTTGTCGGCGAAGGCGGTGAATTCCGGCGCGTAGCGATCGATGATGGCGTCTGCGTCGGCTTGAGCCTTGACCGTATCCGAACCCGCCGCCGCGATAGCGGCCGCGATCTCGGAGCCCATGGGATCAACGCGCTGCTCGAACGCCTCGGCCTCGGCCTGGAAGGCGGCCTGTTCCGGCGTCGGCGCCGGCGCGGCCGGGGCGGCCGCTCCGGGGGCCGGCTGTGGGGCGGGGGCCGGTTGTGTGGTCGCGTCCTGGGCCATGGCCGGGGCGGCGACGATCAGGGTGGCGGCGGCCGCCAGCAGGGTGGACTTCAGATTCATTCGGTTGTCTCCCGAAACGACAAAGGATGGATGCGTGTGCCAGCCTAATGCGGCGATGGCGTGGTGACGAAACGACGGTCCGCCTCAGTTCAGGCGGCCAATGGCGTAGAACCGGTCGGCCCGCTGGCGCTTGAGAGCGGCGGGATCGAGCGTCTCCAGCGCGGTCAGTTCCTCCTCCAGCACATCGCCGACGCGGGTGATGGCGGCGTCGCGATCCGCGTGGGCGCCGCCGACCGGTTCCTCGATCACGCGATCGACGATGCCCAGGGACAGCAGGTCCGGGCCGGTGATCTTCATCGCCGCCGCCGCGTCCTTGGCTCGCGCGCCGTCGCGCCACAGGATGGACGCCGCGCCCTCCGGCGAAATCACTGAATAGATGGAGTGCTCCAGCATCAGCACCCGGTTGGCGGCGGCGATGGCGATGGCCCCGCCCGATCCGCCCTCCCCGGTGATGGTCGAGATCATCGGCACACCCAGGGTTAGGCCGCGCTCGGTCGAGCGGGCGATGGCCTCGGCCTGGCCTCGCTCCTCGGCGCCCAGGCCCGGATAGGCGCCGGCGGTGTCGACGAAGCTGAGCACCGGCAGGCCGAAGCGGTCGGCCAGGTCCATCAGGCGCACGGCCTTCCGGTAACCCTCGGGCCGGGCCATCCCGAAATTGTGGGTCAGGCGGGTGGCCGTGTCGTGGCCCTTCTCGTGACCCATGACCACCACGGCGCGGCCCCGGAACCGGGCCAGGCCGCCGATGATCGCCTGATCGTCGCCGAACTGGCGATCGCCGCGCAGCTCAGTGAAATCCTCCAGCAGGCCCGCCACATAATCGATGAGATGCGGCCGCTGCGGATGCCGGGCGACCTGGGTCTTCTTCCAGGGATCAAGCTCGGCGTAAGTCTTTCGACGCAGCTGGTCGGCCTTTCGTCGCAGGCCCTCGATCTCGGTGTCGAACGAGCCGGCCGAGGGAGCGAGCAGTGTCAGTTCCTCGATCTTGGCCTCGAGTTCCGCGATCGGCTTTTCGAACTCGAGATAGTGGGTGGCCATCGGCTGCCTGGACGCCTGTTGTCGAAGGGGCGGGAACCTAGAGAGCCGAACGCGCCCCGGCAAGCGGCGGTTCAGACGGCGCCATGAACCGTGTCGCGCCTCGCGGGTTTCCCCTGCTCAACCGGAGCGGACACATGGCTGACAAGACCCTCAAGGACCTCGCCAAGGAGATGAAGGGGATCGACATCTGCTTCCTGTCGACCCACGGCGCGGACGGCGACGTGCGGACCCGCCCGATGAGCAACAATGGCGAGGTTGACTACGACGGTGAGAGCTATTTCTTCGCCCTGGAAAACACCTTCACCGTCCAGGACATCTCCAATGACAGTCGGGTCGCCCTGGGCTTCACGGGCAAGCACTGGAAGTTCATCGCGGTGCAGGGATCGGCGACCCTGTCCAAGGACAAGGCCGCGTTCAAGGAGCACTGGTCCAAGGATCTGGATCTCTGGTTTCAGGAGGGCATCGACACGGAGGGGCTGACACTGGTCCGCGTGAAAGCCCAGCGGATCCACTGGTGGGACAAGGGCTCGGAAGGCGAACTGGTCCTCTAGAACCAAAAACGGCCGGGGCTGCTGACCCCGGCCGCGTGTTGCATCAGGCCGCCTTCTGCTGCGCCTGGGCGTTGATCGAGGCGTCGGCGATGCCGGTCAGATCCTCGTCGGTCTTGGATTCCTGCTGCAGCGTCTCGTCCAGCAGTTTGGCGGCGTCATCCAGCCCCAGAACCGTCGCCCAGCGTTTCAGCGTGCCGTAGCGGGTAATCTCGTAGTGCTCCACCGCCTGCGCGGCGGCGAGCAAGCCGGCGTCCAGAGCGGGCGTATCCTTATATTCCTCAAGGATTTCGTCGCCCTCGGCCAGAATGCCCTCGATGGCGTCGCAGGTCTTGCCGCGCGGCGCCTTGCCGATGATCTCGAACACCTGTTGCAGGCGCTCGATCTGGCCTTCCGTTTCGTCCCGGTGTTTCTCGAAGGCCGCCTTGAGCTCGGGCGACTGCGCGCCGCGGGCCATTTTGGGCAGGGCCTTCAGAATCTTGCGCTCGGCGTAATAGATGTCGCGCAGGGTGTCGTGGAACAGGTCGTCCAGCGTCTTGTCGGCCATGGTCTCATATCCTCGGTAAGCGCGGTCCGCCCATCGAGCCGCGCCCCCGACAACCGGGGCCTTCCGAAAAAGGTCCGTCAGAACCGCGCCCTGACGCCGAACACGAAATTCCGGCCCCTCAGCGGCACGGTTTCGGCCAGATAGCTGGCATGATTCAGGATGGTTTCGTCCAGCAGATTCGAGCCGCGCACATAGACTTGGGCGCGGGTCGGCCCCAGGTCGAAGTCATAGGCCACGGTGGCGTTGACCAGGTCGTGACCGGGCGTGACGCTCTCGAAGTCGGCGGTGCGATCCTGTTCGAAGACGCGGATATACTCCAGGTCGCCAGACCACGGCCCTTGGTGGAACTCACCGCGCGCGCCCAGCCGCGCCGCCGGAATGCGCGGCAGATCCTCCCCGGAATCCAGTTCGGCCTGGACCACGTCGCCGAACACCGAGCCGGCGAACAGGTCGCTGAACTCGTGCCGCACCTCTCCCTCCAGCCCGGTGAATTCGGCGTCGGCCTGGTCGTAGCGGATCAGGCGCAGGTCCTCGAACTGATCCAGGGTGTTGGCGTAGATGTAGCCGTCATAGTCGTACCGGTAGGCGCCGATCGAGAAGGTGGTCGGTCCCTCGGTCTTCCTCAGGCTGGCCTCGATGGACACCACGCCTTCCTCGTCCAGGGTGGGCGTGCCGATCTCCAGGGTGTTGGTTGCGATGTGGGTTCCGTCAGCGAACAGCTCCTGGGCCGTAGGCGCGCGCTCCGAGCGTCCGATCACCCCCTGGACGGTCCAACCCGGCGCCAGTTCATAGGCGGCGGAGGCCGAAATCGAGAAGGGGCTGTGCTCCGTGTCGTCGATGGTCGGTCCCGAGGTGTCCTGCCACTCCTGGCGGATGGCGCCCTCCAGACGCAGGGCGCCGAAGGCCTTCTCCTCGATCAGGAACAGGGCCCGGTTTTCGGTGATGGTCTCGGGCAGGAAGGCCTCCTCGCCGACCGCCTCGAAGTCGCTGCGCGACGCCTGACCGCCGAACACGCCGCGCCAGCCGGCGATCGGCGCGTGGGTGATCTCGACCCGGCCGTCATAGCCCTTGTTGTTGAAGGTGGTGCCGACCTCGCCACCCTCGATCTCGGAATGGGTGTAGTCGGTCCAGCCGGCGCGCAGGCGAGCGCGCTCGATGCCGGCCATCGGATTCTCGATCTCGCCGCGCACGTCCAGGCGCCGGCTGCGCAGGTCGATCACCGGCGGCGCCTCGCCCTCCGCATGTTCGTGATCGTGGTCCTCGCCTTCGTGGTCATGATCGTGGTCGTCCTCTTCGCCATGGTCGTCGCAGTGCAGGTGGTCGACATGGGCTTCGCACTCGGCGTGCGCATGGCTGTGGCCCGGGAGGCCGTACTCACTGCGCTGCTCGGTGAAGGCGGCGCCGAGGTAGCCGCGCGCGCCGATCCAGCTGACGCCCGCCGTCAGGGTGCGGGTGTCGTTGAAGCTGCCCTCGACGCGGTCGAAGCCTTCCTCCTCGTGTTCGTCCTCGTGGTCCGCGTCGCCGTGATCTTCGTCTTCGTGGTCGTGATCCTCCCCGTCGTGCGCGTGGTCCTCGTGCGGCGGCGTGTAGAATGGAACCTCATAGTCGTCGGTGCGCCGCACCGCGCCCTCCAGGCGGAAGGCCAGGTTCCCGGCCCCGAAGGTGGCCCCAACCACCCCGGCGCGCTCGTCGTCGGCCGTGCCGAAGCGCGCCTCGCCGACGGCGTCGATCCCATCGGTGGGAACCGAGGTCGGCACCTTCTTGTCGATCAGATTGACCGCCCCGCCGATGGCGCCGCCGCCATAGATCAGGGCGCTGGGGCCGCGCAGAATCTCGACGCCTTCCAGCAACAGAGGCTCGCCGGTGACATTGTGGTCGGGCGACACCTCCGAGGCGTCGGTCAGGCCCGCCCCGTCGCTGAGCACCCGCACACGCGGCGAGGTCTGGCCGCGGATCACCGGCCGGCTGGCCCCGCCGCCAAAGGTGTCCGAGCTGACGCCCGGCGTGCCGGACAGCGTCTCGCCCAGGGTCGACTGGCGACGATGCACCAGGGCGTCGCCGCGCAACACGGCGACATTGTTGATCACCTCATTGGCCCGGCGGCCCAGCGGGTCGGCGGTGACGACGATCTCGTCCAGACGCGTGACCGGTTCCTCCTGAGAGTGAGCGGCGGTGGCGGCGGCCACGGCTGACAGACTGACGGCGGCGAGCAGGGCGGGGCGGAAAGGCATAGGCGACCTCGGAAAGCGGAGAGGCCATCTTGTCCTATGTTATACCGTAACAGGTCAAGCGGGTTTGCGGCGCTGAACAGTATGTGCAATCTTGGGTTGTCAACAATTCTGGGAGGATCGTTATGTTGAAGACCCTGTCCGTCACCCTGGCCTCGATGATCGCCGGCGTGGCCATGGCCGGCGCGGCTCCGGCCGCCCTGTGCCAGCCTGGCCCCGGCGGCGACTGCCAGCAGCGCTGTGAATGCGAGGCCTTCTGCGCGCAACTGCCGCCAGGATCGCCTGAACGCGCCTACTGCTTCTCGAACTGCCCCACTACCCAGCACGACTGCCTCTGCCCGCTGGAGGGCTGATCCGGGCGCTGGTCGCGGTCGTCAGGCCGCGATCAGCCATCCCGCCGCGGCGATGGCCAGGATCACCGCCGCGAACAAGAGGTCTCGCCGGGGGTTGCGCCAGGATCGGGGGGCGTCGTTTCGCATTCCGACAGGCGATATCGGCTCCACCGGCCGTGTCCACTGGGTGGAAACACGGGGCCAGGCACGATCCGCCGACGAATCTACGTGCCCCGAGCGAACGCCTCTTCCCTCGCTGGCCGATCCCCGCTTACACAAGGGTCATGACACACGCGACCCCCGACTCCCCGACCGCCGCCAAGGGCACGGGCCTCGCCTTCGCCTATGTCACCACCCTGTTCTTCGCGTGGGGCTTCGCCACCTCCCTGATCGATCCTCTGATCGCGGCGGTCAGAAAGGTGTTCGATCTGTCGTTCGCCGAGGCGACCCTGACCGCGTCGGCCTGGTTCATCGCCTACGCCGTCGTATCGGTGCCGGCCGCAGCTCTGCTGTCCCGTCTCGGCTACAGCCGGTCCATCATCGCGGCGCTGGGCGTCATGGTGCTGGGCTGTCTCATCATTCCGGCGGCGACCCTGGTCGACCAGTACATGCTGGTGCTTCTGGGTCTGTTCGTCATCGCCTCCGGCGTCACCCTGCTTCAGGTCGCCGCAAACCCGCTCGTGGCAGCCCTGGGGTCACGCAAAAGCTCTCATGCCCGCCTGAATTTCTCGCAGTTCTTCAATTCCCTGGGCACCACGCTCGGTCCGTGGCTGGGGTCGACGGTTCTGCTGACTGGCGGCGTGTTCGCGGCCGGCGCCGTGGTGACCGAGGCGACCCGGGCGGAGTCGCTGCGGAGCATCGATCTCGCCTTCCTCGGCCTCGGGTCCGTTTTCGCGGTCGTCGCCGTCTTCATCTTCACGGCCCGCAAGCGGATCAACGCCGCCGCCGCGACGGCATCGGCTCAAGGGGGAGGCATGGCCTCGCCGCTGAAGGCCTTTCGGTCGAAATGGGCGCTTCTCGGGGCTCTGGCCATCTTCGTCTATGTCGGCTCGGAAGTGACGATCGGCGGCCTGCTCACCAACTTTCTGAACCGGCCCGAGATCCTCAACCTGCCCGAGGCCGACGCCGGACGCATGGTCAGCCTCTACTGGGGCGGCGCCATGATCGGGCGGTTCATCGGCGCCCTGCTGCTGACGCGTGTGAGGGCCGGGATCCTGCTGGCCGTCAACACCGCGATCGCCGCGATCCTCTGTCTGGTCGTCACCCAGACTTCGGGAGAAACCGCCGCCTACGCCGCCATCGCGGTCGGTTTCTTCAACTCCATCATGTTCCCGACCATCTTCACCCTCACCCTGGAGCGCTCCAGCGCTCCGGCCCCCGCGACGTCCGGCCTGCTGTGCACGGCCATCGTCGGCGGGGCGGTGCTGCCGCTGATCGGCGGTCAGATTGCGGATGTGACCGGCAGCCTCAATCCCGTCTTCTACGTCCCTCTCGTCGGCTATCTGATCCTCGTCGTTTTCGCCCTGTTGGCTGCGAAGGCGCGAGTGAGTGACGCGCAGACCGTTTCCGCGCCTGCGGGACACTGACAAACCGCCGGCGTTTCGAGACCACGGACTGGGATCGGATTGAATCCGGCTGGGAGGCTTAGATCGGGGGTCTTCTGGAGGGCTGCCGACGGAGGTGACGGATAGCCGCCCATGCTCAGTCGATGAAGCATGGCGACCCCGGGAGGACTCCAACCTCCGACCTCGGCTTTAGGAAAGCCTTGCTCTATGCAGCTGAGCTACGGGGCCATTGGCGTCGTCCCTAGCGGCTCGTCGAGGAGGGCGAAAGCCCCGACGCGGCCTCATCCGCCGCTAGACCTCTTCCGCCGGGTTTCCCAACCCTTCTTTGCGGCCGCCGAGCGGTCCGCCTTGGATCGGCCCGCCGAAGCCTGGCCTCCCTTGCGGCCACCCTTCCTGGCGGCCGGATGACCGGTGTCCGTGCCCCGGCCCGAGCCGCCCGGCTTCTTGCCGCCGCCGTCATCCTTGTTGACGGTCGCCCAGGCGCGTCGCTCGGCCTCCTTTTCCGACACGCCCCGCTTCGCGTAGCCCTCGGCGATGTGGTCGGCCTTGCGCTCCTGTTTGTCGGTATATTTGGTCTTGTCGCCACGAGGCATCACGGTCTCCCTTCAGCCACGACAATTGGAGCCGGGCGTGAAGGTTTCGCGGGCGCTGATATCGGCCGCCGGTTCTTCCCGCGCCTTGACACGTCCGTTGGAGGGACGCCCAATGCGCGAGGGAGCACAAGCCATGCGCGTCTTGATTATCATCGCCGCCATCCTGACCGCGCCCGGTCTGATGGGTTCGGGCATTCAGCCGTCCGAGGCGCGCGCTGAGCGACCCGGCCGCGCCTCGCAGTGTTTCCTGCCCCAGACCGTTCGCAACTATCGAACGGATGGTGATCACGCCGCCTATGTGAAGGATCTCTCGGGGCGTGTCTTCCTCCTCCAGACGAACGGCTGTCGGGGGCTGATCGTGTCACGCTCGATCGCCATCAGCCCGACCACGGGCGGCTCGGCCTGTGTGGGCGAGCCCGTCAGCATCGCCACCTCCGGGCCCTCGATCCGCGGCGAAAACAATTCGGTCTGCACCGCGCGCATCATGAAGCGGTTGACCCCGTCGGAAGTCGAAGCCTTGCCGCGCGGCGTCCGTCCCTAAAGGTCGATCCCCTTGACCCCCCGGCGGGTGGGTCATAGGCCGAACCTCCGTCCGTCACGGAGTTCACGATGCCGCGCCTGATCCTGCTGCGCCACGGCCAGAGCCAGTGGAACCTCGAAAACCGCTTTACCGGCTGGGTCGACGTCGACCTGACCGACAAGGGCGAGGCGGAGGCGCGAAAGGGCGGCGAACTGATCGCCGCCGAGGGCTTCCGGCCCGACGTGCTGTTCACCTCGGTCCTGACACGCGCCCAGCGGACGGGCCAAATCGCCCTTGAGGCGGCCGGACTGGACGGCGTGCCGGTGGTCGAGGACTGGCGGCTGAACGAGCGGCACTATGGCGGCCTGACCGGGCTCAACAAGGCCGAGACCACCGAGAAGCACGGCGACGCGCAGGTGAAGATCTGGCGGCGCAGCTATGATGTGCCGCCGCCGCCGATGGCCGCCGACAGTGAATGGTCTTTCGCGGCCGATCCGCGCTACGCCAGTCAGGACATTCCCGATACCGAGAGCCTGAAAACGACGCTGGAACGCGTGCTGCCCTACTGGGAGAGCGCCATCGCGCCGCGGCTCAAGACGGGCGACGACGTGCTGATCGCCGCCCACGGCAATTCGTTGCGCGCCATCGTCAAACACCTGTTCGATGTGCCGGACGACAGCATCGTCGGGGTCGAGATCCCGACCGGCAATCCGCTGCTGATCGATCTGGACGGCAAGCTCAGGCCGACGGCCGCGCGCTATCTGGACGCCGCACGCGCCCAGCCGCTCCCTCCCCTGCCGGCCGCCGCCGAATGAACGCCCCCGCCGGCGACGCCGACGCTCGCTTCATGGGCCGCGCGATCGAGCTGGCGCGCGGCCAGATGGGCGCCACCTGGCCCAATCCATCGGTGGCCTGCGTCATCGTCAGCGATGGTGAGGTGGTGGCCGAGGCCGCCACGGCTCAAGGCGGGCGCCCTCATGCCGAAGAGCAAGCCGTCCCCGCCGCCGGCGAGCGGGCCCGGGGCGCCACGGCCTATGTGACGCTGGAGCCGTGTGGCGCGCGCTCTTCGGGGCGCACCTCCTGCTCGCACTTCCTGGTCCAGGCCGGCGTGGCGCGGGTCGTGGTGGCGGCCGTCGATCCCTCGGCCTTCGCCGCCGGGCGTGGAATCGAGCGCCTGCGTCAGGCGGGACTGGAGGTCGAGGTCGGGCTGATGGCCGAACAGGCGGCCATTCTCTACGAAGGCTATCTGCATCGGGTCGAGACCGGCCGGCCCATGGTCAGGATCAGCGCCGACGGGGAGGGCTTCGACGCCCGTTTCGCCGCCTCGCCCAAGGCCGATCTGGCCACCGAACTGAAGCGGCTGGGCGAGGCCGGCTACACCCGGCTGTGGGTGTCGGCCGGCGACCTGGCCGATGCCCTGCGCGCCCAGAACCTGCTCAGCGACGAACAGGCTTAATCAAAGCTTCCTTAAGTGGTCGGGGCGCAGGCTTTCGAGCATGTCCGTCCGGCATCCGACCACCGCGCGCAGAAAGCTCAGCCAGGCTGATGTCGACGCCATCTGCGCGCGCCACGACCGGTTGTGGCAGGCGCGTCCGGGCGGCGCGCGGGCCGTGTTCGCCTGGATGGACCTGTCGGGCCTCGACCTGTCCGGCCGCAACCTGGCCGACGCCGATCTGTCGGCGGCGCTGCTGGTCGAGTGCAATCTTGCGAGGACCAAGCTGGATAACGCCAATCTGTTCGGCGCGGACATGGAGAACGCCATCCTGACCGAGGCGTCGCTGAGGCGGGCCGACCTTCGCGGCGCGTCGCTGCGCGGGGCCGACCTCACCGGCGCCGACCTGTTCGAAGCCGACCTGCGCGAGGGCGCCATGGCGGCCGCTGACGCCCACTCCGGCTACCGGGTCATCGAGCCGCGCTCCAAGTCCATCTCCCACGCCGGCGGCGCCAATCTGTCGGGCGCCAATCTGGAGCGCTCGCGCCTGTCCGGCATCATCGCCGTGGCCGCCGACTTTTCCGGCGCGGCCATGAAGGACTGCAAGCTGATCCGGGCCAATCTGAAGCAGGCCAATTTCAACGGGGCCGACCTGGCGGGCGCCGACCTGTCCGGGGCCGATCTGACCGGGGCCGATCTGCGCGACGCGGTATTGGTGGGGGTCAAGTCGGCCATGTGGCGGGTCGACGGGGCCGACATGACCGGCGCCCTGACCGACAACCGCTCGGCGGGGGAGCCCGTGTCGCGTCTGCCAGCCGCAGAGATGCTGAGGGAACACGCCCGGTGGTGCGAGTCCGACGGGGCCGAGGGCCAGCCTTCGGTGTTCGACAACGTCGATCTGCGCAGTCTGGACTCGATCCGGGGCCTGAACCTGACCGCCCTGTCGGCCAAGGGCGCGGTCTTCTACGGCCTCGACATGGAGGGTGTTCAGCTGCAGGGCGCCCACCTGGAGAACGCCGACCTGCGATCGGCCAAGCTCAAGGGCGCCGACCTGCGCGGGGCGCGCCTGAAGGGCGCACGGCTGGCGGGAGCCGATCTGCGCGAGGCGCAGCTAGGGCCGCTGCTGATCGGGCCGGAGCGCCTGCTGCCGGCCGACCTGACGCTGGCCAATCTGCGCGGCGCCGACCTGACCGGCGCGGATCTGAGACGGGCGTCGCTGGTTTCGGCCGACCTGTCGCGGGCCATCGTGCACGGCGTCAACGCCCGTCACGCCGACCTGACCGGCGCCCAGATGGCCGGGGCGCGCGGTCGCGACGAGATGCAGACTGGCGGCGACGAATGAGCCTCAGCCGCCGTATCACCCAGGCCGAGCTCGCCATGATCGCCGAGGCCCACGCCCGTTATGTCGAAGGTCGGGCCAACGGCCGCCGGGCGGTGCTCAAGTTCGTCGATCTGTCGGGTCTGGATTTGTCCGGCCTGATGCTGGACGACGCGGACCTGTCGGGCGCCAAGCTGACAGGCGCGAAGATGAAGGGGGTCCGTCTATCGCGGGCCCTGCTGTTCGGCGCCGACTTGGGTCAGGCCGATCTGCGCCAGGCGGTGCTTGTCCGGGCCGACATGCGCGGCGTAAGCCTGAAGGGCGCCAATCTTTCCCTGGCCGACCTAACCGGCGCCGATTTTCGCGAAGGCCAGATCGCCATCCCGCACCCCGACAAGGGTCTGGCGGCGGCGCGCCGGGAGCGGCGCGCCGGCGACGCCACCGACGCCGTGTTCACCGGCGCCACCCTGGATGGCTCGCGCTTCGACCAGTTGGAGGCGCTCAAAGCCGACTTCACCGACTGCTCGATGCGCGGAACCTGTCTGTCGCGCGCCAATCTGAAGGACGCCAACTTTTCGGGCGCTCTCTTGGAAGGAGCGGATGTGGCGGGGGCAAACCTGTCGGGCGCTCGCTTCGCGGGTGCGGTCCTGACCGGCTGCGCCACCGAGCGGGCGAGGCTGGACCGCACCGACTTCGGCGGCGCCCTGAGGGATCCCGACGCCAAGGCCATCCAGGCCGCCGAGATGATCTACCAGCAGGCCCGTGAAGCTCAGCAATGGGCCCAATCCGGCGGCAAGGCCGGCAAGCCGGCTAACTTCGACGGGCTCGATCTGCGTCCGCTGGGCGCGCGGCTGAAGGGCTATGTGCTGGCGGCGCTTAGCGCCCGGCAGGCCTGCCTGGTGGCGCTGGACTTCTCCGACTGCGAATTGCAGGGCGCGAACTTCGAGGGCGCCGATTTGCGCGGGGCCAAGTTCGTTGGGGCCGATCTGCGCGGCGCCCGCTTCGGCGGAGCCAATCTGGTCAAGGCCGACTTCCGCAAGGCCGATCTGACGCCGTTGCCGCTGGGCGCCGGTCGCAACCTGCCGACAAGCCTGGCCCGGGCAAGCCTGCGCTACGCTCACCTGAACGCAGCGCGGATGAATGGTATCGATCTGTCGGACGCTGACCTGGCTGGCGCGGACCTGACCGATGCGGTGATCACGGGGGCCCGACTCAATGGGGCGGTCCTCGATCAGGCCGTCGGCCTGTCGTTCGAAATCGCGGCCTGACCACGAAAAAGGGGCGACGCTGTCGCGCCGCCCCTCGGTCGTTCGCTATCGCCGATGGCCTTAGGCGGCCTTGGCGGTCTTGAGCGCGGTCTTGCCGGCCAGCTTGGCCTCGCCTTCGATCAGGGCCTGCCCGCCGCCGATCTCGATACGCCGGGGCTTCAGAGCTTCGGGCAATTCGCGTTTCAGAGAGATGGCCAGCAGGCCATTCTCCAGCGAGGCGTCGGTGACCATCACATAGTCGGCCAACTGGAAGCGGCGCTCGAAGTCGCGCTCTGCCAGACCGCGGTGCAGGAAGGTTCGGCCGTCCTGGGCGTCGTCGTTGGCGGTCTTGCGGCCGGTGACGGTCAGGAGGTTTTCCTTGACCTCGATCGACAGCTCGTCACGGCGGAAGCCGGCCACGGCGATCTCGATCCGATAGGCGTTCTCGCCCGTCGTTTCGATGTTGTAGGGCGGCCAGCCCGCGCCTTCGCCGGCCCGCGAGGCGGTCTCCAGCATGGAGGCCAGGCGGTCGAAGCCGACGGCCGAACGATACAGGGGGGTGAAGTCGATGGTGCGCATGATCAATCCTTCTGCGATCAGCAAGGTTGACCGGCCCGCGTCTGCCCGGGCCGGCGTTGGGGATCGGGCCCGTTGCGGTCTCTGATGAGCCCCGCGAACCCGGAACGCCCGGCGAACCGGCGCGTCCAGACGATGAGATGGGAGGGGCGTTTTTGGACCGCAAGGGGTGCGGCGCCGTGATTTCTTGGCCCGCATCTTCGCGCCGTCTACAAGGACCGAAACCGTCCGGAGACACCCCGATGCGCCGCGCCGTTCTCGCTTCCGTTCTCGCTCCTCTGGCCCTGATGGCCCCCTCCGCTGTGGCGCAACAGGCCCAGCCTCCCAGCGCCATGATGCCGGAGCATCACGAGGACGCGGCCCTGCAGACCGCTCTCGCCAATCCCACCCGCGACGACGCCGCCAAGGCGCGCGACGCCTTCCGCCATCCCTACGAGGCCCTGACCTTTTGGGGTCTGGCTCCGAACACGACGGTTCTGGAGATCGAGCCCGGCGCCGGTGGATGGTGGCTGGAGATCCTCGCCCCCTACGCCCAGGCGACCGGCGGCCGCTACATCGCCGCCCAAGGCGATCTCGGGGCGCCGGAGGTCTCGGATCGCGCCCGCCAGAGCCGCGCGGCGCTGCAGGAATCTCTGGCGGCCTATCCATCGGCCTCCATCGTGGATTTCGGACCGCGCGCGGGCATCGACGCGCCGGACGGGTCGGTCGACATGATCCTGACTGCACGGATGTTCCACAACTGGGCGCGCCAGGAAGGCCGGGTCGACCAGTACATGGCCGAGTTCGCGCGCGTGCTGAAGCCGGGCGGCGTCCTGGCCATCGAACAGCATCGCTCTCAGGATGGGCTGAATGTCGCTGATACCGCCTCGACGGGCTACGTTCCGGAAAGCTGGGTGATCCAGGCGGCGCAGAAGGCCGGCCTGACGCTGGACGCCCGCAGTGAGGTCAACGCCAATCCGGCAGACACCAAGGACCACCCCTTCGGCGTCTGGACCCTGCCGCCGGTGCGCAATTCCGAAGGCGACGGCCGCACTCTGACTGCCGAGGAGCGGGCCCGCTACGACGCCATCGGGGAGAGCGACCGCATGACCTTGCGGTTCCGCAAGCCGGCGGCCTGAGCCCCCGTCGGCAAATCGCCGCGCGTTACGGTGGACGCCCCCCGCGAACGTCTCTAGACCTTCGTGGGTCGGACGGATGCGGGCGTCCGATCTAGGATTAGGCTGATCGTGAAACCACCCCTGCCGGAGCGCGCCCTCCCGGCCCCGGAAGCGAGTCCGGGCCCCTCGCGTCGCCGCCTGCTGATGCTGACCGCCGCCACCGGGGTGGTCGCCGCCTGTGGGCGCCGCGAGGAGAAGGCGGCCGACCCCGGCGAACCGCCGGCGCCGACGGGGCCGCGTGAGGGCACGCTTGAATGGGCCGTCGCCGGCGACTGGCGTACCAATGACAGCGCCCGCGACGTCTGGCGTCATCCTCTCGAAACCCTGACCTTCTTCGGCCTCCAGCCGGGTATGACGGTGGTCGAGTTCTGGCCCGGGGCGGGCTGGTACACCGAGATCCTAGGCCCCTACCTGGCACGGGGCGGCGGCAAGCTCTACGCCGCCGGGTTCGAACTGGGCGAGACGCCGGTGCCGGCCCAGGCTCAGTTGATGGAGCGGTTCCGTGACCGCTTCCGCAACCGTCGCGTCTATGGCGATGTCGAGATCACCGAATTCGGACCGACCAGCGTCGAGGTCGCGCCCGCCGGCAGCGCCGATCTGGCCCTGTTCATGCGCAGCCTTCATCTTTTCATGGCGGCGGGCCTGGCGGAAAAGGCCTTCGCCGACGCCTTCGTGGCGCTGAAGCCGGGCGGCATCCTTGGCATCGAGCAGCACCGCGCCGCCGCCGACGAGGATCAGGATCCGGCCGCGGCTTCGGGCTATGTGCAGGAAGCCTTCGTCCGGCAGTTGGCCGAGGAGGCCGGCTTCGTTTTCGTCGAGGCCAGCGACATCAACGCCAATCCCGAGGATACCAAGGACCATCCCTTCGGCGTCGAGACCCTGCCGCCGCAGCGTCTTAGCGCGCCGATGGGCGAGCCGCCGGACCCGACCTTCGACCACACGCCCTATGACGAGATTGGCGAGAGCGACCGCATGACGCTCAAGTTCCGCAAGCCCGCATGAGCGCCGCGGGGGGTACGGAGCGGGCGCCGGTAAGGAACCGAGCCAGGGAGTTCGCCGAGGCGGCTCCATTGATGGGGGTGCCCGGCGCGCAACCGCCACCGGGCGGATCGGCGGAGTGGTTCAGGGGCGCCGGGGGTCTGCGCCTGCGCGCCGCCCTGTGGACACCAGCCGGGACGCCGCGCGGAACCGTGGTGGTCAGCCCCGGACGAACCGAGCCGATCGAGAAATACTATGAGCTCATCGGCAATCTTCTGGCGCGCGACTGGTGCGTCCTGGCTCATGACTGGCGCGGCCAGGGGCTGTCCGCGCGCCTGTTGCCCGACCGGATGAAGGGCCACGCGCGAGCGGTCGAGGAGTTTCTGGACGACTACAGCCGCTTGATCTCCGCCTTTGAGGCGCGCCTGCCCAAGCCCTGGATGATGCTCGGCCATTCCATGGGCGCGACATTGAACCTGCTGAGCCTGCAGGCCGGGGAGAGCCGCTTCGCCGCCGCCTTGCTATCCAGCCCGATGCTCCGCATCACCACCGGCAAGCGGTCGATGTGGTCGGTCAAACTGGCCACCCGTTGGCACGTCAGAAACGGCAAGGCCGGCGACTATGTGCTGGGCGAACTGGACGATCCCTTCGCTCACGACTTCGAACACAACGCCCTGACATCCGACGAGGGCCGCTACGATTTGTTCCGCCAGCAGCTTCTGGCATGCCCGCATCTGGCGCTGGGCGGTCCCACCTGGGGCTGGCTGGCCTTTGCGCTCGACGCCGGCGAACGGGCGCTCAAGCCCCGGGCGCTGCGGCGCGTGGCGACGCCGTTGGCGGTCGTGCAGTCGGGGGATGACACCCGCGTCTGGAAGACCACCAACGCCTGGGCGGCCAAGCGGATTCCCGGGGCGCACTACGTCGAGGTCGAAGGCGCGCGGCACGAAGTGATCATGGAGACAGACCCCCTGCGCGGGCGGTTTCTCGCCGAATTCGATCGCTTCTCCGACGAAATCGCGAAAGGACCCGGCCTCCCGGACTGAAAGAGCGATGATCGCCGCAGCGCGCGATTCTGCTGGAAAGTTACACTATAACAGTTTAGGGGTCGGCGATGGACCCCGCCGCCCATTCCCTGACCCTGTCGCTGATCGGCGGCGGCTTCGTGGCGGCGGCCCTGCACACGGCCCTGCCGACCCACTGGCTGCCCTTCGTCCTTGTCGGCCGCGCCCAGGGGTGGACCGGTCGCCAGACCTTGTGGGCGGCGGCGGCGGCGGCGTTCGCCCACACCCTATCGACCGCGACGGTCGGGCTGGTGATCATCGCCGCGGGCCTGGCCATCGATCACTGGATCACCGGCCTGCTGCCCTATCTGGCCGGCGGAGCGCTGCTGGGCATGGGCGGTTGGTATCTGTGGCGCTACAGTCGGCGACCGGCGCGCGGCGTTGGCGCCCAGGCCGTGGCGGCCGAACGGACGACCGGACACGGTCACGCGGCGGCGTTCTGGGGTCTGATCGTGATGCTGGCCGTGTCGCCCGGCGAGGTGCTGCTGCCGCTTTATCTGGGCGCCGCCAACGCCGGGGTTCCGGCGCTGCTCGCCCTGACCGTCGCCTTCTGGGCCGGGGCGACCCTGGGCATGGTCGTGCTGACCGGATTCGCCTGGGCGGGCTCAACGGCGCTGAAGCTGGAACGGCTGGCGCGGTATGAAGGCCTGATCCTGGGCCTGGCCCTGATCGGGCTCGGGCTGGTCGTCCTCTTCCACCCCCACTGAGACGGGGCTAACGCTGGCGAATGGCCCACGACGCCCACAGCCACACGCATCACCATCCGGGCGGCGGGCACGGCCACGGGCATGGACACACGCACGGCCACGGGCATCACCATGGTCCGGTCGACACCGGCGACTGGCGCTACGCCGTCGGACTGGCGGTCAATCTCGCCTTCGTGGTGGTGGAGTTCACGGCCGGGCTGATCGCGGGCTCGACGGCGCTGCTGGCCGACGCCGGGCACAATCTGTCGGACGTGCTGGGCCTGGCCATGGCCGGCGGCGCGGCCTGGCTGGCGCGGCACAGCGCCCACGGCGCGGCGGGCGGGCGTCGCACCTATGGGCTGGGGAAGGCCACGGTGCTCGCGGCTCTCGGCAACGCCCTGCTGTTGATCTTCGCCTGTGGGGCCATCGCCTTCGAGGCCGTGCGCCGCTTCGCCGAGCCGGCGTCGGTCGAATCCTGGACCATCATGATCGTGGCCGGCATCGGCTTCGTCATCAATCTGGGCACGGCCATGCTGTTCATGAACAGCCAGCACGACCTCAACGCCCGCGGCGCCTATCTGCACATGCTGGCCGACGCCGGGGTGTCGCTGGGGGTCGTCGTCGCCGGCGGCGTGATCCTGCTGACCGGCTGGAGCCTGGTCGATCCGCTGGTCAGCCTGGCCATCGTGGCGGTGATCCTGCTGGGCACCTGGGGCCTGCTGAAGGACTCGGTCAATCTGGCGCTGGACGGGGCCCCGGCCGGGGTCGACATGGCCGCCGTCAGCCGCGCCCTGACCGAGCTCCCCGGTGTCCGCGCCGTCCACGACCTGCACGTCTGGGCCCTGTCGACCACCGAGACCGCCCTGACCGTGCACCTGGTCCATGACCGCCCGGACGTCCCGGCCCTTCTGGCCGAGGCGCAAGGCCTGGTCCGCGATCGCTTCGGCATCGGCCACACCACCTTCCAGACGGAGCCCGAGCCCCTGCCGGATTGTCCTGGCTGCTGATCTTCACAAGCGGCCCCCGAAGCGCCATCTGGCGGCCATGACCGACAAGATCCCCGTGACCGTGCTGACCGGCTATCTCGGCGCCGGCAAGACCACCCTGCTGAATCGCATCCTCACCGAGGACCACGGCAAGCGATACGCCGTCATCGTCAACGAGTTCGGCGAGATCGGCATCGACAACGACCTGGTGGTCGGGGCCGACGAGGATGTGTTCGAGATGAACAACGGCTGCGTCTGCTGCACCGTGCGCGGCGACCTGATCCGGGTCGTCTCCGGCCTGATGAAGCGCCAGCGGCCGGGCCAGCCCGCCTTTGACGCTATCATCGTCGAGACCACGGGCCTGGCCGACCCAGGCCCGGTGGCCCAGACCTTCTTCGTCGACGCCGATGTCCAGGCCAAGACCCAGCTGGACAGCGTCACCGCCCTGGTCGACGCCCGTCACGTCATGGCGCGGTTGGACGACTCGAAGGAAGCGCGCGAGCAGGTCGCCTTCGCCGACCGCATCATCCTGAACAAGACCGACCTCGCCTCCGAGGACGAACTGGCGACCGTGGAGCGACGCCTGCGCGGGCTGAACCCGCTGGCGCCTATCACCCGCGCCGTGCGTGCCGACGTGCCGCTGGACCAGGTGCTGGGGCTGGGCGGCTTCGATCTGGAGCGCATCCGCGACCTCCATCCGGAATTCGATACGCCCGGGTCGGGGCCCGCCCACGGCGAGCCCGGCCACGTCCACGACGAACACTGCGGCCACGATCACCACGGGCATGAGCATGGCCACGACCACGGCCATCATGACCACGACGGCGAACTGGACACACTGGACTCTCCCTCCGGCGCGCGCGGCCACGCCCATCAGGACGATATCCGGGGCGTCTCCCTCAGCCTCGATCGGCCTATCGACGGCGCCCGCTTCACCCGCTGGCTGGACGAGCTGCTGGCTTCCAAGGGCCAGGACATCCTGCGCGCCAAGGGCATCATCGACGTTCACGGCGAGGACCGTCGCCTGGTCTTTCAGGCGGTGCACATGATCCTGGAGGGCGATCTCCAGCGCGAATGGGGCGACACCGAGCGCCGCTGGAGCCGCGCCGTCTTCATCGGCCGCGACCTGGACGAGGCCGCGCTCAAGGCCGGCTTCGAGGCCTGCGCGGCGTGACGGCCTTCACCTTTGACGCCCAGCCGACCGCCGCCCTGTTCGATCGCCAGGGCGCGGTGTTCGCGCTCGGCGACGGGTCGGTGCGGTTCGCCTCGGGCGAGCGGACCGAGGCGCATGATGGGGCGGTGCTGTGCGCCGCCGTCCATCCGTCCGGCGACGGGATCGTCACCGGCGGCGACGACGGCAAGCTGGTCTGGACGCGTCGCGACGCCGCCGCCGTGCTGGCCACCGTCAAGGGCTGGGTCGACGCCGTGGCGGCGGCGCCCGGGACGGGCCTGATCGCCTTTTCCAGCGGACGCACCGCGAGCGTGCTGGACGTCAAGGACGACCTGTTCCGCCGCGACTTCGCCCATGAACGCACCGTTGCGGCCCTGGCCTTCGATCCCAAGGGGCGGCGGCTGGCGGCGGCGACCTATGGCGGGGCGGCCCTGTGGTTCGCGCGCATCGAGAGCCAGAAGCCGACCATGATGAAATGGGCCGGGTCGCACACGGCCGTGGCCTTCGCCCCCGATGGTCGCTTCCTGTTCACCGCCATGCAGGACAACCAGCTGCACGGCTGGCGGCTCAGTGACGCCAAGGACATGCGCATGGGCGGCTATCCGGCGCGGATCCGCGACATGAGCTTTCTGGCCAAGGGCCGGCTGATGGCGACCTCGGGCGCGCACGGGGGCGTGTTGTGGCCGCTGTCGGGCGCCAACGGGCCCATGGGCCAGTCGGCGATCGAGATCGGCCGCGAGGGCGACGATACGGTTGTGACAGCCGTGGCCTCCAGCCCGGCCCACGGCTATCTCGCGGCGGGTCTGGCCGACGGCCGGGTGTGGCTGGCCGAGCCGGCAGGCGACCGGCTGAATTGGCTCAGCGAGGATCGCGGCGCGCCGGTCGTCGCCCTGTCCATGAACGCGGACGCTTCGAGCGTCTGCTGGGCCCGCGAGGATGGCGAGGCGGGGGTCGTTGATCTTCAGTCCGCGATCGCCTGATACAGCATGATCAGGTTGCCGTAGGTGTCGTTCAGTGTGGCGCCACGCACGGCGCCCATGTCCTGGGGGTCACCGAGGAACGCGACCCCCAGTCGGGTCAGGCGCGCATGTTCGGCGTCGATGTCATCGACCTGAAAGGCAGTCCAGGGGATGCCCTGCGCTCGCATCCAGTCCTGAAAGGCGCGAACCTCAGGTCGTTGGCCTCCGGGTTCGATTGACAGCTCGACCCCTTCCGGATCGGCAGGGGAGACGACGCTCAACCAGCGCACCGACCCCATGGGAATGTTCTGCTTCACCTGGAAGCCCAGCGTGCCGACATAGAAGGCCTCGGCCTTGTCCTGATCGTCGACGGCGATGCTGGTCAGCCTGATGCGGATCATGCGGAGGCTCCCTTGCGGCGATAGTCGGTGACGGTGAAGTCGCGCCACTGGCCGTCAGCGCCCTTGACCCGACCGGTCTGCCGTCGATGATCGGCCGAGAGTTGTTCGAACACGTCGTCGTAGTCGGCGACCTCGCCCTCCCCATCGAAGCTGGGGCCCCGGCTGCGCAGGTGAAGCCGACCGTCGGCCTCCACGCCTCCGCGATAGGTCCACAGATGAGGGTGGCCCCAGTTGACGAAGTCGCCCGTGGCCTCGCCGGTCTCGGGATCGAGCGCGATCTGAAAGCGATAGTCGTTGCCCTCCATCACCAGCCAGACGCCCCGGCGATCGACCCGCTCGGTCCCGGTCTGCCGTTGCGCGGGATGATCGGGCACGGAGCGCCCTTCGAAGGTCCACTCGCCGACCATTTGATCCAGCCAATCGCTCATCGTGTCGTTTCCTCTGATCGCCCGCCTGCCCATCCCGGCGCCCAGGCCGAGGGGTGGCGATCCTCGACCAGGTCGGGCTCGATCCCATGCTCCAGCCAGACCTTCAGCCCGGCCAGGACCAGGGCGAAGCCGCCGGTGGACTCGATCGCCTTGGCCGCCTGCTTGGACGGGCTGCCCGAGAAGCCCCGGTTGACCACGGTCAACCACGTTCCAAGCGGATGGTCTTCGAAGACCCACTCCACCTCTGTCGGATCGCTGTCGACGTCCCAGTCCATCAGGATGCGGCGGCCCGGCTCGAAGGCCTTGACCTGAACCTCGGTCGAGAAGCCGTACATGCCCCAGGTCCAGCGCACGCTGGCGCCCTCGGCCAGCGGCCCGCTCGCTTCGGTGAACCAGTAGCGGGCGATCTGATCGGGTTCGGCGACGGCGGCGAACACCACCTCCGGCGATCGGCGGATCAGCATGCCGGCCTCAGCTACGCCTAACTCGGTCATTGGCGGACCTCCGCCGCATAAGCGGCGCGCAGCCCTCGCCACCGCGGCCAATCCCAGCCGTGACGCCGGCCCCTGATCGCGTCGTCCAGCCCCTCCATGTGATGATGCCAGCCGCTGAGGGTGCGCGACAGGTCACGCTCCCACTCGGCCGGCACGCGGTGCGTCAGGGTCAGGTGCGTGCCGCCGCCGTCCGGCCGCAGGCGCCAGCTGACCACCGAGTCGGGGTGGCCGAAGCTGTGTTCGAACAGCTCGGGCGGCCGCCAGGTGAGTATCTCGTTGGCCTGGCGGCGCACGTCGTCGCGACAGGGGAAGTCCTCGGTTTCGGGCTGTTCGAAGGTCAGGATCATGGCCCCGCCGGCGCGCGGTTCGATCTCGGCGGCGGCCAGCCAGCCGCGCAGGCCCTCGGGCGTGGTCAGGGCGGCCCAGACCCGTTCGGGCGAATGGCGCAGGCGGCGCTCGAACCGCAGCTCCCATCCGCCGTCCGCTTCGCGCCAGGTCCCGGCGTCGGCGCCGAGGGTGTGGCCGTCGGTCATTGGGGAAACTCCCGGTCGAGGTGCGCCTCCAAGGCGTCCAGTTTCGAGGACCAGAACCGGCGATACGGCTCCAGCCAGGCGTCGATCTCGGCCAGCGGCCTCGGATCGAGCGAATAGAGCCGTTGCACGCCCGCTTTTCTGACGCGCACCAGACCGGCCTCGCGCAGCACCGACAGGTGGCGCGACACCGTCGGCTGGGCCACCGGCAGGGCCTGCACGAAATCACCGGCCGGTCGCTCGCCGTCGGCCAGCATGGCGACGATGGCGAGACGATGCGGATCCGCGAGGGCGGCGAAAGCGGGGGTCATTTGCATAGCTAACCATCTATATAGTCGGTCGTCAATATAGGGGTGGTTTCAGGCGCGCTTGCCCCCGGCCGCCATCCGGGCCATCTGGCCGGCATGTCGCTGAACACCGTCAATCCGTGGCTGATCCTGGTGGTCGCCGGTCTGCTGGAGATCGTCTGGGCCTCGGGACTGAAGTTCGTCGGACCACAGCGCCCGCTGACCTCGCTGGGCGTGTTGGTCGCGCTGGCCGCCTCGATGGCTCTGCTGTGGGCCGCGACCCAGCGGCTGCCGATCGGCACGGCCTATGCGGTGTGGACCGGCATCGGCGCGGTCGGCGCGGCCTCGGTGGGCGTCTTCCTCTACGGCGAGCCGGCGACGGCGGTGCGCATCGTCTGCATCCTGCTGATCGTCTCGGGCATCGTCGGGCTGAAGCTGTTCTCGGGCGCGCATTGATGGCCAATCCCGTCGATCCGTCTTCCACTCCCGCTCAAGCAGCGAGCGACCGCGTCGCGAGCGATAGCGTCAAAGACAAGGGAAGGGTTCTGATCCTCGCCGGCTCCGACTCCGGCGGGGGCGCCGGGATCCAGGCCGACATCAAGGCGATAACGATGATGGGCGGGCACGCGGCAACAGCGGTCACCGCGATCACCGTGCAGAACACTCTGGGCGTTCACGATGTCCATCCCCTGCCGATCGCCCTGATCGAGGCCCAGGCCCGCGCGGTGCTGTCCGACATCGGAACCGACGCCCTCAAGACAGGCATGCTGGGCGACACCGCCGTGGTCGAGGCCGTGGCCGGGCTCATCGACGAGGCCGGAGCGCCGGCCGTGGTCGATCCGGTGATGGTGGCCAAGGGCGGTCATCGCCTGCTGCCCGATGACGCCATCGCGGCGGTGCGCGCCCTGATGGTCCCCCGCGCCGCCCTGCTGACCCCCAATGCGCCGGAAGCCGAGGCCCTGACCGGGATCGTGGTCGCAGACCTGGACGGACAGAGGCGCGCCGGCGAAGCGTTGCTGGCGATGGGCGCCCGGGCCGTGCTGATGAAGGGCGGCCATGTCGAGGGGTCGGTGCTGATCGACCTCTTGCTGACCGGCGATGGCGAGACCCTGTTCGAGACCGAGCGGCTGGAGACGCGCCACACCCACGGCACCGGCTGCACCCTGGCCAGCGCCATCGCCGCCGGCCTGGCCATGGGCCGCCCCCTGCCGGACGCGGTCGCCCGCGCGTGGGCCTATGTCGGGGAGGCCATCCGGCGCGCCCCCGGCCTGGGCGCAGGCCACGGGCCGCTGGACCACGCGTGGCCGGTGCGGGACCGATGACGGCGCGGACAGCCGAACTGGTCGAAATCCTCCGCGCCACCCCCGGCCTGATGCGCGCGCTGGAGGCGGCGCGCGGCCTCGATCTGCCCGACTGGCGGATCGTGTCCGGCGCCGTCTATCAGGCGGTGTGGAACGCCCGGACCGGTCGTGAGCCCGACTATGGGGTCAAGGATTACGACCTGGCCTATTTCGATGCGTCGGACCTCAGCTACGAGGCCGAGGACGTGATCATCCGCCGCGCCGCCTGCGACCTGCCGCCGCCGCTGGACAGCCTGGTCGAAATCCGCAACCAGGCCCGGGTTCACCTGTGGTTCGAGGATCGCTTCGGCGAACCCTATGCACCGCTCGCCTCAACCGACGAGGCGCTCGCGCGGTTCGTCGCCCCGGCCTTCGCGGTCGGCGTCCGGCTTGAGCCCGACGACACAATCACAGTCGCCGCGCCCTTCGGCCTCGACGACGTGTTCGACATGGTGATCCGGCCCAATACCCACCGGCCCCGCGCCAGGGGCTGGGACAAGGCCGTCGCCTCCGCCCGGGCCCGCTGGCCCGAGCTTCGCGTCATCGACTGAGGGAGAGCGCCATGCGCCAGTGGACCGTCGACGCCTTCGCCGCCGAGCCCTTTCGCGGCAATCCGGCCTGTGTGGTCGAGCCCTTCGCCGACTGGCCGTCGGACGGCTGGATGCAGGCTCTGGCCGCCGAGAACAATCAGGCCGAGACCGCCTATCTGCGGACCACTGACGACCCCGCCCGCTTTGACCTGCGCTGGTTCACCCCGGCCATGGAGGTCGATCTGTGCGGCCACGCCACCCTGGCCGCTGCCCATGTTCTGGCGACCGTGCTGGCGCTCGACTCCGAGGCCCTGACTTTCGACACCCGCTCCGGACCCCTGATCGTGCGGTGCGGAGATGGCGGTTACGAGATGGACTTTCCGGCCGACCCGCCGCGCCGGATCGACGAGCCGATGGGCGTGTCCGAGGCTCTGGGGGCGGCGCCGCTCGAGGTCTGGGCCGGGCGCTATCTGGTCGCCCTGATGGCGGACGCGGCGACGGTGCGCGGCCTGACGCCCGACATCGCCGCCATCCACCGCCTTGGCCACGAGGCGACAGGCGGACCCGGCAATCTGGTGGTCGCTGCGCCCGCCGATCAGGCCGACGGCGTGGACGTCATAGACCGCTTTTTCGCGCCGGGTTCAGGCGTGGCTGAGGATCCCGCGACGGGCTCGGCCCACTGCATCCTCGGGCCGCTGTTCGCCGACAAGCTGGGCCGGCCGGTGGTGCGCTTCCTTCAGGCCTTTCCCGGCCGGGGCGGCGACATCGAGACCGAGACGCGCGGCGACCGCCTGATCCTGAGAGGCCAGGCGGTCACGGTGCTCGAAAGCACCCTTCGCGTCGCGGCGCGCTGAAATCTACCAGCGGCCGACGTTCTGACGGTCCCGGCGCTCCACACGGATCTGGGCGGCCAGCCGGTCGAAACGACGATCCAGGTCGGTGCGCTCCCAGCGGGTCAGACCGCCCCGGCGATACTGGGTCTCCAGCCGCGCCAGGGCGTGGAACTCGGTGCGGAGACGAGCGGCCTCGCGGCGGTTGAGCTGGCCGTTGCGCACACCGACGTCGATGCGGTGATCGAGGTTGGCCTGGCGGGCGTTGATCGACACCCACTGGCCCGGCGCGTTCCACGCCTGGGCCTCGGCGACATTCGGCGCGGACACCGACAGGGCGGCGGCGGCCAGCATGGGCAGCAGCGCCTTTCCGGCCGCCGAACGCATATCGGACGGGGCGGCGGCGGCGCGGGCGGGGGCGGAGCGTTCGACGGGACGGGTCATCGGGTCATCCTTTCCTTGATCTCGGCGCCCATGAGGGCGACGATGACTCCAGGTAAGCAGGGGCGAGCTGATCGGGCGCTGAACGGGCTGTTTCAGGCGCCGTTCATCGCGGCCCCGCGCGACGGAACCGGCTTTGGGGCAAGGTTAAACAACCGTGGTCATCAGTGTTCAGTCGCCGTTCAGCGCCGTGACCTTAGGGAAGGGACCATGATGTCCCGTGTGCTTACAGTTCTGATCGCCGGCCTGATCGCCGTCGGCCCCGTCGGGGTCGATGTCGCCTCGGCCCAGTCACGCCGGGGGGACAGCCCCCTGGTCAGCCAGTTCCGCCAGGACCGGGCGCGCGAGGAGGCGCGCGAGGGCCAGCGCATCTCGGCCCGCGACGTGGTGCGCCGCGTTTCGGCGGGGCGCGAGGGCCGCATGCTGAATGTCTCCGAACGCGGCAGCGGCTCAACCCTGACCTATGTCGTGCGTTGGGAGTATCCCGGGGGCCGAATTTCCGACATCACCGTGGACGGCCGCACCGGCCGGATTCTGGGAGAACGCTGAATGCGCGTGCTGCTCGTCGAGGACGACGCCGACCTGTCCCGCCAGTTGAAGACGGCGCTGGCCGACGCCGGCTACGCGGTCGATCACGCCCCGGACGGCGAGGAGGCCCACTTCCTCGGCGACACCGAACCCTACGACGTGATCGTGCTGGACCTGGGCCTACCCAAGGTAGACGGCGTGTCGGTGCTGGAGCGCTGGCGGCGCGAGGGCAAGACAACGCCGGTGCTGATCCTGACCGCGCGCGGCGCCTGGTCCGACAAGGTGTCGGGCTTCGACGCCGGCGCCGACGACTATCTGACCAAGCCGTTCCACACCGAGGAGCTGTTGGCCCGGCTGCGGGCTCTGCTGCGCCGATCCGCCGGCCACGCGACTGCCACCCTGGAATGTGGTGGCCTGCGTCTGGATCCCCGCGCCGCCCGCGCCAGCGTCAATGGCGAGCCTCTGCGCCTGACCTCGCTGGAGTACCGGCTGCTGCACTATCTGATGATGCATCAGGGCCGGGTGATCAGTCGAACCGAGCTGGTCGAGCACCTTTACGACCAGGACTTTGACCGCGACTCCAACACCATTGAGGTGTTCGTCGGGCGGGTCCGCAAGAAGATCGGTGCCGAGCGCATCGAAACGGTGCGCGGATTGGGCTATCGCCTGACGGCCCTGCCCGGGGAGACCGCGCCCGCGTGACGCCCCGGCCGTTCCGCGACGTGGGACGCTATTTCGGCCGGCCCGGCCGGTCCCTGACTCGTCGTCTCGTGTGGCTGGCCTCGGCCTGGATCGTCCTAGCCCTCTTGCTGACCGGCGCGGTGCTGACCTCGCAGTTTCAGGAGTCCGGGCTGCGGCGGCTGGGTGGGGTGCTGAACACGACCATCGATAATCTGATCGTGGCCACCACCGCGACGGAGAATACGGTGGTGACGCCGCAAATCCTGGATCAGCGCACCCTCAATGAATTCTCCGGCAAGTACTGGGTTGTGGGCGAGCCGCGGGACGATGGATCGCTGCGTGTCCTCACCCGCTCGACCTCCTTGTGGGACGCTGACATGCCGGCCCCGGACAGCCTGATTGAACGGCTTGAAGCCGGGTTCGGCGATTCGATCAGCTACAATGCCGTCGGACCAGTCGGCGAGCCACTGCGCATCGCCGCCACCATGAAGCGGCTGCCGGGGCGTTCCACCCCGGTGGTGTTCATCGCCGCCATCGATCGCTCCAACATCGACGCCGACACGCGCCAGTTCGCCGCCTTCACCTGGGCTGCGCTCGGCCTGCTCGGCGCCGGCCTGGTGCTGGCGGTGTTCATCCAGGTGAGGATCGGTCTGCGCCCGCTCTACGACTTGAGGACCGAGATCGCCGACGTCCGCAAGGGTCGGGCGACAAGGATCGAACGCGCCTATCCGATCGAGATCGCGCCCCTGGCCGAGCAGATGAACAAGCTTCTGGCCCATAATCAGGAGACGGTGGAACGCCAGCGCACCCATGTGGGCAATCTGGCCCACGCCCTGAAAAACCCGCTGTCGGTGCTGCTGGCCGAGGCCGGCGAGCGATCCGATCCGCTGTCCGACGTCGTGCGCCGCCAGTCGGAAGCGATGCGCAGCCAGGTCGAGCACCATCTTCGCCGGGCCCGCGCAGCCGCCCGGGCGGGCATCTCCGGCGAGCGCACGCCCGTCGGCGAGGTCATCGACGAAATGGCGGTGATGCTGGAGCGGGTGTTCCAGTCCAAAGGCGTGGAGATCGACTGGCGAGCGCCGGACGAACTGGCCTTCCGGGGCGAGCGTCAGGATCTGCAGGAACTGCTGGGCAATCTGATGGAGAACGCCTGCAAATGGTCCAAGGGTCGGGTGCGGGTGTCGGCGGGCGCCACCGGCCTGGGCCAGATGGTGGTGGTGGTCGAGGACGACGGGCCCGGCCTGCCCGAGGACCAGAGGGAGGCCGCACTGGCGCGCGGCGCCCGGATGGACGAAGCGACGCCCGGCACCGGTCTGGGCCTGTCCATCGTCGAGGAGCTGACCCGCGCCTATCAGGGCCGCTTCAGCCTGGCGGCCAGCGAAATGGGCGGGCTGAAGGCGGTGCTGGAACTGCCGTCCGCTGAGCTGTGAGCCACAGTTTTCCTTAAGCTTTGGCCGCCATCCTCACAATTGATGATGACCGCCGGGCTCCCCTCCTGATGGCCGCGATCCCCGCCAGAAAGGCCGCCATGGTGCGGATGGTGGTCGAGAAATCGCCGGACTCCGTCCTCGAGCGGCTGCGCGCCGCCCTGGCCGGAACGTCCGGACGGCTGGCCGAGGTGCGCGAGATGGTCGAGGCCGAGCGCGAGCGGCGAAGGGCCATGAACTTCGCCTTCCGGCCGCTGATGGCCCTGTCCAACCATGCCGACGGCAGCCATTTTCCGACCGAGGTGCGAGATCGCCTATGGGCCGAGATCAGCGATCTGCAGCCCGGTCTGGTCGAGATGCTGGACGACAGGCGCTTGGCTGACGGCGCCGCCGACAAGATCTGCGGCGTGGCGGCGGGGCTGCTGCGCGACGACCCCACCAGTTGGACACAGGTCGATGCGCTGGATCTGGCGTCGGATTTCGATCTGGTCACGCGCCTGCGGGACCTCCCGGACCTGCTGCCCGAACTGACGGGTCGGCCGTCCGACGAGGCCGTCACCCATTTCCGCCTGGTGCTTCGCGACGCCCAGGCGATGCATGAGGACGGGGTGATGCGGGTGCTGCGCATCCTGTCCGCACACCTCGCCGCTCATCCGGCCCAGACCCTGAGGCTGGTGGCGCTGTCGGCGCCCAACGCCGAGCAGGAGGCGGTGATCGAGGGATCGGAACTGTCTGCTCTGGTCGAGGGTCTGATCACGCGATCGGAGGCCGCAGGCGAGGTCTATCTTTCGATCGACCCGGCGTCGGCGAGCGAGGCTGAGGTGAAGGCGGCCGACCGCAAGCTCCACCTGGCGGTCGAAATCCTGGCCGAGGTCGCCCTGACGCTCCAGCTTCGTCCCGGCGGCGCCTGGGCGACGCGACAACGGACCCTGCGCCGGCGCCTCACCGACCGGGCCGTCCACGACATGAAGGCCGCGCTCAAGGCCGTCGAAAAGGCGCTGCCGCTCGCCAGCGCGCGGATCGCCCGGGGCATGACCCGCAAGGCGCCGGATCTCGAGGCTGACCCGGATAGCCCCGCGATCGGAGAAGCCCAGCGCCGGCTGATCCTGTTCGCGGGGTTGAAGGCCGCCGCCGCCATCCTGGGCTGCGCGGCCGAAAAGGCGCGGATCGGCGAGACCCTGGACCTGCGCCTGGCCGACTATGTCGAAGAGGCGGTGAACCGGCTCAATGACGGAGAGGTCGAGGACCGAGCGCGCGCGGCGCGACTGATCGAGCGCGCCGCCGATTTCCTGGACCGGCTGGGCGACGGCGCCCTGGCCACGGCCGCGCGGCGTCGTCTGGCCGCGGCGGAACAGCGCGCCCAGGAGGATCCGCTCGGCTCGATTCGCGTCGCCTGATCGGCTAAAGCGCCGCCATGATAGGCTTCTGGCTCATCGGCGGAGCGGCGACGGCGGCGGCCGCCATCCTTATCCTGTGGCGCGCGCGGCTGGCCGCGGACCGCCCGGCCGAGGCCGATGTCACGGGTGCGGCCGAACTGGCCGAACTGGACCGTCTGCGCGAGCGCGGCCTGATTGACGCCGATGCCCATGCCGAGGCCCGAGCCGAGGCCGGCCGCCGCCTGTTGCGCACCGACCCCGAGCACGCCGAAATGCGGGCCGTCCGCTCCGATCGTCCCCTGCTGCTGGCCGGTGTCGTCGCAACCGCCGTGGTCACCCTCGGCGTCTACGTCGTGACCGGCAGCCCCGGTCGCGCCGATCAGCCCTTTGCCCAGCGCGTCACCGAATGGTCCGGCCAGATCGATCAGCTGGACGCTCCTCGCCTGGCGGCCGTCGCCGAACGCGCCGCCGGCGAGCGGCCGCAGGATCCCGAAGCCCAGGCCTTCCTCGGCCGCGCCCGTCTGGAGGCCGGCGACCCGCTGGGGTCCGCATCCGCCTTTCGCCGCTCCCTGACACTGCGTCCCAATCATGCCGAGACCTGGGGCCGGTTGGGCGAGGCCCTGGTCCTGGCCAATGACGGCGCCATCGGCGGCGACGCCGAGGCCGCCTTCTCCCGCGCCCTGGAGATCGATCCGACCGCCCAGCCGCCTCGCTTCTTCCTGGGCCAGGCCGCCCTTGAGCGCGGCGATCGCGACCGCGCCGCCGAGCTGTGGCGTCCGCTGATCGAGGGCCTGCCCGACGACGACCCGCGTCGCGCGCCCCTGCTCGCCGCTCTGGAGTCTGGCGCGTGACAACGCCGCATTGGCCGCCGCGCGGATCGGCGCTATGGGGCGCGACCCCATGAGCTGGCTTCCCAAATCCCCCAAGGCCCGGCGGCGCCTGTGGCTGATCGCCGCCGTCACCCCCATCCTGGCGCTGGCCACGGGCCTCAGCCTGTGGGCCATGCGCGACAGCGTCACCTTCTTCTACAGCCCGTCAGAGATCACCACGGAAGCGGTCCCCGCCGGGCGGCTGATCCGGCTCGGTGGCTTGGTCCAGACCGGCAGCGTGACCCATCCGGCCGAGGGCGGGGTGATCTTCGCCGTCACCGACAACGCCGCCGTCACCCCGGTGCATTTCGATGGCGACCTGCCTGACCTGTTTCGCGAGGGTCAGGGCATCGTCGCCCAGGGCCGGTTTCGCGAGGACCGCATCTTCGAGGCCTCAGAGGTGCTGGCCAAGCACGACGAGACCTATATGCCGCGCGAGGTCGCCGACCGGCTGAAGGAAACCGGCGAATGGCGCGGCGGCGACAGCGCCGAGGCCCAGGCCGCCGCCTATCGCCCGCCCGTAACGGCCTCGGGCGCGACCCCCGGATGATCGCCGAACTCGGCGCCCTGGCGCTCGCCCTCGCCCTGGCGCTCGCAGTGATGCAGGCGGTGGCCGCCGGCCTTGGCGCGGCGCAGCGACGTCCGGTCCTGACCGGCGCCGCCGAGGGCGCGGCCATCGCCTCGGCCATCGCGGTGGCCATCGCCTTCGCCGCCCTGATCCATCTGTTCATCGTCTCGGACTTCTCGGTCTCGAACGTCGCGGCCAATTCCCACACGGCCAAGCCGCTGCTCTATCGGGTCGCCGGCGCCTGGGGCAGTCACGAAGGCTCGCTGGTCCTGTGGTGCCTGGTCATGACCGGCTTCGGCGCCACGCTGGCCCTGGGACGCGGCCTGCCGTTCGGCCTCCGGGCATGGGCCACGGCTTGCCAGGGCCTGCTCAACGCCATGTTCCTGGCCTTCGCCGTCTTTACCTCCAGCCCCTTCACCCGCCTCGACCCCGCCCCGGTGCAGGGCGCGTCGCTGAACCCGCTGCTCCAGGACCCGGCGCTGGCGGTGCATCCGCCGCTGCTCTACGCCGGCTATGTCGGGCTGTCGGTGCCGTTCAGCCTGGCGGTCGCGGCCCTCATCGTCGGCCGCGTCGATCCGGCCTGGGCGCGGTGGGTGCGGCCGTGGTCGCTGGCGGCGTGGTCGTTCCTGACCGTCGGCATCACCCTCGGGGCCTTCTGGGCCTACTACGAGCTGGGCTGGGGCGGCTGGTGGTTCTGGGATCCGGTCGAGAACGCCTCCTTCCTGCCGTGGCTGGCGGCGGCGGCCCTGCTGCACTCCGCCATCGTCACCGAGCGGCGCGGCGCCTTGGCCGGCTGGACCGTGTTCCTGGCCCTGCTGGCCTTCAGCTTCTCCATGCTCGGCGCCTTTCTGGTGCGGTCCGGCGTCCTGACCTCGGTCCACGCCTTCGCCGTCGATCCGGAGCGGGGAATGCTGCTTCTGGCCATCCTCGGCGTCGCCTCGGGCGCGGCTTTCGCCCTGTTCGCCTGGCGCGCGCCCAGCCTCCAGCCCGGCGGCCTGTTCGCCCCGGTCAGCCGCGAGGCGACCCTGGTGCTGAACAACCTGTTCCTCGCGGCCGCCGCCGCCACGGTCCTGCTCGGCACCCTCTATCCGCTGCTGCTCGAGGCCGCGACCGGCCAGACCATCTCGGTCGGCCCGCCCTATTTCAACCTGACCTTCACCCCTCTGATGGCCGCCGCCGCCCTTATCCTGCCTGCCGGCCCGCTGCTGGCTTGGAAGCGGGGCGACCTGATGGGCGTGCTCCAGCGGCTGAAGTGGGCGGCCGGCCTGTCGCTGCTCGCGGGCGTGGCCAGCCTGGCCCTGACATCCCTTTCGGCCGCCATCGTCGCGGTCGGCGTCATGATCGGCGCCTGGCTGATCCTCGGCACCCTGACAGAATTGGTCGAGCGTACCCGCCTGTTCCGCGCACCCGGCGCCGAGGTCTGGCGCCGCACCAAGGGCCTGCCGCGCGGCGCCTGGGGCATGACGCTGGCGCACATCGGCCTCGGCGTGTTCGTGCTGGGCGCCGTGGTCGAGACGGGGCTGAAGACCGAGGTTCCCTCCGTGTTGTCGCCCGGCGATCCGCCCGTGGCCTTCGCCGACTGGCGCGTGACGCTGGACGATGTCCGCATCGTCGAGGGGCCAAACTATCTGGCCGAACAGGGCGTCTTCACCCTGTCGCGCGACAATGGCTCGGGCGCCCGCGCGGTCACGGCCGAACGCCGCTTCTGGCCCGCCGGCGGCCAGACCACCACCGAGGTCGGGCTGGATTTCCGGGGTCTGGACGACCTCTATGTGGTGCTGGGCGAACGCCGCGCCGGTCCCGAGGGCCAGCCGGCCTGGAGCGTGCGCGCCTATCACAATCCCTGGGCGCGGCTGATCTTCCTGGGACCAGCGCTGATGGCGCTGGGCGGGCTGGTGTCGCTGACCGATCCCCGGCTGCGGGTGGCGGTGACGCGGAGGCGCAGGTCGTGATCCGGCGGTTGCTCCTTACGCTGACGGCCTGGTGCGCGCTTGCCGGCGCGGCCATGGCCCAAGACGTCGCCGCCCCCGACCAGCCCCTCGCCGATCCCCAGGCCGAGGCCCGCGCCCAGCGCCTGTTCGGCGACATCCGCTGCGTGGTCTGCCAGCACGAATCCATCGCCGACAGTCCGGCCGGCATCGCCGGAGACCTGCGCCGTCTGGTCCGCGAACGGGTCGAGGCCGGGGCCACCGATCGCGAGATCGAGCGCGAACTGGTCGAACGCTACGGTGACTTCATCCTGTTCCGCCCGCCCTTCAACGCCCTGACCGCCCTGCTCTGGGGCGCGCCCTTCGTCCTGGGACTCGGCGGCCTCGCCGTCTTCCTCGCCTGGTCCCGCCGCCGACGAGAGCCGGTCCAGCCCCTCACGCCGGAGGAAGAGCAGGCCCTGGCGGAACGGATCAGGCCGCCGAGCGACTGAACGCTAGACCCACGCCCTGAAGTGCTTCGATAGCTTCAGGCCCTGGCTCTGATAGTGGCTGCCGCCCTCGCCATACAGCCGCGTGGGCCGCTCGGTCAGGGGCTCATAGACCAGCCGCGCCACCGTCTGGCCGTGCTCCAGAAGGAAGGGGGTATCGTGGGTCCGCACTTCCAGCACCCCGCGTGAGCCCGCCCCATGCGCCTCGTCGGTGCCGAAGCCAGGATCGAAGAAGCCTGCATAGTGGACCCGAAACTCCCCCACCGACGGGTCGATCGGCGTCATCTCGGCCGCCTGCAACACCGGAATCTCCACCGCGTCGGACGACGCCAGGATGTAGAACTCGCCCGGATCCAGCAGCAGTTCGCCGCCCCGCGCCTCCAGAGGCTCCCAATAGGCGCGCGGGTCGTGGCCATCGATCCTGTCCAGATCGATCACGCCCGCATGGCGCCGCCCGCGAAAGCCCACGATCCCTTCGCCCAGCTCGACGCCCACGCTGCGGGTTTCCAGACGCGGCGGATCGCCTGCCTTTAGCCTGAGCTGGTTCAGCCGCGTGCCGGGCCTGACCAGGATGGAGAAGGTCTGGGGCGCCACCTCGAGATACAGCGGCCCCTCATAGCCCTCGGTCACGTCGTCGAAGGCGTCGCCGCGATCGGTCAGCAGGCGCACGAACACATCGACCCGTCCGGTCGAGCTCTTGGGATTGGCCCGCGCGATCAGGCCGGGCGGCAGCTTCAGCCGCTCCTGAAGTTCGACGATATAGACGCAGCCCTTCTCCAGCACCGCGCCGCCGGTCAGGTCCAGCCGGTGCATGGCGACATCGGCGATCCGCTCCTCGACTCGGCGCCGGCCCGGCAGGAACGAGGCCCGCACCCGCCAGGCGTGACCCCCCAACCGAAGATCCAGACTTGCCGGCTGGACCTGGTCCGCATCGAACGGTGTGGCGGACGTGACCGCTCCGGCGGCGATCAGGGCTTCGATGGACTGGCACGGCAGGATGCCTGGGCGGGCGGCGTCGATCAGGGTCATGCGGCCTGAATACACGGCTGACACCCCGTGGCCATAGCCACGCGAACGGCTAAGGTGACGCCGTCCTCATCTGGAGCCGTCATGCGTCCGATCCTCGCCCTCACCGCCGCCCTCGCCCTCGTCGCCGGCTGCGCCACCGCCCCGGACTCCGCGCCCGATGTCGGGCCGTCACGCCTGATCGAGGACCTGCGCATCCTGGCGGCCGACGACATGCAGGGCCGCGCGCCGGACACCGAGGGCGGTCTTAAGGCCCGCGCCTATCTGGTCCAGCGGCTGGAAGATCTGGGCGTCGCCGCCCCGCCGTCCGGCCGCCTCCAGGCCATCTCCGGCGAGGTCCGCCGCCAGAGCGGCACGCGCCAGGTCTCCGGCGCCAACATCCTGGGCCTCATCCCCGGGACCACCCATGCCGACCGCTACATCGTGGTCACCGCCCACTATGATCACCTGGGCGTCCACGACGACCAGATTCACAACGGCGCGGACGACAACGCCTCGGGCGTCGCCAGCGTCCTGGAGCTGGTCCGCCGACTGAAGGCTCGGCCGCCGGAGCACAGCGTGTTGATCGTCTTCTTCGACGCCGAGGAATCCGGCCTGCTGGGCGCCCGACGCTTCGTCGAGAACCCGGTCGTGCCCTTGGCCAACATCGCCCTGAACCTCAATCTCGACATGACCGCGCGGGCCGAGACCGACAACCATCTCTGGGTCACGGGGACCTATCAGAACCCTAGCTTCCGGCCTCTGCTGGAGCCGATCGCGCCGGTCGACGGCATCAGCCTGAGCTTCGGCAAGGACACGCCGCAGGATACGGGCGCGAACAACTGGGTCGAAGCCTCGGACCACGGCCCATTCTTCCGCGCCGGCGTGCCCTTCATCTATCTGGGCGTCGACTTCCACCCGGACTATCACCAGCCCACCGACGACTTCGACCGCGTCCGCCCGGAGGCCTTCACCGCCGCCACGGAGCTGGCGGTGCGGGCCTTTCGCGCGCTGGATCAGGGCGTGAATTAGCAATCAGACGCCCGCCCAACCCTCGCTCAAGCAGTGAGCCGCCGCGTGGCGAACGATAGCGACTTCTTAGACAGGCGGAGGCGCCAGCACATCCCGCTTGCCGGCGTGGTTGGCGGGGCTGACCACGCCTTCCTGCTCCATGCGCTCGATCAGGGTGGCGGCGCGGTTATAGCCGATCTGGAGACGGCGCTGGACATAGCTGGTCGAGGCCTTGCGGTCCCGCGTCACCACCGCCACGGCCTGGTCATAGAGGTCGTCGCCGGACGAGCCATTGCCGCCGCCCAGATCGCCCGATCCGGCTTCGTCGTCGTCGCCGCCGTCGGTGATCAGATCGAGATATTCCGGCTCGGCCTGGGCGCGCAGGTGTTTGGCGACTTCCTCGACCTCCTGGTCCGTCACGAACGGCCCGTGCAGACGGGTGATGCGGCCGCCGCCGGCCATGTAGAGCATGTCGCCCTGGCCCAGCAGCTGTTCGCCACCCTGTTCACCCAGGATGGTGCGGCTGTCGATCTTGGAGGTGACCTGGAAAGATATCCGGGTCGGGAAATTGGCCTTGATGGTGCCGGTGATGACGTCGACCGAGGGACGCTGCGTCGCCATGATCAGGTGGATGCCGGCGGCGCGGGCCATCTGGGCCAGACGCTGCACCGCGCCCTCGACGTCCTTGCCGGCGACCAGCATCAGGTCGGCCATCTCGTCCATGACCACGACCAGATAGGGCATGGCCTCGGGACGAATCTTCTCGCTCTCATAGACCGGGCGACCCTGCTCGTCGAAGCCGGTCTGGACCATGCGTTCGAAGTGCTCGCCTTTCGCCTGGGCCTCGCGGGCGCGGTCGTTGTAGCTGGCGATATTGCGCACGCCCAGCTTGGACATGCGGCGATAGCGGTCCTCCATCTCGCGCACGGTCCACTTCAGGGCGACGACCGCCTTCTTCGGATCGGTGACCACGGGCGCCAGCAGGTGCGGGATGCCGTCGTAGACGCTGAGCTCCAGCATCTTGGGGTCGATCATGATGAAGCGGCACTGCTGCGGCGTCAGCTTGTAGAGGATCGACAGGATCATGGCGTTGACCCCGACCGACTTGCCCGAGCCGGTGGTGCCCGCGATCAGAAGATGGGGCATCCGCGCCAGGTCGGCGACATAAGGCTCGCCGCCGATGGTCTCGCCCAGCGCCAGCGGCAGAAGCGTGTTCGGCTTGTCGTAGTCGGCGCTGGCCAGCAAGTCGCGAAGAAAGACGGTCTCGCGCCTGGCATTGGGCAGTTCGATGCCGATGGCGTTGCGGCCTTGGACGACGCTGATGCGGCAGGCGCGGGCCGACATGGAGCGGGCGATGTCGTCGGACAGGGCCACCACCCGGGCGTGTTTCACGCCGGGCGCCGGCGCCAGTTCATAGAGGGTGACCACCGGGCCGGGTCGGATCTGATCGATGACGCCCTTGACCCCGAATTCGGCCAGCACGCCCTCCAGCATCTTGGCGTTCTGCTTCAGCGCCACGTCGTCGACCATGCCGGTGCGGACCTCGGGCTTGGACAGGATGCCCAGAGGCGGCAGCTGGAAGCCGCCCCGATCGCCGAAGTCGAGCGCGGGTTGAGCGTCGCGGACCTCGCGAGCTGAGGGCTTGGGCGTCTTGAGATCGGCGACCCTGGGCTCCGGCGCGGTGCGGACCGAGGGGCGTGGGGCGACCGGTTCGGGATCGGGCAGCAGGGGCGGGGTTTCGTCAGAGTCGGCGTCGGCGTCCCACGGCGGGGCTTCGGCCTGTGGCGGCGGCTGCGGCTCTCGACGCGCGACAGCGGGTTCGGCAGGTGTGCGCGGCGACGCCTTGCGCACCCCTGCGGGTTCAGCAGCACGCTGTGTCCGGCGACCCACCAAGGCGGCGACATCGCCGAAGTCGCGCCAGCGCAGACCCACCGCATAGCCGACGGACCACAGGCCAAAGCCGGCCAGGACCAGCCCCGCCAGCACGGGCGCGGCGCCGGCGTGGAGCAGACCGAAGCCTTGCGCGATTAATCCTGTGATGCCGTCGCCCCACAGCCCGCCCAGGCCTGAAGCCAGGGGCCAGGCGGCCGGCTCCGGCGGCGAGGACAGGGCGCCCGACAGCGCCAGCACGCCGAGCGCGGCGATCAGGGCCTTCAGCGGCGTCGGCCGCAGCCGCCCCTCGACCGCGCCGCCAAGCGCCCGGGCGGCGCCGAAGGCCAGCCACAGCAGCAGGGCGACCCAGGCGGCGAGGCCCAGGGATTGGTAAAGCAGGTCCGAAATCACCGCCCCGAAGCCGCCCAGCCAGTTGGTGGCGGCGGCGCCCGAGGCGACGTTCCAGCTGGGATCGGCGGCGTTCCAGGACACGAGCGCAGCCAGGGCCAGGATGGCCGCCGCCGCCTGGGTCGCACCGCGAAAGCGCACCATCAGCGGTGCGGACCAGACGATGCGGAAGCCGGTCCAGGCGCGCGCGGTCCAGGCGCTGGCGGTGGCGGTGGCGGCGGTCATGGCGGGGGGCGAAACTCCGGGCGACTAACCTCCCCTTGTGCGCCATGAGGGTTAAGCGGCGTTTACTGTGAACAAAGAGTCATGTTTGGGAGGGTTCCGCGCGCGCGGGCTCTGGCCTACCACTCCGACATCGTTGTTCGGGAGGGGCTTTTCCCCATGACTCTTCGTCGCCTAGCCTTCGCCACCGCCTGCGCCGCCGCCCTGATGACCGGCCTGCCCGCCGTCGCCCAGGACGTGGCCGCCGCCACCGCCGTCGCCGTCCAGTCGCAGTCCGACCCCCTGCCGGCCCTGCCGGAGATCGACATCCCCTTCACCAAGATGGTGCTGGACAACGGTTTGACCCTGATCGTCCACGAAGATCACAAGGCGCCGATCGTGGCGGTGAACGTCTGGTATCACGTCGGCTCCAAGAACGAGCCCGAGGGTCGTTCCGGCTTCGCCCACCTGTTCGAACACCTGATGTTCAACGGCTCGGAGCATTTCAACGACGATTTCTTCAAGGCGACCGAGCTGCTGGGCGCCACCGATCAGAACGGCACCACCAACACCGACCGCACCAACTATTTCCAGAACGTGCCGACCTCGGCGCTGGACAGCGTCCTGTGGCTGGAAAGCGACCGCATGGGCCACCTGATGGGCGCCGTCGATCAGGCGCGGCTGGATGAACAGCGCGGCGTGGTCCAGAACGAGAAGCGCCAGGGTGAGAACCAGCCCTATGGCCGCGTCTGGGACGCCATCACCAAGGCGACCTATCCTGCCGACCACCCCTATGGCCACACCGTCATTGGCGAGATGGCCGACCTGAACGCGGCTTCGCTAGAGGACGTCCAGGAGTGGTTCGGCGACTACTACGGCCCGGCCAACGCCGTCATCGTTCTGGCCGGCGACATCACCCCTGAACAGGCGCGCGAGAAGGTCGAGCGCTACTTCGGCGCCACCCCGCCCGGACCGCCCGTCACCCAGCCCGCCCGCATGATCGCCAAAATGGAAGGCGAGCAGCGAGAGGTCATGTATGACCGCGTCGGCCAGCCGCGCCTGTACAAGGTGTGGAACGTGCCGCCGACCGGCGAGGCCGACACCGACCATCTGGGCATGCTGGGACAGGTGCTGTCCTCGGGCCGCTCGTCGCGTCTCTATCGCCGCCTGGTGCATGAGGACCAGACCGCCACCCAGGTTTTCGCCGGCACCTCGGAAAGCGAGATCGGCAGCCAGTTCCTGGTCATGGTCACCGCCAAGCCCGGTCAGGATCTCGATGCCATCGAGGCCATCGTCGATGAAGAGATGGCCCGCCTGCTTGAAGAAGGCCCCACCGCCCAAGAGCTGGAGCGGGCGCGCACCGTGGTCGGCGCCGGCTTCGTGCGTGGCCTGGAGCGGGTCGGCGGCTTCGGCGGCAAATCGGACCGTTTGGCCGAGAGCGAGGTGTTTCTCGGCGATCCCGGCGCGTGGAAGGAGGGCTACCAGCGCATCCTCGACGCCCGGCCGAACGATCTGACCGCCGCCGGCCGCGAATGGCTGACCGACGGCTCCTATACGCTTGAGGTCGTGCCCTTCCCCGAATACGCCGCCTCGGGTCAGGACGTGGACCGTGACGGCGGCATGCCCGCCCCGGGCGCCGTGCCGGCCGCGACCTTCCCCGCCATCGAACAGGCCACCCTGTCGAACGGCATGAAGGTGATGCTGGTCCAGCGCGACAACGTGCCGACCGTGTCGATGAACATGATCTTCGATGCCGGCTCGACTGTGGATCCCGAGGGCAAGGGTGGTCTCGCTTCCCTGACCCCAGCGGTGATGACCAATGGCACGGAAGATCTGGACGCTCTGGAGATCAGCGATCGGCTGCAACTGCTGGGCGCCTCGCTGGGCGCGGGTTCAAGCGTAAACTCCACCAATGTGTCGATGAACGCCCTGTCGTCGCGGATCGACCCGTCGCTGGCACTCTATGCCGACGTGATCCAGAACCCGGCGTTCCGCCAGGAGGACTTCACCCGGTCTCAGGCCATGCAGGTGGCCAACATCCAGCAGGCCAACCGTAGCCCAGGGGCCATCGCCAGCCGCGTGCTTTCGGCCGACCTTTATGGACCCGACAGCGCTCAGGGTCGTCCGACCTCCGGCACCGAGCAGTCGGTGCAGGCCTTGACCCCGGCCGATGCGGAAGCCTGGCACGATGCCTGGTTCCGCCCCGACAACGCCACCCTGGTGGTGGTCGGCGACCTGTCGCTGGCCGAGCTGCAACCCCGGCTGGAGCGGGCCTTCTCCGGCTGGCGCGCCCAAGGCGCCATGCCGCAGCGCCCGTCGCCGGTGACCCCGCCGCAGGCCGGGGAACGTCCGGAGATCCTGATCGTGAACCGTCCCGGTCCGCAGTCGATCATCTACGGCGGTCGTCTGGTCGGAGAATTCGATCCCACCACCCAGATGTCCATCGACGCGGCCAACAACGCGCTGGGCGGCTCGTTCACCAGCCGGATCAACATGAACCTGCGCGAGGACAAGGGTTGGTCCTACGGCGCCGGGGGCGGCGTCGGTCTGGCGCGCGGCCAGCGGGTGTTCGGCGTTTCCACGGGCGTGCAGGCCGACAAGACGGCCGAGAGCCTGGCCGAGCTGAACCGCGAGTTGACCGAGGTTCGCAACGACCGTCCGATCACCGAACAGGAGCTGGCCGCGGCCCGCGCCAACATCGTCCAGGGCATGGCGGGCGGCTGGGAGACCAACGCCGCGGTCGGCGGGGACCTCGCGTCGATGGTCGTCTACGGCGTGCCCCAGGACTACTATGCCGGCTACGCCGAGGGGGTGAACACCACCACGGTCCAGACGGCCGCCGAGGCCATCGACTTCATCGTCGGCGACGGCCCGACGACCTGGGTCGTGGTCGGCGATCGCGCCGACATCGAGCCCAAGATCCGGGCCCTGAACATCGGCGACGTCCGGGTGGTCGACATCTACGGCAACCCGGTCAGCTGATCGTCTGATCGACGTCTCTGAAAACCCCGTCGCGCCTCGGTGCGGCGGGGTTTTTTCTCGCCCACCGTCGCGGCCCCTCCCCAACCCGAGCCGGCCGGTCTAAGGCTGGTGAAAAGACGATCGGGGAAGATCGGATGGGGACGGATCAGTCGGGCGGCTCGGCGCGCGCGGACGTGGGCGGGTCCGACAAGGATCCTGGCCTGAAGACGGTTGTCACGGCCTCGGCGGCCGGCACCGCCTTCGAATGGTACGATTTCTTCATCTTCGGCTCGCTGGCGGCCGTGATCGCGCGCCACTTCTATGCCGACGTGGGCGAGGCGACCGCATACATCCTGGCGCTTCTGACCTTCGGCGTCGGCTTCGTGGTGCGGCCGCTGGGCGCCCTGGTGTTCGGCTGGTTCGGCGACCGAACGGGACGCAAGACCACCTTCTTGGTGACCATCAGCCTGATGGGCGTGGCGACGGTCCTGATCGGCGTCCTGCCCGACTATGACACCATCGGCATGGCCGCGCCGATCCTGCTGGTCTTGCTGCGCATCCTGCAAGGCTTCGCGCTGGGTGGCGAATATGGCGGAGCGGCCATCTATGTCGCCGAGCACGCGCCCGACAGGAAGCGCGGTTTTCTGACCGGCTGGATCCAGACCACGGCGGCCATGGGCCTGATCATGGCGCTGGTGGTGATCATCGTCACGCGGTTGATCGTCGGGTCAGAGGCGTTCGACGAATGGGGCTGGCGCATCCCCTTTCTGCTGTCGCTGCCGCTTCTCGCCATCTCGCTGTGGATCCGGCTGAAGCTCAACGAGAGCCCGGCCTATCGCCGCATGGAAGCCGAGGCCGGGGACAACGACCGCCGCGCGCCCTATCGCGAGGCTTTCGGCACCTGGCGCAACGGCCGCTTCGTGCTGATCGCCCTGGTCGGCGTGATGTTCGCCCAAGGGGCCGTCTGGTACTGCGGGTACTTTTACACCCGCTTCTTCATGGAGCGGGTCATCAAGCTGGACGTGGCCACGGTCGACCTGCTGGTGCTTGCCGTCACCGCCTGTTCGGCCTTCCTGTACGTGTTCTTTGGCTGGCTGTCGGACAAGGTCGGCCGGAAGCCGGTGATGCTGTTCGGCATGGTGCTGGCGCTCGCGGCCTATTTTCCCGGCTTCCAGGCCTTGGTCCAGGCGGCCAATCCAGCGCTGGCGGAGGCCCAGGTCCGCGCGCCGGTGACGGTCATCGCCGATCCCGCCACCTGCGCGGTTCAGTTCGATCCGGTCGGCAAGGCCGCCTTCGCTTCATCGTGCGACCTGGCCAAACAGGTGCTGTCCAACGCCGGGGTCACCTATGAAAACCGGGCCGCGCCGGCGGGATCCCTGGCCGTGGTTCAGGTCGGCGGCGTGGCGGTTCAGTCGGCAGAAGGGGCCGGGCTCGATGCGGCGGCCCTTGCTCAGACCCGGACGGCGGTCGATGGCCGCATCCGAACCGCCCTGGCCTCGGCCGGCTATCCGGAGCGGGCCGATCCCGAGCGGGCCAACCTGCCGCTGGTGTTCCTGATCCTGATGATCTTCATGGTGGCGGCCACCGCCGTCTATGGTCCTCAAGCGGCGGCCCTGGTCGAACTGTTCCCAACACGGGTGCGCTATACGGCCATGAGCCTGCCGTACAACATCGGCACGGGCTGGGTCGGCGGGTTGCTGCCGGCGGCCAGCTTCGCCCTCGTGGCGGCGTCGGGAAACATCTATTTCGGCCTGTGGTATTCGGTCGCCTTCACCGCCATCGCCCTTGTGGTCGCCCTGATCTGGCTGCCCGAAACCCGGGGCCGCGACCTGAACACGATCGGGACCTGAGCGTTCAGGGTCCATCCCCGAAGCCCAGGATGGACCCATGACCTCTCCCCGCGACGCCGGCCTGAAGCTGATCCGCGAGCACGCCCTCATCGCGGGCGACGTGGTCACGGCGTCCAAGACGATCGCCGTCGACGATCCGGCCACCGGAGAGACCATCGGCCATGTGCCCGATCTCGGCGCCCTCGAAACCGAGCGGGCCATTCAGGCGGCGCACGATGCGTTTGGCGACTGGTCGACTTCGGATCCGCACCAGCGCGCGGCCATCCTGCGCGACTGGGCGCGGTTGATCGACGACAACACAGAGGGGCTGGCAGCCCTGATGTCGCTGGAGAACGGCAAGCCCTTCGCCGAGGCCAAGGGCGAGGTCACCTACGCCAACAGCTTCATCAAATGGTTCGCCGGCGAGGCGGAACGCCTGATCGGCCAGAGCCAGGACAGCCCGCTGGGCCATGTCATCGTCACCTTCAGGGAGGCGGTCGGACCGTGCGCCATGATCACGCCGTGGAATTTTCCCGCGGCGATGCTGACACGAAAGCTGGGCCCGGCCTTCGCGGCGGGCTGCACCGCCGTGGTCAAGCCGGCCTCCCAGACGCCCTTCACCGCCATCGCCCTGGTCGAACTGGCCTATCAGGCGGGGCTTCCCAAGGGCGCGCTCAGCGTCGTCACCGGCGATGCAGCGACCATCGGCGGCGTCCTGACGGCCTCGCCGTTGATTCGTAAGCTGAGCTTCACTGGGTCGACCCCCGTGGGACGAAAGCTGGCCGAACAGTGCGCCCCGACCCTCAAGCGACTGTCGATGGAGCTGGGCGGGGCGGCGCCCCTGATCGTCTTCGCCGACGCCGATCTGGATCTGGCCGTGTCCGAGACGATCAAGGGGAAATTTCGCAACTCAGGGCAGACCTGCGTCTGTCCCAACCGCGTCTATGTCGAGGCGTCGGTGGCCGAGGCCTACGCAGAGACTCTGGCGGCCAAGGTGGCCGAGCTCAAGGTCGGGAACGCCTTCGACGCCGATGTGAAGGTCGGTCCCCTGATCGAGGACAAGGCGATCGACAAGGTCGAGGCGCACCTGAAGGCGCTGAGGGGCGACGGCGCCAAGGTGCTGACCGGCGGCGATCGTCACGAGCGCGGCGGGCGGTTCTTCCAGCCGACCGTGACCCTGGGCGGTGACGACACTCTGTTCCGCCGCGAGGAGACGTTCGGGCCGCTGGTCCCGGTCTTCGCCTTCAACAGCGAGGCCGAGGTGCTGGAGAAGGCAAACGATTCCGACTTCGGTCTGGCCTCCTTCGTCTTCACTCGCGATCTGGACCGGGCCATGCGAGTGGCGCGCGGGCTGGAGAACGGCATCGTGGGCGTCAACGCCGGCATGGTCTCCACCGCCGTAGCCCCCTTCGGCGGAGTCAAACAGTCGGGCTACGGGCGCGAGGGCTCGACCCTGGGCATCGACGAGTACGTCGACGTGAAGGCCGTGACCCTGAACCTGTCATGAGCGAGATGCCCGCACCGACGGTCGAGGACGCCGCCGACGCGCTGCTGAGCGCCGCCTACGCCGGGGACGGCTCCATCTTCGGCGGCGACGATGCCGCGCCGGAGACCCTGGCGCGGCGCAAGGAGGCCGGCGACCTGCTGGTCGCCCAGAAGCTGGCGAAGCATGTCGATGAGGCCCGCACGGAGATCAGCCTGACCAACGCCGGCCGATACTGGGCCCATCATGGCGGCGTGGTCGCCTTCCTGCGCGAAATGCCGCCGACGGCTCGCAGCCGTAATCCGGAACTGGAGGCGCTGCGCTTCACCTACATGCGGCTGCGGCTGAACACCTTCTGGTGGACCTTCGGCCTGGCGGTGGCCAGCTTCGTGATGTCGATCCTGTCGCTGGTGATCGCCGCCCTGTTCGGCCAGAGTCTGATCCCCGGCCGCTAGACCGGGCCGAAGCCACCGCCGCCCGGCGTTTCGATCTCCAGGCTATCGCCCGGCTCCATCTCGATCCGCGCGGTCGCACCCAGCGGCTCGACCGCGCCGTCCGCGCGCCGCACACAGTTGACGCCCAACGCGCCCGCCTCACCGCCCGCCTGACCGAAGGGCGGTACGCGGCGGCGGTTCGACAGGATCGAGGCCGTCATGGGTTCCAGGAACGTGAGCCGCCGCACCGCGCCGTCGCCGCCCCGGTGCGCGCCTGCTCCCCCGGAGCCGCGCCGAATAGAGAACTCTTCCAGCCGCACCGGAAAGCGGGTCTCCAGCACCTCGGGATCGGTCAGGCGGCTGTTGGTCATGTGGGTCTGGACCGCCGGGGCGCCGTCGAAGTTGGGCCCGGCCCCCGCCCCGCCGGCGATGGTTTCGTAATACTGGCGGGTCGCGTCGCCAAAGGTCAGGTTGTTCATCGTCCCCTGGCTGGCGGCCAGGACGCCGAGGGCGCCGTAGAGGGCGTCAACCACCACCTGACTGGTTTCGACATTGCCGGCGACGACAGCGGCGGGGTAGCGCGGATTCAGCATCGAGCCCTCGGGCACGATCAGGGTCAGCGGCTTGAGGCAGCCTTCGTTCAGGGGAATGGTGTCGTCGACCAGGGTGCGGAACACGTAGAGGACGGCGGCGCGGGTGATGGCCAGGGGAGCGTTGAAATTGTTCGGTCTTTGCGTGCTTGTGCCGGTGAAGTCGATTACGGCGGAGCCGGCTTGCGTGTCGACCGAGACGGCGACCCGGACCACGGCGCCGTCGTCCATCTCATAGGCGAAGAGGCCGGGTTTCAGCGCGGAGATGGCGCGGCGGACGGCCTGTTCGGCATTGTCCTGAACGTGGCCCATATAGGACTGGACAACCTCGCGACCGAACATCGCCACCATGCCGATCAGCTCGTCGGCGCCGCGCCGACAGGCCGCGATCTGGGCCTTCAGGTCGCCGAGGTTCTGATCCGGATTGCGCGCGGGCCAGGGGCCGGATGAGAGAATTTGGCGAATGCGCTCCTCGACAATGACGCCCTTGTGGACAATCTCGACGTCGTCGATCAGCACGCCCTCCTCCTCCACCGAGGTGCTGAGCGCGGGCATGGAGCCGGGGGTCAGGCCGCCGACATCGGCGTGGTGACCCCGCGCGGCGGTCCAGAAGGCCGGCGCGTCGTCCGCCTCGGACAGGAACACCGGCTGGATCACCGTGATGTCGGGCAGGTGGGTGCCGCCGTTGTAGGGGGCGTTCAGCATGAAGGCCTGACCCGGGCGGATCGTCGCGCCGCGCGACCGCATGATGGCGCGCACGCTCTCGCCCATCGAACCGAGGTGGACAGGGATGTGCGGCGCGTTGGCGATAAGGGCGCCCGAGGCGTCGAACACGGCGCAGGAGAAGTCGAGCCGCTCCTTGATGTTGACCGAATAGGCCGTGGCCTGAAGCGCCACACCCATCTGCTCGGCGGCGGCCATGAAGCGGCTGTTGAAGATCTCCAGCATGACGGGGTCGACCGCCGTGCCGACGGCGGCGCGGGTGGGCGGGGCCTCGACCCGCTTCAGCACCAGATCGCCGCCGGGGTTCAGGCTGGCGCGCCAGCCGGGCTCGACCAGGGTCGCGGAGGTGGCGTCGAGGACTACCGCCGGACCGTCGACGGCGCGCCCGCCGGTCAGGGAGGCGCGGTCGAGAAAGGGCGCAGACTGGGTTCGGCCGCCGATATGGAGCGGATGGGTCACCTCCGGCTCCGGCGTGGCCGGGCTCGACCCGGCGAGGGCGGCCTCGATCGTCTGTCGGCCCAGGGCCTCGGCCGAAAGGGCTTCGATGACGCGCGGCGTGGCCGGGGAGACGAAGCCGTAGCGGGCCCGGTGCTCGGCGTCGAAGGCGGCGCCCAGGGCCTCGGCTCCCACGAAGTCGAGGCTCAGCGCTGTGTCCGACCCGGCGTATTTGACCTCGGCGCGAATGCGGGTTTCGGTCTGATCGAAGGTGTGGCCCTGGGCAGCCAGAGCGGCCTCGGCCTCTGAAGCCAAGGTCTCGGCGGCGGCCCTCGCCCCGGCGTCGGAACCGGCGTCGAGCGGCAGGGCGACGGTCTGTTGACGGATCACCGAGACGTCGGCGAGGCCCATTCCATAGGCCGACAGCACCCCGGCCAGGGGGTGGACCAGCACCTCGGTCATGCCCAAGGCGTCGGCCACGCCGCAGGCGTGCTGGCCGCCGGCGCCGCCGAAACAGTTGAGCACATAGGCGGTGACGTCGTGACCGCGCTGGATCGAGATCGACTTGATGGCCTCGGCCATGTGCTGGACGGCGATGGCGAGGAAACCCTCGGCCAGATCGAGCGAATCGGCGGGTCGGCCGGTGGCGGCGGCGACCTCGGCGGCCAAGGCGTCAAAGCGCCTGCGGACGACCTCGGGGTCGAGCGGCTGGTCGCCGTTCGGACCGAACACGGCCGGGAACCGCTCCGGGCGCAGACGACCGAGCAGCAGGTTGCAGTCGGTGACGGTCAGCGGACCGCCGCGCCGATAACAGGCCGGGCCGGGATCGGCCCCGGCGGATTCAGGTCCGACCCGCAGCCTCTGGCCGTCGAACCGGCAGATGGAGCCGCCGCCCGCCGCCACGGTCTCGATCGCCAGCATGGGCGCGCGCAGGCGGACGCCGGCCACCACGCTGTCGGTGATCCGCTCGAAATCGCCGGCGTAGTGGCTGACGTCGGTCGAGGTGCCGCCCATGTCGAAGCCGATGACCCGGCGATGGCCCGCGGCCTCGGCGGTGCGGGCCATGCCGACCACGCCGCCGGCCGGGCCGGACAGGATCGCGTCCTTGCCTTGGAACGCCTGGGCGTCGGTCAGGCCGCCCGAGGACTGGAGAAACAGCAGCGGCGTGTCGGGACCGAGCTCCTCGGCCACCTGGTCGACATAGCGCCGCAGCACCGGCGACAGATAGGCGTCGATCACGGTGGTGTCGCCGCGTCCGATCAGCTTGATCAGCGGCGCGACCTGGTGGCTGAGCGAGACCTGGCTGAAGCCGACGCGGCGGGCCAGGGCGCCCAGGCGGCGCTCGTGCTCGGGATGTTTCCAGCCGTGCATGAGGACGATGGCCAGCCCCCTGCAGCCCTCGGCCCGGGCCGCCTCGAAAGCGCGAAGCACCGCCGCCTCGTGGAGAGGGGTCAGGACCGCGCCATCCTCGGCCACTCGTTCGTCGATCTCGACGACCGTGCGATAGAGCGCCTCGGGCTTGACGATCTCTCGGGCGAAGATGTCGGGGCGGGCCTGCCAGCCGATGGCCAGGGCGTCGCCGAACCCGCGGGTGATGGCCAGGGCGGTGGCCTCGCCCTTTCTCTCCAGCAGGGCATTGGTGGCGACCGTGGTGCCCATGCGGACCTGGGCGATCAGACCAGGCGCGGGCCGTTCGTCGGAGCCCAGCCCCAGCACCTTGCGGATCCCGGCCACGGCCGCGTCGCGGTAGCGCTCCGGATTCTCCGACAGCAGCTTCTCGACCGTGATCCGCCCGTCCGGCGCCCGCGCCACGACATCGGTGAAGGTGCCGCCGCGATCGATCCAGAAACGCCAGCCGGGAGTGGAGAGGTCAGCCATGCCCCGTGTCTAGCGCGGCGGGCCAGCCCCCTCCACCTCGTGGCCTACCCCCAGCGCCCCTCGGCCCAGCGGGCGGCGAAATAGCCGCCGAGCGCCGAGGTTCCGGTCAGGACCGTGCCCCAGACGATGTCGGTGAGGGTCAGTTTCCACGACCAGACGCTGAGCGTCGCCTGATTGGTCAGGTCGTAGGTGGCGTAGGCGATGAACCCCAGCACCGCGCCGTTCAGCAGCGCCCGCGTCCAGGAGCCTTCGCGCAGCGCCGGGTCGATGGCCAGGAAGACGGTGCCGGCGATGGAGACCAGGTAGAAGATCACCGCCGCCGTCATGTCCGGTTTGGCGGCCAGGATGGGACCGATGATCGGCTTGTAGAGACGCGGCGTCATGGTGGTCAGCCACACAGCGTCGATGATGGCGAAGGTCAGGCCAGCGCCGAGATAGGCCGCGACGTATTTGATCATTCGGGGCGCTCCTTCACACCGGTTTCAGTCGATAGTGGCTGACGCCCCAGGTCCGGCCCTCGTCGTCGCCGAACAGCCCGGCGGTGGCCATGAAGAAGCGCCGCCAGCGACGCGTCCACAGGGCGGCGTCGTCGCCATAGGTCTGGGCCATCAGGTCGCGGACCTCGGATTTGTTCCGGTCCATGTTCTTCAGCCAGTCGTCGGCGGTGCGGCGATAGTTCTCGCCGGGCCAGGTCCAGTCCTCCTCGACCGCCAGCAGATCCGAGAAATGCCGGATCAGGCCGTGGCTGGGCATGATCCCGCCAGTGAAGAAATGCTGGGCGATGAAGTCGTCGGACTGGGTGTGGTCGAACCGGTAGGGGGCGTCGCGGTGGCTGAAGACGTGGATGAACATCCGGCCGTCGGGTCGCAGCCAGGACCGGCAGCGCGTCAGCAGGATGCGCCAGTTGGCCATGTGCTCGAACATCTCGACCGAGACGATGCGGTCGAAGGTCCGGCTCTGGCCGTCGGCCCCGTCGACGCCGTGGAAATCGTTCATGTCCTGAGTGATGACCCGCAGGTTGGTCAGGCCAGCGGCTTCGGCCCGCGCCTCGATGTGAGCCCGCTGCGAGGCCGAATTCGAGACGGCGGTGATCCGACTGTTCGGATAGCGCTCGGCCATCCACAGGCTGAGCGAGCCCCAGCCGCAGCCCAGTTCGAGAACGTCCTGGCCGTCGTGAAGATCGGCATGGGCGCAGGTTTCCTCCAGCGCCCGGACCTCGGCGTACTCCAGGGTCTCAGCGCCCTCATACAGGCAACAGGAGTATTTCAGGCGCGGCCCCAGACACAGTTCGAAGAACCGGGCGGGCAGTTCGTAGTGCTGGGCGTTGGCGGAGTCGGCGTGTTCGGCCACGGCCCGACGGCCCATGGCGCGGGCGAAGCCGCCCTCGTCGTGAGGGGCGGCGTCGTCCAGCCGCTTCCGGTAGGCCTCGACCAGGCTGGCGATCGCCGGGCGCGTGACCAGGTCCGGCGCGGGCGCGTCCTGAAGCTTGCGGATGGCGGCGTTGGTCAGGGTCACGCGGTCGGCCTCATGCAAAGATCCTTTTCCGTCGGCTGCGCGACTTAATGCGCATGACGGCGTTATGGCTCCGCTTGGGGAGATGCGGCAGTTACGCCCGCGCGATCCGGGCGTATGCGCCGGCGTCCAGACATTGGCTCCGCGCGTAGCTCTCGAGACCACGCCACGCCTGGACTGACCGCATGACGCCGACCCTGATCGCCGAAAGCTCGCCAGCGGAACCGCGCCGCCACTATGCCGTGGTCGGATCTGGGATCGCCGGTCTGTCCTGCGCGTGGCTCTTGTCCCGGCGGCACGACGTCACCCTGTTCGAGGCGGACGCTCGCGTAGGCGGCCACTCCAACACCGTGGAAGCGCCGACGCCCAGTGGGCCGGTCCCGGTGGACACCGGCTTCATCGTCTACAACGAGGACAACTACCCGAACCTGGTGGCTCTGTTCGACCAGCTGAAGGTCCCGACCAAGCCGGCGATGATGTCGTTCGCCGTGTCGCTGGACGGCGGCAAGCTGGAATATTGCAGCCAGGGTCTGGGCGCCGTCTTCGCCCAGAAACGCAACACCATGAGCCCCCGGTTCTGGCGCATGATCGGCGACATCCTGCGGTTCCAGAAACAGGCGCCCAAGGATCTGCCGGAGCTGGAGCGGACCGGCGAGACTCTGGACGCCTGGCTGAGCCGGCGCGGCTATGGGCCGCTGTTTCGCGAGGCGCATCTGCTGCCCCAGGCAGCGGCGATCTGGTCCAGCTCCATGGCGCAGATGGCCGACTATCCGGCGGCGGCCTTCGTGCGCTTCTACATGAACCACAATCTGCTCAAGATCGATTCGCGTCCGACCTGGCGGACGGTCGACGGCGGCAGCCGCGAATATGTGCGCCGGCTGCTGGAGGACTATCGCGGGCGGGTGGTGACCGAGGCGGGCGTCACCGGCGTGGTCCGCGGCGCCGATCAGGCCGCGCTGAGATTCGCCGACGGCCGGATCAAGCGGTTCGACGGCGTGGTCCTGGCCTGTCATTCCGATCAGGCGCTGCGCCTGCTGGAGGCGCCGACGGCCGAGGAGCGCCGCCTGCTGGGCGCCATCCGCTATCAGCCCAACCGCGCCGTGCTGCACCGCGACCTCAAGGCTATGCCGCGTCGGCGCAAGGCCTGGGCCGCCTGGACGCATATGGGGGCTTCGGCGCGCGCCGGAGAGGGCGGCGTGACCTATTGGATGAACCAGCTGCAGTCCCTGCCCGGGCCGCCGCTGTTCGTCAGCCTCAACCCGCTGAATGAGCCCGACCCGGCCACGGTGATCGGCCAGTGGGACTATGAGCATCCGGTGTTCGACCGGGCGGCGGTGATGGCGCAGCGCGAGCTGTGGTCGCTTCAGGGCCAGAAGCACACCTGGTTCTGCGGGGCCTGGTTCGGCTCGGGCTTTCACGAGGACGGCCTGCAGGCGGGCTTGGCGGTCGCCGAACAGCTGGGCGGGGTCCGGCGGCCGTGGTCGGTCGCCAACGAGAGCGGCCGCATCCATGTGACGCCGCCCGAGGGAACGGCCACGGCGGTCGACCGGGCGGCGTGAGCTCGGCCCTCTATGTCGGAGAGGTGACCCATCGGCGGGTGGCCCATTTCGAGCACGCGCTGCGTTATCGGCTCTACATGCTGCTGGTCGATCTGGACGAGGCGGCGAGTCTTACAGGGCGGCTGCGCTGGCTCTCGGGGCGACGGCTCGGACTGATGAGCTGGCGCGCAGCGGATCATGGCGATAGGTCCGGCCGTCCGTTGCGCGCCCAGGTCGAGGGGCACCTGGCCGCGGCCGGCATCGACATCGCCGGGGGGCCGATCCGGCTGCTGACCATGCCACGCATCCTGGGCTACGGCTTCAATCCGCTGAGCGTCTATTTCTGCCACCGGCCGGACGGAACGCTGGCGGCCCTGCTCTATGAGGTGACCAACACCTTTCACGAGCGGCATTCCTATCTGGTCGCCGTGCCGGAGCAGGTGACCGGACCGATAAGGCAGACGGCGGACAAGCGGTTCTATGTCTCGCCCTTCCTGCCAATGGACCTGACCTATGACTTCGTGGTGCGGCCGCCGGGCGAGGCGGTGTCGGTGGTGGTCAAGGTGAGGAAGGGGGAGGCGCCGGTGCTGACCGCGACCTTCGCCGGCGACCGGCGGCCACTGACGGACGGCCAGCTGTTGCGCGCCTTCGTCACCCATCCGTTGCTGACCTGGAAGGTGATCGGCGGGATTCACTGGGAGGCGGTCCGGGGCCTGCTGAAAGGGGCCAGGTATCGCGGCCGGGGTCAGCCGCCGGTCGAGCCCGTGACCGTCGGCCGGGCGGTCTGAGCGCCGTTGGCGCGCCGGGCGACGGCTGCTAGCCCTGTCGCTTGGATTGATCGGGCCGGAGACGCGCCGTGCAGACCAGACGCCTCGTCCTCGCCGGCATCGGCCTGACCGGCCTCACCGCCTGCGCCACGCCGGGCAGCGAGGGGGGCGGCGGAGCGGGAGCGAGCGGGTCGACCCTGGTGCGACCCCGTTTCGTGACCCCGCCGCTGGCGCCGCTGAAGGCCACGCCGAACCGGCTCAGCCGCATCACCGTCTGTACACGGCCCTTCCGGGGGGCGGGGCCGCGTCTCGAGGCCGAGGCGTTCGGCGACAAGCGGCTGGTCCACAACTATGGCCACGGCGGCGCGGGCTGGTCGCTGTCGTGGGGATCCGCCGAAGGCGCGGCGGCCCTGGCCCTGGACGGCGGCGCGCGCGAGGTGGCGGTGATCGGCTGCGGCGCCATCGGCCTGACCACGGCGCTGACCCTGCTGCGGGCGGGCGCGACGGTGACCATCTACGCCGCCGAGCGCGCGCCCTTCACTCGTTCAGCGCGGGCCACCGGCCTGTGGTCGCCCAGCTCGCGCGTCGCCCAGGACGACCGGATCGACGCGGGCTTCGCCGAGCGCTGGGAGGCGATGGCGCGGCGGTCGTGGGCTGTCCACCACAGCCACCTTGGCCTGGACGGCGATCCGGTGAAATTCGTCGACATCTACGCCCTGAACGACGCGGCGGGCGGCCAGGCGTCCAGACCGGGCCCGGCGCCCTCGCCCGGATCAGTTCCCTTCTCGCATCTGGGGTCGCGCCTGCGCGGCCTGGCGCCGTCCAGCCGGCCGCTGAACAAGAGCGAGCATCCCTTTCCCGTGGCGAGGGCCCGCATGGCGCCGGAGATGACCTTCAACGTGGCGGAGTACGCGGACAAGATCGCCGCCGACGTGCTGCTTGAGGGCGGGCGCATCGAGCAGCGCGTGTTCCATGCGCCGCCGGAGCTGGCGGCCCTGACCGAGCCGGTGATCGTCAACTGCACCGGCTATGGCGCGCGGGCGCTGTTCGGCGATGAGACGGTCGTGCCGGTGCGCGGCCAGATCGCCTGGCTGACGCCCCAGCCCGAGGTGACCTATGGCCTCTACTATCGCGGGGTCAGTATGCTGCCGCGGGCGGACGGCATCGTCATCCAGGCGATCGGCGGCGGTGACATGGTCGGCTATGGCGTCGAGGATGAGACCCCGGACCGCGCAGAGGCGGAGGCCTGTCTTGAGGCCATCGCGCCCTTGTGGGCCGCCAGCCGATCGGCGTGACGCTTGCCCCCCCTTCGCCCGCGCGTTACGGGACGAGAGAACGCCGCGATATTCATCAGACGGTGAAAAAGGGAGCGCGATGCAGAAGATCTATCCCGACGCCAAGGCGGCCCTGGAGGGTTTGACCTTCGACGGCATGACCGTGATGTCCGGCGGCTTTGGCCTGTGCGGCATTCCCGAGGCCCTGATCGCCGCCTTGCGCGACAGCGGGACCAAGGACCTCACCGTCATCTCCAACAATGCGGGCGTGGATGGCTTCGGCCTGGGCCTGCTGCTGGAGACCCGTCAGATCAAGAAAATGATCAGCTCCTATGTCGGGGAGAACAAGGAGTTCGAGCGCCAGTATTTGTCGGGCGAGCTAGAGCTGGAGTTCAATCCGCAGGGCACCCTGGCCGAGCGCATCCGCGCTGGCGGCGCCGGCATCCCAGCCTTCTTCACCGCCACCGGCGTCGGCACCCTGGTGGCCGAGGGCAAGGAGGTGCGCGACTTCGACGGCCGCGACTATGTGATGGAGACCGGCCTGGTCGCCGACCTGTCGATCGTCAAGGCGTGGAAGGCCGACGCGCGCGGCAACCTGATCTTCCGCAAGACGGCCCGCAACTTCAATCCGATGATGGCCACGGCCGGCAAGGCCTGCGTCGTCGAGGTCGAGGAGATCGTCGAGGTCGGCGCGCTGGACCCCGACCACATCCACACCCCCGGCATCTATGTCGATCGCCTGATCCTGGGCACGCCCGAAAAGCGGATCGAACAGCGCACGACGCGCAAGCGGGCCGGATCCGCAGCGGCGGGGAGCGAAGTGGGATGAGGTCGCGGTTCACCCTGCTCGTCGCCGGCGCCGTGGCTCTTCTGATCGCGGTGGTCCTGGTCATGTCCGGTGCGGTGTCGCTCGCTCCGGACCTTTCGGCCTTGGCGCCGTGGGTCGGCTTTGGCGGCGCGCTTCTGCTGTTCATTCTCGCGATCCGCTCGAGGAGATCCTGATGCCCCGAACCCGCGAACAGCTGGCCGAACGCGCCGCCAAGGAATTGCAAGACGGCTTCTATGTGAACCTGGGGATCGGCATTCCGACCCTGGTCGCCAACTACATCCCGGACGGCATGACCGTGACGCTGCAGAGCGAGAACGGCATGCTGGGCATGGGCCCCTTCCCTTACGAGGGCGAGGAGGACGCCGACCTGATCAACGCCGGCAAACAGACCATCACAGAGATCCCCGAGAGCGCCTATTTCAGCTCGGCCGACAGCTTCGCCATGATCCGGGGCGGACACATCAACCTGTCCATCCTAGGGGCCATGGAGGTGGCCGAGAACGGCGACATCGCCAACTGGATGATTCCCGGCAAGCTGGTGAAGGGCATGGGCGGGGCCATGGACCTAGTCGCCGGCGTCAAGCGCGTGGTCGTGGTGATGGACCACGCCAACAAGCACGGCCAGTCCAAGGTGCTGAAGGAATGTAGTCTGCCGCTGACCGGCACTGCTGTGGTCAGCCGAATCATCACCGACCTGTGCGTTTTCGACGTGAAACCGGACGGGGCGGGGCTTGAGCTGATCGAATTGGCCGAGGGCGTCACCTTGGACGAGGTCGCCGCTAAGACCGAGGCGAGCTACACCGTGAAGGCGGGCGTCGCGTAACGCCGGCTCTTGACCAACGAGTTTTCACCGCCTGCTATAGCGCCATCTACGGAGCACGGCGGGGGCGGGCGTGAACAAGGACTATCAGGACGGCTATCGCAATGCGGACGGACCGTTTCGTGACATGTTCGCGGTCGGCCAGAAGAAGGTCGGCCAGGATCAGGCGGACCAAGACGCGGCATGGCGCAACAGGACGGATCGCGGCGGCCTCGCCGCCAACCTTATCAGCATCGGCGTACTCGCTGTCGTCGTCTCGATCCTGGCCCATGTGATGGCGCCAGACACGGGCGCGGGCGCATCTGGCTCGACGCCCGTCCCGGTCGGAGCTCAGATCGCCATATCCCTCCCTGTCGTCTGGGTCGCCGGCTTCGTGATCGCCGGTCTCCTGCTGCCAGTGTTTGCCCTGACCCGCCTCATGAAGCTTCGCGTCAAGGGTCGAATGAAACCGGTATGGCTTCGCTCGGGACTGGCTCTCGCCGTTTCGGTCACGCCTCTGGTGACCGCCACCATTCTCTGCATGAACGTGATTGCTCGTGCTGAGAGCCCGGGGGCAGCGGTACCGGGCGATCTGGCTTCTGCGGGCGCGTCGCTCAGCGTTGGGATCATGGCAGTTTTGACCGGCCAGGATCTAAGCCAGAGCTACGTCATACCCCCCTCGCCAGCGATCGCGACGATGGTCATGGTTGGGATGATCATCATTGCGCCCTTTTGCTGCGGCGCAGGCCTGTTGGCGCCAGCGTTCCATCGGCACGCTCGTTGGGTTGCCGCGCCTGCCGTTCTGGGCCTCCACATTGCTGCGCTACTCAGCGTGTTCGCCGTGGCGGTGGGTTTGACGAGCTGATCTGTTGATCAAACGACGCCGGTTGCGGCTCACCCTCCGGAGCTTCTCGTCACCCCCTATTCACCGCGTGTAACGCCGCGCCGTGGTCTCTCAGCCAGGCGCGGTGGGGGCGGTGGTCGCCGACCAGGCCATGAACCACCCGCCAGTAGGCCGGGCTGTGGTCGGCGTGAACGCGGTGCGCGACCTCGTGGGCGGCCAGATAGTCGAGCACGGCCTCCGGCGCCATGATCACCCGCCAGGAGTAGCGGATGGTCTGGTTTTGCGGCGTGCAGCTGCCCCAGCGCGAACGGGCGTCCATAATCGAGACGGTCGAGGGCGTCAGGCCCAGGGTCCGCTCATGCACGCGGGTGCGGGCTTCGAGCCGGGCCCGGGCCTCGCGGCGCAACAGGTTCTCGACCCGCCGGGCGAAAGCGTCGCCCTCGCCGCCGGACAGGATCAGCGGGCCGTCCGGGTCGTCCGCGAACCGCGCCGCGCCGGCCCCGCGAACGGCCCCAAGGCGGTAGGATCGGCCGCCCAGAATGACCACGCCGCCGGGGGCGAAGCGGTGGGCGGGGGGCCGCGCCGACTGGCGTTCGGCGATCCAGCCGCGGCGCGATCGCGCGAACTCGACCGCTTCCTTCAGCCGACGTTCGGAGGGAGCGGTGGCGATCGCCTCGCCGGAGCGGGCGTCGATGCGGATGGAGATGCGACGGGCGCGACGGTTGATCCGGAGAACGACCTCCGGACCTCCGGCCTCAAGCCGCAGCTTCAGCCCGTCGTGAAGGCGCACAGAGGGCCTCGTTCCTGGCGATGAAGTCGCGGGTCAGGGGATAGATCTCGTCGCGGAAGCGCCGGCCGTTGAAGACGCCATAGTGGCCGACCTTGGGCTGGACGTGCAGCACGCGGCGATCCTTGGGGATGTTGGGGCACAGGCCATGCGCCGCCTGGGTCTGGCCGACGCCGGAGATGTCGTCGTTCTCGCCCTCGACCGTCATCAGCCCGACGTCGGTGATTGCGTCCAGACGGATCGGGCGGCCGCGATGGCTGAGCTCGCCCCGGGGCAGCAGGTGCGACTGGAACACGATGTCGATGGTCTGGAGATAAAACTCTTCGGACAGGTCCAGGACCGACAGATACTCGTCGTAGAATTCCTGGTGTTTGTGGACGCTGTCGCCGTCGTCTTCGACCAGATGCTCGAAATACTGGCGGTGGGCGTCGATGTGGCGTTCCTCGTTCATCGACATGAAGCTGTAGAGCTGGACGAAGCCCGGATAGACCCGCCGGCCGAAACCCGGATAGGGCAGCGGGACGGTATGGATCATGTTCGAGCGGAACCAGGCGAAGGGCTTTTCCTCGGCCAGCTTGTTGGTGACTGTTGGCGACAGGCGCGCGTCGATGGGCGACCCCATGAAGGTCATGGAAGCGGGGCGCGCGGCCTCGTCGTCCTCGGCCATGCGGGCGACCGCGGCCAGCACCGGCGGGCCCGGCTGGCACACGGCCACGACGTGGGCGCGCGGCCCGACCTCGGCCAGCATCATCCGGACGTGGTCGATGTAGTCGAAAAAGTCGAACCGCCCCTCCAGCATGGGCACGTTGCGGGCGTTCTCCCAGTCGGTGACATAGACGTCGTGATCCTGGAGGAAGGTCTCGACCGTACCGCGCAACAGGGTGGCGTAGTGGCCTGACAGCGGGGCCACGATCAGCACATTGGGTCCGCTCGTCGGCTTGCCGGCCGCTTTCAGATCGGCGGCGTTGCGGGTGAAGCGCACCAACCGGCACCAGGGCGACGACCAAACCACTTCCTCGATCGTCCGCACCTCGTGGCCGTCAATCCGGATGGTCTCCAGCCGCCAGTCGGGCTTGCCGTAACGGCGCGTCAGGCTCTCGAACAGCTCGGCCGAGGCATAGGCCGTGCGGCCGATGGCGGTCTGGGCGGCCGGATTGAAGGGAGACGTCCAGAAGTCCCGGCCCATCTGGGCCCAGAGACGGAACGGCGCGGCCGACTGATAGGCCAGTTCGTGAAGGGCGTAGAGCATGCGACTCGCTGACGGCGGCTTCGGACGATGAGCGGATCATGAAACGCACCGCACTGCAAAAAGATTATCACTGATCAGATATTCGCAAGCGCGAGATCATGACCGAGTGACGGCGGAGGCACCGTCCGGTGGCGCGACGCCCGGCGATCCCCATCTCATGCCCATGAAACTGTTCACCATTGGCTATGAAGGCGCGACCCAAGGCGTAGTCATCGAGCGGCTGAAGGTCGCGGGCGTAAAACGGCTGGTCGATGTGCGGGCGGTGGCGGCGTCGCGCCGCGCCGGGTTCTCCAAGACCATTCTCGGTGAAAGCCTGAAGGCCGAGGGCATCGATTATCGCCATCTCCGCGCGCTGGGCACCCCCAAGGCGGGACGCGACGCCGCCCGCAAGGGCCGGATCGACGAGATGCGCGCCATCTTCGACGACCATCTCGCCGAGCCGGCGGCGCAGCTGGCGCTTGCGGAGCTGCGCGAGCTGGTGTCCGAGAGGCCCACGGCCCTGCTGTGTTTCGAAGCCGATCACGCGGGCTGTCACCGGGCGGTGCTGGCCGAACGGCTGGCGGCGTCGGACGGCTATGAGGTGGTGGCGCTGTAGCGCGCTAAAGGCGCCGGATCAGGGAGGCCGGGTCGGGCCGGGCCCGTTCCAGGGGCGGCTCCGCGGCGGTTCCCAGATGGATGAAGCCGGCGATACGTTCGCCGTCGCCGATGTCGAACAGCGCCAAGGCCTCAGGCGCGTAGCTGTACCAGTCGGTGATCCAGTTGGCGGCCCAGCCCATCGCGTCCGCCGCGTGGATCAGGTTCATGCACACGGCGCCGGCCGACAGCTCCTGCTCCCACACCGGCACCTTGTGGTCGGGCGTGGGGGTGGAGACGACCATCACCGTCACCGGCGGATTGACCAGCTTGGCCAGAACGGCCCGAGCCTTGTCGGGCTTGGGCTGGGCCTCGGCTTGGGGCTTGAGATTGCGGCCGATGGCGGCGCGGGCCTCGGCCGACAGAACCACGAAGCGCCAGGGGGCCAGCTTGCCGTGATCCGGCGAGCGGGCGGCCAGAGCGATCATGTCCGTGACGGCCCCGTCGTCCGGGCCCGGCGCAGACAGCGCCTGGGCAGGACAGGAGCGGCGCCGCGCCAGGCGGCGGATCGCCTCGTCGGAGCGGGTGGGGGTCGGCAGGGCGTCGCCGAGCACGGGCAGATCGAGAGTCATTCTCAGCATCTAGGCGCGGCCCGGCCCGGGCGCCATATGCCGATGGTGACCGAGGACGCGCCCAAGCCCTTCTCCGCCGCCGACCGGCCCGCCGATCCGCCCTGGGCTGCCGGCGTCGCGCGACCGCGACCGTGGACCGCCGAGCCGGGCCGGGTTGCGTTCGACAATCCGTGGATGGCGGTGACCGAACAGCCGGCGACGGCGCCCACGGGCGCCGCGGCAAGCTACGGCGTCATGCGGCCGAAGTCGCTGGCGGTCGGCGTCCTGCCGCTGCATGGCGACGGCACGGTGACCTTGGTCGGCCAGCAGCGGTTCGCCCTGATGAACTTCTCCTGGGAGATGCCCGAGGGAGGCGCGCCGTTCGACGAGGATCCGCTGGAGGGCGCGCGGCGCGAACTGGCCGAGGAGGCCGGACTGAAGGCCGGTGTCTGGGTCGAGGCGCTGCGGATGGAGCTGTCCAACTCGATCACCGACGAGCGGGCCGTGGCCTGGCTGGCGTGGGATCTGTCTCCAGTCGCCGGGTATGCGCAGGACGACACCGAGGCCCTGGTGATCGCCCGCCCCCGCTTCACCGCGCTGCTGGACGCCATCGCCGCCGGACAGGTGCGTGACGCCTTTACCGTGGCGACGGCCTTGCGCGCCTACCACATGGCGCGGGAGAATGTGCTGCCGGGCTGGCTGGCCCATGTCATGCTGGCCCCGCGCTGACCCGTCCCCAAGGAGGACGCATGGCCCATCTGAAGCCCGTCGAACAGACGCCCGATCTGTGGACCCGTCTACGCGACAGCGCCGCCGAGGCGGCCGCCAGTGAACCGCTGCTGGGCTCGCTGCTTCACGCCACCCTGTTGTCGCACGAGACCATGGCGGCGGCGCTGAGCTTTCAGATCGCGCGCAAACTGGGCGATTCCGAACTGGGCCCGATGAGCCTGCGCGAGGTGTGTCTGGAGGCGTTCGCGGCAGATCCGGCCATCATCGCCGCCGCCGAGGCCGACCTGGGCGCGGTCGAGGAGCGCGACCCGGCCATCCGCTCGCTGCTGCAGCCGTTCCTGTTTTTCAAAGGCTATCAGGCCCTGCAGGCCCACCGCGTCGCCCACTGGCTGTGGGGCCGGGAGCGCCACACCCTGGCGCTCCATTTCCAGAGCCGCATGTCGGAGCTGTTCCAGCTGGACATCCACCCGGCCGCGCGGATCGGCTCGGGCGTCTTCCTCGACCACGGCACAGGCATCGTCATCGGGGAGACGGCGGTGGTGGGCGATGAGGTCTCCATGCTGCACGGCGTCACCCTGGGCGGCACCGGGGCCGAGCGCGGCGACCGCCACCCCAAGATCGGAAGGGGCGTGCTGATCGGGGCGGGGGCCAAGGTGCTGGGCAATATCGAGATCGGCGACTACGCCAAGGTGGCCTCGGGATCGGTGGTGCTGAAACCCGTGCCCACCGGCTGCACCGTCGCGGGCGTGCCGGCCCGCCTGGTCAACTGCCCGACCGGCGAGAGCCCGGCCCGGACCATGGATCATACCCTGGCCGACGTGGTCTATGACTTCGTGATCTGAGCCAAGCCGCCCGATCCGCGTTTGTAATGAGGCGCGGCCCTGACTAGGGTCCGCCGCCTTCCAAGACAGCCAGAGGCTCGCCCGTGAACGACACCGACATCAAGCGCGTCGAGACGCACCTCAAGCGCACCTTCAACACCGGCGGCATTCACCTGAAGGCCCGTCCCAAGCCGAACGATTCCGCCGAGGTCTATGTCGGCGACGAGTTCATCGGCGTGGTGTTCAAGGATGAAGACGACGACGGCAGCTTCATGTTCGAGATGGCCATTCTGGCCGAGGACCTACCGCCGGTCTGACCGAAGTCAGGCGACGATCGCCGCCCAGGCCGCGTGGGCGCGGGCGCGCAGGGTGGCGAGGTGGTCGTGCAGGGCTGCGAAATCATCCTCTCCGACCAGCCGCGCCAGGCGGTTCTGGAAGCCTTCGGGCTCTTCCTCGATCGAGATGGCGTGGCGAAAGCAGGCGTTGATCACCTGATTGAGCGTCTGGTGGAGGCGCCAGCTCTCGCCCAGGGCGGGGTCCAACCCGGGCGTGGCCAGGGCCTCCAGCGTCGAGACGCCGAGCGGGGCCAGGCCCGTCAAGCGCGCAACTTGAGCAGCAAATTCGCAATCCACCTGGGCCCCGGGGTTGAGCTTCAGGTCCCAGAAGCCCGACGCCGGCCGTTCTCGCGTCATCAGCGCTCGCATCTCGCGCGCGTCATGACGCACCGTCGCCGGGTCACGCGGATGGGACAGCGCCTCGGCGACGGCGTCCGCGACCTCCGTGGCGAAGGTGTCGTCGTCAGCCCACACCACCCGCGCCCGGGTCAGGGCCATGACCTCCCAGGTGTCCGCCGCCGAGGCGTAGTAGTCGCGGAACGCCGGCAGGGACACGGCCACCGGTCCGGCCGAGCCTGACGGCCGCAACCGCATGTCGACTTCGTAAAGCTCGCCTTCGGCGGTCGGCGCCGACAGGGCCGCGATCAGCCTTTGGGTGAAGCGGCCGTAGACGACATCTGCGCTCCAGCCCTTCTTGTCCGACACGGCGTCGGGCGCCTCGGCGCGGTAGACGGTCATCAGGTCCAGGTCGGAGCCGGCCGTCATCTCGCGCGACCCGGCCTTGCCCAGCGCCACCACCGCCACCGCGCCCGCAAAGGCGCCGGCCCGCGCCTCGATCTCGCGCCAGGCGTGCGGCGACAGGGCACGGATGGCGGCGTCGGCCAGGTCGGCGTAGCCCTCGCCGGCGGCCCAGACCTCGGCCCGGCCGGTGACCACCTGCATGCCGATGCGGAAACGCTGCTCGCGGGTGATACGACGCACAACGTTCATGGCCGTCTCGAGGTCGGCCGCGGTCTCGACCTCCCGGGCCATTTCCGAAAGAACGCCGGAGTCCTCGGCGATGTCGCGGTCGAACCGGGCGTCCAGCACACTGTCGAGCGCGGCGGGGCTGCGGCCCAGGGTGCGGGCCAGGCGCGGCGCGAAGGCCATGACCCGCACCACGGTCTCGAACAGGGCCGGTTGGGCCAGGAACAGGGACATGACCTGCACCCCGCCCGACAGCTGTTCGAAGAAGGTCGAGAAGCGCCTGAAGGCAGGGTCGGGCGCCCCCGTTTCGGCCGCCACGGTCAGAAGTTTGGGCGCCAGGCGGGTGAACAGCTCGCGCCCGCGGGCGGTCCGGGTGGCGTTGATGCGCCCGTGGTGCCAGCCGCGAATGGTCGCCGCCACCGACGGCGGATTGGAGAAGCCCATCCGTTCCAGGGTCGCCAGGGTTTCGGGATCGTCCTCGACGCCGGTGAACACCAGACTGCCGAACGGCGACGACAAATCTTCCTCGTCGGAGAACAGCTCGCCGTAGCGGCGATTGACTCCGACCAGCAGCGCCTCGACCTCGGCGTCGAAGGCGGCCAGGTCCTCGACGCCGGACAGCGCGGCCACGGCGCGGCGCGCATCGTCGTCCTCGGGCAGGGCGTGGGTCTGCTCATCCTCCAGCATCTGCACCCTGGGCTCCAGGTTGCGCAGGCGCCAGTAAGCGGCGGTCAGGTCGTCGGCCGTGGGGGCCCCCAGATGACCAGCCTCGGCCAGGGCGGCGAGCGCTTGATCGGTACGAGGCGCGCGCAAACGCTTGTCGCGGCCGCCAAGGATCAGTTGCTGGGTCTGGGCGAAGAACTCGACTTCGCGGATGCCGCCACGTCCGAGCTTCAGATTGGCTCCGGCGGCGACCAGGCCCTCGCCGGTCTTGTGGGCATGGATCTGGCGCTTGATCGAATGGACGTCGGCGATGGCCTGATAGTCCAGGCTGCGGCGCCAGACGAAGGGTTCCAGTTCGTCCAGAAAGGCCCGTGCGGCCCGGAGGTCGCCGCACACCGGCCGAGCCTTGATGAAGGCGGCCCGCTCCCAGTTCTGGCCGACGGATTCATAGTAGGCCAGGGCCGCCGGGGCGGCGACGATAGGGGGCGTGGTCGAGGGGTCGGGCCTTAGCCGAAGATCGAGCCGGAACACATAGCCGTCGCCGGATCGCTCCGAGAGCAGGCGGGTGACTCCTTGCGCCAGTTTGTTCAACCAGGTCTGGACATCCAGGCCTTCGGCGAAGGCGGTCGCCGTGATTTCGGGATCGTAGAAGAGCGACAGGTCGATGTCTGAGGAATAGTTCAGCTCGCCCGCGCCGTGCTTGCCCATGGCGAGGCCGAACAGCCCGGGAACCGGCCCGCGCGGATCGTCCGCGGCCGAGATCAGCTTGCCCCGGAGGCGCAGGGCTTGGGCGGCCACGGCCAGGGCGGCGCGCACGGCGGCGTCGGCGAAGTCGCTGAGCGCCTGGGTCACCCGCGCCGCGCTCCAGACCCCGCCAAGATCGGCCAAGGACAGCGTCAGGTGCATGTCGCGCTTGAGCCGTCGCAACGCCGCGTAAGCCTCCGCCTCGGCGCTGTCGTCGGCATCGGAGCCGATGACGGCCAGCACCTCTGTGGCGGCGATGATCTCGGCCAGCCGCGCCTCGGGATCGGCGACAAGGGTGTCACGCAACCGCTCTGGCCTACGTCTGACCAAGGCGGCCAGATAGGGCGAGGCGGCCACCATCGGCGCCAGCGCCGGCCAGGCGGCGTCAAGGTCATCCGACCACCCACCTTGCTTGGCCGCTGAGGACAGATCCTCGCGAACCCTCTCGGCCGCCTCCCCGTCGACCACGGGGCCGGGGGGCGTCAGTCGGGGCCCGAGCGGTTTTCCCATCAGTCGGCGGGAGGCAGGATGAAGGCGACACGCAGGCCGGGTCCGGACACGCCGCCGTCGTCCTGGTCGACCGCGCCGGGGCCCTCGTCGATCTGCAGTCGCCCGGCGTGGGCTTCGGCCACGGCCGCGACCAGGGCCAGCCCCAAGCCGGACCCCGGTTCGGTGCGGCTGTTCTCCAGCCGCACGAAACGCTGAGTGACCCGATCGCGATCCTCGGCCGGTACGCCGGGTCCCGTGTCGGTGATCGAGAACTCGATCTCACCCGACGATCGCCGTCGCGCCCGCAGCATCACAGCTCCACCGGGCGGGGTGTATTTAATGGCGTTGTCGATCAGATTGGCCAAGGCTTGGCTCAGGAAGGCGCGGCTGGCGCGGATGAACAGGCCGCGATCGACCTCGTGGCCGAAATCCAGCCCCTTGTCCTCGGCGGCGGGCTGGTAGAGCTCGGCCATGTCGGCGGCCAGATCGCCGGCGTCGAACCGGTCCATCTCGGGGGTCTTGGCAGCCTGAAGCCGGGCTATGGCCAGCACGGTGTTGAAGGTCTTGAGCAGGTCGTCGGCCTCGCTCAGCGCCACCTGCAAGGCGTCGACGGCGTCGATACGGCCCGCCTCGGCGTCGATCAGGGCCACCTCCAGCTTGGCCCGCATCCGGGTCAGAGGTGAGCGCAGGTCGTGGGCGATGGCGTCGCCGGCATGGCGGATCGAGGCCATGGAGGCCTCCATCCGGTCCAGCATGATGTTCAGGCCGTCGGCCAGCTCGTCCAGCTCGTCGCCGCGCCCCCGCACCTCGGCCCGCGCTTTGAGATCGCCGCCCTGGACAGCCGACACCACCGTCTGGATACGGCCCATGCCGCGCTCGACATTGCGGCTGATGATCAGGCCGCCGACCAGGCCCAGGATCAGCACCAGGGCCATGGCGGCCCACAGCGCCTGGGTCAGGCGGGCCAGATAGTCCTCGATGTCGCCGATGTCCTGACCCACGAACAGCAGGTCGTTGGGGCCCAGCGGCGTCTCGACCCCGATGGCCTGTCGCATCTGCACGCGCCCGTCTTCGTCCACGTCCGGCACGCGGAAATCGTCCCAGCGCGGATCGTCGCCCGCCGCGCGCGGATCAAAGGGCGACTGGCTGATGTTGGCGGTCTTGATCGCCCCGGCGCGGTCGCTGAGCACATAGAGGTAGGAGCCGCCGCGCGAGACCCGCTCGATCAGGGCGGCGTTCAGCGCATTGTCGCCGCGCTCGCGGTGGATGCCGGCCAGAACCTCGACCTCGGCCCGCACGCTGGCCTCGGCCGCCGATCGCGCCTCGGACGCCGACACCACATAGACCCAGGCCAGCACCGCGCTGGCCGCCGCCGCGAACAGGGCAAGGAACAGCAGCGTCAGCCGAAAGGGCGTGCGTCGGAAAAGGGAGGGGAGTTTCACGGCGAATCTCCCTCCCCTTCAGGGGAGGGTGGTCGCGCGGCGACCGGGAGGGGGCGCTCCTCGCCTTGATCGATGGCAAGCCCTGCCCGCCGACTTGGCCGCGCCAGACACACCTCAGTGATCTGCGCGACCACCCCTTCCAGACGATCTCGCACATCGTGGTTGTCGAACCGAAGTGTCAGCCACCCGGCCCCGGCCAACGCCGCGTCACGCTGCTTATCCGCTCGCATCCGTTCTTCGGTCCAATGCGATGTGCCGTCCACCTCGCCCGCGACCCGCCTGTCCAGATTGGCGAAGTCGAGAATGAAGCCCATCATCGGCGCCTGTCGCCTGAAGTGCAGACCCTCTGCACGGAGTTCGTGCAAGGCCAGCCACAGCCGCGCCTCGGCGGGCGTCAGACGTTTTCTCAGGTCTCGTGCGCGGGCGATGATCGCCACTCAGCCCTCCCCACCCGGTCGCTTCGCGACCACCCTCCCCTCCAGGGAGGGAGACATCACTCAGGCCTCCAGCCGGTACCCCGCGCCGCGCACGGTCTGGAGCATCTGGCGGTCGAAGCCCTTGTCGATCTTGGCGCGCAGGCGGCTGATGTGGACGTCGATGACGTTGGTCTGGGGGTCGAAGTGGTACTCCCAGACCTTCTCCAGCAGCATGGTGCGGGTCACCGACTGGCCGGCGTGGCGCATCAGGAACTCCAGCAGCTGGAATTCGCGCGGCTGCAGGTCGATCTCGGTCTCGCCCCGGTGCACCGTTCGGGCGATCAGGTTCATCTCCAGGTCGCCGACCTTGAGCACCGTCTGCACCCCGCCCGTCTCGCGCCGCCGCGCCAGGGCGTCGACCCGGGCGATCAGTTCGGCGAAGGCGTAGGGCTTGACCAGATAGTCGTCGGCGCCGGCCTTGAGGCCCGTGACCCGGTCCTCAACCTCGCCCAGGGCCGACAGAAACAGCACCGGCGTCTGGTCGCCCATGCCGCGCAGGGTCTCAACCATGCCGACGCCGTCCAGTCGCGGCATCATGCGGTCGACGATCAGCACATCGAAGCCGCCCTTCTGGGCCTCGATCAGCCCATAGGCGCCGTCGGGCGCATGGACCACCTCATTGCCGGCTTCGTTCAGCCCACGGACCATGGCGCCGGCGGCGTCGGCGTCGTCCTCAACCACCAGAATGCGCATCGATCAGCCCCCGAAAAGTGAATCGCCGCCGATGTTAGCGCATCGGCGGCGATCCGGTCAGTCCATTACTCCGCGTCGGGCAGCTCCAGCACCACCGGGCTGTTCTGGCCGTTCGGCAGTCGCACCAGCAGGAAGACACTGTCGCGTCCGGCCTGCCGGGCCGCGGCGACGGCGGCCTGCAAGTCCGCCACCGACGACACGGCGGCCGTGCCGGCGCGAAGGATCACCACGCCCGGCGTATTGGCGAAGCGCACGTCGCCGCCCGTGGCCGTGCCAGTCACCACGATGCCGTTGACACCGGCTGGGATGGAATAGCGCTCGCGCAGGGCCGGCGTGATCGGCGTGACCCGCAGGCCGGCGACCTCGGTCCCCGTCGCGGCGCCCGGCGCGTTCGGCGTTTCAGCGCCGTCCAGACCACTGTTCAGACGGTTCAGCTCTTCCGTCGAGGGCCGCTTGCCGGAGGTGACATTGATCGTCTGGCGACGGTTGTCGCGCAAGATCTCAATACGGATGGTCTCGCCCTCGCGGGCGCGGCCGACCAGCCGTGTCACCTCCGTCGAACTTTCCACCGACTCGCCGTTGACCGACACAACCACGTCGCCGGCCTGCACACCCGCGCGGTCCGCGGGTCCGCCCGGTGTCACGCTGTTGATGAAGGCGCCCTCGAAATCGGCGTCGAGGCCCAAGGCTTCCTTGTAGTCGGGCAGCAGGTTGCCGATCGACACCCCCAGATAGCCACGCTCGATCGAACCGCCGCGCATAAGGGTATCAGTCACCTGCTTCGCCACGGAGGCGGGAATGGCGAAGCCGATGCCGACGGAGCCGCCTGTCGGCGAAAAGATCGCGGTGTTAACGCCGATCACCCGTCCGTAGATGTCGAAGGTTGGACCGCCCGAGTTGCCCCGATTGATGGCCGCGTCGATCTGGATGTAGTCGTTGTAGCCTTGTGGATCGATGTCGCGCGATTTGGCCGACACGATGCCGGCCGTGGCGGTGCCGCCCAGCGAGAAGGGGTTGCCTACGGCCACCACCCAGTCGCCGACGCGCGGCTCGGCCGATTCCTCGAAGCTGACGAAGGGGAAGCTGCCGCCCTCGACCTTGAGCACGGCAAGGTCGGTCCCTTCGTCGCGACCGACGATCGTGGCGGTGAATTCGCGCTCGTCGGTCAGCTTGACCGTGATCTCCTCGGCGTTCTGGACCACATGGTTGTTGGTGACGATGTAGCCGTCGGCAGAGATGAAGAAGCCGGAGCCGGAGCCCGCGCCCTCTATGCCCTCGTCCTCGCCGTCCTCGCCCTGCGGAGCCTGCTGCGGCAGCTGGTTGAAGGGGAAGGGCAGCAGGCGCTCCAGCCCGCCCATGCCACCGCCCGGCAGCTGCGAGCGGGGCGTGCGCGTCTTGACGTCGATCTGCACCACGGCAGGCGCGACCTGGTCGAAGATGTCGGCGAAGCTGAGCGGGGCGCCGGGCGGCGGGGCGAAGGCCATGCCGGCCGCGCCGGAGGTGGGGATCAGCTGTCCCGCGCGGGCGGCGGGGCGATCCTGGGCGACGGCGCCCGGCCACTCGATGACGCCGCCGGCGGTGGCGGCGGCCGCGAAGCCCAGGCCGACGACGGCCCCGAGCATGAACTCCTTACGCTTCAGCATGGTCATCCTTGATCAGTCCGGACCGTGGCGTCCCGAGATGTCGGGCTGAACGGGTCCGCGTCGAGATATAGAGGCATGGCGGGGGAAGCCAAGCCGCGCAACTTAAGCTTCGGAAAGGTCAGCGCCCGGGATGCGGCGAGGTTGCGGCCGAACGGCGCCATCGGATGAGGCGCGTCGTCGCGTGCGTCACTCGACCACGCTGAAGCGGCGGCCTTCGAACACGCGCAGCACCTGGGCCAGGTCGCGGCCGCGCTTGAGGATCTGGCCCGCCGGTCCGATCACGGCCCAGGCGCCCTGACGGTTGGCCAGGGCCGGGCGCTTCTCGATACGATAGGCGGGGGCGTCGCCGTGACGGCGGAAGACGGCGAACTCGGCCCAGTCGGCATGGCCCAGGATCGAATAGTCGCGCCATTCGCCTGAAGCCACCATCCGCCCATACACCCTGAGGATAGGGTCCAATTCGCGCCGGTCGAAGAACACCGGCCCCTGGGGGCCTGACCGTCCCTGCGACTCAGGATTTTCAAGGCTCATGCGAGGAGAGTTAGGCGCCGGGAGCGAAAAGGCCAGCGCCGCCGTGGTGGGGACGATTCAAGGAATTCGCCTGAGTCACGAAAAGGCCGCGTTTCGGTCCTTTCGCCGCCCGCATGGCGATCGACAAGGCCAGTGTCGACCGGCCGGGAAGCTTGAGGTCCCGGATCCTGAACAGCCCCCCCAGCCCCCCGTGGCTTTGAGGTTTCCGGCCAGTCGACGATCCCCTCCCAAGTGAAGCGCCCGCCTGACCCTCCCTCCCCCTCCCTGGTCAGGCGGGCGTTTTGCTGTCCGGCGCAGGTTCGGGCGGGGGCGGCGCCGATCGGGCGCCGGCCGGATCGGGCGCCGCTTCGGGTGCGCCGCCGGCGATGGCGAGGGTTTCGATCGCCTCTCCCCGCAACACCTCGATTTCCGCTCCGGCCGCGCCGTCGCCGAGCGTAGCCGCCACAGTGGCGAGATCGCCGGGAGCCCGGCCGTTGACCGCGCGGATCACATCGCCGGCCGTCAGCCCCGCCGTGGCCGCGTTCGATCCGCCCGCCACCGAGGCGACGGTCACGGTGCCATCCTCGCCCACCCGCAGCCGCGCGCCCCAGGCCAGCAGCGCCTCGCGGCCCAGCATCACGGTCGGCATGGTCTGGGGCTCGATCGCAAGCGTCCCGCGCCGCTCCTCACCTTGCCGCAGATAGACCAGCGGCAGGCTGTCGCCCGGCGAGGCGACGCCGACAGCCGCGAGGAACGACCCGGCGTTGGCCACCGGCCGGTTGCGGACACGGGTCAGGACATCGCCGCGCCGAAGCCCCGCGCGCTCGCCTGACGAGCCCGGCTGCACGTCCTCGACCACGGCGCCGCGCGCCAGGGCGAGGTCCAGGGTCTTGGCTCTGGCCGGATTGAGGGATGCTACGGTGACGCCGGTGCGGCCGCGCACCACCGCGCCGGTGTCGCGCAGCTGGGCCACCACCACAGCCATTATGTTGGTCGGCACGGCGAAGGCGATGCCGTCATTGCCGCCGCCGAATCCGCCCGACAGGATCGAGGTGTTGATGCCGATCAGCCGACCCCGGCTGTCCAGCAGCGGCCCGCCGGAGTTACCCGAATTCACCGCCGCGTCGGTCTGGATATAGTCCTCGACCGCATCACCCAGACCGGAGCGGCCGAGGCCCGAGATGACACCCATGGTCACGGTCTGGTCCAGGCCCAGCGGATAGCCGACGGCGAAGGCGATATCGCCGGTCTTCAGGGTGTCGGAATCGACCACCGGGACCTGGTTCAGGCCGGACGCCTCGATCTGCAGCACGGCCAGGTCGGTCGCCTTATCGGCGCCCAGCAGTTTCGCATCCAGCGAACGGCCATCGGGCAGATCGACGCGGAAACTCTGGCCGCGATCGACGACATGATGGTTGGTGACGATGATCCCCCGCGCCGCGTCGATGATGACGCCCGAGCCGCCGGTGATCTCGCGGGCTTCGGTCTCATCCGAACTGGGGCCTGCTGATCGACCGAGGGTCGCCACGGACACCACGGCGGGCAGGGCGTTCTCCAGATTATCCGCGAAGCTGAGGACGCCACGCGAGGCGTCGGTGGGAATCTGGGCCAAGGTTGGAGACGCGGCCGCCAGGGCCGCCAGGGTCGCGATCAGTGTCGGCAGTCGGCGGTGGGTCATCGGCGCTCCAGGGACGAACCATGACGGTAGCGCGGGAAATCGCGGCTGACGACGAACTTTCGGCGGATGGGACACCTGAACCTCCGGTGGGGCCGCGCGTTCGGGCCGAACGGGCCTTCCCCGAGGCTTCCGCATCAGGATCGATCATGTCGTTTCGCATACCCACCGTCGCCGCCCTCGGCGCCGTCCTCGCCGCCTTGGGCGCCTGCGCCACGCCGCCCGCGGCGCAGTCGGGCTTTCTATCGAACTATTCCGCTCTGACGCCCGAACCCGCGACCCTGGCCTCCATCCGCCAGAACCGCGACGAGGCGACCTTGGCCAATGTCGAGCGGCTGGCGCTGGAACCGGCCGTGTTTGTCGGCGGGGCCGAAGCGGGCCTGAGCGCCGAGGAAGCCGGATGGGTCCTGGCCGAGGTCGATCGGCAGGTCTGCTACGAACTCAGCGAGCGCTTCACCGTCCTGGAGCCCGGCCAATCGGGAGCTCAGGCCACGGTGCGGATGGCGGTGACGGGTCTCAGCCTGACCAATCCGGCGGGTTCAGGCCTGTCGGCGGTGGCCAACTGGTTCATCCCGGGTCCGATCGGCGTGCGCGCGCCCGGTTCGACAGGCGGGTTGGCGGCCGAAGGCGAGTTGGTGCTGGTCCCCGACGGTCGGCAGGCGGCCGCCATCACCTGGGCGCGCAACGCCAAGGTCGTGGGCTTCGACACGCCTTCCCTGTCGCGCCTTGGGGACGCGTTGCAGCTGGCCGAGCCGCTGGGCGACGCTGTCGGTGACGCCTTCGCCCCCGAAGGTCGTGAGGTCAGGGAGATCGCCGATCCAGACCCCTGCGCCCGGTTTGGCCCACGCACGCGACCGGCGGGTTTTCTCGCCCGCATGGCGACCGGCCTCTACGACCCCGGCATGAGCGCCGCCCCGCGCGAGACGTCGCCCGAAGAGTAAGCGCGACTTGCGATGGCGGGCGGTCGGGTCTAGACGCGCGCCAACCCTTTCGCATCGCACTAGAGCGCCGATCGCGCCGCGTTTCGCGAGGCCCCTCCGGGCCTCAAGCAGCGCGAAAGCGCGGTAGGCCCACTTAATAAGGATTCTCCCATGGCTCGCGCGAAGATCGCCCTCATCGGCGCCGGCATGATCGGCGGCACCCTGGCCCACGTCGCGGCGCGCGAAGCGCTGGGCGACGTCATCCTGTTCGACATCGCCGAGGGCACGCCCCAGGGCAAGGCGCTGGACATCGCCGAGGCGACCTCGGTGTTCGGCCAGGACGTCGCGCTCAAGGGCGCCAACGACTACGCCGACATCGCCGGCGCCGACGTTTGCATCGTCACCGCAGGCGTGCCCCGCAAGCCGGGCATGAGCCGCGACGACCTGGTGTCGATCAACCTCAAGGTCATGAAGGCCGTGGGCGAGGGCATCAAGGCGCACGCCCCGAACGCCTTCGTCATCTGCATCACCAACCCGCTTGATGCGATGGTCTGGGCGCTGCAGAAGTTCTCTGGCCTGCCGCACGAGAAGGTCATCGGCATGGCCGGCGTGCTGGATTCTGCCCGTTTCGCCTATTTCCTGGCCGAGAAGACCGGCGTGTCGGTGCAGGACATCCACGCCTGGACCCTGGGCGGTCACGGTGACGACATGGTGCCGATGGTGCGCCACTCGACCGTCGGCGGCCTGCCGCTGCCCGACGCCGTCGCGGCGGGGCTGCTGTCGCAGGCCGATCTGGACGCCATCGTCGATCGTACGCGCAAGGGTGGCGGTGAGATCGTGGCCCTGCTCAAGACCGGGTCGGCCTTCTACGCCCCCGCCGAGAGCGCCATCGCCATGGCCAAGTCCTATCTGCTCGACCAGAAGCGCGTCCTGCCTTGCGCCGTCTGGCTGTCGGGCGAATACGGCCTGTCGAATCTCTATGTCGGCGTGCCCGCCCTGATCGGCGCCGGCGGGGCCGAGAAGGTCATCGAGTTCACCACCAACGACGATGAGAAGGCCATGTTCGCCAAGTCGGTCGAGTCGGTGAAGGGCCTGATCCAGGCCTGCAAGGACATCGAGCCGGCGCTGGCCTAATCCCCGGCCGGCGGCCAGGAGGCGCTGGCCATTTCCCTCAGGCGGCTGGCGGTGCGTTCGAACTCGAAGGCGCCGGTCCCTGACGGATACAGCGCCTCCGGCTCGGCCGCGGCCAGAACGATCAGCCGCGCCTTGGCCTCGTAAAGAGCGTCGATCAGGGTCACCAGACGCCGCGCTTCCTGGTGGCGATCGGAGCCAAGCACCGGCACGTCCGACAGGAACAGGGTGTGAAAGCGCGCTGCGATGGCCAGATAGTCCTGCGGGCCCCGCGGGCGCGCGCACAGGTCGTCGAAGGTCGCTCGAGCCAGGCCGCCGGCGGTGCGCTCCACCACGACATCCCGGCCCAGAACGGTCAGATGGGTCGGCTCCTCGGGCTCGTCGCCCTTCATCTCGGCCCAGAGCGCCTCGAAGCCCTCGCGCGCCTCAGGCTCCAACGGCTGGAACCAGACAGTACGTCCGGCCAGGCGGTCGCGGCGCCAGTCTCGCGCGCCGTTGACCTCGACCACCGCGCAAACCTCGCGGATTTGATCGATGAAGGGGACGAACAGCTGGCGATTGATGCCGTCGCGATAGAGGTCGCCGGGCTCGCGGTTGGAGGTGACCGCCAGCACCACCCGATGTTCATTCAGCGCCTCGAACAACCGGCCCAGGATCATGGCGTCGGCGATGTCGGTGACCTGAAATTCATCGAAGCACAGCAGCCGCGCCTCCGAGGCGATCAGAGCGGCGACCGGGGCGATTGGATCGTCGCCACCAGCGGATCGGCGCCATGCCGATCCGCCACTCGATATGTGTTCGCCGAAGACGGCGCGGCGGGCGTCGGCGTCGCCCTCGCGCCACTGGCGGATCAGGTCGTGGACCCGGGCCATGAAGGCGTGGAAGTGGGCGCGGGTCTTCGAGGGTTCGGGTGAGCAGGCGTAAAACAGGTCCATCAGCATGGACTTGCCTCGCCCCGGCGGCCCCCAGAGATAGACGCCGCGCACGCGAGGGGCCTTTCGGAACAGGCCCGGTCTTTTGGCCAGATCGCGCGTCAGCCGATCCAGTTCGTCCAGCGCCGCCGCCTGCGCCGGGTCGTGGGTCAGCCGCCCGTCGTCGATACGGGCGTCATAGGCGGTGCGCAGAGCTGTCGGCATGCCCCCGCTTAGCGAGCCCGGCGGTCGCGCGAAAGTCGGCTTGCGTATCGGGTCGAAGGGCCTATGTCGGAGCCACGGCGAACGCCGACCCCAATCACACTCTAAGCGCTCAAGCAGCGAGCCTCCGCGAGGCGAGCGATAGCGCGTCCGAAGGACACACCAAGATGAGCTATTCCGTCGCCGTCGTGGGCGCCACCGGAAGCGTCGGCCAGGAGATGCTCAACATCCTGGAGGAGCTGAACTTTCCGGTCTCCGAGATGCACGCCATCGCCTCGCGCAAGTCGCAGGGGACCGAGATCGCCTTCGGCGACAAGACGCTGAAGTGTCAGGATATAGAACGGTTCGACTTCTCCCAGGTGGACATCGTGCTGATGTCGGCCGGCGGCGACGTGTCGCGCGCCTGGTCCGAGAAGATCGGCAAGGCGGGACCGATCGTGATCGACAACTCCTCGGCCTTCCGCCGCGATCCGGACGTGCCGCTGATCGTGCCCGAGGTGAACCCAGACGCGATCAAGCTGGCCAGAAAGAAGAACATCATCGCCAATCCCAACTGCTCGACGGCGCAGCTGGTGGTGGCGCTGAAGCCCCTGCATGACGCGGCGCGCATCACCCGGGCGGTGGTTTCGACCTATCAGTCGGTGTCGGGCGCCGGCAAACAGGGCATGGACGAGCTGTGGAATCAGACCAAGGCCATCTACGGCCTGGGCGACGCCACGCCCAAGGTGTTCCCGAAACAGATCGCCTTCAACGCCATCCCGATGATCGGCGCCTTCCGCGACGACGGCTACACCGACGAGGAAGCCAAGATGTGGGACGAGACCCACAAGATCCTGGACCCGTCGATCAAGCTGACCGTGACCTGCGTGCGCGTGCCGGTCTTCGTCGGCCATTCCGAGGCGGTCAACCTGGAGTTCGAAAGCCCGCTGGACGCCGAAGACGCCCGCGAAATCCTGCGCGAGGCGCCGGGCGTGCTGGTCGTCGACAAGCATGAAGCCGACGGCTACGTCACCCCGGTCGACGCCGCCGGCGAGCACGCCGTCTATGTGTCTCGCATCCGGAACGACCCCACGGTCGAGAACGGCCTGAACCTTTGGATCGTGTCCGACAACCTGCGTAAAGGCGCGGCCCTGAACGCCGTGCAGATCGCCCAACTGCTGGACGAACAGGGCGTGATTCAGCCCAAAAGCGGCTATCGCAGCCTGACCGTCTGAGCCGAGCCGCACCATGACCCCCACTCCCGCCGCCAGCGACGCGCGCGCGGCCCTGATCGCAGGCGTGGGGTGCTACGCCATCTGGGGCGTCATCCCGCTGGTGTTCCAGCAGATGGACCGGCTGGGCGCCGACGCCTGGGAGATCATGGCGCATCGCACGGCGTGGGCGGTGCTGTGGGCTCTGGCCCTGGTGCTCCTTCTGCGCCAGTGGGGTCAGGTGCGGGCCGCCTTCGCCAATCGCCGGGTGATGGGCTGGATCGTCGTCTCCACCCTGCTGATCGCGGCCAACTGGACCACCTATGTGATCGCGGTGAACAGCGGTCGGACCCTGGACGCCAGCCTCGGCTACTACCTCAATCCCCTGCTCAACATGGCGGCCGGCGCCTGGCTGTTCAAAGAGCGGCTGAGCCGCCTGGGCCTGATCGCCATCGGCTTGGCCGGCATGGGCGTGGTGTTGCAAGCCGTGGCGCTCGGCCACCTGCCGTGGATTTCCCTGTTCCTGGCCTTTTCCTTCTGCGCCTACGGCATCATCAGAAAGCGCGTGGAGGTCGAGGCGCAGCCGGGCCTGTTCCTGGAATGCCTGCTGCTGGCCGGTCCGGGCCTCGCCTGGATCCTGTTCATCGAGAGCCGGGGCGCGGGGCATTTCTCGGCCAGCCCTGAGATGATGTTCTGGCTCATGGCGGCCGGGCCGATCACCGTTGTGCCCATGGCCCTGTTTGCCTGGGCGGCGCGGCGCATGCCCTATTCGACCATGGGCTTTCTGCAGTTCCTGGCCCCGACCATGGTGTTCGTGATCGGCGTGCTTCAGGGCGAGCCATTCGGCTGGCTGCGCGGAATCAGCTTTGGCTTCATCTGGGCCGGCGCCCTGGTCTTCGCCTGGGGCGCGCTGAAGGCCCGCCGCGCCGCCCGCGCCGTGGTGCCGCCCGAGCCCGGCCTGCTGGACGAGCCCCAGCCGCCGTCTCAGCGCCAGACGTAGGTCGCCGCGCTTCGGGGCGGCAGTTCGGTTGCGGCGCGCCGACCGCCCTCGGCGATGTCGAACTGGACCGGCTCGGTCCCCTCGTTCAGGGCGATCAGCACTCGTGACCCATCGGGATTGACGAAGGCGACCCCATCCAGGCCCTCGGGCTCCAGCGAGGCCACCCGAACGGCGCCCGGCATGACGAAGCGGCTGGCGTGGCCGAAGGTGTAGTATTCCTGGTTTCGGGTCACCTCGCCCGTCCGGCTGTCGATGGTGACGATGCCCCTGCAGTCGCCGCAGCCGCCGGCGTGGGGGCCGTAGTTTTCGTCCAGCGCCAGGTTCCACATCAGCACCCCGCGCGCCCAGTTCTCGACCGAGCCGATGATCAGGGTCTTCATGGTCCAGACGAAGCTGTCGCCAAAGTCCGGGGACCATTCGCCGCCCGAGCACTCGGTGAAGAAGACGTCCTTGTCCGGATGGGCGTCACGCACCGTGGACTGAGCCCCGACCTCGCCTCCGTAGCAATGCCAGGCGACGCCCGAGACATATTCTCGCGCCACCGGGTCGGCCAACACCGTCAGGGGCTGCTCGGGCTGATCCCAGTTGTGGTCCCAGTCGAGGATCTGAGACTCGATCCCGGCGGCGCGGAGCTCCGGCCCTAGATGTTGGCCGATGAAGCGTGCCCGGTCGGCGGGCGGCCAGCGCATGCCGGGGTATGAGTCGGGTTCGAAATCCGGTTCGTTCTGGATGCTGAGATAGTCGGTCGGCACGCCGTGGTCGGACGCCGAACGGATATAGAGCCGCCAGTAGTCGGCGTAGGCCGGATAGTGCTCGGGCTTAAGCTGGCCCGTGATCAACGAGTTGGAGGTCTTCATCCAGCCCGGCGCGCTCCAGGGCGAGGCCATGACCTTCAGATCGGGATTGATGGCCAGGGCGGCGCGGACGGTGGGAAAGACGTGCTCCTCCATGCGCGCGGTCGAGAAATCCTTCAGCTCGGGATCGGCCGTGTCGGCCAGGCTGTAGTGATCCAGCGAGAAGTCGGAGGCGCCGACGGTGACCCGGGTGAAGCTGAAGCCCAAGCCCTGCCCGTCACGGCCAAACAGCTCCTTGAGCAGGCCGTCGCGGGCGGGTTCGGAGAGGCGGGTCTGGATCAGATGGGCCGAGGCGTCGGTCACCGAGGCGCCGAAACCGACCATGGTCTGGAAGCGCTGCGTCGGATCGACGGTGACGGTCGGCCCGCTCTCGGGGCGGACCGCGAAGACCAGCGGACTGGCCGCCGTCAGCAGTGCGCTGCGGTCGGCCGAGGTGATCCAGGCGCCCGCCGACGGACCGGATGGCTCGGCCAGAGTCGCGCACCCCGCGGCGCTCAGCGCCAGAAGCGCCGCCGTGACGCCTCGCAAGCTCGCGTATCCCCAATGAGCCATCGTCGCCTTCCCCGCATGATCACGCCTCTCATTGGAAGCGCTTCCAACATTCGGCCCGGTCACACCCGGTGAGTCAAGGCGCGGCCCGGGTTGAACCGCGCACCACCACCTGATGCGGGAGGCTCGAAAACCGCCAGGGTGCGTCACGCGAGGCGCCGCTGACCCGCCCGGCAAGGGCGCGGACGGCCGCCTGCCCCATGTCCTTGAGCGGCTGATGCACTGTGGACAGAGGCGGCCAGACGATCTCAGACACCGGCGTGTCATCGAACCCGGTGATCGAGACCTGTCCGGGAATATCGAGACCCAGGGCGTGGGCCGAGGACAGGGCGCCGGCCGCCATGTCGTCGTTGGCGCAGATCAGGGCCGTCGGCGCCGAGGACTGCTCCAACATCCGTCGAGCCTGCTCGATCCCGGAGCGGAAGGTGAAATCCCCGCGCGCGACCTGAACCGATTCCGCCGCAAGCCCAGCTTCCCCCAGCGCCCGCATCAAGCCGTCGAACCGCTGCTCCGCCGACAGGTGCCCCACGATGCCGCTGATGAAACCGAAACGCCGATGGCCCAGCTGGATCAAATGGCGCGCGATGTCGTGACCGCCGGCCTCGTCGTCGATGCCGACCCCATCCGCCAGATTGCGTCCAGCCCCGCCGGGCGAAATCAGGGCGACGTGGCCGCCCTCGCGACGAATGTCTTCAATCAGGGAGGCGTCGTCGGCGAACGGCGGGGTCAGGATCACCCCTTGGCAGCGCTGGACGCTCATCACCTCCAGCACCCGGCGACGGCGGTCCGGCGCATCCTGGGGCACAGGGCGCGCCATCAGCTGAAAGCCCAACGCCAGACATTCACGCAGGGCGCCCAGTTCCAGCGCCGAGGCGTAGAAGGAATTGGGTTGGGCCTCCAGATCCGACGCCAGGATCAGCGCCAGCGTCCGGCTCTGCCCGCCAGCCAGGGATCGGGCCTGTGGATTGACGCGATAATTGAGGGCGCGGACCGCCTCCCAGACGCGTTCACGCACCTCCTCGCGAACATTCGGTCCGCCGTTGAGCACCCGCGAGACGGTGGTGCGAGCCACTGCCGACTGGCGCGCCACATCGTCAATGGTGGGTTTTTTGGCGGTCAATCACGGCCCCTTGGAAGCGCTTTCGACGATGCCGTCCAGGCTGCGCTCGGGCAAGTCGCCTCAATCGGAAATCGTCGCGCTTCGACGCCTGAGCACGCCGGTCACCATGGCGCGGGCCTCGAGATTGAGCACAAGCCACGCCACCACCGGCGCCGCGAGAGGCAGAATGGCCATGGTCACATAGTCCCCCAGCTCGACGGGATAGGCCATCCAGTCCGGGTATCGGGCGGCATCGACCAGCACCCCGCTGTGACGAAGCCCCGCTCCCCAATCCAGTTGGTTGACCTCCACCATATGCTTGGCCAACAGCACCCAGGCGGCCGAGAACACGCAGACGCACGTCATTGCGGTCACGCCGATCAACATCTTGAGCAGCCAGCGCGACGCGCGCGGCGGCGCCGCCATGAGGGCGAGAAAAAAGGGAATGGAGAGCGCGAGCCTGAGCAGCTCGGTTTCCGCCAATTGCAGCGTCAGCACGCCACCGCGACCGTCCGAGCCGATCGCCATGTCCCCGGTCACAACGCGCCAGCCGCCGTCCGCGGGTTCCAGGGTGTCAACAACGCCAATGCTGCGACCCGCAAGCTCAACGAGGGGCGATAGCAATTGAGTGAGGATGTGGCCGCCGAACCAAAAGCCGATCAGCAGCGGAATGGCCGCAAGGACGGTGACGATCGCAAACGAGCGAATCGACCGGTCGGCCGGAGGCGGTTCGCTCGTCGGGCTCACGCCGCAATTCCCTGGGGTTCAGACGTCGGCCCTCCGACAGGCCCGAGACTGCGGATCCAGATCATCAATGCCGCCAGTGCGTCGATCATGATCAAGGCGTCCCAGACCCATACATGAAAGAATTCGAACACATCGGGCGCCAGCCGCGCCAGATAAAGCAGACTGATGATGCGCAGAAGGTTGATGGCCTGAACCGCCGCCACGCCTGCCGCGACGCCGATCATCCGTTGTTTGACGGTAGCCGGAAACGCGAGGATCGCCGCGATGAGCAGCAGGCAGACCTCCACTGCATTGCAGCCCGCCTCCACCCTGACCGCGCCACGGCCGTCGACGAACGCCAATACGGTGCCGTCGGCCCGAACACCACCGCCGAACAGATTGATCAGGAAGGTGCAGACGTGGACGAGTGACGCGGTGAACGGCTGGGTGAAATAGCGGTCGACGGGCGGCGCCATCAGCAGGGCGGCCAGTCCGATCGCGATAATCGTGAAGGCGACCAGATACGACAGCCCCGGCCGCGAGCGGCGGAATTGAGTCAGTCCGTTCATGTCGCCCCCATGCGACGTCTCTGCCGCCGAGCGACTTTCCCGCCGCGCCGTCGCCCTTGTCAATCGCCGTTCTCTCGTCGCCGCGGCCGCATGTCGCTTGAGCGGCGCGAAACCGTCGCGTCCGGCGCGCGTTCAGCGCCTAAGCTTCACCGGAGATTCCGTCATGACCCTGCGCGCCATCAGCCTCGCCGCCGTTGCGGCCCTAACCCTCGCCGCATGCTCCGAGGCCGAACAGGATGAAGCCGCGGCCGAAACCGCCGCCGCGGGCGAGAACGCCGAAGCGACGGCAGCAGAAGTCGGCGACGCCGCCGCCGTGGCCGGTGACGCCCTGGCCGAAGAGGCCGCTCAGGTCGGTAGCGCCGTGAAGAGCGGCGTGTCTGACGCCGCCAAGGAGATCGATCAGACCACCGATCGCTGGGCTGCCGAAGCCGAGGCGCGCGAACAGCGCGAAGCGGCCGACGGCGCCTGACGAGGTTTCCTCATGGCCGCGGTATGAGCCGCCACATACGCAGAGGATGCCTTACCGTGCCGGCTTCGTCGCCGGCTGCGGCCCCCCGACCCATGTAGTAGTCGGCCCGAACCTGACCACGAATGGCGCTCCCCGTGTCCAGCGCCATGACGAGTCCCTGATAGCCACGCCGGGCGCCCGCCAGATTGCCGCCATCGGCGATGATCCAGGCGACCTGCCCATAATCCCAGTGGGCGGGGTCCACGGCCACCGAGCGCCCGGCCACGAGCGGCATGCCGGCCGCGCCGGCCGGATGGCCATCGTCATCGGCCGCCATTGAAAAGAAGATGTAACGCGGGTTCAGACCCATGACCTCGCGCGCCTCGGCGCCACGATGGGCCGCCAGCCAGGCCATGATTGCTGATCCCGAGGTCCCGTTGCGCGGTAGCAGGCCGCGCTCGGCCATGGGACGGGCGATCCCGACAAAGGTGTGCCCGTTGTCCGCGGCGTAGGCCGCCCGGGCCTTGGCCCCGTCCTCGAAGCTGAGATAGCCGGATCCCTGAATCTGCAGGAAGAACAGATCCTCGGCCCGCATCCAGCCCAGCACCGGCGCATTGATCTCGCCGCGCTCGATGGCGGCGCGATCGGGGTACTGTACGAAGTCGCCATTGGCTGTCAGCCGCCGGAAGGCCGTTCGGCCATTGACGCCGGGGCGGCGGGCCAGATCATCGGGCACGCCCAGAATAGGCGCGTCAAATTCATAGCTGGCCTGGCGTCGCGCCTCGTATTCGGGCGCGAAATAGGAGGTCAGCAGCCCTTCTCCGCCGATGCGCTCGACCGTAAAATTGGTTTCGAAGAAGGCGCGGGCCCGTTCCCGGTCCGGCGGGCCGTAGGCGGCTAGCTGGCGAGCGCGGTCGCACACCGTGCGCGCAGCGGTATCGCGATCAACCGAGCATCCACCGAGATAGGCGGCGAAAGCGGAGGCGTGATCCTCGGCCGACCAACCGGGCAATTCGGACACGTTCTGACCCGGAGGCGCGGGCGGGTAGTAGGGTTGTGGTCCAGTGTCCGGCAGGGTCGGCGCCGGTGTGGGAAGGACGGGCTGAGGCGCGGCGGTCGGAGGTCCAAGCGGTGTCGGCGACCGCTGAGCCGGAGGCGAAGACACGGCGCACGCCGCCAACAATGCGGCGGCCATAGCACCGAGCGCGAGACGCGCCGCGCGGGCGAGAATCACGCCGAGGCCGCCTCGACCCGGGCCAGCACCCAATTGGGATCGTTGCTGCCGACCGCCCGCTCGAACGTCCAGTGCTCGGCGGTGCGGCGCTCCTCGGTGGTCTCGTCGCCCTCGGCCGGCTTTAGACGCGACGACAGTTCCGCCAGGAACCGGACCTTGGCGCGGGCGCGGTCGCCTTCGACCTCAATGGCTTCCAGATCGGCGCGGGGCGGATGGACGAACTCGACCGTCTCGCTCTCCGCACGCGTCTCGCGCGCGACGATGCCGGTTTCGAACGATTCCATGACTGGCGAGGCCAGGAGCGGCTTCAACGCCGTGCGGTCGCCCGAGGCATAGGCGCGCACGATGGTCTCATAGGCGCTGCGGGCGCCGATCAGAAAGCGGGAGACGTCAAAGGCCGGATCGCGCGCCTTCAGCGCGGCGACGCCTTGAGCGACTTCCGGAGCCAGCGGCGGCTCGCCGCGCGCGGGGCCGGCAGTCGGCGGCGGCGCGGCGGCGCCCTTGGCGGCCAGTTCGGCCTCAAGCTTCTTGGCGTTGTCCTCGGGCTGGCGGCCAACCTTCTTGCCCAGCACATTGTAGAGCTGGAACAGCACGAAGGCGGCGATCACCGCGAAGATGACGATGATGAATTCTTGCGGCATGCGCTTTCCCGAGACTGATCTTCGGGATTAAGGGGCCATTCGGGCGCGCGCAAGGCGAGGCGGCCGCTCAGAGGCGATCACGGCGAGATTGCGACCACCGGTCACGGATGCTAGCAGCGCCCCTCTTGTTCCGTGGCCGCCCATCGGCCCCCAGCCCGTGATCGACTTTCCATGACCGACCTCCCGATCGACACCGCCGCCTCGGACCAGCCGGCGCCTACCGGCCCGTTCTTCCGGGTCCTCGCCCAATTCGTGCGCGACCTGTCATTCGAGAATCCTCGCGCGCCGGAAAGCCTGCGCATCGAGGCCAAGCCGGGCATCGACATGGGCGTGGAGATGAACGCCAAGGGCCGCGCCGACGGCCTGTTTGAGGTCGACCTGAAACTGTCGGTCAAGGCCAGCACGCCGGAGACGGCGCTGTTCCACGTCGAGCTGGTCTATGGCGGCCTGTTCCAGATCGGTAATGTGCCCGAAGCCGATGTCGAGAAAATGCTGCTTATCGAATGCCCGCGCTTCCTCTTCCCCTTCGCGCGCCAGATCATCGCCGACGCCACGCTGCAGGGCGGCTTCTATCCGCCTTTCCTGGTCGATCCGCTGGACTTCGCGGCCATCTACAACGCCCGCAAGGACCAGATGCAGGGTCAGGTTCAGGGTCAGCCGCCGGCCCAGGTCTGAGGTCGGCGCGGTCGCTCAGCGGCCGCCCATCACCGCGCGCCCGAGACGCGTCAGCGCGGCCTTCAGCCCCTCCGGCGCCGCCTCCACGGATTTCGACAACTCGGCCTCCGCTTCGGCGGGCAGGGGCGGTTTGATCGCGCGCCGGGCGGGCGCGCTCGCCGCCTGAAGGCCCCGCACGGGTCCCTGGCTGATGCGCAGCTTCTCGACCGCGCCCTCGCCGAGGAACAGGTTCACCTGGGCCAGGATCTCGGCCGACTGATGCTGAACCAGCAGGGCGGCCGGCCCCGCCACGCGAAGCTCCAGCGTCGCTCCGGACCCGTTTCGACCGCGCGTCAGCTTGATTGGCTGGGTGACTTTGGCCAGCCGATCGCCGACGATCTCTCGCCAGCGGGGCTCCAGAGCCCCGGCGCCGCGGCCGTACCGATCGTCCAGCTTGCGGATCAAGGGCTGCAGCGCGCGGCCCACCGGCGGGGCGGGGCGGGGCGCGGGGCGGCTCTTGCGGCGCGCCAGGATGGCGCGGGCTTCGCTTTCCGAGGGCAGTTCGCGGGGCATCGGCCTATATAGCCCCTTCCATGACGACGTCGGCTGAAAAACGGGCGGAGACGATCAGGCCCGAGGCGCGGCGGGCGCTGCTCGCCTGGTATGACGACAACGCCCGCACTCTGGCCTGGCGGATTGGTCCCTCGGATCGGTCGGGCTCCGGACCCGATCCCTATCGCGTCTGGCTGTCGGAGGTGATGCTGCAGCAGACCACCACCGGTCACGCCGCCCCGTACTTCGAACGGTTCACGACCCGTTGGCCGACGGTGACGGCCCTCGCCGCCGCCGAGGACGCCGAGCTGATGGGCGCCTGGGCGGGCCTGGGCTACTACGCCCGCGCCCGCAACCTGCTGGCCTGCGCCCGCGCCGTCGCCGGCGAGCACCGAGGCGTCTTTCCCGACACCGAGGTAGGCTTGCGCGCCCTGCCGGGTGTCGGGGCCTACACAGCCGCGGCGGTGGCGGCCATCGCCTTCGACCGCCCCGCGAATGTGGTCGACGGCAATGTCGAGCGGGTCATGGCGCGGCTGTTCGCGGTCGAGACGCCGCTGCCCCGGGGCAAGCCAGAGCTGACCCGTCTCGCGGGCCGGATGGTAGGCGAGGATCGTCCCGGCGACTGGGCTCAGGCCCTGATGGACCTGGGGGCCACGGTCTGCCGGCCGCGTCAGCCGCTGTGCGGCGTGTGCCCGGTGGCCGACTGGTGCGAGGGCCGCGCCTCGGGTCGGCCGGAGCAGTTCCCGGTGAAGGCGCCGAAGGTCAAGAAGCCGCGTCGCCGGGGCATCGCCTGGGTGATGCTGGACCGCGAGGGGCGGGTGGCCCTTGCCCAGCGGCCGAACAAGGGTCTCCTGGGCGGCATGGCGGGGCTGCCGACCTCCGACTGGGGCGACGCGCCCGCCGAGACGCCGCCGACCGAGGGCGACTGGCTCGAGGCCGGCTCTATCGACCACGTCTTCACCCACTTCGCCCTGACACTCGAGGTGCGAGCCGCGCGCGGGATCGTCGAGCGCGGCGCGTCCAACCAGTGGGCCGATGTCGAGACGGCGATCGCCATCCTGCCCACCGTGTTCTGCAAGGCTCTGGCGCGGGGACTGGCGGCGCTCGACGAAGGCTAGGCGGAACCGTTGTGCATGAACCGCGCTTCATCGGGCCGCCGGAATATGGTCAGGCTGGGGCCACGGGCTTGCCCGACAGGCCCTGCACAATGATCCAATCAGACATCCCGAACGGGAGACGACACGAATGACGCTTTCACGCCGCCAACTGGCCTTTGGGGCCGCCGCCTTGAGCCTGTCGGGCCTCGCCGCGCCCGCGCTCGCCCAGACGCTGAGCGCCGAGGACCGCACCCTGGTCGACCAGGCCTCGGCGTATCTCCAGAGGCTGACCTCGGCCCAGGGCACGTTCACGGAAACCGGACCGGGCGGACAGACGCATCGCGGCCGCTTCTGGTTGCAACGTCCGGGCAAAATGCGTTTCGAATACACCACGCCGGAAGGATTGCTGGTGGTCTCGGACGGCAACAACGTCAGCCGCTATGACCCGCGCATCAACACCTTCCGTCAGGTGCCGCTGGGTCAGACGCCGCTGTCGACCTTCCTGTCGCGAAATGTCCGCCTCGCCGAAGATGTCCGCGTCGATCGCGTGACCCGCAGCCGCAACGGTGCCTTCGCCATCGTGGCGCGCGACCGTCGGCGACCGAACGAGGGTTCGGCCGTGCTGGCCTTCGCCGGTTCGCCCATGCGCCTGCAGGAATGGACCCTGATCGATGCGCAGGGCCAACGCACGCGGGTGCAACTCAACACGCTTCAGCCCGCCTCGGGCCTGGCGTCCAGCCTGTTCGTGCTGCGCGACCCGACCCGACGTCCCGGCCGGAGCTAGAGATCGTCGCGCCGCGACGATCGACCTCACGCGAGATTTCGAGAATCGGACGCTCTCTCGTTGACCTTTTTTCTGGGGCGTGACAGTTTGGGCACAGGGCGACGGCGGTCGTCCTCCGTCCCGGATGTCATCCCCTCCCGGGTGCGGCGTGAGAGAGACATAAACTGCGAACGACGCCCGGTCCTCGGACCGGGCGTCTTTTTCGTTGGCCGCAGGGCCGTGCTAGGCGCGGTCCATGAGCCTGAGAGTCGCCACCTGGAACATCAACTCCGTCCGCCTGCGGGCCGATCAGGTCGCCCGCTTCGTCGCCGAGCGCGCACCCGACGTGATCTGCCTGCAGGAGATCAAGTGCCGCACCGGCGAGTTTCCCGAGCAGGCGTTTCGCGACATGGGCCTCCCGCATCTGAAGGTCATGGGCCAGAAGGGATGGCATGGTGTCGCCATCGCCTCGCGCCATCCGATCGAGGACGCGCCCGACACCAAGGCCTGCCGCGAGGGCCATGCCCGCTGCGTCTCGGGTGTTATCAAGGGCGTCGAGATCCAGAACTTCTACATCCCGGCGGGCGGCGACGTGGCCGATCGGGCGCTGAATCCCAAGTTCGATCACAAGCTGGACTTCTACGAGGCACTGACCCGGGAGTTCGGTCGCCGCGATCCGTCGCATCCGCTGCTGTTGGCCGGGGACTTCAACATCGCCCCCGGCGAAAACGACGTGTGGAACCACCGGCACATGTCCAAGATCGTCAGCCATACGCCGGTCGAGGTGGAGACGCTGAAGCGGCTTCAGGCCTCCCTGGGTTTCGTCGATGTCGTGCGCGAAGCCATCCCCGAGCCGGAGAAGCTCTTCTCCTGGTGGAGCTATCGGGCGCTCGATTTCCGAAAGTCCAACAGGGGTCTGCGCCTGGATCACCTGTGGGCCTCGCCGGGTCTCCACCCGGCCGTAGCCAAGAAGACCGCCCGCGTTCATGACGACGTGCGCGAATGGGAGCGTCCGTCCGATCACGCGCCCGTCACGGTCGATCTGGCCGTCTGACGCCGCTCAGGGCCGGGTCTGACCCCGACCCCGAATGGCGTATTTGAAGCTGGTCAGCTGTTCGGCGCCGACCGGTCCGCGCGCGTGCAGTCGGTCGGTGGAGATGCCGATTTCGCCGCCGAAGCCGAACTCGCCGCCGTCGGCGAACTGGGTCGAGGCGTTGGCCAGCACGATCCCGGCGTCCACCTGGGCCAGGAACCGCTCGATGGCGGCTTCGTCCGAGGCCAAGATGCATTCTGTGTGACCCGAGCCATAGCGGGCAATGTGGTCCAGGGCCTGATCCATGTCGTCGACCACGCGCACGGCGATCACAGCCGCGAGGAATTCGGTGGCCCAGTCCGCGTCGGTGGCCGGCTTGGCCTGGGGCGCCAGAGCGCAGGTCGCCTCGTCTCCCCGCATCTCGCAATCCAGCGCCGTCAACGCCTCGGCGATCGGCGGCAGAAGGCGCTCGGCCGCCGCGCGATCGACCAGCAGGGTTTCGGCGGCCCCGCACACCGACACGCGGCGCATCTTGGCGTTGACGGCGACGTCGCGGGCGGTGTCGGCGTCGGCGCTCTCGTGGACATAGACGTGATTGACGCCTTCCAGATGGCCCAGCACGGCGACCCGCGCCTCGGTCTGAACCCGCTCGACAAGGGAACGGCCGCCGCGCGGGATCACCAGGTCGATCGACTTATCCAGGCCGGTCAGGATTTCGCCGACGGCCGCGCGATCCCGCGTCGTCACGATCTGCACCGTGTCGGGGCTGAGCCCCGCACTCTCCAGTCCCTCGACCAGGGCCGCGTGGATGGCCAGATTGGAACGCAGGCACTCCGACCCGCCACGCAGGATCACGGCGTTGCCAGCGCGCACGGCCAGGGCGGCGGCGTCGGCGGTGACGTTGGGGCGGCTCTCATAGATGATGGCCAGCACGCCGATCGGGGTGCGGACCCGGGCGATGTCCAGGCCGTTGTCCGGCGTCCAGCGCGCGGTCTCGGCGCCGACGGGATCGGGGATGGCGGCGATCTTCTCCAGCGCGCCGATGACTCCGTCCAGGCGTTTTTCGTCGAGCGCCAGCCGGTCCATCATCGCCGAGGCCATGCCCTTGGCTTTGGCGGCTTCCAAGTCGGCTTCATTGGCCTCCAGCACCTCGGCGGACCGGCGCTTCAGCGCCTCGGCCATGCCGGCGATGGCCTGGGTGCGGGTCTCGGCTGAGGCCAGGGCCAGGGCTCGAGACGCGGCGCGGGTGCGGCGGCCCATGTCCAGCATCTGAGCCTTGAGGTCGGTGTCGGACTGGGTGTGGGCGGGGCTCTCCGGAGCGGTCTGGGTCATGCTCATCTCCTTAAACCTTGCCCCTGGCGGCGAGATTTCAACCCCGTGAGGGGTTCGGGGCCGATCACCTCATCGACAGATCGTCGGCGTGGACCACGACCGGACCACCCGCGTAGCCCAGCGCCGCCTTGAGTTGGCTGGACCTCAGCCCGGCGATCTTGGACACGTCGCCGACATCGTAACGGACCAGCCCGCGGGCGATCTCGGCGCCGGTCTGGTCGAAGATTTCCACCGGATCGCCTTTGCCGAACCCGCCGTCGGCCGAAATCACGCCCGCCGCCAGCAGCGACTTGCCCTTGCCGAGCGCGGTGGCGCAGCCGGCGTCGACCACCAACTGTCCGCGCGTCGCCAGCGAGCCGCCGATCCACTGCTTGTAGGCGGCCTTGACCGTGGTCGAGGCGGCGATGACGGTGCAGCGGCGTCCCTCCTCTAGATGCTGGGCTCCGCGCTTCTTGGCTCGGCCGGCGGCGATCAGGGTGGTGCAGCCCGCCTCGCCGGCGATGCGCGCCGCCATCAACTTGGTGGCCATGCCGCCCGTCCCGACCCCGGCGGCGGCGTTGGCGCCGGTGGCCATGGCCTCGATCTCCGGCGTCAGTTCCTCAATGTGCGGAATATGCTTGGCGTCCGGATCCACGCGGGGGTCGGCGGTATAGACCCCATCCACGTCCGACAGCAGGATCAACAGGTCGGCGCTGATCAGCTGTGCGACGCGCGCGGCCAGCCGGTCGTTGTCGCCATAGCGGATCTGTTCGGTGACGATGGTGTCGTTCTCGTTGACGATGGGCAGAGCGCCCATGTCGAGCAGGGCGCCGACCGTGGCCCGTGCGTTCAGCCAGCGGCGCCTGACCTCGGTGTCGTCGCGGGTCAGCAGGATCTGGGCGGTGACGATGTCATAGGGATCGAACACGGATTCCCAGGCGTGCATCAGCATCGATTGCCCGGCCGCCGCCGAGGCCTGCTTCCGCTCCAGCCCGCCGCCCCGCGCCTTGGCTCCCAGCCGCCGTCGGCCCAGCGCCACCGCGCCCGACGAGACCACCAGCACCTGTTTGCCCTGCGCCTTCCACTGGGCGATGTCGGCGGCCAGACCCTTCAGTCGGACCATGTCGACAGCGTTGGTCTTGCGGTCGACCAGCAGGGCCGAACCAATCTTCAGCACGATGCGGTCGGCGGCGCCGATGACCTTGGCGGCCATCGGCTTGCGAGAAGTCATGGGGTCCATGCCTGGGGAGTCGTCTCCGTGTTGTTGTCATCGATCAGATCGCCCCGGGTGCGGCGCACCTCGGCCCAGGCGGCGCGGAGCAGTTCCTTCACCCCTTCGCCCGAGACCCCGGAGACGAGATAAGGCTTACGTCCGGCGGCCGCTTCCAGTTCCGCCGCCTTATCCGCGCGCGCCTCGTCCGTCAGGGCGTCGATCTTGTTCAGCGCCAGGATTTCGGCCTTTTCGCCCAGACCCTCGCCATAGGCTTCCAACTCGTTGCGGATGGTGCGCCAGGCCGCCACGACATCGTCCTGGGTCCCGTCGATCAGGTGGATCAGGCTGGCCGAGCGCTCGACATGGCCGAGGAACCGGGTGCCCAGGCCCGCGCCCTCGGACGCCCCCTCGATCAGGCCGGGGATATCGGCGATGACGAACCGCTCGGTCGAGGACAGGTCCACCACCCCCAGGTTCGGCGCCAGGGTGGTGAAGGGATAGTCGGCGATCTTGGGCCGCGCGGCCGAGGCCGCGGCAAGGAAGGTCGACTTGCCGGCGTTGGGCAGCCCCGCCAGGCCGATGTCAGCGATCAGCTTGAGACGTAGCCAGATCCACTTTTCCTGACCTTCCTGGCCGGGATTGGCGTGTTTCGGGGCCTGATTTACCGGACCCTTGAAGCGGGTGTTTCCCCAGCCGCCGTTGCCGCCCGAGAGCAGCAGTTCACGCTTGCCCACCGTGTCCATGTCGAGGATCACGGTCTCCTTGTCCTCATCCAGCACCTGGGTACCGACGGGAACCTTGAGCAGCACGTCCTCGCCCTTGCCGCCGTGCATGTTGCGGCCCTGGCCGTGGTGGCCGGTCTGGGCCTTGAAATGCTGCTGGTAGCGATAGTCGATCAGGGTGTTCAGCCCCTCGACCGCCTCGATCCAGACGTCGCCGCCCCGGCCGCCGTCGCCGCCGTCGGGACCGCCGTTGGGAATGAATTTCTCGCGCCGGAACGAGACGGCGCCGCCGCCGCCGTTGCCCGAGCGAATGTAGATCTTGGCCTGGTCGAGGAATTTCATCGCCGCCTTATGCCGCAGCGCGGCCCCGCGAGCGAGGGGCCTCAGAAGTAGGCGATTAACCGCCCCAGGGTCACCACGCCGAGCCAGAAGACCAGCGACAGGGCCGCCATGACCTTGAGCGTGGGAGACGCAGCGTCGCCGCGCCCGACCCGGTGGAAGGCCAGGGCGTTCAGTCCCGCGAGGACGATCACGATCAGCTTGGCGCCGAACAGCCGGGACCCGGCCAGGGCGACGGCATCGGCCGCGAACAGCACCGCGCCGCTCGCGACCATGACGACGAACCCGATCAGGGCGACCGGTACGCTGGCTCTCTGCAGCGCCAGACGGTCAATGCCGCGCCCGTAGCCCAGGACCCGAAGGTCAAGCAGACCGATCGCCCCGACCACCATGATGGCGCCGATGACATGGGCGGTGTTGGCGATCGGATAGGCCCAGGCCGACCCTCCGGCCCAGTCGGCCAGGGGCGAGGCGGCGACGGTCTCGGCGAAACCCGGGATCAGCGCAGTTCGACCGTCTTGCCGTCGGCGATGATCCGTTCGGCGCGCAGCTCGCGCGTGCCGTCGCGGTGCGGATAGGCATGGACGGTGACCGTCTGTCCCACGGCGATGTCGGCCTCGGCCAGGCCGCGCGCGCTCATCCGCGACACCGGCGCCAGCACCACGTCCCAGCGCTGGCCCTCGACCTCGATCACGATTGAGCCGTGGGGGCTGCCCCAATGGCTGTCGACCACGGCGGCGGTCGGTCGCATCGGGTTGTCGGCGTCATAGGAACTCCAGCCGTGGTGGGCGTAGGCGGCCGTGGCGGCCGCCATGACAGCGGCGGCGGGAGCGGCGAACAACAGACGGCGGGACATGGCGACCTCCAGGACGTTCGGACCGTAAACCGGAGCGCCAGTTTACCGGTTCCCGGCCGCCTGCGGACGTGACGTGGCGTCGCGGTCAGTAGGGCGCCAGCAGGTCCAGCAGGCTGGTCTGACGCAGCTGAGCCAGAACCTGGGCGGAAGCCTGGATCGAGATCTGCGACAGCTCCAGCTCCGTGACCGCCTCGGCCATATCGACATCGGTCTTCTTGCCGATCAGCTGCTGCATGGCGACACGCTGGTTGTCGAGCGAGGCTAGGTTGTCGTCGACCTGGGTCTGGATGGCGCCCGAGCGGGCGGCGAAGCCAACGACGCCGGTGTGGGCGTCCTTCAGTCGGGTCAGCTGGCCTTCCAGGAACGCACGGACGTCCTCGGTCATGACACCGTCGATGGGCCCCTGGGCGCCCTCGTGGAACAGCTGGATGTCGCGCAGGATCGCGAACAGCGGCTCGCCCACCTCGTCGGCCAGGAAGCCCGTCTCGACCGTTGTCGATTCGTCCAGGCGCGAGGCGGTCCGCAGCGTGTCGTTGACGAACACCGAGGCGGCGTCCGGGGCATCGGCGAGATCGGCCATGGACTTGGCCGTCACCGGCGGCTGATCGGTTACCGCGCCGCCGAACAGCGGGCGTCCGTTATGCTCCAGGTTCAGGCCGCTGCGTGCGGTGGCGAACTGTCCTTCCAGCGCCTGCATCAGCCCCTCGACCCGGCCCGACGCCAGGGCCTCGGCGATGGCCTGGCGCGCGCCGTCGGCGCCCTCGGCCACCCGGTCGAAGGCCAGGGCCTGGGTGGTCAGGCGCGAGGCCACGGCCTCGCCGGCCGAGATGAAGCCGTCGATACGGTTCTGGGCCGACTTCAGGGCGGTCAGGGTCTCCGACCCCCGACCGAACCCGGCCAGATCGGTGGCGATCTTCTCGGTCGAGACCTTCTTCTGCGCCTCCAGTCCGCGCGCCTGGGCGGCCATCAGGTTGAGCAGGGCGGATTCATAGTTTCCGGCGGTCGAGACGCGGGTCATCAGGTCATCCCCAGAAGCGTGTCGTACATTTCGCTGGCGGCCTGGATCAGCCGCGCGGAGGCGTTGAAGGCCTGCTGATAGGTGGTCAGCAGCACCAGTTCCTCGTCCAGATTGACGCCCTCATAGGCGCTCTGGCGGGCCCGGGCCTCCTGCGACAGGGCCCCGGCGGCGTCGGCGCGGGTCTTGGCGGCCGAAGCGCGGGCGCCGATATCTCCGGACAGGTCGGAGGCGTAGCGGCTGAGGCTCATCGACGCGCCGGCCGAGCTGGAAGTCCCGTCGAAGCTGACGGTGGTGGTTGCGGCGTCGGCCAACAGTCGCGCGCCCCGGCCGTCGCCGCTGGACAAGGCCGAAGAGCCGGGCGCGGCGCCAAGGTTCAGCTGGGCCAGGGCCAGCCGGCCCGGATTGCTGCGGATGTCGGTGCGAATGGAGAAGTCGTCGGCGCGGCTGGCCCGCACTCCGCCGCCCAGGCCGAACAGCTCGGTCATCGACACGCCCGACTGGGCCTGGACCGTGGTGTCGTCCAGCACCGAAAGGGTCGCCGGCGGCGAGCCCGAGCCGGCGAAACTCAGGGCTCCCTGGGCGTCCAGACTGAAGGTCCCGTAGCGGCCCAGGCCCGTGGCCGGATTGTTCAGGGCCGTGACCAGATCGGCCATCGAGCCCCCGGCGGGCACGGCGAAGCCGATGTCGCGCATCCGGCCGCCGCCCTCGGCGCCCAGGCGGAAGGTGATGGTCTCGCCCGCCCCGAAGCCATGCGGGCTGGCCGGCGTCAGGCCGGTGTCATAGGTCGCCGGCCGGCCCGACGCGATCATGTCGTTCAGCCCGAACCAGTGCGAGAAGCCCTTGTCGTTCTTGCGCGCCGGATCGGCCGGATCGTCGGCGATGGCCACGCCGTTGGAGCCCGTGGCGGTGATCGACAGGCGTCCGTCGGTGAAGCTGGCCGTGGCCTGGCCGCCCAGCTGGGCGTTCAGCGTGGCCAGGAAGGTCGCGGGGTCCGCGGCCACGCCGTTGACGGTCATGGTGCCGCCCGAGAACACCACCTCAGCCCGGGTCTGGATCGCCCCGGCCGCATTGGTGACGGCGATGGTGGTCGTGCCCTGGAAGCCGGCCAAGGCGGCCTCGAACCCCTGACCCATGTTGCGGCCGGCCAAGGTGGTGGGGGCGGGCACCGAGGAATTCTGGTTGTGAGCGCGGTTCAGCTCGTCGGCCACCCGGGCCATGAGCTCACCCAGCCGTTCCGCCGCCGCCGGCGCCTCGACGTCGCGCAGTTCCAGCAGCCCCTTGATTTCGCCGCTGATGAGATTGTCGGTCAGGGACCGCTTCTGGCCGCCCGGCTCGGTGACGAAGACATCGGCGAAGGCGGTCTCGCCATTGACCGATCCCGCGCGCGTGTACTCCAGGGTGGCATGGCCGGCGCCGGCCAGCAGCACGCCGGTGCCGGTGCGGATGCTGACACCGCCCTGAGGGCGCTGGGCGACATTGATGTCCATCAGCGACGACAGCTGGTCGATCAGCTGGGTCTGGGCGCCCAGGGTTCCCGTGGCGTCGCCGCCATTGATGGTGGCCCGGGCGATCTCGACGTTCAGCGCCTCGATCTGGCTGAGCAGCATGTTGCCCTGTTCAACGGCGGTCTTGATGCGGCTGTCGGCGTCCTCGCGCACGGACTGGATCTGGCCGGCGATGCGGGCGGATTCGTCGAACAGGCTCTGGGCCCGCTGCAGCGCGTCGCTGCGCAGGGGGGTCGAGCCGGCGTCTTCGGCGGAGGCGGCGAAGGCGGAGAACAGGCCGTCGATGCGGCTGAAGAAGCCTGAGTCGCCACCGGGATCGCCGAACAGAGACTGGATTCGATCGTACAGTTCATAGCGCACGCCCTGGCGCGCCGCGTCGGCGTCGGCCTGCAGGCTGGCGGCCTGGAGAAAGCGGTCGGTGGCCAACCGGACCCGGCCAATCTCGACGCCCGAGCCGACGCCGCCGGTGCTCATCGCCACCTGATCGGCGACCTTGCGGACATAGCCGGGGGTGTTGACGTTGGCGACGTTGTCCGAGCTGACGCGGATCTGCGCCTGGGCCGTCATCAGGCCGGAGTTGGCGATATTGATGATGCTGTTCAGCGACACGGGACGACGTCTCCTTCACGCGGGGATCCGACGGCGCCCGGCAGAAGCTGCTCACGCACGGGCGAGATTTGCCCGGCGCGGCGCGCTGTCTGGAATGCCAAGTCGCTGATTCGCATGATCTTCCCTTGGATAGGTCTTCTGACCCCCGCTCCCTGGCGCAAATGGCGGGCCATCTCCGGCCGCACCGTCGAAGCCTTAGATCCAGGGCGGCAAAAGGCGACCGTCGGCGCGGCAAGTTTGGCCCTCGGGGGATGAACGGCGAGACCGAAGCTGCTGCTTTTCCATTCGAAAACATGGGCTTGGCTAAATCGAGCGGTGTGGCCCAGCGGTTGCTTCCCACCAACCGAATGTTTCCGGCGCAGCAGGCGCTCCCGATTTCCTTTCAGTGCGAGCCTGCCCCGCCCCATGTCCGCCGCCGCTTTCCTGTCCGCCCTCGTCGCCGCTCCCCAGCGGTCGGGCGCCGCCGCGTCCGGCGTTGGTCAGGGCAAGGGCGCGCCGACGTTCAGCGGCCTGCTCGCGACGGCCGAGACCCTCGTTACGCCCGGGCCCGACACAGGTGTCTCCACTTCCAAGGCAGCAAAGACGAGCCCCTTAGCCCGGCCCGCACCAGCAGTGCCCGAGACCGAAGCGACCGACCCTGCTTCGTCGATCCCGGCCGACAACCTGACGCCGCCAGTGAGCGCGCCCGCGGGACCGGCCGTTGGGCCGATGGATTTCAGCGCAGGCGCCTTGACGTTTGAAGCCAGGAAACCTTCGGACGCCGTCTCGGCGATCGCAGCTCCGACGCAGGATCAGATGTCTTCGGCGGCAGTCGCGCCTGGATCGAACGCTGCGGCCATCCCGCACCGATCTGTGACGGGCTCCACATCCGGGAAGCCCACCGACCCCGGCGGCGCCTCGTCCTTGACCCTGCCTGTCCAAGGCCAACTCGCCGCAAGCCCCGCCGCCGCCAGCGACGGGTCGCGCGCTACCTCTTCTGCTGCGGCGCCGCACGCTTCGGACCCGCTTCCGATCGTCAACACCACCGCCACCCTCGCCGGACCCCCCAAGGACTCTGCCCGGAATGGCGCAACGGGCAAGGCGAGCTCCGGATCGGGCTCCCCGGGACCGACCGCGCCCGCCGCGACGTCCGCGCCGACAGAAGCCGGCGCGCCGCCCAGCCGCTCCGCCGAGCGTCCCATGCCTCTATCCTCGGCTACCCTCGCGTCCTCAGAAGGACCGGCTGGCGCGGCTGCGCCGGCCACCGCCCAGCCGCTGGCCAACGCCGCAGCGGCCGCGTCCGTCCAGCGCGGCGAGACCAATCCGACCGTGTCGACCGGGATCGTCGCCGCTCGCGGCAGCGGCAGCGGCGTCAGCCACGCGGTCGCCGACCCGTCCGGTCTCACCGACACCCCTGCTGACGCCTCCTCCAAGGACGGAGATGCGGTGAAGCTCTCCGCGTCGGGATTCCACACAACCGCTGAGCCTGGTGCTCACGGCGGTCGTGCGGAGGCGCGCACGGGATCGAGCGCAACGCCTGCATTCGCCCCGTCGTCGGGCGCGGCAGCCGGCGCCGACACGGCCGGCCCGTCCACAAGCTCGCCCAGCGCGGGCTCGACGTCGGCGGCGCCAGCGTCCTCCGCCCTGCACGCATCAGCCGCCCAGCCCCCGCCGGTCTTCGATCCCGGCGCCGTCGAGACCCCCGACGTGCCCGCTCCGGTGATGCATGACATGGCCGAGGGCGTCACCGACGCGCCCCAGCTGGATCGCGCCGTCGCGTCATCGGCAAGCGGCGGCCACGGCCTTTCCTTCCTGTCGCGCGCCTCCGTCGAGACCACGGCGCTGCTGGCCGCGCGGATGCTCAATCGCCTGGACCAGAAGGTGACGCGCTTTGACATGGCCCTGACGCCCGAAGGGCTGGGTCAGGTCGAGGTGTCTATGGACATCGAGGCCGACGGCCAGCTGACGGCGCGCCTGGCCTTCGACAATCCGGCGGCCGCCGCGGAGATGCGCGGTCGCGTCGATGAGCTGCGTCGCCAGCTGGAGCAGGCCGGATTCACCCTGGGCGACGACGCCCTGGAATTTTCCAGTCCGGATCAGGGCGGATCCAACGCCTCGCTGTTCGATGACGGCCGGCGCTCCGGCGCGGGACGCGCTTTCCGCGCCGGCGACCGGCTGGCGCTCGACGCCGATCAGCCGCCCCCGGTCTGGATGTCCCTCAAAACGGCGCCCGACGGCGTCGATGTGAAGGTCTGAACCATGGTTGACGCCATTTCCACAGCCGACTCGTCGGGGCGCATCAACGCCGGCGGCGCGATGCTGGCCTCGAACTTCGAGACCTTCCTGACGCTGCTGACAGCCCAGCTCAAGAATCAGGATCCGCTGTCGCCGCTGGATTCCAATGAGTTCACCGCCCAGCTGACCCAGATGGCCGGGGTCGAGCAGCAGCTGCTGACCAACGATCTCTTGACCAGCCTCCTGGCCCAGAATGGCGGCGCCAGCTTGTCCGACGCCACAAACTACATCGGCAAGGAGGCCACCGCAGCCTGGTCGGCCGTCAAGTTCGAGGACGGCCAGGCGACCTGGAGCTACGAACTGGCCAAGGACGCCACCTCGGCCAAGGTCGAAATTCTGGACGCCACCGGCAAGGTGGTTTTCACCGGCGAGGCCGAAGACCTGACCACCGGGGTCCACGACTTCTCCTGGGACGGTCAGACGACCGGCGGCGGCCAGGCCCAGGACGGCTCCGTCTACACCATGAAGATCACGGCCACGGGTCCCAACGGGACCGGCGTCGACTCCCAGGTCCTGACCCGCGGCCGCGTCACCGGCGTCGAGATGTACGACGGCGAACCCTACCTCACCGTTGGCGGGGCCATCCTGCCGCTTTCCTCCGTCATCGCGCTTGAAGAATTCGAGCCGGATACCGGCGGGCTCAGCCTGCCCGGCGCAGGGGCGATCTCAAGGGTCGCCTCCGCCCTGAACCCGCTCAACCTCTTCTGATCAAGGACACCAGACCATGAGCATCAACAGCGCACTGCTGGCCGGGGTCTCCGGCCTGACCGCGAATTCCGCCGCCCTGGCGGCGATTTCCCAGAACATCGCGAACGTGAATACGGTCGGCTACAAGCGCAGCCAGGCTGAGTTCCAGACCGTGATCAACGGTCAGAACTCGGGCGCCGGCTATTCCGCCGGCGGCGTGACCGCTTCGGCCCGTCACTATGTCTCCGACAATGGCCAACTCCAGCGGACCACCTCCTCGACCGATCTGGGCATTTCGGGCCGCGGCTTCTTCGTGGTCACCGACAAGGCCGAGGGGGTCGAGATCACCGACACCCGCCTTTTCACTCGCGCCGGCGCCTTCCGCGTCGACGAGATGGGCTATCTGAAGAACTCTGCGGGCCTGTATCTGCAGGGCTGGCCAGCAGACGGCGACGGCAATGTCGCCACCGACCCCTCGGACCTCAGCCGCCTGCAGTCGATAAACGTCGGCACTGTCGGCGGCACGGCCGAGCCGACCACCCGCGTCGGCATCAACGCCAATCTCCGCTCGGGCCAGGCGGTCAATCCCGACATCGCCACCTACGACCCGGCCACCAACAACATGGCCATGTGGACCCCCGACGGCACGGGCGGCATCAAGCCCGACTTCCTGATGTCGGTGCCGGTGTCGGACTCCAAGGGCGGCCAACGTTCGGTGTCGATGGCCTTCCTCAAGGGCGAGAACCCCAACGAATGGCACGTCGAGATTTACGGCGCTCCCGGCGACCTGGAAGGCGGCGACATGATCCGCTCGGGTCGCGTTGTCTTCACCCAGGACGGACGCCTCGACGCGGCCGCCACCGCCGCTCTCCCGGACGCCCTGTTCACCGACCCGGCCGACGCCGTGCTGACGCTGGGTGCTTCGGGGTCGGCGGCGGCGCCCGGCGTCGACGCCATCTGGGCCACCGATCTTGGCATCGCCTCCCAGACCATCCAGTTCGACCTGATGACCGCGGCCGGCGGCCTGACCCAGTACGACAGCCAGTCGGTGGTTCAGGCGGTCACCACCAACGGCACCCCGTTCGGCAATCTGTCGAACATCGAGATCGACGAGGAGGGCTATGTCTCGGCCATCTTCGATAACGGCGTGACCCGCCGGATCGGTCAGGTCGCCCTGGCCACCTTCCCCAGCCCGGATAGCCTCAAGCCGGTCAACGGCAACGCCTATGCGGTCAGCCAGGGGTCAGGCACCTACAACCTCAAAGCCCCCGGCTCGGGCGGCGCGGGCCTGATCGGTGCGTCTCAGCTGGAAGCGTCCACCGTGGACCTTTCGGCCGAATTCACCGGCCTGATCACCACCCAGCGGGCCTATTCCGCTTCATCCAAGATCATCACCACCGCCGACGAAATGTTGGAAGAATTGATCCGCATCAAGCGGTGACGATGACTCGGGGGATCATTAACACTTCTCGCTAACCCATGGATCGTTGCTCGAAAATTGGCGTCGAACGTTGGTTCGGGAAGGCTCGCGTTAGAGTCTTCCTAACCACGGCGCTTAAGCGGCCTTTAGCGGCCGATCGGTATGGTCACGCTCACGATGGTGGTGGTGACAGAGGCTTAAGCCCATGCTGACCGAGCGACGCCTTAACAGCAAAGGCGAACAATACGTGGTGGGACCGAACGGGACTCCGCTGACCTTGGCGGACCTGCCTCCGCCCAATACCGACCGCTGGGTGATCCGGCGCAAGGCCGAGGTGGTGGCCGCCGTGCGCGGCGGACTGCTGGAGCTGGATGAGGCGCTAGCGCGCTATCGCCTTACGGCCGAGGAGTTCGTGGCCTGGCAGGCGGCGATCGACAAATGGGGCATGCAGGGCCTCCGGACCACGCGCATTCAGCACTATCGCGCCTGATCCCGATCGACCGAAGACGATCAGGGCCGTTCCGGCGACGGGGCGGCCCTTCTTCGTGCGCGGCGCTCAGGCCAGCGCCCGCACAGCCTCCAGGTCATCGAAATTGTCGACCGACAGCGGCGCGGCCTCGATCACCGCGGCGTCGATGATCATGCCCAGTTCCAGCGCTCTCAGCTGCTCCAGTTTCTCGCGCCGCTCCAGCGCGCTCGGCGGCGCCGCGCAGAACCGCTCCAGCGCTGCGCGACGGTAGCCGTAGACACCGACATGCCGCCAGACCGGTCCCTCGCCGTAGAGGGTCGAGCGAGTGAAATAGAGGGCCCTTCCGGAACGGCCGTCGGCGGCGAGCGCCAGAACAGCCTTAACCACGTCCGGATTGGTGCGATCGGCGAACGAAGCTTCCTTAGCCACCAGGGTTGCGATGTCGCAGTCGGGCCGCGCCGCCAGGGTTTCGGCGCAAAGGCGCGCGATGGCCGGATCGGCCAGGGGCATATCCCCCTGCAGGTTGATCACCGCATCATGACGCCGCTCCGGGTCAACGGCGTGGAGGGCCGCACGCACCCTGTCAGACCCGGATGGCAGGGCGGGATCGGTCAGCACCGCCCGGCCGCCGTGGGCCTCGACCACCTCGACGATCTCGGCGTCGCCGGCGGCGACCAGGACAGGCAGTTCGGAGCGCTCCGCCTGCTGGAAGGCGCGCACGATCATCGGAAGCCCGCCGATGTCGGCCAGAGGCTTTCCGGGCAGTCGGGTCGCGGCCATGCGCGCCGGGATGACGATCAGCGGGTTCATCGTTGCGATCCGGGCGCTAGCGTGTAAGACAGCCGCACGCAAGGCGAGGCCCCGGTCGCGCCTGTTCGACTGTGGCTGAATACGGGACCGACGACGCGCATGAGCGGCGACCTCAAGTGGAACAAGATTCTCGGCGCGGGCCTGGCCACCGCCTTCACCATCCTGGTGGTGCAGCAAGCCTCCGGCTTCATCTACTCCAGCCATGAGCCGGAGAAGATGGGCTATTTCATCGACGCCCCTGAGGAAGCGGCGGGCGGCGCGGCCGAGCCCGAGTTGCCGCCGGATTGGGGCACGGTGCTGCCGATCGCCGACGTCGCTGCCGGCGAGCGCGCCTTCGCCCGTTGCGCGGCCTGCCACACGATCAATCAGGGCGGCGCGGCCGGTATCGGCCCGAACCTGTACGGCGTCGTCGGCGGACCGGTGATGCACGCGGCCGGCTTCGCCTATTCGCCCGCCATGACAGAGCATGCGGCGGCGCGCCCGACCTGGGATTATGATCACCTCGACGAATTCATCACCGCTCCCGCGCGCGTCGTGCCGGGCACCAAGATGTCTTTCGCGGGCCTGCGCAACACCGAGGAGCGCGTGGCGCTGATCGCCTATCTGCGTTCACAGGGGTCCGGCGGTTACGCCATTCCGGCTCCCGACCCGTCGCGCCAGCCGGGCGCCGCGGCCGGAGCCGAGGGCGAGGCGGCCACGACGGAGGGCGAGGCTCCGGTCCCGGCCGATCCCGCCGCCGTCGACGGCGCGCCCGTCACCGGCGCCGCCGGCCAGCCGACCACGACCGCCACCACGCCGGGTCAGCCTTCGGAAGAAAGCTCGCCCCAGGCCGGCGCCACCGGCGGCTGACATTTAGTCGATCAGGCCGGCGATTCCATCGCGCCAGTCGGCGTGGTGCGGTCGCCAGGCCAGTTCGGCCTTGGCGAGCGCGTTCGAGACACGCTTGGAATCCAGATAGAAACGGCGCATGCCGTCCGACACTTCGGCGTCGGTCCAGTCGATCTCCGTTGGCCGCGACAGGCCCAGGCGCTCGGCCGTCCAGGCCATGACGACATCCGCAGCCTCGGGCGTGTCGTCGGTGAGATTGTAGATGGCGCCCGGCCGAGGTCGCCTCATCGAGGCCAACAGGCCATCCACGGCATCCTCGACATGGATGCGGTTGAACACCTGCCCGGGCTTACGGATCAGGCGCGCGTCGCCACGCTTCAGCTTGTCGATCGGCGAGCGTGCGGGACCATAGATGGCCGGCAGACGGAAGACCTGCACCGTCAGTCCCATGCCTTGCCCGGCGTCCAGCCATTCCCGCTCCGCCTTGACCCGTCGCGCGCCCTCCAGGCTGGCGGCGTTTAGCGCATCTCCCTCGAAAGCCCAGCCCCCGGCGCGATCGCCATAGACGGCGGTCGAGGACACATAGCCGATCCAGTCGGGATAGGCGCCGGACGCGGACAGGGCCGGAAGGAGAGCCCGTGCGCCGGGACAACCCCCCGCTTCCGGCGGCGCGGTGACGAGGATGGCTGCGGCTTCGGCGACAGCGTCGCGCAAGGTCTCGGCGTCACCGGGATCGATGGCTTTGGCGCCACGCGCTTCCATCTCGCCGCGACGCTGTTGGTCCCGAGAAGTGGCGGAGACGGCCCGGCCCTGTGCGATCAGGCGGCGCAGCAAGGCCTCGCCCAGATATCCGGCGCCGAAGATCAGCACCCGTCCGCCCTTGCCCTCCTCGCTCATCCGCTCAGACGACGCGCAGCCGCTCGGGCGGGGGCGGCGGGGTCAAGGCCTCGGCCCGGGCCGAGTTCCAGGCCGAAACGCACGGCACCTTGGCCAGGTCGGCGCGGTCGGCGTAGCGGCGGGCGATCTGGGTCACCTCGTCAAGCAGCCCATCCTCAAGCGTGATCGGACTGAGGCCCAGGTCCTTGAAGCCCTGGTTCTCGACGACCAGTTCATTCTCGTCCGCCTCTTGGCGCGGGTTGGCGACGAATTCGACGGCGGCGCCGGTCATGTCGGCGACCTTCTGGGCCAGGTCGCGCACACGGCGGCTCTCGGTCATCTGGTTGAGAATGCGGACCCGCTCTCCCCGGGCCGGCGGATTGCCCAGCGCCAGGGCCACGCAACGCACCGTATCCTGAATGTGGATGAAGGCTCGGGTCTGGCCGCCGGTGCCGTGCACGGTCAGCGGATAGCCCACCGCCGCCTGCATCAGGAAACGGTTCAGCACCGTGCCGTAGTCACCGTCGTAATCGAAGCGGTTGATCAGGCGCTCATCCTGCCGGGTCTCGTCGGTCTGGGTGCCCCACACGATGCCCTGATGCAGGTCGGTTATCCGGAGGCCGTCGTTCTTGGCGTAGAACTGGAACAGCAGGGCATCCTGCGTCTTGGTCATGTGATAGATCGAGCCCGGGTTCGGCGGGAACAGGATCTCTTGCTCCACGGGCCCGTTCGCGGTCTGGACCGTGACCGGCAGATAACCCTCGGGGATGGTCAGGCCGGCGGTCGCATAGCCGTAGACGCCCATGGTGCCCAGATGCGCCAGGTGGATGTCCAGGCCGCTCTCGACCATGGCCGCCAGCACATGATTGGTGGCGTTCAGATTGTTGTCGACGGTGTAGAGCTTGTGCCGGGCCGACTTCATCGAATAGGGCGCGGCCCGCTGTTCGGCGAAATGGACGATGGCGTCCGGCCGTTCGCGCTTCAGCAGCTCAACGAACCGGTCGAAATCCTTGCCGAGGGTAATGGTCTCGATCCCGATCGTCTTGCCCGACACCTCTCGCCAGGCCGCGACCCGCTCCCCCAGCGGCCGAATCGGAGTGAGGCTCTGGACCTCGAGTTCGTTGTCGATGTTCCGCCGGCTGAGGTTGTCGACGATGGTCACGTCCCAGCCTTCGGCCGAGAGATGCAGCGCCGTCGGCCAGCCGCAGAAGCCGTCGCCGCCCAGAACCAGAACGCGTTTCGTCATCGGGAACTCCTTCAGGCCCGAACGCCTAGCCCAGCCGGCGGCTCCGCGAAAGGCTACAGAAGGTCGCTCACCGCCTTGCGAGCTGCCTCTCCCAGGTCGGGCCGTTTCAGCGCCAAGGCGACATTGGCCCTCAGCAGCCCGATCTTGTCGCCGCAGTCATGGGTGACGCCTTCGTACTCCACCGCCGTGAAGTCCTGCTCCGTCATTAGCCGCGCCATGGCGTCGGTCAGCTGGATCTCGCCGCCCGCGCCCTTGCCCTGGTCCGCCAGCAAGTCGAACAGGCGCGGTTGCAGGATGTAGCGGCCCGAAATCGACAGGTTGGACGGCGCCGTCCCCTGGGCCGGCTTTTCGACCATGCCCTTCATGGCGATGCGGCGGCCGGAGCTGTCGCCCTCGGGATCGACGATGCCGTATTTGTGGGTTTCGCTCTCGGCCACCCGTTCGACGCCGATGACATTGCCGCCGGTCTCGTTAAACACCGCGACGAGCTGTTTCAGCGCGCCCGGTTCGGCGTCGACGATGACGTCGGGCAGGATCACCGCGAAAGGCTCGTCTCCCACCACGTCGCGGGCGCACCATACGGCGTGGCCCAGGCCCTTGGGCGCCATCTGGCGCACGAAGCTCATCTCGCCGGGTTTGGGCAGTTCGGCCAGCAGCTGGTCGAGGATCTCGGTCTTGCCCTTGGCCTCCAGCTGGGCCTCCAGCTCCACCTGGTGGTCGAAATAGTCCTCGATGGCCTGTTTGAACCGGCCGGTGACGAAGACGATGTGCTCGATCCCCGCCGCGCGCGCCTCCTCGACGATATAGCTGAGGATCGGTCGGTCGACGACGTTCAGCAGTTCCTTGGGCGTGGTCTTGGTGCCGGGCAGCACCCGGGTGCCGAGGCCCGCCACGGGCAGCACGGCCTTGCGCAGGCGAGGAGAGGTCTGGGTCATGGGATCCTGATATCAGCCGGTCGCCATCAACGCACGACGGACGGGTCGGTGGCCAAGGAAAAGGGCGGGCCCATCTCTGGACCCGCCCTATCCGTATCAGTGTGAACTGAGCTTCGGACTTAGAAGTCCATGTCGCCCATGCCGCCCATGCCGCCGCCGGGCATGCCGCCGCCGCCGCCCGAGGACTTCTTCGGAGCGTCGGCCACGGCCGCTTCGGTGGTGATCAGGATGCCGGCCACGGAGGCGGCGTCCTGCAGGGCGGTGCGGACCACCTTGGCGGGGTCGATGACGCCGGCCTGGATCATGTCCACATACTCTTCGGTCTGGGCGTTGAAGCCGTAGGTGGGCGAAGAATTCTCCAGCACCTTGCCGACCACGATCGAGCCTTCCACGCCGGCGTTCTCGACGATCTGCCGGATCGGGGCCTGGATGGCGCGACGGATGATGGCGATGCCGGCGGTCTGGTCGGCGTTGTCGCCGGTCAGGCCCTCGAGGGCCTTGGTCGCCTTCAGCAGGGCGATACCGCCGCCCGGGACGATGCCTTCTTCCACCGCGGCGCGGGTGGCGTTCAGGGCGTCGTCGACCCGGTCCTTCTTCTCCTTGACCTCAACCTCGGTCGAGCCGCCGACGCGGATGACCGCGACGCCGCCGGCCAGCTTGGCCAGACGCTCCTGCAGCTTCTCCTTGTCGTAGTCCGAGGTGGTGTCCTCGATCTGCTTCTTGATCTGGGAGACGCGGCCCTCGATGGCGTCCTTCTCACCAGAGCCGTCCACGATGGTGGTGTCGTCCTTGGTGATGGTGACCTTCTTGGCCTTGCCGAGCATGTCGATCGTGACGTTCTCGAGCTTGATGCCCAGGTCTTCAGAGATGACCTGGCCGCCGGTCAGGACGGCGATGTCCTCTAGCATGGCCTTGCGGCGGTCGCCGAAGCCCGGAGCCTTGACGGCCGCGACGCGCAGGCCGCCGCGCAGCTTGTTGACCACCAGGGTGGCCAGGGCCTCGCCCTCGATGTCCTCGGCGATGATGATCAGCGGACGACCCGACTGGACCACGGATTCCAGGATCGGCAGCAGGGCCTGCAGCGACGACAGCTTCTTCTCGTGCAGCAGGATCAGGGGCTCTTCGAGTTCGGCCACCATCTTGTCGGCATTGGTGATGAAGTAGGGCGACAGGTAGCCGCGGTCGAACTGCATGCCTTCGACGACGTCCAGCTCGGTCTCGGCGGTCTTGGCTTCCTCGACGGTGATGACACCCTCGTTGCCGACCTTTTCCATGGCCTTGGCGATCATCTCGCCGACCTCGGTGTCGCCGTTGGCCGAGATGGTGCCGACCTGGGCGATCTCGGAGTTGGCCGAGACCTTCTTGGACGACGCCTTAACGTCGGCGATGACGGCCTGAACGGCCTTGTCGATGCCGCGCTTAAGATCCATCGGGTTCATGCCGGCGGCGACCGACTTGAGGCCTTCCTGGACGATCGACTGGGCCAGCACCGTGGCGGTGGTGGTGCCGTCACCGGCCTTGTCGTTGGTCTTGGAGGCGACCTCGCGGATCATCTGGGCGCCCATGTTCTCGAAGGCGTCTTCCAGCTCGATTTCCTTGGCCACCGAAACGCCGTCCTTGGTCGAGCGCGGAGCGCCGAAGGACTTCTGGATCACGACGTTGCGGCCCTTGGGGCCCAGGGTCACCTTGACGGCGTTGGCGAGGACGTTGACGCCCTTCAGCATCTTGTCGCGCGCGTCGGTGTTGAAGTTTACGATTTTAGCGGCCATTACGGGCAGCTCCTATCTCTATGAATTCGTGGGGTGAAAGTTTCGACGCGGGTGCTTAGGAAAGCACGCCCAGGACGTCGGATTCCTTCATGATGATCAGGTCTTCACCGTCGATCTTGACCTCGGTGCCCGACCATTTGCCGAACAGGATGCGGTCGCCGGCCTTCAGCTCCAGGGCGTTGACCACGCCCTTGTCGTCGCGGGCGCCGGGCCCGACGGAGACGACTTCGCCTTCCTGCGGCTTTTCCTTGGCGGTGTCGGGGATGATGATCCCGCCCTTGGTCTTGGATTCTTCTTCGACGCGCTTGACCAGCACGCGGTCGCCGAGAGGACGAAACGCCATCTGATTGCTCTCCCTGAGGGGTTGGTAGGCTGTGAGTTCGAGGTCCCCGCCGGCGCGACTGTTGGCAGTCGCGGCCGGTGAGTGCCAACGCGCCGTCGAGGTAGGGGGGGGATGTGTCAGGGTCAAGGCCGCGGCCAGATTCACATGAAGCGAAAATGAACGACGGGCTCGAAGGGCGTTCAGACGCGGGCGTCTAAGGTCGATGTCATGCCGGGCGGTCCGTCCGGCGGAAGATGTGAAAGGGCAGACGATGACCAAGTTTAAAACCCTGATCAGTGGTGCGGCCGGCGCCCTGGCCCTGACCCTCGCCGCCGCCCAGCCGGCCGCGGCCCAGGACGACAAGGCCAAAGACGCCCTGATCGGCGCGGCCATCGGCGCCGTGGGCGGCGCCCTGGTCGGCAACGGCGACCGAAACTATGTGCTGGGCGGCGCGGCCGCCGGCGCCGCAGTCGGCTACGCCCAGGCCGCCAACGACGACGACTGCGACTATTACCGCGGCGGCCGTTGCTACCGGAACCAGGGGCACTGGGAGCGGGAGCACGGCATCAACAGCCGCGACCCGCGCTGGGAACAGCGCCGCGACTATCGCGAACATCGCCGCGAAAACCGTCGTGACCGCCGCGATTGGCGCCAGGACCGTCGCTGGTAATTCGAGATCGACGTGAAGACCGAGGCCCGGGAGTTCGCTCCCGGGCCTTCTTCGTGCGCGGCGGTCACAGGGTCACGACCAGCTTGCCCATCGCCCGACGATCGCCCAGGGCCGTGATGGCCTCGCCGGCCTGGTGCAGCGGCCACGTTTCCGAGATGCGCGGGCGGATGCGGCCCTCGGCGTGGAGACGCATCAGTTCGCTGACGTTCTCGGCGTGGGCCTGGGGCTCGCGGGCGATATGGGCGCCCCAGAAGACGCCCATGATCTGCACCGACTTGAGCAGCGCCAGATTGAGCGGGATCGACGGGATCCCGGCCGGAAACCCGACGACCAGATAGCGCCCCTCCCAGCCCAGCGCCCTGAGCGCCGGCTCTGCATAGGCGCCGCCGACCGCGTCGTAGACCACGTCGAAGCCGTCGCCGCCGGACAGGCGCTTGAAGTCCTCCGACAGCGTCTTCTGGGCCGCGCGGTCGAGGTCGCCGGCCGGATAGATCAGACCGTCGTTGGCCCCGAGCTCTCTGGCGAAGGCCAACTTGTCTTCACTGGACACCGCCGCGATCACCCGCGCGCCCGACGCCTTGCCCAGTTCGACCGCCGCCGCCCCGACGCCGCCGGCCGCACCCAGCACCAGCAGGCTCTCGCCCGCCTTCAGCCCCGCACGGTTCTTCAGGGCATAGTAGCTGGTGCCATAGGTCATCAACAAAGCCGCGCCTTCCTCGAAGCTCATGCTGCCAGGCAAGGGCAGGGTCTGATCGGCGCGGATGATCACCTGCTCGGCCAAGGCGCCCCAGCCGGGCACGGCGATAACCCGGTCGCCGACGGCCGGACTCGTCACGCCTTCCCCGACCGCCTCGACCACCCCCGCCAGTTCGGCGCCCGGTGCGAAGGGACGGGGCGGCCGGAACTGATAGCGGTCCTCGATGATCAGGGTGTCGGGATAGTTGATACCCACCGCCTTGACCGCCACGCGCACCTCGCCCCGCCCGGGCTCGGGCGTCGGCAGGTCGGTCAGGGCCAGGGTCTCGGGTCCGCCGGGCGCGGTGGACAGAAGGGCTTTCATCGCAGGCCTCCGTGAATGCGCCCTGAGGCTACAGGGGGTCAGGCGCGGAGCAAGGCCTGTTGCAGGCACGGCGTTCGCGCACCACCTGTCTCTGATCGCCGATCACGGAGCCCGACCATGCCCATTCCCGTCCGCGCCTATGCCGCCGAAGCCTCCGACAAACCCTTGGCGCCCTACGCTTTCGACCGTCGCGACCCCGGCCCCGGCGACGTCGCCATCGACATCCAGTACGCGGGCGTCTGCCACTCCGATCTGCACATCGTCCAGAACGACCTGGGCAACACCACCTATCCCATCGTCCCCGGTCACGAGATCGCGGGCGTGGTCACCGCGGTCGGTTCGGACGTGGAACGTTTCAAGGTGGGGGACCGCGTCGGCGTCGGCTGCATGGTCGACAGCTGTCGCCAGTGCGCGCCGTGTCGTGAGGGCGAGGAGCAGTTCTGCGTGCCGGGCATGACCCAGACCTATGGTTCGCCCGATCCCAAGGGCGGCGCGGTCGGCCAGACGATCACCCAGGGCGGCTATTCGACCGCCATCGTGGTGGACCAGGATTTCGTGGTCCGCATTCCCGACAGCCTGTCCCTGGACGCGGCCGCGCCGCTGTTGTGCGCGGGCATCACCACCTATTCGCCGCTGCGGACCTGGGGGGTTGGGCCCGACTCGAAGGTCGCCGTCATCGGCCTGGGCGGCCTGGGACACATGGCGGTCAAACAGGCCGCGGCGATGGGGGCCGAGGTCACGGTCCTGTCCACCTCGGACCGTAAGAAGGCCGACGCCGAGCGGATGGGCGCCAAACACTTCCTGATCAATTCCGACAAGGACGCCATGAAGGCGGCGGCTGAAAAGTTCGACCTCATCATCAACACCGTCTCGGCCACCCACGAGATCGCCGACCACATCCAGCTGCTGGCCAAGGACGGCACGATGGTGATGCTGGGCCTGACCACCGAAGGCATGCCGGTTTACGCCATGCCTTTGCTGTGGCGCCGTCGCCGGATCGCCGGATCGCTCATCGGCGGCATCCGCGAAACCCAGGAGATGCTGGATTTCTGCGCGGAGCACGACATCGCGTGCGACATCGAACTGATCGCCCCGTCGGAGATCAACACCGCCTATGAGCGGATGAAGAAGTCTGATGTCCGCTATCGCTTCGTGCTGGACATGGCGCGGATTTGACGCACGTCCGCCGGCACGCCGGCCTCGTAGCTTCAGCCAACTGGAACACGCGCCTTCAGCCCCCGTTCATGGACTGGGCGCTTTAATGGCGCGAAGGAGAATTCTGCCATGAAACACGTACTTATGGCGGCAGCGGCGACCTTGGCCCTGGCGGCCTGCGCCACCGCCACGCCCTATCAGCCGGCGGGCTATGACGGTCAGCGCGGCGGCTTCGCTGAGCAGCGCATCGAGTCCAACCGCTTCCGCGTCGGCTTCGCCGGCAACAGCCTGACCTCACGCGAGACGGTGGAGACCTATCTGCTTTTCCGCGCCGCCGAACTGACGGTCCAGAATGGCTATGACTGGTTCGCCATGGTCGACCGCGACACCGATCGCGACACCCGCTTCATCGGCCGCCAGGATCCCTTCGGATCGCGCTATGGCTTCTCTTCGCCCTATTGGGGACCGTCGTGGCGCTATTATCGCGGCGGCTTCTGGGGCCCGTGGCGTGATCCGTTCTATGACGACATCGATGTGCGCCAGTACGACCGGTACGAGGCCAACGCCGAGATCGTGATGGGCAACGGTCCGAAGCCCGCCAACGATCCCGCCGCGTTCGACGCGCGCGAGGTGATGGCCAACCTGGGTCCGCGCATCCAGGGGCCGCCGCCGCGCTGATCGCGCCGATCGAGCCGACAAGACGCCGGACGAGTGATCGTCCGGCGTTTTTTCTTGATCGTCAGAGACCGGGGTCAGGGCTTTCGGGCGCGGGTTCGTCCTCGTCCTTGATCAGGTGCTTCATGATGAAGAACACCTGCCAGATGCCGAAGGCGGCAGAGGCCATCCACAGTCCGCCTCGGAAGGTCATCCAGGCGTCGTTGCCGACCGCGTGGCGCACGATCTCGTTGGTGATCGCCACCGCCGCGAAGAACAGGCCATAGCGGAGGGTTAGACCGCGCCAGCCCTCGTCGGTGATCTGGATGGCCGAGCCCAGCAGATATTTGAATGGATATTTCCGCAGCGGCAGCGAACCCAGCAGAACCGTGGCCAGCAGCGCGTTCTGCACGGTGATCTTGATCTTCAGCAGCTCGTCGTTCTGAAAGATCAGGGTCATGGCCCCGAAGATCAGGGCGAACAGGCCGGCCAGCAAAGGCAGGGGCGCGATGCGCCGTTCGACCGCATAGCCAACGATCAGGGCGATCACCGAGGCTCCGACCAGAACCCAGGTCGCCTGGATCAGCGCCTCCTGGCCATCCAGGCCGCGCCCGATCCGGTTGATCAGATAGGCCAGCATGAAGGCCAGGAGCGCGCCGAAATCGACGGCCTGGCGCACCCATTGGCGCGAATTCGAGCCTGCGGCGACGCTCATGCGGCGGGTCCTTCGGGATCCAGCCCTACCAGGGATCGGGAAAAGGCGCGGGCGTCGAACGGCTGGAGATCCTCGATCCCCTCGCCCACGCCGATCAGCTTGATGGGGGCGTCCGAGGCCTGGGCCACGGGCACCAGCACTCCGCCGCGCGCCGTGCCGTCCAGCTTGGTCATGACGATGCCCGAGACATAGGCGGTGCGGCCGAAAATCTGCTCCTGGGCCAAGGCGTTGCGGCCCACCGTGGCGTCCAGCACCAGCAGCGTCTCGTGCGGCGCGTCCGGGTCGATCTTCTTGAGCACCCGGACGATCTTGAGCAGTTCATCCATCAGGGCCTGCTTGTTCTGCAGCCGCCCGGCGGTGTCGATCAGCACGACGTCATGACCTTCCGCCCGGGCGCGGGTGAAGGCGTCGAAGGCCAGGCCCGCCGGGTCCGCGCCGTCGCGGCGACTCTCGAAATCAGCGCCGGCCCGCTCCGACCAGATTCGCAGCTGATCACGCGCGGCGGCGCGGAAGGTGTCGCAGGCCACCACCATCACCTTGGCGCCCTTGCCCGTCAGATCCGAGGCGATCTTGCCCAACGTCGTGGTTTTGCCCGACCCGTTGACGCCGACGAACAGCACCACGAACGGCCGGGGACCGGACAGGGGATCGAACGTATCCTGGCGCGGCGTCAGCTCGGCGGCCACGGCCTCGGCCAGGGCCTCCTTCACCTCGGTCTCGTCGCTGGTCTTGCCGAAGCGAAGCTGGCGGAACCGCTCGACGATCCGCGCCGATGCGGCGGGCCCGAGATCGCTCTCCAGCAGATGCTCTTCCAACTGGTCGAGCGCGGCTTCGGAGAGCGGCTCCTTGACGAAGGTGGCCACCACCTGATCGGTCATCTGCCGCGACGAGCGTGACAGGCCGTCGCTCAGCCGCTGGAACCAGCCTTTCTTGGGCGTATCGGTCATGATCCGCCTTTAGCGGCGGGAAGCGGCGCGGTCACGGGCTTTGCGCGGGCGGGATCAGAAATCGACCGCCATGCCCTTCTTCTCCCAGTCGCCATAGCGGGTCGGCTCCTGTCCACGCGGGCCGCCCTGTTCCGGCGGCAGCGCCAGCGGCGGCGCGGACAGGCGGCGGGCCTCGGCCTCCTCCAGCGCGCGTCGGGCCGCGGCAGTTATCGGGCGCTCGGGCGTGGCGTTCGGCACGTCCGGATTGGCGTGCGGCGTCTCGGGGAGAGGCGGAGAATCTGTCACAGGCGACCTGACTTTCAGCGGCGCGTTTCTGATCCCAGATAGGGACGAACGTCGTCCTCTGGAACCCGCGACCCGACCATGAACCACCTCAAGACCTTCATCCTCCTGGCCGCCATGACCGCGCTGTTCATGGGTATCGGCTATCTGATCGGGGGCAGCGGCGGCATGCTGATCGCCCTGGTGTTCGCGGGCGGCATGAACCTGTTCAGCTACTGGAACGCCGACAAGATCGTGCTGAAGATGTACAAGGCCCAGCCGGTCGACGAAACCCATCCCGACCCGGTGGTTCGCAACTACGTGCTGGACACCAAGCAGATGGCGGCCGACGCGGGCATGCCAATCCCCAACATCACCATCATCCCCAACGACCAGCCGAACGCCTTCGCCACCGGCCGCAACCCTCAAAACGCGGCGGTCGCGGCGACCTCGGGCCTGCTCAAGATGCTGACCCGCGAGGAGATTCGGGGCGTGATGGCGCATGAGCTGGCGCATGTGAAGAACCGCGACACCCTGACCATGACGGTGACCGCGACCCTGGCCGGCGCCATCGCGGCTCTGGCCAATTTCGCGCTTTTCTTTGGCGACCGCGATCGGCCGGGCGGCATCATTGGGACGATCGCCCTGATGCTGCTGGCCCCAATGGCCGCGGGCCTGGTGCAGATGGCCATCAGCCGCAGCCGCGAATACGAGGCCGATCGGGTCGGCGCCGAGATCGCCAAGGATCCCCACGCCCTGGCCTCGGCGCTGCAGAAGATCGAGGCCTATGCCCACCGCATCCACAACCCGACCGCCGAGCGCAATCCGGCCTCGGGCCAGCTGTTCATCATCAATCCGCTGTCGGGCGAGCGGGCCGACAAGCTGTTCTCGACCCACCCGAACACCGGCAACCGGGTTCGCGCCCTGATGGAGCTGGCGACGAAGATGGGCATGAGCGGCCCGGCTCGGGCTTCTGCCGACGCCCCGCGGTCCGTGCCATCGCGCACCGCCTCGACCGGCGTGCCGACGACACCCCGAGGGCCCTGGGGCTGAGCGCCTTCAGCCTTCGCCGAGCACGCCCATGCGCGGCCGTACGGCGGGCGGCCGTTTCTCGAAGGCGATGAAGGCCACGCACAACCCGGCCCACAGGGCGTGGCTGATGCCGACCAGCAGAGCGAAGGGCAGGCCGGCTACGCCATAGATCAGCACGGTCGTCTCGATCGAACCGAGGGCGTTGCCGATGCTCTGGGAGGCCACGGCGTTCATCAGGATCATGACCGTCGCGATCAGCAGCTGCAGCCCGGCGGCCAGCACACCGCCCATGACCAGAAAGCGCCAGACCACGCCCAGACGGGTGGCGGGCTTGCCGGTCTTGTCATGTTCGCGGCCCAGGATGCGCACGCCCACAGGCACGGCGATCAGGGCGACGACGATGGCCAGAATGCGCCAGTCAACGCCGCCGGCGTGCGGCAGCCAGCGGGTCGGGGGCAGGATCGCCAAGCTGACGAACAGGGGCGGCCACAACGCGCCCGCGAGGCACGCCAGCGGCACGGCGGTCGAGCGGTTGCGGCGCCACATGATCGGCGTGCGGCCGGGCAGTTCGCCCCTGGCCAGCGCGGCGGCGGAGGGGCCCCCGCTCATCGGGTCGGCACCGGCGTGTCGCCGGTATAGTCATAGAAGCCCCGGCCGGATTTCTTGCCCAGCCAGCCGGCCTCGACATATTTCACCAGCAGCGGGCAAGGCCGGTATTTGGAATCCGCCAGACCGTCGTAGAGCATGTTCATGATGGCCAGCACGACGTCCAGCCCCATGAAGTCGGCAAGTTCCAGCGGCCCCATGGGATGGTTGGCCCCCAGCTTCAGCGCCGTGTCGATCGAGGTCACCGTGCCGACCCCCTCGTACAGGGTATAGATCGCCTCATTAATCATCGGCACCAGCACGCGGTTGACGATGAAGGCCGGAAAGTCCTCGGCGTCGGTGGTGGTCTTGCCGAGCGACCGGGCGAAGGCGGCGGCCTGATCGTAGGTTTCCTGCGACGTGGCAATGCCGCGCACGATCTCAACCAACTGCATCACCGGCGCCGGCTTCATGAAATGCATGCCGACGAACCGCTCAGGCCGGTCGGTCACCGACGCCAGGCGCGTAATCGAGATGGAGGAGGTGTTGGAGGCCAGCAACGTGTGGGGAGCCAGGTGAGGGGCCAGGTCGCGATAGACGCCCTTCTTGACCGCCTCGTCCTCGGTCGCCGCCTCGATGATGAGGTCGCAGGCGCCGACGGCGGCCAGGTCTCCGGCGCTAACCCGCGCCCGCGCGGCGGCGCGGTCGGCTGCGGACAATCCACCCTTGGCGACGTGACGGTCCAGGCTCTTGTCCAACGCGGCCAGGGCCCGTTGCGTCTTGGCGCTCTCAACGTCGGTCAACCGGACCTCGCGGCCGCTCAGGGCCACGACATGAGCGATGCCGACGCCCATCTGGCCGGCGCCCACGATGCCCACGGTGCGGATGTCGGTCATGTCGTCCTGGTGGCCGGCGAAAGGGAGGCGCACCTTACGGCCCGCCACGTCCGGCGCAAGCGCAGCCGGGGGTGAGACATGCGAAAGCGCCCGCCGGATGACCGACGGGCGCTGAACTGTGCGTTTCGAGTGACGCTTCGCTTACGGGTTGCGAGCGGTATCCTCGATGGCTTCGCCGGCCGCCTGGGTATCTTCGCCGACACCAGCAACGGTATTGCAGGCGGCGGCGACGAGGGCTGAGGCGGCGGCGACGAGCACGAAAATCTTGCGCATTGGAAACTCCTGCGGCTGAAGCGGCCGGAGCCGCGAGAGGGACGCCGAGTCAACGCTGCGCCACGGCCCCGGTTCCGTAGGGCGTCACTCAGGCGGATTCTTCCGGCGGCAGAGGGAAGGTGAGCCGCGCCAGCGTCCCGCCGCCGGCGCCCGAAACCACTTCCGCGGTTCCCCTCAGTTGCTTGGCGAAGGCGTTCATCAGGGTCAGGCCGACGCCGCTGCGTCCCGGCTCCGGCGCGCCCGGTCCATCGTCCTCGACCTCCAGCACGCAGCCGTCGCCGGTGCGCTTGAACCTGACCTGCAGCACACCGCCGCGCCCGGCGAAGGCGTGCTTCTGCGCATTCGATATCGCCTCGACCGCCCACAGGGCGATGGGCGCCAGTCGGTCGGGATCGATGATCAGGGAGTCGGCTTCCACAGAAGAGGTCACCAGGGGGCCGCGTCCGCTGTCGGCGGCCACCAGTTGCCCGGTCAGTTCGCCGAGGAAGTCGCCCAGGTCCGCCTGCCGGATATCGGCGCTCTGGTAGAGGGTGCGATAGATCAGGGCCAGGGCCGAAATGCGCTGGCGCGTGTCGCCGATCGCCGCTCGCGCCGCCGGGTCGGTCAAGGCGCGCTGCTGGAGGTTCAGCAGCGAGGAAATGATTTGGAGGTTGTTTTTCACCCGGTGGTGGATTTCCCGAAGCAGGGCGTCCTTCTCCGCCAGGGAGGCGGTGAGGGACCGGTCACGCGCTTCGATGTTCTCGGCCAGTTCGTCGAGTGTCTTGCCCAGGACCTGAATTTCTGAAGGCGCGTTCAGGGATTGGACCGGCCGCACGCTGAAGCGACCCTTGGCGTAGATGGCGGCGATCCGCTCGAGATAATCCAGCCAGCGCACCACGATGCGGTCGGAAGCCCACATCACCGCCAGCAGCGCGGCCAACCAGGCTGCCAGCGGCATGGCGAAGACACCGACCGGGTTCAGGCGCGCCCACGACAGCCAGCCGGGATCAGGCGCCGAAAGCACCACATGCACTTCGCTTTCATACAACGGCGCGGACGCCATCACCCGATCACGACCCTCGACATCTTCGACCTCCGCCAGCCGAGCGGCGTCGTCGACGGGTTGAACCGCGCGGGCCATGACCGCCGGATCATCGGAGAAGGCCGCGCGGTCGGTGGCGGTCAGGATGGCCCCGCGCGCGTCCACAAGGGCGACCTCGGACCCTTCCGGCAGGGCGACAGGGTCCAGCCGTGGACGCAGCGAGGAAAGCGGAATGACCGCCGCCATGGCTCCATCGAAGCGACCCAGCGGGCGCTGAACCCTCACCGCGGCCAGCAATGACGGACGATCAGCCAGGTCGTCGGGCGCCTGGGTCAGCACCACGCGCTCGCCCGCAACCAGACGGCGGAACCAGTCCGATTGCCGGTCCTGCTGGCCATCCACCGTCCTGGAGGCGCACACGACGCGGCCGCTGGCGGAATACCGGTAGAGCGCATCCAGCCCCTCTGAACGCTGAGTAAGGCTCTGGAGCCGTGGCGCACATGACAGGCCCACCGTATCCGGCCGAATGCTGTCGAGAAGGATGACCGCAGACTCCAGTCGAGCCCTTGCGGTAGCGGCCGAAAGTTCGGCCGCCAGGGTCAGGTCATCGCGCCGCTCTTCCGCCTCGGCCCGGAAACCGCTGATAGCCTGCACAGCGCCGAGCAGAAGAATCGGCAGCAACGCCACGGCCATGGCGGCCGCCAAACGGAAGCGGATGCCTTTGGGCGCCGACCGACGCCGGCCCAGCACCGTCAGCCTCCGCGCGGGCCGCTCAGCCGGTCCGCGTCCGCCAGGATGGAGCGCATGGCGTCGCCCGCCGCACGCCCGTCACGCTCATAGCCGCCCCGCTCAAGAACGCCGAGCAGAGCCCGGCGAGCCCGGCTGACCCGGCTCTTCACCGTGCCGACGGCGCAGTTGCAGATTTCCGCCGCCTCCTCATAGGCGAAGCCGCCCGCCCCCACGAGGATCAGCGCCTCGCGTTGCTCCTCCGGCAGGGTTGCCAGCGCCAGACGCAGCTCGTCCAGCGCTACCGGCGACTCCGGATCGTCTACGGCGACCAGCGTCCGCTCGGCAGCCTCCTGGTCGAGCTGCGACTGACGCCAGGAGCGGCGCTTTTCCGAATAAAACTGGTTGCGAAGGATCATGAAGGTCCAGGCCTTCATGTTGGTGCCCATCTGATAGCTGGCGCGGGCGTCCCAGGCCTTCATCATGGCGTCCTGCGCCAGATCGTCGGCGGCCGTCGGATCTCCAGCCAGGGTGCGAGCGAAGGCGCGCAGGTGCGGGATCAGGGCGACGAGTTGGGTCTTGAACGCCGCATCGTCGCTCGAGGGCGGCTTGGGGGCCGCGGTTCTGGACTGACTCATTCGCGCTCGCCGCCGCCGTTGACAGGCTTGGAGGATGGGCCGGCATTGCGCAGGATGTCGAGGAATTCGTCGGGCACAGGCTCGTTGATCACCTGATCGAACATGTGGCGCAGCTTGACCCCTATGGCCTGTTGGCGAAGGCGAGCTTCTTCCAGGTCCGCGCCTGACGCCGTGGGCGTCTTCGCGGAGTCTGAGGGTTGAGTCATGGTTTGGGCTGTTCCCGACTGTACGTCGTTGACCGACGTTGACGTGAGTGTTGGCTTAAGCCGCAACCAAACGCGGCGCCAAGGGTCGGGTTCCCGATTTAGCGCGCCAAAGTTGGGGTCTTGCGGAACCGTTGCCGCGAGCCGACGTTTCGGCTCCTTAGCGAAGGCTTCTACCTTAGCCTTTACCTATCGGGGATATCCATGAGTCTTCTGGCCAGGCTGGCGCCGCACCTGCCCTATGTGCGTCGTTACGCTCGTGCGCTTACCGGCGATCAGGGCACTGGCGACAACTATGTGCGCGTCGCGTTGGAAGCTCTCGCCGCGGGAGAGCGGCAGCTTCCCGCCACCATGACGCCGCGCGTCGCGCTCTATCATGTGTTTCACGCCATCTGGGTGTCGACCGGCGCCCAGCTGGAGGACGGCAGCGGTCTGGAGGCGAGCGACGATCCGTCTCAGCGGCTGATGCGCATCGCGCCGCGCTCGCGGCAGGCTTTTCTGCTGACCGCGCTGGAGGGCTTCACGCCGTCCGAAGCCGCCCAGATCCTGGACGCCGATGTCCACTCGATCGAACAGCTGATCGCCTCGGCCCAGCGCGAGATCGACGCCGAACTGGCCACCGATGTGCTGATCATCGAGGACGAGCCGATCATTTCGGCCGATATCGAAAGCCTGGTCCGCGATTTGGGCCATCGGGTCACCTCCGTCGCCACCACCCACGACGAGGCGGTCGACGCCGTCTCGCGCCAGAAGCCGGGCCTGGTCCTGGCCGACATCCAGCTGGCCGACGGCTCGTCGGGCATCGACGCGGTCAAGGACATCTTGAAGAGCGTGGACGTGCCGGTGATCTTCATCACGGCCTTCCCGGAACGGCTGCTGACCGGCGAGCGGCCGGAGCCGACCTTCCTGATCACCAAGCCGTTCCAGCCGGAAACCGTGAAGGCGGCGATCAGCCAGGCGCTGTTCTTCCACCCCAGCCGGGCCAAACAGGCCGCGTGACCCATCCCAAGCGGTGAAGGCGCTTGCCGCGTCTTCACCGCTCGGCCACTCTCCCCTCCGCTTTCAGGGGGCGAGCACATGAGTGAAGCGGGAACCACAACCTCGATCGGCGGATCGGTTGGGCCGGTCCAGACCAAGGACCGCATCTTCAATCTGGACATGCTGCGCGGTTTCGCCGTGCTGGGCATCCTGGCCGTCAACGCGGTCACCTTCGCCTGGCCGGTCGAAGTGATGATGTCCGAGGCGCCCCCGCCGGTCGATCTGGGTCAGGCGGATTGGGTCGGCTTCTGGGCCGTCGACGTCTTCTTCTCCGACAAGATGCGCACCCTGTTCACCCTTCTGTTCGGGGTGTCGGTGTTTCTCGTGGGCGGCGAGACTCGCGATCGCGATCGGGGGTCGGTGCTGACAAGGCGATTGCTGTGGCTGGGCCTGTTCGGCCTGCTGCACGGCATGATCTGGTACGGCGATATCCTGCTGCACTATGCCTATTGCGGTCTGCTGTTCATGCTGTGTCGGTCGTGGTCGGCGAAGCGGCTGCTGAGTTGGGGCGGCGGGCTGACCCTGCTCTGGGGCGTGATCGCGACGCTCGGCTATCTGGCGATCGCCAACGCCCCCGCTGAGCTGGCCGAGCAGATGCGGGCCGGACAACCCGCCAGTGATCCAGAGAGCATCGCCGCCGTGATTCAGGCCTATGGCACTGGCGCATTCGGCTGGTTCACCCAGAATGTCGCCGACTGGGCGATGTTCCAGCTGGCGTTTAGCCCCTTCCTGATCCCGATCACCGTGCCTCTGATGATGCTGGGTCTTGGCCTCTACAAGATCGGCTTCTTCTCCGGAAAGGCGCCGATGGCGCTCTATCTCGCCTTGCTCGTTCTCGGCGGCCTCAACCTCGCGGCCTTCGCCGTGTTCCGTTGGCAGGACATCATGGCGGGGCCTGAGGTCGATCCGACCCGGGGCCTGGCGGCGGCCATGGGCGGGCTCGCCCCGCTGATCAGCCTGTTCTACGCCTCGGCCCTGATCCTGCTGACGCGGTATGGCCTCAAGCCGGTGCTGGGCCTGCTGGCGCCCGTCGGACGGATGGCCTTCACCAACTATCTGACCCAGACCCTGATCATGGCCAGCCTCTACTATCTGCCCTGGGGTCCGTTCTGGTTCGGGCAGCAGGGGCCGGCGGCGATCTGGATGTCGGTCGGGGCCATCTGGCTGCTGCAGATCGTGTGGTCGCCGCTATGGCTGTCGCGCTTCACCATGGGGCCGTTCGAATGGCTGTGGCGGCGGGTGACCTACAAGGGCCCCGTGCCGCTGAGGCGTGTCGCGGTCGCCTGAGCCGCCGCCTTGTCGCGGGCACGGCGATCCCCTAGGTCGGCGCCATGACCGACAGCGCCCCCATCCGCCCCGAGGCCCGCGCCCCGCGAGGCTTCGCCGACCGGCGCGGCCGCGACCTGATGGCCGAGCGCCGCATCGTCGAAGCCGTGGCGCCCGTCTATGAGCGCTGGGGCTTCGAACCACTGGAGACGCCGGCTTTCGAATACGCCGACGCGCTCGGCAAATTCCTGCCCGACGCCGACAGGCCCAACGCCGGCGTCTTCGCCCTTCAGGACGACGACGAGCAGTGGATGGCGCTGCGCTATGACCTGACGGCGCCCCTGGCCCGCTATGCCGCCGAAAACTGGGAGACGCTGCCCAAACCCTTCCGACGCTATGCCTTCGGCCCCGTTTGGCGCAATGAAAAGCCGGGTCCTGGGCGTTTCCGCCAGTTCGTTCAGTGCGATGCCGACACCGTGGGGTCCGATCGGCCCGAGGCCGACGCCGAGATCATCGCCATGGCGGCGGAGGGCCTCGCGGCCGCAGGCCTCGAGCCCGGCCAGGCGATCGTGCGGGTTTCCAGCCGTCAGCTGGTCAATGGGGTGTTGGAGGCGGCGGGTGTCTCCGACCCGAGCCAGACCCTCGCGGTGCTGCGCGCCGTCGACAAGCTGGACCGGCTGGGACTGGAGGGCGTGCGTCTGCTGCTGGGTGAGGGCCGACTGGACGAGTCCGGCGACTTCACCAAGGGCGCGGGACTGTCCGCCCCGGGAGCGCAGGCGGTGCTCGATTTCCTGGCGGTGGGTGCCGAGGGCGGGGACGATGTCCTGGGCGCGCTCGACGCCGTGGTCGGGGCGACCGCCTCGGGCCGCGCCGGGCTGGAGAGCCTGATGCGCATCCAGTCGGCGCTGAAGGCCATGGGCGTGGGCCCCGACCGCGCCGTGATCGATCCCTCGATCGTGCGCGGGCTGGAGTATTACACCGGCGCCGTGTTCGAGGCCGAACTGACCCTCCCTGTAACCGACGACAAGGGCCGGCCGGTCCGCTTCGGGTCGATCGGAGGCGGCGGGCGCTATGACGATCTGGTGGCCCGCTTCACTGGCGAGCGCGTGCCGGCCACCGGCTTTTCCTTCGGCGTGTCGCGCCTCGCGGCGGCGCTGGCGGCCTCGGGTCGGACAGCTTCCGTCGCGCGCGGGCCGGTTGTGGTGATCGCCTTTTCCGAGGATGACATGGCCCACTATTTCGCGGCGGCGGCCGAGCTGCGCGCCGCGGGCGTGCCGGCCGAGGTCTATCTGGGCCGAGCCGGAATGAAGGCCCAGATGAAATACGCCGACCGTCGTGACGCCCCCGCGGTGATCCTGCTGGGCGGCGACGAGATCGCGGCGGGCCAGGTGACGATCAAGGATCTGGACGCCGGGCGGGCCGCGGCTCAGGGCCTGTCCGACAACGCCGCCTGGAAGGCCGAGCGGCCGGGTCAGGTCACCGTTTCGCGCGATCAGATGGCTGGCCTAATTCGCGCCATCCTCTCTGCAGGTTAACGCCGATCACCTTGAATCCGGTGCCTTTTCGCCACGGGACCGATCTTGACTTGGACCGGATTGTGACGTTTTGTCCCCCCACGTGAGGCGCGCGCGTTCCTGAAGGGTCGCCGTCCGTCTCGCAGGCGTTTCGGGGAGGAAACGCCGCTCGAAGAGAGCGAGAAAGCCCGCCGAGGTCAGACCTCGGCGGGCTTTTTGCTGTCTGGCCGGCCGGCTCGCGGACATGAAAAAGGCCGCTCCGGAGAGCGGCCTCTTCAGAACCGTTCGAAACGCGCGGTGTTACCGGCCGGGACGCGGCTTGGGCGCGGGCAGCAGGCCTTCGCGCTGGGCGCGCTTGCGAGCCAGCTTGCGGGCGCGGCGCACGGCCTCGGCCTTCTGGCGAGCGCGCTTCTCCGAGGGCTTCTCGTAATGCACGTGGCGCTTCATTTCACGGAAGCTGCCTTCGCGCTGCATCTTCTTTTTCAGGGCCTTGAGGGCCTGATCGACGTTGTTGTCGCGGACGAAAATCTGAACCAGGTGAAACTCTCCTTTGGCCGCCCGCCGCGTCCTGTGAGGGAGACGGGCAGACAAATGATCTAGGCAAATCGAACGGTTTCCGTCGGACAGGGCCCGCGGATGAGGGCGCGCTGATACACGACGAGGCCCGGCCTGTCCAGCCGAAGGGCCGCGTTCTATAAGGACGTCATGACCGAGCCAAGCCCCGGCGCCGAGGCCCCCGACTGGGCCGACCAGATGGAACAGAGCGTGCTCGACGCGGCGATCGCGCGCGCCGATGAGCTGGGCTGGAACAGCCGCCTGGTGCGAGCCGCCTGCGCCGCCGAGGGATTGTCGCTGGGCGATCAGGAACTGCTGCTGCCGAACGGGCCGCGCGACTTGGCCGCGCTGCTGTCGCGCCGTCATGACGCCCGGACGATGGCGGCTTTGGGCGAGATCGACGCCGGGTCTCTGAAAATTCGCGAGCGCATCGCGCATGCCGTGTCGGCGCGGATGGAGGCTGGCGCCGAGACCTTACCGGCCACGCGGCGTTGCGCTGGCTTTCTCGGCCTGCCGCCCAACGCCGACCTGGGCCTGTCGCTGGCGTGGGAGACGGCGGACAATCTGTGGCGTTGGGCCGGAGACACCGCCACCGACTGGAACCACTATTCCAAACGCGTCATCCTGTCGGGCATCCTGATCCCGGCCCTGACAATGCGCTGGTTCGACGGGCGCGAGCCGGCCGAAGCCTTCGTGGCGCGGCGCATCGATAACGTCATGGCCTTCGAAAAATGGAAGGCGGGCAAGGACTTCCATGCTCCGGGCCGCAAGCTGACCGAGGCGCTGGCGCGCATGCGCTATGGCCAGCGGGTCTGACCGCCGATGTGCGCCTCCTATGAGGCCCGGTTTTCGGTCAAGGAACTGGTCGACGCCTTCGCCGCCGCAGACGCCGCGCTGAAGCTGACGCGGGGCCTGCCCAATCTGGAGCCGCGCGAGCGGGTGCGGCCGACCGACCCAGCCCCGGCGATCCGGGTCGGCGACGACGGCCAGCCCGACCTGTTCGACATGCGTTTCGGCTTTCCGCCGCCGCGCCCCAAGGCCGGACCCGTGATCAATTTCCGAAGCGAGGGCCGGACCCTGCGCAACGGCGACAACGGCGGCCGCTGTCTGGTCCCGGTGTCCGGCTTCTACGAATTCACCGGCGACACATACCCCAAGACACGCTGGATCTTCCGCGATCCCGAGCGTCCGTTTCTGGCGCTGGCCGGCGTCTGGCGCCGGACGGACTGGGGGGAGGCCTTCTCTCTGCTGACCGCAGAGCCGGGGCCGGACGTGGCGCCCTATCACTCGCGCGGCGTGCTCCCGCTCCAGCCGGACCTGTGGGCGGACTGGCTGCACGACCGGCGACCGGCCCGGGATATCCTCTCTCCGCCGCCCGCCGGCGCCCTGGTTGTCGCCCGCGCGTGATCGTCTCCATCGCCCTGACCGATTTCCGCTCCTATGCGGCCGCCCGACTAGATCTGGCCGAAGGGATCACCGTGCTGCATGGCCCAAACGGCGCGGGCAAGACCAATGGGCTGGAGGCGATCAGCCTGCTCAGCCCCGGCCGGGGGTTGCGCGGAGCGACGACCGCTGAGCTGGGCCGTCGCGAGCCGGGCGAGGCGCGCGGCCGGCCGTGGGCGGTCAGCGCCGTGCTGGCCGAGATCGACGACGAGGTACGCATCGGTACAGGCGTTCAGGGCGCCGGGTCATCCCGCCGGATCGTGCGCATCGACGGCGAGCCTGCCCCCCCCGGCCGCATGCTGGATCACCTGCGACCGCTGTGGGCCACGCCGGAGCACGACCGCCTGTTCGCCGGGCCGCGCGCGGAGCGCTTACGCTTCTTCGACCGGCTGGTGTTCGCCGCCGATCCGGACCACGCCGCCCACGTCGCCGCCTATGAGAAGGCGCTGAAGGAGCGGCTGCGACTGCTCACCGAGGGGGCGGAGGGGCGCCCGGCCGATCCCCTGTGGCTCGACGCGCTGGAGGATCGGCTGGCCGCGGCGGGATCGCGCGCGGTGCTCGGTCGCGCCGCCGCCCTGACCGCGCTGCAGTCCGGCATCGACGCGCGGGGCGATCGACCCTTTCCGCAGGCTTCCCTGGCGCTTTCGGGCGACGCGGAGGAACGGGGGCTGGCTGGAAAGGGCGATGAGCCGGCTCTGGTCGCCTTCCTGCGCGAAGGCTTCTCGCGGGCCCGGAGCCGCGACGCCGCCGCCGGACGCTCGCTGTTCGGGCCGCATCGGGCCGACCTGACAGCGATCCATCGCGAGAAGAACCGCCCCGCCGCCGAGGGGTCCTCCGGGGAGCAGAAGGCGCTGGTGCTGAACCTGATCCTGGCCCAGGTCGGGCGGCTCAAGGACGAGTCGGCCCGGCCCATCCTGCTGCTGGACGAAGCGGCGGCCCACCTCGACGCCAACCGGCGCGCGGCGCTCTATGACGAGATCGAGGCGCTTGGGCTGCAGGCTGTGCTGACCGGAGCGGAGCGGGATTTCTTCGCTACGCTGGAGGGCCGGGCCCGCTTCGTGGCGGTGTCGCCCGACGGCTTCGTCGCCGATTGAGGTGAAGTCGGGTGGGGGGCTGCGTCAACCCGGAGAACCGCAGCCCCGCCCCCAAAGCCGACCACCAGCGGAGCGGGGTCGGTTCGGACGGGCGCCCCTCTCGGGGACATTCTTGGCGACCTTATGGCCGCGACGTTCAAGCAGCGAACGACCGCATCGTGAGCGGTAGCGTCAGGTTGGAGCCGCTCAAGCAGTGAGCGACCGCGTCGCGAGCGCTAGCGCCCCTTAGATGTATCGGCGCAGGGAGCGGGCCAGCTCTGTGCCGCCGTCCTTGCCGCCCTTTCGCGTCTGGGGCTGGTAGGCGACCTTGGCGTGCTCGACGCAGTAGACGCCTTCCGAGGCGCGGCGGCCGCAGAAAGAGAAGCCCGAGGACGACGGGTCGCCGATCGGCCATTTGCACATGTGGGCGCCCAGGGTGAGGACGGTCGCGGTGCCCTCCAGCTCCGGCATCGGCGCGGGAGCCGCGACCGGTTCGGGCCGGGGCTCCGCGGCCTCGATGCGGCGCGGAGCGCTGGGCGCGCGCGTCGGCTGGGCGGCGGGCTTGGGCCGCTGGGTGCGGAAGGTGGTGGCGGTGCGGGTCGGCTGCGACGGGGCCGCGCGGCCCGAAAGGCCCAGGCGGTGCACCTTGCCGATCACGGCGTTGCGGGTGACGCCGCCGCCCAGAGCCTTGGCGATCTGGCTGGCCGACTGGCCCTCCAGCCACAGCTTCTTGAGGGCGCCGACCCGTTCCTCGGTCCAGCTCTGCGTCATGACTGCCTCCCACCGCCAGGATTCAATATCTTGATCCGGAGCGCCTCGATCAGCGCCTCGACCACAACCAATCGTAACCGAGGCATTAATGAGCGCAATATGTGGCGCCTGATCCGTCCACAACAAACCAGATATTGAATCAATCTGGGACAGGGGCGGGGCGGGCCTAGACTGACGTCCGGCCGACAAAAAAGGAGTCCAATGAGTCCAGGTTGGCAGGCGATTGTCTTTTTTATCAGACGTGTAGCGGTGTCCAAAAGTGGACTCCTAGAGTCCAATCGCCCGCCGGGCTTGCGGGCGCCGGTGCGACCGCGCATTTCGGGGCCATGAGCGATCTGATCTCGACCCGGCCCGCCGGTCTGCCGACACCCCGCGCCTATGGCGGGGTCAACTGGATCGGGGTCTGGACCCTGTACAAGCGCGAGGTCCGACGTTTCCTGAAGGTGGGCGCCCAGACGGTGGCGGCGCCGGTGGTCACCACCCTGTTGTATATGATGGTGTTCGTGGTCGCGATGTCGACTTCGCGGCCGCCGCTGCACGGCACGCCCTTCGCCGAGTTCGTGGCCCCGGGCCTGGTGATGATGGCCATCCTGAACAACGCCTTCGCCAACGCCTCCTCCAGTCTGATCCAGGCCAAGATCATGGGCACGGCGACGGATTTCCTGACTCCGCCGCTGAGCCCGCTGGAGCTGACCATCGGCTTTTCCCTGGGCGCGGCGACGCGCGGCATCCTGGTCGGGCTGGTGACGGCTGTGTGCGTCCTGCCGTTCGCGCGGCTGGGGCTGGCGAACCTCGGCCTGATCCTGTGGTTCGGGATCACGGCCTCGCTGCTGATGGGTCTGGTCGGGGTCCTGGCCGGCTTGTGGTCCGAGAAGTTCGACCAGCTGGCGGCGGTGCAGAACTTCCTGGTCATGCCGCTGACCTTCCTGTCGGGCACCTTCTATCTGGTCGAGAGGCTGCCGGAGCCTTTCGCCACCATCAGCCACTGGAACCCGATGTTCTATCTGATCGACGGCTTCCGCGCCGGCTTCATCGGCCAGGCCGAGGGCAGCCTGGCGATCGGGATCGTGGTCAGCGGCGTGCTGACCGTGGCCCTGGCCGTAATCTGCTGGCTGGTGTTCCGGTCAGGGTGGCGGCTGAAGAGCTAACTAACCGATGGGGCTGTGGTTAGAAACTTCGCGTCAGCCTATTGACCCAGAATCCAGCGCGCTTCAGCTTAGAAAAAGGAAGGGGCCGCTCCCTTAGGAACGACCCCTACCCAGCTTCTGCCGACTGCTTTGCGGCTGCGCCCCCTACCCACCATGCCCGGTGAGTAGGGGCCTCCGGACGAATCTCGTCCCGCAGACTGATTCAGCGCAGATGGGTTCTTGGTGGTCAATGCCGAACCTCGGCCGCCCCACGCATGTCATCCACATATTCCGGCGAGGCCGGTGGAAATCGTTCTCGATCTGCGCTCAAGCAGCGAGCGAGCGCGTCGCTCGCGTTAGCGCCCAAACATCAGTGAGCCGCGGCGCGGCTCACTGACAAGCCAGACATTCCTCGTAGTCGGTCTTGGCGGCCGCGAAGAGATCCGGCTGGTTGAGGTCGGGCTCGGCCTTGTCCTCGGCGCCGGCGAAGGACGCCCGCTGCACCGACTTGGAGCGCAGGTAGTAGAGCGACTTGATGCCCCGCTCCCACGCCTGCCAGTGCAGCATGTGCAGGTCCCACTTGTTGACGTCGCCGGGGATGAACAGGTTGATCGACTGGGCCTGGCAGATTTCCGGCGAGCGGTCGGCGGCCAGTTCGACGATCCAGCGCTGGTCCAGTTCGAAGGCGGTCTTGAACACGCCCTTCTCGTCCTCGGTCAGGGCGTCGAGATGGGCGACAGAGCCCTCGTTCTCGAGGATGGTCGACCACACCGCGTCGGTGTTCAGCCCCTTGGTCTCGAGCAGGTCTTCCAGATAGGGGTTCTTGACCGCGAAGGAGCCGGACAAGGTCTTGTGGGTGTAGATGTTGGCCGGGATCGGCTCGATGCCCGCCGAGGTCCCGCCGCAGATGATCGAGATCGAGGCCGTGGGGGCGATGGCCAGCTTGTGGCTGAACCGCTCCATGACACCGCGCTCCTTGGCGTCCTCGCAGGGGCCCTTCTCCTCGGCCAGCAGGCGGCTGGCCTTGTCGGCCTCGCGACGCAGGTGCTTGAACAGCCGCATGTTCCACGACTTGGCCATGGCGCTCTCGAAGGCCACGCCCTGGGCCTGGAGGAAGGAGTGGAAGCCCATCAGGCCCAGGCCCACCGAACGTTCGCGGCGCGCGGAATAGACGGCCGCCTTCATTTCCGGCGGGGCGCGGCGGATGAAGTCCTCCAGCACATTGTCGAGGAAGCGCATGACGTCCTCGATGAACTGCGGCTCTTCGCGCCACTCCAGGAAGGTCTCGGCGTTGACCGACGACAGGCAGCAGACGGCGGTGCGGTCGATGCCAAGGTGGTCGCGGCCGGTGTGGAGCATGATCTCCGAGCACAGGTTCGACTGTTTGACCGACAGGCCCAGATCGCGCTGATGCTGCGGCATCAGGCGGTTCACCGTGTCGGAGAAGATCAGATAGGGCTCCCCGGTCTGCAGGCGGATCTCGAGGATCTTCTGCCACAGGCTGCGGGCGTCGACGGTCTTCATCACCTCGCCGGACTTGGGCGACTTCAGGTCGAAGGTCGCGCCGTCTCGCACCGCCTCCATGAAGGCGTCGGTGATGTTGATGCCGTGATGCAGGTTCAGCGACTTCCTGTTGAAGTCGCCCGAGGGTTTGCGGATTTCGAGGAACTCCTCGATCTCCGGGTGATGGACGTCGAGATAGACGGCGGCCGAACCACGACGCAGCGAGCCTTGCGAGATCGCCAGGGTCAGGGAATCCATCACGCGGATGAAGGGGATGATCCCCGAGGTCTGGCCCGCGCCCTTGACCTTCTCGCCGATGGAGCGGACGCCGCCCCAATAGGTGCCGATACCGCCGCCGTTGGAGGCCAGGGCGACGTTCTCGTTCCAGACGCTCTGAATGCCGTCCAGCGAATCGCCCACGGCGTTGAGGAAGCAGCTGATCGGCAGGCCGCGATCGGCGCCGCCATTCGACAGCACCGGCGTGGCCGGCATGAACCACAGACGGCTCATATAGTCATAGACGCGCTGGGCGTGGTCGGCGTCGTCGGCGAAGGCCGTGGCGACGCGAGCGAACATGTCCTGGTAGCTCTCGCCCGCCAGCAGGTAGCGATCCTCCAGCGTCTTCTTGCCGAACTCGGTCAGCAGGGCGTCGCGCGAGCGATCGACCTCGACCTTGCGCACCAGCGACAGGGCCGGACGTTCACCCGTGGGGGCCTGGGCGAGACCGCCCTCGATCACCCCGAATTCCGCCTTCAACGCTTCTCCAGCCGCCATTTCGCGCTCCAAGCCCCTGAACAATCTCGACGATCCCCGAGGATCGAACACTAAATCTGGTGTGTCCGCATCCCTGCCCGCCCACATATGGGGCGCAGATGGCTAACGACCCGTCAACGGCTTGACGGCCCGGATTCCGATGATTCGTCGGGACAACCCCGTCAGGCCTGTGCAAATCCGGTTACGGACGGCGGATCACGAACGCGTGATCGGAACGGGAGACAAGCGGCGCCGTTAGTCGGAGCCATGCCAACCAAAGCCGAACTTCGCGACGACGCCATGACGGCCCTGAAGCGCTCCGTGGCGTTCGCGCGCGCCGAGCTGGCGGCCTTGGCGGCCCTGGCGGTGGTCGCTCTGGGGCTGATGGCTTTCGTCGAACTGGCCGACGACATGACCGAGGCCGACGGCCAGGCCTTTGATCAGACCGTGCTGATGGCCATGCGCCCCTTCGCCGACGACCCGCACCGCGCCTGGGGGCCCTGGTGGCTGGAAGAGGCGGCGGCCGACCTCACCTCCCTGGGCGGCATTTCGGTGCTGACCCTGTTCGCGGTGATGGTGATCGGCTTTCTATGGTTTCAGCGCAAATGGCTGTCGTCGGTCCTGCTGCTGGCCGGACTGGCCGGAGGTGTGGCGCTGAGCGAGGGGACCAAGGCCCTGTTCGAGCGCGAGCGGCCGCCGGAAATCTATCAGGCGGTGGAAACCATCAACGCCAGCTTCCCCTCGGGCCACGCCCTGCTGTCGACGGTCTTCTATCTGTCGATCGGGGTGATGCTGACCCGCGCCTTTCCGCGCCGGCGGTTCAAGACCTATGTGCTGGGCTGCGCCATCCTGATCGCCCTGCTGGTCGGGGTGACGCGGGTCTATCTCGGCGCCCACTGGGCCACCGACGTGCTGGCGGGATGGAGCCTGGGCGCCGCCTGGGCCATGGCGCTGTGGCTGGTGGCCTGGGCCGTGCAGCGGCTGCAGAGGCGCCATGCGACAGGCCTCCAGGACGCGCCCGATCCGGTGGAGCCGAGCGCCTAGTCGCCCAGCGCCAACACGTCGGGCGGCAGGCGGTCGGCGTAGCGGCGCCAGCGGCCGGAGCTGCGGGTATAGAGCGGCTCTCGCACCTGCCAGACGCTGGCGGTGCGCACGGCGCCCGGACGATCGGCGAAATCCAGCACCTCGGCCCGCCAGCTCAGACCGGCGAAGGTCAGGAGACGGCGGGTGTGGGTCTCGGGATCGCGAACCAGAGCGTCGTAATCGAGCACCAGGATGTCGTCGGGCCAGAGGCGCCGCCAGTGGGCGATCAGCCGGTCGATCTGCCGCACCCAATGGGCCATGGCTTCGAGGGTCAGCGCCTGGGATGCGGCAGGGCCGAGCTGGAGCATCCAGTTGGACAGCACGACGTCTCGCGGATCGCGGCGGGTCAGCACGATGCGGGCGGCGGGGAACAGCCGCTTGGCGAGGCCCAGGCGAAGAACGTTGTCGGGCCGCTTGTCGATCAGGAGGCCCGGGCCAGGACGCGTGCGCGCGACCTCGGCGCGATAGGTCGAGGCCGCCTCGACAATGCGGCCCTGCGGCGCGCGCGCGGCCGCGACCGGCCCGCCCAGCTGGTGTTCGAGGGCCGGGAGCGTGTCCAGTTCGCCCCCGGGCGTGACCTGCGGATGGCCGGCGAGAAGGCGCTCCGCCAGGGTCGAGCCGGAGCGGAAGTGACCGCAGATGAACAGCGGCGCTGGGCTCGCGTCCGCCGGATCAGCGGACGGAGCGGGTTTGGCGTATACGGCGATCAGGTCGTCGATCAGCCGCTCGGCGACCGAGGGGTCGTAGCGGACGCCCCACCCCAGGGCCTGGGCGTGATTGGCGCGGGCGTAGGCATCGAAGGCGGCGTCGTAGGCGCCGACGGAATCGAGCGCGCGACCGAGGGCGAACTCTAGATCGGCGCGGTTCTCCGGATCGAGACGTGCGTCGGCGCGCCGGGCCGTCATGCGGGCGATCAGGGCATCGTCGGGAGCGTCGAAGCGCGTGACGCCGGCGAGACGCGCGAGGCCGAGAGGATGATCGGGAGCGATGAGCAGCGCCTGCTCATAGGCCAGGCGGGCCGCGTCGCGCTCGCCACGGTCCTCATGAAGATTGCCGAGATTGAGCCAGGCCGGAAGGTAGTCGGAATCGAGCGCCACGGCTCGTTCGAGTTCGGCCAGGGCGGCGTCGGGTTGATCGAGATCCTCGCTGAGGATCACCGCGCGATTCAAATGGACCTCGGCCGGCCCGGAGACGCCGTGGATCAGCGCCTGGGCGTAGGCGTCGAGCGCCGCCTCGAAGCGGCGGGCGCGGCGGCGGCAGAGCGCCAGATTGAACCAACTGTCGGCCAGGCCCGGATCGGCGGCCAGCACCTCTTCATAGGCGGCGCAGGCCTCAACCCAGCGACCCGCCTGTCTCAGCGCCGAGGCCTCGGCCAGCCGGCGCGCGAGGTCGCCGGGCGCGAACGGCGAGCCCGGCGGCACGGCTCAGTCCTCCCCGATCATCGCCAGCCAGGGATCGGCGGATCCCGCCTCAACCTCGGCCACCTTGACCGCCGGCCAGCCAACCGACACCTCGGCCGAGGCGCGCCAGGCCAGGATGGTCAGATCACGGAGCTCGGCCGCGCCGGCCGCCAGCCGCTCGGTGGCGAAGGCCGCGCCTCGGGGATCGTCGTCACGAAAGCCGCCGCTCTTCTCCAGCCGGTAGAAGGGCGTGACCTGACCGAGCGTGGCCAGGAGGTAGTCGGCGGTCCGGGCGCGGAGGTCGAAGCCCTCCAGGCGCGATGCAGGCATGGCCGCCTCGATGGCGTCCAGGCGCTGGGTCCGCTGGACGAAGGCGCCCTCGAACATGCCGTGGGTCTGGCGCGAGGTGGTGAAGCCCTCCGGGTTCGGCGTATCCCGGTCCCAGCCATTGTAGTGGATGGTGGTGTGGTGCGGCTGGGCGGCGTCGCCGACATAATGGCTGAGCACCCCGAGGTCGCGCAGGGTCAGGGCTTCGCGGCGCTTCAGGTCTTCCCGGTACCAGGCGGCCCGTTCAGGATCGGTTTCGCGCGCGGCGGCGGCGTTCAGGACGCGGATATAGGCGAAGTCGCGCACCAGCTGCTGCCAGGCGTCCATGATGGCGTAGGGCAGATAACCGGCGGCGTTGACGTCGGTGCCGGCCTGGATCAGCGCCGCGTCATATTGCCATTTCAGCTCTGGCAGCTCGCGAATATGCGGCCCGGCCGCGACCATGACCCGGCCGTCGTCGGTCATGTCGACGAAGTGGGCCGTGTCGCGCTCGCGGTCGTGCGGCTGACCGGCGCCCTTCCAGCGATCCGGTTCGCGCGACAGTTCGCCGACTTCGGCGGCCGCCTGGGGCGTGCGCACAAAAGCGGGAAGCTCGTCCGGCAGGGACCGGACGGCGGCGGCGCCAACCAGTCGGTGGCCGGTCGAGCCCCAGGACAGAGCGTGGACGGCCGGGAACAGGACGACCGCGGACACGGCGGCGGCGAGGATCAGATGGGCGCGCTTCATGACGTCCGCGATAGCCCAGCCGCGCGCTCGCCTCCAGAGGCCTCAGCGTCGCTTGAACACTCTCGATGCGCCCAGGCCGGTGGCCGAGGCCAGCATCACGCACAGGATACCGTAAAGCCAGGGACGCTGGTGCGCGAAGTCGTAGATGGCGCGCTCGAACCCGACCTTTTCGACGCGCAGGGTGAGGTTGGAGACGCCCACCGGCTCGCCCTCCTGAAAGACCCAGACCTCGGCGTGGTAGCGGCCGGTCGGCGCCGTGGTCGGCAGTTCCAGCTCGGCGCGGAACAGGCCGCGGTCGACGAAGGTCACGCCGTCGTCGTCGCTGGAATAGAGGTTGGCGGTCTGTTTCAGCCGGATCACGGCGCGCCGCCAGTCGAGGTAATCCTCGCCCAGACGGCTGATGACCACGTCGCGCACGCCGTAACGGGTGACGCTGCGCGCCTCCGCCGGGGCGTCGATCTGGAGGTGGTCCACGCCGACGCCCAGACGACGCAGGGAGCCGAAATCGGCGACATCGCTCAGCGGCCGGGTCGAGGCCGTCATGTAGAAGCCGGGCGCGCCCTCGAACAGCACCGGACGACTGTTCAGCCAGACGCCCAGCACGCGCTGCTTGCGGATAAGACGCACCGGCTGGTCGGGGCCGCGCACAACGACCACGACGTCGGCGGGGGCGTCGGTCGGATTGAACACCGCCCCATAGATGATCATCGAGGCGCCGGAAAAGCCGGTGTCGATCCGGACCTCGGCGTCGGTCAGGGCGGCGGCGACCCGCACCTCCCGCTCGGTCGCGGCCGACCGCTCGGGCGCTTCCGACACAGCGGCAGGCGGATCGGGAGGCGGCGGGACGGCGGGGATCATCGCACGTCCTCATCGTCCGGGACGGCGACTTCGGCGATGGGCTCGGGCTGATCGACGCCCGGGGCCAGCTGGAACATCTCATCCGGGCGCACGAACAGCTCCAGCCCCATCTGGATTCCGACCAGCAGCACCAGCAGCCCCAGGACCGCCCGCAGCTCCTCGGCGCGGAAGCGGCCCGACAGCTTGGCGCCGTACTGGGCTCCGATCACTCCGCCGACTAGCAGCAGGGTCGACAGCACGATGTCGACCGTCTGGTTGCGGCCGGCCTGCAGCACGGTGGTGACGCCGGTCGTGATAATGATCTGCAGCAGGCTGGTGCCGACCACCACCGAGGCCTTCATGCGCAGCACATAGAGCATGGCCGGCACCAGGATGAAGCCGCCGCCCACACCCATGATGGCCGACAGGATGCCCACGCAGACGCCGAGGCCCAGCGGCGGAATGGCAGAGATATAGAGGCCCGAGCGCGGGAACCGCATGCGCCATGGCAGGCCGTACAGCCACATCGGCCGGCGCTGGGTCCGGGGCGGATTGGGCAGGCCCTGTCGCCGACGGATGATCTGACCCAAAGACTCGTTCAGCATCAGGGCCCCGATGGTCCCCAGCAGCAGTAGATACGCCACCGCGACCACCAGGTCGGCCTGGCCCAGGAGGCGCAGGTAACGGAAGATCTCGACGCCGACGAAGGCGCCGGCGACCCCGCCGATCGCCATGACCCCACCCATCTTGTAGTCGACCGCCTTCTGGGCGCCGTAGCTGACCACGCCGGAGGTGGAGGAGGCGACGACGTGGCTGGCCTGGCTGGCGACCGCCACGGTCGGCGGAATGCCCATGAACACCAGCACCGGGGCCATCAGGAAGCCGCCGCCGATGCCGAAAAGGCCCGAGATGAAGCCCACCGCCGCGCCCAACAGGATCAACAGCGGCGCGTTCACCGAAACCTCGGCGATCGGCAGGTAGATGTCCAAAGGGCGGGCCTTCGGCTGGAGGATGGACCGGATGTCGTCGGCCGGAGAGAGGGAGGCCGACGAACTTCACGAACCCGTGTCTTATCGAGGCGCCGAAACGATGACCACCCGTCGGCTGGCGTTTGGCTTCCCGCAGATCAGCCGGCGGCGACGAAGCTCTGGGCGGCCTGTTCGATTTCGGAGCGGCGCGCGGCCGGCAGGGCGGCGGCGATGCGCTCGGCTTCGGCCCGGGCCTCCAGGTCGCCCGACTGCCCGGCGATGAGATACCAACGCAGCGCCTCTGCCGGATCGCGCGCCACGCCTTCGGCGCCGTCGGCATAGAGCTTGGCCAGGTTGAACTGGCTGTCGGTCAGGCCGCGCTCAGCCGCCTGCCGGAACCAGCTGGCCGCCTCCGCCTGATCAACGGCGCCCCCCTGCCCCGCGTAGAGCATCAGCGCAAGATTATGCATGGCGCGCTCCGAACCGTTCTCGGCCGCGCGCTGGCTCCAGATCCGCGCCTCGGCCGGGTCGACGGTCACGCCCTGATCGCCGGTTTCGTACAGGCGCGCCAGGTGCAGCTGCGCCGGGGCGTAGCCCAGTTCGGCGGCGCGGGTCAGGGCCGTCACGGCGCCCGGCTCTCCGGCGTCCAGCGCCGTCAGGGCGGCCTGATAGGCGCGCTCACCTTCGCTCGGGGCCGCGGGCGCGTCGGTCGGCACGGTCAGACTGGCGGCGATCAGATCGGGCTCGCCGCCGCTGGAGGGCAGCAGCGGACTTTCGGTCAGGCGCATATAGCCATAGACGCCGCCGGTGAGGGCCACGGCGGTGACCGAGGCCAGGAACGCTTTCTTGACCGTGCCGCCGTCCTTGCGGGCCTGGCGATCCAGCCTCAGCTGAAGCTTGCTCTTGCCGCCTTTGCGCAGCAGGCCGCCGGTCGTGGCCGGCTGTTCAGGCTCCGGCGCGGTCATGGCGGCGCGGGCCGCGGCGATGGTGGACTGGGTCGAGGCGGCGCGTTCGCGACGGGCCTGGCGCGGATCGACGAAGTCGTGCTCGCCGTGATCCTCGTGCCCATCGGGATCGAGATGATCAGCCGGCGGCGCGGTGGCGGCGAAGACGTCCGACACATCGGCGCCGCCGAAGGCGTCGAGATCGTCGCCGTTCAGTGACGGCTCCTCGACGCGCTCGACCGGCGGTGTCGCCGGCTCGGCCGGGGTTGGGGCCGCCATGGCGGCCACGGCTTCGGGCGCGAGACTGGCGAAGCCGAAGGGCGCGTCCAGCGCCGCGGGCGTCTCGGGGCCGGCGGCGGGCGCCGGCTCCGGAGCGGCGGCCTTGGGCGCCTGCGCCTCCAGATCGTCGATTAGCGGATCATCCGACCAACCGCCGGCCGGGGTGCTGTCGCTCGACTCGAAGGTTTCGCCGGGGAAGGCCGCGACACGCCAGTCGGGCGACGGGTCAGCGGCGGGCGGCGGGCTCACGGGCTCGGCGCGACGCTCCATAGCCTCGCGCGCCTCGGCAAGGAGCCTGGCCGTGCGCTCCTCGCTCTGCCGCATGCGATCCGCGAGGTCTCCGGATGCGCGGGCATACAGCTGGTCGTTCTTCTCGGCCGACGTGGCGAGGCGCTCGGTGATGTCCTCGATCGCCGAGGCCGACCTGCGCTCGGATTGGGCGATGCGCTCGCCGAGACGTTCCGAGATGCGGGCGATCTCGCCACCCAGTTTCTCGAGGGCCAGCACCTGCTGATCGCCGGCGCGGGTCAGGCGCTGGTCGACCGCTTCCGCGAGACGTCGGGCATCGGCGTCCTGACGGCGGCCGGCGGCGGCGATCTCGCCGTCCACGCGGTCCGAAAGGGTCTTCAGGTCGGTGTCCAGCCGTTCGCCAAGGTTTTCGACGGCGCGGGCGAATTTGCGGGTGACTCCTTCCCCGGCGTCGCGCATCTCGTCTCGGATACGGGTGCCGACCTCGGCGTCGGCCTGTTTCAGCCGCTGATCCAGATTCTCGGCGATCCGGACGATCTCGCGGCCCATAGCCTCGACCGCCTGGGCCGAGCGGCGTTCGGAAGCCGCCAGCTGGTCGGTCAGGCCCGAGACCGCGCGCTCGATGCGGTCCAGGCGGTTCTCCGTCGCGGCCACATCCAGCCGACGGAACATCTCTTCGCGGTTCTGTTCGACCTGACGCGTCAGGCTCTCGGCCAGCTTCTCGAACCGCGCCGCCTCGCGGGCGCCGTCGGGCTCGATTCGGCCCTCGGCCGCCTTCAGTCGCTGGTCCAGCTGGGCGAAGGATTGCTCCAGGCCCCTGAGGGCATCTGACGTGCGCGACTGGGCGGCGTCGAGCCGAGCGCTGACCTGGGCGCCGACCTTTTCCAGAATGTCCTGCCCCGCCTCGGGGCGGGCCTTGGCCGCCTGGGATTCGACCTGATCGACACGCTGACGGATTTCGCCCAGCGCCAGGCGCTGGCGCTCCTCGATGTCGTAGAGGCGGCCCGTGACCGAGCCGATGGCGGTCTCGACCTTCTTGAAACCGGCCTCGGTCTCGGGCCCGACCCGGTCCTCCATCTGGCGCAGGCGACGGTGGCCCGCGCGCAGTTCGTCGGCGATCTCGTCCAGCCGCGCCTTCTGCTCCGTCGCGGCCTCCTCCTCGCCGTCCAGGCGACGGACGATGCCGGTGACGGCCTGATCGACGCCGGCGATGGCCAGGGTCGAGCGGTGCTCGGCGCCCTCCAGCCGGGCGGCGAGGGCGTCCAATTGGGCGGTCAGGCGGTGATAGGCGTCCTCACGCTCGTCGTTCAGGCGCGGATAGGCGTCATCGAGCCTGCGCGAACGGCCCCGGCGCTCGTGACCCGGATCCATCGCGCCACGACGCGGCAGCGGGATGACCTCATCGTCGCCGTCCTCGAGAATGACCTGATTCAGCCAGTCGCCCAAGGTCATGCCGGAGCGACGAGCCAGGTCCTTGGCGATCTCGCGCGCCTTGGGATCGATTCCCTTGACGCTCCAAGGCGACGCTGCGCTCACCGATTCGCCTCCCGACCCATGGCGTGGACGCTAGCGGTCCAAATCTGGGGTGTAAACACGTGGTTAACCGCAAGATGTAGCCAGGTTCGGTGAACCTGTGGACAGCCGCGCCTCCCCTTGCATCGATGTCGTCCTGCTTTGGTTAATGCGACGTAAAGGCTTAACCGTTCGGCAAGATTTCAACCCGCCCTTGCCGTCGGAGCTTGGGCGCGCCACCTCGGCCGGGCCATGAGCCTGACCGCCACTCTGATCGCCCTCGCCCTCGTCGCCTGCCTGGGCCTGTTTTCCGCCTGGCGCGGAGCGCGGCCGCTGGACGTGCATCGGGGTCCCCGGATGATGCCCTGGCGCTTCCTGATGCTGCTGTCGGTGGTGGCGGCCATCTTTCTGCTCGTGCACCTGTTGAACCTGGCCGGGGCGACGACGGGGCCCGAGGTGATGGCGCGCCGGTGACCTTCGGAACAGCGTGGGGGGCGAGCGGGTTGAGCTCTCTACATCCCGTAAGCCGAGCCAGGAGCCGCCCATGTCCGACACCCTCGATTCCGACAAGGCCGAAAAGGCGCTTTGGAAAGCGCTGAAAGACGAAAAGATCGGCATGCTGGGCGTGTCGGGCGGCGCGCCGCGCCACATGCAGCCGATGACCGCCTATGCGGAGCCGGACAGCCGTGAGCTGTGGTTCTTCACCTATCGCGACACCGATCTGGTCAAGGATGTCGGCGCCGGCCACACCGCCATGTTCTGTCTGGTCACCGACGACGTCTACGCCTGTCTGGGCGGACGGCTGCAAGAGCAGTTCGATCGCGAACGGATGGACCGATACTGGAACCCGGTGGTCGCCGCCTGGTATCCGGACGGCAAGGACGATCCGCGCCTGACCCTGCTGCGCCTGTCGCTCGATGACGCCGAGGTCTGGGTGTCCAAGGCCGGGCCGGTGAAGTTCGCCTGGGAGATCGCCAAGGCCAACGCCACCCATGACACGCCCGATCTCGGCGGCAAGGCCGAGGTTCGTTTCACCTGATCATCGACGGGAAGTAGTTCGCCGCAATCCGCGCCACACGCGGATCGCGGCGGATGCGGTCGCGGTCGCGGTCGGGCAGCGCCGCCGGCGGAGCGCCGAACTTGGCCTCGGCGGAATTGCGGTTGCCCAAGGCGTCGAACGGCTGACGAAAAGACTCAGATGAGAGATCGAGCGGATCAAACAGCGCCGCGCGAACATGGGTCTCCGCATCGGTCGCGATCAGCATGGCGTCGAGGTTGAACAGCAGGACGCGATCCGGGGCCGCCCGCCGCATGGCCTCGAATGTCTCGACGGAGCGGGCCCAGGACTTGAGGAAGGCGCGGACATCGCGAAAGCCGTTCCAAGGCATGGCGCGATAGGACCGCCACACCGCCTCCGGATTGCGCAGGCAATAGACGTAGCGCGGGCGGCGCTCGGGATCGTCGAACAGCCGCTCATTGGCATCGAACCAGCGCTCGTGGTGGGGGGTCTTGTGTCCAAACCAGCGGGCGGCGGGGCGATTGATCGGACGAGCCTTGCCCACATTACGGTAGGCGTCGCGGGCCAGAACGTAATGCCGGCCATCTCCCGCGCCGGCCGCCTTGGCCGCGGCAAGCCAGTCCATCGTCTGGCCGACGATGTCTTGAGGAATCTCGCCCTGCAGCTCCACGGCGTTCGAATTGGCAAGATAGCTGGCGCAGCTGCGCGTGCCTGATCGGCCAAAGCCGCAAACGATCAGGGGCGACGGGGTGGGAGTCATGAGTGGGGAGGCAGCAGCGCCGTCGAACCGGCCTCGATCCGCGCCTCGACCTCGCGCATGAAGTCGATCCGCTTCAGCCCGGCCGGAATGGGCGGGAGGAATTCGAACACGGCCGTCCCTGCACGCCGGGTGAGGCCTGAGGCGGGCCAGACCCCACCGCTGTAAACGGCCATTGGCGTGCAGCTCTCGCCCAGGTCCCGATAGATGGCGGCGACGCCGGGCTTGTAGACGCCGGGCTCACCGGGCCGGGTGCGGGTGCCTTCGGGGAAGATGACGATCTGTCGACCCTCCGCCAGCCGCGCCCGGGCTTGGGTCGCCATATCCCTCAGCGCCGCCGCGTGTGCGGAGCGATCCACCGGGATCATCTTGGTCTTACGCGCGAACCAGCCGATGAAGGGCAGACCCATCAGCTCCTTCTTCATCACGAAGCATGGGTCCGGCAGGAAGGTGAAGGGAGCGACGATGTCCAGCATGCCCTGGTGCTTGGCCGCGACCAGAGCCGCCCCCGTGGGACGATGGTCCAGCCCCCGCACCTCCACGCGCGCTCCGACGATCCAGCGCAAGCCGAGCAACACGCAACTGGCCCACCAGCGGATCACCGACATGGCCGCATTGTGAGACATCAGCAAGGCTGGAGACAGCAGCACCGCGAACAGGGCCATCGATCCATAGAGCCAAGCGCTGAACAGCGCCGAGCGAAGCGCGGTCAAGAGGTCACCTCGGCCACGGTTTCGGCCGGCGCGGCGCGTTCATCCTGCGTTCCCCGATCGCCGATCAGGCGCAGGACCCCCTCACGCACGAGCACCGCCAGATATTTGTTGTATTCCAGCATCATGCGTCGCCCGCTGGCCTCCTCGCGCCACCAGCGGGCGGTGTCGAGTTGGGGCGTGGAGACGGCGTAGCCGTAGAGCCGCAGCGAGCGGTCGGCGCCGCGAATTTCCAGCAGACTGCGCGGCAGATGATAGTCGGACGTGACCACGATCAGGCTGTCGAAGCCCTTGGCGCGGCTCCAGGCGGCGATCTCCTGGGCGTTACCCATCGTGTCCTGGGCATCAAAGCCCAGATCGACGCAGCAATCGTATAGCCGGTTCGATCCCGGCAGCAGGGCGCGCAGCTCCTCGCGCCGCACGTCGGGATTCACGCCGGACACCAGCAGCCGGTCGCCTTTGTCCTGCTCCATCAGGCGCATGGCTGCATACAGGCGCTCGGACGAGGGGCCGGTCAGGGCCACCACGCCGTCGGCGCGCGCCGGCTCGTCGGGCGGCGTCAGCCCCCGCACACGGTCGGCGAAGGCGAACAAGCCGACCAGCCACACCAGGGCGGCGATGACCACAGCCGTGACGAACTTCATGGCCGCTGGCCCAGGCTCCTCAGCGCCGCCCCCCGGGCGGCCAGAACCGCGACCGTAGCGGCCAGCAGCGGACATGGCGAGAGGATCAGCAGATCACTCCATGCCAAAGGCAGGACCGCGCCGAAGCCCTGGTCGCCTCCGCCGAAACGGAAGACGGCGAGCACCAGCGCGGCGCCGATCGCGCCCGCGGCGCCGGCGATGGCCGCCAACACGGCGAAGCGTCGCTGAAACAGCCAGGCGATGCGTCGATCCGTAGCGCCGTTCAGGCTGAGAATATCGATGATCTGACGCCGGGCCGCCATGCCCGCGCGGGTGGCGTAGGCCACGGCCGTTGCGGCCGCCACCGCCGACAGGAGGAAAACCCCGACCGCCAGGCCCGACACCAGCAACGCCGCCCGCTCGACCTCACGCCGCCACAGGCCATGGTCATCGACGGCAGCGTCCAGCCCGGCTTCGGCCAGGGCCCGCGACAGCGCCTCAGGCGACGCCGGCCGCACGGGGTCGAGGCGAACGGTGACCAGATGCGGCAGGGCGATGTCCCCCAACACCGCCTCGCCCAGCCACGGGCGCAACAGCGCCTCGGCTTCGTCGCGCGCCAGGGCCTGGGCCTCATCCACCCCCGCGACCCCGGCCAGGGTCTCGGCGGCCCGGGCGGCCGCGACGGCGCCGGTCTCATCGATCCCGGGTCGAACCTGCACGGTCGCCTCGGACCTCAGCCGTCCAGCCCAGCCGTGGGCGGCGCGATCGGCGGCCGAGGCGGCGACGGCGGCCAAGCAGGCGATGAAGCACAGGACCGCGACCACCGCCGCCAACTGGCGCTCCCCGCCCACGTCGCGCGGCACCAACGGACCAGAGGTTCGTCTGACGGAGCGGCTCACGCGCCCGCCTCGATAATGCGACCATCCGCCAGATGCAGCACCCCCGCGCCCGAGGCCTGAGCCAGGTCCTCGTCGTGGCTGGCGATCAGCACGGTCGCGCCCAGCCGGTTGAGCGACTGAAACAGGGTCAGCAGTCGCTCGGCCATACGCGCATCGACATTGCCGGTGGGCTCGTCGGCCAGGATCAGTTCCGGCCGGCCGATCACGGCCCGGGCGATGGCCAGTCGCTGCTTCTCGCCGCCCGAGAGAGCGGGCGGCAGGGCGTCGGCGCGACGGCCCAGACCGACCCAGGCCAGCATCTCGTCGACATCGGCGGCATAGTCGGCCGGCTTTCGCCCCGCCAGGCGCAGCGGCAGGGCGGCATTGTCGAAGGCGTCGAGATGATCCAGCAGGCGGAAATCCTGAAACACCACGCCCATGCGGCGGCGATAGGCGGGGATGGCCGAACGCCCGATTGCGGTCACTTCGTCGCCGAACAGACGCACCCGACCTGCGCCTGGTCGCAGCGACAGTTCGATCAGTTTCAGGAGGGTCGATTTTCCCGCGCCCGAGGCCCCCGTTAGGAAGTGGAAAGAACCGCGAAGCAGTCTAAGGTCGAGGCCCCGAAGCACCGGCGGTCCGCCGCCGTAGCCGACGTCGACCCCCTCCAGGGCCACGACCTCGGCTCGGTCGGGCCGGGCGTGCCCGGGCTCGGTGGTGTCTCGGGCGTCCCGATCGGGGCGCGGGGTGAAAGAGGGCATTCGATGGTCGACAGTCGGGACACGCGTCTGAAGGGCGCGCGGCCATGGGGAGGGAGGTCCGGTCCGCCGGCCCTTCGCGGACGCCCATGATACTGACCTGCCCGGACTGCGCCACCAGCTATTTCGTGGCCGACGCCGCGATCGGTCCTGAAGGGCGAAAGGTGCGCTGCAAGTCCTGCGGGCACATCTGGCGCGCCCAGTCGGAGGAGCCGCTGGAGCTGACGCCGGCCGACGCCGCGCCAGTCCCCTCAACCCCGGCCGCCGGCTTCGGAAAGCGCGAGGAGACATCCGAGGCCGAGGCCCTGAGCGCGCCCGAGCTGCCGCGCGCCTATCGCACCCGGGTCGAGCAGCAGCGGCGCTTCCGCCGCGCGGCGGTGGCCGGCGCGGTCTGGGCCGGGATAGCCGGCGTTTTCGTGGCCCTGATCGGGGCCGCCTGGCTGTTCCGGGTCGATGTGGTCACCCTGTATCCCCGCGCGGCCGCCGCCTATGCCGCCGTCGGTATGCCGGTGAACCCCGTGGGGCTTGAGTTCGAGGCGACCACGGCGAGACCCGCGCCCAGCAACCCCGACATGGTTCTGGTGTCGGGCGCGGTGCGCAACATCCGTGACCGATCGATCACTCCGCCGCCGGTCCGCGTCGCCCTGCTCGACGCCGACGGGGCGGAAATTCGCCACCGGGTGACGCCGATCCCGGCGCGCTCGATCCGCCCGGGCTCCGTGGCCGGCTTCGCCGTGCTGATCCCGGACCCAGGCTCGCGCGCCGCCGATGTCGGCTTCGCCTTCGCCGAACTCGCGCGCGTCGCCCCCCGCCCGACCCCTCGGTCGGAGACCGACGCCGAAGCACCCGCGCAGGAAGCGGCGGCGCCGGCGGACACGGGCGAGACGCGATTGGCCGAGGCCGTGACGCCGCCCCCACCGTCGGCCCTTCGCGGCTCGCTCGACCTCGGGCCCGGCCCCTCCAGCGAAGGGGTCGCGTCGGAATTGACGCCCGTCGACGCCGTGCCGATCAGCGGCGCGACCAGTGAAGGCCTCGACAGCGCAACGCACTAGGGGCTAGCAGCGGCGATGGCCTCTCCCGTCGACAGCCCTCGCACCGTCCTGCTTCCCGAGACCGAGGTGGCCGCTCGCGTCGCCGACATGGCCGCCGCCATCGCCCCCGCCATCGACGATGAGACGGTGGCGGTCTGTCTGCTGACCGGCGGTCTGTGGTTCGCCGCCGATCTGACGCGAGCCTTGGCGCGGATCGGGCGGCACGTGCGCTTCGACGCCCTGTGGCTGGCGTCCTATGGCGACGGCGAAACGTCGAAGGGGCGCGTCGAGGTGCGTGCGCCGTTCCAGCGCCCCATGAAGGGCCGCACCGTGCTGGTCCTCGACGACGTGTTCGACACCGGCCTGAGTCTTTCCGAAGCGGCGCGGCTCGCGAGGGAGGCTGGAGCGGACCGCGTGCTGACCGCCGTCTTCGCCCGCAAGCCTTGGCCCGAGCCCCGCGCGATCCAGCCGGACTTCGTCGGATGGGAGGCTCCGGCGCGATATCTGGTCGGCTACGGCCTGGATTCGGCCGGCGCCCTGCGCGGCCTGCCCGACATTTGCGCCCTGGACTGAAGACGCGAGGGTTGTCAGGCGCTAGAGCTCTTCTACCGCCATGGCGCATCAAGGAATGCAGGAGCGAAGACGCTTTGGAATTCGACGTCGTGTTCTACGGTGCGACGCCAGGCGGCATCGCTGGGGCGTACGAGGCCAGGCGCCAGGGCTTGACCGCCATCATCGTAGGTGGCTGGCGAGAGCGACATCTCGGCGGGATGATGAGTGGTGGACTGGGCGGGACGGACCTCCACGGTCTGGACAGCGTCACCGGCCTGGGGCGCACGGTGTTGGCGCGCATCGCTGAGCAGGAAGTACGAGACGCCGGCAGCGTCAAGTTCCAGCCGCGGTTCGCCGAGCAGGTTTTCGAGGACATGGTGCGCGAGGCCGCCATTCCCGTCGTGTGGTCCGACGGCGTCGTGGGAGTCGAGCGCACCGGCGATCGTCTCACGGCCCTGAGACTGGCCGACGGACGCGTCGTTCGCGGGCGTTACTTCGCGGACTGCGGATACGAAGGCGACCTCATGGCGCTCGCTGGAGTGACCTACGCTGTTGGTCGGGAGCCAGCCGACCAGCAGAACCCGCTGAACGGCTACCGAGGCCTGTCGACCGACGCACGCGGGCGGAACCACAACTGGAGCTTCGCCGCCGGACGTGTTGACCCCTTTGTCGTTCGAGGGGACCCGTCGAGCGGCCTCTTGCCGGGGGTGGTTTACGAGACCCGTCAGAGAGTCGGGAGCGGGGACGATAGGGTTCAGGCCTATTGCTTCCGCATGATTATGACGACCGATCCGGATCGACGCGTCGATCTTCCATCAGACACGCCTGCCGGCTTCAGCCCAGGGGATTACGAACTCCTGTTTCGGTGGCTGGCCAGTCTGACGCGCTCGGGAGCTCGCTACGGGGTCGACTACTCATTGCGAAGCCACTTCCTGCTGACCAAGTTTTTGGGATCGCGCGTGTGGGACGTGAACAATCGAGGAGCCTTTTCTCTCGATCTGATCGGGGGGTCTCATGCGTATCCGGACGCCACCTATCGGGAGCGCGAAACGATCTGGAAGCGACATGAGCAGCACATCCGCGGCTATTTCTATGCGCTTCAGCACCACGCCGACGACCGGGTCCCTGCGGAGCTTCGGGAGGACATCCGCCGGTTCGGCCTGGATCGCCTCCACTTCCGCAAGCCCAACTCCAGGGACGAGCCGCACTGGCCCTACCAACTCTATGTACGGGAAAGCCGAAGGATGGTGTCGGACTGGGTTTGCCGCGCCGCCGACCTGGCGCCGCGTGGCGAGAAGTCTGACCGGCCGGTGGCCAATGGCGCCTACCGCCGGGACTCGCATCATGTGCAGAGGCTGGCCGTGCGCCGCGGCGCGCGCTGGCGGCTGTGGAATGAAGGAAACTTCGAGGCGTCAATCGATGGCGGCCGGTTCAGCGTGCCGTGGGACGTGGTGCTTCCGTCGAGGCGAGACGTCGCGAATTTGATGGTCGGCTTCTGCGTGTCCGCCACGCACGAGGCCTTCGGCGCCATACGGATGGAGCCGACCCTCATGGGCCTGGGTCAAGCCATCGGTGCGGCGTCCGCTCTCGCCCTGAAAAGCGGCGGGTGCGCCGTTCAGGATATCGATTACGCCCAACTCCGAGCCATTTTGTCGGGATCGTCGGATACTGTGCCGTTCGCGCCCGTTGCGCCGCGGCTGCCGGCCTTTGCAGGCGAGACGGATCCGTCCCCGCGACAGGCGACTGTGGGACCCCGCTAGGCCGCAAGATTCGCAGGATTGACCGCAGCGGACAGGGCCTCCAGGACCTCACCCTCTCGCCAGGGCTTGAACACGATCCGGCGCGCCAGTTCCGCATGCCGGGCGCCAAGGGTGACGTCGCCGGACAGGAAGACGATCGGCGGACCGCCGCGCGCCGTAACCCGCGCGGCCAGATCGACCCCGGTCTCGATCCCGGCGAGATTTATATCGAGCAGCAGGGCGTCGACGGCCGCGTCCATGGACAGCGCCAACCAGGCCGCCTCGGCGGTGGTGAAGGGCCCAACCACCGCATGGCCGGCGTCAGTCAGCAGGCCGGCGAGGTCGGCCCCCATGACAGGATCGTCCTCGACCACCATGACCCTCATCTCGGGACAGGTCGTGACCGGAAGGTCCGCGAAATCCGATTGGCGTTCGATCAGCGAGCGCAAACGACGCCAGACCTCGACGGGCGGCTGATCCGTCTCCAGATCGAAGACGCGGGCAAGGCCCAGCAGGTCCTCCTCGTCGCGAGGGGAGAGGGAGGCCGACGCGAGGAGGGGGTCGAAACGATCGAACAGGGACCGGGCTTCGGGGGTCAGGGCGCTCGGAACGGACACGACAAACAACACATGAGCTCGCCGCTCGGGTCGCGGCCGAGGCGACAACGAACCACGTCTCGCCCGGGTCCATCACACCGGCGCTATTGTCGCGTGTTCTAGCGGCCGGCGCGCGTGGTCAGGGCCGAAGCGGGGGCCAGCTGCACGCCACGCGCCGACAGGCCGGCGCTCCAGCGGGCGGCGGCCTCGACCGTCACCGGATAGCTGAAGCCGGTTCCCAGCGCCTGACCCGACGACTTGGCCGCCGCCTCGAGCGCATTCAGCTGGGCGACGATGGCCGCCGGGGTCTGGGTCTCGTCGACGATGAGGTGCGCGCTGGTTCGGGACCAAGCGCCGCCACGGCGTCGGGCCGAGCCGTCGTCGACGAAGGCCAGACCGCGCTGACGCAGCTGGCTCGTAAAAGCGTTCATGGCGGAATCGGACGCGACGAACCGGTCGCCCAGATAGTTGGTGACGCCGAAGTATCCAGTGGCGCGGCCCAGCAGCCACTGCATCTTCTGCTGCATGTCCTGGGCGCTGTCTCGGGCCAGCAAGGTCTGGGGGCCAGGGTCGTTGTCGGGATATCCGGCCGGCTCCATCGGCATTTCCAGCAGCACTTCGTGGCCGTGGGCGCGGGCCAGGTCGATCCAGCCCTGCAAGCCTTCGGCATAGGGCACGAAGCTGAGGGTCACCTCGGCGGGCAGGCGCTCGATGGCGGCGCGGGTGGTGACCGCATTCAGGCCGAGACCGCCGACCACCAGCGCCACGCGGGGCTGGCCGTTCGGACGATAGGGCCGGGCGTAGGCCTGGGCCGGGGTGCGGCCGTCGGGCGCGATGACCGGCAGGACGCCGTCGGGTCCGGGCTGGGCCAGGCCCGCGATCGGGGCCGCAGGCAACGGCGCGGAGGGGCTGAGACGCGGTGCGCTGACGGCGATGCCGCCGGCCGCGCCCTGATCGCCGCCCAAGGCCACGGCGCCGGCAACCATGGGCAGGCCGGTTGCGGGATCAATCCCGCCGGCGGACAGATCCTGATACAGGCCGAGGCTGTCGACGGTGAAGGCCTCCATGCCCGTCGGGACGGCGGCGGGCGCGGCGGCGGCGGGGCGCTTCAGCGCCACGGTGCGCTCGGGCGCTCCGGCGCGGGGGTCGCCCAGGACGGTGATAAACAGGGCCACGGCGCCCAGCATCGCCAGGCCGGCGGCGGCGACGGCGACAGGCGGCTTCTTCAGCTGCTGCCCCAGACGCGCGAACGAGGGCTTCCCACGCGGCGCGGGCGGAGCGCCGGCGGTGGCGGCGAGGGCGGATTGTCTCTTGGCGAACATGCGGCTGAACGGCTCTCGGGATGGTCAGGCCATCGAGGCCAACCCTGCCGTGTTCGAGTTAAGAAAGCCTAACGCCGGTTCACCATGTTTGGGCCGCTCGTCACCGGCGACGCTTCGACCGTCGGGCGGTGAGGGCGGCCAGCTCCCAGCTTTCCCAAGGTCGAACGAGGTGAAGGCGCATTTCGGCGCAAGCGCGCTCGGTCGGACTTGCGTCCGGCAGGATGATATCCACGGCCGACTGGTTTCGGTCGTCTCGCCAAACCTGGGCGCTGTCGATGATTTCAAAGCCGGCGCGCATGACGACTGCGGCCCAGGCGGTGGGCGTCATCAGACCATAGCCAGGGCCCTCGCCAAGCCGCCCTCCCGGCGCGAAACATCCGACCCGCAGCACCGCTTCGCCCCCCGGCCTCAGCAGCTCGTAGATGCGGCCGAGCCGGCGTTCCAGCCCGTCCAGCGGAAGCGCGGTGTCGACATCGCGCGCCAGAACCAGATCGAAGACGCCATCGTCGAGCGTGTCGAGCACGGCCAGATCGGAGGACAGGGTCAGGCGCCCTTCCAGGGTATCGTACGGGCCGAAGTCGAAACCGGGCTCGACGCCCGTTGCGGACCGCGCCGCGCCGTGGGTGACCAGGCGGGAGGCCAGGCGACCGTCGGCGCAACCCACCTCCAGAATGTCGGCGTCCTCGACCAGCGGGCCGAAGGGCTGGAACAGGTCGCGCCAGACGGCTACGGCACGCTCCTGCGCCGCATCCTCTTCTGGGTGCAGCTCATAGCGGGGCGGAAAGACGGTCTCCCGCGCCAGGGTCACCAGACGCTCTGCCTTGCGGTTCAGCTTCACGTCGGCGCCCCCGGCTTCTCGGCCACCACCAGAAGGCGGCCCGTGGCGATCTCGCGGCCATCGAAGGCGGCCAGACGGGGGGCGTGGCGATCCAGAACTTCGTCGGCCAGAGGTTCCTCGGCGTATCCCGCGGTGGCCTTCACCTTGAGCCCCGCCGACGACAGCAGCGCCAGCCATGCGGCCGGCGGCAGAGGCGTCCGCACTTCGACATCGGGCCCGAGTAAACCCAGCGCGCCTAGGTCCGGGAACAGGACAACCTCCTCCGCTCCGTTTGCCCCTGCCGCCGCATAGGTCTCGATCGCCGCCGCCAGGCAGCCTCCTGGAGCCAAGGCCTCCACGAAGGCGCCGAGCCGCCGCGCCGTGTCCGCGATCGTCCCCGCCCCGAGCACACCGCTGGTCACAATCAGATCATGACCCGAAGTAAGGTCGGGGTCGCGCACTCCGTGTCGATCGAAGGAAGCGGTCCGGGTCTCGGAGGACCCCAGAACCTCCTCCACGGCCTCTGTCAGGAACGCCCCCGGCGCCTGAACGATCAGACGGCTGCGGGCATCCCGGGGGGCGCCGAGCGCCGCCAAGCCCCGTAGGCAGGCCAGGTCGATCTTGGCGCGGTTGTCGGTCTTGGCTCGGGCCGCGCGGGTCATGCCGGCCTCGTGGCCAGAGCCTGGCGGAAGGCGTTGTCGTAACGCCTGACGGCGGAGCGGCGCATCCGCCTCGGCCCGCGCCGCTGTTCAACAACGAGATCCCAGGCTCGCCCGTCATCGATCCAGGCGGTAAGGCCGTCACGATCGAGACCCGATGTCGGATCGAGCGTCGCCGCGCCGCCGCGCGCAAGGCCCACGATCATGTTGTCGAGGATGTCCACCGCCACCTCGCTGATCCCACTGGCGAAATCGTAGCCGTCATCGCCGCGCATCCAACCGGCGCGCGTCCAGTCCGCCTGCCGGCGCACGGCCGCGTTCCAGACCTCCGCCGCCTTGGGATTCACCGTCCGCTGCACGGCCAGGAGAGAGAGGGGGTCGATATAGGCGATCACCAGCTCACCGCTCGCGGCTCCCGGGCGAGTGGGCGGCTGCGCCTCGACGATCGCCTGGGCGGTTGCGGCCACCAGGGCGTCCGTCGCCGTCAGCTCGTGGCGCACGACGCGATCGCGGGCATGGGCCGGCGTCGACAGCACCGTGCTGACCGGCAGCACGGCCAGGCCGTCGACGGCCGCGAAGGGGCGGACCCGGCCCTGCATCCAGCGCGGCAGCGAGCTTGTCTGTCCCGGACGCACCACGAGGCCCGCCAATCCTTCGCGCGCGAAAGCCTCCAGAACAGGCCAGGTGGCCTCCGCGCCACCGAGCCGCGCCAGACGAGGGCGGCGGCCGACGATCTCGACAAAGCGCTTTACGGAACGCGCCACGGCGGCGTCGGGCGCTTCCGCCTCGTCGATCTCTCCGGCGATCCGCCAAGGCTGAGGATCGTGCAGCAGTTCAACGCCGTGGCCCTGCGATTCCAGTCTCTTGGCGAGGCGCGACGCCGCTTCCACGCCGAACACGGCGGCCGCCTCCACATCGAGGAAGAACACGCCGCTTAGGCCCGCGGACGCCAGGCGGTCAGCGACCAGGGAGACGAGGCCTGCGCCCTTCGCATCGAGCCACTGCTCAGCGGTCAGACGGTCGGCGTCGGGCGCGTCGGCGAGAAGGGGCGCCAGGGTGGCGTCGATCGCCACGAGGGTCGCCAGTCGGGCCGCCGGGGGGGTGGCGGACCGCGCCCATCCGGGAGGCGCCTTGGCGTCATTGGGATGGTCGCGCGGACTGGGCTCTCGCGGCAGCTCGATCAGTCGCTCGGATCGGGCCTGGGCCGCGGCGACCATGGCCTCTGTGACCGGCCTCCACCGGCTACCGACCCACCGGTCATCGACCCGGGGCAGGATGGCGTATTCGGCGGAGCGCCCCTCCAGGCGGCCGGGCGGCAGGAGGAAGCGCGGATCGGCGCGCTGGAAATCGGCGAAGCGGTCGTCCCGGTTCTCCCGATCGCGGACCACCAGACGATAGGCGGTGGCGCGCGGATGCGCCTCCGCCGTCAGAAGATCAGGCGCATCGGTCTCGAAATCGTCGCCGATACGATCGATGCCGGTGAATTCGATGTGTCGACGGAAGGGCGCGTAGCTGTCGTCGGCCAGACGCGATTCCACGCGGTAGGACAGCTGGTCGGGTGAGAGGCGGAAATCAGCCGGCAGCCGGCAGCCGGGCCGTGTGCCGTCGTAGATGGTGCGCTTTTCGCCGGTCTCTTCATTGCGCACCGCGACCCGGAACTGACGCCCCACCCCGCCGGGCGGCCAGCTGAGGTTCGGCTCTAGAGGACGACGACGGGCGGTTGTCACGCGCTGCGGCTCCGAAAGGCGATCTCGATATCGTCGCGGTCGCGGGTGATCCTAATGCGCTTTCGGCCAATATCGAGCGTGATCTGGCCATGAAGGTCGGGATTCATGCGCGCCGCGCCAGAGGCGCCCTGGTCGTCGAAGGCGAGCAGGGTGACAAAGGCCGTCGAGCGCGCCCTCTTGGAGATGGCGATCGCCGGCGCGGGCTCCAGCTTGTTGGCGGCCGGCGACCACCACCCTTGGCGCTTGGGATCACCGCGGCCCAGGATCGGTCCATCGCGGCGTCCGGACGTCAGCGGCAGGATCCGGAGCTGGTCGCCCGCGCCCTCGACCTCGGCCAGGAAGCCGTCATCGGCGGCGGTCACCGACCACTGGGGCGCGAGATGCAGCCACTGGCGGTAACGGTGCGTGGTCGCCGCCGTCGACCTCAGACCATCGACGATGCAGAGCCATTGCCCAGGGGCCAGGAGCAGCAGCCGGGAATGGGTCACAGGCCCATGCTGAACGGCGCCCAACACATAACGGACCCCGCCGAGATCGCCCGCTGCCCGAAGCGCCGATCCATGCTTTTGGCGACGGCGATCGTGGCTCTCGCCGTCGATCTCGATGGTGTTGTGGGCCGCGGCCGATTCCATGAAGACGCGGATGGGATCGGTGTACCAGTAGCCCTTCTTCCACAGCTCGGATCCCGGCTCGCTCTTGGCGCCGTAGGCGTAACGCCCCGCGTCGATCAGGATGTCGCGACCGCGATCGGTCCAGACCAGGCTGAGATCGTCGGCCTGCTTGTGGGTTCGCGAGTGGAAGCAGAGGGTCTGGGCCAGATAGGTCGGGCCGCGATCGCCCCCCGCCCGAACCACCGCATAGCCGCCGTCGGCGAACGCGCGCATTCCCGATTTCAGCGGCCGCAGGTCCTCCAGAATGGCGGGCGGCAACAGCCGGTTATCGCTGTCGCCGAAGTTGACCAGCCGGCCGTCCGGCTTGACGAACCAGGACAGAGCCCGCTCCGCGCGGGCGATGCCCTCAAACATCGCGTCGTCCTTGAGCAGCTCGGCGCGAATGAGCGCCTTGAAGCCTTCAAGAACCGCCAGGTGGTAGTCGGGCGAGTGCTCCTTATGCACGCCATCCGGCGCGAAATGGGTGTCGAGGATGGTGCGCAGCCGGGCGGTCGCCAGAGCCACGCCCGCATCCTGATCCTGTGCGCGCAGGACGCGGCGACACAGGGCCAACAGGCCGGCCGACTGAAAGAAGCCATGATTGGAATGGGCCGTGAACCGCGCCTCATCGACCAGCAGCTCGAGGTGCCGCTGAAGCAATCTGAGCAGCCGATCCTCATCCTCGCCATCAATGAGGTTGGCCCGGCGCGCCTCCTCCAGGAGGTAGGACAGGCGATACGCCCGCAGGCCCGTGGCCATGTCGTACCAGACCCGGGGCCATTGCGCCGGATCTTTCCGGTCGGCATGCGCTCCCGCCCAGTCCAGGGCGACGGACACCGCCAGCTCCAGGGCTTCGAGGTCGCCGATGGCGGACCACTGAGCCAACGCCGGTTCGATCGGATCCAGCGCCTGGAGATGGTAGAACCACGATCGCCGCTCGGCCTCGGGCTCCTCCCAGTCGATCGGCTCGTCCATAGGGACCGCCGGGGCTGATCCCAGCCGCCACCCCAGCCTGATCAGCTGATCGTAGCGGGCGGGCGTGGTCAACGGCAGATAAGGTCGAGGCCTTACGCGTCGCGTCGGCTCGTTGCGGGCCGCCGCTTCCACCTCAGGTGAACTGGGCATTCTGGCCGTACACGAGCCCAAGGTTCTCGGCTGCGCGAGTCCAGGTAAAGCGTCGCTCCACATCGGCGCGCGCCGCGCGGCCGATAGCCCGGGATTCATCGGGCTGATCGAGCACGCCGCCCAGCACCTGGATCAGACCGTCAAGATCACCCTTGTCGAACAGGAAGCCGTTCGAACCGTGGATGACCGTCTCCGAAATGGCCGAGACGTTCGACGCCACAACCGGCAGCTCCATGGCCATGGCCTCCAGCGGCTTAAGCGGCGGAACCAGTTCGGTCACCCTCGCCGGGCGACGCGGATAGACGGCGATGTCCATCACCGAGTACCAGCGCGGCGCGTCGGCGTGAGGCACGCGCCCGGGCATGATCAGATGCTCCTCGACGCCCTGTTCGCGCGCCGCCTCGCGGACCTCCCGGAACGCCGGCCCGTCGCCGACCAGCAGGGCGCAGACGTCAAGCCCGTCCTTGCGCAGCCGCGACAGCGCGCTGACCAGATCGACCAGTCCCTCGTAGCCGGTCATCGAGCCGAGGAAGCCCAAAACCCTTCTGTCACCGAGCCCCAGAGACGTCTGCAGCCGCTCATCCTTGGGGCGCGGGCTGAAGACCTGCGGATCGACGCTGTTCGGAACGACCGCGATCTTGCGTTCATCGACGCCGCGCGAAACGAGTTCGCGACGCAGGCCCTCCGAAATGGCGACGACCGCATCCGCCTCCTGGGCGACGAACGTCTCCTGCTGGCGCTGCAGCTCGAATCGCTCGGAGCCTTCCCAATGCGGCGCGCGCGCGGCGTTGGTCAGCTCCCACAGGCCTCGAACCTCATAGAGGAACGGCAGCCCCGCCCGTCGCGCGGCCGCCAGGGCCGGCGCGGCGTTCACATAGTTCGACGCGGCGTGGACCAGGGCCGGCCGGCATTTCTCGATGTGTCCGAACAGCGATCGCGAGGCCGCCTCGACATATTCGTCATAAGGCGTGGTGTTCGACGGCGGACCGGCCAGCCGCGTGTAGACCACGCCGTCGGTTTCGAACGAGGCCTCGCGCCCTGTCATGGCCTGGCTGTCATTGCGGTCGGCCGGATAGCCGGGCCGGGTCACGGTCTCGACCCGCCATCCCGATCGACCGATCGCCTTGACCAGCGAATGAGTCCGCGCGGCGTACCCCGTGATGTGATGGGGGAAGGAGCTCGCCGCCACATACATCAGGGAGCGATCGACCGGCGTGCGATAGGCCTTGCGCGGCGCAACGGACAAGCCCTGCCTGCGCACCCGCGAGAGAGACTTGAGCAGGTGGTGGCGCCGCTGCGCCGCCGCGCTGATCCCGCCAACGCCGGTGGCCGCGTCGTCCAGCAGACGCAACGGCTCCTCGATCATGCCGACATCGTAAAGAAAGCCGGCCAGCCAGACCTTGCGCCGCGGCGTAGGCTCGATCTCCAGAGCGCGCCGGGCCAGACCCAGGCTTTTCGCAAAATCCATAGACTGAACAGCTGCGGCGAGATCGGCGAGCAGGCGCGCCGTCAGGGCCGGCGTGCGGCATTCCCGGAGCGCCGCCTTGGTGATTTCGTCGATGGACATATCAAGCGCGCGGGCGCTGAGGCGCGAAATCCGCTCAGCCGCCTGGGCGTCGAATTCCGCCGCCTTGTTTCGCCGCCCGCGCAAGGCCAGCGAATGCTGGCGCAGCTTCAGCAATCCGCCCGGAAGTTCACAAAACCCCCGCCACGTGCGCGCATGCACGATCAGATTGCCCAGCTGATAGGAGACGGTGTCGCGGAGTCGCTCGTTCTCGGCGGCCAGCGACATCACCTTCAACCGCAGATGCGCAGCCTCCGCGGCCAGCCGCGCCACGGCCTCGGGCGAGGCGTCAGGCAGGACCGACTCTCCGGGCGCAGCCTCGGCCAACGACGGAGCGTCCATTTCGATATCGCTGTCGGGATGAGGTGTTTGCTGCGCCAACGAAGGCCCGCCTGCGTGACTAGACGCGTCCTACTGCCACAGTCCGCAGGCATCCACCAGTACGCCCGCCGGTCGGTCCACTTGCCGAAACGCGCTATGTGGCACCAGGGCCGCCACGATGGGCTGGACCAGCGCCTCTTCCAGGCTGACCACCTGAATCTCGGGCGGCGCCTTGAGGGCTTCGGCGAACGGCTCGGCGCACACCACGCGCCCCGGGAAGCGACGGCTCAGGCGCAGGGCGATCTCTAGGGCTGGGCTCTCCCTGAAATCGTCCACGTCCGCCTTGAAGGTCAGGCCCAGGCACCCGAGACGCGCCTCGGGGTCCAGCTCGAGCATCGCCGACACCTTGTCGGTCAGCCAGGCGGGCTTGTGGTCGTTCACCTCGCGCGCCGCGCGGATCAGCTTGGCCTCCTCCGGAGCCTGATCGACGATGAACCAGGGATCAACCGCGATGCAGTGCCCCCCGACGCCGGCACCGGGCTTCAGGATCTCGACGCGGGGATGGCGATTGGCCAGCTGAATGACGTCCCACACGTTCAGTCCCATGCGATCGCAAATGAGAGACAGCTCATTGGCGAAGGCGATATTGACGTCGCGGAACGCGTTCTCGGTCAGTTTCACGAATTCGGCCGAGCGATCGTCGGTCAGGAGGAGTTCGCCCTGGGTCAGGGCGCGATAAACGGCCGCTGCGCGCCGCGCAGCGCGGGGAGTCGCGCCGCCGACGATGCGCGCATTCGACGCAAGCTCGTTCAGGGTCTTTCCCGGGATCACCCGCTCCGGCGAATAGGCGATATCGACATCCACGGCCTCGTCGTCGGCGCCGGGTTGCGGGAAGCGGAGCTCCGGTCGCGCGGAGGCCATGATGTCGATCATACGCCGCGTGGCCCCGACCGGCGACGTGGATTCCAGCACCACCAAGGCTCCAGGCCTGACGGCCTCGGCGACGGCTCGGGCCGCGGCGAACACGTGGCTGAGATCCGGGCGGTTGGACTCCGCGACGACCGGCGTCGGCACGGTGATCAGATAGACGTCCGCCTCAGGGATGGTGGTCTGGGCGCGAAAGGCGCCGTCGCGCACGACGCGCGCGACCAGCGGCTCCAGCCCCGGCTCGATGATGTGAACCTTCCCGGCGTTCACCGACTCGACGATGGCGGGGTCGATGTCGACCCCGATGACGTTGTAATCGGCGTCAGCCAAGGCGGCGCCCGTCGGCAGGCCGATATAGCCGAGGCCGACGATGCACAGGGTCTGGCGCTCCGCCGGCCGGGGCTGAAATTCCGCATACAACGTCAGGGGCAAGCCGTCAGTCCTTCCACGATCCGGCGTGCGGCCTGGCCGTCGCCGTATGGATTGCGCGAGATTCGAGGCCACCCCGAACCCAGCGCCGCCATTACGCCCCCCACGATAGCGTCGGGACTGGACCCGACCAATCTGGCCGCCCCCGCCTCGACCGCTTCCGGTCGTTCCGTCACCTCGCGCATGACGAGGACCGGCTTGCCGAAACTGGGCGCTTCCTCCTGAACGCCGCCCGAATCGGTCAACACAACCCGCGCCCGCATCATCAGCCGGACGAAGGCCTCATAGTCCACCGGCGCGATGAGGTGAACCCGCGATCGATGCGAAAGCAAGGCCTTGACCGGTTCCTGCACATTCGGATTCAGATGTACGGGATAGACGATCTGGACCTGGCCGGTGTCATCCAGGCGCGCCAGCGCCTCGCAGATCTGGCGGAACCCGTCGCCGAAGTTCTCCCGTCGATGACCGGTGACCAGGACGATCGGCAGGTCCGGGTCCAGGGCAGGGCCCGCGGCATCCAATGCCTCACAACGCGCCGGCGACGCCTCCAGTCGCGCTCGGGTCGCCAGAAGCGCGTCAATGACTGTGTTGCCGGTCACGAGGATCGAGCGATCGGCGACCCCTTCAGTGAGGAGGTTCTGACGTGCGGACTTGGTGGGGGCGAAATGAAGATCAGCCACCATGTCGACCAGGCGGCGATTGAACTCCTCGGGCCAGGGCGCGTCCATCCGATGGCTGCGAAGTCCGGCTTCGACGTGTCCGATCCTGACCTTTCCGTGGAATGCCGCGATCGCAGCCGCACCGGCAGTCGACGTGTCGCCGTGCACCAGCAGCCAGTCGGGCCGGTCTTCTGCGATCAGGCGCGCTGTTCCCTGAAGGACGGCGGAAAAGGCCGCGCTGAGCCCCTGATCGGAGGTCATGACCCCCAGTTCGCGATCCGCGCTCAAATCGAACAGGTCGAACACCTGATCGAGCATCTCGCGATGCTGGCCGCTCGACCATACTACGACCTTGATACGCGGCGCGGCTTTCAAGGCCTTCACCACCGGCGCCATCTTGATGGCTTCCGGCCGAGTGCCGACGACGACGGCGACTCTCATGTCGGGCCTCGCGCTGCTGGAACCTCCAGTTCGGGAGGAACCGCGAAAGGTTTTGCGTTTGCGGCCAGCTTCAGCGCGCCGGGCCGGCGACGGCAGGACAGATGCCATCGGTTCCAGCCTTCCCAGTAGGCCAGCCTGGAAAGGTTCACGCCGCCGGCGCCGTAGCCCTCCTGTGCGGACACGGTCTGGGACCCGTCACGCCAGGCTCCGAGAATTAAAAGGTGCGGCAGAAGGGCAACCCTGCGCGGCCCGAACAGGAGCGTCATGCGCCACCAATACTCGTTGTCCGCTCCGCTCGTCACCTCATGCATCAGGCCAGCGCGGTCGAGGACCCTTTTCCGATCGATCATCATTGTGGAAGGCGCAAATCGAACCAGGGGCCAGACGCCGCGGGCGCGCGGCCGCCCCGCGGAGTCGATCCGAACGCTGCGCCCCGCCGAAGCGACGAGACCCCGCGACGTCATCTGTCCGATCTGCACGCGCAGCCTGTCGGGGTGGGCCCACTCGTCGGCGTCATGAAAGGCGATCCAGCGCCCCGTCGCTGCGGTCAGGGCGCGGTTGCGAGCAACATAGGGGCCCCGTCGCGAGCTTTGTCGCAGAACCTGAAGGCGCGGGTCGCCGTCGGCCGCCTGCCTTGCAACCTCGATCGAACCGTCGGTCGAAGCGTCGTCCACCAGGATCAGTTCCAGGTTGCGCCAGCCCTGGTCAAGGACTGAGCGAACGGCGGCGCCGACATGGTCCGCCGTGTTCCAGACGGGCATGATCACGCTGACCGGTTCGCCATTCCGCACCGCCTGCCCCGAGGCCTGGGCGGTTTCCAGGACGATTTCGGCGCCGCCGCGACCCGTGACGCTCGACATCCCTCGAGACTGGAAGAGATCGGACCACGCGCTGGCGGAGCGGTCACCTGCCGCCAGGCGGCGCTCGCAGTTCTGCGCTTCGCCTCCGGCCCTCGGAACGGCGACAGCCTTTCCGGTGTCGGCCTGTGCGACCCTGGAGCCCAGCTCGGCATCGATAGCCGCCAGAGCCAGGGCGAGGCGCGCCTGACCGGGACGCGCGATGACCGACTCGGCCGTCGCGCGGGCGTCGGCGGGGCGACCGGCGGCGAAATAGCTCGTGACAGCCTCTGCGGCCCAACGGCGCGCCAACCGAGGCGCCCGGTCGAAGCCCGTCGCCGCAGACGCGTGCAAGCCCAAGCGAGACAGGGTTACCGGATCCTTCAGGCCTCCAGCCTCAAGGGCGGCGACGCGGCTCCGTCGCTTGACCAGCGCAAGCCGCAGGGCGCGCGTCGCATCATCGGGCGCGAACCACCCAGATTCGGGAAACAGTCCTCTCACGATCGCCTCAACGGCTCGCGGCGACGCGAACCGGCGTGGGCGAGACGATGGATTCCTTGATCAGGCTGGTGCTGATGCCTTCGGTGCGGGGAAGGTACACGACCTCGCACAAGGCCTTGAGGTCGTCGAACTTGCCATCCCAGTCACTGCCCATGCCGAAGACATGAATGCCCAGCCGTCGGATGTCGTCCGCCTTCTGCTCCCAAGCATCTTCGGCAATGACGTCATCCACGCAGCGGAGCGCCCGGAGGATATGAGCGCGCTCCTCGTAGCAGACGGTGGCCGACTTTCCTTTGCCGGCATTGAAGGCATCGCTGGAGACCGCAACCGTCAGGTGGTCTCCCATATCCCTGAGCCTCTCCAGCAGCCGAAGATGGCCCATATGGAACAGGTCGAAAGTTCCGTAGGTGATGACCTTGCGCATGATCTACGTTCCGGAGCGGCCGAACATCGCGGGGTGACGCGCCGCGAAAGCCTCGCCGTTACAGTTTTTTCGGATTAGCGCAACGCAACCGTCACGTATCCACCTCGGATTGCTCCTGTTGCGCGCGGATCGCCTCCATCGGCTGCACAAGCGCCGCGTCGCCGCCGTCGTCCTCGATCGCCCCCAGACCCTCGCCCAACGCCTCGAAGCCGATCGGAGGAAGGTTGTCATCGTCCGACTCCGCCCCGTGACGAAGGCCGGACAGCGCCCGATCGGCGATCACTTGAACGGCATGGTCGCCAGGCCTCAGTCGCTTCAGCGCCGCCGCCACCTTACCAAATTGAGCAACACGGCCCTGCAGGTAGTAGTCGAACAGCTTGCAATAGAAATACCAAACGATCTCGCCTTCGCTGGTCACAACCATGTTGGGCGTGTCGACGAATGTCTCGAATTCGGTGTCCGGGCGCTCCCAATCTCCGTAATTTTCGCCAAGGTACCGTCCAAAATTCGCGGGAATTCTGTGTGTGTCGCCCAAGAACTGAAAATCGGCGAGCGAGAAGGGCGTATTCCACCATTTCGACTTCATGCCCTCGTGGACGATCAGCCCGCCCTCTTCCCGGTGCCAGAAGACATCGACCATGACGCCGGAGGCATGCTGAACACGCAACAGCGCGGGGTTCTGATAGGGTTTGACCGAGAAACGCCCGCTGCTTCCCAGCGCCTCTTCGACCCGCCGCTTGTCGAGCCCCGGGGCGTCCATGACCCCAACGTCGATGTCCTTGTCGTGGCCAAGGATGTCGCCTTCACGAACAGCTCCCAGCAGGGTGCCGGAAATGAGGAACATCTCGGCTTCGGCGGCGGCCATCGAGGCCTTGAGATCCGTGAGGGTCTGGCGAGCGTCCTGCACCCACTGGGGCTTCGGCCCAAGACTGGCTGGACGGGCTCCGAACGCCTCCATTGCGGACGCGGAAAGGAACCTCTGCCGGATCGCCAGCTCGGCTCGCTCGTAGAGCCCGAGGTCGCGGCACGCCATGGAGAAATGATACAGGGCCGCGCGCGAGCGAATTCCGGGAAAGGCGAAATAGGACGCGAGGAAAGCGTGAAATTCCGCCAGGGACCGTTCATCGGTGACGGTTCGGCGGAGCGCCTTGATGTCTTCGGTCGTCCAGACGGACTTGTGAGCAAAGGCGTGATGCAACAGAACCCTTGCTTCGTCGTGGCGCTCCGCGAGACATAAACACTCGGCATGGAAGCGGACGATCTGGCTGTAGGCCTTGCCGGGCGTCTTAGCGGGCGGAAGCAGGATGATCGCGTCGGCGCATGCTTGCGCCGCCGCTTCGAAATCCCCGCGGAAATAATTCAGCTGAGCCTTGAGGAGACGGCTTTGGTGCGTGGCGCCGTGGTCTCGTTCATGCCGGTGGAGGTCCTGTTCCGCACCCGCAGGATCGCCGGATCGCAGCTTGGCCTCAATCGCCCACAGGCGCATCGCCAACAACTGCGACGACGCCGCTGTGTCGCTCGCCGACAATCCCGCGACCTGAACAACCCAGCGGGCGGCGTCTGTGCGCTCGCCAGCGGCGACAGCCTGGGCCCACCCCGCGTGAGCCCGCGCGATGGCGAGCCGCGCTTCGAGCGCGGTCGGAGACGAAGGCGACATGTTCAGGGTGGCGAGCGACGAGGTCATGCGGCTGGAATAGCAGTTGACGGAGATTGAGGCGACGGCCAGAAGCGCGCCCACGACTGGCGGCGCTTCTGGCCGCGATGGCGGGGGCGCGACCCTGATCCTCACCCACCGACAAGCCTTGTGCGGGGCGTTCCGCGATCCCGCCGCCAAGGCGTCGGCGACCTTGGCCGACGGGTGGGCGCCCAGGCCGGAACACGAACTCTGGTCTCTAAAGACGCCGATAAGCTGGCTGGCCGACCCGTTCGATGATCGAAACTGGCGTTTCCAGCTCAATGCCTGGCGACCTCTGGACGTCCTGGTGACCGCGCATTCGACCACGCGCGATGACATCTGGCTGCAGCCCCTGGCCGACTTGATGCTCGACTGGGCATCCTTCGAAGCGACCCATGCCAATGACCCGGAGCTCTGGAATGACATGGGCTCCGGGCTGCGGGCGGCGAAGCTGGCCTATCTGATCTCGCAGCCGGGCCTCGAGGAGCAAGTCGGCGGGAAACGCCGGGACGCGCTGATCCTGCTGGCGCGACGTCATCTGGCCCGTCTGCGCGATCGAACCTTCATCGGCGATTCCAACCACGGCCTGTTCCAGGTTCACGGCGCCATGGCGCTGATCAAGACCTTGACCGACGCGCCGGAGGCCGAGGGAGGCGAAGCCTATATCGAGGGCGTTTTCGATGACCTTCTCGATCGACAGTTCAGCCCGGAGGGCGTCCACCTCGAACACTCGCCTGGCTATCAGCACTTCGTGCTGAAAACACTGGAGCGTCTCCGGCACAGCGGCTGGTACGAATCCATGGGCCACGTGACCGATGTCATAGACCGAGCGCGCTACAGCCTGAGATGGTTCGTGTTTCCCGATGGCCTTCTGTCGCGGATCGGCGATTCCTCGCCGGTCAAAACCCCCGCCAAGTGGTGGCCGCGACCTCCGGGGGTGATGGGACAGCTTTACGACAAGGCAGGGTACGCCATCATCCGCACGACCGCCGCGACGCCGGCGCCCAGTTCGTCGATGTTGCTGGTCACGGGAGGCCATCACTCCAACGTTCACAAGCATGCTGACGACCTTTCGTTCGAGTTGTTCGAACGCGGACGGCTGATTGTCGTCGACAGCGGCAAATACAGCTACTCCCGGAAGGCGTGGCGCGATTTCACCGACAGCGCCGCGGCCCATAACTCGGTCGATCTCATACCGGAGCGCCTGGACAACGGAGTGCGCGCCAGTCGGCCCGTCGGGTCCGCCGTGCATGAGCTGAGGACCGCGCAGTGGGGGTGGGTGGTTGAGGGGGGCTTCGAGCGACCTGAATTCGGCGTCAGCCATCACCGGCGCTTCCTGTACCGACCGGGCGAATGGCTTGTCCTCATCGACAAAGTCGCCAGGCCCGAGCGCGCCCAGATGACGGCCTGGCTGCACCTGGCCCCAGACCTGGAAGCCGCTCCCACCGAAGACGGATGGCGCTTTCCGGGGGGGACAGTGACCTATGCCGTGGACCAGCCGTCGGAACGACGTCGCTATCGCGGGCAGGAGATTCCGAAGATCCAGGGATGGATGGCGGGCGGCTACCACCACCGAACCCCCAATGACGCCCTGGCGCTGGCGGTGACCGCCGACCAGATGGAATTGGCCACAATCGTCGATCTGACGCCGGATGGCAGCGCTCCTGTCGGGACATTCGAGGGCGGCGCCTTGACGCTCACATGGCGCGGCAGACCAATCGTTGAGCAAGGCCGGGTTCTGGATCTGTCCCCGTCACAGACCTTCTGGGGGCCGCGACCCTTAACCTCTTAGCAACGGAAGCCCATCACAAATATCCCGGGATACGGGATATTTGTGATGGGTCAGCTGGTTTCCCGCCGCCGTGGCGGCGTCGCCGCGGTTGAGTTCGCGATCATCGTTCCCCTGCTCATGCTCGTACTCGCGAGCATCGTTGTTTGGGGCGGGTGGCTCTGGTTGGCTCAAGGCGTTCAATCGCTCGCATCCGAAAGCGCACGCGCGGCCTTGGGCGGGCTTGATGCCACGGAGCGTCGCAGCCTGGCGCGGGCTTACGTCGCCGACCAGGGCGAAGCTGTCGTCGGCTTGCCCGCGGAGCGGGCCGTGGTCGACGTCACGAGCAACAGCTCTGTGATCCGTGTTGATGTCCGCTACGACGTGGCGGGCCACCCCATCCTCATCCTCTCGAGTCTGACTCCGTCGCCCCCGCAGGTCATCACCCGCACGGCCATCATCCGGACAGGCGGCTACTGATGAGACCCCTCATCCATGACAGGCGCGGAGCGACCGCCGTGATAACGGCCGTTGCATCCAGCATCATCGCGGCAGTAGCGGCACTGTCGGTCGATCTCGGCACGGTCGCCCTGGAAGCTCGAAGGCTGCAGGGCGTCGCAGATCTGGCGGCCCTGACAGCCGCGACTGACCTGGTCCGGGCGAAGGAAGGCGCCGAGGCCACGGCGCAGGCGAACGGCCGCGTAGACACCGTCGAGGTCGAACTCGGCGTCTATCGCCCAAGGCGCGAGCTCGACCGGTCGGAAAGGTTTTCGCCCTCGGACCACGAGCAGGCCAGTGCGGCGAAGGTGACCCTGACCTCAACGGCGCCGCTCTATTTCGGCCGCGCGCTGGGCCTCAAGCCTGTCGCTGTTACGCGACGCGCCATCGCCAGTCGGGTCGCCAGCGAGCCCCGCGCCGCCTTCTCCATCGGCTCCCGTGTGGCGAGACTGGAGGGGGGCGTGGCCAATGCGCTGCTGTCGGGACTGGCCGGCGGGCAGATCGGTCTCGATGTGATGGACTACGAAGCCCTGGCCGACGCCGACGTTTCGCTGTTCCGCTGGATGGACGCCTTGAAGACCGAGCTTGGCCTCGAGGCGGCGGGATATGATGAGGTGCTGGCCACAGAGGTCGAGGCCGGCCGCGCCCTGTCGGTGCTGGAGACCCTGCTCGGCGACGACCGGGCCGGCCGGGCGGTCGGCCGCATTGCCGACGCCACCAGAGGGCGGTCGCTGACAATCGGCGATCTGGTCGCCGGAGAGCTGATGGAGACGCCCGGCTTGGGACTCGAGCTCTCGGCCCTGGACCTGGCCTCGACGGTGCTGGAGATCGGCAATGGCGATCGCCAGCTGATGCTGGACCTGGGCGCTCGGGCCGGGCTGGCGGACCTGGACATCGACCTGGCGATCGGCGAGCGTCCGAACGGGTCGCCGTGGCTGGCGGTGACGGGCGATGGGCAGCCGGTGATCCGCACCGCTCAGGCGCGGTTGAGGCTCAGGGCGCGCACCGCCCAGTCCCTCGCCGGTCTGGCCCAGGTGACCTTGCCGGTGGTGGTGGAGCTGGCGGCGTCCGAAGCGCGCCTGGCCGAGATCGACTGCCAGGCCGATCGCGTGACTCTGGAGGCGCGGCCCGGCCTGGCCCGCGCCTGGGTCGGCGATGTGGACGACGACGCCCTCTCTGACTTCAAGCGACCCTTGGCGCCGTCACAGACGACCCTGGTCTCCGTCGCCGGCCTGGTGCGGGTCAAGGCGCGGGCCGACGTCGAGATGGCCAACCAGGGGTTCCAGCCGCTCACCTTTTCCGAGGCCGACATCGCCGCCGAACGCATCCGCACCGCCAGTACGCGCGAGGCTGGCAGCTCTCTGGTCTCGACCCTGCTCGGCCGTCTCGATATCGAAGTTCAGGCGCTGGGACTGGGGTTGGGTCTTGGCGGTCTGGCGGGCGCGGCCACGGCCCTGCTGACGCCCTTGGGGCCGGTGCTGGATGGTGTGCTCAATCCGCTGCTCGACACCCTGGGCCTGAAGCTGGGTCAGGCCGATCTGCGGCTGCATGGCCTGGAATGTCCCTCGACCGGCGGACCCGGCGTCGAACTGGTCGGGTAGCTCGGTGGAGCCGCTGGCGTCCGTCCGCGACGCCTTCTAGGGTCCCGCGCATGACGACCGACACCGATGACCGGGCCGCCGCGCCCCCGTCCATGACCTATGCCCGCTATCTGACGCTGGATACCCTTCTGGGCGCGCAGAACCCGCTCAGCGACGAACATGACGAGATGCTGTTCGTCATTATCCACCAGACCAAGGAGCTGTGGCTCAAGCAGATCCTGCACGAGGTCGGACTGGCCCAGCGGCTGGTCCACGCCGGCGATCTGGTGCCCGCCTACAAGAGCCTGGCGCGGGTCAGCCGCATCCAGGCGGTGATGACCCAGAGCTGGGACATCCTGGCCACCATGACCCCGGCCGATTATCTGCGTTTTCGCGGTGAGCTGGGCGCATCCTCCGGTTTCCAGTCCGACCAGTTCCGCCGGCTGGAGGCCATGCTGGGTATCAAGGACGACAAGTTCCTCGCGTTCCACGAGGACAGGCCCGCGGCCCACGCCGCTCTGGCCGACGCGATGGCCCGGCCCAGCCTCTATGACGACGCCCTGGCGCAACTGGCGGCGGCCGGTCTGCCTGTTCCGGCCGAGGTGCTCGATCGCGACGTCTCGCGGCCCTATGAGGCCAGCGAGGGGGTCGAAGCGGCCTGGCTTGAGGTCTATCGCGACACCGAGCGGTGGTGGGCGCTCTATCAGCTGGCCGAAAAATTGATGGATCTGGACGACGCCCTGCTGACCTGGCGGCACAAGCATGTCGTGACGGTCGAACGGATCATCGGCCGCCGTCGGGGCACGGGCGGCACGGCGGGCGTCGACTATCTGGCCTCGACCCTGAACCGCCGGGCCTTTCCGGAGCTTTGGTCGCTGCGCACCCGTCTGTGAATGGAAAAGCGGCCCCGATCCATGCGGACCGGGGCCGTTGAAGTTCCCAAGGTTCGCCGACGGAGCCGACGATACCCAGATTTTACAGGGGCTTATATGACCCTCGGGTGAACGCGGTGTTCAATCAGAACACCCGGCCGCCCACGCCCCCGTCCAGCATGATCGAGGCGCCGGTGATCTGTTCGCCCGCGACCTGGACCACTTCCTCGCGATAGGCGGTGATGATCTCCTCGCGGTAGATCTCCAGCACCTTGATGCCGGCGCCGTAGCGACGCAGCAGAGAGCGTTCGTTGCAGTCCCGCTCGCGTTTCTGGGTGCGGCATTCCAGCTTGCCGCCGCGGCCGTGATAAAGGGCCTCGCCCTTGGCGCAGGTGGTGGTCTCGCCGCCGTCGAAGCTGACGGTGTCGACATATTCCGCCCAGGTCCACTGCAGGCGCGTACCGGCCAGGCAGCGATAGAGCTCGCCGTCATAATCGCCCATTACGTCTCGGTCCGGGCGCACCTGGCTGGCCGGATGCGGCACGTTGCGATCGTCGATGCAGACGGCCTGGATGACCACGCGCTTGTAAAAGCTGCGCATCTCCTCGTAAGGCACCTGGATCACCTGGTTCACCGCCGCCGCGCCGACGTTCAGGCCGGAGATGACGGTGGGATAGGGCTGGTCGACGTTGAAATAAGCGCCGCCGCCGCCGCCGACATAGACGGTCGAACCGGCTCGGGCGCTGGCGCCCGCCCGCGCCGAGGCGCTGGCGTTGACGTTCACATTGACGTTCACATTGCCGCCGTTACCGCAGCACACGGGCGGCGGTGGCGGGGTGCAGCAACCCGGGCCCGGAGGCGGGGGTGGCGGCGGAGGCGGGGGCGGAGGGGGAGGCGGCTTGCAGCAACCACCGCCGCCGCCGTCATGAGGCGGTCCGCCCGCAGCCTGTGCTTCACCGGCAAAGGCCGCCAGAGCGATTACGCCGAGCGCGGCCGGCAACCAGGTCTTTGTCCTTACCCGCATGGGTCGGCTCCCAGAAATTGTGTCGGACGCCATCCAGCAAGAACGGGGCCGTCTCAATCCGCATCAGATCACGACAGTCTTTCGTTTCCGTTTCTCCCGACAGGCGATGAATCGCCCGCGAACGGCCCGCGCCTTGCGAAATCTCCGGAAAAGGAGGCGATCATGTCCCATTCCGGAACACAGCGGGTCATCCAGGCCTGGAGCGACCTGCCCGAGGCGCATCGCATTCCCTCGCGCGCCAGTTTGGACCCGACAGTGCTGTCGGACCTGTTGCCGCAGATCTTCATGGCCGAGCAGACCGAGACCGGTCTCGGCTTTCGCCTGGCCGGCGCCTGGGTCGAGCGACTGTTCGGCGGCTCGCTGCGCGGCGTGCACTGGCTTCCCCTGTGGGATCGGGCCAGCCGCCTGGACGCCCACCGGGCGGTGACTCGCGCCTTTCGCGAAGGTCGACCGATCATCGTCGTCGCCGAGATGGGCGAAAGCGAAGAGCCCGTTGAGGTCGCGCTCTGCCCCCTGCGCGGTCCCTCCGGCGCGGCCGACCGGATGCTGGGCCTCGTACAGCCGCTTAGCCTCAAGGGTGTGGGCCTGAAGGACATCACCGAACTGCGCCTGATCGATGTCGAGGCCGTCCGTGCGCCGGGCCGCGCTCCGCTCAGCCTCGCCGCCCTGGACGGACGGCTGATCGCCTGATGACCAAAGCTTAATCCTGCGGTCGCATCCGCGAGATCGTCGGCGCGCCTCTCCTCGAGATTGATGGAGAGACGCCATGCGCCGCCTGCCCCACCGCTCGCCCCTGAAGGCGATGATCATCGCCCTGATGGCGTCGACCTGCGCCTCGCCGGCGCTTGCCGAGCCGCTTGACCGCGCCGACCGCGTCGAGGCGCTGGATATTCTGGCCCGACGCCTCGACCATTACGTCATGGCTGGGCGCAAGCCCGACATCCTGGCGCGGCTGGCTGCGGACCGTGAGGTCCTCTTGGCTCTGGAGGATGACGAGGCTTTCCGCGCGGCCGTGAACCGGGCGCTGCTGGGGGCGTCGCGCGACAAGCATCTGCAGCTGTGGCGCGAACAGCCGCGCTCCGCCGACGAAGCGCTCTCGGCCCCACCCTCGCCGGATCAGATGGCCGAAGTGGAGGCGCGAGACCGCTTCGGCCTGGCCGAGGTTCGCCTGCTGGAGGGCGACGTCGCCTATGTGAAGCTGAATCGGTTCAGCGGACACCCGGATGTCGCCGGCGCCATCGACGCCGTGCTGGCGGAGATCAGCGGCGCGCGTGCCTTGATCCTCGACTTGCGGGGGAACGGCGGCGGAGGGGAGGCGGCGCTGAACCGACTGATGGGCCACCTGGTCCCGGCCCCGATCGAGCTCGCGACCCTCTATCACCGCCAGTGCGCGCCGCCGCCGGCCGATCGGCCCGACGCCTGCGTTCAATTGCCCGAGCGGGCGGTCCAGCGTCGGTGGTCCGACACGGTGGCCCGCCCGACCTTCCCGTCCCAACCGATCTTTGTGCTGACCTCGAACGCCACCTTCTCGGCCGCCGAGGAGCTCGCCTACGACCTCCGCGCCGAGGGCCGCGCGACGATCATCGGCGAGACCACCGGCGGGGGCGCTAATCCCAGTGGCATGATGGACGCAGGGCCGCATTTCTCGGTGGTCATGCCCCTGGCTGAGGCGCGCCACCCCCGCACAGGCGGTAATTGGGAGGGGGTCGGAGTCGCGCCGGACGTAGCCGTCCCCGCCGACGCCGCGCTGGATGTCGCGGTCTCGCTCGCTGCTGCTGGCGACAAGTCGGCGCGCGTCAGTCCGCCCGCCAGTCCGGTCCGATGATCTCCCGGTCTTCGGCCTGAAGCTGATCGAGGACGCCGGCGGGCTCGGCCAGGACACGCAACTGGACCACCGCCAGGGTCACGCCCGGTTGCTCCAGCGCCGCGCGAATGGCGTCGGACCACTGGCGACGGAGCAGATGCGCGATATCGGCGTCGCCGCTGGGCCAGCAGACGTTCAGCGCCCGATCCAGAGGACTGGTGAGAACGTCGGGCACGCGTCGCGCCCGCCAATCGTCCAGCCGTGCGCTCGCCCCGGCCGGACCGACCTCCGCCGCGCCGACCGCCTGTTCGATACAGGGCGCATGGGTTTCAGGCGGCGCGGTGATGAGATTGTCGATGATGTCGTCGCCTCGCACCGTGCCCACGGGATCGCCGGGAATCCGGGCTTCGCGGGCCGCGCGACGAACCACATCGGCCGCGCCGTAGCCGCGCTGCTCGTATCCCGACTTTTCCATCAGATCGAGGCCCAGGCTCAGAAGGCTTCGCCGCCGCCAGCTTTCGTTACGCGCATCGGCCATGACCGTGTCGACCCGGGCCTGAATGTCTGGCGGAAGATAGTCCGCCGTGGTCCGGTCGGCCGGCAGTCCGGCCACGGTGCGAATGCGCCAGATCAGGCGCAGAATGTCGCCGACCGACAGCCGGCCCTGCTGGGGATACAGAATTCTGTCCGACCGCCGCGTCGCCGCCTCGAGGGCGTCGCTTCGCCAGGCGTAGTCCTTGGGGACGCCGGAGATGGCGCCGGCGAGGATGACCGTGGAGTCCCCGTCCGAGACTTCCCAGATCGGCATGTCGGCGCGGCGCGCGGTCACGACGATTTCGTCGAGTTGCGTCACCGGGCCGTCGCAAGCCGGCGGGTCCGTCACCGACTGGCCGGTCGTGGGCGGCGCCGCCATGCTCAGGACGAGCGCGAAAACCGAGGCGAGACTCGCTCGGGCGGCGGGCACGGTCAGGCCGCCTCGACCGCCTGCTCGATGGCGCCGAAGACGGTGTGGTGACGGTCGTCGCGCATCTCGATGCGGACGGTGTCGCCGTGGCGCAGGAAGGGCGTTTCCGGCTTGCCGCGTTGAATCGTCTCGACGGTGCGGACCTCGGCGATGCAGGAATAGCCGAGACCGCCTTCGCTGACCGGCTTGCCGGGGCCGCCGTCGGCGCCCCTGTTCGACACCGTGCCGGAGCCGATGATCGTGCCGGCGCCCAGCGGCCGGGTCTTCGCCAGATGGGCGATCAGAACGCCGAAATCGAAGGTCATGTCGACACCGGCGTCGGCGCGGCCGAAGGATTGGCCGTTGATCTCGACCTCCAGCGCGCCGTGGAGCTTGGCGTCCTTCCAGCGGTCACCCAGGGCGTCGGGCGTAACGAACACGGGCGACAGGGCGCTGGCGGGCTTGGACTGGACGAAGCCGAAGCCCTTGCCCAGCTCGGCCGGGATCAGGTTCCTCAGCGACACGTCGTTGACCAGGCCGATCAGGCGGATGTGATCGCGCGCGGCCATCGGATCGACGCCCTGCGGCACATCGCCGGTGACCACCACGATCTCGGCCTCCAGATCGCAGCCCCAGGCCTCGTCGGCCAGCGGGATCGGATCGCGCGGACCCAGCATCCCGTCGGATCCGCCCTGGTACATCAGGGGATCGGTCCAGAAGCTGGCGGGCATTTCGGCGCCGCGCGCCTTTCGGACCAGTTCGACGTGATTCACATAGGCCGAGCCGTCGGCCCACTGATAGGCGCGGGGCAAGGGCGCGGCGGCCTCTCGCTCATGAAACCGCTCGCGCGGGGCGCCGCCGTGCTCCAGGCTCTCGGCCAAGGCCCGCAGCTCCGGCTCGACCCGTTCCCAGTCGTCGAGCGCGGCTTGCAGCGTGGGGGCGATCAGGGCGGCGTCGGTGTACCAGGCCAGGTCGTTGGAGACGACGACGAGATGGCCGTCACGGCCGGACTTCAGGGATGCGAGCTTCATAGGCTCTGGCTTAGGGGGTTTGCCGGGCTCGCGTAAAGAGGCGAGGGCTCACCGTCGCGCCTGAAGCAGGTCGCTCCAGCGCCAGGCGCCGGTCCCCAGCGCGATCGCGGGCGCGCCGGGCGCATCCGCCAGCGTCAACAGCACCAACCCCCGCATCGGCGGAGCCTTGCACTCGGCCGGAGCGAAACCGACCTCGACGGCGATGGCCTGACGCACGGCGGCCAGCCCCTCGCCATCCTGGCCGTCGCTGCGCACCCAGGCGCCGTTCCAGATCAGGGGCGTTCGACCGGATGGCGCGGCGGCGTGGACCCGGGCGATCTCGGCGCGAACGCTGGCGGAGGCGCGCACCGTGTCCTGAAGCCGCCGCACCATGTCACAGCGCCCACCACCCCCCGAGCCGGACCCCGCGCCCGTGCCGGCCCCCACGCCCGATCCAGAGCCGCGCCCCGAACCCGGTCCGGTCCCGGCGCCGGAGCCCGCTCGCATCGCCCCGGCCAGTTCGCCATGGCCCACGGTCGGCGCGGGTCGTGGCGCGGGCTCGGCCTCCGCATCGAGCTGGGCCGTCTGAGAACTTGGGGACGCGGGACGCTCGCGTGGCGGGGTCGGCTGCGGGTCCGGCCGGGGCGCCGGGCGTGGTTCAGGGGTGGGCGCGGGGCGTGGCTGAGGGGTCGGCTGAGCTTGTGGCTCCACCGGCGTTCTGGCGGCGGCCTCCGCAGCGGCCGCCTCCGGTGCTTCAGCCTGGGCGGGCGCGCCTCCGCCTCCCGGTTCGCCGCCCTCGTCTCCCCCGCCCGCCCCGGGCGCCGGAGCCGGCGGCTCGGGCGACACGAGAGTGACCTGAACGACCGGCAGGATTTCCGGCGGCTCCGGCCGCGCCAGCAGGATCAGCGACAGCAGCCCGCAATGCAGTGCGGCGCTGCCGAACGCGGCCAGCATCCGGCGGCGAGTATTTCGTTTCGGAGAACGCAGATCATCCATTCCGCTTCAAGGTTGATCGTGTGATCGAGACAGAATCAGGGCGATCCGCGTCGGTTGAACGGCGTCTGCAACCGACCCGTGATTTTCGTCCGATCTGGGGCGAACCGGACAATTTGCCGCCCCATACCTGTCATCACATGGCCGTGAGCGGCTCGCTTTCTAAGGGCCGCGCGCGACGACTGGACGCACGCCTAGGAAAACCAGGAGACCATCTTGAACCGATCCATCCTTCGCACGGGCACGCTGATCGGCGCGACCGTCGCGCTGGGCCTGACCGCCTCGGCCTGCGCCAGCCACCGTTTCGTTCGCGACAACATCGCCGTGGTCGACGCCCGCGTGGACCAGACCGACGCCCGTCTGGGCCAGACCGAAACCCGCGTCGCCCGCGTCGAGGGCACGGCCGGCGAGGCCCTGCAGCGCGCCAACGCCGCCCACCAGCTGGCCGAGGGCAAGTTCCTCTATGAGGTGGTGCTGTCCGACGACTCGGTGAAATTCCCGGTCAATGGCGACGAGCTGTCGCCCGAGGCCCAGCAGCGCCTGGCCGAGCTGGCCAACCGGCTGAAGTCCGAGAACCGCAACGTCTTCCTCGAGATTCAGGGCCACACAGACGCCACCGGGCCGGAAGAGGTTAACGTCCGACTGGGTGAACAACGGGCCGAGGCCGTGCGTCGCTATCTCAGCCAGGGCGGCATCGCCCTGAACCGCATGTCGACCATCTCCTATGGCTCTGAATCGCCGGTGGCGCCGAACGACAGCCGTGAAGGCCGGTCGCAGAACCGCCGCGTGGCGATCGTCGTCCTGACCTGATCGGACGACAGCGGCGATCGAACAGGGGCGGACCCGCCGGGTCCGCCCTTTTTCGTCCGCGTTAGCCGGCGGCGGGTCGCCGCGCCTCGGCCAGCTCCGCCTCGACCCGCTCGAAGGTCTCGACGACCGGCGCCGGCGGGGCCTTGTCCGCCAGGCTGACCCCAATGATGGTCAGGAAGCTGAGCAGGAAGCCCGGCACCATTTCGTAGATCACGCCGGACAGGGGTGCTCCGCCCGGGCCGATCGGGGCGAAGATCCAGATTAGCACCGTAACCGCGCCCACGATCATGCCGGCTAGGGCGCCGTTGCGGGTCATCCGCCGCCAGGTCAGCGACAGGATCACCAAGGGCCCGAAGGCGGCGCCGAAGCCGGCCCAGGCGTTGGACACGAGGCCCAGCACATTGCTGTTCGGATCATAGGCCAGGGCGATGGCGGCCAGAGCCACGGCCAGCACCGCCAGCCGGCCGATCATCACCAGCTCCTTCTGCGGCGCGCTCTTTCTCAGGAACACCGCATAGAAGTCCTCGGTCAGGGAGCTGGAGGACACCAGCAGCTGCGACGAGATGGTGCTCATGATCGCGGCCAGGATCGCGGCCAAGAGGAAGCCGGTGATCAACGGGTCGAACAGAATGTCGGACAGGATGATGAAGATGGTCTCGGCGTCGGCCACCTCGATGCCGTTGGTGGTGGCGTAGGCCAGACCTGCCAGGCCGGTGCCCAGCGCGCCCAAGAGGGTGACCAGCATCCAGCTCATGCCGATGTTGCGGGCGGCGGGGATGTCGCGCACCGAGCGGATGGCCATGAAGCGCACGATGATGTGCGGCTGGCCGAAATAGCCCAGCCCCCAGGCCAGGGCCGAGATCAGGCCGATGATCGAAAAGTCGCGGAACATGTTGAGCAGGGCCGGATCCACCCCGTTGGCCACCGCCGCCACCTCGCCGGGTCCGCCGACCGAACTCATCGCCACGATCGGCACCAGGATCAGGGCCACGAACATGATGCAGCCCTGGACAAAGTCGGTCAGGCTGACCGCCAGAAAGCCGCCGACCATGGTGTAGGCCAGCACCACCCCCGCCGTGACCCACAGGCCCAGGCCGTAATCGAGGCCGAAGGCGCTCTCGAACAGCTTGCCGCCGGCCACCAGTCCGGACGAGGTGTAAAGGGTGAAGAACACCACGATGACCAGGGCCGAGATGACCCGCAGCATCCGCGATCCGTCCTCGAACCGCTTGTCGAAATAGTCCGGGATGGTGATCGCGTCGCGCGCCACCTCGGTATAGACGCGCAGCCGCGGGGCGACGATCAGGTAGTTGGCCAGGGCGCCGACGAACAGGCCGACCGCGATCCACGCCGACGACAGGCCGGTCAGGAACATCGCCCCCGGCAGCCCCATCAGCATCCAGCCGCTCATGTCGGACGCGCCCGCCGACAGCGAGGTGACCCACGGCCCCAGCTTTCGCCCGCCCAGCATATAGCCCTCGACGTCGCCGGTGGAGGTCCTCCACGCATAGACGCCGATGCCCAGCATCAGCACGAAATACAGGGCGAGAGAGATGAAGACGCCGGTTTCCATGCGGCAAGGGGTAGCAGCGCGTTTCGGGCTGGGCCAACCCCCTCGCCGCGAAAAGGCCATGTTCCGGAGTTGGGCGCGGGCGGACGCCAACCCATATGGCGGCCATGACCTCCCCGCGCATTCCCCTGTCCGTCCTCGACCTGTCGCCCGTGCCGGAGGGGTCGGACGTGTCCGCCTCCCTGGCCAACACCCTGACCCTGGCGCAGCGCGCCGAGACGCTCGGTTTCAAACGCTTCTGGCTGGCCGAGCACCATTCCATGCCGGGGATCGCCTCGGCGGCGACCAGCGTGGTCATCGCCCATGTCGCGGCGGGCACATCGACCATCCGCGTCGGCGCCGGCGGGGTCATGCTGCCCAATCACGCGCCGCTGCAGATCGCCGAACAGTTCGGTACCCTGAACGCGCTTCATCCCGGCAGGATCGACCTGGGCCTGGGTCGCGCGCCGGGTTCTGATCAGGCCACGGCGCGGGCGCTGCGGCGAACGCTCTCGGGCGATGTCGACAGCTTTCCCAACGACGTGATGGAGCTGATGCACTGGTTCGCGCCGGCCCAGCCGGACCAGCGCGTGATCGCCGTGCCGGGCGAGGGCCAGGACGTGCCGATCTGGATCCTGGGTTCGTCGCTCTACGGCGCCCAGCTGGCCGCGCATCTGGGCCTGCCCTACGCCTTCGCGAGCCATTTCGCGCCGGGCGAAATGCACCGGGCGCTCGACGTCTATCGCCGCACCTTCCGACCGTCCGAACGGCTGACGGCGCCGCATGTGATGCTGGGCTTCAACGTCTTCGCCGCCGACACCGACGCCGAGGCGCGCGACCTGTTCACCTCGATCCAACAGGCCTTCGTCAACCTGCGCACCGGCAACCCCGGCAAGCTGCCTCGCCCCCTGCCCGGCTACGCCGAGGCGCTGGATCCCGCGGCCCGCGCCATGATCGATCAGGCCCTGGCCTGTTCGGCGGTCGGCTCGGCAGAGACGGTGCGGTCGCGTCTGGAGGCCTTCGTCACCGACACCGGCGCCGACGAGGTCATGGTCACCAGCCAGATCTGGGACCCGGCGGCGCGGCTCCGATCGTTCGAAATCCTGGCGGAGGCCTGGGCGGCCTAGAAGGCTCGCCGTCCCGAGACCGTCTCGAAGAAAAGCCGGAAGTCCCCCATCAGGCTCCACAGCGGATATTTGAACGTCGCCGGCCGGTTCTTCTCGAAGAAGAAATGCCCGACCCAGGCGAAGCCGTAGCCGATCAGCGGCATGGCCAGCAGCCACCAGGCGTTCAGGCTGATGATGGCGATGGCGAAGGCCACGATCACCAACCCTGTCCCCACGACGTGGATGCGGCGGCAGATCCGGTTGGAATGTTCGTGGATGTAATACGGATAGAAGGCCTCGAACGAGGCGTATCGGGCGCCGTCGGCGGGAGGATGCTGGGCCATGGCCGGACGGTGACGCGAGCGACGCGGCTTGGCAAGCGCGCTCAGCCCACGGCGCTCCAGGCCAGGGCATGGACGCGATCGCGGCCGAGCGCGGCGGCCATCGGGGGATGTTCGAACATTCGGTCAAAGGCCGCGTCGCGCACGCTCAGGCCTCCGGTGAAGGCCCCGAAGGCCGGCAGGATGATCCGTCGGCCGTCCGTCACGAAGCAGGCGCGACGCACGCCCCGGCCATGCCGCACCACCCGGGCGCAGGGGTGGAGGTGCCCCGCGACCTCGCCGGGACGCGGCCCGGGCAGCGGCTCGTGGGTCAGGGTCAGAGCGCCGACCGTGAGGGTCTCGACCACCACGCCCGGCAGGGGCGAGGGGGCGAGCAGAGCCTCGCGATCATGATTGCCCTCCACCCAGATCCAGTCGCGACCCACAGCCATGACATCCAGCCGCGCCCGGTCCTCGGCCGCCATTCGTGCGATCGAGCGGGCGTCGTGGAAGCTGTCGCCGAGCAGGACGACGGCGCGGGGGTCGAGCAGGGCGATCTCGGCCTCCAGCCGGTCCAGGGTCGCGCGGCTGTCGTAGGGCGGCAGCATCTGGCCGCGCGCGGCGAAGGCCGAACCCTTCTCCAGATGCAGGTCGGCGGCGATCAGCACGCCATGCTCCGGCAGCCACATCGCCCCCGAACAGCGCAGCCGCGCCGACTCGCCCTCGATGCGCACGGTCAGGGACCCGCAGGCCGCCATCCGGGGGACCAGCCGCTCTCTCAGCGCCGCGTTCACGCCGCGACCTCTTCGCCCATCACCTCGGCGATCAGGGCCTCGGCGGAGTCCTCGAGGATCATCTCGGCGGCGTCGCCGCCGACCCGCTCGCGCCCGATCTGCACCAGTGCGGGCACCGAAAAGGGCGACGGCTTGTCCAGCGGCGCGTGCCGAATTCGTCCCCGAATGCGACCGAGCAACTGCCCCAGCCGCTGCACGTCCAGCAGCCCGGAGGCGGCGTCGGCGCGGGCGGCGCGGAGCAGCAGATGATCGGGCTGATGGCGGCGGAGCACGTCGTAGATCAGATCGGTGGAGAAGGTCACCTGCCGACCGGTCTTCTCCTGGCCCGGCATGCGGCGCTCGATCAAGCCGGAGATCAGGGCGCAGTTGCGGAAGGTGCGCTTCATCATAAAGCTTTCCTCCAGCCAGGCCTCCAGATCGTCGCCCAGCATGTCCTCCTGGAACAGGGCGTTCCAGTCCAGCCCGGCCATGTCGCGGATCGACCAGACGGCGAGCGCATAGTCGGTGACCACGAACCCCAGCGGGCCCACGCCCAACCTGTCCAGACGGCGCGTCAGCAGCATGCACAGGGTGGTGTGGGCGAGGCGTCCCTCGAACGGATAGGCCACCAGGAAGTGGCGCGTCCCGCGCGGGAAGGTCTCGATCAGCATGGCGTCGCGGCCGGGGATGACCGAACGGGCTTCCTGAAGCTCCAGCCATTCCTGCACATCGGGCGGCAGGACACGCCAGTGGTCGCGATCCTCGACCATCGACCGCACCCGGTCGGCCAGGGAGGTCGACAGCGGAAACTTCGACCCGCCCCAGGACGGGATCTTGGGCTCCGTCGCCTTGGATGGGACCACCAGGGCGTCCATGCCGGCGATGCCCATGAAGGCCCAGATCTGACCGGCGAAGATGAAGGTGTCGCCGGTCGTCAGCTGTTCGAAATACCACTCCTCGGCCTCGCCGACCTTGCGGCCACCGATCAGCTGCTTGCCGCCGGCGCGGCGCGAGGCCACCCGGACGTTCAGCGTGCCGGCGGTGACGATGGCCCCGACATTCATCCGGTGGCGCTGGGCGATCATCTGGTTGCGGACCCTCCAGCGACCGTCGTGGCCCTTCACGATCCGGGCGAAGCGATCATAGGTGCGCAGGGCGTAGCCGCCGGTGGCGACCAGATCGACCACCTCCTCGAACCGTTCCCACGACAGGTCGCGGTAGGGGCCGCAGCCAATAATCTCCGTATACAGATCATCGAGCGTGAACGGCTCCCCGCAGGCGGCGCCCATGATGTGCTGGGCCAGGGTGTCGAGCGTGCCGATATGCACCGGCTCCCAGTCAAAGGCGTTGGCGGCCACGGCCTCGCGCGCCGCCTGACACTCCAGCATCTCGAATCGGCTGGCTGGCACCAGCAGGGCGCGGCTGGGCTCGTCCAGCCGGTGGTTGGCGCGGCCGATGCGCTGGACCAGGCGGCTCGATCCCTTGGGCGCCGCCAGCTGGATGACCAGATCCACATCGCCCCAGTCGATGCCGAGATCGAGGGTAGAGGTGCAGACCACCGCCCTGAGGTCGCCCCGCGCCATGGCCGCCTCCACCTTTCGACGCTGCTCGGCCGCCAGGGAGCCGTGATGCAGGGCGATGGGCAGATTGTCCTCGTTGATGGCCCACAGCTGCTGGAACACGAATTCCGACTGCCAGCGGGTGTTGACGAAGATCAGGGCGAGGCCGGCCTGGCGGATCGCCTGATAGACCTCGGGAATGGCGTGGGTGCCGGTATGCCCGGCCCATGGAACGCGCCCTTCGGACACCAGCACATCGATCACCGGTGGCGCGCCGGGATCACCGAGGACGAGCTGGACATCGGAGGCCGAGGGTGCGCCTCCAGTCCTGGGGCTCAGCCAGTCCCGGATCAGATCAGGATCCTCGACCGTGGCGCTCAGGGCCACCCGGCGCATGCCTGGCGAAAAGGTCTGCAGCCGCCCCAGCCCGAGGTTCAGCAGATCGCCCCGCTTGCCGCTCCAGATGGCGTGGACCTCGTCCAGCACCACGCATTTGAGATCGGCGAAATAGGCGCGCGATCCCTCCCAGGCGCAGAATAGCGCCAGCTGCTCGGGCGTGGTCAGCAGGATGTCGGGCGGGAAGTCGCGCTGGCGCTGGCGCTTGGACTGCTTCGTATCTCCGGTGCGGCTCTCGACATGGATGTTCAGCCCGATCTCACGGATCGGCGCCATCAGGTTGCGCTCGACGTCGGTGGTCAGGGCCTTGAGCGGCGAGAGGTACAGGGTGTGGATGCCAGACCCCGGTCCGCTCTCCGGCTTCGGACCCCGCTCGGCCAGTTCGATCAGACTGGGCAGGAAGCCGGCCAGGGTCTTGCCGCCACCGGTCGGCGCGACCAGCAGGGCGTGGCGCCCGGCCTCGGCGGCCGCGACCATCTCCAGCTGATGCCGGCGCGGCGCCCAGCCCCGCGACGCGAACCAGTCGGCGAACAGAGGGGGAAGGGTGGTCACGCGGCTCCCGCGTCCGCGCTCGTATCGCACGCGCCCTCGACCCAGCGGCCGCCCGAATTGAGGCAACGATCCTGCGCCGCCCACTCCGACCCATTGGCCCACCACAAGAGGCCGGCGATCAGGATGAGGATCAGCGCCCCCGCGCCCAGTAGCCCCAAAGGCGGCTTCAGCGGTTCGGGCGCGATCGGCGGGCGGGAGGAGGCCATGCAGTCACGATAGGCGGTCACCCGGCCGCGCGCCAGATGTTCCCGTTCCGTTTCGGCTGCTTAACCGCTATATCCAAGCGGTGACTCTGCCCACCGCCATCGTCGAGACCGCGCCCCCGCGCATCGCCAGACCCGCTGAGCCCCTGCCGCCGGCCTTGGCCGTGCCGCCCGGGGCGGGCGCGGTATGCGACGAGGAGGGCGCGCGCCGCATCGGGCGCGGCGCGGCGGAGGGCATATTCACCGGCGGCCCGGTATTGGTCGCCCACGCCGGTCTGACGGCGCGTCGCTTGGGGCTTGCCCCGCCGCCACGCAGCCGCGACCTTCTGGACGTGCTGGAGCTGTGGGCCTTCGTCCGGCCCGCGACCTTCTGCGCCCCCTCCCCGTCCGGGCTGGCCTTGGGCCTGGGTCTGGAGGAGCCGCGCGGCGCCGAGGCCCAGGCGGCGGCGCTGCGCGACGCGGCGGCGACCCTGCTGGCCGAACTCGCCGATCCTGCCTATCCGGAGCGGGAAGCCGCCTTCACCCTGGCCGAAACCCTGGACCGCGCCGGCTGGGCCTGGGGACCGCGCGTCACCGCAGCCTTGGCGTCGAGTCCGCTGCGCGAACGCCGCCATCGCGGCTCGGGGCTCGATGTCTGGTCGCGGCTGGCGGAGTGGGAGGACGAGGCGCCGCGCGGCGAGGCGGGCTCGGCGCCGGTCGATTCCGAGAGCGCCCGCATCCGGCTGGACAAACTGTTGCAGGCCTCGGGACTGGACGAGACCCGCCCGACCCAGTCCGACTACGCCGCCGAAGCCGCCTTCGCCTTCTCGCCGCGCGACGAGGAGGGCCGGCCGCGCGTCCTGCTGGCCGAGGCGGGCACCGGGACGGGCAAGACGCTGGGATATTTGGCCCCGGCTTCGGTCTGGGCCGAGCGCAATCAGGGGGCGGCCTGGATCTCGACCTATACCCGTGCGCTTCAGCGGCAGATCGATCGCGAGAGCCACGCCCTGTGGCCTGACGAGGCTGAGCGGCGCCGCAAGACCGTGGTCCGGAAAGGCCGTGAGAATTATCTCTGCCTGCTGAACCTGCAGGACATGGCGCAGTCGGCCCAGCTGGGCAACGGCGACCTCATCGGCGTGGCGCTGGCCGCCCGCTGGGCCATGCACAGCCGCGACGGCGACATGACCGGCGGCGATTTCCCCGGCTGGCTGCCGGGGTTGTTCGCGGTCGGCGCGGGCGCCCAGGCGGGGGCGGCCAATCTGGTCGACCGGCGCGGCGAGTGCGTCCACGCCGCCTGCCCGCACTACCGGACCTGTTTCGTCGAAAAGACCATCCGCGCCAGCCGCCGCGCCGACTTGGTGGTGGCCAATCACGCCCTGGTCATGACCCAGGCCGCCTTCGACGGCGCGCGGCGGGCGCGGGGCCAGGCCGCCGACGCCGAGACCGCTACCCTGAAGCGGGTGGTGTTCGACGAGGGCCATCACCTGTTCGAGGCCGCCGACAGCGCTTTTTCCGCCGCCTTCTCGGGTCAGGAGACAGCCGAGCTGCGCCGCTGGATTCGCGGGCCGGAGGGGCGCGGGCGCCGCGGGCGGGGGCTTGAGCAAAGATTGGGCGAACTGGTCGCCGACACCGACAGCGCCCGTCAGGCCCTGTCCGACGCCATCCGCGCCGCCGCCGCCCTGCCCGGCGAAGGGATATCTGGCCGCATCGCTCCGCCGTCGGGCGAGGTCAATCCGATCGGCCCGATCGAGGCCTTCTTCGCCGCCGCCCTGGAACAGCTCCGGGCACGGACCAGTGAGAGCCGGCAGGGGCCGGAGTTCGGCATGGAATGCGCGCTCCAGCCCGCCATCGAGCCTCTGGTTGAAACGGCGCGCGGCGCGGCAACGGCGTTGGCGGCGATCGAGGCGCCGCTGCTGACCCTCGCCCGTCATCTGGAGGACATTCTAGACGACGAGGCGGCCGAGCTTGACGCCTCGGCCCGCGCCCGGATCGAGGGGTCGCTCCGCGGTCTGGAGCGACGCGCCCGCATGACTCTGCCGGCCTGGCGGTCGATGCTGCAGGCGCTGGAGGAGGCGGGCGCCGAGCCCGACCCGGATTTCGTCGACTGGCTGTCGGCGGAGGTCGCCTTTGGCCGCATTCACGACGTGGCCCTGCGTCGCCACTGGATTGACCCCACCGTGCCGCTGGAGGCGGCCGTGATCATGCCCGCGCACGGGGTTCTTGTGACGTCGGCGACGCTGTCAGACCCGATGCAGGACGACCCGTTCGACCTGGCCCGCCTGCGTACCGGCTCGGCCCGGCTGATCGAACCGCCGCGCACCCTGAAGGTCGAGAGCCCGTTCGATTACGCGGCCAACAGCCGGGTCATTGTCGTCACCGACGTGGCCAAGGATGATCCGCGTCAGACAGCGGCGGCCATGCGCGAGCTGTTTCTGGCGGCGGGCGGCGGCAGCCTGGGCCTGTTCACCGCCATCCGCCGGCTGAAGGCGGTCTATGAGCGGTTGGGGCCGGAGCTTGCTCGCCATGGACTGCCCCTCTACGCCCAGCACGTCGATCCGCTGGAGGTCGGCGCCCTGGTCGATATCTTCCGGGCCGAGGAAGACAGCTGTCTTCTGGGCACTGATGCGGTCAGGGACGGGGTGGATGTCCCCGGCCGGTCCCTGCGCCTGCTGGCCTTCGACCGGGTGCCCTGGCCGCGCCCCGACCTGCTGCACAAGGCGCGGCGAGAGCGGTTCGGCGGCGCGCGCTATGACGACGCTCTGGCACGCGCCCGCATCGCCCAGGCCTTTGGCCGCCTGATCCGCCGGGCCGACGACAAGGGTGTGTTCCTGATGCTCGACGCCGCCGCCCCGACTCGCCTGTTCGCCAGCCTGCCGCCGGGCTGCGAACTGCAGCGCTTGTCTCTCGTCGAAGCCATCGAGCAGGTTCAGGCGTTCCTGCAGGCCCCTGAACCTGCTTAAGAGGCCCCATGGCCGCCGACACCTCCGCTCCCCGCCCGCGCCGATCCGGGCCATCGCCGATGGCCGGGCTGTTCGTCCTGCTCATTGTCGGATTGGTGGCCTGGACCGGCTGGTGGTTCTGGCTGGTCAACCGGGTAGAAGGCGAGATCGAGGCCCGGGCCGAGGGGCTGCGCGAGCGCGGCTGGACGGTCGAGTGGCATGATCAGCGCATCTCGGGATGGCCGTTCCGCGCACGGTTCGAGGCCCGGCACGTCACCATCGCCGCGCCGTCCGGCCATGCGATCTCGACGCCTCGCATGATCGCCGAGGCCAACGCCTACGCCCCGACCCACTGGGTCGCCGTCGCCGAGGAGGGCCTGGTGCTGACGCGCGGCGAGGACAAGGGACGAGTGGCGATCGGGGGCGGAGCGGCCCGTGCCAGCGTCACGCGTCTGACAGCCCCGCAGCCGACGTTTGCGCTGCAGCTGGTCGAGCCTGAATTCACGGCGCTGCCGGGGTCCCAACCCTTTCCGCTGTCCGGGGCCGATCGGGTGGAGGTGCACCTGCGCCAGCATCAGGTGCGAGACGACGAACCCTCCAGTCCGGGTCGACAGATCGACGTCTTTTTCCGCCTGGAAGGGGCGCGCGGCCGGCCGCAGGGGCCGATTGATCGCATGACCGCCGACGCGCGGCTGGATCTGCTGGTCGAGGCCGTGGTGGACGACGCCGAGGCTCTGCGCGGCGCCGACATCCCGACGGCCTTGGCGGCCTGGAGCGCGGCCGGCGGTCGATTCCAGACGGTCAAGGGCGAGGTCCGCGCCGGCGACGCCGAGGCCCTGATGACCAGCCCGGTGCTGACACTGTCGGAGGACGGACGGTTGCAGGGTGTGGTCACGCTGGACGCACGTCGCGCCACACCAATGCTAGATAGCCTCGCCGGTCGCGACGCCTCCGGCCAGGTCGAGGGTGCCCCCGCCGCACCGGCACCGACGCCGGATACCGCACGGCCGGTAGAGCTGGAGCTGATTTTCCGCGACGGCCGCGCCTATCTCGGCGCCTTCCCCATCGCCCCCGCGCCCAAGCTGTTCTGATGCTCGAGGAGCCGCATCTCGACGAGGCGCGGTTGGCGCTGGACGCGGACCTCGGCCTGGCCCTGGCGGCGAGGATGCGGGCCCCGACTCTTTCGCGCGACGCAGAGGCCATCGCCCTGAGACGCCTGGTCACGGCTGCGCGCAGCAGGGCCGAGGCCGAGGCGCTCAAGGCGCTATGGGGGCGGATAGAGGCGGCCGCGCGACCGCCGCTGATGGTCACGGCGCATACCGCCGCCCTGGCGGCAGACCGCTGCGGGCGCGGCTTCGATGTCGCCGCCGATCCCGAGGCGGCGCTGCGCGGCGCCGAGGCCGGCCGCCCGGCCCTGATCGAACTGGAGGGTCGCGCCTGGTGGGGTAAGCTTTTGGTGCGGCCCTCGCTTGCGGTGGTCGCCGCCCTCCCCGACGATCCGCACGGCCGCCCCACCGCTCTGATGATCGCGTCAGAACCGCCGGGGCCGACCGGCGAAGACCGAAGTTTTTGGGTCACGGACTCCGCCGAGGCCACGCCCGTTATCGAGGACGCCCTGGCCCGCGCCGGCCTGCCCGGGCGACTGCTGCACGCCGGTGGCGGCTTGAAGCTGTTCATGCTGGCGGGCTATGTGCAGCGCGAGGACGGGCGGCTGGCAGGGCTGCCCGGCGACTTGGCCGGCGTCATCGGCGCGGCCCCGACCTTCTGACCGCCCGACCTACTGATCGACAGCGAGAGCCGATGACCGACACCCCCACGCCCAAACCCGGCATCCTGGACATCGCGCCCTATGTCGGTGGCAAGTCAGCCATCGCCGGCGTCGCCGAACCGATCAAGCTGTCATCCAACGAGAACGCCCTGGGCGCCGGCGAGAAGGCGCGCGCGGCTTATGAGGCGGCGATCAAGAACCTGGCTCTCTATCCCGACGGCCGCGCCGCCAGGCTGCGAGACGCCGTGGCCGAGCATCATGGGCTGGAGCCCGAACGGCTGATCTTCGGCAATGGCTCGGACGAGGTCTTCGCCCTGCTGAACCAGACCTATCTGGAACCCGGCGACAATATCGTGACCGGCCAGTACGGCTTCCTGGCCTATCGGATCAGCGCCAAGGCCTGCTCGGCCGAGGTCAAGCTGGCGCCCGAGCCCGACTTCAAGGCCGAGGTCGATGCCCTGCTTGCCCAAGTCGATGACCGCACCCGCATCGTCTATGTGTCGAACCCGTCAAATCCGACCGGCAGCTTCAACAGCGCCGAGGAGATCCGGCGGCTGCACGACGAGCTGCCCCGCCGCATCATTCTGGTGGTCGATGAGGCCTATGCCGAGTTCGTGACCGAGCCGTCGTGGGAGAGCGCCTTCGATCTGGCGCGCGAAAGCCAGAACCTGGTGGTGACCCGCACCTTCTCGAAAATCCACGGCCTGGCCGGCCTGCGTGTCGGCTTCGGTTACGCGCCCCTCGGCGTGGCCGAGGCGGTGGACCGCATCCGCCTGCCGTTCAACGTGTCCGTTCCGGGCATCGAGGCGGCCGTCGCGGCGCTGGGCGACGAGGCGCACGTCGAGGCCTCGCGTGATCTGGTGGACACCTGGCGGCCGCGCCTGACACAAGCCTTGCGCGGTTTCGGCTACGAAGTTCTTCCCAGCGCAGGCAACTTCGTCCTGATCCGCTTCACCGATCCCAAGCGATCGGCCCAAGCCGCGAACGATTATTTGAATTCCAAGGGAATTATCGTGCGCCCGGTGGGAGGGTACGGCCTGACGGACGCGCTGCGCGTCACCATCGGCACGGAAGACCAGAACCGCGCCGTGATCGACGCCTTGAGCGAATTTGCGGCCTCCGATCCGAAATCCTGAATAACTCTGTTATAGCGCTTTAGGCGGGACGCACCTCCGCGAACTTCGCAGACGTAATCTGTTGCCGGGCGCCCATCGCCCGGTCCAACGGCAAGCGCCAACAGACCTCCGCGGTCCTCGCAATCCGAACGAAGCGCCTCCAGTTCCCGGCTGTGGGCGGATGGACCCGTCGCGACGCAACCCGCCAGATTGATTGCCAGGCTCGCGCCAAGACTGACGACGACACGTCTCACCGGCGCCTATTCTCGGATCCGACCTGAAGAGACGCCCGTGACCTGGCAGACATAGTCGCTTTGGGGCCGGGCGTAGGTGGCGTTTGTGCGCGGCGAGAGGGTTCCACCCCGCGCCAGACAGTCAGCTTCCATGCGCTCAAGGTCTGACTGATAACTCGTCGAAGCGCCGCTTGCGCAAGCCGATACGGTCAGCAGACCCATCAGCGGAATGATCGTGAAGAGTTTCATCGTCAGCGCTGCTCTCGAGAACTGTTGGGTCATTAGGAAGGTAATGCCGGAGCCGCCGCGACGTTGCCTGATCTTTCGTCGCAACTCCGTGAGGCTTAAGACGTAAGTGACACACAAGCCTCGAACTCAATCGCGGCGACAGGGAAGGATACACCATGGCGAGAACAGCCTTCGTGACGGGCGGCACCCGCGGCATCGGCAAGGCGATCGTGCAGCGGCTGAAAGAGGACGGCCTCCAGGTCGCGGCCGGTTATTCCGGTAATGAGGAGGCAGCCCGCGCCACGGCCGATGCGCTCGGCGTCACCGTGATCAAGGGCAATGTCGGCTCGTTCGAGGACTGTCAGCGGGCGGTGGCCGAGGTCGAGGCGGCGCTGGGCCCTGTCGATGTGCTGATCAACAACGCCGGGATCACGCGCGACGGCTTCTTCCACAAGATGACGCCGGAACAGTGGTCCGACGTGATCCGGGTCAACATGGACTCCGTCTTCAACATGACCCGCCAGGTCATCGGCGGCATGCGTGATCGCGGCTGGGGCCGGATCGTCAACATTTCCTCGATCAACGGCCAGAAGGGTCAGATCGGTCAGACCAACTATTCCGCCGCCAAGGCCGGAATGATCGGTTTCACCAAGGCCCTGGCGCTTGAGAACGCCCGCAAGGGCGTGACGGTGAACTGTATCGCCCCCGGATATATCGACACCGAAATGGTCGGCGCCATGGACCAGAAGGTGCTGGACTCCATCGTGGCGCAAATCCCCGTGGGTCGCCTGGGCAAGGGCGAGGAGATTGCCGACATGGTGTCCTGGCTGTCGGGCGAGCGTGCCGGATATGTCACAGGCTGCACGCTCAGCCTCAATGGGGGCCAGTATCTGGTCGGGTGACCGCCGTTCCGCCCAAAATCCGCCGGGGTGAAACGGCTTAGTGCTGATCATGCAGTTTGTAACCCGATCCGGCGCGACACGGTCGTCGGACGTGGGGGCGCTCGCCCTCGCGTTCGCGGCGGCCCTCGCCGTGATGGGGGTCGCGCCTGCGGCAAGCGCTCAGCAGCGTTCGAACGTTCAGGCCGAGCAGAACCGGTCGATCGGCCAGCGGGTCTTCAGCCGCGGTCTGCCGATCATCGCGCGCTACGCCAGCGCATCGGGGGAGGTCTTTGTGCTGGACCGCAGCGGCCCTCGAACCCTGCTGCGCTTCGAGGATGAGGAGGAGGTGTTCGCCCTGCGCGCCCAGGCGGCGCCGCGCGGCGACGTCGTCTATCGCAACGATGCCGGTGAAACCGTGCTGCGGATCAGCCGGGAGGGAGGGCTGACGCTCTACTCGGATCAATCGCCCTCCGGCTCGCCGGTCTTCTCTTTTGGGGCCGGTGAGCCCCTGGAGCTGGACCAGATGAGCTCGGCCGAGCTGGCCGCTCATCTCGGACGCCAGAGCCGCCGCGCCAACATCGCGTTGGGGCGGATCGTGTTCTTTCTCGCGATCGAATTGCCGCGAGGCAGCGAGGCGACGGTTGCTGACGCGGCCACCGGCGCCGCCAATGTCCTGATCGCCATGGCCGCCAATCCCGCAAGCCGCGAGGCCGCGCGCTCGGTGCGGCGGGTGGAGATCCTTCAGGGGAGGCGCGCCGGCGCCAACCTCTCGGGCGGGACGCTTCGGGTGTTCATCGATCCCGGCGCGGGCGCCTCGGGGCGTCCCTCGTCGGCGCGACTGGTCGCGGCCATTCAGGGTCGTTGAGCCTCAGGCCGCTTCGGCGGCTGCGGGTTCGGCGGCGCGCGCGATCAGACCGATCAGGTCCGCCGCCGAAAAGGGTTTGGCGAGATGGGCGTCGGCCCCCGCCGCGGCCGCAGCCGCGATATGCTCCGGCAGGGCGTTGGCCGTCAGCATGACGACGGGCGTGGGCTGGAGGCCCATAGCCGCTTCGTGCAGCCGGATTTCGCGCGTGGCCGTAAGCCCATCCATCACGGGCATCTGCATATCCATCAGCACAATGTCGAAGGCTTCATTTCGGAATGCGGCCAGAGCGTCGAAACCCGTTTCCACCGAGGTCACGCGGGCGCCCGTGGGGCCGAGGATGAGCTCGACCACCCGCCGGTTGGTGGCGTGATCGTCGGCCAGAAGCACGGAAAGCGGCCCGACAATCGCATCCTGCTCGGCCTGCGCCGGAGACACGGCGCGCGGCGCCTCGGTCGGCGGGAGGGGAATGTCCAGAACGAAGACGGAGCCTCCGCCGGGTTCACTCTCGCAATCCAGCGCGCCCCCCATCCGTTCTGTCAGTTGGCGACAAATGGCGAGTCCAAGTCCCGAGCCGCCGAACCGTCGGGTGATGGCGCCGTCGGCCTGTTCGAACCTGTCGAACAGCCGCTCGCGCGCCATGGCGTCGAAGCCGACACCGGTATCCTCGACGGTGAAACGCACCAGTGGGCCGCGTCGCTCGGCGTGCAGCACCACCCGGCCGTGATCGGTGAACTTGACGGCGTTGGAGACCAGATTGGTGAGCACCTGCTTCAGACGGACGCAATCACCCGCGACCCAGCCGTCGGCGCTACCGCCGACCTCAATCTCGAGCCGCAGCCCTTTGGCCCCGGCCGCGTCGGCGTAGAGACCCCCGGCTTCGTTCACCGCGCGCGTCAAATCAAACGGCTCGGTGGCGATTTCAAGCCGCCCGCTTTCTACTCTCGCCAGATCCAGGATGTCGCTCAGTAGCTGTTTCAGCGTCGCGCTGGACGACTGCACCAGATCAAGCAACTCACGCTGGCGCACATCCAGGTCCGTCGTCGCCAAAGCCTCGGAAATGCCGATGACGCCATTCAGCGGTGTTCGAATTTCGTGGCTCATATTGGCCAGGAATTCGCTCTTGGCGCGGTTGGCGGCCTCCGCGGCGTCGCGCGCCTGGGCCAGGGCCTCCGCATCCCTCTTCAGGTCGGAGATGTCGTTGACCACGGTGACGAGGCCCCCGTCCGACGTTCGTCGGTCCTGGACACGGAGCCAACAGCCATCGGCCGTGTGCTGTTCGACGGTGGATGAGAGCGCACGCCGGGCGGCCATGCGGTCGGACAGCCACGCTTCCTCACAACCCTCGGCCTCGGGATAATGGCCCTGTTCCAGTTCAAAGCGGATCAGGGATTCAAAGCTTTTTCCGGTCTTCAAAATTTCCGCTGCTTCGGGATTCATCTCCGCATAGCGTGCGTTCCACACCACCAACCGGTCGTCCGCGTCGAAGAACGCCAGTCCATCCGGCATGGCGTCGATCGCCTCACGCAGGCGATCCAGCATCGCGGAGCGGGACAGCACGGTCGCGAAAATGGCGAGTGTCGCCCCCGCCACCGCGACAGCTCCTCCAAGGATGATCAGCACCCAGACGCCGAGCTGGCTGATCACGGTCCCGGCCGGTTCGGCGGCGTCCGGCGCGAGGCTGACCGCCGACAGGGCCACCAGGTGCGCTCCGACAATGTTCAGTCCGCCGACCAGACCGCCGATCACAGCGCCCCGCCGCGCCCACCGCCGCCCCGCGTAGAATCCCAAGGCGCTCACCGCCATGGCGGTCGCCGCCATGGCGGCCAGGGTGTCGAGGCGCCAGACTAGGTCGGGTGCGCCTCTCAAACCGGAGGGGCCAAGACAGGTCATGGCCGCCAGAGCCATGCCCATCGCCGCGCCCGAGCTGAGCGCCTTGGCCCACCCCCGTCGCAGGGAAAGGCTGCAGGCGGCGGCGCAGCCCAGCACCGCAAGGCCGAAGGCGAATGCCGTGTCGGCTGGCGCGACGGCCAGACGCGCGCCCAGCGCGTGGCTCAGCATCACCAGCATGTGCGCGGTCCAAAGGGCCGCAGCCAACACCAGGACCGTGGAGAACAGCAGAGCGCTCCGACCCTCCCGCGAACGCGCGGCGCGCCGCACCAGGATCGCACAGGTCGCCGAGGCCAGGGTCGTTATCGCCCAGGCCGCCACCAGCAGTCGCCAGTCGTGCTCGACAGTCAGAATGGCGATCAGCCGATCCGGCAAACGGCGCTCCCCCACGCGTCAGAGACCGACACACAACCACGCCCAGATGAACAAAGCGTAGGCGCGGGTCATACGTCCGTCGCATGCGGCCGCCATCATGATGGACCGTCTCCAGCCTCGACCCCTCATGTCGCTCGCGTCATTGTCTCCGGATCATCCGCCCCCGTCGCGATTCGACATGCCCACAGAACTGTCGCCGCCTCGCCGTCCTCCGCGTCTGAGCCGCACGACGTGGCTATGGGGCGCGGCCGCTGTCGCCGTCGTGGTTGTCGGACTGGCGGGCCGCGTCGAAATCGCCATCGCCTTGGGGCTGGGCCTGATCGGAGGGGCCGCCCTGCAGCGTCTGACCCGGGCTCGGGCCGACACCCTGGCCCGCGCCGCTTCCTCGATCGAGGTCCCACAGGGCCCTCACCTGCTGGAAGCGGCTTTGGACGGACTGCCAGATCCGCATCTGGTGGTCGAGGCGACCAATCCCGCCGACCTGTCGGCGCGCCGCATCCGTTTCGCCAACGCAAAGGCCATCAGCGTGCTGAAGGTATCGCGCCAAGGTGCGGCTCTGGCTGCCGCGGTGCGTGACCCCGCGGTCCTGGAAGCCATCGACGAGGCCCTGTTCGGCGGCGCAGCGCGCGTCACCGACTACGAAACCGGGGGGGCGCAGACGCGGTTCTGGCGGGCCTACACCGCGCCCTTGCCCGCTGACGGCGTTTCACGCGCCGTGGTCCGACTCCGCGACGAGACCGACGCCCGGCGCATGGAGGCGATGCGGGTCGATTTCCTGGCCAACGCCAGCCACGAACTTCGCACCCCCTTGTCGGCTCTGGCCGGATTTATCGAAACCCTGCGGGGTCCGGCCCGCGACGACGAGATCGCCCGTGAGCGTTTCCTCGGCATCATGAGCGTGCAGGCCGACCGCATGAGCCGGCTGGTCGCCGACCTTCTGTCGCTCAGCCGCATCGAGATGAATGAGCATGTCCCACCCACGGGTGAGGTGGAACTCGGAGCCGTGATCCGTGACGTCATCGACGCCACCACCCAGATCGCCGCCCAGCGCGGCTCCGACCTGACCTTCAAGGACGAAACGGACGGACCGATCCGGGTGGTCGGCGACCGCGACCAGCTGGTGCAGGTGGTCCAGAACCTGGTCGACAACGCGGTGAAATATTCGCCGCGCGGGGATGAGGTCATCCTGACCCTGGCCAGTCCGCTGACGCACGACAAAGCGCTGGAGCCACGAGACTCCGATCTGTCGCGGCTGCCGCTGGTCACCCCCGACCGCCAGCGTCAGGCGACCTACGCCCTGATTACCGTGCGGGACCGAGGCGCCGGCATGGCGCGCGAGCACCTTCCGCGCCTGACCGAGCGCTTCTACCGGGTCGAGGGCCAGAAGAGCGGCGAGAAGTCCGGCACGGGCTTGGGTCTCGCCATCGTCAAACACATCATAAATCGCCACCGCGGCGGGCTGTCGGTCGAGAGCCGAAAGGATGCGGGGACGGTCTTCTCCGTTTTCCTCCCTCTGGCCGAACACGGCTTTCCCGGTAACGACCGGTAAGGGTTTCGATCAGCGGTCCTTAAACTTTGCCGGTCACTATCGGCATCGTGATCCGCCCGTCCGATCCTCACCCCTGCGCCAAGCTCGCGATCAGCGTCGCGACCGCCGAGGCGCGTCCAGTGATCGGCGGCCAGCCGCAGCCGGCCGAGGATCTGGTCCGCACCCTGCTCCAGACCGCCGCCGACGGAGGCGTCAGCCGCGTCGCCGTGCGACCGGGCGGCGAGGCGGAACGTCAGCTGGGTCAGGCCTGGCCCTTTCCCTCGCCCTTCTCGGTGTCCGTCCGCACCCTGCCGATCAGCGAGGGGCTGGACCGGGTCGAAGCCCGCGCCCGCCGCTCACTCGAACGCATGGGGCTGCCGCGCGGCGATGTGCTGATGGTCCAGGCGGCCGATGACCTGGCCGGCTCCGAGGGCCGCGCCCTGTGGGACCGCTGCCAGGCGCTGAAGGCGCGCGGTCTGTTCAAACGCGTCGGGCTGAAGCTGACCATGGACGACGGCCCCGCCCTGATGGCGCGGCGCTTTCTGCCCGATGTGGTCGAAATTCCCTGCGGCCTGCTGGATCAGCGGGCCGAGCGGGCCGGCGTGCTGGCCGAACTGGCCGAGCTGGGCTGCGAGGTCCGGGTCTCGGGCGTCTTCGCCAGGGGCCTGCTGTTCGGGCCGCGCGAGGCCATGGGCTTCGAGGCGCCGGACAGCCAGACCCGCGCCGCCGTCAGTCGGGTGCGCCTGCGCCTGGCCGAGGCGAGGCTGGACCCGATGCAGGCAGCCCTGGCCTATGCTTTGGGCCTTGAACATGTCTCCGTCGTGCTGATCGGCGCGCGTTCGGCCGCCGAATTGCGCGCCGTGATGGCGGCGGCCGGCCAGCCGGCGCCCCAGATCGACTGGGGCGCCTTCTCGCTGACCGAGGCGCCGACGGCGCGTCGGGTCAGTAGCGCAGCCTGACCCCGACATAGGCGCTGCGCCCCGGCTCACCGTAGCCGAGCACCTGCTGATAATGCTCGTCGGCCAGGTTCTCGATCCGCGCCGTCAACTCGACTTTGTCAGTGACCCGCCAGCCGCCATTCAGATTGGCGGTGACGAAGCCGTCACGCACGCCGCCCGCATCGTCCTGATCGCTTTCGGCCCGCACCGTCAGGGCGGCCGACAGCCGGTCAGCGGTCCAGCCCAGGGTGGCCGAACCTGAATGCTCCGGCACGCGCAGCAGACGGCTGCCGTCGCTCTCGTCAACAGCATCCGTCCAGGCGTAGGCCAGGGTGAGGTCGAAGCCGCGGCCCAGGATCGTCTGGCCCTCCAGCTCGATGCCATCGGTGCGGGTCTGGTCGATATTGACGTAGACGCTGTCGAAGGTGGTCAGATCGGTGACATAGGTGATCTGGTCCTCGACCTCGAGGCGATAGAGGGTGGCCCGCATGGACGCCCGGCCATCCGCCGCCTGCCAACCCAGGGCGATTTCGACCCCATCGGCCCGCTCGGGGCGCAGTACCGGGAAAGGCTCGGCGGAGAAGCAGAAGTCGCAGACCGCCTGGCTGATCGACGGAGCCTTGAAGCCCGTGCCGTAGGCGCCCGACAGGATCAGACCCCTGCCCAGATCGTAGGCCGCCGAGACGCGCCCGGTGGTCTCGGAGCCGAAGTCATCCGTGTCATCGAATCGGAGCGCGCCCGACAGGTTCAGGCGCGGCGTGAGGTCGCCCCGCGCCGTGGCGAAGACCGAGGTGGTCCCCAGTTCGTCGGACAGGCCGCTGGACAGGGAAGCCTCGCTGTCCTCGCGCTCGGCCCCGAAGGCAAAGGCCGCCGGCCCCGCCTGACCGTCCGCCTGCCAGCGCCACACCCGGCGCTCGCCGGAAAAGACGCTGGGGAAGTCCGAACGGATCTCGCGATCGATTTCTGACGCCGACCAGCTCAGTTGATGATCCAGACCCAAGGCGCTCAGGCGCAATCGTCCGTATCCGGACCATTGCTCCGACGACTGACTGTCCTCGGTGTCGGCCAAGGCGAAACTGGGGGCCGGAAAGCCGTCGATGTCGGCGTCGCTCTCGCTCCAGCGCACGGCGGCGTCCAGTCCGGCACGGGGGCTGAGCTCGACCCGCCCGCGCAGGCCGGCCGAGGTGTTGGTGAAGCCGTCGTCCTCGGTATTCCCATCCGCCTCGTCGGCGGCCGAGATGCCGTCGGTGTCGAACCGGGAGACCCAGCCGGACACCGCATAGGCCTCTTTGGCCACGCCCACGCCGATCCGCCCGCGCACGGTGTCGAAGCTGCCCGCCTCGGCCAGGGCCTCGATGCCTTCGGTCTCGCGTGTGGTGAAGGCGATCACCCCGCCGATGGCGTCCGATCCCCACAGCGACGACTGCGGGCCCGAAAGCACCTCGATCCGCTCGACCCCGCCCAGGTCCAGCCCGGCGAAGTCATAGGCGCCCGAGACATCGGCCGGATCGTTGACGGGGACGCCGTCGATCAGGACCAGGGTCTTGCCGACCCCAGCGCCGCGCATCCGGACCTGGGCGACGCCTCCGAACGCCCCAGTGCGCACCACCGACAGGCCGGGCACATCGGCCAGGATGTCGGCGGCGAAGACCGCGCCGCGCTGCTGGATGCGTTCTTCGGTGATGACCCGGGCGCCGGGCGTCTCGGCGACCAGACCATCGACGCGGGTGGCGGTGACGACGATCTCGGGCAGGGCCGTTGTGTCGTCAGTGGGCGCGCCGGCCAGGACAGCGAGCGCGGTGATGAGGGTGGCGGACATCTGTCCCGTCTCCATTCAGGCCCCTGGCGACAGCGCGCGCCCGGGGCGATGAAAAGCGACCGACCCGCCACGGCCGGGAGGCCATAACGTCGCGTGGTCGGGTCGCTTCGACGGATCAGTCCCCGCGTCTCTGTCTGGTCCCGGACAGCGGACGAGCGACGTCGGCGGCCAGGTCTCCTGGCTTGCGGGTCGTCAACCGTCGTCCAGGCCTTCCCGGATTTCCGAAGAGATCCAGTGGCCCCGATGCGATGCACCGGATCGGACGACGGCCTCGCCGCCTACAGTTGCGGGCACAGCCGCGGTGTCTGACCGCGTTCCCTTAACCGCCGGAGCCGCCTGTGGACCGTTTCGACGGCGGCATCAAGCCGCTTGAGGCCATGCGCCTGAGCCTTCATCCTCTGGCGGCCCATGAACGCTCACGTCCCCCCGCCCACGCTCCAGTCCGCCTATGACCTGTCGCCCGAGGGGGCGACGCCGGTCATGGCGCAGTTCATCGCGGCCAAGCAGGAACAGCCCGACGCCTTGGTGTTCTTTCGCATGGGCGACTTCTTCGAGCTGTTCTTCGATGACGCCGAGGTCGCGGCCAAGGCGCTGGGCCTGGCGCTGACCAAGCGCGGCAAGCACCGGGATCAGGACATTCCGATGGCGGGGGTGCCGGTCCACGCCATGGACGGCTATCTGGCCCGGCTGATCCGCCAGGGGTTCAAAGTCGCCATCTGCGAGCAGCTGGAGAGCCCGGAGGCGGCCAAGAAGCGCGGCTCCAAGGCCATTGTCAGCAGGGGCGTGGTCCGCGTGGTGACGCCCGGCACCCTGACCGAGGACAGTCTGCTCGACGCGCGTGGCGCGAACCGGCTGGCGGCGGTGTCGGTGCGTAAGGGACAAGCCGCCGTGGCGGTGGTCGAGCTGTCGTCCGGGGCGGTGGAGGTGGTCGGCTGCGCGCCCCAAGACCTGGCCGCGACCCTGGCCGCCTTCCGCCCGTCCGAGGTGCTGGTCCCCGACCGGCTGTTCTCCGATCCCGATCTGGCGGCGGCGCTGAATGCGTCGGGCGGTGTCGTTCAGTCCATGCCCCAGGCCCAGGCCGACCCGGCGGCGGGCGAACGACGCATCGCCGCCCTCTACGGCGTCAAGGCGCTGGACGCCTTCGGAGCCTTCGAGCCGGCCGAGATTTCGGCGCTCGGCCTCGCCGCCGCTTATCTGGAAACCACCCAGGCGGGACGACGCCTGGCCCTGTCGCCGCCGCGCCGGGCGGAGGACGCCGGGCGGCTGGCGATCGATCCGGCCACCCGCGCGGGGCTGGAGATCGACCGCGCCCAGGACGGCGGCCGCGAGGGCAGCCTGCTCAATCAGATCGACCGCACCGTCACCGCCGGCGGCGCCCGCGCCCTGACCGAACGGCTGGCGCGTCCTCTGACCGATCCCACAGCCATCGCCGGCCGGCTGGATGTGATCGACTGGTGGCTGGAACGACGGCCGCTCCGTCGCGATGTACGAGACGCATTGTCAGGTTCGTCTGACATGGCTCGGGCGGTGACCCGCCTGTGCCTGTCGCGCGGTGGCCCCCGCGATCTAGCCGCCGTACGGTCTGCCCTGGCCGTGGCTGAGCGGCTGGCCGGACAGGTCGCGGGTCCCGGCCCCCTGGACCCTCCTCCGCCAGCTGGCCTTTCCACGCTGCTGGCGGCATTGGGCCCGACACCAGACACGGGCGCCCTCCTGGCCGAGCTGTATGAAGGTCTGGTCGAAGAGCCGCCGCACCTCGCGCGCGATGGCGGCCTGGTCCGGCCTGGATTCCGGCCCGAGCTCGACGCCCAGCGCACCCTGCGTGACGACAGCCGCAAGGTCGTGGTCGAGATCGAACAACGGGCCCAGACCGACGCCGGCGTGCCCTTCAAGGTTCGCCACAACGCCGTACTCGGCTATTTCCTCGAGACCACCGCAAAACACGCCGAGCCCCTGCTGGCCGCGCGGCGCGAGGACGGCGAGGCCAATCCCTTCATCCACCGTCAGACGCTGGCTAGTCAGGTTCGCTTTACAACCGTAGAACTATCGGAACTGGACGCGAAGATCAGCCAGGCAGGGCAACGCTGCCTCGCGATCGAGTCCGAGATGTTCGAGGCCTGGCGGGCCCGCGTCGAGGCTTTGGCCGGCCCCTTGCGCGCCGTCGCCGAGGCCTTGGCCGAACTGGACGTCGCCACAGCCCTCGCCCAATGGGCCGAGGAGACAAACGCCGTCCGTCCCGAGGTCGACGACAGCCTGATCTTCGTCGTCGAGGCCGGCCGCCATCCTGTGGTCGAGGCGGCGGTGACGCGCGAGGGCCTGCCCTACACGCCCAACGACTGCCGCCTTGACGGCTCGGGCGCCGATTGCGCGCGGCTGGCCCTGGTCACCGGACCGAACATGGCGGGCAAGTCCACCTTCCTGCGTCAGAACGCCCTGCTGGTCGTGCTGGCCCAGGCGGGCTGTTTCGTGCCGGCGGCGCGGTTGCGGCTGGGCATGATCGATCGGCTGTTTAGCCGCATCGGCGCCGGCGACGATCTGGCGCGGGGCCGCTCCACCTTCATGATGGAGATGGTCGAGACCGCCGCCATCCTGACCCAGGCGACCGAGCGCAGCTTCGTCATTCTGGACGAGATCGGCCGTGGCACCGCCACCTGGGACGGCCTGGCCATCGCCTGGGCCACCGCCGAGGCTCTGCACGAGACCAACCGCGCCCGCACCCTGTTCGCCACCCACTATCACGAGCTGGCGGCGCTGGAGGACCGGCTGGACCATGTCTGCAACCTGTCCATGCGGGCGCGGGAATGGAATGGCGAGCTGGTCTTCCTGCACGAGGCCCACCCCGGCGCGGCCGACCGCTCCTACGGCGTCCAGGTGGCGCGGCTGGCGGGCGTCCCGCCCAAGGTCGTGGCCCGCGCCAAGTCTGTGCTGGAGCGGCTCGAGACCGAGAAGTCGGCGCCCGCCCGGCTGGAGGATTTGCCGCTGTTCGCCCTGGCCGAGACCACCGCGGCGTATGCGCCCGCTAAGCCCTCGGCGGTCGAGACGGCGCTGGCCGACATCGACCCCGACGACCTGACGCCGCGAGAGGCTCTGGAGGCGCTGTATCGGCTGAAGGGGCTTGAGACGTGATGGCGGGGGGCCGATGAGCGACGACGTCGTCCTCGCCGACGCCGCCCGGTCGGCCAAGCCCCGCGCCGCCATCACCGCCATTCTCTTCGAGCAATGGGATGCCGCGCGCCACAAGGCTCGGGCCAGACTCGAGGCCGGGGTGCCCGGCGTCGAGGTGGCGCGGCTCTATGCGGCGGCGGCGGACGGGGTGATCGACACCCTGTGGCGCTTCACCGCCGAGCATCTGCATCCCGCGCCCAATCCGACCGAGGCCGAACGGCTCAGCGTGCTCGCAGTCGGCGGCTATGGCCGGGGCGTGCTGGCCCCCTTCTCGGATCTCGACCTTGTATTCCTCCGCCCGTGGAAGACAACCGCTCGCAGCGAGACCCTGACCGAGTTCATGCTCTATGTGCTGTGGGACCTGGGCGCCAAGGTCGGATCGGCGGTGCGATCGGTCGACGAAGGGCTGAAGCTGGCCCGTTCCGACATGACCGTCCGCACCGCCCTGCTGGAAGGTCGGGTGATCGCCGGGGACACCGAGCTGGGCGACAGCTTCCTGGCCCGTTTCCGTCGCGAGGTGGAGAAGGCCGACCCGCGGCCCTTCATCGCCGCCAAGCTGGCCGAACGCGACCTGCGCCATCAGAAGGCCGGGGCGGTACGCTACCGGGTCGAACCCAACGTAAAGGATGGCAAGGGCGGCCTGCGCGACCTCAACGCCCTGTTCTGGATCGCGCGTTCCCTGTCGCCGGACAGTCCTCTCGGCGAGGCAACCCTGCGAGACATGCTGACGGGCCGGGAGCGGCGGCTGTTCAGGGAGGCGTTCGACTTCCTGTGGTCGATCCGATGTCATATTCACCTGACATCCGGCCGAGCCGAGGAAAAGCTGACCTTTGACCTGCAGCCCGAGGTGGCGCGGCGCATGGGCTGGCGCGGACGCGGCGACGAGCCGGCGGTCGAACGCTTCATGCGCCGCTATTTCATCGTCGCCCGCGACGTCGGCGCCCTGACCCGCGCGGTGTCGGCCCAGCTGGAGGCGCGGGGCCAGAAACAGGCGGGCGGCCTGGCCAGGCTGGACCTGACCCGGTTGATCCCGCGTCGCCGAAAGCTTCTGGATGACCCCGCCTTCGTCGCCGAGGGCGGCCGCCTGACCGTGGCCGGGCCTGACGTCTTTTCCGAGGACCCCACGCGGCTGATCCGCCTGTTCGCCGCCGCCGACGCCCAGGACCTCGACCTGCATCCCGACGCCTTTTCGGCGGTGACCCGATCGCTGGGTCTGGTCAGCCCGGCGCTGCGTCGCGATCCGGAGGCAGGCGAGGCCTTTCTGCAGGTGCTTGCCCACGGACAGAGACCCTATCGGGTCCTTTCGATCATGAACGAGACCGGCCTGCTCGGCCGCTTCCTGCCGGAATGGGGGCGGATCGTCGGCCAGACCCAGTTCAACATGTACCACGCCTATACGGTCGACGAGCACACGCTCCAGGCCATCGGCGTCATCAATGACATCGCCCGGGGCAAGCTGAAGGACGACCACCCCCTGGCCTCGGTCATCGTGCACCGCATCGCCGATCCGGAGGTGCTCATGCTGGCCATGCTGCTGCACGATGTCGGCAAGGGCGGCGACCGGGGACAGCTTGAGGACGGCGAGATCGCCGCGCGGCGCGCCTGCGAGCGGCTGGGGCTGGACCGGCGCCGGGCCGAGCTGGTCGCCTGGCTGGTGCGCCACCATCTGGCCCTGTCGGATTTCGCCCAGAAGCGCGACACCTCCGACCCCGCCACCGTGCGCGCCTTCGCCGAACTGGTCGGCGATCCCGAGCGCCTGCGGATGCTGCTGGTCCTGACCGTGGCCGACATCCGCGCCGTCGGGCCGACCGTCTGGAACGGCTGGAAGGGCCAGCTGATGCGGCAGCTCTACGCCGCCACCGAGGCGCTGTTCCGCGGCGAAGATGCGCCCACGGACGAGCCGGATCCTGAGCAGCTGGCCCTGGTCGCGCGCGCCGAATCTTCGGGCGGCGCAGTGCTGGCCCGGCCCGGTCAGGTCGACGCCACCGAGGTGGCCATCGCCGCTCGCGACCGAACCGGCCTGTTCGCCGAGATCGCCGAGGTCATGGCCTCGGCCGGGGCCGATGTGGTGGGCGCCCGGCTGCAGACAGCGCCGGACGGAGCCGTGCTCGACCGGATCCTGATTCAGGACGGCGCCGGCGCCCCCTACGGCCGGGCCGAGCCGCGCCGGCTGAAGGCGCTTGTCTCGGACCTCGAGCGCGTCGCGCGCGGCGAGTCAGCTCCGCGCCGCCGCGGCGACCCCACGCCCTCCGCGCGGCGGGCCGCCTTTGACGTGCGGCCGGTGGTGATGATCGACAACCAAACCAGCGAGGCGGCCACGGTGGTGGAGGTCTCCGGCGCCGACCGGCCGCGTCTGCTGGCCGACCTGGCCCGGGTCATTGCAGATCAGGATCTGTCGATCCGGTCAGCCCACGTCGCCAGCTTCGGCGAACGGGCGGTCGACAGCTTCTATGTGGTGGCCGCCGACGGTCGCCGCCTGACCTCGAAATCCCGACTGGCGGCGCTGACAGAGGCGCTGACCGCCGCCGTCGAACGCGCGCCGGAACCGTCGTCAAGCCGGCCCCGGGCCCGCGCCTCCATGCGCGATGTCTCGGAACTCAGACCGGGCTAGATCAGAGCGCGTGCGAGAAAGGCGCGCGTCGGTTCCGCATGGGTGAGAGGGAACATGTGCCGCGCGCCCTCCAGGGTCTCGACGGCCGCGTTCGGCAGGCTGGCCCTGGGTGCGGTAAACGTCGACCCGCTCTCGGCCTTCAGGATCGAGACCGGGGCCGGGGAACGCCGGATCGCCCGCCAGGCGTCATGGCCTTGGGCGGCGTAGTTGGAAGCCTCCCATTCGGTCGAGCAGGCCAGGCGGACGCCGTCGCCGTCATCAAGAAAGGCGCTGTCGGCATAGTCGCGCAGGGTTTCTTCCGGCCAGCCGCGAAAGGCCCCGCGCCCGCGATAGGCCTCGACGGCCGCCTCGCGGCTGGCGAACCGGTCCCGCCGTCTCAAGGCCGCCGCCACGAAGGGATGCCGTCGCGCCCCCCGCCCGATCAGCGGCAACGTCAGCAGCCGCGAGGCGACCGGCGGCATAACCACCGGATCGAGCAGGGCGAGACGCCTCACCTTGCCCGGCCGTCGGTGGGCGACCAGAGCGGCGATCGTGGCGCCCATCGAATGGCCCGCCAGCACCACTGGACGCTTCAGCCCATCCAGCAGCGTCGCCACGTCCTCGGCATGGTCAGACCAATCCCTCCGCCCGGTCGTCGAGGTGGGTAATCGGCTCGCCCCGTGGCCACGCAGGTCCGGAGCCACGACCCGCAGATCGGTCGCCAGCGGGCCCAGCAGGGCGCGGTAGGTTCCAGCGCTGAAGCCGTTGGCGTGCAAGAACACCATCGCCACCGGCGCCGACTGGGGTCCAAAGACGTGCACGGCGAGCCCGGAAACGTCGGGCGGTGAGGCGGCGGTCGTCATGAGCAGCGTCCGAAACGGCGGAGAGCCGACCTAAGCGCTCCGGGCGAGGGGCGCCAGAGCCTCGGGCGCGGTCTCGGAGGGCTGGCGCTCGCCCGGTCGCACCACGGGGTCAAACTCGGCCATGGCCACTTCGGCGCCGTCGAACCGCGCTCCGGCCAGTTCGGCGGCGAGCAGGCGCGCACGGGTCAGATCCGCCCCCGCCAGGTTGGCTCCGCGCAGCACGGCGCGGCACAGATCGGTCCGCGCCACCCGCCCCGCTCCGACCGTCAGCGGCGACAGGCGCGCGCCGCGCAGATTCGCTCGGGTCAGCAGGGCGCCGGCCAGTCGGGCTCCCCTGAGATCGGCGCCCGACAGATCACACTGCCTCAGGTCCGCGCCGCTCAGATCCGCGCCCTGAAGACGGCAGCCGGACAGATCCATGCCGAAGAACACCCCGCCCGGCGCGCGGATCGCGGCCAAGCGACGCCCGCGCAGCCGTCCGAGGCCGCGAAAATCGGCGCCCGGCAGGTGAGCAGCCCGGCCCTCCACCCCTTCGGTGTCGACCCATTCCTGATGCTCGGCGACCAACTGATGCAAGGGCTCCTCGTCGATGAAGACGATGGCCGGCGGCGCGGTCAGCAGTCCCTCGAGGTCCGCGCCCGCCATCCCTGCGCCGGACATGTCCACACCGGTGGCCAGGGCGCCCCGCAGGCTGGCCCCCCCCAGGTCAGCGCCCGTGACCCGAGCGCCCGACAGATTGGCCCCATCCAGCCGCGCGTCGGTCATCTGGGCGCCCGTCAGGTCGGCGCCCTTGAGGTCGGTGTCGCGCAGATCGACGACCCGACCGCCGCCGGCCCCCAGTTGCACATCGTCGAAGGTCGCGCCCGAGGCCACGGCGTAGTCCAGGCCGCCCTCTCGCGCCTCATGTTCCAGTATCTGAAAGCCGTGGACCGTGTTCTGAACGGCGATCCGACCTTCGCGCAGATCGGCGCCGGCCAGCCGCGCCTCACACAGATTGGCGCCACGTAGGGCCGCACCCCTGAGATCGGCCCCCTCCAGGCTGGCGCCGCGAAGATCGGCCCCGGCCAGGCCGGCCCCGAACAGGATGGCTCGGTCAAGCCGCGCCCCGGCCAGAGCGGCGTCGGTCAGCCAGGCCCCGCTCAGGTCCGCGCCCCGAAGATCGACCCCGTCCCAGACGATCTGGCGCAGGTCGGCATGAGAGAGATCGGCACGGCAGCCGCCGGTTTCGCCGTCCGCGAAGCGGGCGTGGTCGCGAACGATCCGGTCCAGTTCGCAGGGATCGATCTGACGCAGCAGGGGACGGTCGGACGCGGGCGGCATGCAGCGAAGTATAGCGAGGCCGACTTAACCAACCCCTCCAGGCGGCGTCAGGCGCCGCAGGCCTCGCACCGGCCATGACCCTCGACCGTGACGTGACCCAGGGAGAAGCCGGCCTCTCGCGCCGAGGCCTCCAGGCCGCTGCGTGGCATGGCCACCTCGCGCGTCGTTCCGCAGCAATCGCAGATCAGGAAGGCCGCGGAATGGTCAGCATCCGCATGAACGCAGGCCACATAGGCGCTGATGGACGCGATCCGGTGCGCCAGACCCATGCGCGACAGGAAATCCAGGGCGCGATAAACCGTGGGCGGCTTGGCCACGCCGCCCTCGCCGTCTGGGGCGTCGTTGAACGCGGCGATCAGATCATAGGCCTTCACCGGCTCACCGGCTTGCAGGAGCAATTCCAGCACGCGTCGACGCGGCGTGGTCATACGCTCGCCTGCCGCGCGGCAGGCGCCTTCGGCCGCGTCCAAGGCCGCGATCAGGCCGCCGCCGTGCAGGCCGCTGTCCGGATGATGATGCTCGCAGGCGGCGCCCATGGCCTACAGCTAGACACCGCAGTGTCCGAAAACAACTGACAGCACCCTCGTCTCGCCCCTCAGGCGACTGCTCGAAGCCCGATGACGCGGCATTTCCCGCCACGGGAGAAAGCCGAACCCAATGGTTAAGACGGCGTTAACCTCGCCGTTCAGGTTTAATCGGAGGCTGCCCTCGTGAAACGTCCCATCATCCTCGCCCTGGGAGGCGTCGCGGCGCTGGCCCTCTCCGCCGGCTCGGCGCTGGCCGACGGCTACGCCCGTGGTCAGGTCGGCGCGCCGCAAGTCCGCCAGCAGGTGCGCGTCCACGACGCGGCGCCGCGTGTCAGCCATAGCACAACCACGGCGCACCGCTGGAACGCCGCCTCCGGCATTCATCGCAGCGCCTACGGCTACGGCCATGGCGGATCCAACTACGGCCATGTGACCGGCTACAGTCACGGCTACACCGGCGTCGGCTACCCGCGCGCCCGGGTCGAGACCCAAACCGTCGTGCGCCGCTCCGGCGGCTATTACGGCGATGCCGGCTATCGCGGCGGCTACTACGGCTACGGCTATGACGCGGGCGGGGCGCGCGGCGCCCAGGTCGACGACCAGTCACGGTACTTCGATTACAGGTACCGGGCCTCGACCGATCGGGTCCGTCAGGGCTTCGGCCGCTATCAGGGCGGCTACGCAACCGCCTACTACGGCGGCGGCGATTACGGCGGTGGCGGCGACGGGTACAGCTACACCACCGACTACGGCGATCGCGGCGGCCGCTACGGCTACAGCGAGGAGCGGACCTACGGCGATTACGGCTACGGTCGGGGCTATGACGGCGGCGAGTACGGCCGGGACTGGAACGACGATCGTCGTGGGGACCGGGACGACCGCTGGGATCACGGTCGCGACCGGGGACACGACCGCCGCGGCGATGACGACCGTCGCGAGCATTGGTCGCGCCACGAAGGCCAGGACGGCCGTCGCTGGGAATGCAACTGCCGCGAAACCTGGTGAGGTTGAAACCCGACCGGCGGCTCAGGCCTCCGGTCGGGTGATCGTCTGCGCGAAACAGTCGGCCAGGGCCACCGGCATGTCCGGATCAAGGCCACGAGCCCAGGCGGCGATCTCCGCCTGATCCTCGGGCTCGGCCATACCGCCCCAGACCTCAAGAAAGCGCGGCTGCCCGTCCACCCGCCGGATGAAATAGACGCCGCGCTCGCGTTCGGCCGGAGTGGCCCAGACGGCCAGCCAGTCGCCGACCTCCATGCGCCGTTCAACCGTGACGGCGCCGGCCTCCGGACCCGCCTCAGCCTCGATCCAGGCTTTCAGCTCCGCCTCATGCTGCGGGATCAGCGACTGATCCACGCGCGCGCAGACGCCGCGACCTGGCGACATCGCCGGCTCACGTTCCACGACGACCGGGGCGGGCTGACCAGCTTGCGTCGGCGCCGCGGCGCCGGATGGCGCCGGAGAACAGGCCGCGGCGGCAAGGGCGAGGATGGAAAGCGATCGGATCATGACGAGCTGACTCCTTGGCGATGACGTCATCCTGACACGGCGCCGTCCCGGAAACATCCTCCGTCCGCGACGTTTCGACCGATTGCAGCCGATCCCCGGCGCGCGCCATCTGCCGTCAGCAGCCACGAGGATCTTTGAATGCCGCTCCTGATGTGTCCTAACGACTCCGCCTCGATGACCACGGTCGAACGGTCCGGGGTCCAGTTCGACATGTGCCCCCAATGCCGGGGTGTGTGGCTGGATCGCGGCGAGTTGGAAAAACTGATGGCCGCCAGCCAGCAGGAGGCTCTGGCCTCGGCGCCGCCTCCGGCCCAGCCCGCCTATGCGCCCCCGCCGCAGCAGCCCTATCCGCCGCAACAGGCGCCGCAGCCCTGGGGTCGCGACAGCCGCGGGTACGACGACCGGCGCCGCTACGACGACGACGATTACAAACGCCACAAATACAAGAAGAAGCCGTCGATCTTCGACATCTTCGACTGACTTCTGGACGGTCTCAGGCGGCCAGCCCCACCGCCTGAAGCATGGGCTTCAACACGGCCACCTCACTGGGCTGGCTGGCCAGCGCCCCGCGCGTATCTGGCGAGCGCAGCAGTTTAAGCGCTTCGGCCCGGGCGCGATCGGCGACCGGCCCCAGAGGCGCCGTTTCGCCCATCGCCATGCGCAGCAGCAGGGCCAGCTTTTGCGACGGCGTGGCGCGCGACCGCGCGATCGCGGCCGTCAGCCCCGCCCTGGCCTCGAGGGTGGCGGCGAGCTGACCCAGCGCTTGGGCGATGTCGTCCGTGTCCGTCTCCGACAAGCCGGCGCCCCCGGCCTCCTTCTGCAGCCGGGCCAGTCGCTGCAGGCGGCGCGCCGGCGTGTCCTCATGCGCGGGCGACAGAAGGTCGCTCTCGAACTTCAGTGACGTGATGCTGGCCAGGAACCAGCGCGCCGCCGCCCGCTTGCTTGACGCCCCGGTGACGTTCTCGCACAGGCGGAGCAGCGCTTCGGCTTCGGCCGCCACGCCTTCGAAACAGCCGGTATACTGACCAACGAAATCAGCCGTCACCAGGCTTTTGGAGCGTTCCACGAATGCGGTCTGGACCTCCTCGGCGGTCAAGAGGGTATCGCCCGTCGCGGTCAGCAGCGTGGCCAGAACGCGCAGGACGTCGATCTCGCCGGCCGCATCACGCGGCTTGAGGCGGCGCGGCCCGCGCAGTTCGCGCATCATCTGACGTGCGAGCGTCGCCCGGGTCTGGGGGAGCAGGCCGCTGCCGAGACGCTCCGCCAGGCGTTTCGCGGCGCCTTCTATCACCGGAAGATCCTGCGCCACCGCCGGGCTGGCCTGAATCACCAGCGCCGTCTCATCCGGCGCCAGCATGGCGACCGTCGCGGCCATAACCGCCCCCGGATCAAGCGATGGGCCCAGGATATCCGCCATGGCCGCGCGCTGGGTGGCCATCTCCGCCAGGATCTGGTCCAGCACGATATAGACCAGCGCCTTGGCAGGCCCGGCGGGCGGCGCCGCCTCCGCCATGTCCATCAGGGCTTTCAGCCGGGCGCGCGGGCCCCGCACCTCGCACAGACGCCGGGCAATCGCGCCGCCCATCAGAAAGGCGCGATCGGACTCTCCAGCCAGCTTCTCGGCAGTTCGCGCCAGATCAGCCTTTGTCAGGTCGGGAAACCGCCCCTTGCGCTCGGTGGTGATGATCCGCGCGATCGTGGCCTCGGCCAGTTTCTGATAGTGGCGCACCAGATCGTGCACGGATTGGCCGGTGTCCTGGCTCTCCGGCACCGCCACCTTCTGGATGGCGTGCTGCAGCTCGACCCCCGAGGCGTCCAGCAGTTCCGCGAGATCGGCGCGGTGCAGCAGCTCGAAAACCGTGACACCCTGGCGGACAAGCCAATCCTCCAGAACCCGGCCGATCAGGTCTCGCGCATGGGGGGCGTAGACGTCGGTGGGAGACAGACAGTTCGACTGCTGCCCATCATCACGGACCAGCTTCTTCTTCTTCATCTCGGGCGCGCCCTTGGTCAGCACCGTGACGCTCTGGAACTCCATGGTGTCGGGATCCAGCGTCTCTTTGGTGACGCGAACCGCCACCACGTCGCCGTCGGCCAGCAGGGTTTCGGCCTGTTCGATCGCCTGCGACCGGTCCTCCGTGGCCATCTGCAGGCCCCAGGGCGCGGGCGCCGTCTTGCGCACATAGAGTTCGTAATGGATCGGACCGGCCATCGCACGCCTGCAGGAAAACTCAGCGGACCAGCCTTAACCACGCCCCTTTAAGACGGGGTTTCGATGCCGCCATTGACGTTTTCGGCCCGCGCGGTCCTAGTTTCGCCGCGGATCGAACGGTAACGCTTACCGGGCGTTTATGTCCGTCGCGCCCTGGCAGGAGCGCGCGAACGAGCCGAGGAGAGATCATGGCCAACATCACCCTGGTGGACGACGACGAGAACATCGTGGCCTCGGTGTCGCTCGCCCTGGAAAGCCACGGCCATACCGTGACCGCCTATCACGACGGCGCGGCGGGCCTGGAGGCGCTGGAAACCAGCCCGCCCGATCTGGCTATCCTCGACGTCAAGATGCCGCGCATGGATGGCATGGAAGTGCTTCGCCGGTTGCGTCAGACCTCGCAGATTCCGGTGGTCATGCTGACGTCCAAGGACGAGGAGATCGACGAGATCCTCGGATTCAACCTCGGCGCCGACGACTACATCCACAAGCCGTTCAGCCAGCGCCTGCTGATCGAGCGGGTCAAGGCGCTACTGCGCCGCACCGGCGCCGATGGCCAGGACGCCGAACCCATGGCTACAGAGGGCTCCGGCAAGGCGATTCGGCGCGGCAAGCTGGTGATGGACCCGGCCCGGCACGAATCCACCTGGGACGGCCAGCCGGTCAAGCTGACCGTCACCGAATTCCTGCTGCTCCAGGCCCTGGCCCAGCGCCCCGGCTTCGTGAAGAGCCGCGACAATCTGATGGACGCCGCCTACGACGATCAGGTCTATGTCGATGACCGCACCATCGACAGCCACGTCAAGCGCATGAGGAAGAAGTTCCGCTCGGTGGACCCGGAATTCGACGCGATCGAGACCCTGTATGGCGTCGGCTATCGATACCGCGAAAGCTGACGCGCCGCAGAGGCGGCAAGCCCCCGGCCGGGGCTGGCGCTTCCCCGGTTCGCGCCTCGGAGGCCTGATCCTCGCCCTGAATCTGCTCAGCCTGCTGATTCTGCTTGGGGGAGCGCTCACGCTGAACGAATGGCGCAGCAATCTGGTCGAGGCGCGTCTGGAATCCCTCACCTCCCAGGCGCAACTCCTCGCGGAACTGCTGTCGGACGGCGGAGTCACGGCGGGCGATCCGCAGCCGACGCTGAACCCGCTGCTGGCGTCCGAAGCCCTGCTGGACGTCTTTATTCCCCAGGGCCAGCGGGCGCGCATCTTTGACGGCGATGGCTTTCAGATCGCCGACAGCTATGTCGTCTCCAGTCGGATAGACGGCGAGCCCCTTCCTCCCGCCCTGCCGGCCGACGCTCCGCCTCCAAAGGCGGCCGACGGCGTGACACGCTCGGAGACGCGCCGCGCCCAGGCCGACGCCGAGCTCTATATGGAGGTCGCCGCCGCGCTCGAAGGCCAGCCGCAGTCGAGCCTGCGGCGCAATGAACTGGGTGACCGCGTCGTTTCGGTCTCCATTCCCATTCGCCACGTGCAGGCCGTGCTCGGCGTGCTGACCATCGAGGCCGGCGATGTCGACGAGACCCTGGCCGCGCAACGTCGCGCCCTCATCCCCTTCGCCCTCGTGGCGGTCGCCGTCACCCTGCTGACATCCCTGCTGATCCATCTGTTCGTGGCCCGTCCGATCCTGCGGCTCTCTTCGGCGGCGGACCACGTACGGATGCAGCGCAGCCGCGCCATCTCCTTGCCCGACCTCGAGGACCGGAAGGATGAAATCGGCAATCTGGCGCGGTCGCTCGAGACCATGACCGCGACCCTGTCGGACCGCATGGACGCCATTGAGGCCTTCGCCGCCGATGTCTCGCACGAGATCAAGAATCCGCTGACCTCGATCCGCTCGGCGCTTGAGACCCTGGATCTGATCGAGGATCCAGAGAAGAAGGCGCGGCTGATCGCCGTGGTCCAGGCCGACGTTCGACGGCTCGACCGGCTGATCACCGACATCTCCAACGCCTCGCGCCTCGACGCCGAGCTCAGCCGCGACGCTCCGCGTCCGGTCGACCTATCGAAACTGCTGGGTGAAATCGTCACCGTGTACGAGACCACGTCCAAGCCCGGTGAGGCGCCGGTACGGCTCATCGATCGTCTCGAACCGTCTCCCAAGGGCGGGCGTCCGCGCGGCGTGGTGGTCGGGCGCGAGACCCCGCTGGGTCAGGTCTTCCGAAATCTTATCGATAACGCCCGATCGTTCAGCCCACCCGGTCGGCCGGTCGCTGTCATCCTCGAGCGCGCCGAGGGCGAGGCGCTGCCCATCCGCGTCCGCGTCGAGGACGAGGGACCGGGCGTCCCTCCAGAAAACCTGGAGACGGTTTTCGAGCGGTTCTACACGTCGCGGCCCAAGGGAACGAAGTTCGGCGGTAACTCGGGCCTGGGCCTGTCCATCACTCGCCAGATCGTCGAGGCGCACGACGGCCGCGTCATCGCCGAGAACCGCACCGGCCCTGACGGTGGCGTGACAGGCGCCCGCTTCACCGTCGCCCTGCCCGAGCCTCGCTGATGGCCGCCATTCACGCCACCGTCGCCGCGCGGTCCGCGCCGTTCGGTTGGGGCGGGGTGGCGCTGGTCGGCAAACCGGGCTGCGGCAAGAGCGACCTTCTTCTTCGCCTGCTCGACGCCGGCTGGAGACTGGTGGCCGACGACTACGCTGAGATTTTTCTCTCGGCGGGGAGGCTTTACGCGCAGGCTCCCCCGGCCATTGCGGGTCGGATGGAGGTCCGCGGCCTGGGCATTGTTCCGCGTTCGCCCTTGCTTATGGCGCGTCTGGTCCTGGCCGTGACCTGCGACCAGGGGTCGCCCGAGCGCCTGCCGGAGCCGGAGCGACTGTCGCTTTCCGGCGGCTCTTTGCCCCTCATCCGCCTGTCGCCGCTGGAAGCCTCGGCGCCGGCCCGGGTGGCTGCGGCGTTCGACCGCTTCCGTTCCGGGATGGATTGACCTAAAAGGCGCCCTTTCGCGGGTTGGGGCTGACCCGGTTGCGTCGCCACGGGGCGGGAATTGCAAGCTTCATGATCGGCCTGGTCATCGTCACCCACGGGGGCCTCGCCTCCGAATTCCTCTCGGCCATGGAACATGTCGTCGGTCCCCAGCGCGGGGTCGCCGCCATATGCATCGGGCCCGACGACGATATGGAGCGGCGCCGCCGCGACATCGTCGAGGCCGCCTCGGCGGTCGACGACGGACACGGCGTGATCCTGCTGACCGACATGTTCGGCGGTACGCCGTCGAACCTGGCCATCTCCGTCATGGAGCAGACCAAGGCCGAGGTCATCGCCGGTCTGAACCTGCCGATGCTGATCAAGCTGGCCAGCGTGCGGGTGCGTGAGCCGCTCGAGACCTGTGTGGCCCACGCTCAGGACGCCGGCCGCAAATACATCTCCGTGGCCTCCTGGGTTCTGGCGGGGGAGAAATGAGCCAGGTCGCCAGGGGGACGGCCGACATCTGCAACGCGCGCGGCCTTCACGCCCGCGCCTCGGCCAAGTTCGTCAAGCTGGCATCCACGTTCGACAGCGACATCCGCGTCACCCGCGACGACCAGACGGTCAACGCCCTGTCGATCATGGGCCTGCTGATGCTCGGCGCCGGCATCGGCTGCGGCATTCACATCGAGGCCGAGGGGCCCGACGCCGAACAGGCGGTGGAGGCGCTGGTCGCCCTTGTCGAAGGCCGTTTCGACGAGGATCAGTAGCCCCGTCGTCCGCCATGTCAGCTTGACGAAGAACGCTGGTCGGGGGAACCCTGTGTCGTATGACCGACACGGCCGGCCTCGCCCGCCTTCAGTCCGCCGCCGATCAGGGGCTCGCCGCCCTTCGCGCCGGTGACTTCGCCGCCGCCGTCTCTCATCTCCGCCTTGTCGCCGACAGCGGCCGTGCCGACGCCGATGTGTGGCTGGCGCTTGCCTACGCCTGTCGCGGGGCGGAGGACGACCACGGCGCGCTGACCGCCGTTGATCAGACCCTGAAGCAACAGCCCCGGCACCTGCGCGGCCTGATTCTCAAGGGCGATCTCCTGACCCGGCGGTCCGATGTAAGGTCGGCGACGACCTTCTACCAAGCCGCCTTGCGCGCGGCGGACGGACAGACCCGGGCGCCCGACGTTATCGCCGACCTGCGCCGGGCCGAAGCGGTCGTCGCCGGCAGCGCCCGCGCCTTCGCCGATCACATCCGCAAGGGTGTCGCCGAGGCGGGGTTCGATCCCCAAACTTCCAGCCGCCGCTTCGCCCGATCCCTTAATCTCGCCAGCGGCGAGGGGCGAATCTATCGACAGGAGCCGAGGTATTATTTCTTCCCGGGACTTGCCGACATCGGTTTTCGCGACCGCGCCGACCTGCCGTGGATTGAGGCGCTGGAGGCGCGGACCGAAGACATTCGGGCCGAGCTGGTAGCCGAGCTGGCGCGCGGCGACGGCTTTGCGCCCTATGTCGAGGCGCGCGACAATCGCCCGAACCACGGCCAGGCCGGCATGATGGGCAATCCCGATTGGGGGGCGCTGTATCTTTGGAAGGACGGCGTCGAACAAGGGGGGGCGGCGCGTTTTCCCAAGACCATGGCCGCCCTGGCCGACCTCGACATGACGCGCATCGAGGAGCGCACGCCGTCGATCCTGTTTTCGCGCCTCAAGCCTGGTGCGCGCATTCCGCCGCACACCGGACTGGTCAACACCCGGCTGATCGGTCATCTGCCCCTGATCGTGCCCCCGGGCTGCGGCTTCCGCGTCGGCGATGAGACACGCCAATGGGTCGAGGGCCAGGCCTGGGCGTTCGACGACACCATCGAGCACGAGGCGTGGAATGACGGAGCCCAAGACCGCATCATTCTGATCTTCGACCTGTGGAAACCCGAAATCACGCCCGAGGAGAGGGCGCTGATCACCGCCCTGTTCCGGTCGATCGACGCCTATGGCGGCGCCGAGCGCTGGGACGCCTAACCTTCCTTGAGCGCCTCTCTCTGGGCGGCCGCCTCGGCGTCACGGGCGGCCTCTCCGGCCGCGATCCGCCGTTCGATTTCAACCAGATCCTGGGCCTGGCGGCGCGAGGCGGCTTCCCGGCTCTCTCCCGGTTCCCGCCCGGTGATGTCGGGGATGTAGATCGGGATGGCGCACTCCCGGCCCGACAGATCGTACCAGCCGCCCTCGGCCTCGCAGCGATCGCGCGGATCGGCGAAGAAGTGCTCGAAGGCGAAGATGCCGGCCAGAACCACCGCGAAACAGGCGGCGAACATCAGGGTCAGGCGTCTCATGCTCAGATTGCGCATGGGCTTCGGCTCCGGGTCGAGGTTCACGTCGCGTTACGTTGACAGCCCGCACGGGCCGTTCCATGTCCCCTGCCACACCATTGCGGCCGGTCTCTGGCGTTGGACCGGGTGACGGCCGCCTCGCACCAGAGAGGCTCCAAAGGCATGAAGGTTCTCGTCCCCGTCAAACGGGTGATCGACTCAAACGTCAAGGCGCGCGTCAAGGCCGACCAGAGCGGCGTCGACCTGGCCAACGTCAAGATGAGCATGAATCCCTTCTGCGAGATCGCGGTTGAAGAGGCCGTGCGCATGAAGGAAGGCAAGGGCCACGCCGCCGAGACGGCGTCGGAGATCGTGGTTGTCTCCATCGGCCCGGCCCAGGCGCAGGAGACCATCCGCACCGCCCTGGCCATGGGCGCCGATCGCGGCATCCTGATCCAATCCGATACGGATCTCGAGCCTCTGGCCGTGGCCAAGCTGCTCAAGGCCGTGGTCGAGGAGGAGAAGCCTGAGCTTGTCCTGATGGGCAAGCAGTCGATCGACGGCGACAACAATGCGGTGGGCCAGATGCTGGCGGCTCTGCTGGACTGGCCCCAGGCCACCTTCGCCGCCAAGATCGAGATCGGCGACGGCAAGGCGACAGTTACCCGCGAAGTGGACGGCGGCGTCCAGACCGTGGCGGTCCAGCTGCCTGCCGTGGTGACCACCGACCTGCGCCTCAACACGCCGCGCTATGCCTCCCTGCCCAACATCATGAAGGCCAAGAAGAAGGAGATCGCCACAAAGGCGGTCGCCGACTACGGCGTCGATGTGACGCCGCGCCTGACGGTCCAGAAGGTGACCGAGCCGCCCAAGCGCCAGGCGGGTGAAAAGGTCGCCGACGCCGCCGAACTGGTGGCCAAGCTAAAGTCCAAGGGAGTGCTGTAATGGCTGTTCTCGTCATCGCCGACCACGACGGACAAAGCGTCCGCGACACCACCGCCAAGACCGTGACCGCGGCGCAAAAGCTGGGCGGCGACATCGACATTCTGGTCGTCGGCCAGGGCGCCCAGGCGGCGGCCGACAGCGCGGCCAAGATTTCGGGCGTGCGCAAGGTGCTGCTGGCCGAGTCAGCCGAGCTGGGCAAGACCCTGGCCGAGGCGGTCGAGGCCACCGTCCTGCCGCTGGCCGACGGCTATGACGCCATCCTGACACCGGCCAATATGGACGGAAAGAACTTCGCGCCGCGCATCGCCGCCAAGCTGGATGTTTCCCCGATCTCCGACATCGTCGAGGTGATCTCGGCCGACACCTTCGTGCGTCCGATCTACGCCGGCAACGCGCTTGAGACGATCAAGAGCTCGGACGCCAAGAAAGTCATCACCGTCCGCCCCACCGCCTTCGATGCGGCCGCCGACGGCGGCTCCGCTTCGGTCGAAAACGTGTCGGGCGGCGAGGCTCCCAAAACCGATTTCGTCTCCGAGGAAATGGTCAAGTCCGACCGCCCGGAGCTGGGCGCGGCCAAGATCATCGTCTCGGGCGGACGGGCTCTGGGCTCGGCCGAGGAATTCCATGCCGTCATGGACCCGCTGGCCGACAGGCTGGGCGCCGCCGTCGGCGCCTCGCGCGCCGCCGTGGACGCCGGTTATGCCCCCAACGACTATCAGGTTGGACAAACGGGTAAGGTCGTCGCGCCGGAGCTCTACATCGCCATCGGCATCTCGGGCGCCATCCAGCACCTGGCCGGGATGAAGGACTCCAAGGTCATCGTGGCCATCAACAAGGACGCCGACGCCCCGATCTTTCAGGTCGCGGACTACGGCATCGTCGGCGACTACAAGACCGTGGTGCCGGAACTGATGACGGCGCTGGGCTGAGGCCCGGCGCCGGTCGCTGGAGGGCGCCGTGACTGACCACGCCACACCGAACCTCCCGGCCCGGGATTTCGAGACCACCTCGCGCTTCTATCAGGCGCTGGGCTTCGAGCAGGGCTGGCGCGACGGCGGCTGGATGATCCTGTCGCGGGGCGGGGTCCAGCTGGAGTTCTTCCCCTACCCCGACCTCGATCCGGCCCAGAGCAGCTTCGGCGCCTGTCTGCGGCTCGACAACCTGATCGGCTTCTATGCGGCGTGCACGGCGGCCGGCGTTCCGGAGCAGCGAACCGGCGCGCCCCGCCTGCAGCCCCCGCGCCGCGAAAGCTCCGGCCTGACCATCGCCTACATGGTCGACCCCGATGGCAGCCTGCTCAGGCTGATCCAGAACCCGGAATAGAAAGAAGGCCCCGCCGTCGCCGGCGGGGCCTCCTTCATTTCAGATCGGCGATGCGATCAGTCGCGACGGCGGCCGCGGCCGCGGTCGCCGCCCCGGTCACGATCGCCGCCTTCGCGGCGCGGACGACCGCCGGTGTCGTCCGACAGCGGGGCTTCACCGCGTTCGGCGCGCTCGGCGTTGATCTTGTCGGTGATGTCCTCGCCGGTCGCCTGATCGACGACCTTCATCGACAGCTTGGTCTTGCCGCGATCGTCCATGCCCAGGAACTTGACCTTGACCTCCTGGCCTTCCGAAACGACGTCGGCCGGATTGGCGACCCGCTCCAGAGCCATCTGGGAGACGTGGACCAGGCCGTCCTTGGCGCCGAAGAAGTTCACGAAGGCGCCGAAGTCGACGACCTTCACGACCTTGCCGGTGTAGATCACGCCCTGTTCGGGCTCCGAGGTCAGCGAGGTGATCCAGTCGCGGGCGGCGTCGATCTTCTCCTGATCCGAGGCGGCGATCTTGACCGTGCCGTCGTCCTCGATGTTGACCTTGGCGCCGGTCTTTTCGACGATCTCGCGGATGATCTTGCCGCCGGTGCCGATCACGTCGCGGATCTTGTCGGTGGGGATCTTGATCGACTCGATCTTGGGCGCGAACTCGCCCAGCTCGGTGCGGGCGCCATCGATGGCCTTGTCCATCTCGTCGAGGATGTGAAGGCGGCCGGCCGAAGCCTGGGCGATGGCCTTCTTCATGATCTCCTCGGTGATGCCGGCGACCTTGATGTCCATCTGCAGCGAGGTGATGCCGTCACGGGTGCCGGCGACCTTGAAGTCCATGTCGCCCAGGTGGTCTTCGTCACCCAGGATATCCGACAGGATGGCGAACTCGCCCGACGGCTCCAGGATCAGGCCCATGGCGATGCCCGAGACGGGCTTCTTCAGGGGCACACCCGCATCCATCAGGGCCAGCGACGATCCGCAGACCGTGGCCATGGAGGAGGAGCCGTTCGACTCGGTGATCTCCGACACCAGACGGATCGTATAGGGGAAGTCTTCTGACGACGGCAGCATCGGACGGATCGCCCGCCAGGCCAGCTTGCCGTGACCGATTTCCCGACGGCCCGCGCCGCCCATCCGACCGGTCTCACCGACCGAGTAGGGGGGAAAGTTGTAGTGCAGGAGGAACTTCTCCTTGTACGTCCCGGTCAGGGCGTCGATGTACTGCTCGTCCTCGCCGGTGCCCAGAGTGGCGACCACGATGGCTTGCGTTTCACCGCGGGTGAACAGAGCCGAGCCGTGGGTGCGCGGGAAGACGCCGACTTCCGAGACGATGTCCCGGACCTTGTCGAGCGCGCGGCCGTCGACCCGGTGGCCATTGTCGATGATGTCGCGACGCAGGACGTGGGCCTCGCATTCCTTGAAGGCCGAGGCGAACTTGGCGCTCTCGACCCCGTCGGGGTTCTCGTCGGTCTTGACCAGGGCCTCGGCGGCCTTCTTCTTGGCCACGTCGACGCCGGTGCGGCGCTCGTACTTGCCGGCGTGGGTGTAGGCGGCCTTGATGTCCTCGCCGACCATTGACTGGATCTTGGCGACGACGTCGGAGTGGTCCTCGGCCTGGAAGTCGAAGGGCTCCTTGGCGGCGTGCTCGGCCATTTCGATGATGGCGTCGATCACCGGCTGCATGCCCTTGTGGGCGAACATCAGGGCGTCGAGGAAGGTGTCTTCCGACAGCTCCTTGGCCTCGGACTCGACCATCATCAGGGCGTCCTGGGTGCCGGCCACCACCAGGTCCAGGTCCGAATCCGGCATCTGGTCGATGGTTGGGTTCAGCACCAGCTCGCCGTCGACGTAGCCGACACGCGCGGCGCCGATCGGGCCCATGAAGGGCACGCCCGAAATGGTCAGGGCGGCGGAGGCGGCGACCAGGCCGACGATGTCCGGGTCATTCTCCATGTCGTGCTGCAGCACGGTGATGACGACCTGGGTCTCGTTCTTGAAGCCCTTGACGAACAGCGGGCGGATCGGACGGTCGATCAGGCGGGAAACCAGGGTTTCCTTCTCGGTCGGACGGCCTTCACGCTTGAAATAACCGCCCGGGATCTTGCCGGCGGCGAAGGTCTTTTCCTGATAGTTCACGGTCAGGGGAAAGAAATCGAGGCCGGGCTTGGGCGCGCGGCCATAGACGACGGTGGCCAGGACCACGGTCTCGCCGTAGGTCGCGAGCACCGCGCCGTCGGCCTGACGGGCGATACGGCCCGTCTCCAGGGTCAGCGGGCGTCCGGCCCACTCGATCGTCTTGCGTTTGATGTCGAACATTCTTCGTCTTTCGTCTCCCGGCGGCGAATTCCGCGCGGGGTCCCAGCATGGGGGTGGAGCGTCGGGCGTTCAGTCCTTCGGTCCAGGGATCGCCGCGCCATCGCGGACAATCCGGGAAGTTGAGGACCAGGTGAGGCCCTCGCGTCAAAGCGCCGGAAATCCCGCGGCGCGCGGGTGGTTCTGGATGCGGAACGAGGCGCGGGCATGACGCCCGCGCCTCGAAAAACTTTATCCGCTGCCGGATCGCGCCTTAGCGGCGCAGGCCCAGCTTGCCGATCAGGGCGGTATAGCGCTCGCGATCGACCTTGTTCAGGTGGTCAAGAAGCCGCCGGCGTTGCGAGACCATCTTGAGCAGGCCGCGACGCGAGTGGTTGTCCTTCTTGTGGGTCTTGAAGTGCTCGGTCAGGTTGGCGATGCGTTCCGACAGGATCGCGACCTGAACCTCGGCCGAGCCGGTGTCGCCTTGCGAGCGAGCGTTATCCGCAATGACCTCGGTCTTGCGTTCAGCGGTAATCGACATCGGGTGCTCCTTAAGTGGGCTATCGCTCGGGACGCGGTCCCTCGCTGCTTGAGCCCGGTTGGAGTCTCCGTCGGCAAGGCCTCAGGAGAGGTTGAAAACGCGGTCGGGTTCCAGCCGGCCGGCCCGCATTGAGCAGAGAGCGACGAGCGTTTCGCCATCGAAGGCGGAAACCGTTCGAGAGCCCGACGAAAGCCGGGTCTTGAGGGTCTCCACCTGTCGGGGAAGCAGAACGATCGGCCGACCTTGCCGAAGCTGGAGGGCGTCTTCGGTCGTCACGGCCAGCTCCGGGATGTCGTCCAGGGCGGTCGCGACGGGAAGCAAGCCTTCCGAGGCGGCGCCCCTATGCACCATTTCCGTCAGAGAATCCAGCGTCACGGCGTTCTGGAGCCCGAACGGCCCGACCCGCTCGCGCCCCAGCGCGGAAACGTGCCCCTCGGCGCCCAAGGTCCGGGCCAGGTCGCGGGCCAGGGAGCGGACATAGACGCCCTTGCCGGTGCGGATTGTGATTTCGACGTGATCGGCGTCCGGAGCATTGGTCACAGCCGCCTCGTGGATGGTCACCCGGCGAGCCTGAAGCTCCACCTCCACCCCCTCGCGGGCCAGGTCATAGGCGCGCTGACCGTCCACCCGGATGGCTGAGAAGGCCGGCGGAACCTGGTCGATCTCGCCGACGAAAGCCGGCAGGGCGGCGCGCACCGCCTCCAGCGTCGGCCGCACGTCAGAGCGGCCGATTTCGCGCCCCTCGCGGTCGACGCTGTCGGTCGAGACGCCCCACTGGATGGAGAAGCGATAGATCTTCTCGGCCTCCATCATGAAGGGCACGGTCTTGGTCGCCTCGCCCAGCGCGATCGGCAGAATACCGGTGGCCAGCGGGTCGAGCGTTCCGGCATGGCCGGCCTTCTGGGCGTCGAACAGACGGCGCACCCGCGTCACCGCCTCGGTCGACCCGAGCTCCAGCGGCTTGTCCAGGCAGACCCAGCCGTGGATCGGCTGGCCACGCTTTCGGCGGGCCACCCTCAGCCCTCGTCGTCGGGAGCGCGTTCCAGATCAGCCTTGACCTTGGGATCGTCGAGCAGGCGGTTCAGGCGTTCGGCGGCTTCGAAGCTTTCATCGTGGCGAAAACGCAGGTCCGGCGTGAATTTCATGTCGATGTGACGGCCCAGGACGCCGCGGAGGAACTTCGCGTGGGTGTTCAGCGCCTTGACGATCTCCTCGACGTGACCGGCGGTCGGCGCGGTCTGAACCCCGGCGCCGAGCGGCTCGACGAAACAGGTGGCGTGGCGAAGGTCGGGGCTCAAGCGGATTTCGGTCACCGTCACCGACACGTCCTTCAGGGCCGGATCATGGATTTCCTCCTCGCGGAGCACATCGACCAGGGCGTGACGGATCAATTCTCCGGCGCGAAGCTGGCGCTGGGACGGGCCGCTGCCGACGGCGTTGCGGGAAGTCTGCTTGCGGCCCATGAGGCGCTCCTTGTCCTGTCGGCGCCAGGGATCGGACCCGGCGGAAGGGGGCGCGGTGTTAGGCTTGGCCGGCCGGCCTGTCCAGACCGTCGTCCCGTCAGGGCTGCAGCCGATAGCCCCCCGCGTCGGTGACCAGCAGCCGCGCCTGGCCGGGCTCCGGCTCGATCTTCTGACGCAGGCGATAGATGTGAGTCTCCAGGGTGTGGGTCGTCACCCCGGCGTTGTAGCCCCAGACATCGGTCAGCAGCTCCTCGCGCGACACGGCCTTGCCGTCGGCGCGATAGAGATACTTCAGGATGCTGGTTTCCTTTTCCGTCAGCCGGATCTTCTTGCCCTGAGGATCGATCATCACCTTGGCCGCCGGACGGAATTCGTAAGGTCCGATCGAGAACACCGCGTCCTCGGACTGTTCGTGGCTGCGCAGATGGGCGCGGATGCGAGCCAGAAGCACGGCGAAGCGGAAGGGCTTGGTGACATAGTCGTTGGCGCCGGAGTCCAGCCCCAGAATGGCGTCTGCATCTGACGTCTGCCCGGTCAGCATGATGATCGGCGTTGATACTCCCGCCTTCCTCAGCATCCGGCAGGCCTCGCGACCGTCCATGTCAGGCAGGTCGACATCCAGCAGCACCATGTCGGCGCGGACCTCCTTGGCCTGGCGCAGGCCTTCGCCGGCGGTGCCCGCCTGGACAGCGCCGAACTCGTCATACATCTCCAGCTGCTCGGCCAGGGCCTCACGAAGCTCGGCGTCGTCATCGATGATCAGGATGGTCTTTGATTTGGCCATGCCGGGGAGAATGCCTTCAATCGTCGCCGCCGCAAAGGCGACGCTTGGGAGAGGGGAATTTTGTCAGACCGCGGGCCGTGCCCCGAAGATGGCCGAGCCGACCCGTACATGGGTGGCGCCGAAGCGGATGGCGGTCAGGTAATCGTCGCTCATGCCCATGGAAAGCACCGACAGGCCGTTTCGATCCGCCATGCGGCGAAGCAGCGCGAAATGCATGGCCGGCTCCTCCTCGACCGGCGGGATGCACATCAGGCCTGCCGGACCGAGGCCATAGTCCTTGCGCAGGGCGTCGATAAAGCCGTCGAGATCGGCCGGCGCGACTCCGGCCTTCTGCGGCTCCTCGCCCGTATTGACCTGCACCAGCAGCTCCGGCGCGCGGCCTTGGGTCTGGATCGCTTCGGCCAGAGCCTTGGCGAGGCTTGGCCGATCCACGGTCTCAATGGAGTCGAACAGGGCGACGGCGGCGCTCGCCTTGTTGGATTGCAGCGGGCCGATCATGCGCAGGGTGAGGTCCGTTCGATCCCTCTCCGCCCACCGCCCTTCCGCTTCCTGCACCCGGTTCTCGCCGAACACGCGCTGGCCCGCAGCCAGAGCCTGGTCTATCCGCTCTGGGGCCTGGGTCTTGGACACGCAGGTCAGGACCACCGACCCAGGCGCGCGACCGGCCAGCCGCTCGGCCTTGGCGATCCGGCGGCGCACAGTGTCGAGGGCGTCGGCGATCGAGGGAGCATCGGCCATGAGCCTGGATAGCGAAGCCGACCGCCTGTGGCGAGCCGCCCGAGCCCTGTCCGAGGCGGCCGTGACGCCGCATCTGCCGCCGCTGTTGTTCTTCACCGATCCGGACCGGACGCCCGAGCCCTGGATCGTCGCCGCACGGCTGCCGGTCGGAGCGGGGGTGGTGTATCGCGGATTTGGCCGACCGGAGGCGGAAGCGGAGGCCGGACGATTGCGCGCCGTCACCCGGTGCGCGGAGGTCCGTCTGCTGATCGGCAAGGACGCCGACCTGGCCGCAGCGGTCGAGGCCGATGGCGTCCACCTGCCCGGGAGCGACACCGATCGCGCCTCTGACATTCGCCACCGTCATCCCGACTGGCTGATCACAGCCGCCTGGCACCCGGCGCGCGATCCATCGCCGCCCAACGCGAAAGGCCTCGATGCGCTGATCGCCTCCCCGGCTTTCATGCCGGGCGGTCGGTCATCGGCCCCCCCCTTGGGAGCGGTGGGATTGGCGACCGCCGTCGCGGCGTCACAGCTGCCCGTCTATGCCTTGGGCGGCATCACGGCCCGACGTGCGGGCGATCTTGTGCAGTCCGGCGCGTGCGGGATCGCGGCGGTGGACGCGATTGTGAGCGCCTGGGGCGCGATCAGAACTTGAAAATGGTCTCGAGCCGCACGCGCGGTTGGGAGCGACGATCGGCCTCGCCGACGCGGGTCTCGACGTCATCCTGGGCCACCGGAGCCGTGACGCCGACGCGAAGGCGAGGGCTGACGCGGTAATAGGCTCCGGCCTCGACCTGATTCAGCGGGCGGGCGTCGTCTGGCCGAACCACATTGACCGGCGGAGGCGGCACTGCGGTGTCCACGTCCAGGCCGATCCGGCCGCGCAGCCACGACAGGGCGCGGCGCGGCAGCGTGCGCTGTTCGGAAAAGGCGGTGCTGTCGCCATTCAGACGAGGATCGTTGGAAACACGCTGCTGGGCGAACACAGGAGAGGCCCCGGCGACGAGCGCCAAGCCCAGCAGTCCAGCCGTGATCGCGGAAGATACCCGCATTTCCAACCCTCTGGTCCGGCGTCTCGTTTGACCGGACGCGGTTCCATAGCCTCGTCGCATGTCGAAATTCCGACAGTGACGCCGGCGATTAGACACCGCATGAACACCCGGTCAACGCAACGAGGCAGCGTGACCCCGGTTCCGTGACTCTTGGCCGCCGGTTGTGGCCTCCGCGTCACGGAGTCGCCGTCAGGCGGCGCATGAGGGGGATCAGCCGAATCAATCCCCATCCGGGTGTGCTTGTCAGGCCACGTTTTCGCCGTGCTATAGAGCCTTAAGCGATGATCGTGGCGTCGCCCGACGCGCCGCATTCCCACTGACGGAGTTTCTTCCATGGCCATTGTTCGCGGCGCGGTCGTCGCCCTGGTGATCGGCGGCATGACGCTTTCGGGCTGCGGCTCGCTGAACCCCTTCCGCGGCCCGGAGCCGACGGCCGGCGCGGCCGAGGTGGGTATCGGCGTCAACGCCTTCCTGTGGCGCGCCTCGCTGGACACCTTGGCCTTCATGCCCCTGGTCACCGCCGACCCCTGGGGCGGCGTGATCAACTATGACTGGTTCACCAGCCCCGAGGCGCCGAACGAGCGGTTCAAGGCCACGGTCTTCATCCTCGACAGCCGGCTGCGCGCCGACGCCCTGAATGTCTCGGTGGTCAAGGAGGCGCGCGACGCTTCGGGCCAGTGGATCGCTCAGCCGGTGGCCGCCCAGACCGAGACGGACCTGGAGAACGCCATCCTGACCCGGGCCCGCCAGCTCAACCTATCGACGGTTCGCTGAGTCTCCTCACCAACTCGACCGCTCCTCCTGCCTGAAAGTCTCCCCGCCTGATGGCGCGCTACGATCCCAAGTCGGCCGAACCCCGCCAGCAGGCTCGCTGGGCCGAGGCCCGGGCCTTCGTCACGCCTGACCACGACACCGGCCGGCCGAAATACTATGTCCTTGAAATGTTTCCGTATCCCAGCGGGAACATCCATATGGGCCACGCCCGCAACTATGTCATGGGCGACGTCGTCGCGCGGCTGAAACGGGCCCAAGGCTTCGACGTGCTGCACCCCATGGGCTGGGACGCCTTCGGCATGCCGGCCGAGAATGCGGCCATGGAACGCGGCGTCCATCCGGGCGACTGGACCTGGTCCAACATCGCGACCATGCGCGACCAGCTGAAGCTGCTGGGCCTGTCCCTGGACTGGTCCAGAGAATTCGCCACCTGCGATCCGACCTACTACGGCAAGCAGCAGGCCTGGTTCCTGGAGCTGTTCAGCCGCGGCCTGGTCTATCGCAAGGATGGCGTGGTCAATTGGGACCCGGTCGACAACACCGTGCTGGCCAACGAGCAGGTCATCGACGGACGCGGCTGGCGCTCCGGCGCGGTGGTTGAGAAGCGCAAGCTGAACCAGTGGTTCCTGCGCATCACCGACTACGCCGACGACTTGATTGAAGGCTTGGGCGAGCTGGAGCGCTGGCCTGACAAGGTCCGCCTGATGCAGGAGAACTGGATCGGCCGCTCCAAGGGTCTGAAGATGACCTGGCGCTGGATTGGGGACGCCCCCGCCGAAGCGCCGGAAGGTCTGGAAGTCTACACGACGCGGCCCGACACCCTGTTCGGGGCCAGCTTCATGGGGATCGCGCCCGATCATCCCATCGCCAAGGCGCTGGCCGAAGCGAACCCCGAGGTTGCCGCCTTCGTGGCCGAATGCCGCAAGGGCGGCTCCAGCCAGGCCGACATCGAACAGGCCGAAAAGATCGGCTGGAACACGGGCCTCAGGGTCCGCCATCCCTTCGATGGCCGCGAGGTGTCGGTCTGGATCGCCAACTTCATCCTGTCGGAATACGGCACGGGCGCCATCTTCGGCTGCCCGGCCCACGACCAGCGGGATCTGGAGTTCGCCGAAAAGTATGGCCTGCCAGTCATACCGGTGGTCAGGCCCGAAGGCGCCGGCGACGATTTCGTAGTCTCAGGCGAAGCCTATGTCGGCCCCGGACGTCTGTTTCACTCCGACTTCCTGGACGGGCTGGAGATCGAGGCCGCCAAGGCCGAGGCGATCCGTCGGATCGAGGGCATGGGCCAGGGGCAGGGCGCGACCATCTATCGCCTGCGCGACTGGGGCGTGTCGCGCCAGCGCTACTGGGGCTGCCCCATCCCCATCATCCACTGTCAGGCCTGCGGCGTCGTGCCGGCGCCGGCGGACCAGCTGCCGGTAGAACTGCCCCAGGACGTGACCTTCGACGTGCCCGGCAACCCGCTGGAGCGCCATCCGACCTGGAAACATGTCGCCTGTCCGTCCTGTGGCGGCGAGGCGACCCGCGAGACCGACACCCTGGACACCTTCGTGGACTCCAGCTGGTATTTTGCTCGTTTCGCCGATCCCAAGGCGGCCGAGCCGATCAACGCCGCCGCCGCCGCCCGCTGGCTGCCGGTCGACCAGTATATCGGCGGGGTCGAGCATGCGGTGCTGCACCTGCTCTATGCCCGGTTCATCAGCCGCGCCCTGTCCGACGCCGGCCTGATGAACGTCAGGGAGCCCTTCGCCGGCCTGTTCACCCAGGGCATGGTGGTTCACGAGACCTACAAGACCACCGACGGCAAATGGGTCGAGCCTGCGGACGTCGATCTGATAACCGAGGGCGGGCAGCGCCGCGCCGTGCGCCTGTCGACCGGCGAGGCTCTGACCATCGGCGACATCGAAAAGATGTCCAAGTCCAAGAAGAACGTGGTCGCGCCCCAAGACATCATCGACGCCTATGGCGTGGACGCCGGCCGCCTGTTCGTCCTGTCCGACAGCCCGCCCGAGCGCGACGTTCAGTGGACCACGGGCGGAGTGGAGGGCGCCAGCCGCTTCGTCCAGCGCGTCTGGGCCGAGTTCGACGGGTTCGATGCCGATGCGCCGGCCGACGCCGCCCAGGCTGAGAGCCTGGTCCGCGAAACCCACAAGGCCATCAAGGCGGTGACCGACGGCGTCCAGGGGTTCCGCTTTAACGCCGCCATCGCCAAACTCTACGCCTTCCTGGCCGTGGTGAAGGCTCATGACCGGGCGGGCGGGGCGGCCCGCGGAGAGGCGTTGTCCGCCCTGGCCCGTTTGATCGCTCCCTTCACCCCGCACCTGGCCGAGGAGGGCTGGGCGCGGTTGGATCACACCGGCCTGATCCTGGATGCTCCGTGGCCGGAGTATGACCCGAAACTGGCGGCCGACGACGCCGTCACCCTGCCGATCCAGATCGGCGGCAAGCGGCGCAGCGAGCTGGTCATGCCGCGCGGGGCCGATCCCGCCGAGGTCGAGGCCGCCGCCCTGGCCGACCAGGCGGTGCAGGCCTTTTTGTCCGCCAATGGCCTTTCGGTGAAGAAGGTGATCGTGGTGCCGGACCGCATCGTCAATCTGGTGGCGGCGTGACCGCGCGGTCCGTGGTCCTGGCCATGACCGCCGGTCTGGCGCTGGGCCTGTCGGCCTGCGGCTTCACGCCCCTCTACGGCGAGAACGCGCTGGGCGGCTCCACCGTGGGGGCGGAGCTGTCGCGCATCGCCGTGCAGACGCCGGACAGCCGACTTGGGTTTTCCCTCAAGACGGCGCTGGAAGACCAGCTGGGCTGGGATCGTTCGGCCAGTCCAGACTACACCCTGACGACCAAGCTTGAGCAGGAGCGTTTGCCGCTGGGTCGCCGGATCGACGACACCGCCAGCCGGTTTCAGCTGACCTTAACGGTCGACTGGGTGGTCACCCCGACGACCGGCGGCGCGCCTTTCGGTGACCGGACCACCGCCACCGTCACCTACGCCGCCGTCGATCAGGCCTACGGCTCCATCGCCGCCCAGACCGACGCCGAGGCGCGCCTGACGGCCGAGGCCGCCCGCCTGATCCGCCTCGACATCGCCCGTCGCCTCGCCGGCGCGCTTGAACCTTAGGTCCGGAGGCGGCGCGTGATCCTGTCCAAGCGCCCCGAGGTCGATCGCTTCCTCAGCCAGCCTGACCCGGCCGTGCGCGCCGTCCTGATACACGGCAAGGACCGTGGCGGAGTGGGGGAGCGGGCCCTGGTGCTCTGCCGCAAGCTCGTGCCCGACATCGACGACCCGTTCGACGTCACGGTGCTGACCGAGGCGGACATCGACGCCGATCCGACTCGGCTGGAGGACGCCCTGACCGCCCAGTCGATGACCGGCGGACGACGGCTGGTGCGGCTGCGGCTAGACGGCAAGGCAAGCGTCGACAAGGCGGCGGCCGAGGCGGTCAAGATTCATGCTGACGGCGGCTACAATCCCACCGCCGCCTTGGTGATCGAGGCCGGGGCGCTGGGACGCGACTCCGGGCTGCGCAAGGCCGCCGAGGGCGCCAAGGGCGCGGTCTCCATTGCTGTCTATGACGACGAGATCGGCGATGTGGCTCGCATGACACGAGAGGCCCTGGCCGCCGACCGGGTCGGCCTGGCCTCGGACGCCCTGGAGATCTTTGTCGCCCGGCTTCCACGCGAACGGGGCCTGATGCGGCAGGAGATCGAGCGTCTGATCCTCTATATCGGCCCGGGGTCCGAGCGCACGATCGGCCCTGAGGAGCTGGAAGCCCATCTTGGGGTGGAGCCCGACGCGAGCCTGTTTGATGCGGCGCTCCAGGCCTTCGGCGCCCGCGCCGCCCCGGCCCAGGCCTCGCTGCGACGCGCTCTGGCGGAAGGGGAGCATCCCGCGCAGGCCGTCCGCGCCGTCACCGGACATCTCGGAAAGCTGCGTCGAATCAACGCGCTGACCGCCAATGGCGCGACCGCCAAGGAGGCGGCCAAGGCCGCCGGCGTCTTCTGGAAACAGGAGGCCGAAATGCTGCGTCAGGCCCGCGCCTGGCGCCCCGAATCCGTGGCCGAGGCCGGGGCTTCGGCCCTGGAGGCCGAGCGCGCCTGCAAGTCCACCGGCAGCCCCGATGCCCTGATCGCTGAGCGTCTGCTTCTGGAAGTCGCCGGCCGGGCGCGGCGCCTGGGTCTTTAGCTCCGCATCAAGCGACGGAAAATCTCGTCCAACTGCTCAAGGTCGCGATAGGCGAGGGTCAGCTCGCCCTGGCCGCCCCGATCCCGCAGCGTGACCTTCAGCCCCAAGGCGTCGCCCAGGTCGCTCTCCAGCGCCGCGATGTCAGCCGAACCTTCCACCTGACGAGCGCTGCCAGGCTTCTTCGGCTTCGGCCCCTCGGCCGCCCGGCGGGCAAGAGCCTCCGTCTGTCGTACGTTAAGACCCTCCGCGACGATACGCTCGGCCAAGCTTTCGGCCTCAGGTGAGCCGATCAGGGCGCGGGCATGACCGGCGCTGAGCTCGCCTTTCAGCACCCGGTCCTGAACCGGGCCGGGCAGGTTCATCAGGCGCAGGGTGTTGGCCACATGGCTGCGGCTCTTTCCGACGATCCCGGCCACGGCGTCCTGGGTCCGCCCGAACCGGGTCATCAACAGAGCGTAGGCGTTGGCCTCTTCCAGCGGATTGAGATCCTCGCGCTGAACGTTCTCGATCACCGCCACCTCGAGGGTTTCGGTGTCGTCGAGGTCGCGCTCGACCACCGGCACCGTCTTCAGGCCCGCCAGCTGGGCCGCCCGCCAGCGGCGCTCGCCGGCGATGATCTGCCAGCCCTCACCGCTTGGAGCCTTACGAACCAGGATCGGCTGGATCACCCCACGCTCGCGGATCGACGCCGCCAGTTCGCCAAGCTCGTCGTCGGCGAAGATGTAGCGGGGCTGATCCGGGTTGCGGGCCAGAAGCTCGATCGGCGTTTCGCGTGCTGCGCTGGCCGGGGACACATCGGACGAGGGGGGAGGCGCGTCGGCCCCCATCAGGGCGGAGAGGCCGCGACCCAGGCCGCGCTGGCGTTCGGACATGGAGATCTCCTTAGGCAGCCAGGGTTTCGCGACGACGCCGCTCGCGCGTCACCAGCTCACGGGCCAGGCGCAGATAGGCCTGGCTGCCGGCGCATTTCAGGTCGTAGATCAGGGCCGGCTTGCCGAAGGAAGGGGCCTCGGACACCCGGACATTTCGGGGGATCACCGCCTCATAGACCTTGTCGCCGAAGTGCGCGCGGACATCGGCCGCAACCTGCCCGGACAGGGCGTTGCGACGGTCGTACATGGTCAGAACCAGGCCCTGGATCTCCAGCTTCGGATTGAGGCTATGCCTTACCATGTCGATCGTCTTCATCAGCTGGGTGAGGCCTTCCAGGGCGAAGAATTCGCACTGCAGAGGCACCAGCACGGCGTCGGCGGCGCTCATGGCGTTCAGGGTCAGTAGATTCAGCGACGGCGGGCAATCGATCAACACATAGTCGAACCCGACTTTGTCTCGCTCCACCAGCTGGCTCAGGGCATCGCGCAGGCGGTAGGACCGGCGGTCCGCCTGGCTGAGCTCGATCTCGACGCCCGACATGTCGGCGTCTGCCGGAATGATCGACAGCCCCGGCACGGCCGTCGGCACTGCGGAATCCTCGATCGAGCGCCCATCGACAACGACGTCGTAGATAGTGACCCGCCGTGTTTCACGTGGAACACCCAGCCCCGTGGAGGCATTGCCTTGGGGGTCCATGTCGACAATCAGCACCCGCTCGCCGATCGCGGCCAGAGCCGTACCGAGATTGATGGCTGTTGTGGTCTTGCCGACGCCGCCCTTCTGATTGGCGACAGCCATCACCCGCATGGGACGATCAGCGGCCACGGCGACCTCCCGCCGGCGCGAGCCGACGCGCGGCGGTGACGCGAACCACGCGCCCTCGGTCGTCACTCTGGGAAGGATAGGTCACGGCGTCGATCTTCCAGCTTTTGCGGGCGGAGACCAGTTCGTCATCGACGCTTTCGCCCTTGAGGAACAGCCCTTGCGCCCCGGTTTTCAACAGGGGTTCGGCATATCCCAACAGGCGATCCATCGGCGCCACGGCGCGCGCAGTGGCGATATCTACCGTCAGCCGCACGTCCTCGGCCCGCCCGTTGATGACGTCGGCTGGCAAGGACAGCGCTTGAACCACCGTTTCCAGGAAGCGACACCGCTTGCCCAGACTGTCGACGAGATGGACATGGGCGCCGGGTCGATCCTTGAGGAAGGCGGCGATAACCACGCCCGGCAGCCCGGCGCCCGTCCCAAGATCGGCCCATGTCAGTGCGTCGGGCGCGAGCGGCAACAGCTGCCAGCTGTCGAGCACATGCCGCCGCCAGAAGTCGGGCAGGGTGGCTGGGCCGACCAAGTTCATCACGGCGTTGCCCTCCGTGAGCATTTCGCCATAGCGGGCAAGGTCGCCCATGACGGCGTCGGAGGCGCCGCTCAGCGTTTGGAATTCGGCGGCGTTCACGGTCAGGCGGCGCGGCGCTGGACGTGGGCGAGCAGCGCGGTGAGCGCCCCCGGCGTCACCCCCTCGATCCGCGAGGCCTGTCCCAGAGTCAGGGGGCGAACCCGCTCCAGCTTCTCGCGCACCTCCGTCGAGAGGCCGCCGATGGCGCCATAGTCAAGCGCGGGCGGCAGCGACAGGGATTCCTCGCGGGTCAGGGCCTCCGCATCGGCCGCTTGCCGGTCGAGATAGCCGGCGTACCCCGCATCGACCTCGACCTGTTCGCGAACCTCGCGGCTCCATTCGGCGATTTCCGGCTGAACCGCCTCGAAAGCGGCGAGGGTCACGCCGGGGAAGCCAAGCAGGTCGCGGATCGAGCGTCGGCGGCCGTCGGCGTTGACCGCCAAGCCCAGAGCCTGAGCCTGTTGCGGTGTGAATGAGGTTTCCCTCGAGAGCGAGAAGGCTGCGTCCAAAGCGGAACGCTTGGCCTCAAAGGCTAGAGCCCGGGCGCGTCCAACGATACCTCCGTCGATGCCGATCGGCGTCAGCCGCTGATCGGCGTTGTCGGCGCGGAGAGTCAGACGGTACTCGGCGCGGCTGGTGAACATTCGATAGGGCTCAGTCACTCCCCGCGTCACCAGATCGTCGATCATCACGCCGATATAGGCCTGATCCCGCCGCAGGATTATGGGTTCATGCCCAGCGGCCGCCCGGGCGGCATTCCAGCCAGCCATCAGCCCCTGGGCGCCCGCTTCCTCATAGCCCGTCGTGCCGTTGATCTGGCCGGCGAGATAGAGCCCCGGGCGCGCCTTGACCTGCAGGGCCGGCGTCAGGGCGCGCGGATCGACATAGTCATACTCGATGGCGTAGCCGAAGCGGAACACCTCGACCCGCTCCAGGCCAGGAATGGTCCGCAGGAACTTCAGTTGGGTCTCGTCGGACACCGAGGTCGAAATGCCGTTTGGATAAACCGTCGGATCGTCCAGACCCTCCGGCTCCAGGAAGATCTGGTGTGAGGTCTTGTCGGCGAACCGCACCACCTTGTCCTCGATCGAGGGACAGTAGCGGGGCCCGCGCCCGGAGAGATGCCCGCCATAGACGGCGCTCTCGCCCAGGTTCTCGGCGATGATCCGGTGGGTTTCCTCGTTCGTATGGGTCACGCCGCAGGCGATCTGCGGAACCTCGATCCGGTCGGTCAGGAAGGAGAAGGGAACGGGCTCCGCGTCGGCTGCCTGCATCTCCAGTTGATCCCAGGCGATGGTGCGGCCGTCCAGACGGGCTGGCGTGCCGGTCTTGAGCCTGCCCATCGGCAGGCCCGCGTTAGCCAGATCGGCGGCAAGTCCAGTCGCGGGGGCCTCGCCATGCCGACCTGCCGGAATGCGCAGATCGCCGCGGTGTATGACGCCGTTCAGGAAGGTGCCGGTCGTCAGAACCACAGCGGCGGCGACGATCTCCTGGCCCTCACCCGTGATCACCCCGACAACGCGCCCGCCATCCAGCAGCAGCCGTTCGGCTGCCCCGGCGAGCAGGGTCAGGTTGGAATAGTCGGCGAGTTCCGCCTGCATGGCCTCGCGATAGAGGCGGCGATCAATCTGGCTGCGAGGACCCCGCACGGCGGCGCCCTTGGACCGATTTAGCAGGCGGAACTGGATACCCGAGCGATCCGCGAGCCGGCCCATAAGTCCATCGAGCGCGTCGATCTCACGTACAAGGTGGCCCTTGCCCAAGCCGCCGATGGCCGGATTGCAGGACATTTCGCCGATGGTTTCCAGCGACTGGGTCAGCAGCAGGGTGCTAGCGCCCGCGCGCGCAGACGCGGCGGCAGCTTCGCAGCCGGCGTGACCTCCGCCGATGACAATGACGTCGAAACTCAGCATGGCCGCCACATAGGCCAAAACCTTGGGTTCCGCCACCTCGGCCGCTTGGCAGCGGTACGGCCATACCGCTGTTTCACGTGAAACAGATAACGGTCCGGCGGCCCTACTTGCCGATACAGAAACTGGCGAAGACCTCGCCCAGCACCTCCTCGACGCCCACTTCTCCGGTCACGGAGGACAGGGCTCGACCGGCGGCGCGAAGATCATCGCCCGCCAACTCCGCTCTACCTCGCTCGATCGCGACGGATGCCGACCTTACGTACGAGAGAGCCGCGCCGAGACGCTGGGCATGACGCGCGCGCGTAACGGGGGGAAAGTCAGAGCCCGACAGATCACGCCCCAGCCGTCCGGCCAACCAGTCATGCAGAGCCTCAAGCCCATCGCCAGTTCGCACACTGACCGAAATGCCGGACCCGTCAACGCCCAGATCGCTCTTGGTTTTAACCACCAGATCGTCATCGCGAAACAGGGAGGCGGCGGGACCATCCGCGTCGCCGGGCGCTCGCACCCACAGCCGCAGATCAGCGCTTTCCGCGCGGGCGCGGGCCCGGCGGACGCCTTCGGCTTCAATGGGATCGGCGCTGTCGCGAAGGCCCGCTGTATCGGACAGAGTGACCACATAGCCGCCGATCTCCAGTCGCGCGTCGAGCACATCGCGGGTGGTGCCGGGGATGTCGGTGACGATTGCAGCTTCGCGTGCTACCAAGGCGTTGAACAGGCTGGACTTCCCGGCGTTGGTCTCGCCGATCAGGACGACGGAATAGCCGTCACGGACGCGCCGTCCGCGTTCGCCGTCCGCCAGGGCTGCCTCCAGCATTGCGGCCAGTTCGCCAAGAACGGGACTGGCCTGACGCGCCAGATTGTCCGGGACTTCCTCGTCAGGGAAGTCAATCTCTGCCTCGACAAGAGCCAGGGCGCGCAGCAGGCGCGCGCGGAACCCGCCGTAGGTTTCGGCAAGCGCGCCGCCGAGTTGACCCAGGGCCTGCCGTCTTTGCGCGTCGGATTCGGCATCGATCAGATCGGCCACCGCCTCGGCGCGGGTCAGGTCCAGTTTGCCGTGCTCGAAGGCGCGGCGGGTGAACTCCCCGGGTTCGGCCGGGCGCAGACCGAGATCGAGCAGAGCGCGGGTCACTCCTTCGACCACGGCCGCGCCGCCATGAAGGTGGAGCTCCGCCGCGTCTTCGCCGGTATAGGAGGCTGGCGCGACGAAGCGCAGAACCAGGGCGTCGTCCAGATGTTCGCCTGCGTGAACCAGTGTCCGCAGACTGGCCAGCCTCGGCGTTAGGCTCCCGGCGCCGAGGCGCTCCAGAACGACGCGGCTATCCGGACCAGACAGGCGAATGACGGCGATGGCTCCCCGACCCGGCGGGGTCGCCAGGGCGAAGATGGTGTCGGTCACGGGCGGCTCATTTCTGCCCTGTGACCGCCGCCTCCATCAGGCGGCGGAACTGGTCCTGCGCCTGGATGCCAAAGCTGGTCCAGGTTTTCATCAGCTCTTCGGGCTGCATGGCCGACATATTGTCCTGCATCCGCTTCTGCATCTCGGCCACCATAGCTTCATTCAACGGCGTGACGTCCGGCAAACCCATGAAGGCCCGCGCCTCGACCGGCGTGCACTCAATCTCGACGTTCATCTTCATGCGCGCGCTCCGGTTTCACGTGAAACAGACCCTTGAGCAGCCTCACATCGGATGCGAGGCGACGGGGCAGGATTAGGTGTTCATCGACTGGAAAAAATCCGCGTTGTTCTTGGCGTGCCGCAGTTTGTCGAGCAGGAACTCGATCGCGTCCTGTGGTCCCATCGGATTCAGGATGCGCCGCAACACATAGGTCTTGGTCAGCTGATCCTTGGGTGTGATCAGATCTTCCTTGCGGGTGCCGGACTTGAGCACGTCGATGGCCGGGAAGATGCGCTTGTCGGCCACCTTGCGGTCCAGCACGATCTCGGAGTTGCCGGTGCCCTTGAACTCTTCGAAGATCACCTCGTCCATGCGGCTTCCCGTATCGATCAGGGCCGTGGCGATGATGGTCAGGCTGCCGCCTTCCTCAATGTTGCGCGCGGCGCCGAAGAAGCGCTTGGGCCGCTGCAGGGCGTTGGCGTCCACGCCGCCGGTCAGCACCTTGCCTGAGGAGGGTACGGTGGCGTTGTAGGCCCGGCCCAGGCGGGTGACGGAGTCCAGCAGGATGACCACATCCTTCTTGTGCTCGACCAACCGCTTGGCCTTTTCGATCACCATCTCGGCCACGGCGACGTGCCGGCTGGACGGCTCGTCGAAGGTCGAGGCCACGACTTCACCCTTCACCGTGCGCTGCATGTCGGTGACTTCTTCGGGGCGCTCATCGATCAGCAGGACGATCAGGAAGACTTCGGGGTGATTGGCCTCGATCGACTTGGCGATGTTCTGCAGCATCACCGTCTTGCCCACCCGCGGCGGGGCCACGATCAGGCAGCGCTGGCCCTTGCCCAGAGGGGCGACGATGTCGATTACCCGGCCCGAGCGATCCTTGAGCGTGGGATCCTGGATTTCCATGACCAGACGCGAGTCCGGATAGAGCGGCGTCAGGTTGTCGAAATTGACCTTGGTGCGGACCGTTTCCGGGTCCTCGAAATTAATCGTGTCGACCTTGAGCAGGGCGAAATAGCGCTCGCCCTCGCGCGGGCCACGCACCGTGCCGTGGACGGTGTCGCCGGAACGCAGACCGAAGCGGCGGATCTGGGACGGCGAGACATAGACGTCGTCCGGACCCGGCAGATAGTTGGCGTCGGGGCTGCGCAGGAAGCCGAAGCCGTCGGGCAGGACCTCGAGCACGCCGTCGGCCGAGATCTCGACCTCTTCGTCGGCCAGGGTCTTGAGGATGGCGAACAGCAGATCCTGCTTGCGCAGGTTCGAGGCGTTCTCGATCTCCAGGCCCTCGGCGAAGGCGACCAGGTCGGCCGGCGTCTTGTCCTTAAGCTCCTGAAGGGAGATGCGGCCCGAGGGGACGACGGGGTCGCCGTCGTCGTCGCCGTCGTCGTCGTCCTGATCGACCTCGTCCTGACTACCCGCGTCGCCGGTCGCCGGCTCGGGCTCGGGTTGGGGTGCGGGCTCAGGATCGCGACGCAGGCTCAACCGGGCGCGCTTCTCCGGCGCGGCCTCGGCGGGCGCATCCGTTTCGGTTTCGGGGGTGTCGGGATCGGTGTCGCGCACGTCGGTCATGAGGTCTGCACTCGCTGGCCCGCCGGACGCAGTTCGCCCGTGGGTAATAATCGCTTTAATTTCAGGGCCTTGCGGCCAAGGGAGGGCGACGGGACCGCGCGGGCGTAGGGATTGCTCCCAGGGAGCAGGGGCCAGCGCGCGTCGCAAAAGAAGGGAAGCCGCCGAAGCGGATGCCCTAGCGGAACCACGGAAGGGGGCCCTGGGTCAAGGGAAAGCGCGTCAGTGGCGCTTCACCATCGCCATTCAGTGGTCACCGACAGCACCATGACGATGGCGAGCAGAAAGGGAATCTCGTTGGTCATCCGCCAGAACCGGGCCGAGCGGGTGGAGGTCCCGGCCGCGATCCTCTTTCGCTGTCCCGCCAGGAAGCCGTGCCAGGCGGTCAGCAGGATGACGCCGGACAGTTTGGCGACCATCCAGGGCTCGAGCAGGAAGCCCCACCCGCGCGCCTGGGTGTCGATGTGGATCAGCCACAAGCCAAATCCCCAGGAAAGGATCATCGCCGGGTTGAGGATGATGCGCAGCAGCCGCTTTTGCCAGGCCCGCAGCAGGGTCTGCATCTCAGAGCGCAGCGGCTCGGGCTTGGCCGCCTGTTCGGCGTCGTAGGCATAGAGCCGGGGCAGGAACAGCAGGCCCGCCATCCAGGCGATGACAGCCAGGATGTGCAGCCCTCGGGCCAGATCGTAGGCGGTCATGGCGCGGCCCTCCTCAGCGCAGCCCGTTCTGGCACGGACAGGCCTTCCAGTCGCCCTGGCAGCCTGGACCGAAGGGCGCGATCCCCTCGCGAGCCAAGGCATCGCTCACCGCCTCGGCGAGGCTGTCGATGAACACCGGCGCCGCACTGACCGTGGGCGTGCGCAGATAGGGCGTCACTCCGTGATCGCGGGCCAGATGGCCGTATTCGATGTCGAGCTCGACCAGGGTCTCGATATGCTCGGAGACGAAGGCGACGGGCACCACAACCGCGCCGACGCCGTCACGGCCCGCCGCCTCGATCGCCTCGGGCGTGGAGGGCCCCAGCCACTTCAGCGGACCGACCCGGCTCTGATAGCAGATCTGGTGGTCGCGAGGGCCCAGGCGCGCCATCAGGGCGGCGACGGTGGCCTCGACCTGCTCCTGATAAGGATCGCCCTTGGCGACGAGCTTTTCAGGGATGCCGTGGGCGCTGAACAGCAGACGCACGGGACGCTCACCGGCCTCGGCCAGAGCGGCGCGGATTCCCTCGACCTGGGCCTCTATCCAGCCGGCGCCTTGCGGATAGCAGCAGATGGTCCGCGAGCGGCCCGCCCCGCGGTAGACCTTGTCCCACAGGCGCAGAGACGACTGGCTGGTGGTGGTCGAGAACTGCGGATAGAGCGGAAGCAGCACGATCTCGTCGGGCGCGAAGGCCGCGACCTCGGCCGCCGTCTGATCGGTCAGCGGGTTCCAATAGCGCATGGCGATGAAGACGCGGGTTTCGTCGCCGGCAAGCCGATCAGACAGCGCGCTCTGGAGCGCTGCGGCCTGGGCTCGCGTTTCAGCCAACAGGGGCGAGCCGCCGCCGGCGTCCATCATGGCGTAATTGGCCTGGGCGCTTGCCTCGCGCCGGCTGGAGATCAGCCGGGCCAGCGGCGTGCGGACGATGCCGGGCAGGCCGATGATGGCCGGATCGTTGAACAGGTTGAACAGAAAGGGTTTGACGCTGGCGGCGTCGTCGGGACCGCCGAGGTTGAACAACACCACGGCGATGCGGCGGCCGGTGGGGGCGGCGCTTACGCTCATTGCGCCCCGATCCGGCGCAGAACCTGTTCAACATGGGCGATCGGTACGTCCGGCAGGATGCCGTGGCCCAGATTGAAGATCCACGGCCCCTGGCCCCAGGCCTCCATCAGCTGATCGACGCGGGCGTCCAAGGCCGGACCACCGGCGCGCAACAGCAGGGGATCGAGCGCGCCCTGGATCGGCCGGATCGCCTGAACCCGGCGGCCGACCGGCAGCGGACAGGCAGTGTCCAGCGCCACGGCCTGGACGTCGATCGCCTGTGCGTAGTCCTCGGCCAGAGCGGCGCCGCCGCGGGGAAAGCCGATGAGGGGGACGGTCACACCGAGTTCACGCACCCTCGCCACCAAGGCCTTATGCGGGCGCATGACCAGGCGCTGAAACAGGTCGTCGGGCAGACCCTCCGCCCAGCTCTCGAAAATCTTCAGCACCTGGGCCCCGGCGTCGGCCTGCATCTTCAGATAATGGGCGGTGGACTCGACCAGGATGTCGAGCAGGGCGTCGACCTGATCCGGTTGGTTATAGGCGTAGGTCCGGGCCTGAGCCCGCTCGCCCTTGCCGATGGTGCGGGCCTCGCCGTCCAGCATGTAGGTGGCCACCGTCCAGGGCGCGCCGGCGAAACCGATCAGGGCGCGCTCCGGCTCCAGGGCCGCGCGGACGCGGCTGAGCGTCTCGCCAACGGCGGACAGGGCCTGGCCGGCCCCGGCGGTGCGTTCGCGCATGCTGTCGAGCGAGGGCAGGGCGCCGAGACGCGGTCCCTCGCCGGGCTCGAACCAGACCTCTTGGCCCAGCGCGCCGGGGATCAGCAGGATGTCGGCGAAGACGATCGCGGCGTCGAAGCCAAAGCGCCGCATGGGCTGCAGCGTCGCCTCGGCGGCCATCTCCGGGTTCAGGCAGAAGGCGATGAAGTCCGGCGCCTGGGCGCGCAGGGCGCGGTACTCGGGCAGATAGCGTCCCGCCTGACGCATGAACCAGACCGGCGGCCGATCGGTCGTCTGGCCCCGGAGGACGGAGAGAAGGCGCGGTTCCACGAAGGCCATGAGCGCGACTTAGGCGACGACACGAGGCGTCTCAATCCTTCTTCTAGAAAGAAGAATCTTGAAAAGGGTTGGAGTGGTGGTTGGGCAGGGGGAAACAGGCGCCGTTCTCGTGGTCAGACCGGATGCGGACAGGGTCATACCGGGAACAACGCTTCGGGTGATGCGGCGAGGGCGCGCGGTTGTGAGTTATGGGGAATGCTCCTGATTTCGTTGGACCGACAGAGGGTTACCGGGATTGCACTGGCGTAATCAGGGTTTGAAGTCGTTAACCTTCGCTTAACTTCTCCCCAGTCGGGGACCGACCGTCGTCAGACTGTCGAAAACCTGACCCGGCTGAGCCTGATCGGCGCCCGCAATCCCCGATGGATGCGCGACGGCGCAAGCCGCGCTACACAAACCCCATGCCCTGTCCCGCCCCCGATCCCGTGGTTTTCCCCCGAACGGCGCCCGAACCTTGGGGACCGACGCCATGAGCTCCGGCGCGGTTCGGCCCGCCACCTATTTCCACGTCCATCTGGTCTCGGACTCGACCGGAGAGACGCTGAACTCCATGGCCAAGGCGGTGATCGCCCGCTTCGACGGCGTAATCCCGATCGAACACATCTACGCCCTGGTGCGCTCGGAGCGGCAGCTGGAGCGGGTGCTGGAGGAAATCGCCGCGGCGCCTGGCGTTGTCCTGCACACCCTGGTCGATCGCGATCTGCGCACCGCTCTGGAGGAGGGCTGCCGCCAGCTGGACATGCCCCAGATCGGCGCGCTGGATCCGCTGGTGGGCGCGCTCAGCCGCTATTTGGGCACGGCCATCTCCAGCCGGGTGGGCGCCCAGCACGCCCTCGACCACGACTATTTCAACCGCATCGGGGCCCTGGACTTCGCCATCGCCCACGACGACGGCCAGGGTCACGGCGAACTGGGCCAGGCCGATGTGATCCTGGTGGGGGTCAGCCGGACCTCCAAGACCCCGACCTGCATCTATCTGGCCAATCGCGGGGTGCGGGCGGGCAACATCCCCCTGGTGCCCGGACACGATCCGTCAGAGCGGTTGGCGGCGCTGAACGGCCCTCTCGTGGTTGGGCTGCTAGTCTCGCCCGATCGCCTGATTCAGATCCGCCGCAACCGGCTCACAGGTCTGGGGGCCGGGGACGACAGCGACTATGTCGACCTAGACGCCGTGCGCGACGAGACCATCCGGGCGCGCCGCCTGTTCGAGCGTCACGGCTGGCCGACCATCGACGTCACCCGCCGCTCGGTGGAGGAGACGGCGGCGGCCGTGATCAATCTGCTGAACGACCGTCGGGGCCGCGCCATGGGGACGCCGACATGAGCCTGATCCTGGCCTCCAACAGCGCGGCGCGAAAGGCGATCCTGACCGGGGCGGGGGTGGCCTTCGCGGCCCAGGGCGCCGAGGTCGATGAGGCGGCGGAGAAGACGCGGCTGCTGGCCGAGGGCGCGGGGCCGGCCGATGTCGCCCAGGCCCTGGCGGGACTGAAGGCCCTGGCGGTGTCGCGGGCGAGGCCGGGCGCCTGGGTGCTTGGTTCGGACCAGACGCTCGAGTTCCAGGGTCGTCTGTTTGACAAGGCCGCCTCGGCCGAGGAGGCCGGCGACCGGCTGCGGATGTTACGGGGTCATGCGCATCAGTTGCACAGCGGCGTCGCCCTGGCTCGGGACGGCCACCTGGACTGGACCGGGCGCGACAGCGCCCGGCTGCACGTTCGCGAGGTCTCCGAGGACTTCCTGACCGACTATCTCGCGGCCGAGGGCGAGGCCTTGACCAGCTGCGTCGGCGGCTATCGGCTGGAAGGACTGGGCGCCCAGCTGTTCGAGCGGGTGGAGGGCGACTATTTCACCGTGCTCGGCATGCCCCTGTGGCCGGTGCTGGCGGCATTACGCGAGCGCGGCGTGATCGCCCTATGAGAATTGCGGCCGCGACGCGGGTCGGCGGTGTCGTCGGGCGCCCGATCGGGCATTCGCTGAGCCCGGTGATCCACAACGCCTGGATCGAGGCGTTGAACCTCGACGCCGTCTATCTGGCCTTTCCGGCCGAGGACGAGGCGGGTCTGGCCGGTCTGGCCCAGGCGGTGCGCTCGAACGCGATCGCCGGTCTGAACGTCACCGCGCCCTACAAGGCCGCAGCCTTCGCCGCCGCCGACCATCATGATCCGGCCGCTCTCTCGTCGGGCTCGGTCAATCTGCTGACGCGTGACGACGGCGGGCTGGCAGGCGGCTCCACGGACGGGGCGGGGGTGCTGGCGGCCCTGGCCCAGCAGGGGCCGGCCTTTGAGCTGGCGGGGGCGCGGGTGCTGATCCTGGGCGCCGGTGGCGCCGCGGCGGCGGCCATCCCGGCGCTGGTCCAGGCCGATGTGCGGTCTTTGCGGGTTCTGAACCGCACGGCGTCCCGCGCCGTCGACCTGGCCGGTCGTTTCGGCGACCGGGTGTCGGCCGCCGCTGAGGACGACGACCTGTCGGACGTCGACCTGGTCCTGAATGCCATGTCTGGGGATGGCGCGCCCTTCGACTTCGGTCGCACGCCGGGCCTCCAAGCCGCGCTAGATATGACGTATCGCCCGGTCCGCACGGAATTCCTGATCGCAGCAGAATCGGCTGGGGCGGCGCCCGTGGATGGCCTGGCCATGCTGATCGGTCAGGCGCGCCCCTCGTTCGAGGCCATCTTCGGAACGTCCGCGCCGGACGTCTCCGACGTTGACGTGCGCGCCCTGTGTCTCGCCGCCCTGGAGGCGACGCCATGAGGCTGATCGGCCTGACCGGCTCCATCGGCATGGGCAAGTCCACGACGCTCAGGATGTTCGCCGAGGCCGGGGCCGCGACCTGGGACGCGGACCAGGCGGTGCATGCGCTCTATCGCGCGGGCCAGTCGGGCGCCGAGGCGGTGCGGACGCTGTTCCCGGCGGCGGTGGGGCCGAACGGCGTGGATCGCGGTGTGCTGGCGGCCTGGCTCTCGGGACACCCCGACCGGCTGGCCGAGCTGGAGGCGGCGGTGCATCCGCTGGTCGCCGATCACCGGCGCGAAGCGATCGAGGCGGCCCGCGCCAAGGGCGCGGGGCTGATGGTGCTGGATATTCCGCTGCTGTTCGAGACCGGCGGCGAGGCGGCGGTGGATGCGGTGGTGGTGGTCTCGGCGTCGCCGGAGATCCAGGCCGAGCGGGTCTTGGCCCGGCCCGGAATGACGCGGGAGAAGATGGCCATGGTCCTGGCGCGCCAGGCACCGGACGCCGAAAAGCGCACGCGGGCCGACTTCGTCATCGATACCGGCCTGGGGCTGGATCACGCGCGCGCCGAGGTTCAACGCGTTGTGGACGAGGTGTCGAAACCCGACTGGAGGCGGATTCCAAAAGCCGCCGAAACGCGCCACTAAGAGGTCATGGCCCGCGAGATCGTCCTCGACACGGAAACCACCGGCTTTGACCCGAAGACGGGCGATCGGCTGATCGAGGTCGGCTGTATCGAGATCGACGACCTGCTGCCGACCGGCCGGACCTTTCACGCCTTCGTCAATCCCGAGCGGTCGATCCCGGCCGACGCCATCCGCGTCCATGGCATCACCGACGACAAGGTGGCCGGCGCGCCGAAGTTCGGCGAGATGTGCGAGCAACTGCTGGAGTTTATCGCCGACGCGCCGGTGATCGCCCACAACGCCGCCTTCGACCGCAACTTCATCAACTGGGAGCTGGCCAACTGTGGCCGCGTGGAGCTGCACGAGAGCCGCTGGATCGACACCCTGCAGCTGGCCCAGGGAAGGTTTCCGGGCATGGCCAATTCGCTGGACGCCCTGTGCAAGCGGTTCAAGATTTCGCTGGTCGAACGCACCCTGCACGGCGCCCTGATCGATGCGCGCCTGCTGGCCTCGGTCTATCTGGAGCTGAAGGGCGGCAAGGAGCGGGTGCTGGATCTCAGCGCCGCGCGCGGCCCGCTCACAGCCGCCGCCGCCGAGGCCGCGACCCACGGCGCCCGACCCCGGCCGTTGTCGCCCCGTGTCACCGAGACCGAGGCCGAAGCGCATCTGGCTTTTCTGAACGCCAAGCTGAAGGACCGCTCGCTGTGGGCGGCGTATGGGCTGGCGGGCGTTTGACCGACGACGCCGCCCCTTGACGTTATTCCGCCACGGGCGTCATCGACAGGTCGCATCGCGCCGGTTGTCGGGGACCCGGCGAACGTCCATCATGCCCGTACCTGATCTCACGGAGTCATCGTTCATGCGCGCCTTTTCTCGCCGCGGTCTGGCTTTCGCCGCCGCCGCCACCGCCGGTCTGGTTCTCGCCGCCTGCTCGGGCGGAAGCTCCGGCGCTGGCTCGAATACGGGCGATATGGCGATCGGCGCGCCCGAAGGCGCGGCGGTGACGGTCGTTGAGTACGCCTCGGTCACCTGCGGCGTCTGCGCCGCCTGGAACCGCGACGTCATGCCGGCCTTCAAAGCCAAGTATGTCGACACCAATCAGGTGCGTTTCGTATTCCGAGAGCTGCCGACCCCGCCGCAGGACGTTGCCGCCGCCGGCTTCCTGCTGGCCCGCTGCGCGCCGGAAGGCGAGTATTTCAACGTCGTCGACCGCATCATGCGGGCCCAGACGGACTGGCAGGCCGGCACGCCGCCACTGACCTCACTGCAGCAGATCGCCCAGGGCGTCGGCCTGAACCAGGAACAGTTCCAGCAGTGCGTGACCGATGAGGCGGCCCTGACCGCCCTCAATCAGCGGGTCGATCAGGCCCGCGCCGACGGCGTCACCGGCACCCCGACCTTCATGGTCAATGGCGAGAAGGTCAGCGACATCACCCTGGAGGGTCTGTCGGCGGCGATCGACCCGCTGCTGGCCGCTCAATGATCCGCCGGGCGCTGTTCGCCGGCGCCCTGGCGCTGGGCCTCGTGGCCGGCGCCGTCTCGGCCCAGGCGCCGGGCCAGTTGGTGGAGGGTGACCGCACCACCGGCGCGGCCGGCGCGGCCGTGACGGTGACGGCCTATCTGTCTCCGACCTGCCCGCATTGCGCCGACTGGTTCACCTCGGACTGGCCGGCGTTCAAGGCGGCCTATGTGACGCCGGGCCGGGTGCGGATGGTGTGGCGCGAACTGCCGACCCAGCCGCAGCAGCTGGCCTCGGCGGGCATCATCATCGCCCGCTGCGCCCCGGCCGAGCGCTATGAAGATGTGCTGCAGGCCCTGATGGCGGGCCAGGAGGCCATGTACGAAACCCGTCAGCCGGGTCCGTGGCTGCAGGCCGCGGGTCGTGCCGCCGGGCTGGATGAAGCCGGGATCGACGCCTGCCTGGCGGACGAGGATAACCTGGCCGACCTGAACGCCCGCCTGGCTCTGGCCCAGGCGGATCAGGTCCGGGGCACGCCGAGCATGCTGGTGAACGGCGAGAAGCTGGCCGATCCGCACCTGGCCGCGCTCCGGGCCGCCGTCGACGCGCGGCTGGCCGCGCCGCGCGCCCCCTGACGACCGGCCGGTGGAGTTCCAGCGGCTCAGGCTGGCGGGCTTCAAGTCCTTCGTCGATCCGGCGGAGTTCCGGATCGAACCCGGCCTGACGGGCATCGTGGGGCCGAACGGCTGCGGCAAGTCCAATGTGCTCGAGGCGATGCGCTGGGTCATGGGCGCCAACTCCGCCAAGGCCATGCGCGGCCAGGGCATGGACGATGTGATCTTCGCCGGGGCGGCCGGGCGGCCCAGCCGCAACCACGCCGAGGTCACCCTCACCATCGACAACGCCCGGCGTCGCGCGCCCCAGCCCTTCACCGACGCGCCGGTGCTGGAGGTGTCGCGGCGGATCGACCGGGGCCAGGGCTCGACCTATCGGGTCAACGGCAAGGAGGTGCGCGCGCGCGATGTCCAGCTGCTGTTCGCCGACGCCTCGACTGGGGCCAATTCGCCCGCCCTGGTGCGCCAGGGGCAGATTTCCGAACTGATCGCCGCCAAGCCGCAGAACCGCCGTCGCATCCTGGAGGAGGCCGGTGGCGTGGCCGGGCTGCACACCCGTCGGCATGAGGCGGAACTTCGCCTGAGGGCCGCCGAGGCCAATCTGGAGCGGCTGGAGGATATCGCCCGCGAGCTGGAGACCAGTCTCAACCGGCTGAAACGCGAGGCGCGGCAGGCGGAGAAGTACCGCAAGATTTCCGGCGAAATTCGCGCCCTGCAATCAGCCCTGCTGCATGTTCGGTGGAACGACGCGCGGATCGCGGCGGAGGCCGCGGGCGAGGCCCTGACCCACGCCGAGCACGAGGTGGGGCGCACCGCCGAGGCCTCGGCAAAGGCCCAGACAGAGGCGCTGAAGGCTCAGGAGGCGCTGAAGCCCGCGCGCGAGGAGGATGCGGTGGCCGGCGCCTTGCTGCATCGCGCCAGCCTGGAGCGCGACCGGCTGGACATGGCCGAGCAGGCCGCGCGCGCCGAGGTCGAACGGCTGACCGCCGAACAGGCGCGACTCGCGGCCGACATCGAACGGGAGACCGATTTGGGCGAGGACGCCCGGCGCGAGCTGGCTGCGCTGGACGAAGCTCTGGCGGAGGTCGAGGCCGAGATCGCGGGCGCGCCGCAGCGCGGGCCGGCGCTGGAGGCGGCGCTGTCGGAGGCCGAGACGGCGCGGGCGGCGGCGGATACCGAGGTCGAGCGGCTCGCCGCGGAGCTGGCGGCCGTCGAGGCCCGGATCGCGGCCGAGGGGGCTCGGCGTCGAGACGCCGAGGCGCGGGTGGCGCGGCTGCGCCAGGCGCTGACGGCGGCCGAGATTGAGGCCGAGGCTCTGGGTCCGGCCGAGCCGGAGGGGCTGGCCGAGGCGAAGGAAGCGCTGGAAGCAGCGGTCGCGGCTTTGCAGGCGGCGCGGGCGGCGGTGGAGGCGGCCGAGCTGAGCTATGTCCAGACTCAGGCAGCCGAGACCGAGGCGCGAACCGAGGCGCGGGCGGCCGAGGACCGGCTGGCGCGACTGCAGACCGAGGCGCGCGGGCTGGCGCAGTTGCTAACGCCCGCACGGCGCGACTATCCGCCGGCGCTGGACGCGGTGGCGGCCGACAAGGGCTATGAGGCGGCCCTGGCGGCGGCCCTGGGCGACGATCTTGAGGCACCGGTCGATCCGCGCGCCGCCGCCCACTGGGCGGGCGCCGAAGTCGCGCCGCCGACCTGGCCCGAGGGCGTTGAGCCCCTGGCCGATCATGTGCGCGCGCCGACGGAGCTGGCGGCGCGGCTGGCCTGGTGCGGCGTGGTCTCGGCCGAGCGGGGGACCGAACTGGCGCGGACACTGCCGATCGGCGTCCGGCTGGTCAGCACGGCCGGCGACCTGTGGCGCTGGGACGGCTTCGTGCAGCGGGCCGAGGCGCCGCGCCCGGCGGCGGTTCGTCTCGCGCAGAGGACGCGGCTGGCGGAGATCGAGGCCGAGATTGACCGGCTGAAGCCCGAGGCGTCGGCGACGGCCGCCGATCTGGCGTCGGCCCAGGGGGCGGCTCGCGAGGCGGGCGAGGCCCTGAAGGTCGCGCGTCGCGACCCGCCCGAGCGCGAGAAAGCCATCGCCGCAGCCCGGGACCGCCACGCCGCCTTGGCGCGCGAGGCCGACCGGCGCGAGGCGCGGCGTCAGGCCTTGGACGAGACCCGCGCACGACTGACCAGAGAGGTCGAAGAGGCCGAGGCGGCCCTGGCCTCACTGGATGACGGCGAGGGTGTCGGCTCGGTGGAGGCCCTGCGCCAGCAGTTGACTGTTTCACGGGAAACGGCCGCTGCCGCTCGCACCGTCGCATCCGAGGCCCGCCGCAAGCGAGACGCCGAGGCCGGGGCACGCGCCGAGCGGGAACGACGACGAGATACCCTGACGGGGGGCCGGCAGGGCTGGGTCGCGCGAGCCGGGGCCTCGACGACGCGGATCAAGACGCTGGAAAGCGAGGCGGAAAAGGCCGCACGGCTGCTGACGGCGGCCGAGGCCCAGCCGGCGGCCCTGGCCGAGAAACGCTCAGGCCTACTGGACGCGCTGACCGCTGCCGAGACCCGCCGCGCCGCCTCCCAGGACGCGCTGGCTCAGGCTGAGGACGCTGCCCAGGCCGCCGACCGCGCCGCCCGCGCCGCCGAGGCCGAGGCCGGTCAGGCGCGCGAAGCCCGCGCTGGTCTGGTCGCCCAGGCCGAGGCCGCGCGCGAGCGATTGGCCGACGCAGAGCGGATGGTGCGGGAGACCGCCCAGATGTCACCCGAGGAACTGGGCGAGCGGCTGAAGTCCGACGCCATCGCCCGGCCGCCGGACGCGGCCGGGGCCGAGGCCTTGCTATTTGGTCTGGAGCGCGAGCGCGAGGCCCTGGGCGCGGTCAATCTGCGGGCCGAGGAGGAGGCGGGTGAGCAATCCGAGCGGCTGGACACCATGCGCGAGGAGCGCAGCGACCTGACCGGCGCCATCGCCCGCCTGCGCGACGGCATCGACGAGCTGAACGCCGAGGGGCGCGAGCGGCTGGTCGCCGCCTTCGACGTCATCAACGGCAACTTCCGCACCCTGTTCGAGGCCCTGTTCGGCGGCGGTCAGGCGGAACTGAAGCTTGTCGAGAGCGACGACCCGCTAGAGGCCGGGCTGGAGATCTACGCCTGCCCGCCCGGCAAGCGGCTGAGCGTGATGAGCCTGATGTCCGGCGGGGAGCAGGCCCTGACGGCGACGGCATTGATCTTCGCGGTCTTCCTGGCCAATCCGGCGCCGGTCTGCGTGCTGGACGAGGTGGACGCGCCGCTGGACGACGCCAATGTCGATCGCTTCTGCCGCATGCTGGACGAGATGCGCGGCCGCACCGACACCCGCTTCATCGTCATCACCCACAATCCGGTGACCATGAGCCGGATGGACCGCCTCTACGGCGTCACCATGCCCGAGCGCGGCGTGTCGCAGCTGGTGTCGGTCGATCTGACCCAGGCGGAGACGTTGGTCGCCTAGCGCGTCGCGCCCGGCTTCCACAGCACGTCGTCGGCGCCGTTGGCATTTGCCCGACGGGCGGCGACGAACAGGTGATCCGACAGGCGATTGAGATAGATCAGGGCGGCCTCGGTGACGGGCTCTCCGGTCTCGCGAAACGCCACCGCTGCCCGCTCGGCGCGCCGCGCCACGGTGCGGGCCAGATGCAGATGCGCAGACAAGGGCGAGCCGCCCGGCAGGATGAAGCTGTCCAAGGCTTTCAGGCTCTCGTTCATCCAGTCGATCTCGGCTTCCAGCCGTTCGACCTGCGAGCTCTGGATGCGCAGGGCCTCCCATTTCGGCGGCGGGTCCAGAGGCGTCGACAGATCGGCCCCCAGATCGAACAGCTCGTTCTGGATGCGGGCCAGCATGGCGTCGATGCGGTCGTTCTGCCCGGAGTGCTGGCGGGCCACGCCGAGGACGGCGTTGAGCTCGTCCACCGCCCCGTACGCCTCGACTCGAGCGTCGGTCTTGGAGACCGGCTGCCCCGTGGACAGCCTTGTCGAGCCGTCGTCGCCGGTGCGGGTGTAGATCCTGTTCAGCGTGACCATCAGCCGCCCTGGCCCTTGAGGAACAGGGCGACCAGCAGGATGACGATGGCCACGGCCTGCAGCCCGACCCGCAAACGCATCAGCTTGTTGGAATGGGAGCGGGCGAACTCGCCGCCCCGGAACAGCGAATAGAGGCCAAAGCCCAGGGTGATCGAAACCGCAGCGATGGCGACGACGATCAGGATGTCGATCAGGGTCATGCCGTCGTTCTAGACCTCGGCGGCGGGCTTCACCAGTCGGGCTTGATCGACAGCTGGAAGGCGACCAGTCCCTCCGAGCGTTCGCGGTCGAGGGTTTCGGACGTGCGCCAGCCGCTGACCTTGTGCTCGCGGTAGACGTAGCCGAACGAGGCCTGCATGTCGCCGCGCCGCCAGGCCACCCCGACCGAGGCGTCGCCGATATAGGCGCCGCGATCCTGGCTGAGCCCGGAGCGGACATAGTCGCCGTCGCGGGTGCGCGCGAAGTTATAACCCACGGCTCGGCCCTCGCCTGCGGCGAACAGATACCAGCGACCCCGTTCGCCGAAAGCCTCGCGGCCCTCCGGAGCCAGTTTGTCGATCCGCTCGCCGATGGTCAGGCTGGCCCCCGCGCGGGGCGCAAGCCCGCCTGTGCCGACACCGACCCCGGCGTGGGGCGTCACCGCAATCTCCAGCCCGCCGGCTTCGATGGCGGGCGACCGCCAGCCGCGGGTGTAGCTGAGTTCATAGGACTGAGGGTCGAGACGCGCCGCCTCGCCGACGGCGGGAGGCAGGGGCGAACCGTCGGTGCGGACCCAGGATCCTTCCTGCTCCAGCCTGACGCGATCAACGACGCGATCCCGGCTCATGCGCGATGCGCTGGTCACACTGACCGCATCGCCTGCCGGCGAGAGAGCGAGTCGCGCTCGCGTTCCGAAGGGCGCCACCGCCGCAAAGTCCTCGGCGGCGAACCTGGCGAAAAGGCTGCGGTCGGGGTCACCTTGTCCTGGATCATCGGCGCGAGCCGATGTGGCCAGCGCCGTGGCGGCCGTCACGCACACTCCAAGACAACGCCATGCTACGCCGCGCACACAAACACCCTCCAGCCCAGTCCAATTTGCAACGTCGGCTCGCGGCGCGGGGTTCCCGAGGTTGCGACGACGTGCCCTGCTTGCGGGCGGCGCACGGACTTGCGCCCCGCGGCGTGATCCTTAGGGTCGGCCGCCACTGTTTCGGGAGAATTCCATGCGTCTGAAGACCCTGTGCGCCGCCGCCGCCCTGCTCGCCCCCCTCGCGCCGATCGCGGCGCTCGCCCAAACAGCCGCGCCGCCCGCCGCCCAGGCTGGTCAGGGATCGCTGTCGCCCGAGACCATCGCCGCCCAGGCCGCGCCGGTCGCCGATCTGGTGGCCCAGGTCGACATTCCCTACCGCCAGTTCGAGCTGGAAAACGGCCTGACCGTGCTGGTCCACGAGGACCGCAAGGCGCCGGTGGTGGCGATCTCGGTCTGGTACAATGTCGGCTCCAAGGACGAGCCGCAGGGTCGAACCGGCTTCGCCCACCTGTTCGAGCACCTGATGTTCGGCGGCTCGGAGAATGCGCCGGGCAGCTTCTTCACGCCGATGCGCAACATGGGCGCGACGGACATGAACGGAACGACCTGGTTCGACCGCACCAATTACTTCCAGACCGTACCCAAGCCGGCTCTGGAGCAGGCGCTGTACCTGGAAAGCGACCGCATGGGTTATATGCTCGGCGCGGTCAGCCAGGAGGTGCTCGATCTCCAACGCGGCGTCGTCCAGAACGAAAAGCGCCAGGGCGACAACCAGCCCTATGGCCTGGTCCAGTACGCCCAGTTGGAAGGTCTCTTCCCCGAGGGTCACCCGTATCGCCACTCGACCATCGGCTCGATGGCCGACCTGGACGCCGCCAGCATGGAGACGGTGCGCGACTGGTTCCGCTCCAAGTATGGCCCGAACAACGCTGTGCTCGTGCTTGCCGGCGATATCGATGAGGCGGAGGCGCGCGAACTGACCGAGCGCTATTTCGGCACCATTCCGCGCGGTCCCGAGAACGTCCCGGCCCAGGCGGACGTGCCGACCCTCGCCGCGCCGGTGACCGAGGTGATGCATGACCGCGTCGCCAACGCCCGCATCTACCGCAGCTGGGCCATTCCCGGAATGCTGGATGAAGACTCCGTGCCGCTGCAGGTCGGCGCCCGCATCCTGGGCGGACTGGCCAGCTCGCGGCTGGACAACGAACTGGTGCGCGGCGACCAGACGGCCGTGCGGGTCTCGGCCGGCGCCTCGGCCTTCCATCGCCTGGGCATGTTCAACGTCACCGCCGACGTGAAGGCGGGCGAGGATCCCGAGGCGGTCGGCCAGCGCCTCGACGCCATCATGGCCGATCTGATCGAGAACGGTCCGACCGAGGAGGAGGTCGCCCGCGTCGCCACCCAGACGGCCTCCAGCCGTATCCAGGGCCTCGAGCAGGTCGGCGGCTTCGGCGGCAAGGCGGTGGCCCTGGCCGAGGGCGAGCTCTATGCCGACGACCCGGAATTCTACAAGAAGACCCTGGCCCGCTTCGCCTCGGTGACCCCCGCCGAGGTCCAGGCGGCCATGCAGGAGTGGCTGACCCGGCCGGTGTGGAAGATGACGGTGCTGCCGGGCGAGCGCGAAGCCTATGAGGAGGCCGCAGAGGCGCCTTCGGGCGCGTCCGCCTCGGGGCCGGCCGAAGAGATCGTCCGCGTCGAGCGCGAGGCGACCCCCGATATCGGCGAGATCGGCAATGTCGACTTCCCCGACACCCAGCGCGCCGCCCTCGCGAACGGGGTCGAGGTCGTCTACGCCCACCGCGACACCGTGCCGGTGACCCGGGTCATCATGCAGTTTGACGCCGGTCTGGCGGCCGACGATGCCGACAAGCTCGGCGTGCAGAGCCTGATGCTCGATCTGATGGAGGAGGGGGCCGCCGGTCTGAACGCCACCCAGCTGGCCGAGGCGCAGGAAGCCCTGGGCGCCAGCATCAATACCGGCGCGTCCATGGATCGCTCCCAGGTCAGCCTGGGCGTGGTCAGCGCCAATCTGCAGCCGGCGGTCCAGCTGATGGCCGGCATCCTGACGGATCCGACCTTCGCCCCGGCCGAGCTGGAGCGCCTGCGCGCCCAGCGTCTGTCGGAAATCGCTCAGGAGCGCACCAACCCCGGTGCCCTGGCGCAACGGGCGCTGCCGGAACTGATTTATGGCGCGGACCATCCCTATGGCCGTCCGACCTCCGGCAACGGCGACGAGGACAGCGTGCGATCGATCACGCGGGAAGACATCCTGGCCGCGCGCGACGCCTGGATCCGGCCGGACAAGGCCAAGGTCTTCGTGGTCTCGGACCGTCCTCTGGACGAGATCGTCGGCGTCTTGAACGCCGGCCTGCAGGGTTGGGCGGCGCCTCAGGCCCCGGCCGGCGAGAAGGACTTCTCCACCGCCATCCCGGCCAGCCAGCCGCGCATCGTGCTGATCGACCGGCCCCAGTCGCCCCAGTCCTTCATCCTGGGCGGCACGGTTCTGGAGGCCTCGGGCACGGACGATCTGCTGGCCCTGAACGCCGGCAACAACGTCCTGGGCAACGACTTCCTGTCGCGGATCAACTCGGACCTGCGCGAGACCAAAGGCTGGTCCTACGGGGTCAACGCCTCGGTGGGCGGTTTCGAGCACCGCGTGCCCTATATCGTCCGCGCGCCGGTCCAGGCCGACCAGACCGGACCCGCCATCGCCGCCCTGAACGAACAGTTCGACCGCTTCCTGTCGGGCGGTCAGGGCGTGACGGCCGAAGAGCTGCAGCGCACCGTCAATGGCAATTCGCGCCGCCTGGCCGGCAGCTATGAGACCGCTGGCGCGGTGCTGGGTGGGCTGGTCTCCAACGACCTCTATGATCGCCCGGACGACTATGTGGAAACGGTCGCGGCCCGAACCCTGGCCCTGACCGCGCCCGAGCTGGACGCGGCGGCCCAGGCCTCGATCGATCCGGATCGCTTCGTCTGGGTGGTGGTCGGCGACGCCTCGGTGGTCCAGCCTCAGCTGGAGGCCCTGGGCCTGCCGGTCGAGGTGCGTTCGACCGAGGACTGATCGGAAACGTCGGCGGCGTTTCGCGAAAGGCGCCGCCGATAGTCCGCCGGGAGAGTCAGTCGGGGACGTTCGTCTCGAGCTCGTCCAGCCACACCCGGGCGGTGGCGTCTGACGGCGCGCGCCAGTCTCCGCGCGGCGACAGGGAGCCGCCGGTCACCACCTTGGGCCCGTTCGGCACGGCCGAGCGCTTGAACTGGCTGGTCTGGAAGAAACGGATCAGGAATTTGCGCAGCCAGGTCTTTATCGTGCCGAGGTCGTATTCGACCTTCTCGGCCTCGGGCGTGCCGGCGGGCCAGTCGCCGCGCGAGGCGTCCTTCCACGCCTGATGCGCCAGCCAGGCGACCTTGGACGGCGTCATGCCGTAGCGGGTGATGTGGAACAGGAAGAAGTCGTTCAGCGCATAGGGGCCGACCGTTCCCTCGGTCGACTGGATCTGGCCGTCCTGGGCCGGCACCAGTTCGGGCGAGATTTCCGTGTCGAGGATGCCGCGCAGCACCGGCACGGCCTCCACGCCGACCAGTTCGCGATCGGCCACCCAGCGGATCAGGTGGCGGATCAGGGTCTTCGCCACCCCGCCGTTGACGTTGTAGTGGCTCATGTGGTCGCCGACGCCATAGGTCGACCAGCCCAGGGCCAGCTCCGACAGGTCGCCGGTGCCGAGCACGAAGCCCCGGTTCTGGTTGGCCAGGCGGAACAGATAGTCGGTCCTGAGGCCCGCCTGGACGTTCTCGAAGGTGATGTCGTGCACCGGCTCGCCCGCCGCAAAGGGATGGCCGATCTCCTTCAGCATCAATTCGGCGGTTGGCCGGATGTCGATCTCGGCGCCGGTGATCCCCAGCGCCTTCATCAGCGCCCAGGCGTTGGCCTTGGTCCCGTCCGAGGTGGCGAAGCCCGGCAGGGTGTAGCCGAGGATGCCCGTCCTCCGCAGATCCAGCCGGTCAAAGGCGCGACAGGCCACCAGCAGGGCCTGGGTCGAGTCCAGACCGCCCGAAACGCCGATGACCAGCCGCTTGGCCCCGGTCGCCGTCATGCGCCGCATCAGGCCCTGGACCTGGATGTTGAAGGCCTCGTAGCAGTCCTGATCCAGCCGCGCCGGGTCGTCCGGAACATAGGGGAAGCGGTCCAGTGGCCGGATCAGGTCGCTCGCCGCCGGCACCTCACGCGCCTCGAACAGCACTGTCTCGAAGGCGTGGTCGCCCAGCTCGAACCGGCCGGCGTCGGCGAAGGTGCCGTTCCGCAACCGATCGCCGCCGATGCGCGCCACATCGACGTCGGCGACGGTGAGGTGGCTCTTCAGGGCAAACCGTTCGCCCGAGGCCAGACAGGCGCCCAGCTCGTGGATCATCGCCTGGCCGTCCCAGGCCAGATCGGTGGTGGACTCGCCCCAGCCCGAAGCCGCGAAAACATAGGCCGCCATGGCCCGCGCCGACTGGCTGGCGCACAGCAACGCCCGGTCCTCCGCCTTGCCGATCAGGACGTTGGAGGCCGACAGATTGGTCAGGATGCGCGCCCCGGCCAGGGCCTGGCGCGTCGAGGGCGGCAGCGGCGCCCAGAAGTCCTCGCAGACTTCGACCCCGAACACGAACCCCGGCCGGTTGTCGGCCTCGAACAGCAGGTCCGTTCCGAACAGCCGCCACTCGCCGTTCAGCTTGACCGCCTGGCCGCCAGAGCGGACCTCGGCGCCCGAGGCGAACCAGCGTTTCTCATAATACTCGCGATAGTTCGGCAGATAGGTCTTGGGGACCACGCCCCGCACCTCGCCGTTGGCCGCCACGACGCCGCAGTTGTAGAGCCGGTCGCCCAGCCGCACCGGCGCACCGAACACCGCCGCCAGGCCCGCATCCTCGGTGGCCGCCGCCGCCCGCTCGATCTGGCGCTCGATTTCGTCCAGCAGGGCGTCCTGCATCAGCAGGTCGTCGATGGCGTAGGCCGACAGGCTCAGCTCCGGGAAGACGACCAGATCGCAGCCGCGTTCGCCCGCCTCGCGGATCAGCGTGAGGTGTTCTTCGGCGTTGGCGGCCGGGTCGGCGGTGTGGACCACGGGCGTGGCGGCGGCCACGCGGACGAAGCCGTGGGTCGCGGGGACGTGAAAGGGGTGGGGCCTGGCCATGCGACGAATGTAGGGGCCGGCGGGCGCGGCGTCACGTCAGGGGACGATCGCTCAGCCGCCGCCTGTGTCCGGTGCGCGGAACACAACCCCACCCTGGGCGTCCAGCACCTCGATCCGCGCGTTATCTTCGGCATCGACGACCAGGCGGATGCGCGGCCGCTGCTGGGTGTCGGTCATCAGGATTTCGGCGTTGCGTTCCGGTGTCTGGAGCTTGATTCGTCCCCAGTCGATTTGGGTGGCTTCGCGAGACAGCATATCTGCCGGCGGCTGGTCATTCAGGAAAATGCCGACCGAGCCGCGACCCTCAGCATCGATGCGCCGAAAGCTGGCCAGGGCCTCGCTCTGTCCGAAGTCCATCGTGTGGACCATGATGTCACCCTGGGCGTTTCGGCCAGACGCGTAACCGCCGATCTCGTCGCCTTCGTGATCGAAGAGGATAAGTCCGGACACCGGCATGTTTCGCGTTCCCTCCCGACCGTCGATGATCGGGCCGGGGGTTGCGGCGTCGGAGGTCAGGACGGCGCGGAGAGTGCCGTCGGGCTCGACGATATCGATCCGCTGGGCAGTCAGCCGGTCAAAGACGGCGGGTTCGGCCTGCTGCGAAAAGGCTGCAACGCCCGCGCCCACCATCACCACCGTGGCCGCGAGCGCATAGAGTTTGAGGCCGCGCATCTCACGCCGAAGCTGATCGATCTCCGTCTGGTCCGTCATGACCGCGGCTCCCTGGCTTAACGACACGCTTGATCAGCGCTTCGGCGGCAGCCGGGTTCCTGACCTTGGCCCCCGCGATCATGTAGGCGAAGACGTCGCCGCTCACGGCCCAACCCTTCAGCCGATTTGCCGCGGCGTCCAGTTCGGCGTCGGTCATGCCGGTCGGCTCGTCCTCACGGCTCGACATCAGCCGTGCGTAGCGGAAGTCGGCGGTCGCCCGGTCGATGCGGGGCCACTCCGGCGCCTCGTCGTCCTCGGCATAGACGATGGCCGCTCCATACTTCGCCGCCAGATCGTAGAATTGCTGGGTGTCGAAGGTTGGATTTCGGACCTCCAGGGCGTGGCGCAGACGCAGTCCGTCCTTTTCCCTGGGCAACAGTTTCAGGAAGCCCTCGAAATCCCCCGCGTCGAACTTCTTGGTGGCCATGAACTGCCAGTTGATCGGCCCCAACTTGTCGCCCAGCGCCGTCAGCCCCTGATCCAGGAACCGGTCGAAGCTCTCCTTGCCGTCGCTCAGCACCTTGCGATTGGTGCAATAGCGGCTGGCCTTGACCGCGAAGACGAAGCCGTCGGGCGTCTCGTCGCGCCACTTCATCCAGCTGTCGGGCTTGAAGGTCGAATAGTATGTGCCGTTGATCTCGATGGAGGTCAGCGCCCGACTGGCGAACTCCAGCTCGCGCTTCTGGGTCAGCCCCTCGGGGTAAAACACGCCCCGCCACGGCTCATAGGTCCAGCCGCCGATGCCGATGCGGATTGCAGATCCCATGATTCTTCATCTCGCTAATGAACGCCGACAGCTTCGGCGGATCAGGAAAGACCCCCCGGCACGGGCATGACCCATTCTGACGAGAGAGGATAGATATCCCCGAGATAGCGCCAGCGACCCGTCTCCAGATCCGTTTCGGCCAGTTGCCACTCACTCTCACCCCATTCGCCGGGCGCAAGAAACAGGCGCGTCCGGCCTAGGTCCGAGGTGAATCCGGACCCATCTTCCTTTGCATGGACGAACTCGCCGCAGAGAACGTCGCCGGAAGGCCAGTCCGCAAGCCGAGCCTGTCGCCAAACGAGGGGCGTCTGCCAGTAGGCCTCCACGGTTTCGCGCAGCCTTGCACGGCCGATCAGGGCCTGAAAACTCCCAGGCGCCGCCCACCACAATCCTGGAAGCTTCCTGGTCATGGCCTGACCTGTGTCCGGGCGCCGGCGCCGAGGTGGATGCAGGTCATGGGCGATCCCGGCTGTCTGCGACTGTCATGGTCACGACGACGCGTCGGTTCAGCCGTTCTTCGGCGTTGGGAGGCGTGGGGCGCGCCAGGGTGGACGCGCCGCGACCTTCGATGACGATCACCGACGGGTCGATGCCGAGTACGACCAGTTCGCTTGCGACAGACTGGGCCCGCCTGCGGCTTAGCTCATCGGAGAACTCGATATCCTCCATCGTGTCCATGTGGCCGGAAATCACGATGCGCCGGGGTGTAGTTCCTTGGGCGTAATGGAAGACGGATCGAACCATTCGATAGCCGGCGGGCGACAGCTCCGTGCGGCCATAATCGAAATAGTCAACGAACTCGTGAGCCCGAACCGGCGTCGCCAACGCCACCAAGATCGCAGTCAGGATGCCGAGGTTTCGCAACGGGCTTCTCCGCTCCTTCTCCCGGCTCCTAAACCGCCGTCCCGCCTACAGTCAGACCCCCGATCTTGAGGCTGGGCTGGCCGATGCCGACGGGGACGCCCTGGCCGGCCTTGCCGCAGGTGCCGACGCCGGGGTCGAAGTCGAAGTCGTTTCCGATCATGGTGATGTTCGACATCACCGTCGCCCCGTCGCCGATCAGGGTGGCGCCGCGCACCGGGCGGGTCACCTTGCCGTCCTCGATCAGATAGGCCTCGGTGCACTGGAAGACGAACTTGCCGTTGGTGATATCCACCTGGCCGCCGCCAAAATTGACCGCATAGAGCCCGCGTTTGGTCGAGGCGATCATCTCCTCCAGCGAGCCCGAACCGCCCTCCATGAAGGTGTTGGTCATGCGCGGCATGGGCACGTGGGCATAGGACTGGCGCCGCCCGTTGCCGGTGGCGGTCTGGCCCATCAGTCGCGCGCTCATCCGGTCGTGCATCAGTCCGACCATGATCCCGTCCTCGATCAGAACGGTGCGACCGGTCGGGGTGCCCTCGTCGTCTACACTGAGCGAGCCGCGGCGGCCCGAGATCGAGCCGTCGTCGACCACGGTCACACCGGGCGCCGCCACCCGTTTGCCCATCATGCCGTTGAAGACCGACGAGCCCTTGCGGTGAAAGTCGCCCTCAAACCCGTGGCCCACCGCCTCGTGCAGCAGCACGCCGGGCCAGCCGGGGCCCAGGACCACGTCCATCTCTCCGGCCGGGCAATCGACGGCCTCCAGATTGACCAGGGCCTGGCGCAGGGCCTCGTCGGCCTGGGCGCGCCAGCGGTCGGGGGCGACGAAGGTCTCGAAGGTCGAACGCCCGCCGGCGCCCGTGCCCGCGCTCTCGCGCCGGCCGTCCTTTTCCACCGTCACGGCGATATTGACCCGGACCAGCGGGCGCACATCACGGAACGACCGGCCGTCGCCGCGCAGGATCTCCACATGGCGACGCTCTCCGACCAGCGAGGCCGAGACTTGTACCACGCGCGGATCCCTGGCGCGGGCATAGGCGTCGATCTCCTGCAAAAGGGCGATCTTCTCGGCGAAGTCCGGCGCGGCGAGGATGTCCTGGTCGCCATAAAGCTTCTGGTTGGTGGCGCGCGGGGCCTCGGCGGCGACGCCGGAATAGCCGCGCTTGGCCAGGGCGGCGGCGTCGGCCGCGCGGCCGATGGCGGCCTCGGAAATCTCGTTGGCGTGGGCGTAGCCGGCCGTCTCATTGGCCACGACGCGAAGCCCGAAACCCTCGGTGGCGTCGTAGTTGGCCGCCTTCAGACGCCCATCGTCGAAGAGCAGAGCCTCGCTCTCGGACCGCTCCAGGAACAGCTCGCCGTCGTCGGCGCCGTCCAGCGCGCCTTTCAAAAGGCCCAGGGCGCGATCGGGATCGACGCCGGCGTGGTCGAGGATGGGCGGGGTCGGCACATGAACGGTCATGGCCGAAAGGTAGGGGCTCTGACCCCCCGCGTCATCCCCGCTGCGACTATCGATTCGCCGCGGCGATCAGGGTGTCGGCGAGATAGGAGGACAGATAGCCGTCGGCGCGCACGCCATTGGCCTGTTGCCAGGCCTTGAGGGCGCGACGGGTGCCCGCGCCGATCACGCCGTCCACGCCGCCGGGATCGTAGCCCAGGGCCTGAAGCGCCCGTTGTGCCCCGAAACGCTGGTCGCGCGACAGGCCCTCGTCGCTGGGCCAAGACGCCACCAGACCGGGCTTGTCGGCCAGACCGTCGGCGATCAGGCCGATGGCCAGGGCATAGGCCACCGAGTTGTTATAACGCCGGATCATGTAGTGGTTGGGCAGGGCCAGGAATGCCGGTCCGTCGGCGCCCTGGGGCAATAGGATGGTCGCCTGTTGGGCCGCCTCGGCGGTGCTCAGCGACCCGCCGCGCGCCAGGGTCACGCCCTGCCGCGACCAGTCGCTCCACGGCCGCTCGGCGCTGTCGGCCAGCCCGTAGTCGAAGCCTTGCGGCAGGACGACCTCATAGGCCCAGCCCTGACCGCGCTTCCACCCGGCCTTGTTGAGAAGGTTCGCGGCCGAGGCCAGGGCATCGGCGTCCGAGCCCCAGATGTCGACCCGTCCGTCGCCGTCACCATCGATGGCCAGGTTCAGATAGTTGTCGGGCATGAACTGGGTCTGGCCCATGGCTCCGGCCCAGGAGCCGAGCAGGCCGGACCGATCGCGGCGCCCCTCGATGACGATCTTCAGGGCGTTGGCCAGCTGGCCCTCGGCCCAGTCGCGGCGGCGGCCTTCCCAGGCCAGGGTGGCCAGCGAGCGGATCACGTCCTTGTCGCCCTGAATGGCGCCGAAGGCGGATTCCTGAGCCCAGATGGCGACCAGGATTTCCTTGGGCACGCCCAGCCGCTGTTCGACCTCCCACGGCACGCGGTCCAGCCGCTGCCTGCCCATGCGCACCTTGTCGGCGCTGGCGGCGGCCTGGACATAGGCGCCGACCGGGCGGCTGAATTCGGGCTGATTGCCGTCGCTGCGCACCACCGACATGTCCGGCGTCAGTCCGGCCAGTTCGCGCTCGAAGGCGCCGCGGTTCGCCCCGCCGTGGCGGCTGAGGAAGCTGGCCTTCCAGGCGTCGAAGGTCATCTGTTCCGTCCCGCCCGACGGCGGGGCCGGGGTGGGTGTCGGCGGCGGGGCCGGCGCGGGCGCCGGTTGGGGTGCCAGCGGCGCGGGCGTCATCGGCGGCGGAGCGACGGCCATCGGCGCGCAGGCGGCGACGAACAGCAGGAGGAGGAGGCGCTTCTTCATCCGACCGAGTCTAGCGGTCGCGGATGAACGGGAGCAATCACAACCCCTTGATGGGCCTCAGGACAGTCGGCGGCCCCGCCGGAGCGGCGGGGGGAACAGACGCCGATGTCGGCGACGCAGGCCGCATCAAACGAACCAGACTGGCCGCGCCCCCAGCGAGAACGATCATGGTGAAGCCCTCCTATAATTTGAGAGTGCCTCGCAAAATCGATCTTGCCAAGTCCCGGATTAGTGAACGGTCGGGCGGTCATCGACCGCCTTGTCGACGCGGTTGGCGATCCGGGTCGCCGCCCCGAACGGCGCGGCCAGCATGCCGGCGCGGCGATCCAGCTTGCGCGCCTGATGGGCGAAGGCGGCGGCGAGACCGGCTGTGGTCATGGCCGCCAGCACCTGGCCGGGCAGGCTGCGGGGCCGGGCCGCCAGCCAGGTGGCGTTGACCCCCTGAGCCAGCGCCCACAGCTGCATGGCCGACCGCCGCGCGGGGACCGATGGCGCGTTCCACACCCGAATGGCGGACAGGGTGGTTGCGGAGAAGACCGCCGGCAGGACCAGGCTGAGCGGGCCGCGTGGCCGCTCAGTCACGGGCGCGTCGCCGTGCAGGCGATGAGAGCGGCGGGCTGCAGCCGGCTTGATGGCGCCGGTCGCGGTGGCCGTGGCCAGCAGGGCCACCCCGAGCGTCAGGCCGATGCCCAGAGCGACGTGGGCGCCCGACCGGCCCTCGCTGTTCAGGAAATCGACGGCCTGGTCTCGGACGTCGTCGATCGTGTCTTCCAGCTGCTCCAGCATCATCCTCTCCTGTCGGCCTGCAGAGGGAATAGGACGTTGAGACAGTGGCGGTTCCAGAAAAGAAAAAGGCGGAGCCGAAGCCCCGCCTTTGTTTAGCGTCGATCGTCGCAATCGATCAGAGAACCCACGCCTCATGGCCTCTGTGGTCGCCCTGCATGCGGAGCATGAAGTCGGCGACACCGTCTCCGTTGACGTCGAGGTTCAGCAGGGTGACGCCGCCCTGGTAGGTCAGAGTGGCCTGGCCGGCCTGGTTGCTGAAGGCGTCGACAAAGGCGAAGGCCTGGTTGCCGTTGGTGGTGGTGTCGGCGTCGATGGCCGACAGGTCGATGATGTCGCCGGCGCTCAGATCGGTGATCCGATCAGAGGCAGCGACCGTCGAGTCCAGGATCGACCGGAACACGAAGGTGTCGACGC
>NZ_QUOQ01000004.1 GCF_003704105.1 Brevundimonas lutea | reverse complement strand
GGGTGTTGAGCGGGGTGACCACGCCACCGAGGTTCAGGACGCCGAGCGCCGCGACCACGCCGAACAGCACGATAAGCCAGAAGGCCACATCGCCCAGGCTGGCGCCGACGGAATGTTTCGGATTGTCGGACAGGTTGGCCTTGGCGGCGCCGGGAATGCGGTCGACCCCCTTGGCGATGGCCCATTTGATCGCCTTGCCGATGAACCAGGCGGCGATAAGAATGACGATGGCCCCGAGGGCGCGCGGCAGCCAAACCTGCAGCAGCGCCTCCCAGCCGATGAATTCGTAGCCGGTGTTGTTGTACACGCGTGCCCCTCATGCGTCGGGACGCGCGGCCTCTCCGCGCGTTACCCCTCGGATAAGCCAACCCGCGCGGTCGAACAGAGTTCCGAAACGGTCGCCGCGGGTCCTAGGGGGGTGGCGGCGTGGCTGTCGCCGATGTCGCTCCGCTGGTCAGGCCGGGTGCTCCGGGGTTTGGTTTTCGGAGGGTGACCGTAATCAGCCGAGCCGTGATGTCATAGTCGAACTGCAACTCTGTCAATTGAGCGGCCAAGGCGATTTCGTTCACCAGCGCAATGTCCTGGGCCAGAGCCAGCCGCTCGGTTTCCAAGATCAGGGCCGCCTCCGCGAGGTCGGTCAGGGCATCACCGACGCTGATCTGGCCGGCGGCGGGGGGAACGGTCGAGGCGGAACGCTGCGCCCTCGCGCCATCCGAAATCAGGACCCGGTCCGGAACCCTATCCGGGACAGGCGGCAGATTGATCGGCGTCAGCGTCTGGCTGATGCCGCTCAACGCCTCGTGGGTCTGGATCTTTTTCAGATCGGATTGGGGATCGGTGCCCGAAATCAGGGTGTCGACCGCCCTGAAAGGCGATGCGAGGATGGCCGCAACGGTTTCCAGAGGCGTGAACCGCAGATCGCGGTCTTCGGCCAGGAGGGCGGCATCCAGGCTAAGGGCGTCGGCAGCGTACGCGGCCGGCCAGCGTTCCCCACCTGCGGTGATCGCATTGACCAGGACTCCGATCTGTCCCCGCGCGACCGACAGGGCGTGACAGTGATCGACCACCTGTTGCGCATCGGCCAGGATCACGGCGCGAGGCCCGGGAACATTGGTCCAGGCGGTGACCTGATCGAGCGTAGCCTCGGCCGGCTGGCAGGAGAAATCCAGCGACGATCCGGCGCGGGAGGGTCGGGCGGCTTCCCGCCCGTCAGGCGGCTGGCTCTGAGCGGGGTACCGAGCCTTCAACCTGCGAGCCGCGCTGACGAGGCCGTCGTAGCGGGCCGTGATCAGGTCCATGCCCAGGCCGCCGGCGAAGAACAGGTCGCGGGTCGGCTCGTTGGCGTTGAACTGGGTCAGCACCACAGGCGCCAGCGCGCCGTAGATCCAGTTGTTCTGGGTGTTGGTGCTGACATTGCCGCTGGCCGCGGCACCGATGGCGCCGATAACGGTGACGCCCGACGCAGCGTCGAGGAAGCGCTGTTGACGGCTGGACCTTTGCTGGTACGCCTCGGCCAAGCCCCGAGCTTCCAGCCTGACCGCCTCGTGAGCTTTCGCGATTTCCTGGCTCGACGCTGGCGGAGCACTCAACTCCCTGAGCTTATTGAGGCAACCCGCCCGCGCATTCAGGTCGCCATAACGAAATGGATCGCCTTTGACGTTCGGCGGACAGCTCGCTGTCGGCTGTTCATGACCCGCAGCCTTGTCGTCATTGTTTCGTTGGGCGTCGTCCGTCGTCGAGTCATCCTGCGCCCCTGGGATGGGAGTCGCGGACGGCGCGTTGGTTTGCTGCGGCGCCGTAGCCTGCTGTGCAATCGCAGAGGGGCTCCACATCAGAACGACCGCCGTCGCCAGAGCCTCAATTACGCGGTGTGTCGTCATGGCGCCCACCCTCAACCTCAAGCTGAGTGTGCTACCTGCGCGCGTCCGAGTCCATACCCGCGTTATGTAAGCCGGTCCGCCTTTCTCAGACCCGGAAACAGCCTGGCCCAGATGCCCGTGGCGGCCAAGGCGCCCAGGCCCCCGAACACGGCTGCGCCAATGGGGCCGAGGAAGCGGACGGCCACGCCGGAATAGGCCTCGCCGAGTTCGTTCGACGCGCCGATGAACAGCATGGAGACCGAACTGACCCGGCCGCGCATGTGATCGGGGGTGGCGATCTGGATCAGGGTCTGGCGGATGTTGACGCTGATCATGTCGGCCGCGCCGCCGATGAACAGCACCAGGGCGCTCAGCCACACCCATTTCGACAGACCGAAGGTGAGGGTGCAGACGCCGAACACGGCCACGGCCGCGAACATCCACAGGCCGCCGCGCCGCATGATCGGATAGCGCGACAGATAGAGCGCCATCATCAGGGCGCCGACCCCAAAGGCCGCGCGCAGCAGGCCAAAGCCCTCCGGCCCCACATGCAGGATATCGCGCGCGAAGATGGGCGTGAGCAGGGCGACGCCGGCGAACAGCACCACGATCAGGTCCAGGGAGATGGCGCCCAGCACGATGCGGGTGGTCCAGACGTATTTCAGCCCTTCCTTCACCGCCGCCCAGCGCGAAGCCTGCTGATCGACGGCGGGCGGCTTGCCGGAGGTGCGGATCAGCAGCAGGCAGGTCGCGCCGATCAGGAACATCATGACTGAGGTGGCGTAGGCGGCCGGCACCGCGAAGCCGACGATGACCCCGCCCAGCGCCGGTCCGGCGATGGCCCCGGTCTGGAAGGCGAGGCTCTGGGCGACGATGGCGCGCGGCAGGCCCGGCCGTCCCACCACCATGGGCAGCAGCGCCTGGCTGGCCGGGGCGAGAAAGGCGCGGGTGGCGCCGAAGAAGGCGGCGACGGACAGCAGCCCCCACAGCGGCGGAGCGCCGTGCAGCGCCATGGCCAGGAAGGCGACGGCGCACAGCATTTCCAGCCCGACGCAGGCGACGACCGTCAGCTTGCGGTCGCGGCGATCCGCCATCTCTCCCGCCGGCAGGGTGAAGGCCAGCAGCGGCAGGAACTGCACCAGCCCGACCAGCCCCAGATAGAGGCTGGCCTGTTCGATCGGATGATCCTGGCGGGCGATCTCATAGACCTGCCACAGCAGAGCGGAGGACTGGACCTGAATGCCGAACACGGCCGCCAGCCGCCCGACCCACAACAGGCGGAAATCGCGCAGCCGCCAGGGATTGGTCGCGCCCTCGGGCGGATCCTCGGGGACCGGCGGGGCCGGCTGCGGATTTTCGGGAGCGTCGAGATGCGTCACGAGGACGCGGACCTAGCCTGATCCGCGCCTCGCGTCGCCAAGGATTTCAGCCCGGGATCAGGCCGCGCCGACGGGCGTACACCAGCGCCACGCCGCCCAGCCCCATCGCCAGGATGATCATCGCCCATTCCGTCAGGGTCGGCACCGTCGCGGCGGCCGCCGAGAATGTCACGGCGGCTGGTCCGTCGAACGCGTAGCCGTAGTCGCCGTCGCCCGGTGAGTTGAGGCTGCTGAGCACGACCGTGTAGACGCCCGCCGGCAAGGCGACGGTCAGGCCGTCATCGACCGTGGCGACGCAGCCGACCGTCGGATTGTTGGTGTCGAACGCCCCGGAATAGATGCCGAGCGAGGCGTCGTCGGGCACGAACAGATCGGTGACGTCATAGGACCCGCCGACGCTCACCGTCATGGTCTGGGTCTCAAACAGGGTGTCGCCGACCCCGCTGTGGATGTTGCAGGGTTGGCCCGTGTCGAAGTGGTGGTCGTTGGTCAGGCTGTCGCCCGGCGCGAGTGTGTAGTTGATCGTGCTGACCACCTGAGCGGCGGCCGATCCGGCGGTGGCGAGCGTGATCGCCGCCGCAGCCAGGGCGAGTAGTTTTTTCATCGAGACCCCTCCAAGAGTGCTGCGACGAATTAGCGCACCCTTGAGCGATCGGGGAGTCATATTTCGCGGTTCGCTCAAGAATTTCGCAGGCTTGGCCAGCTATGCCGCCCGACGCTCATTCTCTATGTCTTGCCCATGACCCTCGCCGCCTTCGACACGCGCCACGACCCCGTCGAGCTGACCCGCGCCCTTATCCGCAAACCCTCGGTTACGCCGGTGGACGCGGGGGCGATGGATATCGTCCAGGCGGCTCTGGAGCAGTTGGGATTCGCCTGTCGCCGGATGGCCGTGGAGGGGATCGAGAACCTCTATGCGCGGCGCGGGACCACGGGGCCGAACCTCTGTTTCGCGGGGCACACCGATGTGGTGCCGGCCGGCGACCTGGGCGCCTGGACCCACGATCCCTTCGCGGCGGTGATCGAGGACGGCAAGCTGTACGGGCGCGGGTCGGCCGACATGAAGAGCGGCATCGCCGCCTGGATCGCGGCGGTGTCGGCGGTATTGGCCGAGGGTGAGCCACAGGGATCGCTGAGCCTGCTGATCACCGGCGACGAGGAGGGGCCGGCGCTCTTCGGCACCAAGGCGGTGGTGGCCAGGCTGCTGGAGGAGGGCGAGCGCATCGACGCCTGCGTGGTCGGCGAACCGTCGTCGATGCAGGCGCTGGGCGACACGATCAAGATCGGCCGGCGCGGCTCGCTGAACAGCTGGTTCACGGTGCGCGGCAAGCAGGGTCACGTCGCCTATCCGGACCGGGCGGCCAATCCGGCGCCGGTGCTGGTCGGCCTGATGAGCGAACTGGCGGGCCACCGGCTGGACGACGGCTATCCGGAGTTCCAGCCCTCGAACCTGGAGATCACCACCCTGGACGTCGGAAATCCGGCGCCGAACCTGATCCCGGCCGAGGCGAAGGGCCGGACCAACATCCGCTTCAATCCCGGCCAGACCGGCGCGGGGCTGATGGCGTGGATCGACCAGGTCGCGGCCCGCCACGCGGCCGACAGCGGCCTGTCGATCACGGTCGAGCACATGCATTCCGGCGACGCCTTCCTGACCGAGCGGGGGCCGTTCGTGGACGCCGTGGTCGCGGCCGTCGAGCGCACCACCGGCCTGACGCCGACCCTGTCGACGACGGGCGGGACCTCGGACGCGCGCTTCATCCGGGCGATGTGTCCGGTGCTGGAGCTGGGCCTCGTGGGCCAGACCATCCACCAGGTCGATGAGCATGTGGCGGTCGAGGATGTTCATCGCCTGACCGCGACCTATCGCGCGGTGATCCGGGCCGTGCTCGGCTGATCCGCCTCAGTGGTTGTCGCGCGGCAGGCGGTCGACCAGGCGATGGTATCCGACGGCGGGGGCGAGGACGGCGCCCGTCTCCAGCTCTGTCACCATCCCGCGCTGGATCTCCTGCCACGGGGTCTGGGAGGCTGGACAGGCGTAGCCGCCGGCGGCCTGGAGCGCCGCGCGTCGGTCGGTGAGGTCCTCGTCGGACAGAAGGACGTCCACGCGCCCGGTGTTCAGATCGACCCTCAGCCGGTCGCCGTTCTTCAGCAGGGCGATGTTCCCGCCGGTGGCCGCCTCGGGCGAGGCGTTGAGGATGGACGGCGACCCGGAAGTGCCCGACTGGCGGCCGTCGCCGATGCAGGGCAGGGCGGCGATTCCGGCTTTGATCAGATAGTCGGGCGGGCGCATGTTGACGACCTCGGCCGCGCCCGGATGGCCGACCGGACCGACGCCGCGCATGACCAGGATGTGGCCCTCGGTGATCCCCTCGGCCGGGTCGTCGATACGGGCGTGATAGTCTTCCGGCCCGTCGAAGACGGCGACCACGCCCTCGAAGGCGTCGGGGCTGTCGGGGTCCGACAGATAGCGGGCGCGGAAGTCCTCGGAGACGACGCTGGTCTTCATGATGGCGCTGTCGAAGACATTGCCGCTCAGCACCAGAAAGCCCGCGTCCTTGACCAGGGCGGTTTCGACCGTGCGGATCACGTCGGGCAGGACGATCTCGGCGCCCTTGCAGTTGTCGCCGATCGAGCGCCCGTTGGCGGTCAGGGCGTCCTCGTGGATCAGGCCGTGGCGCATCAGTTCGGCCACCACGGCGGGCACGCCGCCCGCCTGATGATAGTCCTCGCCCAGATAGGCGCCGGCGGGCTGAAGATTGACCAGCAGGGGCACATGATGGCCCAGCCGCTGCCACTCGCCGATCGGCAGTTCGACACCGACGTGGCGGGCCAGGGCCGTCAGGTGGATCGGCGCATTGGTCGAGCCGCCGATGGCCGAATTGACCACGATGGCGTTCTCGAACGCCTCCCGGGTCAGGATGTCGGAGGGCTTCAGGTCCTCGGCGACCATCTCGACGATGCGGAGGCCGGTCTCATAGGCGATCTGACCGCGCTCGCGGTACGGGGCGGGGATGGCGGCCGAGCCGGGCAGCTGCATGCCCAGCGCCTCGGCCAGGCTGTTCATCGTCGTGGCCGTGCCCATGGTGTTGCAGTAGCCGACCGAGGGGGCGGACTTGGCCGCCAGCTCAAGGAAGCCGCGATAGTCGATCTCGCCCTTGGCCATCATCTGACGGGCCTGCCAGATGATGGTTCCGGACCCGACCCGCTCGCCGCGATGCCAGCCATTCAGCATCGGTCCGACCGACAGGGCGATGGCCGGGATGTCGACCGTGGCCGCCGCCATCAGGCAGGCCGGCGTGGTCTTGTCGCAGCCGATGGTCAGCACCACCCCGTCAAGCGGATAGCCATGCAGCAGCTCGACCAGGCCGAGATAGGCCAAGTTGCGGTCCAGGCCGGCGGTGGGGCGCTTGCCGGTCTCCTGGATCGGGTGGACCGGAAACTCCATGGCGATGCCGCCCGCCTCGCGGATGCCCTCGCGCACCCGCTTGGCCAGCTCAAGATGGTGGCGATTGCAGGGGCTGAGGTCGGAGCCGGTCTGGGCGATGCCGATGATCGGCTTGCCGGACTGCAGCTCCTCCAGGGTCAGGCCATAGTTGAGATAGCGCTCCAGATAGAGCGCCGTCATGTCGGGGTTGTCCGGATTATCGAACCAGGCGCGACTGCGCAGCGGCTTTCGGCCCGGGGGCGGTTGGGCGGTCATCTCAGTTCCAGCCGCCGTCGACGATGTGATGCTGGTTGGTGATGGCCGAGGCCTCATCGGAACTCAGGAACACCACCAGCCGAGCCACGTCGTCGGGGACCAGCCGCCGCTTCAGGCACTGATTGGCGTAGATGTCCTTTTCGGTCTCTGGCGTGACCCAGAGCTTCAGCTGGCGCTCGGTCATGATCCAGCCGGGGGCCACCGCGTTGACGCGCACCCCGTGCTCGCCGAAGTCGCGCGCCAGGGAGCGGGTCAGGCCCAGCACCGCCGACTTGGACGCCGTATAGGCCGCCATGCCGCCCTGGCCGATGATCCAGGAGCAGGAGCCGAGATTGACGATCGCGCCGCCGCAGGCCGCGATCATGTCGGGCAGGACCGCCTGGGCGGCGAAGAACTGGTGCTTCAGATTCACGGCGATGCGGCCGTCCCAATAGGCCTCGGTGACCTCCAGCGTGTCGTGGCGCTCGTCGTGGGCGGCGTTGTTGATCAGGATGTCGATGGGTCCGAGCGTCTCGCGGACGGCGCCGATGGCGGCCTTGAGCGCGGGGATGTCGGTGACATCGCAGCGCTGAAAGGCGATGTCAGGGCCCAGTTCGGCGGCGAGGGCGGCGCCACGCTCGGCGTCGATGTCGAGGATGCCGACCCGGGCCTTCTGGGCGGCGAAGGCGCGCACGATGGCTTCGCCGATACCCTGGGCCCCGCCCGTGATGACCACGACCTTGCCTTCGAGGTCCGGATAGATGGCGGCCATGGATGCTGCTCCAACCGGCCGACCATTTATGAGTAAAAGTCGTGCCTACCAGCGAAAGTGACGGCGTGCGGTCAGATCGTCAATGGCGCTGATCAGCGTCAGGCCTGCGATGCCGCCGTCATCTCACGGGAGATGCGGCCCGCCCCCTCGATCAGGATGGCCGGGACCGCGTCGAGGTCGCAGACCTTGGGCAGGCGCTCGATGTGGGGGCAGATCAGGGTGGCGATGATGCCGTCGACGCCCATGACCGGGGCGACAACATCGGTGACGCCGCGCACGAAGTCGCTGGGCCGGCGCGCATGGCCCTCGGCGGCGGCCGCCTCGGCCTCCTCGACGAAGACCTTCACGCGCCGCTCCCCGTGCAGCGGCTCCAGCCGGGCGCGCAGGGCGGCCTTGGCGGTGTCCGACGCCTTGCCGTACATCATCAGGCCCGAGGTGGCGTCGATGATCGGGCGGCGATAACCGACCCGCACCGAATAGCCGAGATCGCCAGGAGCCTCGATCCGGGCGACCACAACGATCTGATCCTCGGACGGCACCACCAGATGGCAGGACTGGCCGGTGGCGAGGGTGACGTCGCGCATCACCGGCAGGGCGACATCGATGATCGATTTGATCGGCGCCTGGGCCATGCCGAGCTGGAACAGCCGGTTGGTCAGGCGATAACCGTCGGCCGAGGGCTCGATATAGCCGCGGAACTCCAGCACCTGGATCATGCGGAACAGCTCGCTGACCGAGCGGCCCAGCAGCGCCGACATCTGCGACGGCGTCATCGGCCGGCCGCGCTCGGCCAGCATCTCCAGAATGTCGAGACCCTTTTCCAGCGCCGGGGCGCGGTACTTGCGGTCGTCGTCGGTGTCGTCGGCCATGCGCCCCTCGGTTTGCGCGGCCAAGCTAGCGCGGGGCGGGCGGCGCGGCCAAGCGGCTTCGGCACGGCATGATCGCGCGCCATTGAGCCCGCCCGCGCCCTCGTGTAACCCGCCCGCAACAGTCAGCCGTCGGAGGTCCGCTTGACCGCCTCGAAATATCCGTCGTCCTTCGACTACGAAGCCCTGCTGGCCTCGGGCCGGGGCGAGCTGTTCGGGCCGGGCAACGCCCAGCTGCCGGCCCCGCCGATGCTGATGTTCGACCGGATCAGCCAGATCAGCAGCGACGGCGGGTCCTACGGCAAGGGCTATGTCGAGGCCGAGCTGGATATCCATCCGGACCTCTGGTTCTTCCAGTGCCACTTCATCGGCGATCCGGTGATGCCGGGCTGTCTGGGCCTGGACGCCATGTGGCAGCTGGTCGGTTTCTATCTGGGCTGGATCGGCGGACCGGGACGCGGGCGCGCGCTGGGCGTCGGCGAAGTCAAATTCACCGGCCAGGTGACCCCGGACGTCAAGAAGGTGGTCTACAAGATCGACCTCAAGCGGGTCATCAACCGCCGCCTGGTCATGGGCATCGCCGACGGCGTGCTGGAGGCCGACGGCGTCAAGATCTATTCGGCCGAGGACATGCGCGTCGGCCTCTTCCAGGCAGCCCAGGGACCCGGCGAGAGCGCCGAGCCCGCGGGCGGCTAATCCCCCTCAACGACAAGACCCCATCCCAGGAGTTTCAATGCGTCGCGTCGTCGTCACCGGCATCGGCATCGTCTCTTCCATCGGCACGGGCGCCGAGGAAGTCACCGCCTCCCTGAAAGAGGCGCGGTCGGGCGTTGTTTCGGCCCCCGATCACATCACCCACGGCTTCCGCTCCCAGGTCTGGGCCCCGCCGTCGATGGGCGCCACGGCCGCCGACTGGGCCGACAAGGTCGATCGCCGCGCGGCGCGCTTTCTGGCCAACGGCACGGCCTGGGGCCACATCGCCTTCGAGGAGGCGCTGAAGGATTCCGGCCTGTCACCGGACGAGATCAAGGACGAGCGCATCGGCCTGATCGTCGGCGAGGGCGGACCCTCGACCCAGGTCATCCTGCAGGCGGCCCAGACCACGATCGAGAGGGGCTCGCCCAAGAGGATCGGCCCGTTCGCCGTGCCCAAGGCGATGGCGTCCGGTCCCTCGGCGGTGCTGGCCACCTGGTTCGAGCTCAAGGGCATCAATTATTCGATCAGCTCGGCCTGTGCGACCAGCGCCCACTGCATCGGCGCGGCGGCGGAGCAGATCGCCTGGGGCAAGCAGGATGTCGTCTTCGCCGGCGGCTGCGAGGACATCGACTGGTCGATGTCGAACATGTTCGACGCGATGGGCGCGATGTCGTCCAACTTCAACGACACGCCGGCCAAGGCGTCCCGCGCCTATGACAAGGACCGCGACGGCTTTGTCATCGCCGGCGGCGCGGGCATCGTGGTGCTGGAGGAATACGAGCGGGCCGTGGCTCGCGGGGCGAAAATCTACGCCGAGGTCACCGGCTACGCCGCCAATTCCGATGGGCACGACATGGTCGCCCCGTCGGGCGAGGGCGCCGAGCGATGCATGAAGCTGGCGCTGAAGATGGCCGGCGATCCGACGATCGACTACCTCAATCCCCACGGCACCTCGACGCCCGTCGGTGACTCCAAGGAGATGGCGGCGGTCAGGAATGTGTTCGGCGACGTCGTGCCGATGATCTCCTCGACCAAGAGCCTGACGGGTCACTCGCTGGGCGCGGCCGGCGCGCAGGAGGCGATCTACTGCCTGCTGATGATGGCGAACGATTTCGCCGCCGAGAGCGCCCACATCGAAACTCTAGACCCTGAGTTCGACGGCATGCCGATCCTGAGGCAACGCCACGACGGTCCGCTGACCCACGTCATGTCCAACAGCTTCGGGTTCGGTGGGACCAACGGCACGCTGATCCTGTCGAAGGTCTGAGCCGCAGGGCTCAGGCCGGGGCCATGGCCCTGAGCCGGCCGGCGGCCTTGTCCAGCAGGTCGGTGGCGGCGCGGCCGTCCAGGTCGGGGATACTCTGACCCGCCAGGTCGTCCTCGATCTGCGGCGTCACCAGCACCTGACCCATCGACCAGTCGGAAAAGGCGCGTCCGGGCGCCTCGCCCTCGGCCAGAACTCGTATGTCGGAGTGGCGCGGGTCGCGCTCCAGCCGCGCCATCAGCATGGCGATCCGGCCCCGGTCGCCCTCCAGCACCTGCAGGAACCAGCCGCCATGCGACAGCAAAAGGCCGGTCAGGCCGTCGCGCGCATTGTTGCGCTGGGATTCACCGAGAATCTCGACGATCGAGAGCAGGTTCTGGCCCGCCTTGCCGACGGCCTTGCTGATATAGACCGTCCGCCACACCTTACTCATACGCATAGACTCCACTCTCGGATGTACCGGTTCTGACCGTGGAAGGTTAAGGATGATTGGAGACGGCGTCTGTCCGCCTGGCGACGTCAGCGACTTGATGCGAGCAGCCGCGCGGGCCATCTGAGCGCCATGCAGACCTCAAGCTTTCCCGACTGGCACGGCACGACCATCCTGGCGGTGCGCAAGGACGGCAGGACCGTCATCGCCGGCGACGGCCAGGTGTCGATGGGCCCGACCGTGGTCAAAGGCGCGGCGCGCAAGGTGCGCACCCTGGCGGGCGGCCAGGTGCTGGCGGGCTTCGCCGGCGCCACGGCTGACGCCTTCACCCTGATCGAGCGACTGGAGGCCAAGCTGGAGCAGTATCCGGATCAGCTGGCCCGCGCCTGCGTCGATTTGGCCAAGGACTGGCGGACGGATCGTTACCTGCGCCGGCTGGAGGCCATGCTTCTGGTGGCGGACAAGAGTTCGATCTTCACCGTCACCGGGGTCGGCGACGTGCTGGAGCCCGAGCATGGCGTGGCGGCGGTCGGGTCCGGGGGAAACTACGCCCTGGCGGCCGCGCGCGCCCTGATCGACCACACCGACCTGCCGGCCGAGGACATCGCACGCAAGGCCATGGCCATTGCGGCGGACATCTGCGTCTACACCAACGGCAATCTGACGGTGGAGACGCTGGGATAATCAGGCATCTCCCTCCCCGCCAGGGGAGGGCGGTCGTCGCGCCAGCGAGGACCGGGTTGGAGCGGCGGGTGCTGACCGCCGCTGCACGTTGTGCGAGGCGCGCCCCGACCCGGTCGCTTCGCGACCACCCTCCCCCGAGGGGGAGGGAGATTTGAGCCCTCAGTCTTCCTCGGGCTCCATCGGGCCTTCGATCTCGGCCTGGGCGTAGTCCATCAGGGGCTGCATCATCTCGGGATCGGCCATCTGGCCGGTCATGTTGCTGACGCCGATCATCGTGCCCTGGGCGTTGGCGGCGATCTCCGCGCCGGCCTCGACCATGGCTTCGGAAACCAGAGCGTCCACGTCTATGTCGGCCAGGGCCTCGCCGGCGATCAGGGAGGCGTGGCTGGTGGCCAGGGTGGTGAAGGCGGCCACGTCGCCCGCGTATTCGCCCCACAGGGCGGCGATGGCGACGCCCTTCGCGTCTTCAGACAGGCCGTCATCGTCGCTGATGGCTTCGGCGCGGGCGCCGAACTCCTCCATCCGCGCTTCGAAGGCGGCGCCGGCGGCCTCGAGCTCGGCTTCGGCGGCCGACGTCGGGGACGCGTCGGGCTCGGCGGCCAGGGCGGACGACAGCGGCAGCAGGGCAAGCGCCGCGACGAGGGACAGGTTCAGGGCGGACTGGCGCAGGCGGGTCATGAAGACGCTCCGGGGATCAAGGGTCGCCGAAGGGTCCGCCCGAACCGCTCCGCGCTCAAGTGAAATCGCGGTAAGGCGGCGCTCGTCTTGCGTTTTCGCGACTTTTCGACCATAAGCCGCCGCTTCCAGCGCAAGTGATCCTCGCGCTCGACCCACACGGTCTCTTTGGTCGTGCTATCGCGCTTCGCGCTACTTGAGCACGCTCCGTCCGGGCTCAAGTAGGCCGCAAGGCCGGTGGCCCAAAGAATGAGGTGGGAGAGAACCCCCTGCCGACGTGATCGTCGCCAGGGGTCGAGGTCGTTTGGCGCGGTGCTTTTGAGTGGCCCATTGCTCTGAGATCAGGCCTGCGGCCTGACCCGAGAATGGGCGTTGAGGTTTGAATGTTCGAGGCTCTGAACGAGCGGCTGACAGGGGTTTTCGACCGGATCACCGGTCGCGGCGCCCTGTCCGAAAAGGATGTCGCCGAGGCGATGCGCGAGGTGCGCGTGGCCCTGCTGGAGGCCGACGTCGCCCTGCCGGTCGTCAAGGACTTCATCGCCTTCGCCTCCGAGCGCGCCATGGGCGAAGAGGTCATCCGCTCGGTCAAGCCGGCCGATCAGGTGGTCAAGATCGTCTATGACGGCCTGGTCGAGATGCTGGGCGGCGAAGAGCCGGTCCCGCTGAACCTCAACGCCACGCCGCCCGCCGTCATCCTGATGAGCGGCCTGCAGGGCTCGGGCAAGACGACGACCTCGGCCAAGCTGGCGCTGCGCCTGACCAAGACCGAGCGCAAGAAGGTGATGATGGCCTCGCTGGACACCCGGCGTCCCGCGGCCATGGAGCAGCTGGAGACGCTGGGTCGCCAGATCGAGGTCGCCACCCTGCCGATCGTCAAGGGCGAGACGGCGGTCCAGATCACCCGTCGGGCGCTGCAGGCGGCGAAGCTTCAGGGCTTCGAGGTGCTGATCCTCGACACCGCCGGCCGCACGACGCTAGACGAAGCAATGATGGCCGAGGCGGCCGAGGTCGCCGACATCTCGCGTCCGATCGAAACCATCCTGGTGGCCGACAGCCTGACCGGCCAGGACGCGGTTCGCACCGCCAAGGCCTTCCACGAACGCCTGCCGCTGACGGGCCTGATCCTGACACGGGCGGACGGCGACGGGCGCGGCGGCGCCATGCTGTCGATGCGGGCCGTCACCGGCCTGCCGATCAAGTTCCTGGGCGCGGGCGAGAAGACCGATGCGCTGGAGGTGTTCGACGCCCGCCGCGTGGCCGGCCGCATCCTGGGCCAGGGGGACATCGTCGCCCTGGTCGAGAAGGCCAGCCAGGACCTGGACCAGGCCAAGGCCGAGAAGATGGCCAGGAAGCTGTCCCAGGGGAAATTCGACCTGGACGACCTGGCCAGCCAGCTGCAGCAGATGAAGCGGATGGGCGGCCTGCAGGGCCTGATGGGCATGCTGCCCGGCGCCCAGAAGATGAAGGCCCAAATGTCGGCGGCCAATATCGACGACAAGATGATCCTGCGTCAGGAGGCGATCATCTCCTCCATGACCAAGGCCGAGCGCAAGAAGCCGGATCTGCTGAACGCGTCCCGCAAGCGGCGCGTGGCGGCGGGCGCCGGCGTCGATGTGCAGGACATCAACCGCCTGTTGAAACAGCACCGGCAGATGGCCGACGCCGTGAAGTCGCTGTCGCGTGGCGGCGGCAAGAACCTGATGAAGATGGCGCAGATGATGGGCGCCGGCATGCCGGGCGGCCTGCCGGGCATGCCGTCCGGCGCCGACATGGAGCGCCTCAAGGCTCTGGGCGGCGGCAAGCTGCCCGGCATGAACACCGACGCCCCGCCGGCCCTTCCCGGGCTCGGCGGACCGCAAGCGCCGGGAGGCCTGCCCGGTCTTCCCGGCTTTCCCCCGAAGAAATGATCCCTTCCTTCTAGAAAGAGACTGACAATGCTGAAGATTCGTCTGAGCCGCGGCGGCGCCAAGAAGCGCCCCTACTACCACATCGTCATCGCCGACTCGCACGCGCCCCGCGACGGCAAGTTCATCGAGCGCGTCGGTTCCTACAACCCGATGCTGCCCAAGGACCACGCCGAGCCGCGCGTGAAGCTGAAGGCCGACCGCATCGCCGAATGGCTGAAGAAGGGCGCCCAGCCGACCGACCGCGTCGCCCGCTTCCTGAGCCAGGACGAGACCCTGGGCGAGACCGTCAAGTGGCAGGCCGGCAACAACCCGAACAAGGCCCAGCCCGGCAAGAAGGCCCAGGAACGCGCCGCCGAGCGCGCCCAGCGTGAAGCCGACCGCGCCGAGGCCGAAGCCGCCGCCAAGGAAGAGGCCGCCGCCGCCGCCGCCCAGGCCAAGGAAGACGCCAAGGCCGCCGAGGAAGCCGCCAAGAACGCTCCGGCGGAAGAAGCTCCGGCTGCCGAGGAGGCCCCCGCCGCCGAGGCCGCGACCGAGGAAGCTCCGGCTGCTGAGGAGGCTCCGGCCGCCGACGCCGACAAGGCGGACGACAAGACCGAAGAGAAGGCCTGAGCCTAGCCCCAGAGGCGCTCAAGCCCAGATACGACAAGGCCGCCGCCCCGAACCGGGACGGCGGCCTTTTTCTTTCGCGAACGCTACGCCCCTACCAGAGGCGGACGCGCTCCTCCGGAGCGACGTAATAGGCGTCGGTCGGTTGGACGTCGAAGGCCTCATACCAGGCGTCGACGTTGCGGACCGGGCCGATCACGCGGAACTCCGCCGGCGAGTGCGGGCCCTGGGCGATCTGCTGACGCAGCGCGTCGTCACGGTACTTGGCGCGCCATACCTGGGCCCAGCCGTAGAAGACGCGCTGGTCGCCGGTCGTGCCGTCCAGAACCGGCGCCTCCTGCCCGTTTAGCGACACGCGATAGGCTTCCAGCCCCAGGGTGACGCCGGCCAGGTCGCCGATGTTCTCACCCATCGTCAGCCGTCCCTGAAGGTTCTGGCCCTCGATCGGCTCATAGCTGTCGTACTGGGCGCCCAGCCGCGTGGCCTGGGCCTCGAAGCGCTGCTCGTCGGCCTCGGTCCACCATTCGGTCAGCACGCCGTCGCCATTGGACTTGCGGCCCTGATCGTCGAAGCCGTGGCCGATCTCGTGGCCGATCACCCCGCCGATGGCGCCGTAATTGACCGCCGGGTCGGCGTCAGGGTCGAAGAACGGCGGCTGCAGGATGGCGGCCGGGAAGACGATCTCGTTCTTGGTCGAGGAGTAGTAGGCGTTGACGGTCTGGGGCGTCATCGACCACTCCTCGTCATCGACAGGGCCGTCCAGACGGTCCAGCTGATAGTCCCAGTTGAAGTCGCTGGCGCGGACCATGTTGCCGAACAGATCGCCCGGCTGAACCTCGAGCGCGGAATAGTCGCGCCACTTCACCGGATAGCCGATCTTGACGCCGAACTTGTCGAGCTTCTCAAGGGCCTTGGCCTTGGTCTCCTCGCCCATCCAGTCGAGGTTGCGGATGCGCTCGGCCAGGGCCGTGCGCAGATTGCCGACCAGTTGCTCCATCTGGGCCTTGTTCTCGGCCGGGAACCAGCGCTCGACATAGAGACGGCCCAGGGCCTCGCCGACCCGCCCGTTGGCGAAGCCGACGGCGCGCTTCTCGCGCGGGCGCTGTTCCAGCTGGCCAGACAGCTCGCGGCTGCGGAAGTCCCACTGGGCGTCAGCGAACCGCTTGGACAGATAGGGCGCGGACTGATCCACGACATTGAAGGCCTGCCAGGCGCGCAGGGTCTCGATGGGGGTCTCGGCGTAGATGGCCGCGATCTTGGGGAAGGCGGTGTTCTGGCTCAGCACGAAGCGCTGCTGGTCGGCGACGCCGGCCTGTTCGAAATAGGCCGCCCAGTCGAAGCCGGGCGCGAAGGCGGCCAGCTCGGTTGGGGTCATGGGGTTGTAGGTCCGGTCCCGGTCGCGGCTCTCGGCGCGGGTCCAGTGGGCCTCGGCGATCTTCGTCTCCATGGCCACGATGTCGGCGGCCGCCTGTTCGGCGTTGTCCCAGCCGATCATGGCCAACATGCGCGCCACATAGGCCTGATAGGCGGTCAGCTTGTCGGTGAAATTGGCCGTCAGGTAATAGTCGCGGTTGGGCAGACCCAAACCGGACTGGCCCATGTAGGGGGTGTACTGAACCGGGTTCTTGGCGTCATCGGACACATAGAGACCGAACACCGACGAGCCCGGCCGCGACTGGGTCGCGCCCATGTGGGCGGCCATGGCGGCGTGGTCGGCGATGCCGCGAATCTCCGTCAGCATCGGCTCGATCGGCTGCATGTCCAGCGCCTCGACCCGGGCCTCGTCCATGTAGCTGTTGTAGAGGGCGGCGATCCGGTACTCGTCGGTTCCGGCGGCGGGGCTGGAGCCCGCGATGTCGTTGACCAGGGTTTCCAGCCGGTTCTCCGACAGCTGGCTGAGCAGGTCGAAGGAGCCGTAACGGGTGCGGTCGGCCGGGATTTCCAGCGCATCGACATAGGCGCCGTTGGCGTACTGGAAGAAGTCCTCGCCCGGACGAACCGAGGTGTCGCGACCGTCCAGGTCCACGCCCCAGTCACCGTATTTGGGCGACTCGATGCCCTCATAGCCGGTGGCGCCCAGCACGGGCGCGTCGAACAGGGCGACGGTGTCGCAGGCGGCGTCGAGGCAGTCGGCGCCGTCGAGATCATGGGCGAGGGCGGTCGAAGGCAGGATCAGGGCGCCAAAGGCGGCGCCGACGAGCAGGCGTTTCATCATAACTGGTTCCTCGTAGGCGCTTCATGCGCTCTGGAAGCGGAAGGCGCGCACCTTATGCCCCCCGGCGGCGCGTGATCCTTAAAAATAGTTCATCAGCGGAAAAGTGAAAGGCGGCCGATCCGCGCGGCGATGCTTCACCGCCAGCGACGGCCCTCGCCGTGCTTGCCGGTCGAGGCCCAGCGCGCCTCTTCGGCGCGATGCACCCATTGTTCGGAGACAAGCCAGCCCTTCACCGGACGCAGCGTCGCCAGGCATCCGGCCACCAGCACAGGCAGGGTCACGAGCAGATGGAAAAGGATGGAAGGCCGATAAGCGATCTCGATCACCAGAAAGATCATCATCACGACGATGCCGATGCCGGACATGACGAAGAAGGCAGGGCCGTCCGCCGGGTCGGCGAAGCTGTAGTCCAGCCCGCAGGCCGGACACTCGTCGCGGATGGTGAGGAAGCCTCGCAGCAGCGGTCCGTCGCCGCAGCGCGGGCAGCGGCAGCGCAGGCCCGTGGACAGACTGGACAGGCGGGGATGTTCGGGCGGCGCGGCGGGCTCGGTCATGGCTGCCGACATATAGGATCCGATGCGGCGAACGCACAGGCCAACGTCGCGCGGCAAAATAGTCCTAGCGGTTAATCGGCATTAAGATACAATATGTTGTGGAGAACAAATCCCGAATCGCGCCGTGTCAGTGATTCGGTCCTGATTCGTTTCGCGCCTGTTCCGCGACTCCGCCCAGCACGCTTAACCCATGGAGCCCCGGCGTGATGTCTAATCTTGCCACGCCCCTCGCTTGGCGCCCGATGACGATGGCGGACCTCGAAGGCGTGGTCGCCGTCGCCGCCGAGGCCTTTCGCGACCATTTTGAGGACCGGGTCTGTTTCGCAGAGCGGCTGACGCTTTATCCGCAGGGATGCCGGGCGCTGGCCGAGCCGGACGGATCGGTGCGCGGCTATGTCTTCGCCTATCCGTGGCGGGCGGACAGCGCGCCAGCGCTGAACAGCCTGATCGGGGCGATCCCGGCCGATGCGGCGGTTCTTTATCTGCATGATCTGGCGCTGAGCCGCGCGGCGCGCGGAGGCGGCCATGGGCGATCGGGCGTGGAGACGGTCATCGATCTGGCGCGCGAGGGCGACTGGCCCGCGATCACCCTGGTCGCGGTCAATGACGCGGCCGCCTTCTGGGCGCGTCATGGGTTCGCGGTCGCCGATCCGCCCGGCATGACCGAAAAGCTGGCCAGCTATGGTCCCGACGCCCGCTACATGGAGCGGCGGGTCTAGGCCCTCGTCGCCACCATCATGTAGTTGATGTCGCTGTCGCCCTCGCTCCAGCGGTCGGTCAGGGGCGAATAGACCAGGCCGTACGGGCCGGACACGGCTACAGGCTCCTCGGACAGCATCAGGCGGATCTCATCGGGCTTGAGGAACTGGCGCCAGTCGTGGGTGCCGGCCGGGACCCAGCGCAGGACGTATTCCGCCGCCACCTTGCCCAGCGCCAGGGACTTGAGCGTGCGGTTCAGGGTGGCGACCACCATCATCCCGCCGGGCGCGATCAGCCGGGCGCAGGTGCGCAGGAAGGCCTCGGGGTCGGCGACATGCTCGACGATCTCGAGCGCCAGAACGACGTCGAAGGGGCCGGCGCCCTCGGCTTCCATCTGTTCGGCGGTGGCGGCGCGGTAGGCGATGTCCAGACCCATCTGTTCGGCGTGGGCGCGGGCCGTGCCGATGTTTTCGGACGAGGCGTCGACGGCGGTGACCTCGAAGCCCAGGCGCCGCATCGGCTCGGCGATCAGCCCGCCGCCGCAGCCGATGTCGATCAGGCGCAAACCCTCGAACGGCGCGCGTGCCCTGGGATCGCGATCGAAATGCCCGGCCGCCCGGTCGCGGATGAAACCCAGCCGCGCGGGATTGAACTTGTGCAACGGCGCGAACGGCCCCTTCGCATCCCACCATTCGGCCGCCTGGGCCGAGAACCGCGCCACGTCAGCCGGATCGATCGAGGCGCCACGCGCGGTCCCGACATCGGGGCTTTGGGCTTTGCCGGAGCCGGACGGGTAGGTAGAAGCGACCATGGCCCCGGGATGAACCCGCCGGGCCTCCCACGCAAGATGCGGTGAGCCCCGGGGAGACGCGCCGTCACCATGACGCGACTGGTGTTGAAGTTCGGCGGCACCTCCATGGCCGATCTGGAGCGCATTCGTCGCGTGGCGCGGATCGTCGCGGCCGAGGCGCGCTCGGGCAAGGCGGTGGCGGTGGTGGTCTCGGCCATGGCCGGCAAGACCAACGAACTGGTCGCCTGGACCGACGGCGCGGGACGGCCGGGCCCGGGCATCGACCTCACCGACGACGAATACGACACCGTGGTCGCCTCGGGCGAGCAGGTCACGGCGGGGCTGCTGGCCCTGACGCTGCGCAACATGGGACTGAAGGCGCGGTCGTGGCTGGGCTGGCAGATCCCCATCCTGACCGACGACGCCCACGGCCGCGCGCGGATCGAGGATGTGCCGGGCGACCGGCTGGGCGCCGCCATCGACGCGGGCGAGATCGCCGTGGTGCCGGGCTTTCAAGGCGTGACCCGCGACGGCCGGCTGACCACTCTGGGCCGCGGCGGCTCCGACACCTCGGCGGTGGCGGTGGCGGCGGCGCTGGGCTGTCGTTGCGACATCTATACCGACGTGGACGGCGTCTATACGACCGACCCCAGGATCGAGCAGAAGGCCCGGCGGCTGGACCGGATATCCTATGAGGAGATGCTGGAGATGGCGTCCTTGGGGGCCAAGGTGCTGCAGACCCGCTCGGTCGAACTGGCCATGGCCAAGCGCGTGCCGGTCCGGGTGCTGTCCAGCTTCGTCGAGCCCGACGCCTCCGGTAAGCTACCAGCCGAGGCCGGCACCCTGATCTGTGACGAGGAGGAAATCGTGGAAAAGCGCATCGTGTCGGGTGTGGCCATGAGCCGCGACGAGGCCCGCATCACCCTGCTCGGTCTCGCCGACCGGGTGGATGGTCCGGCGGACGTCTTCACCCGCCTGGCGGAGGCGAACGTCAATGTGGACATGATCGTCCAGTCCCAGTCGCGCACCGAGGGCACGGTCAATCTGACCTTCACCACCGGCCGCCGGGACGCCCAGCGGGCCGCCGAACTGATGCGCGCGGGTCAGGCGGAGATCGGCTTTTCAGAAATCCGCGTCGACGAGGACGTGGCCAAGGTCTCGGTCGTGGGCGTCGGCATGCGCAGCCACGCCGGCGTGGCCCAGACCATGTTCCGGGCCTTGGCGGACAAGGGCATAAAATTTCAGGCGATTTCCACTTCCGAAATCAAGATCAGCGTTCTTATCGATGCCGCCTATGCCGAACTGGCGGTTCGCGCCCTACATTCGGCGTACGGACTGGAGACGGTATAGTCTCAGGCGACATGGCCGGCGATCGGCCCTGACCGGGAGGACGGATGCCCCAGGGCGGCGGATTATCGACGCGAGGACCCAGGAACCTCCTGCGCCAGATCCGCGAGGCGATGGCCGGCGGCGGGCCCGCCCAGGCCCGCCTCAACCAGGTGGTCCGCATCATCGCCCTGTCGATGGTGGCCGAGGTCTGTTCGCTGTATCTGCGCCGCGCCTCGGGCGAGCTGGAGTTGTTCGCCACCGAGGGTCTGAACCCCGAGGCGGTTCACAACACCCGCCTCAGGCCCGGAGAGGGCCTGGTCGGCGAGGTGGCCCGCATCGCCGAGCCGATCAGCCTGATCGACGCGCCCAGCCACCCCAGCTTCTCCTATCGGCCGGAGACGGGCGAGGATCCCTATCACGCCTTCCTGGGCGCGCCGCTGCTGCGCGGCGGCCGGGCTGTGGGGGTGCTGGTGGTCCAAAACCGGGCGGCGCGGCACTATGACGCCGACGAGATCGAGGACATCCAGACCATCGCCATGGTGCTGGCCGAGACGGTGGCGTCCGGCGAGCTGGTCGGGCTGGAGGAGCTTTCGGAAGTCGAGCTGGCGCCGCACCGCGCCGAGCGGCTGAAAGGACAGAAGTTCGCCGACGGCCTGGCGGTCGGCCACGTCGTCCTGCACGAGGCGCCGATCGCGCCCGAACAGCTGCTGGCGCTGGATCCCGTCGCCGAGGAAATCCGGCTTCACGCCTCCCTTGATGCGCTGAAGAGCGGCATCGACCACATGCTGGACGGCGGTCAGGGCAAGCTGGGCGGCGCCTCCTACGAGGTGCTCGAAACCTACCGGATGTTCGCCGACGACCGGGGCTGGAACCGGTCGCTGGAAGAGGCGGTGCGCTCAGGGCTCACCGCCGAGGCGGCCGTCGACCGGGTCAGGAACGAACACCGCGCCCGCTTCGCCAAGGCGCGCGACCCCTACATCAAGGAGCGACTGCACGACTTCGAGGACCTGGCCAACCGGCTGCTGCGCATCCTGGCGGGCGACAAGCCGGGCGACCGTGCCCTGCCCGACGACGCCATCCTGGTGGCCAAGAACCTGGGCCCCGCAGACCTGCTCGAATACCCGCGTACAAAGCTGAAGGGCTTGCTGATCGAGGAGGGCTCGGCCGCCAGCCACGCCGCCATCGTGGCGCGGGCGCTGCAGATTCCGTGCGTGGGCCGCCTGATGGGTCTGCGCGACCGGCTGAGCGAGAACGACCTCGTCATCGTCGATGGCGAGGGCGGCGAGGCGTTCCTGCGGCCCCGGCCCGACATGGTCGAGGCGGTCACCCAGCGCATGGCCATGCGCCAGAGCCGCCAGGCCGAGTTCGACAAGATCCGCGACCTGCCCGCCGTCACCCAGGACGGCACGCGGGTGACCCTGCTGACCAACGCCGGCCTTGCCGTCGACCTTGAGCTGCTGGACAAGAGCGGGGCCGAGGGCATCGGCCTGTTCCGCACCGAATTCCAGTTCATGGTCTCGGACGAGTTGCCCAAGCTGAACGCCCAGACGGCTCTGTACCGCCTGGTGCTGGACGCCGCCGACGAGCGGCCGGTGACCTTCCGCACCCTGGATATCGGCGGCGACAAGGTGCTGCCCTATTTGGAGGCGGAGCGGGAGGAGAACCCGGCGCTGGGTCGCCGCGCCATCCGGCTGGGGCTGGATCGTCCGGCCCTGCTGAGGATGCAGCTGCGCGCCCTGCTGACGGCGGCGGGCGGGCGCGAGCTGCGCGTCATGTTCCCGATGATCGCCACGGTCGACGAGTTCCGCGCGGCGCGCGAACTGGTCGACTATGAGGTGGCCTGGGCCCGGCGTCGCGGCCGGCCCCTGCCGGAACTGCTGCGCGTCGGGGCCATGATCGAATGCCCCAGCCTGTTGTGGCATCTGGACGCCCTGCTGCCCCTGACCGACTTCGTGTCGGTGGGCTCCAACGACCTGTTCCAGTACATGTTCGCGGCCGACCGGACCAATCCCCTGGTGGCCGAGCGCTACGACCCGCTGTCGCCGCCGGCCCTGCGCGCGCTGCAGTATATCCAGAAGAAGTGCGCCGACACCGGCACGCCGGTCTCGGTCTGTGGCGAGATCGCCGGCAAGCCGCTGGAGGCCTTCGCCCTGGTCACCCTGGGCTTCACCCGGCTGTCGGCGCCGGCAGCCGGCGTGGGGGCGGTCAAGCGCATGGTGCTGTCCACCGACCTGGTCGCCGCGCGGCGCGGCATGGCCAATCTGCTCGGCTCCTCGGCCGCCTCGATCCGGGGCGAGCTGGAAAGCCTGGCCCGCAAACTGAACGTCGCGCTCTAACGTCGGCGCCTGTGGCTGAGGCGGTTCATCACCACGGGCACGACGGGGCCACAGCGAACACAACGGGTTCCTCGAGGACGACGGGCTTGAACGCGAGCGTCGAACCGCGAAGACAATGATCGAGGCCAAGGGCCTCGATCGCTCGGAACGGACCGGCGCGATCTGAGCTGTGGATGTGTGCCCGGTTTCGTCGTGTTCGTTGTGATTCCGCTGTGTTCTCCGTGATGAACCTGTTTGTCACCGCGCCGCAGATGACGCCTGCAGAGGATGGGTCTAGGCTTTTCGGAAACGGGGAGCGGACATGCCGGCGGATCGGGATCGCGGACAGGGACGGATCGACACCTATCGCCACCCGTGGGTCGTGCGCATCACCCACTGGGTCAATGTGCTCTGCGTCGTCATCCTGGTGATGAGCGGGCTGCAGATCCTGCGGGCGCATCCGCACCTTTACTGGGGTCTGGCCTCGACCTTCGACGATCCGTGGCTGAGCTTTCCGAACATCCCGTCGTGGGCGACCCTGCCCAGCTGGCAGGACCTGGCGCGGGGGCGGCGCTGGCACTTTTTCTTCGCCTGGCTGTTCGTCATCAACGGCCTGATCTACCTGGCCTACATCCTGATCTGGGGACGGCTGAGGCGGGTGCTGTTCCCCACCCGCGCCGACATCGCCGACATCCCGCACAGCGTCGTCGAGCACGCCAAGCTGAAATTTCCCGAAGGCGAGGCGGTGCGACGCTACAACGTCATTCAGAAGCTGACCTATCTGGCCGTGTTGCTGGTTCTGCTGCCGCTGATGCTGTTCACCGGCTTGGGCATGTCGCCGGGCATGAACGCGGCCGCGCCCTGGATGATCGAGATCGTCGGCGGTCGCCAGTCGGCGCGCACCCTGCATTTCATCGCCGCGGCCGGGATCGTGATCTTCGCCATCGTCCACGTGCTGCTCGTGGTGTTGTCCGGCCCGATCAACAACATGCGGGCCATGATCACCGGCTGGTACCGCATCCGCCTGACGGGAGATGACCGTGCCGAACCCTGACCGCCGCCGTCTGCTGCTCGGGGCCGGAGGGCTTGCCGCCCTGCCGCTGCTAGGCTCGTGCGACAGCCTGGCCCGCAACGAACAGGTTCAGTGCACCCTGGCCACGGCCGAGAAGGCGACCAAGCGCTCGCAGCGCGCCCTGGCCCGTCAGGCCCTGGCCCCCGAGTACGAAGAAAAGGATATCTCCGACGACTTCCGCGCCAACGGCTCGGTCGACCCGGCGGCGGCGGAGTACCGCGCGCTGAGGGCCAACAATTTCCGCGACTATCGCCTGATCGTCGACGGCCTGGTCGAGCGGCCGCTGGCCCTGTCGCTGACCGATCTGCGGCGGATGCCGTCACGCACCCAGATCACCAAGCACGACTGCGTCGAGGGCTGGACCTCGATCGGCAAATGGAAGGGCGCGCGGCTGTCGCACATCCTGCGTCAGGCGCGGCTGAGGCCGGACGCCAAGTATCTGGTGTTCCACTGTTTCGACGCCCTGAGCCAGACCGAGGACGGCGAGCGCTACTACACCTCGATCGATCTGGTGGACGCCTTTCACGAACAGACCATCCTCGCCTACGAGATGAACGACGAGATCCTGCCCATCAAGCATGGCGCGCCGATCCGCCTGAGGCTCGAGCGCCAGCTCGGCTACAAGATGGCCAAATACGTCAAGCGCATCGAGGCGGTCGAAAGCTTCGCCCACATCGGCCGCGGCAAGGGCGGCTATTGGGAAGACCGCGGCTATGAGTGGTACGCCGGGGTCTAGACCTCCGACGCCCGCTTGCGGGTGAAGGCGTAGAGCGCGAAGGCCAGGGCGGCGAAGGCGATGACGCCGACGATCATGGCCGGCCAGCCGGTTCCCTCGGGGATCAGGGCGAAGGGCGAGCCGTTCTCGGTGCCGACCACGACGGCGGCGGTGAACACGCCGAACAGGCTCTCGCCGACGATCAGGCCCGACGCCAGGAGGACGCCCATGCGCTTGCCGACGTCGGCGAACCGAGTTTTCGACACCCAGCGCTCATAGGCCCAGCCGGCCACCGCGCCGATGACCAGCATGGTGGTCACCGCCGCCGGCAGATAGACGCCGATGCCGACGGCCAGGGCGTGCAGCTTGATCCGGTCCTTCGTAGCGCCGCGCAGGGCGATGTCGGCGACGATCACCGCCCCCCCGATCAAGGCGCCGATGCCGATCAGGTCCCAGCGCAGGTCGCCGCCGATGACGCCGCGCGCGAGGGCCGCGATCAGGGTCGCCTGGGGAGCGGGAAGGGGATCGGTGCCCTCCACCGTCGGAGCCGGGCCGCCGACGAAGCCATAGGCCTGGTTGAGCAGATCCAGGATCAGCGGAATGACGATGGCGCCGGCGACCACGCCGACGATCAGGGCGGTCTGCTGGCGCCAGGGGGTGGCCTCGACCAGCTGACCGGTCTTGAGGTCCTGCAGGTTGTCGTTGGCGATGATGGCGACGGCGAAGACCACGGCTGTGACCATCAGGGCGTAGGCGATGATCGACGGATCGGCGGGCACGCCGGCGATGGACATGACGCCGAGCATCAAGAGCGAGGCGACGATGATGGCCAGGATGCCGACGCCCGACACTGGACTGTTCGACGAGCCCAGCAGGCCCGCCATGTAGCCGCAGATGGCCGCCACCATGAAGCCGATCACGGCGACATAGATCAGTCCGCCGACAACCAGCAGCGCCGTCGATCCGGCCAGCACCGTCCCTTGCGCGAAGACCGCCAGCAGCACGGCGATGCCGACAAGGCAGGCCAGGGAGATCATGGCCACGATATTGATCGGAATGTCCTGTTCGGTGCGGTCCAGCACCTCGCCCGAGGCGCGTCTGGCGTTGGCGGCCAGGGCCGAGGTCAGGCCGCCGATCAGGGGGCCGGCCATCTTCAACAGGGTCCAGATGGCGGCGACGCCGATGACGCCGGCGCCCATGAAGCGCACCTGCTCGGCCCAGACCCCCAGAGCCGCCTCCTCGGCCGCCCCTGGCGTGGCCTGCATGGCCGTCATGATCGGAACCGCCAGGCCCCAGGCGATGATCAGCCCGACCAGCTGCGACAGTCCGACGGCCAGGCCGATTAGGTGTCCGGCGCCCAGCAGCGCGAACTGCATGCCGAAGCCAAGCCCCGTGGCCCCGCCGCCCAGCGCGGCCGGGAGCCGGAAGAAGGTGGCGGCTTCGCCCGCGAACACCCGCGCCCCGGCGCCCAGAGCATAGGCGGCCGAGACGACGGCGCCGATGACCACGATGCCGAGACCCTTCTTGTTCTCGCGCACCGCGCTTTCGGTCTGGGCCGCGCCGCGCGATCCGACCTTCAGCACGGCGGCGGCGGCGACGCCTTCGGGGTAGGGCAGGCCGGCCTTGACCACCAGCGACCGGCGCAGCGGGATGGAGAAGGTGACGCCCAGAACGCCGCCCAGAATGCAGATCGCCACCGATTGCCAGAAGGGGAAGCTGGTCCACCAGCCGACCATGACCAGGGCGGGCAGTACGAAGATGATGGCGCTCATCGAGCCACCGACCGAGGCGACGGTCTGGACCGTCATATTTTCCCAGATGGTCGACGTCCGGAACAGGCGCAGCGCCGCCATGGAGATGACCGCCGCCGGAATGGCCGAGGCGAAGGTCAGGCCGACCAGCAGGCCCAGATAGGTGTTGGCGGCGGTGAAGACGACGGCCAGCAGACAGCCCAGCACCAGGGCGCGCAGGGTCAGCTCCAGCCGGCGTCCCAGGCTCGGCGTGGCGGCCGGGCTGGCGGGCGTCGGCGTCGCGGCGGGCGTATCGGTCATGTCAGGGGCTCCCTCTCCCGGAGGCGGAGGTAAGACCGGATTGAGCGAGGCGTCCAGCGACATGATGAATCGCGCTAAGGGACGGCGCATGGACACTCTGGAACAGCGCTGGGCGCGGCTGGCCCCGCACACCACGATGGTCGGCCCTGACGACGAACGGCGGCGGCCGACGGCGCTTCTGTTTCACGGCTGCGGCGGGCTGAGGGATCACCTGCCGCTCTATGCCGAGGCGGCGACGGCGGCGGGCTGGCGGGCGGCGATCGTCGACAGCTATGCGCCGCGCGGCTGGAGCCGGGAATACGCCATGGCCACGGTCTGCACTGGGCTGCAGTTCCACGGCGACAAGCGCGCCGGCGATGTGCTGGCGACCATTCGGGGCCTGTCCGACCACCCGCTGGTCGATCCCGAGCGGCTGGTGCTGGCCGGGTGGAGCCACGGCGGCTGGGGCATCATGGAGGCGATGAGCGCGGAGTGCTCCCGGCCCTGCCTGGGCGTGGCCGATCCGGGCGCGGTCTCGCTCAAGGGGGTCAAGGGGGCGTGGCTGGCCTACCCCTATGTCGGCATCGGGGCGTGGAACCGGATGCGGGCGTGGCGCCACTGTCCCAAGGTTCTGGCGGTGATCGCGCGCAAGGATCACCTGACCACCGTCCGGAACGCCGAGCGGGTGCATGACATGGTCCGGGGCTGCGGCGCCGAGGTCGAGACCTGGATCGCCGAGGGCAGCCACAGCTTCGACGAACCGATGAACGCGCCACCCATGCGTCACGACTCAGCCCTGGCCGAGGAGTCACGGCGCCGGTTCCGCGCCTTCCTGGAGGATGTCGCGCCGATCTAGATGGGCAGGGTCGCCGCGAAGGCCGCGAGGTCCCCGCCGGGGAACAGATGACCGGCGACGCCCGCGCGTCGCGCCGCTTCCAGATCGCTATCCCGATCGCCGATAAGGAAGGATCGAGGGAGGTCCAGATCGAGATCGCGGGCGGCCCTCAGGATCATGCCGGGGTTGGGCTTGCGGTCCGGATGGTCGGGGTGGCGGTAACGGTCGTCGACCGCCTCGCCGTGAAAGGGACAGGCGTAAACCGCGTCGATGCGCGCCCCCTGGTCGGCCAGTCGCGCGACCATCAGGGCGTTGAACGCCTCCATCCGCTCCAGGCTGAACAGGCCGCGCGCCACGCCCGACTGGTTGGTGACGACGACCGTGACGAGGCCCCGGTCGTTCCAGCGCCGCACGGCCTCGACGGCGCCGGGCATCAGGCGCAGGTCCTCGTCGCGGTGGGGATAGCCGACGTCCTCGATCAGCACCCCGTCGCGGTCGAGGAAGACCGCCGGCGTCACGCCTCGCCCTCGGGCAGGACGTCGGTGGCCATGGTCATCAGGTGATAGAGGCTGGAGGCGGGAACGCGCCCGTCCAGCGGCCGCCCCTCGGCGTCGAAGCTGTCGATCCACAGTCCGGGTGTGTCGGTCGCCAGATGGGTGTCGAGCACCCGAGCCAGCAGCCGGTCGGCCTCCACGGCGTCGCCCAGCCGGTCCAGGGCGCGGACGGCCTCGGTCTGGGCCCACAGCCGCTCGCCGCCGTCGATCAGCTCGGCCGTGGGCGTCACTTCGCGGACCAACAGGCCCTGCGAGCCGAGGCCGCAGGCCATCGCCGCCGTGGCCAGTTCCGTCGCCTCCGCGCGCGGCGCGCCGGCCTCCAGCAGCAGCCAGGCCCACTCCATCTGATGGCCCGGTTCGACAACCGCGCCGCGCTGGGGGTCGAGCGCGAGGTCGTCGGTGAAATACTCCCGCACCGTTCCGTCGGCGCGGAACCGCGTGCGCATCAGCTCCAGGCATCGCTCGGCCGTGCGCGCGAAGACGGCGTCGGGCGCCAGGGCCTTCCACGCCAGCATGGCCTCCAGCATGTGCATGTGCGGGTTCTGGCGGCGCGGCGTCACGGCGGGGACCGCCTCGACCCAGCCGCCGGCGGGATGCGCCATGGCCACGCTCATGGCCTCCAGCGTCTCCAGCGCCAGGTCGCGGGCGCGATCCTCGCCGAGCTCGCGGAAGGCCGCCGACAGGGCGTAGAGGGCGAAGGCCTGATCGTAGAGGTCAGGCGCGTCATCCACGACGCGGCCGTCGTCGTCCACCGTACGACGCCACAGTCCGTCGGCGCGGCGGTGGTCGTCGATCAGGGTCTGGAACGCCCGCCGCGCCAGCGCGCCGCCGCGACGCCAGCCGCGTCGCCGGGCCTCGCACAGCACATAGAGCTGACGCGCCTGGACGCGGCACCGAAGCGGCATGCCAACGACCGCCCGACCCTCGAAATCGAGCGCCTCGACCGCCCGGCCGCGCGCGTCGATCCCGACCTCGGCCCACAGGGGCAGGGCGGATTCGACCATCCAGGCTCGTAGGCGACGGCGGGGCTCGGTCAGGGGAACGGCGGACTCTCCCTCAGTCGATCAGGCGCAGGGCTCCGACCCGATCGCCGACGCCATCGGGCACCGGCACGGGCGAGGCGCCGTAGTCGGCGTTGATCACCAGGGTGGGCGAGCCCACGATCTGCAGCTTGCGCACGATCATCACTGTCCAGTCGGCGGCCTCGGCGACCTGGTTCTTGCCGGTCACCACGAACATCGAGGCCGGGGTGTAGACCACCCCTTCCAGCACGTCGACATTGTCGCTGGCCATGACGAAGAGGCTGCCCGTCGCCTGGGTGCAGCCGTCGAGATCGACGAGGTCGAGGACGCCCCCGAGCAGGCCCAGCAGACCGCCGCCGTCATCATCGTCATCGTCATCATCGTCATCATCGTCATCGTCGTCATCGTCATCGTCGTCGTCGTCGTCGTCATCGTCATCGTCGTCAGAGACGCCGCACCAGGTGCCGCTGGGCGGTTTCAGCCCCACGATGACGAACCCGGCCAGAGCTCCGTCCTCGCGGCCTTGCAGCTGGACCTTGGCATTGCCGCCGAATTCGAAGGCCGCGTCATCGAACACCAGGGCGACATCGGTCCCGAGCAGCCGGCTGTCGCCGATCATGGTCAGCATGCCGTCGACGAACCAGTGGTCGCCCGGCGCCAAAGTCAGGGTCGTCTTGCCCGATACCTCGATGTCGCCGCAGTGGACACCGGGCTGCAGGGTCGTGTTGGCTTTGATCTCGGTCGGCTTGGGATCCCTGGGGCAGGGGGTTGGCGGCGAGAAATCGATGCCGACATAGGGGTCGTCCATCGGCGGGGCGCCGGAGTGCGCGGCCTTGATGATTGAGCCCTGGGTCCGACCCACGGCTTGGGCGGCGCCGGTGGACATGCGCGCCAGGAGATCGACGCGGATGTCCGAATTGGAATGGATCAGACAGCCCTGGGCGTCGACCTTGGACAGGCCCTTCATGCGCAGGACCGCTCCGGCGTCAGGACTGTGGGCGAGGATGCACAGCGGCATGGTGGAAACGGACGCGGCCGTGGCGTCGGCATGGATCCGCCATCCGCCGGGCGGCAGCATGTTGCCGAAGAAGGACAGGCGCCGCCCCTCGACGCTGACCTTGATGGCCCGCTGGCGAGTGGGCAGTTCGATGACCTCGGCCTTGACCACGGCGTCAGGGTGATCGGTCAGCTGCGTCAGCTGACCCTTGGCCCAGGACTCCGCGCGGGCGGCCGGCGCCTTGCTGTCCACCGCCATGCCGAGCTCGCGGGCGCCGGCCAGGGCGGCGGCTTCGGCCACGGTCTGGAAGGCCGCGCGGTCGGCCGCCACGGCCCGGAGATCGACGGCGCCGACGGCCAGCAACGCCACCGCCGGCACGGCCAGGGCGAACTTCAGGGCGATGACGCCCCGTTCATCCCGGACGAAGCGGGAAACGATCCTCATTGTCGGAGGTTGGCGCGTTCGGCGCGCACCGCCTCGGCGGCGCGTCTCACCAGCGATTCGGCCCGGGCCGCCCGCAGAACGAAACGCAGCTGATAGGTCAGCAGGCGCCAGTTCAGCGGCTTGGATACGAAGGAGGTGGCGCCCATGCGAAAGGCGCGGTCGATGGCGGTCACGTCTTCCCGACCGGTTTCGACGACCACGGGGAGATGGGCGGTGCGGGGGTCTTCGCGCAGCCGGCCAAGCAGCTCAAATCCATCCATGCGCGGCATTTCGAGATCGACCAGCAGGAGGTCGAACGGCTGCTCGGCGATCCGCTCCAGCGCCTCAACGCCGTCGGCGGCGACCTCCACGTCGCAGCTTTCCGACGCCAGATTGACCCGCGCGAACTCGCGCAGGATCGGGTCGTCGTCGACGAACAGCAGACGGGCCTTCTCGTCGAGCACGTAGAAGAACTCGTTCACGCCACAACCCTTCGGGACCAACTAACGAACACGGCCTGGTCCCCCAACCAGACTCCCGTCTTAAGGGGAAGGTCATTAACCGCCCGTATAGCGAGAGAAAATCTGCCAAACAGGGCCTGTGGTGCGCGAGAACATCAGCTTCCGGAAGGGATCGATCGGCCGTCGTCTTGTGGGCCTCGTCCTGGCCGCCTTGGGCGCGGCCTTCCTGATCACCTCCATCAGCGTCGCCTGGACCGACGCGCGCCGTCAGGCGGCGGCGGAGACCCAGCGCCTCGCCCAGACGGCGCGCGTGATCGCGGCTCTGTCGGCGGAGTCGGTCGAGGCGCGGGATTCCGCCGGCGCCTTCCGGGCGCTGCGGTCCATCGGCCAGATGCCCGAGGTCAACTATGGTCGCCTGGATCAGAAGGACGGCCGCACCCTGGCCGAGATCGGCGGCGGCGCACGGTTGCTGACCGACGCCAGCGTGACGGGCGGGGACAACGTCAGCCTGTGGGACAGCCTGACCTCCGGCTCGATCCAGGTTGTCGAGCCGGTGGTGGTCGGTGACCGGGCGGTGGGGCGGATCACCCTGTTTGCCGAGACGCCCCAGCTTCAGGCGCGGGTGCTGGCGGCGATCTGGGCCAGCCTCTTGGGCGCGGGCATCGCCACCCTGGCCGGCCTGCTGATCGCGCTGCGCATGAGCCGCAAGATCGCCACGCCGATCGTCTCGCTGGCCGGCGCGGTCACCGACATGGGCCGGCGGCAGGACTATTCGCAGGACGCAAAAGTCGAGGCCGAGGGCGAGGTCGGCGCCCTGGTCGAAGGCGTCAACGGCATGCTGGCCTCCATCCGCGAGCGCGACGCGGCGATCGAGGCCCATGTCGCCGGACTGGAGCAGACCGTTGCCGACCGCACGCGGGAGCTGTCGGTCGCGCGCGACGCCGCCGAACAGGCCAATGCCGCCAAGTCCGACTTCCTGGCGGTGATGAGCCACGAGATCCGCACGCCGATGAACGGCATCCTGGCGCTGAGCGAACTGCTCGCCGCATCGGATCTGCCGGGGCGGCAGAGGCGCTATGCGGACGTCATCGCCAAGTCGGGCCGCAGCCTGCTCTCGATCATCAACGACATCCTCGACTTCTCAAAGGTCGAGGCGGGCAAGATGGATCTGGAGACCATCGACTGCGACCTGGCCGAGATCGCCGAGGACGTCGCCGGCCTGTTCCACGAAAAGGCGTATCAGAAGGGGCTGGACCTGGCCGTGTTCGTCGATCCGCGCCTCCCGGACGCCGCGACCGACCCGACCCGACTGCGCCAGGTGATCTCCAACCTGGTCAACAACGCCATCAAGTTCACAGAGACCGGCGGCGTGCTGATCGAGGTCAGGCCCGATCCCGAACGCGCGCGTCATATCCTCATCGGGGTGCGCGACACCGGACCAGGAATCGCGCCCGACGTCCTGCCCAAGCTGTTCGAAGCCTTCTCCCAGGCCGACCAGACCACCACCCGCAAACACGGCGGCACGGGGCTTGGCCTGGCCATCTGTGACCGGCTGGTCAAGGCGATGGACGGGGAGTGGAAACTGGCGTCCACGGTCGGCAAGGGGTCGATGTTCGCCTTCACGGCGCCGCTTCTGGCCGAAGGCGCCGAGCTGTTGGAGCCGCCGCAGCTCGCCAGCGTGCGGCTCGCGCTGTCGGGCCTGCCGCCGCTGACCGCGCATGCCGCCAAACGCTATCTTGCCGCCTGGGGCGTCGCGCCCGCGACGGCCGGGCAGGCCGACGCCGCCCTGGGCGTCACCGAGGGTGTCTCGGCAGACCGCACCGTGCTGGTCTGCGCCACCGATGCCGAGGCCGAGGCGGCGCCGATCCCGGCTAAGGCCGCCACGGCGCTGGTGCGACCGCTGCGCCGTTCCGACCTCGCCCAGGTGATCGGTCAGCTGGCCCGGGGCGAGACGCCGCATCTGGAGATGGCTGCAGGCGGACCCGCGACGGGCGGCATCGCCTTCCCCTCGGCCCGGGTGCTGGTGGTCGACGACGCCGAAGTGAACCGCGAGGTCGCCGCAGAGGCCCTGGCCCTGTTGGAAATAACGCCCATGCTGGTCGAGGGCGGCCAGGAGGCCATCGACGCCGTCCGCGTACAGGACTTCGACCTTGTGCTGATGGACGGCTCCATGCCGGGCATGGACGGGTTCGAGGCCACACGCCGAATCCGCGCCGAGGAGGCCGAGACCGGTCGCCCGCGCACCCGCGTTGTCGCCCTGACCGCCCATGTCGTCGGCGCCGCCGCCCAGGCCTGGCGCGAGGCCGACATGGACGGCGTGATCCACAAACCCTTCACCCTGGCCGACCTGATCGGCGCTCTGCAGGACGCCTGTCCGGACAAGGCCGCGACCCCGGTCGCCGCGGCGGCGGTGGCCGGAGGGCCGAAGAGCGAGGCGGCGTCACCGGCGCCCACGCTCGACGAAACCCTGTTCGACGCCAAGACCCAGGCCGATCTGGCCGCCATGGCCGCGGGCGGCAATCCGGACTTCGTGTCGCGGATCGAGGCGCTGTATCGCGACAACGCCCCACGCCGCATGGCCGAGGCGGTCCAGGCCCATGCCGACGGCGACGCCGAAGCCCTGTCGCGCGCCGCCCACGCCCTGAAGTCGATCAGCCTCAGCCTGGGCGCCAGGGCGGTATCGGACCGCGCCGCCACGCTTGAGCACGACGCTCGGGCCGGAGCGGCGGTCGACGCGCGCGCTCTACAGGATATCGCCGAGGCCCTGGCGCGCACCCTGAAGGCGCTGGACCGCCAGCCGAGCGCCGAACCGGTCGCCATTCCGGTCGAGATCGAACCGAAGGCCGACCCGCTGGTGGCGGATGTCCTGCGCGGCCTGGAGCGGGGCGAGTTCCACCTGGTCTATCAGCCGCTGGTCGATCGCACCGGCGCGACCACGCCCAAGGCCGAGGCCCTGATCCGCTGGGAACATCCCGAGCGCGGACGCGTCTCGCCCGACAACTTCATCCCCCAGGTCGAGGCGGCCGGGGAGATCGCCCGGATCACCGACTTCGCGCTGGAAACCGCCATGCGCGACTGCGCCGATATCCCGGGTCTGATCGTGGGCGTGAACGCCTCGGCGTCGGAGTTCCAGATGCCCGGTTTCGCCGACCGGGTGGTGGCCATCTGCGAGCGCCTGGGCTTCGACCGGCGCCGGCTGGAGGTCGAGGTGACCGAGACGGCCATGCTGGACGTCGAGGCCGCACGCCACACGGTCGACACCCTGCGCGCCGCTGGGGTCAATGTGGCGCTGGACGATTTCGGCGCCGGCTTCACAAGCCTGCATGCGTTGAAGGAGCTCCGCTTCACCACGCTCAAGATCGACCGCAGTTTCGTCGATCACTGCACCGACGACGTGGCCTCGGCCTCGATCATCCACGCCGTCATCGGCGTCGGCCGGGCGCTGGGCATGAAGGTGGTCTGTGAGGGCGTGGAGACGGCGGCCCAGGCTGATTTCCTGCGCATCGCCGGCGCGCACTATCTGCAGGGCTATTATTTCGCCAAGCCGGGCGCTGTTTCTGAGTTGAAAGAACGGCGTATTGCGACTGCAGCGTGAAAAATGTCGGTCTTTCAGGCGGTTATTTCGTTAAATCTCTCTTTTGAGACGGATCGTCGCACTTTAATGTTGCGTTGATCATGCCGCCGCTCCAAAGGCCCCGTACGGACGTTTTCGGGGATCTCCATGGCGCTGGTCGGCAAGCAGAACCTCTTCAAAAGCAAATGGCTGCGCGTGCACCAGGGATTGAGCGAAAAGGCGGACATGCCGGTTTTTCAGCTCGTGCTCGTCTCGCCCACGACCAAAGAGCCCAAGGCCATCAATATCGGCGGCCACCGCGCCAAGGAGATCGCTGACGATCTCGAGGCCGCGGCCCGGATCATCCGCAAGTCGCTGTAAGCCGCGCCGAAGGGCTCGACGGGAAGACACGCCGCCGCCGCCTCGCTAATCAGGCGTGATGGCGATCCCTTTTCGCATCTCTATCTCCGCTCCCCTGCCGTCATGAGGCCGCCCGGGTTCCGCTGGCCGCCTGTGAAGGCGCGGGTCGAGGCCATCTTCGCGCGTCTGTCGGGGGTCATGCCCGAGCCGAAGACCGAGCTCAGGTTTCAGGACCCCTTCACCCTGGTGGTCGCCGTCGCCCTATCGGCCCAGGCCACCGACGTCTCGGTCAACAAGGCGACCGACCGGCTGTTCGCCGTCGCCGACACGCCCGAAAAGATGCTGGCGCTCGGCGAGGCGGGCCTGACGCCCTACATCGCCTCCATCGGCCTCTATCGAAACAAGGCCAGGAACGTCATCGCGCTCAGCCGCCTCATCGTCGAGCGGCACGGCGGCGTCGTTCCCCTGAGCCGGGAGGCGCTGCAGGCCCTGCCCGGCGTGGGACGAAAGACCGCCAGCGTGGTGCTGAACGAACTGGGCATCGAGCCGGCCATCGCCGTCGACACCCATGTGTTTCGCGTCTCCCACCGCCTGTCGCTCGCCAACGCCAATACGCCCGACAAGGTCGAGGCCCAGCTGCACCAGATCGTGCCGAAGAAATGGCTGCCCAAGGCGCATCACTGGCTGATCCTGCATGGTCGCTACACCTGCACGGCGCGCAGGCCCAACTGCGCGGGGTGTGTGATTTCAGACCTGTGCCCGTCACGCGCCGGGCTGGTGGCCGAAGGACTGAGCCGATGAGCCTGACCGAGAAGCAGAAGATGCTGGCCGGCGACTTCTACGACCCCGGCGATCCGGAGCTCACGGCCGACGCCTGGCGGGCGAAGCAATGGATGGATCGCTACAACGCGGCCCAGGCCGTGCCGGTCGAGGCGCGCCGCGCCTTGCTGTCCGAACTGTTCGCGGGCGTGGGCCGGGGCGCGGTGATCCGGCCGCCCTTCTTCTGCGACTACGGGTCCAACATCACCCTCGGCGACGGGGTGTTCATGAACTTCAACTGCGTGGTGCTGGACGTCGCGACCGTCACCATCGGCGACCAGACCCAGATCGGTCCGGCGGTGCAGATCATGACCGCCGACCACCCGCGTGATCCCGAGCAGCGCCGTCAGGGTCTGGAGTTCGGCCGCCCCATCATCATTGGCCGGAACGTCTGGATCGGCGCGGGGGCGATCCTCCTGCCGGGCGTGACCATCGGCGATGACGCCCTGATCGGCGCCGGGGCGGTGGTGACGCGCGATGTGCCCGCCGGCGCGACGGCCCTGGGCAATCCCGCGCGGGTGCGCACCTAGCCCGCCAGTCGCCGAGCCACGGCCTCGGCGAAGGCGGCGCCGCCGTCTGGGGCCTGGCCGAGGTAGAAGTCCGGTTCGATCAGCTCGGCCTCCATCAGCAGCCAGCCGTGCTCGGCGTCCTCGACCATGTCGATGCGGGCGTAGAGCAGATCCTCCTCGATCGCGCCCAGCACCTGCTCGGCCAGGGCCACAGCCCCGTTGGGCGCTTCGACAGCTTCATAGAGTCCGCCGTACTGGACCTGGATGCGGAAATCGCCTGCGGCGGGGCGCTTCCTCACGGCGTGGCTCAGCCGCCCGCCGAACCACAGCAGCGACAGCTCGCCCTGTTCGATGGCGGGAAGATAGGGTTGAATCATCGCCCGTTCCTGGGGCCCGTCGATCAGCTCACGGGCCGACGACAGCTTAAGCGTCCGCCAGGCGCCGCCGGAGACGACGGGCTTGACGATCACCGGCGCGCCGAACTGGGCCAGCGCCGCCTCGACCGCCGCCGCATCGACCCGATCGACGAAAAGGGTCTGAGGAATGGCCACGCCCGCCTCCGCCAGCCGGCCGAGATAGCTCTTGTCCGAATTCCAGTTGAGCACCGACGGCGGGTTGGCCACGGGCAGACCGGCGCGCTGCCAGGTCTCGCAGGCCGCCCGCCACTGCACGTGCTCGCGGTGATAGCCCCAGACCACCAGCGGCAGGATCAGATCGAACCCCTCCAGACCCGAAGCGTCCTCGACATGATCCGTCCACGGCGCGGCCGTCACCTCATGCCCGTCGGCGGCCAGGGGCGCGGTCAGGCGCTCCACCACGCCCGGCCAATGGCTGGCGTAGGACGGATCGGTGGGGTCGGGGGTAAGGATCGCGAGACGGGCCATGGGCCGTCCGATAGCGCCGCCGCGCCGCCGCCGCCACTGGCCACGGCCGCCCCGCCCCGCTAAAGCGCCCGCCATGACCGATCTCCGATACGACGTCTGCGCCGTCGGCAACGCCATCGTCGATGTGCTGGCCCCCTGCGACCCCGGCTTCCTGACCGCCCAGCAACTGGCCCCCGGCTCGATGCAGTTGGTCGACGAGGCCCAGAGCGCGGCGCTGTATGACGCCATGGCGCCGGGTGTGGAGGCCTCGGGCGGTTCGGCCGGCAACACCGTCGCCGGCGTCGCCTCCTTCGGCGGACGCGCGGCCTATCTGGGCAAGGTCAGCGAGGACACGCTGGGCGAGGTCTTCACCCACGACATCCGCGCCGCGGGCGTGGCCTTCGAGACCGCGCCGCTGACGGCCGGGCCGGGCACCGGCCGGTGTCTGATCAATGTGACGCCGGACGGCCAGCGGACCATGGCCACCTTCCTGGGCGCCGCCAACCAGCTGTCGGCCGACGACGTCGACGCCGCCATGATCGCCGAAAGCGCCATCGTCTATCTGGAGGGCTATCTGTTCGACCCGGCCCCGGCCCGCGCCGCCTTCGAGCGCGCCGCCGAGGCCGCACACCAGGCGGGGCGCAAGGTGGCCATCACCCTGTCGGACGCCTTTGTGGTCGAGCGCTGGCGCGCCGAGCTGCTGGCCTTCATCGAGGCCTCGGCCGACATCGTCCTGGCCAATGAAGCCGAGCTGGCGTCCCTGTTCCAGACCGAGGATTTCGAGGCCGGCTGCGACCGACTGGCCGCGATGGTCGAGACGGCGGCGGTGACGCGCGGCGAAAAGGGCTCGGTGGTCGTCAGCGGCGACCGGCGCGTCGCGGTGGAGGCCTACCCCGTCGGCAAGGTGATCGACACCACCGGCGCCGGCGACCAGTACGCCGCCGGCTTCCTGCTGGGCCTCGCGCGCGGGAAGTCGCTGGAGGAGGCGGGCCGCCTCGGCTCGCTGGCGGCGTCCGAGGTCATCGCCCACTGGGGCCCGCGTCCGCAGGTGTCGCTGAAGGGTCTGGCGGCGGACAAGGGCCTGACGGTCTGATCAGCCGCGCCGTTTCAGCGTGACATAGATCGCCCCCTCTCCGCCGTGCCGCCGGTGAGCCGGGGCGAAGCCGGAGACGACGCCGCGCAGAGCGTGGGCGGTCAGCCATTCGTGGACATTGGCGCGGATCACGCCGCCGCCGCGCCGTCCCTGACCCGTGATCACGAGGACCGCACCATACCCGCGCGCCTGGGCTCCCAGCAGGAAGGCGGTCAGGGCGTCCTGCGCCTGGAAGCGGCCGTGGCCGTGCAGGTCGATCCGGGCGTCGATGGGGTCCCGTTCGCGCGCGAGACGCCGCTGGCGACGGGGCTCCAGCGCCTCCGGTGTCGATTGCGGTCGCGGCGCGGGCGCTGATCGCGGCGGCGTATAGCCGGGCGGGGCAGGGCGAGCCTTGGCGGCGCCCTTGATGACCGAAGGTTTGGCGGGCGTCTCGGGCTCGACCACCGGCGCGACCTTCCGAGTGGTGTCCATGGTCGCGGCGACCCGGCTCCAGATCCGGCGGTCGTCAGGCGTCAGGCCGCGCGCCACAGCTCAAATCTCGTCGGAGAAGGTGAGTGGGCCGGGCTCCCAGACCACCAAATCGCCGGGCTGGCAGTCCAGCTCGCGGCACAGGGCGTCCAGGGTCGAGAACCGCACGGCCCGGGCGCCGCCGGTCTTCAGGATGGTCAGATTGGCCTCGGTGACGCCCACGCGGTCGGCCAGTTCGGCCAGGGACATGCGGCGCGCGTGCAGCAGGCGGTCGAGCTGGATGCGGATGGCCATCAGATGGTCAGCTCGCTCTCGCGGCGCAGACGGGCGCCCTCGCGGAACACCTCGGCCAGGACGAAGACGATCAGCACGGCGAACAGCGGAGTCATCAGATCCCCCACGCTGGGCCGATCGACATAACCCAGCGCCGACCGGCTGACGAAGCTCTGGACGATGAAGACGCCGCCGGTGACCGTGGCCAGCACCAGGCCGATCTGGCGCAGTCGGGTGACATTGCGCGGATGAAAGGGGTCGCCCTGGGTCAGGGTGCGGAACATCTGGCGCAGATTGCGCACGATCAGAATGAAGGCGCCGAAATAGGCGATGAAAGCGCCGATGCCGAACAGCACCACCGATCGGACGAGCGGCAACTGTCGGTCCCCGTCGACGACGGTCAGATTGTCCAGAGGTACGAACACGAAGGTGATGAAGGCCAGGGTCAGCACACCCGCCATCAGCCACAGCAGGGCGTGGGCGACGTCGAGGGCGATCTTGAGCAGGCTGGCCACCGAGCCCGGGCCCATGGCTCGCGGGGTCGGAATGTGCGGCGCCCGAAGATGCGGGGCCTTGAAGGCGAAGCCCGGAGCGCGTCGGTGATTTCGCGTCTGTCCGGGCTGGTCGGTCATGGTCTCAAAGGTTGCGGGCCGGTGGGGCCGCGCGCCGGAGGGGATGTCGGCGCGCGGACCTCCTTGTCGCGCCCTTCATGGTCGTCGTCAAAGCCGACGCGATCAGAAGGACTGAACCAGGGCGGCGATGAAGCCGATCGGCAGGCCGGCCAGCAGGACAGCGTTCATGACCGTGTTGCCAACCCGGTCCATCCACAGCGAAGCGTTCATGGTGTTCATCGTTAGTCTCCGTCTTTCCTTTGGGTGTCGCCCCGGACTGCCCGGTTTGATCGTTTTGCTTGCCGCTTTTTCTTGTAGTCCGGAAGTTGTTCTTCCGAAGAACGTCTCGGCTTCGTTCTTGAGATGATGTGTATGACCGGGCCACTCTGTTCTCAAGTTACATCGGATTTATTGGGATTAAGCTTCCGCAATGGATTACGGGCCTGTAAGAGAAGGTCTCATGAGCCTGAAACTTCAGAACGGAACCCGGCTGGTCGCGGCCACGCACAATCCCGGCAAGGCGGTCGAGATCGCCGCCCTGCTGGACGGCCGCTTCGACATCGTCTCGGCCGGAGACCTGGGCCTGCCCGAGCCCGACGAGATCGAACAGACCTTCATGGGCAATGCCCTTCTGAAGGCTCGGGCCGCTGCGGATCGTGCGGGCCTCGTGGCCATCGCCGACGACTCCGGCCTGTCGGTCGCGGCGCTGGACGGCGCGCCCGGCATCTTTTCGGCGCGCTGGGCCGGTCCCGACAAGGACTTCGGCCATGCGATGAAGAAGGTCGAGGAGCGGCTGGAGGAGGTCGGCTCCGGCGACCGCGCCGCCTGGTTCACCTCCGCCCTGGCCGTGGCCTGGCCCGACGGGCCGTGCGTGGTGGTTGAGGGTCGGGTGGACGGGACGCTGGTCTTTCCGCCACGCGGCGAGCGGGGCTTCGGCTATGACCCCATCTTCCTGCCCGAAGGCCGCGACCAGACCTTCGGCGAGATGGACCCGGCCGAGAAGGACGCCCTCAGCCACCGCGCCCGCGCCTTCGAAAAGCTGAAGGCGGCGCTGTTTGAGTGAGGCGCTTGAGGATCGCCCCCGGGGCGTCGGCCTCTATGTCCACTGGCCCTATTGCGCGCGCATCTGCCCCTACTGCGATTTCAACGTGGTGCGGGCTCGGGGCCGCGAGGCCGAGGGGGCGCGGCTGGGCGAGGCGATCCTGGCCGACCTGGAGGCCCAGGCGGGGCTGATCGGACCCCGGCCGCTGGCCTCGATCTTCCTGGGCGGCGGCACGCCCAGCCTGATGCCGCCCGATCTGGCGGCGCGGATCATCGCCCGTGCGCGGGCGCTGTTTCCGGCCGACGAGGTCGAGGTGACACTGGAGGCCAATCCCACCGACGCCGAGACGGCCCGCTACGCCGCCTTCGCCGAGGCGGGGATCAACCGTCTGTCGTTGGGCCTGCAGTCGCTGGACGACGACGCCCTGAAATTCCTGGGCCGTGACCACTCCGCCGCCGAGGGCGTGCGGGCGGTCCGGGCCGGCCAGGCCGCGTTCGGTCGGGTCTCCGTCGATCTGATCTACGCCCGGCCGGGCCAGAGCGAACAGGACTGGCACGACGAACTGGCGCGGGCCATCGACCTCGGCCCCGAGCACGTCTCCCCCTATCAGCTGACCATCGAGCCCCGGACCGCGTTCGGCCGCGCCTTCGCCCGGGGCACGCTCCGTCCGCCGGAAGAGGACGCCGCCGCTGACCTCTACGAGGCGACCCAGGCTGGGCTCGAGGCCGCCGGGTTCGAGGCTTATGAGGTGTCCAACCACGCGCGCGGCGTCGCGGCCCGCTCGGCGCACAATCTGCACGTCTGGCGCGGCGGCGATTATCTGGGTCTTGGGCCCGGAGCCCACGGCCGGTTGACGCTCAACGGCGTCCGGACTGCGACCGTCGCCCACCGCGCGGTCAACGGCTATGCCGCCGGGGTCGAGGCGGGTCAGCCGTGGTCGGAGCGGGAGCCGCTGACCCCGCGCGACGCCGCCGAGGAGCGTCTGTTGTTGGGTCTGCGCACCGTCGAGGGCGCGCCGATGTCTCTGCTGGCGACCTTGGGCCTGTCGGTCGGGACGTCGCCCGCGGCCGACCTCATGGCCGACGGCTTCCTGACGGTAACCAACAACCGGCTGGTGGCCACCGCCAGGGGCCGACCCGTGCTGGATGGGGTGCTGAAGGCCCTGCTGGTCTAGGCCAAGCGCCGGTCGATCGCGTCCCACATCAGGGCGGCGGCGTCGATGCCGCTGAACCGCTTCAGCTGCTGGGCGCCGGTGGGCGAGGTGACGTTGATCTCGGTCAGATAGTCGCCGATCACGTCGATGCCGACGAAGATCAGTCCCCGTTCCTTCAGGATCGGGCCGATGGCCGCGCAAATCTCGCGGTCGCGGTCGGTCAGATCCACGGCGGCGGCGCGTCCTCCGACCCTGAGATTGGAGCGCACCTGACCCTCGGCCGGGATGCGGTTGATCGCCCCCACCGGCTCGCCCTCGATCAGGATGATGCGCTTGTCGCCGGCCGAGACGGCGGGCACGAATTTCTGGATCACCAGCGGGTCGCGCGACCCCGTGGCGTGGATCTCGACCAGGGCCTCCAGGTTCGGATCGCCGGCCTTCAGCCGCACCACCCCCGAGCCGGCGGCGCCGTGCAGGGGCTTGAGCACCACATCGCCGTGCCTTGCGTGGAAGTCGGCCAGGGCCTCGGCGTCAGATGAGATCAGGGTCGGCGGCTGAAGGCCGGGAAAGCGCGTGGCCAGCAGCTTCTCGGGAGCCGAGCGGACCTCAGACGGATGGTTGACCACCAGGGTCCCGGGATGGACCGTCTCCAGCAGATAGGTGGCGGTCACATAGGCCATGTCGAAGGGCGGATCCTGACGCATCAGGATGACATCGACGTCCTCGGCCAGATCCAGCCGCACAGGGTCGCCGAAGTCGACATGGTCGCCCTGGCTCTCCCGCAAGGTCACCGGCCGCGCCCGGCAGAACAGCCGTCCGTCCTCCAGCGCCAGGGTCCGGAAGTCATAGACCCACTGGCGGTGGCCGCGCGTCTGGGCCTCCAGCGCCATCATGAAGGTGGTGTCGGACCGGACGTCGACCGACTCGATCGGGTCCATCTGGATGGCGACACGGAGCATGGTGGACCTCTGAACGACCGGCGGGACCGTTCAGTGGGGGCGGGGCGCGCCCGGCGCAACCCCGCCGTCGGCGTCAGTTGCCGGTGGCCGAGCCGTCGGGTTCGATCGTGCCCATCGCCGTCTGCAGATAGTTCTGGGCGCCCACCTGTTCGATGATCTTGAACTGGGCCTCGAGGAAATCGATGTGCTCTTCGGTGTCCGACAGGATTTCCATCAGGATCTGGCGGCTGACGTAATCGCCGGCTTCCTCGCACTGGGCGATGCCCTTCAGCTGGTCGGCGCGACCGCCCAGCTCCAGCTCCAGATCCGCGCCCAGGCATTCGATGGCGTGCTCGCCGATCTTCAGCTTGTGCAGATCCTGCAGGTTGGGCAGGCCGTCCAGGAACAGGATGCGTTTGATCACCTTGTCGGCGTGTTTCATCTCGCCGATCGATTCGTCGTAGATCACCTGGCCCAGGTGCTTAAGGCCCCAGCTCTCGAACATGCGGGCGTGCAGGAAGTACTGGTTGACCGCGGTCAGCTCGTTGGTCAGCACCGCGTTCAGGGTGCGGATGATGGCGGGGTCGCCCTTCATGGCCGTGGTCTCCTCTCGACGTGGGGAGGGCTATAACACAGCCGCTTGGCCGTTGTTTATTTGCGAGTTTTTATCACTCTATCGAGAGTGAAACGCAGAACCGTCAGCGATTATTCGGCCGCCATGGCATAGGCTTCGCGGCTGTCCTGGATCATCTGTCGCATCTCGCAGACGCACTTGGCGCACTGGGCCGCGCACTGGTGCCGGGCGAAGACGTCGCGCGGCCGACAGGCCCCCGCCTCGATGGCGGCGGCGACATCGCGCTGGCGCAGACCGTTACAATTGCAGACGTACAAGAGGCCGCCCCGACGACGGATGACTGATAATCATTCTCTATAGCGCCGATAACGCGGATGCAAGGCGTTCGCATCGTCGTGAACGCTTGACGCCCGCGACCTGAGCGCGCACCCGCCGGCCATGACCTGCCGTCTCTATCTGATCACACCGCCGGCCATCGCCGACCTCAACGCCTTCGCGCGCGATCTGGAGGCGGCGCTCGACGCCGGGGATGTGGCGGCGCTTCAGGTCCGTCTCAAGCCGGCGGACGAGGCCGAGGTGGTGCGGGCTGTGGAACAGCTCATGCCCATCGCCCAGGCGCGCGGCGTGGCGGTGCTTCTCAACGATCGACCCGATCTGGCGCGGCGGCTGGGCTGCGACGGTGTCCATGTGGGTCAGTCGGACGCCTCGGTGACGGAAGCGCGCCGGATCATGGGGCCGGACGCCATGATCGGCGCCACCTGCCATGACAGCCGCCATCTGGCCATGGAGGCGGCCGAGGCGGGCGCCGACTATGTCGCCTTCGGCGCCTTCTTCCCGACGGCGACGAAGGAAACCGTCCATCGGCCGGACCCCGAGATCCTGACCATCTGGCAGGAGACGATGCAGATTCCGTGCGTGGCCATCGGCGGGATCACGATCGACAACGCGGCCGGTCTCGTCGCGGCGCGCGCGGACTTTCTGGCGGTGTCGGCCGGCGTCTGGGCGCACCCGCAGGGACCGGCCGAGGCCGTTCGGCGGTTTAACGCCCTGTTCCAGGCCTGAACTGGCTGGAAGCGGTTCTGTACTCGCAATTTGTTAGGAGGCTTGTGCTCTAGCTGAGGCCATGTCGTCCGCTCAGCTGGTGTCCATGCCCTTCAGCCGCGTCCTGGACCGATCGCCATTGCCGCCCGAGGGGGCGCAGGCCGTCGCCGCACGCGTCTTGCCGAACGCCCAGGGGGCGCTGGCGGTCTCTCCCCTCGCGCCGATCCTGACCAGCGTGGCCATGGCCGTTCTGGTGATGCTGTCGATCCGTTTCGGGCGGACGGCCGAGGGGATCGTGGTCATGTGGCTGCCGGTGGCTTTGGCCGTGGCGGCCTGGATCCGAACCGGGCGCGGCCTGTCTCACGACCTGCTGTTCGGCGGCGTCCTGTCCCTCGGCATCCTGATCGGCGAGCTGCTGTCCGGGCATCATCTGGCCCCGGCCTTCTGGCTGACGGGCGCCAATATGGCCGAGATCGTTCTGGCCGTGGCTCTGGGCCGACGCCTGGCGCCGGATTTCAGCGTCAGCTCGGTCACGGCCATTCTCAGACTGTTCGCGGTGGTGGCCTTGGCGACCCTGGTCGGGGCGGCGATCGGTTCGGCCTATTTCACCCTGGCGACCGGCGCCTCCTACTGGCTGGGGGTTCAGACCTGGTGGTTCGGTCACACGCTGGGGATGGTCATCGCCCTGCCGCTGCTCCTCTCCGTCGGGCGCCAGTCCTTGGTCGCGCTCAGCAAACCCGTTCGCCTTCTGGAGTGGGCCGGACTCATGGCCATGATCGCCGGCGCCTGCTGGTGGATCTATTTCTCGGCCAGCATTCCGATGGGCTTTCTGCTCAACGCCCTGATGGTGCTGGTCGCCGCGCGGCTCCGTGTCGCGGGTGTGTCGCTGGCGATGCTGATCGCCTCGGGCTTCGTCTTCGCGGCCATGCTCGGCGGCGCGGCGACGGGCGCCGTGGGGTCGCTTCCGATCGACGAGCGGCTGATCGCGACCCAACTGATGCTGGTGTCGGTCGCCCTGCCGTTCCTGATGGTCGCGGCCCTATTGCAGGAGCGGGACGGTTACGCCGAGCGCGCCGTCGCCGGCCAGGCCAAGGCAGAACGCGCCAGCGCCGCCAAGTCGCGCCTGCTCGCCAATGTGGCGCATGAAATCAAGAGTCCGGTCGCCGGGGTTATCGGCATCGGCGAGCTGTGGTCATCCGGCCAGCTGGGCACGGTTACACCGCAACAGGCCGAGATGGCCGACATGCTGGTGCGGACCGCGCGTCAGGTCGAAACCCTCGCGCACGACCTGCTCGACGTCGCCCAGGCTGAGGCGGGCCGCGTGCCGTTGGAGCTTCGCCCCGTCGACGTGGCCGGGGTGGTCGATGATGTGCGGCGCAAGATCGCCCTCATGCCCGAGGCGTCCAAGCTGCTCGTCGATGTCGTCCTGGAAGGCGACGGGCTCGTGGCCCGGGCGGACTCCATCCGGCTGACCCAGGTGATCGGCAACCTCGCCACCAATGCGGTGAAATATGGCGGCGGCGGCGGCGAGGTCCGTTTCCGTGTCCGCCGACTCGGCGAGGTCGTGCGCGTCGATGTCACCGATCAGGGCCCCGGCCTGACCCCGGAGAAGCAGGCCCAACTGTTCGAGCCCTTCAATCGCCTCGGACTGGAGCGCTCCACCATCGAAGGTCACGGCATCGGCCTGACCCTGGCCAAGCGCCTGACCGAGCTGATGGGCGGGACCATCGGCGTGAAAAGCGCGCCGGGAGAGGGCGCGACCTTCTGGATCGAGCTCCCGGCCGTCGGCTGAGGCGGATCAGCCTTCGGTCGCGCCGGCGGGGCTGAGCTTCCAGCGAATCTTGGTTTCAGCATCGGTGCGGGCCGACCCGCGCACCACGATCTGCTGGCCTCGCCGGATCACGCCCCGCTCCGCATGAACCGCCGTATCAACGGCCAGGTCCGGGCCGTCGGTTCGGAACCACCAGCCGCGCCCGGAGCGCCCGCGCAACAGGATGCTGCGGCGATCCCTCGACAGCTCCGCCGAGACGCCGGGCTCCAGATGGAAACGCACGGCCCAGGGCGCCGCGATCGGCCGCTCGGCGACATGGCCGGGCGCGGGCCACAGGCGTTCCTCGGCGCGAAGTTCGTCCAGTCGCTGGTCCAGATAGAGCCGCCGCTGGTGCAGCAGGCCAAACTGCGGCTTCCAGCCGTCGTGCTGGATTTCCAGCCACACCGCGCCCTCGCCGTCGCGCCGGTCGTGGGTGACATCGAGCGCGGGGCCGTCCAATCGCGCGTCCAGCAGTTCGCCGGTCCAGCCGGTCAGCGGTTCCTGCACCGACCCATCGCCCAGCATCAGGGTCGAGCCCCCAGGCGTCAGCCGCAGCGCCTGTCGCTCCGGTGCGGCCGGCGTCCAGCCGGAATTGGTGATCAGCCGGTCGCGGCCGCACAGGATTTCGACCGCCAGCGGCTGGGCGCAGGCGTGACGCGACCAGGGTCCGGAGGGCGGCGCCTCGGCGTCGGCCACCACGCTCAGCAGCGGGCTGCCCAGGCGGACATAGCCGCCGACCGGCTTGCGGCTGGGCTCCTCCGCCTTGAACTTGCCGGGATGGGCCGCGGCGACGCGCGCCGCTTCGGACGGGCCGCCGCCGTTGAAGGCGGGCAGACGGCCATCAGGCAGGCGGTGGAACTCCAGCGCCCGCGTCAGCCGCTGGATCGCCGCCGTCACCGCCGCCGGGATCGGCGCCGAAACCTGGTGCAGAGCCTCCTCCAGCGTCTGCAGATCGAGCAGCAGCTCCAGCCCGGCCTCAGGACTGCGCGAGGCGTGGGAACCGTCGGCGGCGACCGTCAGCTCCAGGGCGGTGGCCAGCTGCTTGCAGCCGACACGCTTCAGTTTTTCGGCGGCGGGACCCGACAGGGCGCAGCCGACGATGGCCGCCGCCGCCGCCCGTTCGGCCCGGCCCGCGACCCCGCCGGGCGGCCGCAGCAACTGACGTCCCTGGGCCGCGACCACGCCCAGCAGCAGGGGCCGATCGGCCTCCGCCGCCGTCCCATGCATACGCCGCGCCGCGACCGCCAGATTGTAGGCGCGCCGCGCCAGAATCTCCGGGTCCCAGGCGAAGGGCGACCAGCGGGCGAAATGGGCATGCCACAACAGGGTCAGGCGCGCGCCCTGACGCGCCCCGGCCTCGCCCTGGGACATCAACCCGGGCAGCCAGTCGAAGCCGTGCAAGGCCTGGGCGAAGGCGCGGCTGGGGCTGGGCCGATCGAACGGATCCTCGGCCTCCATCGCGGCGCCGGCCAGCAGGAAGCGCCCGGCCAGGATTTCCTCGCCCTGAACCTTGTCCACCGGCCGGAAATCGCGCGGCGCGCCGCCCAGGCCCGTGACGCCGCCCGGCAGGGTGCGGCGATAGCCGGGCATGCCATAGAGCTCGATCCACGCCTGACGGGTGACCAGCCGACCGGCGACGGCCGGCCACAGGCGCGGCGGCAGGCCGCTGGACCGCTGGCGGACGGGGGTCCGGACCGGGGCGCCCGGCAGACCGGCGATGGGCGTTCCGTCGCTCACGCTGCTTTCAGAGCCTGGATGCTGGCGCGATAGGCGCCCGCGCCGCCCTTGAACACCGAAGTGCCGGCGACCAGGGCGTCGGCCCCGGCGTCGACGCAGGCGCGGGCGTTGGCGGCAGTCACCCCGCCGTCGACCTGCAGATGCGCCTCCGATCCCGCCTGATCGAGCAGGGCGCGTACGGCGGCGATCTTCCTCAGAGAGGCGTCGATGAAGGCCTGGCCGCCGAAGCCGGGATTGACCGACATGATCAGCACCAGATCGACCAGCTCGATCACCGGCTCCAGCGCGGCGACCGGCGTGCCCGGGTTCAGGACCAGCCCGGCCTTGGCGCCCAGCCGGCGAATTTGGCCCAGCGTGCGATGGACATGCGGGCCGCTCTCGGGGTGGACGCTGAGGATATCAGCGCCGGCCTCGCGATAGGCCTCAAGCCACGGATCGACCGGCGCGACCATCAGATGCACGTCGAAGGGCAGGGCGGTGTGCGGCCTCAGAGCCTTCACGATCGCCGGCCCCATGGTCAGGTTGGGCACGAAATGGCCGTCCATGACGTCGACATGGATCCAGTCGGCCCCGGCGGCCTCCAGCGCGGCGACCTCCTCGCCCAGTCGGGCGAAGTCGGAGGCGAGGATGGACGGGCAGATTAGAGGCGTCGAACTCATCGCCCCGCGATAGGACGCCGATGCGGCGACGGCAAGGCGAGCGGCTGGATTCCGATGCTACCCTACCCGCTCCAGACGCGCGACGAAGAAGCCATCGACGCCGCCGCGTTCGGACCACATCGACGGCAGGATGCGCAGCCAGCCCTCCGGCGTCAGGGCCTCGTCGGGCGCGCCGACCTCGGCCGGAACGGCGGCGACCGTGCGGAAGGCCGGGTTGCGGCGCAGAAAGGCGATGATCTGGGTCTCGCCTTCTTCGCGCTCCAGCGAGCAGACGCAGTAGACCAGCCGTCCGCCGGGCTTCACCTTGGCCGCGGCCACGTCCAGCAGGCGGTGCTGCACGTCGGCCAGCTTGGCGACGTCGGCGGGGCGGGTGGCGCTCAGGGCCTCGGGGTTGCGGCGATAGGTGCCGGTGGCCGTGCACGGCGCATCCAGCAGGACGGCGTCGAACTGCCGGGCGTCCTCCCAGTCCTCGGCCGGGGCGACCACCACCTCGGCCTCCAGCTTGGTGCGGGCCAGATTTGCGCGGAGCCGCTTCAACCGGCTGTCGGAGCGATCCAGGGCGGTGATCACCGCGCCGGTCGCGGCCAGCTGTAGCGTCTTCCCGCCTGGCGCGGCGCAGAGGTCCAGCACCGTTTCGCCGGGGCGGGCCGTCAGCAGGCGGGCGGGCGCGGCGGCGGCGGCGTCCTGAACCCACCAGGTCCCGTCCTCGAACCCTGGCCAGCCGGCGACGTCGCCCTTGAGCCGGGTGCGCACCGAGCCGCCGGGCAGGGCTTCGCCCTCGACCGCCGCGGCCAGGGCCTCGGCGCCGGACGGGTCGCGCCGGGTCAGGTCGGTCGGCGGCTCGTGGCGCGTGGCCTCGGCCAAACCGGCCAGGGCCGCCTCGCCATAGGTGGCGCGCCAGCGTGCGGCGAGCCAGTCAGGCAGGTTGGCGACCGGATCGGTGGGGCCGAAGCCGTCGCGTCCGATGCCGCGCAGCACGGCGTTGACCAGACCCTTGTACTGGCGCGTCGCCCCGTCTCGCTCGGCCTGGCGCACGGCGGTCGAGACCACGGCGAAGGCCGGCGTCTCCAGAACCAGCAATTGGGCCAGCGCCAGACGCAGGATGGTCATCACAGCGGGGGAGGGGCGTTTGGCCAGCCGACGATCCAGGATGGCGTCGATCTCGCCCAGCCGCCTCAGCGCCGCCAGCGCCACAGCGCGGGCGAAGGCGCGGTCGGGCCCGGACAGGGCGGCGACCTCGGCCTTGCCCATCACCTCGTCCATGCCGCCGCGCCGCTCCAGGGCGGCGTTCAGCAGCACGCCCGCGGCGATCCGCGCCTCGACGCCCGGCCCCTGGGCGTCCGCCTCGGCCTCGCGACCCCGCAGACCGCCCTTGCCGGGTTCGCCTCGGGGCTTACGCCCGCCGGCGCCGCCGGCCCTCACACCTGCACCTGGGTGCCCATCTCGACCACGCGGCCGGGCGGGATATGGAAGAAGTCGGTCGGGTTGGCGGCGTTACGCATCAGGAAGATGTACAACCGATCCTGCCACAGGGGCATGCCGTGTCGCGCCGAGGGCACGATCGAGCGGCGACCCAGGAAGAAGCTGGTCGACATGATGTCGAACTTCAGCCCCTTCTTGCGGCACAGGCCCAGAGCGCGGGGCACGTTGGGCGTCTCCATGAAGCCGTAGCTGACGATCAGGCGGCTGAAGTCCTCGCTGATCGGCTCCATGCGCACCCGCTCGCTCTCGGGCACGCGCGGACGATCCTGGGTCTTCACCGACAAGATGACGTTCTTCTCGTGCAGCACCTTGTTGTGCTTGAGGTTGTGCATCAGGGCGACCGGGGCGACCTCGGCGTCGGAGGTCAGGAACACCGCCGTGCCCGGCGTGCGGTGCGGCGGCCGCGCCTTCAGCATCTGGATCAGATCGGTCAGGGGCAGGCTGTCCTTGCGGGTCTTTGCGGTCAGCAGTTCGGTGCCGCGCGTCCAGGTCCACATGATGGTGACCAGGCCCGCGCCCATGGCCAGGGGCGCCCAAGCGCCCTGCGGAATCTTCAGCAGGTTGGAGCCGAAGAAGGCCAGGTCGATGATCAGGAAGGGCAGGATGGCCAGGACGGAAACCGGCAGGCTCCATTTCCACAGCCGCCGCACGATGAACCAGGCGATCAGGCTGTCGACCAGCATGGCGCCCGTCACCGCCACGCCATAGGCGCCCGCCAACTGGGACGAGGTCGGGAACATGGCGATCAGGAACAGCACCCCGACCAGCAGCGCCATATTGACGGCCGGCACATAGATCTGGCCGGCCTGAACCTCGGACGTCTGGAGGATCTTGGTGCGGGGCAGCAGGCCCAGCTGCACCGCCTGCTGGGTCAGGGAGAAGGCGCCGGTGATCACCGCCTGGCTGGCGATGATGGTGGCCAGGGTGGCCAGGATCAGCACCGGCCAATAGAGCATTTCCGGGATCATCTCCCAGAACGGGTTCAGCCGAGCGCCGGGCTCGGACAGCACCAGGGCGCCCTGGCCCAGATAGTTCAGCATCAGGCACGGCAGGATGATGAACAGCCAGCCGGCCCGGATCGGCGCTTTTCCGAAATGGCCCATGTCGGTGTAGAGCGCCTCCGCCCCCGTCACGGCCAGGAAGACGCTGCCCAGCAGCACGAAGCCGAGAAAGCCGTTGTCTATCAGGAACAGCGCGCCGTAGTGCGGCGACAGCGCTCTCAGGATCGAGGGGTCGTCGAAGATGTGATAGACGCCCAGCGCCGCCAGGGTCAGGAACCAGACCAGGGTCAGGGGCCCGAAGGCCCGGGCCATGCTGGCCGTGCCCCGCGACTGGACCAGGAACAGGCTGATCAGGATGCCGACCGCGATCGGCAGGATGAAGGGGCTGAGGGTCTGACCCACGCCCGGCGCGTCACCCAGCCCTTCGACCGCCGAGAGCACCGACACGGCCGGCGTCAGGGCGCCGTCGGCGTAGAACATCGCCGCGCCGCAGACGCCCAGGAAGAAGACCAGGGTCGAGCGTTTGCCGATGGCGCGCTGGGCCAGGGCCATCAGCGACAGGGTGCCGCCCTCGCCCTTGTTGTCCACGCGCATCAGGAAGGTGACGTATTTGATCGTCACCACGATAATCAGGGCCCAGAACACCAGCGAGACGGTGCCCAGCACGGCCAGCTCGGCCGTGCCGCCGCTGCGGGAATGGGCCAGGGCCTCGCGCAGGGCGTAAAGCGGGCTGGTGCCGATGTCGCCGAACACCACGCCGACCGCGCCGATCAGCAGGGCGGCGAAACCCGCGCCCTTTACGCCGTGGCCGTGGCCGTCCTGCGCGGCGGCGCCGTCGCCAGGAGGCGCGGGCGGCGTCTGGGGTGTCACGGATTTTGGATCCTGCGGCGCGGCGCCGGATGCGCCGTCGTCGGGGAGGTTGTCCCCTGCCATGGTGTTCCTCCGGCCATCGGACCCACCATGGGCCGGCCATAAAGGCGCGAGCGTTTAGGCGCTTTTCGCAGTTGCGGCAATCGCGACGAAATCACGGATTGTGCGAGCATCATGATGCGGTTTGTGGAAACCCTTCCGAGCGCCTAGGTTCCGGGTCTCACGATGTCCGACAGTCAGCGCTTTCCCGTCGCCGCCCACGCCCTCGCCTATCTGGCGCACAAGGGCGCGCACTCGGCCGCCCAGGCGGTGGCCAGCGGCGTGCTGGCGGCCTCGGTGCCGACCAATCCGGTGGTGATCCGGCGCGTCACGGCCCTGCTGGCCAAGGCCGGGCTGATCGCCACCCGGGCCGGGGCGTCGGGCGGCTCGTGGCTGCTCAAGCCCGCCGAGACCATCACCCTGGACGAGGTGCTGCGCGCCGTGAACGGCTGCGCCCATCTGGGCTCCCCGCCGGCGGGGGCCAAGGGCTGCCCGGTCGGCCAGCATATCCCGCGTCAGGTGGCGCGCGTCCTGACCGCCGCCGACACCGCCGCCGCCGAACGGCTCAGCCGCATCACCATCGCCGACCTGCTGGCCGACGATCCGGCGTCCCTGTCCGAAATCCCGCGCCCGCGCGCAAGGGCCGTCGCGCCGGCATGAGCGAGGCTGCGGAGCGGGCGGGCGGGCGGCCGAAGGTCGCCCTGATCACCGGCGCCTCGGCCGGCATCGGCGCGGCCTTCGCCACCCTGCTGGCCAGCCAGGGCTGGTCGGTGATCCTGACCGCGCGGCGGGAGATCCAGCTGGAGTTCGTGGCCTCGGAGTGCCGCCGCCTGGGCGCGCCCAAGGTCTGGAAAATTCCTCTCGATCTCAGCTTGCCCAAGGCGCCCGAGGCTCTGGCTCTGGCGCTGATCGCCGAACGGGCCATTCCCGACGCCCTGATCAACAACGCCGGCTATTCCCGCACGGATGGTTTCCTGTCCTCAGCGCCCGAGGCGCATGACGCCATGCTGCGGCTGATGCTCCAGGCGCCGGTCACGCTCAGCCGACTGCTGGCTCCAGCCATGGTCGAGCGGGGCTATGGCCGGATCGTCAATGTCGCGTCCCTGGCCGGTTTCCTGCCCGCCACCGGCGGCGACACTCTCTATGGCCCGATCAAGAGCTTCCTGATCAGGGCCAGCCGGGGACTGAATCTGGAGCTGCAGGGCACGGGCGTGCACGTCTCGGCCCTGTGCCCCGGCTACACCCTGACCGAATTCCACGACGCCAACGGCTCGCGCGATCAGGTGTCCCGCGCCTATCCGGACTGGATGTGGATGACGGCCGAGGCCGTGGTCGCCGCCGGTTGGCGCGGGGTCGAGGCCAATCGGCTGGTGGTCGTGCCCGGCCTGCTGAACAAGACGGTCGCGGCCGTGTCGGCGGTGCTGCCCGAACCCCTGGCCATGGCGATGGTGAAGTCTCAGGCGCGGCGTCTGAAGCGCCTCTGAACCTGACAGACTGGACTCAGCCGGCGAACGACGCCACGGCCGCGACGATCCTGTCCTGCGTCGCCTCGTCCAGATCGGCGTGCATGGGCAGGCTGATGACCCGGTCCTTGATCCGTTCGGTCACCGGCAGGCCGCCGTCGCCGCGCGGGAACCCCTCATAGGCCGGCTGCAGGTGCAGCGGGATCGGATAATAGACCGCCGTCGGCACGCCCTGGGCCTTCAGATGCGCGGCCAGAGCGTCGCGGTCATCATGCTCGATCGTGTACTGGGCCCAGTTGGAGACATTGCCCTGGGGCACATCCGGGACCTTGGCGACATGCGGCCGCAGCGCCTCGTTGTAGCGGGCGGCCACCCGATTGCGCATCTCGATTTCCTCGCCGAAGACCTTGAGCTTCTCGATCAGGACGGCGGCCTGGATGGTGTCCAGCCGGCTGTTCAGGCCGATCCGCATGTTCAGATACTTGGGGTCGTGGTCAAAGGTGCGGTCCTTCAGATCGACCGCCACGGCCTTGCCGTGCACCCGGATCGAATCGATCAGCTGAGCCAGTTCGTCGTCGTCGGTCAGCACCGCCCCGCCGTCGCCGTAACAGCCCAGCGGCTTGGCCGGGAAGAAGCTGGTCGTGGTGATGTCGGCCCATTTCAGCGGGTGGTCGCCGCCCAGGGTGCACCCAAACCCCTGCGCCGAGTCCGAGATCAGCTTCAGGCCGTGGCGGTCGCACACCGCCTTGATGGCCGGATAGTCGGCGGGCTGGCCGAACAGGTCGACGGCGATGACCACGCGCGGGGTCAGCCGACCCTCGGCCTTGATGGCGGCGATGGCCCGCTCCAGGGCCTCCGGGTCCATGTTGTAGGTGTCCGGATCGACGTCGACGAACACCGGCTCGGCGTCGAACCACGGCACGATCTCGGCCGTCGCCGCGAAGGTGAAGCTGGGCACGAACACCGCATCGCCGCGCCCGATCCCCCAGGCCATCAGCGGAAGGGCCAGGGCGTCGGTGCCGTTGGCGCAGCCGAGCGCGTGCTTGGCGCGCCCAAAGACGGCCAGCGCCGTCTCGAACTCGCGCACCTGGGGTCCCATGACCCAGGCGCCGCCCTCGACCGCCGCCTGCACCGCCGCCTCGATTCTGCCGCCGAGGCGCAGACGCTGGGCCTGGAGGTCGATGAAGGGGATGGACATGGGCGGGGTCTCCTCGTCGCGCAGGCTCGCCGCCGCCATATCAGCGCGACGGCTCGCCCGCCAAATCCCGGCGGGTCAACTCGAGTTGCCCGATGCTACGACGCCTGGTCGTCCGCTGTCTCCGGCGCCGGCTCGATCTTGCGCAGGACGCGGACCCGGCATTGCTCGCGCACACCGCCGCCTCGGGCGACGACATCGGCCAGATCGCCGACGCATAGATTGCTGCCCGAGCCGATCGAAGGGACCAGAGCGATGCCCTGGGCCCACCGGATATCCTGACAAACGCCCAGCGGCTCAAGCTCGAACTCGTCGCGCACCCCGGCCCGGACGGAGATGGTGTCGCGTCGCTCCCCCTCGATCGGTGAGAAGGCGTTGACGCTTGAAACGAAGAAGCACTGGCGCGGCTCTCGCGCCATGTCGCCGTCCGAAGCGGCGGTCGGGGCGCAGGCGGCAAGGGCGGTCGCGGACAGGCCGAACAGGGCGATGATGATGGGGCGCATGACGGGTCTCCTTCAGAACCAAGGGGCTGTCGCCCGGAAGGTTCCTACGGCTCAGCTGTATGCACGATGAACCGGCCGGGATCGAGCCGGGCGGACAGGGCGCAGGGCAGCGGTGACGGCGCGCCCGCGATCGAGGCGGCGAGGTGCTCTCCCAGAAGGGGCGCCATCAGGAAGCCCCGCGACCCCAGGCCTCCGAGCACCCAGAGGCCCGGCGCCGCCTGGCCGCAGACCGGCAGATGATCGGCCGTCGTGGCGCGGACAGCACCCCGGCCCTCGATGCGCGAGCTGTCGAGCCGGCCAGCCGCTTCCGGCAGAGCCCGTGTGAGGGCGTCGAGATTGCGCCGGTCGTCCGCCGGATCGGCCTCCACATCGGTGCGGCCGCGATCATGGGTGGCGCCGAACAGCAGGCCGCCATCCACGGGGACGGCGTAGCCGCCCCAGGTTACGGGCGGGATCGGCCCCCCGCCAGAAGCCCAGCTGACCTGACCCCGTGACGGGCGCAGCGCGAGATCGGGACTGAGAGCGGCTGAGCCCCAGCCGGCGGCGATCACGACCTGCGCCGCCTCTGCGATCAGGCCGCCGTGGACGTCCAGGGCCGACCATCGGTCCGAGCGCCGCTCGAGTCGCGCGACCTCGGCGGCGATCCTCTGAGCATCCCCCAGCCACGACCGCCGGATGGCTTGCGGCCGCACCGCCAGGGCCGAGCGCAGGGTCAGGCCGCCCATGGCGACCGGCTCTCGCAGGGCGGCGGTCATGGCGGCGGCGTCGCACCGCTGCAGCTCTCCGTCCGACCACAGCGATTGCGCGGCGATCCGGTCGAAGCGCTCTTCGTCTCGCGGTTTGCCTTCCAGCCGGACCACACCGCGCTCCAGCACGGCGTCCGGCGCGGCGTCATAGAGAGCGCCTGCGCGCTCCAGCGCCTGGGCGTTCAGCGCCGCGACCGCCGCATCGCCAAGATCGAAGCGGGGCGTGACCAGCGCGGCGCGAAAGTCCGAGGCCATGCCGACCTCATCCTCGGGCGCGATCACGACCGGGCGCAGGCCTTGGGCGCTCAGGGCGCGGGCGACGGCCGCCCCGGCGACGCCGGCGCCGATCACCAGGACATCGCCTTCAGCCGGCTCGCTTACGATTCCCGGCAGTCTCGCCTCCAGCCGTTCGCGCTTGCGCCCGTGGCCGGGGCGCTTGTCGACGACGAAGCCGCGCTCGGCCAGGCCGCGTCGCACGGCTCCAGCGACGGTGAAGGTGGCGACCCGCGCTCCGGGCGCCGACCGCTTGCCGACCCCGTCAAACACGACGTCCGACCACATGGCGGGGTTGGTCGAGGGCGCGAAGCCGTCGAGGAACCAGGCGTCCGCCCGCCCCGACCACTGCTCCAGCGCCCAGGCCGCGTCGCCGATCGCCAGATCGAGAGTCGCGCGCCATTCGGGCAGATCGCGCCGGTGAAACCCGGGGGTCGTCGCGGGCCAGGCCCGGGTCAGGGCCTCTGCGGCTGGCACGATCTCCGGCCAGGCGGCCAGGGCGCGGGCAGCCTCCCCGGCGGACAGCGGATGCGCTTCGATGGAGAAGATCGACAATCTGGCGTCCGGCGGCGCCGTCTCGCGCCACAGGGTCAAAAGGGCCGCGATGTTCAGTCCGGTGCCGAAGCCCAACTCGGCGACCGTAAAAGTGCGGCGATCCCGCCACGCTTCGGGCAGGCCGCACCCCGCCAGGAATACGGCGCGGCTCTCGGCCAGTCCGTCCTCGAGCGAGAAATAGACGTCGCCATAGGCACGCGACCGCGGCGCGGCGGGGTCTGACCAGTCGATGTCGGAGGAGGCGACCACGCCGCTTCCTGGGTCAGGGGCGAACGGCGCGCAACGAAAAAGGGGCCGCCCGAGGGCGGCCCCTTTCCAGAATTCGCCGTGGGGCGAGAGTCTTAAGCGGCCGGGGCTTCGGCGGCCGGGGCGGCCGGAGCCATCGCGCCGTCGGCCGGGGCCATGGCGCCATCGGCCGGAGCAGCGGCGTCGGCGGCTTCACCAGCGGCCATGGCGGCGTCGGTGGCGGCGGCGTCGGCGGTGGCGGCGGCGTCAGCGGCGGTGTCGGCGGCGGCGGCCGATTCGGCGGCGGCGTCTTCGGCGGTGTCTTCAGCGGCCGGCTGGCAAGCGGCCAGCGACAGGGCGGCGGCCGAAGCGGCGGCGGCGACGATCAGCGAACGGATGTTCATTTGGGCAATCCTTCAGAAGGGTCATACGAGGTCATGAATCCTCGCAAGCGGGAGATAACGCGAATGTGAGCTCGCTCGCAAGCGATATCTCACGAACGCGTGATGCGGCCGTGATCAAGCCCGGAAAAAAGGACGCCCGGCGCGGGGATTGCCCACCCGCGCCGAGCGTCGGTCCGTCGTCGTGGCTTACTCGGCCGGCGGCGGCGGGGTCATGGCGTCGGCCGTGGCGTCGGCGGCGTCGTCAGCGGCTTCGGCGGTCGCGGCGCCAGCGTCGGCGGCGGCCGAACCGGCGGCCTCGGCGGCGTCACCAGCGGCGTCCATGGCGTTGTCGGCGGCCATGTCGGCTTCGGCGGCGGCGGTCTCGGCGTTGGCCTCGGTTTCGGCGGGCTGGCAGGCGGCCAGGGCCAAGGCGGCGCCGGCGGCCAGGGTCGCGGCGGTCAGGGTGCGCAGGTTCATTCGGAACTCCTCCCGGTCGGGGCCGGACCGGCCCCGCGCCTCACGGGCGGCGGTTGCTGAAGCGGTCACGGGACCGTGACCCCCCGTGATCGGCGCACCTTGCGACGCCTATGGTCGAGCTTCAACCCCTCAGGGGTTGGGGGCCGTCGCGCCGCTGGAGGCGCCGCCCGGCGACAGGGTGGCGCGGGCCTCTTCCTTCTGCTGCTCGACCGAAGGCACGCCCTGCATGCTGGAGGCCGAGCCCGGATTGGCCGTCGACAGATCCTCGCCCATCGCGCCGGTGGTCGTCGTGGCGCTGGCCTCGGAACCGGCCATGTCGGCCGACATAGCGCCCGAAGCACTGGAGCCGCTGGCGGCCGAGCCATCGGCGCTCATCGCCGCGTCGTCCATGGCCGTGGCGTCCTCGGCCATATCGACTTCGTCGGCGGTCTGGTTCTGGTTGCAGGCGGCGAGCGCCAGGGTCGACAGGGCGGCGGCGGTTAGCAGGATGCGGGTCTTCATGATGTCCTCGCGGGTTGCCAGGCGAGGCGCGGAGGCGCTCACGCCGTGTTCACGGATACTTGAACACGCGGAGACCTTGGGTGTTCCGTGCCCGGAGAAGGGCGTCAGGCCTCGACAGGCGCCGCGTTCAGCGCCTCTTCCAGCTCCATGAAGGACGGCTGGGCGGTCGAGGGGATGTCGCCACGGCCGATCTCGACCGATATCTGCGCGGCGTTGCCATGCAGGTGGGCGACCAGCACCGACTGGATGATCTTGTAGAAGGCGGCGTCGCCGTCGATGATCTCTTTCAGGCGGGCAGCCATCGGCCCGACCAGACCATAGGCCAGAAACACGCCCAGGAAGGTGCCGACCAGGGCCCCACCGATCATGCCGCCCAGCACTTCCGGCGGTTCGGTGATCGCGGCCATGGTCTTGATGACCCCCAGCACCGCCGCGACGATGCCCAGCGCCGGCAGGGCGTCGGCCATGTTCTGCAGGGCATGGGCCGGAGCGAGCGCCTCGTGGTGGTGCTTCTCCAGCTGCTTTTCCATGGCGTCCTCGATCTGGTGAGGATCCTCCAGGTTCATGGTCATCATCCGCAGCGTGTCGCAGATGAAGTCGATGGCGAAGTGGTCCTTCATGATCTTCGGATACTTCTGTAAGATCGTGGATTCCGACGGCTTTTCGATGTGGCTTTCCAGAGCGATGACGCCCTTGGATTTCATGGTCTTGGTCAGCTGGAACAGCAGGCCCAGCAGGTCCTTGTAGTCCTGCTTCTTCCACTTCTGGCCGGCGAAGATCTTGCCGAAGCCGCCGGCCACGCCCTTGATGGTCGAGGGGGCGCTGGAGATCAGCAGGGCCGCGATGGCCGCGCCGCCGATCATCATCATCTCATAGGGCAGGGAGTGCAGGATCACCCCCATCTTGCCCCCGGCGATGGTGTAGCCGCCGAACACCATGGCGAAGAGCAGCACGATGCCGATGATCTGGAACATGGGGCGCGGGTCGTCCTTGGGCCGGAAGGGGCGACTGCACAGTGGCCGTTAATGCTTAAGGGGAGATTGCGCCGCGCGAACGGCGCTCGCCCTCAGTCCGACAAGGCGTCGTCCAGGCGCTGGATCAGGTCCGCGTGGAACACGCCCGCCCGGGCCAGGGTGTCACCCTCGACCCAGTCGATCCTGTCCTCAGCGGAGTGAATACGCTGGAACACGGTGGGTAGATTGTCGGGCCCGATCTGGGCGTCGGGATCGTTGAAGGCCAGCCACATCTCGTGGGCGCCGACCTGATCCTGCCAGCCGATGGACACCACCGGGGCGCCGGCGGCGGAGAAGGCGCGGTCATCGCTGGGCGGATACTCGGGATAGGCGATGCACTGGATAGCCGCCTCGACGCATTGTTCGCGTAGCGCCCGAACCACGAAGCCCGACTGCGCGCCATTGTTGAGGCCATACATGATCGTGTCGCCCCAGGCGCCGACGTCAGTGTTGACCACCGCCGCCACCCGCTCGATGCCGTGCGTCTCGATCCATTTCTCCGCCCCGATCAGGCCCAGCTCCTCCTGATCGACGAACAGCACCACGACCCGGTGATCCAGGTCCTGGCCCTGCAGCGCCCTGGCCGCCTCGATCAGCGACACCACGCTGGCGGCGTTGTCGACCAGGCCCTGGGACAAAGAGCCGTCGCGCAGCACCGCCGCGTCATAATGAGCGACCAGCAACAGATCCCTGTCGCCCTCGCCCAGGGTGACCACGACGTTGGAGCCCTCCATCGGCCCGGTTTGGTCGTTGCCGCCCGCGAAGGTTTCGACCTGGTGCGGCAGGCCGGCCTCGGTCAGCTGACGGGTCAGCACCTCCAGCCGCGCCGCGTTGGTCGGCTGGGCATAGGCCTGGACCCGAGCAACCAGATCGGGGCGCGCATCCGCGGCGGATTCGGCCTGTGCGGCGGCGGGTTGCTGCGCGGCGGCCTGAGCGAGGGCTGCACTACCGAGCGCCAGCGACAGGGCTAGGGCCGAACCGGCCGAAAGGATCAGCCGACGCATCAGACGCGCTCCACGCACAGGGCCACGCCCATGCCGCCGCCGACGCACAGGGTGGCCAGACCCTTCTTGGCGTCGCGCCGTTTCATTTCGTGCAGCAGGGTGGTCAGGATGCGCGCACCCGAGGCGCCGATCGGGTGGCCGATGGCGATGGCCCCACCGTTCACGTTCACCTTGTCCGTATCCAGGCCCAGTTCCTTGACCACGCAGAGCGACTGAGCGGCGAAGGCCTCATTGGATTCGATCAGGTCCAGGTCGGCGACGCTCCAGCCGGCCTTCTCCAGCGCCTTCTTCGAGGCCGGGATCGGGCCGGTGCCCATGATCGCCGGATCGACCCCGGCGTTGGCCCATGACGCAATGCGCGCGAGCGGCTCCAGCCCGCGCTTCCTGGCCTCGTCGGCGGTCATCAGCACCAGGGCGGCGGCGCCGTCGTTCAGGCCCGAGGCATTGGCGGCGGTGACGGAGCCGTCCTTGGTGAAGGCGGGGCGCAGCTTCTCCATCGCCTCGATGGTCGCGCCGTGACGGACGTACTCGTCGGTGTCGACCACGGTGTCGCCCTTGCGGCCCGGCACGGTCACCGGCGCAATCTCGTCGTCGAAGCGACCGGCCTTCTGGGCCGCCTCGGCGCGGTTCTGACTGGCCACGGCGAAGGCGTCTTGGGCTTTGCGGTCGATCTGCCATTTCTCGGCGATGTTTTCGGCGGTCTGGCCCATGTGATAGCCATTGAAGGCGTCCCACAGACCGTCCTTGATCATGGTGTCGACGAAGCCGAGGTCGCCCATCTTGTGGCCGGTACGCAGGTGCTGGGCGTGGGGCGCCTGGCTCATCGATTCCTGGCCGCCGGCCACCACGATGTCGGCGTCGCCGTTGACGATCTGCTGATAACCCAAAGCGACCGCGCGCAGGCCCGAGCCACATAACTGATTCAGGCTCCAGGCCGGAGATTCCTGCGGGATGCCCGCGGCCATCGCCGCCTGACGCGCGGGGTTTTGGCCCGCCGCCGCCTGCAGCACCTGACCCAGGATCACCTCGTCGACATCGGCCGCGTCCACGCCCGCGCGCTCCAGCGCCGCCTTGATCGCCACCTCGCCCAGCTTTGAGGCGGGCAGGGACGACAGCCCGCCCAGGAACGATCCCACGGGGGTACGGGCGGCGGATACGATGACGACGTCGGGCTTGGGGGAGGGATCGGCCACGGTTAACTCCTCGGCAAACAGTCGTGGCCTTTTAGCCGCAGCCCGCGCCTCTCGTCACCCTGTTCATCGCCTACTCATGCTGTTGAGGCACCCTGCCCGGGAACCCAGACGAAGCTCCGCCATTGGAGTCGGGCATGTTGAACGCGTTGAAAAATCTGGCCGGGCGGGTGTGCGAACCCGACGAGCTCGACATGATCGAGCACTACCAGACGCGATCCGAGCGTCAGGCCGATCTGTTCGTCCATGTGGTCGGCCTGGTCCTGGCCGCGGTCGGCGGGGTGATCCTCGCGGCTCTGGCGGGCGCCTATGGGGGCGTCTCCACGGCCATGTCGACCGCCATCTACGCCCTGTGCCTGATGGCGATGCTGGCCTGTTCGACTATCTACAACGCGTCAAACCCGTGCGCCGCGCGGCCGATCCTCCGGCGCATGGACGAAGCCGCCATCTTTCTGATGATCGCCGGTTCCTACACCCCTTTCACCACCCAGAGGTTCGAGGGCTGGTGGTCGGTGGGCTTCACCCTGCTGGTCTGGACTTTGGCCTTCAGCGGCGTGCTGGTGAAACTGGTCGCGCCGCGCATCTCGGACCGCTTCTGGAGCCTGGTCTATATCGCCTTCGGCTGGCTGGCCGTGGTGGCGCTGAAGCCGATGATCGATACGGTCCACCCCTTCGCCCTCGCGCTACTGGTGTTGGGCGGCCTGATCTACACCGCCGGGGTGTTCGTCTTCGTCAGCCCCAAGGTGAAATTCCGGCGCGCCATCTGGCACGGCTTCGTGGTCGCGGGCGCCGGGGTGCACTGGTGCGCGGTCCTGGTCGGCGTGGTCCTGCCCACGTGACCCCTCTAGGCAGCGGCGCCGCGACGCGGGATAAGCGGTGCACCGCCGAACAACGAGAGTGACCGACGCGTGACCGACGCCCGCCCCGAGAAAGGCCGCACCGCCGACGACGCGGTGGTGATCAAGAAGTACGCCAACCGGCGGCTCTACAACACCGCCACCAGCGCCTATGTCACCTTGGACGATCTGGCCCAGATGGTGCGCGACGGCGTCGACTTCGTGGTCTTCGACGCCAAGTCGAACGAGGAGCTGACCCGCTCGGTCCTGACCCAGATCATCGTGGAGGAGGAGAGCCGGGGTGAGAGCCTCTTGCCCATCCAGTTCCTGCGCCAGCTGATCGGCTTCTACGGCGGTCAGATGCAGGGGGTGCTGCCCGGCTATCTGCAGCTGTCGATGGACAACTTTTCCAAGTCACAGGACCAGTTCCGCGACCAGATGTCCAAGGCTCTGGGCGCCACGCCGGGAGGGGCCATGCTGGACGCCCAGATCAAGCAGAACATGGCCATGTTCCAGCAGGCCATGAAGGCGTTCACGCCCTTCGCCTATCCGCAGGGATCGCAGGCTCCGGGAGCCGCCAAGCCCGCCGAAACCACAGCGAAACCGGCCGATCCGCTGGATGAGATGCGCCGTCAGATGGATGAGATGCGGGCGCAGATCGATCGCCTCGCTGGAGACGGCCAGACCGGAGCGGGCGGCAAGACATGACGCGACCGGTCGATCCTGCCGGGTCGATCCGCGGCGCTCCGGCCGCCGGGGACGGCGCGGCGGAGCGTCGGCGAGATCAGCGCCGTCGCCAGGATCGCCGCGAGGCCGAGACGCCCGGCACAGCCCTGGTCCCCGTCGGCCCGGTCGAGAGCCACGCCCACATCCCGAAAACGATCGAGACGGCCGCCTTCGCCGCCCAGGTGCTGGGCCAGGCCGGCCAGAAGCGCGGCCTCAAGGGCGGACCGCCGGTCCTCGGCGCGGCGCGCGGCGCCTATCTCGGGGCCCAGTACGCCGGTCCGGGCGATCGGCGGCCTTCGCCCGGCAAGGGCAAGAAAACCGAGGTCTGATCGGGTCTGGCCCGTCTCTTGCTGGGACCCGGCTTCAGTCCGGAGCCGCCCATGACCGCCTTTCTGATCAAGACCCTCGACGTCGCCGTGGTGGCGGTGATCTTCACTCTGCTGGGCTAGCGCGGCCCCATGTCGAAGTCGCGCCTCGCCGCGACGATGGTGACGATGAAGCCCGCCAGCACGTCCAGCAGCACCATGGTCATGATCAGGAAGAAGACCGAGGTGGCGAAGCCGCGCAGCAGCAGGAACTCCACCAGGCAGACCACGAACAGGATCATCGACAGGGCGTGATTGACGATCGCCACCCGCTGGCTGTTCGTCGACTTCAACAACTCGACGAACAGCAGGATCAGCGAGAAGAACAGCAGGATTTCGCCCATGCCGACGGTCCAGTAGGCCCCGGACGCCATCGGCACGGAAAATACGGGATCGGCCAGGGCGGCCAGGGCGGCGCTGTCGCCTCGCCCCTCGGCGCCGACCAGGATGAACAGATTATAGACCAGGACCGGAATGGCCAGGAGCGGCGCCGCGACCAGCATCGTCGAGTTTCCCCCGCGCGGTCCGTTGCGACCGGCCGCGATAGGGTCATGGTTACTCCGCTTCGGGGCCCCTCGCCAAGACGATGGCCCAGGACAGAGAGCATGATACATCTGTCATGATGAACCGACCCGACCTGGATCAATGGATCGCCGGGTGGCGCGGGCCGATTCTGGCCGCGCTGCTCGCCGTGCTGGCCGGCCTGCCGGGCCTTCTGCTGGCCCCGGTGCTGGACCGCGAGGAGACGCGCGTCGCCCAGGGCACGGCCCAGATGATCGAATCAGGCGACCTGGTCGACATCCGTTTCCAGGACGAGCGCCGCTATCGCGAGCCGCCGGGCGCCAACTGGATGCAGGCGGTGGCGGTGCAAGCGACCGGTGGGCCCGAGGCGCGTGACATTCGCGCCTATCGCCTGCCGTCCCTGCTGGGCGCGGCCCTGGCGGCCGCCGCCTGCGCCTGGGCGGCGGGGGCATTGTTCGGATCGCGGGCGGGGTTCCTGGCCGGCGCCCTGATGGCCTCGACCTTCCTGCTCAGCTCCGAGGCCGGGATCGCCAAGACCGACGCCCTGTTGTGCGGCCTGATCACCCTGGCCATGGCGGCGCTGGGTCAAATCTATGTGCGGCTTCGCGACGAGCGGCGGGTGGGACGGCGGCTCAAGCTGATCTTCTGGTCGGCGGCCGCGGCGGCGATCCTGGTCGGCGGCCTGACCGCCCCCTTCATCATCGGCCTGACCTTGCTGACCCTGTGTGTGGCTGATCGGCGCGTGGCCTGGCTGGGACGGCTGGGCTGGGGCTGGGGTCTGCCGCTGACGGCCCTGATCGTCGGACCCTGGGCCATCGCCGTGACCATCGGCACCGACGGCGGCTTCTGGCGCGGCTATCTGGCCGAGAACCCGCTGTGGGCGGCTCTCAATGGCCGCGAGGACTGGGGTCTTCCAGGGGCCTATCTCCTGTCCGCGCCCCTGATGCTGTTCCCGGTGATCCTGATCCTGCCCGCCGCCCTTGTCGCGGCCTGGACCCGCCGGCACGAGCCGCCGATCCGCTTCGCGGCCGCCTGGCTGATCCCGGCCTGGGTGGCCCTGGAGATCGGTCCCGGCAGCCAGTGGCACGAGGTGCTGCCCCTGTTCGGCGCCATCGCCTGGCTGGCCTCCGCGGCGCTGCAGCGGCCGATGGGCCGCGTCCCCTATCTGGCCGGGACGGCCCTGGCGGTGGTCGGCGGCGTCTTCGTCACCATCGCCACCCTCTACGCCCTGTCCGAGTTCGGCGGCGAGAGCGCCCACGTCTGGGCGACGCCCACCATCGGCCTGACCCTGGCGGCGGCGGGCATCGGCGGCTTCCTGATGTTCCACCGGCTCGCCATTCCGGCGGTGGCGGCCTCGATCGTTCTCGGTGTTCTGGCCCACGGCGCCCTGGCCGGGGTGGCCCGTAATCTCCAGCCTCTTTGGGTGTCGAACCACATCGCAGATGAACTGCTCGACGCAGGCGCGCACCCGGTGGCCGGCCGCCTGCCGGGACCGGTGGCGGTGACCGGTTACAGCCAGCCCTCGATCGTCTTCCTGCTGGGCTCCGAGACCGAATTGACGGACGGGCGGGGCGCCGCCCGGGCCATCGCCCAGAACCGCCCCGCCGCCGTCGAACAGGCCGACGAGGCCGACTTCCGCGCCGCCTTGGCGTCGTTCGGCGAGTCGCCCGTGACCATCGGTGAGGTGACCGGCATCAACTATTCCAACGGCGACCGTGTGACCCTGACCCTCTATCGCCCCGAATGGCCGGGCGCGACGCCGGGAGGCCGTCCATGAGCCGCCCCGTCCAGATCGTCGAGGTCGGCCCGCGCGATGGCCTGCAGAACGAAACGGCTATCCTCGAACCGACCGAACGTGTCGAGTTCATCGTCCGTCTGGAGGCCGCCGGGGCGCGCCGGATCGAGGCGGTCTCCTTCGTCCATCCGAAATACGTGCCCCAGATGGCGGGCGCCGAAGAGGTGATGGCCGCGCTCCCGCCCGCGCCCGACCGCAGCCGGATCGGCCTGGTGCTGAACGCGCGCGGCCATGAGCGGGCGCTGGCCGCCGGCGTGGACGAGGTCAATGTCTCGATTTCGGCCACCGAGAGCTTCGGTCTCAAAAACCAGGGACTGGACCTCGCCGCCCAAGCCGAGATGGTCGAGGGCGTGGTCGCCCGCAACGCAGAGGCAGAAAGTCCGCCGCGCCTGTCCGTCACCTTGTCCTGCTGCTGGGGCTGCCCGTTTGAGGGTGAAGTCGATCCAGAGGCGGTCGTCGCCATCGTCCGGCGCGTCGCCGCCCTGGGCGTGGCCGAGATCGCCCTGGCCGACACCATTGGGGCCGGCGACCCCTGGCGGGTGCGCAGCCTCGTCGAGCAGGCGCGGGCTGCCGCGCCGGACGCCGTGCTGCGCCTGCATTTCCACGACACCCGCGCCACCGGCCTGGCCAACGCGGCCGCCGGAATCGAGGCCGGGGTCGATGTGCTGGACGCCAGCTGCGGCGGCATCGGCGGCTGCCCCTTCGCCCCCGGCGCCACCGGCAACATCGCCACCGAAGATCTGGTCTACATGCTCGAGCGCGGAGGCTTCCAGACCGGCTACGACCTCGACGCCCTGATCGAGACCGCCCGCTGGATCGGCGACCGCCTCGGCCGCCCGGCGCCGTCCAGTCTCAGCCGGGCAGGGGTGTTTCCCCGCCCCTGAGACAGGCCTTGTTCCCGCATTCGCGCCGCCCTCGTCCCGCGTCCTCGACCGTTGCGGCGAACCAGCGTCCGAATCGACCTCGCCTCCCGGCAATGGCCTATGCTGCCCGATCAGCCGGCCTCCCGAACCGGCGTTGGACTGTCTGTGCGCTATGAGTCTAACGCCTCGAGCAAACCAGCATCCGGTCAAGACGCGGATTTAACAGGGAAAGCAGATTGGCTGCAGGCTTCGGCCTGGACTCCTGGACTCATTTTTATGCGTGCCCCGAGTCTCGGCATCGATCCGGCCGACGGTTCGGGGTGGTGTTGACGAGTGGCGGCCCAGAGCCGACAACCCCGCCACTGACCACAGGCGGTCCCGTCGCTCCGGCGCCGGGGCCGCGTTCGCTTTGATGCAGGAGAACTCGCCGTGTCGCACATCATGGGTGTCTATAATCGCGCACCGGTCGAGGTTGAGCGCGGCGAGGGCGCCCGGCTGTTTGCGGCCGACGGCACGGTCTATCTGGACTGCGTCGCCGGCATCGCCACCAACTCCCTGGGCCACGCCAATCCGAAGCTGGTCGAGGCGCTGAAGGCGCAGGCCGACAAGATCTGGCACGTCTCCAACATCTTCAAGATTCCGGGTCAGGAAGAGCTGGCCGACCGCCTGTGCGCCGACTCCTTCGCCGATGTGGTCTTCTTCACCAATTCGGGCTCGGAAGCGGTGGAGTGCGCCCTCAAGACCGCGCGGAAGTACCACTCGGCCAATGGCGCGCCCGAGCGGATCGTCATCTACGGCTTCGACGGCTCGTTCCACGGCCGCACCTACGGAGCCATCAACGCCGCCGGCAACCCCAGCTATGTCGAGGGCTTCGGCCCGCGTCTGCCGGGGTATCAACAGCTGGTCTGGGGCGATCGCGAGGCTCTGGAGACGGCCTTCAAGGCCCCCGACACCGCCGCCATCATCCTGGAGCCGGTTCAGGGCGAGGGCGGGGCGCGCGCCATTCCCGAGGAAGACCTGCGCTGGCTGCGCCAGATGGCCGACGACAACGGCGTGCTGATCATCTTCGACGAGGTCCAGTGCGGCATGGGTCGCACCGGCAAGCTGTGGGCCCACGAATGGGCCGGCATGGCGCCCGACATCATGGCCGTGGCCAAGGCCCTGGGCGGCGGCTTCCCGGTCGGCGCCTGCCTCGCCACCGCCGAGGCGGCCAAGGGCATGACCGTGGGCGTCCACGGCTCGACCTTCGGCGGCAATCCGCTGGCCATGGCCGTCGGTCTGGCCGCCTATGACGAGATTTCGAAGCCCGAGACCCTGGCCAACGTCAATGAGGTCGCCGGCTATCTGAAGCAGCAGCTGAACGGCCTGAAGGACCGCCACCCCGACATCATCGAGGAGGTCCGAGGCAAGGGGCTGCTGGTCGGCGTCAAGCTGAAGCCGAACAACCGCGAGTTCATGGCCTGGGCTCGCGACGAGGCCCTGCTGGTCGCCGGCGGCGGCGACAACTGCGTGCGCCTTCTGCCGCCCCTGAACCTGACCCTGGACGAGGCCCGCGAAGCCATCGAGAAATTCGACGCCACCTGCGCCGCCGCGCGCGGCAAGATGGCGGCTTAGGGACTTAAGGGGTTCATCACAACGGGCACGGCGGATGCACGACGGACACCACGAGCCCGAGCCCGTGTCTCCCGCTGTGAACCGGGTCGGGCGGGCCGTGATGGATGCCGCCTTCACCGTCCATCGAACGCTGGGCCCCGGTCTCCTTGAGTCCGTCTATGAGCATTGCCTGGCAGAGGAGCTGCGTCAGGCCGGGCTGGACGTCCAGCATCAGGTCGGCGTTCCGGTGACCTACGGCGCGGTCCAGATCGATGTCGGCTTCCGGCTGGACCTTCTGGTCGAACGAAGCGTGATCGTCGAGGTGAAGGCGATCGACGCCCTGGCGTCGATCCATACGGCCCAGGTCCTGACCTATCTACGCTTTGCGCAGGTCCGACTCGGCTATCTGATAAACTTCAACTCTCTTCGTCTAAAAGACGGCTTCCGCCGTCTGATCCTTTGAGCTCCCGTCGTGTTCGTTGTGACCCCGTTGTGCCCGTTGTGATGAACCCGACCATCTGCCGCCGGTCCTTCGGCCGCATGAGGCATCGCCCATGATCCGTCACTTCCTCGACATCCATCGTCTGACGCCGGACCAGCTGCGCGCCATTCTCGATGACGCCCATGCTCGCAAGCGCGCCCGCAAGGGCTGGCCCCTGGGACGTGCAGACGCCGACGCCCCGGCAAAGGATCGCGTCCTGGCCATGGTGTTCGAGAAGAACTCCACCCGCACCCGGTTCTCCTTCGACGCCGCCATCCGCCAGCTGGGCGGGTCGTCCATCATCGCCACGGCCTCGGACATGCAACTGGGCCGGGGCGAGCCGGTCGAGGACACCGCCCGGGTGCTGTCGCGCATGGTCGATGCGGTGATGATCCGCGCCAACCAACACGAGGACGTCGAGAACTTCGCCCGCGTCTCGACCGTGCCGGTGATCAACGGCCTGACCGACCGCTCCCACCCCTGCCAGATCCTGGCCGACCTGCTGACGATCGAGGAGCATCGCGGCCCAATCCTGGGTCAGAAGATCGCCTGGGTCGGCGACGGCAACAATGTCTGCGCCAGCTTCATCCACGCGGCGCCGCTGCTGGGCTTCAAGCTCGCCATCGCCTGTCCGTCCGACTACCACCCTGACCTGCGCGACCTGGCCAGGGGCGGACCTGCGGTGACCCTCACCTCCGATCCCGAAGAAGCCGTGGCCGACGCCGATGTGGTGGTCACCGACACCTGGGTGTCGATGGGTGACGCCGACTATGACGCGCGCCTCGACGCCTTCGAGGACTACGGGGTCGACGAGGCGCTGATGGAGCGGGCCAGACCGGACGCCCATTTCCTGCACTGCCTGCCCGCCCACCGGGGCGAGGAGGTGGCCGATGCGGTCATCGACGGTCCGCGCTCCCTGGTCTGGGACGAAGCCGAGAATCGCATCCACGCCCAGAAGTCGGTGCTCGCCTGGTGTTTCGGCGCCTTCTGAGGGCTTGCGACGCTCCCACAAGTCAATGAAATCGTTCAATGTTCGACCTGCGCCTTAAGGACGTGCTAAGGTAGGTGAACGACGGCCGCGCCCGCGTCTTCCGACGCGTGTGGCGCACCCAGCGCCCGCTGACCAAACAAGGAGAGCTCCATGCCCGAAGAAGGCTTCATCCAGATGTATGTGCGCGATTTCACCGCCATGGCGACGCGCATGGAGGCGGGGGCCGACGTCGAGGAGCAGGTGACCCGACGGGTCAAGGAGCTGCGCGCCCACGCCGAGATCATGGATGCCCGCAAGGCCCCCGGCCACCGTCTGGCCGTCATCGACCGCCTGACCCATGAGGGCGAGCGCATCCACGTCCGCCAGGGCCGCATCGGGCCGGAAGACAATGAGCAGCTCGAGCGCCGCCGCGCCTTCCTGATGCATGTGGCCGACATGCTGGCCGACGACGCGGACCTCCACGCCAACGCCGCCTGATCGCCCGGGACGAGTCGCCGTCAGCGGAATGGCGGCTCGTCGAAGGCCCTGAGTTTGCGGGAATGCAGGCCCGCGCCCTCATCTCGCAGCATTTCCAGCGCCCGGATGCCGATCGACAGGTGCTCGGAGATCGAGCCCTCGTAGAAGCGGTTCGCCTGACCCGGCAGCTTGATCTCGCCGTGCAGCGGCTTGTCTGACACGCACAGCAGCGTGCCGTACGGCACCCGGAAGCGGTAGCCCTGGGCGGCGATGGTGGCCGATTCCATGTCGATGGCCACGGCCCGGCTCTGGTTGAAGCGCAGGGCCGACTTCGTATAGCGCAGCTCCCAGTTCCGGTCGTCGGTGGTGACCACCGTACCCGTGCGCAGCCGCCGCTTCACCTCCTCGCCCGGAGAGCCCGAGATATGCTTGGCGGCGTCGTAGAGGGCGCGCTGCACCTCGGCGATCGAGGGAATGGGGATGTCCGGCGGCAGCACCGCGTCCAGCACGTGATCGTCCCTCAGATAGGCGTGGGCCAGGACATAGTCGCCGATGGTCTGTGAAGGCCTCAGGCCGCCGCAGTGACCGATCATCATCCAGGCGTGTGGGCGGGTGACGGCGAGGTGGTCGCAGATGGTCTTGGCGTTTGACGGCCCCACCCCGATGTTGACCAGGGTCACCCCGTTCGCGCCCGGCGCGGTCAGGTGATAGGCGGGCATCTGATGCCGCCGCCAGGCGGTGTCGGAGATGGCCAGATCCGGGTCGGGATTGTCCTTGGTCAAGACCATCCCCCCGGCGCAGGCCAGGGTCTCATAGGGGCTGTCCGGATCCGCCAGCTGGGCGCAGGCCCAGCGCACGAACTCATCGACATAGCGGTGATAGTTGGTGAACAGCACCCAGCTCTGGACGTCCCCGACCGAGGTGCCGGTGTAGTGCCGGAGCCGCGCCAGCGAGAAGTCCGTGCGCAGCCCATCGAACTGCGACAGCGGGAAGTCCTCGGCCGGGTCGAACAGGCCGTCGGAGATTTCGTCGCCGATGTGGGCCAGGTCGGTGGTCGGGAACCAGCGGGCGATGGCGGCCGTCATCGTAGCGTCCAGCGCCACGTCCGAGCCGTCCAGCACATAGGGGAAGGGGATCTCCTGCTCCGACGGCTCGACCTTGAAGGTCGCGCCGTAGTCCTGGGCCAGCAGGGTCAGCTGTTCGATCAGATAGGGCCGGTAGAGGTCCGGCCGGGTGATGGTGGTCGAATAGACGCCCGGCCTCGACATGCGGGCATAGGCGCGGGCCTCTAGGTTACGGGGGCGTTCGCCGAACCAGCTGACGGTCAGTTTGGGATAGGAGAACAGGCCCTTGGCCCGAGCCTCGGGGTCGGCGCGCTCGCCGGTGTCGAGGAACGTGCGCACGGCCTGGCGCAGGTTCTGGACGGAGCGGTCGTAGAGCTCTTGCAGGCGGTCCAGCGCCGCCTCTGGGGTTATGTGTTCTGTCATGGCCTCCTCTAGCGGAGGATCGTGACGGTTTCGAGGGGGGTCAGCCGAGCGATCGGCGAAGGAAGGCCGTGACGTCGTCCAGCACCGGCGCCTTGTTGCGGAACAGCGGCGAGACGGTCGCGATCAGATCGGCGTGGTTCAGGCCCTCGTACAGCTTGCGTTCGACGGGAGCGCCCAGCGCTCGCAGGCGATCGGACAACAGGATGGTGTCCTCGGCGTGCACCGTCTCGTCGGCCGTGCCATGCCCCAGCCAGATCGGCGGGGCATCGGCGCGGGCGAAATGGAGCGGCTGGGTCTGGAGAGGATCGGGGGCCTGACCAAAGGCATCGATGGAGGATTTCACGTTCAGCGGCAGGAATTCGTAGGGACCGGCGAGGCCAGCCGCCGCTTTGATGATGTCGGGCGCGCCGGCCGCCGCCATGTAGCGCCGATCGAGGGTGATCATCAGGGCCAGATGCGCCCCGGCCGAATGGCCAACAACGCCCAGCTTTTCGCCATCGCCCCCCCAGCTCCCGGCGCGCTCACGCACCAGAGCCGTCGCCACCGCCGCGTCTTCCAGAAAGGTCGGAAACCGCACCTCGGGCACAAGACGATAATCGGGAACGGCGACCACGAACCCCTGCGCCGCGAGGGCCTGTGCGGCCCAGCCGTAAAGGGCCCTGCTGCCCGAGCTCCAGCCGCCGCCGTAGAAGAACACGAGGGTTGGCGTCGCATGTCTGCCCGCCGGACGCTCGCGGGGGGCGTAAACGTCCAGCTTCTGGCGGGGGTGATCGCCATAGGCGATGTCGCGCGCCACCCGCCCGGCGCCCCGATCGCGGGGGCCCAGCGCGTTCAGGGCGCCCAAGGGAGAGCAGGCGGCGACCAGCGCGCCGAGGGTGGGGGCAAGAAATCCGCGTCGGGTCATCGGTCAGATACGGGCGAGGCCGGAATTGGGTTCACCGCGCCGAGGCGATCAGGGCGCCGCAGTTGGCGTCCTCGGCCAGCCCCGGATCGACGAAGGGCAGCAGCGCCACCAGCGGATTGACCAGCGCCCCGAGCGCGCCGGCCAGCCCGCCCTGGGTCACCAGTTCCGAGGTGTCGACGCCGACTTGCGGCGAGACCAGCGACCCCCGCACCGTGATCGGAGCCCAGGCGCGGAGCAGCCGCGGCTGTTTCGTCTCGCCGTCCAGCCTCAGGTTCAGGGTCTCGCTCTCCAGATTGATGGTCCCGGTCCCCTGGGTCAGCACCACGTCGGTGTCGATCACCAGGGTGCGCGCCGTCGCCGTGCCGTTCTGGACCGTGAAGTCGGCCACGCCGCAGCGGATCGGCGTCACCGACCGATCGCCGCTGAACAGGCGCAGCAGGCCCGCGCTGACGTTGATGCCCAGCAGTTCGGCGAAGGCGCGTCGCATCTGGCCCTGGGGCACCACAAGGCTGAGATTTCCGTCGGCGTTCGAGGCCAGGTCGTGCAGCGACGCCCCCGGCCCTTCCAGCCGCGCCCGGCCGAGCGCCACGCCGGTGACGGTGGGCGCGCCGTCGCGGGCCGGAACGATCGACTCCAGCGGATAGCCGGCTAGGCGGAAATCGACGTTGCTATAGGGCACGTCGCGCGTGGCGTTGATCCTGGCCGTGCCGCGCAGCGTCCCGCGGTTGAAGGCGAAGGCGACCGGATCGAGGTCCAGGATACCCTGTTCGAGCGCCGCGCCCAGTTCGACCTCGCGGATCTCGAAGTCGTTACGCTTGACGCTGGCGGCGCGATAGCTGAGCCGTCCGTCCATCTGGCGCAGGCGATCGGCCTGCAGCGGCGCGTCAGGCAGCAGCCGCGTGGGCGAGCCGGAACTCGCGACCGTGCCGGACGGCGTCACCTGAGGCCGCGCACCCAGGACGGTGGCCAGGTCATCGATGTCCAGGGCGCGCGACGCCAGGTCGGCCTCGACGAACAGCCGATCGTTGACCCGGTCCACCGACATGTCGCCGCCGAGATCGGACGAGCCGACGCGGCCGCTGAAGTCGTTGAAGGTCCAGCGGTTGCGATTGCGCTCCAGCTTGCCGGCAAGCCGATAGGGCGGGGTGTTGGGGGCGGCGATGCCGGTGATGAGATAGAGGTCGTTGAGGTCGCGGCCTTCCAGGGTCAGGTCCGCCGTGAACCGCCTGAGATCGAAGGGCCGGGTGATGGCGCCGTCGGCGCTCACGGTCGTGCCCGCGCCGCTCAGTTCGGCCCGGAATCCATAGGGCCGATCCCGCCGAACATTGATGAAGGGTGCGCCGCGCACCCGGAGCTCCAGCGGCTCGCCGTTCAGCGAGCCCTCGCCGATCAACCGGAAGCCGACCCGCTCGCCGTCCTCTTCGAAGCCCTCGGCGGTTTCCCGGGCGTCGATGCGGGCGTCCAGGGTGAGATTGCGGCCCCGCTCCTCGAACCGGAGCCGACCCTCGCGGATGGTCAGGCGCTGGATGGCCGGGAGGTTCTCCCCGGAGTCGTCGGTGCGGTCGGGATCGAGCGCCCAGCTTTGGCGCCCCTCCTCGTCGATGATCAAGACGGCGTCCGGCCGCGTCACCGTCAGGGCCGGCACCTCGATCTGGCCGGCCAGTAGTTTGCGCAACCGGGCCGAGGCCTCGATCTGCCCGACCCTCAGGGTGTCCTGCTCCCGGGCCCAGTCCGGGCCGCCGATGCGGAGCGCCTGGACGCTGACGCTGGGCGTCCAGCTGAACAGGTTCACGTCCAGATCGCCGGCCAGCACGATCTCGCGGTCGTACTTCGCCGAGGCCCAGCGTCCGATGGGCCCCCTCAGCCAGTTCCAGTCGAACAGCAGCAGGAACACCACCACCGCCAGGACCAGGGCCAGAGCGATGCCGGCCGCGGTCTTTTCGGGCTTGCCTGGCCGACGAAAGCCGGCCGTCACGGGATCGTTGACGAGGGCCCAGTCATAGTAGCCGCGGGCCCGGCTTCGGCCGCCCGCCCAGCCCTCGCCCAGGCGTCGCCGCCAGGCCTCTGCGTCAAAACGGCGTCGGGGCGAAGGGTCGGCCATCGACCCGCAACGCCCGACACGCGCCGAAGTGGCGCCGTGCCGCTATTTTGGCGATCAGCCCCCGGCGCGCGCCTTGGCCCACTTCTCCAGCCAGTGGATGTCGTAGTCGCCACTGAGGATATCCGGCTCGGCCAACAGGCGCTGAAACAGCGGAATGGTGGTGTCGATGCCGCCCACGACCATCTCGTTCAGACTGCGCTTCAGTCGGGCCACGCACTCCTCGCGGTCGCGCCCGTGGACGATCAGTTTGCCGATCAGGCTGTCGTAATAGGGGGGGATCGAATAGCCGGCGTAGATGGCGCTATCCAGGCGCACGCCCAGTCCGCCGGGGGCGTGGAAATCGCTGATGGTGCCGGGAGATGGGGTGAAGGTGTCGGGGTTCTCGGCGTTGATCCGCACTTCGATGGCGTGGCCCTCGAAATGGATGTCGTCCTGAGTGAAGCTGAGTGGCAGTCCGGCGGCGACGCGGACCTGTTCGCGCACCAGATCGACTCCGGTGATCATTTCGGTGACCGGGTGCTCGACCTGCAGGCGAGTATTCATCTCGATGAAGAAGAACTCGCCGTCCTCCCACAGAAACTCGATGGTGCCGACGCCCAGATAGCCGATGGCGGCGATGGCCTTATTGACCGTCTCGCCGATCTGCTTGCGACCCTCGGCCGACAGGGCCGGGGAGGGGGCCTCTTCCAGCACCTTTTGGTGACGGCGTTGCAGCGAACAATCGCGCTCGCCCAGGTGGACGACATTGCCGTGGCTGTCGGCGATGACCTGAATCTCGATGTGGCGAGGTTTCTGGAGGTAGCGCTCCATATAGACCGCGCCGTTGCCGAAGGCGGCCTTGGCCTCGGACTGGGCGGTCTGAACCGCCTCGACCAGGTCGTCGGGGGTCAGGGCCACCTTCATGCCGCGTCCGCCGCCGCCGGCCGCCGCCTTGACGATCAGGGGAAAGCCGATCGACTTCGACGCCTCGATAGCGGCCTCAACCGTCTCGACCTCGCCGTCGGAGCCGGGGACGACGGGGATGCCGGCGTCCATCACCGTCTTCTTGGCGGTGATCTTGTCGCCCATCACGCGGATGTGCTCGGGCTTGGGCCCGATGAAGGTCATGCCGTGGGCTTCCACGATCTCGGCGAAGCGGGCGTTCTCGCTGAGGAAGCCGTAGCCGGGGTGGATCGCCTGGGCGCCGGTGATCTCGGCCGCCGCGATGATCGACGGGATGTTGAGATAGGATTTCGCTGCCGGCGCCGGGCCGATGCACACGCTCTCGTCGGCCAGCCGCACCCACATGGCGCCGCGATCCGCCTCGGAATGCACCGCCACGGTGGAGATGCCCATCTCCTTGCAGGCGCGGTGGATGCGGAGCGCGATCTCGCCGCGGTTGGCGATCAGGACCTTGGTGAACATTGTTGGCCTCAGGCCTCGAGCAGAACGAGAGGTTCGCCGAACTCGACCGGTTGGGCGTCGCCGACTAGCACCTCGGCCACCACGCCGTCGCGGGGTGACTGGATCGGGTTCATGGTCTTCATGGCCTCGACTATCAGCAGGGTCTGGCCCTTCTTCACCGTGTCGCCGGGCTGCACGAAGGCCGGAGCTTCGGGCGAAGCCTGCAGATAGGCGGTGCCGACCATCGGCGATTTCACCTCCTCGCCGGCGCGCGGCAGGATGGTGGCCGGGTCGGACGGCATGGACACCGGCGCGGCCGCAGGGGCGGCTGCCGGCGCCGGGGCCGCGAGCGGAGCCGGAGCATAGGCGGCGGGCGCAGCGACCAGCTTGGTTTCCCGTTTCACGCAGATCCGCAGGCTGCCGCGTTCCACCTCGATCTCCGTCAGGTCGGTCGCCTTCAGGATCGTCGCCAGCTGTCGCACCAGAAGGGTGTCGATGGTCGAGCGTGACCGGGGGCGGGGCGCTGGGGTGGAGACCGCAGCGCCCTCGGCGGGCGCGGCGGCAGCCGGGGTTGCGCCCTTGGCGGCGGGGGAGCGGGGAGTCTTGGCGGAGGCCATGGGTGTTCAGCCTTTCTGGACGGTCGAACGGTCCGACGCGGACGCCCGTTCCGAACCCGGCCGCCGGGCCAGATCAAGGGCGGCCCGCACGGCCAGCTCATAGCTCATGGGCCCGAAGCCCGAAATCACGCCGGCGGCGACCGGCGAAACAAACGATCGATGACGAAAGCGCTCGCGCGTCATCGGATTGGACAGGTGGCATTCGACCACGGGAATGGCCAGAGCCCTCAAGGCGTCGAGCAGCGCCACCGAGGTGTGGCCGTATCCCGCCGGATTGAGAACCACGGCATCGGCCTCGCGGCCGGCGGCCTGGACCCAGTCGATCAGCTCGCCCTCGTGGTTGGTCTGGCGAAACACGACATCGGCGCCCTCGGCCGCGTCACGACAGCGGCGCTCGATGTCGGCCAGGGTGTCGCGGCCATAGATGTCCGGCTCGCGCGTCCCCAGCAGATTGAGGTTGGGCCCGTTCAAGACATGGAGGACGAGGTCGGCCAAGCGGTGGTTCCGGGCGGGGCGGATGAGAATCCGCAGGGGGCGCGCCTTTTAGCCCAGCCTGATGCGGCGTCAAAGCGGCCATGCCGCCTGCGACCTCTGGCGAAACGCTTCGCGAGCCGTCACATGGAGGCCATGCAGATCACCGTGAACGGCGAACCCCGCGAGACCGAGGCCGCGACCCTAAGCCAACTGGTCGCCGAACTGTCGCTGGATCCCAACAAGGTGGCCATCGAGCGCAATCTGGAGATCGTGCCCCGCTCCCTGCACGCCGCCACACCCCTGGGCGAGGGCGACCGGCTGGAGATCGTCCAGTTCGTGGGTGGTGGCTGAAAGCTCAGTCGTTGGTCGGCAGGCGCTCGACGTCATAGTCGGGGCCGAAGTCGAAGATGAAGACCGGGCCCAGCTCCACCGTCTGGGCCGCCCCGGCCAGCTGGACCGAGGCGTTGGCCCGGCCGCCGACGAAGGCCTGATCCGCACGCCCTTGTGCGAACCAGAGCTTCCACTCCGAACCGGGGCTGACCGTCCCGGCCGCGATCTCGGGATAGGGCGCGTCCGAGCCCTGCAGCCGGATATTGACCGTCGCCCCCGGCGTATCCGATCTCAACCAGACGCCCAGCAGCATGACGTCGCCGGCGGCGATGGGGTCGGCGGTGAAGGCCTGGGCGGCCACGTCCCAGGGATTCGCGCCCGCTCGCGTCACCTCGACCTGCAGCGCCTGACCGCCCTGAACCTCGGCCTCGATGACCTGATGGCTCAGGCCGGGCCCATAGACGGTCCAGCTGCTGACGCGCGGATTGTTGACCGCCCGGTCGATCAGGGGCGGTTCAGTCGCCGGCTCTTGGGCGAGGGTCGGGCCGGCCGCCAAGGCGCCGGCCAGGGCGAGAATGATCGGGCGCATGGCTTCCCCTCCAGCGATATCGAACGAAGCTAAAGCCTCGATCCTGCTCGCCAAGTCACATCGGGTAAACGTGGGGCTTCAGCGGCGGCGCGCCTCGATCCAGCCCGGCAACTGGTCCAGGCTTTCCAGCGCTCCGTACAGCGGCTCATCCTCCGGCGCGTCGGCCAGCTCGTGGGCCCAGGTGACGGCGTAGGGGATATGCACCCCGAACGCCCCGGCCTTGATCGCCGGCAGTACGTCGGACTTCATCGAATTGCCCGCCATCACCGCCTCGGTCGCGCCCGAGCCATGCCGCTCGAACACCCGGGTGTAGGTGTCGGCGGTCTTCTCCGACACGATCTCCACCGCCGCGAACAGGTCGCCCAGACCGGACGCCGCCAGCTTGCGCTCCTGGTCCATCAGGTCTCCCTTGGTGATCAGCACCAGGCGATAGCGTTCAGACAGGGCCGCCAGGGCCTCGTCGACGCCCGGCAGGGTCTCGACCGGATGGGCCAGCATCTCGCGACCCGCCGCCAGGATTTCGCGGATGGCGGCCGAAGGCGGTTCTCCGCCACAGAGCTCCATCGCCGTCTCGATCATCGACAGGGTGAAGCCCTTCACCCCATAGCCGTAGAGCCGCAGATTGCGCTGCTCCGTCGCGGCCAGCCGGCTGTCGATCTCCGTTGGATCCGCATGATCGGCCAGGAGCGCGGCGAACCGGTCGTGGGTCAGGCGAAAGATGGTCTCGTTGTGCCAGAGGGTGTCGTCGGCATCGAGGCCGACCGTGGTGATGGTGCGGAGCATGGCCGGCGGGTTAGCATGAGTCATGAGCCTCGGGGATAGGACAGCCATGGATCGCCACGTCCTGATCGTCGGCGCCTCGGGCGGGATCGGCCACGCACTGGCCGACGCCCACGAAGCGGCCGGCTGGCGGGTCGAGCGCGCCTCTCGCGCCACGGGGCTGGACCTGCTGGACGAGGCGTCGATCGCCGCGCTGGCCGAGCGCGCGGCGCCGCCGGACCGCGTCATCGTCGCCACCGGGGTTCTGCATGACGGCCGCCAACCCGAGCGGTCGATGAGGGCGCTGGATCCCGAACATCTGATCCGAGACTATCGCATCAACGCCATCGGTCCGGCCATAATCGCCAAGCATCTGATCCCGCGCATGCGACGCGATCGGCCGGTCGTGTTCGCGGCCCTGTCGGCGCGGGTGGGGTCGATCTCGGACAACCGGCTGGGCGGCTGGCACGCCTATCGCGCCTCCAAGGCGGCGCTGAACATGCTGATCCGCACCGTGGCGATAGAGGCGGCGCGGACCCATCCCGAGCTGATCGTCTGCGGCCTTCATCCCGGTACGGTGGCCACCGACCTGTCGGCGCCCTTTCAAAAGGGCGTGCCGGCCGAGCGGCTGTTCTCGCCCGAGCAGGCCGCCGAACAGCTGATGACGGTGATCGACGGGCTAACGCCGGCCCAATCGGGCGGCGTGTTCGCCTGGGACGGAGCAGCGATCCCCGCTTGACCGCTGGGTCAGCAACCGCCACCCCATCCGCAACGCGGAGGGGCCGATGACGACAGTGGGAGCGACCACGCCAAACACCGCTGGCCGGCTCGGCTGGGGCGTGGCCGGCCTTCTGGTCGCCGGCAACATGATCGGCTCCGGCCTCTATCTGCTGCCCGCGACCCTGGCGCCCTTCGGATCGTCCAGTCTGATCGGCTGGCTGGTGTGCGGCGTCGGCGCGCTGGTGTTGGCCCTGATGTTCGGAGCGCTCGGTCGGTTTCGCCCCGGCGCGGATGGGCTGATCGACCAGGCCGAGCAAGGGCTGGGCCGGTTCGCCGGCTATCTCGCGGCGCTGGCCTACTGGATGGCCTGTCTGGCCGGCAACGTGGCGGTGGCCATCGCCGGCACCGGCTATCTGGCCTTCTTCTTTCCGGTGCTGGAGCAGCCGTGGCCGGCGGCCATGGCCAACCTCGGCTTCATCTGGGTCGCGACCCTGGCCTATATCTTCGGGGCGCGGTCGGCGGCGCGGCTTGGCGCCGCAGCCCTGATCGTCGGCCTGCTGCCCATCCTGATCGCGGTGGCGGCGGCCGGCGTCGCCTTCCGCCCCCAGACCTTCGCCGCCAGCTGGAGCCCGGAAGGTCTCAGCCTGGCCCAAAGCGTCCCGCCGTCGCTGGCCATCATCTTCTGGGCCTTCCTTGGATTGGAGAGCGCGGCGGTGTTGTCTCGGCAGGTGCGGGATCCCGCCCGCGACGTCGGCCGCGCCACGGTCGCGGGGGTGGGTCTGGCCCTGGTCGTCTATATCGCCGCCTGCGTGGCGGTGTTTGGGGTCATCCCGGCCGAGCGCCTGGCCCTGTCGACCAGCCCCTACGCCGACCTGGCCGCGCGGGTGTTCGGCGCCTCCATCGCCGGTCTGGTCGCCGCCTGCGCGGTCATCAAGGTGCTGGGCACCGTCACCGGCTGGACCATGATGGGCGGCGAGACGGCGCGCCGCGCGGCGGAAAAGGGCTGGGCCCCGCGCTGGTTCGGCGGCGGCGGGCGGGGGCGTCCCCTGTCCAATCCGCTGATCAACGGCGGTGTGATGACCGTTCTGGCCCTGATCAGCGTCCAGCCCACCCTGGGCGAGCAGTTCGGCGTGCTGGTCGGCGTCACCTCGGTTTTGTGCCTGACCCTCTACGCGCTCTGCGCCGTCGGTCTGTGGAAGGCCTCGACCGAGGTGCGCTGGCGGCTGCTGGCCCTGGCGGGTCTGGTGTTCTCGGTGGCGGCGGTGGTCGCGGCCTCGACCGGCTATGTCTGGCCGACCCTGGGCTTCTTCACCCTGTGCGCCCTGGCCTGGCTGTGGGTCAGGCGTCAGGCGCCGCCCGCCGTTGACCCCGGTCCCGGCCCTCTATAGTCACGCCGCCGTTTGCCCGCCGGAATCTTTCGCTAGGAGAGCGCCATGACTGAGCTTCTGAAAGGCGTCACCGGCGTCCTCGTCCTGGCCGATGGCACGGTGCTGCAAGGTGTCGGCTGCGGCGCGACGGGCGAGGCTCTGGGCGAGGTGGTCTTCAACACCGCCATGACCGGCTATCAGGAGATCCTGACCGACCCCAGCTACATGAGCCAGATTCTGGCCTTCACCTTTCCCCACGTCGGCAATGTCGGGGTGAACGTCGAGGATGTGGAGCAGATGGGCGGCGGCTCCGAGACGGCGGCGCGCGGCGCGATCTTCCGCGATCTCCCCACCGATCCGGCCAACTGGCGCGCCACGCCGGGTGAGGGCGGAACCCTGGACGGCTGGATGACGCGGCGCGGCGTGGTCGGTCTGGCCGGGGTCGACACCCGGGCGCTGACCGCCGCCATCCGTGACAACGGCGCCCCGCATGCGGTGATCGCCCATGATCCGGAGGGCCGTTTCGACCTGGAGGCCCTGGTCGCCAAGGCCCGCGCCTGGACCGGCCTGGTCGGGCTCGACCTCGCCCGCGACGCCTCGACGCTCCAGGCCTTCGACTGGGACGAGGGCGTCTGGGACTGGCCCGAGGGCTATCCGCGCGTGGATGCCGCCGGCAAGTCGGTGGTGGTCATCGACTACGGGGTGAAGCGCAACATCCTGCGCGCCCTGGCCTCGACCGGCGCGAAGATCACCGTGGTGCCCGCCTCGACCACGGCGGAGGAGGTCCTGGCCCGCAATCCCGACGGCGTGGTGCTGTCCAACGGGCCGGGCGATCCGGCGGCGACCGGGGAGTACGCCGTGCCGGAAATCAAAAAGCTGGTCGACAGCGGCAAGCCCCTGATGGGCATCTGTTTGGGCCACCAGATGCTGGCCCTGGCGCTGGGGGCGAAGACCGTGAAGATGGATCAGGGCCACCACGGCGCCAATCACCCGGTCAAGGACCTGACCACCGGCAAGGTCGAGATCGTGTCCATGAACCACGGCTTCACCGTCGATCGCGACAGCCTGCCCGACGCCGTTCAGGAGACCCACGTCAGCCTGTTTGACGGCACCAACTGCGGCATCGCGCTGAAAGACCGCCCGGTGTTCAGCGTCCAGCACCACCCCGAGGCCTCGCCCGGCCCGACCGACAGCCTGTATCTGTTTGACCGCTTCCGTCAGTTGATGGGCTGATCCGCCGCGCTTGCCGAGCGCGACGGTTCCTGCCTTCATGCGGACGCGACACGGCGCAACGCCGGCGCGGTCCTTTGAGGGAGGACGGGCATGGGTTCGGTTCTGGGCTTTCCGGGGATTGATCCGGCGGACGCGGCCGTTGGCGCGCGGCTGAAACGCTGGCGCGAAGACCGCGGCATGACCGTCGACAGTCTCGCGCGCATTCTCGACATCAGCCCCGAGGACGTGCGGCGCGCCGAGGCGGGTCGGACTCACCTCGACAGCTGCCAGATCGCCGCCGCCACCGCCGAACTGCATCTGCCGGTGTGGGCGCTGGTGTCCGATAGGAGGGCCTACTGATGTGGCGACGCGACCAGATGGCGCGGGGGTTCCGGGCCGGGTTTCGCGACGGGCGGCATGACGCGACGTCGCTCAAGGCGGGGGCTGCCGCGGGCATCATTGGCGGCCTGATCGCATGCCTGATCCTGGCGCTCTGAGCCCCCCGGGCCCTCGACTCGCACGGCTGTGGCGGCTGGGCTTCGGCCTCCTCGGTCTGGCGGCACTGACGCTGCAGTTCGGGCTGATGCTGTCGAACGCCGACGGCGCGCCGCTGAGCCGCAGCCTGATCAACTTCTTCAGCTATTTCACCATCCTGACCAATCTGCTGGTCGCCTTCGCCCTGCTGGCGCCGGCCATCGATGCACGCGCCGTGCTGGGCCGGTGGATGGCGGGCGAGGGGGTGCGGGCGGCGGTGACGATGTACGCGGTGGTGGTCGGGCTGACCTATCACCTGCTGCTGGCCCGCGTCTGGTCGCCCGAGGGGTGGTGGTGGCTCGCCGACACCCTGCTGCACACCGCCATGCCGCTGGCCATGCTGGTCGACTGGCTGCTGTTTACGCCCAAGGGCCGCTTGCGTTGGTTTGATGCGGTGAAGTGGCTGCTGTTTCCGGCGGTGTTCGGGGCCTGGACCCTGGCGCACGGAGCGCTCAGCGGCTGGTACCCCTACTGGTTCATCGACGTCGGCGAACTGGGGCTGGAGCGGGCGGCGATCAACTTCGCCGGCCTGCTCGCCGTCTTCCTGGTGCTGGGCCTGGCGGTGGTGGCGATCGATCGGGTGATCGGCCGCAAGCGCACACCCGTCAGTGGTAGCGCCGCATGAGGCCGACCAGCTTGCCCTGAACCTCGACCTGGTCGGGTCCGAAGATGCGGGTTTCGTAGTGGCGGTTGGCGGGCTCCAGCGCGATCGAGCCGCCCTTCTTGCGCAGGCGCTTCAGGGTCGCTTCCTCGCCCTCGACCAGGGCCACCACGATCTCGCCCGAGGTCGCCGTGTCGCCCCGGCGGATGATCACCAAGTCGCCGTTCAGGATGCCGGCCTCGATCATCGAGTCGCCCTCGATCTCCAGCACATAGTGCTCGCCCCCGCCCAGCATGGAGGCGGGCACCATCAGCCGGTCCTGCTCGTGCTGGATGGCGGCGATCGGCGTGCCGGCGGCGATCTTGCCCAGCAGCGGCAGTTCGCGGGTGTCGTTGGCGGCCTCGGGATTGACCATGCCGCCGACCGGCCGCCCGCCCTCGATCACACCGGGGGTGAACCCGGCTCGGCCGCGCGGCGCGCCCGCCGTCGCCTGATCCGGCAGTTTCAACACCTCCAGCGCCCGCGCCCGGTGCGCCAGCCGCCGGATGAAGCCCCGCTCCTCCAAAGCCGTGATCAGCCGGTGGATGCCCGACTTGGACGCCAGGTCCAGCGCCTCCTTCATCTCGTCGAAGGACGGAGACACGCCGGTCTCCTTGATCCGCTCGTGGATGAACATCAGCAGCTCGTGCTGCTTCCGGGTGAGCATGGTGCGCCTCCGCTGGCCCGAAGCGGGAATCATCCGCGAACAAGCCGTGAACCGATAGGCGATGTTCTGTAAGTGTTCTTCGCTAATGTCAACTTAACGGCGGAGCTGGGCCTTAGCCCAAAAGCGTCCGCGTCGCCGCCTCGACGTCGTCCTGCCGCATGAGGCTCTCGCCGACGAGGATAGCCTGGGCGTGGGCGGCGGAGACGCGCGCCACGTCATCGGGGGTGAAGATGCCGCTCTCGGCGACCAGCACGGCGCGGACCGGGCTGAGGATGGCCAGGCGCTCGGTGGTCTCCAGATCGACCGCGAACGTCCGCAGCGACCGGTTGTTGATCCCCACCAGGTCGGCGCCCAGCGCGCAGGCGCGGACCATCTCGGCCTCGTCGTGGGTCTCGACCAGGGCGTCCATGCCCCAGCGTTCGGCCTCGGCCATGAGGTCGGCCGCCAAGGCGTCGTCGACCATGGCCAGGATCACCAGGATGCAGTCGGCGCCCAGCGCTCGGCTTTCGGCCACCTGCCAGGGATCGACCAGGAAGTCCTTCCTCAGGCAGGGCAGGGCGGTCGCCGCGCGGGCCTGGCCAAGATAGGCGTCATCGCCCTGGAAACTGGGGCCATCGGTCAGCACCGACAGGCAGGTCGCGCCGCCGCGCTCATAGGCCTTGGCCAGCGCCGGCGGGTCGAAGTCGGGTCGGATCAGGCCCTTGGACGGGCTGGCCTTCTTGATCTCGGCGATCAGGGCCGGGCTGCCGGCGTCCGACGCGTCCAGCAGAGCCTTGCGGAAACCGCGCGGGGCAGAGGCCGCCGTGGCCCGCGTTTCGATTTCTGCCCGAGACGTCGCGGCCTTGCGGGCGGCGACCTCCTCGCGTTTGTAAGCGGCGATGCGCTCGAGGATATCGGTCATTCCGGGGCCGGGTCGGTCGGGGTGTTGGTGGTTTCGACCAGTCGCGCCAGGGCCTGGGCGGCGCGGCCGTCGTCGATGACCGCAGCGGCCAGTTCGGCGCCCTCCTTCAGCGTCTCGACCCGGTCGCCGACGACCAGGGCGGCGGCGGCGTTCAGCAGCACGATGTCGCGATAGGCGCCCGAAGCGCCCGCCAGCAGCGCGGTCAGGGCGGCGGCGTTCTCCTCGACGTCCCCACCCCGCAGGTCCGCGATATCGGCGCGCGGCAGGCCCGCTTCCTCCGGCGTGACCTGGAATCGCCGAACCGCCCCGTCGCGCCATTCGGCCACTTCGGTGTCGCCGGTGGTGGTCAGCTCATCGAGACCTTGGCCATGCACGGTCCAGGCCCGAACGGCGCCCAGTCGTCCCAAAACTTCAGCCAGGGGCTCCAGCAGGCGGGGGTCATAGACGCCCATCACCTGACGCCGCGCCCCCGCCGGATTGGACAGCGGACCCAGCAGGTTGAACACCGTCCGGAACCCGATTTCGGCCCGAACCGGCCCGACATGGCGCATGGCCCCGTGATAGGCGGGGGCGAACAGGAAGGCGATGCCGGCCTCGTCGAGCGCGCGCCGCTGCTGGGTCGGGCTGGCCTGCAGATTGACCCCCAAGGCCGACAGCACGTCCGACGATCCGGACTTGGAGCTCAGCGCCCGGTTGCCGTGCTTGGCGACCTTCAGCCCGGCGCCGGCCAGCACCAGGGCGGCGGCCGTCGAGATGTTGAACGTATGCGCCCCATCGCCGCCCGTGCCGCAGGTGTCGATGGCGTCATAGGGATGGTCCAGAGTCAGGGCCGCCTGACGCATGGCTGTCGCGAATGCGGCGATCTCCTCGACCGTCTCGCCGCGAATACGCAAGGCCGTCACCGCCGCCGCCACCTGGGCGGGGGTCGGCTCGCCCCTCAGACAGGCGGCGAAGAAATCGCGCGCCTCGTCGCCCGACAGCACCCGGCCGTCGACCAGCTTGGCCAGCAGAGGCTTGAACCCGTCGGCCATCAGACCATCGCCGTTCGGCGCACATTGGCCAGATCGAGGAAGTTGCCGATCAGATCGTGGCCGTGCTCGGTGGCGATGGATTCGGGATGGAACTGCACCCCGTGGATCGGCCGCGTTTTGTGGGCCAGCCCCATGATCTCGCCGTCCTCGGTCCAGGCGGTGACCTCGAGCACGTCGGGCAGGGTGTCGCGCCGGACCGCCAGCGAATGATAGCGCGTCGCCGTGAACGGGTTGGGCAGCCCTCGGAACACGCTCTCGCCCGCATGCAGGATCGGCGAGGTCTTGCCGTGCATCAGGGTCTTGGCCCGGATCACCTCGCCGCCGAAGGCCTGGCCCATGGCCTGATGGCCCAGGCAGACGCCGAAGACCGGCATGTCCTCTGGCGCCGTCTCGAGGATCGGCAGGCAGATGCCCGCCTCATTCGGCGAGCACGGCCCGGGCGACAGCAGGACGGCGTCCGGCCGGCTTGCCCAGACCTCGTCCACCGTCAGCTGGTCGTTCCTGACCACGCGCGTCTCGGCCCCCAGCTCGGCCAGATAGTGGACGAGGTTGTAGGTAAAGCTGTCGTAGTTATCGACGACCAGGATCATGGGCGGCTTCTAGGGCGGCCGTCGGCCCTTGTCATCTCGCTCGGTCGAGCAGCGTGCGCCGACGACGCCGCGATGCCGCTGCGCTGAACGTCGTGAACGCGACGTTAACCGTCACGGGTGTTTGCTGGGGACGAGGGAGAGGACCATGACCCACGCGATCGACGGCATTCACAAGGCGCGCAAGCTGCTGGAGACGCCGCATCGATCGGCCAACTGGTGGGCCGGCCTGGGCGCCTCGGCCCTGTGCGCGCTAGGCGCGGTCCTTCTCGCCGGCGCGATCATCATGGGACCGGGCGTCGATGCCACGGTCTCGAACGCCGCCTTCGAGGTCATCGGCGCGGACTGAGCGTCCGCTTTCCGACGCCCGCCTCTGGACACCCGCGACAACCCGCCCCACCTGTGCGGCGAACTGAACCGGGGATGCGCATGACATCGGTGATCGTCGCCGAGGGTCTGGGAAAGACCTACGCCTCGGGCCTCGAGGCCCTGAAGCCCACCGATCTGACCATCAACAAGGGTGAGATTTTCGCTCTCCTGGGGCCCAATGGGGCCGGCAAGACCACTTTCATCTCCCTGGTCTGCGGCATCGTCAGCCCGACGGCGGGCAAGGTCTCGGTCGAGGGCTTCGACATCGTCGCCGACTATCGTCAGGCCCGCAACCGCATCGGCCTGGTGCCCCAGGAGCTGACCACCGACGCCTTCGAGACGGTCTGGGCCACCACCCGCTTCAGCCGCGGTCTGTTCGGCAAGGCCAAGGACGACGCCTACCTTGAGCAGCTGCTCAAGGACCTCAGCCTCTGGGACAAGAAGACCACCAAGATCATGCATCTGTCGGGCGGGATGAAGCGCCGGGTGCTGATCGCCAAGGCCCTGAGCCACGAGCCCGACATCCTGTTCCTCGACGAGCCCACGGCCGGGGTCGATGTCGAACTGCGCCGCGACATGTGGGCGATGGTCAGGAAGCTGCGCGAGCGCGGCGTCACCATCATCCTGACCACCCACTATATCGAGGAGGCCGAGGAGATGGCCGACCGGGTGGGCGTCATCGCCAAGGGTCGGTTGATCCTGGTCGAGGACAAGACCACGCTGATGAAGAAGCTGGGGCGCAAGACCCTGACCCTGAACCTGCAGGAGCCGCTGAGCGCGGTGCCGGCGGACCTGTCCGACTATGACCTGACGCTCAAGGCCGAGGGTCAGGAGCTGGAATATTCCTTCGACGCTAACCGCGAGGAGACGGGCGTGCCCGACCTGCTTCGCCGCCTGTCGGACGCCGGCATCGGCTTCAAGGATCTGAACACCCGCCAGAGCTCGCTCGAGGACATCTTCGTCGGCCTGGTTCACGAGGAGCGCGCGGCGTGATCGGCAACCCCTACGGCATCTGGGCCATCTACCGCTTCGAGATGGCGCGGGCGCTCCGCACTCTGTGGCAGAGCCTGGTCACGCCGGTGATCACCACCTCACTCTATTTCGTGGTGTTCGGCGCCGCTATCGGCTCGGGCATGCAGGAGATCGACGGGGTCGAGTACGGCGCCTTCATCGTGCCCGGCCTGATCATGCTCAGCCTGTTTACCCAGTCGATCTTCAACGCCTCCTTCGGCATCTATTTTCCGAAGTTCACGGGCACCATCTACGAAATCCTTTCCGCCCCGGTCAGCGCCATGGAGATCGTCATCGCCTATGTCGGGGCGGCGGCGACCAAGTCGATCGCCTTGGGGCTGATCATTTTGGCCACGGCGGCCCTGTTCGTGCCGATCCGGATCGAGCATCCCCTGATGATGGCGCTGTTTCTGGTGCTGACGGCGGTGACCTTTTCGCTGTTCGGCTTCATCATCGGCGTCTGGGCCCAGGGGTTCGAACAGCTGCAGTTCATCCCCATGCTGATCGTCACGCCCCTCACCTTCCTGGGCGGCAGTTTCTATTCGATTTCCATGCTGCCCGAGCCGTGGCGGACCATCACCCTGTTCAATCCAGTGGTCTATCTGATCTCCGGATTTCGCTGGAGCTTCTACGGGACCGGGGACGTGGGGGTGGTGTGGAGCCTTTTGGCCACCTTCGGCTTCATGATCACCTGCCTGGTCGCCATCGCCTGGATCTTCCGTACGGGCTACCGGTTGAAGGCCTGATCGGCTAACCCGTCACGCTTTCGCCGACATCGCCGACCACATCGGCGAGACCCCTTTGCTCACGAGTTCGCCGCCCGTCATGTCGACCGAGTCCCAGCGTCCCCAAGGTCCCGATGCGCGCGCCGGCGGCGGCTGGATCCGGCCCACGCCCTGGGGCCGCCAGCCGGTGACCTTCTTCACCGTCGACAACTCCTATCCCGCGCCGGGATCGCAGCGGCCGAAGTCGGTGAGGACGACGCAGCGGCCGGCCGATATGCCGCCTCGCCGACCGGCGCCCGCGCCGCTCGGCTCCGTGCTGACGGGCTCGGTTCTGCCGACGCGCCCGGAGCCGCGCCTGGACCTCGGCGCGCCGGTGACCCGGGCCAGCACGCCGGCGCCCGCCACGAACGCGGGTCGGCCGCGCGATCCGCGGCCGACCGGGGCGATGGACGTGCCGCCCGCGCCCGCGCCGCGCCCCGAACCCGTTGCGCCCCCTTCCGCGCCGACGCCGGAGCCTGAAACGACGGCTCGGGCGCCACAGCCGCAGACGCCGTTCGAGGTTAGCCTGCCCGAAGGCGTCGCCGCCGCGACCCGCGCCCCAACCACGCCCCCGCGCCCGGCCATCGCGCCCAAGCCGCTGCCCGGCGCCGATCCCTCGATGCTGGATCGTGCCTCTGAAGCTCTGGCTCCGGCCGCCTCGGTGCTGACGCGCGCGACGGCTCGCAAGTCCACGCGCCGTCGCCGCACCCTGCTGATCGCCGGCGGAGTGGTCGCGGGCGTGGCCCTGCTGCTGGCCGTGCTGCTGATGACCCGGCCGGGCGGCGAGCCCGAACCGACGGGCATCCTGCCCACGACCCAAGCGCCCCCGCCGGTCGCCGCTCAACCGCTCGACGACGCCGCGACCGCCGACGCGCCGGAAGCGAGTGCGCCTCCTCCCGCTGCACAGACGCCGGTCGCAACGACGCCGTCACGGCCGCAGCCGGCGCCAGCCCGTGTCGAGCCGACGGAGCGTCCGGAACCGTCGCCAGCGCTACCCCCCGCGACCCGACCGTCACAAGGGACGCCGGCCGAGAATCAGCCCGCTCCGGTCGACGCCGCGCCCGAGCCGATCATCATCCCGATCGAGCCTCTGGCCCCGCCGCCTTCGGCGCCGCCGGCCCAGACCGATCCCGACGCTCCGATCGTGACCCGGCCCTGACCCGTTAGCGCGGCGCCAACCGGATGGCGCCGTCCAGGCGGATGCATTCGCCGTTGATGTAGACGTTTTCGGCCAGGTGGACCGCCAGGGCGGCGTAGTCCGCCGGCGTGCCGAGCCGCTTGGGGAAGGGGATCATGGCGGCCAGGGCGTCCTGAACCTTCTGATCCATCCCGGCCATCATCGGCGTCCACATGATCCCGGGCAGGATGGTGTTGACCCGGATGCCCTCACTCATCAGGTCGCGCGCCATCGGCAGGGTCATGGCGTAGACGCCGCCCTTGGAGGCCGAATAGGCCGCCTGGCCGATCTGGCCGTCCTGGGCGGCCACCGAGGCGGTGTTGACGATCAGCCCGCGCTCGCCGTCGCCCATCGGATCCAGGGTCACCATGCCCGCCGCCGACTGGGAGGCGACGCGGAAGCTGCCGAACAGATTGATCGACACGGTGCGCTCGAACTGCGCCATGTCGTGGGCGCGGATCTCGCCGGTGTCCTTCTTGCGACTGACGGTCTTCTGGCCGGTGGCGATGCCGGCGCAGTTGATGGTCAGCCGTTCCTGGCCGTGGGCGGCGCGGGCCTTGGCGAAGGCGGCGGCGACCTCTGCGTCGGATGTCACATTGACCTTGCAGAACACGCCGCCGATCTCGGCCGCGATGGCCTCGCCGGCCTCCTCATTGAGGTCGAACAGGGCCACCTTGACGCCCTTAGCGGCCAGGGCGCGCGCCGTGCCTTCGCCGAGCCCCGAGGCTCCGCCCGTCACCACCGCCGAGATCGAACCGTCGAGTTTCATGCTGCGCGTCCTATATTGAGCGAACCGAAGAGTGTGACGGGGGTTTAGCGACCATGACCGCAAAGGCCAATGCGGCGTCCCCGACGGACGCCATCGATCCCGACAAGGCGCTGGTCCCCGCCGTCCAGCGCGTCAACGAGATGCGGGTACGCAAGGGCTTCTGGCCCAAGCTGGCGCGCACGGCCGCCCGGATTCCGTTCGCCGACCGCCTGCTCAGCGTCTATTTCGCCGCGCGCGATCCCCAGACGCCGACGGCGGCCAAGGGCGTGATGCTGGGCGCCTTGGCCTATTGGGTGCTGCCGGTGGACGCCATTCCCGACGTGTTGATGGGCATCGGCTTCACTGACGATGCGGCGGTGATCGCGGCGGTGGTCGCCACTTTGTCGGCCCACATCAGGCCGCGCCACCGCGACGCGGCGCGCGAGACGCTCAAGGGACTGTCGGAGCGGAACTGAGACGGCGTCGACCGCGCCACAGCGACGTTTGCCCCGGGCCGCGTCTGCCGCTAGAAGGCGCGCCTTCCTTTCCTCGACCTATCCGAGCTCCGCCGCATCATGCAGACCACCCAGCTTCCGACCGACGCCGCCCTGAGCGGCAATGTGCTGTTCTATTCCAAGCCCGAGCCGCTCAGCGTCGAAGCCCACGGCAAGCTGGGCGTCAACGCGCTGGACAACCCCTATGCCTTCGTCGGCCAGACCAACATGGTGCCGCTGACCGTGACGGAGTTCGCGCCGGCCGCGCTGAACTATCCGGTGGTGTTCCTGGGCGATGCGCGTGCGCCGGTGGCCATCATGGGGCTGAACCAGAACACCAACCTGTTTGTGGAGGCCAACGGAGCCTACCGGGCCGACGCCTATCTGCCGGCCTTCGTGCGCCGCTATCCGTTCGTCTTCGCCACCCAGGAAGATCAGGGACGCATGGTGCTGTGCATCGACCGGGAGGCGCCGATGGTGTCCGAGGGCGGCGAAACCGCCCTGTTCGCCGACGGCAAGCCGACGCCCTTCACCGAGAACGCCATGAAGTTCTGCACGGACTTCGAGCAGGAGCGTCGCCGCACCGAGAGCTTCGTCAAGCTGCTGCAGGAGCACAACCTGCTGACGGTGCGCGAGTTCAACTACACGCCGCGGAACGCCGACGGATCGGCCGGCCAGCCCCAGAAGGTGGCCGAGTTCTACGGCGTTTCGGAAGAGAAGCTGAACGCGCTGTCGGCCGACACCTTCAAGACGCTGCGGGACAACGGCGCCTTGGGTCAGATCTATGCGCATCTGATGTCGCTGCAGAACTGGGATCGGCTGATCGTCGCGGCCATGGACCGCGCCCAGCGTGAGCTGCCCGCTGCCAACGCCTGAGGTTCGCGCGGCGGCTAGCGCCGCGCGAACAGCGCTCGGGTCAGGCACGAAAAGACCAACCGCCCGTCCTCGTCCAGCAGATCGTGCTGGGCGATGACGATGCCCTTCTGATCGCCGACCGGGTCCTTGCCCATCACCGTCATCCGCCCGCGGAGCAGCTCGCCCGCGGGCGGATTGCGGTTGAACCTGAGCGCGTCGACGGCGAGCGATTTCGTCTGGGCCAGACCGCCGGCCCTATCCGCCGCCAACCGTTGCCACAGGGCGAAGATCAGCGCGTCGGGCGCGCCGTTCTCGACATCCCAGGCCGGGGCGAACTTCTCGCAAAACAGGGCCAGGGCCGCCGCATCCACGGCGCAGGCGCCCAAAGGCACCACCTGGCCGATGGCCAAATCCTCGAAGTGCAGCCGATCGTCGCTCACGCCGCCGGCTCCTCGGACACCCGGACCAGCAGCTTTCCGTCGTGGTCGCCGGTGAACAGCCGGTTCAGGCTTCCGACGGCGCCCTCCAGGCCCTCGTCGACGTGGACCTTCCACTTGACCCGGCCGTCGGCCAGCCACGGCCCCATCTCGGCCACCATCTCGCGGGCCCGCGCGGCGTAGTCCAGCACCAGAAAGCCCTGAATATTTAGCCGGTGGGTGATGATCCGGCCGAAGTTCGGGGCCGGCGGCATGCGCGTGGCGTTATAGCTCGAGATCAGGCCACAGACGGCCATGCGGCCATGGGTTTTAAGGCGATTGAACACCGCGATCATGATGTCGCCGCCGACATTCTCGAAATTCATCTCGACGCCGTCGGGGGCCAGACGGTCCAGCGCCGCGCCCACGTCCTCGCCCTTGTAGTCGATGGCCGCATCAAACCCGAGTTCGTCGGTCAGCCAGGCGCATTTCTCCGGTCCGCCGGCGATGCCAAGCACGCGCGCGCCCTTCTGCTTGGCTACTTGCCCGGCGATCGAGCCGACGGCGCCCGCCGCCGCCGAGATCACCAGAGTTTCGCCCGCCTGGGGCTTCAGCACGTCGGTCACGCCGAAATAGGCGGTCAGCCCGGTCATGCCGAGCACGCTCAGATTGGCCGTCAGGGGCAGGCCCGGCGCGCGGTGCACGGGCCGCAGACCCTCGGCGGGAACAACGGCGTAATCCGCCCATCCGCCCGATAGGGGCGTGACCACGTCGCCGACCTTGAACCGGTCGGACCGGCTCTCCTCCACCACGCCCAGGGTCAGGCCGCGCATCACCTCGCCCAGGCCCACCGGCGGGAGATAGCCCTCGGCGTCGTTCATCCACGTCCGGTTGGTGGGGTCCAGCGACAGATAGACGGTGCGGACCAGCACCTCGTTCTCGGCCAGATCCGGGACGGGGCTCTCGACCAGTTCCAGATCGCCGTCCTGTATCATGCCTTTGGGCCGCTGCCGCAGCACCCATTGCCGGTTGGTCCTGGCCATGATCGCCTCCCGTCCGTCCTGATGGTGAACGCACTCACTCTTGGGGGACAGTCACCGCCCTGTCGAGCCCGGGGTCACAGCCGAAAAGAAACGGCGGCGGGCCTGAAGGCTCCGCCGCCGAAGGGGCATCGTCGAGAATGATTGCGAAGGCGAGGGGATCGGGGATACCGATCCGCGAGTCGGGGGGGGCGTCGCCGCCTTCGCTTTCCCACAACGGCGGTTGTCGACACCGGTTCCCGCGCCAGGCGAATTAGTTGGTCGGGGAACGGCCAAGCTCGACCAGCGTTGACGAGGCTCGATCCCATCGCCCAGTTCAGGACCGCTCCCGCGCATGACCCACGACGACCCCCACTCCCGCGCCACCGATCCCGTGCATCAGGGCCAGCCCGTCGAGGCCCAGTACGTTCGCGGCGGGCGCAAGGGCAATCGCATCCTGATCCTGCTCGTTGTCTCGGTGGCCTTGGCGGCCGCCGTCCTGCTCGGCTTCTGGGCGCTGACCCAGGGAGAGATCGCCGAGACAGACAACACCCCGGCCGGTCAGGCCCAAGTGGCGGCCGAGTTTGAAGGCGACGCCATGTCGCCGCCCTCGGCCGATGCGCCGACCACAGCGGAAGGCCAGCCGACAAATCCTCCGACCGGTGAGGCGCCGAATGTGAACGCCCCGATGGAGACGCCGCCCGCCGCCTGAGCCTCTTGAAGTCCGGCCTTTTGCGCCCGGCGTCTGCGACGTCGGGCGTTTTGCTGATCCTGCTGCTCGCGTTTTGTCGATTGCGCGAAGGTCCAAGGTGAGTTAGCCATTGGAAGCGCTTCCAGCCCGGGTCGGGAGAGCGGGATCGGGCGGCGTTCAAAAGTGGACGAGTGGACGATGATCCACTCGCCGGGGAAACATTCGGGGGAGGGACCTCATGCGTCGACCAGTTCTGGATCGCGCCGTGCTTAACGGTCGGGGGGCGCGGACCGCCACCCTGTGCTCGACGGTGTCGGCGATGGCCATCGTGGCGGCTCTGCCGGCCGCAGCCATCGCTCAGGAAGCGGCCGTCCCGCCGCCGGGCGATGAGGAAGAAGCCACCGAACTTGAAGAGATCGTGGTCACCGGCATCCGACGGGGCCTGGCCGATTCGATCAGCCTGAAGCGCAACGAGACCTCGATCGTCGAAGCCGTCTCGGCCGAGGACATCGGCAAGTTGCCCGACGTCTCCATCGCCGAGTCCATCGCGCGGCTGCCGGGCCTGGCGGCTCAGCGGGTCAACGGTCGCGCCCAGGTCATCTCGATCCGCGGCCTGGCCCCCGACTTCACCACCACTCTCCTCAACGGCCGCCAGCAGGCCTCGTCCGGCGACAATCGTGCGGTGGAGTTCGACCAGTATCCGTCCGAACTGCTCAGCGGCGTGGTGATCTACAAGACTCCCGACGCCGAATTGTCGGGGTTCGGCCTGTCGGGCACGGCGGATCTGCGAACCGTGCGCCCCCTGACGTTCAGCGAACGCGTCATCGCCGTGAACGCGCGCACCGAATTCCTCGAAGACGGCGGCCTGAATGACGATGTCCGCAGCTACGGCGGACGCTTCTCGATCAGTTACATCGACCAGTTCCTCGACGGCACGGTCGGGTTGGCGCTCGGTTATGCGCACCTGGACAGCCCGTCGCAGAACCGGCACTTCAAGGCGTACGGATACGAAACCTTCGGCGGCGTCTGTGAGCCGACGCCCGAGAACCCCTGCTCTCCGGAATCGGTGACCCCCGACACCGCCGACAACGCCCTTTTGATGAACGGCCAGGAGATTTTCGCTACCTCTCGGCTGAATACGCGCGACGCCTTTATCGGCATCCTCGAGTGGCGCCCCAATGACCGTCTCAGCACCGTCCTGGATCTGTACTATTCCAAGTTCGACCAGGAAGAGACCATGCGGGGCGTGCAGTGGTTCTCCAACGCCTGGGCGGATTCAGGTAATTTCCGTGGCGTGAATGTCGTTGATCGCGGCGGCTCTCCCTTTGGAGAGAGCGGGACGTTCAACAACGCGGTGCCGATCATCCGCAACGACTACAACACCCGCGAAGACGAGCTGTTCTCGGCCGGCCTAAACACCGAGTACGAACTCGACGATCGGACGCGCCTGATCGCCGACCTGTCCTACTCGTCCAACGAGCGTCGCGAGGCGATCGCGGAAACCTATTCCGGCCACGGCCTGGGGGTGGGCGGCGTCGGCACGACGGGAGCGGACATCGGGCGCGATCGCGACAGTATCGACTTCGATCACTCCAGCGCCGGCGACGACTTCCCCATCTATTCCGAGGGGCTCGACTACGCTGACGCCTCTCAGGTTTCCCTGGGCGACCGCGCGCCATGGGGCGGCTGGGGCCACGACGGCTCGATCCGTTTTCCGGACGTGGAAGAGAGTATCTATTCGGTCGATCTGAAGGGTCAGCGCGACTTTGACGGGGTCCTCAATCGGGTGACCGTAGGCGTCAATCTGGCCAATCGAAACAAGACCAAGCGCGTCGATGATTTCGACCTGTTCCTCCTCAACGGCCGCCAGCAGATTCTGGTCGCGCCGGAATACCTCGTTGATCCGACGTCTCTTGATTTCGCAGGGTTCGGCGACGTTCTCAGCTATGACCTGTCGCGCGCTCTTGATGTCTATTGGCGACAGGCGCCGATACTGGACGCCAACTTCTTCGACAAGAATTGGGATATCGAAGAAGAGGTTGTGACCTACTTCGGCAAGGCCGAATTCGAATGGGGGCGCTGGAGAGGCAACGTCGGCCTGCAGATCGTCGATCAGTCGCAGGAGTCCAGCGGCGTCGTTATCAACGCGCTTGAACCGGGCACACCGGTCGTTCCCACAGCGATCACCGACGGCGCCGACTACACCGACGTGCTCCCCAGCCTGAACCTGATCTACGATCTAGGAGGAGGGCACCGGGTGCGGTTCGCGGCGTCCAAGACGATGGCGCGCCCACGCATGGATGAGATGCGCGCCAATGTGACGCCTGGGTTCAATGGTCTGGTTTGCTCCGACAGCGACGGCTGCTCGCCGGGCGAGGTGGTCAATCCCTGGTCCGCCTCCGGCGGGAACCCTCAACTGGAGCCGTGGCGGGCGGATGCGTTCGATCTGGCGTACGAATGGTACGTGGACGCCACGACCTATCTGTCGATCGCGGGCTTCTACAAGGATCTGGATACCTACATTTACACCCAGACGCGTGAGTTCGATTTCTCGGGCATCCCGCTGCCGGTCATCGGCCAGAACCTGGTCGATGAGCAGGGGGTCGTCATCGATCCGATCGGCTCGATCAGCCTGCCCGCCAACGGCAACGGGGGCACGGTCAAGGGTATCGAACTGTCCGGCGCGATCGACCTGGGAAATCTCTGGGAGCCGCTGACGGGCCTCGGCTTCATCGGCTCGGCGTCCTGGACCGAGAGCGATCTGAACGCCAGCGCCGACGAGCAGGCGCCGGTTCGCATCCCGGGTCTGTCAGGCTTCGTCTACAACGCCACGGCCTACTACGAGCGAAACGGCTTCCAGGCCCGCATCTCCAAGCGCTTCCGCGAGGCGTTCAAGGGAGAGGTGGTTCAGCTGTTCACCAATCGCGGGTTCACTGAAATCCTCGACGATGAACAGGTCGACGCCCAGATCGGCTATACCTTCCAGGACGGGCCGGCGGAGGGATTGGGGATTCTGTTCCAAATCAACAATCTGACCAACTCGCCTTATCGGACCCGGCTGGGGCTCGATGCCGGGGGCACCACGACGGCCGACGGCGCGGTTCTGCCCGAGACCTACGAAGAATACGGTCGCCAGTTCCTGATCGGCGTCAATTACCGCTTCTGACGCGGCGCGAGCTGTGACGACCCTCCGACGCCGGTGTTCGCGCCTGTCCCTGACGCCTGTCTGTTCGACCAGAGCCTGAGAAAGACCGCCCCATGACCCTGCGCAAGATGAAGCTGTTCATCCCGATGCTGGCCCTGGTGGCGGCCTGCGCGGGCGCGCCGCACGGCGACACCGGCCGCTACGCCGATCTGGACGGCTCGGACTGGCCCGCCCTGACCTCACCGATGCCGCTCGATCCGGCGATGGAAGCGCGGATCGGTCAGATCGTGGCGGGCATGACCCTGGCCCAGAAGGTCGGTCAGATGACCCAGCCGGATGTGCGCAACATCACGCCGGATCAGGTCCGCGAATTCTACATCGGCTCGGTGCTGAACGGCGGGGGCGCCTGGCCGAACATGAAGAAGGACGCCTCGGTCGCCGAATGGGCGGCGCTGTCGGCGCAGTTCCACGACGCCGCCTTGCGCACCGACATGACGGTGAAGATCCCGCTGATCTGGGGCACCGACGCCGTGCACGGCCACAACAATGTGCGCGGCGCCACCATGTTTCCGCACAACATCGGCCTGGGCGCGGCCGACGATGTGGAGATGATGGAGCGTATCGGCCGGGCCACCGCCCAGCAGGTCCGCGCCACCGGCATCAGCTGGGTCTTCGCCCCCACCGTGGCGGTCGGTCAGGACCGTCGCTGGGGCCGGACCTACGAAAGCTATTCCTCCGATCCCCAGCTGGTCGCCCGTTATGGCGCGGCCGTGGTCCGGGGACTTCAGGGCGAGCTGACCGGCGACGGGGACGTGGTCGCCACCGCCAAACACTATCTGGGCGACGGCGGCACCTTCCAGGGCGTGGATCAGGGCGAGAACCGCGCCACCCGCGCCGAAATGATCACCACCCACGGCGCCGGCTATTACACGGCGCTGGACGCGGGCGTTCAGACCGTCATGGCCACCTACAACAGCTGGAACGACGTGGCCGCCGGCGAGAACCACGGCAAACTGCATGGCGACCGCTATGTCCTGACGGACGTGCTCAAGGACCGGCTCGACTTCACCGGCTTCGTGGTCTCGGACTGGAACGGCATCGAGCAGGTCCAGGGCTGCGACAAGACCCGCTGCGCCCAGGCCATCAACGCCGGCATCGACATGATCATGGTGCCCGAGGACTGGCGCGCCTTCATCACCAACACCATCGCCGACGTCGAGGCGGGCCGCATCCCGATGGCCCGCATCGACGACGCCGTCACCCGCATCCTGCGCGTCAAGATGCGCGCCGGCCTGTTCGACCGCGCCGTGGCCGACAGCCGCTTCAACGGCCAGGCCTCGGCCATCGACGTCAGCGCCCTGGCGCGCGAGGCGGTGCGCAAGTCTGTGGTGCTGCTCAAGAACGAGAACGCCGTCCTGCCGCTGCGGGCCGACGCCCGGGTGCTGGTCGTGGGCGCCAGCGCGGACTCGATGTCCAACCAGACCGGCGGCTGGTCGCTGACCTGGCAGGGGACGGAAAACACCAACGCCGACTTCGCCACCGGCCAGACCCTGCTAGCGGCCCTGAAGGAACAGCTGGGCGACGCCGACGTGACCTATTCCGCCGACGCCGCAGGCGTTGACGTGGCCGGCTATGACGCCGTCATCGCCGTGCTGGGCGAGACGCCGTATGCCGAATACAACGGCGACGTCCGCTTCCCCGCGCCGGTGCAGCACAGCCTGCTGCACCCCACCGACCTGCGCGTGCTGCGGGCGGTCGCCGACAAGGGCGTGCCGGTGGTGACGGTGCTGTATTCCGGTCGCCCGGCCTACGCCAACGACCTGATAAACCTGTCCGACGCCTTCGTCGCCGCCTTCCTGCCGGGCACCGAGGCCGGCGGCCTGGCCGATGTGATGATCGGGACGCATCACGACTTCACCGGCCGTCTGTCCTTCGTCTGGCCCGGCTCGGCCTGCTCGACGGGCGAGCATGCGGGCGACGTAGTCCAGTTCGCGCGCGGCTATGGCCTGTCCTATGGCGACCGTCGTCCCGTCGGCGTCCTGCCCTTGCCCGCGACCCCCGCACGCTGCGACTAAGGGATCGCACGCGAGGGCCCGTCATGCGCCAGCTTCAGTCCATCCTGATTGTCGGCGGCGGCACGGCCGGTTGGATGACGGCGGCCCTGCTGTCCAAGCTGTTCAAGGGCCGCTACGCCATCACCCTGGTCGAGTCCGAGGCCATCGGCACGGTCGGGGTCGGCGAGGCCACCATCCCGGCCATCAAGAAGTTCAACGAGCTGCTTGAGCTCGACGAAAACGACTTCATGCGCCGCACCCAGGGCAGCTTCAAACTGGGCATCCAGTTCGTCGACTGGTGGAAGAAGGGCGACAGCTACATCCACGGCTTCGGCGTCATTGGTCGCAATCTGGAATGGCTGCGGTGCCACCAGTTCTGGCTCAAGGCCCGGGCCGAGGGACGGGCCTCCGACTTCGCCGCCTATTCGATCAACACCGCCGCCGCGCTGGAAAACCGCTTCATGCGGGCCGATCCGAAGATGAAGGATTCGCCGCTCGGCCACATCGGCTACGCCTTCCATTTCGACGCCGGCCTCTATGCCAAGTTCCTGCGCGGCTTCGCCGAGGACCGCGGCGTGGTCCGCCGCGAGGGCAAGGTCGCCGATGTCGCCCTGGACGGGGAAACCGGCTTCGTCCGATCGGTCACGCTGGAGGACGGCCAGACCCTGGAGGCCGACCTGTTCATCGACTGCTCGGGCTTTCGCGGCCTGATCATCGAACAGGCGATGAAGACGGGCTACGAGGACTGGACCCACTGGCTGCCCTGCGACAGGGCCATGGCCGTGCCCTGCGCCCGCACCGAGCCCTTCACCCCCTACACCCGCGCCACGGCGCGCGAGGCCGGCTGGCAGTGGCGCATCCCGTTGCAGCATCGCACCGGCAACGGCCACGTCTATTCCAGCCGCTTCACCGACGACGCGACGGCCGAGGCGACCCTGCTGGCCAATCTGGATGGCGAGCAGCTGGCCGAGCCCAACCGCCTGCGTTTCGTCACCGGCAAGCGGAAGCAGATCTGGAACAAGAACTGCGTCGCCGTCGGTCTGGCCTCGGGCTTCCTCGAGCCGCTGGAATCGACCTCGATCCACCTGATCCAGTCGTCGATCATCCGGCTGGTGAGGCTGTTGCCCGACGCCGGCTTCGACCCTGCCAACATCGCCGAGTTCAACCGTCAGAGCGATTTCGAGTACGAGCGCATCCGCGACTTCATCATCCTGCACTACAAGGCGACTGAGCGTGACGACACGCCCTTCTGGGACTATGTCCGCACAATGGACGTGCCCGACACCCTGGAGCGCAAGATTGAGCTGTTCCAGGCCAACGGCCGCATCTTCCGCGAGGACGAAGAGCTGTTCGCCGAGGAGAGCTGGATTCAGGTGCTGCTCGGTCAGGGCGTCGTTCCGCGCGGCTACGACCCCCTGGTCGACGTCAAGACACCGGCGCAGATCGACGAATACCTCGGCAACGTCGAGGCGGTGATCCGCAAGTGCGTGGCGGTGATGCCCAGCCACGCCGACTTTGTCGCGCGGGTCTGCCCGGCCTAATCCTTCGACAGGGCTGCGATCAGCGCCCGACGCATCGCGGCCAGGCTCTGCGGCGTGGGCGAGGTGAGGGCGCCGCGTGCCGCCTCAGGGATATGCTCTGCCGGATCCCCGTCCAGCCTGAACACATAGTGGTCGAACATGGCGCGCCAGGCGCGCCGCTGATCCGGCGGCAGGGTGCTGAGGCTCATCAGGCCGTGCAGCATGGCGTCCGACGCCGACCCCAGCCCGCGCGGCGCGGCGTCCCACCAGTAGTTGACCAGCACATTGACCGCATCCAGCGCCTCAACGTGGTGATACCACTGAAACGGAATGTAGAGGGCGTCGCCGGGCTCCAGTTCGGCCTCCAGCCCGACTGCGAGCGCCTGCGCGAACCGGGGATAACGCTCCAGATCCGGCTGGGTCAGGTGGACCAGGCTGACCTGAACCCCCGCCGGGGTGTCGTGAAACGGCCCCATGTAGAGGTCGCCGACGGCCTCGGGCGGAAACAGGGTGAACCGCCGGCGGCCCGCCGCCACCACCGCGACGTTCTCGGCCGGATCGTGATGGATGGCCACCTTGGCCCGATTGCCGATCCACAGCCGCGGCGGGATCCGGGGCGGCAGGATGTTCAGCCGGTGCGTCTCGGCGAACCGGGGCACGCGTTCCGACGCCGGCATCCCCTGCAGCGCCAGGGCGTCGGGCCGCTCACGCACCTCCTCCGCCTCCAGCGCATCCAGATAGGCAGCCAGGGGCGCGCTTTCCTGGCTGAAGTTCCGACCTTCGACCGCCTCGCCGTAGTGCAGCCGTCCCTCGACTTCGGACGGGGCCCGCATGAAGGGCACGGGATCAGCGGTGGCGTGGCTCCGCAGCCAGTCCGGGGCCCGCCCTTGCCGCGCCGCTTCGACCAGCGGCCAGTCGCGCGCCAGCCTTCGCATAACTACCGGCTCGCCCGCGCGACGAATGGCGGCGAAGTCCTCCGGAGCAGTGGCGTCGCGTTCGGCGATGGGGTGCATCGGCGTCTCCTCGCGGCGTCAGCCTAGCAGCGCTGCGGTCCCGCCACACGCCGGAACCCCGATCGGAGCCACGGATTAGCCAACCGCGGCCATAACATGGTGTTTCAGCGCGGGGTGGGGGTGCTGGCCCCCCGCCGCCGGGCGGCCTAACACCGAACCAGGCGCGGGTGGAAAGGAAACGCATGGCGGCCTTGGTGCTCTTCGGCGGCGGCGGCGATCTGGCGATGCGCATGCTGTTGCCGTCGCTCTACTTCCTCGAACAGGACGGCCTGCTGCCGGACGGGCTGAAGATCGTCGGCGCGGCGCGCAGCGATGACGGCCGCGATGGCTATGTTGCGCTGGTGCGAAAGGCTGTTTCCAGCCGCGCCGCCCAGGATGACCTCTGGGACGAGGCCGTCTTCGCCCGGTTCGAAAAGCGTCTGGATTACCTCGCGCTGGACGCCACCAAGCCTGACGGCGCCGAAAGCCTCAAGGCCCGGGTCGGCTCAGACGACCTGACCTATTTTCTCGCCGTCTCGCCCTCGCTCTACGCCCCGATCGTTCAGGCCCTGCACGCCGCCGGAATGACCGGCGACAGCACCCGCATCGTGCTTGAGAAGCCGGTCGGCCGCGACCTCGTCAGTTTCCTGGAGATCGACGAGGCGGTACGCGAGGCTTTCGACGAGAGCCAGGTTTTCCGCATCGACCACTACCTCGGCAAGGAGACGGTCCAGAACCTGATCGCTCTGCGCTTCGGCAACGTGATTTTCGAGCCGCTGTGGAACAACCTGTCGATCGACCACGTCCAGATCACCGTGGCCGAAACCGTCGGCATCGGGGACCGCTGGCCGTATTATGATGAGTACGGCGCGCTGCGCGACATGCTCCAGAACCACATGCTGCAGCTGCTGTGTTTGGTGGCCATGGAGCCGCCCTCGGACCTCGATCCGGACTCGGTGCGCAATGAAAAGGTGAAGGTCCTGCGCTCCCTGCGGCGTATCACGTTGGAGGAGGCGGAGCGCGTCACGGTGCGCGGACAGTACGGGCCGGGACAATCGGAAGGCCAGTCGGTCAAGAGCTATGAGCAGGAGCGTGGTCAGCCTTCGGAGACCGAGACCTTCGTCGCCGTGCGGGCCGACATCGACAACTGGCGCTGGGCCGGCGTTCCCTTCTTCCTGCGCACCGGCAAGCGCCTGCCGGAAAAGCGCACCGAGATCGTCATCCAGTTCAAGGGCGTGCCCCACTCGATCTTCGATCAGGGCGACCGGGGCGAACTGGTCGACAACCGGCTGGTCATCGAGCTCCAGCCCGAGGAGGACATCTCCCTCACCGTCATGAACAAGCGGCCGGGGCTGGACGCCCAGATGCAGCTCCAGTCGATCCGCATGAGCCTGTCTTGGGGTGTGGACGGCAAGGGCTCCAAGCCGCCGCGTCGCCGCATCGCCTATGAACGGCTGCTGCTGGATGCGCTGAACGGAGATTCCACCCTATTCGTCCGCCGCGACGAGGCCGAACAGGCCTGGAAATGGGTGGACGAGGTGGCCGAGGCCTGGGGCGACGCCGATCTAAAGCCCCAACCCTACGACCCCGGCACCTGGGGGCCCGACGAGGCCGACCTGCTGCTTTCGCGCACCGGGAGGCGTTGGCATGTTGCGGGGGAGTAGGGCCATGAAAACTCCGCGTCCCCGGCGAAGGCCGGGGCCCAGGGCCGCGCATGCCAGCCCCTTGTCAGCATCTCACACAAGCCCCCCTGGACCCCGGCCTTCGCCGGGGAGACGGTGATAAAGTGCCTCCCGAAATCCAGACCTTCCCCGCGCGCGACTCCTGGGCGGAAGCCTGCGCCAACCGCCTGTCGGATGCCCTGTCCGCCGGTCTGGCCGAAAACGGCGCCGCCCTGTTCGCCGGGGCCGGCGGCTCGACTCCGTCGCCAATCTACGCGCGCCTGTCCCAAGCCGACCTCGACTGGTCGAAAGTCACCGCCACCCTGGTCGATGAGCGCCACGTCCCCGAGACCTCGGCGGATTCCAATGCTGCGCTGATGAAGCAAACGCTGATCACCGGCCCCGCCGCCAAGGCGCGCTTCCTGCCGCTGCACCACGCCGCCGTCACCGTGGACCGCGCCGCCGCCCTGGCCGCCCATGAACTGCGCGCCGCCGCCGGCTGGACGGGCGGACGGATCGACGCGGTCCTTCTCGGCATGGGGGAGGATGGCCATATCTGTTCCATGTTCCCTGAAAGCCCGACCCTGAAGACCCTGCTCCATCCCGACATCCCGCCGACCGTCCTCGGTGTGCCGCCCGGCCGCGACGGCATGGCCCCGCCCCAGGAGCGGATCAGCCTCAACCTCGCCTGGCTGGCCGGCGCCCGCCGCGTCGTCCTGGCCCTGACCGGCGAGACCAAACGCCGCGTGTTCGAGCAGATGGCCGGGGGCGATCCCGCCGTCACCCCCATCGCCGCCCTGATCGGCTCGGGCGCCCCGCTCGAGGTGCTGTGGACAGAGGCCGCCAAATGACCGCGCTCAACCCCATCGTCGCCGAGGTCACCCAGCGGATCATCGACAAGAGCCGCGACACCCGCGCCGACTATCTGCGCCGCATGGACGCCGCCGCCTCGTCAAAGCCGGGCCGGGCCAAGCTGTCCTGCGCCAACTGGGCCCACGCCTTCGCCGGCGCGCCGGTGCGCGACAAGCTGACCGCCATGTCGGGCGCCCAGCCCAACCTCGGCGTGGTCACCGCCTACAACGACATGCTCTCGGCCCACCAGCCGTTCGAGCGCTTCCCCGAGATCGTCCGCGCCGCGGTGCGCGAGGTCGACGCCACGGCCCAGGTCGCGGGCGGCGTGCCCGCCATGTGTGACGGCGTGACCCAGGGGCGGCCGGGCATGGAGCTCAGCCTGTTCAGCCGCGACGTCATCGCCCTGTCGACCGGCATCGCCCTGACCCATGACGCCTTCGACGCTGCCCTGTGCCTCGGTGTCTGCGACAAGATCGTGCCCGGCCTGTTCATGGGATCGCTGGCCTTCGGCCATCTGCCGGTGGTGTTCGCCCCGGCCGGCCCCATGCCCTCGGGCATCCCCAACGCCGAAAAGGCCCGCGTCCGCGCCGAATACGCGCAAGGCCAGGTCGATCGCCAGACCCTTCTGGAAAGCGAGATCGGCAGCTATCATTCGCCTGGCACCTGCACCTTCTACGGCACCGCCAACTCCAATCAGATGATGATGGAGCTGATCGGCCTGCACATGCCCTCGACCGCCTTCGTCCACCCGGAGACCGGCCTGCGCGACGCCCTGACCGCCGCCGCCGCCCAGCATGCGGTCAGGCTGGCGCGCGAGGGCCGCGGTCGCATGGCCGACGTCGTGGACGAGAAGTCCATCGTCAACGCCATCGTGGCCCTGCTCGCCACCGGCGGCTCGACCAACCACGCCATCCATCTGGTCGCCATGGCGCGCTCGGCGGGCGTGCTGATCGACTGGACCGACATGGACCAACTATCGTCGGCGACGCCTTTGCTGGCTCGCGTCTATCCCAATGGCTCGGCCGATGTGAACGCCTTCCAGGCCGCCGGCGGCGTCGCCTTCGTGGCGCGCGAGCTGGCCGAGAACGGCCACATCCACCGCGACGTTCAGACCATCATGGGCCACGGCATCGACGCCTATTTCCAGGAGCCGATGCTCGAGAATGGCGAACTGGTCTGGAAGGACGGCGTCTCCGAAAGTCTCGACCTCGACATCCTGCGCCCCGCCTCCGACCCGTTCCAGAAGGACGGTGGCCTGCGCCTGGTGCAGGGCGACCTCGGCCGGGCCGTCATCAAGGTCTCGGCGGTCAAGCCCGAGAACCGCATGGTCGAGGCCCCCGCCGCCGTGTTCGAGAGCCAGGAAGAGGCGCTGCAGGCCTTCAAGGACGGCAAGCTGGATCGCGACGTCGTGGTGGTGCTGCGCTTCCAGGGGCCCAAGGCCAACGGCATGCCCGAACTGCACAGCCTTTCGCCGGCGCTCAGCGTCATTCAGGACCGCGGCTTCAAGGTCGCCTTCGTCACCGACGGCCGCATGTCGGGCGCCTCGGGCAAGACGCCGGCGGCCATTCATGTGTCGCCCGAGGCCCTGGCCGGCGGGCCGCTGGCGCATGTGAAGGACGGCGACATCATCCGGCTGGATCCCGATGCCGGGGTCCTGACCACGGTCGGCGTCGCGGACCTGACGGGCCGCCCGGCCGCCGCCCGTAGCCGCGAGCATGCGGAGGGTTCGGCCTGGGGCTATGGCCGCGAGCTGTACGGCGCCTTCCGTCAGGTCGTGGGCGTGGCGGAGGAGGGAGCCTCGATCTGTTTCGCCCAGCCGCCCGGCCAGCACCCGCACACCGACACCCCGCCGGACCCCAACCTCGTCGACCGGGCCGTGGACGCCTGAGATCGACCAAGCACAGAAGGCCGCTCGGCGGCCCGCGATAGGGAAGTGAGATGAGCGTGACCTGGGACAAGACCCTGCTGGTGGGCGATGTGGGCGGCACCAACGCCCGCTTCGCCATCGCCCACATGTTGGATGGCAAGCCGGTGCTTGAGCACCACGAGAGCTTTCCCGCCGAGCGCTATCCGACCTTTCTGGAGGGAGTGAAGGCTTTCATCGACGGCTGCGAGGTCAAGCCGACCTCGGGCGTTATCGCCGTGGCCGGTCCGGTCACCGACGGCGAGATCGACCTGACCAATTCGCCGTGGCGTGTCTCCGAACGCGAACTGGAGACGCTGGGTCTCAAGCCCGCGCGCCTGATCAACGACTTCGAGGCTTTGGCCTGGGGCGCGCCGGTGGTGCCCGAGGATCAGCTGGCCTCGCTGGGCGGGCCTGACCAAGGCGACGACGATTCCGCCATCGCCGTCCTTGGGCCCGGCACGGGGTTCGGCGTGTCGGCCCTGGCGCGTGACGGACAGGGCAATGAAATGGCCCTGCCTTCGGAAGGCGGCCACGCCTGTTTTGCGCCGGGCGACGCGGTCGAGGACGAGATCCTGCGCATCCTGCGCCGCCGCTATGACCGCGTCTCGATCGAGCGGCTGATCTGCGGCCCGGGCCTGCTCAACATGCACCGGGCCTTGGCCGAGATCGACGGGCGTGAAACCCACATCGACGATCCGGCTCAGATCACCCAGGAGGCGCTGGACGATCCGCGGGGCCATTGCGGCCAGACCCTGGCGCGGTTCTGCGCCATCCTGGGCGCCGTGGCCGGCGATGTCGCCCTGACCATGGGCGCCCGGGGTGGGGTCTATATCGCGGGTGGCATCGCGCCCCGCATCCTGCCCTTCCTCAAGGCCAGCCCCTTCCGCGAGCGGTTCGAGCGAAAGGGCCGGTTCCAGGACTATATGCAGGCCATCCCGACCAAGGTGATCCTGCACAAGCACGCCGCCCTGCTGGGGGCCGCGCGGGTGGCGTTCCGCGAGGCCGGCTAGTCGCGCTCGTCGACTTCGGCCGGTCGCACGGCGCGCAGCCAGCCATCGTTGATTCTCACCTCGGGCACGGCCTCGCGGGTGAAGGGCAGGTACCAGGTCGGGCCACCCGCCGTGGGCGCGAGTTCCAGCATGTCCGAGGCGCCGAAGTTCTGCACGGACTTCACGCGCCCGATCACTGTATCCTGGGCGTCTCGCGCCTCTAGTCCCACCAGGTCGGTCAGATAGAATTCGTCTTCGTCATCAGGCTCCGGCAACCGGTCGCGCGGCACGAACAGACGAAGGCCCCGGAGCGCGTCCGCCGCTTCCTTGGTGTCAATCTCCCGGGCTTTCGCCACGACCCCGTCCTTGGCCGCGCGCGCCGAGATCAGGGTCAGGCCCGGCGAACCATCCTCGCGCAACAGCGGACCATAGGCCTTCAGCGATAGCGGGTCGGCCGTATAGGCGGTGATCCGCACCTCGCCCTTGACGCCGAACGCGCCGGCGACGCGTGCGACCAGCACCATGGTCTGGGTCATGGCGGCGTCGCCGGGCCGTCGCGCCAGGTCTTTTCGAAGATGGTTCTCACCTTGTCCTGATGCAGCGGGCGGGGCGTGTCGTAAAGGTCCAGCACATTGACCCCTGACGCCTCTTCCAGCGCGAAGGCCAGGGCGTTCTGGTCCAGGGTCCAGGACGGATCCTCGACGAGTCCTGCGGTGACGTAGTCCCGAACGCGTTTCAGGATGCCGCGGCTGGCTTCCGTCGCCGCGAAATAGCCGGTGCCCGCCATGTTGCGCCGCCAGGGCCACATGAGCGCCAACCCCCGTGATTGCGGGATCGCAATGTCGGCGTCCTTGAGCTTTTTCAGGAACGGGACGAGTGGATCGCGCAGGGTCTGGTCGACATCGGCGATCAGGATCGGCTTGCCCGTCGCCTCCAGGATCGGCAGCGCGGCCAGATAGCGCGCCGAAGCGTAGTAGGTCTTTGTCTCGCCGACCCAGGATGGAACCTCGACCTCGACGAAGGTGACGGCGTCGGCATAGGCGTCGGCGTCCGGCAGATTCCGAAAGCGCGCGGATCGCGCGATCAGATCACGCGCTTCGTCGATGGCCAGGCCTCGCGGGCCCTGTGGCCCGGCCACCACCATGATCATGCCGATACCTTCGTTCAGCAGGTACGGCGCGATATTGAACCACATGGGGCCGTAGATGCGCAGAAAGCCCGGATCGACGGACCAGACCAGATTGATCCACGCCCGGTCATAGGGTGGCCGCCGACGCGCCAAAGCCTGGCGCACCGCTTCGCTGGGCAACGCCTCTTCCGGATTGCGCCGCCGCGACCACACCTCCGGTCCGCTCAGATAGGTGTGGGCGCCCAGATCGAAGATGGAGGACGCCATGCCGTTCCAGCCTTCCTCAAGAGCCTCTGCATAGAGGCTCCGAGCCGCGGATCGGTCATCCAGGCTGACGAGACCGGCCTTGAGAATCTTGAGGGCGCGCGTCCCGGGCAGCCAGCGATCAACCCTGCCCACCACATCCCTCAGCGCCGGGACATGCGGGCGGAAAAACGTTTCCGATCCCCGGGTCATCTCCGCCGACATGTAGCGACGTATGGCGCGAATTCCGGCGAGATAGGCGATCATGTCACGCGCCAGCCCTGAATCCTGGGGGTTGGGTCGCACGACCTCGACCAGCGGAGTGAGCGCGTCCCAATGCACCTTTCCCCGGCCCAGGGTGGCGGCGAGAACATGGCCGACGACCCGCCCGCTCTCGGTGGCGGCGCGCTCGCGCAGCGGATCGGGCATGTGACCGACCCGAGCCAGCCGCTCTAGCGTTGCGGGTGACGGCGGTTGGTTCTTGAGAAGAGCCGCTTCGACCTCTTCGTAGGTCGCTTTAAGCCGTCGCAGATTCCAGTGAGTGACGGGCTTGAGCATGCCTCACCCCTCTGGCGTGCCCTCGCCGCGGCGTCAAACACCTAATGGTGGACGGGCGTTTCGCCGGGCGTGTCGCCCACAGCTCCGATGGCGGCGATCAACTCATCGACTGTCGCCTCGGTTGTCGACCAGCTGCAGACGAACCGTACAGAGCCGTCGTCGAAGCGATAGCAGGCCCAGCCGGCGCCGCGCAGCGCCGCGTGCGCCTCCTCGGGCATGCGCACGAAAACAATGTTGGCGTCGACCGGATGGGCCAGGACGAACCGCGTGGCGCCCTCGATCCCGTCGGCCAGTCGTTGGGCCATCAGATTGGCGTGCGCGGCCCGGTCATCCCAGGCCCCGCTCTCCAGTAGCCCCAGCATCGGCGCGGACAGCATGCGGGTCTTGGACGACATCTGGCCGGCCTGTTTCAACCGATTGTCCAGCCGCGGAGCCAGGCTCTTGTCGAACAGGACCAGAGCCTCCACGCATCCCGCGCCCGCCTTGGCCCCGCCCAGCACCAGGACATCGACGCCGATGCGAGCGATCTGGCCCAAGTCGAACCCCGCCGCCGCGGCATTGGCCAGGCGCGCCCCGTCCAGATGAACCCCCAGACCCCGCGCCTTGGCCGGTTCGATCAGTTTGCGGAGCTCGTCGACCGTGTAGACCGCGCCGTACTCCGTGGCCTGGGTCAGGCTGAGCGCGGCCAGCGGCTGGCGATGCCCGACTTCAGGCTCTTCGAGGATGGCCTCCAGCCCGACCAGGTCGATCTTGCCCGACAGGCCGGGCAGGCCAACCAAGCCGACGCCCTGGCCGAAGAACCCCGGCGCGCCGGTCTCGTCGGTGCAGACATGGGCGGCATGGTGCGCCGCCACCGCCTCGAATGACCGGGCCAGCATCGACAGGGCGATGGCGTTCGCGGCCGTGCCGGAGAAGACGAACCGCACCTCGGCGTCCGCGTCCAGCCGCGCCCGCACCGCGTCGGCGGCGCGGGCGGTGACGGCGTCGGTCCCATAGGCCGAGACATGCCCGGCGTTCGCCTCGGCCAGGGCTTCCATCGCCTCGGGCGCCATGCCGGCGGTGTTGTCGGATCCGAAATCGTAGCGCACGGCGTCAGGCCTCCGGGTCAGTGGCGTTCGGACGCGGCTGGGCGTCCGCCGGCTCGCTGCGCGTCAGCCGCGGCGCGTCGGGCCCCCCGCGCACCACGACCACGGCCTCGCTCTCGGCGTCGCCATAGGGAACCGCGACCTGGTGCGGGAAGGGGATTTCGATGCCGGCGGCGTCCAACGCCTCCTTGCCCGACTGGAACAGGTCGGCCTGGGTCTGCCACCAGTCGCCGGAGTTGACCCAAGCGTGCAGAGTGATCTGCACCGCGCTGTCCAGCAGGCCGGTGACCCCGCCCCACGGTGGCGGATCGCCGAGCACCAGCTCATGCGCCGTCGCCACCCCGACCAGCACCTCGCGCGCCTGGCTCAGGTTTTCGCCATAGCCGACGGTGAAATTGATCTCGATGCGCCGGGTCTGCTGACCCGACAGATTGATGATGACGTCGCTCAGCACCTGGGAATTGGGCACCACGATCTTGTGGTTGTTGGCGTTGCCCATCTGGGTGACGAACAGATCCAGCCGCTGCACCGAGCCGGTCACCTCGCCGATGGTCACCACGTCGCCGACCCGATAGGGCCGCAGCACCAGCAGCATCACCCCCGCCGCTACGTTGGACAGCGTCCCCTGCAGCGCCAGGCCCACCGCCAGAGAGGCGGCGCCCAGGACGGCGATGATCGAGGTGGTCTGCACGCCCAGCCGCTGCAGCACCATGATCAGGCCGACGATCAGCACCACCACTCGCACCACCTGGGTGGCGAAGCTCAACACCGTGGGATCGTGGCGGAAACCTCGGACACGGCCCAGAACGCGCCTGGCGGAATGCGCCGCCCAGCGCGAGGCGATGATCGTGCCGATCAGAATGACCAGGGCGACGGTCAGGTTGACGGCCAGATCGCCGGCCATCTCGGTCAGCTTGGCGATCATGGCGGCGTCGAAGGCCAGTGTGCGTTGGCCCTCCACCGCCGCCTGTTCGATGGGATTGATGGGGGAGGTCATGCCCCGGTCCTAACGTCCTCGCCGACGATTGGAACCCCGCCGAGCCAATCTCCACGCACGAAAACGCCCCGGAAGCGGACTTCCGGGGCGTTCGTCACTCACGTCTCAGGCTAGGCGAGACGCGGTCGCTGGGACCTCTGCTTAATTGAACAGGCCGGCGATCACTGCGGTGATCAGGCCACCGGCGACGGCGGCGAGGACCACATCATTGCCCGAGCGGACGTACTGGTAGCCGCGGGGCGGGGCGCGCAGGCCGTAGCGGTTGTAGTCGTGAACCACATACTGGCGACCCATATAGGCCGAAGGCAGGCGCTGACCGTAGGACCAGCTGCGGGTCTGGTAACCGCGCGGCGCGTAGTAGCGCGGGGCGCTGTAGCGACGCTGGGCCTGCTGCCAACGTTGGTACTGGCGCACATCCTGACGATATTCGCGCCGGTCCTCGCGACGGTCCTGACGGTATTCGCGACGGTCCTCGCGGCGATCCTGGCGGAACTCGCGACGGTCACGGCGATCCTCGCGACGCTCCCAGTTACCGCGCGGTTGCGCTTCGGCGGCGACGGTGGCGGCCGAGGCCGCGCTGGCGCCGAGGGCGGTGACACCCATGATCGCGGCCATGGCCGCGGCGGCGATCTTCATTTGGGTCTTCATGGCGGCGATTCCTTTCGACTGAACCCCTGATGAGGGTTGTTCTAAAGGGTCGCGGTGGAACCGCGTCTGAACGGCGATGGTCAGGTCGCGTTCATGTAAGCCGATCGCCCCGGGAGCGGAAATCCCCCATTCGTGGCGTTGACAGCGTTATCATTGTCGGGTCAGTTTCGTGGTAACGAGCCTGCGGACGATGATCCGCCGCCGAGGAAACGCCGGACGGACCCCGCAAGCGCCGGGACCCCGATCACGACGTTCGCGGGCCATGCAGTCACCGGGGGCGTCATGATCCATCTGCTTTCTCACACGGCCAGCCGCCATGCCCTGGCCGTGGCGTTCGCGCTCAGCATCGGTGGTGCGGCCGTGGCGCAGCCAGTCGTCCACGTGTCAAATGAAGACAGCATCGTCACCGAGGCGTCGCGCGCCAACCCCGCCGATTGGCCCCAGGCGAGCTCGCCAGACGCGATGAGCGATCCGGCCACCGAAGCCTTCGTCGAGGATCTGCTGGGTCGCCTGACGCTGGAGGAGAAGGTCGGCCAGATGATCCAGGCCGACATCGCCGCCATTACGCCCGAGGACCTGCTGACCTATCCGCTGGGCTCGATCCTGGCGGGGGGCAACTCGTCGCCCGGCGGCGACGAGCGGGCCGAAGCCGCCAGATGGGTCGAACTGGCCCAGGCGTTTCGCGCCGCCAACGCCCGCCGCGGCGGCACGGTGGTGCCGCTGATCTATGGCATCGACGCCGTGCACGGGCACAACAATGTCGTCGGCGCCACCGTCTTTCCCCACAACATCGGCCTGGGCGCGGCGCGCGACCCCGACCTGATCCGTCGCATCGGCGAGGCGACGGCCGTCGAGGTGGCGGTGACCGGGGCCGACTGGACGTTCGGCCCGACCCTGGCCGTGCCGCGCGACGACCGCTGGGGCCGGACCTATGAGGGCTATGCCGAGGATCCCGAGGTGGGTCAGGCCTATGCCGGCCCCATGACCCTGGGTCTGCAGGGCGAGATCCCCACCGAGGGTCATATCGCGCCCGGCCGCATCGCCGGATCGGCCAAGCACTTCCTGGCCGACGGCGGCACCACCAACGGCACCGACCAGGGCGATTTCGCGGGTACGGAACGCGAGCTGATCGACATCCACCTGGGCGGCTACACCCAAGCGATCGACGCCGGCGTGCTGTCCATCATGGCCAGCTTCTCCAGCTGGAACGGTGTCAAACACTCCGGCAACGAGACCATCCTGACCGAGGTGCTGCGCGGCCCGCTGGGCTTTGACGGTTTCGTCGTCTCGGACTGGAACGCCCACGGCCAGCTGCCGGGCTGCTCCAACGAGAGCTGCGCCCTGGCGGTCAACGCCGGGATCGACATGCTGATGGCCCCCGACAGCTGGAAGCCGCTCTACGCCAGCACCCTGGCCCAGGCCCAATCGGGCGAGATCCCGATGGCGCGGATCGACGAGGCGGTGCGCCGCATCCTGCGCGCCAAGGTCAAGACGGGTCTGTTCGAGGACCAACGTCCCTATGAAGGTCGCCTGGAGCTGCTGGGCTCGGCCGAGCACCGCGCCCTGGCGCGCGAGGCGGTCCGCAAGTCTCTGGTGCTGCTCAAGAACAACGGCGGCGTGCTGCCGATCCGTGCCGGCGCGCGGGTGCTGGTCGCGGGCGCGGCGGCCGACGACATCGGCCAGGCCTCGGGCGGCTGGACCCTGACTTGGCAGGGGACGGGCAATTCCAACGACGACTTCCCCAATGGCCAGTCGATTTGGGCTGGAATCGAGGAGGCGGTGACGGCGGCCGGCGGCGCAGCGACCTATGACGCCGGCGGCCAATTCAGCGAGCGCCCGGACGTGGCCATCGTCGTCTTCGGCGAGACGCCCTACGCCGAGTTTCAGGGCGACGTGGAGACCCTGGACTTCCTCCCCGAAGAGCCTCTGGAGACCCTGCGGCGGCTGAAGGCGGCGGGGGTGCCGACCGTCTCGGTGTTCCTGTCCGGCAGACCGATGTGGACCAATCCCGAGATCAACCAGTCCGACGCCTTCGTGGCGGCCTGGCTGCCGGGCGCGGAGGGCGGCGGCGTGGCCGATGTGCTGGTCGGGGACACCGAAGGCGCGCCGCGTCATGACTTCACGGGCAAGCTCAGCTTCAGCTGGCCCAAGGGCGCGGCGGGCGCGCCCCTGAACCGCGGCCAGGATGGCTATGATCCCCAGTTCGCCTATGGGTACGGGCTTAGCTATGCGGCGCCCGCCGAGGTCGCCGCCCTGTCCGAGGTCAGCGGCGTCGAGAGCTCCGGCTCGGCCGTGGACCGCTATTTCGTCGATGGCCGCTTCGTGGCCCCCTGGTCGCTGATGCTGCGCGACGGCGGCGGCGAACTGAAACTGGGCGAGGAGGCCGTGGGCCGATCGCCGCGCGGCGGGGTCTCGGCGCGCCCGGTCGATGGAACGGGCCAGGAAACGGCCGTGGCCCTGAGTTTCGCCGGCGACGGTCCGGCGCGCGTGGCCATCGCCTCGGCGCCGATCGACCTGACCCGTCAGACCAACGGCGAGATGGCGTTGTCTTTCCGCTATCGCGTTGATCAGGCGCCCACGGATGCGGTCCGCCTGGGTGTCGGCGCCGGTGTCATCGACATCACGCCGCGTCTGAGCGGCGCCCCGGCCGGGGAGTGGGGCGAACTGAAGGTGCGGCTGTCGTGCTTCCGCGACGCCGGGGCCGATGTCTCGGCCATCGATACGCCCTTCCTGCTGGAGACAGAGGGAGCCCTGGGCCTCTCGATCGAGGACGTGCGCCTGGCGTCCAACGAGGGCGACGCCGCCTGCCCGACGGACTGAACCGGCGCCGCCCAGCGGATCATCCGGACGCGGAGGGCGTTGCCCTGACATGACTACGTCCGGACCCCGATCATGAGCGTCGCCTTCACCCGGGAAGAGGACCTGGAGGCGACGGCGGCCGATCTCCCGGATCGGCCGATCTCGTCGCACCCGAACCTGGTCACCCCCGCAGGGCTGGCCGCCATGGACGCGGCCCTGGCCGCGGCGCGCGCCGCCTATGCGACCGCTCAGGCCAAGGGCGACATCGAGGCCGATCGGACCGCCATGGCGCGCGCCACCCGCGACCTGCGCTACTGGTCCGCGCGCCGCGCCTCGGCCCAACTCATCGAACCGACGCAGCCGGACGGGCGGGTCCGCTTCGGGGGAGGGGCCACCATCGAGCGTGACGACGGGCGGGTCGAGACCTGGCGCATCGTCGGTGAAGATGAGGCGGATCCCAAGGCCGGCACCGTCAGCCATGTCTCTCCGCTCGCCCGAGCTCTGATCGGCCGGGAGGTCGGCGACGAGATCAGCATCAATGGCCAGGCCGCCGAGATCACCGCCGTCGATTGACGTGGTTGCGGCGTGATGTCCCGGCGGCGAAGCTGGGCATGTCGCGTTAGAAGTCGTCTTCCACGAACGCCAGGGACCGCATGCCGCCGCTGCTGACCGACAGTCCCGAATGGATGACCCTGGCCCTCTATGCGGCGGGCGCGGCCCTGATCCTGCTGCTGCTGTTTCGCCTGCCCTATGTGGGCAAGGCGTTGAGGGCGATCCTGTCCTATGGGCTGCTGGCCTTTTTCCTTTTCATGCTGCTGCAGCAGGCCCAGTTCGACCCGACCCTGTCCCGCTTCGCGGACCGGCTGGGGATGAGCCGGCAACAGGTGGTCGGAGACGAGGTGCGCATCCCGCTCTCGCCCGATGGCCACTTCTGGGTCGAGGCCTCGATCAACGGCGTGGAGCGGCGCATGTTGGTGGATACCGGCGCCACCCTGACCGCCCTGACGCTCGAGACCGCGGAGGCCGCGGGGATCGAACGTGGCGACAGCCTGGTGCCGGTGGTCGTGCGTACCGCCAACGGCGTGGTTCGGGCCGAAACCGGAACCGTCGAAACGCTTCAGCTGGGCGGGATAGAGGCGCGCGACATCCGGGTCATGGTGTCTCCAGCCTTCGGCGGCATCGAGGTGCTGGGCATGAACGTGCTGTCAGAGCTGGGCTCGTGGCGAGTCGAGGAACGCACCCTGATCCTGTCGCCCTGATCCTGGTGGGCGCCGGCTCCTTCCGATCGGGGAAAGGAGCCGGCGCAAGCTTAACGCGCCAGGTCGTAGACGCCGGTGATGTCGATCCGGACGCTCAGTTCCCCGGAGGAGACAGGCGTGGAGGCGGCGTCGGCGGAAGACTGGAGCGCCATGCGGTACATCGGCATGGGCGGCTGGGGCTGATAGCCGCCGGCCTCGGTCAGGCTGCGCAGCCCGGCCAGACGCAGGCCGGTAGCCTGGGCATAGACCTCGGCCTTGTTCTGAAGCGCGCGGACGGCCAGCTGGCGGGCCTGGTTTTCGGCCTCGGTGGGGTCGATCAGGCCGAAGGTGATGCCGTCGATCTGATTGACCCCGGCGGCGACGACGGCGTCAGCGGTGGTGCCGACGGCCTCGACGTCACGCACCAGCACCGTCACGCGGTTGGTGGCCTGATAGCCGCGCAGGCGGGGCGGCTGATCCTGGACATAATCGTACTGGGCCTGGAGGTTGAGGCCCGAGGTCTGGATGTCCCGCTCGGCGATGCCTGCGCCGGTCAGGGCGCGCATCACCCGGGTCATGCGCTCGGCGTTCTGGGCCATGGCTTCGGCGGCGGTCGGGGCCTCGGTCACCACGCCGAAATTGATATCAGCCTTGTCAGGCGCGATCTTGACCTCACCGTGGGCGGCCAGGTTGAGGGCGGGATATTGGGCCATGATCTGAACCTGCTGGGCCGGAGCGGCCGGCTGCGATTGAGCCAGGGCGGGCGCGGCGCCGGCGACCAGGGCCAAGGCGGCGGCGGAGGCGGCCAGGGGGCCGGCGAGACGGATGCGGGGCATTGAGAGAGACTCCTCTTGCGCGCCGGCGGGGACCGGCGTCGTGACGCGGCCGGTCTAGCCGCGTTCATCTGAATGAACGGGAGGGCGGCCGGTCAGTTTCGGTTCATCGGCGTGACAAAAGCGAAAGGCGGCGGGCGACGGGTCGGGTCTTTGCCGCCGCCGCGCCGCCTGCTAGGCGAGACGGCCGCCCCGCGGACGGGCCCGTAGCTCAATGGTTAGAGCCGACCGCTCATAACGGTCTGGTTGCAGGTTCGAGTCCTGCCGGGCCTACCGACGCCATTGATTGCCAGTCAACCAGGCAGGTGCTTCGATGGGCCAGCAAGCCACATCCTTTTGAGACTGCGATGTCGAAGCTCGGACGCCGAATGCCCGTCACGCTGGGGGTCGCTCTTGTGGTCGGCGCCATCATCGCTGTCTTTTCCACGGCTCAGACCACGATGTGGGCGCCGTTGCAGCAAGAGTGGTCATACGGCTGGGCTGGAGTGATCGGCACTTTTGCGGCCTTCTGGGGCGCGCTGGCCGCCGGATTTGTCCATTACCGGCACGAACGCCGGGTGGCCGCTGCGGATCGCATGACCGCCATCTATCTGGTGGCTCGATCCGCCACCAAGGAGATCACCGAGCTGGATCGGTTTGTTCGTCGCGCGGCCACAAACGCCGAGCGGCTGGCGGCTGACGAGGATGATCTAAAATGGTTTCAGACCGTGTGGTCGGCGTGGGCGCCGGATCGATATTCCGCCCTTATCGCCATGATGGAAGCCTATCCGGCCACGGGACAAGAGCACGCCAAGTTCATGACCCACATCCTCACAATCTCCATTCGGCTCAAGTGGCTTCATCGCGTCGCCGGCGGCGAAGTCGCACAGGGCAAGGTCAAACCGGAGACCAGGGCGTTGTTGCAACAGGCCGCCGAACACAGCATCTCAGCGCTGTGTTCAATGCGTGATGAACTCGACCTCATCAGAAGATCAGCGGGAGTCGGGGCGCTGGCTGCCGGCGGACTGACGCCCGCCCATCCTCCGGCGTCCTCGTCCGAGCATCGCCAGCGTCAGTGGTCCCGACTTACCGAACTTTGAGGAGGAGAGGCTATCACGCCATCCCCGCCTTTCTCAGCGTCTTCCAGGCCTTAATGACGCGCTGGAGCTTTTCCTCGGCGGCGCGGTCGCCGCCGTTGGTGTCGGGGTGGAAGCGTTTCAGCAGCAGGTGATAGCGGGCCTTGATGGCGGCCTTGTCGGCGCCGGCCTCGAGATCAAGGTCGGCCAAGGCGGCGCGTTCGAGGCGGCCGATGCGCAGGCCCTCGGTCTCGCCGGGCGCGGCTTCGCGGGTGCGCCGGCCGAACAGGCCGAAGCTGTCGCGCCACGAGCCCTGACCGGTGGTGTTGGCCGTGCCCATCTTGGAGGCGAAGGCGGCCGCCTCTCGCGACATCTTGCCGGCCTTCATCTCCCAGGTCGGGCGGCCGCCGGTCATGGCCTCGTTCTCCTGAGCGGCGCGGACCTCGCCCTCGCTCATGCCGGCGTAGAAATTCCAGCTCTTGTTGTACTCGCCGGCGTGGGCCTGACAGAAGTCATAGAAGTCGGCCAGCCGCTCGCGGGACTTGGGCGCGCGGGCGGTGGCGGCGCGCGAACAGTCGGGCCACTGACAGGGCTTTTCCCCAGGCTTTAGCTTCAGAACGTCGGCCTCGGCCTCGGCCTCGCCCTCCTTGGGCGGCCGGATGCGCATGTCCTTGAAGCGGGGCTTGTATTGAAAGGCTGTGGCCATCACCCGAAGTGTAGGGTCGATTGGGACGTTCTCAAGGACAAGACATGACTGAAGGCCCGATTGCGACGATCATCCGCAAAAAACTTATCCAGGCCCTGGCGCCCGAACGGCTCGTGATCGAGGACGACAGCGCCCGCCACGCCGGCCATCACCACGAAGGCGGCATGGACGCCAGGCCGGGTGGCGAGAGCCATTTCAACCTTGAGGTCGTGTCCGCCGCCTTCGAGGGCGTGGGACGGTTGGAGCGGCAGAAGACCATCAATCGCCTGCTGGCCGAAGAACTGGCAGGGCCGGTCCACGCCCTGTCGATCAAGGCCCGGGCAATATCGGAAACCGACGGTACATAACCACCTTGGCGTTCATTTCCCCTTAGGTCATCCATGACTAGCCTTCCGCCGGGTTTGGGACAGGCACGATGGGGACGGTATGACGGACCAGGTGGTCGACAGGATCGCGGCCGGCGCTGACAAGGCTGCCGCTAGACCCAAGGCCAAGGTTCGCGCCCCGGCCGAGGCGGCCCAGGTGCTACAGTCCATCCTCGAAACCGGCAATCTCCGCTACTGGATCATCTTCAGCTGGGCCGTGGCCTTGGCCACCGCCGTCGGGCCCTGGCTGGCGGCCGGCTGGTTCGCCCTCACCATGGCCGCCGGCTATGTGCGCGGTCAGGTCGAGAAGCACGTCGTGGCCCGCACGGGCTCCAAATATGCGCCCATCTTCGTCTGGGTCGCCTTCCTGACAACCTTCGCCTGGGCGACGGCGCCGCTGCTGGCCTGGTTCCGGGGCGGGCCGATGGGTCCGGCCCTCGCGGTGGCCTTGCTGTGCTCCGGCTATGTGATGGTCTTCACCCAGATGCGGACGGCGCCGCGCGAGGCCTTCGTCATCTCCGCGCCCTACACCCTGACCGCGCTGGTTCTCGCCTCCAGTCTCTGGGGCGAGGCGGGGTTCTGGACCCTGCTGGCCGTGGCGCCGGTGTTGGGATCATCGCTGCTGGTCAAGATCATCATCACCATGATGAAGGAGGCCAAAATTCAGAGCTTCCAGGACTATCAGGCCCATCTGATCGATGAACTGGAGAGCGCGCGTGATCGCGCCGACGCTGCCAGCGAGGCCAAGTCAAACTTCCTGGGCGTCATCTCGCACGAGCTGCGCACGCCGATGAACGGCGTCCTTGGCGCCGCGCAGCTGATGAGCGCGACGCGGCTCGACAACACCCAGCGCGACTATCTGTCGATCATCCGCAACTCCGGCGACAACCTGCTGGGTCTGCTCAACGACATCCTCGACATGACCAAGATCGAGGCCGGCAAGATGACGTTCGAAGCGGTCGAGGTGGATATGCAGGATCTGCATCGTCGCATCACCGGCCCCTTCACCGCCCAGGCCGAGGCCAAGGGGCTGGACCTTGTCACCACCTTCGATGGGGAAATCCCGGCGGTGGTTCGCGGCGACCCCTTGAGGGTCTGTCAGGTGGTGCAGAACCTGCTCTCGAACGCCGTGAAATTCACCCAGGAAGGACAGGTCCGCTATCGTCTGTCGGGCCGCCGGGTCGCCGACGACCGGGTCGCCTTCGATTTCACCATCGTCGATTCCGGACCGGGCATTTCGGCGGAGGACCTGGATCGTCTGTTCCAGCCCTTCACCCAGCTGGACGCGTCGTCCACACGCAAGTTCGGCGGCACGGGCCTGGGCCTGACCATCGCGCGGCGCATGGCCAACATCATGGGCGGCGACATCACCGTGACCTCAAGAGAGGGCAAGGGCTCGACCTTCGTGTTCTCGGTCGAAGCCGAGGTATTGGAGTGGCGGGTGGCGGCGGAGGTTAAGCCGCTGGTGGCCGACTGCGGCGAGGGCCGCTGCCTTTCGGTGCTGGTGGTCGAGGATCACCCCGTCAACCGCATGATCCTGGAGGCTTGGCTCGGCTCTTCTGGCCACATCGCAGTGACGGCGGAGAATGGCCAACTGGCGCTGGACGCCTGTGCCGATCAGCGGTTCGACCTCATCGTCATGGACGTCAACATGCCGGTCATGGACGGCCTGACGGCCACCCGCCGGCTGCGCGAGGACGGAGGGCCCAATGCGGAGACGCCCGTGGTGGTGCTGTCGGCATCGGCGCGCACGGAGGATCACCATGCCGGCCTGGCGGCCGGCGCCGACGCCTACCTCAACAAGCCCATCGACTTCGCAGCCCTGGCGGAGGTCGTCGGGCGCGTGCACGGCGGGCGCGCCGCGGTCCGCGCCTTGGCGGAACCGCTGGCGGCCTGACGGTCCTGGCAAATCAGGCCGGCGCGTTCAGCGGCCGGTCCATCCGACAACTTCATCGACCGAATTCGCCGTGACCGAGTGATAACCCGGGCGGGCCTCGGCATACACGCGCGTAGCGATCGGCCGACCCCAGTCGCCCTGAGCCCAGAGGCTCTGGAACAGCGGCAAGACGAACTTGCGGCGGCCCTGATTTTTCAGGAAGGCCTCGATAGCCGGAACCGCCGGCTCGTAGCGGTGGGCGACGGCGACCTGGAACCACGCGTATTCGACCTCGGAGTTGCCGGCGTCTGACAGCCCCAACGTTCCGTCCAGATCGGCCAGCTGCCCCTGCGACAGCCAGCCACTGTTGTCGGCCTGGCCCTCGGGCCGCCAGCCGAGGAACCGCTGACGCTGCTGGGTCGTCCAGCCGCTCCACGGAATGGCGGAAGCCGGTCCGCCGCTCGCAAAGGCCAAGGCAGCCTGATCAACGTTGGCAAAGGCGTCCGACACCGGCGGCTGGAAGTTCGAGGGCATCCCGGGCTGGTAGATCCACTGGTCCAGCATCAGCTGCTGTTCTAGCCGGGTGTCACCGGCGATAAGGTGGGTCCGGATGTCTTCGAGGAACCGCTCGGTGGTCATCGGCCGGAAGGCGTTGCGTTCGAAATAGCCGCGCATCCAGGCGTCGAAGCGCTCGCGACCGACGATTCGCTCGATGGTGCGCAGCAGGGCGGCGCCCTTGTCGTAGGCGATGGTCGACATGCCCTCGTCAGGGTCGCGGCCAGCGAGGTCGAGATGAAGCCTCTGATCGGCGGCCGGCAGTTCAGCCAACTCGGCCTGCAAGCCATCCCAGGCCAGGACCTGCTCCTGAACCGCCCGGTCACGGTCATAGACAGCCTCCATGATCCGGTTCTCGAAATAGGAGGTGAACCCCTCGTTGAGCCAGAAGTCGGCCCAGGTGGCGTTGGTCACCAGATTGCCCGACCAGCTGTGGGCCAATTCGTGCGCGACCAGACTGACCAGCGACCGGTCGCCGGCGATGATCGTCGGCGTGGCGAAGGTAAGGCGGGGGTTCTCCATACCACCGAACGGAAAGCTGGGCGGCAGTACCAGCAGGTCGTAGCGGCCCCACAGATAGGGGCCGTACAGCCCCTCGGCCGCCTCAACCATGGCCTCGACTTCGGGGAATTCGGCGCGGGCGGCGGCCAGTTCCGACGGCTCGGTCCAGACGCCCGTGCGCGGTCCCAGCGAGGCAAACTCCAGATCGCCGACCCCGATGGCGATCAGATAGGGCGGGATCGGATTGGTCATGCGGAAACGCCAGGCCTTGCGGCTTGCATCGCCAGACACGGCCTCGCCCTGTGGCGTCAGCATCTCGGCGCTCATGACGGCGGTCAGCTCGGCCGGGGCGGTGATCCGGGCCGTGTAGGTCTGGCGGATGCCGGGGCTGTCCTGGGTGGGGATCCAGGTGCGCGTCAGGATGGCCTGGCCCTGGCTGAACAGGTAGGGCAGCTCGCCGCCCGCTGTCTGGGCAGGGGTCAACCACTGCAGGGCCGCCGCATTCGGCCGCGTCGCATAGTCGATGGAGATCTTGCCGGTCCCGCCCGCAGCCCCGTTCGGCAGCTGGATGGTCAGGGGACGACCGATGAAGGCTTGCTCCTCGCCGACCGTGAAACGCAGGTCGCTCCCCGTGGCGGCGTCGCGCACCCGGCTGATGTCGAGGTCGCGAACGTCAAGGATGATCTCCTGCGCGCCCGGCTCGGCCGAGACGTCCAGGGTCGCCGTGCCCGACAGGACGTTGCGCTGGAAATCGGCCGCCAGGTCCAGATCGACATGGGTCACCCGCGCCACCTCGGGCCGGGCGTAGGAGTGGACGTCGCGCACATAGTCGACTGCGGCGGTCGCGGCGGGCGGCGGCGGCATGTCACCCGACAGCACAGGCCCGCCCGGCGCGGTGGCGCAAGCGGCGAGACCGGACGCCAGCAGGGCGGTGGCGAGAAGGGCGGCGCGGCAGGTCAAGGTCATGAGGCGAGCCTTTCGGGCTTTATCTTGATCAGTCAGCGCGCTCGCGCCGGTTCGGTTCTGCGGCCAGTCGGGCCAGCTCGCGCCGGGCGACGGCGACGATCTCGCGCGCCCGGGCGGCGAAGGAATGGACCGCCATCACTTCTTGGGCAAGGGCGCGACGTCGGGCGCGCGCCTCGGCATCCTCCGTCACCGCGGCGTGAACCAGCGGGGCGAGCGCCTGTCTGGACCGCCAGGTGTCGACCAGTCCCTGGAAGGTTTCATCCAGGCCTGCGACATCATCGGAGATCACCGGCGCTCCACAGGCAGCGGCGTCGAACAGGCGGTTGGACAGGATGCCGTTCGCCCGCATGTCGGCCCAGTGATCGTTCAACACGACTGAGCGACGGTACAGGTCGGCGACCTCGGCGTTGGCCATACCCGGGCCGCGAACCAGGGCGTTCGCTGCGAACCGGTCCCACTGGCGGCCATGGATTTCGACGGGGAGACGCTCCTCGACGGCCTGATGGGCGATGCGGCGCTCGACCCCCCGGGAGTTCGCCACGAAGACCACGCCGCGCGACGGAGGGTCCGTCTCGGGCGGATGAAACAGCGCCGGGTCCGTGCATTGGAGCAGGGGCGACACACGCGCCTGGTCCGACGGATCGAACCGCGCCACTCCCGCCGCAAGTCGTTCGGCCAAGGGCGCCGATGCGGCGAAGACGTGATCGTAGCCCAGAACCTCGCGCGGTCGCACGGCGTCCGGATGGCTGATCAGCCACATCAGGTTCAGATGCCTCGGGGACGGCCGATAACGCCATCGTCCCCTCAGCATCAGGACGACGTCGTCGATCTCGGGGGAGCCATACCAGTCCAGGGCTCCGTCGATCCGCACCCGACACGTCTCCGCGCGGAGGGCCTCGGCCAGGGAGCGGGCGAAATGCCAGTCTCCGGAATTGGCCTCGGGTTCGTTGGCGAAACAGACCTTGAGCGCGATCTTGAGGGGCGATGAATCCCGTGCCGCCTCGCCGAATCCTATGCGGAACGGCACGCGCGAGACAGCCGGCGTGAGTTCACCCCATCGCGCGCTGAACCGGCTCTCCGCCTCGACATTGACGGCGAGAGACAATGCGCGCTCGCTGGCGACCTCGGCGACCGACGCCTCGACCAGGTCGAAGCCGCGGTCGGTGTGCGCGGTCAATCGCAGGGTCAGATCGGCCGCCATCGGACCGTCCGTCAGAAGCGCGTCGAACCCTTTAACGGCGCGGAAATCGGTCGCGCGTGTGGCGATCACCTCTTCCGTGGAGGCGACGACGACGCCAGCGTCGGAGGCCAGTCCGCGCGAACGCTCCAGGCCATCGGGTGACAGCAGCACAGGCTGCACGCTGGAGTGTCCATCCAGGGCTTCGACCAGCGGCTCCAGCCAGCCGGGGCGCGGCCGAAGGCCCGGCGCGACGAAGACCAGAACCTCGCCATGGGCCGCAAGCGCCCCGAGATTGGCGCCGACAGCGGCCCGAATCGGTTGAGGCGCCCGCACCAGCCGCACTGGGTCGAACCGTCTGGTCCAGTCGATAACCAATGGCAGATCCCGCTCGGTTACGCCGTTGTCGACGAGAACGATCTCGTAACCGACGCTCGCCGACGTGGTCAGCAGAGCCGCCAGCGTCTCCTGCGCCAGGGTGAAACGGCCCTGAAGCACCATCACCAGACTGACGGGCGGCGCCAACTGTTTGGGATCGTCTGGGGACCAGTCCAGGCGGCGATTGATTTCGGCCAGTCGGTGATCCTGGCCGGGATCGGCCGGCTGGTGTCGCTCCAGAGTGCTGACAGGGGACCACGCGGGCGGGCCCAGAACCGCCGCCAGGTCGCGACCATAGCGCCAGTCCATCGCCAGCCCGGCGTCGCCGTCGAACCGGACCGACGATGGCCGATGTAGCCAGGCGCTGAGCGGCAGCATATCCTGGAGGGCGTGCGCATCGGCGTCGTAGGGCTGTCCCAGCCATCGTTCACGGCCGCTCGGCTCGATCCGCTTCCATGAAGCGAAGACCGCATCGCCGCCACCGGACTGCAGCCGCCCCGCCAGCCGCGCCAGATGATCCGGACGCCAGTCGCTGTCGCTGTCCAGAAACGCCACGGCGTCGCTCGTCACCGCGTCAAGCGCGGCGTTCAGGGCTCCGGCGCGATCCTCGCCGACATCGACAATGGCCAGGTCGGTTGGAGCATGGGTCTGGGCCGCGATGACGGCGCTGAGCCGCTCGCCCGCCTCTGGCGTAGCGGCCAGGCCCAGTACGGTGATGCGAAGGTCGGATGGGCGGGGAGGGGCGGTCGCGACCGTGGCGTCCTCCACCAGGTGCGGCGCGTGATAGCTGATCCGATGCGGCCTCAGGCCTTCCGGACGTTCGATGGGCGCGGGATCGCCCGGCCCGACATCGGCGGCGATCAGGGCCGCCAGACTGGCCGCGCGGTCCTGTCGGGACAGAAAGTCATCCAACGGCGCGACGCCGTCCGAACATTCGTAATGGCGCGCGTACCACTCGGCGTCGAACAGCGGATGCGGCCTGACCGGCTCGCGCGGCGCGCGCTCGGCGTAGTCCAGCAGGGCCGGCCCCCCGCGACCGCCTGGGGTCATATAGGTATCGCGATACCAGGTGGGGTCGAACCAGGAATGCGGGCTCAGTCCGCCTGCCTCCCCCTCGGCCAGATAGTGGGCCACGGGGTCGTCCGCCGCCCGGTCCAGCTGCGCGGCGTAGTGTTCGGGATCGAACGGCATGGCCGCAGCGGGATGACCTCGCGCGGCCTGATCGACCAACACCGGATCAATTCGCAGCCAGAGCTTGTCGATTCGTCCCGCGCCCGCGAGATCCAGGGAGACCTGCACGGTGCTGGGCCAGTCCGGCGCTGTGACGTCACAGCCCCCGGCCGCGATCGGAAGTCGCAGCTGCTCCAGTTCCGCCCCGTCGAGACCGCGAAACGTGAGCACGATCCGGCCGCGCTCATCGGCCTGTCCCCTTAGCCCGACCGCGATCTCCAGGCGCTCGCCCGGGTAAGCGAAGGCGTGGCGGCCATCGCCCGCCGCCTCGACCGTCAGATTACGCGCGTCACGCCATTCGAATCCCTTGCCGCCGCGAGGCGCGGCGAACGCCAGGTTCGATTTCAGGCCCCGCGAGGACAGGGCGACAAGCGGACGGGGCGACGGCGGAGCGGACGACAGCGGCGTCTCCTGAAGCGGGCGCCCGGCGGCGCTCCTCCGCTATAGCCGAGGCCGCGACCGTCGCGCGAGAGCGTCCTTGCGCCTTGGCGCCGCTGGGCGGGCGCGGGATAAGGCTGATGAGCGACGGGGGGAGAACGGCGTGGCGAGATCGGCGGTTGTGGTCCTGGGCATGCATCGCAGCGGCACGTCGGCCGTCGCGGGGCTGCTTGTCGAACTGGGACTGACCGCGCCGTCCGATCCGCTGCCGCCGCATCCGGACAATCCGAAGGGGTATTTCGAGCCTCTGTCAGCGGTGCAGGCCAACGAGGCGATGCTGGCGGAGGCCCGCAGCAGCTGGTTCGATCTCGAAAATGTCGACGCCGCCATGGACGACCCGGAGACGCGACGCGGGTGGGTAGAGCGGGCCAGGGCGTCGCTGCGCACCAGTTTCGGCGACGCCGACGCCATCGTTCTGAAGGAGCCGCGCATCAATCGGCTCTGGCCGATCTGGCGACAGGCGCTGGAGACCGAGGGCTTCGACATCGCCTGTGTGGTGGTGATCCGCGACCCCGAGGAGACGGCGCGTTCTTTAAACACGCGGGACGGCTGCTCCCTGGCCTACGGCCGGGCGTTGTGGCTGCGCCATGTCGCCGCCGCCGAGGCGGCGGCGCGGGCCCACGGGCGTGTGACGATCGACTACGGCGCGTTGCTCAGCGAACCCGTGGAGGTGTCACGCCGCCTGGCCGACCTGGTTGCGAGCGGCGCGGAGGTCCGGTCCGTGGCCCGCTTCATCGACCCGGGTCTTCGCCGCGAGGCGGTCGATGCGGACGCGGCTGGGGACGGTCCCTTCGCCGCGGTCTATGAGGCCGGGCGCGCACTCGTGGAGCGGGACGACGTCGCGAACCGCGAAAGGTTCGATCAGGCCGTGGCGGTAGCGGAACGAACCATCGACGCCGCCGCTCTGGCGCGTCTCGAGATGCTGGCGCTGTGGGAAGACGCCCGCTTGGCGCGCAAGAAGGCCCGCGGCTGGAAGCGGCGCGCCCAGAAGGCCGAAAAGGCGCTCGCCGCTGGTGAAGGTTCGGCCGCCGCTGCGGACATCTACGGCGCCGTGCCGGAGGCGGTGGTGACCCGGGTGCGCGACAGCGGCCTGTTCGATTCCGACTGGTATCTATCCCGCTATCCGGACGTCGCAGCATCCGGCGTCGATCCGATCCGACACTATCTGGCCGTGGGCGCGGCGCTCGGCCACGATCCCGGCCCGCTGTTCGAGACGGACCTCTATGTGCGCCAGATGGCGGCCGATGAGCCCAAGCCGTGACGCCCGTGCGCGGCGCCTTCGTGCTGCATCTTCATTATGAGGATCTGGCGCTCGACCTGATCCGGCGGGTATCGCGCATCAACAACGGGTTCGAGGTCTGGGCGACCGGAGATGCGGCGGCCGCCGACGCGGTGCGGCGCGCGCTGGGGGCCCTGAACCGCCCCGTGACGGTGATCGACACACCCAACGCCGGACGCGACATCGGCGCCTTCTGCTTCATCCTGCCGATCCTGGCCGACTGCGGCTTCGACGTCATCGCCAAGCTGCACACCAAGGGTGGCGGCTCCGGCTATGGGCGGGAGTGGCGCGATCACATGCTGGATCGGCTGGCGACACCGGACGCCGCCGAGACCATTCAGGCCGCCCTCGCTGCCGACCCGCGCCTGGGTCTGATCGGCCCGGACCGGCTGCTGAAACCGGTGTCCGGCCACATGTTCCGCAATCGGAGCCTCCTGTCGGGCTTGACCGCGCAGCTCTGGCCGGACGTCGGCGCTCCCGCCGACTGGTCGTTCTTCGCCGGGTCCATGATGTGGATCCGCATGGCGGTGCTGGAGCCGTTGGTCCGCGAGGCCGAGCGCCTGGCCTTCGAGCCCGAGGGCGGCGTCCATGACGGCCGGCTGGAGCATGCTGTAGAGCGGGTGCTGGGCCTGACGCCTTTGATGGCCGGGCGGACGCTCGGCGTGGTGACGCGCGAGAGCGGCCAGGTCGCGACCGTCGAGACACCCTCCGCCGACCGCGAGCCTCTGATCGAAACCCTCGCGCGACTTCGCCAGGCGCGTATCGAGACGCTGGCCGCGCGTCCCGCCGCCCCCGCCGAGATGGCGCTGGCGCTGAGGCGCAATCCGTTGATCGACTATCTCGATGGCGGCGCCCACGACCCCAACCGTCTGACGCATGAAGCCTGGCGACGCGACCGGCGAGCGCAACCGACGCCCTCTTTGCTCGACTGGCCAAAGGGGCCGCCGGCCAGTCCGATCACGGATGGTCGCGGCGTCGGGCCAGGCTCGCTCGTCACGATACTGCGAGGAGATGAGACCTCGCACCGACAGCCGCGCTGGCTGCGCGCCACCGCGTCGGGCGCCACCGGTGCGGCGTCTGTCGCTGTCGTCATAGCGCCTGGGGCGGAGGCGCGCGGCGAGGTCGTGGCGCGTTCCCTGATCCGGCTGGGGTACGAGTCGAGTGCGACGACCGATCTGGAGAACGACGTCGACCTGAATCTGGTCGTCGGCGGTCATTCGGCGCTGCGGCCCGCGCCGGGCCCCACGCACGCGATCCTGCCGCTGGAGCGATCGCGCCAGGCGGCCTACGCCGAGCTGGACCGCTATGACGTCGCCCTGCTCGACCCGGGTCTGGCCGATCTCTGGAACGGCATCGTCAAGCCGTCGGTCGGCCGCCTGCCCCGCGCCTTGGGCGAGACGGACGCCGATATCGACCGGTGGCTCGCGGCCGTTCTCGCGGAGATATCGGACAGGCTGGGGCGCCAGACGCGCCGCGGCGCGCGTATCCGCATCATCGCGCGAACCGGCGCAGGCGGATGGCCGCGCAGTTCCGCCTATCTGCGTCTGCTGGCGCCGCTGTCGCTGAACACGGACGCGCACCCCTTCTTCGCGCCTCCCGAGGCGCCGATCTCGCGGGGCGAGGTCGTCATCGTGCAGCGGGACGCCCTGCCGGACGTGGCGGCGGCCGACGATCTTCTCAGCCGTGTCGAGGACGCCGGGGCGAGCCTGATCTTCGACGTGGACGACGCCCTGCACCTCATCGATGCGACGCACCCCGACCACGCCGCCTTCGCGCCGAGGCTGGCCGCGATGGACCGTGTGGCCCGATCGGCCGGGGCGATCTGGTGCGCCACGGGACCGCTGGCCGACCATTACCGTGGCTTTACTCCGACGGTCCAAGTGATCGAGAACCGCCTCGACGCTCGCCTGTGGCGCGCCGCCCTGGCGAGACGCCCGGCCGATTCCGTCAGGGAGGGGCCGATCCGCCTGCTCTATATGGGCACCGCGACGCACGACGCCGATTTGGCGCCCCTGTTCGCGGCGCTGGACGCGGCCGAGCGCGCGCGGCCCGGCCGCTTCGCCCTGACGCTGGTGGGCGGACAGCGGGAGACCGAGCCTCGCCCTTGGCTGCGCGTCCTCAACCCTCCGCCGTCCCAGCGCGCCTATCCGCGGTTCGTGCGTTGGCTGGGGCGTCAGGTCGCGGCGGACGGCGAGCCCTTCGAGGCCGGACTGGCGCCGCTCGCCGACACCCCGTTCAACGCCGGCAAGTCGGACCTCAAAATTCTCGACTATGCCGCCTTGGGCCTGGCGCCCGTGGTCGAGGCGGTCGGCCCTTATCGAGTCCATGCCGACGCCGGCCATGTGGCGCCAATCCCGGCCGGAGACTGGTCAGTTGGCCTGGAGCAACTTTGGGAAGAGCGGGCGCGACTCACCTCGATTGCGATCGCGGCCCGTGCCTGGCTGCAGCGATGTCGCCTGACACAACCGTTGTCGGCCGACCCAGATTTGGGCGCCGAGAAGGCCGGAAATGTGACGGGCGCATGAGCGCGGCGGCGACTTGAGTTTGGAATGAGGCGCTCGCGCCGTCACGCTCCAGCTGACCAATCTGTGGAGCGTAAAAGCGTGAAAAATGTAGCCTCAACAACGCACTAGTCGACGGTTTAACCAAACGAAGCGCGAAACCGGCCACACAACTCAGCCGAACCGCTCTGCTCAACCATCGCTCGCAGAATCCCGGTCGGAAGGAATGGGGCGCGAAAGCGACTTTCGATTGACGGGGCGCGGTTTTCCTTTAAACGTGCCGACAGGGTGCCCAAGCCGTGCACGCATGCGGTTTGGCTGCAACCTGCGGGTCGAACCGTGTGGGCGCCCGTTTTTAATGGATAGAGGGGACCTCTCTAATGACTAAAAAGCTGCTGCTCGCGGGCATCGCCCTGGGCGCTCTCACTTTCGCCGGCGCCGCCTCGGCGCACGACCTGTCGTACCGCGCCACTGGCCCGGCCGGCGCCATCACCTCGGCTGACACCAACCAGATCGACCGCGCCGACGACGCCACCAACTACGGCCGTTCGCTGCTCGACCTGTACCTGGTGGCCGAAGAAGCCGTCGGTCTGGCTCAAGGCACCCTGGCCCTGCAAGACCGCCTGAGCGCCGGTTCGCTGCCCTCGGGCAACACCGTCCTCGAGGTCGCCCTGTCGAACGCCGACTTCGGCGCTCCCTTCGTGGCCACCGACATCGTCGGCGCGCCTGACTGCGACGCCAGCTTCACGGTCGTCCGTTCGACCGGCGGCACCGCCGGCGACGACACCGCTCGCTTCGTCATCTCCAACTCGGACTCGACCTGCAGCGGCTTCGACCTGAACGTTCCGGTCGCCCCGTCCTCGGTCGGCACCGTGACCGTCCGCACCTCGCTGCGCACCGAAGGCAACAACCCGATCGACGGCGGCGACGCCTTCCTGGCCGCCATCTTCGCGGTCAACGCCTTCCAGCCGACCTTCAACGGCAACGTCGGCAACGCGGCCGGCGCCGAGGGTGATGACTTCGCCCTGCTGAACCCGACCCCGACCTACACCAGCCTGTCGGACAACGGCATCCTCGGCAAGCTCGCCATCTACGTCGACGAGCGCGCCCAGCGTGACCTGACCCCGGGCAACTTCGTCGCGACCACCGACGTCACCGACGCCGTGGTCCGCGTGACCTCGTCCGCCTCGAACGGCTTCTCGGCCTTCGACGGCGCCGCTGGCTGCCCGGGCAACCCGACCCTGGAAGGCCGCGCGGCCGACTCGGTCACCGGCAACCAGGTGGTGTTCACCGGCTCGACCTGCGCCGGCGACGCTCCGGAAGACTACATCGTCGAACTGCTGTCCTCGAAGCCGAACGGCTCGCCGTTCCAGGTGTTCGAAGACGGTGGCGTGATCGCCTCGTCCTCGTACGACGCCTTCATCGCCTACGATCTGGACCCGACCTTCTACAACCCGGACGAAGAGTCGGAAGCCACGGGCGACTTCGAGTCGATCCGTCGCGAAGGCACCAACGTGATCGCCCGCATGCTGACCTCCGCTCCGGTCAACGGCACCACCAACATCGTCCGCATGGGTAACCTGAGCGGCAACGACGCGGCGGTTTCGGTTGCCCTGCGTAACAGCACCGACGGTTCGACCGCCGGCATCACGCAAATCGGCGAAATCGACGCCTTCGGCGAGATCGTCGTGACCCCGGCGATGCTGGCCTCGGCCCTCGGCGACTTCGGCCGCGGCGATGTCGAGTTCATCGTCGAAGCCGCTCCGGCCGACATCACCGCTCAGCGCTTCCACGTGACGCCGAACGGTGTGGCCTCGGTCGAGTGGGGCACCGTCGCCACCACCCAGACCCCGGACGACACCGCCGACGTGCCGTAAGACACGCTCGGTCGTTCGAAACGACTGTGGGGAGGGGAGGCTTCGGCCTCCCCTTCTTGCGTTTGGGCCTGTCGTCCGCATGTCGCCGTTTTGGCGCCGCGATTCCATGGGTTAGAAGATGGGCATGGCGGGGACTCATCCATGAGACAGCGGATCGGCGAACGGCTGGTCGAACGCGGCCTGATCACCGAGCGTGATCTGGCCAACGGCCTGGGCCTGCAGGCCGACGTCGGTGGCCTGCTGGGCCTCATCCTGGTGCGCCTCGGCGCCCTCTCCGAGACCCAGCTGCTCGAGGTTCTCAGCGAACAGCTGGACATCCCTATTCTTCAGCCCGAGGACATGCCGCCGCTGGAGGTGATCTCCGGCTTTGTCGGCGAAACCGGCTCTCCGCTCGGCTGGTGGGCCAACCGTCAGGCCGTGATCTGGCGCGTGCCCGACGCCGCGCCGGGCGAGGCGCCGCTGGGCGACCTCGAAACGCCTCCGGAGGCTGACACCGGCGCGCCCGACCCGATCGAGCCAGATGACGACGACACGCCCCTGGCCGGCGCCGTGGTCTGCGCCGCCGTCCATCCGCTCGATCCCGCCCTTCAGCAACGCCTGACGCAGCGCTTTCCGGAAGGGGTCGCCCTCCGCCTGGCGCCTCGCGCCGTCGTCACCGCCCTGCACGACGATCTCGAGCACGGCGCCCGTCGCGAGGTCGCGGTCGGCGCCGGTCCCATGGATGCCGCCCGCCTGCGCGAACTGGCGCAGGAGACGCCGGTTATCGATTTCGTCAACGGCGTCTTCGCCGAGGCTCTGACCCGTCGCGCCTCGGACGTCCATGTGGAACCGTTCGAAGATCAGTTCTTCGTCCGCATGCGCGTCGATGGCGTGCTGATCACCGCCCGCACCGCCGCCCGCAGCCAGTTCGACGCCGTCTGTTCCCGCATCAAATTGCTCAGCGGCATGGATATTGGCGAACGCCGCCTGCCTCAGGACGGCCGACAATCGATCCGCGTCTCGGGTGTCGAGGTCGACTTGCGCGTCTCCAGTCTGCCCTCGACCTGGGGCGAATCTCTGGTGCTGCGTCTGCTCGGCAAGACCAACCGCCTGCCGACCCTGACCGAGCTCGGCGTCAGCGACGACCAGACCCGGCTGTTCCACCAGCTGGTCGAGAAGCCCAATGGCGTGATGCTGATCACCGGCCCGACCGGCTCGGGCAAGACCACCACCATCTACCGCCTACTGACTCACCTGAACGACGGCGACCGCAAGATCATCACCGTCGAGGATCCGGTCGAGCTCGACCTGCCGGGCGTGGTCCAGGTGCCGGTCAAGGCCGACATCGGCCTGACCTTCGCCGCCGGCCTGCGCTCCATCCTGCGCCAGGACCCGGACGTCATCATGGTCGGCGAGATCCGCGACCCGGAGACGGCCCGGATCGCCGTCCAGTCGGCCCTGACCGGCCACCTGGTCATTTCGACCGTCCACACCAATTCCGCTCTCGCCGCCGTGTCGCGCCTGCTCGACCTTGGGATCGAGGACTATCTGCTGGCCGACGTGCTGCGCGGCCTGGCCGGTCAGCGCCTGGTCCGGCGCCTGTGCCCGCACTGCGCCCGGCCCAGCGAGCCGCACGAGGTGGAGGCCCACGAGGCCGCCCGCCCCAACATCCTCGGCCCCCGGCGCGGCAAGGCCGACTGGAAGGAGCCGGTCGGCTGTGCCCGCTGCGCCCGCACCGGCTTTCTCGGCCGCGTCGGCATCTATGAGATCGCGCCCATCAGCCCAGCCTTCGAGACCGGCGTGCGTCAGCGCCACAGCGAGGAGAGCCTGGTCGAGACGGCCCGCGAGAGCGGCTTCCGCACCATGTTCGAGGACGGCTACCTCAAGGCCCGGCGCGGCGAGACCACCCTGTCCGAGGTCTATCGCGTCGCCGGCGGCCAGGCCGTCTCCGACCTCGACGAGGTCGCGGCGTGAGCTTCAACAAATACTATTCCGACGAGACACTTCAGGATGCCGTCGACGCGGGCCGTCACCGGCAGGTAGTCGGCGGTCTGTGGGACGAGATGGGCGCGCTCCAGCTCAACTTCCTCAAGGACCAGGGCATGGCGCCGCGCGACGTGCTGCTCGACATCGGCTGCGGCACGCTGCGCCTTGGCCGACTGGCCGTCGACTATCTCGATCCCGGCAACTATTGGGGCGCCGACCGCTCGGCCCTATTGCTCGACACCGGCCATGAGCGCGAGCTGACCGACGATGGTCGCGACCGGCTGCCGCGCGCGCAGCTGATCGAGACCGACAGTTTCGACTTCTCCGCCGTCACCGCCCGCGTCACCTACGCCATGGCCCAGTCGGTCTTTAGCCACCTGCCGCTGAACCATCTCAGACGCTGCCTGATCAAGCTGGCCGAGGTCATGCCGCCGACCGGCCGGTTCTGCGTCACCTACTTCGAGTGCCCGGACGCATGGCCGGTGACTGAGCCGATCCAGCACGGTCGAAAGAAGGGCGAGATCGTCTCCTACGACTACAAGGACCCGTTCCATTACCGCCCCACCGATCTGCTGTGGGCGGCCGGGCACGGACCCTGGCGGCTGGAGCGCGTCGGCGACTGGGGTCATCCGCGAGGCCAGCACATGGCCGTCTTCGTGCGCGGCCGTGACTGAGTCTTCCGCGCCCGTCGCCGTCATCGGCATGCACCGCTCGGGCACCTCGTGTCTGGCCGGGTGCCTGGAGGACCTGGGCCTGACGCTCGGTCCGGTGAACACCCGCGCGCCGCACAATCTGAAGGGCAACCGGGAAAATCCGCGCTTCTGGCCGGTTCATGACGCCGTGCTCGCCCGCGTGGGCGCCGCCTGGGATCGCCCGCCGACCGAGCCGGTAGCCTGGACCGCCGGAGAGATTGCGGCCCTGCGCGCCGTGGTCGATGAGGACTATGCCGACCTGCCCCGTCCCTGGGGCTTCAAGGACCCGCGCGCCACCCTCCTGCTCGACGGTTGGTTCGAGGTGTTCCCGGACCTGCGGCTGGTCGCCTCGATCCGCCATCCCGCCGCCGTCGCCGGCTCGCTGAAGGCCCGAAACCGGTTCGAAACCGACCGGTCGCTAGCGATTTGGGCCGGTTACAATCAAGCCCTGCTCGGCTGGCGTGACCGCATTCCCTTCCCGGTGATCGACTATGACGACCCCGCGTATGAGGGCAGGGTTCGGTCGGTCGCGGAGGACTTCGGCCTGGACGCCGCTGCGCCCATGCCGTTTCGATCCCAGGAGCTGAACCACCAGCCCCCGGAAGGTGAGGTCCCAGTCGATGCACGCGCGCTCTGGGACCGGCTGAGGGCTCTGACGACATGAGCGCGCCGCGCCTGTCCATCGTGGTCGTCGGATACGACATGGCGCGCGAGCTGCCGCGCACGATCCAGTCGCTGTCTCCGCCCTATCAGCAGGGCGTCGAAGCCGGCGACATCGAGATCATCGTCGCCGACAACGGCTCCCCCACGCCGGTGAGGACCGAGGATTTCGACATCACGGCGCCCGTCACGGTGATCCGCGTCGAGGACGGCGGCGCCTCGCCGTGCGTCGCCATCAACCGGGCGGCGGCGATGGCGCGCGGCGATCTGATCGCCGTCATGATCGACGGCGCCCGCATGGCCAGTCCCGGCCTGATCGGCCGCGCACTCGAAGCCATGCGGCTGGACCCCCGCGCCTTCGTCGCCACCGTCGGCTTCCACCTGGGCCCAGATCTCCAGCAGCGCTCGGTCCTCGCCGGCTACGACCGCGCGGTCGAGGACCGGCTGTTGGCCGATATCGGCTGGCCTGGCGACGGCTACCGTCTGTTCGAAATTTCCACCCTGGCCGGCAGCTATCGCGACGGCGCGGGCGGCCCGCCGATGGAGACCACCTTCTTCGTCATGGGCCGCGACCGGTTCCTGGCCCTCGGCGGCTTCGACGAACGCTTCGAACAGCCCGGCGGCGGCCTGGCCAATTTCGACTTCTTCGCGCGCGCCCTGGCCGACCGGACGACGCCCTTCCTGATGCTGGTGGGCGAGGGGACGTTCCATCAGCTTCATCACGGCGCCTCCACCCAGGCCGGAGGCGTCCGCCGCAAGGTCTCGCCCGGCGGCCCGCGTCTGGCCCAGCTGTTCGCCGACGAGTATCGTCGCCTGACTGGCGCGGATCACGAAAAGCCAACCCGCGCTCCGACCCTGTACGGCCGCATCACCCACCCCAGGGTGCCGGCCCTGTTCTTTCCCGGCGCGCAATGACCGACGTCCGCTCGTACCGCTATGAGGCCCTGGCCCGCGACGGCTCGCGGACCCGCGCCGTGGTTTCGGCCCCGGACGAGAAATCGGCCTTTCGCCGTCTCCAGAGCGAGGGCCTGACCGTCCTCAAGCTGGCCGAGGTGGAGATCAAGCATGTCTCCCTGTCGAAGCGGAATCTTAAGCCCGCAGAACGCGTACTGGTCATCCGTCAGCTGGCCCTGATGCTGGAGGCAGGCGTCGGCCTGCTGGAGGCGCTCGAAACCGTCGCTGCCGGCATCGAGGCCGAGAAGGGGCGGGAGCAGTTCCGCGCCGTGGTCGCCGCCCTGCGCCAGGGCGACCCGCTTGGCAAGGCGATGACGGAGCACGCCCCCGGCTTTCCCTTCTACCTTTATTCCATGATCGGCATCGGCGAGGCCGCCGGCCGTATCGCCGACGTGCTGAAGGACGCGGCCGACCAGATGGCCTACGAGGAGCAGTTGCGCCGCGACTTCGTTAATGCCCTGACCTATCCGGCCTTTTTGCTGTCGGCGGGGGTGCTGGCGGTGCTGTTCATCTTCACCCAGGTGGTGCCGCGCTTCGCCACCATGATCGGCGACGACCGCTCCAACATGCCGGCCATTTCGCGCCTGGTGCTGGGTGTCGGCACGGCGGCCAGCGAGAACATCCTGCTGGTGCTGATCGGCCTGGGCGGCCTGATCGCCGGCGGCATCCTGGTCGCATCAAACCCGGCCGCGCGCACCTGGGCCTATGGGGTGGCGCACGGGACGCCTGTTCTGGGCGGCGTGCTCAAGGCGCGCGAAATCACCGCCTGGTCACGCCTGACCGCCTTCGCCCTGGGCAACGGTGTGCCCCTGCTCCAGGCCGCGACCCTGTCGCGCGAGGCCGCCCCCGAGGGCGAGTTTCGTCGCTCGCTGGGCTCGCTCGAGACCGACCTGCGCGCCGGTGTCGCCATCGACGCCTCCCTGGCGCAGCACACCCGGTTGACGCCGATGGACATCAGCCTGATCCGCACCGGCGCCCGCACCGGAGCCCTGGCCCGCATGTTCGGCTTCCTGGCGGACAGCTACGACGCCAAGCTGCGCGACCAGATCAAGCGGTTCACCTCTCTGATGGAGCCGGTCGCCATCGGTCTGATCTCGGTCATTGTCGGCGTGGTCGCCCTGTCGCTCGTCCTCGCCCTGTCGAGCGTCTACGATCAGGTGCTGTGATGTGCCGACCGATGAGGCGTCGGGACGGCTTCAGCCTGGTCGAGGCCCTGGTCGCCCTGGCCATCGCGGCGCTGGCATTCACCGCCATTTTCGCCCTGCAGGATCAGATGACGGTCGGCCAGATGCGGCTTCAGCGCACGCTGGACACCGCGGCCGTCCAGCGCAACGGACTGGAGCTCCTGGCCGACATCAATCCGATGGAAGAGCCGTCGGGCCAGCGGAACATGACCGGGGGGCGGATCATCTCATGGACGGCCGAGCCCGTCACCGAAACCCGTCGCAATGCGGGCTTTCCGTCTGGCGAGGGCGTGTTCGACGTCGCCCTCTATCAGGTGGACGCCGTGATCACGACCGCCGGCGGACGTGAACTGGGTCGCCTCCAGTTCCGCCGCCTCGGCTGGCGTCGCGCCTTCGGGGACTTCACCCTCTGAGGATCAATCCACGCCCGGTGCGATCCGCTCAGTCTCCGGACGCTGGGTCGGCGGCGACTGCCGGGGCAGGTTGATCCCAACTCCTCGTCCGCCGGAGAACGGCGTCAGGGTGTAGGACCAGCCGCGACCGACGCGGAAGGCGTTGTTCATCTCGGCGGCGTATTGGGCCGCGAATAGCTCCATGTCTTCCGGATTGCGCATGATGAAGGGCGTCACCAGGATCACCAGAATGGTCTGATCGCCCCGGATCGTGTCCACGCGGAAGGCGCTGCCCAGCAGCGGAATGTCCTTCAGGAAGGGAACGCCGCTGTTGCCCTTGGAATAGGTATTGTCGATCAAACCGCCGAGCACGCCAGTGGAGCCCTCGTTCAGAGAGATCTGGGTCGTCAGGCTGCGGTTGCCGATGATCGGGCTGGCGATGGCCGAGCCGGATCCGCCGTCCGCCACGGTCGAAACCTCCTGGCTGATGATCAGATCGACGCGGTTGTCGCCATAGACCACCGGCTGGACGTCCAGGATGACGCCGGTCTGCCGGTATTGAACGGTCTGCAGAATGTCGGTGTCGCCGTTGGACTGGCTGTCGGCGGCGCGCTGCGAGGTGATGATCGGTACGTCGTTGCCGACCTGAATTCGCGCCTGGCCCCCGCTGCGGGCGAAAATGCGCGGGGTCGACAGGATGTTGACCTTGTTGTTCGAGGCGAAGGCGTTGAACGCGGCCCTGAGGTCGATGCCGGTGAAGTCGAGATTGAACCCGGTTCCGCCCAGTTCCAGCCCGGGGTTGGTCCCGCCGGTTCCGCCGGTGAGCGTTCCGTCCGAGCCCGACTCGGTGAAGAAGAAGTTCAGCCCCGCGCGGGTCTGGTCGTTCAGGGTGACCTCGGCGACCGTGACCTCGATCAGCACCTGCTTGGCGGGCACATCGAGCGTGGTCAGCAGGGTGCGAAGCTGGGCGTAGTCGTTGGCCGTGCCGGTGAACAGGATGCGGTTGCCGACCGGGTCGATGAGCAGCCGCCCGCCGAGAAACTGCTGGCCGCCTGGAATGAAGTTTTGCTGGCCGCCGCCTTCACCCTGATTGCCGGCGGCGCGGAATGCGGTCAGGGCCGCGAGGTTGGCCAGAGACGTATCGCGAGGCGGTGAGCCCGGGACTCCGGTGGGCGTGCGAGGCTGGGCCTGCGGGACCTGCTGCCCCGTAGCCAGCGAGCCGAGGGTCTGAGCGTCGGTATTGTTCACCTGGTAGACGAAGGTCGTGGTCGAATCGCCGAAGCGCGCCGGCTGATCCAGCTCGTCGATCCAGAAATTGACCCGCTCGAGCAGATCGGAGTCCGAGGTGAAGACCAGCAGCTGGTTGGCCTCCGGCAGCGACAGCAGCACGATCGGGCGCGGCACGCCGGCCGTGACCGACACCTGATAGCCCTCGGCCGACAAGACGTCCCGCAGCGCGGTGCGAAGCCCTTCGGCGGAGAAATAGATCGGCTGGATGCGGAGCACCTGCTGGCCCGCGAAACGCGTCTGGTCGAGTTCGCGCAGGATCGCCGCCGTCTGGGCCACTTCACGCGCGCCGCCTCTGAGGATCAGGGCGTTGGAAGGCTGGTCAACAGCGATGCTCACGCCATTGTTCGGCGTCAGCCCCTCCGCCAAACTGAACAGCGCCTGGGCCTCGATGGTCTGGACCTCGAAGAACTGCACCACATTTCGGGCCGCTGTCGGCACGGAAGACCGTCCGCGGATCACCGACGCCGCGCCACCGCCCGCGGCGAAGTCGTCGCTGACGGCGAGCGAGCCGCCTTCCAGATGCAGCCTCACGCCCTGATCGCGTAAGGCGGTCTGCACCAGGCGGAAGAAGGCCAGCCGATCCATCTGCGGCGATCCCCTGAGCGCCACCAACTGATTGCGCGACGCCACGCCCGGACCCATCGAGAACGGCACCGCCAGGATGTCGCCGAAGGCCGCGTTGACGAGCTCCGGGACCGTCTGGGGCGGAAGGGTTGCGCTGACCGGCGGTCCCGAGCCCACGAGGGCGGCGGCTTCCTCGGGCGTGATCTCAGGACGGCGCGGCTGCTCGTCGCCGCCGCCCGGAATGGCCAGGCGGTCAGCCAGGCGCTGCTCTGCGCCCTCGACAGGGGATTCCAGGGTCTCGTCTCCCGGCGCGTACGCGCCACCGCTCGGTCGCGCTACCGTGGCTTCCAGCTCGGGGAAGGCGGCGCAGGCCGACATCAGGCAGCTGCCGGCCAGGAGCGCGAGGCTGAACGAACGAGGGGTCAGGCGGCGATCGATCATCAGGTCAGGCGGCTCCTCAACCGACGGTGGGAGAAAACAGGGCGATGCGTCGGCTCTCGCGGCCGCGTGTCAGCACGGCCTCCGACGGCGAAATCTCGGACAGGCGCCAGCCCTCGAAGGTCTGGCCGGCAGTGATGCGGCGCGAGCCGCCCAGCACGGCCTCGAATTCGGCCGTGGCCGGATTGCGCACCACGGCGCGTACCTGATCGCGGAACACCACCGCAACGTCGGGCGGCGGCGGCGGTGGAGGCGGCGGCGGCGGCGGGGGAGGCGGTGGAGGCGGTGGAGGCGGCGGAGGCGACAGGCTGGCTCTCAAGAAAGACGCGGCCACGGCCACCATCTCGTTTGGACGCGCAAGCGGCCCGCGATCTTCGGCGCCCGGCCTCGGGCCGCCGCCGCGCACAGCCGCGACCGTGTCGTCGGGACGACCCGGCGCCAGCATGCCGAGACCGAAGCCCGCCACGCTGACGAGGAGGGAGATGAGCACGATCCAGCGGATCATGCCGGCGCTCCCTCGGCCGCGGTGATCCGCACCGGGAACAGGAAAGTCGCCCGCGCCTGGCCGGTCGGCCGGATGCTGCCATCCAGCCGCGCCGGAGCCGGACCCTGATTGGCGGTCACGTCGATGGAGTCGAGAAACACCGCCTCCGGACTGCGCGACAGGGCGTCCAGCATCGTCCAGAAGGTCTGGGGCGCGTACGGGGCGGCCAGTTCGGCGCGCAGCAGCGGCGTCGGCCCGTCTTCAAGCTCCGCTCCCACGGTCACGCTGGTCAGTTCGACCTGCGCGGCCTCGGCGGCCCCGGCCAGGCGCTGCTCGATCAGAATGCGGGCGATGGAGACGCTGTCGGCCTCCAGCGACAGGCCCTCTAGATCGGTCAGCCGCGCGGTCTGGAGAGCGCCCATGGAAATGGGAGAGTTACGCCGGGCGAGTCCCTGGGCTTCGTCGCGAGCCGCCTCGGCGCGGGCGTACTGCTCTCGCTGATCGGCGGCCCAGCCGAAGGGCAGGAAGACGACGGCGAACAGCATCATCGCCCCGAACGCCATGACCAGAAACCGCTCGCGCTGGGTCATGCGGACGAAACGCGCCCGCAGATCGGCCTCCCAGGCCGACAGACGCAGGCTCAGCGAGCGTCCCAGCGTTCTCAACTCTGACTTCCCCCGAAGCGCGGTGAATCCCGGCGTCCGACCCCTTGCGTGACCGGACGAACACGGTAACGCAATCGAAAGGTGTCGATTTTCAGGCCCGTGGACCCTTGCCGAGGCGCCGTGTATAGCAGCCGTGGCGCCGGGGAGACACCCTGGAAACGCACCGCCGACCTTGAGCGGGGGCTTAGGGGAGTTCGCCTTGACGATCAGCTTGACCGACCTTTTCGCCCGCCGTCGTCGGGCCGCGCGCCGCGCTCGCCGTGCGGGCTACAGCCTGCTGGAAATCCTGATCGTCATCTCGATCATCGCCCTGATCGCGGCCCTGGTCGGCCCGCGCCTGTTCGCCCAGCTGGATCGCTCCAAGGTCACCACCGCCGAGGTCCAGGCCCGCGCCCTGGTCAGCGCGCTCAACACCATGCGTCTGGATATCGGCCGCCTGCCGACGGACGAGGAGGGCCTCGGTCTGCTGGTCCGTAACGAGGCTGGAGTGTCGGGCTGGTACGGTCCCTATCTGGAGGGCGCGCTTCCCAACGACCCCTGGGACCGTCCCTATGTCTACACCGCGCCTGAAACCCTGGAAGGTTCGGCTCAGGTGATCAGCCTGGGCGCCGATGGTCAGCCGGGCGGCTCGGGTCTGGCGGCCGACGTCTACCCCTCGGGCGCCGCCGCGCCCGTCGAGGGAGCGCCGGCCCCCGCCGCCTGATCGCCATGGCCTTGCGGCGTCCCGGCTTCAGCCTGATGGAGATGCTGGTCGTTCTGGCCATCATCGGCATGAGCGCGGCCATCGTGGCGCCGCGCGGCGCGGTGATGCTGGACCGGATCACGCTGCACGCCGTCTTCTTCGACTTCCAGCGCCAGATGTCCGACCTGCGCCGTCAGGCCTATCGGCGTGAGCAGGCCATCATGCCGGTTGCGCCTGCGGCGTCCGACACCCGTATCGTCACCGCCACCAGCGGCCGCCCGGATGGAGAGGGTGAGGTCGAAACCGTGCCGCTGGAGGTTAAGGACGGCTTCACCCTGGTGTTCGACCGCCCGCTGGTGATCGCCTCGACCGGCGTCTGCCCCGAGGCCAAGGTCGAGGTGATGCGCGGCGACCAGCGCGTCATGCGGCTGCAATCGGTTGACGACGCCTGTCGATTCGAACGCCTGGACTGAGCCCGGTCAGTTGCCGCGGTAGCCAGCCTTACGCGCCGCTTCCAGGACCGAGGCGGGTATGTCTCCCCCAGGCTGCCGGGTCACGGTCGCGGTGTCGTCGTCGCCATCCTCTACCGTCGGCTGGGCCGGCGCCGGGCGAGGGCGCGCCGGCTGAGCGGCCGGTCTCTGGGCCGTTGGGCGGGGCTGGGCCTGCGCCGGCGACGCTGCGGTTCCGGCCGTTGCGCGCGCTCTCTGGCCGTCGGTCTGGGCCATTTCCCGCATCATGCGCTGCTGCTCGAAGATCGACAGGCTGGAGGAGTCCGACGCCGACTGCCCGACGGAGCCAGAGGAGCCTGTCAGGGGGGTCGTTTCGGCGGCGGCGACCAGCGACGACGCCGGACCTGAGGGGATCGACACCGGCGCGTCGGGCGGGGGTGGAGTCATCTCGAAGATCACCGCCGAGCGATTGGCTCCGGTCGAGACCTGGACATCGGTGAACCCTCCGGAGGCCGCGAACTGGCCGGCCAGCTCCGGAGCGATCGACAGGGCCGAGTAGGGCAGCTCCAGCCGCACGCGCGTGGCGTCGGCGCTGAAACTCTGCGGCGGAACGCCATAGAGCTGGAGCACCCCGATGGCGATGGCGAGGCTGGCGCTGGGATCGGGCCGATCCAGCAGGCTGGAGAAACTGTCCAGTCGCGCCAGTTGGCTGCGCAGCCGCGCCACCTGCCCCGCGTCCTGGCTGGCGGACAGCACCGCGGTCTCGGCCTCGGCCCGATCGGTCAGGGTGTCCAGCCGCCAGGCCTGCCCGGCGAAGAAGGCGCCCATCCCCAGCGACAGCGCGATCGCAAACGCCACGGCCGGCCGGACCCAGCTGTCCGGACCGGCCGACCGCGCGCCGATGGCCAGCAGTTCGGGTGTCGCGACGGCGGGGAGGCTTTGCGCCGCCGGAGCGTGCTCCGGGGCGTCCTCGCCCGGGTCGACCGCCGTGCGGGTGAAGTTCGACCAGGCCGCGTCGTCGAACGCGGCTGGACGCCAGGCGGAGGCGACCAGTCGGCCGGCGTCCCAGCGCTGCGCCTCATAGCCACTCTCGAGCCGCACCTGACGCCATCCGGATCCGGCGGGCTGGCTCAGCGTTTCGGGCACGGTGGCGGGCAGGCCCCGGCTGAAGCGCGCGCCCAGCAGGCCGTCCACCTGATCGGCGTCCCACCACCACAGGCCAAAGCCTCCAGGGCAGGGGATCATGACGAAGCCGGACCGATCGAACGGCGCGTTCGATCGGCCATACACCCGAGCCGCCTGACGCGCCGCGCGGCCGGTGGCGGGCGAGGCGAAGCGTTCGAACACGCATAGACGGCGATCGATCAGCGCCACAGGCGGCAGCAGGGGCGTCGAGCCCTCGGCGACCGTGGTCAGGCCACCGTCGGCGCTCAGGCGCTCAAGGCGCGGCGACAGGAAACGGTTCAGCATCGGCAGGCTCGGTTCGCCGCTCGGCGGCGGTCATGGGCGTGAAGCTGCGGTCCTCGACCCACACCGGCTTTTCCCGGTCGGACGGCGAGACGGTGATCCGCGAGCGGTAGGCGATCCCCCGCCGCCGGTCCAGCGCCTTGAGCGCCACGCGGCCGGTCGGGAAGGTGGTCGAGACTTCATAGGACGAGGTGTCGGGCACGCCGGCGACGGCGGCGAACTCCGCGAAGGTGGTGAACGGGCCGGCGGCGCGTCGTTCGGCGGCGGCCACGGCCTGCTCGGGCGCGGCCCCGAACAGAATGACCATGGCCTCTGGGGTCATGGTGTTGATGTTGAAGGCGAAGGTGGTCGGATCGGCGGTCAGGTGGTCGCGCAGGGCGCGGAACCGGCCCCGCTCAACGGCCTCGTGAAAGCCGAGCAGGCCGGAAATTTCCTCCACGCGTGAAAGGCCCCCGTTTTGCGGCCGCCCGGCTCCCTCCCGCGCATAATCGTCGATTTCGGCGCCGGAGGGCTGACGGAAATCATCGACATCGAGGTAGTCGGTCAGACGATCGGCGAACCGCGCGGCCTCGCTCTGCGACAGGCCCAGGACTTCGAACAAGCGCCGCGCCTGGATCGGGTCGAGGGTGTTCAGGTTGGCCAGACCGCCGCCGTCCTGGACCTCAACCGTCAGGGCCGTGCCCGGGATCGGGCCATCGGGAAGAAGATAGGGCCGACCATCCAGACGCAGCTCGGCGGTCGCCAAGCCCAGCTCTCCCACCCCGGTCCCGTAGGTTTCGTCCAGGCTCGCGCGGCGGCGCCCGATGGCGATAGCCTGTTCCGACAGAGGCTCGGTCGACATCAGCCACGCGACCTCGGCTTCGGCGGTCAGGGCGGCCTCGCGGAACCGGATGTCCTCGCGGGCCGCGCGGGCCTCCTCGGTCAGGCTGTCCAGCGACAGGATGACGACCAGAAACACCAGGGTCACCACCGCCACGACGGTCAACACCGCCGGCATGACGAACCCGTGGCGTCGGCGGGCGGATCGGCGCGTCATGACAGGTTGAACTGTTCGCGGACGTAGTAGTTGGCGGGGCGGCCCGAACTGGCCATGCCCAAAACATCCACCTCGCCCGTCTCGTCCGTCAGGCGCACCCACAGCTTCTGCTCGGTCATGACCAGGACGTCCTCGCCGGTCGCGACCGGGAGTTCGATGTCGTTGGTCCAGCCCGTCAGCCAGGTCTGGGCATCGAATGAGACGGAGAAAGTCATGGCCTCGTCCGACGTCAGCAAAATCACCGCGTCGTCCGACCCCGCGCGCGAACACGCCAGTTGCGACCCGCCGCCTTCGACCGGTTGAATCTCCAGCCTCAGCCCCCGCACCGGCCCGGCCGGCGCGCAGGCCGTTCCTCGCGACAGGACCGCGTCGCCGGTCACGAAGGTCTCGGCCACATAGACCGGCTCCAGACGGTAGGTCGCGGGCACGGCGTTGCCGGGCGCGAGCACCAGACCCTCGATCAGGGCGCGGTAGCTTTCGGTGGACACGGCGTCGTCGGCCGCGGCCAGCGCCGTGCGGCCAAGCCGGAAGCCCGTCTCGGTGGCGCGCGCGCCGATGCCGAAGACGAGCATCATCGCCATGCCCCCGATGGCCAGGACCACCAGCGCCTCGATCAGCGAAAAGCCGGCGCGCGACCGGCGGCGGGCGAAAGGCATTGGCAAAGTCGGGGCCCCGGAAACTCGACCGGACCCTAATGCCTTGGCTTTCGGGCGACAAATGGTCTAGCCGCACGGGTCATGAGCACCGCGCCAGATCCCTTCTTCCAGGTCGCCCTGGGGCGTTCGGGCACCACGGTCGCCATGAAGCTGTTCGCGGCTCATCCCGATGTCGTGGCCCACATGGCTTATCCGCTGGAGCTGCGGGCCTACGCCCTGGCTCTGCATCCAGGTGACGAAGGTCTGATCAACGGCGCCCGTCATTATCGCGACCTCGCGCCCTTCACCGAGGCGGACAGGACTGCGATCGACACGGGGCGCGGACCGGGTGCGGAGGCGGTGCGCGACCTCTACCGCCGCATGGCCGCGAACCAGGGCAAGGGGTCGCCGCTCTACGCCACCGAGAAGTATCCGCCCCGCCTCGACCTCGCCGCCGCCCGCGCCCAGGCGCCGGGGCTGAAGGCGCTCTTTCTGGTGCGCGACCCACGCGACGTGCTCAGCTCCGCCCGCGCCTTCGACGAGAAGCGCGGCTATCGCGGCTTCGTGGAGCGGGAAGGCGACACCGATGAGGCGGTGGTGGAGCGCTACGCCGGCCTCTACGCCCGGCTGCTGGACCTTCACCGCGCCACGCCTGACGGAGCCGTCGTTCGCTACGAGGATTTGATCGCAGACCCGGGGCGGGAGGCGCGGCGGGTTTTCGCATGGCTGGGGCTGGATGCTTCGGACGAGGTCATCGAAGCGGCGGTCGCGGCGGCGACGGCGAAAAAGCCGGGGCGCCATCTGACGGCGGCGTCGGTGCCCGAAACCGTTGGCCGCTGGCGCGAGGCCCTCTCGCCACAGCTGGCCGAGCTTGTCTCTCAGCGGCTTGCGGCCCCGCTTGCCGCCTTCGGCTATCCGGCCTAAGGCGGTTTTGGGGAGCGTGAGGCCCAGCGGGTCTCAACGAGGGAAGCCGCGCGCCATGGGCCGCAGGATCGTCATCGGAACCACCATCGCCGTCGCCGGCCTCGTCGGCGCCGCCATTGGCGCGTCCGGCGTCATGGGGCGGGGCGAGGCCGTGGCCGCTCCGACGGCGGAGCCGGTGGCCGCCGCCCCGATGCCGGTCGCCCAGCCCGAGCCGATCAAACCCGTCGAGGCGCCCAAGGTTTCCCGCGCCGAGGCCCTGGAGGCCAAGCTTCAGGGCTACAGCGCCGAGCGGGCGCAGCGGCTGGCGGACGGCCGCCTGAAGCCGCCCCCGCCGCCGGAGCCGGCGCGCCGCCCCCAGCCGAAGGCCGCCAAGCCCGACGCATCGCGCGGCCCCGACACGGCTCTGCGAACGGTCGCCGGCGCTCCGGCCGGTTTCGTCGGCGGCGACGACCTGCGCTGCATGACCGAGGCCATCTATTATGAGGCGCGCTCCGAATCCGAGGCCGGCCAGCGCGCCGTCGCTCAGGTGATCCTCAACCGCCTGTCGGACCCGACCTATCCCCAGAGCGTCTGCGGCGTGGTCTATGAGCACAAGCCCGGGGCCCGCACCTGCCAGTTCAGCTTCACCTGCGACGGCTCGATAAACCGTGGCGTTGTGGACCAGGCATCATGGAACCGCGCCCAACGCCTGGCCGAAGAGGCGTTGTCCGGCAAGGCGCGAGCCGACACCGTGGCCACCCACTATCACACGGACTATGTCGCGCCGCGCTGGGCGCGGGCCTTCCAGGAAGTCGCCCGCATCGGCGCCCACATCTTCTACGACGGCCGCGGCGACCGCGATCCGAAGTCCTGATCTCCGCGTCCCCGGCGAAGGCCGGGGCCCAGGGCCGCGAGCGCCGACCCCTCATTAAAAGTTCGAGCAGGCCCTTCTAGGCCCCGGCTTTTGCCGGGAGACGGGTGAATCAGTCGACCGCCATGCCATCCGGCGCCGGGAACGGTCGCGGTCCGGGCTCGCCGGTCAGCTTCAGATCGCCACGATCGACCTGAGCGCGCCGCCACTGCAATCCGGCGTAACGATAGGCCGAACGCGGCGGCGAATAGTGCTCGTCGTTCTGAGCGCCGGAGCCGGACCGAGTCAGCGAGCCGGCGTGCAGCAGTCCCAGGGTCAGCGGTTGCCTCAGCTGCGCCAAACGCTCCGGCCCGAAGTGATCCAGCGCCCGACGCCAGTGATCCAGGTCGCCGTCGATCCGCACCCGGTCATAGACGCCAACCCCATCCAGCACCTCACGTCGGCGGTAGAAGGGTGAGCCCGGGTTGATGTGGGTCCAGCCGCCCGAGGTGCGGCGGATGAACGGCATGCCCTCGGCATCGATCCGCAGCCAGTTCGACCGCGTGGCCACCAGCGTCGGGTCGGCCTCCATCACCGCCACATGGCGTTCGATCCGACGCGGGTGGGCCCAGTCGTCGCCGTCGTGACAGACCCAGTAGTCTCCGGTCGCCCGCTCCAGCGCGCGAGTCTTAGAGACATAGGTGCCAAGGTTGCGGTCGTTGGCGATGACGGTGATGCGCGGGTCGCGCTCGGCGGCCGCCCTGAGCATCGCCAGGGTGCCGTCGGTCGACAGGTCGTCGACGGCCAGAACTTCAAGATTTGCGTGGGTCTGATCCAGCAGCGATGTCAGCGCATAGGACAGCGTCGGTTCGGCGTTGAACACCGTGATGATGACGCTGACCAGCGGCCCCTCGCGTCGTCGCTCCAGGCCATGCACGGCCAAGCGGTCGAAGCGTAGCGGCCGGCCGTCGTCGGCCACCGGATTTTCCAGCCCGAACCCGTCGAAATAGGCGGCGAAGGCGCGGGCATAGTCGCGCCATCGCCCCTGGGTCCAGGCGACCGAGGCCGCCGCCATGGTCAGCTCGATCGTCGGCCGGGTCTTCAGCGCGGCGTGACGCGTCAGGTGCGTTTCCAGATGGGCCTTGGCCTTGTCAGGGTCGTCTCGGAGCAGGGGGAGAAAGACGTGCAGCCCCTCGGCATTGCTGGACTCGGCGGGCGAATAGGCGATGCGCCGCGCCAGTCGCAGACCGCGCTCTGGGTCGCTGCGCCACACTGCGTTGAGCAGCCGCTGGGGATTGGCCGGGGGAGGGGGATCGGTCGCCGGCACCCAGCGCGCGATCGCGTGGGCGTCTTCCAGCATAAGGGCGGCGCGCGCCGCCAGCCCCTGAATTTCGCCGCGCCGGGTGGCGAGTTCGGGAGCCGCGATCAACGTCTCCGCAAGAGCAAGCGGCTCAGCATAGGCCTGCATCCGGAACCAGAGGCGAAAATCCAGATAGTCGCGGACCGGTCCCGTGGGCAGGGCCCGCCACAGCCTTTCCAGGTTCGGCACGTCGGCGATCCGGATCAGGGCGTCGATCCGCGCCAAAAGCGACTCCGGCTCCTCATCCGCGATCAGAGCGGCCGGGTTTTCCGGAGTCTCGTGTCGTCGTCGCGCCCGCGCGACGCCGGTGCGATAGGCCGTCTCGCCGGCTGTCGGCTTGAAAGCCCCGATCGCCGGCGCGCCGGACACAGCGGCCAGTCGAGACCACGCTTCGTGCGCGTCGTCCGGTCGATCGGCAGCCTCGGCCGCCTGACCCTTGAGGATCAGCGCCCACCGGTTGCCCGGCTCGGCCTCCAACGCCCGGTCGGCCAGGGATGCCGCCGCATCCGCTTCTCCTGCCGCCAGCTTCAGCCGCCCCAATCGGATTGCGGCCACCGCATGGGCAGGCTCGCGCGCCAGCACCGCCTCCAACGTCGCGATAGCCGCACCGGCATCGCTGTTGGCCCGGCGCTCGGCTTCGGCAAGCAGCGATGTGATCGACGCATCGGTCCCCATCTCCGCCCTATCGCCCGACGGCGAACGCCTGTCGACCGCAACGAGGGATGATGCGCGTTAAGCGTGTCCGTTGCCGCGCCGTTAATCGCCGGGGAGCACTCTCGCGACATGGACACGGATCCCCTCCAGTCCCCTGCGGGTCGCGCGACCACCGACGCCGCGCCCGACGCCGGTCTGAGCCGCGAGGTTCAGGCGCGGGAAGCCGAGATCTCGACCCCCAACACGGTCTCGGCTTCTCGCCCGGTGGGCTGGCTGTCGGACACAGGGTCCGGAGGCGATCGCCTTGGAGCCTGGATCTAGCCCTTGCGGAATGCCGCCACCGCCTCGACCGCCTGACGCACCGACGCCTCGATCCCTGCCCAGTCGCCGGCCTTGACCGCCTTGTCGGTAATCAGTTTCGAGCCCATGCCTGCCGCCACGATGCCGGCCCCAAACCATCTGGCGATCGAGGCCGCGTCCGGATCGACTCCGCCGGTCGGCATGATCTTGGCCCAGGGCATCGGCCCCATCACCGCCTTGACGAAGTCGGGCCCGCCGACCGACGCGCCCGGGAACAGCTTGACCAGGTCGCATCCCAGCTCGTGCGCCTGGCCGATCTCGCTGACCGAGCCGCAGCCGGGGAAATAGGGGACAAGGCGCCGGTTGCAGACCTTGGCCACCTCGGGAACGAGGCACGGGCTGACTACGAATCGGGCCGCCCGGTTCAGATAGAGCGACGCCGTGCCCGCCTCGACCACAGAGCCGATGCCCAGGATGATGTCCGGGTCCGTGCGCGACAGCTCGCGCGCCACCTCACCGAACAGGTCGCAGGCGAAGTCGCCACGGTTGGTGAATTCGATCGCCCTGGCCCCGCCCTTCGCCGCCGCCCGGATCACGTTCAGGCAGACCTCGGGGTCGGCGTGATAGAAGACCGGAACGACCCCCTGGCTCTCCAGGGCGGTCAGGATGCTGGCGCGGTCGTGATGGGGCATACGAGGTTCCTAGCGCAGCAAGGCGCGGTCGTCATCTAGCCCGCGGGTTCAGGCGCCCGCCATCTCCACTAAGCGGCGCAACAGGGGGCTGTCGGCGTCGCCCAGCGGATCGAGCACGCTGAAATGGTCCGCGCCCGCCATGGACTCGAATCGCGTCGTCGCTCCGAGTCCCGCCCATCGGTCGGCCATGTCGCGGCTCTGGCGCAGGAATTCGCGGCTTTCCTCGGCCCCGACCCAGCAGTCGAGGACCGCGCCGGCCGGCGGCGTTCGCGCCGAAGCCGACAGGTCGCGCGCGGTCTCCCGGTCCAGGCACAGCGCAGCATTCAGTGATGTCGAGACCAGCGGCTCCAGCTCGAACACGCCCGAGATCGCCAGCGCCGACCGCGCCTGCATGTCGGCCACCAGCCAGGCCGCCATATGTCCTCCGGCGGAATGCCCGACGACGACCGGCGTCTGGCCCGTCTCCGCCCGTAGCGCCGCAGCCATGGCGCCGATCCCGCGCAGGATGGCGTCCAGCGGACAGTCCGGCGCGAGATCGTAACTCGGGATCGCCACGTTCAGTCCGTGCGCCATCAGCGGCGGCGCCACCCAGCTGAAATCCTCGCGACCCAGCGCCTGCCAGTAGCCGCCATGCAGGAACACGACCCAGGGCCGGTCCGGCCCGACGTCGAACAGGTCGATCACCCCGCGCTCGGACGCGCCATAGGGACGGGGGCGTGGCGGATGGGCGCCGCGCGCCGCTTCGGCGTCACGCCTCCAGCGGGCGATCACCGCCGGATGGCCGGGCACGCGGGCGCGGTTGTTGTATTCGGCCTCGAGATCCATGCGCGCCCTTACCCGTCCCGTCGGCATCGGCTAAGCACGGCCGACGCCACGCCGGGAGCCGCCGCCATGATGACCGCCATCTTCGTCTTCATCAAATGCGAGCTGGGCCACGCCAACGACGTGGCCGCCGACATCGTGGACAATGTCGAGAACGTCTCGGAAGTCTATTCCACCTCGGGCCAGTACGACCTGCTGGCCAAGTTCAATCTGTCCAAGGACGCCGACATCGGAACCTTCGTCACCAAGGTGGTCCAGACGCGGCCCCACATCCGCGACACTTTCACCGTCATCACCTTCTCGCCCTTCCTGCCCAGCGGCGGCTGACGTTGCCCCGACGGGGCGAGCCGCCTAACTGAGGCCCTCGCTTCAGGAAGGACCGCCCGCGTGAGCCAGTACGACTACGACCTCTTCGTCATCGGCGCGGGCTCTGGCGGGGTGCGGGCGTCGCGGCTGACGGCGCTGGGCGGCAAGCGGGTCGCCATCGCCGAGGAGCACCGGGTGGGCGGCACCTGCGTGATCCGGGGCTGCGTGCCCAAGAAGTTCATGGTGATGGCCAGTGACTTCACGCACCAGTTCGAGATCGCGCGCGGCTATGGCTGGGACGTTCAGGCGACCTTTGACTGGAAGACCTTTCTGGAGGCCAAGGACGTGGAGATCGCCCGGCTGTCGGGGCTGTACGCCGCGAACCTGGGCAAGGCGGGGGTCGAGCTTTTCCACGGCCGCGCGGTGCTGAAGGACGCGCATACGGTGGAGATCGTCGGCAAGAAGACGGTGACGGCGGAGCGAATCCTGATCGCCACCGGCGGCCGGCCGTGGGTTCCCGAAGACCTGCCAGGGATTGAGCATGCGATTACGTCCGAAGAAGCCTTCCACCTGCCGGAGTTGCCCAAGCGGATCCTGATCGCGGGCGGCGGCTATATCGCGGTGGAGTTCGCGGGGATCTTCGCGGGGCTGGGGGTGGAGACGACCCTGATCTATCGCGGGCCGAACATTCTGCGCGGCTTTGACGACGACGTGCGGGCGCATCTGGCGGGCGAGATCGAAAAGCGCGGCATCAAGGTCATTCTGGGCTGCCAGCACGAGAGCCTGGAGAAGACGGCGACGGGGATTCTGAACAAGCTGGAGAACGGCCACCAGATCGAGACCGACGTGGTGATGTTCGCCACAGGCCGGGTTCCCCATGTGAAGGGTCTCGGGCTGGAGACGGCGGGCGTGCGGCTGGACGACAATGGCGCGGTCTGCGTCGACGAGTTCTCGCGCACCAGCGTCGACAACATCTGGGCCATCGGCGACGTCACCGACCGTATGAACCTGACGCCGGTGGCGATCCGCGAGGCGGTGGCGTTCCACGAGACGGTCTATCGCGATACCCCGCAGCACTTCGACTACGAGGCGGTGGCGACGGCGGTGTTCAGCCAGCCGCCGGTGGGGGTGGTCGGCCTGACCGAAGCCGAGGCGCGCCACAGCTGTGCAAAGGGGGTGGACGTCTATCTGACCCGGTTCCGGCCGATGAAATACGCCTTTACCGGCTCGGACGAGCGGATGCTGATGAAGCTGGTGGTGGATGCCGACACCCAGCGGGTGGTGGGCGTCCATATCGTCGGGCCCGAGGCTCCGGAGATGATCCAGCTGGCGGCGATCGCGGTGAAGGCCGGCCTGACCAAGGCCCAGTTCGACGCCACCTGCGCGGTGCATCCGACGGCGGCCGAGGAGCTGGTCACCCTGAAGGAGAAGCAGTCGCCGCAGAACATGGCGGCGGGCTAGGTCGCGGCGGCCATTCCGCCTATATCGACCGCTTCCCGAAGCTGAAGCGTTTCCATGTCCCGCATCCTGATCACCTCGGCCCTGCCCTATATCAACGGCGTCAAGCACCTGGGCAATCTGGCGGGGTCGATGCTGCCGGCCGATGTCTGGGCGCGGTTCAAGCGAGCGCAGGGCCACGACGTCCTCTACATCTGCGCCACCGACGAGCACGGCACCCCGGCCGAGCTGGCCGCCGCGGCGGCGGGCCAGGACGTCAAGACCTACTGCGACGAGCAGCACGAGGTGCAGCGCCGCGCCGGGGCCGACTTCAACCTCAGCTATGACTGGTTCGGGCGGTCGTCGTCGCCGCAAAACCGGCGGCTGACCCAGCATTTCGCGCGTGTGCTTGAGGACAACGGCTTCATCGAGGAGCGGGTCGACCGGATGATCTATTCGGTCGACGACGGCCGCTTCCTGCCCGACCGCTATGTCGAAGGGACCTGCCCGCACTGTGGTCACGTCGGCGCGCGGGGCGATCAGTGCGACAGCTGCGGGCGGCTGCTGGACCCCACCGATCTGATCGAGCCCTATTCTGCGGTGTCGGGGTCGCGGAACCTGGAGGTGCGGGACACGCGGCACCTGTATCTGCTCCAGACCAAGCTGGCCGACGACATCCGCGCGTGGGTGGACTCAAAGGCCGACTGGCAGCCGCTGGCCAAGGCCATCGCCAACAAACATCTGGACGAGGGGCTGATCGACCGGGGCATCACGCGCGACCTGAAGTGGGGCGTGCCGGTGGTGGGGCCCGACGGCGGGCCGCGCCCGGGGCTGGAGGGCAAGGTCTTCTACGTCTGGTTCGACGCGCCGATCGAATACATCGCCGCCACCGAGGAGTGGGCGGAAGCGACCGGCGCATCCTGGCGCGACTGGTGGCGGACGGACGAGGGCGCGGATCAGGTCCGCTATGTCCAGTTCATGGGCAAGGACAATGTCGCCTTTCACACCGTCAGCTTCCCCGCTACGATCATCGGCTCGGGCGAGCCGTGGAAGACGGTGGACCAGCTGAAGGCCTTCAACTGGCTGAACTGGTACGGCGGCAAGTTCTCGACCAGCCAGAAGCGCGGCGTGTTCATGGATCAGGCGCTGGAGGTCGCGCCGGCCGATGTGTGGCGCTGGCACCTGACGGCCTATGGGCCGGAGCATTCCGACGCCGCCTTCACCTGGGAGCAGTTCCAGTCGACGACCAACAAGGATCTGGCCGATGTGCTGGGCAATTTCGTCAACCGGATCGTCAAGTTCACCGAATCCAAGTTCGACGGCGTCGTGCCGGAGGGCGGAGAGCCGGGGCCGCTGGAGGCGGCGCTTCAGGCAGATATCCGGGCCGGGATCGCCGAGGCCAAGGCCCAGTTCGAGGCCATGGAGTTCCGAAAGGCCTGCCAGGCCCTGCGCGCCGTCTGGGTGCGGGGCAATGAGTATCTGCAGGAGGCGGCGCCCTGGACCGCGCTGAAGACCGACCGCGAGGCGGCGGCCGTGGGCGTGCGCACCGGCCTGAACCTGGTCGCCCTGTTCGCCCGGCTGGCCGCCCCCGTCATGCCCGAGACGGCGGCGCGGATCGCCGCGACCGTAGGGGCGGAGGACCTGAGCTGGCCCGAGGCCGGGGCCGTATCGCTGGACGCCCTGCCGAAGGGTCAGACAGTGTCGGCGCCGAGCGTGTTGTTCGCCAAGATCGAGGACGCCCAGGTGGCGGAGTGGGCGGAGCGGTTCGGCGGGGCCTAGCCTCGCAGACCGCGCAACATGAGTTCGTGGCGGTAGGCGGCAACGTCCGCCAGGGCGCGATCCAGTTCCAGCCGAACCCGCTCCAGCGCCGAGTGATGCGCCGGCGGTTCGGCCGCCTCGGCTGCCGCGCCCGCCTCGGCCAAGGCGGCGGCGCCGATGCCGGCCGCCGCGCCGCGCAGGGTGTGAGCGGCGTCGCGCCATCCCTCGCCGTCGGGATCGAGCAGGGCCGCCCACATCCGGGACTGCTCCACGAACAGGCCCAGCACTTCCTCACCAACCTCGCCGTCGCCGGCGGTCATCCGTTCCAGCACCCCGAAATCGACCGCACCCGACAAGTCTCGCCTCGCCATCCGCCCCTCCCGATCCGACCGCGACCATAGGCCGCCGTCCGGAAAAGTCAGCCATCTTCGCCAATCGCTTGCGCAACCGGGCGCAAGTCAGTATGTGGAGCGCCCTTCGGACGGCCCGCCGCCCGAAGCGCCGATGGATCGGGTGATTAGCTCAGTTGGTAGAGCAGCTGACTCTTAATCAGCGGGTCGTAGGTTCGAACCCTACATCACCCACCATCGTCCTCCCCTGAATTCGAGCCGAGATGTTCGCGCCCAAGTCGCGTCTCCGCGACAATTCCGCGCGCCTGGGCCTTCCTTTCGCAGATGCGAACCCCCTTATGCATCGGATGACAGCCGTGAGCACGACCCCGCCGCCCGCCGATCGCGTGCTCGGCTTCAAGGAACTGGTGGCCCTCGTGGCCATGCTGATGGCGCTGAATGCGCTGGCGATCGATTCCATGCTTCCCGCGCTCCCGGCCATCGGGGATGCGCTGGGCGTGGTTCAGGACAACAGCCGCCAGTGGGTGGTCACCGCCTATCTGCTCGGCTTCGGCGGCGCCCAGCTATTCTACGGCCCCTTGGCCGATCGCTTCGGACGGCGACCGCTGCTGTTCGTCGGCGTCGGTCTCTATGTGCTGTTCAGCTTTCTCGCCGCCATGGCGACCTCCTTCGAGACGCTCTTGATCGCGCGGGTGCTTCAAGGCGTGGGCGCGGCCTCGACCCGGGTGCTGGCGGTGGCCATCGTGCGCGACTGCTATGGCGGCCGGCGCATGGCCCAGGTCATGAGCCTGGCCTTCCTGGTGTTTCTGGGCGTGCCGGTCATCGCGCCGTCCCTGGGCGCCGCCATCGTCGCCTTCGGGCCGTGGCGGGCGATTTTCGCGGTGCTGGGCGTTTGGGGCGCGGCGGTGCTGATCTGGGCGATGGTCCGTCTGCCCGAGACGCTGAAGCCTGAGGATCGGCTGCCGATCCGGTTTGGACGGCTGATGGCCGCCTATCGCCAGACCCTGACCACGCGGGTGGCGGTCGGCTACATGCTGGGATCGACCATGCTGATGGGCTGTCTGTTCGGCTTCATCAATTCCAGCCAGCAGATCTTCGCCGACGTGTTCCGGCAGGAGGCGCTGTTTCCCATCATCTTCGCTGTCATCGCCTCGGGCATCGCGGCGGCCAGTCTGATCAACGCCAAGCTGGTCGAGCGGCTGGGCACCCGCCTGCTGTCGCACACCGCCCTGATCGGCTTCACTGTGTTGTCGGCGATCCACCTGATCCTGACGCTGACGGGGTTCGAGAACATCGTCACCTTCACCGTCATGCAGACCCTGGTGATGTTCTGCTTCGGCTTCGTCGCGGGGAATTTCGGAGCCATGGCGATGGAGCCGCTGGGCCATATCGCGGGCACCGCCTCGTCGGTCCAGGGCACGGTGTCCTCGGTGATCGGCGCCCTGACCGGCTTCTACATCGGCCAGCATTTCGATGGCTCGGTCACACCCATGGCGCTCGGCTTCACCGTGTGCGGCGCGATCGCCATCGGCATCGTGCTGTGGGCCGAGGGCGGGCGGCTGTTTCGCTCTCGGGATCTGCCGTCTTCGTCACCCGAACAGGGCTGAGAATCGGGCCGCCAGGCCGAAGATCACGAGCCCTGCCAGCGTCGCCAGCATAATCAGCACTAGAACCACTCCCGTCGTCCGCACCCAGTTCTTCGAGACGGGGCGGCGACTGACGCCATAGGCCCCCTCGGGCATGGTCACGGCCATGGCCACCGCCAGGGGGCGCGGCACGGCCGGGCCGTCGTTGTCGAAGGCGTCCTCGGGGGGCAAGGGCGTGGCGAACTCGCCGGCCTCTGCCCGGGCTAGCAGATCGCGCGCCTCGGCTTCGTCTCGCGAGGGAACGCTCAGCCGCACGCCGCCGAGCGCCCGCATCAACAGGGGATCGATAGAGGTCAGCACCCCATCCGCCAGGCTGGGCTCCAGTCCCGCATCGCGCAGAAAGCTCTCGGCCATCCGCGCGGCGGGCAGGTCGTCGTAGCGGGCGATGACGATCAGGGTCATGCCGCTCGTCGCATCATCGGCCTAGAGGTCCAGCAGGAAGCGCTGCGGGTCCTCCAGTGCGTCCTTGATCCGCACCAGGAAGGTCACCGCCTCCTTGCCGTCGACGATGCGGTGATCATAGCTGAGGGCCAGATACATCATCGGCCGGATCTCGACCTTGCCGTCGATGGCGACGGGGCGCTGGACAATGTTGTGCATGCCCAGGATGCCCGACTGCGGCATGTTCAGGATCGGCGTCGACATCAGCGAGCCATAGACGCCGCCGTTGGTGATGGTGAAGGTGCCGCCCTGCAGCTGATCCAGCGTCAGGTCGCCGTCTCGGGCCGCGCGGCCCAGGTCGCCGATGCCCTTTTCAATGGCCGCCAGCGACAGCTGGTCGGCGTCGCGCAGCACCGGCACCACAAGGCCCTTCTCGGTGCCGACGGCCACGCCGATGTCGTAGTGGTTCTTGTAGATGATGTCCGTGCCGTCGATCTCGGCGTTGACGGCCGGGATTTCGTGCAGCGCGTTGACCACCGCCTTCACGAAGAAGCTCATGAAGCCCAGCTTCACGCCGTGCCGCTTCTCGAAGGCGTCCTTGTACTGGCTGCGCAGGGCCATGACCGCCGACATGTCCACCTCGTTGAAGGTGGTCAGCTGGGCGGCCGAGTTCTGGCTCTCCTTGAGGCGACGGGCGATGGTCTGGCGCAGGCGGGTCATCTTGACCCGCTCTTCCCGCGGACCGGTCTCGCGCGGTGCGGCGGCCGCTTGAGGCGCGGGGGCCGGAGCCGCCTTGGGCGCCGAGGCGGCGGCCACGGCGTCTGCCTTGGTGATGTTGCCCTTGGGCCCGGTGGCTTCAATGGCCTTGGGATCGAGATTGTTCTCCGTCACCACGCGTTGCACCGCTGGCGACAGATGCGGGTCGTCGGACGACTTCACCTGGGCCGAGCCCGCATTGGCCGACTTGCCTTCGGGAGCGGAGGCGGCCGGGGCGGCGCCGGAGCCTGACACCTTGCCGATCACCTGGCCCGGTTTGACCGTGGCGCCGTCGGGCGCGCCGATCTCGGTCAGCACGCCGTCGGCGGGCGAGGCGACCTCGACCGCGACCTTGTCGGTCTCGATCTCGACCAGCAGCTCGTCCTTCTTCACCGCGTCGCCGGCCTTCTTGAGCCACGTGCCGATCGTGCCCTCGGCCACGCTCTCGCCCATGGTCGGCACGGCGATGGAGATGGCGTCACCGCCGCCGCTCGCGGCCTGGTTCTTCGGCGCATCGGCCTTCGGGGCGTTGGCCTTGGGTGATTCAGGCTTGGCCTCAGCCTTGGCCTCCGTCTTCGGCGCCTCGGTCTTGCCAGCGCCGGCCGCGCCTTCGGTGACGCTGCCCAGCACGGCGCCGGGGGTGACGGTGTCGCCCTCGGCGGCCTTGATCTCTCCCAGCACGCCGTCGGCGGGCGACGCGACCTCCAGCGAGACCTTGTCTGTCTCCAGCTCGACCAGAATTTCGTCCTTCTTCACCGCATCGCCCGGCTTTTTGGACCATTTGGCGATGGTGGCCTCGGTCACCGATTCTCCGAGGGTAGGGGTCAGGATGTCGGCCATGGTCGGGTCCGGGTCTTTCTGGTCGGGCGTGGGCGCGTCAGGCTTCGCTTATCAGGCGAAGGCGTCGGTTAGGAAGGCGTCGAGTTCTTTCAGGTGTCGGCTCATCTGGCCGGCGGCGGTCGAGGCCGAGGCCGGACGGCCGACATAGCGGGCGCGCTTGGCCTTGATGTCCAGCTTCTCCAGCGTCAGTTCCAGCCACGGATCGACGAAGGTCCAGCCGCCCATGTTCTTGGGCTCTTCCTGGCACCAGACCAGCTCTGCCTTGGGGAAGCGGGCCAGTTCGGTCAACAGCGACTTCATCGGCCACGGATAGAACTGCTCCAGCCGCATCAGATAGACGTCGTCGACCGGCTTGCCGGCCTGAGCGTCCTTCTCCCGGCGCTCCAGCAGGTCGTAATAGACCTTGCCCGAGCACAGGACGACGCGGCGGATGTCCTTGTCCGCCTTGATCGTCACGCCGGCCATCTCGGGCCGGGTCTGGGCGTCGTCGTGCAGCACGCGGTGGAAGGTCGAGCCCTCGGCCAGATCGGCCAGGGACGACACCGCCTTCTTGTGACGCAGCAGCGACTTGGGCGTCATCAGGATCAGCGGCTTCCTGAACGGCCGGTGCATCTGGCGGCGCAGGATGTGGAAATAGTTGGCCGGCGTCGTGCAGTTGGCGACCTGCATATTGTCCTCGGCGCAGGCCTGCAGGAACCGCTCCAGTCGGGCCGAGGAGTGCTCCGGCCCCTGGCCCTCGTAGCCGTGGGGCAGCAGCATGGTCAGGCCGCACATGCGCAGCCACTTGCGTTCGCCGGACGAGATGAACTGGTCGATCACCACCTGGGCGCCGTTCACGAAGTCGCCGAACTGCGCCTCCCACATGACCAGGGTGTTGGGGTCGCTGAGGGCGTAGCCGTACTCGAACCCCAGCACCGCCTCCTCGGACAGGCAGGAATCGATCACCTCAAAGTGGGCCTGGCCGTCGCGAAGATGGTTCAGCGGCACGTAGCGCGCCTCTGTGGTCTGATCGACGATGGCCGAATGGCGCTGGCTGAAGGTGCCGCGCTGGCTGTCCTGGCCGGACAGACGCACCGGGAAGCCCTCGTCCAGCAGACCGGCGAAAGCCAGGCTTTCGGCCGTGGCCCAGTCCAGGTTCTCGCCGCTCTCGATCGCGGCGCGGCGGCCGTCCAGCACCCGCTTCAGGGTCTTGTGCACGTCCACAGAATTGGGCGGCGTGGTCAGACGCGCGCCATAGCCCTTGAGCGTTTCCAGCGGAATGCCGGTCTCGCCCCGGCGCTCGTCGCCGTCGGCCAGGCCGATGCCGGTCCACTGACCGTCCAGCCAGTCGGCCTTCTTGGCCTCGAAGTCCTTCCCGGCGTCGAACTCGGCGTCCAGGAACTGTTCGAATTTCGACACCTCGGCGTCCACGCCGGCCTGGTCGATGACGCCGTCGTCGATCAGACGCTGGGCGTAAATCTCGCGGGTCGAGGGCAGGGCGCGGATCTTGGCGTACATCACCGGCTGGGTGAAGGTCGGGTCGTCGCCCTCGTTGTGGCCGAAGCGGCGGTAGCAGAACATGTCCACCACCACGTCCTTGTTGAACTTCTGGCGGTATTCGGCGGCCACCTTGGCGGCGAACACCACCGCTTCGGGATCGTCGCCGTTGACGTGGAAGATCGGCGCCTGAACCATCAGCGCCACGTCCGACGGATAGGGGCTGGACCGGCTGTTCCGGGGCGAGGTGGTGAAGCCGATCTGATTGTTGACCACGAAGTGGATGGTCCCGCCGGTGCGGTAGCCCTTCAGCCCCATCAGGGCGAAGCACTCGGCCACCACGCCCTGGCCGGCGAAGGCCGCGTCGCCGTGGATCAGCAGGGGCAGCACCTTGGTGCGGTCCAGCGCCCATTCCGCCTCGGCCTTGCCCTGGTTCGCGTCGCGAATGTCGAAGGCCTGTTTCGCCCGCGCCTTGCCCAGCACCACCGGGTTGACGATCTCGAGGTGCGACGGGTTGGCCGTCAGGCTGAGGTGGACGGTGTTGCCGTCGAACTCGCGGTCCGAACTGGCGCCCATGTGATATTTGACGTCGCCCGAGCCCTCGATGTCCGATGGCACGGTCGAGCCGCCCTGGAACTCGTGGAAGATGGCGCGATAGGGCTTGCCCATCACCGCCGCCAGCACGTTCAGGCGACCCCGGTGGGCCATGCCCAGAACGATCTCGTCGACGCCCAGGGCGCCGCCGCGCTTGATGACCTGCTCCAGGGCGGGGACCATGGCCTCACCGCCGTCCAGGCCGAACCGCTTGGTGCCCGGGAAGCGCTTGTGCAGGAACCGTTCGAAGGTCTCCGCCTCGATCAGCTTGGACAGGATGGCCAGCTTGCCTTCCTTGGTGAAGGCGTTTTCCTGAAACTTGTCCGGCCCCTCGATCCGCTGTTGCAGCCAGGCTTTCTCGTCGGGCTCGGCGATGTGCATGTACTGCACGCCGATATGCCCGCCGTAGGTCCGCTTAAGGATCGCCATCACTTCGCGGATGGTCCCGGTCTGCAGGCCCAACACGCCGTCGAGGTAGATGGGGCGATCGAGGTCGGCGCCCGTGAAGCCGTAGAACTCGGGGGTCAGCTCAGGGTTCTGAACCGGCTGTTCGATGCCCAGGGGGTCCAGGCTGGCCTGCAGGTGACCGCGCACCCGCCAGCCGCGGATCAGCATCAGGGCGCGGATGGAATCGTGCGCCGCCGCCTTGATGTCCTCGGCCGTGGCGCCGGTCGGGGCGCCGCTCTTGGGCGCCGCGCCCTTGGCCTTGGGGTCTGGCTTGGGGGCGGGCCAGCGGCCGTCGAAGGCGGCGGTCTCCTCGGTCGGTTCGGTGGCGACGCCGCGGCCCCAGCCGCCGGCCTGGGCGGCCTGACGGACCTGATCGGCGCCGTCGCGCAGCTGGTCGAAGAACGAGCGCCACTCGTCGGAGACCGAGCTGGGATCAGCGGCCCATTTGGCGTGCAGCTCCTCGATGAAGCCGGCGTTGGCGCCATAGAGGAAGGAGGTCTCGGCGAAGACCTGATTCAGCCGGCCGGCGTCGTCAGCCATGTGTGTCTCATTCATCCCTTCGCCCGCGCGCGCGGCCCGGCCCAGGCGACGGCCCGGATATAGGCATGTTCGGCCCGAACGTCATGGCGGAATGGGGGCGAAGAGGCGATTTTCCGCCGCCGGGGTTGGTTGCGATGAGGAATGAACGCGATCAAGCGCGAGGAGCTCACCAGGATCGGCTCAGTCCATGCGATCGGAGCGACCCGCGTTTCCCGGGAGTGCGTATCATGCTAGTTTCGGCTCCAGCGATGGAGGGCGTGCATGCGATCCTGGACCGCGTCCCTTGGCCTGGTGGCCAGCCTGTGGGCCTCAGCAGCCTTTGCTCAGTCCACCGACCCCCTTCAGAGGTCGGTCGAGGCGATCGCCGAAAGCTTCGAGCGATCCTATCGGGACTGTGGTCTGACGCCGGCCTTTTCCCCCGGCGTCGAGATCAGAACCCACCCCAGCCTCATCTCCTATTCCACCGCCGGGCGAAAGGTGGTGATCAGCCGCTATGACGATCTGCCGTCGGGACTGAAGACGCAGCTGGCGGCCTGGGCGGGGCCGCTGGACCTGCCGGATGGTCCGACGGTGTTCGAAGCCATCTTCCAGCGTTTGGGGACGGCTCATGAAATGGGCCACTGGCAACAGCACCTGTCGCGGCGGTTCTTCACCCTCGACCGCTGGGAATCCGAAGTGGAGGCGAACCGGATCGCCATCGCCTTCTGGTCCGAGCGCCCCCAGGACGCGCCGGATCTGGCGGCGACGGTGGAGGGCTGGCTCGGCGTGATGGGCGCCTTGCCCGACCCCGTTCCCGAGGGCGAGGACCCGCGCGTCTTCCTGCAGGCGAACTACCGCGAGATTGTCGTCGATCCCGCCAAATATGGCTGGTTCCAGGGCGAGTTTCTGCGCGAGGCTTGGGCCCGGCGCGACGAAGCAGACTTCTGCGCCCTGGCCCGTCTCAACGCCTCGGCCCCCATCGAAGCCTTCGCCGAAGACTGATCCGCCGTCAGCCCTTCAGCAGCTCGACCAGGGTCGATCCCAGGCGCGCGGGCGAGGGGGAGACGCGGATGCCCGCTTCTTCCATGGCCGCGATCTTGGATTCGGCGTCGCCCTTGCCGCCCGACACCACGGCGCCGGCGTGGCCCATGGTGCGGCCCTTGGGCGCGGTGCGACCGGCGATGAAGCCGACCACGGGCTTCTTGCGACCCTTCTTGGCCTCGTCGATCAGGAACTGGGCGGCGTCCTCCTCGGCGGCGCCGCCGATCTCGCCGATCATGACGATCGACTGGGTCGCGTCGTCGGCCAGGAACAGCTCCAGCACGTCGATGAATTCGGTGCCCTTGACCGGATCGCCGCCGATACCGACCGCCGTGGTCTGGCCCAGGCCCTCGTTGGTCGTCTGGAACACCGCCTCATAGGTCAGGGTGCCCGAGCGTGAAACGATGCCGACATTGCCCTTCTTGAAGATGGAGCCCGGCATGATGCCGATCTTGCACTCTTCCGGGGTCAGGACGCCGGGGCAGTTGGGGCCCAGCAGCCGCGAGTTCGACCGGTCCAGCCGCGCCTTGACCCGCACCATGTCCAGCACCGGAATGCCCTCGGTTATGCAGGTAATGAAGGGCACCTCGGCGTCGATCGCCTCGATGATGGCGTCGGCCGCGCCGGCCGGCGGCACATAGATCACGCTGGCGTCCGCGCCGGTGGCGTCCCGCGCCTCGGCGACCGAGGCGTAGATCGGCAGGGTCTCGCCCTCCGACCCGTGCCAGTTCTCGCCGCCCTTCTTGGGGTGCGTGCCCGCGACCATCTGGGTGCCGTAGTAACGCAGCGCCTGTTCCGTGTGGAAGGTGCCGGTCTTGCCGGTCAGGCCCTGGACGATGACCTTGGTGTTCTTGTCGACGAGGATGGACATGGGGCGTTCAGTCTCTGGAAAATGTCAGTCAGCGGTGCGGTAGGCAGGTCGAGCCGAGGCTCACCCCACCGCCGCGACGATCTTCTGGGCCGCGTCGTCGAGGTCGTCGGCGGCGGTGATGGCCAGGCCGGATTCGTTCAGGATGCGCTTGCCGGCGTCGACGTTGGTGCCCTCGAGCCGCACGACCAGCGGCACTTCCAGGCCAACTTCCTTGACCGCCGCGACCACGCCCTCGGCGATGACGTCACAGCGCATGATACCGCCGAAGATGTTGACCAGGATGCCCTGGACGTTGGGATCGGCGGTGATGATCTTGAAGGCCGCCGCGACCTTCTCCTTGGAGGCGCCGCCGCCGACATCGCAGAAGTTGGCCGGTTCCTTGCCGTATAGCTTGATGATGTCCATCGTCGCCATGGCCAGGCCGGCGCCGTTGACCATGCAGCCGATGTTGCCGTCCAGGGCGACATAGGCGAGGTCCCATTCCGAGGCCTCGATCTCCTTGGCGTCTTCCTCGGTCTCGTCGCGCAGCTCCTTGATGTCCGGGTGCCGGAACAGGGCGTTGCCGTCGAAGCTGACCTTGGCGTCCAGCACGCGCAGGCGGCCGTTCTCCATGACGATCAGAGGATTGATCTCCAGCATCGACATGTCGGTGTCGAGGAAGGCCTTGTAGAGGATGGGGAACAGCTTGGCGCCGTCCTCGGCGGCCGCGCCGTCCAGCTTCAGCGCCGCATTGATCTCGGCGATGTTGGCCTCGGTGACGCCGGCCTCGGGGTCGATGTCGATGGTCTGGATGCGGTCCGGCGTGTCGTGGGCCACCGCCTCGATGTCCATGCCGCCCTCGGTCGAGACGACATAGCTGACCCGGCCCGTGCCCCGGTCGACCAGCAGCGAGCAGTACAGCTCGCGGTCGATGTCGGCGCCGTCCTCGATGTAGAGGCGGTTGACCTGCTTGCCCGCGTCGCCGGTCTGGGCGGTGACCAGCGTATTGCCCAGCATCTCGCGGGCGTTGGTGACCACGTCCTCGACCGATTTGGCCAGGCGGACGCCGCCCTTGGCCTCGGCGCCCAGCTCCTTGAACTTGCCCTTGCCGCGTCCGCCGGCATGGATCTGGGACTTCACCACATAGAGCGGGCCGGGCAGGGACCTGGCGGCGGCCTCGGCCTCGTCGGCCGAGGTGATGGCCACGCCCTCGGCGACCGGCGCCCCGAAGCCCTTGAGAAGCTGCTTGGCCTGATACTCGTGGATGTTCATGGGGCGCGCCGTGATCTGCGAGGAGGGGAGGTTGGGGGGCTTATAGGAGGCCGTCGGCGCCCACCGCAACCGTGCGGGCCCGGTTCGGCGCGACGATCAGCTTAGGGGCCAGACAGCGAGGATCAGGGGTGGACCGACGATCAGCACCAGCAGGCTCAGCGGCGCCCCCAGACGCGCGTAGTCGCCGAATCGATAGCCGCCCGGCCCCATGACCAGGGTGTTGCACTGATGGCCGATGGGCGTGAGGAAATCGCAGGCCGCGCCGACCGCCACGGCCATCAGGAACGGGTCGGGGTTATAGCCCAACTGGCGCGCCAGGGTGGCCCCGATGGGGGCGAGGATCAGCACCGTCGCGGCATTGTTCAGGAACGGCGTCACCACCATGGCGGCGAACAGCACGCCGGCGATGGCGGCCAGCCCCGGCAGGCCGGTGAACACCCCGCTCAGCCATCCGGCGATCAGGTCCGCCCCGCCGGTTCGCTGGATCGCTTCCGACACGGGGATCAGAGCCGCGATCAGCACCAGCAGGGGACCGTCCAGCGCTCCGTAGGCCTCGCGCATGGTCAGGCCGCCCAGGGCCACGATGATCACCGCCGCGGCGAAAAACGCCACGGCGACCGGGACCAGGCCGAAGCCGACCAGGGTCATGGCCACCGCCAGGATCACCGCCGGCAGGAACCGCCGGCGTCCGGACCCCAGCCGCACCTCGCGCTCGGCCAGAGGCAACAGGTCCAGTGCCTTCAGCGCGTCCGGCAGCCGCTTGGACGCGCCCTGCAGCAGGATGATGTCGCCCGTGGCCAGCCGGGTGGAGCGCAGCGGCCGGGTCAGGGTGTAGCCGCTGCGGCTGACCCCCAGCAGATTGATCTGGTGCTGCGAATAGAGCTCCGACTGACGCGCGGTCTGGCCGGCCAGGCCCGATCGGCGGCCGATCACCGCCTCGACCACCGACACCTCGTCGCGGGCGTCCTCGCCGTTCACGGGGTTTTCGGAGCGGACCAGTTTAAGCTGGGCGCGGCTGACGAAGGCCTCCAGCGCCTGTTGCTCGCCCTCGACCAGCAACACGTCGCCGGCCTTGACCCGGGTATTGCCGTGCGGGTCGGTGGTCTTCTTGCCGCCGCGCAGCCGGGCCAGGATCGTCACCTCGCCGCCGCCGCTCTCATCCAGGGCCGCGACGGTCATGGACCCGGGGGGCCAGTCCTTGGGCGCGCTGACCTCGGTGGCGTAGGCGCTGCTGGCCAGGGCCGAATCCAGGCTGGTCGCGCCCTGGCGATCACGCGGCAACAGGCGGTAGCCGAAAGCGAGGAACACCAGCGCCAGGGCGGTCAGCCCCAGGCCCACGGCGGAATAGTCGAACATGCCGAACGGCTCGCCGACGATCTCGCGGCGCACGTCGGCGACGATGATGTTGGGGGCGGTGCCGACCAGGGTGACCATACCGCCCGCCATGGCCCCGAACGCCATCGGCATCAGCAGCCGCGACGGCGCCGAACCGGTGCGCCGCGCCAGCTGCAGGGCCACCGGCAGCATGATGGCCAGGGCCCCGACGTTCTTGGTCACCATCGAAAGCAGGGTGACGAACACGGTCAGGGCCGGCGTCTGACTTCGTTCCGTCTTGAGCAATGGCAGGACCCGCCTCAGCGCCAGCTCGATCACGCCGGAGCGCGCGAAGGCGGCCGAGACGATCAGGGCGGCGGCGATGATGACGGTGACGTCGCTCTTGAAGCCGTCGAACGCGGCCTCCGCCGGAATGACGCCCACGGCCAGGCCGGCCACCAGGGCCGCCAACGCCACCAGGTCATAGCGGAACCGCCCCCAGATGAAGGCTGCGATCGTCAGGGCGATCAGCCCGAAGGCCAGCCCCTGTTGCAATGTCATGTCGTCAGTCCTGCACCGTGGCGCTCAACGCCGGCCAAGGCCTTTGGGATGCAGGGAAAAATTCGGCGCGCGGGTCGAGCCGGCTGTCAGATCTTGTCGGGGTCCACGCGCGCCGCGTGCCGATGATAGACCAGCCCTTCGCGACGGCCCGGCTCGGGATTTTCCAGCGGCGTGCCGTAGAGCTCCAGCTTGTGGCCGATCAGCTTGAAGCCCAGCCGCTCGGCGATCTCGGTCTTCAGCTTCTCGATCTCGGCGTCGAAGAATTCAATGACCTCGCCCGACTTGGTGTCGATCAGGTGGTCGTGGTGATCGTCGCCGGCCTCTTCATAGCGGCTGCGCCCGTCGCCGAAGTCGTGTTTCTCGACGACGCCCGCCTCTTCGAACAGCCGCACGGTGCGATAGACGGTGGCGATCGAGATGTGCGGGTCGATCGATGAGGCGCGCCGGTACAGCTCCTCGACGTCGGGGTGGTCCTCGGCCTCGGACAGCACGCGCGCGATGACGCGTCGCTGCTCGGTCATGCGCATACCGCGCTCGGCGCAGAGTTTCTCGATCCGGTCCATGGTCGCCAAGGATAGGGCCCTCGTGCTGGGGAGAAAAGCGATAGCGTTTCTCAACTGTCGGCCGGCATGCGGCCCTCGTTGACGGCGATGCGGCCTATCAGACCCTTGACGATCAGGTCCAGCGGCGAGCCTTCGCGATAGTCGGCGGCGGCGACGAAATTGACCCGGTCCTCGGAGATCAGGCCATAGATCTTCTGCTGGTCGCGCTCGGAGTTGCGCGGATCGTAGACGGCGATGGAGAAGCCGCCCTTGGTGTGCATCATCTTCATGGTCGGCACGTCGGTGTCGCCGTCGCCCAGGAAGATCATCCGCTCGAACGGCACCGGTCGGTCTTCGTCGGGGATGAACCGATTGATCTTGTCGTGCTCCCAGTGGTTCAGCACCCCCTTGTTGATGCGGAAAAGATACTGGGTCTTGGTGGTGTAGTTGACCCCCACCGCCGGCCAGATGGCGGTCCCGGCCTCGTCGTAGACGAACTTGGACGCAAAGACGTGGCGGAAGGCGTCGCGGATCGGACAGCCGTCGATCATCTCCTCCAGACCGGCCGAGACGATATAGTGCTCGATCTCCAGGCCGTAGCGGGCGCCGAAGGCGTCCATCCGTTCGAACCAGCCCCTGCCGGTCAGGTCCGACTTCAGCCCGTCGAACAGCTTCACGTCCTGGCCGTGTTCGCGCAGGTCCTTTTTGGTGATCGGCGTGCCGTTTTCGCGCGCCCGATGCAGCATCAGCTGCATGTACATCAGGATGTTGTCGCCGTCGGCCTGTCGCGTCAGCCGGTCGGCCTCGCCCCAGAAGTCGCCGATCCCCATGCCCACCGAGGGGATGAAGGTCACCTCCTGCATGTTGCCGCGCGCGAGGGTGCCGTCGAAATCGTAGATCAGCGCGGTCTTGAGAAGCGAAGCCTTGGCCATGCCGCGCTATGTAGAGCGGCCGGGCCGCGCTGGCGAGAGGCCGATCAGCCGGCCGGAGTGAAGGCGACGTAGCCGCGCTCGATCAGGCGGCGCAGGGCGTCATAGCCCTCGCTCAGTTCTTCATAGGTGCGGCGCAGGGTCGACAGCCTTTGGGCCTGCTCGGCGCCGACTGTCCCGGCGTCCGACATCTTCAGGGTTTCGGCCACCCAGCGGGCCCGAGCCTGGGCGGTGGCGACGGCCAGGCGCTGCACGCGGGCGGCGTCCACCTTGCCGACATGGGCGGCCATGACCTCGCGATTGCAGGCGTAGGCGGTGTAGTCCATCGCCTCCAGCGCGCCGCGGATACGGCGCTGCTCTTCGGGCGTGATGTCGTGGGGCTCGAAGTGGTCGCTGGTCCGGCGCCAGCTGGATGTGGCCGTTGTCGCCATCTGTCGGTCCTCCCGAACCGGCGCGCAATCCGCGAGAGACGAGGCTGCGCGCCGGAGGGTTAACGGGCCGTTCGTGTCAGGCGGCGGCCAGAGCCTTTTCGATCTGGCCGGTCGAGTGGCCGGTCAGATCCTTGGCGAGCTCACCCTTGATCCGCGCTTGGGTTTCCTTGTGGAAATGCCGGCGCAGCTCACCCAGCGTCTTGGGCGCGGCGATGACGATCAGCTCGTCGATCTTGTTGCGCAGCACCTGCTTGTTCAGCAGCTCGGCCGCGCCCGCGGCGAAGGCGTCCTCGTTCTGGGTCTGGTCGTCGGGATTGGCGGCCTTGGAGATGCGTCGCACGCCGGAGCTCATGTTCTCCATATCGACTTCGGGCGTCGCCATTGCGGTCAGGCGCGGCTCATTGGCCTCGCCGCTGTTCTTGAACAGAACCAGCTTTTCGCCGTCGGCCACGGCGATCACGGCGCCCTTCTTGACGATCATGGGGTGTCTCCTTGGAGGGTATTGGGAGACTCTATAACCACGCCGCGGACGGAGGGTTGCTCAGGAACCCTCGGCGCGCCACACGACCTCGCCATCGACCACCGTCATGACAGGCACGGCCGTCGGGATGTCCGCCTCCGGCACGGTCATCAGGTCGCGGTCGAACACCGAGAAGTCGGCCCGCTTGCCCACTTCGATGGTGCCCAGCTCGTCCTCGCGGAAGCTGGCGTAGGCCGGCCAAAGGGTGAACATCTTCAGCGCCGTGTCGCGCGACACCGCCTCCTGCGGCCGCCAGTCCGGACCCTGAAAGCCGTTCAGGTCACGACGCGCCACGGCGGCGTAGAACTCGATCAGGGGATCGCCTCGTTCCACCGGCGCGTCCGAGCCGCCGACCACGATCACGTCGCGGTCAACCAGGCTTTTCCAGGCATAGGCGCCGTCCAACCGCGCGTCGCCCAGGCGGTCGGCGGCGAAATGCAGGTCGCCGATGGCATGGCTGGGCTGCATGGAGGCGATGATCGGCAAATCCGAGAACCGGCCATAGTGCTCGGGCTTCAGGATCTGGGCGTGTTCGATGCGCCAGCGAACGTCGCGGCCGTCCGCCCAGTCGCCCTGCGGCACCGCCTGCATGGCCTCGGCGTACCAGTCCGAGACCTCGGCGTTGCCCCGGTCGCCGATGGCGTGGGTGGCGATCTGGATGCCGCCGCGCAGCGCCGCCTCATAGACCGGCAGGGCCTGCTCGCGTGTCATCTGCATCAGGCCGGTGGTCTCGGGCGCGTCCGAATAGGGTTCGAACAGGGCCGCGCCGCGTGAGCCCAGCGCCCCGTCGGCGTACATCTTGATGGCGCGGGTGATGACGCGGCCGTCGGCAGCCTGGCGCGGTCCCGAGGCGATCAAAGCCTCGGCCCCGTCCGGCGTCACAGAGTTGTAGACCCGGATCGGCGCTTCGCCGGCCTCGGCCATCTGTTCCAGCAGCGGAATGTCGGCCCAGGGCGCGCTCATGAAATGCAGGCCGGTCCAGCCGTGCCGCGCCTCGAACGCAAAACCTTCGCGATAGGCGGCCCGGCGCGCAGCCTCGTCGCGTTCGGGCATCAAAGCGGCGACCAGCTGTTCCGCCGCGTCGATCAGCATGCCGTTGGGTTCGCCCTGGTCGTCCTTCAGGATGTCGCCACCGGTCGGGGCCTGAGTGTCGCGCGTGATCCCGGCCGCTTCCAGCGCGGGCGTCGAGGCGACCACGGCGTGGCCGTCGGCCCGGCCCAGCAGCACGACGCGCCCGGGCGCCGCCGCATCCAGATCCTGCCGGGTCAGAAAGCGATCTTCGGGCCAGTGGGTCTCGATCCAGCCGCGCCCGACGATGGGCCCATCGGGATGGCTCTCGGCCCAGGCGCTCAGCCGGCTCATGGCCTCCACGATCGAGGCCGAGCCCTCCAGATTCAGGGTCAGTTCGCGCTGGCCAATGCCGTCCAGATGGGCGTGGCCGTCGGTGAAGCCGGGGAACATCACCGCCGTGCCCAGATCGATGGTCTCCACCCCGGGCGCGTCCGGCAGATCGGCGACGGCGCCGACGAAGACGATCCGTCCGTCCCGCACCAACACCGCCTCGGCGATTGGAGCGTTTTCCACGCCGGTGTGGATCGTCCCACCCCGTACCAGCAGGTCCTGAGCGGCGGCCGGCAGGGCCAGGGCCATGCCGGCGACGGCGGCGAGAAGGGCGAGACGCATCAGAAAACCCCGACAGACTGTGACGACCGCCGCCTTGTGGCAGGGCTGGGAGCGGCCGTCACCTCCCCAACTATTCCTCACCCGCGAAGCGGGGGAGGGGGACCATGCGCAGCATGGTGGAGGGGGCGAGATTGCGCGCCGGCGCTCGCGTCTCGCCCCCTCCACCGCTACGCGGTCCCCCTCCCCCGAGGCTTCGCATCGGGGGAGGAAAAACATTGATCAGTCCATCAGCTGCTGCATCAGATAGACATAGTGCCGGGCCCAGCGGCGGGCGTTGGCGATGGGATCGGCGTCGTTGGAGTGGCCGCCGGCCGTGTCCTCGAAATACAGGTGGTCGTAGCCCATCTCGCCCAGACGGGCCGCGAACTTCCTCGCATGGCCCGGATGCACCCGGTCATCGCGGGTGTTGGTGGTGATGTAGACGCGCGGATAGTCGGCGTTCGGGCGCAGCTGCTGATAGGCGGAATACTCCGCGATCCAGGCGGCTTCCTCGGGGATGCGCGGGTCGCCGTACTCGCCGATCCACGACGCGCCTGCCGGCAGCTCGTGATAGCGCAGCATGTCGACCAGCGGGCTCTCGATCACGGCCGCGTCGAACAGGTCCGGGTTCTGGGTGATCGACACCGAGGTCAGCACCCCGCCGTTCGATCGGCCGTAGATGCCGAGGTGATCGGGCGAGGTGATCTTGCGCGCGATCAGGTCCTTGCCGACCGCCGCGAAGTCATCGAAGGCGCGCTGGCGGTTCTCGTTCAGCGCCGCCTGATGCCATTCGGGGCCGAACTCGCCGCCGCCCCGGATATTGGCCTGGACGAAGACGCCGCCATTCTCCAGCCACAGCTTGCCCATCTCGGGCTTGTAGGCGGGCGGGAAGCTGACTTGGAAGCCGCCGTAACCGAACAGGATGGTCGGCGCGGTTCCGTCCATCGCCAGGTCGCGCGGCATGACCACGAAATAGGGAATCTTGGTCCCGTCGGTGGAGGTCGCCTCGAACTGCTCCACCACATGGGTCGAGGCGTCGAACTTGGCCGGCGCCGCACGCAGCGTCTCGGGCGCGGTCGCCGTCTGCTCCAGCAGACCCAGCGTCGGCGGGGTCAGGAAGCCTTGGGCCGAAACAAACGCGCGGCCGGACTTCTTGGAGCTGTCGCCCAGGCTGACGGCGGAGTTTTCGGGAACCTGCAGGTCCGTGGCGCGCCATTCGCCATGGCGGGTATCGCCGGTAACGAACTGAAAGCGCTTCAGCGTGCCCACGACATTGTCCGACACCACCGCCAGCACGTGATCGCGCATCACCGAAACGCCCTGAAGCGACTGGCGCTCGCCGGGCCGGAAAATGGTGGTCAGGCTGGTGTTGGTCATGACAGGCTCGGCCTGACGCAGCATTTCGAAATCGGCGGCCACCAAGGTCCCGCCCGAGATCGTCTGGCCGCCGATGGTCCAGTCTTCATCCGGCGACAGCACCAGCTGGCGACCCAGCGTTCCGTGGATGCCGACCCGCTCGGGCAGGTTCAGCTCGACAGCCTCGCCGTCCACCCACTGCCAGGTCTCGGCGCTGAAGGTGTCGAGCGGACGGCGGAACAGCACCGCCTCCACCGCGCCCTCGGCGTCGCGATAGACCGAGGCGCTGACGCCATAGCCGCCGTCGCCCTGTTCGCCGCGATAAACCTCGGTCGCCTGGTCCAGCGTCTGGCCGCGCGCCAGCGACTTGATGATGTAGGGGTAGCCGCTCTCGGTCAGGGTGCTTTGACCGTTTTCCGGGCCAAAGTCGGTGGCCACCAGCAGGGTGTCCTGATCTAGCCAGCTGAGCCGGTGCTTGCCCTCGGGCAGGTTGAAGCCGCCCTCGACCCAGGTCTTGGTCGCGGTGTCAAACTCGCGCACCACCACCGCGTCCTTGCCGCCGTCCGACAGATTGACCAGGCAGCGGGTCTCGTCAGGCGCCAGGCACTGCGCACCCTTCCACACCCAGTCGCGGCCTTCCTCGCGCGCCAGGGCGTCCACGTCGATCAAGGTCTCCCACTCGGCGTCGCCGCCACGATAGGACTCCAGCGTCGTGCGTCGCCACAGGCCCTTGGGATTGGTCGCGTCCTGCCAGAAGTTGCCCAGGCCCTCGCCCAGGAAGACCGGATAGGGAAGGCGGTCCGACGCCGTCAGGATCGCCTCGGCCTCCGCCCTCAGTTCCTCATAGCGGGGATCGCCTTCAAGCACGCCGAGCGACCTTTCGTTCGACGCCCGCACAAAGGCCATGGCCTCCGCCCCGTCCACCTCCTCCAGGGCCAAATGGTCGTCCGCCGCCGCGACGGCCTCGGGTGTCAGGTCGGCCGGGAAATGCGGCGGGCGATCCTGGGCCATGGCGGGCAGGGCCAGGGCGGCGAGGGCGGTGGCGGTCATCAACAGGCGCATGGGTCACTCCGTGTCTTTCGATCCTCCCATGACGCGAAGCGTCGGGGGAGGGGGACCATGCGAAGCATGGTGGAGGGGGCGAACCACGAGGGCTGATGTGTGGGGCTGGCCCCCTCCACCGCTACGCGGTCCCCCTCCCCCGCTGGCGCGGGGGAGGGAAGGGTCTAGTCCTGGGCCGGCTCGTCCATCAGCCGGCGGGTCAGATAGGTGTACTCCAGCGCCAGGCGCCGCGCCGTCTCGCGCAGGTTGGCGCCGGCCGCGTGGCCGCCGTCGGTGTTCTCATAGAACAGCACCTCGTGGCCCTGTTCGATCATGCGGGCGGCCGCCTTTCGGGCGTGGCCGGGGTGGACCCGGTCGTCCTTGGTCGAGGTGTGGATGAAGACTTCGGGATAGTCCGCCTCGGCGCTCAGCCGCTGATAGGGGGAGTACTCCTCGATCCAGGCGCGCTCCTCGGGGATGTCCGGGTTGCCATATTCGGCGATCCAGCTGGCCCCGGCCAGCAGCTTGTGGAAGCGCAGCATGTCGAACAGCGGCACCTGGATAACGGCCGCGTTGATCAGGTCCGGCCGCTGGGTCAGCATCGCGCCCATGAACAGCCCGCCCTGCGAGCCGCCCATGATCCCCAGGTGCGGCTGGCTGGTGACGCCGCGGCGGATGACATCCTCGGCCACGGCCTGGAAGTCCTCGTGCGCCCGCTGGCGGTTCTCCTGCAGCGCCGCCTGGTGCCAGCGCGGGCCGAACTCGCCGCCGCCGCGCGTATTGGCCACCACATAGACGCCGCCCCGCTCCAGCCACAGCTTGCCGACCGTGGCCGAATAGCCGGGCAGCAGCGACGACTGGAAGCCGCCATAGCCGTACAGCAGCGTGGGGCTGGATCCGTCCATCGGCATGGCCTCGCGGTGGACCACGAAATAGGGGATGCGCGTGCCGTCCTTCGACGCCGCCTCGAACTGCTGGATGGTCAGACCCTCGGCGTCGAACTTCTCGGGCAGGCTCTTGGCCTCGGCGAGGTCCAGCGACGCCGCGTCGGCCAGATAGAGGGTCGAGGGGGTCAGATAGTTGGCGGCGGTGACAAACACCCGATCGTCCAGGTCGCTGGCCGAGCCGATGCCGACGGTGACGTTCTCGGGCAGGGCCAGTCGCTGGCGCGTCCAGGCCCCGTCGTCGCCGCGGCTGTAGCTGTAGACGCCGCCGCGCACGTTTTCGGTCATGGCCACGACGAGGCGATTACGGGTGGCCGAGACGCTCTCGATCGCCTCGCGCTCGCCCGGCCGCAGGATCAGCTCCAGCGGGGTGGTGTCGGGCGCAGTCTTCAGCCCCTCCAGGTTCCAGGCGATCAGATCGCCGGTGGCGAACGCCTGGCCGTTCGGCGCGGTCCAGTCCTCATTGGTGGTGAACACCAGTTGGTCGTCCAGCAGCGCCTCGATCTGCACCTTGGAGGGCAGCGGCAACTGTCGGGTCACGTCGCCCTCCAGCAGATGGGTCTCGGCGTCGTAGAAGCCGACCGACCGGTCGATCAGCACCGCCTGCAGCACGCCGTCGGCGTCGCGCAGGGTGTAGGCGCTGGAGGCCACGTCGGCCTTCTCGCCGCGGAACAGCTCGACGGCCTCGCTCGGGGCCTGGCCACGCATCAGGCGGCGCACCGTCAGCGGATAGCCGCTGTCGGTCAGGGTGTCGGGCCCGAAGTCCTGGGAGATCAGCAGGGTGTTCTCGTCGACCCAGGTCGCCCCGCCCTTGGATTCCGGCAGATTGAAACCGTTCTCGACAAACTGGCGCGTGTCGCGATCGAACTCGCGCGTGACTACGGCGTCCTTGCCGCCATCCGACAGAAACACCAGGCAGCGCCGATTGTCCGGCGCCAGGCAGGACGCGCCCTTGTAGACCCAGTTCTTGCCCTCGGCCTCGGCCAGGGCGTCGATGTCCAGGATGGTCTCCCACTGGGGATCGTCGGTCAGATAGCTGTCGACCGAGGTCGTGCGCCAGATGCCGCGCACATGCTCGGCGTCCTGCCAGAAGTTGTCGATCACCTCGCCGGCCGAGGTGCGCACCAGGCCCGGCATTGGAATGCGGTCCTGAGCCTCGACCAGGGCCAGCGCCTGATCATAGAGCCCCTGATAGCGCGGATCGCCCTGCAGCACGCCGAGCGAGCGATCGTTCTGGCCCTCGACCCACTCCATGGCCCGCTCGCCTTCGATCTCCTCCAGCCACAGATACGGGTCGGACGCCGGCGCCGCCGTGGTCGGGGCGGCGGTGGAAGAGGCGGCGGCGTCCTGGGCCATGGCGGCTCCCGAAAGGCTGAGGGCGGCGACCAGGGCGGAGGCCGAAACGAGCGTGCGGATCATCAAGAGCGCCTGACATAGGTCTGAGAAGGGCGCGACCCTATCCATCGTCCCCGCCCGCGGAAAGTTACCGGGCTGTAATGCGACCGTGGGTCGCTGGGCGCTCAACCCTCCTTCGGCATGAGCGCGTCGTCTTTCTCGGCGGCCCGCGTCCAGGCCGGACGCGCCTCCAGCCGCTGGGCGTAATCGACGAAGGCCGGACGGTCGGGCAGTGACTTGAACATCAAGCCCCAGCTGATCTGGGCGCCGACATAGACGTCTGCCGCGCTGAACCGGTCGCCCAGGATCCAGGGGCCGGGCTTCAGGGCGTGCTCCAATCCGTCGACCACGGCGTCATAGCTGCCGTAACCGACCATGGCGGCCTTTTCGGGCGGCGGCAGGGTACCCAGCGACCTTGCCGTCACCGCAGCCTCCAGCGGCCCGGCCGCGAAGAACAGCCAGCGATAATAGGGTCCACGCAGGGGGCTCGACGTCGCGGGTGCGAGACCCGCCTCGGGGAAGGCGTCGGCTAGATAGGCGCAGACGGCCGCCGCCTCGGTGATCGTCTGGCCGCGATGGGTGATGGCCGGCACCTTGCCCATCGGATTGACGGCCAGATACTCGGGCGCCTTCATGGTTGTGCCGTAGTCGAGGATCTCGGCGCGATACGGCCGGCCGACCTCCTCCAGCATGATGCGGGCGATGCGGCCGCGCGACATGGGGTTGGTGTAGAGGACGATCTCATCGCTGTCGGACATGGCGGCGCTCCCGGCGCGGGTCTAAGACGGCGGCCATGTCCGCCCGCCGACCGCCCGCCGTCAACCGGTCCGTTTCCTGGCCCGTGACCCGTTTCGCCGGCAATCCGCTGGATCGCGCGGGTGATCTTCGCAACGATCCCGACTGGCTGGCGGAATGCCGGGCCGAGGCTTCGGGGCGTGCCCTGCTGCTGTGGGAAGGCCGGCCGCTGGTCCGAGAGGACGACGACCAGCTGGTCTGGCTGTCGCTTGACCACGCTTTCGACCTCGCGCCTGACCGGTCGGCGTTCCTGGGTCAGGAGGGCGAGGCGCCGGTGTTCGCGGTGGAGATCGAGGGCGCCGACGATCCGTCCGAAGGTCCCGTGCGCGGCCTGGGCCGGTTTGTCGAGATGCGCGCCGCCGCCGGTCTGTTGCCCGAACCAGAAGCGGCCATGGCGGGCGCGGCCAAGAGCCTGTTCGACTGGCGCCGGCGTCACGGCTTCTGCGCCGCCTGCGGCCAGCGCACCCACGACGCCTGCGGGGGGTGGAAGCGCGTCTGCGCCGCCTGCGAGACCGAGCATTTTCCGCGGGTCGACCCGGTGGTGATCATGCTGGTGCTGCACACGGGCGAGGATGGGGCCGAGCGCTGCCTGCTGGGGCGTCAGGCGTCCTGGCCGACGGGTCGCATGTCGGCCCTGGCCGGGTTCGTCGAGCCCGGCGAGAGTCTGGAGGAGGCCTGCGCCCGCGAGGTCGCGGAGGAGGCCGGCCTGACCGTAACCGCCGTCCGCTATCACGCCAGCCAGCCCTGGCCGTTTCCGTCGCAACTGATGATCGGCTTGATGGCCGAGGTGTCGGATGACGACGCCCGTCCGGACCAGACCGAGCTGGAGGCCGTGGCCTGGCTGACGCGAGAGGAAGCGCGCGAGGTTCTGGCGGATCGCCATGCCTCGATCCGTCCGCCGACCCCGGTGGCCATCGCTCACCTGTTGCTGCAGGCGTGGGTCGAAGCAGACCGCTAACCGCCCGCGCGGGGCGGCAGATCGTCATCGTCCAGCAGGTGGAACAGCGCCTCCACCGGCTGGCCCAGAACCCGGCTCAGCACCAGGGCCAGGGTGGTCGAGGGGGTGAAGACGCCGTTCTCGACGGTGTTGATGGTCTTGCGCGACACCCGCGCCTTCTCCGCCAGCTCGGCCTGGGTCAGGCCCATCGCCACCCTCGCCTCGCGCAGCCGGGGCTCCAGCCGTCGCTCACTCATCCAGATCGGCCCGGCGGTCCAGAATGGCGAACCACAGGCCCGGCGCCACCGATCCGATGGCCAGGGTCATGGGCGCCAGCACCATGGCCAGACGCGGATCGAACAGGGCGATCGCGTAGAGCAGGCAGGCGCCGCCCATCAGCACGCCGTAGCCCACACCCCAGGCCTTGCCGCGCATGGCGACGCTCAGCTCGTCGTTGAGGTAGCGGCGAAGCTTGGGCGTCCGCCGTTCATGCCAGGATCCGGCCAGGGTCAGGGGGGCGGTGATCGCCACGACCAGGATCATGCCCGCCCGAATCCACCAGTTGAAGTCGGTCGCTTCACCGAAATAGACCGCGTCCATCACGGCGATCGTGCCGAGTATTCCCAGGATGAAGGCCGACAGCGGCAGGGCGAACAGACGCCCCCGACGCTCGCGCTGCAAGCGGTCACCGTAGGGCGTCTTCGGATCGGGTGAGGCCATCTCGCGCGCCGCGCCCATGCTGAGCGCGAAGACGAAGATGGCGGCCCCGGCCAGCAGGGCGGCCAGGGCCACCAGGGGCGCGACGGCGGTGAGTCCGCTCGTCCGGTCCTCGCTGGTCAGGAACAGGGCGATCATCGCAGACGCCACGCCCGCCATCGCCGCGACGATGATCAGCGCCAGCTTGCGGTTGAAGATGACGGACTTGCCCGTCTTTCTGGAGGCCTTGTCATCCATCGGAATGCTCCCTGTAACCCTGAGGTGACATATCACCTATGGGTTACATCTGGTCAAGTGGAAATCGTCCAGGCCTCGAAATCGCGCGCTTCGGCGACTAGATAGCGGCCATGACCCTCGCCGAGCCTCTCTGCCCGGTTCCCGACATCGCCCCCATGACCTCTCCGGCGGACATGGACGCGGCGATCGCTTCCGCGCGCGCGGCGGTCGGCCTGCCTGTCGGATCGCGGGTGGTGGCGGCCATGTCCGGCGGGGTCGACTCCACCGTGGTCGCGGCCCTGCTGCACAAGGCCGGCTATGAGGTCGTGGGGGTGACACTACAGCTCTACGACCACGGCGCGGCGCTGAAGAAGAAGGGCGCCTGCTGCGCCGGCCAGGACATTCACGACGCCCGGCTGGCCGCCGAAACCCTGGGCATCCCCCACTATGTGCTGGATTACGAGAGCCAGTTCCGCGACGCGGTGATCGACCAGTTCGCCGACAGTTACCTGATGGGCCGCACTCCGGTGCCGTGCATCCGCTGCAATCAGACGGTCAAGTTCCGCGACCTGCTGGACGTGGCCCGCGACCTGGGCGCCGAGGCCATGGCCACCGGCCATTATGTGCGTCGTGCGGTCGGCGCCGACGGTCGCAGCCAGATGCGCAAGGCCATCGATCCCTCGCGCGACCAGTCCTACTTCCTGTTCGCTACCACGCGGGCCCAGCTGGACTATCTGCGCTTTCCCCTGGCCGATCTGGAAAAGCCCCAGGTGAGGGGCGTGGCGGCCGAATTGGGCCTCCGGATCGCCGCCAAGCCGGATAGCCAGGACATCTGTTTCGTGCCCTCTGGCGACTACCGCACCCTGATCGACCGGCTGCGGCCGCAGGGGCGCGAGGCCGGCGAGATCGTGCATATGGACGGCCGGGTGCTGGGCGCACACGGCGGCATCACCGACTACACCATCGGCCAGCGCCGGGGGCTGAATGTCGCCGTGGGAGAGCCGCTGTTCGTGGTCCGGCTGGAGCCCGAGGCGCGGCGCGTCGTGGTCGGGCCGCGCGAGGCCCTGTTGACCGCGTCCCTGACCCTGGAGGAGACCAACTGGTTGGGCGACGAGTCCGACATGGCGACGGCGGCCGAGACCGGGCGATCGGTGCTGGCGCGCGTGCGTTCGACGCGCGATCCGTCGCCGGCCCGGATGGCCGTGGAGAACGGCGCGGTCGGCGTGATCTTCGACGAAGGCGAGGAAGGCGTCGCCCCCGGCCAGGCCTGCGCCCTTTACGACCCCGCCGACCCGGACCGCCTGCTGGGGGGCGGCTTCATCGCCGCGACCGCGGCTGTCGCCTGAGGCCTCTTCAGACGCGCTGGATCAGCGGGACGGGTTGCCGGCCCAGCACCGCTGGCTGTTGGCCGAACTGCCCCGCGACCGGTGGTCCGACCAGACCCTCCCGCCCGTCGCCAGCCATTGGCTGGCCATGCACCAGGGCTTTCGTCAGGCCCAAGCCGCCATGGATCAGGTGATCGCCGCCCACCGGGCGGGCGAGATCGATGCGGCCGGCCTGCACCCGCGCCTGATCCCAACGCTGGGCGGTTTCCTCCAACATCTGGACGGCCACCACCGGATCGAGAGCGGCCACTATTTCCCGCAGTTCCGCCGTCTCGAGCCGCGCATCCAGGCCGGCATCGACCTGCTGGACCGCGACCACGACGCCGTCCATGCCCACCTAGAAGCCCTGGCCGAGCACGGCCGCGCCTTTCATCAGGTGGTCACGTCCCGCGCCCCGGCCGGAGACGCCGCGCGCCGCCTGGCCGAGACGGTCGACCGCGCTGCCGGTCCGCTGATCCGTCACCTCGACGACGAGGAGGACATCGTCATCCCCCTGATGGCCTTGAGGTTCAGCTAGACTCAGCGCCCTTCTAGGCTGTTCCACGTCCGCGCCTGGCCGGTGGTCGCGCCTCCGGTCTGGCTGCGCAGCCAGGCCAGGTTCCGCTCGGCCTGTTCGGGGGGCAACTCGCGGCGGATGATCTGCTCGGCCTCGGCCGCCTTGCCCTGCAGCCCGAGGATCAGGGCGAGGTTCAGTTTGATCTTGAGATCAGCGCCCGGCTGGGCGACGGCGCGGCGCAGCAGGGTCTCGGCCCCCGCCGGATCGCCCGCCGTGGCCTGGGCCATGGCGGCGTTGGTCAGGATGTTGGGATTGTCGGGCGCCAGTTGCAGGCCGGCGTTCCAGGCCTGGCGGGCTTCCTCATGACGGCTGACCTGCTGATAGGCGACGCCCAGCAGCGACAGGGGCCGCCAGTCGCGCGGCGCCAGGTCGCGCGCCTCCTCAAGCCGACGGATGCCGTAGAAGGCCTGGCCCCGGGCGATGTGGGCCCGACCGACCTCCAGCATGGCGTCGACGTTTTGCGGCTGGGTGACCAGCACGCCCTCGGCCGTTTCGGCGGCCTTGTCGAATTGGCCCAGCTCGCGCAGCGCCTCAGCCAGCTTCACGCCGGCGACCGGGTCATTGGGCGCGATGTCGCGCTGCCCGGCCCAGAAAGCCGAGCGGACCAGGGGGTCGAGGCGATCGTAGGCGGCGCGCTCCTCGGCGGTCGCGGCGCGCGGCGCCTGGGCCGCGGCCTGCGCCTGCGACGGCTGGTTCTGGGCCAGAGCCTGACCGGTCGTGGCCATCAGGGCGGCGGTTGCGAGGGCGGCGAGGGTGCGCGACATGGAGGCTCCAGACGTGCCGGGCGAAGATCAGCCTCCAGCATCGCCCGGCGGCGTCAACGATCGGTTAACCAACCCGGAGCCCGCCCATGGCCGACACTCTGATCGCCACCGAGCACGCGGATGGCGCGCGGCCGATCCACTTGGTGACCAAGGGCGGGGAGATTTCCGGCGGCGATACGATCCGCGTCTGGGCCCGCGCCCACGACTTCACTGGCGCGGCGGGACAGCTGCTGATTGCGCCCGGTCCTGATGGTGATCCCTCCGCCGCCCTGTTCGGCATTGGCGACCGGTTCGATCCTTTCGCCATTCGGGCCCTGGCGGCGCGCCTGCCGGCCGGAGACTGGCGGCTGGAGGGCGTCGGCGCAGACGACGGACGTCTCGCCGCTTTGGCCTTCGCCCTGGGAGGATACCGGTTCGATCGCTACAAGCGCCGCGACGGCGCCCGGCCCCGGCTGGTGGCGCCGGAGGGGGCCGACCTGGCCGAGATCCACCGCATCGCCGCCGCCGCCGCCCTGGCGCGCGAGATGGTCGACACCCCCGCCGCCGACATGGGGCCGCTGCAGATCGAGACCATCGCCCGCGAGATCGCTGAGGCGCACGGAGCGGCCATCACCGTCACGACAGGCGACGACCTGCTGGAGGCGAACTACCCGGCCGTCCACGCCGTCGGCCGCGCCGCCGCGCCGCACCGCGCTCCGCGCCTGATCGAGATCGGATGGAATCTCGACGCCGCCGACCGCCCGCTGATCGCCCTGGTCGGCAAGGGCGTGGTGTTCGACACCGGCGGCCTGGACCTCAAGCCCGCCGCCGGCATGCGCAACATGAAAAAGGACATGGGGGGCGCGGCCCACGCCTTGGCGCTGGCGCGGCTGGTCATGCAGGCCGACCTGCCCGTGCGGCTAGTGGTGCTGGTCGCGGCGGTTGAGAACGCGGTCTCGGCGGACGCCTTCCGCCCCGGGGACATTCTGCGGACCCGCGCCGGCCTGACCGTCGAGGTCGGCAACACCGACGCCGAGGGGCGGCTGATCCTGGCCGACGCCCTGACGCGAGCGGGCGAGCATTCGCCGGATCTAACCATCGACTTCGCCACCCTGACCGGCGCGGCGCGCGTCGCCCTGGGGCCCGAACTGCCCCCGCTCTACACCGACGATGACGCGCTGGCCGAGGCGGTGAAGGCGGCGGGCCGCGCGGTGCGCGATCCCGTCTGGCGGATGCCGCTGTGGCCCGGCTACCGCGACGCTTTGAACAGCGAGATCGCCGACCTCCGCAACGACTCCGCCGCCTGGGCGCAGGGCGGCTCGATCACCGCCGGCCTGTTCCTGCAAAGGTTCGCGCCCATGACGGGTTCGTGGGCGCACCTGGACATCTTCGCCTGGAATCCGCGCGCCCAGCCGGGACGCCCGGAGGGTGGCGAGCTCCAGGCCGCGCGGGCCGTTTATCAAATGCTGCGCGAGCGCTATCCCCGCGATTAACCGGACCCGTTAACGGGCTTTTGGCGGTCCGGGGTATAGGGCTGGACAGTGATCCGCCCGGCCGACATCGACGATCCGCGCCTGCGCCCCGCGCATGGTGACCTGGCCGACCAGCGGCTGGAGGGCCTGTGGCGTGCGCCGGCCTATCGCACGGGCCGCCCGATGCGGGTCACGGCGCCGACGCTCGATCTGGTGGACGCCGACGGCCGGCGCCAGACCCAGCTGCTGTTCGGCGAGACCTTCGAGGCCCTGGTGATCGAAGGCGGCCGCGCCTTCGGCCGCTGCGCCCGTGACGGCTATGTCGGCTGGGTCGAGGCCGCGGCCCTGTCGGTCGAGCGTCTTGAGCCCACGCATCGCGTGGCGACGGCTGATGGCGACCTGCCGCTGAACGCCCTCGTCCGGATCGAGCCGGGCGAGCCCGCCGAGGGTCTGGCCGACCTGTTCGCCTTCGACGACGATCCCGCCGCCGTGGCCGAGCGCTTCCTGGGCGCGCCCTATGCCTGGGGCGGTCGCACGCGTCAGGGCATCGACTGCTCTGGCCTGGTCCAGGCGGCGTTGTTCGCCTGCGGCCTCGGTTGTCCGCGCGACGCCGACATGCAGGCGCGCGAGCTCGGTCACGAAACCAGCGACGCGCCCCGCCGAAACGACCTCGCCTGCTTGGACGGCCACATCGGCCTGATGCTGGACGCAGAGCGCCTGATTCACGCCGACGGTAAGGCCGGCGCGGTGGTCGTCATGCTCCTGGCGGATGTCGAGGCGATCAGAGGCCCGGCGCGCCTGCGCAGGCTTTAGCGCCTGACCTCCAGGTCCAGCGCCCGGGCGATATCGGTCCAGCTGACATATTTGAAGTTCTGACGCGCATTGGGCAGCAGGTTGCGGCCGTCCTGAGCGATCATGGCGCCGTGCTCGAAACCGGGGCCCAAATTGCGGCTGGTGACCTCCAGGCCGTCGGTTTCGGAAATGCCGTCGATGCCCCCCGGACCGTCCGCCACCACCACGAACGAGCCCAGATAGGCCTGGTCGCCCTCGCGGCGATAGACGGCGTAGCTGTCGTTGCCCTGGCTGGACACGACGATATAGCCGCGCCCGCCCCCCAGGTCGTAGATCGCCACCCCCTCCAGATCGTCCTTCAGCGCCGGGTTGTCGGCGATGGCCTGGACGCTTTCCATGCCCATCCCGCCGTCCGGCGCGGCGCTCAGCCGCCACAGGCCGACGTCCTCCTCGGCGACATAGAGCACGCCGGTTTCGTCGTCGGCGACGCAGCCCTCGACTTGCGACGAAAAGGCGAAGTCGCGAACCCGTTCGGTCCGCACCCGGCTATTCCCGGCATCGACCACGCGCCACTGACGCTTTTCGCCGTTGGAGTCGTTGATGAAGACGAAGGTCCCGCCCTCGGCGTCCTGGTACAGGCACATCCCATAGGGATCGCCCTGATCGGTCGGCTGCGGGCCGTCGGCGATGTTCACCAGGCGGCGCGCCTCGGTGTCCAGGCGATACATGGCGATGCTTTTGTCGGTGCGGTTGCTGGCCGCGACCAGCACGATCTCCTCGCCGCCGAGCGAAACGCCGTCGCGGACGTCGACATTGTTCATCTTGCCGTCGGTCAGGTGCTGAACCACCTGACCCTGCATGTCGTAGAGATACAGGCCGCCGGTCTTGTCCGTGCCAATCACCAGGCTGGCGGCGGGATTGGCTGCATTGACCCAGATGGCCGGATCGTCGGCGGCGTCGCCGTAGCCGGCCACGGGCGCGGTCTCGATCCGCGCGGTGACCGCCGGCATCCGCTCGGGCGCGGCGGCGGTCAGGGGCTGGGGCTGGCCGACGGGACGATCAACCGCCCCCAGCAGCGTCGAGACGGGGATCAGCTTGTAGTTCGCTCCGCCCTCGGCGTCCTCGTCGGTGACGACCAGGGCGCCGTTCGACAGCGCGCCGCCCAGCGCCTGACCAACCGCTGACAGCCCGCCCGGCTCGGCGATGGCTTCGCCTTGCGGCCCCGTCGGTGTTACCGCGCCGACGAAAGCGTGGTCGGCCTCGCGGTCATAGACGAACAGCTGGCCCGAAGACGCATCCGAGGCGATCAGGTGGCGCGCGCCCTCGCCGCCGTCCATCAGGGCCAGCCCGCCCAGTTCTTCGGTGACCCGTCCCAGCCCGACCGCGTCGATCAGCTCGGGAATGGCTTCAGCCTCGGGATCGGAGGGGAAGCGCCACAGACCGACCGCCTCCTCGGCGACATAGAGATCGCCGGTGCGGTCGTCGGCTACGCAGAACTTCAGCGAAGAGGGCAGGGCCAGACGTCGCGCCGGCCGGGTGGCGATGCCGCCCTCGCCGTCGGCATAGACCAGGCGCTGATCGATCTCGCCGCCGTCGCCGACGCCGACCACATACAGCGCGCCGTCGCGCGGATCCCGCGCGAAACAGACGCCTTCGACCGCATAGCCAAGGCTCTCTCCCGCCGCGCCGACCTCGGTCAGGGCGCCGTCGGCGATCGTCCAGAACCGCAGGGTCTGGGTCGCGACGTCGCTGGTCACCAGCAGGGTCCCGTTGCCGCCGGCCAGATCGACGTCGTGGCGCACATCGACCGACACCGCCTCACCAGCCGGTACGGTCAGCAGGCGCTCCCCGGCCAGGCTGAAGACATCCAGCCCGTCCATGCCCGCCGTCCCGACCACGACCCCGCCCTCGGCGAGCGCGGGGTCCGCCACGATCACCGCCTGATTGGCTTCATTGCGCGCGCTGGGCTGGGTGGCCGCGGCCGCCGTCACGGATGGCGCCTCCTGCGCCGCAGACGGGGTTCCCGCCATCACGGCCAGCGTCGCCGCTGTCAGCATCAGTCCGCGTCGAGCCATTCCTGCATCCCCCAAAGGCCGCAATCGAGGTCTCGGCCTTTATGATCCGTCTGTGTCGCCCGGGACGACGCTTTGATGAAGCCTTTGCGACGATCCGCCCGCCGCCGCTTGAAACGGAACCCTTGGCCGTCGAAACAGCTTGCGATGACCATGCTCCGAACCGTCGCCGTCACGCCCTTCTCCGACCAGAAGCCGGGGACATCCGGTCTTCGAAAGAAGGTCGCCGTCTTCCAGCAGCCGCATTATGCGGAGACCTTCATTCAGGCGGTGTTCGACGAGGTCGGCGAGGCGCGAAAAGGCGCCACCCTTGTTATCGGCGGCGACGGCCGGTTCCTGAACCGCGAGGTGATCGGACGCGCCGTCCGCATGGCCGCCGCCAATGGCTACGGCCGGGTGCTCGTGGGGCAGGGCGGCATCCTGTCGACTCCGGCCGCCAGTCATCTGATCCGGCTGAACAAGGCTGCGGGCGGCCTGATCCTGTCGGCCAGCCACAATCCCGGCGGCCCGAACGGCGACTTCGGCATCAAGTACAACATCGCCAACGGCGGCCCGGCCCCGGAGGCCTTCACGGCCGCCGTCCATGCCCGCAGCCAGGCCTTGGCGGAATATCGCATCCTCGACGCCGCCGAGATCGACCTCGACCGGTTGGGCGACACCCGTCTGAGCGACACGGTCGTTCAGGTCGTCGATCCAGTCGCCGACTACGCCGCCCTGATGGAGACGCTGTTCGACTTCGACGCCATCCGCGCCTGGCGAGAGGCGGGCGGTCGGTTCGTTTTCGACGCCATGCACGCGGTCACGGGGCCATACGCGACCGAAATCTTCGAGCGGCGACTGGGCTTCGCCGACTGCGTCTCGAACGGCGTCCCTCTGGAGGATTTCGGCGGCGGCCATCCCGATCCCAATCTGATCCACGCCAAGGCGCTGCACGACCGGCTGATGGGGCCGGGCGCGCCTGATCTGGGCGCCGCCTCGGACGGCGACGGCGACCGCAATCTGATCATCGGGCGAGGGCGGTTCGTGAACCCGTCCGACAGTCTCGCCATCCTGGCCGCCAACGCCCACCTTGCGCCGGGCTACTGCGACGGAATCAAGGGCATCGCCCGCTCCATGCCCACCAGCCGCGCCGCCGACCGGGTGGCCGAAGCTCTGGGAGTCGAGTTGCACGAGACGCCAACCGGATGGAAGTTCTTCGGCAATCTGCTCGACGCCGGGCGGGTCACCCTGTGCGGCGAGGAGAGCGCCGGCACCGGCTCGGACCATGTGCGCGAGAAGGACGGCCTGTGGGCCATCCTTCTTTGGTTGAACATTCTCGCCGCCCGCCGCCAGTCGGTCGATGAGATCGTCCGCGAACACTGGGCGACCTACGGCCGCAACTACCACGGTCGCCATGACTACGAGGGGCTGGACACAGAGGTAGCGGAGGGCCTGGTCGCCGATCTTCGCGCGGGCCTGGCGTCGCTGCCCGGCCGTTCGATCGACGGCGTGACAGTGACCGCCGCCGACGATTTCGCCTACCACGATCCGATCGACGGATCGGTCAGCCGCCATCAGGGGATCCGGATCGACCTGGCCGGCGGCTCGCGCGTGGTGTTTCGCCTGTCGGGCACCGGGACCTCGGGCGCCACGCTCCGGATGTACCTCGAGCGCTACGAGCCCCCGGAGGGCGACCTCGATCTCGACCAGGTCAAGGCGCTGGCGCCGGTGGTGCGCCTGGCGAACGAGCTCGCCGGCATCGCCGCGCGCACCGGTCGGGCCGAACCGGATGTGGTGACCTGATGTCTCGGCTGCCTGGGCCCGCCGCCATGCTGGCGTTGATTGGACTCACCGCCTGCGCCTCCAGCCCGGAGGCGGTCACCGAAGCGCCGGTGCGCCACGCCTTTGTCAGCGGCCAGCCGCCGCGCGTCGCCGCGGCGTGTGTCGCCCAGGCGCTCGACGGCCTGCGCTCCGGTCTCGATCCACGCCCATTGCGTCCGCAGGTCAGCGAGATTTATGGGCGGTTTCGGGTCGGTCTGGGCTCCGAGGACGATTTCGTCGCGATCGGCCCCACCTATCCGGTCGGGAGCCGCGTGGAAGTCCGTGGCGGCCCGCCCGATCCGGATGTGATCCGCCGCCTGGACAGCTGCCGGGCGCGCTAGGGGTCATATAAGGATATCCTTATGGCTTCCTTGCCCGCGCCGTCCGCGCGGTCTATGAGGCGCGCCAATCCGACATCGACGCCCTTCCGCAAGGAGCCGCATCCCATGGCCGACGCCCACGACTACATCGTCCGCGACATTTCGCTCGCCCCCTACGGCGACAAGGAAATCGCCATCGCCGAGACCGAGATGCCCGGCCTGATGGCCCTGCGCGACGAGTTCGGCGCGGCCCAGCCGCTGAAGGGCGCCCGCATCGCCGGCAGCCTGCACATGACCATCCAGACCGCCGTGCTGATCCAGACGCTGGAAGCCCTGGGCGCCGAGGTGCGCTGGGCGTCGTGCAACATCTATTCGACCCAGGACCACGCGGCGGCCGCCATCGCGGCTTCGGGCACGCCGGTGTTCGCCACCAAGGGCGAAACCCTTGAGGAGTACTGGGAGTACGCTCACAAGATCTTCGAATGGGCCGACGGCGGCTATCCGAACCTGATCCTGGACGACGGCGGCGACGCCACCCTGCTGTGCGTGCTCGGCCCCAAGGCCGAGAAGGACGCCTCGGTGCTCGACAAGCCCGAGAACGAGGAGGAAGAGGCCCTCTATGCCGTGATGAAGCGGTATCTGAAGGAAAAGCCCGGCTTCTATTCGGCCATCCGCGACGCCATCGGCGGCGTGTCGGAAGAGACCACCACCGGCGTTCACCGCCTGTATCAGATGGCCGAGCGGGGCGACCTGCCGTTCCCGGCGATCAACGTCAACGACAGCGTCACCAAGTCCAAGTTCGATAACCTCTACGGCTGCCGCGAGAGCCTGGTCGACGCCATCCGTCGCGGCACCGACGTCATGCTCTCGGGCAAGGTCGCGGTGGTCTGCGGCTATGGCGACGTGGGCAAGGGCTCGGCCGCCTCGCTGCGTCAGGGCGGCGCCCGCGTGATCGTCACCGAGATCGACCCGATCTGCGCGCTGCAGGCGGCGATGGAAGGCTATGATGTCCAGACGCTGGACGATGTCGCCGACAAGGCGGACATCTTCGTCACCGCCACGGGCAACAAGGACGTCATCACCGTCGACCACATGCGGGCGATGCGGCACAACGCCATTGTCTGCAACATCGGCCACTTCGACAGCGAAATTCAGGTCGCGGGCCTCAAGAACATGGTCTGGGACGAGATCAAGCCCCAGGTCGATCACGTCGAATTCCCGGACGGGAAGCGCATCATCCTGTTGTCCAAGGGCCGCCTGGTGAACCTGGGCAACGCCACCGGGCACCCCAGCTTCGTGATGTCGGCGTCCTTCACCAACCAGACGCTGGCCCAAATCGAGCTGTGGACCAACAAGGACCAGTATCAGAACCAGGTCTATGTCCTGCCCAAGCACCTCGACGAGAAGGTCGCCATGCTGCACCTGGGTAAGCTGGGGGCCAAGCTGACCACCCTGAAGGCGGATCAGGCCAAGTACATCAACGTGCCGGTCGAGGGCCCCTTCAAGCCCGAGCACTACCGCTACTGATCGACTGTTGGCCCGGGCGGCTCAGGCCGCCTGGGGCTGGGCCGGCATATCGGTGTCGCGTTCGGCCAGGCTGGACTCGAAGTCCATAAAGACGTCGATCAGTTCCTCGACCGAGGGCGGCGGCTTGCCCTCGCCGAAGCGGAAGTTCCAGAAGCTGACGATGTGCTGGATGGCCCCGACCTGATCGCCCAGGCGGGTGAACAGCATCGGCGCATCCAGCAGAAACTCGCGGAACGCCGTTGGTCGCCCGTTAGTGGTCAGGTGCGCATAGGCGTCGTCATAGACCTTCAGCGTGCCCATGACCGTCTCGCGCGTGCGCAGAATCTTGCGGCGCAGGACCTCGCGGCTGCGGCCGATGTATTCCCGGCTTTCCTGATCCAGCGGGCCCATCGGCCGCACAGTGGCGATCGCTTCCGCGACCCGACGAATATCGGTCATGACGCTGGCCAGAGACCATTTATAGTAGAGGAAGCCCTTCCAGCAGAAGACGCCCTCGGCGTACTCGTTGTGGGCCAGCCTCAGCGTCTGGCGCAGCGGCTCCATCTCCTCGCCCTGGGCATTCGACAGGATTTTGGCCACGAGGCGCGAGGCGTGACCCTCGACCCCCACCGCCGAACCCATGCTCATCGTCACCAGCGGGGTGATCTCGTCCCGGGCAAACTGGAACATCCGCTTCAGATCGGCCTCGGTCAGGTCGAAATAGCAGCGGTCAGGCTCGATCTCGTGTCTCTTCAGTTGCTCGCGCAGCAGGAAGGGGTCGAGCGACGGCAGCTCGTCCAGAAGGCGCAGCGTCTTGAGGTCACTCTCCGTGAAGCCGGACCCGAACGTGCTCTTCATCGAGTCGGCAAACCGCAGTTGATCGACGAAGACCGAGCGCCCGCCCAGCCGCAGGTCGGTCGGATCGATGGGCAGCAGCACCTTGGTGGCCACCTGCCGCCGGCTGGCGAACAGGTCCATTTCGTCGCGCCGCAGACGGTGTTTGATGATCAGCGAACGGTTCAGCAGCGGGTTGCGAAACAGCGGATTGGCGGCCCAGGCCTCGTCACTCCCATGCCGACGCCATACAGCCAGCAGGTTCAGCACCCGCGACGTCGAGGCCGAGGATTGCAACAGAGCCAGATTGCGGACGGAGCGATCGGTCATGGTCTCGCGATCATCATCAGACGATGGCCCCCCCGGACCGGTAGAGATCACGGTTATTCATAAACCCTGACGGTTTGGTTACCGCGTCCCGAACCGCTGACGCCGGCGCGGCGCTGCGCTAGGGAGGGCTATGACCGACATCAACGGCCTTTGCCCCGACCGTTTCGCGCCCGTACGCGACGCCTTCGCCGCCAACTTCACCGACGCGCCCGAAGGGCTGAACGAGCTGGCCGCCCGCTTTTCGGTCTGTGTCGACGGCGAACTGATTTTGGACCTGTGGGCCGGTCACGCCGACACGGCTCGCAGCCGCCCGTTCGAGGCTGACACACTCGTCCCCGTTTTCTCGACCGGCAAGTCGGTGATGAGCCTGATGATCGCCTCTGCGGTCGAGCGGGGGCTGATCGCCTATGACCAACCGGTCGCTGAGGTGTGGCCAGAGTTCGGTCAGGCCGGGAAGGACAGGCTGACCCTGGCCCAGCTTATGAGCCATCAGGCGGGCCTGCCGGGTTTCTCTGAGACGATAGACCCGTCGCTGTGGTTCGACCGGGAGGCGGTGCTGGACCGGCTGGCGGCCCAGGCGCCGATGTGGCCGCCGGGCACGGCGTCCGGCTATCACCCCATCACCATCGGCTTTCTGGCGGGCGAGGTGTTCCGCCGTGTCGATGGCCGCTCGATGGGTCAGGCCCTGCGCCAGGATTTCGCAGACCCGTACGGCCTCGACCTGTGGATCGGCCTGCCGGAGGACCGGCACGACCGGGTGGCCCAGCTTCGCAAGCCCACGGCCGCTCCGGACCTGGGGACGATCGACGCCATCAAGCGCTCGGCCTTCCTGGATCGCGGCTCCTCGCCCGGCGGGCGCGGCTCGGCCGAATGGCGCATGGCCGAGATTCCCTCGGCCAATCTGCATGGTCGCGCCGACGCCCTGGCCCGCATCCTGGGGATCATCGCCACCGGTGGACTGATGGACGGCAAGCGGGTGCTGTCCGGCCTGACCCTGGCGCAACTGCTTGAAGAGCGTATCCGTGGCGCCGACTTGGTCGTGCCGTTTGAGATGAGCTGGGCCGCTGGCCTGATGCGCAATGAGACGCTGAAGGTGTTCGGAGCGAACCCGGAGGCCGTCGGCCACAGCGGGTGGGGCGGCTCCATGGCCATGGCCGACCCGGCGCGCGGCGTCTCGGCCGCCTATGTCATGACCCGCCAATCACCACACCTGATTGGGGATCCCCGGTCGGTGAGGCTGGTCGAGGCGCTATACGCGGCGCTTTGAGGCCTGCGCTCGCGCCCGCGGCGGTTTGAGGCTAAGTCACCGCGCCATGTTCACCGCCTCCGTTCTGACCATGTTTCCGGAAGCCTTTCCGGGGCCGCTGGGCGTCAGCCTGATCGGCTCGGCGTGGCGCGAGCGCGGCCTGTGGAGCCTCGAAACGGTTGACATAAGGGGGTTTTCCACCGATAGGCGCGGCTTCCTGGACGACACCCCTGCGGGGGGTGGTCCCGGAGCGGTTCTCAAGGCGGACGTGGTGGCCCGGGCGGTGGATAGCCTTTCCGGACCGCGGCGGCCGCTTTTGTACATGAGCGCCCGGGGTCGGCCCCTGACCCAGGCGCGCGTGCGTGAGTGGGCCAAAGCGGACGGCGTCGTCGTCCTCTGCGGGCGGTTCGAGGGGGTGGATCAGCGCGTGCTGGACGCGCGCGGGTTCGAGGAGGTCAGCGTCGGAGACGCGGTTCTCGCCGGTGGCGAGGCGGCGGCGATGGTGGTGATCGAGGCGTGCGTAAGACTGATCCCCGGAGTGCTCGGCCAGGCGGACAGCCTGTCCACCGAAAGCTTCGAGGACGGGCTTCTGGAGCATCCGCAATATACGCGACCGCGGACGTTCGAGGGGCTTGAGATACCCGAGGTGCTGGTGTCAGGCGACCATTCAAAGATCGCAAAATGGCGTCAGGAGCAGCGGGAGACGACCACGCGGGAGCGGCGCCCGGACCTCTGGGCGCAACATTCCGCCAATTCACAGCCAAGGGGCGCAAAAGCCCGAGGAGAAGACGAATGAACATCATCCAGCAGCTCGAGGCCGAAGAGAAGGCCCGTCTGGTCGAAACCCGCGCCATCCCGAACTTTCAGCCGGGCGACACCCTGCGCGTCAATGTGCGGATCAAGGAAGGCGAGCGCGAACGCGTTCAGGCCTTCGAAGGCGTCTGCATCGCCCGTGACGGCGGCGGCGTGAACGAGACCTTCACCGTGCGCAAGATCTCCTTCGGCGAAGGCGTGGAGCGCAAGTTCCCGATCCTGTCGCCCAACATCGAATCCATTGAGGTCAAGCGTCGCGGTGTCGTCCGTCGCGCCAAGCTCTATTATCTGCGCGATCGTCGCGGCAAGTCGGCCCGGATCGCCGAGCGTCAGACCGCCCGCACCCCCAAGAACGCCGTCGAGGTTCCGGAAACCGGCAAGGCCGAAGGCGCCGCCGAGAGCTGATTCCAGCCGCACCCGCGGATACGAAAAAAGGGCCCCGGTTCGCGCCGGGGCCCTTTCTCATGTCTGGATCAGCAGCAATCAGTTCGGGATGACGCCGCCGTCGGTCTTGCCTTCCATGGCGTGCTTGATGTCACGCATCTGGTCGTGACCCTGGCGCACCGAGGTGTAGGCGCGGCGCACCGTCTCCTTGGTGGTGGCCGACAGCTTGTCGTCCTCCAGCGCGCGCTCGTACTTGGCCTTGATGGCGTCTTCGCCGTTCTCGACCGAGTTCACCACCGCCTGCTCGTCGCGCAGGATGGCATGTTTCACGTCGAGGAAGGCGCGGTGGGCCTTGGCCAGGATCGAGCCGTCGTCCTCGGGCTCGCCGCCCAGGGATCGGACGGTGTCCTGCAGGTCGCCGGCCACCTTCTGGCGCTCGAAGCTGCGCTGCTCGAACAGGGTCTTGAACTGGCCGCTCTCGGTTTCCTTGGCGGCCTCGCGATAGCCGTCGGCGCTGTCGAGCGTGATCTCGATCAGTCCGTTAAGGGTGTGGATGTCGTGGTCGTTGGTGGCGGTCATGGGAGGCCTCCTGTGAGATGAGGCCCGTCTAACGGCGCCGCCTGTCAAAGGGTTGCGGCTCAGCTTGGCGCCAATCGCGCGCCGAGGCGCGGTCTGGCCGCACCGGGCGGAAACGCGGCCTCGATTTCCGTGAGCGCACGCTCGGCGAGCACCGTCCAGTCCCGCTCCGTCGTCGCCCACTGTCTGCGGGCCTCGGCTTCGGCGCGGAGATCGGCCTCGCCCTTCTCCTGCCTGGCCTCGGCCACGTCGATGATGGCGTGAGCCAGGGCGTGAACCGCCTTGTTCGGCACCACGACCCCCCCGTTCGATGCGTCGACGATTTCGCGCAACGCGGCGACGTCGGTAGCGATCAGGGGCTTGCCCATCGCCAGGGCCTCCAGCGGCTTCAGTGGCGAGATCATTCGGGTCACCGGCTGATCCTTGCGGGGCAGGGCGACGACATCGATGACGGAGTAATACCGCACCACATCGGCATGCGGGACGCGTCCGGTCATCATGGCCCAACCGCCGGCGTTTGCGTCGGCCACCGCCAGGCGCAGGTCGGCGAGGGCAAGGCCATCGCCGACGACCAGCAGACGGATATCGCGGCCCGACAGTTCCCGAGCCAGTTTCACGCCCTCGACCAGGTCTGGCAAACCTTCATAACCGACCACGGACCCGACATAGCCGACCACCGTGGTGTCCGGCGCCAGCTCCAGCTCTTCGACGATCTCCGTATCCCGTTCGGGGATGGCGAACTGGTCCGGAGAGCAGCCGTTGGGCAGGACGCTGATCCGGTCCGCGTCCACGCCTTCGCTGACCAGCCAGTCCTTGAGCGCCTGGGTGATCGCCATGACGTGATCCGCGCTTTTGGCGGCCTTGATCTCGAGCTCGCGCGCCACCTGTTCCTGCGGCGATCCCATCCAGCGCCGGTCGGCCGACCCGCGTGTCAGCCAATCCATGCCGCGCATCTCATACACCAGAGGCACGCCCAGCTTGTCGGCGATCAATCGCCCGGCGAAGGCGTTCTGGAAGAACGAGGCGGCCTGCACATAACCGACCGGCGTGTCGCCCAGGCGGCTGAGCACGGCGCGAGCATAGCGATCGACATAGGCGACCTGGTCGCGGTCATCGATCCCGGCATCGTCGGGCAGGAAATTGTAGGTGACGCCATCGACAGTCTCTTGCGTCACGTCGTAGCCGCCGCGCCCCTTGTCGCCGGGATAGCCGGGCCGGCCGAAGGGATGCACCGACCAGCCCGCCTTCTGGAAACCACGCAGCAAGCCGTGTGCGCGCATGGCGTACCCCCCCGAATCGAAGGGCTGGGCGTTGTGCAGCAGGTAGACGACGCTTTTGGCTCCCACGCTGGGTCGGGCCGTCTGCCGATCGGCGAAGCGGTCGGCCCAGCCGTGCAACTGACGTCGTCCCTGCGCACGGTCCAGGGGCGTCAGCTTGGCCAGGTTTGACAGGGCCAAGGCGTCCTCGTCCCGGCCGGCCCGAAGCCGCCGCATCGCCAGTCGCTCCGCGACCGCCGACGACTGTTCGACATGGGCCAGATACTCGACCAAAGGCTCACCGAAGGGCGCTTCATCGCGATAGAGCGGCGCTGTGGTGTTGAGCAGTCGGTTTGCATACTTCCTCAGCGCGAACCGAAGCTCTTTCTCCGCCAGCCGTCGCTGCTCCTCAGCGCTCAGCCCGTCATAGGCGGAATGGGCGGACGTATTCGGCGTGGCCGCGCCCGTGGCCTGCACCGTGAGCTCGCCATGGCCATAGGGCGCAGTGTCCGATCGTCGCCACAACTGGATGGCGACGGCGATTTTGCTGGTTCCGCGCGGCAGCCGCAGGGTGAAGCGGAAGGCGCCGCTTCGCACGAACTCCAGGGGGTAGAAGTAACGCCCGGCCGCGCTCGAACTGCGCAAGCCGTTCAGGCGGTCATCTAGCCGCTCGCCGGCGGCGTCGAACGCCCGCACCCGCGCCACCACCGAACGCTCCGAGCCCGGATCCGGAGCCGTCATCTCGGCGGAAATCTCGACCGCGTCACCGAGCGTCGTGACGTCGAAGTCGCGCCATTCCTCGCGGGCCGTGATCGCTTTCCACCCGGCGGGAAAAGCCACCGCGCTCGGAGCGTCGCCGCCGTGCGAGGGCGCCGATCCGGGGGCTTCGCCCAGAAGACGCGACAGTCGGCGGGCCAGGCCCTTCGGCGCGGAGCTGCTCAAGGCGAAATCCTTCATTGGGCGCGACAAAATGGCGCTCAGCAGCCGTTCCTTGGCTTAGGACGCGGCGCAGTGCAACCTGACGCCGCCAGCCGCGAGACCCCATGAACTCAGATCAGGCGCACCTCCCCGGTCGACCGCGCATCATCGCCCATCGGGGCGGAGCGGCGGAGCAGGCCCAGAACACACTGGGCGCCTTCCGCGCGTGCGTGGGCTCGGGAATCGATGGCGTCGAATTCGATGTTCACCAGGCCCGCGATGGCGTTCTCATCATCCACCATGACGCTTGGCTCGACCGGTCGACGGATGGGCACGGCGCCGTGGCGGTCCACACAGCGCAGGCCTTGGCCGCGCTGAAGGTGCGCGGCGCCGCCGAAGGCCCGCCGCGTTTGGACGACGCCCTCGAAGCCTTGGGAACCGATCCGCGGCTCGAACTCCATCTCGAGGTCAAGACCGACCACCGCGGGCGTGTCCCGGACGGACTGGTTCAACGCTGCCTGGAGGCGGCGGCGGCGCGCGGCCTGACCGATCGTCTCGTTATCACCAGTTTCCGCGCAGACGATCTTGAGTGCGCGGTCACCACGTGTCCCGGCTTGCGAACAGCCCTTGCCATACAGCTGTCGACCAGCTGGATGGTGGGGGGACTTGAGGTGTTGGTCGAGCGTGGTTTGCGCATCCCCGGGTGCGTGATCAGCCTGGAAAGTCTGCTGGCGCGCACCAATCTTGAGTGGCTGCTTGAAATCGCGCCCGGTCGGCTGGGCGTCTGGAACGCCGATGACGAAGACGACCTGCGCTTCTGGCTGGGCCAGCCTGTGCGCCAGATCATCACTGATCGGCCGACCCTGGCGCTGCGACTGAGAGACGACTGATGGATATCGACGCGGTGGTGACCTGGGTCGACGGCGCCGATCCGGCCCACATGACTGCCCGCGCCCGCTTTCAGCCGCAGGCCGAGCCTGGCTCGGAGCTGGACCTGGCCACCAAGATGCGGCGCTTCCGGGACAATGGTGAGCTACGCCATTGTCTGCGATCGCTGCGCAATCATGCGCCCTGGCTGCGCACCATCTGGCTGCTGACCGACGACCAGACCCCTGATTTCCTGGATATTGAGATCGCCGCTGAACAGGGCGTCCGGCTGGTCAGCCACCGTCACGTGTTCCGGGGGCACGAGGACCTGCTTCCGACCTTCAACTCGCTTTCCATCGAGACCATGCTGTGGCGGATCGAGGGACTGGCCGAGCGCTTCCTCTATCTGAATGACGACATGATGCTGACCGGTCCGGTCGAGCCCGGCGACTTCTTCGCCGAGGATGGCCGCACCGTCCTGCGGGGCCGCTGGACCGACGCCTCGGCGAAGACCGAGCTGGCTTTTCACGAAGAGAACAAGCTGAGGGGCGTGGACCGCGCCGCCGGCGATCGGGCGCGCTATTTCTCGCCGGGCCACGCGGTCTATCCGATGCGCGTCTCTCCTTTGGCCGAGAGCTATGCCGCCGACCCCGCCGGGTTTGTCGACAACGCCCGCCCGAGATTCCGCGACCGTGGCCAGTGGTGGCCGGTCAGCTTCTGCCATCATCGCCTGCTGGCCAATGACGCCGTCGAGACGCGCGACGCCAAGGACGTGGTTCACTTTCCGGTCGGGTGGACCGCGAAGGCCGAACCCAAGGACGTGGCCTGGCGGCTGTGGACCCTCAGGAAACCGCACGTGAAGATGACCTGTATCAACTTCATGGAGGAGGTGCTGCGCAAGGCGCCCGACGCCTATGAGCGGCTGGCGGTCGCCACCGGTCCGGCCGCGCCGTGGGAGAAGGACGCCGCCTAGCGCGCGTCCGCCTGCCGCTCCGCGATCCAGGCCGCCATGCGCTGGTCCAGCAGGTCCATCGGCAGGGGCCCGTCGACCAACAGGGCGTCGTGGAAGTCCCGCACGTCGAAGGCGTCGCCCAGCGCGGCCTCGGCCCGCTCGCGATTTTCCCTCAGGCGAATCTCGCCGATCTTGTAGGCCGTCGCCTGGCCGGGCCAGCTGATGTAGCGCTGCAGTTCGGTCTCGATGTTGTGCGGGGCCAAGGCCGAGTTGTCGCGGAAACAAGCGCGGGCCTGTTCGATGTCCCAGCCCAGCCAATGGATGCCCGTGTCGGCCACCAGCCGGCAGGCGCGCCACATCTCGTAGCTCAACCGCCCGAAACGCTCCTCGGGCGTGCGATAGAACTCCATCTCCTCGCCCAGATACTCGGCGTAGAGACCCCAGCCTTCGGTGAAGGCCGTCACGTCGACGGTGCGGCGGTAGTAGGGCTGCTCGCCCGCCTCCTGCTGAAGCGCGATCTGCAGGTGATGGCCGGGCACGGCTTCGTGCAGGGTCAAGGCGGGCAGTTCGTACAGCGGGCGCTGATCCAGCCGCGCGGTGTTGACCATATAGCCGCCGGCCACGCCGTTCTCGATCGATCCGGGGAAGTAGCGGCCGGTGGTGTAGTTGGCCTCGATGTCGGCGGGGACGGGCCGCACGCCATAGGGCAGGCGCGGCAGGGTTCCGAACAGGGCGGGCAGGCCGTCGTCGGCCCGCTTGGCCATTTCCGACGCCTTTTCGAGCAGATCCTCGCGCGTCTGGGCGTAGAATTGAGGATCGGTGCGCAGGTGCTGCAGGAAGCTGGCGAAGTCCCCTTGCCAGCCTGCGGCGGCCATCTCCTGGTCCATGCGGGCGCGGATGCGGGCCACCTCGGCCTGGCCCAGGGCGTGGACGTCATCGGGCGTCATGTCCGTGGTGGTGAAGCTGCGCACCAAATAGGCGTACAGGTCGCGGCCGCCCGGCCGATGAACCAGCCCTAACTCCTCTGGGGCGCGGGGCAGATAGTCCTCGCGCAGGAACCGCGCCCATTCCCGGCGCTGGGGCATGATACCCTCCGCCACGGCGCGCGCCGCGCGTTCACGCAAGGCCGCCTGTTCGGTCTCGGGGATTGACGCGGGCAGCCGTTCGAACGGCGCCAGCAGCGGATCTATCTCGGGCGTCAGGGCCGCCTCGGGCTCAATCAGGCTCAGGGCGTTCTCGACCGAGGGCCGGGGCTGGACCAGACCGCTCTCCAGGCCGCGCCGGGCGTGATCCAGCACGGCGGCGTAATAGGCCGGGGCCGCCTCCAGCCGGGCGATCCAGGCCTCGGCGTCGGCGCGGGTGGCGATGCGGGTCACGCTGGCCAGATAGCCGAAGGTCTGGCCCGGCCCGCCCTCGGAGCTGAAGGCGTCCAGCCGCCCGGTGTCCAGAGGAATGCGATCCAGGGAGCGGCGGATCACATAGGTCAGGAAGGCGTGATTCAGGCGGTCGGCATCGCTCAGACCGGCCGCGTCGATCGCGCTCAGACGCTGGGTGAACCCCTCCAGTTCGGCGCCGTTGCGCAGCTCCGCCTCGCGTGACGGATCGGGCAGGCGGCTGAGCGCCTCGCGATCGCCCTCCATGCCCGCCGAGATCGGATCGACCCGGCGCAGATACGCCTCATAATCGGTCAGGATCGACGCCAGGACGGGATCGGCGGCGGCAGCCGGACGCATCTGGACCGCTCCCTGCGGCCCGGTGGTCTGCGCGACGACCGGCGTGGCGGCGAGGATCAGGGCGAGGGCGGAGGCGGCGGCGCGGATCATCGATTGTAGCTCCCCGGAACGATGAGGGCGGCAGGAGGCCGGGTTCCGCGATCGGGGTCAACCGGCCGCGGACCCCGCGTTTGCCTTGGCGCTCTTGTTCGGCCAACCATGCCGGAGCGGAACCCGCGCCCGCGCGCGGCGCTAGGACGGCGTGTGTATCGGGAGTGGCGTGATGGCGAAGAAGCGGGTTGTCTTTGGCCTGGTCGGGCTGGCTGTGGTCGCCTTCGTCGGGGTCTACACCGTGTCGCCCGTGTTCGCGGCGCGCGCCCTGGTCGCCGACGCCAGGTCGGGGGATGTCGAGGGCCTGGAGCGCCGCGTCGATTTCCCTGCCGTGCGCGAGGATCTCAAGGCGCAACTGCAGGACCGTCTTCGTCGCGAGCTCGGCGACGACCGGCTGAGCGGCTCGCTGGCGGGTCTGGGCCTGCTGCTGGCCCCAGCCCTGATCGACGGCGCGGTCGACGCCGTGGTCACCCCGGACGCCATCGCCGCCATCGTCCGCACGGCGGAGGCGCCCGACCCGGGCGCAGCCGTTCCGGCGCCTGAGGCCGCCAATCCGTCAGAGCTCGAGGACGAGACCGAGGTCCGCTACAGCTACCGCGACCTCAACACCTTCGGCGCCCGGGTGTTCGATCCTGCCGAGCCGGATCAGTCGGTCGATCTGATCATGACCCGCCAGGGCCTGTTCGCCTGGCGCCTCACCCGCGTCGTTCTGCCGGAAGCCTGATCAGTCGCGGTTCGGCCTGCGGTCGCGACGCCCACCTGGCGGGCGGCTTTCGCGGCGCCAGCGGATCGACAGGGTGGCCTCGCCGTCGCCGCCGAACTGGCTCTCGACGGCGATGTTTCGACGGACCTGCCACTCGACCCGCGCCGCGCCGCCGCCTTCGCCGCCGCCGATGATCTCGAAATAGATATCGTCAGTCAGATAGCGGCCGCCGGCGACGGTCAGGCTCGACGCCTCGCCGCCGAACGACAGCCGGTCCAGCCCGGCCAGTTCGCGGATGTTGCCGATCACGTCGAAGCCGCCGCCGCCCGCCAGTGACGCTACGCCCGAGGCCAGCTGCGCCGCCTCGAAGGCCGACAGCTGCGACGCGGATCGCCCGAACAGCACTTGGGACAGGATTTCGTCCTGGGGCAGTTCGGGGGTCGAGGTCAGCTCGATCTCGGGCGAGGCGGCCGTGCCGGTGACCACGATGACGGCGGTCAGGGCCGGGTCCTCGCGCTCGGCGCGAAGATTCAGGCGGATGCGCTCCGGATCGGTGGACAGGGCGATGGTGCCTGCGTCATCGAACACGAACCGCTTGCCGGCGAACTCGTAGTCGCCCCGAACCACGCGCGCCGTGCCCGTCAGCTGGGGCTCGGCGATGGTGCCGCGCACCCGGGCGCGCAGCGACAGCTCGACGTCGAGACCGCGCCCGCGCACGAAGATTTCGCGGCCGGTCAGGTCGATGTTGAGCGCGATCGGCGAGGGACGGCCCGGCGGGTCGGGCTCGGCGTTCGGATCGACGCCGGGCTTGTTCACCTCGATCACATCCATGCGCACGATGCCGTTCGAGCCGGGCAGGTCGTTGGTCGAGATTTCGGCCTCGTCGACGCGCAGCTCGCCGTCCAGACGGATGGCGCCGTCCTCGGCCCGCAGCGCTGTGATCTCGCCCGAGCCGCGCGCCTCGGCCAGCTCGTTGTCGATGACGCGGAAATTGGCCAGATCCAGCTGCAGGCTGGAGGCGGAGCCCTGGCGCAGGCCCAGCCGGCCCGAGCCGGTGACGGTGCCCGGCCCGCCGTCGGTGGCGGTCAGGCTTTCCAGCACAGCGATGGTGTCGTCGAACCGGCTGGTCAGCTGCAGCCGCTCCAGCCTCAGGCCGGTGGCCGAATCGCGGAAGGCGCCGTCGGCGACGTTAAGCCGGCCGTTCAGGCGCGGCGCGTTCAGAGTACCGCCCAGGCTCGCTTCGGCGTCGATCCGACCCGCCAGGGTCCGTTCGCCGCCGAAGAAGACGTCCCAAAGGGGCTGCACCTGCCCCTGGATCGAGACGTCGCCGGACATGGCGCGGGTGCGGGCGATGGCGAGGCGCAGCGGCGCGGCCGAGGCCTCGACCGGCAGCACCACATCAGCGACCGCGCGGACGGCGCCGGCGTCCTCGGCCTGGGCCTGGATCGCCAGGCTGTCGCCCTGCAGACGCGCGTTGATCGTGCCGTCGATGGCCACCTCTTCCGGCCCGTCGACGCTGCGCAGGCCGGCCAGGGTGACATTGGCCGTGCCGCCCAGATCAGAGCCGGCGCCGCGCAGCGAGACCTGGCCCGTGACCCGTCCACGCAGGTCGGGGGCGATGGCGCCCACCTGAACCCCATCCAGATTGGCCTGGATGTTCGCGGCCTCGGAGTCCTGGCGGAACTCGCCGGTCAGGAAGCCGCCGCCGACGCCAAGATCGACCCGCACCACGCGGCCGTCGCCGGCGAGGGCGGCGACCAGGGGGCTGCGGGTCTCGAAAGCGATGTCACGGACCTCGCCGGCGCCTTGAAGAGTCACGCTCTGATTGTCGCCCTGCCGCGAATAGACGCCGGAGCCGTCGAACTGGACCGGCGTGTCCCCGCCGACGTCCGCCACCAGGGTGAAGGGCAGGCGGCTGAGCGTGCCGCGCCCGCTGAGCGCCAGATTGCGGATGGTGATGTCCTGCCCGGCGGGCCTCAGGTTGGTGGCGGTGACGTCCAGGATCGCCGTTTCGGACCCCGCGCCTTCGGTCAGACGCACGCGGCCGCGGGCCTCTCCGGTCTGGATGAAGGCGCCGGGTCCGGCGGTGAAGCTGAGATCGGCCGAGGCCGGCACGCCGTTTGTCAGAGCCACGTCGCCCTGGGCGGTCACGCCGCCGGCGTCCAGATCGACGCCTGACAGCCGCACCCCGCCCTCGGTCAGGAAGAAGTCGCCCGAGGCTCGCGCTGGGCCATAGTTCGAGCCGGAGGTCACGGCGATGCGCCCGTCCGAGCTGTTGGCGCCCTTGCGGAAGCTCAGGGTCAGGTCGGCGTTGGTCAGGATCAGGCCGGCCGCGGCGATGCGATCGAACTCGGCGGTCAGGTCGGCGCGCGGCTGGGCCAGGGTGCCGGTCAGGGCGCCTTCGCCGGACATGTCGCCATCGATCTCAACCGGCCCGACGCCGAACGGACCAGTGGCGTTCCAGTCCAGCGCCAGCCTCAGCCGGCCCTCCGGTTCGATCAGGCCTCGGGCCCCGGCCCGGGCGTTGGCGGCGGTCAGTTCGGCGCGATCGACGGTGATCCGCCCCTCGTTGAAATTGCCGACCAGCTGCAGGCGAGGGGTGCGGCCCAGCAGACGGTCCAGTTCGTCCATGCCGGTGACGACGCGGGCGCCGCGTCCGTCGAAATTCAGGGTCCAGGGCGCACCCGGTTCGGCCTGCGCCGCACGGATCGGCCCGCCGAAGGCGCCCGAGGCGCCGGGCTGAATCCGGCTGAGATCGGTGACGCGCGCGTCGCCCCGGAAGCTGAGGCCGCCCCCCAGATTGCGCGAGCCCTGGCCGTCGACCAGCAGGGCCTGGCCGCGCGCGGTGACGCGATTCAGCAACACCGCCCCGTCCGCCATGCGGGTGGCGTCCAGCTGGACGCGTGGCTGCGAGCCCAGGAGGCCGCCGATGATGCCCTCGCCCGAGCCGCCGCGCCCGACGATGTCGCCGACCACGTCGAAACGGCCGTCGGCAGCCGAGATGGTCAGGGGGCCCATGATCCGCTGGGCGCGATAGCTGGCCAGATTGGCGTTCTGCAGGCTGACCGCGCCGTCCAGCGTCCAGCGCTGGGCGTCGCCGACGAAAGTTCCCACCCAGGCCGCCGGTCCGGCCACCGGGCTGCCGATCATCCGGCTGAGGTTCGGCGTCGTCACCTCGACCTCGATCCCGTCCGGCGCGGACTGATCGGCCAGGCGGATCAAGCCCTGGGCGCGCGAGTTGAAGTTCTCGCTCATCAGCCGCCAGGCCACGCCCTGAAAATCGGTATCGGCGGCGGGAATGGTGGCGAAGCCGAACCGTGCGGTGCGGCCGATGCGCTCGACGAACGGCTGCAGCAGGTCCGAGCCGGAAAAGTCGAAATAGCCCGAGATGCGAGAGCCCTGGGCGCCGTAACGCCCGCTGACCGTCAGGGGCGTGAACTCGCCGGTCCGCACCACCGCGTCCACCACCTCGCCATCGACCAGGGCGCGGAGCAGGAAGGGCTGATCCGGCGAATATCCCAACGAGCCCGCCAGGGGGCCGCCCGCGGCTTCCTGGGCCTGGGCGTCCACACGCAGTTCATCGACACCCTCGCCGAAGGTGACATTGGCGCGCAGGAAGTCGCCGGGCCGGCTCAGCGAATTGGCCTCCACCCGCGCGGTCTTCAGGCCGATGCGGGGGATGTTGGCCTCGCCGGCCAGGTTCCAGCGGCCATACTCCTGGCTGAAGTCCTCCATCAGCTCGATGTTCGCCGAGAAGCGGTCAATATCGAAACTGAGCGGAGAAGGCTGCGAAGGCTCTTCCGGCCGCTGCTCGGCGATCGGCCGGCGGATGACGCGGATCAGCTCGGCGTCGATCTCTGACGCATGAAACCGGCGCAGCACCAGCGGCCAGTAGGACCAGTCGACCCGAATGTTGCGGGCTTCCAGCCACACGCCCTCCGCGTCCGTCACCGTGGCGCGGCGGATGGTGAAGTCGTCGAACAGGTCGCCTTCCAGGCCCTCGATGTCGAGCGTGCCGTAGGGCCCGATTTCGGTCCCGGTCACGAAGCCCATGACCAGGTCGCGACCGCCCGGAGACAGCACCGCGAACCGCCCGCCCACCAGCAGCAGAACCACCACGCCGATCAGCAGCGCCACACCGATGCCGCCGAAGAAGGCCAGCGACTGGATCAGGGTGCGCTTGCGCTTTTCCTTCTTCTCACGCTCGCGCCGCAGCCAGCCGATCCGCGCCCAGCGCCGGCGCTTGTGGGCGGGCGAGCTGTCGGGCGCTGGCGGAGGCGCTTCGTCGGGTCCGGTTTCGGGCGGCGGCTGATCGGTCAAAACGCCTGTCCGATCGAAATGTAGAGCTGGAAGTCGGGGTCGCCTTCGGCCTTGTTCAGTGGGAAGGCGACATCGGCCCGCACTGGCCCGAACGGCAGATAATAGCGCACCCCAAAGCCGGCGCCGTAGCGCATGTTCGACAGGTTGGGCGTCTCCTGAAAGCCGATCGACCCGGCGTCGAGGAAGCCGACGGCGGCGAAGCTTTCGCCGATGTCGTGACGGTACTCGACCGAGGTCTCGAACACCGACAGGCCGCCGCGCGGCGTGTTGTCCGGCAGGCGTGGCCCGACGCCCTGGAACTCATAGCCGCGCACCGAACCGCCGCCGCCTGAATAGAACAGCCGATCCGAAGGGATGGTCAGTTCCTCGCCGCCGACGATCGAGCCGATCTTGACCCGGCCGGCCAGCACCGACCGGCCCCCGTCGCGGATCGGCAGATAGGCGGTCGCCTGGGCCTCGGTGCGCAGAAAGACCAGGGAGTCGTCACCGGCCACGGCGGTCGGCTGGACGTCGGCCGAGACGCGCCAGCCCCGGGTCGGATTCAGCGGATCATTGGACCGGTCCATGTAGAAGCCGCCGCGCCCGGTCAGCAGCGCCAGGTTCCGATCCAGGGTGATCGGCGTCTGGGTGACGGGATCGAAGCGGTTCTCGGTGTACTGGCCGGCGTCCAGGCCGACGCCGTAGCGGAACCACGAGGTCCGCCCCAGCCGCTGGCGCAGATCGGCGTGGGCGGTGACGGCGATCCGGTCATAGGCGTCGGTGGTCTCGTTCACCGCGAACGCGCCCAGGGTCAGGGTCCGCCCCGGCCGACGCCAGTGCGGGATAGAGAGATCCGCGCCGATGCGGCTGTCGATAGTGGCGGCCCGCGCCCGGAAGCGCAGGGTGTCGGCCCGCCCGAACCGGTTGACCCAGGTCCATAGCCCGTCGACGCCGACGCCCTCGCTGGTCGAGGCGTAGAGACCCGCCTCCAGCACCCGGCGCGGCCGGTCGGTCAGGGTGACGACGATGGGCCTTAAGCCATCTTCGCGGGTGGCGTCGATCGGCGACAGGGCGACGGCCACGCCGTCATAGACGTTGGTTTCAAGCAGGCGCCGCTCCAGCTCGGCCACGTCTTCAGGGTCGTAGACGTCGCCCTCTTCCCACGGCGCCAGACCGCTGACCCAGGCGGGGTTGGTCGGGCCGCGTGTCTGCAGATCGATGCCGTCCAGTCGAACGAGAAGCCCTGAGTTTATCCGATAGGTGGGCGAGACCAGCTGCGTGGCGTGATCCACCACCACCCGACGTTCGTCGGCCTCGGCGTCGGCATAGCCCCGCCGGGTCAGGCCGGCGACGATGCGGCCCTCGGCGGCGATGACCTCGACGGCGCGGCCCGGTTCGCCAGGCTCCAGGCCGTTCTCGGCGATAGCCTGAGCGCCGACCTCCGGATCAGGCGGCGTTTCGATCCACAAGACCTGCGGTTCGTCCAGGGTGAAGCGGGGGCCGGGCGTGATGTCGACGATGGCCTGGGGCGGGTTTTCGCCCTCGATCACATCCTCGATCAGGGACTGATAATAGCCCTCCGAACGCAGCAGGGCCTCGGCCGACTCCGCCGCCTGCTGGGCTCGGCGGCGAGCCTGGAAGCGATTCTCGATCGCGGCGTCGACCTCGCCGACGGCGGTCTCGATCTGCTCGCGCAAGGCGTCGTCCATCTCGCCTCGCACCTGGGCGCGAGGCTCGGCCACAGCCGTCGCCGGCATCGCCAGAGCCAGGGCGCCGAGCGCGGGCAGCCAGGACGAAACTCTCAAATCACGCTTCCCACACGCCCCCCGGCGTCCACCGAGACATCAGTAGAACAGGGTTTCGCTCTCGGGCTGAACGGTTTCTTCCGAGGAACGCTCGTCCGGCGGCAGGGCGTCGACGGGCGGGGAGGGGGCGGGCGCCTCGGCGGCGGCCTCAGCCGCGACGTCCTCGGCGGACGGCGCCATGGGCTCCTCGACCACGGGCGGCGGGGGCGGCGCGTCGTCGTAATCCGCGCCGTCATCGCAGGCGGCGACCGAGGCCGCGAACGCCAGCACGGCCAAGGCGGTCAGATGGTGCTTCATGATCAGGTCTCCCCCGTAACCTCGGGCTAACGCCCGCCCCGGCGTCGCCGTTCCCTTAGCCGGGACCGCGACCGCTCGGAAAGGGTTCGTTTGCGTTTCACTGATACCCGAAGGTTGGGGAGAAACGCATGGCTCAACCAGCCGCCAGCGCCTACGGCGTCATCGCCGCCGGGCGTACCCGGGAAATGCCGACCCGTCTCTTGCTGGCGGTGTTCATCGGCGTGACCGCCTGGTTCCTGGCGCCGGGACCGATCCCGATGCTCTGGTTCGGCCTGGTCTTTCTGGGCCAAGGCCTGGACTGGTGGGTGTTCCGGCCTTTCCGGCGCGATCCGACGCTGGAGGGCCGGGGCTGGCGCGCGTTGGTCCCCATCCTGGGCATGACGACCAACGCCATCGTCTACTCCGGCCTGGCCATCTATCTGTGGTTCGAGGGCGGGCCGGCGGGCCAGATCTTCGGCCTGATCCAGGTGTCCGGTAGCTTGCTGCACGTCAGCTATCACATGAATTCCGACAAGGGCCTGCTGCTGGCCGGCTGCCTGCCGCCCGGCGCCTATTTCCTCGGTCTGCCGCTGATCAGCGCCGTCGCCGAGCGCGAGCCGCGCGGCCTCCTGATCATGATCGGCGGCGTGCTCTATCTGGCTCATCTGGTCGCCTCGGTGCGCCGCATGGTCAGCCAGACCAAACACCTTGAGGCGGCCCGCGCGGAAGCTGAGGCCCAGAGCGCCCGCGCCGAAACCGCCAGCGCCGCCAAGTCCGACTTCCTGGCCGTCATCAGTCACGAAATCCGCACCCCCATGAACGCGGTGATCTCGGCCGCCAACCTGCTGCGCCGCACCCGCCTCAGCGCCGATCAGAAGGAGCATGTCGGCATGCTTCTCGACGCCGGCGACGTGCTGGTCGGGCTGCTCAACGACGTGCTGGATTTCTCCAAGATCGAGGCCGGCAAGATGGAGCTTGAGGCGGCCGACATGCCGCTGCGACCCAAGGTCGCCGCCCTGGCCCGTCTGTGGGAGCCCAAGGCCAACGCCAAGGGCGTGAGGCTGCATATCGAGGTCGACTCGGAGGCGCCCGAAATCATCCGCACCGACCCGCTACGCCTGCAGCAGATCCTGTTCAACCTGCTGTCCAACGCCGTGAAGTTCACCCGCGAGGGCGACATCACCGTGCGGGTCATGACGACCGGCGATGCCGGACGACTGGCCTTCGAGGTCCAGGACAGCGGCGTCGGCATTCCCGCGGATCGGCTTGAGCAGGTCTTCGCCAGTTTCGAACAGGCGTCGGTCGGCACCACCCGGCGCTACGGCGGCACCGGGCTTGGCCTGGCCATCAGCCGTCGCCTGGCCGAGGTGATGGGCGGCGCCCTGACCGTGACCAGCGTGATGGGCGAGGGCTCTCTGTTCCGACTGGAGCTGCCCGTTGCGGTCGCCGCTGGCGACGCCGACCGCGCCAAGGTCGTGCCGGAGGGCGCCAGCCTTCAGGGGCGTCACATCCTCGCCGCCGAGGATCACGAGGTGAACCGCCGCATCCTCAAACTGCTGCTGGAGCCCCACGGCTGCGTCCTGACTTTGGTCGAGAATGGCCAGGAGGCCGTCGAGGCCGCCCGCGTCCAGCGCTTCGACGCCATCCTGATGGACATGCAGATGCCGGTGATGGACGGACTGGACGCCACGCGCGGCATCCGCGCCGGCGGCGCCAACGCCCGCACCCCCGTTGTCGCCCTGACCGCTAACGCCATGGACACCCACCGCGCCGCCTGGGCCGCCGTCGGCGTCGAGGCCTTCCTGACCAAGCCGATCGATCCGGAACTGCTGGCCCTCACCCTGTCGCGCGCATGCGCCGAAGGGCGCAAGCTGCTCGCGGCCTAGACGGCCTGCAGCACCGCCTTTTCTCTAGGCCGCATCCTTCGGGCGCGCGTCGTAGGCCCGGCGCGCGGCCTCCACGGCCTCCCGGTTGGCCAGTGCCCATTCGCCCATGGCCCGGGTCGGCTCCAGAACCGATCTCCCCAGGTCGGTGAGGGCGTAGTCGACCCGGGGCGGGATGCTGGGCGTCACGGTGCGCGTGATGAAGCCGTCCCGCTCCAGCCCCCGGACGGTCAGGGTCAGCATCCGCTGGGACACGCCGTCGATGGCGCGCTTCAGTTCGTTGAAGCGATGCGGCCGCTGACCCAGGGCGGCGATCACCAGCACGCTCCACTTGTCGCCGACCCGCGCCAGCACGTCGCTGACCCGCAGGCATTGCTCGGCCGTATGGGCGAGGAGGTCGCTGCTGTCGGTCACTCTGATGTGCCTTCGGTTACCGCGATGTGCCGTCTTGTGGGCGACATCTCCCTAGCTCATCTCCGGCCCAGGCACAAAACGGAAGTGAGTTACACAATGAAACTGCTGCACCTGGATTCGGCGATCACCGGCGAGGGGTCGGTCAGTCGCAAGATGACGGCGGATATCGTGGCCAGGCTACGCGGTCTGAGCCCGTCGCTGGAGGTGACCTATCACGACCTGGCGAGCGACCCCCTGGGGCATCTGACCCTGGCCGACCTGCCGCCGCCCGATGCGAGCACAGCGATCCTCGACGAGTTCCTGTCGGCCGACGTCGTGGTGATCGGCGCGCCGATGTATAATTTCACCGTCTCCAGCCAGCTGAAGGCGTGGATCGATCGCATCCTGATCGCCGGCAAGACCTTTCGCTACACCGAGCAGGGGCCGGAAGGCCTGGCGGGAAGCAAGCGGGTGATCATCGCCGTGTCGCGCGGCGGCGCCTATGGGCCGGGCTCGCCGATGGCGGACGCCGAGCACCTGGAAAGCTATTTGAGGTTCGTCTTCGGCTTCATCGGGGTGACCCCGGAGTTCGTCGTCACGGAAGGCATTCTCATCAGCCCGGAACACAGGGAGGCTGCCATCGCCGAGACCGACCGGTCCATCGCCGAACTGGCGGCGTGACCGTCAAGCGGCTCGCGCCTTGACCTGATTTCGGCCCGACGCCTTGGCCTCATAAACGGCCTCGTCGGCGCGTTTCAGCACCGATTCCGGCGTATCGAACGGACCGGTCGTGGCGGCCACGCCGATGGAGGCGGTGATCGACAGCAGCTCCTTGCCGCCCATGGCGCGGAACGGCGTCTGGGCCACATCGCGTCGGATGCGGTCAGCGATGCGGTGGGCGTCCTCCAGCCTGGTGCCGGGCATGACCACCACGAACTCCTCGCCGCCCAGCCGGCACGGCAGGTCGACGGCGCGGACATTGGTGGCCAGCCGAACCGCGAACTCGCGCAGCACCTCGTCGCCGGCGTCGTGGCCGAAGCTGTCGTTGACCGCCTTGAAGTGATCGATGTCCAGCACAAGCACGGACACCGGATCGCCGCCGTGAGCCGCGCGGGCGACCAGTGCCTGCAGCTGGCCGGTCATGTAGCGGCGATTATGCAGTCCCGTCAGCGCGTCGGTGACAGCCATCTCCAGGCTGAAGTCCAGTTTTTCCCTGAGGAAGTCAGTGTAGCGCTTGCGCCGGATCTGCGTGCGGGCGCGGGCCGACAGCTCCTCGGGGTCGATCGGCTTGGCCAGGATGTCGTTGACGCCCAGTTCCAGCGCCTTGATCAGGCGGGGGCGGTCGTCGGGGTCGATCACGGCCAGCAGCGGCAGGTGGCGCGTGACCTCCGCCGAACGGATCTGCGCCGCCAGGCGAAGTCCGTCGAAGTTGTCGGATACCGCCGACAGGATCAGCAGATCGACCGGCCCTCGGCTGGACAGCAGGGCGTTGCCGGGATCGGTCTCGATCACCGGCCGATGTTCGCCGGCCAGCTCGTCGAAGATGCGCTGGGCCTGTCGCGCGTCATCGTCGACGATCAGGACGCGACCGCCGGAGCCCTTCAGCCGCGCCACGCCCTCGGTCAGACCCAGCTTCCGGCCCGATTCCTCGCGCTCTCGCAGTTCGTCCATGACCAGCTTCAGCCGGCTCAGGCTGCGGACGCGGGCGAACAGCACCACGTCGTCCAGCGGCTTGGTCAGGAAATCGTCGGCGCCGGCCTCCAGCCCCCGGATGCGGTCCTCGCGGCCGTCCAGGGCGGTGACGAGCACCACGGGAATGTGCTTCGTCGTGGCCTCGGCCTTCAACCGGCGGCAGACCTCGAACCCATCCATTCCGGGCATCATCACGTCCAGCAGGACGATGTCCGGCTGTTCGCGCGCCGCGGCCGACAGGGCTCCGGGGCCGTCGGTGGCGGTGATGACGTCGTAGTATTCCAGCGTCAGCTTGGCCTCGAGGAGACGGACATTGGCCTCCACATCGTCGACGACCAGGATGCGCGCCGTCATGCGGCCTGGTCCGTCGGCAGCCCCAGGTGCTTTTTGACCACCGCCAGGAAATGCATGACCGAGATGGGCTTGGAGATATAGGCCTCGCAGCCGCCCTCGCGGATCCGCTCCTCGTCGCCCTTCATGGCGAAGGCGGTGACGGCGATAACGGGGATTGAGGCCAGGTCCTCGTCGTCCTTGAGCCATTTGGTGACCTCCAGCCCCGAGATTTCGGGCAGCTGAATGTCCATCAGGATCAGGTCAGGTCGATGCGCGCGCGCGATTCCCATGGCCGCCAGCCCGTCACGCGTCTGCAGCGTGGCGATCCCCTGGGATTCGAGCAGATCATGAAAGAGCTTCATGTTCAGCTCGTTATCCTCGACGATGAGGACGGTCTTGGCCATGTCGAACCCGGCTGCGGACGGCTCTGAATCCCGTCCTTCCCGAGGACGGATCGCACGGAACCCTTTAAGGTGGGGTTATGCCGATGGCGCATCCCGAACATGGTCGCATCCAGACGATCTGCCGCGACTGCGAGGCCGTGGCGAACCGTGTCCTGACGCGCTGCGACGCCTGCGGCTCGCGGCGGGTGATCGCGGATGCCGAGCTCCACGCCCTCAGCATCGCCCACATGGACTGCGACGCCTTCTACGCCTCGGTGGAGAAGCGCGACCGGCCGGAGCTGCGCGACAAGCCGGTCATCATTGGCGGCGGGGTCCGCGGGGTGGTGTCGACCGCCTGCTATGTCGCGCGGCTGTACGGCGTCGGCTCGGCCATGCCGATGTTCAAGGCGCTGAAGGCCTGCCCCGAGGCGGTGGTCATCAAGCCGGACTTTCAGAAGTACGTGGCCGAGAGCCGCCGTATCCTGGGGGCCCTGAAAGACCTGACGCCCTTGGTCCAGACCCTGTCGCTGGACGAAGCCTGGGCGGACCTGAGTGGAACTGAGCGGCTGAACGGCGGGCCGCCGGCGCTGCAGCTGGTGCGACTGCAGAACCGCATCGAGGCCGACACCGGCCTGACCGTCTCCATCGGCCTGGCGCCCAACCGCTTCCTGGCCAAGGTCGCCTCCGAACTGGACAAGCCGCGCGGCTTTTCCGTCATCGGGGCGGCGGGCGCCAAGGCGCTGCTGGCGCCCAAGCCGGTGTCGATCCTGCCGGGAGTGGGGCCGGTGTTCGCCAAGGCCCTGCGCAGCGACGGCTATGCGTCCGTAGGCGATCTGGCGGCGGAGGACGCGCGCGCCCTGATCAAGCGCTATGGCGAATGGGGCCTGCGCCTTCACGACCTCAGCCACGCCCGCGACGCCCGGGCGGTGAACCCCGAGCATGACAGGAAGGGGATGAGCGCCGAGACCACCTTCAACACCGATCTGGCTGAGGTCGAGGCGCTGGAGGCCGAGCTGTGGCCGCTGTGCGAGAAGCTGGCGTCCAAGGCGCGACGCGACGGCGTAGCCAGCCGGGTGGTGGTGCTGAAGCTGCGGCGCACGGACTTCAAGATCGTCACCCGGCGCGTCACCCTGGCCGAGCCGGTGCAGACCGCTCGGGGACTGTTCGCCGCCGGCCGGGCCCTGCTCAAGCCCGAGCTGGGCCGCCCCTACCGCCTGATCGGCATCGGTCTGGCCGAGGTGGTCGACGCCGACGACGCGCCGGCCGGCCTGTTCGACGGGGGTGAGGCGAGGGCGCTGAAGACCGAACGCACCATCGATCAGCTCCGGGCGAAATTCGGCGACGGCGCGGTGGTTGCCGGCCGGTCCGTGGGCAAGGACCGCCGTCGCGCCCGCACGCCCACCGACGCCGATCACCCCTTGCGAAAGAACCCGTAGATTCGCTCGGCCAAGGCGCGGTTGATGCCCTCGACCTTCTCCAGGTCGACCACAGACGCCCGCGACACCCCCCGCGCCGAGCCGAAAGCGTGCAGCAGCGCCTTCTTGCGACCGGGGCCGACGCCCTCGATTTCGTCCAGCGGGTTCTTTTTCACATCCATGGCGCGGCGGGTGCGGTGGGCGCCGATGGCAAAGCGGTGGGCCTCGTCGCGCAGCCGTTGCAGATAATAGAGAGCGGGCGACTTAAGCGGCAGCATAAAGGGTGGGCGGCCGGGAATGAAGAACCGCTCCATGCCGGCGTCCCGGTCTGGCCCCTTGGCCACGCCCACGACCGCGATGTCGTCGACGCCCAGTTCGGCCATCACCTTCAGCACCTCGGCCAGCTGGCCCGCCCCGCCGTCGATCAGCAGCAGGTCCGGACGCTCGACCGGCTCTCCGGCTTCCTCTTCTTTGACAAGGCGGGCGAAGCGGCGGGTCAGCACCTCGCGCATCATGCCGAAGTCGTCGCCGGGCGTCAGATCGATGCCTCGGATGTTGAACTTGCGGTACTGGCTCTTCCTGAACCCCTCCGGCCCGGCGACCACCATCGCGCCGACGGCGTTGGTCCCCTGGATGTGGGAATTGTCGTAGATTTCGATCCGCTCGGGCCGCCCGTCTAGACCGAAGGCCTCGCACACCTCGTCGAGAATCTTGCCTTGGGCCGAGCTCTCGGCCAGCCGCCGCCCCAGAGCCTCGCGGGCGTTGGTCAGGGCGTGGCTGACCAGCGACAGCTTGCCGCCGCGCCGGGGCGTCTCGATTGAAACCACGCGGCGCCCGTCCACCGTCTTGGCCTTCAGGCTGAAGGCCTCCTCCAGCAGTTCGCGCTCATGCGGCGCGACATTGCTCAGGATCAGGCGCGGGACCGGCTTGTCCTCATAGAACTGCGCCAGGAACGAGCCCAGGATCTCGGCGTCGCCATCGCTCTTGTCCACGCGCGGGAAATAGGCCCGGCCGCCCCAGTTCTGACCGGCCCTATAGAAGAAGACCTGCACACAGGCCTGCCCCCCCTCGGCGAAGACGGCGAAGACATCGGCCTCGGCGATGCCCTCGGCGTCGACGGAATTCTCCATCGAGATGGCGGACAGCGCCCGGATGCGGTCGCGCACCCGCGCGGCCTGTTCGAAGTCCATGGCGTCCGACGCCGCCTGCATCTCGCCGGACAGCCGCTTTATGACTGCGCGCGACTTTCCGCGCAGGAAGTCCTCGGCCTCCCCGACCAGCTCGCCATAGTCCTCCAGCGAGATCAGACCCGTGCAGGGGGCCGAGCAGCGCTTGATCTGATGCAGCATGCAGGGGCGGGTGCGGCTCTCATAGACGCTGTCCGAACATGACCGCAGCAGGAACGCCTTCTGCAGGGTGGTCAGGGTGCGGTTGACGGCCCAGGTCGAGGCGAAGGGACCGAAGTAGTCGCCCGGGATGGTGTGGGCGCCGCGATGCTTGCGAACCTGGGGCGCGCGGTGATCGCGCCGGATCATAAGCTCGGCGAACGATTTGTCGTCGCGCAGCACCACATTGAAGCGCGGCTTCAGCTTCTTGATATAGCCGCCTTCCAGCAGCAGGGCCTCGGTCTCCGACGCCGTGGTGACCAGCTCCATCGAGCGGGTCAGCGAAACCATCAGGCCGATGCGGTTGGTGTGGAACCTCCCTTGCGCATACTGCATCACCCGCTTCTTCAGGCTGCGGGCCTTCCCGACGTACAGACAGCCGCCGTCCTCGCCGTACATGCGATAAACCCCCGGCTTGTCCGGCGCGCGCCGCGCCACGTCGCGGATCAGGTCCGCGCCGGCGAGGGCGGTTGCTGGGAGGGGTGAGTCGTCGGCCATCGGCAGCAGATATAGGGCTTGGAGCGCCCGGCTCGAAGGCCGGCGTCAGAGCGCCCCTCCGCGGCCCGAACACAGTAAAAATCCGCTAACCACGAATATTCGCTGCGTTTTACGCGCCATTAAGGCCACCCGGCGCATGGTCACGATGTGAATGGGGGTCAAGCGGGCAAAACCGATGACCCTTTGGTGGAAGTCCAATTGCTCGCTCTGAAGAAGGAAGAGATCCAATGACCAAGTTTATCGCCAAGTTTGCTAAAGACGAATCCGGCGCCACGGCCATCGAGTATGGTCTGATCGCCGCCCTGATCGCCGTTGTCATCATCGGCGCCGTGACCACCCTGGGCACGAACATCAAGGGCAACTTCAACAAGATCGCGACTGACATGGGCACCGGCGCCTAAGCCGACCCATCAGGTCAAGATATCGGGGAGGGCCGGGGCGAACGCTCCGGCCCTTTCTGCATGCGCCAGGCGCCGGCTTAACCGGCGCGCAAGAAAAAACGGCCCACACTGCGAGGCCGTCTCGGAGAACCGGTCTTGGACACCCTGATCCTCTTGTGCCTCAGCATCCTCCCGGCCGTGGCCATCGCCGCGGCGCTCAAGGATCTGACCACCATGACCATCCCGAACTGGATGTCGCTGGTCCTGATCGCGGCCTTCTTCCCAACGGCCTGGGTCGTGGGGATCGCGCCGATGTCGGTTCTTGTCCACGTCGGCGTGGCGGTCGTGGCCCTTTTCGTCGGCGCGGGGATGTTCGCTCTGCGCTGGATCGGCGGCGGCGACGCCAAGCTCTTGGCGGCGGCCTGTCTCTGGATGGGTCTGGGAGGAACGCTCCCGTTCCTGCTGTTCACCGGCATGGCCGGTGGAGTGTTCTGTCTGGCCCTGATCAGCGCCCGCGCCCAGCTGCCCTATGCGGCCGGCGGACCGGGCTGGCTCAGTCGCCTGCTGACGCCCAAGGCCGACATTCCCTACGGCGTCGCGATCGCCATCGGCGCCCTGATGGCTTTTCCCATGAGCCCCCTGGTCGAGACCTTCGCCTCCGGCGTCTGAGTCCGCTTGCGATTCCAGCGGCTTGGACGACCGCGGGTTTAGGGGCGCGTTAACCTCCCGGCTTCATTGTCGTTAACGACAGGGGGAAAGGCTTGGCGGAGTCCGCCCGCTTCCCTCGCCGGAGACGACGCATGAAGCCCGCCCGAATCCTTGTCATCTGCATCGCCGCGGTCGCCGCGATCGGCCTGGCGCTGGTCGTGCGCGCCATGGGGTCCGGCGGTTCCGCCACCCAGGTCGCCGCCGCCGCCCCGGTGCAGCAGACGCCCATGACCAAGGTGCTGGTCGCCGCCAAGGATCTGGAGCCTGGCGTCAGGCTGTCCTCCGCCGATATCCAGTGGAAGGACTGGCCCGCCGACGGGGTCATCCCCGCCTTCATCACGGACGGAAACGCTCCGGCGGTGGTGGAAGAGGCCGGCGCTGTCGAGAAGGCCGGTGACGCGGTCTCCGAGGCCGTCACAGGTGGCGGCAAGGACAGCTATGTCGGCGGCGTGGTGCGCGAACCGATCGCCGCCGGCGAACCGATCACGACCCGCAAGGTGGTCATGGCCGGAGAGTCCGGCTTCATGGCTGCCTATCTGGAGCCCGGCACCCGCGCCATGGCGATCCGCGTGACGGTCGAAACCGCCGCCGGCGGCTTCATCCTCCCGGGCGACCGTGTTGATGTCGTCCTGACCCGCGAACTCCGGAATGTTGACGCCACGCCGGACGCCAACGCCGCGCGCTTCGCCGCCTCCACGGTCATGCAGAACGTCCGCGTCCTGGCCATCGACCAGACCACCCAGCCCGGCGACGAAAAGGCCGTGGTCGGCGCCACCGCCACCCTGGCCGTCGGCGCGACCGACGCCGAGGTGCTGGCTCGCGCCAAGTCCGAGGGCGAGCTTTCCCTGGTGCTGAGATCCTACGCCGACGTCGGCGGCCCATCGGGCCGGACGATGGCGCAAGCCAATGAACCCCGCTCCGTCCGCGTCTACCGCGGCGGCGCCGCCGAAACGGTGGTCGTGAAATGAGCCGAACCGTCTGCCTGATCGCCGCCCTGGCCGTCGCCGCGGGCGCCGTCGCCCCGCCGACCGGGGCCTTGGCCCAGCCCCGGGTCCAGGCCGCCTATGGCGTTGACACCCAGTCGCTGAATCTGCCCCGGGGGCGCTCCGCCGCCATCGACCTGCCGGTCGATGCGCGCGACGTGATCATCTCCAATCCCGCCGTCGCCGAGGCGATGCTGCACTCGCCGCGCCGCATCACGGTGATCGGCATCGCGCCGGGTGAGACCGATGCGGTGTTCCTCGACGCCGCCGGACGGCCGATCCTCAATCTCTCCATTCGCGTGGACGCTGGGGTGCATGCTCTCAGCGACACCCTGGCCCGCCTGGCGCCCGGGGCCAATGTGCGCGTCGAGGCGGTGAACGAGAGCCTCATCCTGACCGGCACCGTCTCCAGCCCCGGCGAGTCCGACCGCGTCACCCAGATCGCGCGCCAGTTCGTCGAAGAGCCCGAGCGCGTCATCAACATGCTGAACGTGTCCGGTTCCGACCAGGTCATGCTCCGCGTGAAGGTGGTCGAGGTCCAGCGCAACGTCATCAAGCAGCTGGGCGTCGATATCAGCGCCCTGATCGGCGACGGCGGCGACGGCAGCTTCCGGCTGCTCAACACCGCAACGTTCGGCATCGCCGGCAGCCAGCTGGGCGGCGGCGGCTTCACCTACAATAATCCCGCGCCGGACAGCCTGACCGCCGGGCTTCGCGCCTTCGAGCGCGCCGGTCTTGTCCGCACCCTGGCTGAGCCAAACCTCACCGCGACAAACGGCGAGAACGCCGACTTCCTCGCCGGGGGCGAGTTCCCGGTGCCGACCGGTCGCGACCGCGAAGGCAATATCCAGATCGAGTTCAAGCCCTACGGGGTACGTCTGGCGTTCCGTCCGATCGTTCTGTCCGAGGGCCGTATCTCGCTGCAGCTTTCGACGGAAGTGTCCGAGCTGACGACCGACGGCGCCTTTACTCTGGGCGGCACGGCCGAGAACGCTCTGGTCATCCCGGCCCTGAACGTGCGGCGCACCCAGACCACGGTCGAGATGCCGTCGGGGAGCGCTCTGATGATCTCCGGCCTCCTGCGCGAGCAGACGCGCCAGACCATTGATGGTCTGCCCGGCCTCGGATCGGTGCCGGTCATCGGCGGGCTTTTCCGCTCACGCGACTATCTGTCGGGCGAGACCGAGCTGGTCTTCATCGTCGAGCCCTATGTGGTGTCGCCGACCGCGCCGGGCCGCCTGCAGACCCCGGCCGATGGCCTGGAAGTCGCCCACGACGCTCAGACCCTGCTGCTCGGCCAGCTCAACCGCGCCTATGGCCCGCCCGCTGGCGGCCAGCCCGTCGCCGGCTCGTGGCAGGGCCCGGTCGGCTATGTGATCGAATGAGGACGCCCCCGATGTCGCGATCCGCCTCCGCCCGCCTCCTGATCCTGGGATCGGCCGCCCTCGCGCTCGGCGCCTGCGCCACAGCGCCGTCGGGACCGATCCCGATCAATCCGACGTCTCGCTACACCCTGCAGGTCGAGCCGGGCGTCGATCGCATCGCCCTGGCGGTGCACGAGCAGGGCCTCTCGGCGAACCAGCATGCCGCCCTGCGCGATCTGGCCCACCGCTTCGCCTACGAGGGGGCTCCGGCCATCATCGTCGAGGCTCCCTCAGGGGGCGACCCGATCGCGGGGGAGCACGCCTGGCGCATCAAGGCCGCCCTGGAGGCCGAGGGGCTCCACCCTGACGCAGTGATCGTGCAGGCTTATCCGGCGCCCAATCCGCGCGCGCCGGTGCTGGCCGGGTTCGAGACACTGCAGGCCTATGTGCCCCAATGCGGGCGCGAGTGGTCACCCTTTACCGCGACGGGTTCGAACCAGCCGAACACAAACTTCGGCTGCGCCACCACGGCCAATATGGCGGCCCAGATCGCCAATCCGCGCGACATTCTACGTCCGCGCGACATGACCCCGCCTGACGGCAATCGTCGGGCCACCGTCTTCGACAGCTACCGCGCGGGCGAACAGACCTCGGCGGACCAGGAGCCCCTGGTCGGTCAGGCTGTCGCCCAGGCGGTGGAATAGGGCGCGACATGAGCAGCTTCGCCAATCAACGCTTCGACACCTTCGAGGATGAATTCGACCTCGACATGGAGCTCGGCGCCGCGCCGCCACATCCGGCAGATGCCACGGCCTCGCGAGAGCCCCTGCAGTTCCTGAGCCCTGCCGGGGCCGCCGTTGCGCCCACGTCGGAGGCGTCGGCCGAGCCGTTACCTGCTCCGGCTCCGGAGCGACCGCCTCTGGCGTCTGTCGAAACCAGCCTGACCCCGGTCGCCGACCCTGCCGCCGGCTACAATCCCGTCGGCGAACTTGTCGCCAGCGCCCAGGGCGCACTGGGCGAGGTCATGGTTCCGCGCATCGCCATCCACGTCTTCGCCGAGCGCCAGGACACTCTGGCCGCCGCCGAGCGTGCAGGCCAGGACCGCCGCCTGGCCCGCGCCTCCACCCAGATCCGCGTCGGCGGCGTGCCTGCCGCCGTCGAATCCTACGGCCATGAGCCGACCCCGCCGCTGATCGTGGTGGAGTGCTTATCCGATCCCCAGACCCTGCTCGGCGAAATCGACCGCCTGGCCGAGGTCTGCGACATGGGCACCAAGGTCGTCGTCATCGGCGCGACCAACGACATCCTGCTCTATCGCGAGCTGATGCGGCGCGGGGTCAGCGAATATCTGGTCGCCCCTATCCAGCCCCTGCAACTGATCTCGGCCATCGGTGGCCTGTTCTCCGACCCGGCCCAGCCCTTCGTTGGCCGCACCATCGCCTTTGTCGGCGCACGCGGCGGCGCGGGCTCCTCGGCCGTGGCTCACAACACAGCCTACGCCATCTCCGAGCGGATCGGCGCCAACACCGTCATCGTCGACTACGACCTGCCGTTCGGCACGGCCGGCCTCGACTTCAACCAGGACCCGATCGCGGGTGTGGCGGACGCGCTCAGCCAGCCTGACCGCGTCGACGCGACCCTGCTGGATCGGATGATGGTTCGCTGCACCGACAAGTTGAGCCTGTTCGCGGCTCCCGCGACCCTGGACGGCGACTGGGATATTCCCTCCGAGGCCTTCGAGGAGGTCACGAACCAGATTCGCGGCACGGCGCCGTTCGTGGTGCTCGACCTGCCGCACATCTGGAGCGGCTGGATGCGGCGCACCCTGATCTCCGCCGATGAGGTCGTGGTCGTGGCCACGCCGGACTTGGCGTCCCTCCGTAACGCCAAGAACATGATCGATCTGATCAAGCAGGCGCGGCCCAACGACGCGCCGCCCCGTCTGGTGCTCAACCAGGTCGGCGCCCCGGGTCGCCCGGAGATCCCCGCCAAGGAATTCGGCGCGGCGATCGGCGTGCATCCATCCCTGGTCATTCCCTTCGACGCCAAGCTGTTCGGAGCGGCGGCCAACAACGGCCAGATGATCCTGGACGCCGGCGCCAAGTCCAAGCCCGCCGAGGGCTTCGAGACCCTGGCCCAGATCGTCACCAATCGCGAGCTGCCCGCCGCCCAAACCAAGGGCGCCAAGTCCGGCAAGGCGGCCAAGCCCGCCAAGGCCGACAAGCCCACGGCGGGCAAGGGTCAGTCCATTTTCGCCCGCTTCCTGAAGCGGTGACGGCGAACCGAGGAGAGTAGCGCGTGGCATTCGGAAAACGCTCCGGCGGCGATGCGGGCCTGGCCCCGCGCCCGGCTTCCGCGCCTGCCGCCGAGCCGACGGAGGCTCCGCGTGCTCAATCGGAGGCCGAGGCTTCGCGCGCGGCCGCGTCCAAGCCTAAGAACAAGCCGCAGGCCGAACGCCTCGACGCCCTTGCCGCCAAGCCCGCCGCCCGCCCCGGCCCCAAGGCCACGACTGGCTTGGAGCAGCTGAAGAAGGCCCAACAGGTCACCGAGATCGTCCGCGAACAGTCGGACTATTACCACGCCACCAAGACGACCATTTTCAACGCCTTGATGAACACGATCGACCTGGCCCAGCTGGCCCAGCTCGATCCCAAGGCGGCCGCCGAGGAAATCCGCGACATCGTCGCCGAGCTGGTGGCGATCAAGAACGTCTCGATGTCGGTGGCCGAGCAGGAGCATCTGGTCCAGGACATCGTCAACGACGTCCTCGGCTATGGTCCGCTGGAGCCGCTACTGGCCCGTGACGACATCGCCGACATCATGGTCAACGGCGCGGGCCGGGTATTCATTGAGGTCGGCGGCAAGGTCCAGCTGACCAACATCCGCTTCCGCGACAACGTCCAGCTGATGAACATCTGCCAGCGGATCGTGTCGCAGGTCGGCCGCCGCGTCGACGAGAGCTCTCCGATCTGCGACGCCCGTCTGGCGGACGGCAGCCGGGTCAACGTCATCGCCCCGCCGCTGGCGATCGACGGTCCGACCCTGACGATCCGGAAGTTCAAGAAAGACAAGCTGACGATGAAGAACCTGGTGGAGTACGCCTCCATCAGCCCCGAGGGCGCGCGCGTTCTCGGCGTCATCGGCGCTTCGCGATGCAATCTGGTCATCTCAGGCGGCACCGGCTCCGGCAAGACCACGCTTCTCAACACCCTGACGGCCTTCATCGACCCTACCGAGCGGGTCATCACCTGCGAGGACGCCGCCGAACTGCAGCTGCAGCAGCCGCACGTGGTTCGCCTGGAAACGCGCCCGCCCAACCTTGAGGGCCAGGGCACGATCACCATGCGCGATCTGGTCAAGAACTGCCTGCGCATGCGTCCCGAACGGATCATCGTCGGCGAGGTCCGCGGACCCGAGGCCTTCGATCTGCTCCAGGCCATGAACACCGGCCACGACGGCTCGATGGGCACGCTCCACGCCAACTCGCCGCGCGAAGCCATCAGCCGGATGGAGTCGATGATCACCATGGGCGGCTATGGCCTGCCCTCCAAGACCATCCGCGAGATGATCGTCGGCTCGGTCGACGTCATCGTCCAGGCCGCGCGCCTGCGCGACGGCTCGCGCCGCATCACCCACATCACCGAGGTGGTCGGCCTGGAAGGCGACGTGATCGTGACCCAGGACCTGTTCGTCTACGAAATCACCGGAGAAGACGAGAACGGCCGCGTGATCGGCCGCCATCGTTCCACCGGCATCGCCCGACCCCGCTTCTGGGATCGCGCCCGCTACTATGGGCTTGAGCGCGAGCTGGCGGACGCACTGGACTCGGCGGAGTAGGGGGCATGCTGGTTCTTCTGGCCGCGGTTCTGGGTTTCATCACCATCACGGCGGTGGGCTTCGCCTTCGTCGGCGGCGGCGATTCGTCCGCCCAGGCCCTCAAGCGCGCCCAGACCTTCGGCGGCGCCCCACGCCCTGGCAGCGCGGCGGCCAAACGCGCCGCCCAGGCGGCCCAGGCCAACACGCCCGAGGCGCGGCGCAAGCAGATCATGCTTCAGCTCAAGGAAGCCGATCGCAAGGAGCGCAAGGCTCGGGTCACCCTTGCCGCCCGCATCCGCCAGGCGGGCCTGTCGATATCGGTCGCGACTTTCTGGATCTCCAGCCTCGTCGCCGGCGTGGTCGCCTTGGGCCTTTCGCTGCTGCTGGGCGCGCCGATCATCGTGGCGATCGGGATCACCCTTGTCGTCGGCTTCGGCCTGCCGCGCTGGGTGCTCGGCTTTCTCGGCAAACGCCGCAAGAAGAAGTTCTCGCTTGAATTCGCCAATGCCGTCGATGTGCTGGTGCGGGGCATCAAGTCCGGACTGCCGGTCCATGAGTGTTTCAAGATCATCGCCAAGGAGAGTCCGGCGCCGCTCGGGCCTGAATTCCAGAAACTGGTCGACGGCCTGGGCGTGGGCCTGACCCTCGCCGATGCGTTGGACAAGATGTACGAGCGCATGCCCACGCCCGAGCTCAAGTTCTTCGCCATCGTCATCGCCATCCAGCAAAAGACCGGCGGCAACCTGGCGGAGGCGCTGTCGAACCTGTCCACCGTGCTCAGGGCTCGGCGCATGATGGCCGAGAAGATCAAGGCCCTGTCGTCCGAAGCCACGGCCTCGGCTGGCATCATCGGCTCGCTGCCGCCGGCGGTGATGATCCTCGTCACCCTGACCACGCCCGCCTACATGATGCTGATGTTCACCGACATTCGCGGCCAGTTCATGCTGCTGGTCTCGGGCCTCCTCATGGCGCTCGGCATCTTCGTGATGAAGCGCATGATTTCGTTCAAGTTCTGAGGCCGCCATGCTCGAACTGATGACCTTCATCATGGACCCGCTGAACCTGCTCTCGATGGGGGTGGGCGTGCTGGTCTTCGCCACCATCGTGACCCTGGTCAGCTCGATGGGGTCGGGCGCCAAACTGGAAACCCGGATGAAGGCGGTCGGAGCCCGGCGCGAGGAATTGCGACGCCGCTCGCGCGCCGAGCTCCAGCAGGGTGGCGGGCTTCGTCACGCCGACCAGGGCTTCAAGAAGAACGTCGTCGATCGCCTGAACCTCGCCAAGCTATTGGAGGACCCCAAGGTCGCCGACCGCATGGCGCAGGCCGGCTATCGCGGGCCGGGCCCCATCACCACCTTCTACTTCTTCCGCCTGATCAGCCCCTTCGTGCTGGCCGCCGCGGTCGCTTTGTACCTGTTCTTCATCAATGACTTCGGCATGCCGGGCATGACCCGGATCACCGCCATCGTGGCCGCCTTCGTGCTGGGCTATTATGCCCCGAACGTCTTCATCGAGAACCGTATCGGCAAGCGTCGCACCTCGATCATGCAGGCGTTCCCGGATGCGTTGGATCTGCTCCTGATCTGCGTCGAGGCGGGCATGTCGATCGAACAGGCCATCCAGAAGGTCAGCCAGGAGATCGGCGGGGCCTCGATCGAATTGGCCGAGGAACTCACCCTGCTGGCCGCCGAGCTCAGCTATCTGCCGGATCGCCGCATGGCCTATGAGGGCCTGGCCAAGCGCACCAATCATCCCGGCGTGAAGTCGGTGGCCACGGCCATGACGCAAGCCGAGACCTACGGCACGCCGCTCGGTTCGGCGCTTCGCACCATGGCCAAGGAAAACCGCAATCTGCGCCTGTCGGCGGCCGAGAAAAAGGCTGCCGCCCTGCCGGCCAAGCTGACGGTTCCGATGATCGTCTTTTTCCTGCCGGTCCTGTTCATCGTCATCCTGACCCCGGCGATCATCAATATCCAGGACACCATGGGTAAGGGCGGCTGATCCGCCGCGCTCCCGTCATCAGACCGAAACAATGGGAAACCCAGTTTCAGTTTTCCTGGCGCGCAACCTCGATTAACCCAGATTGTGGGGCGTAACCCCGTCGTCGCGACGGGAACCGGAAACGAGCGGAACCTCCTCCTTGCCGCCAGTGAACGACCAGTTCGAACGGACCATCGTCGCACCCGCGATCTGCGCGGGCGTGGGCGTGCACACCGGCCGCCGCGTGCGGCTGGCGATCCGTCCGGCCGCGCCGGGTGCCGGGATCACCTTCGTGCGCACCGATGTCCGCGACCGCGACAACCGCATCCCGGTCTCGGGCGAAGCGGTGGTGGATGCGCGCCTGAACACCATGATCGAGAACGCCGCCGGCGTGCGCCTGTCGACCATCGAGCATCTGATGGCCGCCTTCGCCGCCTTGGGCGTGTCGAACGCCGTGGTCGAGGTCGACGGCCCGGAACTGCCAATCCTGGACGGCTCGGCCCTGCCGTTCGTCCAGCTTTTGGACCGCGCCGGTTTCCGCGGCCAGGACGCCTTCCAGCGCGTCATCGAGATTCTGGAGCCGATCCGGGTGGAGGAGGGCGACAAGTCCGCCGCGCTTCTCCCCTGCGACCGCTACGAAATGCGCTTCGAGATCGACTTCCCGACGCCGGTGATCGGCAATCAGGTGGTCGATTTCGTCGTCGACGAGCGCACCTTCCGCCACGAAATCATGGCCGCCCGCACCTTCGGCTTCGCCCATGAGGTCGAGGCCCTGCGCCAGGCCGGCCTGGCCCGGGGCGGCAGCCTTGAGAACGCCGTGGTCATCGACGGCGACGTCATCCTCAATCCCGGCGGCCTGCGCATGGAGCGCGAGTTCGTGCGCCATAAGGCGCTGGACGCCATCGGCGACCTCTATGTCCTGGGCGCGCCGCTCTTGGGTCGCTACGAGGGCGTCAAGGCAGGCCACGCCCTGAACAACCAGCTCGTCCGCGCCCTGCTCGCCAACCCCCAGGCCTGGCGCATCGTCACCCGCGCCCCGGAGCTGGCCCTGGCGTGCTGATCCGCGCTGCTCGAGCGGCGCTGGTTTTCGCAATCTGGAGCTTTTGCTCGGCCGCCGCTGCCGCTCAAGATCCATCTCGGCGTGTTGAAATCCCGCGTGGCGATGGCTCGACGATCGACCTCGCCGTTTGGGACAAAGGCCGGGGCGCGCCACGAGCCTTGATGGTGATCGGCGGCTCGGACTGTCTGCTCAACGAGCGTCGCGCCTGGTTCGCCCGCGTCGTTTCGGACGCTCCGACGCGCTGGGTCGTGTCCGTCGACAAGGAAGGGGCGGGCGATGATCCCAACGTCTGCGCCGACACCTATGAGCGCACGTCCCTGGAGGCTCAACGGGCTCTCGATCATGTTAGGGCGGTGCGTTGGCTGAGGCGCAATCTGACTCTGGTTGAGGCGCCGGCGGTCGACGTTATGGCGACGTCCGCGGGCGGAAACGCCGCCTGCGCCCTGGCCGGCGCGACGGAGGAGGTGGCCAGCGTCATGCTGCTCAGCACGGGGGGCGGCCGGCCGTTCGACGCAGACATGCGAGCCTTGACCGAGAATGCGGGCACCATCGCCTCGCACCTGGACCGCGTCGAGCAGTCTCCGAGGATTGGCGAGACCTGGCTGGGAAACAGCAATCCCGAGATCTGGTGGTGGTCTGCGCTGCCGCTTACCTGCGCGCCCCAGATGGCCGGGTGGCGCGGACCGGTCCTTATCCTTCAGGGATCCGACGACACCTCGATCCCAGCTGAATCTTCCCGCCTGCTCGCGCGGCAACTCGAAGACCATCCGGGGGTGACCGTGGACTATCGGGAGTTACCCGGGGCGGGCCATGACCGTTCATCGGAGCCGCCCGCAAACCCGACGAGGGCGATGGCCTGACCCAGGCACTCGATTGGCTGAGCCAGACCGTGGCGACCGACTGACGATCAGCTGATCGGATCGGACGCTGCGGCAACCGGGTCGATCTGGACATTGGCGCCGTGCAACAGGCGCAGTGCGTCGGCGTCCCGCTCGAACACCAGGGTCATACGGTCTTCCGACGGCGGAATGACGTGGCCCGTGGGGGTGGTGAACTGACCCACCGCCCAGCGCACCACCGCAACCACCCCATCGCGCCCGATCGGCCTCAGCGTCTCGATCTCGCGCAGGCTCATCGGCACGCCCCGGAACATGGTGGTGAGGTAGCGTTCGTGGGCGGTGACCACCTCGGCCTTTCCGCGCCAGTGCATGCCGACGATATTGATCCATTCCAGGGCCTCGGCGTCACCGGCATACATGGCGGGGCCGTCCCCGGCGGCCCAGGCGGCGACGCAGCGGTCGCACCAGGCCTGAACGGCGGCGCGGTCATCGGCGGGCGAGTGGGCGGCAGCGGGAACGGCGTTCATCAGCGGAGCTCCGGCGATCAGGGCGAGGGTGGCGCGGCGGTTCATGGTCGGTCTCCAGGTCGCCGCCACGATGCGTCCGGCCGGGAGGCGCTCGCTAGGAAGAATCGGACATCGCCGTGGACGGATCGATGAGGCGGCTCGGCGATGCGCCGGTGAAGGTATGGGCGTCGCGCAGCAGATGGGCCTGATCGAAGTAGCCAAAGCGATGCGCCAGGTCGGTCCAGGTGAGGTTCGGGGATCGCTCGCGGGCGTTCAGCACCGCATCGAAACGAACCGTACGGGCGTAGAGCTTGGGCGTCAGGCCGACCTGCTCGGTGAATCGGCGCTGGAACTGGCGCGCGGACAGGCCGGCGTGCGCGGCCATGCGGGCGATGGGTGGCGCGCCTCCCGCCCGGCGCACCAGCCGAGCGATCCGGTCGACGCCATCGCTGGGCCGCGACTGGGTCAGCCGTTGAGCGATCCAGTGGTCCGCGATCCGCGCGCGGGCTTCGAAATCCGAGGCCGCGCGGACCCAGTCGGTCAGTTCGCGCAGCGGCGACGCGCCGAAGTCCTCGATGGCGACGGCGCGATCGGCCAGGGCGTCCATGCCGACGCCGAACAGGCGGTGAAAGCCGCTGGGCTGGAAGGCGACATGAAAGGTCGCGACCGGGCCCTTGACCCATAGCCGCGCGCTGTGCCGCGACGACGGGCCGACCACCACGGCCTCGGGCGCCGGGCTGAAGTCGCCGCCGTCCAGGCTGACCCGGTAGGGATCGTCCAGATAGATCTCCAGGAACTGGGCGGGGCGACCGGGCAGGGGGACGATGACGCCGGGCCCCTCGCTGACGCCGGTCCGTTCCCGATAGCCGCGAACCACCTGGGCCACGGCCGGCGCGGATCTCCGGGCCCGATGCAGGATCACCGTCGCACCCTTCTCAATGACGGAACAGGACCCATCCGCGCCTCCGGCCCCGCCACCCTAACACAGGTCGGTCAGTCCAGGCTGATGGCGCTCATCATCCGGCCGAAGTCGGGCTCGCCGTTCAAATGGGCGCGGCGGTTGGAGAAGAAGCGCGCCGCGTCAGCCCGCGTGTCGTCCCCGGTCCAGGCGGCCTGACCGACCCCGGCCTGCTCCAGCCGCCACAGCACGAAGCCCGGCAGGTCGAACAGCCGTTTTCCGGGCGCCTCGGCCGCCGCGAAGAACCGGCTCGCACCCGGATCATGGTGCTCGAACCGCTCCTGGAAATCGGCTCCGACCTCATAGCTGGCCTGGGCGATGCAGGGCCCCACCACGGCCAGCACCCGGTCGGTGCGCGCGCCCGCCGCCTCCATCGCCGCGACGGCTGAGTGGACGATGCCGGTCAGGGCGCCTTTCCAGCCGGCGTGGACGGCCGCGACCACCCCGGTCTCGGCGTCGGCCATCAGGATGGGCGCGCAGTCGGCCGTCAGCACGCCGCAGACCACACCCGGCGAGGCCGTGACCACGGCGTCGCCCTCAGGCCGGTCGCCGCGCCAGCCGCTCTCGGCCACCCGGGCCACGGCGGAATGGATCTGATAGCAGGCGGCCAGATCGTCCGGCTCGCGACCGAACCAGCGAGCGATGCGGGCGCGGTTCTCGGTGACGGCGTCGGCATCGTCCTTCGACCCCACGCCGGTGTTCAGGCTGTCGTAGAGACCGGTCGAGACCCCGCCCCGGCGCGTGAAGAAGCCATGTCGAATGCCGGCGTTGTCCAGCAGCGGATGGATGATGGGTTCGAGCGACATGGCGTCACTCTAAACGCGCCAGAGTCCTATTCGAACCCCGGCACGGCCAGGGACCGCGGAGCGAAGATGGCGGCGGACTTGAACAGCCGGCCCATCTGGTCGTCGGCGGTCAGACGATCCACCTGCCGATCGATGACGGCCGCGCCTTCTGGCCGCGCCGCCATCAGCCTTTGGGCCCGCGCCCCGATGCCCAGCGTTCGCAAAAAGTCGCCCTGACCCTGGCTGCCGGTGGTATCGGCGCCGGCGCGGACGGCGGCCTCCAGCACGGTCGGAAAGTCCGCCCACTGGGTCAGGTCGGCCTCGCCGGGGTGATCCAGCGGCCCCTCCTTCTTGTGGCCGCGCACCGCCTGCAGGGTGTCGCCCGGGCCCGGCCGGTCGCGGCCATAGTCGATCAGCAGGGCCGCGCCCGTGGTTCGCGCCAGCAGCCGACCCAGCGCCGCGCCGAAGGCCGCCTGGGCGTCGGAAATCTCGACCACCTGCCCCGGCTCGATCGCGTAGTCGGGCTTGGCGAAGGGACCGGTGATGGGGGCTAGGCCCAGGGTCAGGCCACCGTCGTCGTCCAGCCCCACGCGGCGCTCCATCCAGCCGTCTTCGGTGCGCACGAACTGGCGCGCCGGCAGACAGTCCAGCACCTCATTGGCGACCAGGATCACAGGGGTGCCAGCGGGCAGATCGTCGAGGCCGGAGACCCAGCGCGGGGTGACGGCGGCCTCGGCCAGGGTCCGCTCCTGAGCGGCGCGCAACGGCGGGCTGGGCTCGATCAGCACCAGGTCCAGAGCTTGCAGGAAGTCCGGAGCGAGGCGCGCGGCGCGCAGCATATCCGCCATAAGCGTGCCGTCGCCGGGCCCGACCTCCACCAGGGTCAGGCGATCGGGCGCGCCCAGCCGGGTCCAGACCTCCACAGCCCACAAACCGATCAGCTCGCCGAACATCTGGCTGACCAGGGGCGCGGTGATGAAGTCGCCGCCCCCCCCGATGCGGGGCCGGGTCGCGTAATAGCCGTCCATCGGATCGTGCAGGCAGCGGGTCACATAGTCGGCCACGCTCATCGGCCCAGTCAGGGCGATCTCGCGTTTCAGCCGGTCGGCGAGACTCATCAGGCGGCGGGGGGCGGCGCGACGTACGGCGGACGGCTCCAGGCCCGCCAGATCAGGAAGGCGCCCGCCAGGATCATCGGGATCGACAGCATCATGCCCATGGTCAGGCCCAGGGCGAAGTCCGGCATGCCGACATCGGGCTCGCGCACCGTCTCCAGCGCCGCCCGGCTGAGGCCATAGCCGACCAGGAACAGGCCGGTGACGTATCCCGGCTTGGCCAGCAGGCGCAGCTTCCACACCGCGAAGGCCAGGATGGCGAACAGGAGCAGGCCCTCAAGCCCCGCCTCATAGAGCTGGCTGGGATGGCGCGCGACGTCGCCGGGACCGAAGCCCATGTAGTTGCAGGCTGGCCCGTAGATCTCCTGATTGCGCGCGTTGCAGAAGTTGATGGCCCACGGCGCGTCGGATGGCCGGCCCCACAGCTCGCCGTTGATGAAATTGGCCAGGCGGCCGGTGAACAGGCCGATCGGCACCACCGGCGCGATCAGGTCGCCGACGCTGAGCAGATTGGCGCCCTTTGAGCGCGCAAACAGGATGATGGCGATGCTCACCCCGATAAACCCGCCGTGGAACGACATGCCGCCGGTCCAGATCTGCAGCAGCTCGAACCGCTCGCCCAAGGTGTCGCCGGTGAACAGCTGGGCGTAGAGCGAGGGGTTGTAGAACAGGGCGAAGCCCAGACGTCCGCCCAGGATGATGCCCAGAATGATCCAGGCCGCCAGGTCGGCGACGCCGTCCTTGTCCAGAGGCGACCGGTTCGGCGCCCACAGCGACTGACGTTGTGCCAGTCGCGTGGCGTACCACCAGCCGGCCATGATGCCGGCCACATAGGCCAGGGCGTACCAGCGCAGCGGAAGCGGACCGAGGCTGATCGCCACTGGATCGAAGTCGGGAAGAACCACGCGAGACGCCTCGGCTGAACGAACGGAACCGTCGCTATAGCAAGGCCGGCGCCGCTGCGTCAGCCCGTCTTCACGGCCGCCGGATCAGCAGCACGCCGCACACGATCAGCCCGACCCCCGCCAGGCGTCCCCAGTCGATCGGCTGCTTGGGCACGCCCATGAAGCCGAAGTGGTCGAGGATCAGGCTTAGGGCCATCTGTCCCGCCACCATCAGCACGATGGTCGATGCGACGCCGAGGCGCGGGGTGGCGAAGGCGGCAGCGGCCACGAACACCGCGCCATAGAGGCCGCCGATCCAGCTGTGCCATGGCAGGGCCCGCGCCGCGCCCACGTCGGGCCGGACCTGCAAGGTCGCGGCGACCAGCACCAAGGCCACGGTCCCCACCAGGAACGACACCAGGGCCGCGTTGATCGGCGAGTTCAGCGCCCCCGCCAGCCGCGCATTGGTCGGCCCCTGCAGGGCGGTCAGGGCTCCGCCCACCATGACGGCGCCGACGGCGATCCAGTTGGCGTTCATGGGCGACCCCTTGCGACGCGGCCCGACTATAGCCGCTTGGGCGCTCTGTCGCGCTGGACGGCGCGCGCGCGGGCCATTAGGAGCAGGCCACGTCTTTCAGGAGTTCGCCAATGATCGCGCTCGCCGTCATCTTCGGTTTCATCATCGTGCTCGGCGCCATCAACTATTTCGAGTTCGGCCGGCTTGACTGAGCCCGCGCCCGGCGCGGCGCTGGTCACCGGCGGCGGCCGGCGCATCGGTCGCGCTATCTGCCTGGCCCTCGCCCGCGCCGGACATGACGTCGCGGTGCATCACCGCGGCGGCGCCGAAGAGGCCCGGGCGCTGGCGGGCGAGCTCCGCGGTCTGGGCGTGCGCGCCGAGGCCGTGTTCGCCGATCTGGCCGATGAGGATCAGGCGCGCAGCCTGATCGCCACAGCGGCTCAGGCGGTCGGTCCCCTGACCCTGCTGGTCAACAACGCCTCCCTGTTCGAGGACGATCGCGTGGGCGACCTGTCGCGCGACCTGTGGGACCGGCATATCGCCACCAATCTGCGCGCGCCGATCGTGCTGGCCGAGGCCTTCGCCGCCCAGGTTCCGGACGCCGCCGCCGGCCGCGCCTCGGTGATCAATCTGCTGGACCAGAGGGTGCTCAAGCCGGACCCCCGCTTCTTCTCCTACGGACTGTCCAAGGCAGGGCTGTGGTGGGCGACGCGCACCCTGGCCCAGGCCCTGGCCCCCCGTGTGCGGGTCAATGGCGTCGGCCCCGGCCCGACCCTGCCCTCGATCCATCAAAGCCAGGCCGAGTTTGATGCAGAGGCGCGCAATATCCCGCTGGAGCGCGCCTCTAGCCCCGAAGCCATCGCCGAGGCGGTGCTGTACCTGGCGCGCGCCGACCGCGTCACCGGCCAGATGATCGCGGTGGACGGCGGCCAGCACCTGGCCTGGAAGACCCCCGACATCGTCGACGAGGACTGACCACCCATGAGCGCCACCATGACCGGCCTCGGCGTCTTTGTGCGCGGCCTCGAGCTTCAGGCTGGCATCGGCGTGCACGCTCACGAACACGGCCGTCTGCAGACCCTGGTGGTCGACATCGAGCTGACGCTCGCCCCCGGGGCCATCGGCGGCCTGGACGAAACGGTCAATTACGAGGGCGTGGTCGCAGCCGCGCGCGACATCGTCGCCGCCGGTCACATCGAACTGGTCGAGACCTTCGCCGAGCGTCTGTGCCGCGTCCTGCTGGAGCATCCGCGAGCACGCGCCGTCCGCGTTCGCGTCGAAAAGCCCGGCGCCCTCGGCGATCACGCCGTCCCCGGCTGCGAGGTTCGGCTGGAGTCCGCCGGATAATCATTGCGCGGCGGGCTCCGGACCGTCATCTTTCCGGCCGCATGTCCGACCCCCGCTTTCCACACGACCGACCCGATCCCGCCGCGCCCGCTTCGCGGCCCGAGGTGTCGTTGCCCGAGGGCTATGCCGATCGCTATTCGGGACGACCGCTGCCCGCCGGGGCCGGACGCGATTTCGCCGAGGCGGGGCGCGCCCGGCAGCCAACTCAGGCCGACGCCCGAGATGTCACCTGGGTTTGGACCCTCTACGCCCTGATCCTGTTCGCCATCCCGACCCTGGGCGTATCGGCCGCCGTCGGCCTGTATGGGGTGCTGACGCGCAAGGCTCCCACCGATCCGGTCCTGGCGAGCCACGCGCGGTTCCAGAAGCGCACCCTTGTGCACGCCGCCATCGCCGCCGCCATCGGCCTGGTGCTGATCGTGGTCAGCGTCGGCGTCATCGTGCTGTTCGCCGCCGCCCTGTGGACCCTGGTGCGCGGCGTCAGCGGCCTGTGGCGCCTGCGCCAGAACCGCCCCATCGCCAATCCCGACAGCTGGACGATCTGACATGACCGACGCCAACGCCGCCGCTCCCGCCGATCCCGACGAAGGCCGCGCCGCGGCCGCCGTCGTCTGGCTGCTGTATCTGCTGGCCATCCCCAGCGCCAACATCCTGGCCGTGGTCGGGGTGATCGTCGCCTATGTGGCCCGCGAGGGCTCCAGCCCGTGGGTGCGCCGCCACTTCGACACCCAGATCAGCCTGTTCTGGTCGACCATCGTCTGGTTCATCCTGCTGACGGTGCTGATCATCGTCTCGGGCATCCTCAGCCTGATCATCATCGGCATCCCGTTCCTGATCGCCGCCGGCCTGGCCATGCTGGTGCTGTTCATCTGGTTCACGGTGAAGAGCGTCATCGGCCTGATCAACGTGGTTCAACGCCGCCAGCCCTGACGGCTCAGGGCGCGCCCGCGCCTGCCCGCGCCGCAGCCTGATCGGCCATCTCGGCCATGTTCACCCGCATGCCGGCGATGTCGGCGTCTCCCGGGCGCATGTCCGCGGGGCAGGGGCCGACCAGCCGTCCTTCGGCCACTGAGCTGGTCTCGCCGTTCATCTGGGCCAGGGCGGCGCCGCTGGTCACCGTGGTCCATTCCGACCGGTAGATGCTGCGGAAATCGCCGGTCACCACGCCGTCGGACACCATCCGCCCGCCGGGCCCCATGTCGCAGATCGAGCGGGTGCGCCAGCCGCCGCCAGCTTCCCGGGTCATGCGTGTCTCCTCGCAGGCTCCGGCAGAGGCCGTGGCGCCAAAGGCGCTCATGCGCGCCTGAACCGCCTCGTCGAGACACATCGACATCTCCTGTGACTGGCCGTCCGACGTAGTCGCCACCCTCCAAAGGCCGGGCGCCAGACGCGGCGCGTCGTCGTCCGGCACCATGGCCGAGGAAGTTGTGCCGCCAGGCGCGGCTGACGGCGTCTTGACCGTCTCCCGCTCGCTGCATCCGCTCAGGGCGAGCGCGCCGAAAAGGGCGGCCGTCGAGAATGTTTTGTGGCGATCACGCATCGGTGTCATCCTTGTGTACGCCATCCGACGTTCACGCGGGAACGACCTGAGTTCAACTCGGTTTTCGACGGCAGTGACCGCTTTCGCCTGGACTGGAGTGCCGCATGACCGATTTCCGCGACGTCGTTTCCGATAACCGATTTGAGCAGGGGTTCGCGACGCCGGAAGGGGAGGAGGGCATTGTCTGGGCCGACTACGCGACCCAGGGCGATCGGCGCGTCATCCTGCACGTCGAGGCCGAGCCGCATCTGCGTGGAACCGGGGCGTCGGGTCGGTTCATGCAGGCCCTCGCAGATCACGCTCGCACCGAGGGGATCAAGCTGACCCCCCGTTGCGGCTATGCGGTGGCGTGGTTCAAACGCCACCGCGAATACGAGGACCTGCTGGCCTAGCCGCCGGAATAGCCGCCGATGATCGGCAGGATCTCGCCGGTGATGTAGCTCGACATCTGGGGCGAGGCGAGAAACACATAGGCTGGCGCGATCTCCTCGGGCTGGGCGGGGCGCTTCATCACCGTGTCGGCCCCGAACTGCGAGGTGCGTTCGGCGTCCTTGTCGGCGGGATTCAGCGGCGTCCACACCGGGCCCGGCGCCACCACATTCACCCGGATCCCGCGCGGCGCCAGATGCGTGCCCAGTGATCGCGCGAAGGCGTGAATGCCGCCCTTGGTCAGCGAATAGTCCAGCAGCGATTTGTTGCCCATCAGTCCGGTGACCGAGCCGGTCATGACGATCGCTCCGCCCGATTTCATATGCGGCACGGCGGCCTGGGTCAGGTGGAAATAGCCGTAGAGGTTGGTCTTCAGCGTCCGGTCGAAATGCTCTTCGGTCAGATCCTCGAACTCGGGCACATGCAGTTGGAAGGCGGCGTTGGGCACCACCACGTCGATCTTGCCGAAGGCGTCCAGGGTCGCCTTGACGGCCTCGTCGCAGAAGGCGCGCTCCGACACATCGCCCTTCAGCACGATGGCGCGGCGCCCCTCAGCCTCCACGGCCTTCTTCGTCTCCTCGGCGTCGATGTCCTCGTCCAGATGGCAGATGGCGATATCGGCGCCCTCGCGCGCGAACAGCACCGCGACCGCCCGACCGATGCCGGAATCCGCGCCCGTGATCAGGGCGGCGAAGCCCTCCAGCTTGCCCGATCCCTTCCAGAAGGGGGCGTCATACATCGGCGCGGGATCGAGATCGGCCTCGATCCCGGGCTTCTTCTGATGCTGGGGCGGCAGGGGCGGTTCGGGATAGCGCCGGGCGCCGGCTTGGACCGCGCCATCTTCCTTGTCGTCGTCAGCGCCGGCCTTGGCGTCCTTGCGGTCGATCGGGCGCTGGATGTCGCGCTGGTCCTCGGCCGCATCTTCGGCGCGGTCGGCGAATCGGTTGTCGGTCTTGTCAGTCATCGGCGCGTCTCTGGCGGTGTCAGGGGAGGCCCTGACAAGCGACGGGAGCGCGACCGGGTTCCGTCAGCGAAGGGTGCGCTGGGTGATCGCTTCCAGGGTTTCGGCCTTGGCGGCCAGATCCTCGGCCAGGCGGCCGGCCAGTTCGCGGGCGCCGATATGATAGGCGTCGCCCCCGTCGGCGATTTCCTGCGCCAGCTTGGCCGCGGTCAGCAGGGCCGTCTCCAGCTGGTCGATCTGCTCGGCGGCCAGGGCGCGCGCCTCGGCCTGCAGGCGCCGCACCCGCTCGGCCGTGTTCATCGGCGGCCGCATCAGGTCATAGACCTCGGCCTCCGGCGTGATCGGCGTGACATTCGAGCTCTTGGAGCCGGACATGGCTTCGCTCCTTTTCGATCTGGAGGATGCGCCTTCGCGAAACGATTTCAATGTTCCGGAACGGTGCAATCCCCCGATTTGCTGCGCCGATTGCAACATCCGCGCCGTGTGTGGCCGGGCCGCATCAGCAATGTGGCGAGAGTGTCGTTCATCCCACATGACAATGGGCTGAACAGCGGTCGTCAGGCGGCGTTCAGCGATTCGGGATTGCGCAGCAGATAAAGGCCGAACCCGAGGCAGCGCGCGGCCTCGCCCTCGAACACGGCCTTCTGCATGTCGGCCCGGGCGATCAATCCGGGCGTTTCGGGTCGATCCGGATTCATCGCCGCCCAGTCCCGGACCGCTCGGTCCATGGTCTCGACATAGTGGCTGTGCTCCGCCTCGGTGCTCACCCGCGCCGACGCCACCTCGAACCCCGCTCGCCTGGCGGCGTCCTGCCAGCCGTCGTGGCTTTCGTACAGGTTGGTCAGTTCGACGATCTGGCGAAACGGCGGGCTGGGTTCGGCCTTCCAGAACGGCTCGCCCCACAACAGCCACCCGCCGGGCGCGATGCGGGCGCGCAACTGTCGGAACACGGCCTCGGCCTCGCGTACACCCGGCGCCGCCGCCTCGGTCGCGCCAATGACAACGATCAGCGACCAGGGGTCGGCGCGGTCCAGCACGTCGCCCGAATGGCCGATAGTCAAAGTCACGTTGTCGCCGGCGGGGCTGGCGGCGATGCGCCGGGCGGCCAGGTCGGCCATCTGCGGATCGCGTTCCACCGCCTCGACCTCGAGCCCGAACCGCTCCGCCAGGCGAATGGCTACGGCCGCGTTCCCTGTGCCGATGTCCAAGGCTCGTGCGCCCGCCGCCAACCCCGTCGTCGCCACTGCCTCTTCCACCGCCGTCATCGACAGGGCGTTGCAGACGTCCAGGGCCTCATAGGCGATGTGGTTGAAGGCGATCGGCATCGAGCGACCATGCGCGAAGCCCGGAGGAGACGCTCGCAAAAAGCACTTTGACAAACAAAGTAACTGTGAGTATCAAGCTCTCACACAGCCACTGGAGGGCCCGATGACCAACACCGATCTGAACACCGTGCGAGACGACATTTCCTATGTGCGCGGCCTGGCCGAGGCCGGCGGCAAGGGGCCGCTGCTGGGCGGGCCGGTGCTGATCGCCGCCGCCCTCATCTTCGGCGCCGCCAATTTCGGACAGTATCTGCTGGGGACGGGCGCGATCAGCGCCGACCCCTATGCGCCACTGTGGCTTTGGATTGGAGCGGGGGTGCTCTTCGCGATCGCCCTGACCCTGATCATTCGCCGGATGGACGCTAACGGCGCGGCCCGGACCACGGCCAACCAAGCGGTGGGCGCGGCCTGGTCGGGTGTCGGCTTCGGCATCTTCGCGGTCTGGCTGGGCCTGATGGCCGTCGGCTTCAGCACCGGTCAGTGGCAGATCATGGTGGCCATGCCGATCGTCGTGGCGGCCGCCTATGGAACGGCCTGGATGGTGGCGGGCGCCATGTCGAAGCAGCGCTGGCTGACGGGCGTGGGGCTGCTGTCCTATGCCGGCGCGGTGCTGGTGGGACTGACGGCGGGAACGGCCATGCTCTATCTGGTGTTCACCGCCTTCCTGATCGCCTGCGCCCTGATCCCCGGCATTATCCTCACCCGCATGGCGGCCAAGGGAGCGCGCTGAACATGGCCGATGATTTCGACATCGGCCGCATCGACGACGTCATCCACGGGCGGGTCAGGCTGGGAATCATGGCCTTCCTGTCCGGCGCCGATGTGGCCGATTTCACCGAGCTCAAGACCCGGCTGGAGCTGACCGACGGCAATCTGTCGGTCCATCTGAGAAAGCTGGAGGACGCCGGTTTCGTGGCCATAGACAAGTCCTTCGTGGGTCGCCGCCCCCTGACCCGGGTCCGCATGACCGAGGCGGGGCGCAAGGCCTTCATCGCCTATCTTGACGCCATGTCGGCGCTGGTGACTGACCATGGAGCGGTCGGGTAAGAGGAGGTCGTGACGTCCCCCCGGCCAGCTCATCCCTATGCCCGTCTCGCCTGGCGCGAGGCGGGCTTCTGGCGTGATCCGGCCGAATTGGCGGGGGCGATGGACGCGGCCGGCCTGGACGGCGCGGCGGTGCTGCTCTCGGATGGAGGACCGCAAGCACGCTGGTCCTACGCCCTGGCCCGGCCCGACGCCGTCGAGACGATCGACCGCGGCGGCCTTGCCGACTTCGTTCGGCTGCGCCCCCTTTTGGGTGACACCCCGCCGGCTGCGTCGACGCCGGACGATTTCCCGCCCTTCACCGGCGGTGTCCTGGGACTGGCCGCCTACGACCTCGGAGACGGCCGGGCAGGGGACTGGCCCGCCCTCACCCTGGCGCGCTACTCATCCTTGCTGGCCTTCGATCACCGCCGTCGCCGCATCCTCGCCGTGGCGCGAGGGGCTGCCGACGCCGCGGCCGCCGCCCGCGTCGAGGCCACGCTGTCCTGGCTGGATCTGCCGCCGGCGCCGGCCAGACCCTTCGCCGGCGCCGAACTCGAGCCGGAGGCTTCGCCCGCCGCCTATGTCGCCGCGGTCACCGATGTCATCGCCCGCATCGATCGCGGCGACCTCTACCAGGCCAATATCGCTCGCGTCTGGACGGCCATCCTCGCTGATCGACCGGTGGCTTTGTTCCGGCGCCTGGCCGCCGCCAGCCCCGCGCCCTTCGCCGCCTGGCTCGATCTTGGCGAACGCCAGTTGGTGTCGAACTCTCCCGAGCTGTTCCTGAGCCTGACGGTCGACGGAGACATCACCGCCCGCCCCATCAAGGGCACCCGTCCACGACGATCCGACCCCGAGGCCGACGCCGCCGAGGCCTCCGAGCTGCGGGCCAGCGTCAAGGACCGGGCCGAAAACCTAATGATCGTCGATCTGATGCGCAACGATCTGGCGCGCGTCGCCCGGCCCGGCTCCGTCACCGTGCCGGCCCTGTTCGAGGTCGAGCCCTACGCCAATGTCCACCATCTGGTGTCGGAGGTCCGCGCTCAGCTGGCGCCGGAACGCGACGCAGCCGATGTGCTGGCCGCCACCTTCCCGCCCGGCTCGATCACCGGCGCGCCCAAGCGTATGGCGATGTCGGTGATCAGGGAGCACGAGCCGCCGCGCGGTCCTTGGTGTGGCTCACTGTTTCTGGCCGGGTTCGACGGCTCCCTGTCCGCGTCGGTGCTGATCCGAACCGTGGCCGCCACAAGGGAAGGCGATGTCTGGCGCCTGCGCACACAGGCCGGGGCGGGCATCGTCGCCGACAGCATTCCGAAAGCCGAACTGGCCGAAACCGAGGCCAAGATCGCCGCCATCCGTCGCGCGCTGAGCGCGGATCAGTCGTCCAGCGTCACCACGTCCGATACCCGCGGACGCAAGTAATAGGTGTGGGAGAAGGTGGTCACCCCCGGCAGCATGTAATCCACCGGTGAGTCGTAGTCGTAGGTGACCTCGGTCATCACCAGGCTTTCGCCGTTCGCGATCAGCCCGTCAGGCACCTCCACGTCCGAACCCTCGGCGCGGGCCGTCATGCCGTCGCCCATCGACCAGTCGACCTTGACCACGCCGTTCTCGTCGCGCGTCACGCTGGTGACCATCTGTGACAGCGGCTCGGCCGAGAACGGTCGCATCACCAGGGCGCCGATAGTGAAGATATCCTCGACGGCGTCGTCCGTGATGGTGGCGTTCTGCGCCACCAGATCGGCAACGGTCGCCGACACATGACCCATCCGCTTCTGAGCCATGAAGCCCTGGCAGAACTCGGCCAGACCGAAATAGAGGCCGATCATGATCGGGGCCAGCAGGGCGAACTCGACCGCGGACACGCCGCGCCGATCGCCAGCGAGCTTGGAGAAAGGGCGCCGCATCATGACCCGCCTCCGGACGGCGGACCAAAGGGCTCGTTCTTGAAGGCGGTGGTCGCCGTCAGCACCGCTGTATTGCCGTCCATCCGCGCCAGGGCCTGGGACAGGAAGGGCGTCAGCAACGGGTGGCGATACCAGGCGCTGACCAGGATGATATCACCGGCCTCGCCGCTCTCGAAACGCAGGCCGGTGCTGTCGAATTCCCCATCAATGATGGGCTCCGGCGGATTGGCGCCGCCGAACTGGGGAATGATGCGCACATCCAGGTCCAGCTGATCGCCGCAGCCGCTTGCGAAGACGGTCATGCGCTCGCAGACCTTCTCCTCGAACTGAGTGCGCGTCATGCCCGAGGCCTGGGCCTGGCCGGTGCGAACCAGACGTCCCGTGTCGATGACCGCGTTCTCCAGTGTGGTGTCCAGCACGAACACCAGGCCCAGCTCCAGCACGGCGAACATCATGAAGAAGAAGGGCAGGGCGACCATGGCGAACTCGACCGCCGTCGCGCCCTCGCGCCGCTTCATGCGGGCGACGCGGCGACGGGCGCGGTCAAGCGGGCCTGGGCGCACGGCGTGAATCCTCAGGGTGTGACTTCAGTCGCGCCGGTGTCGACCGAGCGGATGCTGGGCGAGCAGGAGGCGCCGCAGGCCATTTCCGTGACGCGGGCGCCGCGCCAGACCCGGACTTGGCCGGACTGGGGCGCTGACACCACGACGGGACTCTGGAACAGCACCCGTCCGATCTCGTCCACCACCACGATCTCGGTGGCGCCATAGCCCTTGCCCACGATGAACAGGGTGTTGGCGTCCGTGACGGTGACGTCGGCGATGGCCGGATTGCCGACGACCACCGAGCTGGCGGCGCCGCGCAGCTGGACGCGGGTCGTGCCGTCGATCTCGACGTTCACGGCCCGGCCGCTCTGGGCCAGAGCCGGGGCGGCCAGGACGATGGAGCCGAAGGCGAGGGCGGCGACGAGGCGGCGCATGACGGTCATTCCCCAGCGGGCGCAATCAGCCCGGATTCTGCGCGACAGTGGATGTGAACCCTCAAGAAAGGATGAAATCCCGCGCTGCTGCCACGCGCGGCTGCAACGCGCTATGGGTCGGGCGGACATGGGCTGGCCGCGCGGTATGACGGCCGCCGAAGAGGAGGAGCGCTTGCCGGGATCGGTATACATAGAGGGAGCCCCCGCCACCGCTGACGGGCTCGTTCATCCGGCTCTGGTCGGCTATGGCGCCTACAGTTCGTTTCGGGTCGAGGACGGCGCCGTGCGCGGCCTGGAGCTTCACTTGAAGCGACTGGCGGGCGCGGCGACGGAGCTGTTCGGAGCGACCCCGTCCGACGCGCGGTTTCGGGAGTCGATGCGCCGGGCGCTGGATGGGCGGATGGAGGCGTGGCTTCGGGTCAGCCTGTTCTCGCCCGACATCGGCCACCGAAGTCCGAGCTGGATCGGCGAACCGCGCGTCATGATCGGCGTGTTCGATCCGCCGGCGCCGCTGGCCGGCGGCATTCGGGTCCAGCCGCAGCTTCACCAGCGCTTCCTGCCTCACATCAAGCATGTGGCGACGCTCGATCTGATCCGCGCGCGACGCGCGGCGCGCGCGGCGGGGTTCGATGACGCCCTCTTCGTGGATGGTCAGGGCAAGGTCTCGGAGGGGACGCTGTGGAACCTCGGCCTGGTGACCGGCGACACCGTGGTCTGGCCCCAGGCGCCGATGCTGGATGGCGTGACCCGGCGGCTGATCGACGCCAATCTCGCTGGACAAGGTCTGCGATCGGAGAGAGCCGAGGTGCGGCTGGAGGACCTGTCCCAGTTCGACGCCGCCTTCCTGTGCAACAGCGCGACGCCCGCCGCCTCGATCGCCGCCATCGGCGACCACGTCTTCGCCGAGCGGCCGGAGTTGATCGCCCGCCTGAACGCCGCATGGACCGCCGCCATGCCCGAGCCGATCTGACACGGCCTTCGGCGGGTGGAGCGACGCGCCCGCGCCTGCTAGACAAGCCCCTATCGGCCTCTGTCAGGGGGCGCGCGTTGCGGGGAACGCATGCGGATCGGGCTTTATCCGGGCACCTTTGACCCGGTCACCAACGGGCATCTCGACATCGTCGGCCGCGCCATCAAGCTGGTGGACCGGTTGATCATCGGCGTGGCCCAGAACGACGACAAGGGTCCGCTGTTCACCACCGACGAGCGCTGCGCCATGCTGACCGAAGCGGTTGCAGGTCTCGACGCCGACATCGTGGTTCGGCCCTTCTCCAGCCTGCTGATGCACTATGCCGAAGAGGTTGAGGCCCAGGTGATCATCCGCGGCCTGCGCGCCGTCGCCGATTTCGAATACGAGTTTCAGATGACGGCGATGAACCAGCGTCTGAATGACGAGATCGAGACCGTGTTTCTGATGGCCGATCCGCGTCACCAGGCCATCGCCTCGCGCCTGGTCAAGGAGATCGCCCGTCTGGACGGCGCGATCGACAGTTTTGTCAGCCCCGCGGTCGCCGAGCGCGTGCGGGCCAAGGTCAAGGGATAGACGGAAGTATGCGTAAGGTTGTGGCGGGTCTCGCGGCCCTGACGATGCTCTGGAGTGCCGGCCCGGTCCTGGCGCAGGTCGACGATCCGGCCGCCTGGCGCGCGGTGGCGCCGGAGAACCTGCTGGTCATCGACACCTCGCGCGGTCGCGTTCTGGCCGAGCTGTCGCCCGTCGCGGCGCCCCAGACGGTGGAGCGGGTGCGGACCCTGGCCAATCAGGGCTTCTATGACGGCCTGGTGTTCCACCGGGTGATCCGCGACTTCATGGCCCAGACCGGTGACCCTGATGGAGACGGCTCGGGTGGCAGCGACTTGCCGAATGTGCCCGGCGAATTCAGCTTTCGCCGGGGCCTGTCCGATCCCATGACGCCCGTGCCCGAGGGTCAGGTTCAGGTGGGGCTGATGGGCCTGATGCCCCTGACCAGCCAGCCCGACGCCCAGATGTTCGTCACGGCCGACAATCGCGTTCAGTCGACCGCGCAGTTCTGCCCCGGCGTGCTCGGCTTCGCCCGGACCCAGGACGCCAACAGCGGCAACAGCCAGTTTTTCATAATGACCGGTGAGAACGAGCGTCTGAACGGCATGTACACCGCCTTCGGACGGGTGATTTCCGGCATGGAGAACGCGCGGTTGCTGAAGCCCGGCCCTGACGATCAGGATGGTCGCGTGACGGACAACCCCGACACCTTGGTGCGTGTCCGCACCGCCGACCAGATGCCCCAAGGCGAACGGCCCAGCGCACGCGTACTGCGCCCCGACAGCGCTCGCGCCGCCGATTTGGTCACCCTGCTGAAGGATCGCCAGGGCCTGAACTTCGATGTCTGCGATGTGGAACTGCCGGTCGAGGTCACCGGCGGCTGATTATCCGAAGGGGGAGGGCGTGATGAGAGGTCTCGCGGCGATCACGGCGACGGTGGTTATGCTGGGCGGTGCGCCCGCCCAGGCCCAGGATGCGCCGCCGGCCAATCCGGCTCCTGCCGCGACCGAGGCGGTGACGCCGCCGCCGTCGGTAGTCCCGCCGCCCCCGCCGCCGCCCGGCGACTGGCGCACCGTTGCGGCCGAGAACCTGCTGGTCATCGACACCACCAAGGGCCGGGTGCTGGTCGAGCTGGCGCCTCTGGCCGCGCCGCTGCATGTCGAGCGCATCCGCCTGCTGTCGCGGGCCGGCTTCTATGACGGCGTCGCCTGGCACCGGGTGATCGACTGGTTCATGGCCCAGACCGGCGATCCGCTGGGCACCGGCGAGGGACAGAGCTGGCATCCGGATCTGGTCGCCGAATTCACCTTTCGCCGCGCCGCCGATACCCCATTCGTACCCGTGGCCCAGCCCCAGGGCGCCCTGGTTGGCTTCATGGGCTCGCTGCCCGTCCAGACCCAGCCCGACGCGGCCATGGCCCTGACCGACGACCGCATGGTGCACGGCTGGGGCCTCTACTGCCCGGGCGTGGCCGGCATGGCCCGCGACGAGGCGGTGAATAGCGCCAACAGCCAGTTCTTCCTGATGCGTCAGGCCTATCCCGCGCTCGAGAAGCGCTACACGGTCTGGGGCGCGGTCGTCTCGGGCCTTGATGTCGTGCGCGCCATCAAGGTTGGCGACGGCGCCAACGGCATGGTCACCGCCGAGCCCGACCGCATGACCCGGGTGCGGATCGCCTCCGACCTGCCCGAGGCCGAGCGACCGACGGTCCAGGTGATGGATCCGGCCTCCCAGGCCTTCCGCGACCTGGTCACCCGCACGCGCGCCGAGAAGGGCGCGGACTTCTCTGTCTGTGATATCGTCCTGCCGAGCAACGTGGGGTGACCACATCTCTCTTCCCTTTACGGGGGAGGGAGGTCACCCCCGCTCCTGCCGCATCCGGTTGAGCAGCAGCCCCTCGCGCAGTCCCCGATCCGCCACCCGCACGCGGGGACAGGGCCACTCGCGCTGTATGCCTTCCAGGATGGCGGCCCCGGCAAGCACCAGGTCGGCGCGGTCCGGGCCGATACAGGCCTCCCGCGCTCGACCGTCGGGCCCCAGATCGTGCAGCTTCCTGGCCGCCGCCTGGCACTGGGCCTTGTCCATCCACAGGCCGTCGACCTTGCTGCGCTCATAGCGCGCCAGACCCAGATGCACCCCGGCCAGGCTGGTGATCGCGCCCGATGTGCCGACCAGATGCGCCGCGCCGGTCTCGAAATGCGGCCTCAGGGTCTCGGCGACCTCGCGGCCCTTCAACGCCCCGCGCACGTCGTCGACCATGGATTCATACCAGGGATCGCCGCCGCCGTCCGGCTCGGGCCAGCGCTCGGCCAGGGAGACGACGCCCAGCGGCATCGACATCCAGTCGATCACGATCCAGTCGGCCTGGTCGCCCTGACCCCGGCGGCTGAGCCAGGACAGTTCGGTCGAGCCGCCGCCGACATCGACGATCAGAGCCGCCGGCGCGCGCGAATCCAGCAGGTTGCGACAGCCGGCGACGGCCAGGGCCGCCTCCTCCTCAGGCTCGATGATGCGCAACTGGAGGCCGGTTTCGGCACGGACGCGGGCGATGAAGGCTTCCCCGTTGCCGGCCATGCGGCAGGCTTGGGTGGCTACGGCGCTGACCCGGTCGGCGCTCACGCCCCGGCGCGCGATTTTCTCGGCGCAGTGCTGCAAAGCGTCGACCGCGCGGTCCATGGCGGCGTCGGCCAGGGCGCCGGAGGCGCTCAGCCCCTGGCCCAGGCGCACGATGCGGCTGAAGGAGTCGACCACGCGAAACCCGTCGCGCGCCGGTCGCGCGATCAGCAGGCGGCAGTTGTTGGTCCCCAGGTCGAGCGCCGCGTACAGCGGCGCCTCGCGACCTCGCCGGGACCCGTCGTCGCGCCGTCGGGGCGCGCCGTTGCGGTGCGGCATGAGCCAGGCCTTGGGTGAGCATCGCGCGGGTGCGACGCTTCGTCCCTCCCACCGTAGGCGGACGATCGCCCTGCGCCAAGCCGGGACGATCTCGGGTCTGAGACGTTCAAACGGAACGCCGACACGCCTATGTTGGCCGAAACGACTGGAGGGAGCCAGCCATGGCCGATTTCGAGCATGTCTTTGAGAAACCGCCCGAGGGCGCGGCCGCCGACTGGACCATCCCCCAGAACTGGTCGGCCTATACGGAGGTCGAGCATCAGACCTGGGACACCCTCTACGACCGGCAGATGAAGATCCTGCCCGGCCGAGCGTGCGATGCTTTCCTGAACGGGCTGAAGGCGCTGGACCTCAACACGGGCGGCATTCCCGACTTCGAGACGATGAACCCCAAGCTGCAGGCCCTGACCGGCTGGACGGTGGTCTGTGTGCCCGGCCTGGTGCCCGACGAGGTGTTCTTCGACCACCTGGCCAACCGTCGCTTCGTCTCCGGCCAGTTCATCCGAAAGCCGGACCAGCTGGATTACCTGCAGGAGCCGGACATTTTTCACGACGTCTTCGGCCATGTGCCGATGCTGACCGACCCCGCGTTCGCCGCCTATATGGAGGCCTATGGCAAGGGCGGGCAGAGGGCGGCGAGCCTGGGGTTGCTGCCCAATCTGGCGCGGCTGTACTGGTACACGGTGGAGTTCGGCCTGATGCGCGAGCGGGGCGATTTGCGCATCTATGGCGCGGGCATCGTGTCGTCCTCGACCGAGAGCGTCTTTGCCGTCGAGGACCCGTCGCCTAACCGGATTGGCTTCGATCTGGAGCGGGTGATGAAGACCCTCTACCGGATCGACGACTTCCAGCAGGTCTATTTCGTCATCGACTCGCTGGAGCAGCTGAAGCGCGACACGCTGCAGGATTTCGGCCCGATCTATGACCGGCTGAAGGGCGCCGAGGACATCGCCATCGACGCCATCCGTCCCGGCGACGACGTCATTACCCGCGGCACTCAGGCCTATGCCGAAAAGGGCGGGCGGTTCGCGGCCTGATGCACAGGCCGTCTCCCCGGCGAAGGCCGGGGCCCTGGAGGGCGCGCGTGAGACGTCGCCACGACGCGAGCTCTTGGCCTTAGACCCCGGTCTTCGCCGGGGTTCGGATGCTAGGCCCTGAAACTCTCCCACGGCCCGGTGATCGCCAGAGTCAGGCCCGGCGAATAGAGATTCACGAACATGGTCCGGCCGTCGGGCGCGAAACAGACTCCGGCGAACTCGGTGTTGGACTCGTCCTCGGCCTCCAGCCCCATGGCGTTTCGGGCGATGGCGTAGACGCGGCCATCGGGGGTGACGCCCTTCACGTGCTGGACCCCGACCTGCTTGTCCTCGCAGCCGATGACATGGCCATTGGGGGCGACGGTGATGTTGTCGACATAGTCCAGCACCGCCCGGTCACCGGCCTCGACGAACAACTCGACCACGCCGGGATCGGAGGCTTCGTCGGACTGGCCCTCGCGCGGGCTGGGGACGTAGCGGACGATCTGACCGTGACGCCCCACGCCGCCGGACGTGCAGGTGAAATAGAGGTGGTCTCCGGCCCAGACGACACCCTCGCCTCGGGCGAAGATGGCCGCGCCGGCCGCATGGCCGCGAACATTCAGATCGGCCTCGGGGCTCTCGACGTCTTCCAGATCGATCCAGCGGGCGCGTCGCCGCTCGCCCTGACGCCAGTAGAGGCTGTCCCAGTTTCGACTGTCGGCCGCCGCGTCCTCGACGAAGGCCAGAGCCTGAGGCCGGCCGCCGCGATGCAGGTCGCGCGGATCGACCGGCAGATAGCGGTAGAACAGGCTGTCGGCCACGTCCTCGGTCAGATAGACCACGCCCGTGCGCGGATCGATGCAGGCGGCCTCGTGCTTGAACCGGCCCATGGCCTTGATCGGCCGGGGCGCGACCAGTCCGGTCTCGCGTGACGGCACCTCGAACACCCATCCGTGGTCCTGAGGCAGGCCGTCCTTTATGCCCGCCGTGGACTCCTCGCAGCTGAGCCATGAGCCCCAGGGCGTGACGCCGCCGGCGCAGTTGGTGGCCGTGCCGCCCAGGCTGAGATGCTGGCGCTCGGTGCGGCCTGTGCGGAGATTATAGACAACCGTCGTCGTGCCGCCCCCCAGCGGATAGACGCCGCCCGCAGGGTCTGGATAGACACCGAACACCGACGCGCGCTCGACGCCGCCCAGCAGCCGATGCTGGGCGCCCCAGGCGCTGAGGTTGAATTCGTCGGCGTCGATCTCGTGATTGCGGACCAGGATGACGCGATCCTCGTCCAAGCCGAAACAGCCCATGCCGTCGAACTTGTCCGGCGCGGTCAGGCCGTCGGCCATGGTCTCGCCCGCTTGCGACACAACGCGATAGGAAAAGCCCTCGGGTAGGTCGAGCAGGCGGTAGGGGTCGGCCTTCATCGGGCCGTAGCCGAACACCTCGTTGCGCGAGGGGCCGTCGATGAAGCCGCTCTCCATCAGGGCCTCGTCCTGGGCCAAGGCGTCGGCGCGTCGGGCGTAGCCGGAGAGGGCGAGGGCGGCGGCGGAGCCGAGGAACAGGCGTCGGGACTGGATCATGCTGCGGGTTTGAGCAGGGATTTGTGACGGTTTGAGCGGGCGCGGGGTGCGACAGTTACTCACTCTCGGTCAGGGTGGGATCAGTGCTGAAACGGATAGAAACCCGCGCCCAGGCCCAGAATTCCCGTCAATTCATCCAGCGCCCGTCGGCTTTCGTCCAGCAAGGCGGGATCGGCCAGATCGGCCGGCGTCAGGCGGTCGCGGTAGTGCGCCTCCGCCCAGGCCGTCAGTCGGGCGTGAAGGTCGGGGGTCAGTCGCATGGCGGGATTGGTGGCCGCCTGCTCCGCCTCGGTCAGCACAACGCGCAGACGCAGGCAGGCGGGGCCGCCGCCGTTGCGCATCGACTGGCGGACATCGACGTAGCGAACCGCGCCGATCGGACCGTTGGAGCCGGCGAAGCTCTCGGCGACGGCGTGGCTGCGGGCGTTGTCGCGGGTCTCGGTCGGGCAAATCAGGGTCAGCCGATCCTCGCCCGGGATCTGGATCAGCATGGAGTTGAACAGATAGCTGGAGATGGCGTCGGCCAGCGGCAGGTCGGCGGACGACACCTCGACGAAGACCGGCTCGAACAAGCCCTCGGCGGCGCGGCGGATCTCGGTTTCGACGGCGGCGCGATCCTCGAAGGCCATGTCGTGGAAGAACAGGGTGTCCAGCGCGCCGACGCAGACCACGTCATTGTGGAAGGTTCCACCGGCGATGGCGTCGCGGCCCTGTCGGGCCAGCACCGCGCGCTGGGCGCCGTGGCGGCGGGCCAGGGTCTCGGAGGCCTCGCGCGTCTGGCGGGCCGGATAGCGGCCGGTCCAGCCCTCATGCGCCTCGCGCCCCCAGACCAGCAGATTGACGCCCGGCGCCCCGTGCTCGGCGCACAGGTGGACGTGGTTGGCGGCGCCCTCGTCGGCCAGGTGGCCGACGCTCGGCAGGGCGTCGTGGACGGCGAAGCGGTCGGGGTCGGGGAAGAGGGCGTCCAGCGCGCGCTTGGTCTGGGCGTGCTCCAGCGAGCGGTGCAGGTTGGTGACCAGATTGGCGGGGGTGAAATGGACCCGGCCGTCGGCGGCGTCGGCGCTGGGTGTCACGGTCGCGGCGTTGGCGGCCCACATCGGCGAGGCCGAACAGGCGGCGGCGGCGAACGACGGGGCGTCCGTCCAGGCCCGCTCGACGACCTGGGCGTCGGAGCCGGTGAAGCCGAGGCTGCGAAGGAAGGGGATGAAGGGGCGTTCGTGCGGCGGCAGCACGTACTGCGGCAGGCCCAGATCGGCGAGCAGCCGCATCTTCTCAAGGCCCTGGAGGACGGCAGCGCGGGGATTGGACGCCTCGCCCTTGTTCAGGCTGGAAGCCAGATTGCCGGGCGACAGCCCCGCATAGGAATGCGTCGGCCCGATCAGCCCGTCGGCGTTCGCTTCGACGGCCGGGGTCATCGCAGTCCCCTGATCTCGCCCTCGATGCTCTTCACCGCATCCGCCTCGAAGCTGGCGACCGGATAGGCGCAGTAGTCGGCGGCGTAGTAGGCGCTGGGGCGGTGGTTGCCGCTGGCGCCCAGGCCGCCGAAGGGCATGTCCCCGGCGGCGCCGGTGGTCGGGCGGTTGAAGTTCACCACGCCCGCGCGGATGCGGCGGATGAAGCGGTCCCAGTTGGCCGGGTCGTCGCTGACCAGACCGGCGCTGAGGCCATAGCGGGTGGCGTTACCGGCCTGGATCGCGGCGTCGAAATCGGCCACGCGGGTGACGGTCAGGAAGGGAGCGAAGATCTCCTCGTCCTCGATCTCGATCCCCGTGGCGTCGATGATCCCCGGCGAGACGAAGGCGTCGGACAGGCCGTCGATGCGGCTGGCGGGGAGCAGCACGCGGGCGCCGGCGTCGACGCGGCGTTGCAGCGCATCCAGGGCCTGACCGGCGGCGCGAGCCGAGATCAGGGGGCCGGCGTAGGGCTCGGGGTCGCTGTCGTGCGGGGCGAAGGTCAGGCGGGCGACGAGGGCCATGACGGCTTCGAGAATGGCGTCGCCCTGGGCGCCTTGGGGCAGGATCAGCCGGCGCGCGCAGGAGCAGCGCTGGCCGGTGGTGATGAAGGCGGACTGGACGATGATGCCGGCGACCGCCTCGGCGTCGGCGGCGTCCCACACCACCAGCGGATTGTTGCCGCCCAGCTCGAGCGCCAGGATGACGTGCGGATCGTCGGCGAACTTGCGCCTGAAATGCGCGCCGGCCGCGCCCGAGCCGGTGAACATCAGGGCGTCGATCGGCTGGTCCAGCAGGGCCGCGCCTGTGTCGCGTCCGCCCTGGACGAGGTTGAACACCCCCTCCGGCAGATCGGCCTCGGCCAGGCAGTCGGCCATCAGCTGGCCCGTCAAAGGCGCTTCTTCCGACGGCTTGAACACCACCGTGTCACCGGCGAGCAGAGCCGGGACGATGTGGCCGTTGGGCAGGTGGCCGGGGAAGTTGAACGGGCCCAGCACCGCCGCGACGCCGTGCGGACGGTGGCGCAGGGTCGCGCGGCCGAAGGCGGTGTCGGCCGTGCGTTCGCCGGTGCGCTCGTCATACGCGCGGATCGAGATATCGACCTTGCCCTGCATAGCGCCAAGCTCGGCGGTGGTCTCCCATGGCGCCTTGCCGGTCTCGCGGCTGATGGCCAGAGCGATCTCCGGCGCGCGGGCCTTCAGCGCGGCCTGATAGCGTTTGACCGCGTCGATCCGGTCCTGGCGCGGCCGGTCGCCCCAGTCGGGGAAGGCGGCGCGGGCGCGCCCGACGGCGGCGGCGACCTCGGCGGCGGTGGCCTCGGGGCCGTCCCAGACGGTGTCGCCGGTGGCGGGGTTGGTGGAGATCAATTGGGTCATGCTCAGTCCTTCAGCTCTTCACCCGCACCACATCCCCCGCCTTGACCTTCAACGCCTCGGCCGCGTCGCGGCCGATCAGCGCCGTGTCGCCGTCGATGACCGCCTTCTGGCGGACGGCGCGGAAGTCGGCGACGCCGGCGGTGGAGATCAGGGCGGGCAGTTCGGCTTCGACCTCGGCTTCGATGCGAACCGTCAGCGGCCGGGCGTCGCGGACGGTGCGGATATTGTCGCGCTGGCAGGTGACGGTCGGACCGGCGTCGAAGATGTCCACCAGGCCGTTGGGGCGGAACCCCTCGGATTCCAGCAGCGCCATGGCGGGCACGCCCTGCGGATGCACCTTGGCGATCACCGCGCGGGCGGGTTCGGGCAGCAGTTCGACATAGATGGGATGGCGCGGCGCCAGGTCGAGGATGAACTGCTTGTCGGTCGAGCCGGTCATGCGGTCGGCGTCGTCGAACTCCATCGGAAAGAACTTGTGCGCCACATGGTCCCAGAACGGGCAGGCGCCGTCGGGCGTGAACACGCCGCGCAGCTCGGCCAGGACGGTCTCGGCGAACAGCTCGGGTTCGGCGCCGATAAGCATATAGCGCGACTGGCTGAGCAGGCGGCCGGCGCCGCCCTTGCGCCGGTCGGCCTTGAGGAACAGCGAGCCGACCTCGGTCCAGCCCGTGCACTCATTGACCAAAGCGAGGGTCTGATGCTCCAGCCGCACGCCGACGCTGGGCGAGGACTGGGTGTGGTTCGACAGGCGCAGCGAGAAGAACGGCCGTTTCAGACCCACGGCCGCCTTGACCGAGCCGACGCCGTCGACGTCGCCGGTGTCGGATTCCTCGAGCATCAGCGTGTACCAGCGTTCCTGCGGCGCCAGCGCGCCCTGGAAGCTGTCACGGCTGACGTCCAGGCGTTCGGACAGCTGGTCCGGATCCTCGGGCAGGCTGGTGAAGCCTGGGCCCGACAGGATGGCGAGCTCCAGCAGATGGTCGAGGTCGGCGGGGCCGGCGGGTCTTACGACGAGCATTCAGGGCTTTCTTCGTTGCGGGCGGTCACCCCATGGTCTCCATACGAAGCGCCTTGAGCGCGCGGGCGTCGATCTGGCCCGAGGCGATGCGGCACAGGATCAGGGCGCTGAGTTTGGCGCGGTCGGCGAAACTGGCGGGCCAGGCGAACTCCTGGTCTGAATGGATCGCCCCGCCGACGACGCCCAATGTGTCGATGTTGGGCAGGCCGGCGGCGTGTAGATTGTTGCCCTCGCACACCCCGCCGGAGGGGGCGAAGCGGATGGGCTGGCCCAGGGCCTCGCCGGCGTCGGCCACGGCCTGGGCCAGACGGGTCTGGGCGGCGTCCATCGGCTTGGGCGGGCGGGTGAAGCCGCCATGCAGGTGGGTGGTCAGACCCTCGAACGGCGGCGCGGCGGCGATCTCGCGCACCGAGGCGTCGATCCAGGCGGCGGCCTGAGTGTCGGGGACCCGGCAGTTGAACCGAACCACCGCATGGTCGGCGACCACGTTCAGGGCGGCCCCGCCGGAAATTTTCGCGACATTGACGGTGACGCCCTGACGCTGACCGTTCAGGGCGTGGAGGCGGGAGGCGAGGATGGCGGCGCCGGCGACCGCGTTCCGTCCCTCTTCGAAGGCGCGCCCGGCATGGGCGGCCAGGCCGTGGACGGCGAGGTGGAAATTGGCCGAGCCTTTGCGTTCGCCGGCCAGGGAGCCGTCCGGCAGGGCCGGCTCATAGGTCAGGCCCAGATGGCCGCAGGCGCCCAGCTCGGCCAGTAGGGGGGCGGAGGCGGGCGAGCCGATCTCCTCGTCGGGCGACAGCAGCACGGTCCAGCCGACGCGGTCCTTGTCGGCGTGCGCCTCGAACGCCTCGAGCGCCCCCAGCATGACGCTGATCCCGCCCTTCATGTCGGCCAGGCCGGGGCCGTTCAGGGCGCCGTCGGGACGGCTCACGACTGTTTGGAACGGGCTGTCGGCGGGAAAGACGGTGTCGTAGTGGCCGGTCAGGATCACCTGGATCTCGGCCTCGGGACGGGTGGTGATCCTCAGCGCCGGGGCGGTCGGCTCCTCGACCACCCGGCCGTCGTCGGCGACGGTGACGATGGGGGCGGTGGCGACACGCTCGACCATGCCGGGCAGACGTCGCGCCTCGATCTCCAGGGCGTCGAGCACGGCCATCAGCCCGGCGCCGTTGCGGCTGCCGGAGTTGAGATTCGACCAGGCGACGGCGCGCGAGACGAGGCTTTCGGCCCGGGCCTCGACGGCGTCGAGAACGGCCTGATCTGCGGCGGGGATCGGCATGCGCGCGGACCCTAGCCGGGGCGACGGCTCAGGTGAAGGCGGCTGGATGAACGAATCCGGGTGGCGCGCCTGCCAATTATGGCTAGGCTCTTCGTCTCATCAGAAGGGGGCTTCCAGACCATGAGCAACATGATCGCCGCGGCCAATCCGACCGCGCCACTCGACACGCCGGAACAGGCAGAGGCCGCCGCGCGGTCCAGCGCCTGGGGCGCCTGGCTGGGGGCCGCCGTCGGCGTCCTCGGATCCGTCATGACCTATATGCAGCGCGACACCATCATCGAGGTCACCCGTCAGGCGATGGAGCAGGAGTTCGCCAAACAGGGGACCGACCCCGCCCAGGCCGAGGCGGCGATGGCGATGGCGTCGGGCGGCTTCATGTTCGGGATCGGCGTCACCCTATTCTTCGCCTTGGTCTACGTCATTCTGGGCTTCGTGCAGTGGAAGAAGCCGAATGTGGTGATCCCGATCATCCTGCTGCTGCTGACGGCCCTGAACGTCCTGATGACGGTTTATGGACTGGTCTCCAGCCCGGCCAGCATGGCGCTGTTCGGCCCGGCCCAGATCATCGTCTTCCTGCTGACGCTGGTGACCCTGGTTCTGCACTGGGCCGGCCTGCGCGGTGCGCTGGCGCACCGCCGCTTTGTCGAGATGGCGGGCGGCTAAGAGGATCGGTGAGGCCCGGGTCGATCCCGGGCCTCACACGCCGTTACGGCAGCCTCAGCCGATCGCTTCGACGTTGTCGTCAGAGTTGCGATCAATCCACTTGTTGTAGGGGTCGACCCCGCCGAACTTCGGCTCCTGGCTGGTGACGAAGCGGAAGGTCTGGGTCCCGCTGCGGATCGGGCGGCGCTCCATCAGGATGACATCTTCCTGATCGAATACGCCGCGGCCCGGCTCGGCGGTGAACAGGCCGATCTCCATGGTTTCGTTCAGCGGCGCCTCGGTTTCCACGCCCTGCGCATCGGCATAGAGTTTCCGCGCCTCCACCGTCAGTTCGACGTCCCAGCGGCCGTTCGGCAGGCGGGTCGCCTCGGCCTCGGTCACCTTCACATCATACAGGGTGATGCGTTCGAACAGGTCGGTGATCAGCGCCTGTTTCGACGCCGGCGCCTGGGCCCGGATCGCCGCGATCAGGTCGACCGAGCGCGGATAGGGCGCCTCGCCGAACTTGTGCGCCTCCAGCAGAGAGCGCAGGGCGGCGTTGACCGCCTCCTCGCCCAGCTGGTCGCGCAGCAGATAGAGGACGTGGCCGCCCTTCTGATAGTGGATGTAGCCCTGGCCGGCCTCGACGCGGACCAGCGGGAACTCGCCCAGCCGCTCCGACCCGCGTGAGCGCAGATAGGTGTCCAGGTCGTACTTCAGGAACCGCCGAATCTGGTCGGGGCCGTACAGCTTCTCCATCACCATCAGGGCCGAATACTCCGCCAGGGTTTCCGACAGCGTCGTCGCACCCTGGACATTGGCCCCGACGATCTGGTGCGCCCACCACTGGTGGCCCAGCTCATGGGCGGTGACGAAGCTGACGTAGTCGATCTTGTCCGGATTCCTCAGGTCGGCGATGAAGCCGATGTCCTCGGAGTAGGGCATGGTGTTCGCGAAGGCCTGGGCGAAGGACGCATAGGCCGGGAACTCGATGATCCGCGCCTGGCGGAACTGATAGTCGCCGAACGCCGGCTGCATGTAGTCCAGCCCCGCCTTCAGCGCGTCGATCATGCGCTGGACGTTCTGGTCGTGGTCGGGGTGGTGATAGATTTCCAGAGCCACCCCGTCGTGGACCTCGCGGGTGATGTCGTAGTCGGCCGACTGCACCGAGAAGAAATGCAGGATCGGCGCCTCGGTGACGAACCGGGCTGTGCGACGGTCGCCGGTGGTCACGTCCGACACCTTGTAGCCCGGCGCGATCGGCGTCTGATCGGCATCGGTGGTCAGGGTGATGTCCGCGTTCACCCAGTCGACGCCGATGTAGTTCTCGGTCAGCCCTTCGGGGTCGTTCAGGTCACGCATGCGCAGCTCGGCGGGCAGACCGAACTTGCGGCGCTTGGTGCGATCGGTCAGCAGGCCGCCGCGATCCATGCCGATGTCGATAGCGAAGCCGCCGTTGTTGATGAAGGTGCCGTTGTCGACGATCGAGGTTAGATTGCCGCCATTGGTGAACCCGCGCTGGGATCGCACCGTCTGGAAGTCGATCGTGCGGCGCTCGCCCGGCTGCATCGGCTGATCGAAGCGATAGATGCGGTACTGATAGTCCGGCCACTCCCGCTCGATGGTCGCGCCCTGGACGTCCAGTCGGGTGACGTCCAGGTCCTCGATCCAGCGAAGGTGGACGGCCGGCAGCGGCGCGCCGGTCTTGTTCTGGATCACATAACGGCCGGTGGTCTCCAGCCGCGGCGCATGGGGATAGAGGTCGAGGTCCAGGGTGACGTCGACCACCGCCGGCTGCGGCGTGTCTTCGTACTGCAGCAGCGCCTTTTCCATATTGGCCAGGCGCAGTTCGCTGTCGTCGCGGCTGCGATAGTCGTTCCAGACATTGGTGTTGACGAAGACAAAGGCGCCGAGGCCGACGAAGGCCACCAGGGCCAGGCCGGCGATGACCCCGGCCGGTCCCTTCAGGCGCTGCGGCGCGCGCTTCAGACGAGGCTTGAACCGCGTCTCGGTCCCTCGCCGCCACAGGGCGAAGGTGACCACCAGCAGCAGGATCGCAAAGGCGCCCCAATAGGCATTGGTCACCGCCTCGAAGCCGATGAAGTCACCCGCTCCGTTCAGGTCCGACAGCGGCACCCCCGGCCCGACCCCGTAATTATAGAGGTAGTGGTCGAAGCCGAGATTGCCCAAGACGATCGTGGCGATCAGATAGACCACCATCAGCGCCCAGCCGACGAACTTGTTGGGAGACATCGCCTGGATGAAGATCGCCAGGGCCGCCAGCAGCGACATGCTGATCGTCTGACGCCAAACGTACCAGTACAGGTACTGGCCCAGCTGATAGTCGAAGTTGCCGCGAATGGTCTGCCAGATGATCCCGGCGATCATCGCCACGATCAGGGTCGAGGCCAGGACCAGGGCCAGGGCCAAGGTCTTGGGAAGCAGGAAGGTCCAGTCGGGCGCCGAGGAGGCGTCGACGATCTCGTGGACCTTGCGGTCGCGGTCCCGCCAGACCAGCTCGCCGGCGTAGTAGATGGCGATGATGACGGTGATCAGGCCGAACGCGCCCTCCAGCGTGCCGATCACTGCTCGCGTCACAGGAATGGATGGCGTGCCATAGACCTCGCCCGAGAACACCAGATTGGCGAAGGCGAAGGCGGCGCCCAGCAGGATCAGCACCAGATAGGCCGGGCTCCTGAAGATCAGGGCCATCTCGAACCGGGTCCGCGCGGTCAGCTGGGCCCAGGCCGTCTTCAGATCGTGGCGGGTGTCGGGCAGGCGGGCGCTGCGGACGGCGACGGGCGCGGCCTTGGGCGCCGTCTCGGCCATCTTCCTGAGCTTGTCTTCCTTTTTGGCCTTGGCGCCGCGCGCCGAGGGTGAGAACAGGGCGTAGGCGCCGGCCAGGAACACCAGGCCGATGCCGGTCCAAAGCAGACGGTTATACAGCAGCACCCCGACCAGTTCGGGGTTCAGCGTGTTGCGCTCCTCGGGCGTCCAGTAGCGGCTGACCAGGCCATAGGCGGCGCTGCCGAACGGCTCGACCCAGGCCGAGATGTCGATCAGCTCGGGCCGCGAGCCCAGCGTCCCGCCGGCGATCAGATAGGCGATGATCAGGCCGACGACGCCGACATAGGTCGCCATCATGGAACGGGTGGCCGTGGCCAGGGCGAACAGCACCGAGGAGGTGAAGAACAGCCCCGTCAGGCCGAACACGCCATAGGCGTAGAGATAATCTAACGGCCGGAACGCCCCCAGCGTCTCCGAATCCACCCACGGCATCACCGTGCCCAGCATCATGCCCAGGCTGATGGACAGATAGGCCAGGGCCGCCACGGCGAAGGCGCCGAAGAAGCGGCCATAGACATAGTCGAACTTGGAGATGCGGGTGGCGTGGATCAGGGGGCCGAAGCCGGTCTGGGTGTCACGCGCCACCGCATTGGCGACGATCGCCGCCGTCGCCAGCATGAAGAAGACGTTGAAGACCTGGTTCGCGACCGAGATCGCATAGGGGGCGTTGACGTGGGTGTTGCCGCCGCCGCCCAGGCTGATGTTCTCGCTGGCCGCGATCAGGCCGAAGCCCATCAGGCCGAACAGGATGCAGATGACCCAAAAGGCCGGTTGTTTCAGCTGGTAGCGGAACTCGAAGGCCGCGATCTTGAAGAACATGCGTCCGGCCCCTTACGCGGCCTGGCGGCGCGAGGCGCTCAGGGTCGAGAAGTACACGTCCTCGAGCCCGCCCGGGACCGGCTCGAAGCCGAGGCCCGGCGAGGTGTCGGCCAGCACGTGGATGACCGTCTTGCCGGCGAACAGCCGGGTCGAGATGACCTCGTAGCGCTCACGGTGATCCTCCAGCTGTTCGGAGGGGATGGTCTTCTTCCACACCCGGCCGTCCAGACGGCGCATCAGTTCGCCCGGCGCGCCCTCCAGCTGGATCTTGCCGCCGGCCAGCACGGCCATCTTGGGGCACAGGTCGGCCACGTCCTCGACGATGTGGGTCGACAGGATGATCACCACCTGTTCGCCGATCTCGGCCAGCAGGTTGAGGAAGCGGTTGCGCTCTTCCGGGTCCAGGCCCGCCGTGGGCTCGTCGACGATGATCAAGCGGGGGTTGCCGATCAGGGCCTGGGCGATGCCGAAGCGCTGGCGCATGCCGCCCGAGAAGCCCGCCAGCGCCTTCTTGCGCACCGACCAGAGATTGGTCTGGTTCAGCAGGGTCTCGACCGTTTCCTTGCGGTCCTTGTGACCGGCCACGCCCTTCAGCACCGCCATATGGTCCAGCATGTCGTAGGCCGAGACGCGCGGATAGACACCGAAATCCTGGGGCAGGTAGCCCAGCGTGCGGCGCAGCTTCTCCGGCTCCTTGATCACGTCGATGCCGTCGAACTCGATCGAGCCCGAAGTCGGCGTCTGCAGGGTGGCGACCGACCGCATCAGGGTCGACTTGCCCGCGCCGTTCGGCCCCAGCAGGCCATACATGCCGCGCGGCACCTCCAGGCTCACGTCGTCGAGGGCGCGTGTGCCGTTGCCATAAACGTGGACGAGATTCTTGATCGACAGCATGACGGTCCCCCTGGATCGAACCCCAAGGCTGTCGGCTCGCGGCGCGCGGGGCAAGTTACGATTGAGAAAGATTGCACACCGGATCGGCGAAAAGGTTACGCCGCCGTCATTTGTGCGGTCCCGTCCGGCCCCCTATGCTCACAGGAACGGCCATCTGGCGCCGTCATTCCTTCGCCTGACCGGGGTCCATGAAGCAGTTCTTCCTCACCATCGCCGGCGTCTTCGCCGGGCTGATGCTCTTTTTCGTGGTCCTGCCGATCCTGCTGATCGTCTCCGTCGCCGCCTCGGCGTCCAGCGATACCGGCGTGCCCGCGCGGTCGGTGCTGGAGATCGACCTGCGTCAGGGGCTGACGGATCAGGCCCCAACCAATCCCTTCGCGGCGCTCGGCGGTGGCGGTCTGTCGGTGCTGAACATCGTCGAGACCCTGGATCAGGCCGAGGACGACGACCGCATCAAGGCCGTGCTGATCCGCCTGCCGGAAATGGGCATGAGCCCCGCCGCCGCAGACGAGCTGCGCCAGGCCGTCGACCGCTTCGAGGCGTCGGGCAAGCCGATCGTCGCCCACAGCCAGGGCCTGTATCCGATCGGCGCCTCGGTCTCGACCTATATGCTGGGCGCTTCGGCGGGCGAGCTGTGGATGTCGTCCACGGCCCAGCTGGGGGCCACCGGCCTGTCGATCGACGAATTCTTCCTGGGCCGCGCCTTTGACCGCTACGGCGTCCAGCCGGAGTTCGAGCAGCGCTATGAGTTCAAGAACGCCGTCAACACCTTCACCCAGAGCGACTACACCGAGGCCCACCGCCAGGCCCAGACCGCCTGGATGAGCTCCATCTACAACGCCTCGATCGCGGCCGCCGCCGTTGGTCGCGAGATGGAGGCGCCGGCCCTGCGCGCCGCCCTGGAGTCCGGTCCCCATTCCGCCGAGGAAGCCCGCCAGCTGGGCCTGATCGACCAGATCGGCGAGGCCGAGGCCGTCGAGGCCTCCCTGCTGGAGCGGGCCGGCGACAACGCCGAGATCCTCGAATTCCACGACTACGCCTCGGTCGTCGGCGAGCGCGCCGGCTCCGGCTCGGACGCCATCGCCATCGTCGGCGGGGAGGGGGCCATCGTCACCGGCCGCACCTCGGCCGACCCGTTCGGCGGCGGCTCCATGATCGCCTCGGACGACACCGCCGAGGCCATCTACGACGCCATTGAGGACGACGCGGTCAAAGCCATCGTCTTCCGCGTCTCCTCGCCCGGCGGCTCGCCCGAGGCGTCCGAACAGATCCTGACCGCCGTCCGCGCCGCCAAGGCGGCGAACAAGCCGGTGGTGGTGTCGATGGGCGACTATGCCGCGTCCGGCGGCTACTGGATCAGCGCCGAGGCCTCGGCCATCGTCGCCCAGCCTTCGACCCTGACCGGCTCGATCGGCGTGTTCGGCGGCAAGTTCGTGTTCGACGAGGCTTTGGCCCGCTTCGGCGTCGACATGCGCCACATCGCGGTCGGCGGTCCCTACGCCGACGCCTTCTCGGTCGACCAGCCATTCACCGACGCCCAGCGTCAGGCCTTCTCCGGCAATATGGACGCCATCTACGCCCAGTTCCTGACCCGGGTCTCCACCGGTCGTGACATGACGCGGGACCAGGTCCACGAGGTCGCCCGCGGCCGGGTCTGGACCGGCGCCCAGGCGCGTCGCCTGGGTCTGGTCGACGAGATCGGCGGCCTGTTCGAGGCCGTGGCCCGCGCCAAGCAGCTGGCCGGGATCGACGCCGACGCCGACGTCCGCTTCAAGCGCTTCCCCAAGCCGCAGTCGGCCTTCGAGGCCTTGTCCGAGGTGTTCGGCGTCTCGGGCGAGGCGGCCCAGGCGCTGGTCGCCATCGGCGCGGTGACCCGTGATCCCGACGCCCAGGCCGTGCTGTCGCGCATCCGCACCGAGCGCGCGCGCGCCGGCGGCGCCTCGGTCCTGGCCGACCAGCCGCTTGGGTGATCGACGGGAACTGCGACGTCGCGCCACGGATTGACGATCGACGACGCGAAGCCGACATTGGCGTTGAGGCGTTAAGACGCTGGAAAGGTTATCCGCATGCCCGACACCGACCGCCTGACTGGATCCAGCTCTCCGCGCGGCGCCGGCCTGCTCGCGCCGCTGGCCTGGCTGGGCGGTCTGATCGCCGCCGGCGTGGCCGTGACCGTCGGCGCCATGCTGGCCATCTTCACCGCTGCGGCCGTGGCGCTGATCGCGGTGGTCGCGGGCGTGGTGGTCTTCCTGGGCGGGATCGCTCTTCGCGCCCGCCGCTCGCTGCGTCCCCGCCCCGTGGCGGCCGAGGGCGTCATCGAGGCCAGGAAGGTCGGCGACACCTGGGTGACCTACGGCTGGGAGCGGCAGGACCGCTGACCCCGTGACTCTGGAGCTGATCGCGGCCCCCTCGCCGAACTTCGACGCGCGCCGCGCGCCCCCCGACCTGATCCTCCTCCACTACACCGGCATGCAGACGGGCGAGGCCGCCCTTGAGCGCCTGCGTGATCCCGAGGCGCGCGTGTCGTCCCACTACCTCGTCGAGGAGGACGGCCGGCTGTTCCAGCTGGTGCCCGAGGAGCGCCGCGCCTGGCACGCGGGGCAGGGGGCCTGGCAGGGAGAAACCGACGTCAACGCCGTCTCCATCGGCATCGAGATCGTCAATCCCGGCCACGAGTGGGGCTATCGCGATTTCCCCGAGGCCCAGATCGCCACAGTGACGGCCCTGGTCGCCGACATCCGCACACGCTGGTCCGTGCCCGACGCCCGCATCGTCGGCCACTCCGACACCGCGCCCCACCGCAAGACCGATCCCGGCGAGCGCTTTCCCTGGAAACGCCTGGCCGAGGCCGGCCACGGCCTGTGGTTTGAGCCTGCCCCCGAGCGCATCGCCGCCCTGGGCCAGCCGCTGGGGCCGGGCGACGAGGGTCTGGGCGTCGTCGTCCTGCGCTCGGCCCTGCACCGCCTCGGCTACGGCCTCATGCCCGGTGGCGACTACGACGACGACACCCGCCTGACGGTGGAGGCCTTCCAGCGCCACTGGCGGCCCGAACAGGTGGACGGCGTCGCCGACGGCGAAACCCGCGCCCGCCTCGTCGGCCTGCTCCAGCTGGCCCAAGTCGAGAGTGTCACGGGCGTGCTGAACTGACGCGGTTCAGTCGGGCAGGGTCAATCCGCCCGGTTCGGGCTCCGTGGGTTTCCAGGCTCCATATGATCCAGATCGATCCCGGATCGTCTCGGCCAGCCGCTGCCGCATCGCGGCGCCGTAATGGGCGCCGATGGTCGTGAATCGCTCCAAGGCGCGCGGTGGAATGGCCACATCCCAGTCCGGGGCCAAGCTGGCGATCACGCTGTCGGCGATCCGCTCCGGCGTCGGTTGGTCGAGGATCGCCAGGCCTGTCGCACCTTCGTAGCGGGTCTTGGGTCCGGTCCAGGCCCGATAGAGATCTCGCGCCCCGTTCTTGCCGCCCTGCCGCCAGCGCGGCTGGAAGGTCATCTCCACATCGTCCAGGGCGATCCAGCCGCCGGGCTTGAGGAACCGTCCCAGCGACAGCACGTCGAAGGCCGGCCAGGGCGTGGCGTGGCTGCCGTCGATGAAGAGGAAGTCGAGGGGCGGCTGGGCCTCGATCGCCGCCGTCGAGGCCCCGGTGGTCAGGTGAAAGCCGGTTGTGTCGCCGTGAATTTCCGCGACCGCCTGCCCCGTCGCCCGGCCGGGGTCGAAATAGCATCGCTCGGCCGTGTCGAAACTGTGCAGGTTCGTCTCGCCGGCATTGGCCGCCATGGCCGCGATCAGGACTGCCGAGGAGAAGCCCGACGCCACCCCGACCTCCGCGCCCCGCACGGCCCCGGTCGCTCGGATCCGCCGCGCCAAAATCGCGGCCTCAGGTCGGGAGATTTCCCGCTTCACCCAGGCGGGCTTGCGACGGAACACGTCGTTCAAGGATGTCAGCATGGCTCCTCCGACAGCGGCGCCACACCATGGGGCGAGCACGCGGCGCGGTCGAGCGTGCTTGACCAATCTCGCCTTCCAGCCCATCTGTCGCCCCGCCAGACGGCCGGGCGGTCGCGGCGGGATTTCGGTCTCGTCGAGGAAAGTCCGGGCTCCACGGTGAAGAGGCGGCGGATAACTTCCGCCCGGGGCGACCCGAGGGACAGCGCCACAGAAAGCAAACCGCCCGGGCTTCGGCCGGGGTAAGGGTGAAAGGGTGGGGTAAGAGCCCACCGCGGTCTCGGCAACGCGACCGGCATGGCAAGCCCCGCCTGGAGCAAGACCGAATAGGGACGTCGCGCGAAGCTCGCTTCGCAGGGTTCACCGCCCGAGGCGTCCGGGTTGGTCGCGAGAACCGGTCCGCAAGGGCCGGTCCAGAGGAATGATCGTCGCCGCCTTCGGGCGGAACAGAACCCGGCTTACAGGCCGTCTGGCCCTCTCTCTAACGTTAACTATTCCGGCGGAAGCTGGGCGGCCATGCTGTCCACAGCCTGTGAATACTTGCGATGTTCCAGCTTTGTTCATGGTTTTGACTGTGTTGCGCGGTCGTCACGGCCCGAATTTGGTTAAAAGGTGTCAATCAATCCCATTGTCGCCCATCTGAGCCCATGCTATCCCATTCAAGTCGATGGGTGGGGTGAGTGTCGACGCCTTCGGTGCGTGACGATCAGGGACGGGCCTCGCGGCCCGAGTGGGCTGAACCTTGTTTTCCGGAACCTATGAGAAGCAGCTGGACGGCAAGCGCCGTCTCCTGATTCCTCAGGAGTTCCGCTCGGCCGAGCTGGGCGCCCAGCACGGCGTCTTCGTTTTCCCCTCGATCGAGGCCGATTGCCTGGAAGCGGGCGGCGACAAACTGTTCGGCGAATATCGCGCGGTGATCGAAGGCCTGCCGTTCGGCGACCCCTACCGTTCGGCGCTGGAGGCCTCGGTCTATGGCGAGCTGCGCTCCCTGACCTATGACGCAGGCGGCCGCATCGTCCTGCCGGAGATGCTGTGCCGGGAAATGGGACTGGACGACACCGTGGTCATCTACGGGGTTGGTGAGAGGTTCCAGATCTGGAACCGCGAGCGCTGGACCGCCCACCGCACCGAGCAGCGCCGTCTCGCCAACGAGGGCCGGGCCCGCTACGCCGAGATGCGCCGGGCCGTGATCGGGGGCGGCGCATGAGCGCGCCTCACGCCCCCGTCCTGCTGGCCGAGGTCGTCGAGGCTCTGGCCCCCGCGCCCGGCCAGGTGATGATCGACGCCACCTTCGGCGCCGGCGGCTACACCCGAGCCCTGCTTCAGGCCGGGGTCGAGGTCGTCGCCCTGGATCGCGATCCGACCGTCGAACCCCACGCGGAGGCCGTGGCCCGCGATTTCCCCAACCGCTTCCGTCTGGTCCGCACCCCCTTTTCCGGTCTGGCCGAGGCCTTCGCGTCCACCGGCCTGCCGCGCCTGGACGGCGCCGTGTTCGACATCGGCGTCTCTTCGATGCAGCTGGACCAGGCCGAGCGCGGCTTCTCCTTCATGCGCGACGGGCCGCTGGACATGCGGATGTCCTCGGAAGGCGAGAGCGCCGCCGACATCGTCAACGGCTGGGAGCACGGGCCGCTGGCCCACATTCTCAAGCTCTATGGCGAGGAGCGGCAGTCGGGCCGTGTCGCCACCGCCATCCTGCGCCGCCGCGCCGAGCGGCCGTTCGCGCGCACCCTCGACCTCGCCGAGGTGGTGGAGAAGGCCTTGGGCGGCCGCCGCGGCGCCGCCATCCACCCGGCCACCCGAACCTTCCAGGCGCTGCGCATCGCCGTGAACGACGAGCTGGGCGAGCTGCGCGCCGGGCTCGAGGCCGCCGAGGCGGCCCTGGCGCCCGGCGGTCGGCTGGCCGTCGTCACCTTCCATTCGCTGGAGGACCGGATCGTCAAGGCGTTCCTGGCCGAGCGTTCAGGAAACACGCCCGCCGGATCGCGCCACGCGCCCCAGATCGTCGAAGCGCGTCAGCCGTCGTTCGAGCTGTTGTTCAAAGGCGCGCGCGAGGCGGGTGAGGCGGAACGCGCCTCGAATCCCCGCGCGCGCTCCGCCAAGCTGAGGGCCGCGCGGCGCACCGACGCCCCCGTCTGGAGGGCGGCCGCATGACCGCGCTCAAGCGCCTGTTCGACTGGAAGCTGCGCGGCGTTCGGGTCGTCGAGATTTTCGGCGCGGTGATCGCGTGCGCCCTGATCTTTTCGGTCTATGTCACCAAGGCCGCCGCCGACCGCGAAAACCGCCAGATTGCGTCGCTAGAGGCCGAAATCGCCGACGACGCCGAGCGGGTGCGTCTGCTGCGCGCCGAGATCGCTCGACTCGAGCGCCCCGACCGTCTGGAGAGCCTCTCGCGCCAGGCCGGCCTCCAACCCGTCAATGTCGAACAGCGCGCCTCGGTCGGCCAGATCGAGACCCTGGCCCCGGCGAATGAGCCCGCGCCGTCGCCCGCCGCTGTCGATGCGGCCGCCACGCCCGCCGCCACGGCGGCGACGGCCGCTGCGCGCGCGGTCACGGAGGCGCGCCCATGAGCCACCAGCCTCTGCGCGAAACGCCCCGGGTCGTCGCCCCGTCCTTCCGCTGGGTGTCGCGGCTGATCCTGTCGCTGGAGCACAGTTTCCAGCGCGCCAAGGCCGCCGGTCGGGCCGAGGAGGACACCCGCGTCCGCATCTTCCTGATCCGCATCGTCTTCGGCGCCCTGTTCGTCGCACTATCGGCCGGAGCGGTGAACTCCGCCCTGTTCCGGGGCGAGGCCCCGACCTTCGGCGTCGGGTCGCCGGGCGCGGTGTCGCGTGCCGACCTGGTCGATCGCAACGGCCACCTTCTGGCCTCCAACATCGAGCACCACGGCCTGTTCATCGATCCGGCCGAGGTCTGGGACCGTGAACTGGCCAAGACGCAGCTGAAGCGCGCCCTGCCGAAGCTGTCCGACAGCCGCCTGCAGCGCGTTCTCTACGGTGACCGCCGCGCCATGGTCATGGGCGGCCTGACTCCCCAGGAAAAGGCCCGCGTCCACGCCCTGGCGCTCGGCGGGATCAGCTTCGAGCCCGAGGATCGCCGCGTCTATCCGCTGGGCCCTTCGGCGGCGCATGTGATCGGCCTGACCGAGACCGGCGGCAAGGGTCTTTCCGGGGCCGAGGCCGCCTTCGACGCCGACATCCGCGCGGCGGGCCGCATGGGTGAACCGTTCGCCCTGTCGATCGACCTGCGCGTCCAGGGCGTGCTGGAGAACGAGCTGCGCGCGGCCGCCGTTGAGAACGCGGTCAAAGGCGCCGTCGGCATCGTCACCAACGCCAACACCGGCGAGATCCTGGCCCTGGCCAGCTATCCCGAGTTCGACCCCAACGACCGCTCGGCGTCGATGGACGCCCGCATGAACCGCGCCGCCGCCGCCCACTACGAGATGGGCTCGGTGTTCAAGAGCTTCACCGTCGCGGCGGGTCTGGACGCGGGCTACGCCGACCTTGCCACCACCTTCGACGCCTCGGACCCGCTCAAGATCGGCAGCCGCTCGATCCGCGATTTCCACGCCCAGAACCGGATCATGACCCTGGAGGAGGTGTTCATCCACTCCTCCAACATCGGCACCTCGCGCCTGGCGGTGGAGATGGGCCCGGCGGTCATGCGCCGCTATTTCCAGAACCTCGGCCTGCTGGACGCAACGCCGGTGGAACTCAAGGAATCCGCTGCGCCGGTCACCCCGCGCAACTGGACCGACACCACCCTGGCCTCTCTGTCCTTCGGCTACGGCCTGATGGCCACGCCGCTTCAGGCCGTGGCCGCCACGGGCGCCTTGGTCAACGGCGGCGAGTTCGTGCCGCTGTCGCTGAGGAAGGGCGGCCAACAGGGTGGACGCCGCCGCGCCGTCAGCGCCCAGACCTCGGCCACCATCCTGCAACTGATGCGCGCCAATGTGATCAAGGGGTCGGGCGGCCGCGCCGACGCGCCGGGCCTGCGCGTCGGCGGCAAGACCGGTTCGGCCAACAAGCTGGTCAACGGCCGCTACAGCTCGGTCCACGCCCTGGGTTCCTTTGCCGGGGTCTTCCCGACCGACGGTCCGGCCGACACCCCCCGCTATGTCGTCTTCATCCTGATGGACGAGCCGGCGAACTATCCGCGGACCGGCGGCTTCGTCGCCGCCCCGGCGGTGGGCCGGGTGATCGACCGCTCGGCCGGCTTCCTGGGCGTGGAGCGCGCCGCCGACCGCTGGCGCACCGCCACGGGCGAGAAGATTCCCCAGCCCGAAGATCTGACTGAGGCGGCCCAATGAGCGCCGTCGCCATCACGCGCGAAACGGGCGTGCGCCTGTCCGACCTGCTGAAGCGGGACGTGGCCTCCGATCCGGTGATCACCGACGTCACCGCCGACAGCCGCCGGGTCGGTCCCGGCGCCCTGTTCGCCGCCCTGCCGGGCGCGCAGTCCGACGGCCGCGCCTTCATCCCCCAAGCCCTGTCCCAGGGCGCCGCCGCGGTGCTGGCGCCCCAGGATACCGCCGAGGGCACGGCGCCGGTGCTGGTCACCTCCCTGGATGTGCGGCGATCCTACGCCCTGGCCGCCCACGGCTTCCACGGCGCCCAGCCCAAGGTCTGCGTCGCCGTCACCGGCACCAACGGCAAGACCTCGGTCGCCTCCTTCTGCCGCCAGATCTGGGCCACTCTCGGGAGGTCGTCGGCCAGCATGGGGACGCTCGGCGTCATCACCCAGACGGGTAACGTTAATCAATCATTGACGGGGCCGGGCCTGACCAGTCTCGACGCCGCCGACAACGCGCGCGTCCTGGCCGATCTGGCGGGGCGGGGCGTCACCCACCTATGCCTCGAGGCCTCGTCCCACGGCGTCGATCAGCGTCGCATCGACGGGGTGCAGCTCAAGGCCGCCGCCTTCACCAACCTGACCCAGGACCACCTCGACTACCACGGCTCGATGGACGCCTATCAGGCGGCCAAGCTCCGGCTGTTCGACACCCTCCTGCCGCGCGGCCGCACGGCGGTGCTGAACGCCGACAGCGGTTCCTATTCGCGCTTCGCCGCCGCCAGCATCATGGCCGGCCTGTCGATCGTGGGTGTGGGCGAGCGGGGCCGCGACCTGACCCTGATCGAACGGCGGGCCACGCCCGAGGGTCAGCGCCTGACGCTCGATCTGCGCGGCCGGACGGTCGAGGTGCTGCTGCCGCTGGCCGGCGCCTTTCAGGCCTCCAACGCCCTGGTGGCCGCCGGTCTGTGCATTGCCGGAGGCGAGGACGCCGAGGCCGTGGTCGGCGCCCTGGAGAGCCTGCAGGGCGCGCGCGGACGCATGGAGCGGGTGCCGGGAAGCGGGCGAGGCGAGGTCTATGTCGACTACGCCCACACCCCCGACGGTCTGCAGACGGTGCTCCAGGCCCTGCGCCCCCACGCCGCCGGTCGGTTGATCGTCGTGTTCGGCTGTGGCGGTGACCGCGACAGGGGCAAGCGTCCGATCATGGGCCAGATCGCCGCCTCCATGGCCGATATCGCCATCCTGACCGACGACAATCCCCGTTCCGAGGACCCCGCCGCCATCCGCGCCGAGGTCCTGGCCGGCGTCCAGAATCGCGGCGGTCTGATCGAGATCGGCGACCGCCGCGCCGCCATCCGCGAGGCCATCGCCATGATGGGCGACGGGGATGTGGTGGTCGTCGCCGGAAAAGGGCATGAACAGGGCCAGATCGTCGGGGGAATCACCTACCCCTTCGACGACGCGACCGAAGCCGCCGAGGCCCTGAAGGACGCCCAGTGATGACCGCGACCAAGCCGCTCTGGACCGGGGCGGAGATCGCCGCCGCGACGGGCGGGCGGCTCATCGGTGACGATTTCGCCGTCTCCGGCCTGACCTATGACAGCCGCGAAATCGGGCCGGATCAGCTGTTCCTGGCGCTGAAGGGCGCGCGCGACGGCCACGACTTCGCGGGGCAGGCCTTCGCCGCCGGCGCGGCGGGCGCCCTGGTCGATCACGCGGTCGAGGGCGGCCCCCAGGTGGTGGTCGCCGACACTCTCAAGGGCTTGGAGGCCCTCGGCGCCACGGCCCGCACCCGGGCTCATCTGCGGGGCGCCGTCACCGGCTCGGTCGGCAAGACCAGCGTGACCCAGGCGATCAAGGCCGGGTTCGATCTGGCCGGACCCGCCCATGCCTCGATCAAGAGCTACAACAACCACATCGGCGTGCCCCTGACGCTGGCCCGCACCCCGCGCGGAACCGAGCGGGCGGTCTTCGAGATCGGCATGAACGCGCCCGGCGAGATCGCGCCGCTGTCCCGCATGGTCCAGCCCCACGCCGCCTGCGTCACCACCATCGGCCCGGTCCATGTCGAGGGCTTTTCCGACGGCGAGGCCGGCATCGCGGCCGAGAAGGCGGCGATCTTCGAGGGCCTGTCGCCGGGCGGCGTCGCCGTTATCAACCTCGATACGCCCTGGACCGAGGTTCAGGTCGCGGCGGCCGAGGCGAGGAAGGCAGAGGTCTGGGGCTTCGGTCGCCATCTGTCGGCCCGCGCCCGCCTGACCGGCCACCGCGTGACCGAGGGCGGCGCGGTGGTCTCCGCCGAGATCGACGGCCGATCCATCGAATTCCCGCTGATCCAGACCGGCGCGCATTGGGCGATGAACAGCCTGTGCGTCGCCCTGATGCTGGAGGCGCTGGAGGTGCCGCTGGACACCGCCCAGGCGGCGCTGGCGGCCTTCTCGCCCCTGGCCGGGCGGGGCGAGACGCGTCAGGTGGCGATCCCCGGCGGCGCCTTTACCCTGATCGACGAAAGCTACAACGCCAATCCGCTGTCGATGACGGCCGGCTTTCTGACCCTGGGCCGTCGCCCCGTGCCCCAGGGCACCCGCCGCGTGGTCGTGCTTAGCGACATGCTGGAGCTCGGCGAGCGCTCGACCGAATTGCATCAGGGCTTGGCCGGCCCCATCGCCGAGGCGAACATCGATCTCGTCCACACCGCCGGCCCACGCATGAAGGCGCTGCACGACGCCCTGCCGCCTGACCGGCGCGGTCTCTGGACCGAAACCGCCGCCGAACTCGCCGCCCAGGCCGCGCACCTGATCCGCCCCGGCGACGTCGTCATGGTCAAGGGCTCGAACGGCTCCAAGGCCTCGCTGGTCGCCAAGGCCTTAGCCGCCCTCGACGCCGACACCCCTCCCTCAAGCAGCGGCTCGCCGCGCGAGCCGCGATAGGGAACGCATAATGTTCTACCTGCTCTACCTGTATTTCGCCGACATCGCCTCGGGCTATCCGCTGCTCAACCTGATCCAGTACCAGACGGTCAGGGTCGGGCTGGCCATGGTCACCGCCATGATCGTCGCCGTGGCGATGGGCAGCCGCTTCATCAACTGGATGCGGGCGAAACAGGGGCGGGGCCAGCCGATCCGCGACGACGGGCCGGTGACGCACCTGTCCAAGGTGGGCACGCCCACCATGGGCGGGCTGATGATCCTGGCGGGCATCGGCGCGGGCGTGTTTCTCTGGGCCGACCTGACCAATCCCTACATCTGGATCGTGTCGCTGGTGACCGCCGCCTTCGGGGTGCTGGGCTTCATCGACGACTACGCCAAGGTGTCGAAACAGACCTCGGCGGGCCTGACCTCGAAGCAGAAGCTGCTGGCCCAGGTCGTGGTCGCCGTGGTCGCGGGCGTGCTGACCGTTCTGTGGATGACCGTCTCGCCGACCTCGCCTGGGCTGGAGACGTCGATCGCCTTCCCCTTCTTCAAGGCGGTGCTGCTGAACGTCGGCTGGTTCTATGTGGCCTTCGCCGCCTTCACCATCGTCGGCTTCTCCAATGCGGTGAACCTGACCGACGGCCTCGACGGCCTGGCCATCGTGCCGGTGATGATGGCCGCCGCCGCCTTCGGGGTGATCAGCTACCTGGTCGGCAACTTCCTGTTCTCGGAATATCTCCAGGTCCACCATGTGCCGGGCGCGGGCGAGCTGGCCATCTTCTGCGCCGCCATCATCGGCGGGGGCATGGGCTTTCTCTGGTACAACGCCCCGCCGGCCAAGATCTTCATGGGCGACACGGGCTCCCTGGCCCTGGGCGGCGCGCTGGGCGCCATGGCGGTGGCCACCAAGCACGAACTGGTGCTGGGCATCGTCGGCGGCCTGTTCGTGATCGAGGCCGCCTCGGTGATGATCCAGGTCGCCTATTTCAAGATGACCGGAAAGCGCATCTTCCTGATGGCCCCGATCCACCACCATTTCGAAAAGATGGGCTGGCCGGAATCCACCGTGGTCATCCGCTTCTGGATCGTGGCGGCCTTGCTGGCCCTGGTCGGGCTCAGCACGTTGAAGCTGCGCTAGATGATCCCCGTCCCCGGCTTTGAAGGACAGACGGTCGCCGTCTTCGGCCTGGGACGGTCCGGCCTGACGGCGGCGCGCGCGCTCAGGGCCGGCGGGGCGAACCCCGTGCTCTGGGACGACAGCGTCTCCAGCCGGATGCAGGCCGAGGCCGAGGGATTCGAACTCCGCGACCTGACCACCGCCGACTGGTCGGGCTTCGCGGCCCTGGTCCTTTCGCCCGGCGCCCCCCTGACCCACCCGGCGCCGCACTGGACCGTGGATCGAGCGCGCGAAGCGGGCGTCGAAATCATCGGCGACCTGGAACTGTTCGCCCGCGCCCTCGCCGCCCTGCCGGACGACGCCCGCCCAAAGGTGATCGGCATCACCGGCACCAACGGCAAGTCCACCACCACCGCCTTGATTGGCTGGGTGCTGAAACAGGCGGGCATGACCGTCCACGTCGGCGGCAACATCGGCATCGGCGTCCTGGCCCTGCCGGCGCCCACGCCGGACGCCGTCTATGTGATCGAATGCTCCAGCTACCAGCTGGACCTGACCACCAGTTTCGCCCCCGATGTCGCCACCCTGACCAACATCTCGCCGGATCACCTCGACCGGCATGGCGACATGGCGGGCTATGTCGCGGCCAAGGCGAGGATTTTCCAATCGCAGGGCCCGAAGGCGCTGGCTCTAGTTGGGGTGGACGGTGGCTTCGACGTGGCCATTGCCAGAGACCTCGCCACCCTGCAGCGTCGTAACATCATCGCCGTTTCGACTAGCGTGCACGGGCCGACCACGGTCGAGTTCGTGAAATCGTATCTCTGGGCATCAGGGCCTTCGGTTATTGATGTGACCGAATTGGTTTCGGGCCCAACCTGGCCTCCGCCAGCCGATAGCCGGTTGTTCGACACAACGAGCGCCCGCTCTCTCCCCGGTCGCCACAACGCCCAGAACGCCGCCTTCGCCTATGCCGCCGCTACCGCACTCGGCGTATCGCACGAGGATGCGGTTGCGGGGCTGCTATCCTTCCCCGGCCTGGCCCATCGCATGGAGCATGTCGGGACCCTCGGCCGCGTCCGCTTCATCAACGACTCCAAGGCCACCAACGCCGACGCCGCACGCCAGGCCCTATCCTCTTACGACCGCATCTTCTGGATCGCCGGAGGCCGCGCCAAGGCGGGCGGCATCGACGACCTGGCCGACCTGTTTCCGCGCGTCACCGAGGCCTTCCTGATCGGCGAGGCGGCCGGACCCTTCGCCGCCGCGCTCGGAGAGACCCCCCACCGCGTCAGCGGCGACATGGCCTCCGCCGTGGCCGCCGCCGCCAAGGCTGCCGCCGCGACCGGCCGCGACGAGGTGGTGCTGCTCTCGCCCGCCGCCGCCAGTTTCGACCAGTTTCCCGACTTCGAGGCGCGCGGCGAGGCTTTCCGCGCCGCCGTCCTGTCCTTGGGCGCCGCCCCGCCGGAGGTCCGGCCATGACCGACCGCTCCCACCACGCCCCGGCCTATACCCCGGCCTTCTCGCGCAACGATCAGTCGCTGATCGCCCGCTGGTGGTGGACCATCGACCGGGGCCTGCTGGGCGCGGCCTGTCTGCTGATCTTCATCGGCGTGGCCCTGTCCTTCGCCTCCAGCCCGGCGGCGATCAACGCCACCGAGGCGATCACCGACCCCTTCTACTATTCGTGGCGGATGATGGTGTTCTCGGGCGCCGGCCTGGTCGCCATGCTGGTGATTTCGGTCTTCTCGCCCAAGGGGGTGCGGCGCCTGGCCGTGCTGGCGCTGGGCTGTTCGATCCTGGTGATGATGGCCCTGCCCTTCATCGGCGACGAGGTGAAGGGCGCCGCGCGCTGGATCAATCTCGGCCCCTTCAGCCTGCAGCCCAGTGAGTTCGCCAAGCCGGCCCTGATCGTCTTCGCCAGCTGGATGTTCGCCGAGACGCAGAAGGGCCAGGGCGTGCCCGGCGTCTCCATTGCGTTTGGCGTGTGGGCCCTGACCGTCGGCCTGCTGCTGATCCAGCCCGATATCGGCCAGACCCTGCTGATCACCACCATCTTCATGGCGGTCTTCTTCATGGCCGGGGTGCCGCTGAAATGGATGGCCGGCATCGCCACCGTGGCCATGGCGGGACTGGTGTCGCTGTATTTCACCTTCGGCCACATGCGCGACCGCCTCAGCCGCTTCCTGTCGCCCGAGAGCACCGACACCCACCAGATCGACCGCGCGTCGGAGGCCATCCGCGCCGGCGGCCTGGTCGGCCGCGGGGTGGGGGAGGGGGTGATGAAACGCTACGTCCCCGACCTGCACACCGACTTCATCTATTCCGTCGCGGCCGAGGAGTTCGGCCTGATGCTCAGCCTGGTCATCATCGCGCTCTATGGCTTCATCGTATTGCGCGGCCTGGGCAAGGCGATGCGGCTGAACGATCCGTTCGAACAGACGGCGGCGGCGGGGCTGTTCCTGCTGATCGGCCTGCAGGCCTCGATCAACATCGCGGTCAATCTGAACCTGATCCCGACCAAGGGCATGACCCTGCCCTTCGTCAGCTATGGCGGCTCCTCCATGCTGGCCATGGGGCTGACCATGGGGCTCGCGCTGGCCCTGACCCGCAAACGCCCCGGCGCCTATGAACCCGGCGCGCACCTGAGGCGCGGGGTGGTCTAGCGGCCACCGGCCATCTCGGGCACACAGCGCCCATGACCTCACGTCTCTGCGTTTTGGCCGCCGGCGGCACCGGCGGGCACATGTTTCCGGCCGAGGCCCTGGCCCGCGAGCTGGCCGATCGCGGCTGGCGCATCGTCCTGGCCACCGACAAGCGCGGCGAGGCGTATGCCGCGACCTTCCCGGCCGAGGAGCACCTGGCCCTCAACGCCGCCACCGGCTCGGGCGCCGTGGCTCTGGTCAAGGCCGGGGCGGCCATCCTCGGCGGCGTCCGACAGGCGCGGTCAGCCTTCAATCGCCTGAACCCGGACATCGTCGTCGGCTTCGGCGGCTATCCCTCGGCGCCCGCCCTGCTGGCGGCGATCAGCCAGGGCCTTCCCACCGCCATTCACGAACAGAACGCCGTCCTTGGCCGCACCAACCGTTTGCTGGCGTCGCGCGTCGACGCCGTCGCCTCGGCCTTCCCGACGCTGGAGCGCGCCTCCGCCCGGGTGAAGCGAGACGCCCGCGTGGTCGGCATCCCGGTGCGTCCCGCGATCCGCGCGTTGTACGAGACACCCTATCCGACGCCGAAGGCCGGCGGGCCGATCGAGCTTCTCGTCACCGGCGGCAGCCAGGGCGCCCGCATCCTGGCCGAGACCGCGCCGCGCGCCCTCGCCGACCTGCCGGAGCCGCTGCGCGCCCGCCTGCGCGTCGCCCAGCAGTCGCGGCCCGAGGGCGTCGAGGCGGCCCAGGCTGTCTATGCCGACGCGGGCATCCAGGCCGAGGTCCAGCCCTTCTTCGCCGACATGGCCGAGCGTCTGGCGCGCACACACCTTGTCATCGGCCGCGCCGGCGCCTCGACCTGCGCCGAGCTGGCCATCGCCGGGCGGCCCGCTGTCCTGATCCCCCTGGCCATCGCCACCGACGACCACCAGACCCTGAACGCCCGCCTGCTGACCGATGTCGACGCCGCCGCCGTGATCCCCGAGCGTGAGCTGACGCCGGAGCGGCTCTCGGCCGTGCTCGCCGACTGGCTGGCCGACCCCGAGGCGCTGACCCGCCGGGCCACCGCCGCCCATGCCGTCGGTCTGCCCCACGCCGCCGCCGCCCTGGCCGATCTGGTCGAGGCGACCGTGGGGTGCTGAGCGGCTGACGCGCAGGCTTGGCCGTTTCGCCTCGGCCTGTGAGGCGCTACAAACGCCGCCATGCCCGCCTTCGTCACCGATCTGACCCGCGAGGTCTTCCGCCTGTGGCGCGAGTTCTACTGGCTGCCCGAGTGGGTGGTCATATCGACCATCGTGGCGGTCTTCGTCTTCGTCGGCTGGGCGGCCAACCAGATCGTCTTCGCCCTGCTGACCTTCGCGGTGCGCAAGCGGGACGTCTTCTGGCGCGGCATCGTCAGCCGGGCGCGGCTAAAGGTCCGGATCGTGGTGATGATCCTGGCGCTGGGCCTGGCCGTCACCGTCTCGCCGCTGGACCCCGATCCGTCGCTGTGGATTCGCCAGACCCTGCTGTTCCTGCTGGTTCTGACCCTCGGCTGGATGCTGGTGGGGGCGGTCGACATGTGGGCCGTGGTCTATCTGCGCCGCTTCAACATGGAGACCGAGGACAATCTGATCGCCCGGAAGCACGTCACCCAGACGCGCATTCTTCAGCGCGTCGCGGCTCTGCTGATCGGCGTCATCACCCTGGGCCTGGCGCTGCTGACCATCCCCGAGGTCCGCCAGTGGGGCCTCAGCCTGCTGGCCTCTGCGGGGGTCGTCGGCATCATCGCCGGCCTGGCGCTCCAGCCCTTCCTGACCAACCTGATCGCCGGCGTTCAGATCGCCACCGCCCAGCCGATCCGCATCGACGACGCGGTGATCGTCGAGGGCGAGTTCGGCAACATCGAGGAGATCACCTCGACCTATGTGGTGGTCCGCCTGTGGGACTGGCGCAGGATGATCCTGCCGCTCAGCTATTTCATCACCACGCCCTTCCAGAACTGGACGCGCGAGAACACTCGCCTGATGGGCTCGGCCTTCCTCTATGTCGACTACGAAGCGCCGATTGACCGGCTGCGCGAGGGGTTCGAGGCCATCGTCCGCGCTTCGCCGCACTGGGACGGCGACGTCATCACCCTGCAGGTCACGGATGTAATGGAGCGGGTCGCTCAGGTGCGCATGCTGGCCAGCGCCAAGAACGCCGGCGTCGCCTTCGACCTCCGCTGCGAGATCCGCGAGGGCATGCTGGCCTTCATGCGTGACCACTGTCCCGAAGCCCTGCCGCGCGACCGCCTGGCCATGGATCGCAACCGCGAGGCGATCTCGATCGGCGGCTAGATCAGGCCGCCATCTTCCGGCTCTCCAGCCGGCCAAAGGCGCGGCCCTCCGCGTCGAACAGATAGGTCTTGTCGGCCGGCGCGTGCAGGGTAAGGGCGTCGCCGGCGGCGGGCCTGACCTCACCCGGCAGCTGCACCGTCAGGGTCTCGTCGCGTCCCTCGCGCGCCACATAGGCATAGGTGGCGTTGCCCAGGCTCTCGACGAAGGACGCCGTGACCGGCAGCTGACCGCCCGCGCCCGTGGTTGACAGATGTTCGGGCCGCACACCCACGGTCACGGCCTCGCCCGGCCGGGCCGATGACGCATCGACGGCCGCCTTCAGCGTCTCGCCGGAGTCCAGCCGCACGGTCGCGCCGCGCGCGCCGGCCTCGACGATCTCGCCGGGGATCAAGTTCATCTTGGGGCTGCCGATGAATTCGGCGACGAACAGATTGGCCGGGTTCTCATACAGATCCATCGGCGCCCCGACCTGTTCGATCACCCCGCCGTTCAGCACCACGATCCGGTCGGCCAGGGTCATGGCCTCGACCTGGTCGTGGGTCACATAGATCATGGTCGTCTTCAGCCGCTGGTGCAGCCCGGCGAACTCGTAGCGCATCCGCACCCGCAGCGCCGCATCCAGGTTCGACAGCGGTTCGTCGAACAGGAAGACCTCGGGCTCGCGCACAATGGCCCGGCCGATGGCCACGCGCTGGCGCTGGCCGCCCGACAACGCCTTGGGCTTGCGGTCCAGCAGGTGGGCGATGTTCAGCACCTCGGCCGCCGCCTTCACCCGCCGCGTCGTCTCGGCCTTGTCCGCCTTGGCCAGCTTGAGGGCGAAGGCCATGTTCTCGGCCACCGTCATGTGCGGATAGAGGGCGTAGGACTGGAACACCATGGCGATGCCGCGCTCGGCCGGCTCCTGATCGTTCATGACCTTGCCGCCGATCGCCACCGTCCCGGCCGTGACCTCCTCTAGCCCGGCGATCATGCGCAGCAGGGTCGACTTGCCGCAGCCGGACGGGCCGACGAAGACCACGAACTCGCCGTCGGCGACTTCCAGATCGACGCCCTTGATGACCTGGACCGGTCCGAAGCTCTTCCTGACGCCCGAAAGGGTGACCGCGGCCATGCGCATACGCTCCTGCTGACTGACCCGATTGCTAACCCCTTGTGCGCGCGGGGGCCAGCGCCCGCGCATCGACAGGTTTCCCGTCGCCTCCCGCCGCGCTAGGGAATGGCCATGAGCACCACGCCCCGCGCCGCCGTCATCCTCGCCGCCGGACAGGGGACGCGCATGCGCTCTCCGGTCCCCAAGGTGCTTCACCGGGTCGGCGGCCGCGCCATGCTGGACCACGCCATCGAGGCCGCCGAGGCGCTGGGCTGTGAGCGCATCGTTGTGGTCGTCGGCGACCATTCGCCCGAGGTCCGCGCCCATGTCGTCAAACGCCTGGGCGAAGCCGCCGTGGCCGTTCAGGATCCGCCGCTCGGCACCGGCCACGCCGTCCTGGCGGCGCGTCAGGCCCTCGCCGGCTTCACCGGCCGCGTCGTCGTCACCTATGGCGACGTGCCCCTGCTCAAGGCCCGCGACATCGAGCCCGTGGCGGCGGGCGAGGGCCTGGCCGTGCTGGGGTTCGAGGCCCGCGACCCCGCCGCCTACGGCCGTCTGGTGCTGGGTTCCGACGGCGGACTGGAGGCCATCGTCGAGGCCAAGGAGGCGACGCCCGAACAGCTGGCCCTGACCCTGTGCAACTCCGGCGTTCTGGCCGCCGAGGCCGAGCTGTTGTTCTCCCTGCTCGACGACGTGACCAACGAGAACGCCAAGGGCGAATACTATCTGACCGACGTGGTCGGCCTGGCGCGCGGCCGCGGTCTCGCCGCCCGCACCGCCACGGCGAACGAGGACGCCGTCATGGGCGTCAATGCCCAAGCGGAACTCGCCCAGGCCGAGGCCCTGTTCCAGTCGGTCCAGCGCGGCGCCCTGCTCGAGGCCGGCGTCACCATGCCCGCCCCCGACACCGTCCATCTCAGCTGGGACACGAAAGTAGGCTCCGGCGCGGTGATCGAACCCTATGTCGTCTTCGGCCCCGGCGTCGTGGTCGAGGGCGGCGCCCGCATCCGCGCCTTCTCCCATCTGGAGGGCGCGACCGTCGCCTCCGGCGCCGAGGTCGGCCCCTACGCCCGCCTGCGCCCCGGCGCGAAACTGGCCGAAGGCGTGAAGGTCGGCAATTTCGTCGAGGTGAAGAATGTCGCCATGGCCAGGGGCGCCAAGGCCAACCACCTGGCCTATCTGGGCGACGGCGAGGTCGGGGCGGGCGCCAACATCGGCGCCGGGACCATCTTCTGCAACTATGACGGCTTCTTCAAACACAGGACGGTGGTCGAGGCGGGGGCCTTCGTCGGCTCCAACTCCTCCCTGGTCGCGCCGGTGACGGTGGGGGCCGGGGCCATGATCGGCTCCGGCTCGGTGGTGACCTCGGACGTGGCCCCCGGCGACCTGGCCCTGGCCCGCGCCCCCCAGCAGGCGCGACCGGGATGGGCCGCCCGCTTCATGGAGCGGATGCGGGCGAAGAAGGCCGCCAAGGCATGAGCGACATTCAGAAGCAACGCGCCGGCGAGGCCGCCGCCCTGCGCGTCGAGGCCGGCATGATCGTGGGCCTCGGCACCGGTTCGACCGCCGCGTGGTTCGTCAAGGCGCTGGCGGCGCGCAACCTCTCCAACCTGCGCTGCGTCCCGACGTCGGAGGCCACCGCCGACCTCGCCCGTTCTCTGGGCCTGCCCCTGACCACGCTTGAGGACGTCTCGCGCATCGACCTGACCGTCGACGGCGCCGACGAGGTCGGGCCTGGGCTGGCCCTGATCAAGGGCGGCGGCGCGGCGTTGCTTCGCGAGAAGCTGGTGTGGGAGGCGTCGGACCGCTGCCTGGTCATCGCCGACGCGGCCAAGGTCGTGACGACGCTCGGCGCCTTCCCACTGCCGATCGAGGTCGTCGCCTTCGGCCACAAGACCACCGGCAACCGCATCGCCGATGTCCTGTCCGACCACGACATCTCCCAGCCCGCCCGCCTGCGTCAGGCCGATCGGGGGATCGTGAGAACCGACGGCGGCAATGTCATCTACGACGCCCGCTGCGGCGCCATCCACGATCCGGCGCGCCTCGCCGACGACCTGAAGCTGATCACCGGCGTGGTGGAGCACGGCCTGTTCCTCGACCTCGCCGACGAAGCCATCATCGGAACGGACAGCGGCGTCGAGACCCTGACCCCGTGACCCGCCGCGCCGTCGCGCTGACGACGGCCATGACCCTCGCCCTGATGGCGAGCGGTTTGGCGACTTGGCATCAGGTGAATCGCCCCGGAATGATCGGGGCCCTTTGCCAGGCCGGCCTGCCGAACCTGTCGCGGCCGCCAAATGTCGATGTGGATGCGCTGGGGTGCGTCGTGCTCGGAGAGAGAGAAGCGCTCACGGGTTTGATCATAACCACCTTTGAAACAGCGGACTTTCTGCCGGACGGAGAGCCGATTAGGGGCGCGTCCTTCGCGCAAACCGAGGGTCTCATGAGCCGCGGGGGCCGCGATCTCAGAGCCGCCGTTGAAATGAGCAAGCCCCTGACGTGTGGCATCGGCCTTTCAAGAGTCAGGGTCGAAGGCTGGATGACGGTCACGCCTGGAAGCTATGGTCATCTGGGAATGGCGCCCCGAGAATTTTACGCCGATCGCATCCTGACCGCACGGGCTCCATCGGCCACCGAGCTCGACCCGATCCTTCCAGCGGTGGCCGAAGTCATGCGGAACGGCGGCTGCGACCGGTTAGGTCGGACGTGGACCCTTGAGCCTGAATGATCGGTCTGACGCTCGGTCACACCGCCAGCACGATCTTGCCCACATGCCCGCCTGCCTCCATCCGCCGGTGGGCCTCGGCGGCCTGATCCAGCGGCAGGACCGTCTCGATCGGCGGCCTGACCCGGCCGTCGATGACCCATGGCCACACCGTCGCCTCGACCGCTCGCGCCAGCCGCGCCTTCTCTTCGACCGGCCGGCTTCTCAGGGTCGAGCCGGTCAGCACCAGCCGCTTCAGCATCACCTGCATCAGGTCGATCTCGGCGCGCGCCCCCGCCTGGGTGGCGATCACCACCCAGCGCCCGCCGGGCTTCAGGGCCCGCGCATGCCCGGCCGCATAGGCCGCCCCGACCATGTCCAGCGCCACGTCGGCGCCGCCGGCCGCGACCACCGCCTCGGCCCAGTCCTCGGCGCTCGCGTCGATGGCGACATCCGCGCCCAGCGCCCGCGCCGCCTCGGCCTTGTCCGCCCCGCGCGAGGTGGCGATCACCCGCGCGCCCGCCGCCCTGGCCATCTGGATCGCCGTCACCCCGATGCCGCTGGTGGCGCCGTGGACCAGCAGGGTCTCGCCGGCCTTCAACCCGCCCGCCTCGAACACATTGGCGAAGACGGTCATCACCGTCTCCGGCAGACCCGCCGCCTGCACCGCATCGACGACGTCAGGAATGGGCAGGCAGCTGCCCTCGTCGGCCACCGCCAGTTCCGCATAGCCGCCGCCGGGCAACAGGGCGCAGACCCGGTCGCCGACCGACCAGCGCGCCACGCTCTCGCCGACCGCCGCGATTTCGCCCGCGACCTCCAGCCCCGGCACATCGCTGGCCCCCGGCGGCGGGGCGTAGAGCCCGCGCCTCTGCAGCACGTCCGGCCGGTTCACCCCGGCCGCCTCGACCCGGATCAGCACCTGACCCGGTCCCGGCGTGGGATCGGGCCGTTCGCCGAGCACCAGCGCCTCGGGACCGTCGGTGGCGGGGTCGATCAGAATGGCGCGCATGGCTCGGACCTTGAAATTTCGGGCGTTCGGGGGCCTAGATAGGGGTTCGGCCGGTCCAGGCCCACCGGGAGGGACGCCATGACTTTGTTCGACGAGAACGAGCCCCGCCCCTCGCGCGGCGCGGCCCTGCTGGCCCTGACGCGCGAGGACCTGACCCTGTTCGGGGTCGAGGAGCTGAAGGAGCGGATCGAGACGCTCCAGTCCGAAATCGACCGCTCCCGCACCGCCCTGGACGGCAAGCAGTCCACAAAAAGCGCCGCTGACGCCCTGTTCAGTTTCAAAAGCTAGGCTCATCCTCCCCCGAGGCGGGAAATCCGTGTCACAGGGGCTGGCACGGCCGTTGCTTCCTCGCCTCGGCAAGCGGATCACGACGGTCCGGAGTAAGGTCTGGACCGAATGGCTGACACCCTGACGCGCGTGGCGGGAGCGACTGCGACCATGACTGAGATCTCCGCTCCGCTCCCGAACGCCGTCGACGCGCGCTCGGCCACGGTGCGCGACTTCGCCCAGTCGGAACTGTTCGAGCGCACCTTCAAGGAGGGCATGGCCCTGGTCGAGGAGACCGCCGCCTATCTGGACGGCGAGGGCCGCCGCGATTCCAAGCTGCTGTCGCGCCAGGCCGCCCTGGCCTATGCCGCCGAGAGCATGACCCTGACCACCCGGCTGATGCAGATCGCCAGCTGGCTGCTGGTCCAGCGCGCCGTGCGCGAGGGCGACATGGAGCCGTCCGCCGCCTGCGCCCCGCGCTATCGCCTGGCCCCGCGCCCGGTCCCGGCCACGCCGACCTCGCTGGACCTGCCGATCGCCCTGATCGAATATCTGGTCCGGGCCGAAAAGCTGCACGACCGCATCGTCCATCTGGACCGCCGCATGTTCGTCGACGCCGCCGCCGACAGCGCCGCCAATCCCGTCCAGTCGCAGCTCGACCGCCTCGCCGCCGCCTTCGGGCGCTAGCCATCCCCGGCGATTGCGCCTAGGCTCCGACCCGTTCTCCCGGGGGCGGCAACGAAGCCGCTGAGATAAGGGTATCTCCCTTGACCGGCCGAACCTGATCCGGGTCATGCCGGCGAAGGGATGGGAACGGGCCGGCCGCCGTCACACGCTTTCAGGCCCCTCGCACCGCTCGTCGGCGCACCCTCTTGAACCGAGAGGCCGCGCCATGAACATCCACGTCACGCCTACAAAGAAAAACCCTTCACGCGCCCCCGCCACCGGCGATGTGACGACGGGCCCCCGCCTGGGCGGCATCAAGGTCTATGAGCCCGGCGTCATCCATCCCGACCTGCGCGTCCCGTTCCGCGAGGTGGCCGTCCATCCCAGCGCCAACGAGCCGCCGCTGACGCAATACGACCCCTCCGGCCCCTACACCGACCCGGCCGCCTCCATCGACATCGCCCGGGGCCTTTCCCCCATCCGCGAGGCCTGGATCGCCCGCCGGGCCGAGGCCGAGGCCGTCGCCGATCCACGCCAGGTCAAGCCCGAGGATAACGGCGGCGCGACCGGCCAGGCCCTGGCCCCCGCCTTCGACGACACCCGCCGCCCGGTCCGCCGCGCCCGCCCGGGCGCCCACCTGACCCAGCTCGACGCCGCCCGCGCCGGCCGCATCACCGAGGAGATGGAGTTCGTCGCCATCCGCGAGAACCTGCGGCGCGAGCGCCTCGCCGACGCCCCGCGCGACGGAGAGGATTTTGGCGCCTCCATCCCCGACTACGTCACCCCCGAGTTCGTGCGCGACGAGGTCGCCCGCGGCCGAGCCGTCATCCCCGCCAACATCAACCACCTGGAGCTCGAACCGGCCATCATCGGCCGCAACTTCCTGGTCAAGATCAACGCCAACATCGGCAACTCCGCGGTGCTCAGCCATGTGGCCGACGAGGTCGACAAGCTGGTCTGGGCCATCCGCTGGGGCGCCGACACGGTCATGGACCTGTCGACGGGCCGCAACATCCACAACATCCGCGACTGGATCGTCCGCAACAGCCCCGTCCCCATCGGTACCGTCCCCCTTTATCAGGCGCTGGAGAAGGTCGGCGGCGTGGCCGAGGACCTGACCTGGGAGGTGTTCAAGGACACCCTGATCGAACAGGCCGAACAGGGCGTCGACTATTTCACCATCCACGCCGGCGTCCGCCTGCCCTTCGTGCCCATGACCGCCTCGCGCGTCACCGGCATCGTTTCACGCGGCGGCTCGATCATGGCCAAGTGGTGCCTGGCCCACCACCGCGAGAGCTTCCTCTACGAACGCTTCCCCGAGATCTGCGAGATCATGCGCGCCTATGACGTGACCTTCAGCCTCGGCGACGGCCTGCGCCCCGGCTCCATCGCCGACGCCAATGACGAGGCCCAGTTCGCCGAGCTGCGCACGCTGGGCGAGCTGACCAAGGTCGCCTGGGACCACGGCTGCCAGGTGATGATCGAGGGCCCCGGCCACGTGCCGATGCACAAGATCAAGGCCAATATGGATGAACAGCTGAAACACTGCGGCGAGGCGCCCTTCTATACGCTTGGCCCCCTGACCACCGACATCGCGCCGGGCTACGACCACATCACCTCGGCCATCGGCGCGGCCATGATCGGCTGGTTCGGCACGGCCATGCTCTGCTACGTCACGCCCAAGGAGCACCTGGGCCTGCCCGACCGCGACGACGTCAAGACCGGGGTCATCACCTACAAGCTGGCCGCCCACGCCGCCGACCTGGCCAAGGGCCACCCCGCCGCCCGCCTGTGGGACGACGCCGTCTCCCGCGCCCGGTTCGAGTTCCGCTGGGAGGACCAGTTCAACCTCGGCCTCGACCCCGACACCGCCCGCGCCTTCCACGACGAGACCCTACCCAAGGAGGCCATGAAGACCGCCCACTTCTGCTCCATGTGCGGCCCCAAGTTCTGCAGCATGAAGATCAGCCACGACATCCGCGACGCCGCGCGCGGCCAGAACGACGCGGGGGGAAGCCTTGAGGAGGCCGAGGCCGGGATGAAGGAAATGGCGGAGAAGTTCAGGGCCGGAGGCGGGGCGTTGGAGGTGAAGGTGTGAGGCTTGCAACTTGGTGGAGTTTGAACGCGCAACCTGCTTAGCTACAACTAGGAGCGCATCACATGACGAGCCCGAGTTCGCGGGAGGATTTCAGAGACTGGGTGAACGGCCTTCCTTTACCCGCTTGGCCGGTAATGCCGCTTACCCACATAACTAAAGCCTTCGTCGCTCAAGACATAGTCCGTAAAGGCATGATTGAGCCGAATGAGGTAGGCCCTCTAGGGATTCCTCTAGCCTACATGTTTTATGGCCGCCCTGGTTACCGTGTATCGGGCGACGGGGCCATCAAAGTCGCAGCGGCTTGTCCGATTTGTTTCATATTTGATCCAGATACATTGAAATCCGCCGAGCTCATTCATGGGTTCGACACCGGCGCATTCGGAAAGCGCCTTTATAGCCACGTGCTGCTCGACGAGATGTCTGTCGATGACTTCCGTCTAGGACCGGATTTAGATGACGCTAATCGAATAATATCTGCGCTATTCAAGTCACGGGCTTCTTACTTCGATGGGGACACGACTAAAATAGGTGAACCTAACGATTACGCCCCCGACTGGAATTTTTTAGCACAGGCATACATTCAGCTCTTGGCGTCAAAAGGACGAAACGAGCCAGACGATCGCCTCGGTTCCATCGAAATAGCCTTTTCGGATGCCGTTGCCCTGTCGAAAAGCCTTAAAGCGATCATAGTTCCTCACTCAATCTGGGATGGAACAGATAATGCTCCGTGGCTGAATGAATTAGATGGAACGGGAATTGAAGTAATTCCCTATAAGTTTACCCCAGGCAAATCTCCTGAACATTACTTTACACTTATCGAGTCTGAAGTTCGTGCTCTTTTCAAAGATTGGGGCCACCTATGAATCCTAAGCTGTTCGGGATTTACCCATTTTCGGATAAGAGGCCTACGTTCGGAATTCCGATATTCCGTTTTGGCGATGAGTGGCTCATTCAGAGACCAAAATTTCAAAATGAGGAAAAATTTTCATTCGAGTCAATATCAGAATCGGACGTGGAATCACATGTTATACCTACACGCATGAACGTAAACCATAACGACCGGATATTCGCGATCGTTGGTGTTGGAGATGTTATCCATGTGGGATCAAAGGACCAGCTTTCAGATAAGCTAGCCAGTCTTTCAAACTGCAGTGGAGGGGCAGCCATGGCTTTACAGGCATCCGAATTACTGGATCGGAATGCTGATCGTAAGAACGCCATCGCTCAGGTTTCCAAGGCTTTGCAGAACAGGCGTCAAATACGTGCAGCATCTTCATTCGCTAAATCAGCAGCATTGGCTGTGGCGTGGGATCATATACAGAGATCTGATATTAGCGATGAGAATAAAAAATCTGTGCTGTCTCAGCTACATTTGATCAACATTGATGTGACTGGTCCCTCTGCGAAAATAGATTTATCTGATATCAATCACGAATTGAGGCAATTTATCGATGTAGAGAGTATATGCCAGTCGATAAATTCGGATGTTATTGAGCCAATACTATCTGTAGCAGATAATGACAGGGGGCTGAATTTCGATATAGCTGGTGAAGTAGCTCTTCTTAAGCGGGCTTTGGATGATGTTTTAGGTCCGGACAAACGAATCACATCATCCACCTATTATCGCTTTGTGAGGCTTGCAGGCGTTATGGGCATTCATGGGGTTGGTGAAATACTTGATATGATCCGCGGATATGACGATTCCGAGATAAGCCACATAGCGACAGGTGCACGACAAGGTCAGATTGGACGCGTGGAGCTTATGATGATTGCAGCGATGGGGGATGAGTTCATCAATAGATTCCCGTACTATAATGGGGAGCACCACCGAATGTATCACAGAAATATACTCGAGCGCTTGCGCGCAGAAGGGGTATCGACGGGCAAGAAGAAACCAAGGCACCCGCTAAATCGAAGGTTTGGCTCCGTCAGAAAGAGTTCCAAGAACGCATCAAGTCCGTCGCTTTTCGATTTAGACCCCCCTTCCGCGTAGGCATCATAAATTTACAGACATTGGGAAGGGATCTCGGAACTTATTCTGGCCTACCTCCCGCCATCTTCCGTAACGCCTCCTCAAACACCCCCGCCGGCTGGCCACCCGAGATCAACCACTTGCCCTCGACCACCACGGCCGGGACGCTGGTGATGCCGCGCCCGCGCCACAGGGCCTGTTCGGCGCGCACCGCCTCGCCGTGGCGGCCCGAGGCCAGGACCTCGGCGGCCTCGGCCTCGTCCAGCCCCGCGAGCGCCGCCGCCGCCGTCAGCACGCCGGGGTCGGTCAGGTCGCGGTTGTCGGTGAAATGGGCGTGGAACAGGGCGGTCTTCAGCGCCCTCTGCGCCTCCGGCCCCACTTCCCCGGCCCAATGCAGCAGGCGGTGGGCGTCGAAGGTGTTCCAGATGCGGCTGTCCTCGCCCATCCGCATCTCGAACGGTTTTCCCTCGTCATCGGTCATGGCCTCGGCCGCCCGCGCCCGGATCATCTCGCGGTTGGCGGCCGACTGCTCCGGCGTCGCGCCGTATTTGCGGCCGATATGCTCGACGATGTTCTCGCCCTCCGGCGCCATGTCGGGGTTCAGCTCGAACGGCCGAAACGCGATCTCGGCCGTGATCCCCTCGGGCGCCAGCCGCCTGAGCGCCGTCTCCAGCCCGCCCAGCCCCACCACGCACCACGGACACACCACGTCCGAAACAAAGTCGATCTTCAGCATCCGGGCCATGGCGCATCCTCATTCCGCAAGGCCCCGCAGATGTGGGCGGGGGGCGGCTGGCGCAACGATCCTTCTCCCGGTGGGAGAAGGTGGCGGGCGAAGGCTGACGGATGAGGGTCGCGCACCCCCAAACCTCAATCCCCCAACACCCCCCGCTCCCTCAGCCAGGTCTCCAGCAGGCCCGGCCAGACCGTGTCCGGACTGTGGTCGCGGCGCAGGCCGAAGGCGTGGCCGCCGGTGGAGAACAGGTGGACCTCGGCCGGGACGCCGGCCTGGTCCAGCGCCCGGGCGTACAGGGTGCTGTTGCAGATCTCGTTGGTCGGATCGTCCCAGGCGGCGATCAGGAAGGTCGGCGGGGCCCGCTCGCTGACCGGCAGATCGGGGGCGAAAACCCCGCCCCGGCGGCAGATGTGACCGGGAAAGAAGGCGATGGCGAAGTCGGGCCGGCTGCTGACCCGATCGACCACGTCGATGGGCGCATAGGCGGGCTCCAGGATGTTGCTGGTCTGGGCCACCAGATAGCCGCCGGCGGAAAAGCCCATCACTCCGATCTTGCCGGGGTCGACCCCCAGCGCATCCGCCTGGGACCGGACCAGCCGGATGGTGCGCTGGGCGTCCTGCAGCGCGCGCGGCACGTCCGGCGTCACCGCCCGACCCAGCTCCGGGTCGAAATAGTGGTTGCTGCGCGGCACGCGGTATTTGGACAGGATGCAGGTGATCCCGCGCGCGGCGATCCAGCTGCAGATCTCGGTGCCCTCCAGGGTCACCACCACCGCCCGGAACCCGCCGCCGGGAAACACCACGATGGCCGCGCCGGTGTTTTGCCCTCGCGCCGGGAACACCGACATCGTCGGCTCGGTGACGTCGAACACCGCCTGGGAATAGTCGCCGTCGACCGCCTCGGGCGAGTGGCGGGTCAGCACGCTCTCGGGCGGCTGGTCCACGCCCGCCATGTCCGGCGCTCCGTCGGGCCAGATCGGAACCTGGCGCACGCCCGCGGGCGCCTGCCACACGCCGGCCACCTGGCCCTCCGCGGGTGAGGCGGTGGCCGGTGAGGGTGCGACGCCCGGCTGGACCTCGGCACCCCGCGTCAGGGCGAACCCGCTCGCCAGCGCCGCCGCCCCCGCCACACAGCCCACCACCGTCCAGGTCCGACGCGACATCAGGCCCCAGCCTCCAGGGAAACGATGGAGCCCGGTCTAGACCCGTCCGGACGGGCGCACAAACCCGCCATTCACACACGGCCAGCCCGGCTCACGTCCCACGAAAAAGGGCCCCGCTGGGGAGCGGGGCCCTTTCATGCACCTCGGCGCTGTTCGTCGGGTCAGACCCGGGCTTCCAGCGCGCTGATTTCTTCCTTGATCCTGAGCTTACGCTGCTTGAGCTCCCTCACGTGAAGCGAGTCCGCGGTGGGTCGGGTCACCTCCCTCTGGATCTGTTCGTCCAGGGTTCGATGACGATTTCCCAGTTCGCGAATGCGAGCGTCTACAGCCATGGCTTGCGCCTCCTCTGCTAAGGGACCACACACAGAACCCCCGTTGAGCTTGACTGTGGAATCACATTCCGGTGACGCCACGGCCGGCGGGGGCAGGGGAATCCTCGGACCCAAATGAGCCGCTGACATGACCTCCTCGCCTGATCGCGTCGTCGTCGGAATTTCCGGAGCGTCCGGCGTGACTTACGGCGTGCGGGCGCTGGACGCGCTGCGCGAGATGGGGGTCGAAAGCCATCTGGTGGTCACAAAGGCGGCCCTCCTGACCCTGGCCCAGGAAACCGATCTGACGGCCGATGATCTGTCGGGCCGGGCCAGTGTGGTGCATCGGCTGGCGGATGTCGGGGCGTCGATCGCGTCGGGCTCGTTCCGCACCCGGGGCATGATCGTGGCGCCGTGTTCGGTGCGGACCATGGGCGAGATCGCCACCGGCGTGACCTCGACCCTGCTGACCCGCGCCGCCGACGTCACCCTGAAGGAACGCCGCCCGCTGGTGCTGATGGTGCGCGAGACGCCCCTGCACCTGGGTCACCTGCGCACCATGGCGGCCCTGGCCGAGATGGGCGCGATCATCGCCCCGCCGCTGCCGGCGATGTACGCCCGCCCCGACTCGATCGAGGCGATGGTGGATCAGTCGGTCGGGCGAGCGCTGGACCTCTTGGGCCTGGACTGGGACCGGGTCAGCCGCTGGTCTGGGCTCAGCGCGTGAGCTTCGCCTCAGCTAACGGTTCATTGTGGGACTGGGCGGTGGCCGCCTACGGCGCCTCGGGTGTCCAGGCCGCGTCGCTGATGCTGCAGGACACGGCGGGCCAGAGCGTGCCGCTGTTGCTGTGGGCCGCCTGGACGGCGCGCACCGGCCGCGCGGTCGACGACGAGACGATGGAGGCCGCCGTCGACACGGCCACGGCCTGGACCGAGGCGGCGGTGGCCCCGCTGCGCGCCGTTCGCGTGCGGCTCAAGGCGCCGCTCTCGGACCTGGAGCCCGAGGCGCGCGAGCGGGTGCGCACCGAGGTCAAACGGGTCGAACTGATGGCCGAGCAGGCGCTGCTGGCCGACCTGGAGATGCTGACGGACGGAGCGGCGGGTGAGCCGCTGTCGGACGACGCCACCCTGGACCGCCTGGTCGAGGCGGCGCGAGCCTGGAACGGTCGGGTGCCGCGAGAAGGCCTGAAGGCGTTGCGGGATCGGCTTCCGGCCTGAGGCAGGCGCGGCTATAACTGCACATCGGTGCGGCGTGAGGGGTGAGTCTCGGTTCATGGAAGACGACGACGATCCGCTGACCCCCGCCGAAGAAAAGGAACTGAAAGGCCGGCTGCGCTTCCTGCAACAGGAGCACGCCGATCTCGACGCCGCCATCGAGGCCCTGGGCGCCGTGCCCATCCCCGATCAGCTCCGCATCGCCCGCATGAAGCGCCGCAAGCTTTCCCTGCGCGACGAGATCGTGAAGATCGAGGACCGCATCCTGCCGGATATTATTGCGTGACCTCCGGCCTTCGCTGGGGAGGCGGATGATGCCGAAGTCTTGCCACCCCTGCGCCATGCCCTAGATAACCCGGATCAGTCGGGACCACGTTCCCGCCCCGGTCGCCGCCTTCGGCGCCGGGTTTCAAGACCGGGACGGCCCGGCCCTTCGGAAGGAGGGCCACCATGGCCTGGATCGCTCTGTTTATCGCCGGTCTGCTCGAGGTTGTCTGGGCCTCGTCGATGAAGGCGTCCTTTGGCTTCACCCGGCTGGGGCCGACGGTCATCACCCTGGTCGCCATGATCGCCAGCTTTGGCCTGCTGTCGTTTTCGATGCGGACGCTTCCGCTTGGCACGGCCTATACGATCTGGACCGGCATCGGGGCGGTCGGCGCCTTTGTCGTCGGCGCCGCCTGGCTGGGCGAGCCGCTGAGTCTTGGCCGGATCGCGGCGGCGGTTCTGATCGGCTCGGGCCTGGTTCTGATGAAGCTGTCGTCCTGACGGATTGAGGACGGCCAGCGCCGCGAAAGGCGAGTCCTTTCGCGGCCGCACCGGCCGAGCGTCATCGCGCACGGGCTTGAGGGCGGCGGCGATCTGGCGGGCCTGATCCAGCGTCCAGCCCAGTTCCGCCAGGGCGGAGTCGCCCAGAATCGGCTGGCCCTTCTGGAGCGGCAGGGTCTCGCGCCTGAGCGCCTCGAACCGCTCCAGCGCCTCGACCGGGGCGGACAGGCGGCCGACGGCGCGGCGGCCCAGGGCGGCCAGCACCTGGGGAGAGGGCACCGGGTCGGGCAGGGCGGGCAGGGCGGCCTCGGCGTCAGGCCGGAAGCCGCCGCCCGAGGCGTTCTTGGCGAAGGCCAGGGCCACGGCGCGGGCTCGGGGCTTGAGCACCCCGGGCAGCCACACCGACTGCAGCCCGACCCGGATCGCAAAGCTGCGCAGGGTGCGGCGCTCGGCCTGGCTGAGAGCGGCCAGTTCGGCCGCCACCTCGCGCCGATCGATCACCCCGCCGCTCTCGATCAGTCGATAGGCGATGCCGCGCGGCAGGCCCTTCAGCGCCCCCGAATCGACGGCGGCGCGCAGGCGGCGCAGCTCGCGCAGGGCCCGACCGCTCTCGGCCGCCGCCCAGGCTTCCAGCCGCCGCCGCGCCCGCTCGCGCGCCGGGCCGGGTCCCATCTCGCCGATCAGGGCCAGGCGCGGCGCGAAGGGATCGGGGCCAACGGTGCGGGCCACGGCCTGGCCCTGCCACAGCACCTGGCCGTCGGGCGTCAGGGCGAAGGCCTCGTCCGGTTCGGCGGCGATTCGTCCCAGCCTGCGGGCGATCTCCGGCCCGGCGGCGCGCGACGCGGCGACACGCAGGGCGCGGGCCTCCAGCGAGGAGCCGGCGGCCTCGGCGGCGAAGTTCAGCCCGTCCAGTCGGCCGACCGTCTGGCCCTCGACCGTCACTTCGCCGTCGGTCGAGACTTCGGCGCCCAGGTCCGGGGTTTCGGCGCCCAGATGCAGCGCGCGCAGAAGGGCGGTGGTGCGGCGATCGACGAAGCGGGCGGTCAGTCGCTCGTGCAGCACGTCCGACAGGCGCTGCTCCAGATCCCGCGTACGGTCGCGCCACTCCTGGGGCTGGTCCAGCCAGTCGCCGCGCGCGGCGATATAGGACAGGGTGCGCACCCCTGACAGCCGCGCCGACAGCTGGTCGATCTGACCGTCGTCACGGTCCAGATCGTTGAAGCGGGGCTCGATCCAGTCGCGGGTCAGGCGGCCCCGTCGGCTGGTCAGGGCCTGAAAGATCTCGCGCGCCAGCCGGGCGTGCTCGTCGGCGGTGGTTTTCTGGAAGTCCGGCAGCTGGCAGGCGTCCCACAGGCGGATCAGGGCCCCGCGCGAGCGGGCCACCTTCTTGACCTCCGGGTCCTGGGCGGCGCGGCGCAGCAGCTGTTCGTCCAGGGCCGGCTGGGTCAGGCGCAGGCCCTCGATCCCCGGCGCCAACTCCAGCGAACGCAGCAGGTCGGGCAGGGTGTCGAAGTCCAGCCGGGCGTTGCGCCATTCCGCCGCCTCGACCGGCTCGAAGCGGTGTTCCACCACCTGTTCGATCAGGTCGGGGTCCAGCTCGTCCGATTCGCCCGTCACCCCGAACGTCCCGTCGCGCAGGTGGCGTCCGGCGCGGCCGGCGATCTGGCCGATCTCGTGGGCGTGGAGCCAGCGGGTGCGCCGGCCGTCGAATTTCCTGAGGCCGGCGAAGGCGACATGGTCGACATCCATGTTCAGCCCCATGCCGATGGCGTCGGTGGCGACCAGGAAATCGACCTCGCCGGACTGGAACAGGCCGACCTGGGCGTTTCGGGTGCGCGGGCTGAGCGAGCCCATGACCACGGCCGCCCCGCCCCTCTGGCGCCGGATCAGCTCGGCGATGGCGTAAACCTGCTCTGTGCTGAAGGCGACAATGGCGCTACGCGGCGGCAGGCGGGTCAGCTTCTTCGAACCCGCGTAGCTGAGCACCGACAGCCGGTCGCGCGTCACGATCTCCGCGTCGGGGACCAGGCGGCGAATCAGCGGGGCCATCGTCCCGGCGCCCAGCAGCATGGTCTCGAACCGGCCCCGCGCGTGCAGCATGCGGTGGGTGAAGACGTGGCCGCGCGCCGGATCGGCGGCCAGCTGGATTTCATCGATCGCCAGGAAATCGACCGTCCGCCCAAGCGGCATGGCCTCGACGGTGCAGACGAAATAGGCCGGCCGGGCCGGGACGATCTTCTCCTCGCCGGTGATCAGGGCCACGGCCGCCGCGTCGCGTCGGGCCACCAGCCGGTCGTAGATCTCGCGCGCCAGCAGCCGCAGCGGCAGGCCGATCATGCCCGAGGCGTGACCCAGCATCCGCTCGACCGCCAGGTGGGTCTTGCCGGTATTGGTCGGTCCCAGAACGGCGGTGATCCGCGAGGGCGCCTGGCCTGTGCCGCGATCGCTCATGACGTCTAAGGTGGCGACGCCGGCGAGTCGTTCCAAGGCGCCGAAGCTCGGGCGCCCGCTTCAGCCGGCGCCCGAGGTCTTGCGGCGGTCAGTGCCCCGAGGGACGGCTGACGTAGAAGGTCGCGGCGTTGCCGACGGCGTTGGCGCCCCCGACGATGGAGCGGGCCGTGCCGGTGACCTGGGCGTTGGCCTGGGCCGAGATATCGCCCGAGTTGGTCTGGTCGTTGGTGGCGTAGAGCTCGCCCGTGCAGGTCGAGCACACACCGCCGGTGACCTGGTTGCCCACCGCGTCGGCTCCGACCATGACGTCATAGCCGTTGTGGCCGGTGAAGGTGGAGACCACCTCGACCCCGCCGGAGTTCACCTGGGCGTTGTCGATCTTCAGATAGATGTCGTTGTTGATCGCGTTCAGGACGTTGCCCGCGCCGTTGGCGTAGGCCGTGGCGGCCCCATAGTCATAGGCGGCGACCCGCACGGCGGACCGTACGTCGGCCGCGTTCGATTGCTGCGACGCCACGACCAGCGAGCCGCCCTGATTCTGCGCGGTCGCCTGGTTGGCCACGGCGTGGGCCTTGCCGGCGATGTCCCAGGCGTTGGCGGCCGACACGGCCGTCGAGGCGTAGGTTCCGGCGCCGGTGGTGGTCTGGCTGATGTCCAGCTGCTGCCCGCCATAGGTCACGGCCGAGGACGCGACGTTGCCGATCGCCTGAGACGTGAACAGCGCCGAGCCGGGGACGTAGCCGTTGTCGGCCTGGACGTGCGCCGTGGTGCGGCCCGAGCGCTCCTGCTCGACCGAGCCCTCGACCCAGGCGTGATCGCCGCCCAGCGCAGCGGTGTTGCCCAAGGCGGAGGAGGCCACATAGGCCCCGCCCAGAAGACGGGAGGTGCGACCGCTGGCGTCCGTCGTCGCCGAGACATCGCCCGAGGACGACTGGCGCGCGTCGACGGCCATCTCGCCGTCATAGGCGGCGGCCTCCAGCCGGTTGGCCCCGGCCTGGGTGACCACATTGACCGCGCCCTGGATCTCACCGCCGATGGCGAGATCGGTCGAAGCCGAGACATCGCCGGACGAGGTCTGGTTCGAGCTCAGCGTCATGGCGTCGCCCTGGACCGCGCCGGACAGGACATTGCCCTGGGCGTTGGTCGAGGCCGAGACCTGGCCGGTGGCGTGAACCACGCTCAGCGACTGGTTCATGCGGACGTCGCCGGTCTGGACCTGGCGGTTGTCCACCGCGATCGCCGGGGCGGCGCGGCCGAAGCCGCCCGATCCGGTCAGGTTCCAGGGCTGGGCGGAGGCCTCAGTAGCGACCGCGCACAGCGCCATCGCGGCTAGCGTGCCAGCGGTTCGGATCGGCGCGGGTCTGGCCATTGTTGGTCTCCACATTCTGATAGGCGGGATAGTAGCCGCCGGTCGCTCCGACCGTGTTCAAGGGATCGCCGGCGCCCAGGCAGACTTCCGGCCCGGGGGCGCCGTAGAGATTGGCCATCATTTCCAGCACCGCGCGCTCCACCAGGGTGCGCACCGCCAGCTGGACCGGCTCCATGCCGCCCTGGCCGGCCGAGATGTCGAAGACATTGCCGTTGAGGAAGTCGAAGACGCCCGCCGAGATTTCACGGCCGACGATCTGCTTCTGGTAGGAGATGACATCCACCACCTCCATCGAGGTGGTCTGGACCATGCGCAGGTCCAGGGCGATGTTCATGACGAAGGTGCGGCCCTGGACGATGCCGGAGAAGCCGACATCCTCGCCGTCACCGCCGGCGACGTCGAAGCCGCCCGAACGGATATTGTAGTTCACCTCGGTCAGGCCGCCGACGATGTAGAAGTCCGAGCCCGGGACCTGGCCCGCCATGATCTGACGGAACGGCGGGGCGTCCGGATTGGCGGTCTCTTCGCCGATCAGCTTGTTGTTGGCGTAGCGCAGCTCCAGCTCCGACACCGAGGTGTCATAGCGTTCGACGATGCGCGCGCCGGCCTTGGCCAGGGCCGTGTTGGCCATCAGCGAGGCGCCCTGTGTGATCTGGCGACCGCCGTCGGCCGAGACCGTGCCGGTGTAGTCGCTGATCCGACCGACCGCGATGCGCGGCGACGGCAGATCATACTGACGGGCGTAGTCGGCCAGGCAGAACAGGGCGGTGGAATAGGGCGTCGAGTTCGTCGTCACCGGGGCGTTGCCGATCGGCGTCGCGTACAGCCCGTTGGATCCGGCCGAGGTCGAGACGCAGCCGCTGAGCAGGGCGGCGGCGGCCACGCCGACGCCGAGCAGGCGCAGGGGGCGCGATGTCAGGAGCTTAGTCATCGAGGTCGATCTTTCCGTTCAGGGACGTGCCGGCGGTGACATCGCCGTTGTTGGTCTGCCGGGAGTTGACGATCACCGTGTTCCAGTTGCCCTGGACCACGACGTTGAGGCTGTTGCCGATGGCGGTGGAGCCGGCGATGCCGCCCGAGCCCGATCCGGCGTAGCTGGAGGCTGCGCCGCCCGAAGCCTGGGAATAGGCGCTGGCGCCGGACTGGATCAGGCCGTCGACGATCAGGCGGTTGCCATTCTCGTCCCGCGTCGAACCGCTGGTCACGCCGCCGGTCTGATAACGGGCGGCGCCGTAGCCAGCCTGGAACCGCGCCATGTCGCCCGAGCTCGAGGGCTGGGCCAGGGCGGGGGTCGCCATCAGGGCGGCGGTCGCGGCGGAGACGAAAAGGATCGTCTTTGTCATTGGGGTCTGCTCCAAACCCGACAGGGTCAACGGGTCGGAAAGCAACCCGCGTGCCACTCAGTGACAGCCACGGCTTAAGATCGGCTTGAGATGGCGAGACTTTTCTCCCATCTGGGTTGCATGAGCCGCCAACCGGGTCCGTGGGACCTGCCCGCCGAACCCGATTCGACCCCCGCCGAGGAGGCCGTCGCCCCGCCGCCTGCCGGGCGCGAGTCAGCGGTCGATCCGCGTGACGCCCCGGCCTTCAATGCCCCGTGGCCCGTGCTTTTGCTGGCTCTGTCGATGCCCGCCCTCTACTGGTTTCAGGCGCGCGGGGGCGATCCGATCGGCCCCATCCAGACCTGGGGCCTCGTGCCTGCGCGGGTAATGCAGGGCGACTGGACCGGCCTGATCGGCGCCATGCTGCTGCACGGCGGCTGGGCCCATGTCGCTATGAACGCCGTCGGCGCGCTCGCTTTCGGCACGGCCGTGGCCCGACTGTTCGATCGTCGGACAGGTGTTCTGGGATTTGTCTCATTTTACGCCATCTGCGGGATTCTCGCCGGACTGGGGTATGTGGCCCTACATCCCGCCAGTCAGATTCCCCTGGTGGGCGCATCCGGGGCTGTGTTCGGTCTGATCGGAGCCTCGACCCGGCTGGTCGGCCGCCGCAGCCTCGCCCCGATGTTCGACCGACGGGTGCTCAGCCAGATGATGATGTGGACGGTGCTGAACGTCGCGATCGGCCTGGCCGGGTCACTGATGGCCGGTGTCGCCGGCGGGGCGGTGGCCTGGGAGGCGCATATAGCCGGCCTGATCGTCGGCTGGCTGCTGGTCGGACCGTTCGCAAGGATCTTCGCCGCTCGCCGCGGCTGACCGGCCCGCATCGACATTTGATTCGCGCGCGGATTCGCGCGAGCCTGTCCTTCTGGAGAAGCGGCCGAGCCCGCGGCCGCCCCGATTGATGGGAGACGCGCCGTGCTGGTCACCGAAATTCTCAAGACGAAGGGCGACGCGGTGTTCACCATCGCGCCCGACGCCTCCCTGAAGACCGCCGCCGAGCAGCTGACGAGCAAGGGGGTCGGCGCTCTGGTGGTGTGCGAATCGGATCGTGTGGTCGGTGTCTTTTCCGAACGCGACCTGGTTCGGGCCGTGGCCGAGGGCGGGGAGGGGGCCCTGGATCAGCCTGTGGCCAGTCAGATGACCGGCCAGGTCGTGTTCGCCCAGCCGGCCGAGGGGGTCGAGATCCTCATGTCACGGATGACCGAGCACCGAATCCGTCACCTGCCGGTGATGCGCGACGGGCGTCTGTGTGGGGTGGTGTCGATCGGCGATGTGGTCAAATGTCAGATCGCCGAGGCGTCGCAGGAGGCCGAAAGCCTTCGATCCTATATCGCGGCGGGCTGAGCCACTCTCTATATATAGGCGAGCGTCGCCTATCGGTCGGTGACCGTGAGTCCGTGAGAAAATCCGCAAATCCGCGCCTTTGGGGTTGCGGCCAAAAGGGCCCCCTCGTATATCGCCGCCTCGCTCGGAGACGGGCTGGCCGCCGGGGCCGACGATCCCAGGATCGATCGGAAACGGAAGGAAAAGAGAGGAAGTTTCCTCTTGCTTTCGCGGACCGGTTCACATAGTCTCCGCGCTCTTGACCGAATCGTCGGACCGATCTGAGGGAAACCCCTTCGTTTCCCCGGCGGTTTCTTGCGGCCTCAAGGAGCCTGGCTCCGAAAGATCGCAGGATGGCTGAAAAGCCCGGTTGACACGGAGTTTGGCCCTCTCTAGAGACGCCGCTCCCGCCGCCCAGGGGTTCTTCTCCAGGGCGGTTCCGGAAAAAGAGGTTCTTCAAAAAGAACCGCTTGACACGGAAAACCGAGGCGACTAAATCGCCGCCTCCGCCGCACCGGGCGCTAAACGGTCGGAGCCGCCCAGCGGTTCCGGGGTCTTTGAAATCGTTGATCTGGAAAGAGAAACGCAGGCGGCGGTGTTCTAGCGATAGTCCTCGAGACTATCTCGACACTGACACTCTGCGGTCTCTTGAAGACAATACCATGTAGTCGGTCTTCGGATCGACGAACGTGGGATCTCGTCAAGAATACGTAGAACTAATGCCAGACAGTCTTCGGACTGTCATGCTTAGGTCAGAAGTCAACTCAACCTGAGAGTTTGATCCTGGCTCAGAGCGAACGCTGGCGGCAGGCCTAACACATGCAAGTCGAACGGACCCTTCGGGGTTAGTGGCGGACGGGTGAGTAACACGTGGGAACGTGCCCTTTGGTTCGGAATAAGCTCGGGAAACTGGGTCTAATACCGAATGTGCCCTTCGGGGGAAAGATTTATCGCCAAAGGAGCGGCCCGCGTCTGATTAGCTAGTTGGTGGTGTAAAGGACCACCAAGGCGACGATCAGTAGCTGGTCTGAGAGGATGATCAGCCACATTGGGACTGAGACACGGCCCAAACTCCTACGGGAGGCAGCAGTGGGGAATCTTGCGCAATGGGCGAAAGCCTGACGCAGCCATGCCGCGTGAATGATGAAGGTCTTAGGATTGTAAAATTCTTTCACCGGGGACGATAATGACGGTACCCGGAGAAGAAGCCCCGGCTAACTTCGTGCCAGCAGCCGCGGTAATACGAAGGGGGCTAGCGTTGCTCGGAATTACTGGGCGTAAAGGGCGCGTAGGCGGACATTTAAGTCAGGGGTGAAATCCCGGGGCTCAACCTCGGAATTGCCTTTGATACTGGGTGTCTTGAGTATGAGAGAGGTATGTGGAACTCCGAGTGTAGAGGTGAAATTCGTAGATATTCGGAAGAACACCAGTGGCGAAGGCGACATACTGGCTCATTACTGACGCTGAGGCGCGAAAGCGTGGGGAGCAAACAGGATTAGATACCCTGGTAGTCCACGCCGTAAACGATGATTGCTAGTTGTCGGGCTGCATGCAGTTCGGTGACGCAGCTAACGCATTAAGCAATCCGCCTGGGGAGTACGGTCGCAAGATTAAAACTCAAAGGAATTGACGGGGGCCCGCACAAGCGGTGGAGCATGTGGTTTAATTCGAAGCAACGCGCAGAACCTTACCACCTTTTGACATGCCTGGACCGCCAGAGAGATCTGGCTTTCCCTTCGGGGACTAGGACACAGGTGCTGCATGGCTGTCGTCAGCTCGTGTCGTGAGATGTTGGGTTAAGTCCCGCAACGAGCGCAACCCTCGCCATTAGTTGCCATCATTAAGTTGGGCACTCTAGTGGGACTGCCGGTGCTAAGCCGGAGGAAGGTGGGGATGACGTCAAGTCCTCATGGCCCTTACGGGGTGGGCTACACACGTGCTACAATGGCGACTACAGAGGGCTGCAAACCAGCGATGGTGAGCCAATCCCAAAAAGTCGTCTCAGTTCGGATTGTTCTCTGCAACTCGAGAGCATGAAGTTGGAATCGCTAGTAATCGCGGATCAGCATGCCGCGGTGAATACGTTCCCGGGCCTTGTACACACCGCCCGTCACACCATGGGAGTTGGTTCTACCCGAAGGCGGTGCGCTAACCAGCAATGGAGGCAGCCGACCACGGTAGGGTCAGCGACTGGGGTGAAGTCGTAACAAGGTAGCCGTAGGGGAACCTGCGGCTGGATCACCTCCTTTCTAAGGATGTTCCTCCAGGTCTCACGACCTATTGGAACTCCAAATAGCGAAGGCGCTTGTCGCCTGAGCAAAACTGGCGGAACGCCGCCGTCTTCGTTTCTCTTTCCTCTTTCGCTTCTCGACACCGTCGGCATTCGGCCGGCGATGACGGGAAGCGCGATCGCGAGCCCGGGTCTTCAGCCTGGCTGTCGCGCTGCCATAGGCCCGTAGCTCAGGTGGTTAGAGCGTACGCCTGATAAGCGTAAGGTCGGCAGTTCGAGTCTGCCCGGGCCTACCAGCCCAACTAGGATGCGTGACGGTCGCCGACAGCTCTCCTGGCTAAACCCTGAATGGGGCCATAGCTCAGTTGGTAGAGCGCGTGCTTTGCAAGCATGAGGTCGTCGGTTCGATCCCGTCTGGCTCCACCATGCTCGTTGATCGCAAACAGGTTTCGTCTTCGGCCTTCTGGCCGGCGGCGACTGACATTGTGAAGGAAGAATTTGACCGGCCCCTCATAGGCTTTCAGGTCAGGTTCGAGATGACATCGTCTGGCATAGTAAAAACCAGGCGTGGACCCAGGGCCCACCTCTTTCCAGGCCCCGGATCATCCATGCATGGGTTTTGCTGAGAAACGATCAAACGTTGAAGGGCTTCTGACGGATGCCTTGGCGTAGAGAGGCGAAGAAGGACGTGGCAAGCTGCGATAAGAGCCGGGGAGGCGCTAGCACCCTTTGATCCGGCTATTTCCGAATGGGGAAACCCACCTTTACGGTCTTCCAACTTTGCTCACTTCGGTGAGTACGGATTGGCGGATCGTTCAAAGGTATAATGACCTGAATACATAGGGTTCATTAAGCGAACCCGGGGAACTGAAACATCTCAGTACCCGGAGGAAAGGACATCAACCGAGACTCCCGTAGTAGTGGCGAGCGAACCGGGACCAGGCCAGTGCTCATGTGAAATAAAGGCGAACGACTTGGAAAGGTCGGCCATAGCGGGTGATAGCCCCGTAGCCGTCAAACAGCATGAGACTCGAGTAGGGCGGGACACGTGAAATCCTGTCTGAACATGGGGGGACCACCCTCCAAGCCTAAGTACTCCTCTACGACCGATAGTGAACAAGTACCGTGAGGGAAAGGTGAAAAGCACCCCGACAAGGGGAGTGAAACAGATCCTGAAATCGGAAGCCTACAAGCAGTCGGAGCCCCCATGCGGGGTGACGGCGTACCTTTTGTATAATGGGTCAGCGACTTCATGTGTCGAGCAAGCTTAAGCCGTTAGGCGTAGGCGCAGCGAAAGCGAGTCTGAATAGGGCGCTTAAGTTCGACGTATGACGACCCGAAACCAGGTGATCTATCCATGAGCAGGATGAAGGTAAGGTAACACTTACTGGAGGTCCGAACCCGTGAATGTTGAAAAATTCTGGGATGACTTGTGGATAGGGGTGAAAGGCCAATCAAACCTGGACATAGCTGGTTCTCCGCGAAATCTATTTAGGTAGAGCGTCCGACGAATACCCTGGGGGGTAGAGCACTGGATGGATGCGGGCTGCGCGAGCGGTACCAATTCTAACCAAACTCCGAATACCCAGGAGTAATATCGGGCAGACACACGGCGGGTGCTAACGTCCGTCGTGAAAAGGGAAACAACCCTAACCATCATCTAAGGCCCCCAAGTAACGGCTAAGTGGGAAACGATGTGGGATTGCTTTGACAATCAGGAGGTTGGCTTAGAAGCAGCCATCCTTTAAAGAAAGCGTAACAGCTCACTGATCAAGCGATCCTGCGCGGAAAATGTAACGGGGCTCAAGCCGTTCGCCGAAGATATGGGTTTGCAGTTTACTGCAAGCGGTAGCGGAGCGTTCCGTAAGCCTGTGAAGGTCAACCGTGAGGTTGGCTGGAGGTATCGGAAGTGAGAATGCTGACATGAGTAACGATAGGAGTGTGAGAGACACTCCCGCCGAAAGACCAAGGGTTCCTGCGTAAAGCTAATCTGCGCAGGGTTAGTCGGCCCCTAAGGCGAGGCTGAAAAGCGTAGTCGATGGGAAGCAGGTAAATATTCCTGCACCAGCTGGAAGTGACGGATGGCATAAGTTGTCGGGTCTTATTGGATTGATCCCGGCAGTGGCGTTGTCCCTGGAAATAACTCCAGCAGAGACCGTACCCGAAACCGACACAGGTGGTCAGGTAGAGCATACCAAGGCGTTTGAGAGAACTGTGCTGAAGGAACTCGGCAAATTGCACGCGTAACTTCGGAATAAGCGTGACTCACTCTGGGCAACCGGAAATGAGTGGCACAAGCCAGGGGGTAGCGACTGTTTAGCAAAAACACAGGGCTCTGCGAAGCAGCAATGCGACGTATAGGGTCTGACGCCTGCCCGGTGCCTGAAGGTTAAAGGGAGTTGTGCAAGCAACGAACTGAAGCCCAGGTAAACGGCGGCCGTAACTATAACGGTCCTAAGGTAGCGAAATTCCTTGTCGGGTAAGTTCCGACCTGCACGAATGGCGTAACGACTTCCCCACTGTCTCCAGCACAGGCTCAGTGAAATTGAATTCCCCGTGAAGATGCGGGGTTCCCGCGGTCAGACGGAAAGACCCTATGAACCTTTACTATAGCTTCGCCTTGGCGTTAGCGACCGTATGTGTAGGATAGGTGGGAGGCTATGAAACCGGGGCGCCAGCTCTGGCGGAGCCATCCTTGAAATACCACCCTTACTGTCGTTGACGTCTAACCGAGGGCCGTTATCCGGTCCCGGGACATGGCGTGGTGGGTAGTTTGACTGGGGCGGTCGCCTCCCAAAGTGTAACGGAGGCGCGCGATGGTGAGCTCAGAACGGTCGGAAATCGTTCGTCGAGTGCAATGGCATAAGCTCGCCTGACTGTGAGACTGACAAGTCGAGCAGAGACGAAAGTCGGCCATAGTGATCCGGTGGTCCCGCGTGGAAGGGCCATCGCTCAACGGATAAAAGGTACTCTAGGGATAACAGGCTGATTTTGCCCAAGAGTCCATATCGACGGCAAAGTTTGGCACCTCGATGTCGGCTCATCACATCCTGGGGCTGGAGCAGGTCCCAAGGGTATGGCTGTTCGCCATTTAAAGTGGTACGTGAGCTGGGTTCAGAACGTCGTGAGACAGTTTGGTCCCTATCTGCCGTGGGTGTTCGAAGCTTGAGAGGATCTGTCCCTAGTACGAGAGGACCGGGATGGACATACCTCTGGTGGACCTGTCGTGACGCCAGTTGCGCAGCAGGGTAGCTAAGTATGGAATAGATAACCGCTGAAAGCATCTAAGCGGGAAACTAACCTCAAAACAAGGCTTCGCTGAGGATCGTGGAAGACTACCACGTTGATAGGCCGGGTGTGGAAGTGCGGCGACGCATGAAGCTTACCGGTACTAATAATCCGATCGGTTTGATCGTTTCTCAGCAAAACTCATTCGGTTTTTACTTTTCGCTCAGGCGATGTCATCTCATCATTCCTTCTTGGGCTACCGCGCTTCGCGCTAGTTGAGCCCGGAAGGCGCCGGCCTCCCGCCTTGCGCGGATTTGGGCCGGTGATTTCTGTCCTACCGGTTGACCTGGTGACTATGTCGGAGGTTCCCCACCCGATCCCATTCCGAACTCGGTCGTTAAGCCCTCCAGAGCCGATGGTACTTCGTCTTAAGGCGCGGGAGAGTAGGTCGTCGCCGGGTCTACCGGTCGGACAGAAACATGATGCCTGGCCTATGCTCGCGACGCGGTTGCTCGCGGCATGAGGCCATGATCTCGAACCCTTTCTTCCTTCACACACAGGTTTGCCGCGGGATGGAGCAGCCCGGTAGCTCGTCAGGCTCATAACCTGAAGGTCGCAGGTTCAAATCCTGCTCCCGCACCCAAATCTTGAGAACGCCGTCCGGATCCCGGGCGGCGTTTTCGTGTATTTCGGCTCGAACCTCTCCCAGATCGTCAAACCTGACATTGCGTGATACCCAAAACTGGTCACGCGCAGGCCGGGAATCCCGCTTAACCTTCATGGTGAACAGGGGAATCGGGGCGGTTGGGCACACAGGGACTGGCGAAAGCCGCACGCACGAGCCTGCTCGCGGACGATGATCCGGAGGGCCTGGCCTATCTCCAAGCCTGGTCTGACCGGTCGTTTCTGCCGTGCCTGATCCTGACGCCCCAGGCCGGCGTCATCTGGCGCAATCAGGCGGGTCGGATCCTGCTCACCGAAGCTGACCGCCTGATGGAGCACAACGGGCGTCTTGCCTGCGCCGACAAATCCCAGGCTCAGGACCTGCTCGACTTCGTCGCGCGCGCCGCGGCCGAGGGGGCGATCTGGGTCTATCTGGACGCCGCCGGAGGTAATCTGGTGATCCGGGGGGAGCCCGTTCGGCGGCGGGGTCACGCGGCGGCCGGCCTGATGATCCATTCGATCGGGGAGGCGTCCGAGGCGACCTGGGCCGATCTCACCCGCGTCTTCCCTCTGACCCGGGCCGAGGCCGCCGTGGTGCGAAACGCAGCGGCCGGCGCGCGGGCCGACGCCATCGCCGCCGCCCTGGGTGTGTCGCTGGAGACGGTGCGGACCCATTTCCGCCGAATTTACGCCAAGCTGGGCGTCTCCAGCCGCGAGCAGCTGTTCGCTCTGGTCACCCCCTATCGCCTTCCGTAGGGCGGGCCGGCCCGCGACGAATCCGCGCCGCAGCCGCAGTGCTCGCTAAATGCCCGTAAGATAAGAGAAAAATGGCTCAAGCCGATCCGCGCCCACGCCTTGACCTAGGGCCGTTCCGACAGTAGGTTCCGCGCCGATTTCAGACCCCGCCCCGGGCGCTTGCGCAGGGGGGCGCCGACAGACGGTCCAAAGTCCATGCCCGAGGAAACGCGTGAAGAGGCGATCAAGCGCCTCACCGAAAGCGCATCCTCGCTTGAGACCCGCACCACGCGGGATTTTTCTCAGGAGGCGGCGGGCCACAAGGCTGCCGGCCAGGCGTGGCGGATTCTCGCCGACCTGTTCGGTGGCGTGTTCGTCGGCTTGCTGATCGGCTTTCTGCTCGACCGGTTTGCCGGCACGACGCCGTGGGGGATGATTGGCGGGGTCCTGGTGGGCTTCGCCATATCGATATGGATGGCGCGTCGCACGGCCAATCGGCTCATGGCGCAGGCGAAATTGGAAGGCGAGCCGAAGTCGGTTCCCTTCGATGACGAAGACGAGGGACGATAAGGCTCAATGGCCGATCCGATTTATCAGTTTGAGATCGTCAAGATCGTCGACCTGCCTGACGTCACCGTTCCGGGCCTGGGCGTGGTCGATCTGGCCATCACCAATTCCCACGTCGCCATGACCATCGCCTTTGGTCTGGTCGTGCTGTTGATGACGCTGGTGACCGCGCGCGCCAAGGTCGTGCCCGGCCGCCTGCAGGCCGCCGGCGAGACCCTGTTCGGCATGATCGACAACCTGACCCAGTCGATTATCGGCCATGATGGTCGCAAGTATTTCCCGTTCGTCTTCACCATCTTCATGCTGATCCTGGGCATGAACCTGCTGGGCATGTTCCTGACCTTCACGGCGACGGCCCAGCTGGCGGTGACCGCGACCTTCGCCCTGCTGACCTTTGGATTGGTGCTGGCGATCGGGTTCGCCAAGAACGGCTTCAAGTTCTTCCTGCTGTTCTGGCCAACCGGCGCGCCCCTGGTGATGCGCCCCATCGTCGGCTTCATCGAGTTCATCGCCTTCATGCTTCGCCCGCTGACCCTGGCGCTTCGCCTGTTCGGCAATATGCTGGGCGGTCACGTGGCGCTGAAGGTGTTCGCGGGCTTCGTGGTGTCCTTGGGCGCCTTGGCTGCCGGCGGTGGTCTGGGTCTGCTGGGCCTGCCCGCGGCGGCCCTGTCACTGGGCATGGTCCTGGGCCTGACCGCGCTCGAGTTTCTCGTGGCCTTCCTTCAGGCCTTCGTCTTCGCTGTTCTGACCTGCATCTACCTCAACGATGTGGTCAATCTGGGCGAGGGGCACTAAGCCCCGACCCCATTCTTCACCCTCAACCGCAACTGACTGACTAGGACTAGAGACCCATGGAAGTAGAAGCCGCCAAGGCCATCGGCGCCGGCCTCGCCACCCTCGGAATGATCGGCGCCGGCATCGGCGTCGGCAACATCTTCGGCAATTTCCTGGCGGGCGCGCTGCGCAACCCGTCGGCCGCCGGCTCGCAGATCGGCAACCTGTTCGTGGGCGCGGCCCTGGCCGAGGCCCTGGGCATCCTGGCCTTCGTGCTGGGCCTGCTGATCTACTTCGTCTAATTCCGCGCGCGGCCTCCTCGGTATCCGAGGGGGCCGTCGCTGACTCTCTGGCATTCGAGCGTTCATGAGCAGCCCCCTTCCCCCTGAGGTTCCTACACCCGTCGAGGCTTCGGCCGGCGTGGGTGAGACCTACACGTCCACCACCGAGCCCGCTCACGGGCCGGAGGAAGGCGGCGGCCTGCCTCAGTTCGAGTTCCAGCACTGGGGCGGGCAGATCATCTATCTGCTGTTCCTGTTCGTCGTTCTGTATCTGCTGATGGCCAAGGTGTTCGCGCCTCGGCTGCGTCGCGTGTTCGAAGAGCGGGAGGCCACCATATCCGGCGCCATCGCCTCGGCGCGGCAGGTCCAGGCCGAGGCCGCCGGCCAGGCCGAGGCCGCCAAGGCCGAGGTCGAACAGGCGCGGGCCCAGTCTCGCGCCACCGCAGCGGCCGCCAAGGCTCGGGTAACCGAAGCCGCCAATGCCCGCGCCGCCGAGGAAGAGGCCGTGGTCGCCGCCCGCATCGCCGAGGCGGAGGGCCAGATCGCCAAGACGCGCGATGCGGCAATGACCAATGTCGCGACCATCGCCGCCGACACCGCCTCGGCCATGGTCGAGCGCCTGACCGGAACCTCGGTCAAGCCCGCCGAAGCCGCCGCCGTGAAGGGCGCCTGACATGCTGTTCTTCGATCCGCACCTGTATGACCTCGCCAACGCCGAACTCTGGGTGGCCGCCGGGCTGTTCCTGTTTTTCGGCGTCCTGATCTTTGCCGGCGTTCCCAAGCTGGTCGCTGGCAAGCTCGACGAGAAGGCCGCCAAGATCCAGTCCGAGTTGGACGAGGCTGCTCGACTTCGCGCCGAGGCCGAGGCCCTGCTGGCCCAGATCCGCAAGGAGAAGGCCGAGGCCGAGGCCCAGGCCGCCGAGATGCTGGCCGCCGCCGAGGCCGACGCGCGCCGCATGGAAGAAGAATCGCGCGCCCGCCTCGAGGAAAGCCTCGCCCGTCGCCAGCAGCTGGCCGAGCGTCGCATCGCCCAGGCCGAGGCCCAGGCCACGGCCGAGGTGAAGGCCGCGGCCGTCGATCAGGCCGCGAAACAGGCCGAGGCCATCCTCGCCGCCCGCCTGTCGGCCCAGTCCAAGGATCCGCTGCTGGATCAGGCCATCGCCGGCCTGGGCTCCAGGCTGAACTGACCCGAACGACGACCCAAACGATCACGGCCCCGCTGTCGCCAGCGGGGCCGTTTTCGTATGCCGGGGTTCGCGTCGCTCAGGCGGCCGCGGCGGCTCCCGGGTCGGAAGCGGCGGCCCGCTCGGCGGCGCGCGCCTTCTTCCTCTGTTCGCCATAGACCGTGCCCAGCACGATGCCGAACACCACGTGGATGGCCAGCATCCAGGCGATGGTGCCGAACCCGGCCCTCACTGCGAACAGGCCCAGGTCGGCCATCGGCGCGACGGTGAACATCATCAGGATCCAGGCGGCGACCGAGAACAGAATGCCCTTGGTGCCCGAGGTGTCGGTGGGCAGACGCGGCGCGACATAGGCGAAGGCCGGTCCCAGGATCAGCGTGCCGGCCAGGATGTGCAGCACCCATCCCACGGCGGGCTGGTCGGGCATGCCGGCGATCGTCGCCAGAAGCGTCGGAAACTCGGTGATGGTCGGAAGCGCGAACATGTTCACCACCTCCATCGCCGCGACGGCGATCGAAGCGGCGAATCCCGCGATGGCGCCCATCTTGAACTGTGACTGCATGACGTCGGCTCCTCCCAAAGCTTTCTTAGCGTCAGGAATCGAGCATACGCCCCTGAGAGCGACCCGCGTTCACGTTTCCGTGCTCGCCGTTCTGCGGGTTCAGGCGGAGGCGGTCGCGGTGTCGGAGGCCGCCTTATCGCGGCCGAAGCGGCGCTTCAGCGCCAGGCGACCGCGCCGCAGAAAGCCTCGCGATTCCCTGAGGATCAGCCGCTCGATTCGCAGCGCCTGTTGCCAGAACACCGGCGCTACCTCCGGCTCCTTGCGCAACAGCCGCCGCACCGGAAACACCCAGTTCGGCCGCCAGCGCTGGGCGCGGATGAACAATCGCTTGGCCCGGTAGCTGTTCTTCAGCACCAGAATCAATCCGGCTACCGTCAGCGGCATACCGAGAGGTCCGGGCAGGGGCGCCAGCACCGCGCCGCCCAGCAGCAAAAGTCCTCCCACCCCGATCGACACAACCTTCATCCCGCCCATCAGCAGGCGGCGAAAGCCGCCCTTCGGCGGGGCGTGCTCGGCGTGTCGGGGCAGGGCGATCAGATGCGTCACGGTCAGCTCCGGCGGCCAATGAGGGCCCAGCATTTCATTGGAAATGCGCCGCGCTTCTTTCGGTTCGGCCTTGAACGTCCCGAAAGAAAGAACGGCCCGACGCCAGGTGCAGGGACGTCGGGCCGCTCGCGCCGGTCGGGTCATCCCGCCCGCCGACGACTACGACCCCGAAGCGCCGCGAGCGGGAGGGCCCGCGCGCCGCCGAAATCGTGAGAACACCCTATCCGCGACCGCGTGTCGCAACCCTGAGGCGGCCGTTCATCTTCGGGTCACCTCGTCCGGCGCGACCCGAGCACAGGCCACGGCTCTCAACTGCACCCGCGCCGCCGCTTGCACCAGCGCGTCGGGCGCCCGGTGCTCCAGTTCGCGCAAGAGCCCGCCCAACCCCGCGCGCCCATCCGCGCTGCTCAGGTCGATCCGCGCCACGGCCTCGCGGAGAGAGATAAGGGTGTCTGACATCGTGTTCGGCTCCTCGAAGGAAAGCCACCGATCCCCACGATACCGCGCCCGGCTTTCGCCGCCAGCCCAATGTTCATGAAATGTTCTAACGATCCACAGCCGCCCGCGACCGCTGTTCCGCCATCCTTTAGCGAGAAAAATCGCCTGGTGGAGCCGAGGGGAGTCGAACCCCTGACCTCGTCATTGCGAACGACGCGCTCTACCAACTGAGCTACGGCCCCGTTTCCGGGCCCCCAGGCGAGGGCGCGACATAGAGGGGCGGGGGAAGGGGTGTCAATAGAGCGCGCACAGGCCGTGGCGACCCGTGTTGGCGTATGGCTCCGGCCGGGCTAGGAAGCCCCGTCGGCCCCGCGCCGAAACCTCTTTTCGGAGACCGCATTCGGGCATGGCCGGCTTCATCTGTTTCATCATCGGGTCGCTGCTGACCCTGCTCTGGATCGCCATCATCGCCCAGGCGATCCTCAGCTGGCTGTACGCCTTCAATGTGGTCAATCCCCACAACCGCGTGGTCGGCCAGATCGCCGGCTTCCTGGACGCGGCCACGGGCTGGCTGCTGCGACCGTTTCAGCGGATCATTCCGCCGCTGGGCGGCCTCGACATCTCGCCGATCATCGTGCTGCTGCTGATCCGCGGCGTTCAGATCTACCTGCTGCCGATCTTCTGCAACTTCCTCTACAGCCTGTTCGGCGCCTGATGGTCCGGGCGCGGCAGGTCAGGCCGCGCCTGTCGCACCTCGCGGCGGCCGCGCTCGCCGGTCTGCTCCTCGCCTCGTCGGCCCATGCCCAGGTCCAGGCCCAGGCCCCGGTCGAACGCCGCGTCGCGGTCACCTTCGATGACCTGCCGTACCAGGCCTCGGACGCGGTCCTGTGCGATCCCGAGGCGACCCTCGCCCTGACCCGCGACTTCCTGGCCATGCTGGCCCCGCTGGACAGTCGCGCGACCGGCTTCGTCAACGAGGGACGGGTCTGCGACGCGGCCCGGCCCGCGCTGGTGGCCCAGGTCGTCACCCTGTGGCTCGACGCCGGCCTGCCGCTGGGCAACCACAGCTTCAGCCACCCCGATCTCGGCGCGATGACCGCCGACCAGTATCTCGCCGACGTCGATCGCGGCGCCGAGATCACCCGCCCCTTGGTCGAGGCGCGCGGCGACCGCCTGGTCTGGTTCCGCCACCCCTTCCTCAAGGCCGGCGAGACGCCCGAGAAGAAGGCGGCGGTCGAAGCGGGTCTGGCCGAGCGCGGCTATCGGGTCGCCACTGTCACCCTCGACAACAATGACTGGATGTACGCCGACCTCTACCGGCGGGCCGAGGCGGCGGGCGATGACGCCCTGATGCGCCGGCTGGGCGAGGCCTATGTCGCCCACATGGCCGAGGCGCTGGATCACTACGAACCCTACAGCGCCGAAATGAACGGCGGGGTCGAGCCGCCCCAGGTGCTGCTGCTGCACGCCAACGCTCTGAACCGCGACTGGTACCCGCGCATCCACGACCTGTTCCTCCGCCGCGGCTACGCCTTCGTCAGCCTGGACGAGGCCCAGGCCGACCCGCTCTACGACCGTCCCGACACCTACGCCGGACCCAACGGCATCTCCTGGCTGCACCGCTGGCGGCTGACGGCGGACGAGCGCCCGCGCTACGAGCCCCGGCCTCCTGCTTGGGTGGTGGAGATGTACGAAGCCCGCTGAATCGTCACCCGCGCTGGTTGGTCGCATTGTGCGAACGACTGATGGTTGAGCGTGATGGGCGCCTTCACAGAGGGAGGACCATCATGACCATCATCCGTCGCCACCGCGCAATCTTGGCCGCCGTGCTGCTCGCCGCCGGAGTCGGCGCCGGCTCCAGCGCCGCCCAGACCGGCCCGCGGGACTGCGCTCGTGAGTGCTTTGAGCTTTGCCAGCTCATCTACGCCCCCGACCGCGAGGCTGTTTTCGCCTGCGCCAACGCTTGTTTCGAAGAGAACTGCTCGGCGTGATGCTGCGCTACCCGCCCCGGCCATTCGGATCGCGGGCGGGTAGCGACGTTCTCGGATTTCGCCCTTTACCCGCGCGCCAAGCTCGGCTTGTCTGCGTCGCCCGTGTCCTCGGATGGAGCGGGTGACTAAGGGACAGGGGACGATCATGAGAACATCGAGGGGGCTGAAGCGCGCCCTGGCGTGCGGTCTGGCGATGGGCGCTCTGCTCAGCGGCTGCGCCACCACCGGCGAAACGGGCGGCGACAACGGCGCCTCGGCCGAGGGCGAAAAGGAACGGGTTCAGCTGACCCGCGGCCTCAACGCCTATGAGAACCCCGATCCCTTCCCCTCGACCTACCAGCCGCTGCCCTCGGCCAACACGGCCTTCGTCGGCGCGACCATTCTGACCGCGACGGGCCAGCGCATCGACAACGGCGTGGTGCTGGTCTCGAACGGCCGCATCCAGTCCGTCGGCCCGGCCGGTACCGCCGTCCCCGGCGGCTATCAGAGCGTCGACGCCTCGGGTCGCTACATCACCCCCGGCATCATCGACGTCCACTCGCACCTGGGCGTCTATCCCTCGCCCGGCGTCCAGGGCATGAGCGACGGCAACGAGGCCACCAGCCCCAACACCGCCCAGGTCTGGGCCGAGCACTCGGTCTGGCCCCAGGATCCCGGCTTCAACGCCGCGCGCGCCGGCGGCATCACCAGCCTGCTGATCCTGCCCGGCTCGGCCAATCTGTTCGGTGGCCGCGGCGTGACCCTGCGCAACGTGCCCTCGGTGACCATGCAGGGCATGAAGTTCCCCGAGGCCCCCCACGTCATCAAGATGGCCTGCGGCGAGAACCCCAGCCGCGTCTATGGCGGCCGCAATCAGAGCCCGGCCACCGGCATGGGCAATGTCGCCGGCTATCGCTCCGCCTTCATCGCCGCGCGTGACTACGCCCGCAAGTGGGACAAATGGCGCGAGGACGGCGAGGGCGAGCCGCCGACCCGCAACCTCCAGAACGAGACCCTGGCCGGCGTGCTCGACGGCGAGATCCTGGTCCACAACCACTGCTACCGCGCTGACGAAATGGCGGTGATGATCGATATCGCCAAGGAGTTCGGCTACGAGATCAGCACCTTCCATCACGCCATCGAGAGCTACAAGGTCGCGCCGCTGCTGCGCGAGGAGGACATTTGCTCGGCCATGTGGACCGGCTGGTGGGGCTTCAAGATGGAGGCCCTGGACGGCATCGAGGAGAACCCGGCCATCGTCCACGCCTCGGGCGCCTGCGCCATCGTCCACTCCGACGACGCCACCCTGATCCAGCGCCTGAACCAGGAGGCGGCCGCCGCGCTCTCGGCCGGACGTCGCGCCGGCCTGACCATCTCGGAAGAAGAAGCCATCGCCTGGATCACGGCCAACCCCGCCCGGGCCATGGGCATCGCCGATCAGACCGGCACTTTGGAGGCCGGCAAGCGCGCCGATCTGGTGATCTGGAGCGCCAATCCGTTCAGCGTCTACGCCCGCGCCGACCAGGTCTATGTCGACGGCGCCCTGACCTACGACCGCTTCGACCCCAGCCGCCAGCCCGCCTCGGACTTCGAACTGGGCCAGCCCGGCTACGGCATGCGGCCCGCCAGTGTTCAGGAGCAGCGCCGCTACGGCCCGATGGCCGCTAATTCCAGCACCAATGGGGGAGCTCGCTGATGCGCGCGATCATGATGGGCGCCTTGGCGGCGCTGGCCCTCGCTGTTCCGGCCCAGGCCCAAGAGACGGTGGCCATCACCGGCGGCCGAATCCTGACGGGGGAGGGGATCATCGAGAACGGCACGGTGGTCATCACCAACGGCCGCATCGCCTCGGTCGGCTCGGGCGCGGCGCCCGCCGGCGCGCGGGTCATCGACGCCTCGGGCAAGGTGGTGACGCCGGGAATCGTCGCGGTCGATTCCGGCCTGGCGGGGACCGAGGTCGGCTCGGTCAGCTCGACCAACGACCTGCGCAATCAGTCCAACACCCTGTCGGCGGCCTTCGACGTCTCCTATGGCCTCGACCCCTGGTCCTTCACCCTGCCGGTCGCCCGGCTGGGCGGTGTCACGCGGGCGGTGGTGGTGCCCAATCATCCCGGCGGCTCCGGCGGCCATGTGCATGAGCACGACGCGGCCGGGGCGGGCGAGGGCGGCTATCATGACCCCGGCCTGTTCGCGGGCCAGGCGGCGGTGATCCACCTGGGTCAGGGCATGGACATCCTGGTCCAGCCGCGCGTGGCCATGGTCGCCCCCTTCGGCGCGGCCGGGGCGGGCGTCGCCGGCGGCGCGCGCGGGGCCGAATACACCCTGTTCAAGGAGACGCTGGACGAGGTTCGCCTCTATCAGCAGAACCGCGCCGCCTATCAGCGCGCCGGCCTGCGTGACCTGATGCTGTCGCGCGCCGACCTCGAGGCCCTGATTCCGGTGGTCGAGGGCGACATGCCCCTGATCGTCACCGTCCACCGCGCAGCCGACATCCGTCAGGTGCTGCGTCTGGCGCGGGAAGAGAACATCCGCCTTATCCTGGACGGCGCTGAGGAGGGCTGGCTGGTCGCCGACGAGATCGCGGCGGCCAATGTGCCGGTGCTGCTCGACGCCCTGGCCAACCTGCCCGGAAACTTCGAGCGCCGGGCCTCGCGCATGGAGAACGCCGCGGCCCTCGACGCCGCCGGGGTGGTCATCGCCATCAAGGGCACCGAGGGCTCGACACACCGCGCCCGCGAGACGCGCTACAACGCCGGCAACGCCGTGGCCCACGGCCTGCCCTATGAGCGGGCGATCGCGGCCATCACCACCAACCCGGCGCGCATCTTCGGCATGCAGGACCGCTTCGGCGCCCTTCGCGCCGGCGCCGAGGGCGACGTGGTGGTGTGGTCCGGCGACCCGCTGGAGCCGCTCAGCCAGGCCGAGGCCGTCTTCGTGCGCGGCGTCGAACAACCCCTCGAGAGCCGCCCCCTCCAACTCCGCGACCGCTACATGCCGCAGCAGCGGACGATGCCGCCGGCCTATTCGCGCTAGGCGCAAACCTCACCTCCCCATGCGCGAAGGCGCGTGGGGAGGACAGGCCGACGCTTCCACTGTTCCGCCTCCCCGGCGAAGGCCGGGGCCCAGGAGGGCTTGCGTGAGCTGCTGATGATAGGCCTGCGTTCGCGGCTTTGGACCCCGGCCTGCGCTGGGGAGGCGGCCTGATCCTGACGACTGGCCCTTCGCTCGTTCAACGGGCTAAGACCATACCGATGACCAACATCCCACCGCCCGGCCCCCTCCACGGCGTCCGCGTCCTCGACCTCTCGCGCGTCCTCGCCGGACCGTGGGCGACGCAGCTGCTGGCCGACCTGGGCGCCGAGGTGATCAAGATCGAGCGGCCGGGCGTCGGCGACGACACCCGCCACTGGGGGCCGCCCTTCACCATCCGCGCAGACGGGACGCCCGGCGACGCCGCCTATTTCCTGTGCGCCAACCGCAACAAGAAGTCCGTCACCCTGGACATCGCGACGCCTGAGGGCGCCGCCATCGCGCGCGATCTGGCCGCGAAATCCGACGTTGTCGTCGAGAACTTCAAGACCGGCGGCCTGAAGAAGTACGGCCTCGATCACCCCAGCCTGTCGGCCATCAATCCGCGCCTGGTCTATTGCTCGATCACCGGCTTCGGCCACACCGGACCCCGCGCCGGTCAGGCGGGCTACGACTATATGATCCAGGCCATGGGCGGCCTGATGTCGATCACCGGCCAGCCCGACGGCGCCGAGGGGGCCGAGCCGATGAAGGTGGGCGTCGCCGTCGCCGACCTGTTCACCGGCCTCTACGCCTCCAACGCCATCCTGGCCGCCCTGCTGCATGCGCGCGCGACCGGCCAGGGGCAGCACATCGACATGGCCCTGTTCGACGTCCAGGCCGCCATGCTGGCCAATCAGGCGACCAATCTGTTCGTCTCGGGCGTGGCCCCGACCCGCATGGGCAACGCCCACCCCAACCTCGCCCCCTATCAGCCCTATCCCTGTTCCGACGGCATGGTGGTGATCGCCGTCGGCAACGACAGCCAGTTCCGGGCGCTGGCCCGCGCTCTCGACGCCGAGAGCCTCGGCGCCGACCCCCGCTTCCTGACCAACGCTATGCGGGTCCAGCATCGTGCCGAGCTGGCCGAGGCCCTGTCGTCCCGGACCCAGGCTCTGACCATCGATCAGCTGCTGGCGCGGCTGGAGGCGGCCGGCGTGCCCTGCGGCCCGGTCAACACCGTCGACCGCGTCTTCGAGGAACCCCAGGCCCGGGCGCGGGGCCTGGTCGTCGAGCAGGGCAGGGCGGACCTCGGCCATCCGGTCCGCACCGTCGCCTCGCCCATCCGCATGTCCGAGACGCCGGCCGCCTATCGCTCAGCCCCGCCCGCGCTCGGCCAGGACACCGACGCCGTGCTGGGCGACCTGTTGCCCGACCTCGACCTCGCCGACCTGCGCGCGCGCGGCGTCGTCTGAACGGAAAAAGGGCGGCGGATCGATCGACCCGCCGCCCTCGTTCAGGCCGCCAGGGCGCCGATCACCACCAGAGCGAATAGACCGCGACCAGGAAGGCGATCACGCCCACCGCCGCGATGTTGAACGCCAGCGAGGTCTTGTAGCTGATGCCGTCGAAGCGGATCGGCAGGGTCGTCTCCTTCTGCGGCGCGATGAAGGAGACGATCACCGCCGCCGCCAGGGCCGCCAGGAAGACCACGCCGACGCGGTTCATGAAGGGCATGACGAACAGCCCCTCGTTGTTCACCCACCACATCACGCCCGACAGAACCACGCCGCCGATGGCCGCGGCCAGGGCCCCGGCCTCCGACGCCCGCTTCCAGAACATGCCCAGCACGAAGATCACCACGATGGCCGGCGTGAAGAAGCCGGTGAAGTCCTGGATGAATTGGAAGGCCTGATCGAAATTGCCCAGCAGCGGCTGGGCCACCAGGGCGCCGACAGCCATGGCCACGACGGCGACGATGCGGCCGACGGTGACCAGATGGTGCTGGCTGACCTCGGGCCGAGCCTTGGCGTAGAGGTCCAGGGTGGCGATGGTCGAGATCGAGTTCACCAGCGATCCAAGCGTGGCGACGATGGCCGCCACCAGGGCCGCGAACACCAGCCCCAGCAGACCCGTCGGCAGCAGGGCCATCATGGTCGGATAGGCCTGATCGCCGCGCTCAAGCTCCGGCGCCAGCACCAGAGCCGCCAGACCCGGCAGCACCACGATCAGCGGCATCAGCAGCTTCAGATAGGCGGCGAAGGCGATGCCCTTCTGGGCCTCGTTGACGCTGGAGGCGGCCAGCGCCCGCTGGATGATGTACTGGTTGAAGCCCCAGTAGCTCAGATTCATGATCCACATCCCGCCGATCAGCACGGCGATGCCGGGCAGCGCCTGATAGTGCGGGCTGTCGGGCGACAGGATCATGTCGAACTTCTCGGGGAATTCGGTGGTCAGGCGGGTGAAGCCGCCGAGGATGCCGGCGTCGCCCCCGATCTGGCTCAGGGTGATGAAGGCGATCACCAGCCCGCCGAACACCAGCAGCGCCACCTGCACCGCGTCGGTCAGGGCCACGGCCTTCAGCCCGCCCCACAGCTGATAGACCAGGCCGAACACCGCCAGGCCGATCAGGGCCAGGGTCTGGTCCACCCCCGTCACCGTGGTGATGGCCAGCGCCCCCAGCCACAGGATCGAGGTGATGTTCACGAAGACGTAGAGCACCAGCCAGAACACGGCCATGACGGTGCGGATCCTGGCCCCGTACCGCTGCTCCAGAAACTGCGGCATGGTGACGATGTTGTTGCGCAGGAAGATCGGCAGAAAGAACTTGCCGACGATCAGCAGGGTCAGCGCCGCCATCCACTCATACGACGCGATGGCCAGGCCGATCACATAGCCCGAGCCGCTCATGCCGATGATCTGCTCGGCCGAGATGTTGGCGGCGATCAGCGAGGCGCCGATGGCCCACCACGGCAGGCTCTTGGACGCCAGGAAATAGTCGGTGGTGTTCTTGGTCTCGCCCGGCTTGTCGCGCGACACCCACTGGGCCAGGGCGAAGATGCCCACGGCATAGATCGCAAGGATCGCGAGATCGAGTGGCGCGAGCGACATGGACTTCCCCCAGCATCGGCCTCTTTGCGGGCCGGCCCGCGACGCTAGGACGCGGCCGGGGGCGGAGCAACGCCGAATGCGGCTGGATTGCGGCCCCTGTCACACGATGTGACCGGCCCCCCACCCCTCACGGCACATCGACCGCCGCCCCCTCCGGCAACCCCATGTCGGCGCGCCAGTCGTCCCGCCGCGCCGTCAGCACCACCCGGTCCAGCACCGACACGCGCCGCAACCGCCCGTCCTCGCCCCAGAAGGCGTCCATCCACGGATATTTCCGCGCCCACTCCCGGTCCGCCGCCGCCGTCTCGGGCCCCAGCCGCCCGGCCCGCCAGTCCAGGACGTAGCCGACGTCCCACAGCGGAACCCCGTCCATCGGCCCGCCCGCCATCGCCGCCATCAGCGTCTCGGCCAGCCGCCGCGCCTCCGCCCGCTCCTGTTCGAACGCCGCCAGCCGCGCCCGCGCCCAGCGTCCCCACCCCTCGGCGGGCTCGGGCACGGGGTCCGGCGCCCGCCCCCGGCCCCAGCCCTCGGCCGCCCGCCGCCGCCACAGGTTGGCCATGCCCACATCGAACCGCCGCGCGCACGACGCCGCCGTCTCCCCGCCCTCCCAGGCCCGCCGCACCGCCTCCCACGTCTCCGCGTCCCGCCGCTTGATCTCCCGCACCGCCGTCACCCCTCGAACCCGCCCGGCCGCAGATCCAGCTCATCCGCCGCCCGCCGCGCCTTCCACTTCACCAGGTCCACCGGACGCGGCCGCGATTCCAGCGCGATGATCTCCCGCGCCGCCCGCGCCAGCCTCAGCGCCTCCAGCCCGTCCCCGGCCCGCACCGCCAGGGTCGCCCCGTTCAGCGCCTGCAGGATCAGCCGCTGCGCCGCCAGATAACCGGGCGTCTCGGCCAGGGGATGCGGCGCCCCGTCCAGGCCCCCATCCGGCATTATGCGTTCGTCCTGCACCGTCACCTCCGGCTGGGCCGCCACCCGCTCCAGGTCCGGCCACCCCAGCGGCGCCTCCACGATCGCCCGCGCATCGTCCAGAGAGCCCGCGTCGAACCGCGGCCACGCCATCCCCCCGGCCTGCGCCTCGGCGAAGCTGAACAGAGCCTTCTCATACTGGTCGAACCAGCTCAGCGGCGCCCCGTCGATCGTCTCCTCCCCGGGCGCGCCCGCCCCCGGCGCCGCCGCCGCGACCGCCCCCGATGGGCGTGAGGCCTGCGCCTTCCTCGACCACCCCTCGCGCCGCGCCCGCGCATGCAGCGTCCCGGCCCGAACCCCGATCAGCCCCGCCGCCGTCTCCCCCGTCGCCCCGTTGAGGTAAGCCGTCCTGGCCAGCGCCCACTGCGCCGCCGTCGCCGCCGATGGCCGCATGATGTCTCTCCCTGATGTGCCGGCGCGCCAACCGCGCCCCCACGCATCATGCCGGACCCCAGCCCCCCGTCGGACATCCGGACGCTGCCCCGCCGCAAAGGCAGGCGGGGCGGGGGTTCAGGCTCGGAGGAAGGGGGAATAGCGGAGCTGGTCGTCGGTGACTGCGTCCGTTTCTGACGTACCGCCTCACCATTCTGAGCGTCGGGAGGTGGGTCGATGGTGTGTCGGTGGAGACTGGCGGAGGCGCAGAACTGGCGCTGCGCCTACTGCAGTGCCGTCATGACGTCGGAGCCCGGGGGCCCGACCGAGGCGACACGTGATCACGTCGTGCCGAGAAGCGTGGGCGGCGACGATAGCAGTCAGAACCTCGTGGCCGCCTGTTTCAGCTGCAATGTCGTCAAAGCCGACCTCGATGCTTGGGGCTTCGCCCGTGCCCGCATGCGAGCCGTGCGCGCTCGGCGCTGGCTCCCGGGACAGTGGCCGAGTTTGGAGACGTGTGTCCGCATCCGCAGTGACGTGCAGGAAGACGAGCTCGATTACCTGCTGAACGCCTGGCGCGCTCGCCGTGGTGTTCCTTCACCCACGAAGGGCGATCGCCGCGCCATGCGCGAACAGGCCGAACGCCTCGGGATCGTCTTCCATGAGCCGGCCGCGAGCGAAGGGGCGGAATGTTAGGCCCGCGGCGATAGGCGCAAGCCTCACGCCCGCCGATACACCCCACGCCGCGCGGTGAAGTCCAACCACCCGCGATCCCGCAGCACCTGCAGCTGCTGCCTGATCTTCTCCCGCACATGTCGGTTCCCCGGATACTGCGCCGCCAGCGCCGCCTCGTGGGCATAGACCTCGGCCAGAGTGAACTCGGCCCGCCCATTCCCCGCCGTCACCGCCTCCACCACCCGCATCACCGCGAGCAGCCAGCCCCGCGCCTCCAGCCCGGCCTCGGCCAGGAACAGGGTCGAGCGCCACCGATCCAGCACCTCGTCCTTGGGCACATGCGCGCCGCCCGCGATCAGCGGGATGCGCCCCGACAGCGGCACCTGACCGATCAGGATGTTGCACCCCTGCCAGCCCGCGCGCCGGGCCGTGGCCGACAACGGCTTGCGCGGTTCGATGATGTCCTGGGTGAAGAAATGCCGGGGCACCACGATCAGATCGGTGACCGCATGGGCCTCGCGATCATAGCTCATGGCGAACAGGCTGGGATTGTTGCGCTCGGCCAGCCGCCGCATCATCGCGCCATAGGCGCCGTTGACGATCTTGGGCTTCAGCGGCCCCTTGCCCGCCTTGACCTCGAACTCCTCGCCACAGCCGTCGCAGACGAAATCGGCCACTGGCGCATTGTTCAACAGTTGGCGCAGCCGCTCCGCGCCACAGGCCGGACAGAACATCCACGCCGCCACCCAGCCCTCGCTCAGCACCCGCGCCGTCTGGGTCGGCCCCTTAAACACCGCCGCATCCTCGGCGAACCCGAGCGGACTCCAGGACTGATCGCGTTCGGCCATCCCGCCAGAATGGCGACGCCGAGTTAGTTAGCCCTTACCGCGCGTATAGCCGTCGATATCCTCGCCTCGCTCGTCGATGGCCGACATCCGCACCGCGTCGAACTCGACAACGCCTTGCTTATCCCACGTGACCGGAACGTCGCCGCTGTAGGCGAGATCGACCGCCTCTTCGGCGGAGTCGGCTTCGACCTCGCAGGTGTAGTCGACGTAGGCGTCAACACGCGATAGCACTTGAAACTTGGGCATGGTGCTCGGAGATCGACCTCAGTGTTTGCACGAGTTTATCCCCGACAAGCGAGAGAGCAAGTGGTTTCGCTCGCCGACTGGCGTCAGCATGATGATTTCTATCCCTTCGCTCCGGGCACAAAGCCGAAGGGTTTGTTGTGGTGTCCGGAGCATATGAACGTAGAGTTTTTGCTTCCTGGCCACATCTACATGTTCAAAACCGGCGATGATTGGAGAGCGAGGCAGTTTTGGTCGGAAGTTATTGCGTACGAATTGTCCAAAGTTTGCGGAGTTTATGTCCCGCCCGCATTCGTAGCTACTGGTCCTGACGGGGCCACTACAGGGTGCATCCATGAACTGTTTCATGGATATCGAGATCAGGCAGGCGAAGCGCGGCTGATCCACGGTGCCGATTTGCTCCGGCGCATCACGCCCAACTTCGATGACAAAACTGGCCGGCCCCATACTTACACAGCGAACGTCCGAATCTGTCGTGCCTACGGCGTAGCGTACGTGATCGAAAATTGGGCGGCGCTTTTTGCGTTCGACGCCCTCATTGGGAACACCGATCGGCACCCCGAAAATTGGGGGCTACTTCGACAGTTGGAGGATGACACATCACGGCTAGTTTTCGCGCCGCTTTATGATAACGGCACCAGCTTGGGCTACAGCGTTCGTGAGGAGCATCTTGAGCGCGAATTGGCTCAAGATCGGATAGAGCGGTTCATAAATCGCGGCACCCACCATGCTCAGTTCGCCGCGGATGACGTCCGAGGAGCGCGGCACGTGGACCTTTGTCGTCAATTTTCGGCTGAGTATCCCGCCGCTCGCGACGTCATGGCTCGCGTCACTAATTTCGACCCGAAAGAGGTCGCTGACATTCTGGGCTGGTGCACGACCTTCGAGGTGGAGCCCCGGTTCACGAGACAACGGGCCGCCTACGTGGCCCAATTGATAGAATCACGGCGTCAGGCAATAATTGCGGCGCTCGAAGGATGAATATGAACGCCATCGAACATGTCTGCGAACCGTCACGGCTCGTGCTGACTTGGCAATCGCCCGACCTTAGTGGTCGAGATCGGAAGCGCTTCGGTGTTGCTGATCTGCTGAGGGAGGGTAACGATGCGATCCTGGTGTATCGAGCAGACGACGAGGTGTCTGCGGCCAAGGCTCTGGGCTATGTAGGCTATCCGGCGTTCCGACCAGATTCCCGAAGCCACGAGAACGCCTTGTCAGTGTTCAAGAGGCGGCTACCCCCACGGGAGCGGTCAGATTTCGCTCACTATCTACGGAATTTTCGTTTGCAGACTTGCGAGATCAGCGATTTTGCATTGCTAGGATACACGGAAGCCAAGCTTCCGAGCGACGGATTTGCTCTAGTTGACAGGCTGGAGGAAGCTTGTGTTCCTTGCGAGCGCATGCTGGAAATTGCTGGATTTCGGCACTATTCGGCACACACGGCCGGTTTGCTTGAAGGCGAAGAAATTCAGCTCATGCTTGAGCCGGATAATCCATACGATTCGTCCGCAATTGCGTTTTTGTGGCGCGGCAACAAGATCGGTAACGTAAATCGTTTCCAGATTTCAACGGTAACGCATTGGATGCTGGGACGCAGCGTCCGAGCGGTCTTCGAGCGACGAAATGGCGGTCCAGAGCGACCGCGCGGATACGCATTCGTTACGGTTCGTTAGCGCCCCCGCCTAATCCTCTCCACCTTCTCCGCATTCGCCTCCGCCCGCCACCGCTTGGGCGCGGCCTTGTCCACCTCTTCACCGGCGCCGGTCAGGGCCTCGTTGGCGAATTCCAGGTCCAGCAGCTTCATGCGCTTGATCTCGTCGCGCAGTTTGGCGGCCTGTTCGAACTCCAGGTTGGCGGCGGCGTCGCGCATGCGGCTTTCCAGGTCCTTCAGCGCCGCCTGGAAGTTGGAGCCGACGAAGGGTTTGGCGTCCTCGGCGACGCCGGGGCGGGTCAGCTGGTCCAGGGCGCGGCTCTCATAGGGGCTGGCCAGGATCTCCTTGATGTCGCGGCGCACGCTCTCGGGCGTGATGCCGTGTTCGGCGTTATAGGCCTCCTGGCGCTCGCGCCGCCGGTCGGTCTCGGCCATGGCCCGCTCCATCGAGCCGGTGATGCGGTCGGCGTACAGGATCACCCGGCCGTCGACGTTGCGCGCCGCCCGGCCGATGGTCTGGATCAGACTGGTCTCCGAGCGCAGGAAGCCCTCCTTGTCGGCGTCCAGGATGGCGACCAGGCCGCATTCGGGGATGTCCAGCCCCTCCCGCAGCAGGTTGATGCCGATCAGCACGTCGAACGACCCCAGCCGCAGGTCGCGCAGGATCTCGATCCGCTCCAGGGTGTCGACGTCGGAGTGCATGTAGCGGACCCGCACCCCCTGCTCGTGCATATATTCGGTCAGGTCCTCGGCCATGCGTTTGGTCAGGACGGTGACCAGGCTGCGATAGCCCTTGGCCGCCGTCTCCTTGACCTCGGCGATGACGTCGTCGACCTGGTTGGCCGTGGCGCTGGTCACCGGGCGGACCTCGACCGGCGGGTCGATCAGGCCGGTGGGGCGGATCACCTGCTCGACGAACACGCCGCCGGCGCGCTCCATCTCCCACGGGCCGGGGGTGGCGCTGACGTGCACCGTCTGGGGCCGCATGGCGTCCCACTCGTCGAACTTGAGGGGTCTGTTGTCGATACAGCTGGGCAGGCGGAATCCGTATTCGGCCAGGGTCGATTTGCGCCGATAGTCGCCCCGGAACATGCCGTTGATCTGGCCGATGGTGACGTGGCTCTCGTCCACGAACAGCAGGGCGTTGTCGGGGATGTATTCGAAGAAGGTCGGCGGCGGCTCGCCCGGCGCCCGGCCGGTCAGCCAGCGGGAATAGTTCTCGATGCCGGCGCACGATCCCGTCGCCTCCATCATCTCCAGGTCGAACCGGGTGCGCTGCTCCAGCCGCTGGGCCTCCAGCAGCTTGCCGTTCTCGACCATCCAGTCCAGCGTCTCCTTCATCTCGGCCTTGATGCCGGTGATGGCCTGGTTCAGCGTCGGGCGCGGCGTCACATAGTGGCTGGCGGCATAGACCGTGACCTCGGTCAGGTCGGCCGTCTTCTTGCCGGTCAGGGGGTCGAACTCCTGGATCGCCTCGACCTCGTCGCCGAACAGGCTGACCCGCCACGCCCGGTCCTCCAGGTGGACGGGGAAGATCTCCAGGGTGTCGCCGCGCTTGCGGAACATGCCCCGCTCGAACGCGGCGTCGTTGCGCTTGTACTGCAGCGCGATCAGATCGGCCCTCAGCTTCGCCTCGTCGATCGTCGCGCCCACCTTCAGGTCGAACGTCATCGCCGTATAGGTCTCGACCGAGCCGATCCCGTAAATACAGCTCACCGACGCCACAACAATGACATCATCCCGTTCTAGTATAGCCCGAGTCGCCGAGTGCCGCATCCGGTCGATCTGCTCATTGATCGACGAGTCCTTCTCAATGTAAGTATCAGATTTTGGTACATACGCTTCGGGCTGATAGTAGTCGTAATAGCTGACGAAGTACTCGACCGCGTTATCCGGGAAAAAGCCCTTGAATTCGCTATAAAGCTGCGCCGCCAGCGTCTTGTTGGGGGCCAGGATCAGCGCCGGCCGCTGGGTCGCCTCGATGACCTTGGCCATGGTGAAGGTCTTCCCCGACCCCGTGACCCCCAAGAGAACCTGATCGCGGTCTCCGGCTTCCGCCTGGGCGACCAGCTCCGCGATCGCCGCCGGCTGGTCCCCCGCCGGGACGTAGGACGTCTCAAGCCGGAACGGCGTGTGCTTCCTGCCCTTCGGCCGGTCCGGCCGGTGCGGCGTCCACGCCTCCGGCGCCCCCGGCGCCTCCTCCGGCGTCAGCCGAGGGCCCGCCACCGGCGCGAACATCGGCATCCCGTCCCGAACGAACGGCGCCTGGGCCTCGGCCACGCCAGGCGTGTGCTTCGGCTTCTGAAGGCGGGGCTTGGCGGGCGCCGGGGTCGAGGAACGGTTCATGAACGCCAAGATAGGCGCCCGTGCCCCACCCGGCTAGGTCACTCCGGCCAGCGATAGTCGTGCTGGGCCCAGCGGCCGCTGGGGATCAACTCATTGCCGCGGGTCCAGTCGAAATGGGTGGCGTTCTCCCAGTTCGAGCCCGTCGCCCACCGCGTCTTGCAGCCGGTCGAGACCCAGGCCGGCTCCCAGGTCACCACCCCCACGCCGCCGGCGTCGATGGTCATCTGGGTCAGGTCGGTCAGGAACTTCATCTGGCCGTCCGGTGTCGCCGGATAGCCGGGCAACAGCGGCTCGCCCAGCAGATTGCCCGCCTCGTCCGCGCCCTCCAGGGTGAAGGGATAGGCCGTTTCGACCACGATCACGTCCCGATCCGGATAGGCCCGGACCACCCGTCCCACCACGCCCTGCAGCCCGTCCAGGTCCATCGTGGACCATTTGTGATAGAAGCTGATCCCGATCAGGTCATAGCCGGTGACGCCGTATTCCTCGGCCTTCTCGAACCAGGGCTCGACGTTCTCGGGCTGGGCGACGTGGAGCATGATGCGCGGCTTGATGGCGCTCTCGGCGCCGGCGTCGCGGACGGCGCGGATCCCGGCGTTGAGCAGGGCGGCGTTGCGGGTCCAGTTGAACGGCGGCATCGGGCTTTCGCGCGTGTCCTGGGCCATCAGCTCGACATTGGTCTCGTTGCCGACCTGAACCATCTCCGGCATCAGCCCCTCGGCGTCGAGCTCGCGCAGCGTCGCCAGGGTGTAGTCGTAGAGCGCCTGACTCAACGCCGGCACGTCGTTCTTGATGGCCAGCCACTCGGCCGGCACCGACTGGTGGTCGCCGTCGGCCCAGTCGTCCGAATAGTGGAAGTTCAGCAGCACCTGCATGCCCGCCGCACGCGACCGGCGAATGGTCTCCTTGACGTCGGCCAGGTAGGAGTAGGGCGTCCACTCGGCGTCGTTCCACAGGCGGACCCGCACCAGATTCGTGCCGATGTCGCTGAACAGTTCGAAGGCGTCGGTCGGCTGGCCCTCGACCCGATAGACCGCGCCGCAATCCTCCATCTCGTTCACATAGGAGAGGTCGGCGCCGAAATAGAAGCGGGGGATCTCGCCCGAGGGTGATGCTGTCGAGGCATCGGGCGTTTGGGCGCATGCGGTCAGGGCCGTTGCGGCCAGCAGCACGGCGGCGAGAGCGGGGCGGATCATGGGCGCGGCGTCTCCTTCATGGGTCGCGGAGCCGACGCCCCGTCAGTCGCTTTAATGAAACAAGTTTTACCAGTGATTGTCCGCGTGTCGAGAGTGGTCGTGCTGGCGCTCTCTTGAGTTGACGAATCGACGCAGGCGCCGCCGCTTCGGATCATGCGTCTGAGGCTCCTTTTCCTGACCAGCGTCTCCCTGCTGCTCACCTTGGCCGGTTGCGGGCGGCTGCTGCCGGATTTCCGGGATCCGCCGCGTCCGGCCGGATCGGCTCCGGCTCCGATCCAGCCGCAGGGAACCGGGCGCGCCGACTTCGGCCTGATCGACGCCCCCATCGACGGCGGGACGGCGGGACGCATCCGGCAGGCGGCGGCCGACTTCGGCTCGTGCCACGCCACCCTGCTGGCGGCCCAGGTCCAGCTGACGCCCGTGCCGGACCGGGTCGATACGGCGACCTGCGGCGTCGTGGGGGCGGGCACGCTGGACGTCGACCGGGGCACGGTCGCGCGCCTGTCGCCCGCCGCGCCGGTGATGACCTGCGAGACGGCTCTGGCCTTTAGCATCTGGCGGCGGCAGTCGGTGGAGCCGGCGGCCCGCGAAATCCTCGGTTCGGAGGTCGTCCAGATAGACCATTTCGGCACCTATGCCTGTCGGGGCGTCAACGGTCAGGCGGGCGCGCGGCCCAGCGCCCACTCCCAAGCGGCGGCGCTGGATTTCGCCGGGGTCAGGTTGCGCGACGGGCGGCGCATCACCGTGGCCGCCGACTGGGACGACGGGACCGAAGAGGGGCGGTTCCTGAGGCGTATCCGTGACGAGGCCTGTCACCTGTTCGGCACGGTGCTGTCGCCCGAGTACAACAGCTTCCACGACGATCATTTGCACCTGGAGCCCGGGACGCGGCCGTTCTGTCGGTGACCTAATGCGCCGGCCCTTTGAGGCCCGGCGGCGGGATGGATGCGCGACCTGGATCGTCGGGGTCGCGACCCGAGCTCTGGTCCAGACGACGCATCACCGGAGTCACCGTCAGGCCGTGCAGCAGGACCGACAACAGCACGATCAGCCCGACGATGCCCCACAGCCGCTCGGCGCCCTCGAACGCGCCGTGGTTCAGGCCGTAGGTCAGGTAGTAGATCGAGCCAACGCCGCGGATGCCGAAAAAGGCGAGGGTGAACTTCTCGCGGAACGGCGAAGGGTGGCCGATCAGTCCGACCAGCCCCGCCACGGGCCGGACGATCAGCAGCACAGCGACGGCGAGGGCGATGTCGGTCAGGCTGAGCGCGCCCAGCATGCCGGTGACCACCGCGCCGCCGAACAGGATCAGCAGCAGCATCATGGCCAGCCGCTCCACCTGCTCGACCAGGTCGTGCATCTCGCGGTGGAAGTCGTGATCGCGGTGAGCGTGGCGGAGGGTCAGGGCGGTGACGAAGACGGCGAGGAAGCCGTAGCAGTGAACGATCTCTGTCAGGCCATAGCTGACGAAGGTGGCGGCGATGGCGATCAGGCCGTCGCCGGTCTTTGCCAGCTTGCCGTCGCCCGGGACGTGAAAGGTCAGCCAGCCGAACACCTTGCCGATCAGCCAGCCCCCAACGACGCCGGCGCCGATCTCCCACAGCACATTGTAGCTGAGCCAGTTGAGCAGCCACGGCTCGCCGGTCGGCATGGCCAGGCTGAGCACGATCGCCAGATGTACGAAGGGAAAGGCCAGGCCGTCATTGAGCCCGGCCTCCGACGTCAGGCCGAACCGCACCTCATCCTCGCCGCCGCCTTTGGGTGGACCGACCTGAACGTCGGAGGCCAGCACGGGATCGGTCGGCGCCAGAGCCGCGCCAAGCAGCAGGGCGCCGACCAGCGGCAGGCCGGCCCACATGCCAAGGCCGGTGATGGCCAGGATGCTGAGCGGCATGGTGATGGCCAGCAGCCGCCAGGTGACGCCCCAACGTCGCCAGTCGAACGGCCGGTCGATCTTAAGTCCGGCCCCCATAAGGGCGATGATAACGACGAACTCGGTGAACCGCTCGGCGATCTCGGGATAGGCGAGGGGGCGGGGCTGGAGCGTGGCCTGGGGCAGGGCGAAGATGGCCGCGCCGATGATCACGCACACGATCGGCAGGCTGAGCGGCAGCCGCTTCAAGGCCAGCGGCAGCCAGGCCACCAGGGCGATCAGCAGACCGACTCCGGTCAGGATCAGGATGTACGGGTCGGGCGCGAGGTCGCCGAGCGGCGGCAGGGTCATGGCCGCCGATCGGAGGCGCGATCGGCCTCACGCTGGCGGTCGGGTTCGGGGTCGGGCGAGGGCGGTGGGGCCAGCAGGTCGTCGGCCGCATCGTTGGCGCCCGAGGGCTGGGGTGGGGTCTGGGGCGCGGCCGGCGCCGGGGTCAGCCGCTCGCCGTGGCCCAGCACCTTCAGCGCGTCGTCGCCCTCCCGCCCGAACAGGCTGCGGACATGCAGATCGGTCTGGGGGAAGGGCACCTCGACACCGGCGGCGTCCAGGGCGTCGGCGATCAGCCAGGTATAGGCGGCGTGCATGGCGCCGGGGCGCTTGACGGCTTCCTTGGTCGGCCAGACCAGCAGCTCGAACTCCAGGGCGCTGTCGCCGAACTTGACCAGCCAGACCTGACACTTGCGCGCGTCGGTCTCGGGCAGGGTGAAGGGGCTGGCGCGGGCGGCGGCGAGCACCGCGTCGCGCACCTTGCCACGGTCGGCGCCATAGGCGACGCCGAAGGGAATGTGGATGCGCCGGGTGTCGCCCTTCAGCGTCCAGTTGGTGACCGGCCCCTCGATCAGATGGCTGTTGGGGACCAGGACGTTGACGTTGTCGTTGGTGCGGATGCGGGTGGCGCGCGGGCCGATCTCCATGATCGCGCCCTTCACCCCGGCGTCCTCCAGCTCGACATAGTCGCCGACCGACACCATGCGGTCGAAGATCAGGAAGATGCCCGAGACGAACTCCTTGACCACACCCTGCAGACCCAGGCCGATGCCGATGCCGATGGCGCCGGCGAAGATCGCCAGGGACGACAGGTTCAGCCCGGTCGCCGACAGGGCCATCATCACGCCGGCGATGACGATGCCGTAGCCGGCCAGCTTCTCGAGCAGATACAGAGCCCCCGCCGATCGGTTCGATCGGTCGCGAGCCCGCCGCAGACCCCGCGTCACCGCCCAGGACAGCACAATGGCGATGCCCAGGATCACCGCCGCCGAGACCAACCCACCGACGGTGATGGTGGCGCCCGCTACACGCAGCAGCGCGGTGTCGTCGATCTGATCGAGGGCGGTGAGGTCGGGAGACATGCGGCTACAGCGCCGCCCGGGGCCGCCGGGTTCCGGCCAAGGTTGCCCGCTGCGGTTCCGCGTGGTCAGGTACGCGAAACAGTTGTGGGAGTGCGACAATGGCCCGTTTTCTGACCAATGATGTGAAGCTGGGAAGAGGCGAGGGCTATGCCGTCGTCGCCCGCGGGGCTGACGGCCGCTACGCCGTCGTGACTGCGGCGAACCAACTGCAGTTTTTCGACCCCGACGGCCAACCGATCGGCGAACCCATGCCGCTCCCCGGGGGATATGACGATCCTCAGATCGTGGCCTCGGGCGATGGCTATCTGGTGTTCAACATCGCCGGCTCGTTCGAGGACGGTCAGATCTACGGCCAGAGGCTCGACGCGGACGGCCAATCGGTGGGCGAACCGTTCATCATCCATGAACGGAGCGAGCTGGAGTCGCTGGCGGCGATCGGCCTGCCCAACGGCGACGTCGCCTTGCTGTTCCGGAGCGACGACAGCCTCCTGGGCTATGTCGTCAGCGCGGATGGCCAGGAAACCAACTTCTTTATCGTTGGCGACCCGGGCTCACCCACCACGCTCGAGAACCTCGAAGTATCGGCCAACGGTGGCTTCATAGTCACGTATTCCAGCATCGGTGGCGCGGGGCGCGCGGCGTTCACCGACGCGGGCCAGCCGGACACCAGTCCCGGCGGCTTGGACCCGGCGCCGATGACAGCCGAATTGCCCGATGGCGGCTATGTGCTGATCGAAATTCGCTCCGGCATCCTCGTCGCCCAGGAGTTCAACGGCGACGGCTCGCCCCGCACCGACGAGTTCCTGATTGACGATCGCGCCGGAAACCACCTGGGGGCGACGCTCGCGGTCAACGCCGATGGAACCTGGAGCGTCGCTTGGACCGAGCAGGTCGGCGGGGAGACGGAGGTCTATCTGCGCCGCTTCGACGCCTTTTCCGCCGATGCGGCCGCCACGGGGGGCGATGATGACCTGATCGGAACGGATCAGGACGACACCTTGTCTGGCCTCGATGGACGGGACGTGCTGTTCGGTCTGGAGGGCAATGACACCATGGACGGCGGCGCGGGCGCCGATCAGATGTACGGTGGCCTGGGCGACGACATCTACTACGTTGATCATGTTGGCGATGTGGTCGAGGAGTTTGTCAACGCCGGTTTCGACCAGGTGTTCGCCTCGGTCAGCTATGCCCTCGACAATGATCAGATCGAGCGGCTGGTGCTGACCGGATCGGCCGATATCGACGCGACCGGAGATGGCCGCGAGAACCGTCTGGTCGGCAACTCGGGGAACAACAAGCTGGATGGCCGCGAGGGCGCCGACCAGATGGCGGGCGGCTTGGGCGACGACATCTATTGGGTCGACAATGTCGACGACCGGGTCTGGGAGTTCGCCGGCGAAGGCTTTGACCAGATCTGGTCGTCGGTCAGCTATTCGCTGGAGGGCGGTCGAGCCGAAAGGCTGGTGCTGACCGGGACGGCGAATCTGAACGCTGACGGAAACGCCCAGGCCAACCGACTGGTCGGAAATTCCGGTAACAATGTGCTGAATGGACTGGGCGGCGCCGACCAGATGGCGGGTCACGGCGGCGACGACATCTATTACGTCGACAACGTCCGCGACCGGGTTTGGGAGCTCGCCGGCGAGGGGTTCGACCAAATATGGTCGACCGTCAGCTATTCTCTCGCGGACACCTATGTCGAGCGCCTGGTTCTCGATGGAGCCGGGGATATCGACGCCACCGGCAACACCCAGGCTAACCGTCTCGTCGGCAACAGCGGCGACAACGTTCTCGACGGGCGCCAAGGCGCGGACCAGATGGCGGGCCGTTTTGGCGATGACACCTACTATGTCGATAACCTTGGCGACGTGGTTTGGGAGTTCTCGGGACAAGGCCACGACACGGTCGTCAGCAGCGTCGATTTCGACCTGACCGGCGTCTATGCGGAGGACGTGATCCTGACCGGTTCGGCGGACCTGGACGTGCGCGGCAACAGCCTGGCGAACGTCCTGACTGGGAATGACGGGGACAACGTTCTGGATGGCGAGGAAAGCCACGACATCCTGTTCGGCGGCCTGGGGGACGACACCCTGATCGGCGGATCGGGCGACGACGTGCTGAACGGGGGGCTTGGCGCCGATCGACTGGACGGCGGCGCCGGCGCCGATCGCTTCGTCTTCTCCAAGGCGGAGGATTCGGCCTTGGCGAGCTCTGATGTCATCACCGGCCTGGATTCGGCGGATCGGATCGATCTGTCGGCCATTGACGCCAATGGGCTCGATGACGGCGACGACGCCTTCACCCTGGTCGACGCCTTCTCAAACGAGCGGGGTCAAGCGACGCTGGAATACGACGCCGACGCCGGACGCACGGCCCTGCTGATGGATATCGACGGCGACGGTCAGGCGGACATGCGGATCTGGATCGAGGGCGAGGTCACGACCCTGGACACCAGCCTGTTCTGACCGATGACGGGGGCCGCCGGGGGCCCGTTGACTTTGGGGCGCGCCTGAGTATGTTCCGCGCCTCATTTTTCAGCGGCTTTCGCCGTCGCAGAGGTACGTCCGATGGCCAAACCGGCTTCCATCAAAATCCGCCTGAACTCGACGGCGGACACCGGCTTCTTCTATGTCACCAAGAAGAACGCCCGCACCATGACCGAAAAAATGGTCGTCAAGAAGTACGATCCGGTTGTGAAGAAGCACGTCGAATTCAAGGAAGGCAAGATCAAGTAAGAGAGCCCGGCTCTCTGACTTGAAGACGCCCGGCCCCGGCCGGGCGTTTTGCTTTTCGGCCCTACAGCGCGACCTGTTTGATCGACACGTCCGGGTCGGCCAGCTTGGCCGCATCGACGAGCGTGCCTTTCAGGATCAGCATCTTGCCGCCCATGAACTCGGCCGGGGCGTTGACCGCCTCGACCGCGCGCAGCCGATCGCCCCTGAGATGGAAGACGGCCAGGCCGCCCGCGGGCAGGCGGCGGATCACCTGGCGATCCGCTTCGAACGGCAGGCCGGCGATCTGCAGCTTCAGATCATACTGGTCCGACCAGAACCACGGAACCTCGGCCGGAGGGCGGGGCCGTCCGGTCAGGGCCGCCGCCGCCTGACGCGCCTGCTCCAGGGCGTTGGGCACGCTCTCCAGCCGGAATAGCCGGTCTTCATACAGGGGCAGGGGACGCCGCGACACATCGCCGATGGCGAAGACGCGTGGGTCCGAGGCGCGGGCGTCGTGATCCACTACTACCCCGTCGGCGCACGCCAGCCCCGCCGCCCGCGCCAGACCGTCTTCCGCCACCCCGCCCACCCCGACCACGGCGAGGTCGCAGGCGATGCGACGGCCGTCGGCTAGCGTCATCGCCTCGACACGCTCGCCGCCCTCGAAGGCGACGACCGAGGCGGCGGTGAGAACTTCGACGCCCTCGGCCCGGTGCCGCGCCTGGTAAACGTCCGACAGGGTCTCCGACGCCACCCGCGCCAGGCAGCGCGGCTCGCGCTCGATGATCACCGCCTCACACCCCAGCGACCGCGCCGAAGCCGCGACCTCCAATCCGACATAGCCGCCGCCGATCACCGCCACCCGGGCGCCGGGTTTCAGATGCGCCTTGATGGCCTCGGCATCCGCCTGCGTCCGCAGGCTCAGCACGCCCGGCAGGTCGGCGCCCGGCGCCTCGAGCCGCCGCGCTCGCGACCCGGTGGCGATGATCAAGGCGTGGAAGTCCAGCCGCTCCCCGCCCTCCAACGCCACCGCCCCCGCCGCCAGATCGATCAACGCCGCTCGTCGGTTGAGCCTAAGCTCGACCCCGCTCTCGGCATACCAGTCGACGGGCCGCAGGATCAGCGCCTCCTCGTCGGCCTCGCCTTTCAGCCAGGCCTTGGACAGCGGCGGACGCTGATAGGGGACGACCGGCTCCTCGCCCACGATCGCGATCGGCCCCTGATGGCCGAATTGTCGAAGAAGGGCCGCCGCCGAGCCGCCCGCGTGGCCGCCGCCCAGTATGACGATGCGGGCATGGGGATCGGGGGCGACGTCGCTCATGCGCCCGAGATAGGACGACTGGCCGCCAGAGGCGAGGGCCGGTTCTCCCCAGACGGTCCCCAGGATCGCACCGTGCGTCCGCAGATCGACACTAGGCGAATCGCGCGATCTGAGGCCTCCTCAGTTTTGAGCAGGGTCTTTTGCGTTCGGGGGAACGAATGGGTCGGCGAGGCATCACGGGGGGCGACGAGCCCTTCATCGATCTGGACGAGACCGAACAGGGCCTGTTCTGGGGCGAGCGCTGGGATCAAGATCCCGACGGCGTCGAGGACGAGACCGATCCCGCCTGGTTGGGCTGGCGTCCGGTGGTCGATCCAAAGCCATCGTGGATCGACCGCCTTCTGATATGGGTCTCTCGTCCCGTCCACGGCTGAATTTCGCGGTTGCGAAGGCTTGCCCCCCGGGAACCTCGCCCTTATGGTCCGCGCCGCCGTGAGATGCGTCCTTAGCTCAGTTGGTTAGAGCATCTGACTTTTAATCAGAGGGTCCTCGGTTCGAGCCCGAGAGGACGTACCACGGCGGTTCATCCCTTCGCCCAATCTCGACGCGCCGCCCAGTCCGCATAGGGCGTGTTTCGCGCCATGTGGCGGTTCAGGTCCAGCGCGCCGTCGGTCCACCAGACCGGCCCGCGCTCGCCCAGCGCGACCTTGGCGGCGTCCACCTCGGCCCGCGCTTTCGTTAAGGCCGGCCCACCCTCCGGCCGCGCCGCGTTCACCGCCGCACGCGCGCGGCCCAGATCGCTCATCAGCGCGGCGCGCCGATCCTCGCTCAAGGCCGGATTGGTCGTCCGCCACAGCCGCCCGCGCACAAGAAAGTAGCGACCATCCGGCGTGACCGGATACGGCGGCCCCGCGCTCAGCGCCGCTCGCCCATCAGCAGGGTGGATGCCAGAAGGGTGATGCCGTCCTCGACCACCCCGCTGCGGGTCTGGCCATAGCGAGCCATGGCCCGCTTTCTCAGCGCCAGTCCGACATAGCCGGCCAGCATCGCCCCTGCCGCGCCCACAACGGCCGCCGGTACGCGGTCGCGTCGCGGCGCCAGGGCGGCCCCCGCGATCCCGCCGGTGATCAGCCGCGCGACCAGTCCCGGTGGCGTGGTCCGGTCCGGCGCCTTCTTCCACTTGTCGCCCAGCAGTTCGCCCGCCGCCATGGCCAGAGCTCCGGCGCGCGCCAAGGGTTTGCCGATCAGCCTTGGCGCCCCGGTGTCCCGTTCGGGATGGGCGGCGACCACCATCGACGCGGCGGCCAGCGGCGTCATCGAGCGCAGGCCGGCGACCAGGCCAATGAGCAGCGAACGGATCATGGGAAACTCCGGCGACTATTCGCTGCCTCAAGTTCCGGCTGGCCGCCTCGGTTCCCGCCCTAGCGCTCCAACCCTGCGTGGAAATCCCGCCGGAACTGCTCGAACCGCCCCTCGGTGATGGCCGCGCGCATGGCGGCGGTGAGGGCCTGGAAGAAAGCGATGTTGTGCCAGCTGAGCAGCACCTTGCCCAGAATCTCATCGGCCCGGATCAGGTGGTGCAGATAGGCCCGCGAATAGTCGGTCGAGGCCGGGCAGGGGACGGCGGGGTCGAGCGGACTGTCATCCTCGGCGAACCGCGCGTTCTTGAGGTTGATCGGCCCTGACCACGTCCAGGCCTGTCCGTGACGCCCGGCCCGGGTTGGCAGGACGCAGTCGAACATGTCGACACCCCGCCATACCGCCTCGACCAGATCGACGGGCTTGCCGACCCCCATCAGATAGCGTGGCCGCTCGGCCGGCAGCATGGCGGGCGCATAGTCCAGCACTTCGCACATCGCCTGATGGCCTTCGCCCACGGCCAGCCCGCCGATGGCGTAGCCGTCGAAGCCGATCTCGCGCAGCCGGTCGGAGCTTTCGCGCCGCAGGTTCTCGAAGGTCGAGCCCTGCTGGATGCCAAACAGGGCCTGGGCGTCACGCGTCCCGAAGGCGGTCCTGGACCGCAGCGCCCAGCGCGCCGACAGCTCCATCCCCTCGCGCGCCCGCGCCTCCTCGGCCGGCCAGGCGACGCATTCGTCCAGCTGCATGACGATGTCCGACCCTAGCCGGTCGGCCTGGATCTCGATCGACCGCTCGGGCGTCAGGACGTGTTTCGATCCGTCGATGTGGCTGGAGAAGGTTACCGCCTCCTCGGTCAATTTCGAGATGCCCGACAGGCTCATCACCTGGAACCCGCCCGAGTCTGTCAGGATCGGGCGGTCCCAGCGCATGAACTTGTGCAGGCCCCCCAACCGCTGCATCCGCTCCGGCCCGGGCCTCAGCATCAGGTGATAGGTATTGCCCAGCAGAATGTCGGCGCCCGTCTGGGCCACCTGATCGACCGTCAGGGCCTTGACCGTGGCCGCCGTTCCCACGGGCATGAAGGCGGGCGTCCGGATGTCGCCTCGCGCGGTCTTCAAGACGCCGGTGCGGGCGCGGCCGTCGGTGGCGGAAATGGAAAATTCGAAAGGCATGGGCGGCGCGCTCTACACCATGTCGACCGCGCCCGCGAGGCCGGCGGGGTTGATCCAGACGGTCCGCATCCCCATTATGGAGATACCCGAGACACTTTTCGCCGCCCGACCTGTCGCGTGACTGCGCGAGGGACCGGATGGCTTTTCGGCGCGAGCGATCGCGCGCGTCCCGGCATCGACAACCCGAGAAGGAGACGTCTTGTACGCACAACGCAAATCTTCCAGCGCCCCCCGCAGCAACGGCCGCCACGGCGGTTTCCAGCGCGCCCCCATCCGCGCACGCATGGGCCTCTTGATGCGCCGCTCCCAGGATTTCGGCCCGCTGGGTGACGCCGAGCCGTCGCTCCGCAACGTCGGCCTGTCCCTGGCCCCCATGTCGATCGACGACACCTCGATGAGCCTGGGCGGCATCACCATCCTGCCGACCGCGAAGACGTCGGACATCGACAGCGGCGCCCTGAAGGGCCTGGTCGTGCCGGGCGGCTCGGCCGAGACGGACGCGGGCAGCGAGGCCCTGAAGGATGCGGTGACCCGCACCCTGGCCAAGGGCGCCCCGGTGCTGGCGTTCGGCGAAGGCGTGGCTGCGGCCCTGCGCGCGGCGGGCCGCGATCCGGCCGAGTTCGCCGACTATCCGGCCGTGCTGATCCAGTCTGACGGCGTGCGTCCGCTGGTCGACATGGACGCCGTCACCGAAGAGGCCAAGAGCATCGGCTGACGCCCGCGCCGGGTCTTCAGGCCCGGAAAAGCAGGCTCGCGTCGCCGTAGGAATAGAACCGATAGCCGTCTGCGACCGCGTGGTCGTAGGCGGCTTTCATCGTTTCGAGCCCCGTGAACGCCGAGACCAGCATGAACAGGGTCGAGCGCGGCAGGTGGAAGTTGGTCATCAGCACGTCTGCCGCCCGGAAACGATAGCCCGGCGTGATGAAGATGGCCGTATCGCCGTGAAAGGCCCGGATCACCCCGTCCTCGCCCGCCGCGCTCTCCAGCAGCCGCAGCGAGGTCGTCCCGACGCACACCACCCGGCCGCCCGCCGTGCGCACGGCGTTCAGCGCCTTGGCGGTCTCCTCCGACACCTCGCCCCACTCCGAATGCATCCGATGCTCGGCCGTGTCCTCGGCCTTGACCGGCAGGAAGGTCCCGGCCCCGACGTGCAGGGTCACCGCATGGGTCGAGACGCCCCGCGCCTCCAGCGCCGCCAGCAGGTCGGGGGTGAAATGCAGCCCCGCCGTCGGGGCCGCCACCGAGCCGTCGTGCTCTGCGAAAACGGTCTGATAGTCGGACCGGTCGCGATCATCCTCGGGCCGCTTGGCGGCGATATAGGGCGGCAGGGGCATGACCCCGACCTCGCGGATGGCGTCGTCAAGCGCCGGCCCGGCCAGATCGAACCGCAGCGTCACCAGCCCGTCCTCGCCCTTGCCCTCGACCACCGCGTCCAGCCGTCCGGCCAGACAGCCGCCGTCGCTCTCGGCCCCGAAGACGATCCGATCTCCCACCTTGATCCGCTTGCCCGGCTTCATGAAGGCCGACCAGGCATCCGGCGCGTCGCGGTGGTGCAGGGTGGCCTCGACCGCCACGGTCAGATCCTCGCCCTCGGGCCCGGGCCGGTGGCGGGCTCCCGACAGCCGCGCCGGGATCACACGGGTGTCGTTGAACACCAGAGCATCGCCGGACCTCAGCCAGTCGGGCAGGTCGCGCACGCCGGCGTCGGTGAGCCCTCTGCCGGGCTCGACCACCAGCATCCGGGCCGAGTCGCGCGGCGACACCGGCCGCAGGGCGATGCGCTCCTCGGGGAGGTCGAAATCGAAATCGGCGGTCAGCATGGCCGGCGGAGTGACGCGCGAGGCGCTGGCGGTCAACCAGCTGCGAGCGGGATATTCATTCCACGCCCAGCTCGGCCAGCAGATGGTCCATGCCGTAGACGTCGCGCAGCACGGTGGTGATCGCCTCGGTGGAGACCAGGACCGAGCGGTTGACGTCGCGGTCGTAGCCGTAGGCGTTGCGCTGGGTCAGGACGGTGGAGTCGAAATTGGCCCCGATGATCTCGCCGGCGGCGTTGATGGCGGGCGAACCGGACGAGCCGCCGATGGTGTCGGTCGAGGCGGTCATGTCGATGACCGTGCCCGGGTCGATCTGGTCGCCGGCGGCCAGGATTTTGGGAGCCACGTCGAAGGGCGGGGCGCCGGTGGCGCGGTCCCACAGGCCGGCGAAGGTAGTGAAGGGCTCGAAGGTCTGGCCCGGAACGTCGGAGCCCTCGATCTGGCCGTAGGTCAGGCGCAGCGAGAAGGTGGCGTCGGGATAGACGCTGTCGCCATAGGCGCCGAACCGGGCGGCGGCCAGAGCCTCGGACGCGCGGGCGGTCGGGGCCTCGACTTCAGCCTCCCAGCGGTCGCGGATGGCGCGGGTCGGCTCCTGGATCGACAGCAGGTACTGGATCATCGGATCGTCCGACGCCTGGACGGCGGCCAGGCCGCCCTCCCACAGCGCGCGGCGCACCGCGACATCGGCCAGGGTCGAGCCCTCGACCAGCCGGGCCGACAGGGCCTCGGGGCTGTCGCGACCTAGCAGGGCCTGGGAGTTGGGATTGTCGATGGTCAGCCACTCACGGGTCTTGGACAGCCACCATTCCAGCCGCTCCTGTTCCATCGACGGATAGACCGGACGCTCGGCGAACAGGCTGTTGCGCAGCGAGGAAAGGCGGCTGTCGGAATATTCGGCCAGGCGCTGCTCGGACGGCTTGGCCCGCTCCTGGGCGGCGCGCACCAGGGTGCGGGCGTAGGAGAACAGCAGCGAGCCGCCGCCGGCCCGGGCCTCGAGCATCGAATAGGTGGGATAGAGCTGGCGCTGGATCGGCTGGACGGCGGCCAGCTGGCCCCAGGGGTCGCCGGTGGCCTGGGCCAGTTCGGGATTGGCGGCGACGCGGGCCTTGAAGTCGGCCTCGGCCTCGGCGCGGCGGGCCATGAAGGCGGGGTCGATCAGCGCGGCCATGCGTCCGCGGCCGCGCTTGTAGGTGTTCTCCAGACCATACAGGGCGTCCGAGGCGATGAAGGCGTTCTCCTCGCTCTCGTCGCCGAAGCGGATCAGCCGGCCGCGCAGCTCGGAGGTGATCAGCTGGTCCAGCGGCAGCACCACGTCGCGGACGGTATAGAGCTGGTCCTGGGTCAGCAGCCGCTCGGTCGAGCCGGGGTTGCCTGAGAGGAAGACCGGCGAGCCGGCCTCGGGCGCCTCGGCGTTCCAAGCGAAGAAGGTTGGGGTCTGCGCCGGCTGGCCGTTCTCGTAGGCGCGCAGCAGGGCGCCGTCGATGGCGAAGCGCGGGAAGGAGAAGTTGTCCAGATCGCCGCCGAAGGTCGAGGCGCGATCCTCGGGCGCCCAGGCCAGACGCACGTCGTCATAGCGGCGGAAGTCGTAGAGCTTGAACTGGCCGCCCCGATACAGGCTGATGACCTGGCAGCGGCGTGTGGCGTCGTCGGCGCAGGCCTCCTGTTCAATGCGGGCGGCTTCGGCGTCGCGCGCCTGGGTGAAAGCCTGGCCTTCCAGACCGGCGCCGGCGGCCTGCATCCGCTCGGTAACATCGGTGATCTCCGTCAGCACCTCGGCGACCTGGCCGGGGCATTTCTTCTCCTCGGCGCGGGCGGCAGGGAGAAACCCGGTGTCGCCATAGTTCATCTCGGGCGTCGACAGGGCGGCGACGCAGGAGGCGACGCAGTGCTGGTTAGTCAGGATCAGCCCTTCGCCCGAGACGAAACCGGCCGAACAGCCCGACAGTCTGACCGAGGCCAGGCGCACCCGGTCCAGCCACGCCTGGTCGATCGAGGTGCCCAGCGTCTGGTTCGCGCGGGCGATCGGGAAGTTGTCGAAGGTCCACATGCCTTCCTCGGCCGAAGCCGCGGACGCGGCGAAGGCCAGGGCAGACAGGGAGGCGGCGAAGAGAAGGGGACGCATGGGGCAATCTCACGAAATCTCCCTCCCCTTCGGGGGGGGAGTGGTCGCGAAGCGACCGGGTGGGGGCGCTCCGCCATTCAGAGAGGGCCTTGATGAGATCGGCCCTCCCCACCCGGCCGCCGCTTCGCGCCGGCCACCCTCCCCTGAAGGGGAGGGAGAGGTTCCTTACTCCACCCCCAGCTCTTCGAGCAGGCGGGGCTGGTTGTAGACGTTGCGGAGCGCCTCGGTGATGGCGGCGGTTGAGACCACCACGGTCCGGTTCAGCGTACCGTCATAGCCGAATGCGCCGCCCAGGGAGTGAATGTTGCCGTCGAAGGCCGCGCCGATCACCTCGCCCGCGGCGTTGATCACCGGAGAGCCGGAATTGCCGCCGATGATGTCGTTGGTGGTTACATAGTCGAAGACCACGTCCTTGTTCACCCGGTCCTCGGCCGCCGCCCACATGGGCGCCAGGTTGAAGGGCTCCGAGCCGGTCGCCCGCTCGTAAAGGCCGCCGATCTGGGTCGAGTGCGGCACGGTGACGCCGCGGTATTCCCAGCCCTGAACCGCGCCATAGGACAGACGCAGCGAGAAGGTGGCGTCGGGATAGAGCTGGTCGCCATAGGCGGCGAAGCGGGCCTGTGCGACGCGTTCCGCGGCGCGGGCGGTGGGGGCCGAGACCCGCTCGTCCCACTGACCTCCAACCTCGCGGGCGGCATCATCGTTGGCCAGTACGAACTGAAGCAGCGGATCGCCAGAGGCTTGAAGCTGCTCGGGCGTCATGTCGAGCGCTTGGGCGCGGAAAACGGGGTCGGCTAGACGCGTGCCGGTCGCGAGGCGCTCGGCCAGGGCTTCGGGGCTTTCGGCGCCGAGCATGGCTTTCACCTGCGGATTGTCGACGGTCAACCATTCGCGGGTCTTGGACAGCCAGAACGCCAGATAGAGCTCCTCCAAATCGGCCGAGATCGGAACCTCGGTCTGAAGGCGCGAGCCCAGTGCGGCGATGGCGGCGTCGCTGTAGCCGGGGCGACGTTCGCCCTCGGGCTTGGCGCGTTCCTTCGAGGCGCGAACGATGGCCTTGGCGTAGGCGTAGAGGGTCGAGCCACCGCCCGCGGCGCTCTCCAGCTGGCGGTAGGGGAGGTAGAGTTCCTCGCTGGCCTGCTGGACCTGCTCCAGCTCGCTCCAGGGATCGCCGATGCGCTGCTGTAGGGCGGGGTCGGCGGCGACGCGGGCGCGCAAATCGGCCTCCTGTTCGCGCTTCGTGGCCATGAAGGCCTCGTCGGTCAGCGCTGCCTGTTGGCCGACGAAGACCTTGTAGCTGTTCTCGATGCCGAACAGCGGATCCAGAGCCACGCGCTTGGCTTCCTCGCTGGTGTTCGAATAGGCGATCAACCGGCCGCGCAGCTCCGAGCGCTGCAGTTGAGAGATGGGAATCTGCTGGTCGCGAAGGGTCTCGAGCTGGGAGATGGTCAGGAGGCGGGAGGTCGAGCCGGGATTGCCCGCCACCAGGGTCAGGTCGCCTTCGGCCGGAGCCTCGGCATTCCACGTCAGGTGGGTCGGCGTGGCGACCGGTTGGCCGTCCTCGTACAGCCGCAGGAAGGCGCCATCGAGCGCGTAGCGGGGGAAGTTGAAATTGTCAGGATCGCCTCCGAAAAAGGCCGCCTGGAACTCCGGCGCGAAGGCCAGGCGTACGTCTTCGTACTTGCGGAACTTGTAGAGGGCGTAGCGCCCGCCGCGATAGAAGCTGATGACCTGGCAGGTCAGCTTGGGATCGTCGCCGCAGTTTTCCTGCTGAATCGCCTGCTGCTCGGTGGCGCGCGCCTGGGTGAAGGCCTGGCCCTCAAGCCCTTCGCCGGCGCCGAGGATGCGATCGGTGACGTCGGTGATCTCGGTCAGGATTTCGGCCGTCTGGCCGGGGCATTGGCGCTCTTCCTCGCGCGAGGCCGGCATCCAGCCCGCCTGGACGTAATCGTTCTCAGGCGTTGACAGGTCCTGGACGCAGGAGATGACGCAGTGGTGGTTGGTCAGGACCAGCCCCTCGGGAGACACCAGCGAGGCCGAGCAGCCCTGCAGCCGCACGGCCGTCTCGCGCAGGCGATCAAGGAAGGCCTGGTCGATGCTGGAGCCGTACTTCTCGTTCACCGCCGCGATCGGGAAATTGTCGAAGGTCCACATGCCTTCGTCGGCGCGAGCCGGACCGTTGACGACCGGCGAGGCCATCAGGCCGAAGGCGAGGGCGGAAAGCGAGGCCGACAGGCCGAGGCGACGCAGCGTCATGGAAGCTCCAGAGAGGCGGTGGGTGCGCCGGGCGGCGCTGTGGTGTTATCAACTAACGCCCATTTCCGGGACGAGTCATCCCGGAAATTCGCCCGCGCTGGTCCAACTCACGCCATCTGACGCCGCGCCTCGGAGAAATATTGCCAGCCGGTAATCAGCGTCACGATGGCGGCGGCCCAGATCAGCATATAGGCGAAGGTCTCGAAGCTGGCCTGATGCTCGGCCGGCAGTCCGAAGCCCTGCCAAAGCTGGGCGAACAGCAGGGCGCCGAGCGACACCAGCTGGAGCGTGGTCTTCCACTTGGCCAACAGCGTCACCTTGAGGTCGACCCGCCCGGCGGTGGTTTCACGCAGGGCCGAGACGGCGAATTCGCGGAACAGGATCAGGCCCGACGGGATGGCGATCTGGGGCAGGGAGCCCGTGGCCAGCAGGCCCAGAATGGCGCCGGTGACCAGCACCTTGTCGGCGATGGGGTCCAGGATGGCGCCCCAGCGGGTCATGGCGTTCCAACGCCGCGCCAGAAAGCCGTCGATCCAGTCGGTCGAGGCGGCCACCACGAAGATGATGAAGGCGACGCGATTGAGGGCGAAGGCGTCGTTGGGATCCAGCACGAAAGGGATGCCGCCCGGCGCCGCGCCCGCCAGGATCAGGAACATGATGACGCCGGCGAAGAGGCGCAGGCCCGTCAGGATGTTGGGGATCGGATTGGCGGCGGTCACGGCATCGTCCTGGCTAAGCTTGGCTGAACATTATAGCGACGCAGCGGCGCCGACGTTCCGTCCTCAGGGCACGCGTTCGAAATCGGCGCCGTCGCCAAGCAGCCGAAGCTCGCCATCGGCGATGCCGAAATGCAGACCCGTCAGGCTCAACTGACCTGCCGCTTCCCGTTCCGCGATCCAGGGGAAGGTGCGTAGATTGTGGATGGACAGGCGCACGACCGCCTCTTCAGCGGCCCGTTCGCGTTCGGCCTCGGGGCGGCTGCGGACGAGGCGGTTCACGACCGGCGCGCCCTGCTCGACCCACGGCGCCACGAAATCCCGGCAGCTGTCCGGCGCGCCGTTCAGCATGGCGTTCACGCCGCCGCAGTGAGCGTGTCCCATGACGACGATGCGCGACACCCCCAACACCTTGACCCCGAACTCCAGAGCGGCGGAGACCCCGTGCAGGCGGCCGTCGGGTTGATACGGGGGCACCAGGTTGGCGACGTTTCTGACCACGAACAACTGACCCGGCGCCGCGTCGAAGATCAGAGCCGGATCGGCGCGGCTATCGGAACAGGCCACCACCAGGGTGTGCGGCTTCTGGCCCTTGCTGGCCAGGGCCTCGTATTCAGCGCGCTCTTCCGGCCATCGGTTTTCGCGGAATCGCCGATAGCCGGAGACAAGGGCGTCGCGAGAGGGGTCATCGGTCATGATGCGCGGTCCTAGCGTCGTGCGGTCGGGTCGCCAACCGCATCAGTTTACCGTTTCGGGTTCCGGGGGAGCGGGCGGCAGGGGGGCGCAAGGCACGCCGTCGTCCTTGAGCTTCTTCACTTCGGCGGGCGTGGCTTCGCCGTAGATTTCGCGCTTTTCTGAGCGGCCTTCGTGGATGTCGCGCGCCTCACGGGCAAAGCTGTCGCCGACATAGTCGAAATTCTGCTCGACATGGCTGCGCACGGCTCGGGCGGCTTGCATCATCATCGACTGCACTTTCGCGGGGTCGGGCGCTCGCTCAGTCCGTTTCGTGCCGGAGACGGCGGGAGCCATGATCTGCTTCGACACCTCGCGGCTGGCGCAGATCGGGCATTCGACCAGGCCGCGCGCCCGCTGCTCGTCATAGTCGGCCGAGGCGCTGAACCAGGCCTCGAACGGGTGGTCGTGCTCACAGAGCAGGGCGTACTTGATCATTTGACGGGTGCGGGCGGGGCGAAGTCGCGATCGTGGCTGAGGGCGGGCACGGCCTGACGCGCCCGATCGACGGCGCTCATGTCCAGATCGGCGAAAAGAACGCAAGGCTCGTCGTGATCGACCCGGGCAATCACCGCGCCCCACGGGTCGACGACCAAGGAGCGGCCCCAGGTCTTGCGTCCGTCCTCGTGGGTTCCGCCCTGGGCGGGGGCCAGGATGAAGCAGCCGGTCTCGATGGCTCGGGCGCGCAGCAGCACCTCCCAGTGCGCCTCGCCGGTGGGCCGGGTGAAGGCGGCGGGCACGGCGATCATGCGGGCTCCGGCGCGGGCCAGGGCCCGGAACAGTTGGGGAAAGCGCAGGTCGTAGCAGACGGTCAGTCCCAACGGCCCCGAGGGCGTGGCCGCCACCACCGCACCCTCGCCGGGGCGGACCGTCGCGCTCTCGCGATAGGTTTCGCCGTTCGGCAGATCGACGTCGAAGACGTGGAGCTTGTCATAGCGGGCGACAGTTCGGCCCCGGTCGTCGATCAGCAGCGAACGATTGGCCGCGCGGGCCTCGCCCTCGACCTCGCTCCGGACGATGGCTGAGCCGATCAGAAGCCAGACCCCGAGTTCGCTGGCGAGGTGGCGCAGGCCGCGCACGGCGGGGTCATCGGCTTCCGGCCACAGGGCGTCCGCGCGCCGATCGCGTCGCTGTTCCAGCAGGTTACTGCCTTCGGGGGTCAGGATCATCCTGGCGCCGCCCTCGGCCGCCTGACGGATCAGGGGCGCGATATGCTCAAGCCCGGTCTCGGCCGTGGCCGGGGTACGGGTCTGGACTAGGGCGACTCGGAGCAGCTCCGCCATGGCGGCTCAGGCAGCGAGGAGGGGATCAAGCTTACCCTGCCGATCCAGCGCCTGGAGATCGTCCGAGCCGCCGATGTGCCGACCATCGATAAAAATCTGCGGGAAAGTAGCGCGGCCGTTGGCGCGCTGGACCATCTCGGCCTTTTTCTCGGGATCGTTGGACGCGACGATGTTTTCGTACTCGACGCCCTTAGAATCGAGAAGCGCCATGGCGCGGATGCAGTAGGGGCAGCCGGGTTTTGTGTAGAGGACGACTTCAGCCAAGGGACGCTCCGGGTTCGACGATATCTGTCACATCGTCTGTTCAAATAGGAAGTTCCGTCAGCCGGTAAACTCCCGGGCGGCGCGAACGCGCGCCACGACGGCCAGATCGACGGCCCGGGCGCCGGCGTCGAGCAGGGCCTTGGCGCAGGCCTCGGCCGTGGCCCCGGTGGTCAGGACGTCGTCGATCAGCAGGATGCGGCGACCCTTTATCCGACGGCGGCCTGTGTCGGACACGGCGAAGGCTGTGCGGACATTCTCGCGGCGGCCACGCAGGCTCTTGCCGCCCTGGCTGTCGGTGGCGCGGGGGCGGATCAGGACGTCGGGCAAATACTCGAGACCCCCGGAACGAGCCAGTGGCCGGGCGATCTCGGCCGCCTGATTGAACCGCCGGCCCAGCAGGCGGAGGCGATGCAGAGGGACGGGCGCGACGGCGTCGTCCTCCGCCAGCAGGTCGGCGGCGGACCGTCTCAGCCAGTGGGCGAACTGCAGGGCGAAGACCTGATCGTCACCATGCTTGAACTTCAGGATCAGATCGCGGGAGTGCTCGTCATAGACGCAGGCCGCCCGGCAACGGGCGAAGCGGTAGGGCTTGCCCTGGCACGCGAGGCAGCGGTCCGAGGCGAAGGCGCCGCCGTCATGTTCGAAGCCCGCGCCGCAGCCATCGCACACCGGGTCCTCAAGGAAGGTGACCCGGCTCCAGCTGTCGACGGTCAGGCCCGCGCCGGCGCTGGGTGAGGCGTCATCCCAGGAAACCGGCGGGAAGACGGCGTCGGCCAGTCCCCGACCCGCGCCGCGCGCCAGACGGCCGGCCAGGGCGGCCGAGGACGCGGCCAGCGCCGCCGCGCCTTCCATGCGAGCCGTCCAGGCCCCATTCTGTCGGCGCATGACCGCCTCCCCTCCGCCCCGGCTGTTCGACGGCGCGCGCCGCGCCCTGCGTCTGGACCGCAGCGCCGGGACATTCGGCGACGCGGATTTCCTGCATCGACGCGCGGCGGCCGACATGGCCGACACCCTTTCCGCGACCTTGCGAAATTTTTCCCGCGTCGTCGACCTCTCCCCGCGGCCGGGAATATTCACACAAGCGCTGGCGGATCGTGGCGGCGGCGGGCGGCTGGGCGATGCTGAGGCGCTAGACGATGCGGCCTGGCGGGCCGATCCGGGGTCGACACCCCTTCCGCACGCACCGCAAAGCGTCGATCTGTTTGCCTCGGTGCTGGGCCTTCACTGGGCCAACGATCTGCCCGGGGCTATGGCCCAGGTTCGGAGGGCGCTGAGGCCCGATGGGCTGTTTCTCGCCACGATGTTCGGCGGGGCGACGTTGACCGAACTTCGCCAGGTCCTCACCGAGGCCGAACTGGAGGAGACGGGAGGAGCCGCGCCGCGCGTGTCGCCCTTCGCCGACGGCTTCGACGGGGCGGGCCTGCTGCAACGTGCGGGGTTCGCCCTCCCGGCCGTCGAGGTTGATCGGGTGACGGTGCGCTATGACGATATTCTGGCCCTGACCCGCGATCTCCGGGCGATGGGAGAGACGAATGTGCTGGCGGGCCTCACGCGCCCGCTCCGGCGAGGGGTGCTGGCGCGCGCCCAGGCGATCTACACCGAGCGGTGGGGCGAGGGTGGGCGGATCCCCGCGACTTTCGAGATCATCAGCCTGGCCGGCTGGGCGCCGCATGAGAGCCAGCAAAAGCCTGCGGCGCGCGGCTCGGCGACGACGCGGCTGGCGGATGTTCTGGGAACGGTCGAGCAGACCGGCGAGGACTAGCCGCCGCCGCCGATGGCGCCGGACACCGCGTCGGCGGCCTTGATGAAGATGTCGGTCGCGACTTCGCCGAACGTGGTCACCGACCCGATGATGACCAGGAAGATCAGGGCGCAGATCAGGCCGTATTCGATGGCCGTGGCGCCGCTCTCGTCGCGCATCAGCCGGGTCAGGAACGTCTTCAGGCGGGCCTCCCCGGGTAGGGTCCGATCACAACAGGTCGCACAGCCAGGCGACCAACGGTTCGTCGGCGGGCGGCATGGGATAGTCCCGCAAGCGATTGGGACGGACCCAGGCCAGGGCGGCGTGCTCGCGAGCGGCGACCACGCCCGACCACCGACGACACAGGTACAGTGGCATCAACAGGTGAAAAGACTCGTAACCGTGGCTGGCGAAGACGAAGGGCGCCAGGCAGGCCTCGGTCACGTCGATGTCGAGCTCTTCCTTGAGCTCGCGGATCAGGGCCTGTTCCGGCCGTTCGCCGGGTTCGATCTTGCCGCCTGGAAATTCCCACAGTCCGGCTAGTTGCTTGCCCTCGGGCCGTTGGGCGATCAGCACCCGCCCGTCGGCGTCGACCAGGGCGCAGGCGGCGACGAGAACGGTTTTGAGGGTCATCAGCTGCGATAGTCGCCGTTGATCTCGACGTAGCCCTTGGTCAGGTCGCAGGTCCACACGGTGGCGGAGGCGCGGCCGGAGCCCACCTCGACGGAGATGTCGATCTCGGCGCGCTTCATATAGGCGCTCATTTTCGCCTCGTCGTAGTCGGGGGCCGGGGCGCCGTCGGCGGCGGCCTGATGCGGGCCGAAGCGGATGGCCAGGCGGTCGCGGTCGACCGGCTCCTCGGTCTTGCCCACGGCCATGACGACGCGGCCCCAATTGGCGTCCTCACCGGCGATGGCGGTCTTGACCAGGGGGCTGTCGGCGATCGACTTGGCCAGCTTGCGGGCCGAGGCGGGACTGGCTGCGCCGGTGACCTCGATCTTGACGAACTTGCGGGCACCCTCGCCGTCTCGGACCAGCTGGTGCGCGAGGTCGAGCATCACCCGGTCCAGCGCCTCGGAAAAGGCCTTGAGCCGCCGGTCGCCGACACGGCCGATGCGCGGCGCGCCCGACTGGCCGGTGGCGAAGATCAGGCAGGTGTCGTTGGTCGAGGTGTCGCCGTCCACCGTGACCGAGTTGAAGGTGGTGCGGACGTGCAGGCCCAACATCGCGCGCAGCACATTGGGGTGGATGTCGGCGTCGGTGACGATGAAGGCCAGCATGGTGGCCATGTCCGGCGCGATCATGCCCGAGCCCTTGGCGATGCCGGCGATGCGGACAGGATAACCCTCGATCTCGCAGGTCGCCTCGGCGCCCTTGGGGAAGGTGTCGGTGGTCATGATGGCCCGGCCGGCTGAGGCCCAGCCATCGGGGGTCAGGGCGGCGGTTATATCGGGCAGGCGTGCGGCGATCTTCCGGTCGTCCAGCAAAACGCCGATGACGCCGGTGGAGGCCAGCATGACGTCGCGCTGGCGGCAGCCGAAGCGTTTGGCGACCTCGGAGGCCGTGCGGCGGGCGGCGTCGGCGCCAGGCTTGCCGGTGAAGGCGTTGGCGCAGCCGGCGTTGACCACCAGGGCCCGGACTTCCATCCCGCCCTCGTCGGCGTCGAGGTGGCGTTTGCACCAGTCGACGGGGGCCGAGCCGATCTTGTGGCGGGTGAAGACGCCGGCGCAGCTGGCGCCCTCTGGGAAGTGGAAGATCAGCAGGTCGTCGCGCTCATGCTTGTAGAAGCCAGCGCGGGCGGTGGCCATCTCGCACCCGGCGATGGGCGCGATGGCGGGGAAGGGGACGGCCAGGGGCGAGACGGCCAGCCCGGGCTTGCCGGGCGTGGCCGGGCGTTTCAGGACCTGGGCGAAGGGGTCGAGCGCCTTGCCGACGGCGCGCTCCAGCCTCTGGGCCGAGAGCGGTGACCGGTCCTTGGGCGGGCGGCTCATGCGGCGTCCTTCGCCGCGGGCGCCTTCGCGGCCGGGGCGGCGGGTGCGGCGTCGCCAGTCAGGGGTTCGATCTCGGCGCGGCCGCGCAGCTGCTCCAGAAGCTGGCGGACGCGTTCATAGGTCAGGTAGCGCACGATCTGCGGCCGGGCCTGCTCCAGGGTCGGGGGCGCCTCGGCGCGACGGTCCTCAATGGTCAGCACGGCCCAGCCGTCCTCGGTTTCGATCGGTGGGGTGACGGCGCCCGGGCCGGTCCCGGCCAGCGCCGTGGTCAGGGCGGCGGCGTAGGGTTCCGGCAGCACATCCAAAGTGGTCCAGCCCAGATCGCCGCCCGAGGCGCGGGTGGCCGGGTCGATCGAGCGCTCGGCGGCCACGGCGGCGAAGCCGGCGCCGGCCGCGACCAGGCCACGCACGGCCTCGGCCTCGGCCTGGGTGGCGGTCAGAATCAGCCGGACCTTCAGCTCCTCGCTGGTCTGCAGCTGTCGGAGCTGTTCGCGGTGCAGCGCCTCAATCGCCTCGTCGGTGACCGCCCCGTCGATGACGTCCTCGACCAGCAGATCGGCGAGAATGCGCTCGCGTGTCGCCTCCAGCCTGCGCTGGGTGGCCGGATCGTCGTCGAGATTGCGGCGCACGGCCTCGCGGGCCAGCAGCTTCTGATCGACGACCTCGTCCAGCACGCGAGAGAACAGGGCCGAGGAGGGCTCCAGCGCGTCGCCCTGGCCGATCAGGCCCTGGGCGACAGCTTCGCGGCGGACATCGGAGGTCCAGATGGGGCGACCGTCGACACGCGCGACGGCGCGATCGCCGGGCTCGGGCGGTCGGCCGGCGTCGCCATCGACGCGCTGGCAGGCGGCCAGGGTCAGGGCCGCGAGGACGGCGGCGGTCAGGACGGCACAGCGGCGCATGACGGTCTCCCAGGCTTCCGAGGCCCGCCGCGCGGGCGTTTAAAGGCCCTCGCGTTGACACGGATAAGGCCGGTGCTTAAGTCTCGCCCGCGCTCAAGTCGAGGGGTTTTCGACCGCCCGCGCGCCCGTTTTCCGGCCCTTTTCGCGGGCTCGCCCGGTGAGCGGCCGCAAGGGTTTCGATCCCCATCGCCCGGCGCGCGCCGGGCCCGGCCGGACCCGCCGCCGTCTTCGCCAATCCCCGTTCGAGTCGCTCGTCGACCCGCCGCTTTCCGGATACCCCATGCTCGGTTTCGCCAAGAAGTTCTTCGGCTCCTCCAACGACCGCAAGGTCAAGGACTTCCTGGGGCAGGTGCAGAAGATCAACGCCCTTGAGCCCAAGTTCGAGGCGCTGTCCGACGACGAACTGCGCATGATGACCGACACCCTGCGGGATCGGCACGCGGGCGGCGAGGGCTTGGACAAGCTGTTGAACGAGGCGTTCGCGCTTGTCCGCGAGGCGTCCAAGCGGGTGCTGGGCCAACGACAGTATGACGTCCAGCTGGTCGGCGGCATGATCCTGCATGAGGGCGGGATCGCCGAGATGCGGACCGGCGAGGGCAAGACCCTGGTCGCCGTGGCGCCCGTCTATCTGAACGCCCTGACCGGCAAGGGCGTGCACGTCATCACCGTCAACGACTACCTCGCCCGCCGTGACGCCGAATGGATGGGCCGGGTCTATCGCTTCCTGGGCATGGAGGTGGGAGTCATCGTCAATGGCCTGTCTCAGGGCCAGCGCCAGCAATCCTACGCCGCCGACATCACCTACGGCACCAACAACGAGTTCGGCTTCGACTATCTGCGCGACAACCTGGTCTATGACCGGCGCGAAATGGTGCAGCGGCCGCATCACTTCGCCATCGTCGATGAGGTCGACTCCATCCTGATCGACGAGGCGCGCACGCCTTTGATCATCTCGGGCCCGACCGAGGACCGCTCGGACCTCTACAAGATCGTCGACGGGCTGGTGAAGGAGCTGATCAAGGACAAGGACACCTACGACCTCGACGAAAAGCGCAAGCAGGCGCTGCTGACCGAGCTGGGCTCGGAAAAGATCGAGGACATGCTCAAGGCCGGGAATTACCTGACCGAAGGCACGCTGGACCTCTACGACGCCGCGAACGTGACGCTGGTCCACCACGTCAACCAGGCTGTGCGGGCCAACACCCTCTACACCCGCGACAAGGACTACATCATCAAGGGTGGCGAGATCATCCTGATCGACGAGTTCACCGGCCGGATGATGCAGGGCCGCCGCCTGTCGGAAGGGCTGCATCAGGCGATCGAGGCCAAGGAGGACGTCAAGATCCAGCCCGAGAACCAGACCCTGGCCTCGGTGACGATCCAGAACTACTTCCGCCTCTACGAAAAGCTGTCCGGCATGACCGGGACCGCCGCGACCGAGGCCCAGGAATTCCACGACATCTACAAGATGGACGTGCTGGAAGTGCCGACCAACCGCCCGGTGCAGCGGGTCGATCACGACGACGAAATCTATCGGACCTACGAAGAGAAGAACGGCGCCATCGTCCAGCTGCTGGCCGACCGTCACGTGGCGGGGCAGCCGATCCTGGTCGGCACGGTGTCGATTGAGAAGTCCGAACAGCTGTCGACCCTGCTACAGAACTACGCCTGGGAGGTCGAGGTCATGCGACTGGGCGCCGCGCACGAGCAGCAGGCCCGCGACATCACCGGCGCCCGGTTCAAGACGATCTGGACCCGCTACGAACTGACCAACGACGCCTTGGGCGTGAAGCTGCTTGAGAAGCTGGGCGAGGGCGCCTTCACCTCCGAGACCCGCAAGGGCAAAGGCGTTCCGCACAACGTCCTGAACGCCCGCCAGCACGAGCAGGAAGCCTTCATCGTCGCCGAGGCGGGGCTGCCCGGCGCGGTGACCATCGCCACCAACATGGCCGGCCGCGGCACCGACATCCAACTGGGCGGCAACCTGGAAATGCGCATGCAGCGCTGGCGCCAGGAACAGCGCGGGATGGGCGTCGAGGTCACGCCCGAACTGGAGCTGGCGGAAGAACAGACGATCAAGGCCGAGATCGCCGAGAAGAAGGCCGAGGCCCTGGCCGCCGGCGGCCTGTATGTCCTTGGCACGGAGCGCCATGAAAGCCGCCGCATCGACAACCAGCTGCGAGGCCGGACCGGCCGTCAGGGCGATCCGGGCGTCTCGAAATTCTTCCTGTCCTGCCAGGACGACCTGCTGCGCATCTTCGCCGGCGACCGGCTGGACTCGATCATGCGCACCTTCAAGGTCGCCGAGGGCGAGGCGATCAGCCACCCGTGGCTGAACGGCGCGGTCAAGAAGGCCCAGGAGCGGGTCGAGCAGCAGCACTATGAGGTGCGCAAGAACCTGCTGAAATACGACGACGTCGTGAACGACCAGCGCAAGGCGGTGTTCGAGCAGCGCCAGGAATTCCTCGATGCCGAGGACATGTCTGAGCTGACCACCGAGTTCCGCCACGACACCATTTCGGACCTGGTCGACAAGCACATGCCGCCTCAGGCCTACGCCGAGCAGTGGGACATCGAGGGCCTGGACGAACGAGTGAAATCGGTGCTCGGTCTCGATGTGCCGGTGCGCGAGTGGGCCGCCGAGGAAGGCGTGTCGAACGAGGAGATCGAAGAACGACTGGTCGCGGCGTCCGACGCCCGCGCCGTGGAGCGCGAAAGCCAGATCGGGGCCGGCCAGATGCGCAGCCTGGAGCGCCAGTTCCTGCTGCAGATGATCGACATGCAGTGGCGCGAACACCTGGTGCATCTGGACCACCTGCGCGGCGTCATCGGCCTGCGCGGCTACGCCCAGCGTGACCCGCTGAACGAGTACAAGACCGAGGCCTTCAGCCTGTTCGAGACCCTGCTGACCAACCTGCGCCAGAACGTGACCCGCTGGATTTCGACGGTGGAGTTCCGCTTCGAGCCGCCGCCGCAGATGCCGGAGTTCCAGGAAATCCACCTGAACCCCGAGACAGGCGAGAACGAGATGGCTCATCCTGCCGCTCAGCTGCCCGAAGGCGCGCTTCAGGGCGACGATCGCGCCCGGCTTCCAGCTTCGCTGTTGCCGCCGGGCTGGGAGCGGACGGGGCGCAATTCAGACTGCCCCTGTGGCTCGGGCCGCAAGTTCAAACACTGCCACGGGGCTCTTGTTTAGGGCGCTAGCGCTCGCCGCGCGGCGGCTCTCTGCTTGAGCGCTGGCTTGTCTTCGGAGACGTCATGACCGCCGCCCGCAAGGACCTGTTCACCCGCGCCCTGTCGCTTGATGCCGACCGGCTGCATTTCGCGGCGCACAGTCACCATCTGTGGCCCGACGTCAGCGAGGCGGCCCAGGCGCGGGCGTGGGAGGAGGCCAACCGCTTCGCCGACCGCAAGTGGGACATGTTGTTCGAGACCGTCGTGCCCGTGGCCCAGGCCCATGTGGCGGCGGAGCTCAACCTGCCGTCCAGCGACACGGTGGTGTTCTCGCCCAACACCCACGACTTCCTGCTGCGTCTGTTTTCCGGGATCGAGCGGCGGCCGGTGCGGATCCTGACCAGCGACGGCGAATTCCACAGCTTCCGCCGCCAGGCCGAGCGCTGGGTGGAGGCGGGGCTGGCGACAGTCGATCGGGTCCCGCTGGAGCCGTTCGGCAGCTTCGCCGATCGGTTCCTGGAGGCGGCGCGAGCGGGCGGGCACGACTGGATCGTGGTCAGCCAGGTGTTCTTCAAGACCGGTCAGGTGTTCGATCGGCTCGAAGACCTTGCGGCCCTGGCGGCCCCGGCAGGACCGTGGGTGCTGCTCGACGGCTATCACGGCTTCATGGCCACACCGACCGATCTGTCGGCCCTGTCGGACCGGCTGTTCTATGTCGCCGGGGGCTACAAATACGCCATGTCGGGCGAGGGAATCGGCTTGCTGCACGCCCCGCCGGGCTTCTGCGAACGGCCTGTGGTGACGGGCTGGTACGCCGAGTTCGGGGACCTGACGGGCCCGCCGGGGGGTGTAAAATATGTGCGCGACGCCGGTCGGTTATGGGGCGCGACCTTCGATCCGACGTCGCTGTACCGGTTCAACGCGGTGCGCTCGATGCTGGACGAGGCAGGCCTGACCACGGCCGATGTCGCGGCCCATGCGCGTGCGCTGGCGACACGGCTTCAGAAGGCGCTGACAAATGGACAGGTCGGAGCGCTGAGCGAGGCGACGATCCTTAATCCCGTCGAGGGCGAGGCGGCGCGGGCGCGCTTCCTGGCGCTCAAACACCCGCAAGCGGCAGACTGGCGGGCGGGGCTGTTGGCGCGAAATGTCATCACCGACGTGCGCGACGACGTCATCCGCTTCGGCTTCGGCCTGTATCAGGACGAAGGTGACGTCGAGCGGGTGATCGCCATCTGCCGCGACCTCTAGGCGCTCAGAAGAAGGTGGCGTCGTCCTGGGTCTGGGCCTTGGGCGCGGGGCGCGGGCCGGTGGGCGCGGGCTCTGCGGCGGCCGGGCTTTGGGGACGGGGCTGCGAGGATCGACTCGAGGCCTTGGGCGCCGGCGTCGCGCTCGGAGCGGGCGGCTGGACTTGCGGAATGCCCGCCGGCTGGTCGGGCGCGAGGGGCGACACCTCCGGATAGGGCAGGGGCGATGATGGATCGACGGGCGGCGCCACATCGGTCGGAAGCGGAGCGGGCGTCGGCGCAGCGGCCTGATCGGGCGCGCCGACATCATCGCGGACGAAGGGCCAGGACCGGCGGCTGGCGCAGGCGCAGGCCTTCATGAAGCCCTGCTCGTCGCGCCAGATCACCAGCGGCCAGCCCTCCGGCAAGTCCGACGGCTCCAGCAAGGCTCTCAGCTCCTCGGCGAAGTCGCGTGAGGCCTCGACCACGGCGTCGCGGGCCAGGTCGCCGTCGGCCGGCGGAACCCCCTGGGCCGTCCAGTTGGCGACCGGGGTCTCCATCCAGCGGCGATACAGGCCCTGATCGCGGGTCAACCACAGGGCGGCTATGGTGGACCGCTCGGCGGCCGTGGACTGCGTCTGGCCCTCGGCGTCCGGTCGGGCGAACAGGATCACCCGGGGCTCCAGGCCCGCCGCCTTCAGCTTGGGCAGCTCCTCGGTCTGATAGCGATCGGCCATGCCGCCGTCGCGGTAGCCCACGAACCACACCGGCCGGTCGCCGCCGACGTCGGAAAGCCAGACTGCGCGGTTCAGCAGCGCCTCGATCTCGGCGGCGTTCTCGGCCACGGTCACCGGCTGAAACCGCGCATAGGCGTTCCAGTAGGCCCAGTAGCCGGCCCCGGCCAGAATGGCCCCGAGCGTCAGCAGAAGGATGGTCCAGAGAGTGAAGCGACGCATGGCGTCCCCGTTTACGGTCAAGCTGTCGGACGAGCATAACGCCCGGCTCCGAATTCGGTTACTCCGTTCGCCGCTGGGGAGAGCACGCGGGCCGTGGTAGGGCGCGGCGACCCCGCCACCGGAGCCCGACCATGCACCTCGCCCGCTTTCCCCGTGTCCGCCTGGCGCACCTGCCGACGCCGCTGCACCCCCTGCCGCGGCTCAGCGACGAACTGGGCATCGACCTGTGGGTCAAGCGCGACGACTGCACCGGCCTAGCGGGCGGCGGCAACAAGACGCGAAAGCTGGAATTTTTGCTGGGCGAGGCCTTCGAGCAGGACGCCGACACCCTGGTGACCCAGGGCGCAGTCCAGTCCAATCACGTGCGCCAGACGGCGGCGGCGGCGGCCCAGCATGGCCTGAAGTGCACGGTGATCCTGGAGGAGCGGACGGGGTCCAAGGCGGTCGACTATGTCGGCAACGGCAATGTGCTGCTGGACCGGCTGATGGGGGCGGACATCAGATTCGTGCCAGGCGGCTCGGATATGGCGGCCGAGCTGGAACGGGCGGCTGTTGACGTCCGGGCCGCGGGCGGGAGGCCCTATGTGATTCCCGGCGGCGGCTCGAACGCGGTCGGGGCTCTGGGCTATGTCGACGCGGCGCGCGAACTCGTGGTCCAGGCCGACGAGCTGGATTTGCAGATCGACCGGATCGTCACCGGCACCGGCAGTGCGGGCACCCATGCGGGACTCGTGGCGGGGCTGGCGGTGATGGGCGCGGACATTCCCGTGCTGGGCATCGGGGTGCGGGCGCCGAAGGCCAAGCAGGAGGAAAACGTCCTGAAGCTGGCCCGCGAGACAGCGACGAAGCTGGGTCGGCCGGACGCGGTTACGGCGGAGATGGTGGTCGCCGATTGCGACTATGTCGGCGAGGGCTATGGCCTCATCGACCAGGGGGTGATCGACGCCCTGACCCTGGCCGCGCGGACCGAGGGGCTGCTGCTGGATCCCGTCTATACCGGCAAGGCGATGAAGGGGCTGATCGCCCTCGCCCGGGCGGGAAAGTTCGAGGGCGAGCGTGTCGTGTTCCTGCACACCGGGGGCGCCCAGGGTCTGGCCGGTTACCATGGCGAGCTGGAGCCTGCGCTGCTGTGAGGCCGGTTCCGGTGGCGGCGTCGGGACGTTAGGCTGAGATCCGCACACAGGAGACGCCCGATGAAATGGATCGCCTTCGCCGCCGCTCTGAGCCTGGTCGCCTGCGCCCAGGCCGAACCGCCCGCCGAAGGGGTCGAAACCCCGCAAGAGCCCGCGACCGAGGACGTTGGCGCCGCGCCGGCCCCTCCCGTCCTCCAGCCAATGGTGTTCGACGAGTTCTCGACCGTGGTCGAGCCGGGCCTCGGCTGCGGATTCAGCGCCGCCGACCAGACGCTGTTCATCGCCACGGCCGAGCCTCGCGACGACGTGCGGGCCAAGGGCGTGGTGAAGCTCGATGGGCGGCTGATCCCGGTCACCCGGACCGAGGCCGGCGGCTACAACGCTTTGGCCGAGGGCGGCTCGTTTCGCGGGGACGCCGTCCTGATGATCGAGCTCGTTCGCGCCCCGGGCGAAGGGACACCGTCGGGAACCGAGACGCGCGCCTGGGACGCCAGCCTCACCGTCACCAAGGACGGTGGCGGCGTCGCCGAGCTGAGCGGAACCTGGGACTGCGGCGCGTGACGCGACGGGTTCTCGGGGTGCTCGGGGGCATGGGCCCGGCGGCGACGGTGGATTTTCTGGCCAAGCTGCAGGCTGCGACCCCGGCCGGGTCGGACGCCGATCACATCCGGGTGGTCATGGACCTCAATCCACGCGTGCCCGACCGGCATGCGGACCCCGAAGGCGCCGGCGCCGAGCTGGGGCGTATGGCGGCGCGGTTGCGCGACCTGGGGGCCGAGGTGCTGGCCATGCCCTGCAACACCGCTCACCAGCACCGAGCCGAGATTGAGGCGGCGTCCGATCTGACGCTGATCGATATGGTGGCGGAAACGGCGCGGGCGGCGGTCGAGAGCGGTGCGCGGACGGTTGGGGTGCTGGCCACGCCGGGCGGAGAGCGCCTTTATGCGGCGGCGCTTGAGACCGCTGGCGCGGCCATGGTGATCCCCACGGATGCCGACCGAGCCAGGCTGATGGGCCTGATCAAGGGGGTCAAGGCTGGCGATCTTGGAACCGAAGCGCGCGCCGGGATGGCGGCGCTGGCGGGCCTCCTTGTCCAGCGCGGCGCGCAAACTCTGATCGCCGGTTGCACCGAGGTTCCGCTGCTGCTGGATCGCGGCAATGCGCCGGCGCCCCTGTGGGATTCGACCGAGGTCCTGGCACGGCGGTGCGTGGCGGTCTGCGGCGCGGGCGCGGCTTAGCGACCGTCCAATTTATAGGCCACGCGCGCCGTTTCGATCCGCGCCAGCTTCTCCTGGAACGGCGCCCAGTCGTCTCGGTCGGCGATGGCCTCCCAGATCGACTCGACCTCGCCGATCAGCATCTCCTCGGGCTCGGCACGGGCGAAGGCCGGATACTCCAGTCGCTCGGGTCGGTCGGGTTCGTGCTCGAACAGGGCGAAGCGGAAGGCGTCAAAGGCTTCCCCCTGCCAGACCGCGCGGCGCGGACCCCGTAGGGCGCGCTCGGAAGACGAGAAGCCCGTGAACCAGTCAAAGAACAGCGGCTCCCAGCGCAGGTCGTCGCCCTTCTCACGCAGCAACGCCAGGCTGGCGTCGAGCAGACGCTGGTCGGCCGCCTCGCCGAGCGACGTCACCCCAAGGCGCATCAGAAAAGCCGCGCGCAGTTCACGAATATAACTCTGACCGAAGCCGTTCAGAGCTTCGACCAACAATTCGGTGTCGGCTACGAGCTTCAGGCAGCCGGCTAGTTGAGTGAGGTTCCAGAACACCGCCTCGGGTTGGCGCGCGAAGGCGTAGAGGCCGGTCTGGTCGAAATAGGCGGCGGTGAAGCCGGGCTCGTAGTGCGGCAGGAACCGCCAGGGACCGTAGTCGAAGCTCTCGCCGGTGACGTTGAGATTGTCCGTGTTGAGCACGCCGTGGACGAAGCCGGCCGCCACCCAGCGCGCGACCAGGCGGGCCGAGGCGGCGACAATCTCCCGCAAAAGCCCAGCCGCGTCGCCCTCGGCGACGCCTGGGTGGTAGAGGGCGCGGACATGCTCGACCAGGGTCCCGATCTGGTCGGCGCGACCCAGATATGCGGCGCGCTGAAACGTGCCAAAGCGGACGTGGCTGTGCGAAAGTCGGACCAGGACCGCCGAGCGGGTGGGGGAGGGCTCGTCATGCCGTTCCAGGGCCTCGCCGGTCTCCATCAGGCTGAGCGCGCGGTTGGTGGGCACGCCAAGCGCCTCCAGCATGGAGGCGGCCAGCACCTCGCGCACGCCGCCCTTCAGTGTCAGTCTTCCGTCGGCCCCGCGCGACCACGGCGTTTGGCCGGAACCCTTAGTCCCGAGATCCATGAGGCGACCGGTTTGGTCGCGTAGCTGGGCCGCCAGAAAGCCGCGCCCATCGCCCAGGTCTGGATTGTAGGTACGGAACTGATGGCCGTGATACCGCATGGCGATCGGACCGGGCTGGCCGGGCAGGGGCGTGAACCGACCGAAGTGGTCGACCCATTCCGCCTCGGTCAGCGACCCGAGACCGACTTCGGCCGCCGCTCGGTCGTGGCGCCAGCGCAGGGTCGGCTCGGGAAAGTCGGCAGGCCGGACAGCGTCTGCGTAGTCGTCGCCCAGCGCGAAGAAGGCGGGCTCGGGATCGTAGTCGGGAGCGACGGGCATCGGGGCGGTGTGGCGCGCTCGGACGGCTTCCGCAACGTCGAACCGCTCAAAGCCCCGTGGAGCTTGACCTAAGGTCATTCAATTCTGTCGCTTTAGGGTCACACAGACGGCCAACTGAGGGCGCCCACGCAAGCGTGACCATGGCGAGTCATTGTCGGACTCAGGGGGCTGCGATACGCCTGATGGTAACGACTCCGCCGTTCCACGAAGGACGCGGGGCAGGGACAGGAAACGCCGCGGACTTCTCCGTATCCGGAGCGGCCCGGCCTTTGGGAGGCAGGCCCCACCATGCGCACCATCAAGACGCTTCGCTACTCCGCCTCGGCCGCCGCCGTGGCCGCTGTCGCCTTCGCCGGCGCCGCCCAGGCCCAGGTTCAGGACGACGACCTTCCGGTCACCACCGTCGACGAGATCGTGGTCACGGCCCAGCTGCGCGAACAGAGCCTGCAGGAGGTGCCGATCGTGGTCACCACCCTGTCGCAGGAAGTGCTGGAAGGCGCCGGCGTCGCCGACATCAAGGATCTCCAGATCCTGACGCCGGGCATGACCGTGACCTCCACCCAGTCGGAGGCCTCCACCACCGCCCGTATCCGCGGCGTCGGCACGGTCGGAGACAACCCCGGCCTGGAGAGCTCGGTCGGTGTGGTGATCGATGGCGTCTATCGCTCGCGCAACGGCGTCGGTTTCGGGGATCTGGGCGAACTGCAGCGCATCGAGGTGCTGAAAGGCCCGCAAGGCACTCTGTTCGGGAAGAACACCTCAGCCGGCGTGATCAACATCATCACGGCCGCTCCGTCGTTTGATCCCGGCTTCCAGGGCGAGATCAGCGGCGGCAACTACGGCGCGCTTGCCGCGTCGGCGTCGGTGACGGGTCCGCTGACCGATCAGATCGCCGGCCGCTTCTATGTCGGCATGCGCGAACGCGACGGATACTATGACGTCGACACCGGCGACGGCCCCCGCACCCTTGAGGAAGATCAGACCCAGGATTTCTGGACTGCCCGTGGCCAACTGTTGATCCTGCCGTCCGACACGGCCTCGATCCGGCTGATCGCCGACTACTCCAAGCGCGACGAGTTCTGCTGCGTCGGCGTAGTAACGCGGTCCAGCCCGACGGCCGCCATTATCAATCTGCTGACCGCGCCCAATGGCCCGGGCACCGCGCCGCAGGGCGGCGGTGACGGCACCCTGCCGTTCTCGCGCCAGGCCTACGCCAACCGCGACACCGATCAGCGCATTGAGGACATGGGCCTGTCGGCCGAGGTCAACCTGGACCTTTGGGACGGTTCGGCCACATTCACCTCGGTCACCTCGTTCCGTGACTGGTCGACCGTCAATGGCATGGACATCGACTATACCGGGGCGGACATCCTCTATCGCGAGGATGATGGAGACTTCGGTTATTCGCTCGATAACCTGACCCAGGAGTTCCGCCTGGCCGGTACGACGGACCGCTTCGACTGGCTGGTCGGCGGCTTCGCGACGCTGGAAAACATCAGCCGTCAGGACAGCTACTATTTCGGAGCCGACTACAATCCCTTCATTTCGCTTCTGCTGACGTCCAGCCTGGCCCAAGCGACCGGCGGCGCGATCGCACCGAGTCCTGCGCGGTTGGGCTGCTTCTCGGCCAATCTCAACGCCCTCGGCATCCCGCCGGCGGCTCAAGGCCAATTCCTTCTCGGCTGTTTGGCCGGCAATCCGGCCGCGCCCGCCCTTGGACCCGTGAATATCCTCGGCCAAGGCGTCCAGGACACCTACAGCCAGCGCTCGGAATCTCTGGCCGTGTTCACCAACAACACCTGGCGCGTGACCGACCAGTTCGAGATCACCCTGGGTCTGCGCTACACCATGGATAACAAGCGTCTGCTCGGGGTGCAGGACAACATCAACGGCAATGGCGCGGCCTGCGCCGGGGTGCTGGGCAATGCTGGGCTCATCACCGCCACGGCCCAGGGCGTGCTCGGCGCCGCGGCGGGAGGCGCGGCGGCTCAGTCCCTCATCGGCGCCCAGTGCCTGCCCTGGACCAACCCGCTTTTCGACAGCCGCGAGATCAGCGAAAACTTCGACGACGGTGAGCTCTCCGGCACGATCAAGGCGGCCTACAAGGTGACCGACGACCTGATGGTCTATGGCTCCTTCGCCCGGGGCTACAAGGGCTTCGGCTACAACATGGACCGGGTCCAGACCGGCGTGACGCCGGACGCCTCGCTGTTTTTCCCGGCCGAGACGGTCGACAGCTATGAGCTGGGCGTGAAGTCGACCTTGTTCGACGGCTCTGTGCTGCTGAACGCCACCTACTTCGACCAGACGTTCGAGAACTTCCAGCTGAACACCTTCCTCGGCACGGCCTTCGTGGTGGAGTCGATCCCCGAGCTGACCTCGCGCGGGGTGGACGCCGATGTGGTGTGGTTCACGCCGGTCGAGGGTCTGTCATTCCAAGGTGGCGTGACCTACACCGACGCGGCCTATGGCGAATTCACCGCCGCCGACCTGACCAGTCCGGCGCGCTTCCCGCAACTGTCCCTCCTGCCGGGCGCCCGGCCGTCGTTCGCGCCGGAGTGGTCGGCCTCGGGCTCGATCAACTTCGACCGTTCGATCGGCATGGGTCTGCGCGCCGGCTTCAATCTCGCCGCCAAGTATCAGACCGAGTACAACACCGGCTCTGACCTGATCCCCTTCAAGATGCAGGACGACTTCACGGTCGTGAACGGCCGCATCTCGATCGGCTCGGAAAGCGAGCTGTGGACCCTGGACGTGTGGGGTCAGAACCTGACGGACGAGGAGTATACCCAGGTCGCCTACAACTCACCGCTTCAGGGGACGGCCTTCCAGACCACGGCTCAGCCGGACGGCACCTTCTATAATCAGGGCCTGGACACCCAGGGCATCAGCGCCTTCCTGGGCGCCCCGCGCACCTATGGCGTGACCCTTCGGGTCCGTTACTGAGTTTCGCGACAGGCGCGGCCCGGGGGCCGTGCCGAGGGGGCGAACGAAACCGGCGGAGGGCATCCCCCTCCGCCGGTTTTTTTTGCGTTAGTTTCCGGGCAGCCCCATTTTCACGGGGCTGCGGGGCCTCAAGCGATCAGCCCTCGGAGCGCTGAGCCCTGAGCGCGGGCTTGGGCAGATCGTAGCGGTCGTTCTCCATGACCTGGACCCAGGCCTTGACGAAGTCGCGCACGAACCGCTCGCCAGCGTCGGCGGAGGCATAGACTTCGGCGAGCGCCCGCAATTGCGAGTTGGAGCCGAACACCAGGTCGGTGCGCGTCGCCGTCCAGCGCTTCTCGAGGGTCTCGCGGTCCGAGCCGACGAAGGTTTCGTCGGAGTGGTCATCGACCTGCTTCCACGCCGTCTTCATGTCCAGAAGATTGACGAAGAAGTCGTTGGTCAGCTGGCCCGGACGGTCGGTCAGGACGCCGTTCTCGGAGGCGCCGTGGTTGACGCCCAGCACGCGCAGTCCGCCGACCAGCACCGTCATCTGAGGAGCGGTCAGGCCCAGCAACTGCGACCGATCGACCAGCAATTCCTCGGTCGGCACGTTGAACCGGACCTGAAGATAGTTGCGGAAACCATCGGCCTTGGGCTCCAGCACCGCGAAGCCTTCAACGTCGGTCTGTTCCTGCGTTGCGTCGGTACGGCCGGGGGTGAAGGGCACGGTGATCTCGTGACCCGCCGCCTTTGCCGCCTGTTCGATCCCGACCGAGCCGCCGAGCACGATCAGATCCGCGATCGAGACGTTCAGACCCGAGGACGACTTGATGCCCTCATAGACGGCCAAAACCCTCGACAGCTTGGCTGGCTCATTGACGTCCCAGTCCTTCTGAGGAGCCAGGCGGATGCGCGCGCCGTTGGCGCCACCGCGGTGATCCGAGCCGCGATAGGTCGCCGCGGAGGCCCAGGCGGTGCGGACCAGGTCGGCCACCGACAGCCCGGAGCCCGCGATCGCAGCCTTCAGCGTCTTCACGTCGACGTCGGACAGTTTGGGACCGGTATGGGCCGGGATCGGGTCCTGCCAGATCAGGTCTTCCTTAGGCACTTCCGGGCCGAGGTAGCGGATCTTCGGTCCCATGTCGCGGTGGCACAGCTTGAACCAGGCGCGGGCGAAGGCGTCGCCGAAATAGGCCGGGTCGGCCCGGAATTTCTCCATGATTTCCCGATACTTGGGATCGACCTTCATCGCCATGTCGGCGGTGGTCATCATGGTGGGAACGCGCTTGCCGGGTGTATGCGCGGCCGGCGCCAGCGTCTCCGGCGGATTGCCGACCGGCTGCCATTGCTTCGCCCCGGCGGGCGAGCGGACCAGCTCGTACTCGTGGTCCAGCAGCATGTCGAAATAGGTCATGTCCCAGGTGATGGGCGTGGGAGTCCATGCGCCCTCGATCCCCGAGGTGATCGTATGGTCGCCCATGCCGCTTTCGTGGCCCGAGACCCAGCCCAGGCCCTGCTGGGCGATGTCGCCACCCTCGGGGCTGATGCCGACCTTGGAGGCGTCGCCGGCGCCGTGGGCCTTGCCGAAGGTGTGGCCGCCCACGGTCAGGGCCGCCGTCTCCTCGTCATTCATGCCCATCCGGGCGAAGGTCTCACGGATATCGCGGGCCGATTCCAGCGCCTCGGGCCGCCCGCCGGGGCCTTCCGGATTGACGTAGATCAGGCCCATCTGGATGGCCGCGAGCGGCTCCTCCAGCGCCATCTCCTTGTCGGGCTGGATACGGGTTTCGTTGCCCTCGTCGCCGACCCAGTTTTCTTCGGTGCCCCAATAGACGTCCTTCTCGGGCTCCCAGACGTCGGCGCGACCGCCGCCGAAGCCGAACACCGGGCCGCCCATGGATTCGATCGCCACATTGCCGGCCAGGATGAACAGGTCGGCCCACGAGAGGTTGGCACCGTACTTCTGCTTGATCGGCCACAGCAGGCGGCGCGCCTTGTCCAGATTGCCGTTGTCCGGCCAGGAGTTCAGCGGCGCGAACCGCTGCTGGCCTGCGCCCGCGCCGCCGCGACCATCGCCGGTCCGGTAGGTGCCGGCCGAGTGCCAGGCCATGCGGATGAAGAAGGGGCCGTAGTGGCCATAGTCAGCCGGCCACCACGACTGGCTGTCGGTCATCAGGGCGTGCAGGTCACGCTTGACCGCCTCGTAGTCGAGCTTCTTGAAGGCCTCGGCATAGTCGAAGTCGTCGCCCATTGGATCGCCGGTCCGGCCCTGCTGATGCAGGATGTCGACCGCCAGATGGTTGGGCCACCAGTCGCGGTTTGTGCGTCCCAGGAGCGAGCGCAGCGCGCTCTTTTCCTTCTTGGGGTCCGAAAGAGGGCTGCCGCCAGCGTTTCCGTCCATGACCTCTGTCCTTCTCGAGGGGATGAGTGATGGGCGCAACCTAGGCCGACCTGTTCGACAAGAACAATCGATAAGTCTTCTTACCGACCACAATGAAATTTATAACCGGCCTGGTCGCGGTGGGGATCGGCATCCTGTGCTAGGACCACGCCATGCGCGCTTCCCTGGTCCTCGCCGTTCTCGCCCTGACCTCACCGACAATGGCTCAGGAAATCCGCCCGAGAACCTGGGCCAATCCGGTCGACGTCGACTACAAATACAATTTCGAACAGACCCATCGAGGCATCAGCTATCGCACCGGGGCCGACCCTGTGATCGTGCTGCACCGCGACCGCTATTTCCTGTTCCAGACCCTGGCCGACGGCTACTGGACCAGCGAGGACCTGCTGGACTGGTCCTATGTCAGCCCGAACAAATGGCCGTTCGAGTCCAATGTCGCGCCGGCCGCGCGCTCGGACGGGGAGCGGCTTTATCTGATGCAGTCGGCCTTCGAGCCTCGGCCGGTGCTGGTGTCGGAGCACCCCGAGACGGGCCATTGGGACTGGCACACCCGCATCCTGCCGCCGGTCCCCGGCGCGGTCAGCCGCAACGAGGAGGGCTCCTACGGCGAGGGCGGCCTGCCCGAGGGCAAGCTGCCGCCCGGCCCCTGGGATCCCGATCTGTTCATCGACGATGACGGCCGCTGGTACCTCTACTGGGGCTCGTCGAACCACTATCCGCTGTACGCCGCAGAGGTCGATCCGGACCCGCCGATGCGGTTCCTCAGCGAGCCGATCGCCCTGCACGTGCTGCACCCCGACCGCCACGGCTGGGAGCGGTTCGGCGAGGATCACTCAGGCGGCCTGCCCGACGGCACGCCCATCCGGCCCTATATGGAGGGGGCCTGGATGACCAAGCACGGGGGGCGGTACTACCTGCAGTACGGCGCACCCGGCACCGAGTACAACGCCTACGCCAACGGGGCCTATGTCGGCGACAGTCCGCTGGGGCCATTCGAGTACGCGCCGTGGAATCCGATCAGCTACAAGCCCGGCGGCTTCGTCGAGGGCGCCGGGCACGGCTCGACCTTCCAGGACAAGCACGGCAACTGGTGGAACACCGGCACGCCCTGGCTGGGCCACAACTGGACGTTCGAGAGGCGCATCGCGATGTTCCCGGGGCGCTTCGAGGCCGACGGCCAGATGTGGTTCACCAGCCGCTTCGGCGACTATCCGCAGGTGATGCCGGATGGGCCGGTCGAGGATCCCGAGCGCCTGTTCACCGGCTGGTTTCCGCTGTCCTATCGGGCTCCGGCCGAGGCCTCATCGGCTCAGCCTGAGCATGGCCCAGAACACGCGGTGGACGAAAATCCCCGCACCTACTGGTTGGCGGCTGAGAACGCGGAGGGTCAGACCCTAACCATCGACCTAGGCTCCGCAAAGACTGTCCACGCCGTCCAGGTCAACTATGCGGACCACGAGAGCGGGGTCTATCGTGAGAGCCCGGACATCCGCACCCGTTTCCGCCTGTCCTGGTCCGAGGACGGGGAGAGCTGGACCGCCTTCGCCGACCTGTCCGACAGCGATCGCGACCGGCCCAACGCCTATGTCGAGGGCGCGACGCCGGTTCCGGCCCGTTTCCTCCGCTACGAACACATCGAGAGCCCCGGCGCCAACCTGGCCATCGCGGACCTGCGGGTGTTCGGAACCGCCGAGGGACCGGCGCCGGCTGCTCCCGCTCTGCTCGGCGTCGAGCGCAGCGCTGACCAGTTAAACGCCACGGTTCGCTTCCGGCCGGTTGGGGGCGCGTTGGGCTATAATGTCCGCTGGGGCCTGACCCCCGACCGCCTGACCCACACCTATCAGCTCTATGCCGACGAACCGCGCGCCGTCGCGGCCGAACTGGAGATTCGGGCCCTGAATGCGGGCGTCGACTATGTCTTCGCGGTGGAGGCGTTCTCGCCCAGCGGGGTCTCGGAGCTCAGCGAGACCCGCGCCGCTCCGGCGACCTGAAGTCGCGGCCGGGAACCGTGGCCTTCGGTGCGGATTTCTCCCGCATGAACAAGCTCCTGATGATGCTCGCCCCCATGCTGCTCAGCCGCGGCGGCCGCCGGATCGCCGGCCGCAATGCCGGCAAGCTGGCCCTCGCCGGTATGGTCTTCAACCTGCTCAAGAAACGACGCAGCCATCCGCGTCGTCGCTGATCGAGGCTTTGAGACCGCCCGTTTCGTGCGATGAAGACGCATGATCCACGTCCACCATCTCGCCGACTCCCGCTCCCAGCGCGTCCTGTGGCTGCTGGAGGAACTCGGCCTCGACTATGAGGTCGTGCGCTATGAGCGCGATCCTCAGACCTATCTCGCCCCGCCCGCGCTGAAGGCCATCCATCCTCTGGGGAAGTCGCCCGTTGTCGAGGTGGGCGACATCCGCGTCGCGGAAACGGGCGCCATCGTTGAATGGCTGTTGGAGACCTACGACAAGGGTCAGCTTCGGCCACCGGCGGGCACTGAGGCGGCTCGGCGCTTCACCTACTGGCTCCATTACTCTGAAGGCTCGGCCATGACCCCGTTGTTGCTCAAGCTTGTGTTCAGCCGTCTGCCCAGCGGCGCGCCCGGCCTGGTCAGACCGCTGGTGAAGACGATCGCCGCCAAGGCGCAGTCCGGCTTCGTCGATCCGCAGCTCGAGACCCACATCGCCTATTGGGAGGCCGAACTCGGCAAGTCGGACTGGTTCGCGGGTGAGGCCTTCTCGGCCGCCGACATCATGATGAGCTTCCCGCTGGAGGCGGCCACCGCCCGCGCCGGCGCGGGCGAGCGCCCCAGGATCCGCGCCTTCCTCGACCGCATCCATGCGCGGCCGGCCTATCGGGCGGCTCTCGCCCGGGGCGGCCCCTACGCCTATGCCTGACTGCCGGTGAACATCGGTTCATGACGGCGCCGGCAATTGGGCTTACCGCGATTTCACTAGGCTGATCCGCCTCGAACCCCGACAATGGGACCGGTTTCAACAGGAGCCGCGAGAATGCGTCTCTTCCTGCTCATGGCCTCGGCCACCGCTCTGATGACCGCCGCCTGCGACGGCGAGGGCTCGCGCGTGAGCACCGTCAGCATCACCGATGACGGCGGGCCGCTGAAGGTCGTGACCACTCTGCAATGCCCGCAGACCCAGGGCCCGCTGACCCGCAAGGGCGGACCGGCTGCCGACGGCCTCAGCTGCGACTACGCCGGTCCGCGAGGGTCCGAAGTCACCCTGCATCTGGTGGCCCTCGACGGCGCCGACGCCACCGAGGCTCTCAAGGCCTTCGAAACGCGCCTGTCGTCCGAGCTTCCCGCTGCCGAGGCGCGACTGGCCTCCGCCCCCATGGAACAGGCGGCCGACGCCACGGTCGATGTCCGTAGCGAGACCGTGGACGGGGTCGAGCACGCCGAGGTCCGCATGCCGGGCGTGGATATCCAGGCCAAGGGCGACGACGCGGTGGTGCGTCTGCCGGGCATGTCGATCGACGCGTCGGGAAACAAGGCCATCGTCCGCATCGGCGGGCTGCAGATCAACGCCGATGACGCCTCGGAGCAGGTTTCGATCACCACGGAGGACGAGGCGCTCGACATTCGGGCCCACGGAGACGCCACGGTGGTTCGCACCCGTGCGCCCGGCAAGAGCGTCCGCGCCAACTTCATCCTGACCGATGGTTCGGGCGAGGCGCGCGGCCTTTGGCGTGTGGTCGGATACGAGGCGCGCGGTCCCTCTGGCGGCCCGATCGTGGTGGCCACGGTCAAGTCCAAGGGACGCAACGAGGACGGCCTGTTCGACGCCGCCCGCGACCTGGTCCGGCTGAATGTCGGGGATTGATCCGGAAGCAGGCCTCCGCTTCGCTTGATCCGATGAGCCGGATGCGTCACCACCGGCCGCCCGATCGCGATCCCGGACCTCCACCCTTGCCCGACGGCGCCCGCCCCGCTCGTATCCGCACTACCGCCGCCGACAAGCCGCGCGCCTGGCAGCGCATGCTGTCCGGCCGCCGTCTCGACCTGCTCGACCCATCACCCTTCGATGTCGAGATCGAGGACATCGCCCACGGGCTGGCCCGCGTGGCCCGCTGGAACGGCCAGACAGTCGGCGATCACGCCTTTTCCGTCGCCCAGCACAGTGTGGTGGTTGAGGAGATCGCGGCCCACATGAAGCCCGGGCTGGAGCCAAGGTGGCGGCTGGCTGCCCTGCTGCACGACGCCTCGGAGTATGTGATCGGCGACATGATCTCCCCGTTCAAATCGGCGCTCGGGGTCAACTACAAGAGCTTCGAAAGCCGGCTGGAGGACGCCATTCACGTCCGCTTCGGCCTGCCGCCCAAGACGCCGAGCGCCATCAAGGCCCTGATCAAGAAGGCCGACCGCGCCTGCGCCTATTTCGAGGCGACCCAGCTGGCGGGGTTTGGCCGAACGGAGTCTCTCAAGCTGTTCGGTCGGCCGCCCGCCGATTATGACCTGGTGATCGAGCCCCAGTCGCCCTCGGCGGCCCAGAAGGCCTATCTCGACCGCTTCCGCGTGCTCAGCGAGGCCACCGGCCTCAGTCCCGCCGCCGACGCCTGGCACACTGAATGACCACCGCGCCGCACCTCGCTCAGGACGGCGTGCTGATCGGCCTGTCGGCCGTGGTCATGGCGCTGAAGGAGGGCGAGGCGGCGGCCCTGCTCATTCACGGCGAGGGCGGCGAGGCGCCGGCCCTGCCGTTCGGACCGTTCGATCCGTCCGCGCATCGAACCTTCGAGCTGGCGCTACGCGATTTCGTAGAGGCCCAGACCGGCTTGCCGCTAGGGTATGTCGAACAGCTCTACACCTTCGGAGATGCGGGTCGCGATCTTCCGCGGGCCGAAATGGGGGCCGGCGCGCGCCGGGTGGTTTCGATCGGCTACCTGGCCCTGGCGCGGCGGGCGGAGGCGCCGGAACGCCCGGATGCCCGCTGGACCCGGTTGATCGACTGTTTTCCGTGGGAGGATTGGCGCAAGGGCCGTCCCTCTCTGATCGACGATCGCATCGCGCCGGCTCTGCGCGCCTGGGCCGGGGGGAATACGACGGCCCGAGCCCGGGTTGACGCCCTGTTCGCCCTGTCCGGCCTGCGCTGGAACGAGGAGCGGGTGCTGGATCGCTATGAGCTGCTTTACGAGGCCGGCCTCGTTCCCGAGGCGGCGCGCGACCACGGTCGCTCCGCGGCCGAGCCTCTGCCGGGGCTGGCGCTGGCCTCGGATCACCGTCGCATTCTGGCCACCGGCCTGGGCCGGCTGCGGGCCAAGCTCAAGTATCGGCCGGTGCTGTTCGACCTGATGGGTGATCGCTTCACCCTGTCGGAGCTGCAGCGCGCCGCCGAGGCCGTCGCGGGGCTCAAGCTGCACAAACAGAATTTCCGTCGCGGGGTGGAGCGCGCGGGCATGGTCGAGCCCACCGGGACCCTGTCGAACGCCACCCGGGGCCGCCCGGCGGAGCTGTTCCGGCAGACCGGCGCGGACGCCGTGGGGCACGCGCCGGGTCTGTCCCTTCCGGCCGCGCGATAGGGCTTGCGGGGAGCGGTCGGCATCGCTAGTTAGGCGCCTCGCTCGACCCTGAGATGTTCGGCGCCGCGGAGAGGTGGCTGAGTGGTCGAAAGTACCGCACTCGAAATGCGGCGTAGGTGGAAGCCTACCGTGGGTTCGAATCCCACCCTCTCCGCCACCGGCCGTTCGCCGATCGACCTCCGACATCACGCGATCCGCTGGACGAGGACATCCTGATGACCGAACCCCGTTTGACGTCGCTGGCCCACGGCGGCGGTTGCGGGTGCAAGATCGCTCCGGGGGCGCTCAGCGATATCCTCAGGGCCATGCCCCAGGCCGGGCCCTTCGCCGATCTGCTGGTCGGGACCGAGACGTCCGACGACGCGGCGGTGTGGCGGCTGAACGACCGTCAGGCCTTGGTCGCGACCACGGACTTCTTCATGCCGGTGGTGGACGACCCGCGCGACTTCGGCCGGATCGCGGCGACCAACGCCCTGTCCGACGTCTACGCCATGGGCGGCCGGCCGATCCTGGCCCTGGCCATCGTCGGCATGCCGATCAAGGTGCTGTCGCCCGAAACGATCGGGGCGATCCTGGCGGGCGGGGCCGAGATTTGCGCCGAGGCGGGCGTGCCGGTGGCCGGGGGCCACTCGATCGACAGCGTGGAGCCGATCTATGGACTGGTGGCGTTGGGCCTGGTCGATCCGGCCAAGGTCATGACCAATCGCGGGGCGAGGCCGGGCGACGCGCTCATCCTGACCAAGCCTCTGGGCGTCGGCGTGCTGAGCGCCGCCTTCAAACAGGGGCGGCTGGACGAGGCCGGCTATGCCGCGCTGATCGACACGACCACGCGGCTGAACCGCATCGGCCCGGATCTGGCGCCGCTGGCCGGCGTCCACGCCATCACCGACGTGACCGGGTTCGGCCTGCTTGGCCATGCGCTGGAAATGGCGCGCGGCGCCGGCGCGACGATCGAGATCGACGCCGGCGCGGCCCCGGTCCTGCCGGGCGTCGAGGCCCTGCTGGCCCAGGGCGTGGTCACGGGCGCGTCCGGCCGCAACTGGGCCAGCTATGGCGAGGGTGTCACGGGCTCGGGCGCCCTGCCGTCCGGGCGGCTGGACCTGTTGACCGATCCTCAGACCTCCGGCGGTCTGCTGGTCGCCGTGGCGCCGGACGCCGTGGCCGAGGCCTTGGCCATCGCCCGCTCCGGCGGCTTTGCCCAGGCGGCCGTGGTCGGCCGGGTGGGGGAGGGCGCGCCCGGCGTCAGCCTGGTGTGATCCGCGTCACGGCCGAGGTCTCGCCCCAGGCGCTGGCAGCCCATGACGCCATCATCGACGTCCGCAGCCCGTCGGAATTCGCCGAGGACCACCTGCCCGGCGCGATCAACCTGCCGGTGCTCGACGACGTCGAACGCGCCGAGGTCGGCACGGAGTATGTGCAGGGGTCCAAGTTCCGGGCCCGTCGGCGCGGCGCGGCGCTGGTGGCGGCGAACATTGCCCGGCATCTGGAGGACGCGCTCGCCGACCGGCCGGCGCATTTTCAGCCTTTGATCCACTGCTGGCGCGGCGGCCAGCGTTCGCACGCCATGGCCACGATTCTGGACCAGGTCGGCTGGCCGGTGACGGTGCTGGACGGCGGCTATCGGACCTGGCGCCGGTCGGTGGTGGCGGCGCTGTACGACGTCCCGCTGGGGCATCGGCTGGTGCTGATCGACGGCCGCACGGGCGTCGGCAAGACGGCGCTGCTCGCGCGGCTGGCCGAGCGCGGCGTGCAGACGCTGGATCTGGAGGGTCTCGCCAACCATCGCGGCTCGCTGTTCGGCGCCATGCCGGGCGGCCAGCCGCCGCAGAAGCTATTCGAAAGCCGGCTTCACGCCGTCCTCGCCCGGCTCGACCCCAAGCGCCCCACGGCGGTCGAGGCCGAGTCCAGGAAGGTCGGCGCCCGCGTGCTGCCGCCGCGCCTGTGGGAAGCCATGCAGGCCGCGCCGGTGATCGAGGTCACGGCGCCGCTGGACGCCCGGATCGACCATATCCTGACCGACTACGCCGAGATCGGCGCCGATCCCGATGCGCTCGATCAGGCCCTGACCCGCCTGCCGCGTCACCACGCCAAGGCGACCATCGCCGAATGGCGCGCCCTGGCTGCCGCCGGTGACCTGAGACCTTTGGTGAAGGCGCTGATCGAGCAGCATTACGATCCGGCGCATGCGCGCTCAGGCCGCACTCCGAACGCGCGGCTGTCCGCTCACGACCTTTCAGCCGTCGAAACCGCGGTCGTAAACGACGTCAGACGTACCCCTGCACCGGCCTCACATCCAACTCCCCGGCCTTGATCGCCGCGATGGCCTGGGCGGTGGCCAGGGCGGCGGGGGTGGTGGTGTAGTAGGGGATTTTCATCATCAGGGCGGTGCGGCGGATCGAGAAGCTGTCCGACAGCGACTGTTTGCCCTCGGTGGTGTTGAAGACCAGCTGGACCTCGCCGTTCTTCATGGCGTCGACGATGTGGGGGCGTCCCTCCAGCACCTTCTTGACCAGCCGCGCCTCCAGACCCTGTTCAACCAGGTAGGCGTGGGTGCCGCCGGTGGCGATCAGGCTGAAGCCTTGGTCGACCAGGGCGCGGGCGGCCTCGAGAATGAACGGCTTGTCGTCGTCCTTGACCGAGATGAAGGCGCAGCCTTGGGTCGGCAGGGTGGTGCCGCCGCCGATCTGGCTCTTGGCGAAGGCGCGGGCGAAGGCGGGGGTCAGATCGGCCTCGTCGTCGCGGCGCCAGTCCAGGCCCATGACCTCGCCGGTCGAGCGCATTTCCGGCCCCAGCACCGTGTCCACATTGGCGAAGCGGGCGAAGGGAAAGACGGCTTCCTTGACCGCGACGTGGTCCAGGGCGCGGTCGACCAGGCCGAACGACGCCAGGGGCTCGCCGGCCATCACCTTGGCGGCGATGGCGGCCACGGGCGCGCCGATGGTCTTGGCCACGAAGGGCACGGTGCGGCTGGCGCGTGGATTGACCTCCAGCACGAAGATGCGCGGGCTCTCGCCGTGCGGCTCCTCGATGGCGAACTGGACGTTCATCAGGCCGCGCACCTTCAGCGCCCGGGCCATCTCGGCGGTCTGGCGCTTCAGCTCGGCGATGACCTCGGCCGACAGCGAGTGCGGCGGCATGGAGCAGGCGCTGTCGCCCGAATGCACTCCGGCTTCCTCGATATGCTCCAGCACGCCGGCAACGAAAACGGTGTCGTCGTCGCACAGGGCGTCGACGTCCACCTCGGTGGCGCGGTTCAGATAGTGGTCGATCAGCACGGGGTCGTCGCCCGAGACCCGCATGGCCTCGCCGACATAGCGGTCCAGCTGTTCGCGATCGTGGACGATCATCATGCCGCGGCCGCCCAGGACGTAGGAGGGGCGCAGCACGACCGGATAGCCGACCTCGTCGGCCTTGTCGGCGGCTTCCTGGGCGCTGCGGGCCAGGCCGTTCGGCGGCTGCATCAGGCCGATGTCGTTCAGCATGACCTGGAACCGCTCGCGGTCCTCGGCCAGGTCGATGGAGTCCAGGCTCGTTCCCAGAATCGGCACGCCGTCCTCGTCCAGCGCGTGAGCCAGCTTCAGCGGGGTCTGGCCGCCGAACTGCACGACGCAGCCGATCAGCTCGCCCTTCGACCGCTCGACCTCGATCAGCTCCAGCACGTCCTCGGCCGTCAGCGGCTCGAAATAGAGCCGATCCGACGTGTCGTAGTCGGTGGAGACGGTCTCCGGGTTGCAGTTGACCATGATCGACTCCACCCCGATGTCGGCGAAGGCGAAAGCCGCGTGACAGCAGCAATAGTCGAACTCGATCCCCTGGCCGATGCGGTTCGGGCCGCCGCCCAGGATGATGGCTTTCTTCTTGTCCGTCGGCTGGGATTCGCACTGCGGGACCTGACCCAGGGCGCCGGTCTCATAGGTCGAATACATATAGGCGGTGGCCGAGGCGAACTCGGCGGCGCAGGTGTCGATCCGCTTGAACACCGGGCGGACGTCGAGCGACCGGCGGGCCTTGCGGACCTCGGCCTCGGTCGCGCCGGTCAGCTGCCCCAGCCGGGCGTCCGAAAAGCCCTTGGCCTTCAGGCGGCGGAACTCGGCCGCTTCGGCGGGCAGACCCGCGACACGGATATGGCCTTCGGTGCGCACGATGTCGGCGATCTGGCGCAGGAACCAGGGCTCGTAGGCGCAGGCCGCGGCGACCTCCTCGACCGTCAGCCCATGGCGAAAGGCCTGGGCGATGACGCGGATCCGGTCCGGCGTCGGCAGTCCCAGGGCGCGGATGACGGCGGCGCGGGCCGAGGCGTCGTCCTCGGCGTCGCCGGACCCCTGCTGCACCGTTCCGTCGATCTCGATCTCGTCAAAGCCCGACAGGCCCGTCTCCAGCCCGCGCAGGGCCTTCTGCATGGATTCCTGGAAGGTCCGGCCGATGGCCATCACCTCGCCGACCGACTTCATCGAGGTGGTCAGGTGCGGCTCCGACCCCGGATATTTCTCGAAGGCGAAGCGGGGGATCTTGGTGACCACATAGTCGATCGACGGCTCGAACGAGGCCGGCGTCACCTGGGTGATGTCGTTGGTCAGTTCGTCCAGGGTGTAGCCGACCGCCAGACGCGCCGCGACCTTGGCGATGGGAAAGCCGGTGGCCTTGGAGGCCAGGGCCGAGGACCGCGACACGCGCGGGTTCATCTCGATCACCACCATGCGCCCGTCGGCCGGATTGATGGCCCACTGCACGTTCGATCCGCCGGTCTCGACCCCGATCTCGCGCAGCACATTGATCGAGCCGGTCCGCATCCGCTGATATTCCTTGTCGGTCAGCGTCAGGGCGGGGGCGACGGTGATCGAGTCGCCGGTATGGACCCCCATAGGGTCGATGTTCTCGATCGAGCAGATGATGATGCAGTTGTCCGCCTTGTCGCGGACCACCTCCATCTCGAACTCCTTCCAGCCCAGCACCGATTCCTCGATCAGCACCTCGGTGGTCGGCGACAGGTCCAGGCCGCGCTCGACGATCTCGCGGAACTCCTCGACATTGTAGGCGATGCCGCCGCCGGTGCCGGCCAGGGTGAAGCTGGGGCGGACGATGGCCGGCAGGCCGACGAAGGCCAGGGCGTCGTCGGCCTCGTCGATGTGATGCACCGCCCGGCTGCGGGGCGATTCCAGGCCCAGCTTGTCCATCGCGTCGCGGAATTTCTGGCGGTCCTCGGCCTTGTCGATGACCTCGGCGCGCGCCCCGATCATCTCAACTCCGTGCCGCTTCAACGCCCCCGACGCGTCCAGCGCCAGGGCGGTGTTCAGCGCCGTCTGGCCGCCCATGGTGGGGAGCAGGGCGTCCGGCTTTTCCTTGGCGATGATGCGCTCGACGAACTCGGGCGTGATCGGTTCGATATAGGTGGCGTCGGCCAGTTCCGGATCGGTCATGATCGTGGCCGGATTGGAATTGACCAGGATGACGCGATAGCCCTCGGCCTTCAGCGCCTTGCAAGCCTGGACGCCGGAATAGTCGAACTCGCAGGCCTGGCCTATGACGATCGGCCCGGCGCCGATGATCAGGATCGACTGGATGTCCGTACGTTTGGGCATCTCAGCCTCCTCAGTTGGTCACGACCGCGCATTCCCAGCCGTCGTAGTCCAGCTGGAAGGCCGCGGCCCAGGATTGCATCATCGAAGACACCGGCGCGAAAGAGGCTTCGTCCACCGCCATGGTGGTCTCCAGCACGGTCGAGTCGTCCGATCCGCGCGTGATGTAGCCGGCGCGCCGCGCGACCTCGTTCAGATCGTCGTGGTCGCCGTCGCCCATGAAGTAGAACAGGGTGTGGCGCGGGGTGACGCCCGAATCCCCATGCTCGGCAAGGGCGGCGCGGATCATGGCGTCGCGTTCGTCATGGCTCGGAACGTCGGACATGTCGGAGACTCCTGCTCGCGGACGCGCGCTCATCCGCGCCGGACGGCGGGACGGGGGCGGGTGGGGTTGTCGGCTAAGCGGCCCGTCTAAAGAGCCTGTCGGCCCAGGGCAATGCCGAAGTCGGATAGCGAGCAAGGAGCTGGTCAGCGAGAAGACCGCGAAACAACCATAGCTTGCTATATGAACGGATATACACCTAAGATGATGCAGCGATTCCAGGAGCCCAGAGAGATGCCGACCCTCCAGCCCGCTTCGCCCGAAGCCGCAAAGACCCGCCGTCGCGTTTCGTCCGACTACCCTGTCCGCGAATATATCGCCGCCATGTCCCGAGAGCTGGCGCGCATGGCTGAATGGGATGGGGACGAGGACTTGTCGCGCGCTCTGGATCAGGCGGCGGGACTGGCGGAACGATCGCGCTGAAAGATCAGGCGGAGCAGACCTGATCGCCGGGAAGCAGGTCAGCCCGGCCGGCCAGCGACAGTTCCAGAAGCGCGGCGGCCAACTGACCTGCAGGTACGCCCGCCGCGCGCGCCAGTTCGTCGCGTGACACCGGGGTGGGCGACAGCAGGGCGGCGATCCGCTCAATGACATCCGGGGCGATGTCGCCAGCGTCTATGGGCCAGTCGGCGGTTGGGGGCGGCTCGGACAGAGAGCGCAGGGTCTCGAAGGCGCGAGTCACGTCATCCACCCCCTCACACAGGATGGCGCCGTTGCGGATCAGGTCGTTGCAGCCCCGCGCCCGGGGGTCTAGCGGCGAGCCAGGCACGGCGAAGACGTCGCGACCCTGTTCGGCGGCGAGACGCGCGGTGATTAGGGAGCCGGAGCGCATCTCGGCCTCGACCACAATGACGCCGCGCGACAGGCCGGAGATGATGCGGTTGCGGCGGGGGAAGTCCTTGGCCGTGGCGCGGGCGCCGACCGGGCTTTCGGACACCACCGCCCCCTGTTCGAGGATGCGGGCGTATAGGTCGGCGTGCTCCGGCGGGTAGATGTCGTCAACGCCACCGGCCAGAACCGCCACGGTTCCGGTGGCCAGCGCGCCCTGATGCGCCGCGCCGTCAATGCCTCGGGCTAGACCCGAGACCACCACATGGCCTGCCTGCCCTAGCTGCTGGGCCAGTCCGCGCGCGATCCTCTGGCCGGCGGCCGAGGCGACCCGGGCGCCGACGATGGCGAGGGAGGGCCGCGACAGGATTTCCACCGATCCTCGCACCCACAGCAGGGGCGGGGGCGGATCGACGGCGGCCAGCAGCGGCGGCCAGTCGGACTCGCCATGAAACAGCAGCCGGGCGCCCAGCCGCTCCCCGGCGGCCAGCTCGGCCTCGACCCGGCGTGGGTCGGGCAGGGCGTAGGCCGCGGCTCCGCCCCGCCGGGCCAGTTGGGGCAGGGCGTCCAGCGCCGCGACGCCGCTTCCGAAGCGGCCGATCAGTTGGCGAAAGGCGACGGGGCCGACGCGGTCGGCCCGGGCCAGGGTCAGGCGGGCCAGTCGCTCCCGCCCGTCCATCAGCCGGCCTTCTGACCGAGGCGCGACTCCGTTCCCTTGAGCAGGCGGCCGATGTTTTCTGCGTGCCGGATCCAGATCAGGACGCCGCAAAAGGTCAGCATCCCCACCAGGGCCCAAGGGGCGGGCAGGCCCAGCATTCCCAAAGGCAGCAGAGCGATCACCGGCGTAACGGTCGCGGCGGTCAAGGATGCAAGGGAGGAGAACCGGAACACCGCCGCCATAACCAGCCAGATCACGGCAGCGATCAGGCCCAGCGGCCAAGCCGCCGCCAGCACCAGGCCGAAGAAGGTCGCCACGCCCTTGCCGCCCTTGAACTTCAGCCACACCGGGAACAGGTGCCCCAGGAAGGCCGCGCCGCCCGCCAGAGCCGGGATCAGGTCGCCGCCAAGGATGGCCTTGGCCATCAGGAAGCAGAAGGCCCCCTTGCCGGCGTCCAGCACCAGGGTGGCGATGGCCAGGTCACGCCGCCCAGTCCTCAGCACATTGGTCGCGCCGATATTGCCCGAGCCTATGGCGCGCACGTCTCCGGCGCCCGCCGCCCGTGTGATGACCACACCAAAGGGGATGGAGCCGATCAGATAGCTGACCGTCACCACCCCGATCATGACCATGACGATAATCGCCGCCAGATCCTGCAACGCGAACTCCCCCGCAACTCGGCCGGACGATGCGTCGGCGGCGGCGGCGGGGCAAGGGCGAACCTGACTCAGAATTAATGCACCCGTCGGTTCTTTCCGGGCAAGGAAGACCCCCGAAACGGAGGAATTCCATGCGCCTGATGTCCCGCGTTCTCGCGACCGCCGCTCTGTCGGCCCTGTTGGCCGGGGGCGCCTTTGCTCAGGATTTCTCGGAACAGCGGCTGTCTGACGGCGTCCGCACCATCTCGGCCGACGAGTTCCAGGGCCGCTGGCCGGGATCGGAAGGCGAGGACAAGACCCTGGCCTGGCTGCAGGCCCAGTATGAGGCGATCGGCCTGGAGCCGGGCGGCCCGGACGGCGGCTGGCTGCAGCCCGTCACTCTGTTGCGGTTCACCCCGACCGAGCCAGCGACCGTGTCGTGGACGGGGCCCGGCGGTGCGGGCGGGGCGCTTGAGGCGGGCGTGGACGTCACGGCTCGTACGCGGGGTGACGCAGGGTCCGCTTCGATTGCCGGCGCGCCGCTGGTCTTCGTCGGCTACGGCGTCAACGCGCCGGAGCGAAACTGGGACGACTTCGGCGATGTCGATCTGACCGGCAAGATCGCGGTGGTGCTGGGCGGAGAGCCGGACGACGAACGGTTCCGGGGCGAGTTTCCTACCCTGTACGGACGAGCCGACACCAAGATGGACGAGCTCCGCCGGCGCGGCGCGGTGGCCATGCTGACGGTTTCGGGCTTCGACGCCGTCGACCAGCGCTGGCGGCGCGGAGCCGGCGTCGCTCGTCCGCGCACGACCATCGCCGGCGAAGCCGAAGGCGTCTCCCTGTCGATGAACCGCGACGCCGCCGGTCGCCTGTTCGCCGCCGCCGGTCAGTCGTTGAGCCAGCTGACCGATCGGGCCGAGAGCGAGGCGTTCGTCGCCGTGCCGCTGGAGGGCGTCACCCTGTCGGTGCAGGCCAGTGAGACCGCCGAGCGGGTCGAGACCCACAATTTTATCGCCCGGCTGTCGGGGACCGACCAGGCTGCCGAGACCATCGTGGTCTCGGCCCACTGGGACCACGTGGGGACGCGGGAGCCCGCCGAGGGCCAAGCCGCCGACGCCCACGCCGATCTGATCTTCAATGGCGCCTGGGACAACGCCTCGGGCACGGTCGGCGTGGTCGAACTGGCACGTTCGCTGAAGGCTGCCTGGCCGTTCGAGCGATCCGTTGTTTTCCTGCACGTCACGGCCGAGGAGCAGGGGCTGCTGGGTTCCGAGTTCTACGCGGCCAATCCGGTCTATCCTCTGGAAACCACGGTCGCGAACGTGAATATCGACATGCTGCCGATCGGCGGTACGACCCGCGACCTGCCGATTTTCGGCCTGGGCCAGAATACGCTGGAGGACGAGCTTCAGGTCCTCGCCACCGCCGAGGGTCGCACCGTCACCGACGACGGCCAGCCGCAGCAGGGCTTCTACTTCCGTTCGGACCACTTTCCCTTCGCCAACGCCGGCGTTCCGGCCCTGATGCCCTGGCATGGCGTCGAGCTGGACGAGGTCGGGCGCGAGGTGGGCAAGCCCGCCTATGATGCGCTGTTCCGCACCATCTATCACCAGCCGTCGGATGAATGGTCCCCCGACTGGACCTGGGGCGCGGCGGTCGAAACCCTGACGCTGATGCATCGCCTGGTCGCCGACCTGGCGGATAGTGATCGTTGGCCGGAATGGAAGGCCGATTCGGAATTCGCTAGCCGTCGTGCCGAGAGCGACGCCGCACGTCAGTAACGCGCGGGGACGGTCAGAACTGCTGGTACTGGCCGTTGATTGAGTAGTTGAAGCCGATCGGCAGGGCGTCGCGAATCTGGCTGAAGAAGAGCGACACCTCGGCCAGGGTGGTGCGCGGTACGAACAGGATGTCGGAGCGGCGCAGTGCCAGGATCTCGCCGCGCCGGGGCCTCAGGTCGACGGCGCGCAGCATCCGCGTGCCGCCGGGTCCGCGCCGGATCAGGGCGACCTGATCCTGCCGGGCGCTGGGCAGGAAGCCGCCGGCCAGAACGATGGCCTGATAGGCGTCGATGTCGCCGGGCATGTCATAGACGCCGGGAGTGCGAACCTCGCCGTCGACCCAGACCTTGAGCGGCTGGGCCGTGGTCACCGCAATCTCGACGATGGGCCGGACCAGTTGGCTGGCGTAGCGGCCCTCCAGCTCGGTCTTCAGTTCCGGAATCGACCGATCCGCCGCCATGACCTGACCCACCAGCGGCAGGGTGATTCGCCCGTCCGGCGCGATGGTCGGCGCGCGGTTCAGCTCCGGCGCCGTGGGTGTCTGGATATCGAGCACATCACCCGGATAGAGCAGATAATCAGGCTCTGCGTCCGTCCAGCTGGCGAACTCGACATTCGGGAATTCACCCGGCCCCATGGGCTGCGGGCGCAGGCCCCCATATTCCGTGGCCGAAGGCCCGCTGGAGCAGGCGCCGGCCGCCAGGCCGCCACCGAGGATGGCCAGCAGCGCGCGGCGGTCGAGTTGACGAGGCGTCGAGGCCACGGACGGGTCTCCGAGGGAGCGAAAAAAACTATTCCGATCCGCACCCTGGGCGATCATGGGTAACCGGGGGTTAACGCGGAGGGGCGAAGGCTGGGGTCGCGACGCCTTCGTCGATCGGATTCCGCCCGCGCATGCGAACCACCGCCACCGTCTCGGCCCGGCCCCGCTATGGCCTCGGCGACATCATCGCCCTGCTGTGGCGCGAGCTGTGGGTGATGGTGCTGGTGTTCCTGGCGATCTTCGCGATCGGCGCCGCCTTCGCCTTCACCATGCCGCGCACCTATACGGCGACCGCAAGCCTGCTGGTCTCGATCGGCCAGGACTACGTTTACAACCCTTCGGTTGGGGACGCGGCGCGAGGCACCACGCCTCAGGTCGGCGAGGTGGCCCAGTCCGAGGCCGCCATCCTGAATTCCGAAGAACTGAAGCGCCGTGTGGTGCGGGCGGTTGGCGCCGATACGGTGCTCGGTGACGGATCGGTCACTACCGGCGGTTCCGCCGAGGCCGCTGCAGTGCGGGTTCTGGGCGCGGGCCTGAACGTCGGCCTGACACCCGAAAGCGGGATCGTGCAACTGAGCTATCAAGGTGACAGCCCCGATCACGCCGCGCGCATCCTGAACGCCATGATCGATCAGTACCTTATCTATCGTCGCGAGGTGTTCAGCGACACCATGACCCCGGCGCTGGAGGGTCAGCGCCAGCGCTTCGAGGACCGTCTGGCCGACGCCGACGACGCCTATGAGGCCTTCCTCGAAACCAACGACATCGGTGATTTCGCCGCCGCGCGCGACGCGCTGTCGGACAGCTACCAGACCACTTTCGCCGAGCGCCTGACCAATGATGCGGCGTTGAGTCAGGCCGAGCAGCGGCTGCAGTCCCTGCGCCGCCAACTGGGCGCGGTGCCGGCCGAGATCGCCCTGCAACAGGACCTGAACATCTCGGCCCAGGACCAGATCCTGCAGCTGCGCACCCAGCGGGAGGACCTGCTGTCGCGCTATCGCGAGGACGCCCAGCCGGTGCGCGACATCGACGCCCGCATCGCCCAGCTCCAGGACTTCGTCGGCACCGGCACGGCCGTGGGGCCCAAGGAAATCCGCACCGGCCCCAATCCCATGTGGGTCGAACTGAACACCGAGCGCATCCAGGCCGAGGCCGAGCGCGACTCCCTGATCGGCAAGCGCGCCATGCTGATGTCCCAGCTGAACGATCTGCGCACGCGTCAGCAGCGCCTGATCGAACTGGAGAGTCGCAACGCCACCCTGTCGGGAAATCGCGAGGTGCTGACCACCTCGATCCGCGATTTCACCCTGCGTGAGGCTCAGAGCCGCGCCGCCAACGAGCTGGCGCAGAACGGCGTGGACAACGTGCGGGTCGTCGAGCGCGCCACGCCGCCCGCGCGCGGCGCCAGCCTGAAGGCGCCGATCCTGGTGCTGGCCTTCCTGTTTGCTGGCTTCACCGCCCTGTGCGTCGGCCTGCTGCGCATCTTCCTCAGGCCCGGCCTGTCCACGCCAGGGTCTGCCGCGCGGACGCTGCAGATGCCGGTTCTTGCCGTGGCGCCGATGAAGGCGCGCTGAGGACGCTTCGCGCTGTGGTAGCGTCGGTCAGTTTCGTGAAGGGCTAGGCGATTCGATGGTCGATCTGACCGCGGAAATGGCGGGCCTTTGGACCGCCCTCGGCGCCGCACCGGCGCATCGCGGCCGCGTGCTCCAGTTCGTGGCCGCCGGGGATGGGGAAGGGACCTCCACCGTCGCCCGCGAGTTCGCGCGCCTGGCCGCCGTGCGCGCCCGAAAACCCGTCTGGCTGGTCGATGCCGATCTGTGGAGCCAGGGGCAGCAGGCGGCCGTCGAGGCCGAGCCGGACCGGTTCGGACGCCTGGGTCAGCCAACCGCCGCGTCTCCCGACGGTTCGGCCTTTTTCGGCGTGCATCCGCCCATGGTTGGCAAGGACGGGCGTCCGATCGCCCCACACCGGCTGATGACCGCGCGGTCCTGCCTCGGCGGGCGATTGTGGGTGACGCGCTTCCGCACCGACCTGTTGCGGTCAGGTCAGCGCGTCGAAGCGGTTCCGGAGGCGCGCTACTGGGACGCCCTGCGCCGACACGCCGATACGGTGATCGTCGACTCTCCCGCCGCCGGACGATCCGACCTGGCCCTGACGCTGGCGCCCTATGTCGATGCGTCGATCCTGGTGGTGGCGGCCGAGACCACCGAGGCGGTGGCGCCCGTGGCCCTGCGCGACGAGATCACTTCGGTCGGCGGCCGCATCGCGGGGGCGGTGATGAACCGCACGACCTATCGGCCTCCGGCGTTCCTCAGGCGCGCCGCGGGTTAGCGACCGGCGACGCGCGCCAGCCGGTCGATCTCGGCCTGCCCATAGAAGCGCGGCTCCAGTCCCGGCATCCACAGCACCTTGCCCAACCCCCGCGCGGCCCGGTCCAGCGCCTCGGCGCGGCTGGGTCGGGCGAGCACGGTCAGGGCGGCCGCCTTGAGACCGAACACGGCGGTCTGGACCGCGCCGACGGCCATCCATTTGATCAGCGCCAGCGGCCGCCGCTCGCGCGCAGCCTCCTGGCTGGGCCCCTGGCCATAGGCGAAGGCGCGGCGCAGAGCATAGCCGAGGGTGGCGCGGTGCGGCGGCGCAAATTCGTCCACCCAGGCGTTCGCGGCCCAGCCGAACCGGCCGCCGCGCGCGCGCACGGCCGTGAACAGGGCGTCGTCTTCCCCGCCGGTCTGGTCGGCGCTGACATCAAACGGGGCAGGGCCGGGCAGGGCGGTGGCGCGGGTCATCAGGCTGGCCCCGCAGCCATAGGGCTCATCGATCAGTTGGTCCTCGGCGGGACCCTCGCGGCCGAAGAAGCGATCCAGATAGGGCCGCGCCCAACCGGTCGCCTCGGGCGTCACGCCCCGGATCGGCGAGAAGGTGACATCGGCGCCGAGGGTTTCGTGCGCGCTGATAAGATGGGCCAGCCAGTCGGGTGCGGCCGCCTCGTCATCGTCGAGGAAGGCGATCAGCGGCGCGGTGGTGGCGGCCAAGCCGGTGTTGCGCGCCGTGGCCACGCCCGGGACCGCCGCGTGGCGCCACAGAACCGGGACGGGGCTTTCAGTCGCCAGTCCTTCGACCAGACCTCGCGCCGACCCCTCAGGGTCGTTGTCCGCCACCACGATTTCTCGCAGTCGATCGGCCACGCCTGTCTGCGCCATCAGCGACCGCAGCGCCCGCTCCAGGCTATCGGGCCGGCGCAGGGTCGGGACGATGACGGCGACGTCCGGGTGTGCGGGCGGGATCATACCGCCTCCGCATAGAGGGCGGCGCGGTAGAGGCGCAGCGAAAAGGCCCGGGCTGGATCCGGCAGTACGTCCAGCATGGCGATGGCCTTGAACAGCGGCCGGGCCAGTCGGTGACCGGGCGTGCGCCGGATCAGACGGGCGGCGCGGTAGCTGGGGTAGGTCGCGACCACCTCGGGGTGTTTGGCCGCGACCCGGGCGAAGTTGGCCGCGGACTGCTCATATTTCGCGGCCAGGGTCTCGACGGTGTCGAGGCCCATGTGGGTCGCCGGATTGTCGATGTGGACGATGGGCCAGCGCCGCGCGACGCGCATGCCCCACTCCACATCCTCCCATCCCCAGCCGGCGAAGTCGGCGTCGAAGGCTTCGACCTCGAACACGTCGCGGCGGACCAACAGGTTGGAGGTGAAGACGTGCTTCTCCGGCTGGCGCGCGCGCTCAATACCGGGCGTGCAGTCCGAACGCAGGGCCATGGCGCGGTGGACGGCTGTGCGGGGCTCATGCGGCGCCTGATCCAGGGAGAAGCCGCCAAAGGCCACAGCGGGGTCGTCGATCTTGGCCAGGGCAAGCCACGTCTGGAGGAAGTCGGGGCTGTCCGGGCGCATGTCGCTGTCCAGAAACAGCCAGTGCCGCCCGCGCGCCTCGGCGGTCAGGCGGTTGCGGCCGCGCGACCGACCGAGATTGTCCGGGGAGGAGAGCAGGCGAACGGGCAGGGCCAGATCGGCGACCACGGCTTCCAGGCGCGCCGTGAGGTCGGCGTCGCCGGTGCCGTCATCCAGCAGCACCACTTCGACCGCGTCTTGCAGCTCGGGCGTCTCGCGATCAAGCAGCGCCAGCAGCGCGGTCGGATCGTCGCGCAGAAAGGGAATCAACACCGACAGGCGCGGCTCGGCGGCTCTCCACGCCGGGCTGTCGCCGCGCCGCATCACGCTGCGGCCTCGCGCAGGCCGGCAAGACGACGCGTGACCACGCTCCGAATGCCCGCCGCGTTCATGACATAGGTGGTCAGGCCATAGACCACGGCGCCCACCGAGGCCTTCAGGATCAATTCGATGATTCCGCCCTGGGAGGGCAACAGCGACACTGCGAGCGCCATCAGGCCGCAAGCCACGGCGCACTGGCCCAGGGTCGTCCACGGGATCGGCAGGGGCAGGAAGCGGCGTCCGATCAGGATGGTGGCGGTCATGCCGATGGCCAGGCTGAGTGCGGTCGCCAGGGCCGCGCCCATCACGCCCATGATGGGGATCAGGACCAGATTGAGGATGACGTTGGCCACCGCCGGGACGCCCATGGCCACCAGCAGGAGGCGGGTCTTCTTGGCCAGGGTGAAGGCCTGGCCGAAATAATAGGCGGTCATGCCCGAGAACAGCGCCGCCAGCGCCACCAGAGGCGTCACGCCGGCCGCCGCCACCCGCAGCTCCTCGCCCAGCACCACATCGGCGAGCGGCCTCGCCACCAGCATCACACCCACCGCCGCGGGCAGACCCAGCAACACGAAGAACGCCGCCTGTTCGCGCGCGGCCTCCTTGAGCCTCTCCAGCCCGCCCCGCTCCAGCGCCATGACAAGGGCCGGACCGCCCGCCGCGCCCAGCCAGATGAACAGGATGTCCAGTGTCCGATTGGCGATGGAATAGGCCGCGTGATAGGCGCCGACCGCCGCCTCATCCATGAAGGCCGCCAGGAGGAACCGGTCGGTCGAGGCGAGGACCAGGGTCAGGGCCAGAGACGCCGCGATCGGATAGCCATAGACGGCGTAGCCGCGCAGCCGCTGTGGCTCGACCCTCCCGCCGCGCGCCGTCTTCAGTTCTCCGGGAAGAATGAACGGCAGGGCGGCCAGCGGCGCGATCAGCAGGCCCAGCAACGGCGACGCCGCGCCCGCGCCGACGATGGCGAACCCGACCCCGATGCCGAATCCGCCCAGGGTGGTCGCAATGTCCAGAACCGAGGCCTTGCCGACCTCACCGGCCGCCCGATAGCGCTCCTTGACCAACTGCATGACGCAGCGGATCGGCACGCCCATCACGCCGGCGGCGATGGCCAGCTTCAGCGGCGTCGCCCAGGGCATGGCCCAGATCACCAGCCCGGCCAGGGGGATGAAGGCCGCCATCAGCAGGAACAGGGCGCGGAACAGGCTGGCGAAATGGGCCGCCATGCCCTCGCCGCCCTCGTTCTCCGCCGCCCAGAAGCGGGCCATGGCCGCCTCCAGCCAGGTGAAGACGGCGACGTGCGTCAGGCTGAGGATGGCATAGGCGATGGCGTAACGGCCGAAATCCTCGGCCGACAGCAGGCGGGTGAAGACGATCAGGGTCAGAACCCCGACCACGCCCTGCACCACATTGGCCGGAAGATAGCCCCACACCCCCCGCCAAAACATCAGCGCACCGCCGAGCGGTCGCCGAGCAGCACCGGCACGGTGACCAGCATGATCCACAGGTCCAGCCAGAACGACTGGCGCTCGATATAGTCGATGTCCAGCTGCACCCGGCGGCGCACCATGGCGGCGTCCATCAGCGGCCCGCGTGAGCCCTTGATGGCGGCCCAGCCGGTCATGCCGGGCTTCATCCGGTGGCGGTGAGCGTACTCGGCGACCAGACGCGCGCACTCGACCTCGCCGGTCTTCATGCCGGGCGTGTGGGGGCGGGGTCCGACCAGACTCATCTCGCCCCGCACCACGTTGAGCAGCTGGGGCAACTCATCCAGGCTGGTCGAGCGCAGGAAGCGACCGACGCGGGTCACGCGGTCGTCGCCGGGCCGCGCCTGGAGCACACCCGCGTCGTCGCCCCGGCCGTGATGCATGGTGCGGAACTTCCACACCACGATCTCTTCCTGATTGAAGCCGTGGCGCTTCTGCCGGAACAGCATGGGGCCGGGGCTGTCCAGCCGCACGGCCAGGCCGATCACAAGCAGCAGCGGGGTCAATGCAACCAAGGCCAAAGCGCCGATCACAAGATCCTGCAACCGCTTGTGAAAGGCGCGACGATCGGGATCGACGCCGTCGATGGGCGCCAGCGGCGCCTCGGCCAGCCGCTTCAGCGCGGCGCTGCGCTCGCCCGGCTCTGAGGTCTCGACCAGCAGGGTGACCTCGTTGGGCAGGCTCGCCAGTCTTTCCGTCAGCGCCTTGACGCGCGACCGTGCCGTGGGGTCCACCGCCATGACGATGCGGTCGACGTAGGGCGTGATCTTGTGGCCCAGCAGGGCGTCGACGTCGCCCAGCAGGGGAACGCCTTTCAGCGTCTCGGGAGACCGGGCCAGCCGGTCGTCGAACACGCCCAGGATGTTCAGATCGCGACGGTCCAGCGCTTCCTGGATAAGGGTCTCGGCGTTCTTGGTCGCTCCGACCACCACCACATTGGGCGTCAGGGCGCCGCTCTTGCGCCACCGATCGACCAGGCCGGTCCAGCCGAGATGCAGGCCATAAAGGCAAGCCATCACCACGCCGGTCCAGACCAGGTAACCGTGCCAGGGAGAACCGGCGCCGGTGAGCAGCAGGCCACTAAGTGCCGTTACGGCGCCGCCGCCAAGCGCCGCGCCGGCGAGGATGGCGAAATGCCGCTCGAGCCGGGCCCCGCGCGCGAACCGGTACAGGCCCGCCGATTTTGCCACCGCCAGTGTCAGGATGGCCCCCAGGACAAAGGGGGCGACCTCCGCCACCTGAACCCCGGCCAAGGGTCCGGGCTCGCTGAGACGCGCGCAGACGACGGTGACCAATGCGACCGCGAGAATGTCGATCAGTCGGAAATAGAAGGCCGATAGTCGCGCCGTCGCCTTTTCGCGGGCGTTCAGCCAGACTTCGGGTCGGAACGGGCCGCGGCGGCGCGCATCTCCCTTCGGAAGAGCCACGGCCTCGGCCGCCATCTTTTGCAGGCCGCGTGAATCCAGAGCCGTCTCATCGACGGCCGCTCCCGCGTCGAAGGCGGACGGATCGACGAGCTTGGCGGTAGCGGTTCGGGACATGGTGCGTTCTGCGCGGCAAATTCCACGCCACCATGCCGTGTCGCCGTGGATGGCCGGTTAACGGCGATCGACGGGGCGGTGGAGAAGCGGCCTATTCGCCGCGCGCGGCCTGCCTCGGACTGAACTTCGGCGCCGGAGCCAGTCTCATGACCTCCGCTTGGTAGCGGTCGTCGTCGCCGGCCGCGGCAAAGGGCAGGGCGTCGGCGCACGCCTGGATTAGGGCGTCCAGCCAGGGCTTCTCGGCCTTGTGAAAGTCGCTGAGCACATGGCCGTGGACCAGATGCGCCTCGCCCGGATGGCCGACCCCCATTCGGGCGCGCCGGAAGTCGGCGCCGATCTGGCTGATGGTCGAGCGGATGCCGTTGTGGCCCGCCGCGCCGCCGCCGGTCTTCATGCGGAAGCGGCCGGGGGCCATGTCGATCTCGTCATAGAAGACGATGACGTCGGCGGGCGTCAGCTTGAAGAAGCGCATGGCCTCGCCGATGGCGCGGCCGCTCTCGTTCATGAAGGTCTGGGGCTTGAGCATCAGGGCGCGCACGGGGCCGGACGCGGTCTCAATCTCTCCTTCGCTGGCGATGGACTGAAACTTTGCCCGCTCGGCCCCGAAGCGCCAGCGTCGCGCGATCTCGTCCATGGCCATGAAGCCGATGTTGTGTCGGTTGCCGGCGTATTTCGGCCCGGGATTGCCGAGGCCCGCGAGGATGATCATGGGCGGATGCGCCTTTGTCGGAGTGCGCCGGACCTAGCGCGCGATAGGATTTGGAGCAACGAAAAGCCCGCCGCGGCGAGACCGGGCGGGCTGATCGTTCGGCGGGAAAGAAGAGGGGATCAGCCCTCGGCCTTGTCCTCGGCGGCCGGCTGATCGTCCTCGCTCGTCTGCTCGGTAGCCGGAACCTCGTCGGCGGCGGCGGCCTCGGCGGCGACGGCCTCTTCCTCGGCGATGGCTTCCTCGATCTCGTCGGCGGCCTTAGCGGCCGAGGAGGTCTTGATCGAGGCGATCACGAAGTCGCGGTCGGAGATGGTCGGCTCGATGCCCTTAGGCAGTCCCACCAGGTCTGACCAGCGCATGGTGTCGCCCATCTTGTGCTTGGCCAGGTCGATGGTCAGGGTCTCGGGGATGTGGTCGGCGCGGACCAGAATCTCGACAGTGTGGCGCACGATTTCCAGCGAGCCGCCCTGACGGAAGGCCTCACACTGGTCTTCGTTGATGAAAACGACCGGGATGTCGATCTTGATCGTCTGCTTCTCGTCGACGCGCATCAGGTCGAAGTGCATCGGACGGTCCGACACCGGGTCGAACTGCACGTCCTTGGCGATGACCGGCTGGGTCTCGTCACCGTACTTCAGGGTCACCAGGTGGCCCAGCAGCTTGCCGGTGTAGAGCGACTTCTTGAACGACTTCTCGTCCACGGAGATCGCCACCGGGGCCTTGTCGCCGCCGTACAGGATGCCCGGAACCGCGCCCGAGCGACGGGCCGCGCGGGCGCCGCCGGTGCCGACGCCTTCGCGCACGTCGACGTTCAGAATGATCTCGGCCATCAGCCTCGCCTCAAAACAAAACCGCCGCATCGACAAGCAGTCACGCGGCGGGGGATAAACCCTCGGAAATCAGAGCCGGCGTCCATAGACGATAAGCCCGCCCCGCGCAACTGCGCGCGAGGCGGGCGATCTTCCGTCAGTTCGGCCCGGGCTGGTACGGCACCGCGTTGGACGACGGTACGGCGGGTTCGGCCGGGCGTCCTTCGGGCGGAACCGGCTCCGCTACGGGCGGCGCGGTGTTCAACGATTCGGTCGTCACTGGCGCTCCGGCCGGGCCGGGACTTGGGGCGGTGGTCACGCCGGGGATCGCGATGGGCGTCGGCCCAGGGCCGATCGCCGCGCTCGAACAGACGGCGATGTCCTTCACCACATGGCGCCCGGCGCAGAACATGTCCTCATAGTGCGGACGCGAGGCCGCCAGGCACTGGTAGAGATTCAGCTTCGACATGGTCAGGCAGAACTCGTTGTTCTGCTCAACGGTCAGAGCCAGATGATTGGCGCGCCAATCCTCGCCGGCCGCTCCCAGCGCCGACAGCGCCGCGATGGCCAGCGAACGCACCACGGCAGGTGTGTAGGGAGGACCCTTGCGCGCCGTCCCGAGCCCCAGGCCCGTCCCGTCGTTACCCGCAGCCAGAAGTCGCGCCGATTCGGTCGCCGAAGGCAGAATGGGACGTCCGCTCACCGACCTAACGGCTTCGAGGCGGCCTTCCCGGTCCGCGATGTGCTGGACCGCCCACGACCGCCGGGGATCGTCGCGCTCCTGAATGGTGTAGGCGTCTTCCTCCATCGCCTCGCCGATGGCGGCGATGGCGACGTAATCCTGATTCAACGTCTGGGTGACCAGACCGGCCGCCTCGGCGGCGCCCGGCAGTTGAGCCGCATAGGCTGGGTCGCGCACGATCTGGTCGATGACGTTGCGGCGTGTCGTTTCGTCTGCGGCATAGGTGCGCACGCCCGAGACGAAGTCCTGGGACTGCAGCGCGATCACGGCGCCATAGGCGATCATGCCCCGCGACAGTTGCTCCGGCGACCAGGCCGATCCGCGGCGCATGGCCTCCTGGATCGCCATCTCGCTCTGGAAGCCGGGCTGAAGGGTGCGGACATCGCGGATGAAGGTGACGTAGGTCGCGGCCGCATCGGCGATGCCGGAGTTCAGCATCACCGCCGGCACAGGCGGTGGAGGCGGAGGCGGCGCGGGCGGCTCGGGCTCGGGCGGAGTTTCGCAGCTGGCCAGCAGCATGGCCGACAGCAGAACCGCGAGCGATGCGCCGCGACGCAGGGAGAAGGATGGCATCAGGGCGCTTTCCTCAGAACATCAGGGTTCGCGCGCCGCCCCGCCCAGACGCGCGCAATTGGGTTACCATAGCGCGCGGAAACTGGTTATCCGACCGTTAATCAAACAGTTTTGATACCGACTCCTCATTGGCGATGCGGCGGATCGCCTCGCCGATGAGTGGCGCCACGCCAACCTGTCGGATCTGCTTGCATTCATTGACTTCGTGCGGCTGCTCGATCGAGTCGGTGATGACCAACTGCTTGAGGGGCCCATCGGTGATTCGCTGGACGGCGGGGCCGGACAGCACGCCGTGGCTAATGTAGGCCGACACCTCGGTGGCGCCCTTATCGACCAGCGCCTTGGCGGCGTTCACCAGGGTTCCGCCCGAATCGACGATGTCGTCGAACAGGATGCAGCGACGGCCCTCGACATCGCCGATGATGTTCATCACCTCGCTCTCGCCCGCCTTGGCGCGGCGTTTGTCGACAATGGCCAGATCGGCGTCGAGCCGCTTGGCCAGCGATCGGGCCCGAACGACGCCGCCGACGTCGGGCGACACGATCATCAGGTCCGAGGTGTCGCGATACTCACGCCGGATATCGTCGGCCAGCACCGGGGTCGCCACCAGGTTATCTGTCGGAATGTCAAAGAAGCCTTGGATTTGTCCGGCGTGCAGATCCATGGTCAGCACTCGATCGGCGCCCGCCCGCGTGATCAGATTGGCCACCAGCTTGGCCGAGATGGGCGTCCGCCCCCCGGTCTTCCGGTCCTGTCGCGCATAGCCGAAATAGGGCATCACCGCCGTGATCCGCTTGGCCGACGCCCGCACCAGGGCGTCGGTGATGATCAGCAGCTCCATCAGGTTGTCGTTGGCGGGATAGCTGGTCGACTGGATGACGAAGACGTCCTCGCCGCGGACGTTCTCCTCGATGACCGCGAACACTTCATTGTCGGCGAAGCGCTTCACCTGGGCGCGGGTCAGCGGCATGTCGAGGTGATCGGCGATGCCCTGGGCCAGGGTCCGGTTCGCGTTGCCCGAAAGCAGCTTCATCGCCGGGTCATCCTTTTGCCGTCATCGACCTGTGTCTGGGCGCGCTTCTAACAGCGCAGGCGCGTGGGGCAAGCGCGGGTCGGGCGGTTAATCACGCCAGGACGCGGATTGTGACCGCCGCGGTTCGCGGTGTAGAAGCCCTCCACGGCCTCGCCGCGTTCCGCGCGCGCCACGAGGAGGTCACGCGAGTCTTGGGGTTAGAGCCTTTGTTCCTGAAGTCGTCCCGCACCGGCGCCGCCACGCTTGTCGTCGCCCTTGCAGCGTCCGTTGCCCTCTCCGCGTGCGCCGGGCGCGATCGCCCGCGCCTCGCCTACGAGGAACGGCCCGTCGAGCTGCTGTACAACACGGGGTATCAACGTCTTGAGCGCGGTCGCTGGGACGACGCGGTCCAGTATTTCCAGGAAGTCGAGCGGCAGCACCCGTTCTCCGAATGGTCGCGTCGCGCGATCCTGATGCAAATCTACGCCTTCTATCAGGGCGGGGACTATCAGGACGCCATCGCCGCCGCCGATCGCTTCATCCAGCTTTATCCCGGCAGCCCGTCGGCCAGCTACGCCTACTACATGCGGGCGACCTGCTACTTCGAGCAGATCGTCGACGTCGGGCGCGATCAGGCCGCCTCCGGGCAGGCGCTGCTGGCGCTTCGCGACGTGGCGCGGCGCTATCCGGGCACGGCCTACGCCTCGGACGCCATGGTCAAGATCGACATGGTCAACGACCAGCTGGCCGGCAAGGAGATGACCGTGGGCCGCTGGTATCAGCGCCAGAACCAGCCGTTGGCCGCCATTGGGCGCTACCGGACTGTTATCGAGAATCCCGAATTCCAGCGCACCTCGCACGCGGCTGAAGCCCTGTATCGTCTGGTCGAGGTCTATCTGACCCTGGGCCTTAAGGACGAGGCCACCCGCAATGGCGCGGTCCTGGGTCACAACTATCCGGGCAGCCCCTGGTACCGCGACGCCTATGTTCTGCTGACCAACGAAGGCGCGCGCCCAGGTCAGGAACCCGAGGGCCCGCGGGAAAATTGGCTGCAGCGCATCCTGCCGGGCTGAGCGGCCGTTTCGGACTTCTCACTCTTGTCCCACGCGGCGTCTGGCCGCAATCACAGGACATGAGGCGCGCGGCCGCGAATCAACTGACCGGACCTGAGGCGAGGCGGCCATGCTGACCGCCCTGTCGATCCGCGACGTAGTGCTGGTCGAGGCGCTCGATCTCGACCTCGATCCCGGTCTGACGGTGCTGACCGGCGAGACTGGGGCGGGGAAGTCGATCATCCTGGATGCGCTGGGCATGGCGCTGGGCGCGCGCGGTGACGCCGGACTGGTGCGTTCGGGCGCGAAACAGGCTCAAGCCACTGCCGAATTCGCCGGCCCTTTTCCCCCCGACCTGATCGAGGCGCTCGATGAGGGTGGTTTCACTGTTGAGCCGGGCGAACCCCTGATTCTGCGCCGCGCCATCTCAGCGGACGGGCGCAGCCGCGCCTGGGTCAACGACCAGCCGGCCGGCGTCACCGCCCTGCGCGATCTCGGCCGCCGTCTGGTCGAGGTGCATGGCCAGCATGAGACCATCGGCCTGCTCGACCCCCGCACCCATCGCGGCATGCTCGACGCCTATGGCGGTCTGGCGGCCGAGGTCTCGGCCGTGCGCTCGGGTCATGAGCGGCTCCGCGTCGCCGAAGGTGAGCTTCAGGCCCTGACCGCGCGCGCCGCCGAGGCCGCCTTGCGTCGTGACGAGTTGAGCGCTGATCTGGAGGAACTGGACCGCCTCGACCCGCGCGAGGGCGAGGAGGAGGCCCTGGCCGGCGAGCGGGCCATTCTCGGCGCGGCGGAAAAGGCCCTGGCCGACCTGTCCCAGGCGCGTGACCTGCTGGGCGGAGATGCGCTGTCGCAGAAACTGGCGGCCGCCTTCCGCGCCGTCGATCATGCCCGTCAGAAGGCGGTGCAGTCTGGGGCCGAACCCGATCATCCGGTGATCCAGCGTCTCACCACGGCCGCCGAAGCCGTGGACCGCGCCCTGGTCGAGGCCACTGAGGCCGTCGCCGCGGTCGATCAGGCCGCCGACGCCTTCGACTTTGATCCCGGCCGTCTGGACAAGGCCGAGGAGCGGCTGTTCGCCCTGCGCGCTGCCGCCCGCCGCCTGAACGTCGCTGTGGAGACCCTGCCGGCCGCGCGCCGCCGCATCGCCGACCAGCTGCGCCTGATCGAGGACGGCGAGCAGGCGCTGAAGGACGCTCGCGCCGATGTCGAGGCCGCCCGCGCCCACTACGACGAGGCCGCCGCCCTACTGAGCCGCGCCCGCGCCGGTGGCGCGGCCCGTCTGGCCATCGCCGTCGAGGGCGAGCTGGCGCCGCTCAAGCTGGAGCGCGCCCGATTCAGGGTCGCGCTGGAGCCGATCGAGGGGCGGCGCGGCCCGGACGGCGCGGAAACCGTCCGCTTCCAGGTCGCCACCAACCCAGGGGCGCCCTTCGGTCCGATAGACGCGATCGCCTCAGGCGGCGAACTGGCCCGCTTCGCCCTGGCGCTAAAGGCGGCCCTGGCGGGGCGCGAGGGCTCGAGCCCGGTGATGATCTTCGACGAGGTGGATCAGGGCGTCGGGGGCGCTGTGGCCGAGGCGGTGGGACTGCGCCTGGCGCGGCTGGCCGATACCGCCCAGGTGCTGGTCGTCACCCACAGCCCCCAGGTCGCCGCCAAAGGCCGCAGCCACTGGAAGGTGCTCAAGGCCGAGGACGCCGGCGCCATGCGGACCGCCGTCGCCGTCCTCGACGACACGCCGCGTCTGGAGGAAATCGCCCGTATGCTGGCCGGCGCCGAAGTCACCGATGCGGCGCGGGCCGCCGCCAAGGCTCTGATTGGCTAGGCTTCAGGCGCCGTTCGCCTTCCTGAACTCCTCCGGGCCTGCATAGGCTTCCTGGCGCTCTATGCTCCAGTAGCGCAGGGCGTCCAGCGGCACCTGACGGCCGGTCACGGCGCACAGCACATACCGGCCGGGCTTGAGCACGACGAAATCGCCGTCGCCATAATGAAGCTGGGCCATCGAGGCGGGATCGTGGGCGTTCATGGGCCGGATATAGCGCGGATGGCGGCCTAGAACAGCTTGCCATGCTCCGGCGGCGGCGCCTTTTCGATCTTCGGACGGGTCCGGGGCGTGGCGGGAGCGCCGTCTGCGCCGTCGATCACCGCGCCGCGTCGGCCGTCATCGAAGACCAGGCTGACAGCCTGACCGGGGGCCAGGGCGCCCGCTGATGCGACCATACGCCCCTCGGAGTCCTCGACCCGAGCGAAGCCGTGGCGGGGCCTTTTCGGGTCCAGTGACGCCAGCGCCCGCGCCAGCCCCATCAGCCGATCCTCCGCTTTTTCAAAACGGCGGGGCAGGGCCGCGTCCAATCTGAGCGCGACCGCCTCCAGCCGCGCCGCCCGCTGATCCAGCCGTCGCCGCAACGGTTCGGGCGACAGTTTGGCCGTCACGGTCAGCAGCCGTCTCTCATCGCGCGCCGCCCGCGCGGTCAGGGCGGGACGCAGGCGCGCCGCGACCGCCTCCAGTCGCTCGCCCTTGCGTTCCAGAGTCCGGTCCAGCAGCGCCCGGTTCAGGCGCGGCCCGGCGCCCGCAAAGCGTCGTTCATGCGCCGCCACATTGGCGTTCAGCGCCGCGCCCAGACGGCTGGCGGCGTGATCCAGCCGCTGGCTGGGCAGGGCCAGCAAATCCTGCGCCCGGGGCGGCAGACCGCGCGCAACCGATCTCAGCCGCGTCCGCCGGTCCTCGACCAGCCGGCCGCCGGCTCCGATCAGGCGACGGTCGAGTTCGGCCAGACCGGCGGCCAATTCCGCCAGCACGGGCGTGGCCATTTCGGCCGCGCCCGTCGGCGTCGGCGCTCGCCGGTCGGACACGAAGTCGATCAGGGTGGTGTCGGTCTCATGTCCCACGGCCGAGATGATCGGGATGGACGCCGCCGCCACCGTCCGCGCCAGGGTCTCGTCGTTGAACGGCCACAGATCCTCGACCGAGCCGCCGCCGCGCGCCACGATCACCACGTCCGGCCGGGGGATGGGACCGCCTGTCGCCGGCAGGGCGTCGAAGCCGCGCACCGCCGCCGCCACCTGGCCAGCCGCCGGCTCGCCCTGAACCACGACCGGCCAGATCACGACCCGGCACGGCCAGCGTTCGGACAGCCGGTGCAGGATGTCGCGGATCACCGCGCCCGTGGGACTGGTGATCACCCCGACGACGGCCGGAAAGCGAGGGATTGGTCGTTTTCTCGCCGGCTCGAACAGACCTTCGCCCGCCAGCCGCGCCTTCAACCGCTCCAGCTGGGCCAACAGCGCGCCGGCGCCCGCGACCTCCATCGTCTCGATGACGATCTGGTAGGACGACCGCGCCGGATAGCTGGTGATCTTGCCAGTGACGATGACCTCCAGCCCCATTTCCGGCTGGGCGGCCAGGCCGCGCACCTGACCCTTCCAGATCACGCCGTCGATACAGGCCTTGTCGTCCTTCAGGGTCAGATAGACGTGGCCTGAGCCGTGGCGATTGACCTTGGACACTTCGCCACGCAATCGAACGTGACCGAACCGGTCTTCCAGCGTCCGCTTCAGGGCGAAGGACAGCTCCGAAATCGACAGCGGCTGGTCGTTGCGGCGGGCCGGCTCCGGCGCGGCAGCCGCAGAGCCACCGAAGGCATAGTCGTCGGAAGGAGGCATGACGCCATGCTAATCGGTCGCAGGCGCCCAGGGAATGCCTATCGGAACCGGCTTCAAGCGCCGCCGTTGCCCCTTCATGCCGCCCGCCGATCCGCCAGGGACCGATCCGGAAGACCGCGACCGCCGCGAGAACGATCTCGCCCGTCGCGGCCGTCAGCCCACGGCCAGCCCCTGGACCATCATCCTGGTCATCGCCCTGATTGCCGCCATCGTCTTCGCCGCCTCCGCCCTTTTGGGCTGATCTCACTGGAGTAGCCATGAACACCCGACTTCTGACCGCCGCCGCCCTGTCCGCCCTGATGCTGGGCGCCGCCGCCTGCTCCGACACCGACGACGACGTGGTCCAGGCCCCGGCGCCGGGCGCCGAAACCCAGCCCGTCGATGAGACCGCGGCCGATATCGCCACCACCCAGGCCGCCGTCGCCCTGGGCATGACCCGCGAACAGCTGGAGGACGCCGACCTGCTCTCCGCTGAGACGACAGATTTGGGCGATGTCGAGACCTTGATCGTCGACGCGAACAATCAGGTCACTCATCTGGTCATTGAGCTTGAAGGGCCCGGTGATCCTGAAGTGGTCGTTCCTATCGGCCAGGTCCGTTCGCACCGCGACGCCGCCGGTGAAATTGATCTGCAGACCAATTTGACGGCCGAACAGCTTCAGGCCCTGCCGGCCTGGACCGGCGCCGCGCCGACGGGGACGACCGTCATGGCGCCAACCTCGCCCAACGCCGCGCTTGGCGCGAATCCCGGCGCCAATGAGACGACGCCCCCCGCCGTCTGAGGACGCCTGCGGCTTGACCGGTCCATTCGGGCCGGTCATTGCCGCCTCATGAAGATCCTGCTCGTCGGATCGGGCGGCCGCGAACACGCCCTGGCCTGGAAGATCAGCCAATCGCCCCTGGTGACTGATCTGGTGTGCGCGCCGGGCAATCCCGGCATCGGCAAGGTGGCGCAACTCCGCGCCGTCAAGGCCGACGACGTTGACGGCCTTGTGGCATTGGCGCGAGAGATGGCGGCCGATTTGGTGGTTGTCGGGCCGGAAGCCGCGCTCGAGAAAGGCCTGGCCGACAAGCTGGCGCGAGCAAATATTCCCTGCTTCGGGCCGACCCAGGCGGCTGCGCGGCTGGAGACATCTAAGGCCTTCGCAAAAGCCTTCATGGAGCGCCACGACATCCCCTCGGCCGGCTATGGCGTCTACGAGACGCTGGGCGAGGCGCGGCAGGCGCTGGACGTCTTCAGGCCGCCCTATGTGATCAAGGCCGACGGCTTGGCCGCCGGCAAGGGCGTGGCCATCAGTCCTGACCGCGCCGACGCCGAGGCCGAGGTCGAACGCATGCTGGGTGGCCGATTCGGCCAGGCCGGGGCGCGGGTGGTGATCGAGGAATTCATGGACGGCGAAGAGGGCTCTCTGTTCGCCTTGACCGACGGGCATCGCGCGCTGCTGTTCGGCGGAGCGCAGGACCACAAACGCGCCTATGACGGCGACATGGGACCCAACACCGGCGGCATGGGGGCCTATACCCCGGCGCCCGTGTTCGATCACGGTCTGGTCGAGACGGCGCGTGAACGGATCGTGGAGCCGACGCTGAAGGGCATGGCGAAAGAGGGTTCGCCCTATCGTGGGGTGCTGTACGCCGGGCTGATGGCCACGGCGGACGGGCCGAAGGTGGTGGAGTTCAACGCCCGCTTCGGCGATCCGGAATGCCAGGTGCTGATGATGCGTCTGGCGTCGGACATCGTGCCTTATCTCAAAGCCTGCGCCGAGGGTGATCTGGGTCGCCTGCCGGAACCGAAGTTCCTCAACCAAACGGCCATCTGCGTGGTCATGGCGGCCAAGGGCTATCCGGACAGTCCGCTGGAAGGCTCGATCATCCGGGGGGCCGACCAAGACTTCGGGCCGCATGTGCAGGTCTTCCACGCCGGAACGACGAGAAAGCCGGACGGATCGCTGGCGGCGGCCGGGGGGCGGGTGCTGAACGTCTGCGCTCTGGGCGACGATATCGGGCAGGCCCGTGAGCGCGCCTACGCTGCTGTGCGGGCCATAGACTGGCCCGGCGGCTTCAATCGGACTGACATCGGCTGGCGGGCGCTGGAGCGCTGATCGTAGGCCAGTTTCACGCAGGTGAAGCCGAGGACTGGTCTCGCTCCGGTAATCGTGCGGGCGGCAAGGTCAGCGCCAATGCGACCTGAGTGGGGTCAAGTTCCTGCCCGCGATGATAGATCGACCGCCCCTGATTGCCGCTCGACTGATCGGCATGAAGGGTTCGCAAATAGGCGGGGCCACGCTCATCAACCAAGGTGGGATGGCGCTGGTCCACCTTCTGATGAGCGCCGCCTTCGTACACCTGCGCAAGCGTGCTGGAGGGTTCACCAGTTATCGTCTGCGCCACTCCGATGTGGGCAAGTCCGGCGGAGACGCAGCGGTAACGCAAACGGTTGAAGCGGCTGAACCGGTTGGAATCCTCCAGATGACCGGCGATCCCATTTGGAAAGGTGACGAAGTGATCTCGATGCTCGACGCGGATATGCGGATCGAGCCACTCGAGAAATGGCCGAGCCAGCGCGTCGTCGTCGTCCAGCCGCACAGTGGCGTATGGGGTTTCATCATCCGGCGCGCCATCGGGTCGCTGGATCAACTCGCGGATCGCTCTCAGTGCGTGCGGTCGCATCGGGGCCTCCGGCGCGAGGCGGAACAGCCGCGCCCAGGGAAGGGGATCCAAGGCCCGGCGCATGGCCAGAAGGGCGTCGTCAGGCAGAGCGTCAGACGTCATCACCAGCAGGCGAAACCATGAAGGATCGAGCGACTGACTTTGACCCAGAAGGCTGGACAGCGTCACGTCCTCAAACAGCGCCTGACGACGTTCCAGCCGCTGCGGGTTATAGAGCCGTTCGCGGTAACCGGGCTGGCGGCCTATCCTGAACCAGCTGGCGCGCTCCAGGTTGAATCGGACGATGACGAGAACCGGGTTCATGCCAACCCATTGCCGGTCGCAACGCAAGGGGCAAGTCCCGCGGCTGTCGAAGACTTCCGCCTGATCTGGTGACGATGGTCCCGGCTAGAGTAAAGTCGGCCGATTTCGCCATGCGGGGCTCGATACAACTCGAGCGCTACGCCCAGGCGAACAGGAGGCGGCCCTCGCCCATGCGGTCGCGCAGGGTCTGGAGGTCGGCGTGGGCCGTGGAGAAGCAGCCGTATGAGCGGCCCAGCTTGCCCTGCTGTTCGACGACGGAGGGCTCGGCGTAGTCCGCTCCGTGGACGATGATGGCGCGCTCGCGGGCGGCGTTGTTGGTGTGCTCCAATCCGTCCAGCAGCACGTTCGGCCCCTGCTCGGGACCCCAGCCCGCGCCGGCCGAAACGAACGAGCCCACCGACGACATGTGCGAGTCCATCGTGTTGGAGAAATCGCGCGCATAGCCGGTATGGGCCGGATCCGATCCCTTGCCGTGCGAGGTACGGAAGGCGTGGACCAGCCCGCCGACCAGATCGACCTCGTACAGCCGCTCCTCGGCGGAGTGCCGGCTGAAATCGACCAGATACATGCGGTCGCGGTTGGGGATCCGACTGGAGTGGATGTCCAGGGCGGCCATGGCGCGGCTCATCAATTCAGGCCGCACCTTGCGCGCGACATCCAGCGGCGGCGTCATCAAGGGTTGGGTGGCGAGCGCGAGACGTCTGGGCGAAACCGAGGCGGCGTTGGGCGTGGCGGCCAGCGAGACGGGCTCGGACATCTTGGCCACCGGCGCACAGGCGCCGAGGGAGAGGGCGCCCAGAACGGCGCCGCGTCGCGACAGCTTCATGCAGTAATCCCCGGCAAGCTACTCAACTGTGTCCATTTGTTTCCGACACAGGATTGGAATTCAACCTGAGCCTTGGCGATGGCGCGGGCTGGGCTAAGGTGCGGCGACATTGGGGAGGCACCACAGATGATGCGTATCGCGCTGGCTTTCGCGGCCGTACTGGCGATGACCACGGCGGCCGAGGCCCGTCAAACCCCCGCGCCGCAAGGTGCTCCGTCGTCGATCGGCGATCTCTACGTTCAGGTTGGTCGTGTCCTGCTGGACCCCGCCGGGGGGACCGTCGAACGTGATAAAACTCTCGTGATCAGGGGGAACCAGATCGCCGAAGTGCGCGACGGCTTCGTCGGTGAGGGCCGGATCGTCGACCTGCGCGACTCGTTTGTCATGCCGGGACTGATCGACAGCCACGTCCATCTGACCGGCCAGCAGAACCCCAATGCGCGCCTCCAGGAAGTGACCTGGTCGAACGCCGATCAGGCCATGATCGGCGCTGGATACGCGAGGAAAACGCTTGAGGCCGGTTTCACCACCGTGGTTGATCTGGGCGCAGCCAATGAGGCCATCTTCGCGCTCAGGGATGCAGTCCGGCGCGGCGACGTGGCGGGGCCGAACATCATCGCCTCGGGCTCGTCGGTGTCGGTCCACGGCGGACATGGCGACATCAACGGTTATCGCGACGACATCATGCACCTGCTGTCGCCCGAGAGCGTCTGTTCGGGACCGGAGGACTGCCGCCGCGCCGTTCGGCTCCAGGTCCGGGCCGGGGCCGACATCATCAAGATCACCGCCACCGGCGGTGTCCTGTCCAATACCGCCGCGGGTCTTGCCCAGCAGTTCACCCAGGACGAACTAAGTTCGATCGTCGAGGTGGCGCACCGCATGGGCCGCCAGGTCACCGCCCACGCCCACGGAGCCGACGGCATCAACGCCTTCCTCGCCGCCGGCGGCGATTCGATCGAGCACGGCACCTATCTGGACGACGACTCGATTGGCCTGTTCCGCCAGCATGACGCCTGGCTGGTGCCGACGCTGCTGGCCGGGGACTTCGTGGCGCGCATCGCCTCGGGTCCGGACAACTTCTTCACCCCCAACCAGACCGCCAAGGCGCTGGAGGCGGGGCCGAAAATGCTCGACATGGCCCGGCGCGCGCATGAGGGTGGCGTGCGGATCGCTTTCGGCACCGACACGGGCGTCTCGGCCCACGGCGACAACGCCCAGGAGTTCGCTCTGCTGGTCCGGGCCGGCCTGACGCCACTGGAGGCCATCCAGGCCGCCACGATCGGGGCCGCAGAGCACCTGCAGATCCAGGACCGCGCGGGTCGCCTAGCGCCCGGCATGCCCGCCGACCTCATCGCCGTCGCGGGTGATCCGCTCAGCGACGTCACCGAGCTGGAGCGCGTGACCTTCGTGATGAAGGGCGGCGAGGTGTATCGCGACGAGTGACGTCGACGGTCAGCCCACGAAGCCGGCGGCGCGCTTCAGCCGATCGTTGATGGCCTCGCCCAGGCCGTCGCCGGGGATGGGCGCCACGACGATGGCGCGAGGCGTCTCGCGATCCGCCGCGCGCAGCAGGCAAAACAGATTGGAGGCGGCCTCGCGTGGGTCGCCGGCCTCGCTGAGGCTCCAGCGTCCCGGTCCGACCGGTCCGAAGCCAAGCAGGATTTCTCCCTCGCCCGCCTCGGTCGCGTTCAGCCGCACCGGCGCCTCCGGAGCGTAGTGCAGCGCCAGTCGCCCAGGCGAGCGGCGGCCCTCTTCGGGGCGATCGGCCAGCGGTCCGATCACGGCTTCCAGATCGGCGCGAGTCACCGACCCGGGACGGAGGAGCGCCGGCGATCCGTCCAGCAGCGACACCACAGTGCTCTCCAGCCCCACCTCGCAAGGCCCGCCGTCAAGCGCGGCGCGCGCGGAGACGCCGGTCTCCGCCAGGGCGTCGGCGAAGGTGGTCGGGCTAGGACGCCCCGAGCGATTGGCCGAGGGGGCCACCACGGGCCGATCAACCATTGACAGAAGCTTTCGCGCCAGGGGGTGCCCGGGGACACGCACCGCCACGCTGTCCAATCCCGCGCGGGCGAGGTCGCTGACGGGGCTGTCCGGTCGCGACGGCAACACCAACGTCAGAGGACCCGGCCAGAACGCCTTGGCCAGGGTGCGAGCGCGGTCGTCGAACACGGCGATTTGCTCGCCCCGCTCCAGATCCGCGACGTGCGAGATCAGCGGATTGAAGCGCGGGCGCCCTTTGGCTTCGAAGATCGCGGCCACGGCATCAGCATTTGTGGCGTCCGCGCCCAGACCATACACCGTTTCGGTCGGCAGGATGACCAGATGGCCGGCCCTCAGGGCCGCGGCGGCCATGGCCAGAGGCGATGGCGTCATCGGCGGGCGGGCAGGAAGGGGATCATGCGCGCCAGCACCCCGTCGCGATTGACGAACTGGTGCTTCAGCGCGCCCAGCACATGCAGGGCGATCAGCACATACAGGCCCTTCACCACCGCGCCGTGGATGTCCATCATAAGCCCCGCCGTCTCGCGTCCGCCGCCGATGGGCAGCAGCGGGAAGTCGAACAGCCCATAGTACTCAAACCCTCGCCCGGCCGCCGATCCGGCGATCCAGCCGGTCAGCGGCATGATCAGCAGGACGGCGTAGAACAGCACATGGGTCGTCCGCGCCGCGAGCCTTTGCCAGCGCGGCGTGGTGGCGGGCAGGGGGATGGCCGGGTGCTTCAGCCGCCAGCCGATACGGACCAGCGTCAGGATCAGGATCGTCACGCCGCCCGACTTGTGCAGCATCATCCACAGACCCTGATTGGGCCCCTCCTGATCGGAGGCCGAGATCAGCAGGATCTGGGCGACGGCCAGCACGGCGATGACCCAGTGCAGGATCAGGCTGACGGTCGAGTAGCGCGGTCCTCGTTCGGCGACGGCCATGATCTTCCTTTCCGTGACGTCAGAGGCCCAACTTGGCCCGGAGCGGACGGCGCGCCAAGCCTTGCCAGCGAGCCAAAGCCGCGACATCACCGCGCGAACCGCCGCCAAGAGCGCCCGAAACGACCAGGACACCGACCCGATGACCTACCGCGCCCCGATCCGCGATCTCGCCTTCGCTCTGGAGACTACGCCCGGCATGGAGGCGCTGACGGCGGCGTTTCCGGATTATGACGCCGATACCGCCCGCGCGGTGCTGGAGGCGGCGGGGCAGATGTCGGCGGCGCTGCTGGCGCCGCTGAACACAGTCGGGGATCGCCGGCATCCGGTGTTGCAGGACGATCAGGTCACGGCCTCTCCGGGCTTCGCCGAGGCCTACCGCGAGTTCGCCGCGGGCGGCTGGACCGGCCTGACGGCCCAGGAGGCCTGGGGCGGACAGGCCCTGCCCAAGGCGCTGGAACTGGCGGCCTATGAGACAGTCCACTCTGCCAACATGGCCTTTGGCCTGTGCCCCATGCTTTCGCTGGCGGCGATCGAGGCGCTGCAGGAACACGGGACCGAGGATCAGAAGGGCACCTATCTGCCCAGGCTGGTGTCCGGCGAGTGGACCGGGGCCATGGTGCTGACCGAACCGGGCGCGGGCACCGACCTCGGCGCCCTGACGACCACGGCCACGCCGAACGGCGACGGGACCTACGCCCTGAACGGCCAGAAGATTTACATCACCTGGGGCGATCACGACGCCACGAACAACATCGTTCACATGGTGCTGGCGCGTCTGCCGGACTCTCCCCCAGGACCGAAAGGAATCAGCCTGTTCCTGGCGTCGAAGTACGCCGTGAACGCGGATGGGTCGCTGGGCGCGCGCAACGCTTTTCGGCCCGTGGGGCTGGAGCACAAGCTGGGCATCCACGGCTCGCCCACCTGCGTCATGGCCTATGAGGGCGCGACCGCCGAGCTGGTCGGTCAGCCGAATCAGGGCCTGTCGCACATGTTCGTCATGATGAACGCGGCGCGCCTCGCCGTGGGTGTCGAGGGCGTCGGCATCGCCGAGCGCGCCTTCCAGCGAGCCCTGGCCTATGCGCTGGAACGACGCCAGAGCCGCTCGGCCTGGACCGGCGAGGCCAACGCGCCGATCGCCGATCACCCGGACGTGCGGCGCATGCTGGTGGTGATGAAGGCCAAGGTCGCCGCCGCGCGCGCGATCTGCCTGGCCACCGGCGTCGCCGCCGACCTGGCTGACCGGGCGACGACCGAGGAGGAGCGCCAGCGCTGGCAGGCACGAGAGGACCTGTTCACCCCGATCGCCAAGGCGTGGTCCACCGACGTCGGGGTCGAGGTCGCGTCTGTGGGCGTCCAGGTCCACGGCGGCATGGGCTTCATCGAAGAGACCGGCGCGGCCCAGCACTATCGCGACGCCCGCATCGCGCCGATCTACGAAGGGACCAACGGCATCCAGGCTCTGGACCTCGTCGGCCGCAAGCTGGGCCAGGATGGCGGCCAGTCGGCGCTTCGGCTGATCGAGGAGATGAAGACGGTGATGCCGGGCCTGTCGAGGCTGCTCCCCGGAAAGCCGGTGGAGCGCATGGCCGCCGCCATCGAGGCGGCCCAGGACGCGACGATGTGGCTGTTGGACCGCAAGACGGCACAGGACGGTCAGGCCGATGTCCTGGCGGGCGCCGACGCCTATCTGAGGCTGATGGGCGATGTCGCCGGCGGCTGGCTGCTGGCCAATCAGGCCTTGGCCGCCCAGGGCCGGATCGAGGCCGGGGAGGGCGACTCGGCGTGGCTCCAGTCCCGCATCGACCTCTACGAAGCCTATGCCGCCAATATCCTGGGCCATTGCTCCAGCCGCCTCGCCGCCATCGGCCAGGGCGGCGACCTGCTCAAGCGCCTGACGCCGGACTTGCTGGGAGCCTAGCGCTGCTCGGCGGGGCGGGGGGAGGTCTGCCGCAGGGCCTCCCACAGCGCGATGCCGGCGCTGACCGTCAGATTGAGGCTGCGGGTTTCCGGGCGGATGGGGATCGCCACCCGAGCGTCCGCGGCCTCGTGCACGAAATCCGGCGCCCCGACGGTTTCGCGACCGAACAGCAGGGTGTCTTCCGAGGCGAATCGAAAATCGTCCAGCCGGGTGGCGGCTCGCGTCGTGAATAGCACCAGGCGTCCCGGGCCTCGCGAGGCCTGGAAGGCGTCCCAGTCGTCGTGCGCCGTCATGTGCGCAAGCGGACCGTAATCCAGCGCGGCCCTCTTCAGGGCGCGGTCGTCCATGGAAAAGCCGGTCGGTCGAATGACCTCCAGGCCCACGCCAAAACAGGCCGTGAGACGTATGGCCGCGCCGACGTTCTGCGGAATGTCCGGTTGAAAAAGGGCGAGACGCATTCTAGAGCCCTCATACGCGCGGGCCGGGGCCCTGTCGCGGCCTGTTTTGCGACTTAATCGCAAGATTAGACGGGGGTTCGGCGATCCATCGCCAGACCCGGGCCGCGCCTTTGACCCCGGGCGACCGCGCATCGGATTTTCGCCGCGTCCGGCCGCCCGCTTCCAGGGCGACCTCGCGGAGGTACAGAGGTGGTATCTTGGCCGAACAGGTCGTGACCCATGACGGTGAGGGCGGCGACGACGCCACCCGTCGTGACTTCATCCACATCGCCGCCGGCGCCGCGGCCGCCGGCGCGGGCGTGATGGCGGCTTGGCCGCTGATCAACTCGATGAACCCGGCCGCCGACACCCTGGCCCTGTCGACCGTCGAGTTCGACATGTCCAAGGTCCAGGAAGGCCAGCAGGTCGTCATCCAGTGGCAAGGTAAGCCCGTCTTCGTGCGTTACCGCACCGAGCGCGAAGTTCAGGAGGCGGCCGATACGCCGCTTTCGGACCTGAAGGATCCCCAGACGGACGCCGAGCGCGTCAAGGAGGGGCATCAGCAGTATCTGGTCGTGGTCGGATCCTGCACGCACCTGGGTTGCGTGCCGACCTTTGGCACCGGCGACTTTGGTGGCTGGTTCTGCCCTTGCCACGGATCCCACTACGACACCTCGGGCCGCATCCGTAAAGGACCCGCGCCCCTCAACCTGGCGGTTCCGGAGTACGAATATCTCTCCGACACCAGCATCCGGATCGGCTGAGGACGGACCGAGACATCATGAGCGATCACGAATCCACCTACGTCCCCAAGACCGGCGTCGAGAAATGGCTCGACACCCGTCTGCCGATCGTCCGCTTCGGCGCCGACTACATGTCGCTGCCGACGCCGAAGAACCTGAACTACTGGTACACCTTCGGCGGCATCCTCGCCCTGTGCCTGATGATCCAGATCGTCACGGGCATCGTCCTGGCCATGCACTATGTGCCCAACACGGCCATGGCCTTTGAGTCGGTCGAGCGCATCATGCGCGACGTCAACGGCGGCTGGCTGGTTCGCTACGTTCACGCCAATGGCGCCTCGATGTTCTTCATCGCCGTCTATCTGCACATGCTGCGGGGGCTCTATTACGGGAGCTATAAGGCGCCGCGCGAGATGATCTGGATTGTGGGCTGCGTGATCTTCTTCCTGATGATCGCCACCGCCTTCCTGGGCTACGTGCTGCCGTGGGGCCAGATGTCCTTCTGGGGCGCCGAGGTGATCACCAACCTGATCGGCGCCGTGCCGGTGGTCGGCGAGCCGATCCTGATCTGGCTGCGCGGCGGCCCGTCGATCGACAACGCGACGCTCAATCGCTTCTTCTCGCTGCACTACCTGCTGCCGTTCGTGATCGCCGGCTGCGTGGTGCTGCACCTGTGGGCCCTGCACCACGCCGGTCAGAACAACCCGGTCGGAATCCTGATCCCCAAGGACCGCCAGGCCAAGGATACGGTGCCGTTCCACCCGTATTACACGGTCAAGGACGGCTTCGCGATCATCCTGTTCCTGATCATGTTCGCCTATTTCGTGTTCTTCAATCCGAATGCGCTGGGCCACGCCGACAACTACATCCCGGCCAACCCGCTGGTGACGCCGGCGCACATCGTGCCCGAGTGGTACATGCTGCCGTTCTACGCCATCCTGCGCGCCATTCCGGACAAGTTCGGCGGCGTGGTGGCCATGTTCGGCGCCATCGCGGTGCTGTTCGTGATCCCCTGGCTGGACACATCCAAGGTGCGCTCGATGCGCTACCGGCCCCAGATGCGGACCTTCTTCCTGATCTTCCTGGTGGTCTGTTTCGGCCTCGGCTGGTGCGGTGGTCAGTTGCCCGACGCCCATGTCATCGGTGACTTTGACACCTTCATTCTGATCGACGGCGACCTGAACAGCTATCTGTGGCTGACGCGCCTGCTGACCGCCTACTACTTCATCTTCTTCCTGGTGCTGATGCCGTTGGTGGGGCTTCGCGAGAAGCCGCTGCCGATCCCGGCCTCGATCTCGGAGCCGGTGCTGTCGCCGCGCATTCCCGACGCCGCCGAAACCCCGAAGGCCGTCTGATGAGCCCGCGTTCCATGACCCGCACCCGTCTTCGTTCCGCCGGTCTGGCCGTGCTCGCCGCGGTCGGTCTGGGCCTGGCCGCCACGCCTGCTCTGGCCGCCGGCGAGGCCAAGCATCCGCGCCACGCCGGCTTCTCGTTCGAGGGGCCGTTCGGAACCTTCGATCAGGCCCAGCTGCAGCGTGGCTACAAGGTCTATCGCGAGGTCTGCTCGGCCTGCCACAGCATGAACCTGGTCTATTTCCGCACCCTGGGCGAGAAGGGCGGGCCCTTCTATGACGCCCACGCCGAGAACGCGGCCCAGAACCGCTATGTCCGCGCCATCGCCGCCGAGTTCGAGGTTCCGGGGATCGACACCGAGACCGGCGAGGCCATCCTGCGCCCGGCTACGGCCGCCGACGCCTTCCCCAACCCCTATCCGAACGCCACGGCCGCCGCGGCCGCCAACGGCGGCGCCGCCCCGCCCGACCTGTCGGTGATGGCCAAGGCCCGCCACGACGGGGCCAACTACATCTACTCGCTGCTGAGCGGCTATCAGGAGGCCCCGGCCGGTCTCGCGATCAATCAGGGCCAGTACTACAACCCGTACATGGCCGGCGACATGACGCCCTTCTGGTCGGGTGACCCCGAGCACGTGCCCTATGGCGGTTTCATCGCCATGGCCCCGCCGCTGCGTGACGGTCAGGTGACCTTTGACGACGGCACCGAAGCCTCGGTCGATCAGATGGCCAAGGACGTCGCCGCCTTCATCGCCTGGGCGTCCGAGCCCAAGGCGGTCGAGCGCAAACAGACCGGCTTCGCCGTCCTGGCCTATCTGCTGCTGTTCGCGGGTCTGACGTACGCCAGCTATCGCCGCATCTGGAAGGGCGTGGCGCACTAACAACCGGGAGCAATCTCCGGACAAGGGCCGCATCCGCCGGATGCGGCCCTTTTTCGTTACGGGGCTCGCTTGGCCGGCCGCGCACTGCCCTCTAGGGTGCCAATCCTCAGCTTCGCCGGAGTCGCCCCCATGCGTTTCGCCTCGTTCGCCGCCGCCCTGATGGCCACCGCCGCCCTGTCCGCCTGCGCCACCGCCGGGGGAGGGGGGATGCCGGCCGAGATCAGCGCCGCGAACCTGAACGAGCATATCCGCACCCTGTCCGATGACAGCTTCCTGGGCCGGGGCATCGCCACCGAGGGCGAGACCAAGACCGTCGCCTATCTGTCGGAGCAGTTCGCCGAGGCCGGCTTCGAGCCGGGTGGCGTCAACGGCGGCTGGACCCAGCCGGTGACGCTGAACCGTTTCGCCGCCTCCAACGTCACCGGCCAGTTCCAGGCCGGCGACTGGTCCCAGCCGGTGACGCAAGGACAGGAAGTGGCCTTCTCGACCCGTCTGCCGGGCCAGTCAGTCAATCTGCAGGATGTCCCGCTGGTCTTCGTCGGCTACGGCATCGACGCGCCGGAGCGCCAGTGGAACGACTTCAAGGACGTCGATGTGCGCGGCAAGGTGATCGTCGTGCTGATCAACGACGCCGACTTCGAGGACCCGTCGATGGACGTCTTCGGCGGCAAGGCCATGACCTACTATGGCCGCTGGACCTACAAATACGACGAGGCGGCGCGCAAGGGCGCGGCGGGCGTGCTGGTGGTTCACGAGACCGAGCCGGCCTCCTATGGCTGGAGCACGGTGGCCAATTCCTGGGGCGTGCCCCAGTTCGACATCGAGCGCGCTAACGCGGCCGCCGAGCGCGTGCCGCTGGAAGGCTGGATGCAGCGTGATCTGGCCGTGGACCTGTTCCAGCGCGGCGGCCAGGACTTCGAGGCGCTGAAGGCCCAGGCGCGCAGCCGGGACTTCCGTCCGGTCGAACTGACGGGCGTGACCCTCGACGCCAGCTTCGATGTGGCCACCTCGTCGATCCAGACGGACAACGTCATCGCCCGCCTGCCGGGATCGACCCACCCAGACGAGACCATCCTCTACACCGCCCACTGGGACCACATCGGCGTCGGCGAGCCGGACGCCGAGGGCGACCGCATCTTCAACGGCGCCGTCGACAACGCCACCGGAACCTCGGCCCTGATCGAACTGGCCCGGGTCTATGCCGCCGGACCCCGCCCGGAGCGGTCGATCGTGCTGATCGGCTTCACCGCCGAGGAGAGCGGGCTGCTGGGCTCGGAATACTACGCCGCCAACCCGGTCTATCCGCTGGAGACGACGGTGGCGGGCTTCAACCTGGACGGCATGGGCGTCTATGGCGGCTTCAACGAACTGTCGGTGGTCGGCTTCGGCCAGTCGGAACTGGACGAGCGGCTGCAGCGGGCGGCGGCGACCCAAGGCCGCTCCATCGCTCCGGACTCGCGGCCAGAGGCTGGCAGCTACTACCGGTCGGACCACTTCCCGCTGGTCAAGCGCGGCGTGCCGATGGCCTATGCCGAGGGCGGGGTGACCTTCCGCGACGACGCCGACGGCGCTCGTCAGGCCCGCGCCGATGAATACGGACGCATCCGCTATCACCAGGCCGCCGACGAATGGTCGCCCGACTGGGATCTGACCGGGATGGTCGAGGACATCGAGATCGCCTGGCGCGTTGGAAACGAACTGGCCAACAGCCGCGACTGGCCGGGCTGGAAGCCGGGCTCGGAGTTCCGCGACGTGCGGCTACGCAGTGACGCCCAACGGCGCTGATACCGTGGAGGAAAGGCGGGCATTGACCGGCGCCGCTTGCGCCGCCTAAGCCCGCCTGATGTCCTCCTCCCCCCTGTCCGGCCTCGAAGAACGCGCGCGGGCGGCCCGATCCTGGCCGTTCGAACAGGCGCGCAACCTGCTGACCCACCTTGCGAAGTCGCGGGTCCCCGATCCGCGCGAGGCGCACGAGGCGATCGCCCTGCTGAACGCGGGCGACATCGACGGCGCCTGGAACAGGTTTCCGGCCCTGAACCGGCCGGTGGTGTTCGAGACCGGCTATGGGCCGTCGGGCCTGCCGCACATGGGCACCTTCGGCGAGGTGGCGCGCACGACCATGGTCAGGAATGCCTTCCGCGCCCTGACCGGCGATCGCTGGGCGACGCGGCTGATCACCGTCTCGGACGACATGGATGGTCTCAGGAAGGTGCCGGACGGCGTGCCCAATCCCGAGATGCTGGCCGAGGATCTGGGCAAGCCCCTGACCGTGGTGCGCGACCCGTTCGGCACGCATGACAGCTTTGGGGCGCACAACAACGCCCGCCTACGCGCCTTCCTCGACAGCTTCGGCTTCGACTACGAGTTCCTGAGCGCGACCGAGGCCTATCGCTCTGGCCGGTTCGACGCGACGCTGCTGACCCTGCTGGAGCGGTTCGACCAGATCCAGGACATCATGCTGCCGACCCTGGGGCCGGACCGTCGCGCCACCTATTCGCCCTTCCTGCCGATCAGTCCGTCAACCGGCCGGGTGCTGCAGGTCCCGACCCTGGAGCGCAATGTGTCGAAGGGCACGATCGTGTTCGAGGACGAGGACGGAACGAGGGTCGAAACCCCCGTCACCGGCGGCCGCGTCAAGCTGCAGTGGAAGCCCGACTGGGCCATGCGCTGGACGGCGCTGGGCGTGGATTACGAGATGAGCGGCAAGGACCTGATCGATTCCGTGAAGGTGTCCTCGCGGGTCTGCCGGGCGTTGGGCGGGACGCCGCCGGAAGGCTTCAATTTCGAGATGTTCCTGGACGAAGCCGGGCAGAAGATCTCCAAGTCAAAGGGCAACGGCCTGACCATGGAGGAGTGGCTGCGCTACGGCGCGCCGGAGAGCCTCAGCTGGTACATGTTCCAGTCGCCCAAGTCGGCCAAGAAGCTGCATTTCGACGTCATTCCCCGCGCGACGGACGACTACCTCCAGTTCCTGGCGGCCTATCCGACCCAGGAACCGGACAAGCAGATCGACAACGCCGTGTGGCACATCCACGGCGGGGCGCCGCCGGAGACGACCTCGCCCGCCACCTTCGGCCTGCTGCTGAACCTGGTGGGCGTGGCCAATGCAGCGGACAAGGCGGCGCTGTGGGCCTATTTCGGCAAGTATCTGCCGGGCGCGACGGCCGAGACCGAGCCGCTGCTGGATCGGCTGATGGGCTATGCCCTGAATTATTACGAAGACTTCGTCCGGCCGACCAAGGTGTTCCGCACGCCGACCGACAAGGAGAAGGTGGCTCTGCTGGATCTGGCCGAGCGGCTGCGCGCCCTGCCGGCCGATACCACGGACGGCGAGCTGATCCAGACCGAGGTCTATGCCGTCGGCAAGGCGCATGAGTTCGAGCCGCTCAGGGCCTGGTTCGGCGCGCTGTACGAAGTCCTGCTGGGTCAGAGCCAGGGGCCGCGCTTCGGCTCCTTCGCCGCCATCTACGGCCTGGAGCCGACGATCCGCCTGATCGAGGACGGGGCGGCGGGACGGCTGGTCGGAACCTAGGTCAGCATCGCCTTCGCTCGCCGGAAGATGTCCTCGAACATCTCCGCCGTCAGCCGTCCCGTGTTCGTGTTGAGGCGAGAGCAGTGATAGCTGTTAATCAGGCGATAGGGCCCGGCCTGGCCCTCGACGCTGTGGCCTGGCGGGATGGCCGTGCCGGGCAGGCCCAAGGTCTTCAACACATTGCGGCGTGAGACGTCGCCCAGGGTGACGATGACCTGTAGGCGGGGCAGGGCGGCCAGGCGATCGACCAAGAAAGGTCGGCAGGTCGCCTCCTCGGCCGGAGTCGGCTTGTTGCCGGGCGGCGCGCAGCGCACGGCGTTGGTGATCATGCAGTCCACCAGCTCCAGCCCGTCGTCCGGCCGGGCGTCGTAATCTCCGCGCGCGAAGCCGGTTTTCTTCAGCGTGTCGTACAGCAGCCAGCCGGCGTGATCGCCGGTGAAGGGCCGGCCGGTGCGGTTGGCGCCCATGCGACCGGGGGCGAGGCCCGCGACAAGCAGCCGCGCGTTCGGATCGCCGAAGCTGGGGGCAGGGTCGTTCCACCAATCGGGATGGGCGGCGCGGTTCTCCATCCGATAGGCCACCAGCCGGGGGCACAGCGGACAGCCGCGTGGGGCCTCGGGCGTCAGCATCAGGCGGTCACAGCCCCGGAGGCCGCCCGAGGCCGCCCGAACTCGGCCAGCAGATCGTTCAGGTCCACGAACTCGTCCGCCGCCCGGCGCAGGTCGTCGGCGATCATGGGCGGCTGTGTCTTCAGGCTGGAGATCACCGTCACCCGCACCCCCTTGGCCTGGACCGCCTGGACCAGCCGCCGGAAGTCTCCGTCGCCCGAAAACAGCACCACCTGATCGACGTGCGCCGCCAGCTCCAGCATGTCGACGGCGATCTCGACATCCATATTGCCCTTGATCCGGCTATGGCCCTGGAGGTCGGTGAACCGCTTGGCTGCCTTGGTCACCAGGGTGAAGCCATTGTAGTCGAGCCAGTCGACCAGGGGCTTGATCGGCGAGAACTCTTCGCCCTCGACGATGGCCGTGTAATAATAGGCCCGAACCAGGACGGCCCGCTCGCGGAACCAGTCAATCATCTTCTTGAAGTCGAGATCCGCGCTCAGTCCTTTGGCCGTCGAATAGAGATTGGCCCCGTCGATGAACAGGGCCGTGCGGCCGGCCGGATTGAGGATCATGGATGAAATCTCCGAGACAATAGGAACCGCGGCCTCCGCCAGAATGGGCGACGCCGATCCGATGGGCGATCAGTCGGTCATCGTCGCCCTCGGCTGCAATGACAAGGGCGCCTGGCCCGATTGCCGGACCGCGTTGGAGGCGGCGGTGGCCCGCTTTCCTGACGAAGGGATCACCGTCATCGCACGCTCCGGATGGTGGGCGTCGAAGGCATGGCCGGACCCGGAAGACCCGCCGTTCTTGAACGGTGTCGCCGTGGTCTCGACCGAACTCGATCCTCACGCCTTGCTGTCGGCTCTGTCCCGGATCGAGGAGGCCTTTTGCCGCCAGCGTGGCGCGCTGAACGCCCCGCGCACGCTCGACCTCGATTTGATCGCATACGGCCGCGAGACCGGCGACTGCGATGGCTTGATCCTGCCGCATCCTCGCGCAGAGGACCGGGCCTTCGTCATGCGGCCGTTGACGGAGATCGCGCCAGCCTGGCGTCATCCCGTCTCGGGCGAGACGGCGAGGAGCCTTGGGGAGCGTGCCACGGTCGGCGCCGACGCTAGCCTGATCTTCCCGGCCGGGCGTTAACCGCGTCTGTCAACCCTGTCTTGAGTGGGATGCGCTAGAGAGGTCGGATGGCGTCCCGGCCTTTCCATCCCTCGGCCCTGATGATCGCGCTTTGCGGCGCGGTCCTCGCCGGCTGTGGCGGATCGGGCGAGGGCGTTTCCTTCGAAGCCGTGGCTGAACAGGTCGCGGCGATCCCGGTCGAGGGCGCCGCCCGCGCCGTCGGTACCCAGCGGCCTCGTACCGTGACCGAGGCGGGCCTGCGCCCGGCGCTTAATGTCGAGGTGCTGGACGTCCACGACTTCTGGGACGCCCGCGACGGTATTGCCGTGGCGGCCCCAATCTTGCGCCAGGTCACTGAGGCCGTCCCCGCCGACACCGCCCGCGCCGTGACCGCCGAGGCCGTCAACGGCCTGCGCGGTGCCCAGGCGGTCAACGACGCGACCGACAGCGCGCCCGTCACCACCCGGTTGATCCAGCTTGGCGCCTATTCCAGCGAGACCGCCGCCCGGGCCGCCTGGAGCGCCGCCGCCGCCCGCGCCGGCGGGGCGCTTGACGGCCTCCATCCCCGTCTGGAGACCGTTCAGGTCGGCGGTCGCACCCTGACCCGGCTGCGCGTCGCCGCGCCCGAGACCGATGCACCTGCGCTGTGCCGCGCCGCGCAAGTCACCGATCCCTTCTGCTCGTCCACAGGCGCCGCCTGACGTCGCGTTGACGATCCCGACCGCCGGCCCGACGTTGTCGGACAGGAGCGCCCCGAACGATTCGGGGCCGGAACATGGATCTGGGCATGGCCGGACCACACATCATCGTTGTCGGCAACGAAAAGGGCGGGGCGGGCAAGTCCACCCTGGCGATCCATATTGCCGTTGGCCTGTTGCACGCGGGCAAGTCGGTCGGGATCATTGACCTGGACCTGCGCCAGCGGACGCTCGCCACCTTCTTCGCCAACCGCGAGCGCTGGCTGGAAGCGAACCGCGCCGAGGCGCCGATGGCCAAGGTGGCCGAGATGGGCGACGGTAAGATCATGGCTCGCGCCGACGCCGACACCCAGATGGCGGCCTTTCAGGCGGCGCTCGCGTCTCTGGCCGATTGCGACGCCATCCTGATCGACACCCCCGGGGGCGACACCACGCTCAGCCGCGCGGCCCACGACCGCGCCGCCCAGATCGTCACCCCCATGAACGACAGCTTCGTGGACTTCGACCTGCTGGGCCACGTCGATCCCGTGACGCTGGAGCTGCTGAAGCCCTCCATCTATTCCGAGACCGTTTGGGAGGCGCGCAAGAACCGCGCCCTGGCCGAGGGCCGGGCCGGAGCGACCATCGACTGGATCGTCCTGACCAACCGCCTGGCCGTGGCGGAGGCCCGCAATCGCCGGCGCGTCGACGAGAAGATGACCAAACTCGCCAAGCGGGTCGGCTTCCGCGTCGGGCCCGGCCTGCGCGACCGGGTCATCTATCGCGAGCTCTTCCCCTTCGGGCTGACGGTCGCGGACATCTCCGCCGAGATCCGGCCCGTATCGGTCTCCATCGCTCACGTCGCCGCCCGTCAGGAGATGCGCAGCCTGATGCAGGCTCTGGGTCTGGAAGGCGCCGACCGTCTGGACGAGGCGGCGTGAGGACGACGCGGGAGCGTCGATGACCCTCCTCTATTTCGGCGTCGGCGCGGTCATCCTGTGGATGTTGGTCCGCCTAGGCCGACAGACTGAGCGCGCCGGTCGCGGCCATTGGCGCATCGCCTCGACCATGATGGCGGCGGCGCTGTTCGTCGGCGCCGTCATCGCGGCGGCGCGCGGGGTCTGGATCGGCGCCGGAGCCATGGCGGCTGCCGGGCTATGGCTGACCGTCGCGTCGCGCGTCAGGTCGACGAGGAGCCGCCCCATCGACCCCTCCCGAATGACCGACGCCGAGGCTCGCCGCCTGCTGGGCGTCTCAGCCGCAGCCAACCGCGGCGAAATCCAAGCCGCCTGGCGTCGGCTGATGGCCCGCGCTCATCCCGATCAAGGCGGCACACAAGGGCTCGCCGAACAGCTGAACCAGGCGCGGGACAGGCTGTTGAAGGGGTGAGGCGACGCGCCTCACGTCGAGTGTGACTGGACGCCGCTTAAAATCGCGCCATCATTCCCTATCTAGACGCCTGACTCTCCCGCAGACCGGATCGCGAATGCCCACCAAGAGGCCCAGCGAAGTCGGTGGTTCCGGAACCACCGTCATCGCAGAGACAAAGCCGAAGCTTCAGAAGCCCTCGCTGTATCGAGTGCTGATCCTGAACGACGACTACACGCCCATGGAGTTTGTGATCTATGTCCTCGAGCGCTTCTTCCAGAAGTCGCGCGAGGACGCGACGCGGATCATGCTGCACGTGCACCAGCACGGTGTCGGGGTGTGCGGCGTCTTCACCTACGAGGTGGCCGAAACCAAGGTCGCCCAGGTTATCGAGACTGCCCGCCGCCACCAGCACCCGCTTCAGTGCACGATGGAAAAGGATTGACCGCCGTGCCTTCTTTCTCACGCCACCTTGAAGAAACCCTGCACCGGGCCGTTCACTACGCGAACGAGCGCCGGCACGAATACGCCACGCTGGAGCACCTGCTGCTCGCCCTGGTCGATGACCCGGACGCGGCCGGGGTGATGACGGCCTGCAATGTCGACCTGACGGCGCTGAAGACGGCGCTGACCCTGTATGTCGACACCGATCTGGCGGCTCTGGCCACTTCGGACGGCGACGACGCCAAGCCGACCGCCGGCTTCCAGCGGGTGATCCAGCGCGCCGTGATCCACGTTCAGAGCTCGGGCCGCGACGACGTCTCGGGCGCCAATGTCCTGGTGGCCATCTTCTCCGAGCGCGAAAGCCACGCCGCCTATTTCCTGCAGGAGCAGGACATGACCCGCTACGACGCGGTCAACTACATCGCGCACGGCATCGCCAAGAAGGCGGGCGGCGCGGAGACGCGACCGGCGCGCGGGACCAGCCCGGAGGAGGCGGAGGAGGCCGCAACCGTCAAACAGGGCGGAGAGGCGCTGGAAGCTTATTGCGTCGACCTCAACGAGAAGTCGCGCGAGGGCAAGGTCGACCCGCTCATCGGCCGTCAGGCCGAGGTCGAACGCTCGATCCAGATCCTGTGCCGCCGCACCAAGAACAATCCGCTGCTGGTCGGCGACCCCGGCGTCGGCAAGACTGCCATCGCGGAAGGCCTGGCGCGTAAGATCGTCAATGGCGAGGTACCGGACGTCCTCAAGGACTCAACCATCTTCTCGCTAGACATGGGAGCCCTGCTGGCCGGGACCCGCTACCGCGGCGACTTCGAGGAGCGGCTGAAACAGGTGGTCAAGGAGCTGGAGCAGCACCCCGACGCCATCCTGTTCATTGACGAGATCCATACCGTGATTGGCGCCGGCGCCACTTCGGGCGGGGCCATGGATGCATCCAACCTGCTGAAGCCGGCCCTGGCGTCGGGCAGCCTGCGCTGTATGGGCTCGACCACCTACAAGGAGTATCGCCAGCATTTCGAGAAGGACCGCGCCCTGGTCCGCCGCTTCCAGAAGATCGACGTCAACGAGCCGACGGTCGAGGACACGGTCAAGATCCTGAAGGGTCTCAAGAGCTACTATGAGACCTTCCACAAGCTGCGTTACACCGACGCCGCCATTCGCTCGGCCGTGGAGCTGTCGGCGCGCTACATGTCCGACCGCAAGCTGCCGGACAAGGCGATCGACGTGATCGACGAGGCTGGGGCCTCGCAGATGCTGCTGCCCGAAAGCCGGCGGCGCAAGGTGATCAACCAGAAGGAGATCGAGGGCGTCATCGCCAAGATGGCGCGGATTCCGGCCAAGTCGGTGTCCAAGTCCGATACCGAGTCGCTGAAGAACCTGCAGGACGACCTGCAACGCGCCGTCTTCGGTCAGGACCAGGCTATCGAGCAACTGGCCACGGCCATGAAACTGGCGCGCGCCGGTCTGCGCGATCCGAACAAGCCGATCGGCAGCTTCCTGTTCTCCGGCCCCACCGGCGTCGGCAAGACAGAGGCGGCCAAGCAACTCGCGTCCACCCTGGGCATCGAGATGCAGCGGTTCGACATGTCGGAGTATATGGAGCGCCACACGGTCAGCCGGCTGATCGGTGCGCCTCCAGGTTATGTCGGTCACGACCAGGGCGGCCTGCTGACCGACGCCGTCGACCAGCATCCGCATTCCGTCGTGCTGCTGGACGAGATCGAGAAGGCTCACCCGGACGTCTACAACATCCTGCTGCAGGTCATGGACCACGGCCTCTTGACCGACGCGGTCGGCAAGAAGGTTGATTTCCGGAACGTCGTTCTGATCATGACCACCAACGCCGGGGCGGCCGACAATGCGCGTGCGGCCATCGGCTTTGGCCGCGGCAAGGTCGAGGGTGAGGACGAAAAGGCCATCCAGCGCCTGTTCACGCCCGAGTTCAGGAACCGCCTGGACGCCATCGTGGCCTTCAAGCCGCTGGACCAGGACACCATCCGTCAGGTGGTGACCAAGTTCGCCCTGCAGCTGGAAACCCAGTTGTCGGACCGAAACATCACTATCGAACTGTCCGACGAAGCCACCGACTGGCTGGCCAAGAACGGCTTCGACGAACTGTACGGTGCGCGGCCTCTGGCGCGTGTCATCCAGGACTCGATCAAGAAGCCCTTGGCCGACGACATCCTGTTCGGCCGGCTGGTGCGCGGCGGCCATGTGAAGGTGGTGCTGACCGACGGCAAGATCGCCTTCGACATCACCCCCGCGGGCGAGGCCGAACAGAAGGCCAAGGCCAAGTCGGACGAAGTGGCCGAGGAGAGCGCCGACTAGCCGGGCGTTCTTCTATCGAACAACAAAAAAGGCCGCCCGGAGAACCGGGCGGCCTTTCTCTTCTGCGGGGTTGCTCCGCCTAGCGGCGGCGACCCAGCAGGCCGCTGAGCAGGATCGCCGCGCCAGCCACAATGCCGGTGGTCAGCAGCGGCTTGTTGCGGGCGAAGTCCAGCCCTTGGCGGGCCTTGTCCTGATAGCGGGCCGGAACGCGGTGCAGGTTACGATCCAGGCCGTCCACGACGCGGCCATAGGCGTCCAGCGCCTGGCCCTTGATCTCGTTGATCTTGCCTTCGACCTGCAGCTTGCTGTCGCCGGTCAGCTTGCCGGCGGCGCCTTGAACACGGCCGTTGAAGCCGGTCGCCGCGCCTTCGATGCGGTTGGTGTCCATGTTTCGTCTCTCAGAATGGAATGACGGGCCGGGGGAGGGCCCGCAGGCTTAGCCCCTGAACGCGCGGGTGGTTCCCGACTGCGACGGCATGTCGGGTGGCGCGTCAGCCTGCCCGCGCCAGCCGCAGGAATCCTGCCACATCCACCGTCTCGGCTCGGGCGTCCGGATCGACCCCCGCCGCCTCACACAGAACCGCGCCCCCCAGGGGCTTGAGGCTGGATCGCAGCATCTTGCGGCGCTGACCGAAGGCGGCGGCCGTCATCTGCTCCAGCCGCTTCAGCGTCGCGGTGTCCGGCCGGTCCACACGGGGGACCAGATGGACGACGGCCGAGGCCACCTTGGGCGGCGGCGTAAAGGCTCTCGCGGGCAGATCCATCACCACTCGCGCCTCGCATACGGCCTGGGTGATGACCGACAGGCGGCCATAGGCGTCCGACCCGACCGGAGCGGCCACCCGCTCGGCGACCTCCTTCTGAAACATCAGGGTCAGGGCGTGAGGCGTCCACGGACCGGTCAGCCACTTGATCAGCAAGGGCGTGCCGACGTTGTAGGGCAGGTTGGACACCAGATGCGCGGGCCCCTCGACCAGCTCGGCCTCCCGCACCTTGAGGGCGTCGCCCTCGACGATCGTCAGCCGCCCCGAACCGTCGTCCAACTCCGACAGCAGGGGCACAAAGCGCGCGTCCTTCTCGACCAGCACGACCGCGCCGGCATCCGATTCCAGCAGGGCCCGCGTCAGGCCTCCGGGACCGGGGCCGACCTCAATCACCGCGCGCCCCTCGAACGGCCCCGCCAGCCGCACGATCTTGCGGGTGACGTTCAGGTCCAGCAGGAAGTGCTGTCCGAACGACTTCTTGGCCAGCAGGCCATGGGCGTCCAGGGTTTCTCGGAGGCTGGGAAGATCAGCCATGAGCCGCTTCCCGCCGTTCCGCCATCTTTGACGCCAGCCGGATGGCGGCGATCAGGCTGTCCGGGCGGGCGATCCCCTTGCCGGCGATGTCGAAGCCCGTGCCATGGTCCGGCGAGGTACGGATGATGGGCAGGCCCAGGGTGGCGTTGACCCCTCCCCAGAAATCCAGCGTCTTCACCGGGATCAGGGCCTGGTCATGATACAGGCAGATAGCGGCGTCATAGCCGCGCCTCGCCTCGTCATGAAACATCGTGTCGGCAGGCCTCGGGTCAGAAATGTCGATGCCCATGCCCCGCAGTCGCTCCACCGCCGGCGCCAGCACCCTCACTTCTTCTAGCCCGATGGACCCACTCTCGCCCGCGTGCGGGTTCAACCCGGCCAGCGCCAGTCGCGGCCGATCGATCCCAAAGTCGCGCGCCAGAGCCTCGTGGACAACCTGTGCGGTGCGCACGACGCGCTCTTCGGTCACCAGTTCCGGCACTTCGGCCAGCGGTGAATGGATGGTCACCAGACAGGCGCGCAGGTCGCGCGCGGTCAGCATCATCACCGGTCCCCGCGTCTCCGGCCACGGCACATCGGCGGTGAGGTCCGCGATAAATTCCGTGTGTCCCGGAAACGGAAAGCCGGCGGCGTAGAGCGGCGCCTTGGCGATGGGCGCGGTCACGACGCCGGCAACCTCACCGTTCAGGGCCAGATTGACCGCGAACTCGATCCAGTCGGCCACGGCGGCGGCGTTGGCTGGATCGGGACGGCAGACCTCGACCGGCGCGCGCAACGGGCGGTGGATGAGCGGGATCGCCTGATCGAAGGCGCGCACGCTATCAGCCGGGTCATCGATCACGGCCAGTGGCCGACCCTGGCGCTCCATCAGACCTGCGTCGCCGATCACAACGAACGGCGCGTCCTGGTGGCGCAAAGCCGCCCAGGCGAGGGCGACGATCTCCGGACCGATGCCCGCAGGCTCGCCGAGCGTCAGGGCGAGCGGGCGAATCACGTTAGCCCTTGACGTCGATGGTCGCCTCTTCGCGCACATCGCGGATGTAGCGGCGGGCCAGCATGCTGATATGCTGGTTCTCAAGCCTGGCCTGAACATCATCAAAGCTGGGCGCGTCGGCCCCGCCGACCCGACGATTGCACACCGAGACCAGATGAACGCCGAGAGGTGTGCGGATCGGGCTGGACACCGAGCCGATCTCTCCGGTCCGCGCGAACTGCTGAAACTGCGGCGCCAGGTCCGCGACATCGGCCTCGCCCAGATCTGCGGCGGTGACGCCTTCGGTGGCGCGCCCGCGCTCCAGGATATTGTCGCACGTCAGACCGGCGCGAAGGGCTTCCAGACTCGAGGTCGCGGCCGCCACTTCCGCATCCGACGCCGTTTGCGGCGCCGGGATCATGATCTGTCGCAAAGTCGCCAGCTGGGCGGACGAACCGTCCCGCCGGTCGCGCATATAGACCAGCCAAACCCCACCGGTCGCGGGGATGGGCCTCGACACCTGGCCCGGCTGCATATTCTGCAGCGCGGGCTGGATCGCCGGGGGCGCCTCCTCCAGCAGTAGCCAGCCGGCGTCGCCGCCGCTGGACGCCGTGGGCAGAGAGGAGAACTGCTGGGCGACCGCCTGGAACGGCGCACCGCCGACGATCTGGTCGAACAGCTGCTGGGCGCCGCCCAGAGCCGCCTGCTGACCGCCGACGCGAGACGCGTCGATGAAGATTTCACCGATCAGATATTGAGGCTTGGCCTGGTTCTCGTTCAGCCGGGCTAAAGTCTGCTGGACCTGCCCGCGACTGACCGTGGCACGCTGGTTGAAGCGAGCGCCGACCAGACGTCGCCAGCTGCCCTCGACCCGCAACTGTTCGCGAACCGTTTCCGGTCGAATGCCGGCCTGTTGGAAATACGCCAGATAATTCTGCGGTGTGGTTCCCGCTTGCTGTGCGATGGAGGCGACTTGGGCTTCCACCTCCTCGTCGGTCAGCGCGGGCACTTGGTCGATGTAGCGCTGGACCTCCTGCCACTGCAGCCGCTGATCGATCAGCGCCTGTAGAGCTTGGCGCTGAATCAGCGGGATGGTTTCCTCGGTCGGCTGGGCCTGGCTTTCCGCGATCAGCGTAAGCATCCGCTGGCGCAAGTCGAAACTGGTGATCGGGTCGTCGTTGACGAGGGCGACGATCCCCTCGGCCAGCTGGAACTCGGGCTCGACCGGCTGGGCCACGCGTGGCGCCTGCTCGGCGGCGGGGTCGACCGGAGCCCCTGCCGGGGGTTGCTCGGCGGGCGTGGGCTGGGCGGTGATCTGGGACACGGCGGGCGAGGCGGCGATCAGGGCCGCCATGGCCACACCCACGGTCGCGATACTCAGTCTGATCAAAGGTCGTCTTCCCTAAGGCCGCGGCGGCGGCGTGAGCGACGAAGCCGGACCTCGCGCACGGGGTCGCGCCCGGCCATCACCGCATGTCGCTAGGCTGATAGCCTGAACCGCCAAAAGTGGCGAGGGTTAGGCGGACGAATATGCCGGTGCGCGGTCCATCGAGATCCAGACGCGTATTGTCCCGCCGATAGCCAATTTCGAACCTAAGGCATTCGTCTTCATAAAGAAGCCCGGCCTCGGCGCGCGTCAGGGTGTCGGTCTCCAGATCGCCGACGGCCCGTCCGACGACGCCCCAGTCGCGCCAGAGAAACTGCTGCCCCGCGACCTGCACGAATTCGTAATTGCGGTTCAGCGGCCCTGGCACAGGATTGGTGCGGTCCAGGATGTAGCTGAGGGAAGCCATGTTGCGGCGCGACCAGGTGGCGTCCACCGTGGCTTCCGCCCTGCGCATCGTACCGCTGTCGTCGATCTGGGCGTGGGCCCAGCCCCGAACCCGCTCGGTAGGGGAAAAGGTGGTCGACACGACCCAGTCCGACGCCGAATCGCGAAGCCCGGTGGGGTCGTACAGCTGGCGCGGCCGGTCCGGCACGACCGCCAGGAAGTCGTCCTCAGGCTCGTCTCGGAAGCTGCGGCCGAGAAAGACCGACAGGTTCCGCCCATTGTCCCAGCGCAGTGTGGCGCGCGTTCCCAGCGTCAGCCTGAGACCACCCTCCATCAGATCCTGGCCGGCGAAGCGATCGACCCGGAACAGGGTCGACTCCTCCAGCTCGATGGCCTGTGCGTCCTCGTTGGGGATGCGTGGATCGTTGTCCGAACGGGTCGAGGCCAGCAGCTGGGCCATCGGCTCGATCACCAGATCGGCGTCGTCGAAACGACGCAGGAGCGGGTAGCTGACGTCCAGCCCGGCCGAGACGCGGCCGCGCGTGACCGTGGCGTCGCCCTCTCCGCCCAGGGTCACGGGCAGGTCGGAGATCGAATAGGCGTCGGCGCGGACATCGACGAACGGCTCGTAGCGCAGGCCGATGGGCGCGATCAGCACCCGGCGCCACTCCCCCTGGAGGGTCAGGCGACGGCTGTCGACGCCCGGCAGCCCCGGCTCACCGTTCAGCGCGCCCATCAGCTCCGTCCCGGGCCTCAGGATCGGCGCCCCGACATAGTCCTCGCGCGTCAGGGCCACGGAGCTGGCGCGCAGAGCCAGGCGGCCGCCCCAATACTCGCGTTCCGGCGACCAGCGGGCGTCGATCAGGGGCGCCACGATCGGCAGGGTGCCGTCGTCCTCGAACACCCCGCCCGAGAAGCCCGGTGGATTAAGCCTCAGGCTTTGGATGGCCAGGGCGGCGATCGAGACATAGCTGCGTTCGGTCTGACGCTCCGCATAGACCTGCGAGATCAGCCGGCGCGAGTCGCCGAAATACAGCCCGTTGTCCTGGTAGGGGTCGACGATATCGTAGCGGTCGAACAGAGTCTTGTCCGAGGTGCGCTCGGCCGTGAAGCCCCAGCGCCAGGCGCCCTCCGGATCGAACCGGCCCTCGGCCAGCAGATAGCCGCGGTGGTCGGCCCTGCGGTCGCCGTCGGCGATGATGTCGCCGAACGCCTCCTCATAGGTGTAGCCCGCCCGCGCCGTTACGATGCCGTCGCCGAAGTGACGTCTCCAACCCAGGTTCAGGAAAGGGGCGACCTTGGAATTGAATTGGGGACTGATCGTCCAGTCCTCGGACGGCGACACCACGATCAGATAGGGCTGCTCGTAGGAAATGCCGCGCTGATCGTTGAAGTCGATGGTCGGCGTCAAAAAGCCCGAAGCGCGCTCCACGGACGGATCCGGGTGCCAGAAGACCGGCAGATAGAAGACAGGAACGCCCGCGACGCGGAACAGGGCGTTGCGATACAGGATCGCTCGCAGCTCCTGGTCCTGCAACACCTGCTCGGCCTGCACCGAAATGGTCGGCTGTTTGAAATTCCCCTCGTCGTCGCAGATCGGGCAGGGGGTGAAAAGGGCGTAGTTCAGCTCGTTGACGGTTTCCGAGCGACGCACGGCGGTGGCGGCCATCAGCTTGTTGTGCCCACCCGGACGCGCCGCGAAATCAACGGCGACGCCCGCCACGAGATCGCTGTCCAACTCCAGCAGCGAGGCGTAAACCACCGTGCCGTCCGGATTGACCAGTTCGACCTCGCCCTCGCCCGAGGCGGCGCCCGTCTCCAGGTCATAGGCGATGCGTCGTCCGCGCAGCATTCGCCCCTGGAATCGGGCCAGCACGCGCTCGCGCAGGCCCTCGGCGACCAGGGTTTGATCGTCCTCGCCGGCGCGGGTCACGCTGTCTGCGTCCAGATAGACTCCGTCGTCCCCAAGACCGTCGTCGATCGGAGCGGCGTCCTCGGGGGCGGGCAGGGGCGGCGGCGCGGTCTGGATCACCTCGTCGGAGGCCCAGGCGGGAGACGCCACGATCGTCAGCGCGCACCCGGCCAGCAGCGCCGCGCGCGTGGCCAATCGCTGGCCCGATCCCGGGATGGCGCGCGCGCCTCTCAACATGCTCACTCCGCCAGCCATCGGCGCGACGATCCCCCGACGGCGGGGTTAGCCGTCTTCGGTATAGAAGAGCAAGGTGAAGGCGGACAGGCCCATCAGAATGGGCGGCAGCCAGGCGGCCACGATCGGCGGGATGACCTCGGCCGAGCCCATGGCGGCCGCGAACTGGTTGGCGAAGAAGAAGCCGAAGCCCAGCAACACCGCCGCGCCGATCATCTTGGCCATGTCGCCCAGCCGCATGAGGCGCAGCGAGAAGGCCGCCGCCAGGATCGACATGGCCGCCAGCATCAGCGGGGTAGCCAGTAGCTGCTGCAGCTTCAGCCGGTGGGCGGTCGCGGAAAAGCCCGCCTGCTCGATCCGGCCGATTTGGCCCGGCAGGGCCCAGAAGGGCGTCGAGTCCGGGTCGGCCAGGCGGTCGAAGGCTTCGTCGGGCGACAGGGTCGAGGGCAGGTCGAGGGTGGCGTAGGTCCGGCTCTGCTGCGCCGGGCCGCCGCCGACCGCCTCGGTCAGGCGCCAGCTGCCGGAGGCCAGGGTGGCCGTGGCCGCGTCGATGCGCTCGAAGAACTCCAGCGCACCGCCGGGCTGGACCACATAGACGAAGAAGCTGACGTCCTCGAGCCGCCCGGCGGCGCGGTTCTGCCGCGCGGCGCGGATCACGACCTGGCGGTCGTCGGTTCCCTCGCGAAGCCAGACAGCCTCCGCCTCGGCGCGGGTGACATCTCCGGAGATGCGCGCCCGCTGGCGCTCGTAGAGACCGTCGGCGGAGGACGCCAGGGGACTGAATACGGTCGTGGTCAGGGCCCCGATCAGCAGCGCCGCCGCCGCCGCCGGAAACACGAAACGCCAGGCCGAGACGCCCGCCGCCCGCATGGCCACCAGTTCGCTGCGCCGGTTCAGCCCGACAAAGGCCGCCAGCGTCCCGAACAGGAAGACGAACGGCAACAGCTCTACGATCACCGCCGGGCTCTTCAGCAGGGTAAGCCCCAGGATGCGGATGGCCGGCAGGTCGGCGTCCGATCCGACCGACCGCGACACCTCCACGAAGTCGATCAGCAGCACCAGCGACCCGATGATCGCCAGGGCGCCGCCCAACGACGCCAGGGTCTGGCTCAGGACATAGCGTTCGATGCGAAGCAGCCGCCAGCTCATGCCGTCGCCCTCGCCCGCCGCATCCGGCCCAGCTTGGCCGCGATCCGCGCCCGCTTGGAGCGCCTGAGACGACCGCGCAGCACCGGCCGCATGGCCCAGAAGGCCACCCCCAGCGGGATCGCATACTGAAACACCGCCAGCAGTGGGTTCCAGGCGCTGGCCGCGACCACGCCATAGCCGGCGACCCGCGCGATCAGGAAGGCCGTGGCCGCGAAGGCGATGCGCCGGCCATAGCCCGTCCGCTTGAACGGTCCGCCCAGAATGGCGAACAGGGCCAGGGCCACGGCGGTCAGGGCGTAGAGCGGCGAGGACAGCCGCGCATGCGCTTCGGCCAGCAGTTCGTTGCGCGTCCCGGCCCGCTCCAGCTGTTCGGCCGAAGGGTTCAACAATTCCGGAAGCCACAGGTCCGAATCCTTGAACCGCACCGTCTCGTCGGTTTCGGCGAAGGGCGTCAGGTCGAACGGATATTCCTGGAACGCAAAGTGGTTGAGCACGCCTCGGCTGGAATACTGCTGCATCGAGCCGTTCTGCAGGATCAGATAAGGCCGGTCATCGATCCGCGTAAACCGCGCGCGCCCGGCGTTCCAGGTCGCCACCTCGTCGCCGTCGCGCAGATAGACGAACAGGTTGTTGATCAGGCCGTTCTGCTCGATCTGCTGGGCATAGACGGTGATGCCGCCCGGGCCCTGAACGAACCGCCCCTCCTCGACGAGCAGGGCGGCCAGGTCGGTGCGGATTTCGAAGGCGGTGCGCCGCGCCTCGCGCTGGGCGCCGGGCTGGACGAACAGATTGACGAACAGGGCCAGCACCGCGGTGATCACCGCCAGGCGCACCGCCGGAGAGATCAGCGACCAGCGCGTCATGCCGGCGGCCGAGGCGGCGGTCAGCTCGTTCTCACGCTGCAGCCGCGATAGGGCGATCAGCGACCCGACCAACAGGCCGATCGGCAGAATCAGGCTGATCAGTTGCGGCGTCGCCAGCAGGGTCAGCTTGGCCATGGTGAAGGCGGACTGGCCACGCTCGACGATGATCTCGAGCTGATCCAGGCTCTGAGACAAAATGCCGATGCCGATCAAGGCGGCGCACGCCGCCGTCACCGACAGCGCCATTTGGCGGAACAGATATCTCTGGATCAGGCGCATGCGGGTCCATCGGCGCCGGTTGCGGCCCGACGGTTCAAGAGGCATGTAGTCCATCTCGACGGCGCTCCAAAGGCGCCCTGTCCAAAGCCCGAGCCTCAAGGAGGACCGGACCCAAGAAGTCCGGCCACGCATAGCTTCCATGAACATCGAATTCGTCGCCCAGCCGGGCGAGGCGCAGATCCTCGCCGTCCCCGTTCACGAGGGCGATCTTTCCGGCGTCGCCGCGGCCCTTGACCAGGCCGCCGAAGGCGCGGTCAAGCGCGCCATGGCTGCCAGCCGTTTCACCGGCAAGGGCAAGAGCCATCTGGCCATGGGGGCCCCGGGCGGCGTGAAAGCCGCGTCGGTCGTGCTGGTGGGCGCAGGTGAAAGCGGAAAGCTGGATGACCTCGGCGCCGAGGCGATCGGCGCCGTCGCCTATCAGGCTGTCAAGCTGTCGGGGCAGAAGACCATCACCCTGGACCTGACCGACCTGTCGCCGGATCAGGCCGCGCGGGCCGGCTTCGGCGCGCGGCTGGGGGCCTATCACTTCGACAAATACCTGACCAAGCGGAAGCCGGAGAAGGTCCCGTCGATCGAGACGGTGCGGATCGTCACCGCCGACGTGGAAGCGGCCAAGGCGGCCTTCGCGCCGATGTCGGCGGTGGCCGACGCGGTGATCTTCGCCCGCGACCTGGTGTCCGAGCCGGCCAACGTCCTGTATCCCGGCGAGTTCGCCAACCGGGTCAAGGCGCTGGAATCGCTGGGTCTCGAGGTTGAGATCCTGGGCGAGGCCGAACTCGAGAAACTGGGCATGCGCACCCTCCTGGCCGTAGGTATGGGCTCGGAGCGCGAAAGCCACGTCGCCATCATGAAGTGGAACGGCGGAGCCGAGGGCGACCAGCCGATCGCCTTCGTCGGCAAGGGCGTCTGTTTCGACACCGGCGGCATCTCCATCAAGCCCGCCGAGGGCATGGAGGACATGAAGTGGGACATGGGCGGCGCCGCCGCCGTGGCCGGAACCCTGATGGCGCTGGCCGGTCGCAAGGCCAAGGTCAACGCCATCGGCGTGCTGGGTCTGGTCGAGAACATGCCCGACGGCCGCGCCCAGCGCCCGGGCGACGTTGTGGTGTCGATGTCGGGCCAGACGGTTGAGGTGATCAACACCGACGCCGAGGGTCGCCTCGTCCTGGCCGACGCGCTCTGGTACACTCAGGAGCGGTTCAAGCCGAAATTCATGATCGACCTGGCCACGCTGACGGGCGCCATGATCGTCTCGCTGGGCCTGGAGTACGCCGGGATTTTCTCCAATTCCGATGAGGTCTCCGACGCCATTCTGGCGGCCGCGCCCAAGGTTGGCGAGAACTTCTGGCGCATGCCGCTGCCGGACATCTACGAGCGGCACATCGAAAGCCCGATCGCCGACATCAAGAACATGGGTAACGGCCGCGCCGGCGGCTCGATCACCGCGGCCCTATTCCTGAAGCGCTTCGTCAACGACACCCCGTGGGCGCACCTGGACATCGCCCCCACCGCCTGGGCCTCCAAGGCGCATGGCCCGACCGTGCCCGAAGGCGGCGTCGGTTTCGCGGTCCGCACCCTGGATCGCATGGTGGCGGACACGTACGAAAGCTAAGCCCTCATGAGCGACGCGGCGGCCGGCGGGACGGAGATCTGGTTCTACCATCTCGAGCGGTCGTCGCTGTCGGAAGTCCTTCCCGAGTTGCTGGACAAGACCCTGCAGCGCGGCTGGCGGGGGCTGGTGCGCGCCGCTGACGACGGCCTCCTGCGTGAGATGAGTGACCGGCTGTGGACCGCACGGCCGGACAGCTTCCTGGCCCACGGTCGGGACGGGGAGGGGGAGGAGGCGCGCCAACCGATCCTGCTGACCACGAACGCGGAGAACCGGAACGGCGCTCAGGCGCTGTTCATCCTGGACCAGGCCGAATTGGGCGCCACGGAGGACTTTGCGCGATGCTTCATTCTGTTCGACGGTCGGGACGACGCGGCGCTGACGGCGGCGCGCGAGCGATGGCGCGTCCTCAAACAGGCGGGCGCCAATCTGGCCTACTGGAAACAGTCACCAGAGGGACGCTGGGAAAAAGCGGGCTGATCGCGGGCCTGGCCCTGCTCGCCGCCTGTTCCTCGACGCCCGAAGCCGATCCGCCTCAGGCGGCCGCCGCGCCGACCAGCGCGCCCGAGGCCGTCGAGATCGCCGAGGTCACCCAGCCCGTTGGCACCCGCATGCCCTCGGCCCAGCAGGATGTCTGCAAAGCCGGCGAGCTTCAGTGGCTGGTTGGCCGCTCGCGCACCGAAATCCCCGTGCCTGTCGAGGTGGTGAACCGCCGCGTGGTCTGCACCGAATGCCCGATCACCGAGGACTTTTCGCCCTACCGGCTGAACATCTTCTACGACGCCGACACCGGCTTGGTGGAACAGGTTCGCTGTGGCTGAGCGTTTAGGAGCCGGGCTTAACCCAGGAGAGACCCGATGATCCGTCTGTTCGCCGCCGCGGGCGCCGCCGCCCTGATGCTGTCGGCCTGCGCCTCGACCGAGGACGATGCCGCCGCCCCGCCCGCCATGGGCGACGATGGCCCCGCCCAGTGCAAGGCCGACCAGCACCAGGACTGGATTGGCCGCAACCGCTCCGAACTGCCGCCCGCGCCGGCCGGCGAGACGTGGCGCGTCACCTGCACCGAATGCCCGGTGACCATGGACTACAACCCCAACCGCCTGAACGTGTTTTACGATCAGGATACGGGCGTGATCGAGCAAGTCCGCTGCGGCTGATCCTCATGGCGGCAGGCGGCGCCTTGATCGGCGCCGCCTGTTCCGGCGAGGCGCCGGACGGGCCGATTGCTGTTGCGGACGCCACGAAGATCGCCGGTGCTGAAACGGCGGCTCCCGGACCGGCGCCCGGCGTCACCATCGTGGCCGATCCGGCGCCGCCCTTCGCCTATTGGGCGCCCGAGGGCTCGGTGATCCGCAATCACCCGTCGTCACCCGGCATCTGGATCGCCGAGGGTGAGGGCGAGGCCGTCTATTACTTCGGGGACGCCTGCGGAGCCTCCCGCTACCAGATCGACACCGTGGGCACCGACCGGGCGACGATCGAGAACCTGGCGCCCGAGGTGGAGGTTCGTGACTCTGTCCAGGGTGATGTGCTGATCCAGAACCTCGTGCCCACACGGATGAATATCGAGCGCGATGGCCCGGGCGGTCGCATCCTGTCGATCAGCTGCGGCTGAGGCTTCGGGGATAGCCCCCAGGTGTCGAACGGGCCTAGGCTGCCGCCGGAATCACGGAGAGGCGGCCGATGCTGGTCCTGCTGGGTATCGCGGTGGTGGTGGTCGGGTTTCTGGCCCGGATCAATCCGCTGGTGGTCATTCTGACCGCCGCCATCGTGACCGGTCTAACCGGCGGCCTGGGCGCGGTCGAGACCATCTCGGCCTTCGGCGGCGCCTTCAACGACAATCGCTACATTTCCATCGTCTGGCTGGTGCTGCCGGTCATCGGCCTGCTGGAGCGGGCCGGGCTGCAGGAGCAGGCCCGCCGGCTGATCTCCAGCGTGCGCGGCGCCACCACCGGCCGTCTGCTGCTGGCCTATTTCTTCGCGCGCCAGGTCACCGCCGCGCTGGGCCAGACCAAGCTGGGCGGCCACCCCCAGATGGTGCGGCCGCTGATCGCCCCCATGGCCGAGGCGGCGGCAGAGACGCGCCACGGTCCCATCCCCGACGCCACCCGCTTTCGCATCCGCAGCCACGCCGCAGCCGCCGACAACATCGGGCTGTTCTTCGGCGAGGACATCTTCATCGCCATCGCCTCGATCCTGCTGATCAAGGGCTTCCTCGAACAGAACGGCATCATCGTGCAGCCCTTGGAGCTGTCGGTCTGGGCCATTCCGACCGCGATCGTGGCGCTGCTGGTCCATGGGACCCGGCTGGTCCTGTTCGACCGCCGCATCGCCCGCGAGGTTGCGGCGGGGGAGGGCGACGCCAGCGCCCGGTCCACGACCTCGTCGGGGGCCGGCGAATGATCACTCTGGATTTCGTCTATCTGCTGGCTGGTCTGGTGTTCGCCGCCTGGGCGGTGCTGAGCGCCATGGACGCCGCCAATCCCCGGCGCTGGATCAACGCGGGTTTCTGGGGGCTGCTGGCCTTTTCCTTCACTTTCGGCGACCGGCTGACCGACTTCGCCAACGGTCTGCTGGTCATCGCCCTGGTGATCCTCGGTGGCATCGGCCTGGGTCAGGGCCAACCGAAGACGACCACCCCGACCGAGCGCGCCGCCTCGGCCGAGAGGCTCGGCGCCAAGCTGTTCATCCCGGCCCTGATCATTCCGGTCACCGCTCTCCTGGGCACCCTGGTATTGGCCAAGATCGAGATCGGAGGCACGCCTCTGTTCGATCCCGACGATCCGACCTTGATCGCGCTCGGGTTGGGCGTGCTGCTGGCCGTCGGCGTCGGCATGGCGTTGATCCGGCCGCCGCTGATGGCGCCGGTGCAAGAGGGGCGGCGCTTGATGGACGCCGTCGGCTGGGCCGCCATCCTGCCGCAGATGCTGGCGGCGCTCGGCGCCGTCTTCGCCCTGGCCGGAGTGGGCGAGGTGGTCGGCGGCCTGGTGGCCGACACCATCCCGATGAACGGGCCGCTGATCGGGGTGGTGACCTATTGCCTCGGCATGGCGCTGTTCACCATCATCATGGGCAACGCCTTCGCCGCCTTTCCGGTGATGACGGCCGCCATCGCCCTGCCGTTCCTGATCGGTCAGTTCGAGGGCGATGTCGCCATCGTCTGCGCCATCGGCATGCTGGCCGGGTTCTGCGGCACGCTGATGACCCCCATGGCGGCCAACTTCAACGTGGTCCCGGCCAATCTGCTGGAGCTGCCCGACCGCAACCGCATGCTCAACGGCGTCATCCGGGCCCAGATTCCCACCGCCCTGATCATGCTCGTGGCCAATATGGCGCTGATGTATTTCCTGGCCTTCTAGATGACCGAAATGACGCCCGAGATCGCCGACCGCTTCGCCCGCGCCGCCCTCGGTCACGTGGCCCGCGAGTTTCCGCACAAGCTGGACCACGTGATTGCCGGCCCCGAGGACGTGCGGGGGCCCCGCGACCTGCACCCCATCTTCTTCGGAAGTTTCGACTGGCACAGCTGCGTGCACGGCTGGTGGACCCTCTTCAGCCTGGTCAGGCTGTATCCGCAGGCGCCCTTCGCCGCCGATATTCGCGCCCTGGCCGACGCCACCTTCACGCCGGCAAACGGCGAGGCGGAAGCGGCCTATGCGCGCCGCCCCACCAGCCGGGGCTTCGAGCGCCCTTACGGCTGGGGCTGGCTTTTGAAGCTGGCGGCGGAACTGGAGCGCCACGGCGACGAAGCGGCTGCATGGCGAGCATCGCTCGCGCCGCTGGTGGACGCCATCCACGAGCGGTTCGCCGCCTATCTGCCGCTGGCGACCTATCCGGTCAGGGTGGGAACCCACTACAACACCGCCTTCGCCTTCACCCTGGCGCTGGACTGGGCGGCCACGGCCCGGCCCGAATTCGCGGATGAGCTGAAGAGCAAGCTCCGCGACTGGCATGCGGACGACCGCGACTGCCCCGCCTGGGAGCCGTCTCAGGACGAGTTTCTGTCGCCGGCCTTGATGGAAGCGCTTGCCATGAGCCGGGTGCTGCCGAGGGCGGAGTTTGCGGCCTGGTTCGACGCCTTCCTGCCCCGCGCGGGAGAGGGTGTTCCCGCCACCGTGTTCCGGCCCGCCAGCGTCAGTGACCGCTCGGACGGCAAGATCGCCCATCTGGACGGACTGAATCTCAGTCGGGCCTGGTGCTGGCGCGGGATTGCGGCGGCCTTGCCTGCGGATCACCCGGCGGAATCAGCGGCCAAGGAGACCGCGAGCCGGCATCTGGAGGCGGCCTTGCCGCATGTCACCGGTGACTATATGGGCGAACATTGGCTGGCCAGCTTCGCCTTGCTGGCCCTTCAAGCCCCGGGTCAGGCCTGACGCCTCAGCGCCATTCGGCCAGGGCGGTCTCCGACGCCGGGTCTCGGAAGGCCAAACGGTCGAACGTCACCGCCACTAGGCAGCGTGGCCGCACGTCCGGGCTGGCCGCCGAGCAGCTGACCGCTCGGCCATTCGGGAAGCGGGCGATGCGACCCTCAAGAACCAGCCTGTAGCCCTGATTGGGAACCGCGAGCGGCGCGTCGCTCTCTGATCGGATGGTGTGAACGTGCGGCCGGCCCACGGTGCGGCCGGTGCGGGTCGACTGGTCGGTGTACAGTTGCACCAGGCCCAGGGTCTGCGGCGAGGGGGGCGGGGCCAGCGGCGCCACCGCGATGCTCGACGGGGCTGGTTCGTCGGTGGTCTCCCCGGCCTCCTCGGTCTCCGGCCGCTCCAAAGCCTCGCCTCCGCCGGGGGCTGCGGGCGGTCGCTCCAGTCGCAGGGCCGGGCAGGCCTCACGCGTCTGCCAGGGACGGGGGATCCAGAAGCCTGCGGTCGACTCCAATGTTTCGTCGTTCTCGGTCTGCGTCACCGCCGCCAGTTCGGGGGTGTCCGACCAGTCGGCCGCGTTGGCGGTCAGCCTCAGGCTGCGATTGTTGTCGGCCCAACGCCAGCTCGCCAGGCCAGTGGCGGCGTCCTCGCTGGCGGTGCTGGTCGCGGCGCTGGGCGAACCCGGGCAGCCGAAGGGCACGACGACCTGAAATCGCCGGCCGGCCAGACCCGCTTCATCATAGGGTTCGCCGGCCGCGTAGGCGTCGGCCGCGTCCTCGGCGATCTCGATCAGTTCCGCTCGGGCCATCGGGGCGAGCGGTGACGGCGCAGGCACGGGAGACGACGCCGGCTCGCTCGTCGGGGCGGGCTCGGATCTATCCCGATCACACTGGGCGAGCAGGGGAGAGAGAGCGGCGGCGAAGGCGACGACGCGCCACGATGAGTTCATGGAACCGAAACAGCACAGGTCGCGCTTGCGTTCCAGTGCTCCGATGTCCCATGGGGCGCGGACGGGGGGAGAGCCTACACGCATGACATTCGACCAGATCGCCGCCCTGGCCGTGCTTATCGCCGTGGTCGCCGCGCTTATCGACGGTCGGATGCGCGCGGATGTCGTGGCGTTGGTGGGGGCGGCGGTGCTGCTGATGCTGGGCGTGGTCCGACCGGTGGAGGTCCAGGGCGCCTTCGCCAGCCCCGCCGTCATCGCGCTCGCCGGCCTGTTCGTGATCGCCTACGCCATCGAGCTATCGGGCCTGTTGGGCCTGATCATCCGCAAGGCCAAAGGTTTGACGAAGAGGTTTGGCAAGCAGGGCATCTGGATGGTCATCGGGCTGTGCGGGTCCGTCGGCGGCTTTCTGAACAACACTCCGGTGGTGGTTCTGGCCGCGCCGATCATCCGTGACATGGCCAGGTCGGTTGGCCTGTCGCCCAAGCGCTTTCTGATGCCGCTCAGCTACGTCGTCGTCATGGGCGGGCTGATCACCCTGATCGGCACCTCGACCAATCTCTTGGTCAACGACATGGCGTCCAACGCCGGCCAACCGGTGTTCGGCATGTTCGAAATGTTGCCGGCGGGCTTGGCGATCGCCCTGGCCGGCACCGCCTATCTCTACTTCGTCGGCGCCAGACAGCTTGATGGGATCGGTCGGGCCGAAGAGGCGGAGATGGCCGCCGCCGAGGCAGAGAAGCAGGCGAAGCGACAGGCCGCTCGGGCTCAATCGGGCGTCCAGGCCAAGCCGCGGCGCCGCATTTTGCCTTTCGCATTTCCGCGCATGGGTGAGAGCCGGAATCAGACCGACGGCTCGGGCGACGGGGTGCTGGGTGACGTAAAGCTCTTCGAGGAGGATGCCGACCAGCCCTTCCAGCCGCGACGAGCCCTGATCGCGCTCAGCATCTTCATTTTGGTGATCGTCGTCGCGGCGGTCGGCCTCGCGCCGATCGCGGCGAGCGCCTTCGCCGGCGCCGTGGCTTTGATCCTGCTCAAGGTGGTCACTGCGGAGGAGGCTTACGCCGGTCTGCGGCCCGAGATCCTGCTGCTGATCGCGGGTATGGTCGTGATTGGCATGGCGCTCGAGGTCACGGGGCTGGCCAGCACCGGCGCCGAGCAACTGATCATGCTCAGTCAGCCTCTGGGCCCGCTCGGCGCGCTGATCATCCTTTACGGGGTGACCCTGTTCGCCACCGAGCTCCTGTCGAACGCCACCGTGGCGGTGCTCGTCACACCCGTCGCCGTGGCCCTGGCCGAATCGCTCGGCGTCGACCCCCGCCCCTTCCTGATCTGCGTGATGATGGCGGCGTCGGCGGCTTTCGCCACGCCGTTCGGCTATCAGACCAATGTTCTGGTTTATCAGATGGCTGGGTACAGCTACCTCGACTTCGTGCGGGTGGGCATGGCGCTGAACATAATCACCTGGATCGTGGCGATGATCGCGATCCCGATCTTCTATCCCTTCTGACACCCGCCTGGTTCGTCACTCGGCCACATCCTCAAAAACCGCGGCGCAGCTCCTGACCCGACCGGCCGCGTGGCGGCGCATGAACGGTGCGTGGAAATGGTGCGCTGCACACATCTCTTGCCGTCTCGCCACGTTCAGGCCATAAACCTCTGGCTTAAGCCCCGGCTTCGATGGGTTCGCATAACGACGTATCGACTGCCCCGACGGTGTTTTCAGGCTCCCACAGAGGACCGGCCGACGGGTGAATAAGGGGGCGCGCTGGCCCCTGTCGCCGAGAGTTCTCCTGTTGTCCGCTTCCAACGATCCGCGCCCCTCGGCGCGCGTTGTCGGTCTTCCTGTTCGCTTGAAGGCCCCCACGCCCGCCCCCTGGATGTTCGCCGCCGCCTTCGGCGCCCTAATCGGGCTGACCGCTGGCTGCGCCTACCTCGGCGGATCAGTGGCCCGCAGCAGCGAAATTCGCGCCCAGGCCTCGCGGATTGACGGCGTCACCGCCGCCGGCTTCTCGGAAGAGGCTCTGGCCGCCGCGGCCGGCGGCCTGAACGAAAGCGCGCTGTCGATCGCGCGACGCCATGACCCCTATACGGTTGCCGGTGACGCCCAGCGCGATCGCCAGGCCGTCCTGATCGCCGCCCGTCTCGAATCGCTGCGTCGCGACGGCCAGTCCCGGGCTCTGGGTAACGTGGAGGGCGTCAGCCCGTTCCGCCTCGCCTCGGCTCTGGACTCGTCGCGCGATCTCGAATGCCTGACCCAGGCCGTCTATTACGAGGCGCGCGGAGAGGGATCGGACGGCATGAAGGCCGTGGCCCAGGTGGTCCTGAACCGCGCTCGCCACCCGGCCTTCCCCAAGAGCGTTTGCGCCGTGGTGTTCCAGGGCTCCAACCGCCGCACCGGCTGCCAGTTCAGCTTCACCTGCAGCGGCGTCATGAAGGGTCGCGTCAACCAGGCCGCCTGGAGCCGCGCCCGTCGCATCGCCTCCAGCGCCCTGGACGGTTCGGTCTTCAGCGGAGTCGGCGCCGCCACCCACTTCCACACCACCGCCGTGGCGCCCGGTTGGCGCAACAGCCTGGTGCGGGTCAATCAGGTCGGCTCGCATGTCTTCTACCGCTTCGGCGGACGGCGCGGCTCGGCGGCGACCTTCACCTATGCCGCCCAGCCCTCGAGCGCGCCGCGACAACCCGAGATGGTCATGGCCAGCCTCGATCCGACCGACGCCGTCCGACAGGCCGGGCAGGCCGTGGCCTATACGGCCGTGCTGGCCAGGGAAGGGCTGACGTCCGACGACGTCCGCACCCAGACCGAAGCCGCGCCGGCGCGCGCCGTGGCCGCCGCGCCCCTGGCCGAGCCCACGGCCAAGGCTCCGGCGTCGGGGGTCGAAGAGACCCGCTAATCGCAGGTCGGCAGCGCGACGCTCTCTGGCCAACCAGCGATTTTCCTTAAGCTTTCGCTAACCCAACGCCCGCGTCTCAGGCGCGGGCGTTGCACGTCCCGTGACGGCTGTCCCGATTCTGGGCGCCGTCGCCGGACATCTCCCCATGTCTCTGTCTTCCGCCGGGCCCCCGGGGTCTCCTGATCTCGTTGCCAGGGCGCGCGGCGGGGCGCTCGACGCCTTGCGCTTCGCGGCCGCCCTGTTCGTCGTCGTGTTCCACTTCGGCGACGAGGCGCCGGTGGCCCTGCGCGGGCTGCATGGCTTCATGGAGCGCGGCTATCTGGCCACCGACTTCTTCCTGATTCTGTCCGGCTTTGTCTTGGCCAAGGCCTATGGCGCGTCGGTCGCTTCGGGCCGACTGGGCCTCGGCCGATTCTGGTTCAAGCGGTTGGCGCGCTGCTATCCGACCCACCTGATCACGCTGGGGATTCTGGTCGTCATGGTGGTGCTGGGCGGCGCTCTCGGCTTCCATGCGGCCAATGAGGGGCGGTTCGACCTGGCCGATCTGCCAGCGCAGGTCTTTCTGCTGCACGCCTTCGGTCTCGGGGGCGGTGAGTGGAACATTCCCGCCTGGACCATCTCGGCCCTGCTGCTCTGCTACCTGACCTTCCCAACACTGTGGCGTCGGCTCTTTCTCAGAATCAGCTCGCCGTGGTTGGCGGCCCTGCTCGGGCTCGGCGTGCTGTTCGGCGCCGAGGTGCTGAGCCTGCTGTTGCTGGGCCAGGATCAGTTCAGCCTCGGCTTTCAGTGGTGCCTGTTCCGCGCCGCGCCGCTATTTCTGGTCGGGCTCAGCATCGCCCGTATCGTCCAGACCGCCCGTTTTGGGGGCGGCGTGGCGCGCGTGATCGGCCTCGGCTCGGCCGCCGTGCTGCTGGTTAACGCGGTCCTGCTGGGAACCGATCTGATCAATATCCTGGCGATCTGCGGCATCATCGTCGGATGCGGCGCGGCGCCGGTGACCCGATCCCTACCCGGCGCCGAATGGGCCGCCAGGATGAGCTTTTCGCTGTTCATGACCCACACCATCGCCGGGGCGCTGTGGTTCGACCTCATCGCCCGCCTCGCCGCGCCGGTGGCGCATTCGGATCTGGCGATGTGGGGTGTGTGGAGCGGAGCGGTGGTCTTCGCCGTGCTGCTGGCCGGCACCTATCATCAATGGATCGACGACCCGATCCAGCGGGCCATCCAGGCCCGCTTCTTCACCCGGCGGCCATCGCCCGGCGCCGTCATGACGCCGCGTCCAGTCCGACGTCCAGAGCCGGCGCCGAGTGCGTGAGGGCGCCGACCGAGATCACGTCGACACCCGTTTCGGCGATGGCCCTCACAGTCTGGAGGGTAACCCCGCCTGACGCCTCCAGCACGGCGCGCCCGGCCGCCTGATCGACCGCCCGCCGCAGATCCGCGAGACTGAAGTTGTCCAGCATGACCACGTCCGGCTCTTCGGCCAAAGCGTCCTCCAGCTGATCCAGCCGGTCGATCTCCACCTCGATCTTCATCAGGTGGCCCGCCTGCGCTCGGGCGCGGGCCACGGCATGGCGTACCCCGCCGCAGACGGCGATGTGGTTGTCCTTGATCAGGATGGCGTCATCCAGGCCGTACCGGTGGTTCACCCCGCCGCCCATGGCCACAGCGTGTTTCTCCAGCGCGCGCAGCCCCGGCGTGGTCTTCCTCGTGTCGGCGATCCGCGCGCCGGTCCCGGCCACGGCCTCGACATAGGCGCGGGTCAGGGTGGCCACGCCGGACAGGCGACCCAGCAGATTCAGCGCGGTGCGCTCGGCCGACAGCAGGGCGCGCGCGTTGGCGTTGATCCGGGCCAGCACGTCCCCGGCCTCGACAGCGTCACCATCGGCCGCCTCGAAGGTGATCTCGGCGCTTGGATCGAGGGCGCGCACGGCCAGCCGCACGCAGTCGAGGCCGGCGACGACGCCGTTCTTGCGAGCCGCCACCTGGGCCGACCAGCGGGCCTCGGCGGGGATAAGGGCGGCGGTGACGTCGCCGGCCCGGCCAAGGTCTTCGCCCAGCGCCATCCGCACCACCGGCTCGACGATCAGATCGGGCAGGCTCATGCGGCGGTCTTTTTGGGAATGGCGGGCAGGGAGGCGCCCGTTAGCCGGGTGTGGCGGGCCTCGCTGTTCGTGGCGGGGAAATCCGAGCGGGCGTGGCCGCCCCGGCTTTCGCGACGCTCCAGCGCGGCCTCGGCGACCATGCGGGCGGCGGCGAGCGCGGGGGCGCCCGGAGCGTCCGCGTCCAGTCGATCGATCAGGTCGATCAGCCGTCCCAAGCCCGAGGCGTCCCGCTCGACCCCGGCCCAGCGGCTCATCCCCTGGCGGAGTTGAGCCAGGGCCGCGGCCGTCAGCTCGGCTCCGATGTGGGGCGCCAGGCGCGGGCCATTGGCGGCCGCGACCTCGGTGGCGGCGGCGCGGCCGGCGCGACGACCGAAGGCGGCGGCTTCCAGCAAGGAGTTGGAGGCCAGGCGGTTCGCGCCGTGCACGCCGGTCGCGGCGCATTCGCCGACCGCGAACAGGCCGGCGACCGACGTGCGCCCGTCTGTGTCCGCGGCGATCCCGCCCATGTGATAGTGGGCGGCCGGCGCGACGGGCAGGGGCGAGACGCGCGGGTCGATGCCGGCCGACATGGCGGCGGCGAACAGGGCCGGAAAGTCGCGCGCCACCCGGTCGCCGATCGCCCGGCGGGTGTCGAGAAAGGCGCCGCGACCCTCCGTCACCGCCCGGTGCACGGCGCGCGCCACCTGATCGCGCGGGGCCAGATCGGCCTCAGCGTCTGCGCCGAGCAGAAAACCGCCGTCGCGATCGACCAGTCGGGCCCCCTCGCCGCGCAGGGCCTCGGTGGCCAGGGGCGCTGGATCGCGGCCGATATCGAGGGCGGTGGGATGGAATTGCACGAACTCGGGATCGAGAATGTCGGCGCCGGCGGCCTGGGCGATGGCCAGACCCTCGCCTTTCAGCGCCACCGGGGTGGTGGTCACGGCATAGAGCCCACCGATCCCCCCGGTCGCCAGGACAACGGCGGGGGCCAGGATTTCCACGCGCCGGCCGGCGCGCTCGACCACCGCCCCGACGACCCGGTCGCTGTCGGCGCGGATCAGCGCCAGCAGGCGGGCGTCCTCCCAGATGTCCAGGTGTTCGGCGGCCCGCGCGGCCACGACCAGGGCCGACAGGATGGCGCGGCCCGCCCCGTCGCCGCCGACCCGGGCGACCCGCGCCACGGCGTGGGCGGCCTCCCGACTGACGGCGAAACGCCCGTGGGCGTCGCGGTCGAAGGGCGCGCCGAGTCCGGCCAGCCACGCCACCGTCTCGGCCCCGCGATCGGTCAGGGCGCGCGCCGCCGCGCTGTCGACCAGGCCGCCGCCCGCCGCCACGGTGTCGGCGGCATGCAGGGCCGGGGAGTCCGCTTCGGCCAGCGCCGCCGCCATGCCGCCCTGGGCCCAGGCCGACGAACAGGCGTCCAGCAGCGGCGCGGGGGTGATCAGCAGGGCCTTGCGCGGCGCGCACTCCAGAGCCGCCGACAGTCCCGCCAGGCCGCCGCCGACGATCAGCGGGCCGTCCAGGATGAGGCGCTTCATTCGCCAATCCCCAGGAACCGCGCGCCTAACGCCAGCGCGCCGCCCACCGATCCCGTCACCGGCAGCATCACCCCGATCAGCACCGCGACACACAGCGCGGCTGTGCCGAAGAACAGGCCCAGGCTCACCAGGCTCTCGCGCCCGGTCAGCTTGCGCGCCGACGGCCGCCATCCGCGCTGACGCAGATATCCGATCAAAGACAGGCTCAGGAAGATGACCAGGATCAGCCGTCCCGTGGTCACGCCCCACCAGACCACGCCCGCGCCGATCAGCACCAGCCCAACCTTCTCCAGCATCGGATGGACGCGCGCCAGGATCGGGCCCAGGGCCTTGGAGCCGTCCAGTGGCGGCGCGGGCGCCAGGTTGACCAGATTGATCAGGGCGATCAGGGCGGCGGCCAGCACCCAGGTCTGGTCGCCCGTCGCATAGTAGCCGCCCACGAACGGGATGCAGGCCAGCAGACCGAAAGCAGGACCCGCCAGCGAGACCAGGACGCCTTCCCATTCGGTCTTCTCGGCGCGCGCGGGCCAGGCCAGGCCGCCCAGGAACGGGACGATGTGGATGCGCGCCGGCCCCATGCCGAAGCGGTTCATGGCCAGCACATGGCCGTACTCGTGCACCACCACCCCGACCACCGCCGCCAGGGCGAAGATCCATTCGCCGGACAGGAACCAGATCAACCCGGCCAGGGCCGCGCTGGACAGGATCGCCATTACGGGGCTTTGACGCGGGGCCTCACGGGCGGGCGCTTCAGCGGTCTCGGCGGAGGCCGTAGTCCGGTCAGGCTCGAGGTCCCAGGGGCCGCGCGCGCGGGTTTCGGTCATGCTCAGATCAGCTCCACCTGCACGCTGTGGCCGCGCGCTCGAACCAGATCATAGCGCGCGGGAACCGGCGGCGGGGGAAGATCGACCATGCGCTGGACGGCCTGGCGGGCGCGCTCGGCCATGTCCTCAGGAACGGTCACTTCAAATTGCATGTTCAGCAGACAGTCGCGGATGTTGGTCAGGGTGATCCGCTTCATGTGCGGGCACAGGTTGCACGGACCGATGAACTCGACGCCCTCGACATCTCCCGCCACATTCGCAGCCATGGAGCATTCGGTGATCAGTACCACCTGTTGCGGCCGCCGCGTCTCGACATAATCAGCCATGGCGGCGGTCGAACCGGCGAAGTCGGCGGCGTTCAGCACCTCTTCGGGACACTCGGGATGGGCCAGGATTTCCGCGCCCGGATAGGCCTGACGCATCTCGGCGATGTCGGCGGCGTCGAACCGCTCGTGGACCTCGCACCGGCCCTGCCAGGCGATGATCTTCACGTCGGTCTGGGCCGCGACATTGCGCGCGAGGTATTCGTCGGGGATCAGGATGACGCGATCGACACCCCATTCGCGGGCGGCCCATTCGACCACCTGCACGGCGTTGGCCGAGGTGCAGCAGATGTCGGTCTCGGCCTTCACGTCGGCGGTGGTGTTCACATAGGTAACCACCGGCAGGCCCGGATAGCGCTGTTTGATCAGGCGCACGTCCGCGCCCGTGATCGATGCGGCCAGCGAGCAGCCGGCCAGCGGATCGGGGATCAGCACCGTCTTGTCGGGCGACAGAATCTTGGACGTCTCGGCCATGAAGTGCACCCCGGCCTGAACGATGACCCTGGCTTCGGACCGCGCCGCCTCCTTGGCGAGGGCAAGGCTGTCGCCGACGAAGTCGCCCACGCCGTGAAAGATGTCCGGCGTCATGTAGTTGTGGGCCAGGATCACCGCGTCGCGCTGCTTCTTGAGCGCATTGATCTCGGCGATCAGCGGCGCGTGCAGGGCCCATTCCAGAGGCGTGACCCGGCCCTTCACCTTTTCCCAGGCGTCGGCCGTCGACCGGGCGATCGCGTCGTCCAGATCGGGAAATTCGCCATAGGCCATGATCGACCCTCCATCTGTCCTTGCGGCGCAGTTGCCGATTTATGCTAAGTATGAGCATAAGTCCGACCAAAGGTAGGTCTCGCTTCGGGGAATGCAAGCCGTTTCAGTCGGGAATTCGGACCTGAAGGATTCGCGCCAGTTCCGCCGCGGAGTAGGGCTTCTTCAGGAAAGGCCAGGGCGAGGCCGCCAGCGCGGAGTCGACATCATCTCCCGCATAGCCCGAAGCCAGGATGATGCGCATGGCGGGCCAGCGGTCGTGGGCTGCGGCGGCCAGTTCGATCCCCGTCATACCCCCCGGCATAACCACGTCGCTCAGCATGATGTCGAAGCTGTCCGCTTCCAGCCGCTGGATCGCCTGGGGGCCGCTGGCCGCCGTGGTGACGTCCATGCCCATCTCAAGCAACAGGCTTTCGGCCACCTCCGACACGGCCGGATCGTCTTCGACCAGCAACAGGCGGCCTCCATCGGCGGGCGCCGCGCCGCTCGCGTCGGCGGTTTCGACATCGCGCCGCGCGATCCGGCGCAACTGCGGCAGATACAGGGTGATGCGCGTGCCTTCGCCCGGCGCGCTTTCGACCTTGACGCCCCCACCCGTCTGTCGTGCGAAGCCGTACACCTGGCTCAGCCCCAAACCCGTGCCCTTGCCGACGCCCTTGGTGGTGAAGAAGGGCTCGAAAATGCGTTCGATGGTGCCGGCGTCCATGCCCATGCCGTCGTCGATGACGCGCACGCAGACATATCGGCCGGGCGCCACGCCGGCCAGTTCGCCGGCGGCGAGGATGCACCGCTGGGTCTCGATGGTGACGTGCCCGCCGTCCTTGATGGCGTCGCGGGCGTTGACCAGCAGGTTGATCAAGGCGGCCTCGAACTGGCCCGGATCGACCAGAGCCGGCGCGCCCCCCCGACGCAGCTTTAGTTTCAGGGCGATGGTCTCTCCCACCGCCTGGCGCAGCAACGGCTCGCCCTCGCGGATCAGGTGATTGAGGTCGGTTTCCTCGGGCCTGAGGGTCTGGCGGCGCGAGAACGCCAGCAGCTGGTGCGTCAGCCGCTCGCCGCGCCGCGCGGCCGACAGGGCGGCGTCGATCAGCTTGGCGCGCTTGGCCCCGTCCGGCGCACGTTGAACGATGTCGAGCGCGCCGATGACCACCGTCAGCAGATTGTTGAAGTCGTGGGCCACCCCGCCGGTCAGCCGCCCGACCGCCTCCAGCCGCTGGGCGTGCAGCAGGTCCGCCTCCGCCCGAGCCTTTTCCGTCAGGGCCAGGCCGACCCGCTCCTCCAGCAGTTCGTTGATGTTCTTGAGGTCGTCCTCGGCCTTCTTGGAGTCGCTGACATCGAAATTGGCCCCGACATAGCCTTGGAACCGGCCCTCGGCGTCGAAACGCGGCACGCCTTCGCACCGCAGCCAGCGCTCGCCCATCACCGGATGCTGCACACGGATGGTGGCCTCGAACCGGTCTCGAGCGGCAAAGGCGCGTTCGAACACGCGGGTGACGGAATCGCGATCGTTCGGCGCCATCATCGCCCCGCCGGCCCCGATCAGGCCGGTGTCCGAATTCACGCCGAAGAACGCCCGGTAGCGGCGGTTGCCGAAGGTGATCCGGCCGTCCTCGCCGCACATCCAGATGTGCACCGGCGCACTGTCGGCGACCATGCGGAAGCGGGTCTCGGTCTCGGCCAGCCGCGCCGCCGCCTCGCGCGGCTCCGTGACGTCGAAGGCCACGCCCACGAAGCCGGCCACCTCGCCCTCCGGCCCCAATCGCGGTCGCGAGAAAGAGCGAAGCCAGCGCCAGGCCCCGTCACGCCGTCGATAGCGCGCTTCCAGCGCGAACGGCCGGGCCGAGGTCTCGCCGGCGATCGACTCCTGAACGATGCGGTCGTGATCGTCGGGATGCAGGCGCTCGCGCCAGTCGGTGATGAGGGCGCTGTCGTAGTCGTCGGCGGTGAAGTCGACATAGGCCTGGTTGACGAATTCCCGCTGGCGGTCCCGGGCGGTGACCCAGATCATCACCGGGGCGGTGTCGGCGATGTCCCGGAACCGCGCCTCACTTTCCCGCAGCGCCGCCTCTGTCGATTTGGCCTCGGTAATGTCTACGATGACCGCCATCACCCACTCGGGTTTGCCCATCGCGTCCGTGGCGACCCGCGCCGTAGCCAGGCACCAGACCACCGAACCATCGGGTCGGACATAGCGCTTCTCGACCCGCGACTCGCCGGCGTCGGACTGCGCCGCGGCGATGGTTTCGGCCGAGGGCCCGACATCTTCGGGATGAGTGAAGGGGGCGGTCGTGGAGCCGACGACCTCGGCCTCGCTACGGCCGATGATCTCGCAAAACCGGCCATTGGCGCTGACAATTCGCCCATTCAGGTCGCATTTCGCGATTCCGGCGGCGGCCTGGTCGACCATGGCACGGAGTTCGATTTCAGTTTCCGACAGCCGGCCGCGGGCCTGCTCGGCCTCCTCGACCTTGTCGTGCAAGGCGCGAACGCTGGAGCCGAGTGACCCCGCGACCAGGGCCGTGAAGCCGCCCGCGAACAAAAAGGCGACCGTGGCCGGAGCCTGCTCAACCAGTCGGAATCCTTCGGGATCCGGCAACAGCGCGGTGATCCAGCCGGCGGGCACGCACAGCAGCAGCGCCAGTACGCCGGTGGAGCGTCCGCCCCACAGCGCCGCCACGATCACCGCCGGGACGAAGGTCATGAAGGCGGCCGAGTCCCCGAACAGCGGCGCCAGCAGCAGGCGAATGGCGATGGCGGCGGATACGCAGAGCAAGGCGATGACCAGCACGCCTCGCGCGCCGCGCGTCTCGGCAGCGGCGATCCGGCGGATCGTCCGATCGATATCGATCCCGCCCCCAGTCATTCCCGGCGTCTCTCTCCCCGATTAGCGCTCATGCCGTTGAATTCCCCCGAAATCACCAGGCGGTTCAAGGTCCCATGATGGATTGTTTTCGCGCGTCTGGAACTCCGCGTCGAGTTGCAACCTTGGCAATGGCGCCGCCGCATCCCATTTCAGCGGTCAGCGAATTCGAGACTGGAGACATCATCGTGAACGCCTCAACCAAGATCGACACCGGCCTGACCAAGACCGAGCGCAAGGACGTGACCGAGGCCCTGACCCGGGTGCTGTCCGACAGTTTCGCCGTCTATCTGAAGACCCACGGCTATCACTGGAACGTGCGCGGGCCGCAGTTCTTCGGCCTGCACAACCTGCTTGAGCAGCAGTATCGCGAGATCTGGGCCGCGCTGGACGAGATCGCCGAGCGCATCCGCAGCCTGGGCGAGTTGGCGCCGCAGGGCTATGCCGCCTTCGGCAATCTGACCGGCATCAAGGACGGGGACCCGACCAAGGACTCCAACGAAATGCTGCAGGAGTTGATGCGCGACCATGAAACCCTGATCGCCACCTGCCGCTCGGGCGTAGAGGCCGCGGACGAGGCGGGCGACGACGCCACCGCCGACCTGCTGACCCAGCGCCTGGCCGCCCACGAAAAGTTCGCCTGGATGCTGCGCTCGACGCTCGGCGGCCAGTGACCGCAATTACCGGACGGTAAGCACTGACCATCAAACCGCCGGAAACGCCGGCTAACACCGTTGCATGGAAGCTCTCCGTCGGAAGGGGGCGCTGTCTGAGGGATGCTCGTGACGCCTGACTGGGCACGACTGAAGCGACGGTTTCGGCTGGCGGGCGCCGCGGCGCCTGCGGCCCTGGCCGCTCTCGGAGTGGCCGTCGCGGCCGGCTCCACGCCCCGTCCCGAGATCGATCGCACCGCCGAAATCGTGGCCAAACGGACCCAGGGCGACCTTGGCGACGCGGGCTTCCGTCGACTGACGGCCGGGTATGACCCGGCGCTCCTGGCCATTGCCGCCCGTGTCGGCGACCAGCGCTCCATGCTGGCGCGCCTGGGCCTCGTGGAGGGCTGGGAGACGCTCAGCCTCGCCGGCAAGCCCGATCCGCTGGCCAGTCCGACGGCCGGTCTGGAGGCGCAGAAACTCAATGCCGCCCGCGCCTTCGCCGGCGGTCCTCGCGTCGCGGCCCAGCCTTTCTCCTTCGGCGCCGCCGACGCCCAGACCCGCCAGCGCGCCCTTCGCTGCCTGACCCAAGCCATCTACTATGAAGCGGCGCTGGAGCCGACCGGCGGCCAGGAGGCGGTGGCCCAGGTCATCCTCAATCGCGTGCGCGATCCCAACTACGCCAACAGCGTCTGCGGGGTGGTGTTTGAAGGCGCCGAGCGCACAACAGGCTGCCAGTTCTCCTTCACCTGCGACGGCTCCATGGCCAATGCGCCGGTGAAATGGGCGTGGGACCGCGCTCGCGTCGTGGCCGAGAGCGCCCTGGCCGGCCGCGTGGTCGAAAGCGTCGGCCTGGCGACCCACTATCACGCCGACTATGTGCATCCATGGTGGGCGCCGACCCTGGACAAGCTGACCCAAATCGGGGCGCACATCTTCTATCGCTGGAAGGGGTTTGCGGGTCAGCCGGCGGCCTTCGTCCAGCGTTACGCCGGCAAGGAGCCTTGGATCGACGAGGCGCGCTTCTCCAAGCCCCGCTTGGTCGTGGCCGCGACAGACGCTGACGAGGCGACCGACTCCGTCGCCGAGGTCGGTGGCGAACCGGTCAAGACGGTCACCATCAACGGCGCCACCCGCGTGGTCGGCACGCTGAGCCTCGGCGGGCGCCGTCAGCCCACACCCGACGACGTCGCCGCCATCAACGAGAGACTGGCCGCCTTCGAGCAGCAGCGCGCCGCGCCTGCGGCGGCGGCTCCGTCGGCCTCGCCGCCTCCCGGAGTCACACCCTTGGCTGTCGAGGAAGTGGGCCGTCCGGCGAACTGAACTTGCAACGCCGATCGTGTTTCGCGCATTGCTGACCATCGTCAGAGTGACAGGGGCCGGGCTTGAAAGACGACAACAGGGCGAAGAATGAGGCGGAGGCGGCCGCGGCGCGCCGCGTCGCCGCCCTGGCCCGCTACGATATTCTCGACACCGACCGCGAGCGCGCCTTTGATGACGTGGTCAGGCTGCTGGCCCAGACGTTCGATGCGCCGATGGCGGTGGTCAATCTGGTCGCTGATGACCGCCAGTTCTTCAAGGCCGAGACCGGGCTGGGGGTGCGCGAGACCCCGCTGGAAACCTCCTTCTGCGCCCACGCCATCCTCGAGCAGGACCGCATGGTGGTGCCCGACGCGCGAGACGACGCACGCTTCGCCTGCAATCCTCTGGTGACCGACGCGCCGGGCCTGCGCTTCTACGCCGGTCGGGTGCTGAAGTCGGCCGAGGGCGTGGCGATCGGCACCCTGTGCATACTGGACACTGAGCCCCGTCCGGAGGGCGCGACCGAACTCCAGATGCTGACCCTCGACGTCCTGGCCGACCAGGTCATGGCGCAGATGGAGCTGCGCCGGACCATCAAGGAACGCGCCGAGAGCGACGCGCGCGCTGCTCGGGCCCTTGAGGCCTCGACCTACGTCGGCGCTTGGGACTGGGACATCCTGGCCGACCGCGTGGTCGCCGACGACCAGTTCGCCCTTATGTACGGAGTGCCGGTCGAGGAGGCGCGGCGCGGCGCCCCGATCCGGCGCTTCCTCGACGCGTTTCATCACGACGATGTCGAGCGGGTCACCGGCGAGATCGATGAGGCGCTCAGGGGCCGCGGCCTGTTCGAAAGCGAGTACCGTCTTCATCGCGAAGGCGGCGCCATCGGCTGGGTGCTGGCCCGTGGCCAGGTCGTCGCCGACGCCGATGGCCGGCCCATCCGCTTTTCCGGCGTGGCGATCGATATCAGCCAGCGCAAGGAAGCCGAACTGGAGCTGGCCGAGACCCTGAAGGCCTTGGCCGAGAGCGAGAAGAAGTTCCGCGCAATCGCCGATTCCATGCCGCAGATGGTCTGGTCGACCCTGCCGGACGGGCTGCATGACTACTACAACGCCCGCTGGTACGAATTCACCGGCGTGCCGGAGGGCTCGACCGACGGCGAGGGCTGGAACGACGTCTTCCACCCCGAGGATCAGGAGCGCGCCTGGGCGACGTGGCGCCACAGCCTGGACACCGGCGACCCCTATGAGATCGAATATCGGCTGAAGCACCATTCCGGGGTCTATCGCTGGACCCTAGGGCGAGCCAATCCGATCCGGGACGAGCAGGGACGCATCACCCGCTGGTTCGGAACCTGCACCGATATCGATGAGCTCAAGCGCGCGGAGCAGGCGCGCGAGCTGCTCAGCCAGGAACTCAGTCACCGGATCAAGAACATCTTCGCCGTGGTGTCGGCGCTCATTGCGCTCTCGGCGCGTCATCACCCAGAGGCGCGGCCCTTCGCCCAGGCCCTGCGCACCCGCATCGCCGCCCTGGCCTCGGCGCACGAGTTCGTCCGGCCTCACACGGATCGGTCCCGTCCGACGCTGGGCTCCCTGACCCTGCACGGCTTCCTGGCTGATCTGTTCCGCCCCTATGCCGACGAGGATGGCGTCTCGCGTGTCATCGTGGCGGGCGAGGACGCCGATTTCGACGATCAGGCGGCGACCTCGGTCGCCCTGCTGTTCCATGAGCTGGCCACCAACGCCGCGAAATACGGGGCGCTTAGCGTCGATGAGGGGCGAGTGCGGCTGGATACGCAACGGCGTGGCGACCGCTTCATCCTGAGCTGGACGGAGGAGGGCGGCCCCCCGCCGCCGCTCGAGCCGCGTCGCAGAGGCTTCGGCTCCAGCCTGGCCGAAGCCTCTGTCGAAGGTCAGCTCGGCGGCACGCTGACGCGGGATTGGCGACCCGAGGGTCTGAGGGTTGTCGCGCACCTACCGGAGACGGCGCTGTCTCGAAGACGCGCGGCCGCGCGTCGCAAATGAAACCGTTTTCCCGCATCAGCGTTAAAAGCCGCGCAAGCCTCCCTTGTTATGTCCGGTTCTGAACCCAAACCAAGACCATGCCCGCCCGCATCCTGATCATTGAAGACGAGGCCCTCGTCGCGATGGAGCTGCGTTTCACCCTCGAGGACCTCGGTCACGAGGTGGCCGCCACCGTCGCAGACGCGAGAGCTGCGCGCGCTTTTGTGGCCGAACACGATGTCGATCTGGCGTTGGTGGACATCCACCTGCAGGACGGTCCGACCGGCGTGCAACTGGGCCGCGAACTGGCCGAGGATTACGGCGCGACGGTTCTCTACATGACCGCCAATCCGGGTATGCTGGGCGACGGCATCGCCGGCACCATCGGCGTGCTGGCCAAGCCCACCGACGAAAGCTGTGTCGAAAAGGCCGTCAACTACGCCCTGCGCCGTCGCGAGGGTCAGCCGGCCGAACCGCCGCGCGAGCTGCGTCTATTCGGCTGATCTTCTGACGCCTGCGTGAGTGCGGCTTGACGCCTCGCCCGCAGCCGCCATCTCCGGTCTCCCAAAGGAGACCTGCCATGCAGAAACGCCCCCTCGGCCGCAGCGGCCTTGAAACCGCGCCTCTTGTGTTCGGCGGCAATGTGTTTGGCTGGACCGCCGACCGAGACACCAGTTTCGCCCTGCTCGACGCCTTTGTCGACGCCGGCTTCAACGCGATCGACACGGCCGACGCCTATTCCCGCTGGGTTCCCGGCCACAATGGTGGGGAAAGCGAGACCATCATCGGCGAGTGGCTGAAGGCCAGAGGGCGCCGCGACGACGTGCTGATCATGACCAAGGTCGGATCTGACATGGGGCAGGGTCACAACGACCTGTCTCGCGGCTGGATCGAAAAGGCCGTCGAGGACAGCCTGCGCCGGCTCCAGATCGACTACATCGATCTGTATCAATCCCATTGGCCCGATCCGAACACCCCGCAGGAGCAGACGCTGGAGGCCTTCGACCGCCTGGTGAAGGCCGGAAAGGTGCGCGCGATCGGCACATCTAACCACGACGCCGGCCAGGTTCGCGAGGCGCTCGACATTTCCGCCGCCCGGGACTGGCCGCGCTACGAGACGCTGCAGCCGCACTACAACCTCTACAGCCGCAAGACCTTTGAGGGCGCGCTCCAGGACCTGGCGGTGGCCGAAGGCTTGGGTGTCATCACCTATTTCAGCCTTGAAGCCGGTTTTCTGACCGGCAAGTACGGCTCGGCCGCCGAGGTCGCGGGCACGGCGCGCGAAGGCATGCTCAAGGACAAGTTCGACGCGCGCGGCGTTCGCATCCTCAAAGCGCTGAAGACCGTGGGAGAGCGGCTCGGCGCCACGTCCGCCCAGGTCTCCCTGGCATGGCTGCTGTCACGCCCCGGCGTCACCGCTCCGATCGTCAGCGCCACCTCGACGAAACAGCTGCAGGATACGCTCCAGGCCGCGCGCCTTTCGCTTTCCGCCGACGATCTCGAGACCCTGACCCGCGCCAGCGATTGACGGTCTGGACGCGGTGACCGCGGCTGCGGCCGGAACCTTGGCCAGCGCGATCATCACGTTGATGTCCCCGTGCTTGGGCCAATCCTTCATGGCCCGATCATAAAGGGAATGCGTAAGCAGATCGCGGTGTGACGGCTGAGCCGGCATCGGCGCGGGTATCCGGCGCCCGCGCCGGGTCAGTCGAAATTCCGCGAAACCTGCCTTGCGCGCGACCATTTTGAGACTGGCCGGCGTGAAGTAAAACTGGTGGTCCAGCAAATAGAGGCCCCAGGTGTCGCCCTGGGCCAGTCGCTTCCAGTTCTCGTAGTTTCCGGTCTCCAGCACGATGACGCCGCCCGGCGCCATGCGGGAGCGCAGCCATTTCAGGAGAGCGACTGGATCGCGCAGATGCTCGATGACATCCCACAGAGTCACAACGTCGTAGTGGGTGTCCTCGGGCATGGCCTCCAACAGCTCCAGCCCGTAGGACGCGCGCGCGCGGGCCCGCGCTGCCTCGCTGCGCTCGACACCGACTGCGTCAAAACCCGCCTCACGTGCGGCCAAGACGAAGGCGCCCGATCCGGCTCCGAAGTCGAGGAGCGTTCGGGCCTCCGGAACGGCCTCGCGCACGATCTGAGCGTTCTTTCTCGCCTGGGTCAGCTTTGCCCCGGCGTCGGCAACATAGCTGTCCCCCGACGACCAGCGCATGTTCATATAGGCTTGGCTGGCCTCGTCTGACGGTCGAGGGGTCTGGTAGGCGAGGCGACAGGGCAGGCATTCGGCGACCGAAGCCAACATCCCATAGCGGGCCTTGATGACGCGTGGCTCGTTCCACTCGCCGCAGAGCGGGCAGGGGATGGCGGGCTCGCGTTCGAACCGCCGACCTGCGATGACATCGACAAGTTCGCTCACGGGGGCTTCGGGGCTCCTTGGTTCGGTCCGGGCTTGCCGCCGCGTCCACTGCTTCGCAAACTAGGGCGGTTCAGGGACATTCGGAAGCGGGGGACCGATGACGATCACGTTGATGTTGGCGCTGGCCATGGCGTCGCCGACCGAGTTCGCGATTCCATCAACCGACGGGCATACGGTGCGGGGCGTGGTCGATCGGGCCCCGACCCCGGCTCGGGGCGCGGTTATCATGGTGGCCGGCACCGGCGCGTTTGACCGCGATGTCCGGCTGGGGACCAGCGGCACTGAGCGCGACCTGATCTTCAAGGATCTGGCGGCCCGGTTCGCCGAACGCGGTCTGGATGCCGTGCGGTTCGACCGGCGTGGTGTCAGATATGGCGTCCCTCCCGCCGAGGCGATCGACCCGAACGTGACCGCCACGCTGGCGACCGAGGGTTTCAGCCGCGATGTCGAGGCGGTCGATGACTGGGTGCGCTCTCCGGCCGGGCTCAATGCCCGGTGTGTCGTCCTGTTCGCCCATTCCGAGGGCATGGTCCACGTCGCTGGGATGGCGGAACGCGGTGGCGCCGCGCCGGATCTCCTGATCGGCATGGGCGCGCCGCTGGAATCCAAGCTGGCGGCCGTGCGCTGGCAGGTGGCGGGTCGTGACGCCTATTCTCTCAGGATGATGGACGCCGACGGCGACGGGCAGGTGACCAATGAAGAGGTTGAGGCGAACTGGATGAAGACGCCCTCGGCGGTGTTCGGGCGGATGGAGCCCTTCATCCAGCCAGACGGCGTCTGGACGGCTGAGGAGATCGCCCAGGTCGAGACGGTGCAGGGCGGACTGTATGAGCAGGCCAAGGCCATGGCGCTGGCCCAGCCCGACGACGCCCCATACCCCAGCGCGGCGGCGCCGGCTTTTTCCTATTCGTGGTGGAAGACCTGGTTTACCGACGACCGACCGGTGGCAACGTTGCTGAGCGGCTGGTCTGCGCCGATGATCCTGCATTACGGCGCGCTGGATTCGCAGGTTCGCGAGGACCGTCAACGCGCGGCGGCCGACGGCGTGCTGCCGGATGATCAGATCAGGTGGGTGAGCCACGAGAGCCGGGGACACAGTCTGGGTGACCACGTCCTGATGGGCCCGATAGACGAGGCGCTGGCCAATCGTCTGGCCGACGAGGCCGCAGCGGCCTGCGGGGGCTGATCAGGAACCAAATCCGGCCGTTGGCCTTGGCTCAGACGAACCGGCGCCTATGTCCCGGGCATCCAAATCCCTGTCGAAAAGGAGCCAGCAATGGCCTTCACCCTGCCGCCTCTCCCCTATGCCTATGACGCTCTGGAGCCGGCCATCGACAAGGAGACGATGACCTTCCACCACGACAAGCACCACCAGGCCTACGTCGACAATCTGAATAAGGCGGTGGACGCCGATCAGAGTCTGCAAGGCAAGGAGCTGGAGGAGATCTTCAAGTCTATCTCCAAGGCCCCCAAGGCGGTACGCAACAACGGCGGCGGCCACTGGAACCACGCCCTGTTCTGGGAACTGCTGGCCCCGGTGGGCGAGGGCGGCGAGCCCTCGGGCGAGCTGAAGGCCGCCATCGACCGCGATCTGGGCGGGCTGGACAAGTTCAAGGAAGACTTCAACGCCGCCGGCGCCGGCCAGTTCGGCTCGGGCTGGGCCTGGCTGATCGTCCAGGACGGCAAGCTCAAGGTCACCTCCACCCCCAACCAGGACAATCCCCTGATGGATGTCGCCGACGAGCAGGGCGACGTGGTCCTGGGCGCCGACGTTTGGGAACACGCCTATTACCTGAAGTACCAGAATCGCCGGCCCGACTACCTCAAGGCCTTCTGGACGGTGGTGAACTGGAACAAAGCCAATGAGCTGTTCGCCGCCGCGACCAAGTAGGGCGCGAGGCCTGAGAGCATCGAGGGGCTGGGCGGCGACGCCCGGCCCCTTTCGCTTGCGCGGTTCACGTCTGATTAAGCGTAACCGTTGGGATCGTGGTTAAGGGTCGCGGGCTAGGACGGGCCGTCTTATTCTCGCGAGATCGTCCCGAATATGCGCGTCCTCGATTGCCTGACCCAGGAGCATAACCTCCTGCTGGTGGCCCTGGCGGCCCTGATCTGTGTGTGCGGATCGATCGTCACCGCCCGGATGTATCGCAAGACCCGAGAGAGCGCGGGGGCGGCGCGGCCGGTGTGGCTGTTCATGGGCGCGGTGGCCGGCGGGGCGACCATCTGGTGCACCCATTTCGTGGCCATGATGGCCTATAGTCCCGGGGTCGAAACCGCCTATGCGCCGATGCTGACGGCGGCGTCCCTGGCTGTCGCCGTGGCCGGATGCGCCGGCGCCCTTTGGCTGGGCTCGCGCCGCTGGCGTCACGCCCCGATCGCCGGCGGCGTCGCCTTCGGCGCGGCGGTCAGCGCCATGCACTATACAGGGATGGCCGCCTTCACCGCCGAGGCGGTGGTGATGTGGTCGATCCCCTATGTCGTGGCCTCGGTGCTGTTCGCGGTGATCGGCGGCGGCGCGGCCTTCGCCCTGGCGGCCAACGCGGCGCTGAAGCATCGCATCGCCCTGGCCAGCGGCCTGCTGGTCCTGACCATCGTGTCGCTGCACTTCACCGGCATGGGCGCGATGATCGTCATGCCGTTCGCCCCGCTGGACGGCTCTCTGACCGGTGACGACGCCTCCAGCCTGCTGGCGCTGGGCGTGGCGGCGGTCGGGCTGCTGATGCTGGGTACGGCCGCATCCAGCCATCTGCTGGAGGAGCAGAGCGAGCGACTGTCGCGCCGCCGCCTCAACGGCCTGATCGAGGGCAGCGTGGACGGCATGGTGGTCGAGGCCGGCGGCAAGGTCGTCATGGCCAACGCCGCCTTCCTGGAGTTCAGCGGCGCCGACGCCGACGTCGTGGTCGGCGCCCCCATCAGTCGCTGGGTCGAGGATGCGGACCGCATCGCCGCCGGCGTGCTGGTCCAGAGCCGGCTGACGCCCATGACCGGCGAACCCATTCCGGTCGAGATCGCCGTGCGCGAGGCGACCAGCGACACCGACGGCCGGGCCGTTCGCATCTTCGCCGTCCGCGACCTGCGCGCCCGCATCGCCCAGGAGCGGCGCATCAGCCATCTGGCTCGCAACGACAGCCTGACCGGCCTGCCAAACCGCTCGTCCTTCCTCGAAAAGCTGGAGCGAATGGCGGCGATCAGCGAGGGTGGCCAGGGCTTCGCCCTGCTGGCCATCGATCTGGACCGGTTCAAGGAGGTCAATGACCTCTACGGCCACGCCGTCGGCGACCATCTGCTTATCCACGTCTCGGACCAGATGAAGGCCGCTCTCAAGCCCGGCGAATTCATCGCGCGGCTCGGCGGCGACGAGTTCGTGGCCATCATCCCAGCGACGGACCGCGACGCCGCGGCCGAGGCGGCCCAGCGGCTGATCGCCGCCATCGTCACCCCGACGGTGTTCGAGCATGCCGACCTGCAGTGCGGCGCCTCGGTGGGCATCGCGCTGTGGCCCGAGGACGCGGCCGAGCCGTCGTCCCTGATCAACAACGCCGACCTGGCCATGTACCGGGCCAAGGCTTCGATCACGACCGACGTCTGCTTCTATGAGGAAGCCATGGACGAGGCGGTGCGCCAGCGCCGCCGCATCACCCAGGGCCTGCGCGAGGCGCTGGATCAGGAACGGTTCGAACTGCACTACCAGCGTCAGGTCTCGATCGAGACCGGCGGCGTCACCGGCTACGAGGCGCTGTTGCGCTGGCCGCAGCCCGACGGCTCCTACATCTCGCCGGTCGACTTCATTCCGGTGGCCGAGGACACCGGCCTGATCCTGCCGATCGGGGAGTGGGTGCTGCGCCGCGCCTGCGCCGAGGCCGCCCAGTGGGACGAGCCGCACCGCATCGCCGTCAATCTGTCGCCCATACAGCTGTCGCACGTCGACCTGCCGCGTCTGGTGCACCAGGTGCTGCTCGACACCGGCCTGTCGCCGCATCGGCTGGAGCTGGAGATCACCGAAAGCGCGATGATCGCTGATATGGAGCGGACCACCCATATCCTGCGTCAGCTCAAGGCGCTGGGCGTGTCGGTGGCCATGGACGATTTCGGCACCGGTTATTCGTCGCTCTCGACCCTGCGCGCCTTCCCCTTCGACAAGATCAAGCTGGACCGGTCGTTCATGGCCGAGCTGGACGGAGCGCCCCAGTCGCGCGCGATCATTCGCGCGGTGCTGGCGCTCGGCGAGAGCCTCAGCATTCCGATCCTCGCCGAGGGCGTCGAGACCGACGCCCAGCTGTCGTTCCTGCGCGAACAGGGCTGCGACGAGGTGCAGGGCTATCTGCTGGGCCGCCCCAGCCGCGAAGCCCCGCGCCAGGTCGAAACGGCGGTCAAGGCGGCCTGAGCCGCCGCGGCTCTGGCGCACATGAGCCAGCTGCCTATCTAGAGCCTCGACGCGGTGTCTGACCGCAGGGAGGCTGATCCATGACCTATCGCCCGATGTTCCCCGCCGTGGCCCTGGCCGCGCTGATCGCCGCCTGTTCCCAGGAGGCGGACACGGCGCCCGCCCCCGCGGCGCCCGCCGTCCAGACCGCCGCCACGGATAATATCCACGGCTTCCGCATCGGCGAATTCCAGGCTTGGGCTCTCCGTGACGGCAGCCTCAGCTTTCCTAACGACAATGAAACCGTGGCGATCGGCGAAAGCGCTGAGGACACCGACGCCGTGCTGACGGCCGCCGGCCTTCCCACCGACGAGGTGAGCCTCGGGCTTCAGCCGCTTCTGGTGCGCATGGGCGAGCGCACGGTGCTGTTCGACGCGGGCGCGGCGGGCCAGATGGGCACCCAGGGTCTGCTGCCCCAGTCTCTGACGTCAGCGGGCGTCGAGCCGGGCCAGGTCACGGACATCCTGATCTCTCATGGTCACGGCGACCACGTCGGCGGCCTTGTCGCGGGCGGAGCGCTCGCGTTCCCGAACGCTGTCATCCGCATGTCCCAGGAAGAGTGGGCCGCGCTGCAGGCGGACGAGGCGATGGCCAAGCTGGTGTCGATCATCACACCGCGGGTGGAGACTTTCGTGGCCGGCTCCGAAGTGATTCCCAGCGTCATCTCCGTCGATATCGACGGCCACACCCCCGGGCATTCGGGCTACGAAATCGCTTCCGGCGAAGACCGGCTGCTCTACATCGGCGACACCGCGCATCATCACGTGATCTCGGTTCAGCGTCCGGACTGGACCATCGCCTTCGACGGCAACGCCCCGACCGCCGAGGCGAGTCGCCGCGCGATCCTCGAGCGCGCCGCCGACGAGAACCTTCGCGTCTACGCCGTCCATTTCCCGTTCCCGGGGCTGGGTCGCGTCGAACGGGGCGATGACGGGTTTGTCTGGTCGCCGGAGGGCTGACCGACCCTACATTTCCGGCTTTTCCAGATATCACCGCTCGGGTAACGTAGGTTTACCGACCTTAGAGCCGTGCAGGGGGCGCGCGCCGGGTACGGGGGGGGCTTATTCCATGTCGATCATCACGCGTCGCGGCGCCCTGGCCGGACTGACGGCCGGTGCGCTCGTCACACTTGCCTCGCGGGCCGTCGCCCAGCCGCTCAAGATCGATAACGCTGCGGCGATGGGCGGCGTGACCAATGTGGTCGTCGGCAGCTTCGTTGTGGCCTTCCTGACGGACCGAACGGACCGTGCGCGTGCCGGGGGCGGTTTGCTGGGCGGAGGGTTCGGTGGCCGGTCCACCGCCCGCAGCGCCCTGGAGGGCGTGTCGGACGCGGAATTCCAGCGGGCGACCGACGCGGCCTACACCAGCCTGCTCGAGCAACTTGCCGCCGGCGGCTATCAGGTCGGCGATCGCGCGCCCGTCGAGGCCGCTTTCCGGCAAGCCAACGCCCAGCCACTGGAGAACGGCATGGAGCGTGACGTCATCCTGGCGCGCGACAGTCGCGCCAAGGCCAAGGTCTTCGCTCCCACGCAGATCGGCGGAGCAGTCTGGTTGGCGCGCGAAGTGTTGGGGCAGATCAGCGCGCCCGGCTTCAGCGGAAACCGCAGCGCCATCGGCATCAGCATGGGCGGAACCCAATTCGCCCGGGCGGCCGGGCAGGCCGTCGTCAACGCCTTCTACATCGTCGATTTCGCCAGCGCGGAGACCTATGGCGGCTGGTTCCGCAACAGCTCTGCGGTCAACGTCCAGGCCGGACTGGCGATCGTGCCGGAAGCGTCCAAGGTCTATGTCTATGCGCCAAACGGTCGGGTGCCCACCTACACGCCCCGCGAGCCGATCGCGGTGGGAGGCGACTTCGGGACCTTCGGCGACACCACGACTGGAGGACAGCGCGCGGCCGAGCTGGCCACCAACGTCATCGGCGCCCTGGGCGGTATCGGCACCAATCGCACCCGGCGATACGCCATGCAGGCCGATCCGGTCCGGTGGGAGGCGGGAGTGGCCGAGCTGACGACGGCGGCATCGGCGCGCATAGTCCAGGCCCTCCGTGAGGGACGCTGAGCTGACTTGACCTTCGCGGGCCGGGGCGGCATAAGCGCCGCCTTCACGCCCCGGGCTCACGTCCGGGGCGCGTCGCATGACGGACGATGCGTGGACCGCCGTTGAGATCGTGCTCCCAATAGCGGGGGCGCCGGGCCGCATCAGCATTGAGAGTGACACATGTCCAAGCGCCACAGCGCCAAGTACAAGCTCGACCGGGCCATGGGGGAAAACCTCTGGGGTCGCGCCAAGTCCCCGGTCAACAAGCGGTCCTATGGCCCCGGCCAGCACGGCCAGCGCCGCAAGTCCAAGGTCTCCGACTATGGCCTGCAGCTGAAGGCCAAGCAGAAGCTCAAGGGCTACTACGGCAACATCACCGAAAAGCAGTTCGCCAAGACCTACGACGAGGCCGCCCGCCGCAAGGGCAACACCTCCGAGAACCTGATCGGCCTGCTGGAATCGCGCCTGGACGCCATCGTCTATCGCGCCAAGTTCGTCCCGACCGTCTGGGCTGCTCGCCAGTTCGTCAGCCACGGCCACGTGACCGTCAACGGCAAGAAGGTGGACATCGCCTCGTACCGCGTGAAGACGGGCGACGTCGTCGAGGTCAAGGAAAAGTCCCGCAATATGGCGCTGGTGCTGGAAGCGCAGCAGTCGTCGGAACGTGACGTGCCCGACTATCTGGAAATGGGCGACCGCGGCTTCTCGATCCGCTACGTCCGCATTCCCGAGCTGGCCGATGTGCCGTTCCCGGTGAAGATGGAGCCGAATCTGGTGGTGGAATACTACGCGTCCTGATTTTCAGGGCGCTATCGCGAGCGACGCGGTCGTTCGCTGCTTGAGCGCAGCCCTCATTTAGCGAGGCGCCGCGCGCCGAGCGATCGGGCCAGAGATGGGACGGGCCCCGGAGCGATCTGGGGCCCTTCTCGTTTTCGACGCCACCAACGTGCATTTCGGGGGAAAGGCGCGCATGATGCGGAAGATTCTCACGGGCGAAGGGGGCCACAGCATGCGGGCGCTCGCCACGATTTCTGCACTGGCCGCGCTGAGCCTCGGCCTCGGGGCCTGCGGCTCGCTAAGGCAGAATGCGGACTTCTCGCCGCCGCCGCCGCCCATTTCGGCTGCCGTCTCCATGCCCGGCGCGCTGGAGCCGATTTACGCCGCGGCGGTCAGCTCTAACCAGGCCATCTTCCGCGTCACCTCCAACGGCTGCACCGGCAAGGACGACATTCAGCCCGTCGTCCGGCGCGTGGGTGACAGCGCCCTGATCACCCTCAGGCGTATGAAGGACGACCGCTGCTCGAACGTGCAGCTGGAAGGCATCGACGTGATCTATTCCCTCGAAGAGCTCGGGCTCAGCGCCGACGACCACATCGAGATCAATAACCCTTACCTGCTCGGCCCCGACGAGGACGCCGAAGGCTGATCGGCGTCAGCGCTGGAACGGTCCCAGCATCTCCGCCGGAATGCGCGTCGGCCGCATGGTGTCGGCCGCGACCAGGCACCATTCGGACAGGCCTTGGGCGCACAGGCGCCCCTGGCCGTCCTCGATCCTGACAAAGCGGTCGAAGCGGGGTCCGCGCGGCTGGCCGACCCAGGTGCGGGCGACCACACCTTGGGCATCCGGCGAGATCGGGCGCAGATAGTCGATCTCGTGCCTCAGGGCGACCCAGGACCAGCGGGCCTGATCTTCTGCGGAAAATCTGGCGCGCCAGTGGGCGGTCCCGGCCTCCTGAAGCCAGCCGACATAGACGACATTGTTGACGTGGCCGTTGTCGTCGATGTGCTCGGGCCGCACGGTCAGCGGCGCCTCGAACACCTCCCGGTCGTCCGGCGGGATCAGCGCCGGCCGGGCCATCAGACGGCGTCGCCCTCGGCCAGCACGCCCTTGTCGGCCATCAGCTGTTGCAACTCGCCGGCCTGGAACATCTCGCGCACGATGTCGGAGCCGCCGACGAACTCGCCCTTCACATACAGCTGGGGAATGGTCGGCCAGTCGGTGTAGGCCTTGATGCCGTCGCGCAGGGCCTCGGACTGCAGCACATCCACGCCGACGAAGGGCGCGCCGACGTGATCCAGGATCTGGACCGCCAGGGCCGAGAAGCCGCAGCGCGGCGCGTCCGGCGTCCCCTTCATGAACAGCACCACGCCGTTCTGGGCCACGGTGCTGGCGATGAAGTCGCGGGTGGGGTCGGCGTCGGTCACGGCGGGCCTCTGGGTCGAGCGGGGAGACCCGTCAGCTAGGCGCCGCAGTGGCCAGGGTCAAGGCGACCGGGCCGAGCGCGCGGTCAGGCGGCGGCCGCGCGCCCCACCCGGGCCATCTCGATCTGCGCCGGCGTGCCCGGCGGCAGGTCGCGTTCGGTCGTCGCTGACAGCGCCTCCACCCGTTGCCCCCGGTCGGCGTCGATGATCACCGAACAGATCGACGGATCGGTCAGGGCGTAGGCCAGGCAGATTTCCTCGGCCGCCCAGCCGGTGGTCTGGTGGAGGAAGGCGAAGGTGCCGGCCTCGCGGGCGATCGGCTTGCGGCCGCCCAGCAGGGCCTTCCAGCCGCTTTGCTTCTCGGCGTTGACGCCCGCCGCCTTGCGCGCCGTATCCAGGCTGTCGGGGAAGTACCCGTAAGCCATCACCGCCATGTCGCGTTCCAAAGCCGCGCGGATGCGGCTCTTGGTCTGCCAGGGCGAATTGACGTGATAGGGCATGGCGACCAGATCGAAGGCGCCGGTCGAAATATAGGCGTCCATGGCGTCGTCGCAGCCGGCCACGCCGAGCTGTTTCAGGCGCTGGGCCGAACGCATCTGCTTCAGCGTGGTCAGGGCGGCCTGGGGCAGCTCCTCCTCGCTGGGCGCGTCCAGCACGCCGACATCGATCCAGCCCAGGCCCGAGACGTGCAGCACCTCCTCGATCGAGCGGGTCAGACCTTCAGCCGAGAAGTCGCGCGGCGCGCCGCGGCCGCCGCCCAACAGCAGGGACACCGACACCAGCTTGCGGTCCACGCTGGCCAGGGCGTCGCCGGCCAGTTCGGCCAGAACCGGATCGGCCGTCTCCAGCCGGAAGCTGTTCACGCCGTTCTCGAGCGCGGAGAACACGGTCGTGCGCATGACGTCGGGGCCTTGCGACAGCAACTCGCGTGATAGGTTGAGCGTCAGGACCGAGATCGAGACGCCGGAGCGTCCAAAGGGGCGGTAGCGCATGGGATCAGTCTCCGGCGGGGGCGCTGGTTTCGAGGGCGAGGGCGTGCAGCTCGCCACCCATACGGCCGCCCAGGGCCGCATAGACCAGCTGGTGCTGGCGCACGCGCGGCAGGCCCGAAAAGGCGGAGGAGACGATGCGTGCGCGGTAGTGGTCGCCGTCTCCGGCGAGGTCCTGGATCACGATCTCGGCGTCTGGAAAGGCGTCGGCCAGACGCGTTCTCAGCTCATCCTCGGTCATGGGCATGCGCGGGCCGTCTCCTGGTTCGCCGCTCAGGGTGAACGACAAAGCTTAAGGACGGGCTTATGCGGTTGGATAGTCAGGCCCAGACAGCGAAAGGGGCCGCACCCGGGGGAAGTGCGGCCCCTGCATCCGGAAGCTCGGGGGAGGGGCTCCGGAGCCTTGTCGCTTCAGCTTCTCGCTTGCGCCTCAGAAGAATGCCGGCGCGAGAAAAGGGTTGCAGAGAAAAATTGCGGGGCCTCAGCCGGCGCCGAACACCCGTTGGAACACCGTATCGACGTGCTTGGTGTGATAGCCGATGTCGAACAGGGCCTCGAGCTCGGCGTCGGCCAAGGTGACGCGTTCGTCGGCCTTGAGGAAATCCAGGAAGGCCCCTTCGCCGCGCCAGACCTTCATGGCGTTCTCCTGAACCGCCGCATAGGCGTCCTCGCGCGAGACGCCCGCCTGGGTCAGGGCCAGCATGACCCGCTGCGAGTGGACCAGGCCGCCGAGGCGATCCAGGTTCTTCTGCATATTGTCGGGATAGACGTTCAGCCGCTCGATCACGCCGGCCAGGCGGTTGAGGGCGAAGTCCAGGTGGATGGTGGCGTCCGGCGCGATGCCGCGCTCGACCGAGGAATGACTGATGTCCCGTTCGTGCCAGAGAGCGACGTTCTCCATGGCCGGGGTCGCCGCCGAGCGGACCAGGCGGGCCAGGCCGGTCAGGTTCTCGGTCAGGATGGGGTTCCTCTTGTGCGGCATGGCGCTGGAGCCCTTCTGACCCTTGTCGAAGAACTCCTCGGCCTCCAGCACCTCGGTGCGTTGCAGATGACGAATCTCGACGGCCAGCCGTTCGACCGAAGAGGCGACGACGCCCAGCGCGGCGAAATAGGCGGCGTGACGGTCGCGCGGGATGACCTGGGTGGACACCGGCTCGACGGCCAGCCCCATCTTCTCGGCGACATAGGCTTCGACCGCCGGATCGACATTGGCGAAGGTGCCCACGGCCCCGGAGATGGCGCAGGTGGCGATCTCCTCGCGGGCGGTGACCAGGCGGCGGCGGGCGCGCTGGAACTCGGCGTGATAGCCGGCCAGCTTGAGGCCGAAGGTCACCGGCTCGGCGTGGATGCCGTGGCTGCGACCGACGCAGGGGGTCAGCTTGTGTTCTTTCGCCCGCTTTTCGAGGGCGGCCAGCACCCGATCGACATCGGCGATCAAGAGGTCGGTGGCGCGGGCCAGCTGCACCGCCAGGCAGGTGTCCAGCACGTCGGAGGACGTCATGCCCTGGTGCAGAAAGCGCGCCTCCTCGCCCACGATCTCCGACACATGGGTCAGAAAGGCGATGACGTCGTGTTTGGTGGTGCGCTCGATCTCGTCGATGCGGTCGGCGTCGAAGGTGGCGTCCTTGCCCTTGGCCCAGATGGCGTCGGCGGCCGAGGCCGGGATGACGCCCAGCTCGGCCATCTTGGCGGCGGCGTGGGCCTCGATCTCGAACCAAATCTTGTACTTGGTCTCTTGGGACCAGAGGTCGGCGGCTTCGGGGCGGGAATAGCGGACGATCATGGGCGCGGGGTGTCGGGCGCGAGGGGCGGGGAGTCAAGCCGCCGCGCCGGACGCCGCCGCATGGCGCCGGACCCGGCGCGGGCTATATCGAGGCCATGACCCTGATCGCTCGCCTCGACAGCCGCACCCTGGTGCGGGTCGCCGGCCCAGACGCCCGGCTGTTCTTGCACAATCTCCTGACCCAGGACGTTGAGGGGCTGGGGGAGGGCGAGTTGAGGTTCGGCGCTTTGCTGTCGCCGCCGGGGCGGCTGCTGTTTGACCTGTTCCTTTGGGGGGAAGGGGATGGAGTGACCCTGGATGTCGCCGCCGACCGCCGCGACGCCCTGGTTCAGCGGCTATCGATGTATCGCCTCCGGGCCAAGGTCGAGATCGCGGCCGACCCCCGGCGGGTATGCGCCGCCTGGGGCGACGGGCCGCCGCCGCGGGGCTTCGTCGCCGATCCCCGCCTGCCGGGCCTGGGATGGCGCGGGTTGAGCGCCGCCGATCCGACCGTCGACGAGCCTGCGTGGCGCGCCCATGAACTGGCCCACGGCGTCCCCGGCGCCGGCGACAGCCCACCAGACAAGGACTATCCGATCGAGGCCAATTTCGACCTGCTGAACGGCATCGACTTCGCCAAGGGGTGTTTCGTCGGTCAGGAGACGACTTCGCGCATGAAGCGGCGCGGCGCGATCAAGACCCGGATGCTGCCGATCAGCTTAGACGGCCCGCCTCCCGCGTTCGGCGCCGAGGTGCTGCTGAACGGCGACCGCCGGGCGGGTGAGGTGCGTGGCGGGATCGATGGCCGGGCGATGGCCCTGCTGCGACTGGATCGGATCGACGGCCCGCTGACCGTCGACGGTCGTCCGATCGCGGTCGAGCGGCCGGGTTGGTTGCTCGGCTAGTGAGGCCGGCGCTAGCCTGTCGGCAATGCCCGACTCATCCCTCCATCGCTGCGCCTGGTGCGGGACCGATCCGCTTTACGTCGCCTATCACGACACCGAATGGGGTGTGCCGGAGTATGATGCGCGGGCGCTGTGGGAGAAGCTGGTGCTGGATGGGTTCCAGGCCGGGCTGAGCTGGATCACCATCCTGAAGAAGCGCGAGGCGTTTCGGGCGGCCTTCGACGGCTTCGATCCCGAGATCGTGGCCGGCTATGGCGAGGCGGAGCGGGCTCGCCTGATGGCCGATGCGGGCATCGTGCGCTCGGGCGCCAAGATCGACGCGACCATCCGGGGCGCGCGGGTCTGGGTCGAGATGCGCGACGCTGGCGAGGACTTTTCCGTCTGGCTCTGGTCGTTCGTGGGCGGGGCGCCGATCCAGGCCCGGCCGCTCACCCTGGCCGAGGTGCCGACCCAGACGCCTGAGTCCGTGGCCATGGCCAAGGCGCTGAAGGCGAGGGGTTTCGGCTTCTGCGGACCGGTGATCGTCTATGCCTTCATGCAGGCCACGGGGATGGTCAACGACCACGTCCATGACTGTTTCCGCCAGGCCGAGGTTCGTGCGATGGGCGGGAGGTGACCAAGGCCCGCCTGATTCCCAGCCTCAGCCTCGAGGCCCTGTGCCCCGCGCCGGTGTGCGGCGTGGATGAGGCCGGGCGGGGGCCGTGGGCCGGGCCTGTGGCGGCCGGGGCGGTGATCCTGAACCCCGACGATCTGCCCGAGGGCATCGACGACTCCAAAGCCCTGACCGCCGCCGCGCGTGAGCGGCTGGAGGTCGAGATCAAGGCCCGCGCCCTCGCCTGGGGCGTCGGCTTCGCCTCGGCGCGCGAGATCGAGACGCTCAACATTCTCAAGGCAACCGGCTTGGCCATGTGCCGGGCCATCGAGGCGATGGCCGTGCGGCCGGTCTATGCGCTGGTGGACGGGAACTATCCCTTCGCCCTGCCGTGCGACGTGAAGACGGTCGTGGGCGGCGACGGGCTGAGCCTGTCGATCGCGGCGGCCTCGATCCTGGCCAAGACGGCGCGGGACCGGGTGATGGTCGAGCTGGACGCGGTCCACCCCGGCTATGGCTTCGCGCGGCACAAGGGCTATGCGGCGCCGGCCCATATCGCGGCGCTGGAGCGGCTGGGGCCGTGCGTGGAGCACCGCGCGACCTGGGGGCCGATCCGGGCGCTGTTGGAGCGCAACGCGGCCTGAAGAAAAAGGCCCCGGAGATCGCTCTCCGGGGCCAAAATCAGTGCGCCTCAAGTAGCGCGAAGCGCGGTAGGCGCTCTAGACGATCCGACCGCTCGCCAGAACCGCCAGCAGCAGCAGCGCCACGATGTTGGTGATCTTGATCATCGGGTTCACCGCCGGACCGGAGGTGTCCTTGTAGGGATCGCCCACTGTGTCGCCGGTGACCGCGGCCTTGTGAGCCTCCGAGCCCTTGCCGTGGACCACGCCGTTCTTGTCGGTGAAGCCTTCCTCGATCACCTTCTTGGCGTTGTCCCAGGCGCCGCCGCCCGAGGTCATCGACACGGCCACGAACAGGCCGGTCACGATCACCCCCATCAGCATGGCCCCCAGGGCGGCGAAGGCGTTGGCCTTGTCCGGCTGGATGAACAGCACGACGACGAACAGCACGATCGGCGACAGCACCGGCAACAGCGACGGCACGATCATCTCCTTGATCGCCGCCTTGGTCAGGATGTCGACCGCCCGGGCGTAGTCCGGCTTGGTCTGGTAGGTCATGATGCCCGGGTTCTCGCGGAACTGACGGCGCACCTCGGCCACCACGCTCTCGGCCGCGCGTCCGACCGCCATCATCGACATGCCGCCGAACAGGAAGGGCAACAGCCCCCCGAACAGCAGGCCGACGACGACGTAGGGATTGGTCAGATCGAAGGCGACCACGCCCATGTCGGCGAAGAACGGATAGTCCGCCGGATTGGCCGAGAAGTACCTGAGATCCTCGGTATAGGCCGCGAACAGCACCAGGGCGCCGAGACCGGCCGAACCGATCGCATAGCCCTTGGTCACCGCCTTGGTGGTGTTGCCGACGGCGTCTAGCGCGTCGGTCGAGTGGCGCACGTCGGCGGGTAGGCCGGCCATCTCGGCGATGCCGCCGGCGTTGTCGGTGACCGGTCCGAAGGCGTCCAGCGCCACGATCATCCCCGCCACGCCCAGCATGGTCGTGGTGGCGATGGCGATGCCGAACAGGCCCGCCAGCTGGAAGCTGACGATGATGCCGACGATGATGGTCAGGGCTGGAAGCGCGGTGGCCTCAAGCGAGACGGCCAGGCCCTGGATCACATTGGTGCCGTGACCCGAGACCGAGGCGTTGGCGACGGACTGCACCGGCCGGAAGTTCGAACCGGTGTAGTATTCGGTGATCACCACGATCGCGGCCGTGACGGCCAGGCCGACGACCCCCGACCAGAACAGGCTCATCGGTTCGATGACCAGTCCGCCGGACGTGGTCACCGGCCCCGTGACCAGGGCGTTGATCACGAACCAGACCGCCACGACCGACAGCACGCCGGTGACGATCAGGCCCTGGTACAGCGCCCCCATGATGTTCTGGCTCTTGCCCAGACGCACGAAGAAGGTGCCGATGATCGAGGTCACGATGCAGATGCCGCAGATGGCCAGCGGCAGCAGCATCATCGCCTCGGCCACGGCGGCGTCGCCGCGGAAGAAGATGGCGGCCAGCACCATGGTGGCGACCGTGGTCACCGCATAGGTCTCGAACAGGTCGGCGGCCATGCCGGCGCAGTCGCCGACGTTGTCGCCCACATTGTCGGCGATGGTGGCGGCGTTCCTGGGGTCGTCCTCCGGGATCCCGGCCTCGACCTTGCCCACCATGTCGCCGCCCACGTCGGCGCCCTTGGTGAAGATGCCGCCGCCCAGACGGGCGAAGATGGAGATCAGCGAGGCGCCGAAGCCCAGGGCCACCAGGCCGTCGATGACCTCGCGGCCGACGCGCTCCAGACCCATGACCTCGGTCAGCACGGCGTAATAGCCCGCCACTCCGACGAGGGCCCCGCCGGCCACGAACATGCCGGTGATGGCGCCCGAGCGGAACGCCAGGTCCAGGCCGCCGGCCAGACTCTTGGAGGCGGCCTGGGCGGTGCGGACATTGGCCCTGACCGAGATCAGCATGCCGGCGTAGCCCGCCGCGCCCGACAGCACCGAGCCGATCAGGAAACCGGCCGCCGCATAGGGGCCGATCAGCAGGAAGGCGGCGATCAGGATCACGACCCCGACCAAGCCAATGGTGATGTACTGCCGGCGGAGGTAGGCGCTGGCCCCCTCCTGGATCGCCGCGGCGATCTCGCGCATCTTGTCGTTGCCGGCGTCGGCCTTCATCAGCACCGCGGTCTGGATCGCCCCGTAGAGCACCCCCAGGCCGCCGGCCGCGATGACCAGCCACAGTAATGACGTCATAGCGTTTCCAACCCTATTTCAGCTAAGCGCGCGGACCCTTGGCGCGGCGGGCTTTTCGCCTCTGTCCGCCTTCCGGTCCCCCCGTGCGCACCGGGCGCCAAGCCGCGCCCCTCGGGAATTGCGGCGGAAACGTGCCCCATGCGTCCCGATGACGCAATCCGGTATTTGGAGGGTGGCTCAGCCCCCTCGGATGCCCGTCCGACGACGCGGCGCCTGGCTGGCGACCTCGACCCGCGCGATCAGGCCGCGTCCGACGACGGTCGGAGCCATTCGGGTGACCACGCCGGTCAGGCGCGCCGGATCAAAGCTGAGCCCGTCGGCGGCGGTGGGCAGGGGCGTGCGGTGGGCCGCGCGGACCAGACCGTCACGCAGGAACGGCTCCTTGGCCCGCACCGCCGCCATGTCGGCGCCGGGCGCCAGCACTAACCTGAGGGTCACGAAGATGTAGTTGCGCACCCGCCCGCCCGCGATCACCGGCAGACCGACCCCCAGCATGTTGGTCGAGGGCGGCGCCGCCGGCTCGGACGACGGCGCGGCGGCGGCCGTTCCGGCGGTTCCGGCCAGAATCAGGGAGGTGGCGAGGACGTCGCGACGGCGCATGGACGGACCGTGGCACACCGGCGGTTAAGCAATCGCGAGCGCTACCCTCGGCCGTGTCACCGACGAAGGCCGGGGCCCAGATTGTAGGACGCCGGGCGCCTCAGGTCAGGCTCGATCACGGCTCTGCCCCCCCTCCCGCGCTTGATCCCCTGGGCCCCGGCCTTCGCCCGGGACGCGGATGGGGTGCGCTCGCGATTCCCTCGACGGCCCGCACCGGCTAGAACCCCGCCATGTCGTTGCGCCCACTGTTCGTCACCCAGGTCTATGAAGCCAGCCTCGCCGAGGCCTCCGGCTTCATCGGTTTCAACGCCGCCCTGCTGGAGGCCTGCCACCATCTGGCCGAGGAGGATCAGGCGGGGCGGGCCTGGTGTAAGCGGCACGGCTATCGCGGCTATACCTCCTATGCGTCCCTGACCGACTTGCCGCAGCGGTTCCCGGAGTTCGGCGAGTTGAAGAAGCGGCTGGATCGGCACGCGGCCGTGTACGCCAAGGCGCTGAATTTCGATCTCAGCCGCAAGCCGCGGCTGGACAGCCTTTGGGTCAATGTCCTGAAGCCCGGCGGTGGGCACACGGGACATATCCACCCGCACTCGATCATTTCCGGCACCGTCTATGTCGAGGTTCCGGCGGGGGCGTCTTCGCTGAAGCTGGAGGATCCGCGCCTGCCCATGATGATGGCGCGGCCCAGCCTGACGCCCGAAGCCGGGGAGGCCGAACAACCCTTCGTCTATCTGGCGCCCCAGGCGGGGACGATCCTGATGTGGGAGAGCTGGTTGCGGCACGAGGTGCCGGTCAATGCGGCCCGTTCCGAGCGCATCTCGATCAGTTTCAACTACGCCTGAAACGCTGCTCCCGCCCGAGGCCGAACGCGCGTAGGGTGCGCGGGTGATGAGCGGGCGCTTTCCGATTCTGTATATCGCCGAGGCGGACCCGGAGACGGCGGTCCTGTCCTCGGGCGTGCTCGCCCATCTGGTCGAGGAGATCCCGCACGCCAGCTTCATTGTGGTCGGCTCGCGCGCCTCGGCGCCGCTGTTCGCCGACCTGCCCCGGCTCGACGCCCTGATCGTGCTGGAGCGGGAAGGGCGACTGGAGTGGGTCAATCTGTGGAAGCGGGTGCGATCGACCAAGTGGGGGCTGGTGGTCGACCAGCGCGGCACCGATTTCTCGGCCCGGCTGAAGCGGCAGCGGCGCGCGGTGAAGCCAGCGGCGGCGTCCAAGGACGACGGCCGGACGCTGCACGCCGTGGAGCAGGCGGCGCGGGCCCTGCAGTTGGACACGCCGCCGTCCCCCCGACTGTTCTTCGGCCACGACACCCAGGCGATCGCCGATCAGGCCCTGGGCAGCTGGCAGGGCCCGCTGCTCGCGGTCGGACCGGGCGCGGACTGGGTCGGCAAGCGCTGGCCGGCCGAGCGGTTCGCCAAGGCGGCGGCGCCGCTGCTGGCCGAGGGCGGGCCGCTGGACGGAGCCAAGCTCCTGATTGTCGGCGGCGACGAGGACCGGGACGCCGCCCACACCATCCGCCTTGCGGCGCCGCGTTATCGGGTGATCGAAACGCAGGGCAGGCTGACGCCGCTCCAGGCCTGCGCGGCGCTTTCAAGGGCCAGCCTCTATCTGGGAAATGACTCGCTGTGGACCCAGCTGGCGGTGGCGGCGGGCGTTCCGTCGGTCGGCGTGTTCGGGCCTTCAGATGAGCGGCTGCGCGGGCCCTGGCGGGGCCGCTCGGTCCGGGGGCCGCGCATGATGGAGGACTTCCGCGCCATCGACCCAAAACTGAACCAGGCGATCCAGCACATGATGGACCTGCCGGTCGAACCGGTGTTGAACGCGGCCCGTTCCCTGTACGCTCAACGCGCGCGAGAAGCGGAGGCCGCCCATGTCCCACAGCCGCACTCTTCAGACCTATGACCTGATCGTCCGTGGCGGCGAGGTCGCCAACCATTCCGGACGCGGCCGGGCCGACGTCGGTGTGCGCGACGGCCGGATCGCCCGGATCGGCGACCTGAGCCAAGCCTCGGCGGGCGAGGAGGTGGACGCCACGGGACTGACCGTCCTGCCCGGCGTGATCGACACCCAGGTCCACTTCCGAGAGCCGGGGCTGGAGTGGAAGGAAGACCTGGAGACCGGCAGCCGCGCGGCGGCGCTGGGCGGGGTCACCACCGTGTTCGAGATGCCGAACACCGAGCCCAACACCACCGACCCCGACACCCTGGCCGACAAGCTGGCGCGGGCACGCGACCGGATGTGGACGGACCACGCCTTCTATGTTGGCGGCACGCACGAGAACGCCGCCCATCTGGCCGAGCTTGAGCGGCTGCCGGGCTGTTGCGGGGTGAAGGTTTTCATGGGGGCCTCGACCGGCTCGCTGCTGATCGCGGACGACGACGGCGTGCGGAAGGTGCTCAGCACCGTGCGCCGGCGCGCCACCTTCCACTCCGAGGACGAATACCGGCTGGCGGAGCGGCGGTCGCTGGCCCGGCCAGGCGACTGGACCAGCCACCCGGAGGTGCGCGACGCCCAGTCGGCGATCCAGTCGACCGAGCGGCTGGTGCGGCTGGCGCGCGAAACCGGGGCGCGCATCCACGTGCTGCACGTCTCGACCGCCGAGGAGATCGTCTTCCTGGCCGGGCATAAGGACGTGGCCACGGTGGAGGTGACGCCCCAACACCTGACCCTGGATGGCGACGACGCCTATCCGCGCCTGGGCGCCTACGCCCAGATGAACCCGCCGATCCGCAATGCGCCGCACATCGCGGGCTTGTGGGAGGGGATCACACAGGGCGTGGTGGACGTGTTGGGCTCGGATCACGCGCCCCACACCAAGGAGGAGAAGGCCAGGGCCTATCCGGCCTCGCCGAGCGGCATGCCGGGGGTGCAGACGCTGGTTCCGGTCATGCTGACGCATGTGGCCCAAGGCCGCATGACGCTGGAGCGGTTCATCGACCTGACCTCGGCGGGGGCCCAGCGGGTGTTCGGCATCGCCGGCAAGGGGCGGATGTCCGAGGGCTATGACGCCGACCTGACCCTGGTCGATCTCAAGGCCAGGCGGACCATTCGGCACGAGGACATGGCCAGCCGCTGCGGTTGGACGCCCTTCGACGGGTTCGAGGCGACGGGCTGGCCGATGGCGACGATCACGCGCGGGCGGGTGGTGATGAAAGACGATGAACTGATCGGCCAGGCGCACGGACGGCCGGTGCGCTTTCAGGAAACGCTGGCGGGGTAGAGGCTTCAGTGCAGCTTCAGCCGGCCGGCGACGCGGCGGTGGAGGAGGCGTGACAGGGCCAGGAGGGCGGTGCGGCGGACGCCCAGAATGGCGCGGTGGTGATCGAGATGCAGGGTCACGTAAGCCCAACGCGCCAATAGCCCCTCGATGCGGAAGCTGGGGCCGCCGAGGCCGCCCATCAGGGCGCCGACCGCCTGATCGTCGCCCAGCGACACCAGCGAGCCCTTGTCTCGGTAGGTGAAGGCCTCAGCGGGTTCGCGTCCGTCGTCCCAATCTCGAAAGGCGCGGGCCAGCCAGGCCGCCTGTTGGCTGGCCGCCTGGGCGCGGGCGGGCACGGGTTTGCCGTCCGGCCCGGGCGCGGCGGCGCAGTCGCCCAGGGCCCACACATCCGCCGCAGAGGTCCGCAGCCGGTCGTCGACGACGATCCGACCCTTGTCGTCGAGCGCGAGGCCGAGGTCGCCCTGGACGGCGACGGGCGCGACGCCGGCGGCCCAGACGATCAGCTCGGCCTCGAGCCGACCCTGGCTGGTGTCGAGCCCCGAACCATCGACCCGCTCGACCTTGGCGCCGGTCATGACGGCGACACCCAGCGTCTCGAGCGCTTGCCGCGCCTTGGCCGCCAGGGGTTCGGACAGGGGCGGCAGCAGGCGGGGCAGGGCCTCGACCACGGTGACGTCGAAGGGGAAGCGCTGTTCAGGCGGCAGACCGTCCATCAGGGCGTGGTGGCCCTCCATCAGTTCGGCGGCCAGCTCGACCCCTGTGGCCCCGCCGCCGACAATGGCCACGCTCAGGCGCTTCTTGCCGGAGCCGGCCGCCGCCAGGAAGGCGAGGGTCAGGCGGCGATGGAAGGCTTCGGCCTCAGCCACGTTCTCCAGCTGGTGGGCGTGGCGGTCGGCGCCGGGCGTGCCGAACAGATTGACGCCCGAGCCGAGGGCCAGGACCAGCCGGTCGTAGGGGATGGCGCGCTCGGCCAGCAGTTCGTCGCCGTCCTCGTCGACCACGGGGGCCAGACGCACGGTGCGGGCTTCGGCATCCAGCCCAGTCAGGTCGCCCAGCACGAACCGGAAGCGGTTGCGGCGGGCCAAGAGGGTGTAGGCCAGGCCTTCCTGATGGGAATCCAGCGATCCGGCCGCGACCTCGTGCAGGCTGGGTTTCCACAGATGGAAGGGCGAGCGGTCGATCAGGGTGACGCGTGGCGTCTTCAGGCCCCGCCGCCGGTCGGCCCGCCCCAACCGCGCCGCCAGCTCCAGCCCGCCCGCGCCGCCGCCAATGATGAGGATGTCGCGCGGGTTGCGCCGCCTGTGCTTCTCATCGACCATCCGAGGGAAACGACGTGGAGAGGCTTAGGATGCTGTCGCTTATCGCCGCCGCCTGGCTGGGTTTTCAGCCCGCCCATGCCATGTCGCCCGAGATCGCCGAGGTGATCGCGCCGGTCACCGAGGCCATCGCCGCTGAACGGGACCGTCAGGCCGCCCTGCCGCCGCCCGCCGACGACCGCGAGCAGCTGGAGCGCATGGGCGCGCTGGATCAGGCCCCGCGCATGCGCATCGGCGAGATCGATGTCTCCCGCCTTTCGCCAGAGCAGGCGGCGGAAGCCTGGGCCGCGGTCGGCGCCGCGATAAAGCCGATCGACGAAGCCAACCTGAGCGCCCTGCTGACCATGGTCCCGGACGAGGGCTGGTTCACCCGCAGCCGCTACGGCTCCGAAGCGGCCAGCGCGGCCTTCCATATCGTGCAGCATGGCGACGAGACGGTTTGGCGGCGCTTTCTGCCGGTGCTGGAACCGCTAGTGGCGACGGGAGAGGTCGAGGGTGAGGCCTACGCCAAGATGTTCGACCGCCTCGCCGTATCGGAGGAGCGGCCTCAGCGCTACGGGACCCAGTTTATCTGCGTGGACCGACGAATGACCCTGGCCCCGCTGGAGGACGAGGATCGCGTCGAGGCCTGGCGGGCGGAGATGAATATCTCGCTGCCGCTGTCGGCCTATGTCGATCACATGAAGGCGGCCCCGCCGTGCGGATGATCTAGGCCGGCTCGGCTTCCAGCCGCTTGTCCAGGTAGGCGGCGATGTGGCGTTCGACGTCGTCGAGGTGGTCCTGCCAGAAGTGGGTGGCGCCTTCGACTACCTCGTAGTCGATGACGATGCCCTTCTGGCTGCGCAGCTTGTTGACTACGCGCTCGACCTCGATCGGCGGCACCACGGTGTCGTTCGAGCCGTGCAGGAACAGGCCCGAGGCCGGGCAGGGGGCCAGGAAGCTGAAGTCATAGATGTTGGACGGCGGCGATACGGTGATGAAGCCGTCCGTCTCGGGTCGGCGCATCAACAGCTGCATGCCGATGTAGCTGCCGAACTGATAGCCCGCGACCCAGGTCTGGGTGGCGGCGGGGTTCTCGGCCTGGAGCCAGTCCAGGGCCGTGGCCGCGTCGGCCAGCTCGCCGATGCCGGAATCGAACTCGCCTTGGGACTTGCCGACGCCTCGGAAGTTGAAGCGCAGGGTGGCGAAGCCGCGCTCGACGAACAGGCGGTGCATGTGGATCGCCACCGGATTGTTCATCTGGCCGCCCGCCTTTGGGTGGGGGTGCAGCACGAGGGCGATCGGAGCGTTTTCGCGCTTGCCGGGAGAGTAGCGGCCTTCAAGGCGGCCGGCCGCGCCGGTCAGGATCACTTCAGGCATGAGGGGTCGAAAATCCCGTGTTCAACTGGCGTTTCGCAGCCGCGTAATACTTGACCGCGCTAGTCGGACTTTCTAAGTCCTCCTCGCGTGCAACGGTCGGCGTGAAGCCGGGGGTTCTAACACAAGAGCCTCGGAAAGCGCGCGAAATCTGACGCGAACGAGGGCCCGCGATGCGCCTGTCGACAAAGGGACGATACGCCGTGATGGCGATGGCCGATCTGGCCCGGCACGGTCGGGGCGAGGGCGGTGCCGCGCGCGCCGTATCGCTGGGCGCCATCTCGGAACGGCAAGAAATTTCCTTGAGTTATCTGGAACAGCTGTTCGCCCGGCTGAGGCGCGCGGGGCTGGTGTCCAGCGTGCGTGGTCCCGGCGGCGGCTATCGGCTGGCGCGCGGTCCCGAGGCCGTGATGGTGGCCGATATCGTGCTGGCGGTGGACGAGCCGATCCGCGCGACCCGCTGCGTCGACGCCACGCGCGGCTGCATGCTGCGCGGCGAGCGCTGCATCACCCACCACCTGTGGGAAGGGCTGGGCGACGAGATCCACCGCTATCTGGCCTCGGTCAGCCTGGAGGACGTGATCCTGAACCGCGCCGGCCGCCACCGGGCCCCGATCGATCCGCCCGGCGTGGCCCGAAGCGGCCTGACGGAGGCGGCGGCGTGAGCATCTATCTGGATTACAACGCCTCGGCCCTGGTTCGGCCCGAGGTCCGGGACATCATGGCCAAGGCCCTGGCCGACAACGGCAATCCGTCGGCAGTGCATGCCGCCGGACGACGGGCGCGGGCACGGGTCGAGACGGCGCGGGCCCAGGTAGCCGAGCTGGTCGGCGCCGATCCGACGGCGGTGGTGTTCTCCTCGGGCGGGACGGAATCCAATGCCCAGGCCATTGCGTCGGCTCTGGCGGCCGGCTGCGAGCGGCTGATCGTTGGGGCGACGGAGCATCCCTGCGTTGCCGAGGCGGCCTTCGCGTCGGGGGCGCTGGTCGAGGAGTTGCCGGTCGATCGGAACGGCGTGGTCGATCTGGCCTGGCTGGACGGGGCGCTGAAACGTCCGGGCCGCGCGGTGGTGGCCATCCATCATGCGAACAATGAGAGCGGGGTGATCCAGCCGATCGCCGAGGCGGCCGAGCTGGTGCGCTCAGCCGGGGGCTGGCTGCACGTCGACGCCATCCAGTCGGCGGGCAAGATCCCGGTGTCGATGGCGGCTCTGGGGGCCGACACCCTGACCCTGTCGGCGCACAAGCTGGGCGGGCCGCAGGGCGTGGGCGTCCTGATCAGCCGCGAGGGCGTTCCGGTGATCCGCACCCTGCATGGAGCGGGGCAGGAGCGTGGCCTGCGCGCCGGGACCGAGAATGTGCCGGGCATCACCGGCTTTGGCGCGGCCGCCGTCTGTGCGATGCGTGAACTGGCCCAAGGCGTCGACCATTCGGCGTGGCGCGACGCCGCAGCCGCGCGGGTGACGGCGGCCGGGGCCGTGGTCATCGGGGAGGCGTCGCCCCGCCTGCCCAACACCCTGTTCATGGCCGTATCTGACTGGGACAGCCCGCAGCAGCTGATCACCCTGGACCTCAGGGGCGTGATGGTCTCGGCCGGCAGCGCCTGTTCGTCGGGCAAGACCAAGCCGTCCAAGGCCATCTCCGCCATGGGGCTGGACCACCTGGCGACCGGCGGCGTGCGGGTCTCGGGCGGCTGGGGCACCACGGAAGGCGACTGGATCGCCTTCGCCGACGCCTGGGTCGACGCCCATGGCAAGCATCGCGCGCGGTTGACCGAGCGCATGAAGGAAGTCGCGTAATCATGGCCGCCGTCAAGGAAACTATCGACGCCGTCGCCGCGCTGGAGAAGTATGCGCACGGCTTTACCTCGGACATCGAGACCGAGTTCGCGCCGCGCGGCCTGAACGCCGACATCGTGCGCTTCATCTCCGAGAAGAAGGGCGAACCCCAGTGGATGCTGGAGTGGCGCCTGGCCGCCTATGAGCGCTGGCTGGCGATGGAGGAGCCGACCTGGGCGGCGGTGAAATACGAGCCGGTCGATTATCAGGAGCTGTTCTACTACGCCGCGCCGAAGCAGAAGGAGGGGCCGAAGTCTCTGGACGAGGTCGATCCGGAGTTGCTGGCTGTCTACGAAAAGCTAGGCATCCCGCTGAAGGAGCAGGAAGTTCTGGCCGGAGTGCAGGGCGCGCCGCGTGTGGCGGTGGACGCCGTGTTCGACAGCGTCTCGGTCGTCACCACCTTCAAGAAGGAGCTGGAGAAGGCCGGCGTGATCTTCATGCCGATCTCCGAGGCCCTGCGCGAACATCCGGAGCTGGTGCGCCAGTATCTGGGCTCGGTGGTGCCGGTGTCGGACAACTATTTCGCGGCCCTGAACAGCGCGGTCTTTTCGGACGGATCGTTCGTCTACATCCCGCCGGGCGTGCGGTGTCCGATGGAGCTGTCGACTTATTTCCGCATCAATGCCAGCCAGACGGGGCAGTTCGAACGCACCCTGATCATCGCCGACAAGGGGTCTTACGTTTCGTATCTGGAGGGCTGCACCGCCCCAATGCGCGACGAGAACCAGCTGCACGCGGCGGTGGTCGAGATCGTGGCGCTGGACGACGCCGAGGTGAAATATTCGACGGTCCAGAACTGGTATCCGGGCGATCCGGCGACCGGCAAGGGCGGCATCTACAACTTCGTCACCAAGCGCGCCGACTGCCGGGGCGATCGGTCGAAGGTCAGCTGGACCCAGGTCGAGACCGGATCGGCGGTGACGTGGAAATATCCGTCTTGCCTGCTGAAGGGCGAGGAGAGCTCGGGCGAGTTCTATTCGATCGCCATCACCAATGGGCGGCAACAGGCCGACACGGGCACCAAGATGGTGCACCTGGGCAAGAACTCGAAGTCGCGGATCATCGCCAAGGCGGTGTCGGCGGGGAAGTCGGACTCGACCTATCGCGGCCTGGTGTCGGTGCACCCCAAGGCGACGGGGGTGCGGAACTTCACCCAGTGCGACAGCCTGCTGATCGGCAAGGAGTGCGGGTCGCACACCATCCCCTATATCGAGGCGCGCAACGGCTCGGCCCATCTGGAGCACGAGGCGACGACGACCCGCCTGTCGGACGATCAGCTGTTCTACGCCCAGCAGCGCGGGTTGAATGAGGAGGAAGCGGTGGCCCTGTTGGTCAACGGCTTCGTGCGCGACGTGATGCAGACCCTGCCGATGGAGTTCGCCGTCGAGGCGCAGAAGCTGGTGGCGATCAGCCTTGAAGGCTCGGTCGGATAACAAGAAGAACCAATGCTGAAGATCAATAATCTCCACGTCTCCGTCGGCGACAAGCCGATCCTGAAGGGCCTGACGCTCGATGTTCCGGCGGGGGAGGTGCACGCCGTCATGGGGCCGAACGGGGCGGGGAAATCGACGCTGGGCTACGCCCTGACCGGGCGGCCGGGGTATGAGGCGACGCAAGGGGAGGCGGCTTGGAACGGCGCAGACCTGCTGGCGCTGGACCCGGCCGAGCGGGCGGCCAAGGGCGTCTTCCTGTCGTTCCAGTATCCGATCGAGATCCCGGGCGTGCCGGCCCTGACCTTCGTGCGCACGGCGCTGAACGCGCAGAAGCGGGCGCGGGGCGAGGAGGAGGTGTCGGCGCCGGCGTTTCTGAAGCTGGTCCGGGCGGCGTCGCAAAAGCTGCGCATGGACTTCGACATGCTGAAGCGGCCTCTGAACGTCGGCTTTTCGGGTGGCGAGAAGAAGCGGATGGAGATCCTGCAGATGGCGCTCTTGGAGCCGTCACTGCTGATCCTGGACGAGACGGATTCGGGGCTGGATATCGACGCGCTGAGGATCGTGGCGGACGGGGTGAACGCGCTCCGCTCGCCCGAGCGGGCCATGGTGGTGATCACCCACTATCAGCGGCTGCTGGATTATATCCGTCCGGACCGCGTGCATGTGCTGGCCGGCGGCCGGATCGTGGCGTCCGGCGGACCGGAGCTGGCGCATGAGTTGGAGGCGGAAGGGTACGACAAGTATCTTCCGCAGGCGGCGTGAGCGCGCTGAATATCCGCGACAGCTCCACCTTCCCCTCGCGGCGGGTCGAGGCGTGGAAATACAGTGACCTGCGGCGGTGGCTGCGGGAGGCGCCTGAGGTTTCGTCGGCCGTCGCGGTATCGGGCGACGGGCCGTGGGCCGGCCTGGGCGGTGATCAGCTGGCCTTCGGCAACGGCGCGGCGGCGGGGGCGGACGCCTTTGTCGGGTCGGGCGAGCAGGTGTTGAGACTGCGGTTCGTGTCGGAGACTTCGGGCACGGGGCATACTGCGGCGGCGCGGATTTCGGCGCGGCCGGGGGCGCGGCTGCTGCTGCTGGAGAGCCATGAGGGTGCGGGTTCAGGCTATGTCGCGCACAACCGGCTGGAGATCGATGTGGCGCCGGGGGCAGAAGTGACGCGGCTGGTGCTGGTCGAGGAGCCGGAGGACGCGATCTCGGTGACCGAGGCCGAGGTGCGGCTGGGCGAGGGCGCTCGGTATGCCCAGACCATTGCCGCGACGGGGGCGAAGCTGCAAAGGCTAGAGACCCGGATCGTGCACCCGGGCCAAGGCGCCGACGTGCGGATGGACGGGGTCTATGCGCTTTCGGGCGCGCGGCACGTCGATCTGACCAGCGTGGTCGATCACCAGGGGCCGGACGGACGGACCAGTCAGCTGGCCAAGGGCGTGGTCAGGGACACCGCGCGCGGCGTGTTCCAGGGCAAGATCGTGGTCCAGCGCGGAGCCGATGGCACCGATGCGCGGATGGGGCACCATGCCCTGATCCTCGGCGAGCGGGCCGAGATCGACGCCAAGCCGGAACTGATCATCTATGCCGACGACGTGCAGTGCGCGCATGGCAATACGGTCGGCAATCTGGATGAGAGCGCCCTGTTCTACATGCAGCAGCGTGGGCTGCCGGCCGACGAGGCGCGGGCGCTGCTGACCCAGGCGTTTCTGTTTGAGGTCATCGACCGGATCGACCATGAGGGCGCGCGGGAGAGGGTGCGGGAATGGCTTGGAGACAGGCTGTGAGCGCCGACGGCACTCCCTTCCCCCTGGAGGGGGGAAGGGCCGGGGATGGGGGAGGAAGCCTGTCCGCGGGTGGTTCGTCGGCCGCGCGTGACCCGGCGGCTCGCGAGCGCGACGCCGGCGCCTCCACCCCCATCCCAACCCTTCCCCCCTCCAGGGGGAAGGGCTTTGACGTGGCCGCCGCGCGCGCAGACGTTCCCATTCTCGCGCGCGAGGTGAACGGCAAGCCCCTGGTCTATCTGGACAACGCCGCCTCGGCCCAGAAACCGCGCGCGGTGATCGACGCCATGACCGCGGCGATGAGCGGCAGCTACGCCAACGTCCACCGGGGCTTGCACACCCTGGCCAATGAGACGACCGAGGCCTTTGAGGCGGCGCGCGAGACGATGGCGGCGTTCCTGAGCGCGCCGGCGGCTGAAAACATCGTCTGGACCAAGGGCGGGACCGAGGCGATCAATCTGGTGGCGGCAGGCGTGGGCGCGACGATCCAGCCGGGCGACGAGATTGTCGTCAGCCAGATGGAGCACCACTCCAACATCGTGCCCTGGCACATGCTGCGCGAGCGGCGCGGCGCGGTGCTGCGCTGGGCGCCGGTGCGGGACGACGGGTCGCTGGATATGGCGGCGTTCGAGGCTCTGTTGAGCGAGCGCACGCGGGTCGTGGCCGTCACCCACATGTCGAATGTTCTTGGGACCATCAATCCCGTGGCCGAGATCACGCGGCTGGCCCACGCCGCCGCGGCGCGGGTGCTGATCGACGGCTGTCAGGGCGCGGTGCACGCCGCGCCGGATGTCCAGGCGATCGGCTGCGACTGGTATGTCGTCACGGGTCACAAGCTGTACGGCCCAACCGGGATCGGGGCGCTGTACGGGACCGCCGGGGCCCTGGACAGCCTGCCGCCGTGGCAAGGCGGGGGCGAGATGATCGAGCGGGTGACCGAGGATCGGGTGACCTATGCCCGGCCGCCGCACCGGTTCGAGGCCGGGACGCCGCCGATCCTGGAGGCGATCGGGCTGAAGGCCGCGCTGGACTGGATCAATGGATTCGATCGCGCGGCGGTGCTGAGCCACGAGAATGCGCTTTACGACCACGCGCGGGCGCGGCTGGCGGACATCGAGGGCGTGCGGGTGATCGGCGAGGCGGCGGGGAAGGGGGCGATCCTGACCTTCACCGTCGAGGGCGCCCACGCGCATGACATCGCCCAGATCATGGACCGTTACGGCGTCGCCGTGCGGGCCGGGCTGCATTGCGCCGAGCCTCTGGCCGAACGGTTCGGGATCAGTTCGAGCACGCGCGCCAGCTTCGCCCTATATAACACCCTGGAGGACGCCGACGCCTTCGCCGACGCGCTGATCAAGGCGCGGAGATTCTTTCAGTGACCGACGTGAATAGCCAGAACAGTCCCAAGATTTCTGAGAGTTCAGAGTTCGCCGCCGCCTGGGACGAGCCCCAGAAAAGCGCGCTGAGCCAAGCCGAGTTGGACACCCTGACCGACGATCTGGTCACGGCCCTGAAGACCGTGTTCGACCCGGAAATCCCGGTCGACATCTATGAGTTGGGCCTGATCTACAAGGTCGACGTGAACGACGAGAAGGACGTGGTGGTCGAGATGACCCTGACCGCGCCCGGCTGTCCGGTGGCCGGCGAGATGCCGGGTTGGGTCGAGGACGCGGTGATGAAAGTCGACGGCATCAAGTCGGCCCGCGCCAATCTGGTGTTCGACCCGCCGTGGGATCCCTCCAAGATGAGCGACGAGGCCAAGCTGGCCCTGAACATGTTCTGATGACCCTGTCCGCATCCCCACCCCAGGCCACCAGCCCCCGCGAGCCACGCAAGCGGCCGCCGATCGTCACCCTGACCGAGGCCGCGGCCGCCCGCGTGCTGGAGATCATGCGCCGCGCCCCCAGGCCTTATGCCGGACTGCGCGTGGGCGTGAAGAACGCCGGCTGCGCGGGGCAGGAATACACGCTGGACTACGCCGAGGAGGCCCGGCCGACCGACGAGATCGTCGAGAGCCGGGGGGTCAAGATCCTGATCGAGCCCAAGGCCATCCTGTTTCTGATCGGGTCGGAGATCGACTGGGAGGTGACCCGGCTGTCGTCCAAGTTCGTGTTCCGCAACCCGAACCAGACCGACGCGTGCGGCTGCGGCGAGAGCGTCACCATCGTGCCGGCGAAACAGGCCTGAGCATGATCCGGCTAGAGGGGGTCACCCGGCGCTTTCGGAGCGCCGCCGGGGAGCGGACGGCGCTGGACGGCGTCGATCTGGAGGTCGCGCGCGGCGAGGTGTTCGGTGTGGTCGGACGCTCCGGCGCCGGCAAGTCGACCTTGATCCGTACGATCAATCTGCTGGAGCGACCCGACGCCGGACGGGTGTTCGTGGGCGAGCGAGAGATGACGGCGCTAGGCCCCGCCGACCTGCGCGCGGCGCGGCGACGGATCGGCATGATTTTCCAGCATTTCAATCTGCTGGACGCCAAAACGGTGGCGGAGAATGTGGCCTTTCCGCTGAGGCTGGAGGGGCGACTGGCGGCCGAGGTCCGGACGCGGACGGCGGAGCTGTTGGAACGGGTCGGGCTGGTGGAGCATGCGAAGAAGCACCCCGCACAGCTATCGGGCGGCCAGAAGCAGCGGGTGGGCATCGCCCGGGCCCTGGCCTGCGGTCCTGATGTGCTGCTGAGCGACGAGGCGACCAGCGCCCTGGACCCCGAGACCACCGACGAAATTCTGGGCCTGCTGGATCAGCTGAACCGCGAGCTGGGCCTCACCGTGGTGCTGATCACCCATCAGATGGAGGTGGTGCGCCGGGTCTGTGACCGGGTCGCCGTTATGGCCGACGGACGGGTGGTCGAGATGGGCGCGACCGCCGACGTCTTCCTGCATCCCGAGCACGCCGTGACCCGGTCGATGATCGCCGAGACCGATGCGCTGGACGGGCTGGACGAGACGCCGCCGCAGGGGACGCGGCGCCTGCGCCTGACCTTCCGGGGGGCGACCACCTATGGACCGGAGCTGAGCCAGGTGGCGCGAGAGACGGGCGTCGATGTGGCCATCCTGTCGGGTCGCATCGCGCGCATCCGGGGCGAGCCCTATGGCCAGATGCTGGTGTCGATGTCGGGGGGCAACGCGGACGCGGCCGTGGCGCGTCTGACCGAGCGCGGCGTCGCGGTGGAGGCCGTCTGATGTTCGCCAATGTCGCCTGGGACGAGATCGGCCGCGCCACGCTGGACACCCTCATGATGCTGGGCGGGTCGCTGAGCCTGACCATTCTGTTCGGCGTGCCGCTGGGGGTTCTGCTGTATTTGTCGGGACGCGGGCGGCTGACGGCCAATCCGGTGCTGAACGCCATGCTGTCGCTGATCGTCAACGTGCTGCGCTCGATCCCCTTCATCATCCTGTTGATCGTCATGCTGCCGGTGACGGTGCTGCTGGTCGGGACGTCACTGGGGGTGCTGGGCGCCATTCCGCCGCTGGTCGCCGGCGCGGCGCCTTTTTACGCCCGGCTGGTCGAGACGGCGCTGCGCGAGGTCGACAAGGGGGTGGTGGAAGCCACCCAGGCGATGGGCGGCACAACCTGGCAGATCGTCACCCGGGCGCTGTTGCCCGAGGCCATGCCCGGCCTGATCGCCGGGGCCACCGTGACGGCCATCGCCCTTGTGTCCTACACCGCCATGGCCGGCGTGGTGGGAGCGGGAGGCCTCGGTGATCTGGCCATCCGCTTCGGCTATCAGCGGTTCCAGACCGACGTGATGGTGGTGACCGTGGTGCTGCTGCTGATCATGGTCCAGGGGCTGCAGATGCTGGGCGACTGGCTGGTCGGGCGTGTGTCGCACCGGTGAACAGTTGATCCTGAAGCGCGAGCGCCTTATGCCCCGGCCCATCGCCTTCCCAGCCGAGATTTCGCCATGACCGACACCGCCGCTCCGCAACTGCTGCATCTGGTGATCGGCGGCGAGCTGAAGGACATCAGCCGCCCGGAGTTCCGCGACCTGAGCCAAGTCGAGTTCGTCGGCGCCTTCGGCACCTATGCCGACGCCAAAAAGGCGTGGAAGGCGCGGGCTCAGGCCACGGTCGACAACGCCCACATGCGCTATTTCATCCTGCACGCCCATCGGCTGATCGATCCGGCGCAGGACGCGCCCGTCTGACGCAGGCCCGAGGCGGAACCGACCGGGCCGTCGGGGCGCTGACTCCGGTATAGAATCCGGAGGCCATCATGGAAGTCGTGCTTCTCGTCCTTGCCCTCGCCGCCCTGGCGGTGGGGCTGGTGGTGTGGAACATCAAGCGCAAGCCCGCCGAGACACCCCACAAGGGGCCGGACGAGGGCGACACCGCCTGGAACGACCGGGTGCATCCTGACGCGATCGATCGCAGCCAGGACGCGCCGGGACCGCGCCCGTGAACCTGTTCGGCCAGCAGCTGGACGGCGCCATGCTGATGAGCGTGGTGTCGATGGTGCTGTTGCTGGTGTTCTGGGTCTTCGTGCTGAAGCGTCGCAAGGACGGCGACCGCTGGGTCGACCAGCGGCTGCTGGAACGCGAGCGCGAGAAACAGGCGGCTCGTGAACGCATCGTCGCGCCGGCGCGTGACGATGGCGTCGCCCCCCCGGTCGATCCCGGCAAGGGGCCCTGGGGATAGGCGGCCTCTCGCCTTGACAGGGCCACGCTAACCGCCGACCGGGTGAGCATGGCCGCGACGTCCGCATCCGCCGCGATTCCCTCGCCGGCCCCGGCTTCGGAGACGGAGCTTGAGCCCCTGCGGCCGTTGCTGGCGCGCATCTGGCGCGACTATCTGAAACAGCGGCGCGGCAAGCTGATCCTGTCGTTGATGGCGGCGGCGGTGACGGCCGCGACCACAGCCTGGGTGGCCAGCCTGCTGGACCCGGCGGTGGACCGGCTGTTCGTCGAGCGGGACACCTCCGCCCTGTGGCAGATCCCGGCGGCGATCTCGGCGGTCGCCGTGCTGAGGGCCGTGGCGGCGGTGGTTCAGGCTCTGCTGGTCAACCGACTGGGCCACGGTCTGGTCGGAGAGGTCCAGGGGCAACTGTTTGAACGCACCATCCGGGCCGACCTGGCGCGGCTACGCAGCCAGCATTCCGGCGCCTTCGTCTCCAGCGTGCTGTTCGACGCCAATCTGATGCGAGAGGCGTTCACGCAAGGCGTGGTCAGCTACACCCAGCACGCGCTGACGCTGATCGTGCTGTTCGCCTGGATGCTGTGGACCGATCCGTGGCTGACCCTGGTGGTGGCCATTGGCCTGCCGATCGTCTCGAGCCTGATCCGGCGCTTCGGCAAGAAGGCGCGCAAGGCCGCCAAGGGGGCGATGGCGGAGACAAGCGTCCTGTCCACCGCCCTGATGGAGAATCTGGACGGGGTGCGCCAGGTCAAGATCGAGAACCGCGAGGGGGCCGAAAGCGCCCGCGTCGACGAGGTCATCGCCCGGCGCCAGCGGTTCATCATCAAGGGCGCCGACGCCCGCGCCCTGTCGGGGCCGACGTCGGAGATGGTGTCGATGTTCGTGCTGGCGGCGGTACTCGCTTACGCCGGCTGGCGCGCCCAGTCGGGGGCCATGACCATCGGCACGTTCACGGCCTTCATCGCCGTGCTGCTGATCGCCGCCCAGTCACTGAGGAACCTGGCCAATTTGCAGACGGTGATGGCCGAGGGGCTGACGGCGGCGCGCCGGCTGTTCGGGGTGCTGGACGTGCAGCCGACCATCACGGATCGGCCGGGAGCGAAGGTCTTGCCCGAGGGGCCGTGCGCAGTGGCCTTCGACGATGTCAGCTTCGCCTACTCCGCGGCCACGCCGACACTGTCGCATGTGTCGTTGTCGGTGGCGCCCGGAGAGACGGTGGCCCTGGTCGGGCCGTCTGGCGGGGGCAAGTCGACGATCCTGAGCCTGATCCCGCGCTTCTACGAGGCGACCGGCGGCGCGGTGCGGGTTTGCGGCGAGGATGTGCGCGACGTGACCCTCGACAGCCTGCGCGCCAAGATCGCACTGGTCACACAGGAGCCGTTCCTGTTCGACGAGACCCTGGCCTACAACATCGCCTACGCCCGTCCGGCTGCGACGCAGGACGAGATCGAGGCGGCGGCGCGCGCAGCGGCGGCGCACGACTTCATCATGGCCTTGCCCGAGGGATACCAGACGCGGGCGGGCGAGGCGGGCGTGCGACTGTCGGGCGGGCAGAGGCAACGCATCGCCATCGCCCGGGCGTTCCTGAAGGACGCGCCAATCCTGCTGCTGGACGAGGCTACCTCGGCGCTGGACACCGAGAGCGAGGCCCTGGTCCAGTCGGCGCTGGAACGGCTGATGGAGGGCCGCGCCACCCTGATGATCGCCCACCGCCTGTCGACCGTGCGCCACGCCGACCGCATCCACGTGCTGGACGGCGGCCGGGTGGTGGAGTCCGGCACGCACGCGGCTCTGAGCGGAGCGGGCGGCCTCTACGCCCGGCTGGTGCGCCAGCAGAACCTCGAGGGGGCGCCCGCATGAGGCCGCTGAGGAATCCGGTGGTGCGGGGCGTCCTGGCCTTTCTGCTGGCCGAATGGATGCGGTTCTGTTTCGCCACCATCCGCTGGACGCATCAGGATCGCGACAAGGCCGAGGCGGTGTGGGACGCCGGCGGCGGGGTCATCTGCGCCTTCTGGCACCAGCGGATCGGGCTGTCGCGCGCCGGCTGGCCCTTGCCGCGTGCGCAGGAGGCGCGAGCGCTGATCTCGCTGTCGCCCGACGGTCAGTTCATCGCCGACGCCGTGGCGCGGCTGGGCATTCCGGCGATCCGGGGCTCGTCCCAGAAGGCGGCGGCTCCCGAGCGGGCCAAGGGCGGCTCGGCGGCGATGCGCGACGCGCTGCGCTGGTTGCGGACCGGGGCGCTGGCGATCACGCCGGACGGCCCGCGCGGACCGGCCAGGACCATGGGCGAGGGGCTGCCGGTGATGGCGCGGCTGTCGAAGCGGCCGGTGCTGTTCATCGGCCTGGCCTGCAAGCCGGCGATTCGACTGAACAGCTGGGACCAGGCGATCCTGCCGTTGCCGTTCGGTCGCGGCGCCATCGTCTGGGACAAGGGGCATTACCCCGAGGGGCTGGAGCCCGAGGCCGTGGTTCCGCTGTGGATTGAGCGGTTGAACGCGGTCGAGGCGCGCGCCGACCGCCTGGTCGGCGCGACGCCGAATACCGGAGCCGCGGCATGAGCTGGGCGCTGGACCTGTATCGCTGGGTGACCGGCGGGCTGGAGCGTTATGCGCCGCGCCTGCTGGAGATGCGCGTCCGGCGCGGCAAGGAACATCCCGAGCGGTTTCTGGAGCGGCTGGGCCAGGCGTCGGCGCCGCGTCCGCCGGGGCCGCTGGTCTGGCTGCACGGGGTGAGCGTCGGCGAGGCGGTGTCCCTGTTGCCCGTGGTCGAGCGGCTGCGGCAGAAGCGGCCGGACCTGACCGTGCTGATCACGTCGGGCACAGTGACCAGCGCCGAGGTGCTGGCGCGGCGGTTGCCTGAGGGCGTGATCCACCAGTTCGCGCCCGTCGACGGGCCGGAGGCGGCGGCGAGGTTCCTGGAGCACTGGCGGCCGTCGGCGGCGATCTTCGTCGAGAGCGAGTTGTGGCCCAATCTGATCGGTCAGGCCCATGAGCGTGGCGTGCGGCTGGCCTTGGTCAGTGGGCGGATGACCGAGGGGTCGGCGGCCAACTGGCGGCGGTTCCGGGGTGCGGCCGAGGCGCTGTTCGGCCAGTTTGATCTGATCCTGCCGCAGGACCGCGAGGCGGCCGAACGGTTCCAGAGCATCGGGGCGCGGGTGGACGGCCTGGTCAATTTGAAGCTGGCGGGCGGGCCGCTGGGCCACGACAGCTCGGCGTTCGCGCCCCTGTCGGCCGCGATCGGCGACCGGCCAGTGGTGGTGGCGGCCTCGACCCACGCCGGCGAGGAGATCGCCATCGTGCGGGCGCTGGACGCCCTGCATGAGCGGCTGTTCCTGATCCTGATCCCGCGACATCCGGAGCGGGCCGACGGGGTGGGCGAGGCGCTGGCGGCCGAGGGCTATCAGTTCGCACGGCGCTCGCGCGGCGAGCCGATCACGGCGGAGACCGACCTCTATCTGGCCGACACCCTGGGCGAGATGGGGCTGTTCCTGAGACTGGCCGATGTGGTCGTGCTGGGCGGCTCGTTCGGGCCGGCGTTGGGGACGGGCATGGTCGGCGGGCACAATCCGCTGGAGCCCGCGCGTTTGGGCAAGCCTGCGGTCAGTGGCCCTGACATTTCGAACTGGAAGGGCGTATATGCCGATCTTCTGGCGGCCGGCGGGATGCAGATCGTGCCCTGTCCGCATGACCTGACGACGGTTCTGGGGCCGTTGTTGAGCAACCCGCCGATGGCCCAGGCGATGGGGGAGCGAGCGCGGCGGGCGGCGACGGCGGCGGACGCCGACCTGGACCGGTTGTGGGCGGCGCTGCAGCCCCTGTTGCCGCCCACCCCGGCGCGGGCGAACGGCGGCCGCCGCCGGTGAGACTGTCGACGCCCCGCTGGTGGTATCGGCGCGAGCGGTCGCATGCGCCGGTGACGCGGATGTTGCTGAGGCCGCTATCTTGGATCTGGGCAGGGGCGACGGCGCGGCGGATCGCAAAGGCCACACCGGTCGATCCGGGGGCGCCGGTGATCTCGGTCGGCAATCTGACGGTCGGTGGCTCGGGCAAGACGCCGGTGGCGCGGGAACTTCTACGGCTGCTGCGGGCCGAGGGGATCGAGGCGCAGGGGCTAACGCGTGGACATGGCGGGCGGCTGGAGGGGCCGGAGCGGGTCGATCCGGCGACGCACTCGGCTGTCGATGTCGGAGACGAGCCCCTGCTGTTGGCGAGCGAGGCGCCGGTGTGGGTGGCGCGCGACCGGCCGGCGGGCGCGAGGGCTGCGGTCGCCGAGGGGGCGGCGGTGCTGGTCATGGACGACGGCCATCAGAACCCCAGCCTGAACAAGGCGCTGTCGCTGATCGTGGTCGACGGCGAGACGCGCGACGATGAATGGCCGTTCGGCGACGGGGCGGTGTTTCCGTCCGGGCCGATGCGCGAGCCGCTGGCCAAGGGTCTGGCGCGGGCCGATGCGGTGGTCGTCCTGCTCCCGGACGACGCGCCGGGCCTGGATCCGGAACTGCGCGCCGTGTTCGGGGACCTGCCGGTGTTCATCGCACGGCTGGAGCCGGCCGGACCGCCGCCGCCGGGGCCACAGCTGGGCTTCGCCGGGATCGCCAAGCCGTGGAAGGTGGAGCGGGCCCTGACCGCCGCCGGCTGCGAGCTGGTCGACTTCGCGAGCTTTCCCGACCACGCGGCTTTTTCAGACGGCGACCTGAAGGCATTGGCGGATCAGGCCGAGGCGCGCGGCGCCGGGCTGGTGACCACCGAAAAGGACTGGGTGCGCCTGCCGGCGGAATGGCGCGATCGGGTGGCGGCCTGGCCCGTCGCGGCGCGGTTCGAGGATGAGGCGGCGGTGATGGTCCTACTGCGGCGGGTGGTGGCGCCACCAGCTTGACGCAAATCTTTGCCTGACGCCTGCTCGGGAAAACGTCGGAGGACGGGATGATCAAGAGCATGAACCGCTGGGCGCGTGGCGTGGCCGTGGCTCTGGCGCTTGGCGCTGTGGCGGGCGGGGCGGCGGCGCAGACGCCCGTCCCCCTGGATCGGGTCGATCCGATCTATCAGCCGCGACCCATGGTGACGATCGAACACCCCGAGTGGTCGAAGAATGCGGTCCTGTACCAGCTGAACACCCGCCAGTTCACGCCCGAGGGCACGTTCGCGGCGGCGCAGGAACAACTGCCGAGGCTCAAAGAGCTGGGCGTCGACATCATCTGGCTGATGCCCATCCATCCGATCGGAGAGGTAAACAGGAAGGGCACGCTGGGCAGCCCCTATTCGATCAAGGACTATTTCGCCGTGAATCCCGAGTTCGGGACAATGGACGACCTGAAAGCCTTCGTGGACGCGGCGCATTCCCAGGACATGAAGGTGATCCTGGACTGGGTGGCCAATCACACCGCCTGGGACAATCCGCTGACCCAGACCCACCCCCAGTGGTACGAGCGCGATCTGGACGGGGATTTCCGACCGACGCCGTGGTGGGACTGGTCCGACATCATCAACCTGGATTACTCGAACCCCGACCTGCGCCAGTACATGACCGAGGCGCTGATGTTCTGGGTGCGGGAGGCCGACATCGACGGCTATCGGGCCGATGTCGCCGGCTTCGTGCCGCTGGATTTCTGGAACACGGCGCGGGCGCAACTGGACGCCATCAAGCCGGTGTTCATGCTGGCCGAGTGGGAGATGCGCGAAGTGTAGACCAGAGGCTACGAATCTGAGGGTCGGACGTTCGAATCGTTCCGGGCGCGCCATTTTCTCTATATTTTCCAAAGACTTGATTAGGCGCGGCGGGGCCGCTCTTGCGATTCCCGGCGGTAACCGAACGTTTCTGAACGTTCCTGAATGAAAACAGCCCGTTACGGCTAGTGCCACTTTGATTCCGGTTTCTTCGCAGTGCTTCCGTGGAGCATTTTTGGAGCACGGGAAGTGCCTGCGCCGCAGGCCGCCCTTCGTGCCTAGGCGGCTTGAGATACCCGAGGGTGGTCTTGGTGGCCGAGGCGCGAGATGGGTTGGTCAATCTCATTCCGACGGTCCCTCTGACATCGAGGTGAGCGCGAATGACGTCGTATGTCCGACCCGGTGTTAGCCAGGTTGGCAGTGGGTGTTGGGTAGGGTGTCAACGAAATACTCTGACGAGTATCAACGCGGATGACACTGGGTGTCAGGTGCAGTGTGAGCAAAGCTGGCAGAGCGCCTCAGGTAGAGCCTTGACCGCCCTGGCTCTCAACGATGACCGGCTGGACCACGGTCGCATGTCGATGCGGGGATATGACGATGTCCGCTCGCGCTGCGAACAAACCGGCTGTTCCGATCAGCCACAAAAGACCTATGCCACCAGCGACCATCCGGCCGCCCCGGTCCTTCGGGCCGATCGCAAAACAGAGAGCACCAACGCCGCCCAAGATCACGGCGTAGCCGAGGTACAGGGGCACGTTGTGAGACCCGAATAAGATGAAGGCGAGGCAGAAGACGACGCCCCCACTGACGGCGCTGGCGACTCCAGCGACGACGAGGTCCACGACTATGTTCGGCTTGGGCGGACGCCTCGGCCGCGACCGTCTGGTCTTGGGGCGCCCCTCCTTCCACCGAAGGTCGCGTCCCCGGACTGTAAACCGCTTCCCAGCCACTACCCTATGGCCTGACGCCAAGGGCTGGCACATCCTCGTGGCGCGCCAGCAGGATTCTCATACGGATGATCTCGGCTTCCTGTGCCGCGATGATTTCCCGAGCAAGGCTTTGAACGTCTGCTGCCTCGCCGTGGTCGACGGCGACCTTCGCCATGGCGACGGCCCCATCATGGTGCGCAATCATGCCTCGAAGGAAGTCGATGTCGGCGTCCCCGGTGTAGGCGATCGCCATGTTCCGATGCATCCGGTCGTTTGCTTCGCGATAAGCCAGTGTCGAGGGAGCGTCCGCCGTCGGCGTAGCCTGAGGGTCATGGGTTCCGGCATGCTGGACCAACGACGGAGGCGTCGCGTCCGCTGGGGGGCGTGCCCGCGCCGACAACATGCCGTAGGCGAAAGCCGACAGCGCGAGGAAGACGGCGATGACCGACGCCCAACCGATGCGCTTCATGAGATTTTCCTCTTGGGGTTCGGGCCTGCGGCAGGGTCGGCCGCGCCGTGCGATGCGCTGACGAGTCTGGTCGGGTCGCGATAGCCCAGAAGCCGGAGGGCGTTGAATACGACGAGGAGCGTCGAGCCTTCGTGCATCGCCACCGCAGGACCGATGCCAAGCCCAAAGATGGTGGCTGGCACGAGGAAGGCGACTACCCCCAAGCTGACCACCAGGTTTTGCAGGATGATGCCGCGCGTTCTGCGGCTCAGCCCCACCGCGAACGGCAGTTGCGAGAGATCGTCGGACATCAGAGCGACGTCAGCGGTCTCCAGAGCGACGTCAGAGCCTGCGGCGCCCATAGCGATACCCACAGTCGCCGTTGCCATGGCGGGGGCGTCGTTCACGCCGTCCCCGACCATGGCGATTTTACCGTCAGCGCGAAGCCGTTTGATGGCCTCGACCTTGTCCTCGGGCATGAGGTCGCCCCAGGCTTCGGTCAGGCCGACCTGGCTGGCGATGGCCTGGGCCGCCTTCTGATGGTCTCCCGAGATCATGATCATCCGAGAGACACCCAGCGCTCGCAGGGCATCGAGCGTCGTGCGGGCTGTGGCCCGTGGTGTATCCAGCAGGCCGATCACGCCGAGATCGCGCTCGCCCCGCCGGACGACCATCAGGGTTCGGCCATCCAGCCGCAGGCGGGTGACGGCTGCCTCCGCCTCGTTGCTGAGCGGGCCGATCCCGTCCACACCGAACATCTCCGGCTTGCCGATCCAAACCTGGCCACCGTCATACTGGGCCGTCACGCCCTTTCCGGTCAGACTCTGCAGGTCGGAAGCCGCTGCGACCGTTGCGCCCTTGAGGCGCTCCAAGCCGTCACGCGTGATCGCCTCCGCTAGAGGGTGATCGCTCAGCCGCTCCACCGCGACGGCGGTTGTCAGAAGGTCGAGTTCCTTCGCGCCGCCTACCGGCACGATCTCGGTGATCCTGGGCCGTCCCTCCGTTAGGGTGCCGGTCTTGTCGAACGCTATCGCGTTTAACGATCCCAGGTTCTCAAGGGGGGCTCCCCCCTTGATCAGAACGCCGGCTCGGGCCGCACGAGCGACACCCGAGAGAACGGCGCTCGGCGTGGCGATGGCGAGGGCGCACGGGCTGGCCGCCACCAAGACCGCCATGGCCCGATAGAAGCTGTCGCGGAACGGCTCATCGACAACCACCCAGGCGAAAAGGAGGATGAAGGCTAGGCCAAGAACTACCGGGACAAAAATCCGTTCGAAGCGGTCGGTAAATCGCTGGGTGGGGGACTTTTGGGTTTCGGCCTCGCTCACCATACGGACGACTTTGGCCAGCGTCGTGTCGTTGGATTTGCGCGTTGCCTCTATCTCGATCGATCCGGACCCATTGATGGTCCCAGCGAAAACGATCGAAGCAGACGCGATCTGCGCGGGTCGTGCGCGGGCGGCCTCGGCATCGGTCACGGGCTGCTTGTCGACTGGCATACTCTCCCCTGTCACCGGGGCCTGATTGATGCTGGTCGCACCGACCACGACGAAGCCGTCCGCAGGCAGCCGTTCGTTCGGTCGAACTACGATCGTGTCGCCGACCTCGACCTCTTCGACCGGCACTTCAACAACCTCGTCGCCCCGACGGACGTGGGCGGTGCGGGGCGCCAAGTCGGCCAGGGCCTCAATCGCGCGTTTAGCGCGCCCCATGGCGTAGTGTTCGAGAGCGTGGCCGATGCTGAACAGAAAGAGGAGCAACGCGCCTTCCGCCCAGGCACCGAGCGCTGCTGCACCGGCGGCAGCCACGAGCATCAGTGTGTCGATCTCGAACCGCTTGTTGCGAAGGTTGTCGAAGGCCTCGCGAACCGTGAAAAAACCGCCGAAGGCGTAAGCGACGACATATAGCGTGATAGGCAACCACGCCGGGATGCCGGCAACGAGCTTTTCCAGCCCGAAGCCCAGCGCCAGCGCGGCGCCGCTCGACAGCGCGAAAATCACCTCAGTGTTCGGCCCGAGCATGCCTCCATGCGCGTGGGGGTCTGCTCCCGCCTTCTCGCTTGCATGATCGTGGCCATCCCCGGTTTGATGGTCGGCAGCGGACGAACTCATCGGATCACCTCTTCGTTAGTACCGGCAAGAGCCGCGTTTCGGAGAATTTTGACGCCGCCCTTGATCGCGAGCGCGGCGACCAACAGCCCGACGACGAGGTCTGGCCAAGCCTGATCGAGCCACAGCACAAGCCCGCCAGCGACGAGAATGCCGCCGTTCGCGGCGAAATCGTTGAGGCTGAAGGTTTCGGCGGCCTCCATGTTGACGTCGTCCGAGGTGACCCTGTTCAACAACATCAGGCAGATCAGGTTCACGATCGCTGCGACCAGGGCCAGACCCATCATAGTCCAGCCGACGGGCTCCGCGCCGAAATACCAGCGCCGGCCGACGTCGATGACGACGCCGGCCGCAAAGAGCAGCAGCAGGACGCCAGACAGACGGGCTGCACCTCTTTTCCATGACAAGGCTCGGCCCACGGCAAGGAAGCTGATCAGGTAGACGACCGAGTCCGCTCCGTTGTCGACCGCGTTCGCCAGGAGCGCGCTGGAGTCGGCAAGAATACCGCCGGCCCCCAAGCCTACGAACAAGAGCGCGTTGAGCACCAGAACCAGCAGCAGCGTATGTCGCTGCTGCTGGTCGCTTGATTTGGCTCCAGTCAATCGTCCATCCCTTCCGAGGACCTGTGTTTCACGGCCCTGGCGGCAAAAGTCGGCAGGACGAGCAAGGTCAGGATGGTCGCGGTCAGGAGGCCGCCGATAACCACTGTCGCCAGCGGCTTCTGAACCTCGGCCCCGGCGCCGTGAGCCAGCGCCATGGGGATGAAGCCGACGATGGCGACCATCGCGGTCGTCAGCACGGCGCGTAGGCGGCTGGAGGCGCCCTCAATGGCGGCGTTATAAGGCGTTAGACCCGCCGTCAGCCGCTCTCGGATCGCTTGCATCAGAACCAGGCCATTCAGGGTCGCCACGCCGGAGACGGCGATGAAGCCGACTGCCGCAGAGACCGAGAAGGGCATCCCGCGCAGCAGCAGCGCGAGCGCGCCGCCGACCAGTGCCAAGGGAACGCAGGCGAACACCAGACCGGCCTCCGCGAACGATCCCAGCGCCAGGAAAAGCAGCACGCCGATCAGCACGAAGACGATCGGGATGACGAGACCGAAGCGCTGCACCGCCCGCTCAAGGTTCTCGAACTGACCGCCCCACTTCAGATAGACCCCCGCCGGTAGGTCGATCTTCGAGACCTGGCTTTGGGCATCTGTAACGAAGCCGCCCAGATCGCGACCGCGAACATTGGCCTGAACCACCATGCGGCGGCTGCCGTTCTCGCGGCTAATCTGGTTCGGGCCTTCTCCGACCTGAATGCGTGCCACCGAGGACAGCGGCACGATGATCCCCGTGTCGGAGACGATCGGCAGGGCCGCCAGAGACGCCGGATCGTTGCGGGCGTCGTCCGGCAGGCGGACGACGACGTCGAAGCGTCGGTCGCCCTCGAAGATGCGCCCGGCCTCGGCGCCACCGACACCGGCCGAAACTGCCTCGCTGACATCAGCGGCGGACAAGCCGTAGCTGGCGGCAGCGATGCGATCGACGCTGACGGTCAGGGTGGGCAGGCCGGAAGCCTGCTCGACCCGAACGTCCGCCGAGCCAGTCGTCGCCCTAAGCGAAGTTGCGACCTGATCCGCGACGCGCTGGAGCGTGTCGAAGTCGTCGCCATAGACCATGACGGCGAGATCGGTGCGGACGCCGGAGATCAGTTCGTTGAAGCGCAGTTCGATCGGTTGGCTGAACTCGAAGTTGTTGCCGATCTGTAGCGCAGCAACACCTTCGATCCGTTCGATTAAAGCTTCCTTCTCCAGGCTCGGATTGGGCCAGTCCTTGCGGTCTTTCAGCACGATCACGCTGTCGGAGATGTTGGGCGGCATGGGGTCCACCGCTGCCTCCGCCGTGCCGGTGCGCGAGAACATGGTCTCGACCTCGGGCTGAGCCTTGATGGCGCGCTCCAGGGCCATCTGCATGGCGAGGGATTGCTCCAGCGAGGCCGAGGGCACCCGCAACGCCTGCATGGCGATGTCGCCTTCATCGAGCGTCGGGATGAACTCGCGCCCCAGGGACATGAAGGAGACCGCGCCGATGGCGAGGGTCGCCACCGCAGAGATCAGCACGATCTTGGGCCGCGAGACCGCTGCCTGGATCGCCGGTTGAATAAATCGGCGGGCGAACCGCAGTATCCAGGTCTCGTGTTCGATCGCCTGACCATCCGGACCGACGTGAACCGACTTGGGATCACGCACGAGCAGGGCCGTCATGGCGGGCACGAAGGTGAAGGAGAAGATGAAGGCGCCGACCAGTGCCAGCATGACGGTTGCGCCCATGGGCTGGAACGTCTTGCCCTCGACGCCTTCCAGCATCAGCAGCGGGGCGAACACCAGAAGGATGATCAGTTGTCCAAAGGCGGCCGGCTTGACCATCTGGCGGGCGGACTGAACCGCCACGTCCAATCGCTCATGGCGGGTCAGCATCCGTCCCAAGGACGCCCGGCGCTGGGTAAGCATCAGCAGGGTGTTCTCGATCACCACAACCGCGCCATCGACCATGAGACCGAAGTCGAGTGCGCCTAGGCTCATCAGGTTCCCGCTGATACCGAACCGATTCATGCCAATGACGGCGAACAGGAAGGACAATGGGATCATCAAGGCGGTGATGCTCGCCGCTCGGATGTTGCCCAGCAGCAGGAAGAGAACAACGATGACCAGCAGCGCGCCTTCGGCAAGGTTGCGGGCGACCGTCGAGATGGTCGAGTTGACCAGTTCGCTGCGATTCAGCACCGGCACAGCGACGACGCCGGGAGGCAAACTGTCGTCCACGACCGACAGCCGTTCGGCGGCGGCCTGAGCCACGGTGCGGCTATTGCCGCCCGCGATCATCAGCGCCGTGCCCAGCACCGCTTCATGTCCGTCTCGGCTGGCGCCGCCTAGACGCGGAGCCTGGCCGATCTCGACCGTCGCGACATCGGCGACCCGAACGACCAGACCCCCGCGATTTACGACCGGCGCCTGCGCCAGATCGTCGATCGTAAGCGCCAGGGCGTCGGTGCGCACGACCAGGGCCTCGCCCGCGCGCTGGATGTAGCCGGCGCCTGCCTGGGTGTTAGCGCGCTCGACCGCCTCGACCAGATCGTTGAGGCCGAGACCATAGGCGGCCAGTTGCGATGCATTGGGTCGGACGGCGTATTCCTTGACGTAGCCGCCGACAGTATCGACCCCGGCCAGGCCGGTCGTGGTTCGCATTTGGGGCGCGATGATCCAATCCTGAACCGTGCGCAGATAGGTCGCGCGCTGCTCGGGCGTGGTCAGTCGGTCGCCTTCGGGGGTCAGATAGGCCCCGCCAGCCTGCCAGCCCGGCTGGCCGGGCTTGGACATATTGTTGCTATTGAACGGCACATAGTCGACCGTCCACATCAGCACTTCGCCCAGACCCGTGGTGATGGGCGACAGGCCGGGCTCGACGCCCTCGGGAAGTCCTTCCGACGCTGCAGCCAATCGTTCGGCGACCTGCTGACGCGCAAAATAGATGTCCGTCTGGTCGGTAAATATCGCGGTGATCTGACTGAAGCCGTTGCGCGATAGCGACCGCGTGCTGGTCAGGCCTGGGATGCCGGCCAGGGCCGTTTCCAATGGATAGGTGACCTGACGCTCGATCTGTTCGGGGGCCAGGGCGGGGGCGACCGTGGTGATCTGCACCTGACGGTTGGTGATGTCGGGGACCGCGTCGATCGGCAGTTTGGTCAGTTCGAACAGACCCAGCGCAGCGACAAGGCTGACGGCAAGGACGATGAACCAGCGGAACCTGACGGACGCTGTGATGATGGCTGTAAACATGATCGTCGCCCCTAGTGGCCGTGCTCGGCCTCGCCCTTGGCGAGTTCGGCTTTGAGGAGGAAGGCATTGGCCCCGGCGATACGTTCGGCCCCGGTCAGGCCGCTCAGGATTTCAGTGCGATCTCCGGCCCGCCGACCCGCAAGGACCGGAACAGCGCGGAAGCCCTCGGCGGTGCGGACGAACACCACGGTAGCGCCCTCAACGGTCTGGATAGCGTCGGATGGCACGGTCAGGCCGCCACCTTCGCCGCCCGTAACGACTGAGCCCGAGACGGCTGATCCAGCAGGGGGCAAGCTTGCACCCGTCGGTCGCGCGCGAATGACGGCTCCACCACCCTGCGCGCCCGCCCCGGCGGCAACGCCGGTGACGACGGCGTCGAACTCGCCGTTGGGTCCCTGCACACGCACCGACGATCCGGCGCGAACCTGAGCGGCAAGTGCCGGCGGCGCGTTGAAGACGATCTCGACCCGTGCGGGGTTCGTGACCTCGGCGATGATCCCACCTTGGGCCGCAAAGCCGCCAGGGCCCACCTGAACGCTCGTGACAACGCCCGAGATGGGGCTCGTCACGCTGAGCCTGCCCGATGCGTTGGGCGAGCCAGCGGCCGACGCTCTGGCGCGCGCCGCACGCGCCGAGGCTTGGGCGCCGAGGGCCTGCGCATGGGCGACCTCGGCGTCGCGACGGGCGACCACGCCCTGATCGGCGAGGCTCTCTTCACGACTGTGCGCCTGCTCGGCGGCGACGGCGTTGGCCTGGGCCGCATCCGCATCGGCGCGCAGTGTGGCGGCGTCGCCGCTGACCAGGATGGCCAGCGACTGACCGGCGCGCACCGATTGCCCCGGTGCGACCAGAACGCGTTCGACACGACCACCGACACTGGCGGCGACAGCAGCCCTGGCGTCGACCATCGGCTCCACCCGGCCAGACAGACGGGTCTCACCGCCGCCGCCGCCCGTGACTGCGACAATCGAGATGTTCGCGGCGGTGATCTGCGCCGCCGTCAAGACGACGACGCCTTCTTGACCGGCCCCCTCCTCGGCGTGGCCTTCCTCACCCTCGGCATGTTCGCCTTCTTCTCCGGCATGCTCGCCTCCAGTAGAGGCTGCGGGTGCCTCCGCCGATGACCGCGTCATGACGTAGAAGCCTGCGCCGCCCAGGACGACAGCGGCGGCGACCCCGGCCATCAGCCAGGTCTTGTTGATCCGTGATGTGCGTTTCATTGCGATGTTCCAAAGGGGGCGCGGCCTTGCAGGCGCGCGAGATCGATTTCCGCCCGGACCCGCGCAAGGCGGGCGTCCACGGCGGCGTTGCGTGCGGAGATCAGCGCGGCCCGAGACGACCGCAGTTCCAGTTGCGAGATGCGGCCTGCTTCAAAGCCGATGCGTGAGAGCCGGTAGGCTTCCTCGCCGGCGGTGACACCCGCGTCGGCAGCCGAAACCCGGCTGGTCGAGGCGGACAGGCGAGCAACGGCGGCGTTGCGATCAGCCTCCGCTTCCTGACGGGCTCCCATCAGTCGCGCATCGGCAGCCCTGAAGTCGGCCTGCGCTGCGTCGATGTTGCCCCGGTTCCTATCGAACAACGGCAGCGGGATGCTCAACCCGAAGGTCAGGGCGGTTGCATCTTCAGCCTCGTAGCGGCGCACACCGACAGAGGCGCGGACGTCGGGTCGGGCGCGAACCCGCTCCACCTCGATCCGGCTTTCGGCTGCCGATCGCTCTGCTTCGGCGACCCGGACCTGAGGTGTCGCACCGACCGTCGCCGCCGCAGTGGCCGGCACCCGATCGATCAGGCTGGAGTCGATCGACGTGACGGGCGCCGGAAGCATCGCCACAGCCGTGAGACGGGCGAACGCCGCGTCTCGCTCGGCCTTAGCTTCATCTAGCGTCGCACGGGCCGCAGCGGCTTCGCTCTCACCCTGGATGCCCCGCAGCAGGGGCTCGCGTCCCTCTTCGACGAGGATCAAGGCCGCGCGGGTGTCGGCGATAGTGACGGCCAGCGCTTCCTCGGCCAGCAGGAACCGACGCTGGGCAGCTTCGGCTTCTGCATAGACCAGAGCCAGCCTGCCGCCGGCTTCCACCGTGGCCAGATCGCGCCTCAGCCCGGCCGTGCCGGCGTCCGCCTGCGCCACCGCCACCCGCGCACCGCGACGACCCCAGAGTTCGAGGTCCTGCGTCAGCGACAGAGTGGTTTCGGCATTGTCGTAGCCGGAGAAGGGTCCGGAGCCGAAGGCGTTCTCCGCCTCCAGCCCAAGTTCAGGGTTAGGGCGAACCCGAGCCTGACGGACTCTAGCCTCCGCCGCGTCCAGAAGCGCATCGGCTTCTAGAGACGTCGGCGCCAAGCCGATACGTTCGAGCAACGCGTCGAATGACGGTGCAGGGTCAGCCCACGCGGGGCTGCTAAGCGCCGTCGCAATTGCGACCATGGCGCAGCCGAACGCCAACTGCGTACGGCGTATAAAGAGGGGTGGCATTTGAATGTCCCAGAGATTGCTGACGAGGTGCGCGCACGGGCGCGCGGCTCGTCAGCCCCTGGGTGGACGCTTCAGCCCGTTGGGCGAATGCGAGGTCGACGGCGCGTTGCTCGGCTTGAACGTCGGCGTGGCCGAGTGACTCGCGGAGAACTTCAGCGGGGCCGGTTGCGGGAGTGCCACGCCGCTATGATGACAATGACCATGAGCGCAAAGGCCATGATCAGCCGACGGAGCGTTGGTGGGTTCTTCGGGCTGAGAGATCGAAGTCGATGTATGGGAGACTTGGGCTTCGACGGCACACGCCGCCGCGTCTACCGCCGGCACAAGAACGAACACGGCGACGACCAACGCGAGAAGCGCCGCGATCATCCAGTGTCTGTTCGACGTCAGGCCCATGAGGCCCCTTAACACGGATGGCCGTTCAATCAATGTTCGGATCGTCGCACCCGACCAGCGACACCAACGGTGTCCCACCACCGGGTGAACGCAGGGTGGCTTGGCGGGAAACTAGGTTCTGGGATCGCTCCGTCTCAACCCACTAGGCTCTATCGGTTCCGCGAGACGGACGCCTGCTCCCATCTTGCCGGCGTCTATAAACAGCACGCCCGCCCCTTCGAGGGTGGCCCTTAGAAGGAGCGCGTTCGGCTTGTAAACCGTCGTATAGTTCTGAGGATGCTCGGCTTTTCTTACAGTGTTCATCGCAAGGCCGGTTTGCTCACATAACTCGGACACGGACCAGTTAAGGAGACCCCGCGCTGCTCGAAGCTGGGCCGGCGTCACAACGACGCTATCCTGAACATCACTTTTCTTCGCGGGCATGATTGACGTTTTATACCATCGATGCAAAATAGCACCTTCTGCCGTCAGGAGGTGCCTGTGCACATTTATAATGCCCTTCCGGAGATTTGTCCGGATCATGGAATGCCCAAACACCGTCAGACGTGCGCGGGCTGCAACGCTGCCTATATGCGCCACTATCTCCGTCGTCGTAGCCGACAACAGCCTGAGTGGGCAGTCCGGCAGCGCGCGAAGAAGCGCGCCGAGAAGCTGGGCGTGCCGTTCGATCTGCCGCTTCACGCTGTCGTCATTCCCGCCTTGTGTCCTGTCCTGAACGTGCGCCTGGTCATCGGCGAAGGCCGCTTGCCTGAATCCCCCTCGTTGGATCGCATCAAGCCGGACAAGGGTTACGTGGTCGGGAACTGCCGGGTGATCTCAGACAAGGCCAACCGCTTGAAGTCCAACCTCAACCTGATCGAGTTGAAGACGCGTCTTAAGTTCGGGTCGTCCGCTTTACGCGCTGACTATGCCATGATCGTCGATTATGTGGACCGCGAAGAGGTCTTGGCTGAGGTGCGCCGCAAGGCCGCTTTCGGTGGACGAATGAGTGACGAATGGGAGACGATCGCCGACTGGCTTGATCGTCGCTTCGCGCACGGCCCGGTCTGCTAGGTGACTGTCATGAGCATGAAGAATGCTAAGCCGCCGACCCTGCTGCATACCGACTGCTTGCAGAGAGACATAGCCCTGGTGCCGCAGGGACCAGGTGCGTTTGCAGTGGCTTTGCGACGTGACATCCGCATCGAAAGCCCTTTCGACGTTGAGACCATCTGCCTGCCGACTGGAACGCCCCTGGTGGGTACGCCCCAGGTCGACAGCTTTGCTGACGCAGTCCACCAGCATCTCCACGGTGATACGGACCAGTCTGATCTGCGGCTAGGCGTGGCGCTACTCCTCGGCCACCACCCTACCTTCACCATGGAACATCCGCTCGGCAGCGCAGTGCGCGCAGACATCGATGCCTGGCTGGGAGCCTACACGGCGTTCGTCTTCTGGCCACGGACCGGCAGCGCTTTTGAAGCCTGCAACGAGGGCTTCTTCGTTGGGGTTGCCCGGTCTTGGCGCTTACAACACATTCAGTGACCAGTGGTTGGTCGATGGCTAATCTGGTACCGCTGCCGTTCTGTAGCGGTCAGGGTTTTGTTGGCACTCTTCCAACACGCGGTTGAGCCACGGCTCATACCAGCACCACTGCTTGCCGACAGCGACGGCTCCGTAACCTTTCGCTAGGTCCTTGGCACCGAGCCGTTGCCACAGCCGCGTGTGGCTATCCATCGTAAAGCGGTTCCAGCCTTCAGCCCGGACCTTTTCTACGACTTCGGTGGGCAAATACTTGCGCTTCTCGACCTCCTTTAGCGCCATGCTGAACTTCTCTTCCACATCGGAGCCGGGCGGCACGAGTTCTACGGCAAGGTCGGCACCGGGAGCGCGGTTCGCTGTCTTGCGGATCATGAAGACGCGATAGGCGAAGCGCGGATCGTCCTGCTGCTCAGGCGTCAGCTTCTGCTCGAAGCCCTCCATCATCGTCTCGAGGTGGCGTGGCAGGTTGCCTGCCTTCTTGAGCAGGGCACGCTGGTCCGGGCTGAAGGTGACGAACTGGAGCGCGATCGGCAGGCGCCGCTCCAGAGCATACTGCGCGCCGAACTGCCCCTTGATGACGTCGTTGAAGTTGATGCAACAGGCTTGCAGCTTGGCACTGACGGCGTCGTCGATTCGGCTGGTTGATTGATGTTCGATCTCATGGCGCAGTTCGAGGAGGTAGAGCAGATTGTCGGCCGAGCCGCGCTCGACCGGGCATCGTGCGTGCTTCAGGCACTGGGCCAGTTCCCAGTATTTGTCGGCCCCGTTCGGCGTCTTCGAAACGACCCTAACACCAGCTTCCATCTTCGTGTGGCGGTAGTCGATTCCTTCGCGCTTGAACCAAGCGTGCAGCAAGTAGGTCCAAGCGATCACGGCGGTGACGATAAACAGTTCGGCGCGGAACGTCAGGCCGGCGCCGTTGAAGATGTGAACCGCCGCGATCATGGCCTCGCGCGCCTTGATCAGCAGTTCGTCGCCCTGAAGGCTGAGCCCCGTCTCCGGATCAACGTCAGGCCAACAGGCCAGGAATGCGTCCAAGTCCTCGGCGGCTGCGGGCTTGACGGCTGTATGCTTCTTCTTCGTCCGAATTTCGGCGATGGCGCGATGGTTCACCGACCGAGTTGGGCGGGTGAAGTGTGCCAGGATGTCCTGATCGTTCGGCCATCGGCCGTCGGCGATCATGGCCTTGATTAGGGCGATCTCCCATCGCTCCAACGAATTGCCACGCCTGCGAACGGGAGATCGGTTGCCCGGCGTTGGTACCGGTGCCGGCGCGGCCGGAACGACAGGATTGGGCGCGGTGGCGTCCGGCGCAGCTTCCGGCTTGAGGGGGGGCCTCATCCAGCGATCTCAGCATCGAGCTGGCCCGCCATCAGAGCGTTGATCCAAGCCAAGGCCAGATCGCCGCCGAGATGGTCGGTGCCGAAGAGCGCACCAGCGCTGAGGAATGTGGAATCAGACAAGCGTGGCCCCCTATGCCTGACCAATAGCCACCCACGTGCGGATGTAGCAAAGGCGTCGGTGCCATCAACCCCTGCGGGTTTCGGGTGTCTCGCCATGGGTCAGTCACGTTTCGGGAGCGCCATTCCGAGACTGGATGTCCTGAAAATGGGCGGTCGGAGCCGATAAGATGGTGCCTGCGTGGATAGCGCCGACACGCTGACCGACAAAATTCTCGGGCTGCGGCATTATCCAACGCCTCTGCGGAACCGACCCCTGATTTCAATAATCGCAAGGGTTTCCTCAACGGGAAAGATGACTCCTCCGCAATGAGCAGTAATCGTGATCTTAACAAGTTGTTAAGCCTCAGCAAAAACTGAGGACAAATTGGTTAAAGCTGGCCAGTTCCTTGCTGCAAGCCTCCTCGTCTCTGGCATCCCGTCAGATCAATATGAGGATATGACTATGCACTCCCATTCTAACCCTGCGCGCCGCGTGCCCGACCACCCGTTGGATGTGCTGAAGGGGGCTGCGGCGATCGCAGAGTTCCTCTTCGGGACAAAGCGTCGTCGTCGCGAGGTGTACTATCTCGTGGAACGCAACGGGCTGCCGCATTTCAAAATGGGCACGATGATCTGCGCCCGCACATCGACCATCATGGCGTGGATCGCAGATCAAGAATCGCAGGTGGGCCTGTAATGCGCGACCGCAGCCCCCCGACTGTCACCCTGTCCCGCAACCCCGGCGCAGGTAAGCCTTGGGCCGTGTGCTTGGCCGCGCCCAACACTTTCACCTTCCGCCTCTTCGATGCCTACCCTGACGCGTTGGCTGCGGCCCGCGCGATCGCCACCGGCAAGCTTGAAGGCGATCAGGATTTCTCCATCGCCATCGCGCGCCTGCCCTATGACGTGCCGGCGACTTCGGCGATCGAGGCCAGCATCGATTTGGCTGACGCCCTACTCGCTGCCGTGCTCGCCGGGAAGAAACGCTAATGGCCAGCGTTAGCAAGCGGAAATGGGCAGGTAACGAGGGCGGCGGCCGTAAGGTAGCCGGCGGGCGGTCTGGCGAGTCCTGGCAGGTGAGTTGGACTGAAGAGGGGAAGCGCCGGAAGAAGGCCGGCTTTACGACCCGTGCTGAAGCGGAACTGTTCGCACTTGAGAAGCAACAGGCCGTCAACGCTGGAACCAGCCGCCCTGAAGGCGATCGTATGTCGCTTACCCAACTCAGCGTCATCTATCTCCAGCATGAGGAGCAGCGCGCAGCGCGTGAAGCGATCGGCAAGGGGCATCTCCGGAATCAACGCGCTCATTTCAGGAACTACATCGTCCGCGCCCCCGACTTCCAGGGATCGACGCGCGGTCGGGCCGTTAAGCCTTTCTCCGACGCGATCGGTCACTACAAGTTGACGAAGATCAAGCCGTCGACCGTGATCCGCTTTCGCGACGCGCTCTTTGCCATCGGCCTTGGCTATAAGGCGGTCCGCGCACATCTCGTAACGCTCCGCTCTGCTCTCGAATGGGCGCGGCTGCGTGATCTGGTTCCCACCAACGCAGCCGACAAAGTGCCGGTCGATGCGCCCGCGAAGCAGAAAGATGCTCGGGTCACGCCGCCATCAACGACCGCAATCATGGAGGTGCTGCAAGCATCCCCGCCGGAACTTGCCGAGATTATCCTTTTCTCCGCATGTACAGGCCTCCGGTCAGGCGAACTGCGCTGCCTCCGCTACCGTCACATCGATCTGGAGAAGCTGACCGTCCGAGTGAAGGTCGCGCTGGAGATCGACGACACCGAAGGCCCGCCAAAAAGCAAGGCCGGCTACAGGACGATTCCCATCAGCGCCGAGTTGGGAACGCGTCTCCTGACACGTAAGACTGCGGCAGGCGCCAGCGCAAAATCGCTCGTGTTCTCCAACGACAAAGGCGGCTACATCTATCGCGGATCGCTCCTGAAGCAGTTGAACAAGGTCACCGCCGGACTGGGCTGGCTCGCCGCTGGTGACACTGAACTTGACGCCGATGAAGACGACGAAGACGACGGCAACACCCGCTTCACGTGGCATGCGTTGCGCCACTATGCGATCTCTTCGTGGATCGCCGCCGACTTCAACCTCAAGGCTGTCCAAGTCTACGCGGGGCATGCCGACGTCAACACGACTTGGAACCGCTACGGGCACCTCTTCCCCCAAGACGACCAGTCAGTTAAGATGGCCTTGGCTTCGGCTAGCATCATCGCGACCATCTAGATCGGCGAGGAGCAATTCGGGAGCAAGTTGGACGGTCGCCCCGCTAACTCCCGAGATTCCCCTGCATTTTCATAGCCGAATGCATGTCGCTGACCTGCATTACGCCGCGTTCGACGCCAGCTACGCCTGGACCTGGAAGGACGCCATGCAGGGGATCGCGGCCGGGCGGGCCGACACCGGGGCGCTGTTCGGCTTCTATTCCTGGAACGAGAGCGCCTATCCGCGCGAGGCCATGCGGATGATCTACACCTCCAACCACGACCAGAACGCCTGGGAGGGGACGGAGTACGAGAAGTACGGACCGCTGCGCGAGGCGGCCATCGTGCTGTCGGTGACGGGGGAGGGGATCCCCCTGATCTACAACGGGCAGGAAGTCGGCAATCGCAAGCGCCTGGAGTTCTTCGAGCGCGACCCGATTGATTGGCCGGAGGATTATGCGCTGGACAGCCAGGGGGCGCTGTATCGCGACCTGTTCGCCCTCAAGCACGCCAACCGCGCCCTGTGGAACGGGCAGTGGGGCGGCCGGATGTATCAGGTGGTCAATTCCGCCCCGCAGCAGGTGTTCAGCTTCTTCCGCGCGAACGAGGGGGATCAGGTGTTCGTCGCCCTGAACCTGTCAGACCAGGCGCAGACGGTGACCTTCCAAGGGCCGCACCACTGGGGCGACTATCGTGAATTCCGGACCGGCGATGCGGTGACGGTGGACGGCGCAACGACCATGACGCTGGAGCCGGGGGGGTGGAGGGTGCTGGTGCGGGGCGGCTAGCGCTTCTCGAACTTCCGGATCACGCCGGAGAACGTCATCAGCGTCCGCCCGTCAGCCTCGATCTGGCCGCGCACGAAGATCAGGCTCTTGCCGGCGCGGATGACTTCGCCGGTGGCCTCGACCAGTTCACCGACGTAGGCGCCGTCGATGAAGGTCGAGTCCAGCTGTACCGTCACGCCCGAGGCGCCTTCCATCTCCTGATAGGCGGTCTGGAACATGGCGATGTCGGCAAAGGTCATCAGGCAGCCGCCGTGCATGCGCCCGCCCATGTTCATGTGTTTGGGCTCGGCGCGGAATGCGCAGCGCATCCGTCCGTCAGGGTCGGGCCGGAAGTAGAAGGGGCCGACCACCTGATCGAAGGTGCCGTGGGTGTCGTAGGTCCGCCAGCCGGCGAACTCGCCCTCGGTGACCGTGATCTTCGCGACCATCATTTTCTCCTTGGCCTATCGGGCTTCACCCTACTTGAGGCCGTGCCTTCTTTCCGCGCTTCGCAGGCGCCATATAGGCGTCATGACCGATCCGATCGAAGCCTCCATCTTCGAAAAACTGAGCCAACGCGATGCCGGCAAGAGCATCTGCCCGTCTGAAGTGGCAAAGGCGCTGGAGCCCGAGCGCTGGCAGCGGATGATGCCGCGCGTGCGGGCCATCGCCGTCGGCCTGGCGCGAGAGGGCCGACTGGTCATCACCAAGAAGGGCAAGCCGGTGGACCCGAACGCCTTCAAGGGCGTGATTCGGCTGAAGCTGCCCGAGGCCGGGAGCCCGTCCGAACCGGAATGAGCCTGGACGCCGTCCTCGACGACATCCGCGCCTGCCGCGCCTGCGCCGGCGAACTGGCGCACGAACCCCGGCCGGTGGTGCGGGTGTTTCCCGAGACCCGCCTGTTGATCTGCGGCCAGGCGCCGGGACGCCGCGTACACGAAAGCGGCCTGCCGTTCACCGACCCCTCCGGCGACCGGTTGCGCGACTGGATGGGCGTGGATTCCGACGCCTTCTACGGCGACCGGCGCATCGGGGTAGCGGCCCAGGCCTTCTGCTATCCGGGGACGGCTCCAAAGGGTGGCGACTATCCGCCGCCACGCCGCTGCGCCCAGCTGTGGCGGCCCCGGCTGCTGGAGGCCCTGCCGCGGATGGAGCTGACCCTGCTGGTCGGCGGCCACGCCCAGGCCTGGGCTCTGGGCGAGCGGTTCGGCCCGACCATGACCAAGACGGTGGCGCGGTGGCGGGACTTCACGCCCGCCATCCTGCCGCTGCCGCACCCCTCGTGGCGCAACACCGCCTGGCTGAAGCGGCATCCGTGGTTCGAGGCGGACGTCGTGCCCTGGCTGCGTATGCGGGTGCGGGAGCTGCTGACGTGAGGGTGTCACGGCGCGGATTGCTGGCCTCGCTGGGCCTGGCCGGGCTCGGGGCTTGCGCGCCGTTGGCGGTGCAGGCGCCGCTGACGCCGCCGGAGAATTTTCCGGGCGCGTGGATCGACGACGATGCTCTGGTCATGGACGACGGGGCGCGGTTGCCTTTTCGGGTGTGGCGTGGCGCGGCCGAGCCCTGGGGCGTGATGCTTGGGCTGCATGGAATGAACGACCACGCCATGTCGTTTCACCGGGCGGGGCCCGCCTGGGCGGCGATGGGGATCGAGACCTGGGCCTATGACCAACGCGGCTTCGGCGGCGCGCCGGGGCGGGGCGTCTGGGCCGGTGAGGCCCGTATGGTCCAGGATCTGCGCGTGGCTGTGAGCCTGATCCGGGCGGTGCGTCCGCACGCGATCCTTGGCGTCGCGGGGGAGAGCATGGGCGGGGCGGTGGCTATCTCGGCCTTCGCGTCGGCACGGCCGCCGGAGGCGCATCGGGCGCTCCTGCTGGCCCCCGCCGTGTGGGGCTGGTCCAGCCAGCCGGCGCTGTATCGCTCCGCCCTTTGGGCCGCCGCACGGGTGGCCGGGGCCTTTGCCGCCGAGCCGCCGGACTTCGCCGTGCGCGACATCCGGCCGACCGATAACATCGCCGAGTTGCGCCGCATGAGCCGCGATCCGAAGATGATCCGCGCCACGCGGTTCGACACCCTGTCGGGCCTGGTCGATCTGATGGAGAGCGCCAGTCTCGACCTGGGCCGGCTCCGCGTCCCGACCCTGCTGGCCTATGGCGCGCTTGACGACATCATCGAGAAGCGGCCGATGGCGCTGGCGTTGCGGCGCGCGGGCGATCCGCCGTCGCTGAGAACCGCCTGGTATCCGGACGGCTATCACATCCTGAACCGCGACCTTCAGGCGCACCGCGTGTTCGCCGACGCGGCCGCCTTCCTGCGCGATCCCGACGCCGCCTTGCCCTCGGGCGCGGGCCCGATTCCGGACGATCTCGGCTCCCGGTAAGGTGACGACGGTGAAGCTTGCCGACGAACGCGTTTTCGGCGTATGGCGCGCGCAATAGAACAAAATGCCAGGAAGCGCCCCACAATGAGCATGACCCTTTTCGATTCGCCGTCGTTCTCGAACCATGAGGGGGTGCACGCCTTCTTCGACGAGAAGACCGGCCTGAAGGCCATCATCGCCGTCCACTCCACCGCGCGCGGCGCGGCCGTCGGCGGCACCCGCATGTGGAACTACGGCTCGGCCGCCGAGGCGCTGGAGGACGTGCTGCGCCTGTCCAAGGGCATGAGCTACAAGAACGCCGTGGCCGATCTGGAGATGGGCGGCGGCAAATCGGTGATCATCGGCGACTCCAAGACCCAGAAGACGCCGGAGCTGTTCCAGGCCTTCGGTCGCGCCGTGCACACCCTGGGCGGCTGCTACTATGCGGCCGAGGACGTCGGCGTATCGGTGGCCGACGTGGCCGAGGCGCGCAAGGTGACCCCCTATGTCGTCGGCCTGTCGGACGGCGCCTGGGGATCGGGCGATCCCAGCCCGGTGACCGCCGAGGGCGTGTTCCGCTCGACCCTGGTGGTGGCGAAGCGTCTGTGGAAGCAGGACGACCTGACCGGCCTGACCGTGGCGATGCAGGGCGTAGGGCATGTCGGCGGATACCTGGCCGACAAGCTGGCCAAGGCGGGCGCCAAGCTGGTGCTGACCGACGTCAATCAGGAACTGCTGAGCGAGGTCGCGGCCCGCACCAACGCCGAGGTCGTGGCGCCGGACGCTATCTATGACGTCAAGGCCGACATCTATGCGCCCTGCGCCTTGGGCGCGACGCTTAACCCCCAGACCCTGGACCGGATTTCGGCCAAGGCCGTGGTCGGCGCCGCCAACAACCAGCTGGCTACCCCGGACATCGGCCAGAGGCTGTTCGAGCGCGGCGTCGTCTATGCGCCGGACTATGTCGTCAACGGCGGCGGCATCATCAATGTGGCCTCCGAGCTCAAGGCCCGCCAGACCGGCGGCGCCTATGACCCCGCCTGGGTCGAGAAGAAGCTGAGCCGCCTGATGGAGACGCTGGAAGAGGTGCTGGACCGCTCGGCCACTGAAAAGCGCCCGACCCACGAGATCGCTGACGCCATCGCCGAGGCCCGCATCTCGGCCGCGCTGGACGAGAAGACCGATCGCGAGCGTCTTGCGGCGTGATGAAATCTCCCTCCCCTCTGGGGGAGGGGTGGTCGCGCAGCGACCGGGTGGGGGCGCTTGAAAGCTCTGAAGCTTCAGCGCGCGCGATCTTCGGCCCCTCCCACCCGTCGTCGCTGCGCGCCGACTGCCCTCCCCTGACGGGGAGGGATAAGGTCAGAGCCGCGCCTTGACCTCGCGGACCACGGCTTCAGCGGTGATGCCGAACTTCTCGTAGAGAACTTCGGCGGGGGCGCTGGCGCCGAAGCCGGTCATGCCCACAAAACCGCCGTCCTCGCCGATGAAGCGGTCCCAGCCCTGGCGGATGCCCGCCTCGACAGCGACGCGGGCCGTGTCTCGGGCGATGACCTCGCGGCGGTAGGCCGCGTCCTGGGCGGCGAATCGCTCGAAGCTGGGCACGGAGACGACGCGGGTCGGCGCGCCTTCGGCCTCCAGCTGCGTCTGGGCGGCAAGGGCGATGGCGACCTCGGTCCCGGTGGCGAAGATCGTGGCTTTGGCTTCGCCCGAGGCGGCCTTCAGCTCATAGGCGCCGCGCGCCGACAGGTTTTCCGAGGCGGCCGTGACGCGCACCGCCGGGGTTTTCTGACGAGACAGGGCCAGAGCCGAGGGCGTGGTCTTCGATTCCAGCGCGATCTTCCAGCACTCGAAGGCCTCCACCGTATCGGCAGGGCGGAAGACGTTCAGGTTGGGAATGGCGCGCAGGGCCGCCAGATGCTCGACCGGCTGGTGCGTCGGGCCGTCCTCGCCCAGGCCGATGGAATCGTGGGTCAGGACGTGGACCACGCGGATGCCCATCAGGGCCGCCAGGCGGATCGCCGGACGGCTGTAGTCCGAGAACACCATGAAGGTGCCGGCATAGGGAATGACCCCACCGTGCAGCGCCATGCCGTTCATGGCCGCCGCCATGCCGTGCTCGCGGATGCCCCAGTTGACGTAGCGACCGGCGTAGTCGGGCGCGTCCAGGGTCTCGGTACCCTTCACCAGGGTGTTGTTTGAGCCGGTCAGGTCGGCCGAGCCGCCGATCAGTTCGGGGATGGCCTGGAAGACGGCCTCAAGCGCGGCGCCCGAAGACTGGCGCGTGGCCTGGGCGGGCTTGGAATCGATCAGGGCCGTGATTCCGACGTCCAGCTGCTCGAAGGCGTTCTCGGGCAGGTCGCCGGCCATGGCGCGGGTGAAGTCGTCGCCTTGGGGATGGGCCTCCAGCCGCTGCTCCCAGGCCTTGCGGGCCTTGGCGCCGCGACGGCCGACCGCCTTCCAGGCCTTGGCCACATCCTCGGGGATGTCGAAGGGCTCGTGATCCCAGCTAAGGCCCAGGCGCGTAGCGGCGATCTCGGCGGCGCCCAGGGCCGCGCCGTGTGTCTTGTGGCTGCCTTCCATGGTCGCCGCGCCGCGCCCGATCTTCGTCTTGCAGGCAATCAGGGTCGGCTTGTCCTGTTTGGTCGCCCATTTCAGGGCGCGGCGGATCTGGCCCTGGTCGTGGCCGTCGATGGCGCGCACCGCCCAGCCCGAAGCCTTGAAACGCGCCAGCTGGTCGGTCGAATCCGACAGCGAGACCGCCCCGTCGATGGTGATCGAATTGTCGTCCCACAGCACGGTCAGCCGGTTCAGCTTCAACCGGCCGGCCAGACCGATGGCCTCCTGGCTGACGCCCTCCATCAGGCAGCCGTCGCCGGCGATGACCCAGGTGCGATGATCGACCAAGGTCTCCCCATAGCGGGCGGCCAGATGGCGCTCGGCGAGGGCGAAGCCGACGGCATTGGCCAGCCCTTGGCCGAGGGGGCCGGTGGTGGTTTCGACACCGGGCATGTGGCCGTACTCAGGATGACCGGCGGTTCTGGCGCCCCATTGACGGAAGTTGGACAGCTCGTCGCGCGTCGCGGCTTTGTAGCCCGTCAGATGCAACAGGGCGTAGATCAGCATCGAGCCGTGACCGGCTGACAGGATGAAGCGGTCCCGGTCCGCCCAGTCGGGGTGCGAGGCGTCGAACTTCAGATGCTTGGAGAAGAGCTCGGTGGCGACATCGGCCATGCCCATCGGCATGCCGGGGTGGCCGCTCTTGGCCTTTTCCACCGCGTCCATGGCCAGAACCCGGATGGCGTCCGCCATGCGGCGGGGGCTGGGCTTGGATCCGGGCAAGAGGGCGGCCATGGCGATTCACCTTGGTTGCGGCTGGAAATGGGGGCGCGGCCGCTTTACCCCAGTGGGCGGGCGGGTTCTATACGCAGACCGGAGGAAAGCGCCGAATGGCCGACGCCACCCAAGCCGCCAAGACTCGCCTGGACCGCGCCCTCACCGAGCTGGAACGCAAGGTGGGAGCCCGCATCGCCGCGCCGGCGCGCGCGTCGCTGCCGGACGACGACCTGTTCGCTCGCACCCCGCACGATCCGCGCGCCGACGACCGGGTGGCCGAACTGGAGGCCGCCGCCAATGACGCGGCGACGGCGCTGGCCGAGGCGGCCGAGGCGCTGAGGACGGCGATGGGGCAGGGGGACACGGCGTCCGATGAGGCTGCGGCCGGGGAGCAGCGCTGATGGCGACGGTGACGATCGAGGTCAACGGGCGCCCCTATGCCATCGGTTGCGCCGACGGCCAGGAGGAGCGGGTGCGCATGCTGGCCCGACAGTTCGACGGCAATGTGCAGCGCGTGGCCGGCGAGGTGGGTCAGGTCGGCGACATCCGCCTGTTCCTGATGGCGGCGCTGATCCTGGCCGACGAACTGCATGAGGCGCGGCTGGCGCCCGGGGGCCGTGCCGCCGAGGCGTCGGTGGATAATCCGGTCGAAGAGACCTCTCGCGAAGACCGCGCCGAGCCGGGTCTGGCCGAGGCTCTGAACGCCGCAGCCGCGCGCATCGAGCGCCTTGCCGCGAGTTTGTAGGGAATGGCCCGAGGAGGCCCGGACGGGGACCTCTGTCGCCCGAACCCCCTCGGAGAGCGAAAGCTCGCGCGTCCGCCTGCGGACATTCATATACGCAAAGTTGGCGACGGCGCGACGATAATCGTGTGAGGCGAACGGCGTCCTCCCGGACCGGCTTGTGAAGGGGGGGTGGCGGGCCTATCTTGCGCCTTGGCGGGACAGCTGCGGTTCACGTCGGAGGCGACACATCCCAGCGACCTTAATCGTCTCGAAGGGAGCTGTCCCTGTTTGGGCTCGAGGGCCCAGGCACACGGCGCCCACCTGGTCTACCCAGGTCGAGGGGATAGAACAGTCCTCAACGGTCCTCGCGGCTCCCGCCAACCCTTCTCTTCCTGTGCGCTATCGCTCGCCTCGCGGAGCCCCGCTGCTCGGGCGCGGTTCCGGCGCCAACGCTCGCCGCGCGGCGGCTCGCTACGTGAGCGCGACGAGGCGTCCGAACCGTAGTCGTCTGAGCGGAAGACGGTGAGCGCGCCTCAGAAATCGGAACTCCGGGCCCGGATGCGGGCTGAGCGCAAGCGGCTGGCCGGGCTTGACCCTGATGCGCCCCTGCGGCTCGCCGACCATGCTGGCGCCCTGCCGCCCGGCGGAATGGTGGCGGTCTATGCGCCGATCGGGTCGGAGATGAACACCGCCGTCCTGGCGCAGGCCCTGATCACACAGGGGCGGTTGCTGTGTCTGCCGGTGGTCATCCAGCGCGACGCCGCCATGATCTTTCGCCGCTGGTCGCCGGGGGAGCCGCTGGAGATGGACGTGGCCGGCGTGCCCGCGCCCTTGCCGCTGTCCGACACCGTGACGCCCGACCTGATCCTCACCCCGCTGCTGGCCTTCGACGCCACGGGCGCGCGGTTGGGGCAGGGCGGTGGCTATTACGATCGCACCTTCGCGGCGTTGCCGGACATCGTTCGGATTGGCGTCGCCTATACGGGTCAGGAAGTCGGCCACCTGGAGATCGAAGCCCACGACATCCGACTGCATGGCGTCCTGACCGAGACCGGCTATAGGTCCTTCTGATGAGACTGGCCTTTTTCGGAGACGTCGTCGGCAAGTCCGGCCGGGACGGGTTGAGCGATCACCTGCCGGGTCTGCGCCGTGACCTGAAACTCGATTTCGTGGTGGTCAACGCCGAGAACGCGGCGGGCGGCTTCGGTATCACCGAGAACACGGCGCGCGAGCTGTATGACGCCGGGGCCGACGTTCTGACCCTGGGAAACCACAGCTGGGACCAGCGCGAGGCCCTGACCTACATCGTGCGGGAGCCGCGCCTGATCCGCCCGGCCAACTATCCGAAACTGATGGACGCGCCGGGGCGGGGGGCCGACGTCTTCACCCTGGCCGACGGGCGGCGCGTGCTGGTGATCAATGTGCTGGGGCGGGTGCATATGGACCCGCAGGACGACCCCTTCTCGGCGGTAGAGCGCGAGCTGAACACCGCCCCGCTGGGCGTGGTCGCCGACGCGGTGATCGTCGACATGCACGCCGAGGTGACAAGCGAGAAGATGGCCATGGGCCACTTCTGCGACGGCCGCGCCAGCCTGGTGGTCGGCACCCACACCCATGTGCCCACCGCCGACGCCCAGATCCTGCCAGGCGGCACCGCCTATCAGACCGACGCCGGCGGCTGCTGCGACTACGACTCGGTGATCGGCAACGACAAGGAAGAGCCCTTGCGCCGATTCACCACTCGCCTGTCCGGCGGCCGTTATGCTCCGGCAAACGGGCCGGCCACGATCTGCGGCGTCTATGTCGAGACCGACGACCGGACGGGACTGGCCACGCGGGTGGAGCCGATCCGGGTTGGGGGCCGACTGAAACAGGCGATTCCAGACGCGTCTTGACGCCGTAGATTACGCGTGTAATCTCCTAAGATTACGGGCGTAAGCCATACGCGAACGCATGGCGTGCGCCCTCATCTCTGATCCAGGGGCGCCGGACGCCTCGGTCCAAGCAAAAGGTGGCGCTTATGACAACGTTGGATATTCTCCTCAACGCGGACCCGACCATGAAGCTGATGATGCTCTTGCTGATCGCGGCCAGTCTGGCGGCGATCGGCCTGACGGTGCGCAAGCTCATGACCGACCAGACTCTGACAGGCGGTTCGACCTTTCTGCAGGCGTTGCGATTGGGTGGGCCGCTGATCGGGCTTCTCGGCGCGGCCTACAATGTCCTGATCATCAACATCGCCATCGCCAACATCGGCGAGCAACCGTCCTACCCCGTGCTCGCTCCAGGGATCGCGGAGGGCGCGCTGCTGTTCGTGTTAGGCCTGATCGCCGGCCTCATCGCGGTGATCTGCAACTGGATCGTCGAGGCGCGCATCGATCGCGCGGTGTTGCGCTCCTGACCGGGCCGGCCATCACCGAGGCCGAGAGCGTGGTGATGGCCGCGCTCTGGCGGCGCGGGCCGCTGTCCTTCGCCGATCTGATCGATGAGGTTCGGCGCGGCTCGGCCTGGGGCGACGCCACCATCAAGACCCTGCTGAACCGGCTGATGAAGAAGGGGGCGGTCCGTTCGGTCAAGGCCGAGGGCCGGCAGCGGTACCATCCGGCGCTCAGCCGCGACGCCTATGTGACCGCCGAGGTCGACGCCTTGCTCGCGCGGCTATTCGGTGGGGATCCGGCGGCGCTGGCGGAGCACCTCCGGGCCAGGGCGATGCCAGTCTGATTGACGGCGGCGCGGAAACCGGCCACCTCGCGCGGCCCTCTCATTCCGTGCCCGTCATGACCGCCGTCTTCCGTCCCGAAACCCGCGCCACGCTGAAGGAACTGGCCCAGCTTGCCTGGCCGGTGATCCTGTCGCGTGTGGGCATCATGGTGATGGGCCTGACCGACGCCATCGTGGTGGGGCGGCATTCGGGGGTGGAGCTGGCCTATCACTCCCTGGCCTGGGCCCCGACCTCCATCGTCCTGACGACGGCGGTGGGCCTGCTGATGGGCGTCCAAGTGATGACCGCCCGCATGATCGGCGAGGGACGCCGCGAACAGGCCGGCGCGGTGCTCAGGCGCGGCCTGAGCTATGCGCTACAGATCGGCGTCGCGGCCGGTCTGGCCATGGCCCTGGCCGGGCCATGGGCCATGACGCGGATCGGGCTGGAAGACGGCCTGGGCGAGGGCGCGGGGCCGGCTCTGATCGTCTTTTCCCTGTCGCTGCCGTTCTACCTGGTCTCGATGGCGGCGCTATTCTTCCTCGAGGCCCTGGGGCATCCCAAGCCCGGCATGATCGCCATGTGGGTCGCCAACGGCATCAATCTGGCGCTGAACCTGTGGCTGGTCCCGGGGCTCTCGGGCCTGCCGGTGGATGGCGCGACGGCCTCGGCCTGGGCCACCTTCGGGGCGCGGGCGGCTCTGGCCGGTTTCCTGATCCTCTTCATCCTGCGCCTGCCCGAAGCGCGGACCCTTGGCGTCTTCGCCCGGCCACCGCGCGACCCCGCGGCCGCCCGAGAACAGCGCAAGATTGGCTATGGAACAGGCGCTTCTTTCTTCATCGAGGTGGGTGCGTTCTCCGGCCTGACCCTGATCGCGGGCCAGCTGGGCGCGCTTGAGACCTCCGCCTGGGCGGTGGTGCTGAACATCTCGGCCATTGTCTTCATGGTGCCGATGGGATTGAGCTCGGCCACGGCGGTGCTGGTTGGCCGCGCCTACGGAGCCAAAGACCGGGCCGGAGTGATCCGGGCCGGCGCCTGCGGCCTGTTCGCTGTGGCGGGCATCGCCACCCTGATCGGCCTGATCGTCTGGCCGACCGCTCCGTTGCTGGTCGGGGCCTATACCCGGGAGACGGCGCTGCTGGCGGTGGCGGTTCCGGCCCTGATCCTGGCCACCCTGTTCTTCGTGGCGGACGGTGTTCAGGTGGTCGCAGCCCTGGCGGTGCGATCGGCCGGCGACGTGTGGTGGCCGACGATCATGCACATCTTCAGCTACGGGGCGGTGATGTTCCCTCTGGGCTACGTCCTCAGCCACCAGGGCGGCCTGGGCGTCGACGGCATGGTCTGGGCGGTGATCGTGGCCAGCCTGATTTCGGCGACGCTACTGACCGGGCGGTTCATCCGGGTCGCGCGGCGGCTGCCGGCCTAGCGGACGCCCAGGATCCAGCCTTCCTCGGTCTCGACGGCCGCGCGCGTGTCGTCGTCGATGTCCTTCGGCGGGGCGAACAGGGCGGCGAGCTCGCCCTTGTCGTCCAAGCGGGCGAAATGCTCGGCGGCGGCCACGACCGAGGCCTGATCCTTGAACTCGCCCGGCTCGGGAGAGGATGGAACCATCGCCGGCCAGGCCTCGACCACCAGAGCCGAGAGCGGCGCGACGTCCTCGGCCGTCAGGGCGCGCCAGCCCGTGCCGAAGGGCCAAGCGGCACCCGACGAGCCCAGACGCTCCAGAAGGCGGCGCACCATCGGCTGGCCGACCAGGGCCAAGCCACCGGTGGCTCCAGCGCCGTGCATCTGCCATTGGCCCTTGGGCTGGATCTTGCCAACGCGGGCGCGGCGGTCAGTCTCACGCATCTCGGGAATGTCGGCGGGGTGTGGCGGCTTGGTGGAAGACAGCCAGCGCTGGGCCTGACGCGCCGGCGCGCCCCACATCGGCCAGGCCTCGTCGGTCATCAGCCGGTTGATCTTGGCGGCGACCTGATAGCGGTTGTTGGTGTTGTCGGCTTTGTCCACGACGTTCGAGGCCACGAACTTGCTCATCGCCGCCCAGGGCTCTCCCGACAGCTTCAGTCGTTCGGCCGTGCCGCGCGGCCAGCCCAGCGGGAAGTCGAAGCCGATCAGGGCGCGGTCGCCGCGCTTGGCCAGATCGCCCAGAATGGTGGCCAGCATTGCTTCACCCTCGGCGCGGGTGGCGGCGTTGTGGCTCTCGGTCTTCAGCCGCATGCGCACGTCGCGCTTGGCCACGCCGATCCACAGCGATTGCTCGCCGGTCTTCTTGCCCTCGGCGGCGGTCCAGATGGCGATGACATAGGCGTCGAACAGGCGGGCCACGGCGGGCTCCCGAAAAACAGGGTGGTCGAAGGATCGCGCCTTCTAGACCCTCGGGATGGCCACCGGAAGGCCGCCGATCATTTCAGCAGGGCCTCGACATGGCTGAGCCAGCGACGGCCGAGACGCAGGGCCTCGGGCGGCGAGCCGGCCGGGGTGGGCAGGCCGGTGGTCCAAAGACTGAGCTCGAATTCGGGATTGCGGGCGTCGTCGAAGATGAGGCGGAGCACGACCTGTTCCGCATCCGGGGCCATGACGTCCAGTTGCTTGCGCTGTTCGCCGCGTCGGACACGGGCCACGACATGCCCGTCGACGATCAGCTCGGCGCCATCGACCTCCTCGAACTCATAGACCAGGCCGCCCGCTCCGCGATTCCAGAGCACCAGGAGCTGGCCGGTCTGGAAGTCGAGCGCCGCCGCCTTGCCTTCGCTTGGCGAGAGGGCTTCGGCTTCCGCGCCGTCGCCGAGCGCCTTTCGCAGAGCCCGCCGTAGACGCCGCTCCGGCTCCATCCACCACGCCAGGGTCAGGCCCGCGGTGGTCAGCACCGCCGCGCCCAGCGCCGCCAGCAGGATGATGCGGATCGCCTCCACCGATTCGGCCCTCCCAAGCCGCGCTCAGCAGGCTAGCGGCATTCGGCCGACGCGTGAAATCGGATCAATCGGCCAGATCGATCACCACCGGCACGTGGTCCGAGGGCTTCTCCATATCGCGCGCGTCGCGATGGGTCTCGATGCTCTGGAAACGGTCGGCCGCCTGAGGCGACAGCAGGTGGAAGTCGATACGGATGCCGTGGTCGCGTTGCCAGGCGCCGGCCTGATAGTCCCAGAAGGTATAGGTTCCGGCCGGCTCGTTTCCGATTTCATGGGCGTCGGCCAGACCCAGGTATTTCAGGGCGCGGAAGGCGGCTCGGCTCTCAGGCTGGAACAGCGCGTCGCCGGTCCAGGCGGTGGGGTTTTTGGCGTCTTCCGGCATGGGGATGACGTTATAGTCGCCGCACAGGACGAAACTCTCCTCCAGGGTCAGCAAGTCGGTCGCGTGGCGACGCAGCCGCTCGAACCAGGCCAACTTGTAGGCGAACTTCTCGGTCGCGATCGGATTGCCGTTGGGCAGGTAGAGGCCGCCGACACGCACCGGGCGCGGCGCCTCGATCAGGGCCTCGATGTAGCGGGCCTGCTCATCGGTATCGTCGCCGGGCAGGCCGCGCCGCTCGACGCTCATCGGCAGTTTCGAGAGGATGGCCACGCCGTTGTAGGTCTTCTGACCGTGGGTCTCGATGTTGTAGCCCAGCGCCTCGATCGGCTCCCTGGGGAACTTCTCGTCGACGCATTTGATCTCCTGGAAGCAGACCACGTCGGGCTGGGCCGCCTCCAGCCAGGCCAAGACGGTCGGCAGGCGGGCGTTGACGGAGTTCACGTTCCAGGTGGCGATGCGCATGGCGGCGACGCTAGGCGGGGGCAGGGGCGTGGGCAAGAGAAAGGCCCGCCGGATTTCTCCGACGGGCCTCGTCTCTCACGCGGCTGCAGCGATCAGAGTTCGCAGCGGTCGCCGACCTGGGCGGCCTGGGCGCAGGTCTGGATCTGACCAGCGGCGGTGCGCGTGGCCGGGAATTCTCCGAGGAATCCCGAACCACTGGCGCACTTGACCTCGATGACCTGGCCGTCACCCTCGGCCATCAGGCCGGCGATGCGGTAGTCACTGACGTCGCAGGCGCGATTGGAAGCCTGCAGCATCTGGCCCAGCACGCCCTTGATCTGGTCCTCGGTGGTGAACTGGCAGGTCAGGGAGCGACCCTTCGCGGTCAGGCAGTCGATGGCCTCGCTGCCCTGGGCTCCTTCGGCGGCAAACAGAGCCACCAGCCCCAACGGCGCATCCGAGCAGCCGAACTCCACCACTTCCCGCTGGGCGCCGTCGCCCTCGCGGCCAATGACGCGCTGGTCAGTCACCGTGCAGGGACGACCGAGTTCGGCCAGTCGCGCGGCGCGCTTTTCGCCCTGAGCAGCCACGGCGGCGCCCGCGTCTGACAGCTGGCAACCATCACCGATATTGGCGGCCTGAGCGCAGTCATAGGCCTGCTGGAACGCGCCATCGTTGCCGAGGCGGACGACCTGACCCACGCCCGAGGCGCATTTCAGCTCAAAGAAACGACCATTCTGATTAGCGCCCATGTAACGGGCCTGGCTTGCGGCGCAGTCGGCGGCGGGAGAGCCGGCGAGGCGCGCCTGGATGCCAGCGGCGGACTCGGCGGCAGTCGTATATTCACAGGCGCCCGCGTTGGCGGGGATCTGGAGGCAATCGAGCGTGTTGGTGACCGAGCCGTCCTGGCCGATCTCGATCCAGGCTCCGCCTGCTCCGTTGCAGCCGACTTCGTAGCGGTCGGAGCCGTTGCCCGTGCGTCCGACCCACTGCACCTGATCAACCTGGCAACTGAGACCAGCGGCCTGGACCCACGGCTGGACGGCGGCGAGCACGTCGGCGTTTTCCGGCAGTTCGCAGCGCGGCGGCGTCGCTTCGGGATTGGCGGCGACGGCGTCGTCCGCCTGATTAGCGGCGATCAGGCAGTTGAACACGACCGGCGGCGTGGCGGTGGTTAGAACATAGCCGGGACCGGTGGCGCAGGCGGCTTCAAGCACGGATGACGACCCGTCCGGCAGACGCCCGATCTCTCGGGCGTTTGTGACCTGGCAAGAGACGCTGGCGGCGGTGAGCGCCTGGGTCGCTACGGCGGCGATTTCTTCCGGCGCCTGCGCAGCGGCAGCTTCCCGTTGAGGCCGCGCGCGCCCCAACCGCGACGCGCCGGTGTCTCTTTGAGCTTCGGGAACATCGCCTGGTTGGGTCCGTCGGACTTCCTGTGCGTGCGCCGGGATCGGAGTGAAGGCGAAAAGGGTTAGCAGCATGCCCGCCTGGGCCATGACGTAACGCGACATATCCGGGGTTTCCTCTGGTCGTCGATCAGGTGGACGCAGGCTTGGCCAAGCGGCGCGCCGGGGTCAAGCCGCAACGCTCGGGGAGAAAAAGGGCTTCATCAAGGTGACCCTTTGACCCGGTCCAGCCCTTGAGGCAGGGTCAGCGCGTTGCGATTGGAGACCCACTCTTGGCCGACGGACAGCCCGTGCGGGACGGCGAGACGGCGCGTGGCCTGGCCTATTCAGGGCCGCCACCGCCCATGCCCGGCGAGGCCGTGGAAGTCGCCGACGGCGTGCTGTGGCTGCGGTTCCGGCTGCCCATGGCGCTGGATCATGTGAATGGCTGGGCGCTGCGGGACGGCGACGGCTGGCTAATCGTCGATACCGGGCTGAACCTGCCGGACACGCGCGAGGCCTGGGAGGCGGTACTGGCCGGTCCGCTGGGCGGTCGTCCGGTCACCCGCGTGCTGGCCACCCACATGCATCCGGATCACATCGGCCTGGTCGGCTGGCTGTGCGAACGCTTCGAGGCGCCGCTGCTGATGTCGCGGCTGGAGTATGTGACGGCGCGCATGCTGATGGCGGATACAGGACCGGCGCCGGAGGGCGGGGCCGCGTTCTACCGCGCCGCCGGGTGGGATGAAGGGCGGATCGAGGCTTGGCGGAGCGGTTACGGCCGGTTCGCCATGGGTGTCGCGCCGTTACCGCCGTCTTATCGGCGGATCGTCGGCGGCGAGAGGCTGAGGATTGACGGCCGGGACTGGCGGCTCGTCGCAGGGGAAGGGCATTCCCCCGAACATGTCGGCCTGTGGCGGTTGGACGACGGGGTGTTCATCTCGGGCGATCAGGTGCTGCCGAAGATCAGCTCAAACGTGTCGGTGTGGCCGACCGAGCCCTTGGCCGATCCGCTCGGCGACTGGATCGCGGCCTGCGAACGGTTGAGGTCCGAACTGCCGGCCGATCTCTATGTGCTGCCCTCGCATGGCGAGCCGTTCAACGGGCTGCATCCGCGGCTGGACGCGCTGGTGAGGGGTCATGGGGTGGCTCTGAAGCGATTGAAGCGGCGGCTGGCCGAGCCGGCGCGAGCGGTGGATGTGTTCGGCAGCCTGTTCGCCCGGCCGGTGTCGGACGGCGTCTACGCCATGGCCACGGGCGAGGCGGTGGCGCATCTGAACTATCTGGAACGGCGAGGCCGGGCGGAGCGCAGGCGCGACGGGGACGGCGTGGACTGGTGGCGGGCGACAGGCCCGGAGGAGACCGAGACGTGAGTGAGATCGTGGTGCGGACCGAAGACGGCGTGGTCGAAATCCGGCTGAACCGGCCGGACAAGAAGAACGCCATCACCCAGGCCATGTACGCCGCCATGACCGAGGCGGTGACGGCGGCCCAGGCTGATGCGACCGCGCGCGTGGTGCTGTTCAGCGCCGAAGGCGACAGTTTCTCGGCCGGCAACGACATCGCCGACTTCGTCGCCATCAGCTCGGCCTCGGGCGGCGAGATGGGCCTGGACGCGCCGGTGTTCCAGTTCCTCAAGGCGATGGCCGAGCTGGACAAGCCGGCCGTGGCGGCGGTTCGCGGTCGGGCCGTCGGCATCGGCCTGACCTTGCTGCTGCACTGTGATCTGGTGGTGGTCGCCGAGGACGCCCTGTTGTCGGCGCCCTTCGTCAATCTGGCCCTGACGCCCGAGGCGGCGTCCAGCTTGCTGTTGCCGCACGCCATCGGCCATCAGCGGGCCTTCGAACTGTTCGCTCTGGGCGAGCCGATCGACGGCGTGACCGCCGCCGCCTGGGGCCTGGCCAACCGCGCGGTGGCGGCCGATCAGGTCGAGGCTGTCGCGCGCGATCTGGCCCGAAAGCTGGCCCGGCGCGCACCGGGGTCGATCCGGGCCTCCAAGCGCCTGATGCGCGACGGCGAGCGGCTGTGGGCCATCATGCAGGCCGAGGGCGCGGCCTTCGGCGTCCAGATGAAGAGCCCGGAGGCGATGGAGGCCTTCATGGCCTTCAGCCAGAAGCGGGCGCCGAAATTCTGATGGGCTCTCGACCCAGTCGCGTCCTGTCGGCCATGATGCGGGCTCGCTGACCTTGAGGCCCACCATGTCGTCCGATCTCGTCACCTTCGTCGCCGGCCTGCCCAAGGCCGAGCTGCATCTGCATATTGAGGGGTCGCTGGAGCCCGAGCAGATGTTCGAGTTCGCGCGGCGCAACCGGGTGGCGATCCCGTTCGACAGCGTCGAGCAGGTGCGGGCGGCCTATGACTTCTCCAACCTGCAGGACTTCCTCGACATCTATTACGCCGGCGCCGACGTGCTGCGGACCGAGCAGGACTTCCACGAGCTGGCGCTGGCCTATTTCCGAAGGGCGGCGGCGGACGGCGTGCGGCACGCCGAAATCTTCTTCGACCCCCAGACCCACACCGACCGGGGCCTGCCCTTCGCCGTCGCTGCCGACGGTCTACTGTCCGGCATGGTGGCGGCCGAGGCCGAGCTGGGCGTCAGTTCGAAACTGATCCTGTGTTTCCTGCGGCATCTGGACGAGGAGGCCGCCTTCGCCACGCTGAAGGCCGTCGAGCCGTGGCTGGACCGGATCGCGGGCGTCGGTCTGGACAGCTCCGAGGTCGGCCATCCGCCGTCCAAGTTCCAGCGCGTCTTCGCCCGCGCGGGAGAGATGGGGCTGAAGCGCGTCGCCCATGCCGGGGAGGAGGGACCGCCGGCGTATGTGCACGAGGCGCTGGACCTGCTGCGTATCGACCGCATGGACCACGGCAACCGGTCGATGGAGGACGAGGGCCTGATCCGCCGTTTGGCCGATGAGCGGATGACCCTGACGGTCTGCCCGCTGTCGAACCTCAAGCTGTGCGTCGTCGACGATCTGGCTGACCACCCCGTGCCGGAGATGCTGCGGCGCGGGCTGCACGTCACCCTGAATTCCGACGATCCGGCCTATTTCGGCGGCTATGTCGCCGACAACTATGTGCGCTTGGCGGAGGCGACCGGACTGTCCCGCGAGGCGCTGGTCCAGATGGCGCGGAACAGCTTCGAGGGGGCGTTCGTGGATGACGCGGCGAAGACGCGGCATCTGGCGGAGATCGACGCCTATTTGGCCGAGGTCGGTTGAATTAGGCCGCCAGGGCCTCCGCCGCGTCTTCCTTTTTGCGACGCAGCTCGATCAGCCGTACGCACCAGATCGAGACCTCGTAGAGGATGACCAGGGGCACGGCGAGCATCAACTGGCTGATCGGATCGGGCGGGGTCACCACCGCCGCCACCGCCACCACGGCGACGATGGCGTAGCGCCGGCCGGCCGCCATGGCCTTGGAGCTGACGATGCCCGCCAGGCCCAACAGGGTGGTCACCACCGGCAGCTGGAAACACAGGCCAAACGCCAGGATCAGCGAGGTGACCAGGTTCAGATACTCGGAAATCTTGGTCATCAGCTCGACCGAGATGCCCTCGGCATTGATCTGCTGGCTCAGCGAGAACCACATGACGAAGGGCAGCATGACGAAATAGACCAGCGCCGCGCCCAGCAGGAACAGCACCGGCGCCGCGAAAAGGAAGGGCAGGAAGGCGCCCTTCTCGTTGCGGTACAGGCCCGGCGCGACGAAACGGTAGAGCTGCCAGGCCAGCACGGGGAAGGCCAGGATGATGGCGCCGAAGCCGGCGATCTTCATCTTGGTGAACAGCTGTTCCAACGGCGCGGTGGCGATCAGCTCGACCGCCGACATGCCCCCCTCGGGAAAGGGGCGCAGGCCTGCCGTTACGGCGATCAACTCGAACGGATTGCCGCCGTGCGCGCCCTGGTTCTGGGCCACGGTGTGCAGGGCGGCGGCGGCCTGGAAGGGCTTGATCAGGAACACCTGGATCTGGGCCGCGAAGTAGAAGCACAGGATGAAGGCGGCGACGAAGGCGATGACGCAGACCAGAAGCCGGCTGCGCAGCTCGACCAGATGATCCATCAATGGCGCGCGCGACGCCTCGATCTCGGCTTCGTCGCGCTCGTCCCGGCTCACGGCTGCACCTTGCGCGCGCTCTTGGCGGACGTTTTCCGAGCGGCGGCCTTGGGCGCGCTCGAGGCTTTCGGTTCAGCCTTGGGGCGCGACGCGGTCTTGGGCGAGGCCGTCTTGGCGGCGGATGTCTTCTTGGCCGTCGCGGGCTTTGCGGCGCGGGGCCTGGGTTTTGGCTTAGGCTCTGGACCAGCGACGGGTTCAGCCGGAGGCGCGATTGGCGTCATCTGCGGGGCCGGATCGGGCGCGGCCAGGGCGGCGGCCTTGGGTGTCGCGGGGGCGTTCAACCCATCCTTGATGTCCTTGAATGCCGCGTCGGCGTCGGCGCCCAGACGGTGCACAGGATTGGCGTGGCGCAAGGCCTCGACCTCCTTGCGCAGCTCGTCCAGTTCGGACTGGCGCGCCATCTCGTCGAAGCTGGCGCGGAACTCGGCGGCCATGTTGCGGGCGCGCGCCATCCACTGGCCGACCCGACGCATCAGGACCGGCAGGTCCTTGGGTCCGACAACCAGCAGGGCCACCAGCCCTATGACGAGAATTTCGAGGCCCCCGATCCCGGGGCCGAGGCCGCCCATGCTTACGCCCGCTCAGACGCCGCGGCTCAGCGCCGCAGCTCGTCCTTCTCCGCCTCGGTGCGTGGCAGGGAGCTGACGCCATGGTCGGGACCGTCCTTCTTGCCGTCGTCCGCGAGGCCGTCCTTGAACGCGCGGATGCCCTTGGCCGCATCGCCCATCAGGCTCGACAGCTTGCCGCGCCCGCCGAACAGCAGAAGGACGACGAGGGCCAGGATGACCCAGTGCCAGATGCTCATGGCGCCCATGGGGAGAACTCCGTGAATCGGACCGACGCGGCCCGAATGAAACCGTGGGCCCCGATATAGGCCAGCCGAGGGCGCTGCGCCAAGCGACAGGCGGTCACGTTGTCGCGGCGTATCGCCAACTCATATTCAGGGGCGCTTGCGGACGAACACCGTGCCCGCCGAATAGCCGGCCCCGAAGCTGCAGATCAGGCCGGTATCGCCGGGGTCGAAGCCGTCGTGGTGCAGATGGAAGGCGATGATCGAACCGGCGGATGAGGTGTTGGCGTAGTCGTCCAGGATGATGACGTTCTCGCCCGGCTCCGGATCGCGGCCCAGGACGCGGCGGGCGATCAGGTCGTTCATGTTGATATTGGCCTGGTGCAGCCACAGGCGCTTGAGGGTCGTAGGGTCGATGTCGAGGTGGCCGGCGTGGTCGACGATCATCTCGGCGACCATGGGCACGACCTCTTTGAAGACCTTGCGGCCCTGCTGGACGAAGAGCTTGTCTGTCTGCCCCCCTACCGCGTCGCTAGATGAGGGGGGCGGAGCGCTGGTGTCTGCTTCCGTGCGGTTCAGGAAGCCGAAGTTGTTGCGGATGTTGTTGGAGAAGACCGTCTTTAACCGCGTGCCGAGGATATCCCAGCCGCCCGGGCCCGCAGTCTCGCCGCTCTCGACGATCACGGCGGTGGCCACGTCGCCGAAGATGAAGTGGCTGTCGCGGTCGGTGAAGTTCAGGTGGGCCGAGCAGATCTCGGGATTGACCATCAGCACCGCCTTGACGGAGCCCGAGGCGATGAAGTCGGCGGCGGTCTTGAGCCCGAACGTCGCCGAGGAGCAGGCCACGTTCATGTCGAAGGCGAAGCCCTCGATCCCCAGCGCCTGTTGCACCTCTATGGCCATGGCCGGATAGGCGCGCTGCATGTTCGAAGCGGCGCACAGCACCGCGCCGATCTCGGACACATCCTTGCCCCAGGCGGCGATGGCCTGTCGCGCGGCCTTGACCGCCATCTCGGCCAGGACCGACAGCTCGTCGTTGGAGCGGGGTTCGAGGCGCGGCGCCATGCGCTGGGGGTCGAGCACGCCGGCCTTGTCCATGACGAAACGGCGCTTGATGCCCGAGGCCTTCTCGATGAACTCGGCCGAGGAGGGGGTCAGGGCGTCCATCTCGCCGGCGGCGATGGCCTCGGCGTTGCGGGCGTTCTCGGCCTCGGCCCAGGCGTTGTAGGCCTCGACCAGTTCGGCGTTGGAGATCGATTGCTCGGGGGTGAACAGGCCGGTGGCGGCGATGACGGATGCGGGCAAAGGTCGGTTCCTGTCGCTCGGCGCGCGGCGCCTCGCAGATCAATAAGCCGGGGGCGGGGTTCGGTCGAGGCTGGCGCGGACGCCTTTCCACCAGCGCTGCACCTGGCCGCGCGGGGCGGCGGGGGGCGGGGCGTCCCTGGCGGCGATCAGGGCCTCGACCAGATCCTCCGCCTCGCAGGGGAAGCCGTTCGGGGCGACATAGACGGGATAGAGGAGCAGGGCGGCGGCCACGAGGCTATCGAGTTCCAGCGTGCGGCCTCGGCGGGGGAAATCCAGCCGATCTTCGGTCAGGCCCCAACCGGCGTAGAAGGGCCGGCCCCAGGTCATGACAGGCTTGCCACGCAGCAGCGCCTCGAACCCGGACAGGGAGGTGAGGGTGGCGAGCGCGTCCGAGGCGTCCAGCGCCTGGACGATGTCGAGGTCGTCGGCCTGGGCATCGACGAGGGCGCGCGCGCTGTCGTCGAGGCGGCCGGGGCGGTTGCCGGCGACCACATCGGGGTGGGTCTTGAAGATCAGGAAGGCGTCAGGGTGCTCGGCGCGGACGGCCTGGACCAGGGTGGAATTGGTGCGGATGTCGGCGCAGCCCTTGAGGATAGACTGGTCGTTCTCGACCTGGCCGACGATCAGAATGCGGCGGCGGTCGGCGGACCAGGCGGGGCCCGTCTCGGCCGGCGGCAGATTGTATTTGCTGAGACCGGCCGAGACGATGCGCTCGCGCAGACGACGGGCGCGGGCCTTGATGTCGTCCGGAAAGGGGTGGGTCGCCAGCAGGGTCTCGAGCCGCGAGGGCGCGGACGGGTCGTAATAGACCCCTTGGTCGTCCAGGGCGACGCTGAGGGCGCCGAAGAAGTCCGAGCCCAAGCCACGCGAACGGATGAAGCCGTCCTCCATTCGGATCAGGGGCGCGGAGGAGCCAGCCATGATATCGGCGACGCCCTCACCGGCGCGCGAGGCCCAGGCGACGACCCGGCCATTCTCCACCTCGGCCGCGCTGCGCGCGGCGACGGTGGAGCCGAAGTAGCGGACCTGGCCCAGCGGTGAGTTCAGCAGGCGGCGGACCGGCGGGCGCTTGGCCGGCGCGAAGCCGACGCAGGCGTGCAGGCCGGATAGACGCCGGGCGCGGTCACGAAGGACGACGAGCCGCTCGACCGCCTGTTCCACCTCGATCGCGCGACCTGTGACCGGATCGACATAGCGGGCGTAGCGGATCAGGGCGGCGGCGGCGAGCTGTTCGATCGTGCGGGGTTGGCCTCGGCGCTCGACGGTGACGCGGTCCTGGGTCAGGCCCCAACCGGCGTAGAAGGGCGCCCCCCAGCAGGTCACGGGCAGGCCGCGCCACAGGGCCTCGAAGCCCAGACCGCTGGTGACGACGTGGACGGCCTGGACCTCAGACAGCAGCGAGGCAGGAGCGACGTCGGTGTCGATCAGGGTAACGCCGGTCAGCGCTTCGGCGGGGATGCAGCCGCGCTTCTTTCCCGCCGCCACGGCCGGGTGGCGCTTGACCAGGATCTGGGCGTCGGGATGGGCGGCGCGGACGCCGGCCAGCATCTCGGCGAAGGTCTGTTCGGTCGCCAGGCCGTGGCGGATGGAGGCGTCGCCCCAGGTCTGGTCGACCACCAGAACGCGCGGGCGGTCCTCGATCAGTGCGGGATCGACGGGGGCGCCGAGGTTGGTCTTGGACAGGCCCGTCTCGACCAGCCGGTCCAGCAGGGCGCGGGCGCGGCCGGCCAGGGCGGCATCGCACCAGTCGGGCGCGGTGCGGATCAGGTCCTCGAGCCGCGAGGGGCGGGTGGCGTCGTAATAAACGCCGAGGTCGTCGACGACGATGCCGAGGCTGGTCGCTCCGGTCTCGCCAAGGCCGACGGAGCGGAGAAAGCCGTCCTCAAGCGCGGTGAAGGGCAGGCCCCGTTTCGTCGCCCAGCGCCGGCCGAGCGCGCCGGAGGGCTTGAGGCCCCAGCCGATGACGGCGGCGACGTCGGCCCGCGGCGCGGGGACAAGCTCATGATCGGGTAGGAAGGCCGCGAGGTTGGGGATGCGACGGACTCCGGGCGCACACACCCAGGCCTTTGGGCGGCTCACCTGACTTGGGCCTCGTCCCAGCCGCCGGCCAGGGCCGCGACGACCTTGCTGGCGGTGAAGTCGCGTAGCTTGGGATCGTGATAGCTGCCGTTGATCTGGGTGCGGTGGAGCACATGCTCGCGGAAGCGGGCGAACAAATCGGCGTCGGGCGCCTGAGGCGCAGCCCAGAAGCCGTCCAGGGGCTGCTGGTCGGTCAGACCCTCGAAGTCGAAAAAGGCGTCGCCCATGACCTTGACCGGCGTGCCGAACCCGGTGGCGGCCAGGGCCGCGGTTGAATTGTTGACGATCAGTCCCTGAGACGCGCGGCAAAGCGCCGCCAGATTGCCGCCGTCGATGAAATCGACCCGGTCGGCGATGCCGCGATCGCGCGCCATCTTGCGGGCCTGGGCCGCCTGGTCGATCAGCCCGGGATCCAAGGGGTGGTTCTTGATCACGAGGCGCAGGTCCGCGGGCGCCTCGGCGGCGAAGCTATCCATGACGGCGGCGAGGAAGGCCTCGTTGTCCGGATAGGCCGAATAGCGCAGCAGGGTGACGTCGCCCTCGCGCTGGAGACAGGCCAGCATAAAGCGGCCCCGCGCGGCGATGACCTCGGTGTCGAGCCGGGCCGGTGGCGTCAGGTGAAGCTTGAGATAGCGCCAGATATGGCCGGCGCACTGGAGCCAGGCGGGCTGGGTGTAGGGCTTGCGGAAGCGCGGGAACAGCAGGCGGCCGGGAAGTTGGATCAGGTGATAGTTGGACAGCCGGATGACGTGATACGGCAGGATGGTTCCAGCCGGCTTGAACGGCGGCTCCTGCGGGGCCGGCGGGGCGTAGCCGGACGCGTCACGCGGCAGGTTGGTGCGGGCGTTCACGCCGTTGCGCTCCAGCGTGATCCAGTGGGGGCGAAAATAGCCATTCTCCAGCACCCAGACGGAAGCCTGGAGCGCGGGGATGCGCTCGATCACCGCCTGATTGTAGGGGCCGCCCTCTCCGAACAGCAGGATGTCCGTGTAGCCGGGCGCGATCCGCTCCAGCTCCGCCGCCCAGTCAGATGGTTCGTCCTGGAACCAGCGGGCGTTTTTCGAGCCCCAGTCAAGCAGATCGCCGGCGTTGAACAGCATGCGATCGACGGCCGCACCCTGCTGTCGCAGCAATGTCGCGAGATGGCGCGAGAAAGGACCGAAGGGCGCTGACACGATCAGGAAGCGGCGCTGGTTCAGGCCTTGGGGCGCGTGCTCGAGCGCGCGCGCCAGCTTGGGCGCGGACTTGCGCGCGGCAGGCGGCGGCACGGTGTGAGCCAGAGACACGAGCGGTGAGATTCCCGGACCGGTCCCTGCGGCCGGCCTTCTAGGGGTGACTGTCTAGGCGCTTTCGGTCTTCGCGTGCAAGGCGAGCAGGCGGCGGGCGCGGTCGAGGTGCAGGCGTTCGACCATGCGGCCATGAACCCGAATTGCGCCGGATTCGCGGCTTTCGGGTGTGTCGTAGGCCGCGACGATGGCTTGGGCCTGGGCGATCTGTTCGGGGGTTGGCGAAAAGGCTTGGGTCGCGATCTCGACCTGGCGCGGGTGGATCAGGCTCTTGCCATCGAAGCCCCAGCGAAGGCCCTGCTCGCATTCGGCGCGAAGGCCGTCGTCATCGTCCATCGCATTGAAGACCGCGTCGATGGCCAGCAGGTCGTGGGCGCGGGCGGCGGCGACCACAGCGCTCATGGCCCAGTGCAACGGCGCCCGGTCCGCGCCCGACTCGCAGCCCAAGGCGGCGGACAGATCGTTGGAACCCAGCATGAGGCCTGAGCCCGGCCTGTCAGCGAGGTTCGCGGCGATGGTTTCGAGCGCGAACAGGGCGGCCGGCGTCTCGATCATGGCCCAGACGGCGGCGCCCGGCACGGCGGCCATGATAGGGGTGAGCGCGGCGCGGGCCTCGACCTTGGGGACGACGATGAGATCGAGTTCGGCCCGGGCGGCGGCGGCCAAGTCCTCGGCGCCCCAAGGCGAGCCGCTTCCGTTCAGGCGAACGCCCACCGTGGCCGCGCGAAAGCCGCCCGCGGTCAGAGCCTCGACGGCCAATTGGCGAGCTGTAGCCTTGTCCTCCGGGCCGACCGCATCCTCCAGGTCGAGGATGACGACATCCACCTCCAGCCCGCGCGCCTTTGCAACCGCCGAAGCGCGTGAGGCGGGGACGTAGAGGACGGAACGCGCGCGCATCAGACCCGACCGGTGACCGGAACCAGGGCGCCGGTCATGGCGCGGCTGGCGGGCGAGGCGAGGAAGAGAATGACAGCGGCGAGATCTTTCGGCGCCACCCAGGCGGCGGGGTCGGCGTCGGGCATGTCCTTGCGGTTCTGCAGCGTGTCGATGATGGAAGGCAGAACGGCGTTGACCGTGACCGAGGTCGCCTTCAACTCCTCGGCCAGGCTCTGGGTCAGGGCGTGGACGCCCAGCTTGGCCGCGCCATAGGCGCCCATGCCGGCGCCCGGTTTGATCGCGGCGGCCGAGCCGACATTGACGATGCGGCCATCGGGGGCGGTCTTGAGCGCGGGGAGGGCGGCGCGGGTGGCGTGAAGAGCGGTGGTGACGTTCAGGGCGTGCTGGCGGGCCCAGACGGCGGGGTCGCCGTCCTCGACCGTCTGCCAGGCGAAGCCGCCGGCTATGTTGGCCAGGGCGTCGATCCGGCCGAGCTGGGCGACGACCTGATCCAAGGCTGACCGGGCGGCCTCAGGATCGGTCAGGTCCACACCGTCCACCACCATGTCGGGGCCCTCGGGTTCGCACCGGCCGTGATCGACGGCAGCGACGCGCCAGCCTGCCGCCTTGGCCTCCGCGACCAGCACACGGCCCAGCGCGCCGGCGGCGCCGGTGACGACGAGGACGGGATCGGACATAGGCGGCTCCTTGCATTTGCTGGGAGGCTTCTAGCGCGCCAAAGCCTTCAGGCGACACCCCAAGCCTTCAAGCGGTCGGCGCCGCCAATGCCCGCTGCGACAGGCGGGCCCTGGATTCGGCCGGGGGTGCGGGACAGTCGGGGAGCGACATTGGGCTGGGTCCGGCCGTCCAGTTCGGTGAAACTCTGGCGGGCTGCGAGGTGTGGGTGGCCGGGGGCTTCGGCGAAGTGGAGGACGGGGGCGACGCAGGCATCGGTGTCCTCAAGGAGGACAGTCCAATGGTCGCGCGGGCGGGCGCGAAATGCCGCGGCCAATTCTTCGCTCTGGGCGTCGAAGCCCGCGGGCGCCTCGGCGGGCAGGTCAAGTCGGCGGCGGAGCTCGGCATGGAACTGAGGCTCCAGCGCGCCGACCGCGACATGACGGCCGTCAGAGCATTCATAGGTGCGGTAAGTGGGCAGGGCGCCCGCCAGCATGCCCTCGCCCGTGGCCATGGAGGTGACTCCGTCGCCCGTCAGCCAACTGAACAGCCCCATCATCGAGACCACGCCATCGACAACGGCGGCGTCGATCACCTGGCCCCGGCCAGAGCTCTGGCGCTCGTGCAGGGCGGCGAGGACGCCCATGACCAGATAGAGGGCGCCGCCGCCATAGTCGCCGATCAGGTTCAGGGGCGGGACCGGCGGGCCGCCCCGGGGGCCGATGGCGTTCAGGGCTCCCGTGACGGCGATGTAGGTCAGGTCGTGCCCGGCGCGCGGAGCCAGCGGCCCGTCCTGGCCCCAGCCGGTCATGCGGCCGTAGATCAGACGCGGATTGGCGGCCAGCATCGACTCGGGCCCCAGGTCCAGCCGCTCCATGACGCCGGGCCGGAAGCCCTCGATCAGCACGTCGGCGGCGGCGATGGCAGCCCTGGCGGTTTTGAGGTCCGTCTCTGACTTGAGGTCCAGCGCCAGGGAGGCGCGGCCCCGGGCGGTGACGTCGCCGGGAGCGGGGCCGGCGCCCGGCCGGTCGATCCGCAGGATTTCGGCCCCCAGGTCCGACAGCAGGGTGACGGCGAAGGGCGCGGGACCGATACCGGCCATCTCCACCACCCTGAGGCCCTTCAGCGGTCCCTGACCCATGCGCGGTTCCCCTCGTCACACGGCGTGATTGGAGCGGGGCGGCCCGCCCGATACAAGGCTTGAATGTCGAGGGGCGCAGTCAGGGCTGGGGGAAGTGTATTCGGTTCGGACCTGGCGATCCGGCTGGGTCTGGCCAACGCCGCCGGCTTCATCGCCTTCATGCCGCTGCTGACCCTCTTGGCGCCGCTCAGGATCGAGGCGGTGGACCCGGATGCCAAGGCGCTGATTCTCAGCGGAGTGGCGCTGGTCGGGGCGGTGGTCGCCAGCCTGTCCAATATCGTCGCGGGATGGCTGTCGGATCGAACGCGGAGCCGGATGGGACGCCGCCGGCCGTGGCTGCTGACGGGCGTGGTCGGCGCTCTCGCCGCTTATCCGCTGATCCTGTTCGCCCAGACCGGCTGGGGCGTCCTGATCGGCGTGGTGCTGTTCCAGCTGATGTTCAACCTGTTCTTTGGGCCGATGAACGCCCTGCTGCCCGATCATGTGCCGGACGCGCGCAAGGGGCTGATGTCTTCCGCCATGGCCATGGGGGCGCCGGTCGGCCTGGCGGTCGGGGCGGTGCTTGCCGGCATGGGAGATCTCAGCGAGGCGACGCGGTTCGCGCTTGTCGCCGCTGTGTTCGCGGCCGGCGTGACGCCGCTCTTGCTGTGGCGCGAGCCGCCGGGGCCAACCGTCCCGCCATCGATCAATGAGCAGGCGCCGGCGACGCGGCGGCGCGCCGACTTCGCCCTGGCCTGGAGCTCGCGGCTGATGATCCAGCTAGGGCTGTCAGCCAGCCAGGTCTATCTGCTGTACTTCGTGGGGCGGGCCGCGGCGGACGGGGCGGCGTTTCCCGAGCGCGCGCCGGCGGCCCTGGTCTCGACCCTTATCCTGGTATCGACCTCGACCTCGGTGGTGACAGCTCTGGCGGCCGGCTGGGTGTCCGATCGGACCGGCGGCCGACACCTGTACGTCGCCGCGTCCGGAGTGCTGGTGTGCGCGGGCATGGCGGTGTTCGCGGCCGACCCGAGCTGGACCACCGCCCTGATCGGACAGTTGCTGTATGGCGCGGGAGTTGGGCTGTATTCGACCACGGATACGGCGCTGGTGGCGCAAATCCTGCCGTCGCGAGCGGACTCGGGACGCGACCTGGGTCTGTTCAACCTGGGCAACACCCTGCCGCAGGCTCTCGCGCCCGGTCTGGCCATTCTGGTGTTGGCGGGCGCCGGCTGGGGCCCGATGGGTGGCTATCCGGCCCTGTTCGCGATCGCCGGCGGCAGCGCCCTGTTCGGAGGGATCGCCGCCGCCTTCATCAGAGGGGTACGCTGAGCTTACCAAGCCCAGTTTTCATGGCCGCGATGGTCGCCCTGCATGCGGAGCATGAAGTCGGCGACACCGTCTCCGTTGACGTCCAGGTTCAGCAGGGTGACGCCGCCCTGGTAGGTCAGGGTGGCCTGGCCGGCCTGGTTGCTGAAGGCGTCGACGAAGGCGAACGCTTGGTTTCCGTTGGTGGTGGTGTCGGCGTCGATGGCCGACAGGTCGATGATGTCGCCGGCGCTCAGATCGGTGATCCGATCAGAGGCAGCGACCGTCGAGTCCAGGATCGACCGGAACACGAAGGTGTCGACGC
>NZ_QUOQ01000003.1 GCF_003704105.1 Brevundimonas lutea | reverse complement strand
TCATCCCCATCACCATCGCCGCGCTCGAGCAGCTGAGCATCGAATCGCTCACCGTTCCGGCCGTGGCCGTGCTGACCATGGTGCTGGCGGCCATTCCCCGCGTCATCGTCGCCGCCATCCTGCTGGCCATCGGCTGGTTCATCGGCCGCTGGGTCGCGCAGCTGATCGAACGTGTCCTGCCCGCCACCGGGTTCGACCGGTCGATCCAGAGCCTGGCCAATCTGTCGTCGGCCCGCTCCACCACCGAGCCGCCGCCCTCGACCCAGCCCTATGCCGGTGACGTCACCCCGGCGACCGCCGCGGCCATGGGCGGCGCGGGCGTTCCGGCCCGGACGACCCCATCCAGGGTTGTCGGCTGGCTGGTGATGGCGGCCATCGTCGCCTTCTTCGTGGTCGAGGCCGCGCATGTCCTTCAGTTCGCCACCATCGCCGAGATGGTCGAGACCGTGCTGGGCCTGGCGGTTCAGGTGATCGTCGGGGGCGTGATCATCGCCGCCGGGGTGATCATCGGCGACCTCCTGGCCAACGCCATCGATCGGGGAACGGGCGGCGCCGACCGCTTCGCCTCGATCATCGTGCGCTGGGCGACCATCGCCCTGGCCACGGCTATGGGCCTCAGCTTCATGGGCATCGCCGACGAGATCGTGCTGATCGCCTTCGCCCTGATTCTGGGCGCGGCGGCGGTGGCCACGGCCCTGGCCTTCGGCCTGGGCGGTCGCGACGCCGCCGGTCGCGTGGCCCAGACCTGGGCGGACAAGGTGACGCGCAAGTCAGGCGGCTCCAGCCCCCGCCCGCCGATGGACAAGGTCTGATTTCAGACTCTTAGAAGAAAGAAGGCAATCCAGGAGCGGCCCGTCGGGCCGCTCCTTTTCTGTGACCGAAGTCAGACTTTGGAACACTCCCGATCAGGTGCGCTTGCCGTGGTCAGGAGGCGCCCATGAAACACGAAAATAGTCCGGAAAAGGTTCTGGTGACCGGTGGGGCCGGCTTCATCGGATCCCATGCCTGCAAGGCCCTGGCCGGCGCGGGCTATCGGCCCGTGGTGTTCGACGACCTGTCCAACGGCCAAATGGGGGCCGCTGGTGGTTGGCGACGTCCGCGACACCGCCGCCGTGGAGGCGTGCCTGCTGCTTCATGAAATCGGGGCCGTGGTCCACTTCGCGGGCCTGATCATCACCCGCTACGGCATGACGCCGTCCAAGGTCGCCTGGCTGGCGCATCAGGCGTGGAAGGACGCCTCGCGCGGCGACTGGCCGGCCGGCACGCCCGAGGACGAGAAGGTCGCGTATGACCTCGGCACGATAAAGACCTGGCTGCGGAAATTCCTGGTCCGTTTCTTCCAGGCCAGCCAGTTCAAGCGCTCGGCCGTACCGAACGGGCCCAAGGTGGTGACCGGCGGCTCGCTGTCGCCGCGCGGCGACTGGCGCGCGCCGTCAGACGCCACGGCGCGAGTGTGGCTGGACGAACTCGAGGCCAACGTCCCGGATTGACCCGCCCGAGCGGACAGTCGGCGGCGCGACCGATCACGGGCGGGCGCTCAATACCCTCGGTGAGGGGGCATTCGCCCCTGCGGTCGCCCGGCCTGGGCGGATGTGAGCGGCCGGGCCCGCCCCGGACCCGGCCACCCCCTCAATGGGGCTTGAGGACCACCTTCGTCCATTCGTTGGGATTGTCGTGGAAGTTCTTGTAGCCTTCCGCGGCCCGCTCGAGCGGCAGGATGTGGCTGATCAGGTCGGTGGTGTCGAGGCGGCCCTCCAGGATGAGATCGAGCAGCTTTGGCAGGTACTTCTGCACATGGGTCTGGCCGGTCTTGATCGTCAGGCCCTTCTGCATGAAGGCGCCGATAGGCAGCTTGTCGCCGATCCCTCCATAGACTCCGGGCACCGAGACCCGGCCGCCCTTGCGGCAGGCCATGATGGTCTCGCGCAGGACATGCTGGCGGTCGGTCCCGAGCTTCGTCTCCTGTTTGACCGCGTCGAGGATATTATCCGGAGAAAAGCCGTGGGCCTCCATGCCGACGGCGTCGATACAGGCGTCGGGGCCGATCCCGGCCGTCATCTCGGTCAGCGCCTCGCGCACCTTGACCTCATGGTAGTTGAGGACTTCGGCGCCGTTCGCCTTGGCCAGTTCAAGCCGGCGCGGCAGATGATCGATGGCGATCACCCGGCCCGCGCCCTGAAGCAGACAGCTCTTGATGGCGAACAGCCCGACGGGTCCGCATCCCCACACCGCCACCGTGTCTCCCGGCTCGATCTCGGCGTTCTCGGCCGCCATCCAGCCCGTTGGAAAAATGTCGGTGAGGAAGAGCACCTTCTCGTCCTCGATCCCGTCCGGGATGACGAGCGGGCCGACGTCGGAATAGGGAATGCGGGCGTATTCGGCCTGGCCGCCGGCATAGCCCCCGGTCAGATGGGAATAGCCGAACAGTCCGGCGGCCGGATAGCCGTAGGCGACCTCCGACAGATCGGACTTGTCGGCGGGATTGGAGTTGTCGCAGGCCGAGTACTGCTGCTTGCCGCAGAAGAAGCAGGAGCCGCAGGCGATGACGAAGGGCACCACCACCCTTTGGCCCACCTTGAGGGTCGAGCGGGACCCGACCTCCTCGACCACCCCCATGAACTCGTGGCCCAGGATGTCGCCGTTCGACATGGACGGGATCATGCTGTCGTACAGATGCAGGTCCGAGCCGCAGATGGCGGTGGAGGTCACCTTGATGATGGCGTCACGGGGATTGACGATCTGGGGGTCGGGCACGGTGTCGACTTGGACATTGTGTTTGCCGTGCCAGGTGAGGGCGCGCATGGGCGAATCCTTGTCGTGATGTTCAGAGGTGACGGTCAGCGCGCGGGGCGGCGTCGGGCGCCTGGGAGGTGGGTATCTCGCCCGTTTCCATCAGCTGTTTGAAGCGCCGCAGGTCACGCCGGGCCTGGATGCGCGGTTCCCGCTGCATGACCTTGGCGGCCAGCTTCCCGATCACTCCGGCAGGCGGATCGTAGCTGATGAAGAGCCGGACCTCGGTGCCGCGGCCGAAGGCGTTGTCGCGGAACTCGATCCAGCCTTCATGGTCGACGTCGGACTCCTCGGTCGCCGTCCAGGCGATATATTCGCCGGGGCGATCCTCGGTGATCTCGCTGGTGAGCTCGACGTCGATCCCGGCGGGACCGGCGATCGTCCAGGTCGATCGGTCCTGGCTGAGCGCCTCCACCGACTTCACATTCTCCATGAAGGCCGGCAGGTTCGAGAGGTCCCGCCAGTAGGCGTAGAGCTCCTCACGCGGGCGATTTATCATCGCCGCGCGCACGCTCGCGGCCTCGTGCTCGCCCTCGACACGGTCCTGGTCGAGAAAGGCGGCGGAATGGACGTCGGCGTCGGTGGACGGCGGGGTCTGGGACATGGGGCCTCCGGTTCAGAGTCACCTGACAACCACCCCCGGCCCGACTCGTTCCCATCGGTCCGGTCTCCGATAGAAGCCCGGAACAGCCGGGCGGGGCGACGGTTGCCCATCCAACCGCGGGAGATGAGACATGGACGATCGCAACACCGGCCCCGGCCTCGCCGTGGTGACGGGCGCATCTTCGGGCATCGGCTACGAGCTGGCCCGGCTGATGGCCGAGGACGGATATGCGCTGGTCCTCGCCGCCGACCGACCGCTCGACGAGGCGCGCGAGGGCCTGGAGGCGTCGGGTGCGCAGGTGGAGACCCTCGAGGTCGACCTGGCGACCAAGGAGGGCGTCGACGCCCTCGTGGCGCGCATAGGCGACCGTCCGGTCGCCATCCTGGCCGCCAACGCCGGCCATGGACTCGGCCGGGGCTTCCTCGATCAGGATTTCGACGAGGTTCTGCACGTGATCAACACCAATGTGACGGGAACGGTGCGACTGGCCCAGCAGGTCGGCCGGCGCATGCGGGAGGCGGGCGAAGGCCGCATCCTGTTCACCGGGTCGATCGCGGGCTTCATGCCGGGCGCCTTTCAGGCCGTCTACAACGCCAGCAAGGCCTTCTTGGACAGCTTCTCCTTCGCCCTTAGAAATGAACTCAAGGACAGCGGCGTGGTCGTGACCTGCCTAATGCCGGGCGTGACCGATACGGAGTTCTTCGAGCGTGCGGGCCTGATGGACACACAGGTCGGGCAGGACGACAAGAAGATGCATCCCGCCAAAGTCGCCCGGATCGGTTACGAGGCGCTCAAGCGCTGCGACGGCGACGTCGTGGCGGGGCTGAAGAACAAGCTCCAGGCGGCCGCCGCCGCCGTGACCCCCCAGACCCTCCTGGCGGAGCGGCATCGCAAGATGGCCGAGCCGGGCTCGGGCGGCGAGGCACCCTAGGATCGTATGGCGGGGGCGGGTGGCGCTGGCGCGACGGGCCCGGGGCGGGCCCGGCCCGATCAGGGTCGAGGCTGCGACTCAGAAACCGGGATGGAAACCGGGGGGTCGGCGCGCCGTCACGGCGAGCAGGAGAGGCCCATGAAAGTCCGAGGCGGGAGGGCGCCCTTGAGCGCCGCCATGGCGCCCGGCTTGAATCCCGACGCGGACACTGAGGTTTTGCTCGGCCGCTTTGGGCTTCGGCGCGCGCGGCGGCGGTCCCCGTCCTTGCCTCGACGTCTTGGCCTCGACCTGCGCATCCTCAGCCGTTGCGGGGAGGAATGGGTTTCGGCGGCGCGTGTGCTTATGTCCGGCAGCTGACGTACGGGAACCGAGTCGGTCTATCGCGACTCTGCAGACGAAAAGGGGGGATGGCGACCATGGACGTCGATCAGTCCGATCACGGAATGTCGGCGCAGGCCGCCGTGGCCGGGGAGGCCGGTCGTCTGGCCCCGCGCGCCGGCGGCTCCGGAGGCTGGGTTCGGGCCGCCGCGGGCCTTGCGGCGGCCGGCGTCGTCCTGTCGGGCTCGCCGGTGCTGGCGGGCGAATCTGTCGTGCCGGACGACGCCGCCCTGGCCCGGCTCCCGGCGCCGCGCGACCTGACCGAGCTGTCGCTGGAGGAGCTGGCCATGGTCGAGGTCACCTCGGTCACACGCCGGCCCGAGGCGCTGAGCCATGCCGCGGCTGCCGTCTTCGTGATCACGGCGGAGGATATCCGGCGCTCCGGGGCCACCAGCCTGCCCGAGGTCCTGCGCTTGGCCCCCAATCTCCAGGTCCAGCGCGTCAACGCCGGCGACTACGCCATCAGCGCCCGGGGCTTCAACGGCTATGAGACGGCCAACAAGCTCCTGGTCCTGATCGACGGCCGCAGCGTCTACTCCCAGCTCCACTCCGGCGTGTTCTGGGACGAACGGCATCTGCCGCTCATGGATATCGCCCGGATCGAGGTGATCAGCGGTCCCGGCGGCGCCCTTTATGGCGCGAACGCGGTCAACGGCGTGATCAATATCATCACCCGTTCGGCGCAGGACACCCAGGGCCTGGTCGTGGACGCCGCGGCGGGGACGGAGGACGCCGTGCTGACGTTTCGCCACGGCGGTCGCCTGGGAGAGGCGGGCGGCTGGCGCGCCTATGTGAGCGGCTTCGACCGCGGCGAGAGTCTCCTCGCCGACGGGGCCGAAGCCGGGGACGGCCTCTCGGGACTGCGGGCGGGGATGCGCCTGGACTGGACCGGGGGCCCCGACAGCCTGAGCCTGCAGGCCGATGTCTTCGACCATGAGGCGGTCGGCCAGGTCGGAATCGCGGGCGGCAATGTCACGGGCGGGTGGAGCCGCGTCTTCGCCGATGGAGCGGCCTTGCAGCTCCAGGCCTATTACGACCGGGTGGAGCGCGCGAGCCCGGGGACGCGCGAGACCGCCGATACGGTCGATCTCTCTCTGCAGCACGCCCTGGACCTGGGCGCGCGCCATCGTCTGGTCGTCGGTGGAAACCTGCGCCAGATCGACACCGAGCTGATCGCCTCCACCGAGGCCTTCCTCGATCCCCCCCGCGAGACGGTGCGGCTCGGGTCCGTTTTCGCCCAGGACCAGATCAGTCTGGCGTCGAATGTGATTTTGACCCTGGGCGCCAAGTTCGAGGACAACAGCCTGTCGGGAGCGGTGCTCCTGCCCAGCGCGCGGCTCGCCTGGACGCCGCCCGGCGGCTCCCTGGTCTGGGGGGCGGTGTCGCGCGCCACCCGCTCGCCGAACCGCATCGAGCGGCGGCTGACCCAACCGGGCTTTCTTGAGCCCGGCGATTTCCGGGCCGAGGACCTGGTCGCCTATGAGATCGGCTACCGGACGCCCCCTCATCCGCGGGGAAGCCTGTCGGTCTCGGTCTTCTACAATCGCTACGACGACCTGCGGACGGTGACGATCGATCCCGAGACCGTGTTTCCCCTGCGGTTCGACAACGGCGGGCGGGGCGCCAGCTGGGGCCTGGAGGCGTGGGGCGTCTACGCCATCACCCCGTCGTGGCGCGTGAACGCCGGCCTCGCCACCCTCACCAAGGACTTCGAGGTCAAGCCCGGTGTGCTCGACATCACCGGTCTCGTCTCGGTCGGCGACGATCCGGATTATCAGCTTTTGCTGGGAACCCAGGCTGACCTCACCGATCGCCTGGAGCTCGATGTCCGGCTCAGGGCGGTGGACGGCCTGGCCGCCGTCCCATCCTATGTGGAGGCGGACGTGCGGCTGGGCTGGCGACTGACCGACGCCCTGGAGGTGGCGGTGACCGGCGCCAATCTGCTGGACCGTGACCATCGTGAGTCCGGAGACCCCGGCCGGGCCCGCAACATCGGGCGCAGCCTCACCGCTTCCCTGCGGGCGCGATTCTAGATGTCCGCCGGGCGCCGCCTCGGGTTTGTGTCGCCGAACGCGCCCCTGCTGGCGGCGTGGGTCGGCCTGTGGGTGGTCCTCGCGGCGGGGGCGGCGCACGCCCAGTCCCTCGAATATCCCGTCAAGGCCAACTATCTGGTCCGTTTCGCCGCCTTCGTGGACTGGCCCGGCTCTGCCTTCGCCTCGCCCGGCAGCCCGATCGTCATCTGCGTGGCCGGCCGCGACCCGTTCGGGCGGCGGCTGGACGAGGCGGTGGCCGGTCAGCTGATCTCCGGACGGCGGGTGCTGGCGCGACGGGTCAGCTCCGCGGAGGCCCGGTCCGGCTGCCACATCGTCTATCTCGGGGGGCTGGAGGCGGCCGCGCGCCGGGAGCTTCTGGCGGCCCTGGCGTCGCGACCGGTCCTGACCGTCACCGACGCCGCCGATCCCGCCGTGCGCGGCCTGATCGACTTCGCCATCGCCCGGGATCGCGTCCGGTTCCACATCGACAACGACGCCGCGCGCGACGCCGGCCTGGCGGTCAATTCGCGCCTGCTGTCCCTGGCCCTCACGGTCCGCGGAGGTCGGTCGTGACCGGCGCCGTGGAAGGACTGTCGACGGGGCGCACGCCGCGGCTGGTCACCGCCACCCTGGCGGCGCTTGTCCTGGGCGGGCTCGTTCTCGCGGTGATGAGCGAGCGTCACTATCGGGACCAGAAGGTGCGCGAGGCCCAGGTTCAGGCCGAGATCCTGGCGGCCTCGGTGGCCGCGCCCCTGGCCTTCGACGACGCCGACACCGCCCAGGCCTATGTCCGGGCCATGGCGAGGAACCCGGAGGTTCTGTCCGTCGGCGTCTATGACGAACGGGGCGAGCGGGTGGCCCATCTGTCGCGGGACGGCGCGTCGCCTCCCGCTCCCCGTCTTCAGGCCGGCGAAACGCCGTCGCGGGAAGGATCGGTCAGGGTCGCCTCGCCCGTGGTGGAGGCCGGGGCCCGGCTCGGCCAGGTCCGGCTGGAGATGGGGAGCGAGCCTGTCGCGCGCAGGCTGGCGCGCTACGGCGGCGTGGCCCTGCTCATCGGGATGGCGGCCCTGGCGATGATTGTCCTGGGGGCGGCCCAGGCCGCGCTGCGCCGGGCCAACGGCGAGCTCGGCCGGCAGGCGCAAGACCTGGCGGGGGCCAACGCCCGGCTGCACACGGAGATGGAGGAGCGGGCCCGGGCCGAGGAGGCCCTGCGACAAAGCCAGAAGATGGAGGCGCTGGGACAGCTGACCGGCGGCATAGCCCACGACTTCAACAATCTGCTTATGATCACCTCGGGAGGCCTGGATCTGCTCGACCGCACCTCGGACCCCAAGAAGCGCGACAGGCTGAAGGCCGGTATCCGCCAGGCGGTGGACCGGGGCGCCGGGCTCACGCGCCAGCTCCTCGCCTTCTCCCGGCGATCCGCGCTCAAGCCCGAGGTGGTCGATCTCGGGGCCCGGATCGAGGGCATGCGCCTGCTTCTCGAGCGGTCCCTGCGCGAGGATATCGAGGTCACGTTCGACGCCCCCGCCGACCTGTGGCCCGTTGAGGTGGACGCCGGCGAGCTCGAGGTCGCCCTGATCAATCTCGCCGTAAACGCCCGCGACGCCATGCCCGCCGGGGGCCGTCTGGTCGTCAGCGCCCGCAATGTTCCGGGGGAGCCCACCTCGTCCTTTCCGCTCGACCATGTCTGTCTGGCGGTGACGGATACCGGGGTCGGCATGTCTCCCGAGGTGGTGGAGCGGGTCTTCGAACCCTTCTTCACGACCAAGGGCGTCGGATCGGGCACGGGGCTGGGCCTAAGCCAGGTGTACGGCTTCGCGCGGTCGTCCGGCGGCCGCACGGATATCAACAGTCGTCCCGGTGAGGGGACACGCATCAGCCTGTGCCTGCCCAAGAGCGCCCGCTCCGCGGGCGAGGCGCCCGCCGACGCGGAGGCCGCCGCGCCCCTCCTGGACGAGGGCGGTCGCCTTCTCCTGGTCGAGGACGATGACGGCGTGGCGGCGGTGGTCATTCAGATGGTCCAGGATCTCGGCCTCAGCGCTCGCCGGGCGATGTCGGCCGAGGAGGCCATCGCCGTCCTCGCGGAAGATCAGGCCTTCCGCCTCGTCTTCTCGGACATGGTGATGCCGGGGACCCTGGACGGACGCCAGCTGGCCCAGCATGTGCGGGACCACTATCCGCATCTGCCGGTGCTGCTGACGACGGGCTTCAGCCAGGCCGCCGAGGCGGCCCGGTCGGAAGGGCTGAGCCTCCTGCCCAAACCCTACCGGCTCCCTGAGCTCCGGGCCGCCCTCGAACAGGCCCTGAGGCCCAAGAACTGAGCCGAGCGGTCGTTGGAGCCTGAGCCGAACCGGACAACCTGCGCCGCCCCCCCGCGGTCGCGTCCCTCCCGCCGCCGGCTCTCGGGCCGTCTTCGGGGGCGACCCCTATCGACCGTTGGGGCGGCCGCAAGCGTCGCGGGGCGCCACGGACGTGTCCCTAACGGGCGCGCCAAGGCGGACACCGAAGGCGGAACGAGCTGAAACCCGCCAGATTCGGCGGAGGTCGGGGAGCGGGGGATCGCCGAATCCACGCGTGACTTCGGCGATCCCCCGCCCACCTCATGCCCGACAGGCGAGGGATAAACACCCGGCGCCCCGAGGGGCTGCATGGGTCGGCTATCGGACTCAGGCGCACGCGCTGGTCGGACGGGATTGCTTGCTGAGGGGGCCCCTGCCCGGCGGCTGGATCTGCCGCGAGGACTTGTCCGGGTCAGGTGCGGGGGGCGCAACCGGGCGACGTCTCGAGCCTTGGACTGAATAGCGGCCCGTGACCAGAGCGGCGGGAGTTGCCGGAGAGCCGGAGGGCCGAAACCGGCGGGCGGGCTCCGGACCCACGCCGACTTCCGGCCTTGCCGAGCCATCCTGAACGCCTTTCGCCGGGTCAGCTCCCGACGGCCTCATTGTGGATGAGGGCGCATGGTAGAGAGTCGGCTTACAGGAAAGGACGGCATGTCATGAAGGAGTCCAAAGGCAGGTCGAAGAAGGCGGGGCCTCCGAAGCAGAACGCCTCCCAGCCCAGTCTGAAGACGGCCGCCCCGGCCCCGGCGGCCCAGTCAAAGGCCAAATAGGACCGCGCCGGCCTCCGTCACGTCCCGCGCAAGGGTAGGGGGAAGCCGTCGGCGTCGGCCGGCGGGAACGGTTCGCCAGGGCTGGCGACAGGGTCGTCGGCGCGTCAGGATAAGCCAAGCCGCTCCACTCGGCCGGCGACGAGGCGGCCATCCGGCCTCTGCTGCGTCCGGTCGCGGTTCGCGCCGAGCAGGTCGTCATCGAGCAGGGCGCGCCGGTCACGGAGGTTCACTTCCCGCTCGACGCCCAGTTCGCCAGTCAGATCCGCTTCTCCGACGGTCGGACGCTCGAGACGGCGGTGGTCGGACGCGAAGGCCTGACGGGGCTGGCGCCCTTCCTGGCCGGCGCCGCAAGCACCTGGGAGGTGGTGGTGCGGGCCTCCGGCGACGCTCTCGTCGCGGCGCCGATACGCCGCGCCCTCAGCCGCGACCGGCTGACCATCAAGGCGCGGCAGCTCGAACTTACCGATCTCTATCAGGCTCAGGCGGCGCAGGCCGGCGCCTGCAAGGCCCTGCACCAGGCCCCACAGCGTCTGGCCCGCTGGCTCCTCACCGCGGACGACCTGAGCGACGACGGACGCGTCAACTTCACCCAGGAGGAATTGGCGCGGCTGTTGGGCGTCCAGCGCTCCACCGTCAGCGAGCTGGCTCACCGCCTCAAGGCGCTGAAGCTGAGCCCCTATTCGCGCGGCGCGATCCGTATCCACGATCGCGTGGGGCTCGAGCGCCAGACGTGCGAATGCTACGCCATGCTGCGGGCCAAGGTCGCCTCGGTTGGGCTTACGAGGGCCTAGGGAACCGTCCGGCGTGCGTCTGCTTGTGCAGACATGCCCCGCTATTTCTTCGATCTCCCGGACGGATCCCTGCTCACCGACGAGGTGGGGGAGATGCTGTCGGACGATGACGCGGCCCGCCGCTCGGCCCAGCGACTCCTGAGCGAACTTGTGGAGTCGCGATCCGAACTCTGGCGCGATGGCCGGTTCTCGGTCGAGGTGTTCGACGCCGATCGCATGCTGGTGGGCCGCCTCGTGGTCCAGGCCGAGACCGCCGGATGACCGAGAGGGCGGGGCGCTGGGTTCGTTGTCTGACAGGGGCTGACTCGCGGGAACGGGAAGGCGGCCGGCGGAAGCCTGCTGGACCACCGGCCCCGTGAGCGCGACGATCGCCAACGTCTTCGGGGTCGCGGCAGCGGTCTGTTCCGTGACCAGTTTCGCGCCGCAGCTGATCAAGATCTGGAAGGCGCGCGACGCGGGAGCGGTCAGCCTGAGAACCTACGCCCTCACGGTCAGCTGTTTCGCCCTGTGGATCGTCTATGGAGTGATGACCCAGGCCTGGCCGGTGACCGTCGCCAACAGCCTTGCTCTGGTGATGTCGGCCGGGGTCCTGGCCATGAAATGGCGCTTCTCCCGGACCGCTCCCGGAACGTCGGGATCGCGGGGCCAGGATAGGCGCGCATGATCAACCGGCGTGCGGGCGGACTGAAGGGACTCGCCCCCGGTCGACGGCGGGCGCCGCCGCCCTCGCGGCGCTGGCCGAGACCCCGCGGGACACCCCTCGCGAGAGATGACCTGATCCGCGAAGGTGACCGGCCGGAGGTCTCGTCGAAGGGGGCGTGCCGCGAGACGAGTCTCCCGACGATCGCGTCACATCCTCGCTATCCGATGCCGGGAAAGCGCGGCCATGACACCGCGGAAGGGCAGGCCGGGCCATGGAATGCGCGGAGAAGGTGGGCGGATCGCGCGTTCGGATCGACCCTCTCTCCCCGAAGCCTCCGTCGAACGTACTGACCCGTCGTGGGCGGTCAGATCCCCGCGGCGGCCGGCCGCCGCCACCTGCGCATCTCGGGCCAGCCTCAGACCAGGAGGGCGAGGGTCCGCGCCGCTAACACGCCGGCCGCGATGGCCCGGCCGGCGCGAGGGCTGGGCGGTGCGCCGGCCGGGCTGCGCCGCAGGTCCCTGCCACGCGGATCTCCAACCGCGCCTGCCGGCCCATCAGGCGACGCCGGCTCCCCCTGTCACCCCATAGACCTCGCCGGTGATGTAGCTTCCCTCCTGGGAGGCGAGCAGTACATAGACCGGCGCGATCTCGACGGGCTGGCCGGGGCGCCCGAACTCGCTCTGCTCCCCGAAATGAACGACCTTTTCCTGTGGCTGTCCCCCGGCGGGCTGCAGCGCCGTCCAGAATGGCCCGGGAGCCACGATATTGGCCCGGACGCCTCTCTTGATGAGCTGTTTGGCCAGGGCCTTGGTGTAGGCGACGATGCCGGCCTTGGTCGTCGCATAGTCCAGCAGGATCGCTGACGGGTCGTAGGCCTGAACCGAGGCCGTGGTGATGACGGCCGCGCCGGGGGCGAGGTGGGGCGTCGCCGCCTGGGCGATCCAGTGAAGCGCATAGAGGTTCGTCTTCAGGGTTCGGTCGAAATCCTCGCTGGAGACCTCGGAGATGTCCTCGCGGTAGGCCTGATGGCCGGCGTTGATGACGAGGATGTCGAGGCCTCCCAACTGGCTCACGGCCTCCTCGACCATGCGGCGGCACCAGGTCTCGTCGGTGATGTCGCCGGCCAGGGCCACGGCCTTGCGGCCTTCGGCCTCTATCAGGGCGATGACTTCGCGCGCGTCATCCTGTTCGGACGGCAGAAACCCGATGGCGACATCGCAGCCCTCCCGCGCATAGGCGATGGCGGCGGCGCGGCCGATGCCGGAATCGCCCCCCGTGATGAGGGCCTTGCGGCCGTTCAGACGCCCCGATCCGCGGTAGCTGGTCTCGCCGTGGTCAGGCTGGGGCGTCATTTTCGCCGCCAGGCCGGGTTCGGGCTGGGGCTGTTCGGGAAACGGGGGCTTTGGATACCGGTCGCGGGGATCCTGCAGGGTCAGCCGGTCGGCCATGGAGGCGCCTTTCTAAAGGGGAGAGAGCCGACAACCCGATCGGCCCCGACGCTGTTCCCCGAGCGGAGCGGTCGGATACCGGAACCGCGATCCCGGCTCCGCGGTTTGCTCCCCATGGAGAAGGGAATGAGCTACGGGCGGTTCGCCGCCATGATCCTCACCTCGACCGGGGTGATGTTCGGCCTCATGTATCTGAACACCTATGCGATCGACCACGTCCGCTTCAGCCAGACCCGCGCCTGGATGGCGCTGCTCATGGGCGCGGCCATGGCCATGGTCATGCTCGGGTTCATGTGGCCCATGTACAGGGGCCTGAGGATCAAGCTGGGCGTCCTCGTCTCCGCCCTCGCGGTCTTCGCCCTGAGCCTCACCCTGGTGCGCAGTCAGGCCACGGTGGACGACGTGAGCTATATGAAGGCCATGATCCCGCATCATTCGATCGCCATCATGACGTCCGAGAGGGCCATGATCCGCGATCCGCGCGTGCGGCGGCTGGCGGACGACATCATCGCCGCCCAACGCCGCGAGATCGACGAGATGACGGCCCTCATCGCGGAGCTGGAGCGCGCTCCACGATCCCCCGACGAAGGTCGCTAGCGGGGAGAACGGCCGCCGAGGGGAGTCGGGAGCCTTGTGGGCCCTTTCGTCGCCAGCAGGGCCTGGGGCCTGGCGGCTCTGGGCGCCGCAAAAGGATGCCGGACGTCCACCAGACCCTCGTTCGGGCTGGCCTCCATCCTGCGGTCGCGTTCGAGGCTCCCAGAAGGGACGCCGCGGACCTTAACGTCAGCCAAGCTTCGTCAGGACTTCGAAACTCTTCGGGCGTTTGGTTGCGGGGAGGTGATCCGATGGCCGCGATCCTGATCGTCGACGACGACCCCACCGTGCGGCTTGTCGCAACGGAGATGCTGCGCGCGTCCGACCACGCGATCGTGGAGGCGGGCGACGGTGTCGAGGCTATCCGCCTGCTCGAGGCCATGCAGTTCCACTGGTCGTTCTCGACATGCTCATGCCCAATTGCGACGGAATCGAAGTGCTGATGTCGATCCGGCGCGAACAGCCGTCGATAAGGGTTCTGGCCATTTCGAGCGGAGGCCGGGTGGGCCCCGGAGACTATCTCAACACCGCGCGTGTGCTCGGCGCCGACGGGGTCATGGTCAAGCCGCTTCGTCTTGAAACCTTTCGCCGGACGGTCGAGGCGATGCTCGCCGCGCCGAGGACGCCCAGGGGCTCCGCCGCGGAGGCCGCCGGCTAGGGGGCGGGGCTGAACACGGCGTCATTCGCTTCGCGGCGGCCAGACCGCGCGGGTGAATTTCAGGACGCCGCGGGACATGTTCCTGAACTTGGGGGCCTCGGCCAGGGGCGCGACGAGGAGCGCCGCGTCCGCCGGAAGCTGGCGCTTGATCCGGTGGTGGAGGCGCGAGCGATCGAGGGCGCTGACCACGAGGTGGAGTCCGGGAGCGAGGACGCAGGTGCGCGTTGCCGGGAAGACGATCTCGGCGTCCGCGTCCGTGTGCGCCAGATAGGCCCGGCGGGGTGGTTCCTCGGCCTCCGCGCGGTTCATCGGCCGATAAGGCTGATGTCGCCATTGCGCTCCAGGGCGGCCGATTTGACGGTCGTCAGATCGGCGTGGCCGGCAGCCCTCAGCGCCATCCGGAGGTCGCCCTGGCCGATACCGGCGCCTTTCATGGCGGCCTCGTCCGGCTCCCCGTCTTTCACAAGTACGACCGAGGCGCCCTTGGTCAGGGTGCTGAGCCAGACCCACCGCGCCGCGGCCGTCGCCGGGAGGCCGTGCAGCAACACCAGGAGGAGGATCGCGATCACGGTGGGAAGGAAGGGCGCGCTTCCCGTGAGGGCCCGGATGAGATTGGAGCCGACGATGACGGCCAGGATGATATCGAGCGCGCTCCATTTGCCGAAGGCGCGGGTGGCGGCGAAGCGGACGATGAGAACCCCAGGACGAAGATCGGGGTGGCCCGCAGGCACATCTGGAGCCAGCCGATGTCCTGTCCCTCGCTCCCGATCAGGGCGTGCAGCGTCTCCATCAGGCGCTCCCGATGAAGGACGAGGAGCCGTCGGTTTGCTGAAAGACCGCCTTGGCGTCCACGACCCTACGACCGCCCAACTTGCGGATGCCGGCCTCGATCGTGTCCGTGGTGATCCGCTGGCGCCGCAGGCCTGGGGCAGGAGCTCGCGCTTGGGAGGCAGGAGCTTGGGCTCGGCCTTGACCCCCGCATTGACCCACGCCCAGCGCACCGAGGCGGCGGCGCCGAGCAACTGCATGCCTACCAGCGACGCGAGGGCCGCCCGGCCGTAGACGAGCAAAAGCGTGCTGCGTGTGATGACCGAGGCCAGGGTGGGGCCGATGGCGATCCGGACCGGAAGGCGCTGGCGCGCGGATCAGCGCACCAGGCGCGATGCCCCCTGACGGGGTCCGACGCCGTCGGGCACAGCGACCTCGCTGCCCGCGTAGTTCGCATTGATGACCAGCGAGGGGGAGCCCCTGAGTTCGATGGATTGAGCGACAACCACCGTCCAGTCGGAGGCCTTGGCGATGTCCTTTCCGCCTTCGATCAGGAGGCGAGCCGCCGGGACGTAGATCACGCCGAGAAGGCTATCGACGTGGTCGCTGCTGATCTTGAAGTCCTTGTCATTCTCGCGGGTGGTGACCAGGACGAAACCCGTTAGGGGACCCGTGCGCCGGCCCTCCAGATCCACTCGGGCGCGTCCCTTGAAATCGGACTTCGAGTTTCGGTCGAAGATCAGGACCACGTCGCGACCTGTGAGCCGCGCATCATCCTCCACATCGAGGTCTCCTTTGAGGAAGTAGTGCTCCCCCGCCGCCAAGGCGGCTTCTGCGCTCCCGCGAACCCGGTAGCCTCCGCAGTGAACCCCGGCGGGAATGGTGTGAAACCCTTCCTCGAACGTGACCTTTGGCTGCCCTGATGTGCAGGCCTGATCTGTTCGCACTCGAGCGTCCCGGAAGGGATCATCCAGAGGCACGGCGCCGAGGTTGGCGGCGGGTACGATGGAGCCCCGGGCCGAGGTGACGGCCTGGACCATGCCCGCGTCGATCCGGCCCTTGCCGGCGCTGATGTCGTAGTTCGAGTGAATGAGACAGCCGGGGGCGGAGATCACGCCATCATTCGCAATCTCGATCACCTGTTCCTTCTTGTTGGAGGTGTCGCCGCTCGCGATGACACAGAGAGGCGTCCGATTGACGGACGCGGCGGTCGCGGACGCGATCACGTCCCAGCCACCGGGTGGCAGAAGATTGCCGAAGAACGACGGTCGTTTGGCCGAAACCGTCACGTTCAGGGCTCGGGCGTCCCCCAGGGGGGCGACGTCCGCTGTCACCTGCGCGTCCGGGAAGGCGTCGGCGAGTTGCGCCTGCGCGAAAGCCTTGGCCCGCTCCCGGGCGACCTCGTCACCCACAGCAAGCGTGAGCTCCCTGGCTCCTGCAAGAGCGGCGATCTCGGCGGCAGACTGGAAAACGCCCCGCTGGACCGAGACAGCGTGCAAGTCCATGGCCCCGGCCGTGAGCAGGCCGACGGCAGGCAGGGCGAGTGCGAACTTGAGCGCGACGACCCCGCGCGTATCGGACAGCAGCGACAGCATCAAAGCCTCGGCAGAATGGGCTGTTATCCCTGCCAGAGGTGAACAAATGGCGAATGGTTAACGTCCAATGTCGGACTTAGCGCTAAAGCCGCTGGTACGACGCCGACCATCGGGCTTTCGCGCGAGAAGGGCCCCTGGCGATGCGGGGACGGCGTGGGGGTCACTGCCCCGCCTGGACTGTTCCGTGGTCCATGATCCAAGGGCTTCGGCCTTGGAGGACGCAAGCCCGTCGGTGGGAACGACCGGCTGGCCGACAGGGACGCGTGCGGTGTTCGGAACTAGAGCGCGATGCGCCGCGGTTGATCAGCGCCGAACGATGGGCGTCGGCCGCCCGTCCAGGCCTGATCTCGGCCAAAGGACGGGCGCATGAGCGACCAGGTCGTGGGGCCGCGCTTTAGGATGGGGCCGGCGCTTGGGACGTGAACCGGGACCCGCCCACTTGGTCAGGCGCGCACAACCCCGTCCAACTGCGCGCGGGGCGAGGGCGCGTGGATTCTGCGCCGGGCGTCGAGACCATGGCTCGAGAGGGATGCGCCATCGCCTTGAGCCGCGGCCTGGACCCAGGCGGCGGCCGCACGAGCCTGGCCGATGCGGGAGCGGCCGCCAAAGGGCGAGAACGGCGCTGGGCGCGAGCCGATGCCGAGAATGTCAGGATGGGCGGCGTTGCGCCGTTGGGGATTCGCCACCTAGACGGTGACCGACGACGCGGCCGGGAGGCGCGGGCGAGGGAGGGCGAAGACGGTGACGGTAAGCGCGCTTCTGCTCGTCATCCTCGCCCTGCCGTTCGTAGGGGCCGTGATCGCTGCGGCGCTGCCACGCCATGCGCGGACGCGGGCCGCCGTGCTGTCCTGGGGCGTCGCCCTGTTCAGCGTGGGGTGTCTCGCCCTGCTGTGGCCGCGCTTCAACGACGGCGAGGTGCTTCGCCAGACCATCCCGTGGCTGCCTTCGCTCGGCGTTGAGTTCGTGCTTCGGCTGGACGGGCTGTCGTGGCTGTTCAGCGCCCTGGTGCTGGGCATCGGCGCCCTGGTCGTCCTCTACGCCCGCTACTACATGTCGCCCAAGGATCCGGTGCCGCGGTTCTTCTCCTTCCTGCTCGCCTTCATGGGGGCCATGCAGGGCGTGGTGCTGTCGGGCAATCTGATCCAGCTGGTCGTCTTCTGGGAGCTGACCAGCCTCTTCTCCTTCCTGCTGATCGGCTACTGGAACCAAAACCCCCTGGCGCGCGAGGGCGCGCGCATGGCGCTGACGGTCACGGCGACCGGGGGGTTGGCCCTGCTGGTCGGAATGGTGCTGCTGGGCAAGATCGTCGGCAGCTACGATCTCGACGTGGTGCTCAACTCGCGCGAGGCCATTTTGGCCGACCCGCTCCACCTGCCGGCCATGGGGCTGATCCTGGTCGCCGCCATGACCAAGAGCGCCCAGTTCCCCTTCCATTTCTGGCTGCCCCGGGCGATGGCCGCGCCCACGCCGGTGAGCGCCTATCTGCATTCCGCCACCCTGGTGAAGGCGGGCGTCTTCCTGCTGATCCTGATGTGGCCGGTGTTCGGCCAGACGCCGATGTGGCTGATGGTGGTGAGCGGGGCGGGGCTGGCCACCCTTATGATCGGGGCCTGGTGCGCCATCTTCCAGCACGACCTCAAGGGTCTGCTGGCCTATTCGACCATCAGCCACCTGGGCCTGATCGTGCTGCTTCTGGGCCTCGGCAGCGAGCTCGCCCTGATCGCCGCCCTGTTCCACGTGGTCAACCACGCCACCTTCAAGGCGTCCCTGTTCATGGCGGCGGGCATCATCGACCACGAGGCCGGCTCGCGCGACATGCGCAAGCTGAGCGGCCTGATCCGGTTCATGCCCTTCACCGCCGCCCTGGCCATGGTGGCGGCGGCGGCGATGGCGGGCGTGCCCCTGCTGAACGGGTTCCTGTCCAAGGAGATGTTCCTGGCCGAGACCCTGGCCGGCGCCGACGCCCACCCCTTCGCCCTGCTGCTGCCGGTGGGCGCCACCGTCGCCCGCGCCTTCAGCGTCCTGTATTCGCTGCGCTTCATTCACACGACCTTCTTCGGGGCGGCCCCGACCGAACTCGACCGCATTCCCCACGGTCCGCCGGTGTGGATGCGCCGGCCGGTTGAGGTGCTGGTCTTCCTGTGCCTGCTGGTCGGGGTCTTCCCGGCCGTGACGGTCGGCCCCTTCCTGCACAGCGCGGCGGTCTCGGTGCTGGGCTATGATCTGCCCTATTACAGCCTGGCCATCTGGCACGGCTTCAACCTGCCCCTGCTGATGAGCGTTCTGGCCCTGGGCGGCGGCGTCGCGGCCTATCTGGTCTTCGGCCGGCGCATCAACACCAATCCGCGCGGCGGTCCCTGGGGACCGAAGCGGCTGAACGGCGGCTATCTGTTCGAGCGGATCATGACGACGGCCTCCCGGGGCGCCGAGCTCACCGTGCGGACCTTGGGGGCCGAACGGCTCCAGCCGCAGCTTCGACTGATCGTCATCGTCTCGGTCGTCATCGCCGCCCTGGCCGGCGGCCTGACCGGGGGACTGACCAGCGGACGGGGCGGCGTCGCCCTTGCGGCGCCCGGGGGCGCACCGGATCTCAACACCCTCGCCTTCGCCCTGCTGTGGATGGTCGGAGGGGCCTGCGCCGTCGCCGCGGCCTGGCAGGCCAAATACCACCGCCTGGCCGCCGTGGTGCTGATGGGCGGGGCCGGGCTGGCGAGCTGCCTGTCCTTTCTGTGGCTGTCGGCGCCCGATCTGGCCATCACCCAGCTGGTGGTGGAGATCGTCACCACCGTCCTTCTGTTGCTGGGCTTACGCTGGCTTCCCAAACGGCTCGACACCATCGCCGCGCCCGAGGCGGCGCGGCGGCGCGCGCGGAGACGCCGCTGGATCGACCTCGCCGTCGCGGGCGTCGTCGGCGCGGGCCTCGCGACGGTCGCCTATGCGGTGATGACCCGTCCTGCGGTCGAGGGGGTGACGCGCTTCTATGTTGAGCACGCCTATTCCGAGGCGGGCGGACGCAACCTGGTCAATGTCATCCTCGTGGACTTCCGCGCCTTCGACACCTTCGGAGAGCTGACGGTTCTGGGTGTGGTCGGCCTGACGGTCTTCGCCCTGCTGCGCCGCTTCCGGCCCCACCGCGACAGTCTGAGCGATCCGGCCCAGAAGCGGATGCGCGAGGCCTCGGACGACGCCGCCGCCGGACGTTCGGGCGGGGACAGGCTCCAGGACACCCTCCTCATCCCGCGGGTGGTGATGCGCTGGATGTTCCCCTTCATCATCCTCCTCGCCGTCCACCTGTTATTGCGCGGCCACGATCTGCCTGGCGGCGGTTTCGCGGCCGGCGTCGCCCTCTCCATCGCCTTTATCCTGCAGTACATGGCCTTCGGCGCGCGCTGGGTGGAGGACAGGCTCTCCATCCGGCCCCTGGCCTGGGTCGGCGCCGGACTTCTGATCGCCATTCTGGCGGGCGCCGGCGCCTGGGCGTACGGGCGCCCCTTCCTCACCTCGGCCTATCACTACGTCGACCTTCCGCTGCTTGGCCGCTTGCCCCTGTCCAGCGCCCTGGTCTTCGATCTGGGCGTGGTCGCCCTTGTGCTGGGCTCGACGGTCCTGATCCTCATCGCCCTGGCCCACCAGTCGCTGAGGCGGCCGCGTGAAGACGGGGCGGCGTCGCCGGGGGAGGGGCCGTGATGGCGCTGATCCTCGCCCTGGCCATCGGCGTCCTGGCCGCCGCCGGGACCTGGCTGCTGCTGCGGCCGCGCACCTTCCAGGTGATCATCGGCCTGTGCCTGCTGTCCTATGCAGTCAATATCTTCATCTTCTCCATGGGCCGCCTCAAATCGGCCGCGCCGCCGGTCACGGCGGCGGGGCTGGAGGATCCGGCCCTCTACGCCGATCCGACGCCCCAGGCGCTGGTGCTCACGGCCATCGTCATCAGCTTCGCCCTCACCGCGCTGTTCCTGGTGGTTCTGCTGGCCTCGCGGGGCGTCACCGGCAGCGATCATGTCGATGGGCGGGAGCCGGGGTCATGACCGACTGGGCCGACCACCTGATCATCGGGCCCATCATCCTGCCGATGGCGGTCGCGGCCGCGATGCTGCTGGTCAATGAGCGGCGTCGATCCCTCAAGACCGCCCTGGCGCTGGGCTCCATGGCCGCCGTTCTGGTGATGGCGCTGATCCTGCTGAACGAGAGCGCCAATCCGGTCGGGGGCGGCGGCGACACCGCGCGCGCCTACCGCCTCGGGGACTGGGCCGCGCCCTACGGCATCGTCCTTGTCGCCGATCGGCTCTCGACGCTGATGATCGCCCTCACGTCCGTGCTCGCCGCCTGCGCCCTGATCTTCTCCATGGCGCGCTGGGACCGGGCCGGCCCTCGTTTCCACGCCCTGTTCCTGCTCCTGGTCATGGGGGTGAACGGGGCTGTGCTGACCGGCGATCTGTTCAACCTTTTCGTCTTCTTCGAGATCATGCTGGCGGCGTCCTACGGCCTGGTGCTGCACGGCTCGGGCGAGGCGCGCATCCGCGCGGGTCTCGCCTATATCGCGGTGAATCTCACCGCCTCGCTCCTGTTCCTGGTTGGGGTGGCGCTGATCTATGGGGTGACGGGGACGCTCAATATGGCCGACCTGGCCGTGCGCATCCCCGGCATCGCCGCCGCCGACCGCGGGCTCTTCCACATCGGCGCCGCCATCCTGGGCGTCGCCTTCCTGATCAAGTGCGCCGCCTGGCCGCTGGGCTTCTGGCTGGTGCCGACCTATGCGGCGGCGAGCGCGCCGGCGGCGGCGGCCTTCGCCATCCTGTCCAAGGTGGGGGTCTATGTCGTCATCCGGCTCGAGGCCCTGCTGTTCTCGCCCCTCGCCGGCGCCTCGGCGGGGTTCGGCGAGGAACTGTTGCTGGGCCTGGGCCTGGCGACGGTGACCTTCGGCAGTCTTGGCCTGCTCGCTTCGCGCAGCCTGTCGCGCGCCGCCGGGTTCGTGGTCATGATCTCCTCGGGGACGGTGCTGGCCGTGGTCGGGACGGGCGACGCCGCCGCCTTGGGCGGCGGTCTCTACTATCTGGTCGGATCGACCCTGGCCTGCGGCGCCCTGTTCCTGATCGCCGAGGTGCTGGACCGGGACCGCAGCCCCGGAGTCCAGGCCGGCGAGGCCGTGTTCGACGACGAATACCGCGACCCTTTCGACGATGACGAGCGCAACGAGCCCGGCCTGATCATTCCGGCCTCCGTCGCGGCGCTGGGCGGCGCCATGCTGGTCTGCGCGGTGATGATCGCCGGCTTGCCCCCCCTGGCCGGCTTTGTCGGCAAGCTGGCCATCTTCAACGCCCTGATCGGGATCGGCGGCGGGTTGTCCTGGACGGTGGTGGCCGTCCTCTCGGTCTCCGGCCTACTCTCCCTGATCGCCCTGGCCCGACTGGGCGTGGCGGCGATCTGGACCCGGGACGAGCGCTCGCCGGCACCGGTTGTCGGCGCCGCGGAGTTCGTGGGCATCACGGGCCTCCTGGCCGCCTGCGTCCTGCTGGCCATCCTCGGGCTGTACGGCTTGACCTACGCCGACAGCACGGCGGGCTGGCTCTCGGAGCCGGACGGCTATGTGGCCGCGGTCCTGACGGGAGAAGGGCGGTGAGGCTCTTCCTCCCGCATCCGGTCCTGTCCTTGGGCCTGTTCGTCGCCTCGATCCTGCTGAGCGACAGCGTTGCGCCGCCCTCGATCGCCCTGGCGCTGCTTGTCGCCCTGGCCGCGCCCCATGTGATGCGGGCCCTGGGTTCGGAGACGGTGCGCCTGCGCGCGCCGGGGGCGATCATTCGGCTGTCGGCCCTCGTCCTGGCCGATATCGTTCGGTCCAACGGGGCGGTCGCCCAAATTCTGCTGGATCGCAGGGGGCGGGACCGGGTCTCGGGATTCCTTCACATCCCCCTGCAGCTCAAACACCCTTACGGACTGGCCGTGCTGGCCATCATCCTGACCTCCACGCCCGGAACCCTGTGGGTCGAATACGATCGCGGCTCGGGCCGACTTTTGCTGCATGTGCTGGACCTGGTCGACGAGGAACGCTGGGTCGCCCTGGTCAAGGGACGCTATGAAACCCTGCTGCTGAGGATATTCGAATGAGCGCCCAGATTCTCGACATCGGCCTGTCGATCGCCCAGATCCTGCTGGTGCTGGCGCTCGGCCTGGCGCTGTTTCGGGTGATCCGGGGGCCGCGCGCCCAGGACCGCATCCTGGGCATGGACACCCTCTATCTCAACGCCATGCTGCTCATCCTGGTGTTCGGCGTCCGCACCGGCAGCGACCTTTATCTCGAGCCGGCCCTGATCGTCGGCATGCTGGGCTTCACCGCCACGGTCGCGCTGGCCAAGTTCCTGATGCGCGGCGAGGTGATCGAATGAACGGCGCGGAGCTCCCCGTCTGGGTCGCGGTGGTCGTCGCGGGGCTGGCGATCGCCGGCGCCGGCCTGTCCCTGCTGGGGGCCTTCGGGCTCGTGCGCCTGAGCTCTTTTTATGACCGGGTGCACGCCCCCACGCTCGGCGCCACGCTCGGCATGACGATGATCCTGCTGGCCTCCTGGATCTATTTCGCCGCCTCGGGCGAACGGCTGCTGCCCCGCGAGTTGCTGGTCGGGCTGTTCCTGACGGTGACCACCCCCGTCACCCTCATCCTGCTCGCCCGGGCGGCCCTGTTTCGGGACCGGACCGAGTCGGGGGCTGCTGGGAAAACGGAGGTTCCGCCCGCGCCTCTTGTCGAGTGAGGTGAGCAGAGCCTCGAGACGCCGAAGTTTTTGCGCGAAATCGAAGACACCGACCTGGTCCAAACCCAGCTGGCGAGCCTCCACCACTCCGGCTTGAGGTTGGTCAGTCGATTGCGCCGGGCGTCGAGGTCGGGCCGTCGGCTGATCGAGACCTATGGCATCCATGTCCCTCACGATAATCCGCATCGGCCGACATGAGGTCTGTGCGGATGTCGGATCCCAGGTCCCGTCAATAAGGGTCGCCGGCTTGGCGCCGACGTCTCCGGTCTGATCGCGGATAAGGTCGAGCCGGCGTTACATGGAAATCGGTCCGAAAGAGCCGTTGTCGGACGATCGCGTCGCGGACGGGCGGCCCGCCCGCCACCGGGCGCTCGCGATGGCGCAGTTTATGCGAGCTTGGGAAGACTGTCCGCCCCGGTGCCAAATCCGACGCCATAGCGAACGTGTCCACCTTCAGGAATCGACAGGGGGCGATGCCCGGCCCGCAGCCTTGCTCTGGTGTCGCCGCGGCGGCGGACACAGGCGTCGGCTCGGGCGTCGTCCCCCCACCGTCGGAATAGCGCCACATTGTCCCCTTGCAACCAGCCCGAATTGGACAATTATCTTGTATATTGGGCAGAGAATGGCCATATACGGACGATGATGAAAACGTCCTTGGAGATCCTGAACGACCTCGCCGGGCGCATCAGGGCGCGTCGGGTGGCCCTGGGCTGGACCCAGAAGGAGGCCGCTCAGCGGGCCGGGGTCGCCTACCGCACCTGGCGACGTCTGGAGACCGAAGGTCGAGCCTCGCTGGACGATCTGGTCAAGGCTGCGGTCGGTCTGCGCTGCGAGGACGGGCTGGAGACCCTGTTTCCCCCGACGGCCGCCGCCAGCCTCGATGCGCTTCTGGCGCGGCAGGCCGCGGGCGCCGCACAGCGGCCCTCGCGTGCTCGAGCGCCGGCCCGCAAAGCCGCGCGTCCGTGAGGCTGGCCGCGGGAACACCGCTGGCCGCCGCCTTGAGCTTCGACGAGGGCCAGGCCTCCTTGCCCGCCGGGCGCTTGGCCATGGATGCCGGCCTAGCGCAGCTGGAATGGTCGCCGGAGCTGATCGCCGCCCCGCTGCCCGTCTCGGCCCTGCTCTACCCGCCAGAGCCCGGTCTGCATCCCGCTCGGGGCCGGGAGTTCGAAGGTCTGCACGGCTTTCTCTCCGATAGCCTGCCGGAAGGATGGGGCTATCTCGTTCTGCGGCGGCGCCTCAGCAGAAGGGGAGTCGCCATCGAGACGCTGAGCGCTCTTGATCGTCTGGCGCTGGTCGGCGCGCAGGGCCGCGGCGCCCTGACCTACCGGCCGGCCACCGCGCCACCGCCAGAAGTCGAAAGCCTGGATCTCGACGCCCTGGCCGCCGAGTCCACGGCGATCCTGGCCGGCCGGGAGGGCGAGCTGGCCGATACCCTGGCCACCCTTGCGGGCGGCTCGGGCGGCGCGCGGCCCAAGGTGCAGGTCGGATTCGACGGGGCGGGGCGGGTCTCTGTCTCGGAAGGCGACACCGCCGTCGACCACGAGGCCTGGATCGTCAAGTTCGCCGCGACCCACGATCCGCCCGACATCGGCCCCATAGAAGCGGCCTATGCGGCCATGGCCCTGGCCGCGGGCCTGGACATGGCCCCCTGGCGTCTGCTGCCGTCAAAAACCGGACCGGGCTATTTCGCCACCCGCCGCTTCGATCGGCCGGCGTCGGGTCGGCGCCTCCACATGGTGTCCTTGAGCGGCGCGGTCGAGGCGCCCTGGCGCACCCCGGCGAGCTACGACCTCTTCCTGCGCGCGACCCTATCCATCACTCGCCATGCTGATGACCTGCACGCGGCCTTCCGGCGCATGGTCTTCAATGTGCTGGCCAGCAATCGCGACGACCACACGCGGCAGCACAGCTACCTCATGGACGAGACCGGCGGGTGGCGGCTCGCGCCGGCCTATGACCTCACCTATTCGGCGGGGCCCGGCGGGGAGCATTATCTCGACGTCGAGGGCGAGGGCCGAACGCCGACATGCGAGCATGTGCGGGCCCTTGGACGTCGGCATGGTCTGTCAGGCCGCGTGATCGACACCATCGTCGCCGAGGTCCGGGCCGCCGTGGCGGACTGGCCGCGCTTCGCCGACGAGCTCGGCGTCTCCCGCGCCTCCCGAGCGGAAATCTCGACGGCTCATGACGCTGTCGCCGCCGGTTTCATGGCGTGACCTCGAGCCCGCGCCACGCGCGCGCTCGTCATCCTATACTCCCGAGCATGGTCAGGGAGCCGTCGGGCGCCAAGGATATCGCAACATCGTCGTTGATCCCGCGACCCACGACCGGGACAAGCGGGTGAGCGCGGAGCGTTTCGCCGCCGCCACCGACACAACGATCCACGCCGATGCGTTAGCCCAGGACCATGAGGGCGCTCCGCCGTCGTCAGGAACTCGCGGGAGGCCTGGCGTCCCCGCGTCCACGGCAATGTCTCGGCATCGGCGTCGCTCAGCGCGAACCGTCCAACTCGCCGGCAACGCTCGCCGCCTCCGTCTGGTTGGTCGCGGCCTGGGCCCGCCCTCGGGGCCGAACGACGGGCCCCTCGGTGCGGCGACAAGGGCCTTGAAGAGCCCGACCGTCGACAGATCGGCCGGGCCCCACCCAGGCTGGAAACGCGGATTGTCCGGGCTCCCGCCATCAAATCACCAGACAGGCCCAACGCCAAGGAGGGACGCGGACCTCGCGCGGCCGCCCAAACCATACGCGGCGCGCCGCCGCCGCCGATACCGGGAGCCGCGCAGGAGGCGCGGCGGCCCGGTCGTCGCGCGCGTCGGGAGGCGAGGGGAGGGCGGGGCGGGGTGCTCCGAACGGGAGCGGCAAAGGAGTCGGACATGCCCCAGAGCCCCAGAACCGCTGGCCCGCGAGACGCCGAGCCGCCCGAGCCGCCCGAGCCGGGCATCGCCCGGCCCGGATGTGAGCAGCTCGACGACCGTGCCCTTCTCGCCCGGCTGCTTCGTCATGTCCCGACGGATTCCGTCGCGATCGCCTCGACGCTATTGGCGCGGTTCGGCAGCCTGGGCGCGGTCGCCTGGGCCGACCCGGCGGAACGGGCGCGCGCGGCCGGGACGGAGCCCGAGGCCCTGCTTGACCTCGAGGTCCAGCGCGACGTCGCCGTGCGACTGGCGCGGATCGAGGCCTCGCGCCGGCCGGTGATCTCGTCCTGGGCGGCGCTCGAGGCCTACGCCCGGGCGGCCATGGCCCATCGCCCGCGCGAGCAGTTCCGCGTGCTCTTCCTCGATCATCGCAACAGACTTATGGCGGACGAGATGGTCGCGGACGGAACGGTCGATCATGCGCCCGTCTATCCGCGCGAGGTGATCCGGCGCGCCCTGGAGGTGTCCGCCTCGGCGCTGATCCTGGTCCACAATCACCCCTCGGGCGATCCGACCCCGTCGCGCGCCGACATCGAGATGACCTGCAAGGTCGTCGAGGCCGCCAAGGCTCTGGGCCTTCAGGTTCATGATCATCTGGTCGTGGGCCGGGAGGGGACGGCCAGTTTTCGCGGCCTCGGTCTGATCTGAGCCGATGTTAACCCTGCAGCCCCTCGTCGCGGCGCTCGGCGGCGACCTCTACGACGGCGGACGGCGCGCCAATGCGCCGGCGCCGGGACACAGCGCCTCGGACCGCTCCGTGTCGCTGATGCTGAGCGGCGATCGCGTGGTGATCCACTGTTTCGGCGGCGTGGACTGGCGGACGGTCCGCGCTCATCTGGAGGACAAGCGTCTCATCGATGGCGCGGGTCGCCTGATCGGCGCCGGACCGGCGAGGCCGAGGGCCCCCCGTGCTCGCCCGGACCGGACCGACCGGATCGCCGCGGCGCGACGGCTCTGGGATGAGGCCGTTCCAATCGGTCGGGCGAGCCTGTCCCGCCGTCACCTGGAGGGCCGCGCCATCCGCCAGGACCCCGAAACCCTTCAGGCGCTGCGCCACCACCCGGCGGTCCCGATCGCCGTCTACCGAGATTGCGTCACCAGGCGGCCGGCGCTCGTCGCCGCCATCACCGCGCCGGGAGGCGCGCTCACGGCCGTGGAGGTGACCTATCTCGCGCCGAACGGGCGACGGGACCACGGGCTCCGGCTTTCGCGCAAGACCGTCGGCGTCGTGCCGCCGGGGTCGGCCGTGCGGCTGGCGCGCGCCTCGAGCGACCTGGTGGTCGGCGAGGGCGTCATGACCGTCCTGTCGGCCGCCGACCGGTACGGCCTGCCGGGATGGGCGTTGCTGTCGGCGAACAACCTCGCGGCCTGGCGCCCGCCGCCGGAGACGCGCCGGGTGGTCGTCGCCGCCGACCGGGGCGCCGTCGGCGAGGCCGCCGCCGGGCGCCTGGTTGAGCGTCTGGCCGGATTTGGCGTCCGAGGCGTCCTGGCCCTGCCGCCCGCCGGCGCCGGGGACTGGAACGCGGTCGCCGCGGCCGAAAGTCGGGAGGAAGGGGGGTGAGGGGCGCCGATCGGCGGGGATGGTCCCCGTCGACGGCGGGAGACTGCTCATGCCCCGATCCTCATCCGCCCGCGCGACCGCCCCGACGCCGTTCGAGGCCGCCACCTTCCGCATCCGACGCAGGGTTCCTCTCAAGGACCTCGATGTGGCCCCGGAGAACCTGCGCGCCGGCGAGCCGGCCGACGACGGCGTTCCCCAGTTGGCCGACACCCTTCTGGCGGCCGGACAGCTCCAGCCGCTGACGGTCCGGCCGGGCCGCCGCAGGGAGCGCCCGTGGATGACCCTGGACGGCCGCCGGCGGCTGCTGGCCCTGCGGCTGCTGGCCGAGCAGGGCCGGATCGAGGACCGGTTCCAGGTCGATGTCTTCGTGGAGACCGAACCGGCGCGCCAGGCGGCGGCCGCCGTCCTGACCAACACGGCCGCGCCGGTGCATGTGGCCGATGTCATCGCCGCGATCGGCCGGATGCTGACATCCAAGCTCGATGTGCCGACCATCGCGCGCGCCCTGGGTCACGCCGAGATCGATGTGAAGCGGCTGGCGGCGCTGTCGGCCCTGCCCGAGGCCGCCGTCTCGGCCCTGCGCCTGGGCCGGCTCAATCTTCGCCAGGCCCGGCTGCTGGCGCGTCTGCCCGATGCCGCCGAACAGGCGGAGCTGGCCCAGGCCGCGCTCGACGGGCAGGGGTTCGCCGACTGGCGCGTCGTCGAGAAGCTGGATCGGGCGCAGGTGGACGCGACCGATCCGCGCTGCGCCCTGGTCACGCCGGAGCGCTACGCCGAGGCGGGCGGCCGGATGGAGACCGACCTGTTCGGGGAGCGGGCGCCGGCCCTGCTCGATCCGTCCCTGCTGACCGATCTGTGGATGGGGCGGGCGGCGGAGATCGCCGCGCCGTTCGAGGCCCAGGGCCTGACCGTGAACGTCTCGCCGCACGGGGACATCGACCTGCCCGACGACCTGGAGGCGCCCGGCTATGTCTATGGCGGGCGTCTGCCCGCCGACGAGATGGCGCTGTATCGCGAAGCCCGGTCTGAGTTCGAGACGGCGGCGGAGGCGGTTCAGGAGACGCTGGCGGCCGCGTCGGGTTCCGAGGCCGAGACCGACGCCATCGCCGCCATGATCCGGGCCGCCCTGGTCCGGGACCAACTGGCGCTGGGCGGCCGGGTGGCGACGGTGCTGGCGCTCGGGGCGTCGCGCCGATACGGCGTGTCGATCGGCATCTATGCGCCGGTCGAGCCGGAGATCGCCGACGAGGGTGACGCCGAGGGCGAGGGACGCTCTTCCATCCCGGAAGAGGACGGTCCCGCGCCCTTCACGCCGCCGACGGCCGCGGCGCCGCTACCGGAGGTGGACGGGGTCGGCCACGGCCTCCACGCCCTCAGGACCGAGGTCGCGACCCGGGGTCTGATCCGGGCGCTCGCCGACGATCCTCGCGCCGCCATGACCGCGCTGATCGCCCGACTGTTCGCGGTGGTCGCCGGTCCGGGCGTCCGGTCCCCCTCGGCCTCGGCCCTGACCGTGACGGCCGAGGTCTTCGGTCCCCGGGGCGGCCGGGTCATCCCGGCGGTCGACGGCGTGGTTCGGGAGCGGCTCGACGACCGGCGCGCCGCCTGGGAGGCCTCCGGCCTCACCCTGATCCGCTGGGTCCACGACCTGGACGACGGCGAGCGGCTGGCCCTGCTCGCCGATCTCACGGCCCTGACGCTCGATCTGAGGGAGGCGCGCACCGATCGGATCCGCACCGAGGCCCGCGCCGAGGCCGGGGAGCTGGCCGCGCTGTGCGGGGCGGACATCACCCGGCACTGGACGCCCGACGCGGACTTCCTCGCCGCCCATTCCAAGGCGCTGCTCTCGGCCATGCTGGAGGCCATGGGCAAGGCCGCGCCGAGACGACCGGCGCCGGGCAAGGCGGACCTCGTGGCCCTGGTCGAGGCCACCGCCGCCGCGCGCAACTGGGCGCCGTCCGTCCTGTCCTGGCAGGGGGGCGGCGACGAGGAGGGGGCGGCGGAGACGCCGGACGATCCGGACGCCGGCGATCCTGGGTCGGGCCGGAGCGAGCCGGCGCCGGCCGCCGGAGACGGCGATGACGGTGTCGGCGCCTTCGAGGTGACGGTCGAGGGCGAGGCGGCGCTGGCGCACGCGGCCGAATGAGGCAGGTCAGGGCCGTCGCGCGAAGGCGCGGCGGCCGCTTCGTCTGGCGGATCGCCGGCTCGTCAGAAGAGGAGAAGAGGGGAGGAAGGGGGGACCGGGGCGAGGCGGGATCGAGGAGATCGGCTCCCCGGCGGCCTCGACATTCCAAGGAGACTGACATGCAGACCATGGTGTTCACCGGCCGGCTGGCGGCCGACCCCCAGATCAGCGACGAGTTCGGCAAGGCCATCTTCCGCCTGATCGAGAAGCGCGGCGTCGACGCGGCCGGCAAGGACCGGCTCGTCGGCGTCAACTGCGTGAGCTGGTCGAGCGGCCTGAACGAGAAGGTCATCGCCCGGGGTATGGCCCAGGGCTGCGAGGCCGTGGTCACCGGGGTCTTCGTCGACACGGCCTATGAGACGCGCGACGGCCAGGCGCGGACCGCCAAGGAGCTGGTGGTCAACCGCCTCACCCTGCTCGACTGGGCGGAGGACCGGCGGGCCGACGGCGCCCGGTCGGGCCAGGAAGACGACGGGGAGACGCCGCCGGTGTCGGACCCGACCCCGGAAACCCAGACCGCTTCCACCCGGAAACCCCGCCGCGCCGCGCGCGCGGCCTGATCCCAGCCTTGTTTCAGCAGGAGACTGACCCATGCAGACCCTCATCATCGAAGGCTATCTGGCCGCCGATCCCTCCATCCTCTCGGCCCAGGGCTCGGGCCGGAAGCGCGCGAGTTTCCGCGTTCTGGAGACCACGCGGTTCCGCCGCTCCGACGGCTCGCCGGGCGAGCGCACGACCGGCTTCAACTGCCACTGTTTCAACGAGGCGACCGCGGAGAACTATATTGCCCCCTATGCCCACAAGGGCACCCGGGTGGTGATCCAGGGCCATGTCGAGAACGACAGCTGGACCGGCAAGGACGGCGTGGAACACTATGATCTGCGCCTGATCGTCGGCGACATCCGGCTGAAGAACCGGCGGCCGGCCGAGGCGTCTGTCGAGGCTCCGGACGGAGAGAATGGATCGTCCGACGGCGAGGTTCTCAACGACGACATTCCGTTCTGATCGCTGGAGGCTGACGCCGCGGCCCGGGGCTTCGGCTCCGGGACTGCGGCGTCCGCCGACAGGCGTCCGGATTGAGGGGCGGCGATCTCGCGAGAGGTCGCCGCCCTTTTTCTGCGCTGCGCCCGAGGTGGGGCTCGCGGCGTGCCGCCGCGGTCAAGCGGGTGTGGCGGGGCGGGCGCTATCGGCGCAAACGATGCGCCGAACGGCGTCGTCGTCGCGGAAGGGCGACGACGACCTTGCCCCCACACAACGCCCTCCGATCCTGTCACGCCACCCCGGAAGTCAACGGCTTCGCCGTTCCCCTCCGCCGAGGGCGAGGGCCCTCCGCTCCGGTGACTGCCGGGGACCCCGCCGTGGCCAGGAGCGGGGTCGTTGCGCATGGGGCGCGCGGCCTTCTCAAGGACCGAACTCATGACCCTCTTCACCAACCCTGTCTCCTCGACCGCCAAGACCGACTCCGCCTTCGACGACCTGGCCGCCTCCCTCGGCGACGGGCGTCCGCATCCGACGGAGGAGGCCCTCGTGCAGCTTGGGCGCGCCCTCATGACCGAGCTGGTGGATGTGATCTCCGACACCGCGCTGGAGGACTACCAGACCCTTCTCGGGGAAGCCCTGATCGGCGCCTTTCACTCGGCGGCGGGGCGGATCGAGCGGGACGCCGACCGGGCCCGCGACGCGATGCGCGCCCTCGACCGACACTTCGACGGGTCGGAGGCGGCGGATACCGAACTCCAGGACGCCACCGCCAGGGCGCGGGCGGGCGATGTCGCCACCCGGGCCGGCGAACTGATCCGGGATGCGGCGGCGGACGCCTGGACGGTGGCGACCGGGGAGGTCTGGACGGCCTGGCGCGGATCGCGGCGCGGCACGCATCTGACGGCGGCTCAGCTGGAGGCCAAACAGGCGATCCGGGCGATCCGGGATCGGCGGGCGGGCGAGGCGCATCCGGGCGGCCCGGTGATCGCCTTTCGGGGCGCCCCCAGCGCCGACACCGCCGAGGACGCGGGCCGGATCTTCGACGCCCTGAACTGGACGAAGCAGGCGTGGCCCGACATGGCCCTCGCCACCACCGGGGCGAAGGGGTCCGAGAAGCTGGCGATCCGATGGGCCCAGCAGAAGGGGGTGACCCTGATCCTCGCCCGCGCCGATTTCGACGCCCACGGAAAGGCGGCCCCGTTCCGGGCGAACGACGCGCTCATCGCCCTCGAGCCGGAGATCTGTCTGACCCTGGCCCAGTCGCTGGCCGAGGCCAAAGGGGAGGGGCGGCCGTTCGGACCGGCCCTCAACCTGGGCCAGAAGGCGAGGGAGAACGGCGTGCGGCATCTGCCCATCAGGGCGCGCGCGGCCTGAGACATCCAGCCCTCATCACCGACCCGCCCGGCTCCGGCCGGGCGGGTTTTTGTCTGTCGAGCGGCGGCCGTTCGTCCCTCCTGATGCGGCGTGGCGGGTCGTGATGGCGCGTGGTCAGACCTGTCGAGAATCTCGAAAAAGGGGGGGAGGGCAAGATAAAAGGAGGTGCGCGGCGCTTGGGCTTTCCCGTAGTCTTCCCGGGACTTGAAGCGGCCGGCGACGCCCTTGGACGACTTGGCTTGAGTTGTCGGGCGGGGGACCTGGGCCGGCGATCCTGGAGCCGTGGGATGTCCGTCCGCGAAGCGATCGAGGAGCGTGTGAGCCTGGGCCCCGCGGTCGAGGATGACGGGCTCCGTCCGAGGCTGCCGACCTCACTCGGGAAGGACGCGTCGGGCGCCCGCACCGGCCTGTTGAGGCGGCTCGCCGGGTCGCGGACCTTCGCGCTGGGCGATCGCTCGGGCGTGCTCAGGGCGGCGCAGAGGCGGTCGGGCCGCGCCTTCCGCCTCGACGTCCGCCAGAGGGTCGTCGTCAAGGCCCTGGTGTGCCGTCACGTGGGACGCGGCGCCGAGCGGGCGGCGGCGCTGGGCAAACATGTCGTCTATCTCGGGCGGGCCGGCGCCGGGCTCGACGGCGACCGGCCGGAGTTCTTCGATGCCGCGGCGGACGACCTCGAGACGCGCTTGGCGACGGCGGACTGGCGCGGAGACCGCCACCATTTCCGCTTCATCATCTCCCCGGAGCACGGCGATCGGCTGGCGCTGAAGGCCTATGTCCGGGAGGTGATGGCGCGGGTGTCGGCGGATCTCGGCGAGCCGGATCTGACGTGGTTCGCGACCTGCCATTACGACACCGACCAGCCCCACGCCCATGTGCTGGTGCGGGGCGTACGGTCCGATGGCCGGGACCTGGTCATCCCTCGCGACTACATCGGCTACGGCTTCCGCGCGCGGGCCCAGGAGGTGGCCCAGGAACGGCTCGGGGACCTGTCCCGTGTCGAGGCCGAGCGACGAGTCTGGAAGGAAACCGAGGCCGACCGGTTCACCGGTTTCGACCGGCGACTGATCGCGCAGGCGGACGGCGACGGCCTGGTCGAGGACGGGGTTGGGGCGACCCATGCATGGGCCGCGCTCACGCGGGGCCGTCTTCGGCATCTGGAGCGGCTGGGGTTGGCCACGCCGGAGGCGGGTCGGCGCTATCGGCTGGACGGTGAGCTGGAGACCCGGCTCCGGACGCTGCAAGTCCGCCGAGATGTCATCCGCACCCTGAACCAGCGCCGGCTGGAGGGAGCGCGCGACGTGCGGGTCCTGGACGGCGAAGTGATCCGGGGCGTGGTGGTGAAGACCGGTTGTCACGACGAGGCGGGCGCCGCGCCCTGGGCCGTGGTGAGGGACGGTGCCGGAGTGGAGCACTATGCGAGGCTGAGGGCGGGTAGCCCCGGGCTGCAGGTGGGCCGGGTCGCGACCCTGAGATCCGGACCGAAGGGCTTGGCCCAGGTCGTGTTGGGCAGGGGGGCGGACCTAGAACGGTGAAAGGCGTGGGCTGGCGCGGTTGGCTGACCTCACGCCTTGCGGTGGCGGCGGCCCCAAGCGCCGGGGCCGGATGTAGCGCCGGAAGCCGCCGAAGCCGGGCGCGTGCCGTTGTCTGGCCGGCGCAGCTACGGCGTACGGTTCGACGGCCCGGGCTCGGATGCCGGTAGGGCCGCAGCGGGAGCGACGTTCGCTCACGGCGAAGCCTATGCCCTTCTAGGCCTAGCGTTGACTCTACACCTCTCGGATGAGGTCAGGGCCGACCCCAGCTCACGACCGCTCAGCGCCAGGATCGGTCCTCGGCCACCTCCTGCGCCGTCAAGGTCGCTTCCTGACTCCAAACGGACCTTGATTGGGTCCGCTTCCAGATCCTGTTCTGGCCCATGTGCCACATGGCTGGGCCTTCATTTATCCTCCGCGTCACCACCGACCCTAGCTGAGGCGGTGAGCGAAGTGGGGGTCGCAGCCCGTCGTCGCCTGGGATGTCGTGGAACGGTCAAATGTTCGGCGGTGCGTGAAGAGTTGACCAACCATGGGTAAAAGCGCACAATCGCCCTCATGATGTGGAAATGCGCCGTACATACGCGGAATACGCTTCACGCAGGACGTTTCGTCGGAGGCGTCTAGCCCCAAACTCGTGTTGAGCGAACGCTCAGGGTTTGGGGACTACTTTCTCGCGCGAGTTTCAGACTGAACGCCAGCTCGATAACGCTGGCGACGTGATGTCGCGCTTGCGAATTCTTTCTCACATTCAGTCAGCCCATGCGCCGCTCGGTGCGGCCGTGCCGTGCCGTGTTCCGGCCGTACGCGACAAGGACGTTCGCCATGACAAAGATTCGGTCAAAAGCGATCAGAAAGCCCCGGCTCCTGATCACCACCCAAGACCACGCAATCCTCGCTGCGATGATCGGCAGCGCGCCGACCTCGGCCGCGGCGATGCTGCTCGAGGATGAGCTCGACCGGGCTGTGATGGTCGACGAGACGTCGGACACGCGACCCTTCTGCCGGATCGGCAGCTGGGTCACATACGAGGATCACAGCAGCGGTCAAATCCGTGAAATTCGGCTGGTCCTGCCGGCGGAGGCCGATATCGACAAGCGCTGGGTTTCGATCCTCAGCTTGGTCGGCGCCTCCCTGCTCGGCCTAGCTGTCGGGGCCGAGTTCGGCTGGATCGACGACAAGGGCCGACCGCACCGGTTGAAGGTTCTGGACGTGGTGAATTCTCATGACGCGCATGCGTGCTAGTGACACGATGTTGCTGGAAGCCGCCGCGTCAGAAGCAATAAGCGCGGCGTGGTGGGAAAGGGTCGATCTGGAAGCTCGCCGCCCCGGCGAGATTCACGTGGACCTGATCTTGGGCAAGGCGGCCGAACTCGCGTTCTCTCCCGTAGGCCGGGACCAGCTGATGTCCCTAGCGCTGGAGAAGGGTGTCCGAGATGCCGGCAGCGCCGAACCTCTGCTGGAGACATCCGGGCTGCCTGTGGAGCGGGCAGTGATTGCGAAGCGTGTTTTCCGGCATGCGCCGCACCGCACTTCGGAAACCGAGGCTCTGGTCGTTAGGATCGAGGAACGCATTGCGCGGCGGCTCGGCCGTGACACTCGCTACGACCTCCTCCCGCAACGAATGCGCCAAGAGGCCGCTCTGCAGGAGATCCTGTGGAATCATCCCGCCATTCCTGCTGGTGACGACATCCGCCTGGCGATGCTCTGCTCGGTCCCAAAGCTGCTTGAACGCGTTGAGGCGCTCTCGGACGATCGGCCTTGGCGGCTCTTGACCCGATGGGTCGCTCCCTTCGTCGGAAGAGGCGCATCATGAGAGGACGACACAACATTGTCGGCACAGAGGTCGGCCGTCCAAGACCGCCATTCTATGCAAGCAATCTTTCGAAGCTCCAGGTCACGAAGCCACCGTCGACAAGGCGCTGGATCGTCATTTTATTGCTGGCTGCGGGCTTGCTCGGCCTGATTGTCGCCACTCGACTGACCTGAGCCGACGCATCGAACCGCCGGCACTCAAGACCTGTCCGCCGGCTGGACGCGCGCCATGGCGGCGACGATCCCGAAAGATCTGCCCGCTTCTCTAGCCCGTGTGGACGTCGTCTTGGCGAGGTCCACAGAACGTCTCTGCACCGAGTTCGGAGTTTCTCGTGTCATTCATTCGCTTCGCCCCTCTCGCGGCAAGCCTGGCCTCTATGCTGCTGGCCATCCCGGCGCTGCCCGCCCGCTGGGCGTGGCCTGTACTCGCCCTAACGGCGGTCCTGTCTGCGCTCGGACTATTAGACCTGGTCCAACCGGCGCATTCGGTCCGACGCAACTACCCAATCGTGGGCCGGCTTCGCTGGTTCTTTGAGGATATTCGTCCCGGCATCAGGCAGTATCTCTTCGAAGACGAGCACGAGGAGACGCCGTTTTCCCGGAGCCAGCGCTCGCTGGTGTATGCGCGCGCCAAAAATGAGGTCAGCGACCGTCCGTTCGGAACTCTTCTGGACGTGTACGCGAACGGCTACGAATTCATCGCCCACTCCACCAGGCCTGTCCCCGCAGCGGATCCCGGCTCTTTCCGTGTTTCGATCGGGGGCGAAGCCTGTCACCAGCCTTATTCCGCCTCAATCTTCAATATCTCCGCCATGAGCTTTGGCGCACTGAGCGCCAACGCCGTTCGCGCGCTCAACAAGGGCGCCAAACTCGGGGGGTTCGCGCATGACACCGGCGAAGGCTCCATCAGTCCCTATCACCGCGAGCACGGCGGCGACCTCATCTGGGAGATCGGCAGCGGCTACTTCGGATGCCGCGACGACCAGGGACGGTTCGATCCCAACCGGTTCACCGAGCAGTCGGCCGATCCCCAGGTTCGGATGATTGAGTTGAAGATCAGCCAAGGCGCCAAGCCCGGCAAGGGCGGGATTCTACCTGGCGAGAAGGTCACCCCCGAGATCGCGCTCACCCGCGGCATTCCCGTCGGCCGCGATTGTATCTCTCCGCCAGGGCATTCGGCATTCAGCACGCCCGTGGAACTCGTTCGGTTCATCGCCCGCCTGCGCGAGTTGTCCGGCGGCAAGCCGGTGGGATTTAAGCTTTGCGTCGGTCAGCCTTGGGAATTCATGGGCATTGTCAAGGCGATGCTTGAGACGGGCATTCTTCCTGACTACATCGTCGTCGACGGCGCCGAGGGAGGGACGGGGGCTGCGCCTCTCGAATTTGCAGACCATCTGGGCATGCCGCTTCGCGAGAGTTTGCTCTTCGTCCACAACACCCTCGTGGGCGCGGGCTTGCGCGACCAGATCAAGATTGGCGCAGCGGGCAAGATCGTCAGCGCTTTCGATATCGCGACGGTCATGGCGCTCGGCGCGGACTGGACCAATGCGGGGCGCGGCTTCATGTTCGCCATCGGCTGCATCCAGTCCCTCTCCTGCCACACGAACCAGTGCCCCACCGGCGTCGCCACTCAGGATCCGATGCGCCAGCGAGCGCTCGTGGTCAGCGACAAGGCCGAGCGCGTGCACAGCTTCCATCGGAATACCTTGTTGGCCCTGTCCGAAATGGTCGCCGCCGCCGGCCTGCACCATCCGAGCCGACTTGGGCCGCACCATCTCGTCCGTCGCGTCAGCCTGACCGAGATCAGACTGTTCTCACAGCTGCACATTTTCCTTGAAGTGGGTGAGCTTTTGGCGGGCAAATCGGACCGGGATTTCTACGGCGCGGCATGGCGACTCGTACGGGCGGACAGCTTTGACATCGCGGCCTGAGCCAGAGATCGTTCAATGGACATGGAAACTGGAGAGCACTGTCCGCTATCGCGACATCGAGGTGGATGACGCGCTGAAGATTTCTGAGCAGATCGACTTGTTACGGCTGAGTGCGGGGCGCTCTTGGCGCAGAGCCGCCTAAGATTGGCGGCGGTGAATTGCCTACACTTCTAAATCCTTGATCGCCTCCTCGAGCTCGGACGCTGAGAATCGCACCATCGTCCCGTCTAAGATCTGGCAAGTGATGTAAGAGGTGCCGTCGCCATGCGGATCCGCATGGGCGGCTACCATTCGATGGCAAACGGCGTTTCTGATGTGGCGGACCCTCTCCAATTCCGTTGGGACCGCTCCACCATTCAAGCAATCTTCCAGCCGACCCCATCGAAGGAGAAAGTGGCCGACAAGAGCCATTAGCCCTTAGAAATCTGGTGCCGCCGGCAATGCTTCCTCCTCTAGACCGCATCCGACAGACAATGTCCGGTTCTTACTCAGCCGCCAATGACCGCTGCTGGCGCTAGCCGGCTGTCATGACCATTCTGACCAAGTCCGAGAGGCTGCCGGCCTGCATTTTGGTCATCGCGTTCGCGCGATAAACCTCAACGGTGCGTGGGCTGATGCCGAGATCGAAGGCGATGACCTTGTTGGCGTGTCCCTTGACCAAGCCCTCCACGACGTCGCGCTCCCGGGGTGACAGCGACTGCAGCCTGGCGACGAACTCCCGGCGCTCGGCGTCCGCAGAGGTTGCCTTGCTGGCCTGATCTAGAACGCGCTGGATTGAGGCAAGGAGAATCTCGTCATCAAAGGGCTTTTCAATAAAATCAACGACGCCGGCTCGCATTGCTTCGATTGCGAGAGGGACATCGGCGTGTCCGGTGATCACGATGACAGGCTCAACCGACCCGTTGTCGCGTAATCGGCGGGCAAGCTCGAGGCCGTTCATATCAGGCATGCGCACATCCGTGACGATGCAACCCGCGGGACGATCCCGCTCGGCGAGAAAGGCGAGTGCGGATTCGTAGGTCCGTGCTGTCAGGTCGGCGGTCTCCAGCAGGAAGGCGATGGAATCGCGCACCGCCGCGTCGTCGTCGATGACATGGATGATGGTGTCAGCCGACATCGGCAGTCTCCTCTTCGATCCGGGCGCGCTGGAGCGTGAAATGGAAGACGGTCCCGCCGCCGGGGTTGGGTTCGAACCAGATACGGCCACCGTGGGTTTCAATGATGGTGCGGGAAATGGAAAGCCCTACTCCCATGCCAGACCGCTTGGTGGTGACGAAGGGCTGGAACAGTTGGTCCGCGAGGTCTTCGCTGACACCAGCTCCCGTGTCCGAGACTGAGACCCGCAGCAGTTCGGCGTCGACCGGAGCCGCGGCGATGAGCAGCTCTCGCTTCGGTGAATCCTCCATCGAGTCCATCCCGTTGCGGATCAGGTTGAGCAGAACCTGCTGAACCTGGACCTTGTCGGCGAGCACGCGATCGGCGGAGGGGGCGACGTCGAACCGTACCCGCACTCCGTGTTCGCGAGCGCCGACGAGCGCCAGCGCGCTGGCTTCCTCGATGAGTTTCGGCAGGTCCTCGATGCGCCGCTCCGTTTCGCCACGGGATACGAATTCGCGCAGCCGCCGGATGATCACACCCGCCCGCAAGGCCTGATCGGCCGCCAAATCAAGAGCGCTGGCGATGCGATCCTCGCCCAAGCCCCTCGAATTCAGGAGCCTCTTTGAGCCCTTCAGATAGTTCGAGATGGCGGTCAGCGGCTGGTTCAGTTCGTGCGCCAGCGCCGAGGCCATCTCCCCCAGAGCGGTGAGCCTCGAGACACGCACGAGATCGCTCTGCAACTCCTGCAGACGGGCCTCGGCCTGCTGGCGTTCGGTCAGGTCGCGGACGAAGCCGGTGAAGAAGCGGCCCTCCGCCGTGCGCATTTCGCCGACGGCGAGCTCCATCGGAAAAGTCGAGCCGTCCCGCCGCTGACCGACAACGATGCGGCCACGGCCGATGATGCGGCGCTCTTCAGTCAGGTAGTACCGTTGCAGGTAGCTGTCATGCGCCTCGCGATGGGGCGAGGGCATCAGCATGCTGACGTTCCGGCCCATCGCCGCCTCGACGGTCCAGCCGAACAACCTTTCGGCCGTAGGGCTGAAGGCGCGGATCCGGCCGCCGTCGTCGATCAGGATCATGGCGTCCGGAATCGTGTTCAGGATGAGCCGGAGGTGGGTTTCGCGGGCGGAGAGCTCGCGGTGGGCGCGCTGGAACCACTCCCCGCCCACGGTCACGGCGGCCGCCGCTGCGACGAACAGCGCGGCCTCGATCCACGGGCCCGCGCCGTCGGGCGCGAGAAGCAGGCCCGCGGCGAGGCCAAGGAGGGTCGCCAGGGCGCCGGGCGCCCAGCCGCCCATGGCGGCGCCGACCACGACCGCCGGGACGAAGATGAGGAAGGCCCCGTGGTCGCCGATACGCTCGCCGAGGGCGGCGCGGAGCCCCGCCCCGGCCATGGCGACGAGCACCGTCGCCGCGACCGCCATCCACGGGGAGGCGGGGCGGATGAGGGCTGAGGGCGCTGTCTCAGGCGACTGGAGGGCTCGCATCGATGCTCCTTGCCCCGGTTGGCCGACCTTCGCGCCTCCGGGATTCCCCTTAGGGCGAAGACCCGAATACCGCCGACGGCCGCGCCCTTCTACACCGGTTGCAACTTCAAGACGCCGCCGCAGCGGCCCGGAGCGCTCTCCGGATCACCAGGAGCCAAGGCCATGACCGCCCCCCTCGTCGACCTCTCGGTCCACCACAAGCCCAACGGTCTCTCGGACCGCGTCGCCTTCGGCTTCACCAAGCTGCTGCGCTTCTGCGCCGACACCTTCTTCGCCAAGCGCTACGGCCACCGGGCCGTGGTTCTGGAGACGGTCGCCGCCGTGCCGGGCATGGTCGGCGCCACCATCAACCACCTGAGCTGCCTGCGCCGCATGTGCGACGACAAGGGGTGGATCAAGACCCTGATGGACGAGGCCGAAAACGAGCGCATGCACCTAATGACCTTCATCGAGATCTCGAAGCCCACCCTGTTCGAGCGCTTCGTGATCGTGTCGGTGCAGTGGGTCTTCTACCTGTTCTTCTTCGGCCTTTACCTGGTCCACTCTAAGACGGCCCACCGCGTGGTCGGCTATTTCGAGGAGGAGGCGGTGATCAGCTACACCCACTATCTGGCGGAGATCGACGAGGGCCGCAGCTTGAACGTGCCGGCCCCGGAGATCGCCAAACGCTACTGGGGCCTGCCCGACGACGCGACCCTGCGGGACGTGGTGCTGGTGGTCCGGGCCGACGAAGCCCACCACCGGGACGTCAACCACGGCTACGCCAACGAGCTGGGCGGACTGCCGATCCAGGCTGTGGCCCCATGCCCGCCGCATGCGGCGCTGGAGCCGACTTGGAAAGCAGCGGCCTAACCTAAGCCAACTATATCTGACCCTCCCGTGTCGCCGTCACGGGAGGGCTTCTCTACGTTGATTGCGTTCTAGCTCGGCTGCGAACCAACGATCCTCAGCGTCCGGTTTCCGGCTGTGAGCCAATGCCCGCTGCTGGCGCGCAACAGCCGTGCGCGCGCGGCAGCGCCTTGGTTCGTCTGCAAACCCTGCTACGGTCGGCGATCTAACGAGGAGACCGATGTGCAAGACGACCAAACGCCGAACCTAATCAACGCGACCGCCGACATCGTCATCGCCTATGTGTCGAACAACAAGGTGGAGGCTGGCGAGCTGCCGGGTCTGATCTCCTCGATCCATGCGTCGCTCGGCGGCCTGGGTCAGCCGGTCGAAGAGCCTGCGGTCGACGAGACCAAGTCGCGTGCGGAAATTCGCCGATCGATCACGGACGAGGCGCTGATCAGTTTCCTGGACGGCAAGCCTTATCGCACCCTCAAGCGCCACCTTACGACAAAGGGCATGACGCCCGATGAGTATCGGACGCGGTTCGGCCTCGGCGCCGACTATCCGATGGTCCATCCGACCTATTCAGCGCGACGGTCTGAACTGGCCAAGTCGATCGGCTTGGGAGCCCGAGGTCGGGGCGCGAAATCCGCGCCGGCGTCCGCACGCGGCCGCAAGAAGACCGTCTGAGCCGCAACCCCCAGCGCTCTCGCTCCCACGGCCGAGATCTACTTAGACTCGCGGCGTGAGAGCCGACCTCGATCTTCGCCGGAGAAGCAGCGCGCCGAACTCGATCGCATACGCACGTTCCTGCTCGACGGCTTAGTGGCGGCGCAACGGCAAGGTGCTGAAATCATCTTGTTGGGGTCGTATGCCCGACGCGACTGGGTCGATGAGCCGGAGCGCGGCTACCTCTCGGACTTCGAGCTGCTGGCCATCGTCAACCAGGAGAAGCTGACGGACGTCGCCGACATCTGGTGGTCCGCGAGGACCGGGTTCGGCGCGACCGCCGCCATCGGCTACTGTCAACATCATCGTCCATGACTTGGCCGAGGTGAATGCGGCCCTCGGCCGAACCGGCTCCGCGATCTGGTGGCCGATGCCTCCCGCTAGCGCTCCGACCGGCTGCGCCGCCAAGCAGGGTAACGGTGTCTAATGGCATCGGAGGCACTTGCTCCCCCGGGCGTGAATGGCTGGCTCCGGCGCGCTGGTGTGGATGTTCCGCTCTATAGGTGCGGCCTTTCCGAAGTTTTCTTGCGGTGAGGACGTTCTAGGGCTGCACCCGGTCGGCGAACGCGGCATCGGGACAGGCAAAGGTTCAACTTTGCGGAGTGTGTTGTGGCCACGGCCCGCCGTCCCCTCGATCTTGTGCTCGCCCACCCCCCGGACGGCCTGGCGGCGTCGCCCCTTGATCTGACTGGTGGGTCCGCTCGTGGAAATCCGGGCCTCAAAAAATGGATCACCCATGGCGTTCACCGCCGTCGGCGCTGTCGCTTGGTCTCGGGCGGCGGCTGAGATGCGGGCGCGACTAATCATGGGCGCGCTGGGTCTGCTGCTGGGGTTGCAGACCGCCAGCCAGGCTTTCGCCTGGATCTACGGGAACGCGACGGCGCTGGGTCCTGCGCTGCGTCCGGCGGAGGGTGTCGGCCTATATTCGCCTTGGGCCATCGTCCTGTGGCGGCTGGAGTTCGGAGACGAGGCAGCGCGGGCCTTCGCATCCTGCGCGCCCCTGATCCTGATCGGCGGCGTCGGCGGTCTCGGCCTTGGCGTCCTGGCCGAGGGGGGCGGACGGTCGAGACGGGCGCGCGGCTGGGGCGGCCCGGCGGAGGCGAGGGCCGCGGGCCTCATGGCGGGAGGCGGGTGCGTTATCGGTCTGATGGGAGGGCGGCTTCTGGCCACCACGGACCTGCGGCCAAGTCTTGTCACTGGGGGCACGCGGTCGGGCAAGGGGAGGGGGCATGTGATGCCGACCCTGCTGTCCTGGCAGGCGAGTGTTCTGGTCCACGACCCGAAGCGGGAGCTCTGGCGGCTAAGCGCCGGGTGGCGGGCCCGGTTCAGCCATGCCCTGTTCTTCGATCCCCGCGATCCCGCCTCGGCCTGCTGGAATCCGCTGGCGGAGATCCTGCCCGGACCCGGCGAGCTGGCGCACGTCCAGAGACTGGTCTCCATCCTCGCGGATCCCGGGGGAGCGCGCGACGACGAGGCGATCTGGGATCGGGCCGCGTCGGAAATCCTGGAGGCGGTGATCCTCCACGTCCTCTATACGGCCGACGACGGCGACAAGACGCTGCTGACCGTCCGGGGCCTCCTCGCGGACCTGGACAAGACGGCCGAGGTGATGGCGCGCACCCTGCATCGGACGGACGCGGCCGGGAGCCCGCAGACCCACCCCTTCATCGCCACGGCCACGCGCGGCTATGCGGCCATGCACGACCGGTTCCGGACGTCGGTGCAGGGAACGGCGCGGTCCTATCTCAAATGGCTGGCGGGAGAAGACATTGAGCGGGCGTTGTCCCGTTCGGACTTCGCCCTGGCCGATCTCATGTGCGCGGATCATCCCGTGTCGCTTTACGTCCAGGTCGCGCCAGCCGACGCCGCGGCGCTGCGGCCGCTGGTGCGGCTGCTCTTCTATGCGGCGGCCCAGGCCCTGACCGTCGAGGAGAAGGCCGTGGCGGACGGACGGGCCAAGCGCCACACCCTCCTGATGCTGATGGACGAGTTTCCGCTGCTGGGCCGCGTCAGCTTCTTCGAGAAATCACTGCGGCTGCTGAGCGGCTACGGGGTCAAGGTGATGTTCGTCGCCCAGTCGCTCAACGACATCGTCGAGACCTACGGGCCGAACAACACCCTGCTCGACAACTGCGCGGTCTACACCGCCTTCTCCGCCCTTGATCCCCTGACCCAGGACAAGGTGTCCAGGCTGACCGGGTCGGTCCTGGAGACCCGGTCCAGCCGTGCGTCGCCGACGGGGCTGGGACAGGGGCGCGGATCGGTCTCGCGCTCGGAAGTTGAGCGACCCCTGCTGGAGCCGGGGGAGGTCAGGGCCCTGCCGGAAGACGTGCAGCTGGTCTTCGCCGCGGGAATCCTCCCGCTGCGCTCCCGCAAGCTCCAGTACGACCGGCGCGAGCCCTTCCGAAGCCGGGCGCGCGACGTCGCGCCCGACCAGGGGGCGCGGCTCGACGGCCCGCCGGTCGGACCGCATCCCTGGTCGGGCCGGCGAGGCGTCGGCGAGAGCGCCCAGGCGTCCCTCCCGCTGTTCAAGGAGCGGGCGGCGGCGATGGACGACAAGAAGGTCGCGGCCAAGGTGGCCGAAATCTACGGGCAGGTGGCCCGAGAGATGGCCGCCGAGGAAGCGGCCCTGGATCATCTGAAAGGATTGTCCGATGGCTAGGAAGCCAGCGTCGACCTGCCGGGTGCAGGTCTATCTCACCGACCCCAAGATCGCGGCCGGTCTCAACCGGGAGGCGCGCAGCGGGCGGATGCCGGTCAGCCAGGCGGCCGGCCGGGCCATCGCCCGCGGGCTGATGCGCAGTCCCCAGGCGGATCCCGAGGACCGCCTGCTGCAGCTCGAGCGATCCCTGCGCGACCACATGCGCTCCACGGCGCGCGACATGCAGATCGTCCAGGAGCTTCTGATCGAGGTGGCGCGGGCCTTCTTCCTGCGCCTGCCCGACGCCATCGTCGACGAGGACCCGACGGTCCAGGCGGCCGTCGATCGCCGAATCGAGCGGCTGCTGGACGCCACCGCGGCGCGGATCGTCGCCGGCCGCGCCGATCGCACCGGCGCCGCGCCCCCCGTGCAGAGGACGCTTGGTCCGGCGTCCTGATGGCCGACCATCCAATCATCGCCGGCCGGCGGCTGGAGGCGCTGCGTCACGCTCTGGGCGAGACGGTGCTGGCGGCGCTGGTCGAGCCGGAGGTGGTGGAGATCCTCGCCAATCCGGACGGACGGGTGGTGCTCGATCGAAGCGGGGAGGGACGGCGGGACACCGGCGAGACCCTGTCGGTGGAGGCGCGGGAGCGAGTGATCCGGTTGATCGCCGACTATGTGGGAGAGACGGTCACCCGCGATGATCCGAGACTGTCGGGCGTCCTGCCCGGCACGGGGGAGCGGTTCCAGGGTCTGTTGCCACCGGTGTCGTCCGCGCCGGCCTTCTCAATCCGCAAACGCCCGGCCGTCGTCTGGACCCTGGACGACTATGTCCGGGACGGGGTGATGACCCTCGACCAGGCCGGGCTGCTGAAGGCCGCGGCGCGGGACCGGCTGAACATCCTCATCTCGGGCGGGACGGGGTCGGGAAAGACCACCTTGGCCAACGCCGTGCTGGCCGAGCCGGCCTTCGCGGAGGATCGGGTCTTTCTGGTCGAGGACACGCCGGAACTGCAGTGCTCGGCCTGGGACGTGGTCGCCGTGCTCACCCGCCGCCGGCCGGTGGCGATCGGGGTGGTGGATCTCGTGCGCGACGCCCTCAGGATGCGTCCGGACCGCATCGTGGTGGGAGAGATGAGGGACGGAGCGGCGGCGCTGGAGGCGCTGAAGAGCTGGAACACCGGACATCCGGGCGGGCTGTCGACGATCCACGCCAATTCCGCCGCCGACGTGCTGCGACGGGTCGAGGACCTGATCGCCGAGGTCTCGGCCCGGGCGCCCCGTCGCTCCATCGCCGAGGCGGTCGATCGGATCGTCCACATCCGCCGGACCTCCGCGGGCCGTCGCGTCGAGGCGGTGCTGGCGGTCGCTCCGGGTCCTGACGAAACCTATGAGGTGACGCGGCTCGGGTGAGTGGGTCCGCCCGGGAAGGGCCGCACCGCTTCGCTCGACCTACTTTCTCGGTCGCTTAGCGCCGCCTCGATCTCCCGAATCCACAGGGCGCCGGCGTGAGCCAGCGGGGCGTTCGAGCGCCCTTCAGACGGGCCGATTGTGACCAGGCCCGGATGGCGGGCGTGCCTGTCGCGGAGGCGACGCCGCGTCTGCCCCGGTCGACCTTGCTGTAATCCAGCCGGGGCGCGCAAGATCTTCGAGGGTCGCGCCAAGTCGTTGCGCAAGTCACGGCGGCTCTGTTCGCCGACTTGCGATGATTTGCCGGATGACTTGTTGCAAGTCAGAAGTAAGTCGCATCAGAGTTGCCCAAAATAATGGTTAAGAACTGTTGACAATCTGTGGATGAATTTGCTTGCGTTGAGTCGTGGCGCGCTGAGAAGCGCTGAAACAACGGGAAGCCAGACATGGGACGGATACAGGGGCGCCGGCTCTTCGGCGCGATGATGACGTGCGGCCTGATGGCGGCCGCGCCGGCTTTGGCGGGCGGCTCGGGCATGCCCTGGGAGGGGCCCCTGCAGCAGGTGATCGAGTCAATCACCGGGCCGGTGGTCCAGGCGGCGGCCGTGGTGGCGGTGGTCATTTTCGGGGCGGGGATCGCCATGAGCGAGAACGGCTCGTCGATGCGCCGGGGGCTCGGCATCATGTTCGGCCTGTCGATCGCCTTCGCCGCCTCGACCTTCTTCCTGGACTTCTTCGGCTTCGCCGGCGGCGTGGAGATCGGGTGATGCCTGGGAACGCGCCCGACGCCCGACCGGACGGCTGGGATCTTCCGGTCGCCCAGGCCCTGGCCGAGCCCGTGCTGATGGCGGGCATGCCCCGGGACTACGCCATCGCCATGGGCACGATCGCCATGGTGCTCGGCCTGGCCCTGCGCATCTGGTGGCTGGGCCTGCTGTGGTGGGCGGTGGCTCACGCCGTCGGCCTGTGGGCGGCGCGGGCGGACCGGCGCTTCTTCGACGTCCTGCGCCGTCACCTGGCTCTGCCCGGCCATCTGGGGGCGTGAGGGGGATGCGCTTTCTCGAGGACACGCGCCGTCGACCCGCCGCCCTCGCGGATCATCTGCCCTGGGCGGCCCTGGTGGCGCCGGGCGTGGTGCTCAACAAGGACGGCGCCTTCACGACGGGGTTTCGGTTTCGCGGTCCCGATCTGGAGTCCTCGACCGAGGACGAGCTGATGGCGGTCCGGGCGCGCCTCAACAACGCCCTGCGGCGGCTGGGCACGGGCTGGTGCCTGCATGTGGAGGCGCGCCGGCGGCGGGCGGCGCCCTATCCCGAAAGCGACTTCGATCTGGACGTGGCCTGGCTGGTGGACGCCGAGCGCCGCGAGCGCTTCGACAGCGCCGAGCCGGCCTACGAGACCGATTTCCGCCTGGCCCTGACCTGGCTGGCGCCCGCCGACGAGACCCGACGCCTGGAGCGCTGGCTGTTCGACGGCCTGGCGCGGACCGGCGCCGACTGGCGCCAGGCCCTGGCCGCCTTCACCCGCGAGGCGGCGACCGTGTTCGATCTCCTGTCCGACGCCCTGCCGGAGATCGCGCCGCTCGGGGACGGCGACCTGCTCACCTGGCTTCACGACTGCGTCTCGACGCGGTCGGTGACGATCGCGGCGCCCGAGCGCCCCATGTTTCTGGACGGCCTGCTGGCCGACGCGGGACTGACGGGCGGGGTCTCGCCGAGGCTTGGCGACCAGTGGCTCCAGGTGGTGTCGGTGCGCGGCCTGCCGGCCTCGACCCAGCCGGGCTTGCTGGACGCGCTCGGCGCCCTGCCGTTTGCCTATCGGTGGACGGCGCGCTGGATCGGTCTCGACAAGCCCGATGCCGAGCGGGAGATCGTTCGATTGAGGAAGCGCTGGTTCGCCAAGCGCAAGGGCGTCGGGGTCCTGCTCAGGGAGGCGATCACCAAGGAGGAGATTCCCCTTCTCGACACCGACGCGGCCTCCAAGACCGAGGAATGCGACGGGGCCCTGGCGGCGCTGGGCGCCGAGAGCTGCGCCTTCGGCTATCTGACCCTGACGGTCACGGTGCTGGACCCCACCGAGGCGGGGGCCTCGGCCAAGGCGCGCGCCGTGGAGGCCGCGCTCAACGCCCAAGGGCTGGTGGCGCGGATCGAGGACCTGAACGCGGTCGAGGCCTGGCTCGGCTCCCTGCCGGGAGAGCCCTACGCCGATGTGCGACGTCCCCTGGTGTCCACCCTCAACCTGGCCGACCTTCTTCCGGTCTCTGCGGTCTGGGCCGGACCGGAAGGCGATCTCGCCCTTGACGGTCCGCCCCTCGCCACGGCGCGGACCACCGGCTCGACGCCCTTCCGGCTGGTGCTTCATGTGGGCGATGTCGGCCACGCCCTGGTCATCGGGCCGACCGGGTCGGGCAAGAGCGCGCTCCTGTCCTTCCTGGCGCTGCAGTGGTTCCGCTATCCCGCGGCCCGGGTGGTCTTCTTCGACAAGGGCCGATCGGCCCGCGCCGCCACCCTGGCCGCCGGCGGATGCTGGCGGGCGCTGGAGCCGGGAGCCGCCTTCTCGCTGAAGCCGCTGGCGAGGATCGACGAGGAGGCCGAGCGGGCCTGGGCGTCCGAATGGATCTCCGAGACCGTACGGCTGGCCGGACTGGAGCCGACGCCGCGGGTGAGGGAGGAGATCTGGTCGGCGCTGACCGCCCTGGCCGAGGCGCCGGCGGACCAACGCACCCTGTCTGTGTTCTGCGCCCTGGTGCAGGACAGGGCCGTCGCGGCCGCCCTCGAGCCGTTGACCCTGAAGGGCCCGCACGGAGCGCTGCTGGACGGGGAGGGCGGCTCGGTCGCGGCGAGCCGCTTCGACACCTTCGAGCTGGAAAGCCTGATGGCCACGCCCTCGGCCGTGGCGCCGGTGCTGTCGGCGCTGTTCCGTCATCTGGAGCGGGACTTCGATGGACGGCCGACGCTGCTGATTCTCGACGAGGCCTGGCTGTTCCTCGGCGAGACCGCCTTCGCCGCCAAGATCCGGGAGTGGCTCAAGACCCTGCGCAAGAAGCGGGTGGCCGTGGTCTTCGCCACCCAGAGCCTGGACGATGTGGCTTCATCGCCCATCGCGGCGAGCCTGATCGAAAGCTGCCCGACCCAGGTCTTCCTGCCCAATTCGCGCGCGCTCGAACCGGGCTCCCGTCGTCTCTACGAGGGCTTCGGCCTGAACCGGCGGCAGCTGGAGCTGATCGCCTACGCCACGCCCAAGCGATCCTACTACTGGCGCCAGCCCCGAGGTCGGCGGCTGTTCGACCTGCGTCTCACCGGCGCGGCGCTGGCCCTGTGCGGCTCGGGCGCGCCCGAGGACCAGACCCTCATCGACGACATCCTCGCGCGAACCGGGACGGACCGGTTCGCGCGCGAATTCCTCAAAGCCAAGGGAGTGCATCATGTCGACGCCGTTTTCGACGCCTTCGAGCGCCCGCTCGCCGCGGAATAGGGCCGCGCTCTGCGCCATCGTCCTCTCGGTCGGGCTCGGGGCGGCCGGACCGGTCGCCGCCCAGCTGGTGGTGGTGGACCCGACCAATCACGCCACCAGTCTGCTGCAGACGGCGAGACAGCTCGAGAGCCTCGCCAATGAGGCGCGCGGCCTTGCGGCCTCGCCCTACAGCCATCTGGCGGAGAACAGCGAAGCGCTCCGGGACATGGCGGAGCTCGCCCGCACGGCCCGCGGCATCGCGGCGTCGGCGGACGGGCTCGAGCGCCAGTTCCGGGACCTCTATCCGGAGGACCTGTCCGGGGCGGACCTGGAGCGACTTCTGGCTCAGGGAGGAGCGCGAACCCAGACCGCCCGCCGCACCGCCGAGGACGTCGCCCGGACAGCGGCGGAACTCGAGCGCCTGGGTCGCGGCCGGGAGAGACGGCTGGGGGGCGCGCTCGCGGCCAGCCAGGCCGCGGCCGGCCAGACGGCGGCGGTGCAGTCGACCAACCAGATGCTGGCGGTCCTGGCCGAGGACCTGACCGCTCTGCGCACCATCATGCTCGCCCAGTCCCGGCTCATGGCCGAGGCGACCGCGCGGGAGGCGGCCGACCGGGTGACGGCGGAAGAGGCGCGGCGTCGGCGCTGGTCGGGCTCGGGAGGCGCGCCCTCCGCTCCGATGTTCGATCCCCTTCCGCACGCGGGCGACTGAGGAGGCGGGCCATGTCGGTCGGCGTGCAAACCCCCAATGAGCTGATGGTGGTGTTCTCCAACACCATCTCGGCGGGCTTCGACGCCCTCCAGGGCTCGGTCAACGGCGTGTTCGGCCTGATGATCGCCCTGGTCGTGGCCCTGACCGGCATCCAGTGGGCCCTGTCATCCAACCGGGAGGTCCTGGCCTCGGGTTTCGGCAAGGTGCTGCTGATCGGCGTCTTCGCCTGGCTGGTGAACGACTGGCAGCGGCTGTCCGAGACCCTCTACGCAGGATTCATCGAGCTGGGGCTGACGGCGGGCGGCGGCTCGCTCGACCGCGCCGACTTCCTCAATCCGGGCGCGGTCCTCGCCCAGGGCTGGGAAATCGTGAAGGCGCTCGGCGAGACCCCGGCGCCGGTCGGCAATCCGCTCGATATCGTGGGCAACATGACCGACGCCATGATCCTCGGCCTGGCCATGGTCGGGATCATGCTGGTCTTCGCCGTGCTGGCGCTGCAGATCATCGTGGCCCTGCTGGAGTTCAAGATCGTCACCCTGGCCGGCTTCGTCCTCCTGCCCTTCGGCATCTGGTCGAAGTCCGCCTTTCTGGCCGAACGACCGCTCGGCTATGTGGTCTCCTCGGGGCTGAAGGTCCTGGCCCTGGCCATCGTCGTCTCGGGCGCCCGGACGATCTTCGACCAGCTGCAGCCTTCGGCCAATCCGGACATCTACGAGGCCCTCAGCATCCTGGTGGCCTCGATCCTGCTGGCCATGCTGGCGATCTTCATCCCCAACCTGGCCGCGGCCCTGGTGACGGGCGGTCCGGCCCTCGGCGCGGGTGCGGCGACCACGGGGGGCCTGGCCGTCGGCGGAGCGGCGGCCCTGGGCGCCGCTGCGGTGGCCGGAGCGGGGGCGGTCGGCTCCGGCGCCGCAGCGCGCCTGGCCGGGCCGGCGCGCGCGGCCGCCGGCATGGGGTCATCGAGGCCGGGACCGACAGACCCCTCACCCATGGGCCCGAGACCTGGCGGATCGCCGCCGCCTCGCCCGACCAACGACAATCGATCATTGGCCGTCGCGCGCCCATCGCCGCACGCCGGGACGCGCGGCGGGGTGGCCGAACCCAGCGCGGCGTGGGCGCCGCCCTACACGGCGCCGTCGAGCGGGGGAGACGACCCCGGTTCGGCCATGGGGGCGACCCCGCCGGCCCGGCCGGCGGCCGTCATCGACCGTGAGGCGCGGGCGGCCCGAAGCGACTTCCATCGCGCGGCCGGCGGGGCGGACGCCTCAGGCGCGCGCCAGGGCGGGCGGCCGGCCGCGCTCCAGGCCTTCTTCGTCGCCAACGCCGGACGAGGCCTCATGCCGGCCGCCGAAAGCAGCGGCGTCCTGTCCCCCACGCTCAGGACCGAGGAGCGTTGAGCATGCATCCCTTCTTCAGGCCGCGCCGCGTTAGATCCTCCGCTCCCGAGACCACGCCCTACCAGCGGGCCGGCCAGGTCTGGGACGACCGCATGGGGCTCACCCTGGCGCACGCCCGCGCCTGGCGGCGAATCGCCGTCGCCAATCTCGTCCTCGCCGGCTTCCTGGCCGCGGGGTGGTGGGTCCAGGCCGAGCGTTCCGTCGTCAAACCCTTCGTGGTCGAGGTGTCCGATCTTGGCGAGACACAGAGGATTACGGCTATCGGGGGCCGCTACGAACCCACCGAGGCGCAGGTCGGCCACGCCCTCGCCGGATGGATCCGGGATGTCCGGTCCAAGTCGATCGATCCGATCGTCATCCGTCAGAACTGGCTCCGGGCCTACGACCTTCTCACACCCGGCGCGGCGTCTTTTCTGAACGCCTGGGCGGCGGCCCACGACCCCTTCGCCGAGGTCGGACGCGAGGCGATCAATGTCGAGGTGCTGAACGTCGTCCGACGCTCGGAACGGACCTACGACCTGCAGTGGCGCGAGACCCGGTTCATCAACGGCCAGCAGGCCGGCGCCGAGCGCTGGCGCGCCCTCATCACCACCGGCCGGCAGGCGCCGCGCACGGAGGCCGAATTGATGAAGAACCCCCTTGGACTGAAGATCGAGGATATCTCATGGACCCCCGACGCTTCCTGATGCCGGCGTTGGCCGGACTGCAGCTGGCCGCCTGCGCGACCTTTCGTGGTGAGGAACCGCCCATTGCGGCGATGCCGTCAGATGTCTTCGAGACGGCCTCGGCGCCCGAACTGGCCGGCTCCGCCCCGGTCGTGCTTCCCGCCTTCACGACGGAAGACCGGAGCGTGTCCTATGCGCAGGCCGTGGCCGCGTCTCCGGTCCCGGGCTCCTGGACGCCGCTTATCGAGGTTCCGACGGCGCAGCTGCCCGGAAGCGTCCCTGAAGTTGGCGCCGGATCGGCGTCGGACAAAGATGCGGTCGTGGGCGGGGTGAGGGTTTTCGGCTGGGCGCCAGGCCGGGTCTATCCCGTGCGGACCGCGCCCTTGCGCGTGACGACCCTGACGCTCGGCGCGGGCGAGACCCTGGTTTCGAAGGCGGCCGGCGACACCGTGCGCTGGCAGATCGGCGAGACGACCTCGGGCGCGGGCGGGACGGTCCGGGCCCACGTCCTGATCAAGCCGCTGGAAAGCGGGCTGGAGACCAACCTCGTCCTCACGACCAGCGGCCGGGTCTATCTGGTCGACCTGAGCAGCGGCGGCGTCGACGACTTCGATGCAGCCGTGGCCTGGGATGTGGACGCCCTGAATCCTCGGCCTGTCCCGACGTTCCATCAGCCGATCCCCATGCCGGATCCGGTCGTACGCCCTGAGGGTCCGATCAACGCCCGCTACAGCATCGAGCCTCGGGGGCGACGGGCGCGGTGGACCCCAACGGCCGTGTTCGATGACGGCCGGCGCACCTTCGTGGCCTTCGATCCCGAGGTCCGGCTGGACGAAGCCCCTGCGCTGTTCGTCATCGCCCCGGATGGCGAGGCCCAGATGGTCAATTATCGCCAGGCCGGGGGTGTATTCATCGTCGATCGCCTGTTCGACCGCGCAGAATTGAGGTTGGGCGACCGGCATCAGCAGGTGGTTCGCCTTCGTCGTGTGCCGGGGCGCGGACGGTGACCGGGGCCCCGACGGACATTCGCGCGGAGGCGAAGGAGGCTCCGGCCAAAACGCCGCCGCCGGACCTCTCCTTGCGAGCGCCGCCGCCGCCCGCCACGCGGCTGCGCAAGTCCGTGGTGCGGGTCATTGTGATCGGGGGCGTGGTGCTCCTGTCCGGCTCCCTGGCCTGGGCCTTCGTCGTTCAGCCGGACCTTCGCGCCGCGGCCCGGCTGCGCGCCGCCGAGGCGCATGACGACCCGTCCCGCGGACCTGTCAGGCCTTCCGAGGCTGTGACCGATCAGCCGGCGACCTACGACCGGCTGCCGGAACCGCGCGGACGGCCCGAGAGCGGGACGGGCGACGGATCGGACGCGCCGTCCGCGCCCATGACCCGCGCACCGCCGCTCCATCGTGTCGCGAATCCGGCGCCGTCGTCGCGGCAGCTGGCGGCGCGCTCGGCCCTGTTCTTCGAGGATGACCGGGACGTCGCGGCGCCCGCGGCCTTGAGCGTCGCGCCCGAAAAGCGCGCCGACCTCGCCGATCTCGGCGCCATGTACAGCGGTCACGCCCTGGTGGCGCCGCTCTCGCCCTATGAGGTGAAGGCGGGCGCGATCATCCCCGCTGTCCTGCTGACCGGAGTGGATACCGAGCGGGCGGGACCGGTGGTCGCGACCGTGTCCCAGGATGTGTTCGACACCGTCAGCGGCCGGCATCTCGTTGTTCCCCAGGGGGCGCGCCTGATCGGGCGGCATGAAGGCGAGAGCGCCTATGGTGAGCGTCGTGCGTTTCTCGTCTGGGACCGTCTGATCCTGCCGAACGGCAAGAGCTTGCTGCTGGGCGAAGAGCCGGGTGTGGACGCCCAGGGCGCCGTGGGGGTTCGGGGCCGGGTCGATCGGCGGCTTTTGCCGCTTGTGATCGGGACCGCCTTCGCGGGCGCCATCACCACCCTGGGACAGGTCGCCCGGAATGAGGAGAGGGGCGGGGGCCTGTTGGGTGACGCAGGCGACGCTGCGGCCATAGAGGGGGCGCAGGTCGGCGGACGGCTGGTGGACCGGGAGCTGCAGGTCCGTCCCTCGATCCGCCTGAGGCCGGGGGCCCAGGTGAGGGTGATGATCACGCGGGACCTCATTATGGAGCCGTACCGGTGACGCGCGTCCATAAAGACCGTCGGCGCTGGACCCTGCCGGCCGTCGCGACCGTCGTCCTGACAGGCGTCGGCGCCGCTGCCCAGAGCGCGCCGGATATCGCCCTCGTCAATGAAAGCCCCAGCGTGCCGCGTGGCCTCTATCTCCGGGATCCGGCGGCCGTCGTGCGGCGCGGCGACATGGTCGCCATCCCCCAACCGGCGGACGCACGACCCTATCTCGCCAGCCTCGGACTGCCCGCCGAAATCCGGCTGCTTAAGCGGGCGGCGGGGGTCGCCGGCGACCCGGTCTGCCGGATCGGCGACACCGTCGAAATCGACGGGCGACGGGTCGTCGTCCTGGCCTCGGATCGGCGGGGCGCGGACCTGATCCAGTGGCGCGGGTGTCGGCGCCTCCAACCAGACGAGGTGTTCCTGCTCGGTGACACGCCCGGCAGTTTCGACAGCCGCTATTTCGGACCCGTCCGCGTGTCGGACCTGGACGGGGTGTTTCGGGAGACCCTGACATGGTGAGGACTTTTGCGGCCGCGACGGCGGCCATGATCTGCGTCGGCGCGACATCCGCGTGCGCGCAGACGATCGACTGGGGCGACGCCGGCGGCGATCTGTTCGGCCGTCCGGTCGAGATCGGCCTGGCGGAGGCGAAAGCGGATCCGCCGAGGCTCGCAGCCCTGTCCCAGCCCTATATGGACGCCATCGGCCGGGCCGCGGATCGACATGGGCTGGACGAGAAACTGCTGCATGCCCTGATCGTCGTGGAATCCGCCTATCGGGCCGACGCCATTTCATCGGCCGGCGCCGGCGGCCTGACGCAGCTGATGCCGGCGACGGCGGATGAGCTCGGTGTCGTCGATCGCTTCGACATCGAGCAGAACCTCATGGGCGGCGCCGATTATCTGGCGCGGCAACTGCTGCGGTTCGGCGACCTCAGGCTGGCTCTGGCGGCCTATAATGCGGGTCCCGGGCGTGTCGCCCGACTGGGGCGCATTCCGGAGATCGAGGAGACCCGGACCTACGTCGCCCGTGTCGTCGAATGCTACCTGGCCCTGGCGGCTGGACGCAGCGTTCGCGTCGCCCCGCAGTGCCTGTCGTCGGAGACGGTCCGATGATCCCCGCCGCCGAGATGGCCGGCTTGCCGGGAGACGCCGGGGATGACGATCTGCTGACAAGGAAGGAGGCCTCGGTTTTTCTGACGCAGTTCGGAATCCGTCTGAGACCGGAAACACTGGCGCGGCTGTGGTCGACGGGAGGGAACGGACCACCGTGCCGGCACATCCGGAGCAAGCCCTATTATCCGCGCGGCGTGCTGCGGGACTGGGCGCAGTCGCAGGTTGGAGAGCTTCGCGCGGCCGCGCCAGCCGCCGCCCAGGCGCGTCGTCATGGCTGAGGGGACACCGAAGCCGGGAGAGATGGACGACCGGATCCTGCCGTGGTCCCAGGTGAAGATCATCTCCGGCCTGAGCCGAACCACGGTCTGGCGTCTGCAGAAGACCGGGGACTTTCCGCCTTCGGTTCAGGTGTCCCGCAACCGCGTGGGCTGGTGGCAGAGCGAACTTCTGGAATGGAAACGTAGCCGGACGCCAAGACAGCTGCCGGAGCCGCGCTATGTCCCGCCTCCGCCGCCGACGCCAACGACCTCAATGATGAAGCGGGCGCCTGGCCGTCCGCGCAAAAAGCCAACCGTGGCGATCAAAAAGCGTGCAAGGCGCCAGCCGACCCATCCGCCAGAGCAAGGCGCTTTCGATTTCTGAAGTGGTTCAAGGCGTGACGGCGACTTGACGGTGTCGTCTTCTCGTAACCCGAGGTTCGAGGCACGAAAGCGAGGTCGAGCTTCTGGAGCGTCGGCTAAAGGGCAAAGCCCTGTCAGATATCCAAGCTCCGCTCGAGCGGCCCAGGCGCTATTCCCTTCGGCTCAGTATCCGTCGACTGAGAGACAGGTCGTCGCGCCTTCGAAAGGCGTCATGCCGTTCGGCTTTCCTGGGTCTGATTGGTGCGGCCAAGACAGGCTGAAGCGCCTGAAAGAAGCGAAAAAACGCTTTCAGCGCGTCGCACGGATTTGCACCGAGTTAGATGAGTTCTGCCCCACTACTGCCCCACAAGCCCGATTTGGACAGGCAGAAACCGGCGCGCTCGAAAAGCTGTCGGAATAAGTAGCTGATTCTTTTGAATTAAATGGTGGATGCGACAGGGATTGAACCTGTGACCCCCTCGGTGTGAACGAGGTGCTCTCCCGCTGAGCTACGCATCCATCCGCAAACGGTCGCCGGAAAGGGGCGGGCCGTTGGGAGGCGCGGACATAGCCTGAGCCGTCCGACCGCGCAAGCGGCTCAGACGGTCAGGGCCTGCAGCACCAGACGCGTGGCCTCCGGGATCGGCGTCGGCCGCCGCGTCTCGCGGTCCACATAGACATGGACGAAGTGTCCCAAGGCGGCGGGATCGACGCGGCCAACCTGGAACAGGCCGATCTCGTAGCGGACGCTGGAGGTTCCCAGCGTCGTCACCCGGAGCCCCGCCTCGACCGTCTCCGGAAATGACAGGGACGCCAGGAAGCGGCACCCCGTCTCGACCACCAGGCCGATCACCGGACTCGTCGCCATGTCCAGCACACCGGCCTCGATCAGCTGGGCGTTCACCGCCGTGTCGAACAGGCTATAATAGACGACGTTGTTGACGTGGCCGTAGACGTCGAGATCCTCCAGCCGGGTTGGAATGGGGCGGATCACGGCGAAGTCTTCGCGGTGGGGCAGGGTGTCCGTCACGTCGTCTGTCTCACAGGGCCTGGGCGTAAAGGGTTCTGGCGTCGTCCACGGTCACCTCGCGGGGATTGTTGATCAGCAGGCGTTGGACCTTCAGCGCGTCGGCGGCCATCCGGTCGAGGTCTGTTCCGGCCACCCCGACGTCCGACAGACGCTGAGCCATCGGCATGTCGGCAATGATCGCCGCCATCCTGTCGATAAAGGCCGAGGCTGTCGCGGCGCCGCCCAGCGTCGCCGACAGTTCGGCGTACTGGTCACCGCAGGCCGGAGCGTTGAACCCCATCACTGGCGTCAGCATCAGACTGGTGGTCAGGCCGTGAGGCTGATGGAACAGCCCGCCGATCGGATAGGCCAGGGCGTGGACGGCGGCCACCGGCGCGTTGGCGAAGGCCATGCCGGCCAGCATCGACCCCTGCAACATGGCGCGCCGCGCCTCAAGATCCCTGCCGTCCTGGATCACCGGCCGGATGGCGCGGTCCAGCAGCTTCAGCGCCGCGATCGCCAGGCTGTCCGAAACCGGGTTTTTCAACCTTCGCGACGTGAAGGCCTCGATGGCGTGGATCATGGCGTCGACCCCGGTCATGGCCGTGATCGCCGACGGCAGGCCCAGCGTCAGGGTCGCGTCCAGCACCGCGACATCGGGCAGCAATAGGGGCGAGGACACGCCCGCCTTCTGATGATCGGGGGTGGTCAGGATGGCCACCGGCGTCACCTCCGATCCCGTGCCGGCGGTGGTCGGGATCTGAATCAGCGGGACGCGGGGCCCTTGGGCGAGGCCGACGCCATAGATGGCGGACAGCGGCTGATCCCGCCCCAGCAACAGCGCAGCCAGCTTGGCCACGTCCAGCGACGAACCGCCCCCCAGCCCAATGACGCCGTCGGCGCCGGCCCCGCGCGCGACCTCGACGGCAGCGCGCAAATCGGCCTCGGGCGGATCGGCCCGCACGCCGTCGTGGATCACGGCTGTCAGGCCCCCGGCCACCAGGGCCTCGACCACCGGCGCCACCAGACCGGCAGCGACCAGACCTGCGTCGGTGACGATCAGCGGCCGCCGCACGCCCAGCCCGGCCAGCAAGGGCGCAAGGCGCAGGGCCGCCCCGTCCTCGCTGACGATCCGGGGCGCTGTGGCGAAATCGAAGCCGCTCATCGCGCTATAAGGCCGGGCCGGACGGCGGGGGGCAAGATCACTGTGGCGACGCGGCGATGAATGCGCCCGATAACGGCGGTCTTGCCGAATTGGCGCGGCGGCGCGACAGTCGCCGAGCGTTGGGGATCACGACATGGCGGATAAGCACCAGCGGCAGGCTTTGGCGGGCCCGGCGACCGAGCGGTTGGCGCTGATCGATACCCTGAGGGCGCTCGCGCTGTTCGGGGTCGTGGTCATGAACCTGATGGGCATGGTGATGTTGTTCAAGGCCGATCAGGTCCTCGCCGCCGCCACGCCGTTCGATATGGGTGTGGGGGCGATCGATCTTTTCTTCCTGATGGGCAAGGCGCGCTCGGCCTTCGCCTTCCTGTTCGGCGTGGGCTTCGGGATGATGCTGATGCGCGGGCGGTCGGGGCCGGAGTTCGCACGGTTTCACCTGTGGCGCATGACCCTGCTGCTGGCTATCGGCGTGCTGCACATGGCGTTTTTGTTCTGGGGCGACATCCTAATCCTTTACGCCTTGCTGGGCATGGCGCTGCTGCTGTTCCGGAACGCATCGGACGCCCTGCTGCTGCGCCTTGGTCTTACACTCGTGATCCTGCCGCCCTTGGTCGTCGGCGCGGTCGAGGCCGTGATGGGCGCGCCCGTGCCCAATCTCGCCGGCCTGACTGCCGAACAGGTTTTCGCCCAAATTGAGAGCACGGCGCCTGTCTATGCCGGGGGCGATTACGTCGCCTTCGTGCGTGCCAACGTCGCCTACTATCTCAGCCATGTCCAAATCGATACAGGCTATGTCGCCGTCTATGATCTGAGTGTTTTCGGCCTGTTTCTGATCGGCTTCTGGACAGCGCGAAGAGGCGTTCTACGTGATGTTGAGGCCCACCGGCCCCTGCTTCGGCGGATCGCTTGGGTCGCTTTGCCGGGCGGCCTTCTCCTGGGCGGCGTTTACATGTCGCGGATGATGGGCGTGCCCACCGAAGGCGCTGTCGGCGGACTGGTGACAGCAGCTTATGTCGGGCTGCCGCTCGCGGCCTTAGGCTATATCGCCGCGCTCTCGCTGTGGATCACGCGCGGTGGGCGGTGGCTGACGACTCTGTTCGCGCCGATGGGACGAATGGCCCTGACCGGCTATCTGAGCGCCAGTGCGATCGGCAGTTTCGTCTGGTACGGATGGGGCTTGGGACTAATGACGGGGTCCCCGCTGAGGACGCCGATCGGGATGAACCTGTTCGGGATCGCGGTGTTCGCGGGGCTGTGCGTGTTCAGCGCCCTGTGGCTCAAGCATTTCCGCTTCGGACCGGCTGAATGGCTGTGGCGCAGCCTCGCCTATCGCAAACTCCAGCCCCTGCGACGCTGAGGCAACCGGGGCCGGTGCGCGGCGTTAGCGCAGCAGTGTTCGGTGAGGATGCAATGCGTCGTGTTCTGGCGGGACTGATGATCCTGGCCCTGGCGGGCTGTGAGCGCGAGGCGCCTGCCCCCGCGCCGCCGCCTCCGGAGCCGACGCCCGGGCCGACGCCTACCGGCGGCGCGCCCGTGAGCTATAGCTGCGAAGGCGGGCAGACGGTGATCGCCCGCTATCCCGATGCCAACACCGCCGTGGTGACCTGGGAAGGGCGCGACGCGACCCTGACCATCGCGCCGTCCGCTTCGGGCGCGCGCTATGTCGGGGGCGGCCTTGAGTGGTGGACGGCCAGCCGCGACGGCCAGGAGACGGGCATGCTCGGCCGCAGCACCGGGCCCGAACCGTCCGACGACCCGATCGCCCGCTGCTCGCGACCGGCCGACGCGGTCGCGGCGCCCGCCCCGATCACCCTGCCGGCGGGATCGGCGCCCGCCTGCGCGGCCTCCAACCTGCGCCTGACCCGCGCCGGCGGCGACGCGGGCGCCGGCAACCGGGTGCTGGTGCTTGGTCTGCGCAACGCCGGACCCGCCGCCTGCGCGGTCATCGGCTATCCTGGCGTGCGGCTGCTCGACGCCGAGGGCGAGGTCATCACCACCGTTCGGTCCGAGAATACCCCCTCCAACTATTTCCGCGCCGAGGACCAGCCGGCGGTGGTCACGCTGGCGCCGTCCGGCGAGGGGTCGGAGGCTTTCTTCGACATCGCCTCCACCGCCATTCCCGCCGAGTATCTTGGCGAGACCGAATGCCCCGAGGCGGCGCGGATCGAGGTCCGCCTTGCGGGCGCCGACGCCGCTCTGACCCTGGCCAGCCCGCTGACGCCCTGCGGTCGACGCATCCGCGTGTCGCCGTTCCGTGCGGTGGCCGAGCCGGAGGCGTCGCCGGACCCTGCCTCGTCGGAAACGGCCGCCTAATCCCGCATTTGGTTCGCCATCTCCCAAGCCGGGCGGACCACTCAGCAAAGGCAGCGCCCGTATCGCCGCCTCCCGACAGGAATGCGTCATGATGTCGGAATGGACGATCGCAAACTCAGCCTCCCGCCGGACCCCGCGGTGATCCGGTTGGACTCCGAAAGCACGCGGAGTCCAACCCCGCCGACACCAGCTTGGCCTCCCAATGCACGGAAATCTATGACGAAAGGCCAGCACCCGCCCGGGCGAGTTGGACTCCTGGACTCATTTTTTCTTGGACCGCCGCCGCTTCACCCCTCGCTGAAAACCGCCTATTCCCCCCGCCATGACCCAAGCCTTCCACGACCGCATCCGCGCCGAACTCGCCGAGATCGACAGCCAGGGCCTGACCAAGCCGGAGCGGGTGATCGCCTCGCGCCAGGGGCCGGAGATCGAGGTCGCCGGCAAGCGGGTGCTGAACTTCTGCGCCAACAACTACTTGGGCCTGGCCGGCGACGACCGGGTGGTGCAGGCGGGACTGGCGGCGCAGGAGCGGTGGGGCGCGGGCACGGCCTCAGTGCGCTTTATCTGCGGCACCCTGGAGATCCACAAGGAACTGGAGGCGGCGACGGCCCAATACCTGGGCTTCGAGGACTGCATCCTGTTCGCCGCCGCCTTCGACGCCAACGGCGGGCTGTTCGAGCCGCTGCTGGGCGCTGAGGACGCCATCGTCTCGGACAGCCTGAATCATGCCTCGATCATCGACGGCGTGCGGCTGTGCAAGGCCAAGCGCTATCGCTTCGCCAACTCCGACATGGATGAGCTGGAAAGCCAGCTGAAGGCCGCCCGGGCCGACGGCGCGCGCACCATCGTCATCGCCACCGACGGCGTCTTCTCGATGGACGGCTATATCGCCAAGCTGAAAGACATCCGGGCGCTAGCCGACACATACGACGCCCTGATCATGGTCGACGACTGCCATGCCACGGGCTTTCTGGGGCCGCAGGGACGGGGGTCGTATGCGCACCACGGGGTCGAGATCGACTTCCTGACCGGCACCTATGGCAAGGCCCTGGGCGGGGCGATGGGCGGCTTCATCTGCGCGACCGAGGAGGTCGTGGCCCTGCTGAAGCAACGGGCGCGGCCCTATCTGTTCTCCAATGCCCTGGCGCCGGCCGTCTGCGGCTCTTCCATGGAAGCCATCCGCATCGCCGGGGGCGGGGAGGGCGACGCCCTGCGCAAACAGCTCTTCGCCAACGCCGGCCGCTATCGCGCGGCGATGACCCAGGCGGGCTTCGAACTGCTGCCCGGCGAACACCCGATCATCCCGGTCATGCTGCACGACGCCAAGCTGGCCCAGGATTTCGCCGCCCGCGCGCTGGAGCTCGGCGTCTATGTGATCGGGTTCAGCTTCCCCGTCGTCCCCCGCGGCCAGGCCCGGATCCGCACCCAGATGTCGGCGGCGCATACCTTCGACCAGATCGACCGCGTGGTGGACGCGTTCACCACGGCGGGCAAGGAACTTGGAGTGATCAGATGACCCAAACCATGAAGGCCCTGGCCAAGATGCGGCCCGAAGAGGGGCTGGACCTGATCGAGGCGCCGGTGCCGACGCCGGGTCCGGACGATGTGCTGATCAAGGTCAAGCGCGCCTCGGTCTGCGGCACCGACATCCACATCTGGAACTGGGACGAGTGGTCCCAGAAGAACGTGCCCGTGCCCATGATCACCGGCCACGAGTTCGCCGGCGACATCGTCGAGATCGGCAAGGACGTGGATCGCCGGCTGAAGGTCGGCCAGCGCGTCTCGGTCGAGGGCCATGTCATCGACCTGAACTCCGAGGCCGCCCGCGCCGGGCACTTCCACCTCGATCCGGCGACCATGGGCATCGGCGTCAACCGCCAGGGCGGGTTCGCGGAATATGTCGTGGCCCCGGCCTTCAACGTTATCGAGCTGCCCGAGGACGTGCCCTATCAGATCGGCTCGATCCTCGATCCGTTCGGCAATGCGGTGCACACGGCCCAGCAGTTCGATCTGCTGGGTGAGGATGTGCTGGTCACCGGCGCGGGCCCCATCGGCATGATGGCCGCCGCTGTGGCGCGTCAGGCCGGGGCGCGGACCGTGGTCCTGACCGACATCAACGACTATCGCCTGGAGCTGGCCCAGAAGGTCGCGCCGGGCGTGCGCACGGTGAACACCACCAAGGAAGACCTGCACGACGTCATCCACGAGTTGGGCATGAAGGTCGGTTTCGACGTGGCGCTGGAGATGTCGGGCAGCCCGATCGCCTTCAAACAATGTGTCGACACCCTGATCATGGGCGGCGGTCTGGCGCTCTTGGGCATTCCGTCCAAACCGATGGAAACCGACTGGGGCGCGATCATCCTGAAGGCCCTGACCATCAAGGGCGTCTATGGGCGCGAGATGTTCACCACCTGGAGGAAGATGTTGGGCCTGCTCAAGGCCGGCCTCGACCTCACGCCCCTGATCACCCACGAACTGCCCTACGACCAGTACCGCCAGGGCTTCGAGGCCATGAAGTCGGGTCAGTCGGGCAAGGTGGTGCTGGACTGGGATATCCAGCGGGCGGCGTAACTGACCCTCTCCTCCCTGTCGCGCAGCGATGGGGAGGGGGACCGCGTAGCGGTGGAGGGGCTGCTGACCACGAGCGCCGGCTTCGCCGTCGCGCCCCTCCGTCACGGCTGCGCCCTGCCACCTCCCCATTCCTGCGGAACGGGGAGGAGATTTACGCCAGCGCCTTGATCAGCGCCGCCTCGAACCCCTTGGTTTCGGAGCCGGGCAGGGCCTTGGCGATCTCGCCGCTCTCATAGAGCTCGAACACCCTGGGGTGGACGTAGGACGACCGGCAGACGGCGGGGGTGTTGCCCAGCAGCCCCGCCACCGCCTTCACGCAGACGGTGATCTTCTTCTTGGCGTCGGTCTTCGAGGTCGCCGCCTCCATGTCGCGCAGCGCCCGCGCCGCCGACACGGTGCCGGCCCAGGTGCGGAAGTCCTTGGCGGAATACTGCTCGCCCAGCACGGCGCGGATATAGGCGTTCACGTCGTCCGAGGTCAGCGGACACAGGTCGCCGTCGGCGGTGCGGTATTTGAAGATCTGCTGGCCCGGCAGGTCGCGCAGGCTCTTGATCACCGTGGACAGCCGCCGGTCGCGGACGCTGACCGAGTGGTCCTTGCCGCTCTTGCCCCGAAACTCGAAAGTCAGGCCCGTCCCCTCGACCTCGATGTGGCGCTTGTGGAGAGTGGTGAGGCCATAGCTGCGGTTCTGTTTGGCGTATTCGGCGTTGCCGACCCGGATCAGGGTGATCTCCAGCAGCCGCACCGCCGTGGCCGTGACCTTCTCACGCGTCACGCCGCGCTTGTTCAGATCGGTTTCGACCTGCGTGCGGAGTTTCGGCAGGGCGCGGGCGAAATCGGCCAGCCGGTCGAACTTCGATTCCGAGGCGTGGCGGCTCCAGTCGGCGTGATAGCGGTACTGCTTGCGCCCCTTCACGTCCCGGCCGGTGGCCTGGATGTGGCCGGTGGCGCGGGGGCAGATCCACACATCGGTCCAGGCCGGCGGAATGGCCAGGGCGTCGATTCGGGCGGTGATCTTCTTGTCCTTGATGACCTTGCCGTCGCGGTCGAGGTAGCGGAACCCGGCCGAGGTCATCTTGCGGCCGAAGCCGCGCTGCTCATCCGAACAGTAGGTCAGGCCCTCGGGGACTTGGGGCTTGTCGTCCGCCACGGGGCCCATGTCACGCGCCATCAGACCGGAACTCGGGAGGCGGAGCGGAGGGCGGCGACGACCTGGGCCATTGGGGGCTCGCGATGAAGGGGCGAGCGGCTAACCGTCTGAACCGAGGGAAGTTCCGTCAGCGCGCGCGACGCCAGTCTTCGGGCGCGTCAAAGCCCTGCGCCCAGGCGCCCACGCCGGCCTGTCGCGCGCGGGCCTCGTGCGGGACATAGCGCTGGCTGTAGCGGCGGTAGGCGACGGCGTGCCCGTTCTCGACCATCCAGCCACCCAGATCGCGGCCGTCGATCCGGCAGTGGGCCAGGACGCGGTCGTAACGATCCTGTCCCCGATCATCGCACTCGACCCGGCGGTTGTCGGCCAGCGCCATCAGGGCGCGGGAGGCCTCTCGGCCGCACGGTGAGCCGCCGCAGGTCTGGCGGCCCTCGAAAGCGTCCATGCCGTCCAGCCGGACCCGCACCACGCCCTGCCCGGTTGCGACCTCAAGGGTGTCACCGTCGATCACCCGCGCGATCCCGACCAGCCCCGCGACCGGAGCGGCCTGGCTGGTCTCCGCCGGCTTCATCCACAGCACGGCGATGAACACCGCGACGCCGACGATCAGGGCGATCAGCAGATCAGCCGTGGCGGACGGCTTGCGGAAGCGGAGGAGACGACCCATCGCGGCAGGCTCGCGAGAAATGGTTTCAGATCGGTCGACAGTGTCCGTTTGCCCGGCGAAGGCCTGGGCCCAGGAGGGCTTGCGTGAGATCTCAATGACCGGCCGGCGCGCGCGGCCCTGGGCCCCGGCCTTCGCCGGGGAGACGGCCGTCCGCCTTGACTGAGACCGCACGTCACGCGACGGCAGGCGCATGAATTATCGCCACAGCTTCCACGCCGGGAACTTCGCCGACCTGGTCAAACACGCCCTGCTGCTGGATTCGATGGCGCGGCTCCAGCAGGATCGGCCCCTGACGGTGATCGACACCCATGCCGGACGCGGCCTCTACGACCTGTCGGGCGACGGGGCGCGCTCGCGCGAGGCCGAAGCGGGGATCGCGCGATTGATGTCGGCGGACGCCTTGCCGCCCGAACTGGCCCGGCTCGCCGACGCGGTCCGTACCCGCAACGCCGGCGACACCGTGCGCTGGTATCCGGGTTCGCCCGTGCTCGTCGCTGAACGGCTACGCCCGGGCGACGCCTATCGCGGCTTTGAACTTCGCCCTGAGGAGGCAGAGGCCCTGACCGCCACCCTCGCGCTCTGGCCCGCAGCCGCGGCGTCAGAGGCGGATGGCTACGAGGCGCCGCCGGGCGTGCTGCCGACGGACGGCAGCGTCTTGGTCTTGATCGACCCGCCGTTCGAGCGGCCCGACGACTACCGTCGCGCGGTGGAGGCGGCGCGGGCGACCCGCTCTCGTCGCCCGGACGCCGTGATCGCCATCTGGCTGCCGATCAAGGACGCCGAGACCCTGGACGCCTTTGTGCGCGGTCTGGAGGCGGCGCGTCTCACGGGCCTTATGGCAGAATGCCGCCTGCGCCCCCTGACCAACCCCATGAAGATGAACGGCTGCGCCGTCGCCCTGATCGGCGCGCCCTATGGCGCTGAAACCTCGGCGCGGTCGATCGTGGAATGGGTGGCCACAACCCTGGGCGAACCGGGCGGACGCGGAGAGGTGTGGCGGTTCTGACGCCGCGGCCTACTCCTTCAGCCGCCAGGTCGCGCCCGTCGGGCCGTCCATGACCACGACGTTCAGCTCGGTCAGGCGATCCCGGATGCGGTCGGCCTCAGGCCAATCCTTGGCCTGGCGCGCGGTTTGACGGCGAGCCAGCAGATCCTCGACCTCCGCCTTGAGTACATCGTCCGCGCCGCCTTCGAACCAGGCGTCCGGATCGGCCTGGAGGACACCGAGAAGGTCGGCCGAGGCGATCAGCTGGCCCTTGGCGAGGGCGACCGCTGCGTTGTCTCCCGCCGTCATCGCCCGCTCGATTTCGGCCGACAGGGCGAACAGGGCCGCGACGGCGGCGGGGGTGTTCAGATCGTCCGACAGCGCGTCCATCACAGCCGCAGGCGGCTCCAGCGGCCCGGTCTCAACCGCCGACGCCCGGCGCAGCGCCTGATAAAGCCGGTCCAGATTCTTCCGGCTCTGATCCAGCAATGCCTGGTTCCAGTCCAGAGGTTGGCGATAGTGGGCGCTCAGCAGGGCCCAGCGGACCACCTCGCCCGGCATGGCCTGGACCAGATCGTGCAGCAGCAGGACGTTGCCGATCGACTTGGACATCTTCTCGGCGTCCACGGTCAGGAAGCCGTTATGCATCCAGTAGCGGGCGTACTGCTGATGCGCCTCGGCGTCGTTGGCGTGGCCGTGTGCGCAGACGCCCTGAGCGATCTCGTTCTCGTGGTGCGGAAAGACCAGGTCGATGCCGCCGCCGTGGATGTCGATGGGCAGACCCAGGGTTTCCTCGATCATGGCCGAGCATTCGATGTGCCAGCCCGGACGACCGTCGCCCCAGGGCGAAGGCCAGGACGGCTCTCCCTCTTTGGACGGCTTCCACAGTACGAAGTCGTGGGCGTTCCTTTTATAGGGCGCGACCTCGACCCGGGCGCCGGCGATCATGTCGTCCAGGCTGCGGCCCGACAGCCGGCCATAGTTCGCATACGCCGACACGTCGAACAGCACATGGCCTTCGGCCGCATAGGCGGCGCCCGCCTCCATGATCGCGCCGATCTGGCGCACGATGGCGTCCATGTGGTCGGTGACGTGGGGGGCGATGTCGGGCGCGCGCACGCTCAGCCGCGCCATGTCCTCCAGATAGGCCGCCTCGTAGCGAGCTGTCACATCGCCGATCGGCACGCCTTCCCTGGCCGCCTTCTGATTGATCTTGTCGTCCACGTCGGTGACGTTGCGAGCGAAGATCACCGCCTCGTCGCCATACTGGCGGCGCAGCAGCCGGTTCAGCACGTCGAACACCACCGGCGGTCGCGCATTGCCGATGTGGGCATAGTCATAGACCGTGGGCCCGCAGACATAGAGGGTCACCCGCTCCGGATCGCGCGGTTCGAACACGCGCTTCTCGCGCGACAGGGTGTCGTAAAGTCTGAGGGTCACGGTCGGGCGTTTCTTGCGTGAGGGAGGCGTGGTCCCATATGGGCCACAAGCTGATAGACAGTCACGCCTGACTGTTAAAGCCGCCCTTTCGCTGATCCCGGACGACCGAATGACCGCCGCCCCCGCCAAACCCGTGCTCGTTCCCGCGAATGGTCGGGCGCGCCCCAGCCGCGACCAGGCGATGGAGGCCGTGCGCACCCTGATCGCCTGGACCGGCGACAATCCGGACCGCGAGGGCCTGATCGACACGCCGCGTCGTGTGGTCGATGCCTATGGCGACTGGTTCCAGGGGTACGACGCCGACGTCGCCAAGGAGCTGAGCCGCACCTTCGAGGACGTCCAGGGCTATGACGACATGGTCATGCTGCGCGACATCGAGGTCGAGAGCCACTGCGAGCACCACATGGCCCCCTTCCTGGGCAAGGCCTATGTCGCCTATCTGCCGACCGACAAGGTCGTGGGCATCTCCAAGATCGCGCGGGTGGTGGAGATCTTTTCCAAGCGTCTGCAGACCCAGGAGACCCTGACCCAGGAGATCGCGGCGGCGCTCGAATCGCACCTGACGCCTGCCGGCGTGGCCGTGCTGATCGACGCAGAGCACCAGTGCATGACCACGCGCGGCGTGCATCATCGGCACGTTTCGACCATCACCACGCGCTTCACCGGGGCCTTCAAGGCCGATCCTGCCCTGATGGAGCGGTTTTTGAAGCTGGCCGGACGCGGCTGAGGCGATTTGCGGCGCCCACGCGCTTTACAAGCGTCGCCCGGCCCGCCAAAGACATTGCCGAATTCCTAAGCGTCGCCCGCCCACCGGCGTGGCCTGAACGGAGAGTAGTGAATGGCCGGCAAGCTCGCTGGAGGCCCCGCGCGGGGCAAGGTCAGCACGACCGAGCAGAACTCCGACATCAACGTCACGCCCTTCGTGGACGTGATGCTGGTGCTGCTGATCATCTTCATGGTGGCGGCGCCTCTGGCCACGGCCTCGATTCGACTTGACCTGCCGCCGGCGGTTCCGCCCCCGCCGGGCACGCCGGAGAAGGATCCGGTCTTCATCACCATCCAGGATACGGGTTCGCTGTTCGTGGTCGATCAGCAGAGCTCCATCGAAACCCTCATCGGCGACCTGACCGCCGCGGTCGGCGGCTCGGCTCCGTCTCAGGAGCGCGTCTTCGTCCGCGCCCAGCCCGACGTGCCGTATGAGAGCTTCATGGAGGTCATGAACACCCTCCAGGGCGCCGGCTGGTACAAGGTCGGCCTGCTGAACGAAGACATCGAATAGGCGTCATCGACCGCCCAACGATCAAAGGCCGCTCCGCTCGGGGCGGCCTTTTTCGTTGTGGCCCCAGACTGCGACGAAGGGTAGCGGCCGCGACATTCCGCCCTCGCCAGTGGGGTCTTTGCCGTCTAGAAACCGGATGTGACCCAGACGCCGCTCCTCGACACCGTCCGCCTTCCCGCCGATTTTCGGTCCTTTGACGCAGGCCAGTTGCGCCAGCTGGCCGACGAGGTCCGCGCTGAGACCATCGACGCCGTCTCGACGACCGGCGGTCATCTGGGCGCCGGACTGGGCGTGGTCGAACTGACCGTGGCGCTGCATCACGTCTATGACACGCCGGACGACATCCTGATCTGGGACGTCGGCCATCAGTGCTATCCGCACAAGATCGTCACCGGCCGTCGCGACCGCATCCGCACCCTGCGTCAGGGCGGGGGGCTCAGCGGTTTCACCAAGCGCTCGGAGAGCGAGTACGACCCCTTCGGCGCGGCCCACGCCTCGACCTCGATCTCGGCCGCGCTCGGCTTCGCCGCCGCTCGCGACCACAAGGGCCAGTCCAACAAGGTCGTGGCCGTCATCGGCGACGGCTCCATGTCCGCCGGCATGGCCTATGAAGCGATGAACAACGCGGCCGAGACGACCGGCCAGCTGACCGTCATTCTCAACGACAACGACATGTCCATCGCGCCGCCGGTCGGCGGCATGAGCGCCTATCTGGCCAAGCAGGTGTCGGGCGGGACCTATCAGAACCTTCGCCGCTTCGGAAAGAAGGTCGCCGACCACATGCCGCGCCCGTTCCGCGACGCGGCGCGCAAGGCCGAGGAATACGCCCGGGGCATGGTCACCGGCGGCACCTTCTTCGAGGAGCTGGGCTTCTACTACGTCGGCCCGATCGACGGTCACGACCTGGATAATCTGGTCAAGGTGCTGAAGAACGTTCGCGCCATCGACGACCGGCCGGTGCTGGTCCACGTGGTGACCCAAAAGGGCAAGGGTTACGCTCCGGCGGAATCCAGCGCCGACAAGCTGCATGCGGTGGTCAAGTTCGACGTGGTCTCGGGCAAGCAGTCCAAGGCCAAGTCCAATGCTCCCAGCTACACCAAGGTGTTCGGCACCGAGTTGATCAAGCGGGCCGAGCGCGATCCTTCGATCGTCGCCATCACCGCCGCCATGCCGTCCGGCACCGGCATCGACCTGTTCGGCCAGGCCTTCCCAGAGCGCACCTATGACGTCGGCATCGCCGAGCAGCACGCCGTGACCTTCGCCGCCGGCCTGGCCGCCGACGGCATGAAGCCGTTCGCGGCGATCTATTCGACCTTCCTGCAGCGCGGCTACGACCAGGTGGTCCACGACGTGGCCATCCAGAAGCTGCCGGTGCGCTTCGCCATGGACCGGGCCGGGCTGGTGGGTTCGGACGGGGCCACCCATGCCGGGTCGTTCGACATCGGCTACATGGGCGCGCTGCCGGGCATGATCCTGATGGCCGCGGCCGACGAGGCCGAGCTGGCCGCCATGGTCGCCACCGCCTGCGAGATCGACGACCGACCTTCCGCGTTCAGGTATCCGCGCGGCGACGGCGTCGGCGTGGAAATCCCGGAACTGGCCCGGCCGCTGGAGATCGGCCGAGGCCGCATCGTGCGCGAAGGCACGGCGGTGGCTTTGCTCAGCCTCGGCACCCGGCTGGAGGAGAGCCTCAAGGCCGCCGACCTGCTGGCCGCGCGCGGCATTTCGGCGACGGTGGCCGACGCCCGCTTCGCCAAGCCGCTGGACGCCGACATGATTCTGCGCCTGGCGCGCGAGCACGAGGCGCTGGTGACCGTTGAGGAGGGGGCCATGGGCGGCTTCGGCGCCTTCGTGCTTCAGCTGCTGGCCGAGAAGGGCGCGCTCGACGCGGGCCTGAAGGTCCGGACCATGCACCTGCCCGACGTCTTCCAGGACCAGGACAGCCCCGTCGCCATGTACGACACCGCCGGGCTGAACGCCGAGCATATCGCGGCGCGCGCCATGGCCGCCCTGGGCGTCGAGGCCGGTGTCTCGCGCGTCAGGGCCTGACGCCGGTGACCAATCCCGCGGAGCCGCCGCCACGCCATCCCCGTCGCGTCCTGACCCTGGGCGCCGCCGCCCTGTTCAGCGCCGCTCTGGTGGGCGCGGGAGCCCTTTACGCCGTCCATCGTTTGAGCGCCGACGACTGCGTGACCGTGACCGTCCAGACCGATCAAGGCTCGACCTCGACGCGCACCTGCTCCTGACGGCGCAGCGGCGCGCCCGGCAAGCTGACCGGCAAGTAATCGTTCCGACACAATCAAGCCGTTATTAGCGTAACGACGTCTGTGTCTCGCCGCCCACACAGATCTTGAAGCTTCCGTCCGCCTCTGGAACGGGTTGCGGCGCCTCCCATTTGCACTCCGACCGGCGGTAAGCCGGAAGACACAAGTCTACGTCTCTCACGGAGTATTACGAATTATGAAAGCTCTCTTGATCTCGACCGCCGCCGCCGCCGCTATGCTGGCCGCCCCCGCCGTCGCCCAGACCGTTTCGACGCCGGAATACTATGGCACGCTCGGCTATTCGCAGCTGGACGGGTCGGACGGTGACCTCGGCGCCGTGACCGGCCGCCTGGGCGCCAAGTTCAATCCCTACGTCGGCGTCGAGGGCGAGGCCTCGTTCGGCGTCAAGGACGACGACTTCACCTTTGGGACCGAGACCGGCTCGATCGAGCACGAATACGACCTCGCCGGCTACGTGGTCGGCACCCTGCCGATCAACCCGAACTTCGACGTCTTCGCCCGTCTGGGTTACGGCACCACCGAAGTGAAGGCCGAACTGGCCGGCTTCGAGGCGTCGACCGATGGCGAAAGCGTGAACTACGGCGCCGGCGCCAACTATTTCTTCGACGGCCAGAACGGCGTGCGCGGTGACTGGACCCGTCGCGACTTCCGCGACGACGGCGGTGAAATCGACGTCTACAGCCTGAACTACGTGCGCCGCTTCTAAGCTGCGAACCGCCCCTCGGCGGCGCGCCCGCCTTGAGAGGTCACGAAACGCCGCCGCTGGTCATGGATCGGCGGCGGTTGCTCGTTTAGGACCGGACATCGCCCGCCTCCGCCCGGATGAGAACGCCTGCCCGTGTCCCACGTAATCATCCACAGCGACGGCGCCTGCAAGGGCAACCCAGGCCCCGGGGGCTGGGGCGCGATCCTCCAGACCGGCCAGGGCCATGAGAAGGAGCTGTTCGGCGGCGAGCCTTTGACCACCAACAACCGCATGGAGTTGATGGCCGCCATCATGGCGCTGGAGGCGCTGAACCGCCCCTGCAAGGTCGAGCTCCACACCGATAGCAAATACGTCATGCAGGGCATCACCGAATGGATGCGCGGCTGGAAGTCGCGCGGCTGGCTGACCGCCGACAAGAAGCCGGTCAAGAACGCCGACCTGTGGAAACGGCTGGATGAGGCCCGGGCCCGCCACGACGTGCGCTGGCGATGGGTCAAGGGCCACGCGGGCCATGAGCTGAATGAGCGCGCCGACGCCCTGGCCAACAGGGGCGTCGATTTGGTCCGCGGCGGCTGATGGCGTTTGGCCCAGACGATCTCCTGGCCTGCTACGCCTCGGGCGTCTTTCCGATGGGAGAGGGCAGGGACGATCCCCGCGTCTATCTGGTCGAGCCGGAAATGCGGGGGATCATTCCGCTGGACGGGCTGAGGGTCTCGTCACGATTGGTCCGCACCATCCGGCAGGACCGGCTGGATATCCGCTGCGACACCGCCTTTGACGCCGTGGTCGCGGCCTGCGCCGAAGCGGGGGCGGGCGACCGCGCCGACACCTGGATCAACACCCCGATCCGCCGGCTGTACGGTGACCTGTTCCGGCTGGGCCACGCCCATTCGGTCGAGTGCTGGGACCACGAGCGCCTCGTTGGCGGCCTCTACGGCGTGAGCCTGGGCGGGGCCTTCTTCGGCGAGAGCATGTTCAGCCGCGCCCGAGACGCCTCCAAGATCACCCTGGTGCACCTCGTGGCCCGCCTGAGACGTGGCGGCTGGCGCCTGCTCGACGCCCAGTTCCAGACGGATCACCTGGCCAGCCTGGGCGCGGTGGAGATCAGCCAGGCCGACTACCTCGCGCGTCTCAAGGTCGCGCTCGAGGCGGAAGGGGATGAAACCGTGTTTCGAACCACTCTGTCCGGCGCCGAGGCGGTGGACAGCGTCCGCTAGCCGGCGGTCACCACGTGCCGATCTTCTCGGCTTCCTTGTGGGTGATCGGATCGCCGGCCCTGGCATGATCGACCTCCGCCAGGAAACGGGCGGCTTCCAGCGCGGCCATGCAGCCCATGCCCGCGGCGGTGACGGCCTGGCGATAGACGTCGTCGGTCACGTCGCCGGCGGCATAGACGCCCTCGATCGCGGTCGCCGTCGTGCCCGGCTTGACCACCAGATAGCCGCCCGTCTTGGTCTCCAGCTGGCCGGCGAACAGCTCCGACGACGGGGCGTGGCCGATGGCGATGAACACGCCGTCGGCGGCCAGTTCGCGCGTCTCGCCCGTCTTGACGTTCAGCAGGCGCACGCCGGTGACGTTGGACGATACCCCGTCGACCTGACCCAGCACCTCCTCGATCGCCGAATTCCAGATCACCTCGACCTTGGGATTGGCCATCAGCCGCTCGGACAGGATCTTCTCGGCCCGGAACTCGTCGCGCCGGTGCACCACCGTGACCTTCGAGGCGAAATTGGTCAGGAACAGCGCCTCTTCGACGGCGGTGTTGCCGCCGCCCACGACGATGACTTCCTTGCCGCGATAGAAGAAGCCGTCGCAGGTGGCGCAGGCCGAGACGCCGAAGCCCCGGTACTTCTGCTCCGACTCCAGGCCCAGCCACTTGGCCTGGGCGCCGGTCGAGATGATCACCGTCTCGGCCACGATCTCCGCGCCCGAATCGAGGGTCAGGCGGAACGGCCGGGCCGACAGATCGGCCTTGACCACAATGTCCTCGATCACCTCGGTCCCGACATGCTCGGCCTGGGACCGCATCTGATCCATCAGCCAGGGGCCCTGGATGACCTCGGCAAAGCCCGGGTAATTCTCCACGTCGGTGGTGATGGTCAGCTGGCCGCCGGGCTGGATGCCGGCGATCACGACGGGGTTTAACAGGGCGCGGGCGGCATAGATGGCGGCGGTCCAGCCGGCCGGGCCGGAACCGATGATGGCGACGCGAACTGATCGGGGGGATTGGGCGGTGGACATGGGCCGTTATCTAGGCTCGATTCCGGGCTGTTGCGAGACAGGAGGCCGGCGTGGCTGAGGATAAAAACGGCGGGGACACCGGCCAGTCGGCCATGGGCGTGTGCATCGCCTTGGGCTTGGCGCTCGGCGCGGCGTTCGGCGTGGCCATGGACAGTCTCGCCATCGGCGTCGCCCTGGGACTGGTGCTCGGCATCGCCGCCGGAACCGCGGCGGCCCAACGCGCCAAGCGTCGCTCGCGCGGCGGCGACGCCGGAGCCGCGACAACGACACATCGCGATCCCGACGACGCGGGCTCAGACGGCGGGGGCGACGGCGGCGGCGACGGCGGCGGCGGCGGGGACTGAGCCCTCAGCCCTCGGAGCCTCCCACCATTCGGCGCAGAACCTCGCGCGCCGCGCGATCCGTCTCTGCCAGGGGCCTATAGCGCCAGCTCTCGAGATCGCCATCAAAACGTCGCGCGACGCCCAACTCCCTTAGCCTTGCATGCAGGCGATCGAACTTTCGACCGCCGCCCGGCAGATCGAGGACCTGTACCGGCTTGCCGGTCGAAGCCGCCTCTGTGGCCATGTTGGCGCTGTCCTCGGTGACCAGAATGTGGTCGGCGGCATGCAGGAAGGCGAACAGCGGGTTCGGCCCCTCGCCGTCCCACACCCAACCGGGCAGGGCCGACAGACGCGCGGTCATTACCCTTCGCGCCGCCTCGGGCGTTCGTCGCGAGAAGGTGACCAGCGCCGAGCCGCCCGCCGCCGTCACCGCCTGGACGATCCGGTCGGCCAGCGTCGCTGCATGGGCTTCCGGCAGGTCGAAGGCCTTGGACTTTCCGCCGATCAGCACGGCGACGCGCGGCCGGGGAAGGGGATCGATCCGCTCCGCGAAGGCTGGCCAGGCGTGGGCCAGCCGCTCCGGCGTGATTCGGTGCGGCGATCCGACGATGGACAGCACATTAGGCCCGGCAACCCCGTCATGCTCCGGCGCCACCATCAGGTCGAAGTCGTCCAGCCCCCCACGAGGATCCTGAGTCTGCACCACGAATGTCTGGCCGCCGCTCCAGCGCCTTACCCGGCGAGAGAACGGCAGGCTGGCTCGGCCCGTGGCGATCCACAGGTCGGGCCACGGTGGCGCGATCTGGTCGGACTTCGCGGCCAACAGCGCGCGCGGCGCGATCCTGAGACCGTTGGGCAGGCGCGCGAACGCCGACCGATACTTGAGCCGCTTCACGGTAATTTCCGCCGGCGTCAGCCGCGCCACCGCCTCGGCGAGCCCCAGAGCCTGGTTCTCGATGCCGGCGCGGCCATCGGACACGGCCCAGATGGTCAGCGGTTGATTGCCCGAACGCTCGCTCACGAGCCGGTGCGCGGGCCTGTCGGCGCGCTTGTCACCGCGCTGTCCGCCTCGATCCAGCACATCGCCTCGATCTTGTTGCCGTCAGGGTCCCTCAGAAAGGCGGCGTAATAGCCGGGCGCATACTGCGGTCGTCGTCCCGGCGCGCCGTCGTCCATGCCTCCGCCGGCCAGGCCCGCCGCGTGAAAGGCGGCGACCCGCTCGGGCGAGGTGGCGCGAAAACAGACATGGGCGCCATTGCCGGGCCGCGGGTCGCGCATGTCGTGAGGCAGGGTGGCCCAGAATTCGGGAAAGTCGCGGCCCCAGGCAATGCCGGCGCGATGCTCCATCACCCGGCGCGCGCCGAGCGCAGTCATCACCGCGTCGTAGAAGACACCGGCGCGGGTCAGGTCCGCGACGCCCACGGACACATGCGAGACCAAGGCCTGGCGTGTGTCCGGGGGCTGAGTCATCGGATCAGATCCACTCGACCTTCATGATCTCATAGGCCTTCACGCCGCCGGGCGTGTTGACCTCGACCACGTCGCCGACCTCCTTGGAGATCAGCGACCGCGCGATCGGAGAGGCGATGGAGATTCGGCCGGCCTTCACGTCGGCCTCGTGCTCGCCGACGATCTGATAGCGGCTCTCTTCCTCGGTGTCCTCGTCGACCACGGTGACCGTGGCGCCGAATTTCACCTGGTCGCCGTTCAACTTGGACACGTCGATGACCTGGGCGCGGCTGATCTTGTCCTCGATCTCGGCGATCTGGCCCTCGATCCAGCCCTGACGCTCCTTGGCGGCGTGATACTCGGCGTTTTCGGACAGGTCTCCGTGCTCACGCGCCTCGGAAATGGCGGTGATCACGGCGGGACGCTCCACCGACTTCAACTGCTTCAACTGGTCGTCGAGGGCGCGATAGCCCTCGGCCGTCATCGGCACTTTATCCATGTGGGATTGGTTTCTTTTCGCCCGCAGACTGAGAGAGAGGGGGAACTCACGCAAACAAAAACCGGTCGAGGGCGGTTTCGACCGGGGCAGAGAGACTAGGCCATGTCAGCCGAAAACTCAAGCCATGCGGTCACGTGGCGGCGTTGGCGTGGACCGGCCTGTGCGTCGCTTGATCCAGGTCAGACCCAGCCACGCCACAGCCGCCACGATCAACCCCACGCCCACCACGCCCGCCACCGCTGCGCCCGCGGCGAGGAAGACGAAGCAGGCCACCAGGGCGATGGCCAGCAGGCCGATGACTTGCAGAAGGGTCATGCGCATGGCGACCTCAACGGTCTGGGACGCCTTGGGTTGCTGTGTCGGATTGAGGACGCGGGACCTGTGAGTGGTGAGTCGTGATTCGTGAGTGGCGACGCCCCCGCCGCAGCACGCCGCACCACTCACGACTCACCAATCACGGCTCACGATCACCTGCCCCCCTCTCGCCTCGCCAGAAGGGCCAGCCGTTCGAACAGCATCACATCCTGCTCGTTCTTCAGCAGGGCGCCGTGCAGGGGGGGAATCAGCTTTCCGGGTTGGGCCTCGGCCAGAACCGATGGATCAATGTCCTCGATCAGCAGCAGCTTCAGCCAGTCGAGTAGCTCGGAGGTTGAGGGCTTCTTCTTCAGGCCCGGTGTCTCGCGCACCTCGTAGAAACGCTTGAGCGCGGTGGAGACCAGCCGACCCTGGATGCCCGGGAAGTGCGCCTCGACGATGGCCTTCATCGTCTCGGGTTCGGGAAACCGGATGTAGTGGAAGAAGCACCGACGCAGGAAGGCGTCCGGCAGTTCCTTCTCATTGTTCGAGGTGATGACGACGACCGGGCGGCGCTCGGCGGCGATGGTCTCGCCGGTTTCGTGGACGAAGAACTCCATCCGGTCGAGTTCCTGCAGCAGGTCGTTGGGGAACTCGATGTCGGCCTTGTCGATCTCGTCGATCAGCAGCACGGGCCGCTCGGCCGCCGTAAACGCTTCCCACAGCTTGCCGGGCTTGAGGTAATTGCGGACGTCGTGGACCCGCGCCTCGCCCAGTTGGCTGTCACGCAACCGCGAGACGGCGTCGTATTCGTACAGGCCATGCACCGCCTTGGTGGTCGACTTGATGTGCCACGTGATCAGGGGCGCGCCCAGCGCCTTGGCCAGCTCGTAGGCCAGTACCGTCTTGCCCGTGCCCGGCTCACCCTTAATCAGCAGCGGCCGCTCCAGCGCCACTGCGGCCTCGACCGCGATCCTCAAATCATCGTCGACGATATAGGCCTCTGTGCCGGAAAAGCGGGCGCGGTCATCAGCCATGAAAAAGGGCTCCGTTTCGGATCGAAACGAAGCCCTATCGCAACCCTCCCGCGGCGTGAACCGCGCTCAGGTGATCTTCTTGGCCGCCGGCGGATCGCTGGCCGGGAAGGTCTCGTCGACCGACTCGTCGATCAGATCTTCCTGATGGTCGTCGTCGGCGCCATGGGTCTTGCCCTTGAGCTGGTCGGGCTTGCCGCCCTCGGGCTGGATCTTGCGGGCGTAGGGGGCGTCGATGTCGTCGTCTTCGCGTTGTGCGCTCATTTTTCAGTCTCCTCGTCCGGACCATATCCCAGGCCCTCGATATCGTCGTCCGACAGGCGCTTGGCCTCCCAGTGCGCGGCGGAGGCCTGGGCCCCTTTCACGTTGCGCATCAGGCCGGTGTAGACCAACTCAACCTCATCGGATCCCCGCGCGTCATCGCTCTCGCCGTCGATCTTTGCCAGGCGAGGCGAGTCCAGGCCGTTCAGGTCGTCGGCTGCGGGATCTACCCCGTCGGCCCCCAGAACATCGTCCAGGTCCATCTCCTCCTGGTCTTCGTCGTCGGCGTCGCCCTGGGCCTGGGTGACGTCCATGACGTCCACCTCCTCCAGCGTGACGTCGCCGTCGCCGTCGTCGTCCAGATGGGTCTCGTCGAAGGTTTCCGACTGTTCCTGATCGTCGTTGAATTCGATCTCGGGCACCGGGGCTCTCCTGTCGTTGCCCTCAGACAACGCCGCCCGCGTCTCGCCTGTTCCTCCGCTTAACGCCGATCTTCAGGCGGCCCGGGCGGCTCCGGCCCGCGTCGCTAGAGCCTGGGCTACGCGGCCCATTACCCCGTCCCAGTCGGCGAAGCCGTCGGTGGGGAAGGCGGTGGCCGAGGGATAGCAGGGCCAGCCGTCAGAGCCGAAGCCTGGCCAGTGATCGGGGGTGGCGATCAGCCACACCGGCGCCCCGACCGCGCCGGCCAGGTTCAGGGTGGCGTTGGCTGGGCCGATGACGAGGTCCAGCGCCTTGGTCAGGGCGGCGACCCCATCGAGGTCGTCCTTGAGGTCCAGCTCCGGCGTCCAAAGGTCGAACCCCTGCTCGGCCGCCTCTGCGAGCTCCGGCGCGCAGTCGCCGTACTGGAGGTTCACGAACCGAACGCCAGGCGTCGACAGCACCGGCCGCCACAGCTCGAACGGCGAAAAATAGCGCGCCCGGTGCCCGTCCAGTTTCAGGCTCTTCCACAGCACGCCGACCTTGGGCTCGGGGCCGAGCGCGTCGAGCGTCCGCCGCCAGTGTGCAACCTGCTCGCCGTCCGGCGCCAGGAACGGCGTCCTCGGAAAGTCCTCCAGCGAGCGCCGGAAGCGCCGGAAAAGGCTGCCGATCGGCGCGTGCAACTCGGGCCGCTCCGCCTCGGCCGGCAGCGCCGCCACCCGCGCCAGGCGCCCCGCATGCCGAACCGTCCGGTGCCGCACCACCGTCGCCTCCGGAAAGCTGCGCTGGAACAGGGGAACCAGCCGGTGTTCGACGGCCACCGTGAGCTGACCGCCCGGCCCCACCGCCCGGATCGCGTCCGGTAGCACATTGGCGAACAGCACCTCGTCGCCCAGCCCCTGCTCGCCGAACACCAGCAGACGCCGACCTTCAATGTCCGTCTCCGGCGTCCACCGCGCACTGTCGGTGGCGAAGGCCAGGGCGTCCTTCATCCGAGGATCGAACCGGACCTCATAGGTGTCGAACCCGTCCTCCAGTTCGCCCAGCAGCAACAGGACCAGCGCCCGCGCCATCCGCATGGTCGCGGTCTCGTGAGCGTCGGCGCACAGCGGAATGGCCTGGTCGATGTCGGCCAGGGCCTCGCGCGGCTCGCCCAGCGCCATGCGGGCGTTGGCCCGGTTGTAGAGCGCCTTGTGATCGCCGGGCTGCAGCCTCAGCGCCTCGTCGAAGAAGGTCAGGGACTGGGCCATCTCCCCCTGGTCGGTCAGCACCGTGCCCAGGGTGTTCCAGTACAGCGCGATCTCCGGCGACCGCTCGATACAGGCGGTCAGCAGGGCGACGGCCTCCGGATAGCGCTGCTGGTCGCGCAGCACACAGGCCAGGTTGTTGGACGCCTCGGAATTGTCAGGGCTGAGCTCCAGCGCCTTGAGCAAAAGCTTCTCGGCGATCTCCAGATAGCCGAGCCGTTGCGCCAGCCGGCCAAGGTCCCGCGCGATCGGCCCCTCGTCCACGGCCAGCTTCAACGCCGTCTCATAGGCGGTCAGGGCGGGGGCCAGGTCGCCCGCCTTCTCGCGCGCGATGGCCAGCACATGCCAGGCCAGATGCCACCGTTCGCACAGCTCTAGCGCCTTGAGCGCCTGGCGGGTGCCGAGCGCATAGTCCTGGGTGCGAATCGCCGCCACCGCCGATTTCAACGCCGTCACCGCCGGCTTCGGCGGCGTGACGGCGGCCCGGGCGGGCTTGGCCAAGGCCTGCGACAACAGATTCAGCGCCTGGGGTGAGGCCGCGTCTCCCGCCGAAGCCAGGCGGGCCTTCGGGACGGGCGAGGGCAGGGGGGCGGCGTCGGTCGCGGCGGTCATGGGCCGACCCTCGCCCGCTTTCGACAAGACATGGTTAACCCCGTCTGTTTACCGTTTCGGAAGCCGTCCATCCGCCATATCCGGATTCGGAAGCGTCGGCCGGGGAGGCTCGAGATCCATGCCGCTGAAACTGTCCCTCAAGCCGGGCGAGCGCTTCGTGCTGAACGGCGCGGTGGTGCAGAACGGCGACCGTCGCGGCGTTCTGGTGCTTCAGAACAAGGCCTCGGTCCTGCGCGAAAAGGACATCATGCAGGCCGATGAGGTCACCACGCCCGCGCGCCGCATCTATTTCCCGGTCATGATGATGTACCTGGACGAGGCCAACGCCACCAAGGTCTATGACGAGTTCGCCACCCGCCTGGGCGAGTTCATGAGCGCGACCCGCAATCCGGACATCCTGGCCGAATGCGTCGCGGCGTCGCGCCACGTCATGGCGCGCGAATACTACAAGGCCCTGATGGCGGCCCGTAAGTTGGTTGATTACGAAGAACAAAGGATGGGGAATGTCGCTCAAGGCGTACACCCAGGCGACCGCGCGGGCTGAGAATCCGCGTCAGTCGGAGTATCGCCTGTTCAGCCAGGTCACCCACGCCCTGATCGAGGCGGAGGGCCTGGACACGACCGACATCGGCGGCCGCATGCAGGCCCTCGACTGGAACCGACGTCTATGGTCGACGCTGGCGACGGACTGCGCTGATCCGGGCAATGCCCTGCCGCAACCGCTGCGGGCCCAGATCATCTCGATCAGCCTTTGGGTCAGCCGACACACCTCCCTCGTCATGCAGCGCGAGGAGGACATCGGGCCGCTGGTCGAGATCAATCGTATGGTGATGCAGGGCCTCGCCGGCGCGCCCCAGCCTCAGCCCCAGGCCGCCTGACCCAGCTGGCCTGACCACCTTTCCTTCCCCGGCGTGATCTTGGCGCCGTGCGGGGGCCGGGCTACCACCCTGACACCATCATGCGTCCCTCTGGACGCCCAGGGATCAGGAGACGACCATGGCCGACCTCGCGCAGATCACCGACCACATCCGCACCTCGATCGGTGACAACTCCGGCCTCGGCAAGACGGTCAAGATCGACATGGGCGCGGACGGCGTCATCTATATCGACGGCGCCTCGGTCCCGAACACCGTGACCAACGAGGACAAGCCCGCCGACGGCAACATCAAGGTCAGCCTTGCCGATCTGGAAGCCATCGGGAACGGCCAGCTCGACCCGGTCATGGCCTTCATGCAGGGCAAGCTGAAGGTCGACGACATGATGCTGGCCCAGAAGCTCGCCCCGCTGCTGAAGCGCTGACCGTAAATCTCCCTCCCCCTCGTGGGGGAGGGCCGTCGTCGCGAAGCGGCGACGGGGTGGGGGCGCTCCCTGGACGCCAGGCGCCGGCTCAATCTGCTGGGCGCGCCCCCCCCCCGGTCGCTGCGCGACCACCCTCCCCGGAGGGGGAGGGAGAGGGGTGTGACCATGAACTTTCAGCCCAGCGACCGCGCCGAACAGTGGCGGTCCCGCCTGCTCGACTTTCTCCAGACCCGCGTCTGGCCGGCCGAGGCCGACTACCGCGCCGAGGTCCATGCCGACCCCAGGCGGCAGCCGCCGACCATGGAGCGGCTCAAGGCGGAGGCGCGCGAGGCTGGTCTCTGGAACATGTTCCTGCCCGGCGATCACGGCGCTGGCCTGACCAACCTCGAATACGCCCCCCTGGCCGAGCTGATGGGCCGCCATCTGTGGTCGGCCGAGGTGTTCAACTGCGCCGCGCCCGACACCGGCAATATGGAGGTCCTCCATATGTATGGCGACGCGGCCCAGCAGGACCGCTGGCTGAAGCCGCTGATGGCCGGCGAGATCCGTTCGGCCTTCCTGATGACCGAGCCTGAGGTCGCCTCCTCCGACGCCACCAACATCCAGACCCGGATCGAACGCGACGGCGACCACTACGTCATCAACGGCCGCAAGTGGTGGTCGACCAACATGGCGCATCCGAACGTCGCCATGACCATCGTCATGGGCAAGACCGACCCGGACGCCGCGACCCACCAGCAGCAGAGCCAGATCATCGTCCCGGTCGACGCGCCCGGCTTCCGGATCGAGCGGATGCTGTCCGTCTTCGGCTACGACGAGGCGCCGATCGGCCACGCTGAGGTTGTGCTGGACAATGTCCGCGTCCCCGCCGCCAATCTGATCGCGGGCGAGGGCAGGGGCTTCGAGATTGCGCAAGGCAGGTTGGGCCCGGGTCGAATCCACCACTGCATGCGCACCATCGGCGCGGCGGAGCGGGCGCTGGAGCTGATGGTCGACCGGTTGCTGTCGCGCACGGCCTTTAGGAAGACCATCGCCGAGCATTCGGTGTGGGAGCAGCGGGTCGCCGAGGCCCGCACCAACATCGAGATGTGCCGCCTGCTGACCCTCAAGGCCGCCTGGATGATGGACGAGGTCGGGGCCAAGGGCGCCAAGTCCGAGATCGCCCAGATCAAGGTCGCGGCCCCGAAAATGGCGCTGAAGGTCATCGACGACGCCATCCAGGCCTTCGGCGGCGCCGGCGTTTCGGCCGACACGCCGCTGGCCGAACTCTACGCCGGCATCCGCACCCTCAGGATCGCCGACGGGCCGGACGAGGTTCACAACCGGACGATCGCTCGGCTGGAGTACGCAAAGGCGAGGCCGCGTGATTCGTGATTGGTGACTCGTGATGGGTGAGTAGGGGGCAGCCCCATCACCATTCACGATTCACGAATCACGATCGTCCCTTCCCGGATCCAGGCTGTTGTCGACCTCGGCGTCGATCCCCGACCGGTTGGAATGGAAAGCCAGGGCCATCAGCCCCCAGGCCAGGCCCGCCGTGCCGATCATGCCGATGCCGAGCGCGATCCAGCCGTGCACGGACATCTCGCCGCCGCCCATCGCGGCCCACAGCCAATTCATCAAGCCCACCGCCACGGCGGCCACCAGAACGGCGAAACCCAGCGCGAGGCCGAACCGGACCAGACGCTGGGTCATGGGTGATCTCCGCTCAGATCGGGATTAGCGCTGGACCCACTGGCCCTGGGCGTTCCTGTACCATTCGCCCGAGCTGATGCGGGGCAACAGCTGGCTCTCGAACATCCGCGCTCCGGCCACGGCGGCCGACACCCCCGCCTCGGCGCCGCGGTTGGCATAGGCCTGGCGGCGCGCACTGTTGGTCACAGTGATGGCCTCGCGCGTGTCGGCGTCGGTCGAGGTTCGCACGCCCACGAAGCCGTCGGCCTGTTCTCCGACTTCCCCGCGCGACTTGGCGGAGTCGATCAGGGCCTTCTGGGCGCCGGTCTGGGCCAAGGCGGTTCCGGCCAGGGCGACGCCCATGGCCAGGGCCACGGCGCCGGCGGCGAAGACGGCCTTCAGGCCGCCGCGTCGGCTCAGGTTCTTGATGGTGTCAGTCATGATTTCAGCCCCTCCTTGAGGGTCAGAACAGGTTCGGGTTTTCTTGCAGCAGGGCTCGGAGCTCCTCGTCCAGCCGCACCCGGACGTCAGCGTCCAATTTGGCGTAGATCTGGATCGGATCAACCTGCAGCCGCACCGTCGGGGTGCAGGCCGCGGCCCCCACGGCCATCAGCGCGGCCGACATGGCCAGCGGCGCCGCGAGCCGGCGGGCGATCGATTGGGGCGGCTGGCTCATGGCGCTCTCCTGTGGCGTTTCATATCCAACGCCGACCATACAACGCCCACGGTGCTGAACCGGTTCTGAACGGTCAAGGCTCCACCGGTTCAGCTGTCGGTTCATTCTCACCGCGACGCGCCCGCTGCAGCGCCAGAAAGTCACTCGCCAGCTGATTGGCGTTGATCGTGGTGTCCAGCGTCAGGTCGATCTCGGTGCCGCTGGGCAGGGGCAGCTCGCGATTGAGGAATTCGCGCGAGATCAGTTCGAACACCGACAGACGCAAATCCTGCCTCTGGGGCGGATCGTGCCGCCCCTTGATGGAGAACAGCACGCCCAACCGTCCCTCCGGCAGGCTGTTCACATCCGCCGACATCGTGTCGAACGCCAGATTCTCCATCGCCTGATAGGCCAGGTCCTGCACGGTGTTCTCCGACACCTCGCCGCCGCCGCCGGCCGCGACCTCGCTCAGCGCTTCGCGATTGATCGACAGCCGGCCCGGCTGGACCGCCGCGATCGCGCCGCCCCGGATGCGCACGCCGCCCTCGCGGCTGTAGGTGAAGGGCAGCCGCCCGGACACCACCGCATCCATCGCCACCTTTTCGGCGAAGTCGGACGCCGCCACCACCTCGCCCAGTTGCACCCGGTCCAGCACCAGAACGCCGGACCAGTCGCCCTGGCCATTCAGCGGGTACTCGATGGGTTCGACCCGGACCACACCCCCGGCCACCGCCAGTTCGAAGGCCCCGACATTCAGGCTGTCGGCATCCAGTTCGAAATCCAGCTCCACCTCGGTCAGCGGCGTGAACGCCCCGATGCTGCGCACCGTCAGCCGCTGGCCCGGCGCGGTGATCGGCGGCGTCAGGCTGATCAGCTCGACACGCCCCGCCAGACCCTCGACCGGCCCGGCCGGGCTGACGAAATCCAGGCCGTCCGTCGAGACCACGCCCGAACTGGTCACTCCCGCCGGGGTCCAGTCGAAGCGGCCGGAGAAGGCGGCCTGGCCATTGACCGGCTCGTCGACGAAACCGGCGACCAGCGGCGTCAGGTCGTCGGGCTGCAGTCCGCCCTCGGCGAAGGTCAGCTGGGGCAGGGCGATGGTCACGCCCCCGGCCTCAAGCCGTCCGTCATGCTGGAACTCCGCCCGGCCCAGCGCCGTGCCCAGCCGCGCCAGGTCGAAGCCGCCGGTCCAGCGCTCGTCCGACAGCCGCGCCTGTCCGCTCGCCGCCAGCGGTCGAAACCGCACCGGCTCCGCCAGGTCCAGCAGACCGGCCCGCGCCACGTCGGCGACCAAATCCAGCGTGCCCGGTCCGCCATCGACGGTCACGGCGCCTTCCGCCTCGCGCACCCCGACCTCGAAGCTCGGGATGTCGGCGCTGACTTCGGCCATCCGGCCCTGGGCCCGCCAGGCGCCGTCGCGCACGGTGACGAGCGGCGCGGTCCCGGGGCAGAAGTCGCCCGAGACATCCACCGCGTCGTTCTCGCCCAGTTCCAGCATCGCCGCCGTCACGTCCAGGCACCGCGAAGGCCGATAGGTCAGCACCCCGCCGGCCTGGGTCAGCGTCCCCGCCGTATCGACTGTCAGCCCCCGCGCCAGGCCGAAGTCCAGCGCCGCCGTTCCGGCCAGATCGGCCGTGAAGCCGTTGGCGGTCAGCGACCAGCGAGGGATGTCGAACCGCGCCTGAGGCAGGCCCGCGCCGCGCGTGGCGACCAGCCGCATCGCCCCGCCGCCTGGCGCCGTGCCCGCCTGGGCGTAGATCGGCCCTGGGGCGGTGAGCACGCTCAGCACCCCGCCATTGGTCGGCCTGACCTCGACCGGCCGGGTCAGCCGCACCCGCGCGCCTTCGGCGTCGGCGGTCAGGCGAAAGCCCGGCGCGCTCAGCCGGAAATCGCCCAGCGCCCGCTTCATCGCCGCCAGCTCGGGCACATCCTCCGGACCGACCGGGCCGAACAGCGGCCAGCCCCCGCCCGCCGCCGTCATCGACCCGCTGGCCGACAGGATCGCCGCGCCTTCATTGACCAGATCGAACCCGACCTGACCCCGCACGGTCCTCAGGTTCAGATCGCCGAACGTGAACCGGTCCGCCGCCAGCGACAGCGGCGCCGTCGCCTCCCACGCCGCGCCGCGTCCGCCGATCAGGACGGCATCACTAGCCGCCGTCAGGTCAAAGAACACCGCGTCGTTCAACGCCATCCGCCCGGCCGTCACCCGCGCCGGTCCCTGTCCGCGCCAGGTCACCCCGTCCTCGCCGCGCGATACGGTCAGGGTCAGGCCGTTCAGCGCCGCCCGGGTGTCGCGGCCCTCGGCGAACCCGGCCTCCAGCGCCTCCGCCTCCACCGTTCCGTTGGTCTCGGCGTCCAGGCGGAAGGTCTCGATCCAGCCTCGCAACCGTCCCGAAAGCTCCAGATCGGCCTCGATCCCGGCGAACGTTCCGGCCGGCGTGCGCAATCCGCCGGCGGTCAGATCGATCTCGGCGCTGACCGGCTGGGCCGCCTCCAGGATGCCGCGATCCGGATAGGGAAGGGCGGCGGTCAGGCTCAGCGCCAGATCCTCGCCCACGCTGTTCGCGGTGCTGAACTGCTCCAGCCCGGTCGTCAGCGTCAGCGCCACCACCTGTCGCGCGCGTGGGCCTTCCGAGGTCCGCACCGTCAGGCGGCTGTCGGTCAGCCGGCCTTCGATATCCCCGCTCTTCAGCGCCGCCGCCGGCACGCGCGCGTCCAGCCGCATCAGTCTTCCGTCATCCAGCCGCGCCTCGGCCAGGGCGCGCACCGGGCCGTATTCGGTTTCCAGCCTCGCCTCGCCCTGTTCGATCAGCACGATCGGACCGCGCTGTGTCGGGTCCGGCGGCCGCTGGGTGAACTCCTCGACGATCGGGTCCAGCGAGCCGAAACTCAGCCGCCCCTCGCGCCAGCTGGCCCGCACCATCGGGCGGACCAGACGGATACGGCTGGGCGTCACCCCCAGGCCCACCGACGACCACGGCGCCCCGACCACATAGTCGACCTCGACCCGCTCCACGCGCACATCGGGATTGGCGGGATCGCCGATGACGATGCGGCCGACGAAGCGGTCGAACTCCACCGTCTCGACCTGGATGTCCGCGGCGACCCCACGTTCCTCCAGCCAGCCGACCAGCAATTGCCGCGCCGCCTCGCGCCGGGCCAGCCACAGCACCGTCGTCGCCAGGATGAGGAGAAGCAGGAACGCCAGCAGACCGAGCAGCACACGCCGCATCCACCGCCTCGGCGGCTTCGGCTTGCGCCGTCGGCGATCCCAGGCCGGGGCGCCCGACCCTGCGGGCCGCGACTCGCTGGCGCTGTCGGGCGTGTCTTCAGTCACCGAAATTTCCGCGCGGCCCAGGCTGAGACGAGGTCATAGACCGAAAAGCCGCACCCGGAAAACAGCCCGGATTCCAAGGCTCTCTATAACTTACGTTAACCCTTTGTAACCGAGTGCTTCCCAAACTGGGTTAGTCCGTCTATAGCCGGAACCTTCGGCGCCCGGGGTTATGGCGCGCCGGGGGACAGTAACAGTTTCAGCTTGGCGCCGTGCAGGGCGTCGTCGATAGCCGGGGACCGATGGCCCAGTTCGATCCACGCCGCCAGCCGCGTCGTTTTTCACCGCAGCTTCTGACCCTGACCGCCGCGGTCGGCGTCGCCTTGGTGGCCGGTCGCTTCTACGAACCCGTTCACGCCACGGAAGTTCCGCCCCTGACCGCCGCCGAGACGGCGGCGCTCGAGGCCCAGGCCTTCGCCACCGCCGGCGCGCCTGCCGGCCTCGCCCAACCCGAAGCCATTCCTGTCCAGGTCCGCTCGGGCGAAACCTTTGAGGAAGCCATTCAGCGCGCCGGGGTCGGCGAGGCCGAGGCTCGCGCTGTGGCCCGCACCCTGTCCAACGCCTTCGACGTCTCCAGCGTCCGCGCCGGGCTCAAGTTCGAAACCGCCGTGGCCCGCCCGCGCACCGGTCGCGGCGACGCTCGCCTGATCGGCCTGACCGTTCGCACCAGCCCGGTGTCCCAGCTGACCGTGTCGCGCAGCTTCGACGGCGCCCTGCGCCTGCGCTCGCTGGAAGAGAAGGTGACGCGCGAGACCCACGTCTTCGCCGGACCGATCAACGGTTCGCTCGCCGCCTCGGCCCAGCGTCTGGGCGCGACCTCGCGCCTGACGTCCCAGGCCACCCGTCTGTTCGCCCACAAGATCGACTTCACCCGCGACCTCAAGGCCGGCGACCGCATGATCTTCGTGGCCGATCGCGCCGTGACCGAGAGCGGCCGGACCATCGAGACCGGCGACCTGCTCTATGCCGAGATCAAGGGCCACGTCTTCTATCGCTTCCAACCCGCCGGCGCCCGCGAGGCCCAGTATTTCGACGCCGAGGGCAAGAATATCCGCTCGGGCCTGATGCGCTCGCCGGTCGACGGCGCCCGCCGCTCCTCGAACTACGGCATGCGCCGCCACCCGATCTCCGGCTATCGCAAGATGCATCAGGGCATCGACTTCGCCGCCTCCTCGGGCACGCCGGTCTATGCCGCGTCCGACGGCGTGGTGATCGAGGCGCGTCGCTGGGGCGGTTACGGCAACTGGGTGCGCGTGCGTCACTCCAATGGCCTCGAGACCGGCTACGCCCACCTCTCGCGCTTCGCCCGGGGCCTGCGCGCCGGCCAGCGCGTCGAGCAAGGCCAGGTCATCGCCTATGTCGGCTCGACCGGCGCCTCGACCGGCCCGCACCTCCATTACGAAATCTGGAAGAACGGCCAACGGATCAATCCGGCCGGCGTCAAGATCACCTCGGGCGTGGAACTGACCGGCGCAGACCTGACCGCCTTCAAGGCGGAAAAGGCCCGGATCGACGCCATGGTTGCCCGTCAGCAGACGGTCGCCGAGCCCACCCGCACCGCCGCCGTCGGCGGCCTGCGCACCGGTCGGGTGTGAGCGGACCCAATGTCCGCCTCCCCGGCGAAGGCCGGGGCCCCAATTGTATGACGCAGCCCTGACCGACCACGCTCAGAGGCGCGCCTACCACTGAGTTTGGCGCTCTGAAATCTGGACGCCGGCCTTCGCCGGGGAGGCGGTCGATGCTTCGGGCCGAGCTTAGCCCTTCGCCGCCACGATCGCCTGTTCCAGCGCCGCCGGGTCGTTCGTCTCCGACACCCGTCCATCGACGAAGAAGGTCGGCGTGCCCTGCAGGCCGACCGTGGCGGCCGCGGCCTGCAGTTCCTGCACGTGCCGGCGGGTCGTCTCGGCCTCCATGAAGGCGCGCGCCGCGGCCATGTCCACACCGGCCTGGGCCAGCGCCTGGTCGACCGTCGCCTGATCCAGGCTGTCGGCCGCCATCAGCGCCTGGTGGACCGGCAGATAGCGACCCTGGGCGTCAGCGGCCAACGCCGCCCGCGCGGCGTAGTGCGAGATGCCGTCCTGCGGGCCGTCCAGGATGGGCCACTCCTTGAAGACGAACCGCACATTCGGGTGCCGCTCGATCAGCGCCAGATAGGGCTCGGCCAGCACCTTGCAGTAGGGGCAGCGGTAATCGAAGAACTGATGCACCACCACGCTGGCGCCCTCGGGCCCCACCGCCGGGTCGCGCGGATCGGCGGCCAGCAACTGCGGGTTCGCCGCCACGCCCTCGGTGATGCGCTGGAACAGGTTGGCATATTCGGCTTGCTGGCGCGCCTGCATGACCTCTTCCAGCACGGTCGGATTGGCCATGAGATAGGCTCTGACCCTGCTGTCGAAGCCCATCTGGCTCCAGCCCGCGACGCCCAGTGCCACCGCGGCGACACCGAGGGCGGCCATCGAGAGCAGTCGATCGGAACGCGGCTTTCCAGCAGCGGCGGGCGGGGGGGATTCGGTCATTCCGCCTTTTAGCATCGTGGCGGATCATTTGGGAAAGCCCCGCTCGGCCTCACCCGCCCTGGCGCGCGCCCTGACGTTGATCCAGTTCCTGCAAGTCTTCCGGCGTGGCGCCCGACGCCAGCACGATGTCCACCGCCCGACGCCATTCGTTGGTCCCCGGCTGCAGCATGTCGCGGGCCCTCAGGGCGAACTGCGTCGCCTGCTCCTGTCGGCCCATGGCGTAATAGAACTCGGCCGAAGCCAGCCGCGCCTCGCCTTCCAGGCCCTGGGTTCCATAGGCCTGGGCCAGAAGCCGCCACGCCAGCGGATTGTCGTTCTCATAGGCCAGCGATCGCTTCAGCTCGGTCACCGCCTCGTCCAGCCGGCCCTCGTCGTTGGTTTCGATCAGCGCGTGCGCCAAGTTGATGCGCAGCAGCGGCGCCTCCGGGGCCAGCGCGACCGAGCGTGCATGAAACGGAACCGCATCGGCCGGCCGTCCGCCCTCGAACAGGATCTGCCCCTTCAGCTCCTGAAAGTACGGATTTTCCGGCTGCTCGGCGATCAGGACGTCGACGCCCGCCAAAGCCCGCTCCATCTGCCCGTCCTTGTACCAGGCGATGGTCCGCGCATACCGTGCCGGCAGGCTCTGATCCGCCTCGGTATACGTCCGGTAGGTCTGGGTCGGGGCGTTCATGAAGCCCCTGATCTTGGCCTGCATCAGCGCCAGCTGCTCCACACGCGCCTCGGGGATCGCCGCATCGTGGTTGGCCAGGGCCGCCACTGGCCGCCTCAGGTTCTCGATCCGTTGCGAAGACAGCGGGTGGCTGCGGAAATAGGGGTAGCGCCGCGCGTCCGAGAACACTTCCTGGGCCCGGAACTTCTCGAAGAAGTCGACCAGCCCCTGAGCCGACACGCCGGCCGAATCCAGGGCTCGCGCGCCGGTCAGATCGGCCTCGCCCTCCTGGCTCTGAAGATATTGCAGCGCGCCGATGGTGCCGAAATGCCCGGATGACCCCAACAGCGCCGCGCCCGCGCTGGGGGCTCCGGCCGCCACGGCCAGCGCGCCCAGGGCCATCGACACGATCATCGGCTGCATGCCCGCCTCGCGCGCGCCGTTTCTCAGCACATGGCGATTGCGGATATGCCCGCCCTCGTGGGCGATGACGCCCAGCAGCTCATTGGGCGAATCGGCTTCCAGGATGATGCCGGTGTTCAGCCCCATGGTCTGGTTGACCGTCGCGAAGGCGTTCAGCGACGGGTCGTCGATCAGCAGCATGGTCACGTCGTCGGGCGGCAGGCCCATCGCCGTGAACACCGGATCCGACCATGACCGCAGGATGCCCTCGATCTCGGTGTCCCGGATGACCGACTGGGCCTGGGCCTGAACGGGGGCCAGCGCCACCGTCGCCGCCACGCTCAGGGCTGCGGCCGCCGCGCGCGCGCCACGCCGCCAGGACCGGGGGGAGGGGAGGATGGAAGACACGCGCATTCGCCGCTTTCCGCCTGTTCGACCCCTCCGCCGGTCAGACTAGCGCCGCCTGCTCAGCGACGCCACCATCCTCGCTTGGCCTTTTTCGGGGCCTCGGTGATCTGGTGCGGATCATCCTGGATCAGGGTCGACACATCCAGCTCGGGCTTGCGGGCCGGAGCGTGCTCGACCAGGGCGACCGCCTCGGCGGTGTCCGTCGCCGTCTCGCCCTCAGCTTCGGCCGTTACCGGAGCGGCCTGTGGCGACGTCTGCGGCGCGGGTGCGACCGCCTCCGCGTCCCGCTCAGCTTCGGCCTCGGCGGGCGTCACGTCCAGTTCGACCGCGTCGGCTGTGTCCACCGGCGCCGTTTCGGCCGCGGGCTTGCGACGCACCCGGCGGCGGCGCGGCGCTTCGGCCTCCCCGGTCTCGACGGCGATCGGCCGGTCGGCCGGCAGGGCCTCGGCCGGCATGCCCTCGGCCACGGCACGGGTCTCCACCTTGGTGTCGTGATCCAGCGGGGCCTGGTCGATGTCCTCATCGGTCTGACGATCCCGGCCGCGACCGCGTCCGCGCCGGCGACGACGCGAGCGTCCGCCGCCTTCGCCGCGATCCTCGGCCTGCACGCCGGAAATGGACTCGCCGTCCGCCGGCGCCGCCTCGACCCGGGTCGGGCTCACCGAGCCCTGAGGATCCAGCGGATCGAACCACACATAGGGGTCGTCCAGCGACGGCGTGCGCGCCCGGACCCAGCCATAGGGATCGCGCTCGCGGGCCACATCCTCGCGCACGCGACGGCCGCCGCGACGACCTCGACGGCGACGTCGGCCGCCATCCTCGTCGTCGTCGTCGCGCGCCTCGACATCGTCGGTCGACGCGGCCTCGCTGTCGTCTTCCGCGGCCTCGGAAGTCTTGGTCTCGTCTTCGCGTCCACCGCGCCGGCGCCGCCGACCCCGGCCGCGACGCCCGCCGCGATCCTGGTCCTCGTCCTCGCCTGCCGAACCTTCGCCCTCGGCCTCGACAGCCTCGTCCTCGTCCTCGTCTTCCTCGGCCTCGTCCACGACATCGTCGAAGTCGTCGGCCGGCAGGTCCTGGAAGGCTTCCGGAGCGACGAACTCCTCATCCGTCTCGGTGCGCTCGATGACATGCTCGGCCTGGGCCAGGCTGTCGTCGATCTGGACGATGACCTTCAGACCCTTCCGCGCCTGCAGCCGCTGCAGATAGTCGCGTTTGTGGTTCAGGATGAACATCGCCACCGCCGTCGACACGCGCAGCACGATGCAGCCCGCGCCGTTCTTGCCGGCCTCGATGTCCACGGCCCTCAGGGTGGTCAGGGCGGCGCTCTCGGCCGAGCGGATGCGCCCGGCGCCCTGGCAGTGCTGACAGACCTCGGTCGCGCCCTCGATCACCCCCAGGCGACGCCGCTGGCGGCTGATCTCCATCAGGCCGAACTCGGAGATGCGTCCCATCTGGATGCGGGCCCGGTCGCCGGCCAGCGCGTCCTTCAGCACCTTCTCGACTGCGCGGTTGTTCTTGCCTTCATCCATGTCGATGAAGTCGATGACGATCAGCCCGGCCAGGTCGCGCAGCCTCAGCTGGCGCGCGGCCTCGGCGGCGGCCTCCAGATTGGTCTTCAGCGCGGTCTGCTCGATGCCGCGCTCCTTGGTCGCCCGGCCCGAGTTGACGTCGATGGCGACCAGCGCCTCGGTCTGGTTGATCACCAGATATCCGCCGGACTTCAGCGGCACCACCGGCTGGTGGATCTGGTTCAGCAGCTCCTCGATCTTGTGCGAGGCGAACAGCGGCGTCGCGCCCCGGTACAGATGCACCTTCTTGGCCTGGGACGGCATCAGCACGCGCATGAAGTCGCGCGCCTCTCGCCAGCCCTGCTCGCCGTCCACCTGGATGCCGTCGAAGTCCTTGTCGAACATGTCGCGCACCGCGCGCCGGACCAGATTCTCCTCCTCATAGATCATCGAGGGGGCGTTGGACTTCAGCGTGGTCTCGCGGATCGTCTCCCACAGCCGCAGCAGATAGTCGTAGTCGCGCTTGATCTCGGCCTTGGTGCGCTTGGCGCCCGCGGTGCGGATGATCAGGCCCATGCCGCGCGGCACCTCCAGCGAGGCCGCCGCCGCCTTGAGGCGCTTGCGATCGGTCGCCTGGGTGATCTTGCGCGAGATGCCGCCGCCCTTGCCGGTGTTGGGCATCAGCACGCAGTAGCGGCCGGCCAGGGACAGCCAGGTGGTCAGGGCCGCGCCCTTGGCCCCACGCTCGTCCTTGACGACCTGCACCAGCAGAATCTGGCGGCGCTTGATGACGTCCTGGATCTTGTAGCGCCGCATCAGGCGCCGCTTCAGACGCTCCTCTTCGGCGGGGCCGCCCTCGGCCTCGTCGTCGGCGCTCTCGCGATCGAGGTGCTCGTCGCCGTCATCGTCCGCCTCGGCCATGATGGCTTCGCGGTCGGCGACCGGGATCTGATAATAGTCGGGGTGGATCTCGTTGAAGGCCAGGAAGCCGTGGCGGTTGCCGCCGTACTCCACGAAAGCGGCCTGTAGGCTGGGTTCTACCCGGGTGACCTTGGCGAGATAGATGTTGCCGCGCAGCTGGCGGCGGGCCGTGGATTCAAAGTCGAATTCTTCGATCTGACGGCCGTCCACGATGGCGACGCGCGTCTCTTCCGCGTGCGCCGCATCGATAAGCATGGTCTTGGACATGTAGGCGATCTCCAGGCGCGCCAATCCGCATCCTCTTCCGGAGGAGGGGGCGGCTCGCCGATGTTTGGGAAGGGGCCGTGTCCAGCATCCGGTCGGCCGGCGCGTGCGCGCGGGCGACGGCTCCGCGTCCGGCGCCGGGGGCGCTTTGGACGGAGGCGGAGAGGCTGGGGATGGGGCCCATCGAGTTCGGGTTCGTTCTTTCGGCGCGTCGAACTCCGTCATCGGAGCCCACGCTGCCAGGGACTGGCGAATCGCCGGAAACCCCGGCCGACCCGCGAAATCAGGCGGATGTCATGACCAAGAGGCGCGCCTTGAGCGGCCATCGGTCGCGATCAACATAGTCACGCCGGCGGGGAATGGAAAGCGCTGTGTCCCAGAAGCCCGTCAAGGGGTGACGGCGTCAGCCCTGTCCGCACGCTCCCGCACGCGCCGGTCCAGATCGTCCAGCGCTGAAGCCATCTCACCGGTCGGCCAGATGGCGATCTCGCCGCCAAAGCCCTGCTCGTCCCGGGTGGAGCCCCAGAACCGGTAGCGGGCGCCGTGGACTCGGCGAGCGATCTTGCCGTTGTCGGAGATGATTCCCGGCAGCGAGAATTGGCCGGCGTCGGCTTGGGCGGCACGCGCCAGCAAGTCGGACAGACCTTCGCACTGCTGCATCGGCAGGCGGATGACGGGCGTTTCAGTGCCTTGACGGACCTCCACAGTCCACTTGAAGGATTCCGCTGACCAGCCCGACCCGACCCGTCCATCGTTGTAAAACGCGACCGATCGCTGCCACTCCTGCTCACGGTGGACGTCGTAGCCGATCCGGGGGGCCCGAGACGGATCAGACTGCGGCGTCGTCTCAGGCTGAAGAGCGCCGATGACGAGCAGCAAGGCGCCGAGGCTAGCAGGGCTGACCATTGGGATTCACTTCCTCTTCGGCCTGGGTCGGGCGAGCATCCCCGCTCTCGTAGACGCACGAGCTAAGCAATCAGCCCTGATCGGCACACTCCCGCACGCGAATATCCAGCTCGCGGATCGCGGAAGCCATCTCCCCCGTCGGCCATATGGCGACCTTGCCGCTGAAGCCCTGCTCGTCGCGGGTGGAGCCCCAAAGGCCGTAGCTGAACCCGTCTCTCCTAGACCCGATCCGACCATGATCCGGGACAATTCCCGGCAGGTAGAACTTCCCGAAATCAGCCTGGGCCACCCGTGCCAGCCTTTCGGCAAGACCGGCGCAGTCGCGCATCTCGAACCGCTGCGGTCCTGTATCAACCCGGCGAACCTCGACAAGCCAGTCGTAGGCAGTGGGCGACCAATCGGTGCCCACCAAGCCCCGGTTTATGAAGGCGACCGACCGCTGCCACTCCCGCTCGTGATGCACGTCGTAGCCGATCGCCGGAGCGGGGGTGGCCTGAGGAGCTTCAGGCGTCTGCAACAGACTAGCGAACGCGGCTGCGACAAGAGCGCTAGCAAGGTCGACCATTAGGATTCACTTCCTGCCCGATTTCAGTTGGGGGAGGATCATCTGTATCGCCTGGCGCGTCTTCATACACGTGAATAGTCCCGATCGACCCGTCAGGATTGATTGTAATGACATACATATAGAAAGTTTCATCGGGACGACCCGGTGGGGTATTTCGCGCTCTAGCGTTACTCGCAAGAAAATTGTCCCAGTCTTCGCCACTGGGAAGTGGACTTCCGCCGGGATGGGTGTGGACATCCCCCATATAGTTCGCGTTATTCGCCCCGGTGAGGTCAACCGAAAAGTCAGTCGTCAGATCTGACCAGTCGATCTCCGGTCCTGGAATGATCGTACCAACCTCGATATCCCTGCCAGACGACTTGAGTAGGAACGCGCCCCATTCGCGATTGCGCATGTTCGGCCCCCGCGGACCCACGTCGTTCCCGCCGGCCCTGATCGCCTCGGACATGAAGTCCTGCGCTGCCTTGGCGGCCGCGGCGTCAGCGTTCCATGCCGCCGCCCCCTCCGGCGTGGCGCAGGGATCATAGCCCGGCCCATCCGGCTGAGGGTTCGGGTCGTCGTCGATCTCATATTGATCCGGGGCGCCCGTGCCGCGACCTCCGCCTCCGCCATAGGCGCCGCTGCTGCCGGCCGGTCGTCGCTGGCCGATCACCACGATCTCATCCAACTCTGTAACGTCGTCGTCCTGGGGCATCGCCACCTCCTTGAGTGGAGGAAACGGCTTGGGGGGGGGGGCTTGGGTTGCTGCGCCTGACGCCATCGTGATGCGGCAGCCGTCATCCTTAACCGCTCGCAAACCCTGTTGGGCGCATTTTGCCGCCCGCACCAAGAATCTGGCGTGAGTATTCGTCGAAGTGTTGTCCGTGTTCCAGGCCGTCCGGGGCGCCGAGCCCAGACGCCGGCGCGCCCTGGCCGGGCTCGCCGGCCTGATCGCGTTCGCCGTGGTGCTGGCCGCCGCGACCTCCGGTTTGGCCTGGAACGGCGCGGCCGATGTGCTGCGCCTGCGCTTCGGCGGCGACTCGAACCGCACCCGCATCGTCATTGATCTCGCCGGAGAGGCGCGCGGCACGGTGGTCGAGGCCGGGGCCGGCGGCCAGGTGGTCCTGACCCTGGCCGGTGTCTCGCCCGATCGCGACATGGCGGGGGAGGGTAGGGGCCTGGTCCGCCGCTGGCGCGTGACCGAATCCGGCTCGGCCTCGCGGCTCGAGCTCGACGTCGCCCGCGCTGTGGAGATCGAGCGTCGCTTCCTGCTGCCCCCCGGCGACGGCGTCGACCACTTTCGCTATGTCGTCGATGTGAAAGCCGTCGGCGCCGCTGACGCCACCGCCGCCACGCCCATCACCCCGGTTCGCTCGGTCCGCGAAAGCCGGCCAGAGCGTCGCCGCGAGCGCCCCATCATCGTCATCGACGCCGGCCACGGCGGCCGCGATCCCGGCGCCCTGGGCGCGCATGTCCAGGAAAAGGCCGTCACCCTGGAGGCGGCCAAACAGCTCAAGGCCGAGCTGGAGCGCATGGGCCGCTACCGCGTCATCCTGACCCGCGACACCGACCGCTATGTCGAGCATGGCCGCCGCGTCCAGGTGGCCAGAAACGCCGACGCCGACCTGTTCATCAGCCTGCACGCCGACGCAGGCGGCTCGCCCGAGACCCGGGGCGCCAGCGTCTACACCCTGTCCGAACAGGGCGCCGACCGCGCCGTGCGCGAGGTCACCTCGCGCGGCGACTGGACCTCCGAGATGCGCCTGCCGGGCCACGACGCCTCGGTGAACCGCATCCTGCTGGACATGACCCAGCGCGCCACCCAGAACCGCTCGGCCCAGTTCGCCCGCGTCCTGCTCAGCCATATCGAGGGCTCGGACCACCCCTTGCTGCGCCGCAGCCACCGCGACGCCGGCTTCGCCGTGCTGCTGGCCCCCGACGTCCCGGCGGTGCTGCTGGAGATGGGCTTCATCACCAACGCCGACGACGAGCGCGCCCTCACCGACGACCGCCGCCGCCGCCACCTGATGCGCGCCGTCGCCGAAGGCATCGACCGCTACTTCCGCGAACCCGAGGCGGCCGTGATGGCGGCTGCGGGCGGGGCGGCTGGGGCGCCTTAGTAGACGTCCGCGAAGGTCCAGCCGGTCAGGGCGATCATCTCCAGGCCAAAGCGGTTCACCGCGCCGTCGCGTGGCGACCATCGGTTCTGATAAGTATAGTTGCCGGCGTCGCGGCTCTCGATGATCCACGCCGCTCCATCGAGCCCCAACTCACAATTGATGGCGGACAGCCGGGTGGCATCGTCGAGGCTGGCCTTCAGGGCCGCAAGCTCGGCGGGGGCGAGGGTTCGTCGCGCGGTTCGGTTGATTTCTCCGGCATCATAACCGCCCAGACCGGTGGACTCCTTCGCGACAAGGATGGCTCCCTCAGTCGTCTCCGAAACCTTCACAACGACCGTCGGGTGAAACGAGCGAAGCCAAGTGAACCTCACCTCGAATCGTCCATCCCCGGATTGCGAGGCGCGCCACAAGGACGGCTCATCTAGTGACCGGAGATGGCTCACATACCAGTCACGCTCAAACTCATCGAGGACAGGAATCGGGAAAGGGCGATCCGATCCGGGACACTGCACGTGCGTTTGATACAGGGCCGACGGAAAGTAGCCTCGCCCTTCCGCAACGAAGGCCGCGACGATGGCCGCGAGCGAGCCGGCTACCAGAATCCAACTTGCAGTCACGTCGCGGTTCACGTGAACTAGCTCCATCAGTGAGCGGATTGTCACCGGTTTGCGTGATACGGCAAGCCCCGGTGCTTGAGTGACGCGCTGGTGCCCCACGACCGCTCCTGGCGCAGGCGCGGTGTACGCCGCCCGCATGTACCGCGCCCGCTCCGACGACACCTGGACCGCCGCCCGCTCTGCCTACGAAGCCGGCGAACCGGCCGAGAGCGTCTGCGAGCGCTTCGACCTCGGCCGCTCCAACTTCAATCGCCGCAAGGCCGCGGAGGGCTGGCGACGCGCCGATCAGTCCGATCCCGATCCCATAGACCTGGCCTTCGACGACCACGACGACGACCTGCCGGACATGGACGAGGCCGACTTCGCCGATTTCGCCTTTCGTCGCATGACCGTCGAGGCCCGGCGCGGGCGGTTGCAGGCCGCCCAAGGCTGGTCCCGACTGCGCGACGCGGCGCTCCGGCAGATGATGGCCGCCGAGCGCGAGGCCGATCGCCTGGACGCCGCCCGCTCGCGCCGCGCCCGACGGGACAGCGCCGACCGCCTCGACGACGCCACCCGCGTCTCCCGCTCGATCCAGGCCCACGCCCAGGCTGTCCTCGCCGCCGCACGGACCGACCGCGCCGCGGCTCTTGAGACCACGCCGCCTCCGGCCCCCGAACTGGACAGACTGGACTCTCCCAAACCGCGATCCCGCGCCGACCGCCGCCGCCAGGCCGCCCTCGCGAGAAAACGTGGCCCGCCATGACTCCCCCGTGTCCCCGGCGAAGGCCGGCGCCCAGGAAGGCTTGCGTGAGATGCTTCCGACCGCGGCCCTCGCGCCCCTGGGCCCCGGCCTTGGCTGCTTCGCGCCGCCCTTCGGGTCGCCGAGGAGGCGGGAAAGGCTGGGCGCTACTCACGCGTCACGCCCCCCCCAGTCCCCGCCGTCACCCCGGCAGCCGGATCGTCGCCTTCAGCCCGCCCAGGTCGCTCTGGTCGAGCTCGATGTCTCCACCGTGCCCCCGCGCGACGTCGCGGGCGATGGCCAGGCCCAGGCCCGCGCCCTTGCGGTTCTGGTTGCGGGCCTCGTCCAGGCGGGAGAAGGGCTGCAGCGCCTCGGCGCGCTGATGCTCGGGGATGCCCGGCCCGTCGTCCTCGACCGTCACCTCCAGTCCGCCCGACGCCAGTCGCCGCGCGCCCAGCCGGATGGCCGCGCCGTGATCGGCGGCGTTGCCGGCCAGGTTCATCAGCGCCCGCTTGATCCCCAGCGGCCGCAACTCGGCGCTCAGGGGGCGCTCGGCGGCGACCTCGACCTCCACGCCCAGCCGGCGGGTGTCCTCGGCGACCTCGTCCAGCAGGGCGGCCAGATCGACGCCTTGCGTCTGCTCCCCGGCCTCGCCGCGCGCAAAGGCCAGGTACTCGTCGATCATGTGCTCCATCTCGTCCAGGTCGCGGCGCATGGCCTCGGCGCGCTTGCCGGGCTCTGCCAGGGCCAGTTCGAGCTTGAGCCGGGTCAGCGGGGTGCGCAGATCGTGGCTGACCGAGGCCAGCAGGGCCGTGCGCTGGTCGATGTGGCGCTGGATGCGGCCGCGCATGTCCAGGAAGGCGCGGGCGGCCGAGCGCACCTCGCGCGCGCCGTAGGGTTTGAAACTCGGGCTGTCGATGCCGCGCCCGAAGTCCTCGGCCGCCTCGGCCAGATGCTCGATGGCCCTGACCTGGTTGCGGATGAACAGGATGGCCACCGACATCAGCAGCACCGTCGCCACGGCCAGCCACAGCACGAAGATGTGGGCCTGGGTCGCCACGGCCCTCTCGCGCGGGGCGATGATCTTGAGCACCCCCTGAGGCGTGCCGACCTGCACATCGACATAGGCCGGGTAGCGGGTGGTGTTGAACCAGAAGGGATCGTCCAGCCGGTTCGCCAGCGCCGCCTCCAGCGTCCGGTCCACCACGCCGAACAGCCCCCGGTCCAGTTCGTCGGGCAGGTCACGACCGGGCTGGAGGGCGACCGACAGCTGCATGTTGCGTTCGGCCCGGGCCGCGATCACCGCCAGATTCTGCGGCGTCGGCTCATCCTCATAGCTGGCCACCACCCAGGCGATATCGCCGGCCAGGCCGTCCGACAGCCGCGCCGTCACCGTGCGCCAGTGGGCGTCGAAGAAGATCCAGGTCACCACCACCTGCATCAGGAACACCGGCAGGATGATGATCAGCAGGGAGCGGCCCCACAGACTGGTTGGCAGCCGGCGCTTGACGAACCGCCCCAGCACGCGCGGGCCGACCCATCGCATCTCAGTCGGGCGCCAGCATGTAGCCGACGCCGCGCACGGTCTGGAGATAGCGGGGGTTCTTGGGGTCCGTCTCCAGCTTGCGGCGCAGGCGGGTCACCTGAACGTCCACGGCGCGGCCGGTGATGTCGGCCGTATTCGAGGCCAGGGCCATACGCTCGACCGGGGCGTGAGCGTTGATCGCCAGGGTCCTGAGCAACTGCCCTTCCGCCTCGGTCAGGCGCAGGGGCGCGCCGTCGCGGCTCAGCTCGATGCGCTCCAGGTCAAAGGTGGCCGCACCCAGCCGCACCTCCTTGGCTACCAGCGGCTTGCCGCCCGTACGACGCAGGATGGCTTCGATCCTCAGGGCGAGTTCGCGGGGGTCGAAGGGCTTGGACATATAGTCGTCGGCCCCGCGCGACAGCCCTTCGATCCGGTCGTCCGGATCGCCCTTGGCGGTCAGCAGCAGCACAGGCGTGCGCGAGGTCTCGGCCTTGGCCCGGACCCAGCTGGTCAGGTCAAAGCCGCTCTCACCCGGCATCATGACGTCCAGCACCACCAGGTCGAACTCCAGCAACTCCAGCAGCCGCTTGGCCGCCTCGGCGTGGGCGGCGCCGGTGGTGCGATAGCCCTCGCGGGTCAGATACTCCTTGAGCAGCTCGCGGATGCGATCGTCGTCGTCGACGATCAGCAGATGGCGCGAGGGGCCCGGCGCCGCTACCGGTCCGGACCGGCCCGATGGCCGATGGGACGAACGCATCTCGCTCATGCGCCAACCGCCCCGGCGTTGACGCGAAGGGCCCGCGTCGGTCTAAGCGTCGGGCTTGGCCGTGAGCTAGGGCTGGTGAGAGGCATCAATGGCGTTTGTTCCCTTCGACGACCGCGACGGCTGGATCTGGATGGACGGCGACTTCGTCCCGTGGCGCGAAGCCAAGACTCACGTCCTGACCCACGCCCTTCATTACGGCACTTCGGTCTTCGAAGGCGAGCGTATGTACGGCGGCGAAATCTTCAAGTTGACGGAACACTCCGAACGCCTCCAGCGCTCGGCGAATCTGCTGGATTTCGAGCTGCCCTATACGGTCGCCGAGATCGACGAGGCCTGCAAGGCGACCTGCGAGAAGATGGGACTCTCGGACTGCTACGTCCGGCCGGTCGCCTATCGCGGGCCGGAGCAGGTCAGCGTCTCGGCCGCCAATGGCAAGGTCCATGTCGCCATCGCCGTCTGGGACTGGCCCAGCTATTTCGATCCCGAAACCAAGGCCAAGGGCATCCGCCTGGAGTGGGCGCGCTGGCGCCGCCCCGATCCGATGACAGCGCCGACAGCGGCCAAGGCGGCCGGTCTCTACATGATCTGCACCATGTCCAAGATGGCCGCCGAGCGAAACGGCTTCTCCGACGCCATGATGCTGGACTGGCGCGGCTATGTCGCCGAGGCCACCGGCGCCAATGTCTTCTTCGTTCAGGACGGCGTGCTGCACACCCCCACGGTCGACTCCATCCTCGACGGCATCACCCGGCGCACGATCATCGAGATGGCCCGCGCCAAGGGGATCGAGGTCAAGGTCCGCGACATCCGCCCCGAAGAACTGGCCGGCTTCACCGAATGCTTCCTGACCGGCACGGCCGCCGAGGTCACTCCGGTCAGCGCCATCGGCGAATACGGCTTCACGCCGGCGGACCTGAGCCTGGGTCTGATGGAGGACTACGGCCGTCTGGTGCGTCGGATGAGGTGAGCGCGAAGGCGCTTGCCAATAGCGCCGGGGTCGCCTTCAAGGATCGCTGACCGGCGGATGAGCCGGGCGGGGGCCGCATGCCGAACATCCTGAACCTGCAGAGTCTGCTGGGCCTGGCCGTCATCGTGGGCGCCTGCTGGGCGGTCAGTGAGAACCGGCGCGCGTTTCCTTGGAAGCTGGCGATCGGCGCGGTGCTGGTGCAGGCGGCGCTCGTGTTGCTGGTGTTCGGCGTGCCGGGCAGCGCGGTGGTGCTGAACGCCATTACCGGGGCCGTCGACGGCCTGGCGACGGCGACGCGGCGCGGCACCCAGTTCATCTTCGGCTATCTGGCCGGCGGCGAGCAGCCCTATGTGGTTCAGAACCAGCCGGCCCTGTTCGTCTTCGCCTTTGAGGTGCTGCCGCTGATCCTGGTGATCTCGGCCCTGTCGGCGCTGCTGTGGCACTGGAAGATCCTGAAGTGGATCACGCGCGGCTTCGGCCTGCTGTTCCAGCGGACCATGGGGCTGGGCGGGGCCTCGGCCCTGGCGGTGGCGGCCAATATCTTCCTGGGCATGATCGAGAGCCCGATCGTGATCCGCGCCTATCTCGACAAGCTGACCCGGTCCGAGGTCTTCCTTATGATGGTGGTCGGGCTGGCGACCGTGGCCGGGTCGACCATGGTGGCCTATGCGACCATCCTGGGGCCGGTGCTGCCCAATGCGGCGGGCCATGTGCTGGTCGCCTCGATCGTCTCGGCCCCGGCGGGCATCCTTCTGGCCCGGATCATCATCCCCGAGACGCCCGGGGAGGGCGGGGCGCACGCCGACTACGATTCCGACCTCAAGTACGACTCGGCCATCGACGCCATCGTCAAGGGCACGGCCGACGGCCTGATGGTGGTGCTGAACATCTCGGCGGTGCTGATCGTGTTCGTGGCTCTGGTCGCCCTGGTCAACGTCATGCTGGGCGGCTTCTGGCTGTTCGATGGGCCGGTGACGGTAGAGCGGGTGCTGGGCTGGCTGTTCGCGCCGGTGGCCTGGCTGATCGGTGTCGAGTGGTCCGAGGCGGGGCGGGCCGGCTGGCTTCTGGGCGTCAAGCTGACCCTGACCGAGTTCGTGGCCTTCATCGAGCTTGGAAACATCCCGGCCGGCGAGATGAGCGAGCGCACCCGAATGCTGATGACCTATGCGGTCTGCGGCTTCGCCAATATCGGCTCGGTGGGCATCACCGTGACGGGCCTGTCGGTGCTGATGCCCGAGCGGCGTCAGATGGTGCTCGACATGGTGTGGAAGGCGCTGTTCGCCGGCTTTCTGGCGACCCTGATGAGCGCGGCGGTGGTCGGGGCCTTGCCGGGGGCGGTGTTCGGCACCTAACTGCATAGCCAAAGACAACGGAGACGGTCGATGAAGCTGTACGATTCCGTCCGCGCGCCGAACCCCCGCCGGGTTCGCTGGGTCATGGCCGAGAAGGGTGTCGATGACATCGAGATCGTGCCGATCGACATCATGGCCGGCGACCACCGCACCAAGGCCTATCGCGCCAAGGTCGGCGTGCCGCATGTGCCCGCCCTGGAGCTGGACGACGGCACGGTGATCTCCGAATCGGTGGCCATCGGCCGCTATCTCGAGGCGCTGTATCCCGAGCCGAACCTGTTCGGGATCGATCCCAAGGAGCAGGCCTGGATCGAGATGTGGACCCGCCGCTGCGAGTTCTATCTGGCCAATCCGATCATGCTGAACGTGCGCCATTCCCACCCGGCCCTGGCGGTGCTGGAGGCGCAGCAGCTGCCGGCTCTGGCGGAGTACAACAAGCTGGCGGCCGAGCGCTTCATGGGCACGCTGGACCGGCGGCTGGAGGGACGCGACTTTATCGCCTGCGACCGGATCACCATCGCCGACATCGTGGCCATCGTCGGCATCGACTTCGCCCGACTGGTGAAATACCGGCCGCCGGCCGAGCTGGAAAACCTCAATCGCTGGATGGAGGCGATGCGCGCCCGTCCGGCGGCGAAGGCGGGTCTCTGAGGCCAAGGTCCGCACGCCGGACGCCCCTAGTTTCCTGAGACGCCGACGTCCGACTTGACGGCGCCGCACAGTATGTCGCATACACTGTATGGCACACACTATGTGATGGACAGCAAGTCTTGGCCGAGTTCGATCCCGACCTGTTTGAAAGCCTGAGGCTGGAACTGCGCCGCGGCTCGCTGGTGCTGGCCGTGCTCTCGCGGCTGCGCGAGGAGCGCTACGGCTACACCCTGCGCCAGGCCCTCTCGGACGACGGGCTCGAGATCGAGGAATCGACCCTCTATCCGCTGCTGCGGCGGCTGGAGAGCCAGGGACTGCTGACCAGCGAATGGCGCGAAGAGGAGAAGCGAAGGAAGCGCTTCTACCGCCTGTCGGCGCCGGGGGAGGCGATGCTGGCCGCCCTGACAACCGAGTGGCGCGCCATCGGCGCCTCGCTCGACAAGATGCTGTGAAGGGGCTGACCAAGATGGACCTGATTGATCGTTATCTGAAGGCCGTGGCGGCCCAACTGCCCGCCGAGGAGCGCGACGACATCGTCGCCGAATTGCGCGACCTGATCCTGAGCCGGTTCGAGGCGCGAGAGGAGGCCCTGGGCCGTCCGCTGACCGAGGCCGAGCAGCTGGAAATCCTGCGCGAGGTCGGCCACCCGCTGGTGGTGGCCGCGCGTTACGCCAAGGGACCGGACGCTCTGGTGGGGCCGACGCTCTATCCGTGGTGGCTGTTCGCGGTGAAGGCCGGGCTGATGCTGCTGGCGGCCGTATCGGCCATCGGCGCGGTGGTTCAGGTGGTGCTGGGCGAGGTCAGCGTCGGACGCGCCATCGGCCACTTCTTCCATGACGTGTTCACCGGCGGGATCACGCTGATCGGCCTGGCGACCGTCGCCGGCTTCATCCTGGAGCGTCAGCCGCGCCTGCCCAGCTTCATGGACAGATGGCGGGTCGAGGATCTGGCGCTGTTCGAGGTGACGCGATTCGAGCGCGACGCCTGGGAGCGCGCCGCATCGGCGTCGGGGAAACGCGCGGAGGCCGCGGCTCGGGACTTCCCGTCGCCCGCCGGGGCGGCGATGATCGCGGCGGCCTGGACGCTGATCGTCTTCCTGTGGTGGACGGCCGCCCTGGACATCGGCGGCGTGACACCGCGAGACCTCGGCGCCGTGGTCGGCGGGATCGACTACAGGCCCATCGTCGTCTCCATGGTCGAGGCGCTGTTCTGGCCGATCTTCGCCTATCTGCTGGCGCGGATGGTGTTTCACCTTGCCCGGGTGGGGGCGCGGCCCGGTGATCCTCGCCACGTGCGCGGGGTGGCGGCGGGCGAGTTCGTGTTCGCGGCCGCGCGGCTGGCCATCTTCGCCTGGGTCTGGACCGGTTCGGCCCTGGCGCCCCTGATCCGGTTTGAGGGGATCGACGGACTCGTCATACGGCTGGAAGGCATGGCCCGCGGTGAATTCTGGAACATTCCTGGGATTCTCACGATCATCGCCATCGCGGCGACCGCCGAGGCAGCGGGATCGATGGTGGCGAACGCGGCGCGGATGCTGGTCGGTCGCCGCTGATCCCATCCAGGTCCGAAAACCGCGAGACATGATCACGGAGGCGGCGCATCCTCTGGGCCATGGACGCGTCGCTTCCCCCCTTCGAGACTTGCCTGAGGGCCGTGATCGCGCGCGACCCGCGGTGGGACGGCCGGTTCTTCACCGGGGTGACCTCGACCGGCATCTACTGTCGCCCCATCTGCCCGGCGCGGACGCCCAAGGCCGCCAACATGCGCTTCTTCGCCAGCGCGGCGGGGGCGGAGGAGGCCGGATTTCGCGCCTGTCTGCGCTGCCGGCCGGAGACGGCGCCGGAACTCGGGGCGTGGCGGGGCACGTCGAATACGGTGTCGCGGGCCCTGGCCCTGATCGAGCAGGGCGCGCTGGATGGCGGTGACGTCGGAGCCCTGGCCGGACGGCTGGGGGTCGGGGAGCGGCATCTCAGGCGACTGTTCCGCAAACACCTGGGCGCCGCGCCGGTCAGTGTGGCCCAGACCCGGCGGGTGCTGCTGGCCAAACAACTGATCCACGACAGCGACCTGCCGATGGCCGAAGTGGCGCTGGCTTCCGGTTTCGGCAGCGTGCGACGTTTCAACGAGACCTTCCAGCACTTGTATGGACGACCACCCGCTGCGCTGAGGCGGCGACGGGCCGGCGAGCGGTCGGCGGATGCGCCGATCGTGCTGAGCCTGGCCGTGCGCGAGCCCTACGACTGGCCTGCCATACTGGCGGCGCTGCAAGCGCACGGCGAGCGCGTTGCGGCGGGAGTTTGGCTTCGCTCATTCGACGAGGCGGAGGGAGCGGGGGAGGTGGCGGTGGTCCCTCGTGGTCCGGGCCACCTTGAGGCTCGGTTCCGGATCGACAGGCTGAGCGGACTGCCGGGCGTGCTGGCGCGGGTGCGGCGGGTGCTCGACCTGGCGGCCGACCCCGACGCCATCGCCGCCGATCTGGCGCGCGATCCCGCGCTGGCGCCGCTGGTGGCTGCGCGGCCGGGGCTCAGGGTGGTTGGGGACTGGGATCAGCCGGATGCGCCCGCCTCGGATCGGCTGCCCGACCCGACTGACGACGTCCTGATCGCGCGCGCAGAGAGCTGGCGGCCCTGGCGAGGCTATGCCCTGGCCCATCTTGCCGCCGCCGACATAGATCCCCTGACAATTTTCCCGGAGACCCGCCATGACCGCGCGGCATGATGACACGCCTGAAACCCTGATCCTGACCCGCCTCGACGGGCCGCTGGGGGCCATGTTGCTGGTCACCGACGAGGCCGGCGTGGTTCGCGCCCTGGACTTCGCCGATTTTGAGTCCCGCACGCGGCGGCTGATGCGGCTGCACTACGGCGCGACGCCGCTGGTCGCCGGTGCGCCGCCCGCTGAAATTGTAGTGGTGCTGGAGCGATACTTCGCCGGCGAGGCCGGGGCCTTGTCGACGGTTCACTGGGCCACGGGCGGAACGGACTTCCAGCGGTCCGTCTGGCGCGCCCTCACCGAGATCCGGGTGGGCGAGACCGACAGCTACGCCGGGTTGGCGGCCCGCATCGGCCGGCCGACGGCGGTGCGGGCGGTCGGTCTGGCCAACGGCTCGAACCCCGTAGGCATCATCGTTCCCTGTCACCGGGTCATCGGCAAGTCTGGGGCGCTCACCGGCTATGCCGGCGGAGTCGAACGCAAGCGCTGGCTGCTCGACCACGAGCGCCGATGGGCGGAGCGGCGCGTGGCGGCCTGAACCCTAGCGGCGCGCCTTGCGGGCGGCGTAGCGGGCGTCGCGCTTGGCCTTCTGTTCTTCCTTGGTGAGCTGCTTGCGCTCCTTGCGAGCGGCGCGCTTCTCGGCTTCGATGGCGTCCTGAGCAGCCTGTTGGACAGCCATTTTGGCGGCTTCGGATTCGGCCTTCTCGCGGCGCTGCTCAGCCTTAGCGAGCTCGTGCTGGCGACGGAGCTCTTCCTTTTCAGCCGCGCGCTTTTCAGCAAGTTTGTCGAATTCCGGATCCGTGACCGTTGGCTTCGGCTTGAACTTCGCGAGCAGGGCCTTCTTGGCCTCGGCTTGGGCGGACAGGCGATCAGTGAAGCCGGTTTGCTTGAGGTCTCTCATGGGTCCTTGCTGGCGCAGCGTGCGCCGATGTTTGACGGATGTGCGGAGGCCGCCCGGTGACCGAGGGTCGCCCGAGCGGCCTTGACTTAGGGCTTTCCGAGCTCGCGATCAAGATCGCGGGCTGTTGGGGGTTACTCGCCGCGGGCCTTGCCGACCACCGCGCCGGCCGCGCCGCCGACGGCCGCGCCGACCGGACCACCGACCACGGCGCCACCGAGCGCGCCGGTGGCGGCCCGTTGCTCCATGGTGCGGCCGCAGGCCGAGGCGCCCAGCGCCACGGTGAGGATGGCGACGGCGAAGACCGCGTCACGCTTGTGTTTCGAGACCATGAGACCCTCCTGAACAGTGTGGCTCAGGAACGCCGGCACAGCTTGGCGGTTCCGGCTCATCCCTCCAGCGACACGACCGGCTGGGTGATCCGGGCGATCCGCCCGCGGCGCAGCGCGCGAGACTTGAGCCAGGCCTTGATCCGGTCCTGCATCGGAGCGTCGATCAGGTGGTGATAAGCCCAGGCGAAGGCGAAGGCGGCCAGCACCCCCGCGCCCCAGATGGCCCACTGCACGCTCTCGGACAGGTTCAGCCGGTCGATGGCGATGTTGCCGAAGCCGAACCACCAGATGCGCACCACCTCATTGGTGATGAACATGGAGAAGGACACCAGCGCGGCGCGCTCGACCAGCTTGGACGGTCGCCGCACCGGCACCGCGCCGGCGGCCAGGATGATCAGGCTGATGCAGACCAGCGAAAGCAGAGCGTGCTTGTCGAAGGCCTGGAGCGCGAAGAAGCCCGCCGCCGCGGCGACGCCGACCCAGCCGGCAACACGCGGGTTTATCCAGACCTTCTGAGCGAACCATGCCAGGGTCATGCCCAGCACGAACAGCGGCAGGATGCGGATGAAGCCGTAGTGCATCGGCATCTGCCACACGGGATAGCCGAGGAAGGTCCAGCACAGCTGATTGATGGCGAGATACAACGCGATCATGCCGATCAGGGCGGTCCAGGGACCCAGCTTCGTCACGCCGCGCAGGATGAACGGGAACAGGAGATAGCAGCCGATCAACCCGGAAATCGACCAGGACGGCGCGTTCCAGCCCAATCCTCCATGCACGCCGAACGACTGGACCAGGGCGAGCTGGGCAGGCAGCTGATCCCACTGGAACCACTCGGGATTCCGAGGCGGTTGGCCGGCCAGGGTCGCCGCGCCGACCAGGACGATCAGGCTGAGCCCCATGATCAGGTGGGCCGGCCAGACCCTGAGGGCGCGCTTCAGGAAGAAGTCAAAATGGGACATCCGCCCGGCCCCGACCGAGCGGCCGTAGACCCGCATCAGGACGTAGCCGGAATCGATGATGAAGAAGTTGGTCAGCAGAAAGCCGGAGTGTTCGAACGCCGGGTGCAGACCCTCGGCCAGGGCGATCGGCCCCGCGCCCTGGAAATGATGCAGGATGATCAGCGCCGCGACGATGAAGCGCAGCGCGTCCAGCCATCCGCCGCGCGCGATCGGCGGCGGTTCATTTCGGGTCGTTAGGGCGGTGAAGGCCACGGTTGGCCGCTCCTGAGGCTTTGTTCAAGCGTTCTGAAGCAAGGGCTGGGCCGCCCGGATCGGGACAGTCGCCTCAGCCGAAGTTACAGCTGACCCCGGCCCACATGTGGGCCACGCGGCCATCGTGCAGGACGCCGTGCAGATTTCCGGACTTGAACTGCTTGCCCATGGAGCCGTGGCTGAACTCGGCGACCAGGCTCTCGTCGATCTGGGCGCGGCTGGAGCCGACGCCGATGCCGCCCATGGTGGTCGGGCCTTCGCGGTTCACCGCCCAGCCGACGAAGCGGCCCTCATGGCTCCATAACGTCAGGCCGTCGTCCCAGCTGGCGAAGTTCAGCGGCCCCGCGCCGCAGTCGCTGTTGACCCCGATCTCGGCCGGATCATCGCCCAGCGCGCGGCTGACCAGGGCGACCGTCTGGGCCTCGGGCTGGTCGAAGGCCACCAGGACCGTCGATCCGCTCTCGACATTCACGGCGCGCAGCCCTTCCTGGTCCAGAGCCAGGGCGACCCGCGTGGTCGCGGCCTCGGGAGCGGCGGTTTCGGCGGCCGGGGTCTGATCGGCCGGCCGCGGCGCTTCCGAACAGGCGGAGGCCAGCAGCAGCAGGGCGAGGGGCGCGAAACGCTTCATGCTCCGGACCCTAGAAGGCCCCTGCGTGCGCCGCAACGCGGCATGGCGGCACGGGTGTGTAGGCGAGGGCGAAGAGGCGACATGGAACCGCCAAAGGCGCCGCCGGTTGCACCGGAGCCGACGCGCATTGGGCGCGGGGCGCCAGGATAAACCCCATGACCGACACTCCCCGAGACGCCGAAACCCCCCAATTCGAGACTGATGAGATCAAAACCACCCAAGCCCGCGAACAGGGGCTGGGCTTGGGTGAGCGTGAGCTACAGGCACAGCGTGATCCCGGCGTTGAAGACTTCGATGACGAGATCGACACCGACGAGGGTGTGGAGCGCAACACCGCCGTCCAGGGTCAGCAGCCCGAGACGAACGACCCGCAGATCTGAGCTGGAACAGGCGCGCCGGACCCGGGGTCGGCGCGCCTCGTCTCATCAATCGTCGAAATGGCCCATCAGGGCGAGCGCGCCGACGGCCGTGAGGACGCCGAGCGCGAAGGCGCCGATGATCGAACCGGTGGCCACGGCCGTCGACACCGTCATCGGCCGCGCCTCGTACCACTCGACGATGTCGGCCTCGTCCAGATCGTCGTCGTCGTACAGAGCTTCTTCGGCGCCCATGGCGGTTCCTCGCGATTGCATCGCCTCCTGAAATCCCCGGCAAGCGCGGCGGTTCCGGCCCCGTGGTGACAGGCCGCCGAGGCTGCGCTAGACCCCGCGCCCACCGACACTCCTAGACGTCCGCGGGATTCCATGGCTGGCCATTCCAAGTTCAAGAACATCATGCACCGCAAGGGTCGCGCCGACGCCGCGCGCTCCAAGCTGTTCTCCAAGCTGTCGCGCGACATCACCGTGGCGGCGAAGTCGGGCATGCCCGACCCGGCGATGAACCCGCGCCTGCGCCTGGCGGTCAACAACGCCAAGGCCGAGAGCTTGCCCAAGGACGTCATCCAGCGGGCCATCAATAAGGCGACTTCGGGCGACGCCGATACGATGGAGGAAATCCGCTACGAGGGGCGTGGCCCCGGCGGCGTCGGCATCATCGTCGAGGCCCTGACCGACAACCGCAATCGCGCCGGATCCAACATCCGCGCCGCCTTCTCCAAGAACGGCGGGCAGCTGGGCGAGATGAACTCAGTCGCCTTCATGTGGGACCGTGTCGGCAAGATCATCTATCCCGCCGAAGCGGGCAGCGAGGACGCCATCATGGAGGCCGCCATCGAGGCGGGCGCCCAGGACGTCGAGAGCGATCTGGAAAAACCGGACATCTACGAAGACGCGCCGGGTCACACGATCTGGACCGCCTTCGAGGACCTGAACGAGGTGGCCGAGGCCATGTCCAAGGTTCTGGGCGATCCCAAGTCCACAGCCATCGTGTGGAAGCCGCAGTCGGACGTTCCGGTGACCGGCGACGCCGTCGGCACCCTGTTCAAGCTGCTCGACGCGCTGGACGCCGAAGACGACGTGTCGTCGGTCTACTCCAATGAGGACGTCTCGGACGAGGACGCGGCCAAGTACGCGGGCTGATCGCGCTCAGCAGTCCTCGGCGGTCCAGTCCAGGTCGGGCTCCTCGGCGCGCAACCGCGCCAGGATGGGGATCCTCCCGTCGGCGTCCACCGTCAGGCGATTGAAACCCCGGCCTTGCGGCGGCCGCGCCACGGTGATGGCGAAGGCTGTGTGGTCGCGGCGCTCCACGCGATAGACGGAGGCGGGCTCGGCGCCGCCGTGGCAGGCCACCGGGGTGACACCCGCGCCCTCGGCGCGGAGAGCCTCGACCACATCCAGATTTGCGCCGGACGAACGGACGCGAAGTCGGCCGCGCGGGCTGGCGAGAACATCGATGGACAGATCGCCCAGCATGCCGCTGCGCACCGCATCCTCGGCGCGGGGCGCGTTCCAGTCGATCTGGCTCATCCGCGCCGAGATCGTATTGGGATCGACGCCCGGCGCGTCGCCGCCGCGAAACAACGCCAGCAGGGAGCGAGCGAGAGGGCGGGCCGCCTCGACGTCTGACCATCGGGCGTCGCAAGCCGCGCGAGCGGCGTTCCGGTCGGATTGGGTCGCGGTTTCCAGGCAGCGCGCCGTGAAACCTGCCTGGGGCGTGTCCGGTGAGGCGACGGCGCCAACGGCGGGAGGCGCGGGTTCGGTCGGCGCAGGCGCTCGATCGCAGGCGGTCAGGGCGACCAGGGCGGCGATAGTCAGGCTCAGCGAGTGGATCGGACGCGCCATGCCCGCACTGTGCCTCGTCGCGCGCCGTGCGACAATCGACGCCGGGTGGCGGCCGGAACATCCGCATACGGCCAACCGTTGCCGTGGCGATGACCGGCAATGACCTGAACACCCTGACCCTGCCTGAGCTGTGGCCGATGATCGGCGCCATCATCGCCGGCGGCTTGATCGGCCTGGAGCGGGAATGGCGCGGCCGGGCGGCTGGCTTTCGCACCCACATCCTGGTTTGCCTGGCCTCGGCCCTGTTGATGCAGGCGGCGATGAGTCAGGCGGACTGGGCCTTTCGCGCCCTGCCGGACGAGAACATCGTCACTGATCCGACGCGCATGGCGCACGGTATCCTGACCGGCATCGGCTTCCTGTGCGCCGGCGTGATCTTCCGCACCGGGTTTTCGATCCACGGGCTGACCACGGCGGCGAGCGTCTGGGTGACGTCGTCGCTCGGTATTCTGTTCGGGGCCGGGATGTACGCGCTGGGCGCCTTGGGGACGGTGGTGACGGCCCTGATTCTGGTCGGCCTGCGGCTGATCAGCGTGCGGCTGCCCGCCCGACAGGTGATTGACGCGGAGGCGAGCTGGTCGCGTGAAGGCGACTCGCCCCTGGCCGAGGTTCGTGAGGCTCTATGCGAGCTGGATCCCCATCCGACCGCCACCCGCATGGCCCTGGCCGATGATGGCCGGATCGTCAGCCATACCTGGAAGCTGAAGGTCGCGGGCGACGGCGATCTGCAGCGTCTGGCCGATCGGCTGGCCGCCATCCCCTCGGTCACCGGCTACACCCTGGCGCCGCGCGACGACTGAGCCGGTCATTGTTCGCTAACCCTCTTTGGGGCAGAAGGGAACGGATGGCGAACACTCTGATTCCAAGCGGGGCGAGCCGCATCCTCGGCCTCGACCCCGGCCTGAGGCGCACCGGCTGGGGTGTGATCGCCTGCGAGGGCTCGCGTCTGCGCTGGATCGCGCACGGGGTGGTGGCGCCGGACGAGCGCGCCCCCTTCGCCCAGCGGCTGCTGCATCTGATGGAGGCGCTGGCTGAGATCTGCGTCGCCCATGCCTGCGACGAGGCGGCGGTGGAGGAAGTGTTCGTCAACATGAACCCGTCCTCGACCCTGAAACTGGGCCACGCCCGGGCGGCGGTGATGCTGGCCCCGGCGAAGTGCGGGCTCAGCGTGGCGGAATATGCGCCCAATCTGATCAAGAAGGCCGTGGTCGGGGCCGGTCACGCCGACAAGAGCCAGATCGCCTTCATGGTGCGCAGGCTGCTGCCCCAAGCCGGAGAGGTGACGGCGGACGCCGCTGACGCCCTGGCCGTGGCGATCACCCATGCGAATTTGCGGCGCTCCCGGGGCATGGCGGCATGATCGGGCGGTTGCGCGGGGTGCTGGTCGAGGTGGGGGAGGGCGACTGCCTGATCGACTGCGGCGGCGTCGGCTATGTGGTGGTGTGCGGGGCGCGCACGTTGCAGCGACTGCCGGCGCCGGGCGACGAGGCCACCCTGCATGTCGAGAGCCAGTGGAGCCAGGACAACGGCCCGCGCCTGTACGGCTTCCTGACCCGCGACGAGCGCCGCGCCTTCACCCAGCTTCTGGCCATTCAGGGCGTGGGCCCGAAGGCGGCGCTGAGCGTGCTGGACGTGCTGCCGCCCGGCGAGCTGGCCCAGGCCGTGGCGCGCGAGGACAAGGCGGCGGTCGGCCGCGCCAACGGCGTGGGGCCGAAACTGGCGCTGCGCATCGTCACCGAACTGAAGGACAAGCCCATCGGCGACGGGACGTTCTCGCCGACCGCGCCGGGCGTCCACACCGAGGTCGCGCCCCCGGCGCCCAGCATCACGGGCGAGGCGGTGTCGGCGCTGCTGGGGCTGGGCGTGCCGGAAGCCAATGCTCGCCGGGCGGTGGATCATGCGCTGATGAGGCTCGGCGACGACGCCGACCTCTCGGCCGTGATCCGCGCCGGCTTGCAGGAGCTGGGGCGGTGAGGGCGACGGCATGACCGACGACCGCATCGTCTCCGGCGAATCGGCTCCGGGCGAGACTTATGACCGCGCGTTGAGGCCCCAGACCCTGGCCGATTTCGTCGGCCAGCCGCAGGCCAAGGCCAATCTCAAGGTATTCATCGAGGCCGCGCGCGGGCGGGGCGAGGCGCTGGACCATGTGCTGCTGTTCGGACCGCCGGGACTGGGCAAGACGACCCTGGCCCAGATCGTGGCGCGTGAGCTGGGCGTCGGGTTTCGGGCCACGTCCGGGCCGATCCTGGCCAAGGCCGGCGACCTGGCGGCGATCCTGACCAATCTGGAGCCGCGCGACGTCCTGTTCATCGACGAGATTCACCGGCTGGCCCCGGCGGTGGAGGAGATCCTCTATCCGGCCATGGAGGACCATGTGCTGGACCTGATCATCGGCGAGGGGCCGTCGGCGCGGTCGGTGCGGATCGACCTGGCGCCCTTCACCCTGGTCGGGGCGACGACGCGGGCGGGCCTGTTGGCCACGCCATTGAGGGACCGGTTCGGCATTCCCCTGAGGCTGGAGTTCTATTCGGCCGAGGAGCTGGTGCGGGTCATCACCGGCACGGCGCGCAAGATGGGCGCGGCGATCAATGACGAGGGCGCGACCGAGATCGCCGGGCGCTCGCGGGGAACGCCGCGCGTGGCCGGCCGCCTGCTTCGCCGGGTGCGCGATTTCGCCGACGCGGAAGGCGCGGCCGTGATCGACCGCGTGGTCGCCGCCCGCGCGCTGAGCCGGCTGGAGATCGACGAGGCCGGTCTGGACGCCAACGACCGCCGCTTCCTCAAGGCCCTGATCGAGAACTATGGCGGCGGGCCAGTGGGCATGGACACCCTGGCGGCGGCGATCGCCGAGGCCCGCGACGCCGTCGAGGACGTGATCGAGCCCTATCTGCTGCAACAAGGCTTCATCCAGCGCACCCCGCGCGGCCGCATGGCCTGTGCCCGGGCCTACGAACACCTGGGCCTGACCGCCCCGCCTCAACCGGCGCGAGACGGCGATCTTTTCGCTGGAAAGTAGGGTTTCGCGGATCGGCGAAGCCCGGCATGCTGCCTCGGCGGACATCCGACGAGGGAGCCATGAGCGCGCGACGCATTCGGACCGAGCGGATGATCGCCGTGCTGGGCGCGGCGGTGCTGATGCTGGGCGGGCTGGTGCTTTGGCGGGTCGCCTCGGATGACGCCGTGGGGCCGATAGGCGAGGCGGGTTCGACGCGGGTGCTGCGTCAGGCGCGTGAGCAGCTGGGGCCGCGCGCCGAGGTTCGACTGCTGGAGGCCGGGGCAGGCCGAACCTTGTGCGGCTATGTCGGCGTGAGAGGACAGCGGGAGGCGCAGGGTTTCGTGTCGCGCCCGAACCGCATGCTGTTGGCCAACGACCCTTTGCCGGACGAGTTCAACGCCATGGTGCGCAGCGACTGCCCCAGTTTCCCGGCGCCGCCCAAGAACGCGGCGGGAGCGGCGTCTTGAGCGATCAGCCGACCGCTGGAGGGTTCGACGGCCAGGACCATCTGCTGCCGGTCCGGGTCTATTACGAGGACACCGACTTCACCGGCCTGGTCTATCACGGCAGCTATGTGCGGTTCTTCGAGCGCGGGCGTTCGGATTTCCTGAGGGCCGTCGGTATCGGCCACGCTGAGCTACTGGCCGGCGATCAGCCGATGGCCTTCGTGCTGGCGACGCTGAACCTGACCTATCTGAAGCCCGCCCGGATCGACGACGCCCTGATCGTGCGGACCCGTTATCGCGCCATCAAGGGACCGCGCCTGCTGATCGACCAGGTCATCGAGCGCGGCGGGGAAGCGCTGTGCCGCGCCGAGGTCACCGCCGTCTGCATCCATCTGGACGGCCGTCCGCGACGGCCGACGCGGGCTTTGGTCGCGGCGGTCAAGCCATGGCTGACGGAGACGTGACCGGGCTTGCGGCGAAGCTGGGGCGTGGTTAACCCACCGGCGGCCTCCCCGCCCTACTATCGCCACGGGCGGCCGGTCTCACAGTCCCGCTAGCCCCGCGATTCCCGTTCTCCCTGACGAGGCCCCGATGGTCGAACCCGCCGCCGCCCATTCGCTGCTGAACCCGATCACCCTGTTCATGACGGCCGATATCGTCGTGAAGCTGGTGATGATCGGCCTGGTCATCGCCTCCCTGTGGTCCTGGGCGGTGATCTTGGACAAGTCGGTGCGGTTCTTCGGCTTGAACCGGGAAGCCAACGAGTTCGAACGCGCCATCGGTTCGGGACGGTCGCTGGAGGAGATCGCGGCCCAGGCCGGGCCGGATCCGGCGCACCCCTTGCCGCGCATGCTGGTGCTGGCGCTGTCGGAGTGGAAGGAGACCCGGGCGCGAGGGCCCCTGACCGACACGCAGTCGAACCTGCTGATCTCGCGCATCGATCGCTCGCTGGACGCCCTGATCGCGCGCGAAAGCCAACGCATCGAGAACGGTCTGGGCGTTCTGTCGGTGGTCGCCACCGCCTCGCCCTTCATCGGCCTGTTCGGCACGGTGTGGGGCATCATGAACGCCTTTTCCGCCATCGCCTCGGCCGGCAACACCAATCTGACGACCGTGGCGCCGGCCATCGCCGAGGCCCTGTTCGCCACGGCCATCGGTCTGGCGGCGGCGATCCCGGCCTATATGGCCTACAACAAGTTCTCGATCGACGCGGGCAAGTTCACGGGCCGGCTCGAGAGCTTCGCCGACGACCTTCAATCCGCCGTGGCGCGGCGTCTGGGCAGCCCGAACGCGGCGCCGCCTCCGCCCCCGCCGCCATCCGACTTCCAGCTGAACCGGAGCTACTAGGCCATGGCGCTCGGAGGCGGGGCCGCGGGCGGCGGCCATGTGCGCGGCCGCAGACGTCCCAAGAAGCGGCCGCTCAGCGAGATCAATGTCACGCCGCTGGTCGATGTGATGCTGGTGCTGCTGATCATCTTCATGATCTCGGCGCCGCTGCTGACCGTCGGCGTGCCGGTCGAGCTGCCTCAGACGGACGCGTCCGCCATCGAGACGGACAATGAGCCGATCAGCGTCTCGATCGACCGGATCGGCACCATCTTCGTCGGCGAGAGCGAGACCAGCTACGACGACCTAATCGGCCGTGTTTCGGCCGACGGCGGCGACAACGCCACCGACCGGCCGGTGTTCGTGCGCGCCGACGGGGCCGCGCCCTATCAGGCGGTGGCGCGGGTGATGGCGCGGCTCTCGGCGGCGGGCTTCACCAAGATGAACCTGGTCACCGACACGGCCCCGACGGGCGAAGGCGGTCTGCGCGGAGCGACCGGCTGATCCATGGCGAAGCGGGGCCTGGCCACGGCGGGATCGATCGCGCTGCACGGCGCCCTGATCGGGCTCGCCCTGTTGTCATGGCCGTCGGAAGACGAGCGCCAGGAGCTGAAGATTTCCTCCGTGCCGGTGTCGATCGTCTCGGATGTCGAGATCGCCGCCGCGCCCGCCGACAATCCGGCTGACGAGGTGGTCGAGGCCGAAACCGTGCCCGACCCGGCCCCGACGCCGCCCGAACCCACGCCGCCGGAGCCGACCCCCGCGCCGCGCCCCACGCCCACCCCCGCGCGCAAGACCGCGCCCGCGCCGACACCCACGCCGCGACCGGCCGAGAAGGCGCGTCCGACCCCACCGCGGCCCCAGCCTCGCCCCACGCCGCCTCGCCAGGAGACGCCGCCCCGCAAGGCCGCGCCGCGCGAGGATCCCGGTCTCGACCTCGGCTCCCTCGCCGGGCCGCCCCGCAAGGCCCCGCCGCGCGAGGCGACCGGCGATCGGGGGGCCGGGCAGGCGGCGCGGGCGACGGGGGCGCAGATCACTGCGATCTTCAATCAGGTTTACCCCAACTGGAACATCGGCCCGACCTGTGATGTGCCGGGCGGGAACGAACTTCGGATCGTGATGGATGTGACCCTTTCGCCTACCGGAAGAATCACGTCGGGTCCGACGCTGGTGTCACCGCGATCCGACGGGGTTTACCGCGCTGCCGCCGACGAGGCGATCCGGGCGTTGCGCCGCACGGCGCCCTTCAATGTGCCGTCAGACTTCCCCGGCGGCGCATACCGACCAACTTTCAACACTGAGCGCGCTTGCGCCAATCGTTGACGAAGATTTGACCGCTGCGCTCCGTGCGGATCGGCACATGTGGCATGCCGCCCGGGATCCGCAGCAGTCATCGAGTTCACCCCAAAGTCGCCCCAATGACCCGCAAGGTCTAGGCTGGCCTTCGGGGAGCCGTCTGGCGATAAGACCGTTTCGACCTCGCTTTCCATCGGGAGATATTCATGCGCCTGAACCGACTGCTCGCCGGCGTCGCCGTTGCGTCGCTGACGCCGCTGATCGCTCAGGCTCAGACACCGCCGCCGCCAGCGACCTCAGGGCCGCCAGTCGAGGTCGAGATCTCCGAAGGCGTGCTGCGCCCTTACCAGATCGCCATCGCGCCGTTCTCGGGGCCGAACGGGTCGCAGATCTCCGAGGTGATCTCGGGCAACCTGCGCCGCTCCGGCTTTTTCGAGCCGATCAATCCGGCCAGCTTCATCGAGACCGGCCTGACGGTTCAGAACCAGCCGAACTTCCCCCTGTGGACCAACATCGGCGCCCAGGCAGTGCTTTACGGCTCGGCCGAGCAGGGGCCGGATGGGCGTACGCGGGTGGGGTTCCGCCTCTATGATCCCTATCGCCAGTGCCAGCTGGTCGGCTTCAGCTTCACCGCCACGGGGGAGAACTGGCGCCGGGTCGCGCACAAGATTTCCGATGTCGTCTATCAGCGCCTGACCGGCGAGCCCGGCTATTTCGACACCCGCGTGGTCTTCACCATCGAGGGCGGGGAGGGCGAGGACCGCACCAGCCGCCTGGCGATCATGGATCAGGACGGCTACAGCCCGACGCCGCTGAGCCAGGATTCCAACGAGCTGATCCTGACGCCCCGCTTCTCGTCGAATTCGAACGAGATCACCTATGTGGCGCTGGGACCGGACTATTCGCGCATCTATCTGCTGAACCTGAACACCGGCCGGCGCGAGAGCCTGGGCGAGTTCGAGGGCCAATTGCTGGCGCCGCGCTTCTCGCCCGACGGATCCAAGATCGCCTTTTCCATCATTCGCGGCGGCAACACCGACGTCTATGTGATGGACCTGCGCTCGCGTCAGCTCTCGCGCCTGACCTCGGACCCCGGCATCGACACCTCGCCGTCGTTCAGCCCGGACGGCTCCCAACTGGTCTTCACCTCGGATCGCTCCGGCACGGCGAGGCTCTATGTGATGCGCTCCGACGGCTCGGGCCAGCGGCCGATCTCGCGCGGTGGCGGCAGCTACACCGCCCCGGCCTGGAGCCCCAGCGGCAATCTGATCGCCTTCACCAAGCAGCAGGGCGGCCGTTTCCACATCGGGGTGATGGACTCCGGCGGCGGCGGCGAGCGCATCCTGTCGTCCAGCTATTTCGAGGAGGGTCCGTCGTGGGCCCCTAATGGCCGCTACATCATGTTCGCGCGTCAGGAGCGCGGTGGGGGAACCCGGCTCTGGACCGTGGATGTCACCGGACGCGTCGTAGGCCAGGCGGCGTATGCCGGCTCGGCCGGCGACCCCAGCTGGTCGCCGCTGCTGGACCCGCCCCCGGCCAATCTGGGTCTGGGCCAGAGCCCGGATTCCTGCCCCAGCTGACCTGTGTTCGATCACGGACGGAGCCGAAACGGTCAAGACTGCGTTATCGGGACTGGCGGCCCGCCGGCGGCCTGATATCGAGCATCTACAGCCAAGCTTCCTGACTGGAGAGTCACCAAGATGATCACCCGCTCCAAGATTTTCGCCCTGACCACCGTCGGCGTCGCGGTTCTGGCCATGTCCGCCTGCACCCGCTCCCGTCCCGAGGCCGACGATGGCGTGGTGACGCCGCCGCCGTCGACCCAGCCGACAGGCCCGACGGCGCCCTCCGGCCCCGTGACCGCCGACCCCATGGGTCCCGCGCAACCGGGCTCGGTTCGCGACTTCGTGGCCACCGCCGGCGACCGCATCTATTTCGAGCTGGACAGCTATCAGGTCAGCCCCGAGGCCGGCCAGCGCCTGGCGACCCAGGCCCAGTGGCTGCAGCGCTACCCCAACGTCGCGGTGCGGATAGAGGGCAACGCCGACGAACGCGGCACGCGTGAGTACAACCTCGCCCTGGGCGCCCGCCGCGCCGAGGCCGTGCGCCAGTATCTCGTCGAGCGCGGCGTCGCGCCGAACCGGATCAACACCATCTCCTATGGCAAGGAGCGTCCGATCGCGACGGGCGGCGGCGAGGACGCCTGGGCCCGCAACCGCAACGCCCACACCGCCATCGTGTCCGGCGCGCCTCAGTAAGGTCGACCGAGCCGAAATCAGGGGCCGCGTCTCGCACGCGGCCCCTTTTTCGTGCGCGCGGCCTGTGACATTCGGATTGCGGAACAGCAGCGCTCGGGGGAGTCGGCATGGAGATCGAAGGCGCGGGCGCGGCGGTGACGGCGGGGCTGGCGGCGGGAGCCCTGGAGCGACCGGCAGGCGCGGCGGGCGAGGCCGGTCACGGTCTCTGCAGCGACTGCGGTCATGCGGTCGAGGGCAACTTCTGTTCGAACTGCGGTCAGCCGACCCACGTGCACCGCTCGCTGCTGCATCTGGTCGAGGAGTTGCTGCACGGCGTGATGCATTTCGATGGGCGGGTGTGGCGCACCCTGCCGCTGCTGGTGCTCAACCCCGGACGTCTCACCCGTGAGTGGGTGCACGGAAAGCGGGCCCGCTATGTGTCGCCGTTGGCGATCTTTCTGTTCACCATCTTCCTGATGTTCTTCGGGCTGAGCTTTGCGCCGCCGGTGACCCTGAATCAGGGCGTGTCGGCCGAGGTCGCCGCCGATGTCGAGCGGGAATTCATCGCCGGGATGAAGTCGGCTGGAGAAGCGGAAGGCGCGGCGGCCGTCGCCGTCGGCCCCCGCAAGGACGGTCTGCAACCGGACAGCTGGCAGGCCCAACTGATGGACCAGATGCGCGCCTCGGACACCAGCGGCCATTTCGAGAAGACCGTCGGCTACAAGATGATGAAGAAACTGGGGAATCCGGACCTGGCGATCTACAAACTCCAGCAGACCCTGTACAAGTTCGCCTTTCTGCTGGTGCCCCTTTCGGTGCCGTTTGTGGCGCTGCTGTTCCTGTGGAGACGGGGCTGGACGCTCTACGACCACGGCGTCTTCGTGCTCTACTCCCTGACGTTCATGGCCATGCTGTCGATGGCCGTCTTCATCCTGTGGCGAATCAACGGCTGGCTGGGCGGCACGGCTATGATGGCCAGCTGGTTCATCGCGCCCGCCCACATGTTCGCGCAGTTGAAGGGGGCCTATTCGCTGTCGGTGTTCTCGGCCCTGTGGCGGACGGTGTTCCTGCTGGTCTTCTGCAGCATCGTTCTGGGCCTGTTCATCACCGCCATTCTCTTGTTGGGACTAGGGGTCTGACGCCTTGCGGCGGCCCCGATTCGATGGGAGTTCTGAGACCATGAAGATCGATCCCGCCTCGCTGCTGTCCTCCCGCCGCCGTCGCCGCGCCGCTCTCCTGGCGGCGGTCGGCGTTGCCCTGTCCGCCGGGGCCGTCGTCGCCCAGCAGATGCCGCCGCCGCCCGCCATCGAGTGGACGCCGCGTCGCCTCGATCAGCTGGATCGCAATGTCCGGCGGCTGGAACGCGCGGTGACGCAGAGAAACGCGGCCGGCGATCCCGTGCTGATCCAGACCGATCCCGAAGTGATCACCCTTCAGGCCCGCGTCGACGGCCTGGATCGCCGGCTGCGAGACATCGAGGCGACGATGCAGCGGGTCAACGCCGACAATGAGCGGCTGACCTTCGCCCTGGACGAGTCCCAGCGTGACAACGAGGCGATGCGGGGACTGTTGACGAACGCGGACGAGCGGCTGACCCGTCTCGAAGCCGCGCTCAAGGCCCAGGCCGAGCTGAACGCGCCGATCGAGCCCAACTCGGCCAGCGGCAATGCCGAGGACGACTTTGCCGCGGCCCAGCGGCTGACCGCGTCCGGCGACGCGGCGCGGGCGCTGCGCGCCTGGGAGACCTTCGTCATCACCTGGCCGGAAGAAGATCAGGCGGCTGAGGCCAATTACCGCCTTGGCGACGCCCGCTGGCAGGCCGAGGACGCCGAGGGCGCGGTCCAGGCCTACGCCACCTCGCTGAGAGGCTGGCCGCAGACACGCTGGGCGGCCGATGCGGTGATCAAGCTGGCGACCGCGCTGGAGGCGTCGGACCGGGCGCCGCAGGCCTGTCAGGCCCTGACCGAATTCGGCCGCCGTTACGCCGAGGACGCCACCACCGCCCAGCGCAGCCGCGCCGGCCAGGTGTCCGACCGGGCGGAGTGCGACTAACCGTTGATCCGCTGGCGGCCGGGGTCGCCGCGCGCCTCGACGCCCGCTTGGCGGGGAGCGATCGACCGGTGGCCCTGGCCCTGTCCGGCGGCGGCGATTCCATGGCGCTGCTCCACCTGACGGCCGGCTGGGCCAGAGCACGTGGCCGCCGGATCGTGGCGTTCACCGTCGATCACGGGCTCCATTCCCAAAGCAGCGCCTGGACCGCCTTTGCCGGCGAAGCCGCGTGCCGTCTGGGCCTCGACTGGCGCGCGCTGGAATGGCGGGGTGAAAAGCCCCGCACGGGCATTTCCGCCAAGGCGCGCCACGCCAGGCATGCGCTCCTGGCCGGGGCGGCGCGGGAGGCAGGCGCGACCGTGCTGATGATGGCCCATACCGCCGACGACATCGCCGAGGCGGACTGGATGCGCGCGCGCGGTTCGACCCTGGGCCGTCTTTCGGAATGGTCGCCGGCTCCGGTATGGCCCGAGGGGCGCGACGTGATGCTGTTGCGGCCCTTGCTGGGCATCCGGCGTGAGCGGTTGCGCGGTTGGCTGCGAGACCGCCGGCTTCGCTGGATTGATGACCCGGCCAACGTCGATCCCGCCAGCGCCCGTGCTCGGGCGCGGCTCGACCTGGCGGGACGCGGCGAGGTGGAGGCCGCGCCGGCGCCATCGGGCCCTCGGTCTCTGGCCAGCGAAACTGAAGCCTTTGCGGGAATCGTCCGTTTGCCGCGCCATGTGGGCACCGCCGATCTGGCCGCCGCCGCGGTCTCGGTCGGGGGAGGGGAGAAGACGCCGCGCGGAGATCGATTGGCGGGCATTCTGTCGCAGTTGGGCGCAGGCGGCGGTGTCGTCGCGACCTTGGCCGGAGCCCGCATCGAGGCGACGTCCGAGGGGCTGATCCTCAGCCGGGTGGCCGGTCGCGGCGGCATTGCGACCGCGACCTTGCTCGCCGGAGACCGGGTCGTCTGGGACGGCCGTTACGAGCTTCTCGCCGAGCGATCAGACCTGTCGGTCACGCCGCTCGCCGGCAAGGCGGCCCATCTCTCGGCCCAGGACCGCGCCTGGGTCCGCACGCTGCCGTCTGCCGCGCGTCCCACGTTGCCCGTCCTGATCGGGGACGGGCTCGAGCGTCCGGTTCTTGCAGGACGCCTTGCGCGCGTGCGCTGTTTGGTCCCGGGTCGCTACACAAGGGCCGTGGGCGGAACGTCGCAGGCGAGCGATCTGGAGGCTCCGGCCATTGGCGAAATGGCCCCGGACTCTCTATCTCGCTAAACTGAAACGACCGCGTCGCGCCGATCCTGGCCGCGTCGCCTGACAGAGGACCGCGATGAACCTTCGCAACCTGGCCATCTTCGGCGCCATCCTGATGGCCCTGGCCGCGCTCTACACGGTGATGCCGGGAGCCCAGTCCATGGGCAAGTCCGGGGCGGCCTCTTCCGCGCGGCCCGCCGAAATCTCCTATTCGGAGCTCATGCAGAAGGTGACGGCCGGTGAGGTCGAGTCGGTCAACATTCGCCGTGACAAGATCGAGGGCGCGCTCAGCGACGAGACGACCTTCAAGTCGATCGTGCCGGCGGGCACTACCGATCTGGCCGACCGGCTGAATCAGGCCGGGGTCGAGGTTGAAGCCCAGTCGGCCGACGCGCCGTGGTGGACCGGGCTGTTGTCCACCCTGCTCCTGTTCGCGCTGATCATCGGCTTCTGGCTGTTCATCATGAACCGCATGCAGGGCGGCGCCCGGGGCGCCATGGGCTTCGGCAAGTCCAAGGCCAAGCTGCTGACCGAGCACAAGGGCCGGAAGACCTTCGAGGATGTCGCCGGGGTGGACGAAGCCAAGGAGGAGCTGTCCGAGATCGTCGACTTCCTGAAGGACCCCGGCAAGTTCCAGCGCCTGGGCGGCAAGATTCCGAAGGGCGCGCTGCTGGTGGGCCCGCCGGGGACCGGCAAGACGCTGCTGGCCCGCGCCGTGGCGGGGGAGGCGGGCGTGCCCTTCTTCTCCATCTCGGGCTCGGACTTCGTCGAGATGTTTGTCGGCGTCGGCGCCAGCCGTGTGCGCGACATGTTCGAACAGGCCAAGAAGAACGCGCCCTGCATCATCTTCATCGATGAGATCGACGCCGTCGGCCGCCATCGCGGCGCAGGCCTCGGCGGCGGCAACGACGAACGCGAGCAGACCCTGAACCAGTTGCTGGTCGAGATGGACGGCTTCGAGGCCAATGAGGGTATCATCCTGATCGCCGCCACCAACCGTCCGGACGTGCTGGACCCGGCCCTGCTGCGTCCCGGCCGTTTCGACCGCCAGGTCGTGGTGCCGAACCCCGACGTTTCGGGCCGGGAGAAGATTCTGCGCGTCCACATGAAGGACGTGCCCCTGGCCGCCGACGTCAGTGTGCGCACCATCGCCCGCGGCACGCCCGGCTTCTCGGGCGCCGACCTGGCCAACCTGGTCAATGAGGCGGCCCTGATGGCGGCCCGCAAGGACCGCCGCATGGTCACCCATCGAGACTTCGAGGACGCCAAGGACAAGGTGCTGATGGGCTCGGAGCGGCGCTCCATGGCGATGAACGAGGAAGAAAAGCGCCTGACCGCCTATCATGAGGGCGGACACGCCATCGTCGCCCTGAACGTCAAGATGGCCGACCCGGTGCACAAGGCCACCATCGTGCCGCGCGGCCAGGCTCTGGGCATGGTCATGCAGCTGCCCGAGGGCGATCGCTACTCGATGAAGTACCAGCAGATGGTCGATCGCATCGCCATCATGGCCGGGGGCCGCGTGGCCGAGGAGCTGATCTTCGGCAAGGAGAATATTACCTCGGGCGCCTCATCGGACATCCAGCAGGCGTCCAAGCTGGCCCGCCGCATGGTGACCCAGTGGGGCTTCTCTGATGTCCTGGGCACCGTCGCCTATGGCGAGAATGAGCAGGAGGTGTTCCTGGGCCACTCGGTGGCGCGCAGCCAGAACGTTTCCGAAGAGACCGCCCGGATCATCGACAACGAGGTCAAGCGCCTGGTCACCTCCGGATGGGACGAGGCGCGCAAGATTCTGACCGACAAGGCCGAGGACCTGGAGAAGCTGGCCCAGGCTCTGCTCGAGTACGAGACGCTGTCAGGCGAGGAGATCAAGGACCTGCTGGAGAAGGGCGTGGCGCCGAACCGCGACGAGAACAACTTCCCCAACGCCGGCCCCTCGGTCGCCGTGCCGGTGACCCCGGTGTCGGACGGCGTGACGGTGGAGCAGCCGACCGTTCACTGACGCTCGGCCTCGCCCCTTGGACGCCATGCCGGCCTTCGCGGTAAGAGGTCATTAACCACGTCGCCCCGACCCTATGTGGGTCGGGGCGACTCGCGTTCCGAAAGGACTGTCCATGCAGACCCGCAATCCCTTTCTCGACGAAGTCTCCAAACTGACCACCGGCGCCATGGGTCTGGCACAGGCGGCGGGGGAGGAGGCCAAATCAGCCTGGCGGGCCCAAACCGATCGCATGGCCGCCGAACTGGACCTGATCCGCCGCGACGAGTTCGAGGCGCTGAAGGCTGAGATCGCCGCCTTGCGCGCCGAGATCGCCGAACTGAAATCGGCGAAGACCCCGGTTCGATCGCCCCGCGCGCGAGCGTCCACAATGGACGTTCCCCCTCAGGACGCAGGCGGTTGAGCCGAATCCGCGAACACGCCTACCGTCTCCTCACAGGGCGTGAGTCGCGCCCGGAGAGCGCTTACCGATGAACACCGCCCACGACGAGCTGGATCTGCCGATGGACCCGCTGGAGGTCGTCGAACACGTCCTGACGGCGGAAAACCTACCCTTCGACCGGACCGAGGACGGCGACCTGGCCTTCGCCCTGGCCGGTGACTGGAAGGACTACGAGCTGTGGTTCGCCTGGAGGCCGGAAGGTGACTGCCTGCAGCTGTGCTGCTCGCTGGACCTACAGGCGACGCAGGCATCTCGGCTCGGCGCTTGCGACCTGGCCTCGATGATCAACCAGCGCGTCTGGATGGGGCATTTCGAGGTCTGGGCCGAGGACGGCGAGATTGTCTTCCGCCACGCCCTGGCCCTGCCGCACGGCGAGCGGCCTACCCTGGCCCAGGCGGCCTCCATGATTGATGCGGCGGTGGACGCCGTCGACCGCTTCTATCCCGCCTTCGACTTCATGCTGCGCGGCGCCGCCAGCGCAAGTGACGCCATCGAGGCCTGCCTGTTTGAGACCCGCGGCAACGCCTGAATTTCGCTCGGGGGTGGTCGATCTGACGCGCCGATCGCGTTAGACCCCCGCACATGTTTCCAACAACTCTCCTGATCGGATGCGGACGCCTGGGCGGCGCCTTGGTGCGCGGCTGGCTGTCGAAAGGCATCGATCCCGCCCGCCTCATCGTCGCGGAAAGCCACCCGACGCCCGACGCGGACCGCGCGCGCAAGGCAGGCGCGGAAGTCGTCGACTCCGCCTCGGAAGCCGCAGCGGACACTGTCGTCCTGGCGGTCAAGCCCAAGGTTTGGCGCGAAGCGGTCGAGGCGCTCAGCGGCAAGCCGGCGGGGACGCTGATTTCCCTGATGGCCGGAGTCCGCGCCGCCGATATCGCCAAGGCCCTGCCGGGCTGGCGGATTGTGCGGGTGATGCCGACCACCGGGATCGGCGTGGGTCGCGGCGCCGCCGCCTGGTGGTCGCAGGCCGATGGGGTGGCGGACACGGTCGACGCCGTCCTGGGCTCCGTCTCGTCGCTGGTCCGGCTGGAGGACGAGGCCGACATCGACATCGCCACGGCGATCTCGGGCTCGGGGCAGGGTTATGTGTTCGCCTTCGCCAAGGCGCTGGCCGAAGCTGGCGAGCGCGCCGGCCTGGCCCCGGACATCGCCACCGGTCTGGCGCGCGCCACCCTGATGTCGGGATCGGCCGTCATGGAGGCCGACGACCGCGACCTCGAGACGCTGATCGGGGAGGTCGCCTCGCCGGGCGGAACGACCCAAGCTGGCCTCGACGCCATGGAGCAGGCCGGCATGCCCGGCGCCGTCAACGCCGCGGTCGCGGCGGCGCTGGCCAAGGCGCGGGAACTGGCCGGCGGCTAGAGCCGTCCGTCGGCCAGGCGGCGCGCGAACCCGTCGAAGGCGCGATCGGCGTCGTGCCAGGTCGAGGCCCCGATCACCCACTCGATGCTGGGCGAGAAATAGTCGTACTGGATAGGTTGCACGCTGCCGTCTGCGGCGATCACCTCGCCCTCGATGGCGGCGCCGCCGATCGAGCGGCTCTCGTGGAGGGATAGACCGGGCCGGTCGGTCAGCTGCTGAAACGTCGGTCGATTGGGCTTCAGGTCTGACAGCACCAGCCGGACCGTGGTCCCCTGCAGCGCACCGGTGCGTCCCAGCTGTTCGCGCACGGTCTGGACCAGTTCGACGGCCTGCTGCTCCACCTCCCGGACCCCAAGGTCCTTCTCGGCGCGCTCCGCCAGCCTGGGGGACAGAGTGACCACGACCTCGGGTGGCTGGGCCTGGGCGGCGCCGGCGGCCAGGCTGGACAGGGCGGCGGCGAGGAGGAGAGGGCGCATGGCAAGTCTCACGTCTGGATGATACGGAAAGGCTCCGCCTCCGGACATGAACCTAAGCTGACTGATCGCTTAGGACACTCTGCAAGGCGTCGCGGACCGCCTGCTCGGTGAAGGGCTTCTGCAGCACGGGGCGACCGCGCCACTCATCCGGCAGACCGCCTTCGCCATAGCCCGTCGAAAACACGAAAGGCACGCCTCGCGCGCTCAGCGCCTCGGCGACCGGGAAGACTGGCTTGCCGGCGACGTTCACGTCCAGAAGGGCGGCGTCGAGATCGGGCTCGCCGGTGGCGGCGGCCACACCTTCCTCGACTGTCGAGGCGGGCCCCACCGGAGTGGCGCCCATGTCCTCAAGGATGGTCTCCAGCAACATGGCGACCAGCGACTCATCCTCGACGACGAGAACGCGGCGGCCTTCCAGGGTGTCAGTCATCGGGCGAGCTCCAGATTCGGCGCGTCGTGGTCCTGAGGAAAGGCGATCTCGGCGACGAAGCCCTCCGGCGGATAGCGCAGCCTGGCCTCGCCCGCCAGATCGTGCCGCGCATTGCGCTGGATCAGTCGGCTGCCGAAGCCCAGGCGCTCCGGCTCCTGAACCGCGGGACCGCCAACCTCGCGCCAGGTCAGGGTGATCCGGCCATCGCGCGGATCGAACCGCCAGTCCACATCGACCCGCCCCTCACCGCTGCTGAGGGCGCCGTACTTGACCGAATTCGTCGCCAGTTCGTGCGCGATCATTCCGAGCGACAGCGCCGCGGCGGGTCGAAGTTCGACGTGAGGCCCGTTCAGCGAGACCCTTGACGGCCCATGGGCGCTGGCCTCGTGGTCAAAGACGCTGCGAATGTCGGACCCCTGCCAGTGGCTGCGCGTCAGCAGATTGTGGGTGTGGGACAGGGCGACGATCCGCGCCTGGAAGCTGCGGGCGAACTCGATGGGGTCGGGGTGGCTGCGCGCGGTCTGCACCGCGATCGATTGAACCGTGGCCAGCGTGTTCTTCACCCGGTGATTCAGCTCGTCGATCATCAGCTTCTGATGCCGGGACGCCTCAACGGTCTGAGTCGCGTCGTGGCCCTGCACGAAGATGCCCACGACCTTGCCCGCGGCATCGCGGATCGGCTGATAGACAAAGTTGAGAAACAGGCTCTCGGGCGATCCCTGCGGCGTGTGCTGAAGTTCGACCTTCATCTCGCGGCCCTCGAACGGCTCGCCAGTGACGAACACATTGTCCAGCAACTCGTAGAAGGGTTGGTTCTCCAGCTCCGGCAGGGCGTCGCGGATCGGCAGGCCGACAACGTCGCGGTCGCCGACCAGCCGGCGATAGGCCGGATTGACCATCTCGAAGACATGATCCGGTCCGCCCAGAACGGCCATGAAGCCCGGGGCCTGGGTGAACAGTGAGATCAGTCGCACGCGCTCGTCGGCCAGAGCCTCGGCCTGGGCCTGCACCTTCTTCGCGCGCTCCAGAACCCGTCCGCCCACGATGGCGTCGATGGCCGTCCCGTTGCGGGGGGGCTCGGGCGTGGTTGTGTCACCCAACCGCGCAAGATCTGTGACGTCGCTGGTGTGCTGAAGGATAAAGCGGATCCGGCCGGCGTCGTCTGTGATCGGCGCGTGGGTGGCGCTCCAGAACCGGCGCTCCTGCTCCCCGCCGGGGCCCATCTCGACCCGATACTCAATAAGCGCCAGATGGTCGCGCTCCCCGGTCTCGAGCACCCGCTCCATCGAGGCGCGAAGCTGACGCACGCTCTCGGCCCCGGCATCGCCGCCGCCGCCGTCAAACGCCTCGAACATGTCGCGACCGATCAGGTCGTCGCGATCCCTGCCCGTAACATCCAGATAGGCGCGGTTCATCCCCGCGATCCGAAGATCGGGCGTCAGCACGATATAGGCATTGGGCGAGGCGTCGAAGGCCTGGCCCACGTTCAATTCTTCGCCGAGGTGCCGCACGATTCCCCCTCTGTGACGCCGGACAACGCATATCGGCTGATTCCGCTCCCGGACATTTTTCAGCCAGGCCATTCAGTGTGGCGCCGAGGTCGCGGTGGCGCCCGAGAATGGATGAGGTCAGCGCTGTCAGGCCGTAATTCCGCCGGTTTTCGGCCCCGACCCGCTTGCGACCCGCCGAAAGAGCATGGCATGTAACCGATTACATCGACCCGGACGGACTGGCGACAAGCCGGCCGTGACCGAGCGGTGAGGGAGGTATGGGCCTTGGCGACCACAGTGTCACCACTTCGCCGTCCGGGGGGCGTCCGCTGAAACCGGCGACCATCAGAGATGTGGCGAGCCGCGCGGCCGTGTCGGTCGCCTCGGTGTCGCGCGTGCTGAACGGCGCGGGGCCGGTTGCGCTGGAGACGCGGGATCGCGTCATGGAGGCGGTGCGCGAGCTGTCCTATGTGCCGCACAGCGGGGCGCGCAGCCTGTCCATGCGCCGGACCGACACGGTCGGCGTGATCCTGCCCGACCTGCACGGCGAATTCTTCTCCGAACTGATCCGCGGCCTGGATCGCGCGGCGCGCGAGCGTGGGCTGCATCTGCTGGTGTCCAGCTCCCACGACGACGAGGCCGAGGTCGAAGCGGCGCTCGGCTCCATGCGCGGGCGGGTCGATGGAATCATCATCATGTCGCCGCACCTGGACCCGGCCTCCGTGGCCGGAGGCATGGCGCGCAGCGTCCCGGTGGTGGCGCTCAGCGGCGACGGCGGTCGTGGCGATGTCGCCGGTATCGGGATCGACAACGCCGGCGGCGCCCGCGCCATGACGGCGCATCTGGTCGAGGGGGGCGCCCGCCGGGTGGCCCATATTCGCGGACCCAGCGGTCACAGCGAGGCCGAGGCCCGCATGGCCGGCTATGCGGCGGCCGTCGCCGAGGCCGGCCAGCCGCCGATGGTCGAGACCGGAGACTTCACCCAGGCATCGGGCTATCGCGCCATGCACGCCCTGCTGGAGCGGCGCGCGCGTCCGGACGCGGTGTTCGCAGCCAACGACACCATGGCCATCGGCGCGCTCCTGGCCATCCGCGAGGCGGGTCTGCGCCTGCCAGAGGATATCGCTCTGGGCGGGTTCGACGACGTGCCGATGGCCGCATTGCTGCGCCCCGCCCTGACCACCATGCGGATCAGCATCGCCGAGCTGGGCGAACGGGCCCTGGCCCGCCTGGCCGGCGCCATCCAGTCACGACGCGCGGCGGCCCCGGCCGACCCCGAGGTCGAGATCGTGCGACCCCTGCTGGTCGTGCGGCAATCCACTTTCAATCATCGTCAGGGCGAAGGGCAGAGCCCGGCGTCGTTTTCGCAGGAGAGGCAAGATGCATAGGAACAAGAGCGACGCGAGGCGTCCGGCGTGGGTGGCGGGCGCGTCCGCCCTGGCCATCGCCGTATCCATGATGGCGGCCACCGGCGCGTCGGCGCAGGTGTCCACCTCGACCCTGCGGGGGGCGATCACCGATGGCGGAGCGGCCGAGGCCGGCGCCACCGTTGTGGCGCGCGACGTCAACAGCGGCTTCACCTATCGCGGCACGACCAATGAGACGGGCGCCTATGTGGTCTCGGGTCTCCGTCCCGGCACCTATGAGCTGACCGTCACCACGGCCGACGGGCAGTCGGCCACCGACACCGTCATCGTCGGCGTGGGCCAGGTCGGCTACGTCGATCTGGACGTCAGCACCACGACCGACGTGGCGGCCGTTCCTGGATCGGATGAAGCCACCGAACTGGACGAGATTGTCGTCGTCGGCCGTCGCCTGGCCGAGGTCCGCACCCCGGAAATCGCCACCAACGTCACCCAGCAGCAGATCAACACCCTGCCGCAGATCAACCGCAACTTCCTGAACTTCGCGGCCCTGGCGCCGGGCGTGCGAGTTTCACAGAACGAGTCCGAACAGACGATCACCGCCGGCGGCCAGCGGGCAGAATCGGTCAACGCCTTCATCGACGGCGCCAGTCAGAAGTCGAACATCATCGACGGCGGCATCGCCGGTCAGGACGACAGCCGCGGCAACCCGTTCCCCCAGGCGGCGATCGGCGAGTTCCGCATCGTCACCCAGAACTTCAAGGCCGAATACGAGCAGGCGTCGTCTGCGATCATCACCGCCGTCACCCGCTCGGGCACCAACGATTTCGAGGGCGAAATCTTCGGCGCCTATCGCGACGAGAGCTTTATCGAGCAGGACGTCTTCGCCAAACGGCGCGGCGACGAGCAGGCCCCGTTGGAAGTCAGGCAATATGGCGGCCTGTTGGCCGGGCCGATCATCCCCGACCGCCTGCATTTCCTGGTGACGTATGAGCGCAAGGACGAGGCCCGCGCGGCTACCGTCATTCCGGGCGTCACGGATCCCGACACCCTGGCGCGCTTCGATGAGTTCCTCGGGACGTTCGCCGTACCGTTCGAAGAAGACCTGTATTTCGGAAAGCTGAGCTTCCAGCCGATGGAAGGCCACCTTATGGACCTCAGCGTCACCTATCGCGATGAATTCGACACACGCGGCATTGGCGGAGTTGATACAGTTGAACGCCGCAGCCAGCTGAACCAGACCACCAAGGCGGCGAACTTTCGGTATCAAATTCAGGGTGAAGGCTGGCTCAACGAGTTGGGCGTCGATTGGCGTGAGTACAACTACAATCCCAGCGCCGTGAACTTCTCCGACTTCGGTCAGCTGATCAATGTGTTCGAACAGGACGAGGACGCCGAAGAGCCGGGATTTCAGTTCAACCCGTTCGGCGGTCGCCGTGTCCTGAACATCGGCGGCGCTGACAGTCGCCAGGACATCGTCGATGAAACGATCACGATCCGCAATGACCTGACCTTCAACGACATCGAGTTCAACGGCTATCACACGATCAAGATGGGCGTGAAATTCTCCAAGCAGGACTATCAGGTCATCAAGGAATTCGGACGAAATCCGACGTTCTATTTCGACCTTGATGGCCGGCCTGAGATTACGGGCAGCGCCGATATTCCCTATCGCGTTTCGTTGGGCGAGGCCTTCCCGACGGTCGATCTGACGAACAACGTCTATGGCTTCTACATCCAGGATGACTGGCAGGTCACCGATAAGCTGGAGCTGAACCTCGGTCTGCGGTGGGACTACGAGGACAACGCCAACAACCAGGATTACGTCACGCCGCAGGCGGTGATTGATGGCCTGGACCAATGGATCGCGTCGACCGACGGCGGTAAGGCGGCTGGGTACGTTCCCAGCTGGTTCGATCGCACGGAATACTTCGGCACAGGCGACAATCGCGATCCATTCGCCAACGCATGGCAGCCGCGGATCGGCTTCTCTTACGACGTCTTCGGCGATCGCAGCACGGTGATCTTCGGCGGCGCCGGACGCTACTACGATCGGGTCCAGTTCAACTTTTCGTTCGACGAACTGGTCAAGCCGTTCGACTTCCGCAAGGAAGCCTTTTTCACCACCAATGGGGGCGGCGCTCCCGGTGAGGCGACCGGAGCGGCCGACGATCCGTTCGCGTGGGATCCGTCCTACCTGACGGTCGACGGCCTTGATGCGCTGCTGCAGGCCGTGCCGGCTCGCGGTGAGGTGTTCCTGCTCAAGAACGAATTCGAACCGCCCCGTACCGATCAGTTCAACCTCGGTGTTCGTCAGCGTCTTGGCGAGTGGCAGACCGAGTTCACCCTTGCCTACGGCAAGACAGAGAATGAGTTCACCTGGCAGTACCTGAATCGTTGTCGCGAACCTCAGTTCGGCAACGACGGCGGCGGCTTCGGCGACAGCGGCGGCTTCTGCGGCCCGAGCGGGGCGAACCCCTATCGCTCCTATCTGGTTTCGGACCACAATAAAGAGCGCGAGTTCAAGGCGCTCTACGTCAAGCTCGATAAGCCCTACACGCAGGACTCTGGCTGGGGCGTCAATATCGCCTATACATATTCTGACTCCACGCAGAATGGCGGTAACGATAACTTCTGCTTCGACTGCTTCTCCATTGAAACGTCTCCCGAGCGTCCTTCAGCAAACGATGAGCGTCATCGGATTGTCGCCAACGGCATCGTCGATCTGCCGCTCGATTTCCAGTTGTCGGGCATCCTGACCCTTGGATCTGGCACGCCGTTTGATGTCTTCGATGGAACGGGGAGCCAGTTCTATTTCCGCCCTTATGCTGGCCGTCCGGACCAGTACACGTTCTTGATCCCCGACGCGTGGGCCTATCGTAACCTTGACCTGCGCCTCACCAAGAACTTCGAAGTCTGGGGCGGCTCGGAATTGTCGGTCTACGTGGATGCCATCAACGTGTTCAACTTCGACAACTTCACCGCCTACGACGGCGGCACCGGGTCGGCCGACAATCCGAACCCCCGCTTCGGCATGCCCAACGGCGTGTTGTTCCCGACGCGGCAGTTCCAGATCGGGGCGCGCTACCGCTTCTAGAGTCTCCTGAGCCTGGGCCGCCTCGCGCATTCGTGCGGGGCGGCCCTTTTGTTTTCTTGTTAGGTCAAAGCTCTGCCGGGGAGGGGAGAGTTTCCGGGGCGTTCGCCGCCTCGCCTGTCGTGTCTGCCGAAAGGTCCGGTTTGTTGCAGTTTCATCGTCGTCAGTTCGTTCTCGGGGCTTGGGGCCTCGCGCTTTCCTCGGGTCTCTCGGCCTGCGCCGGCGACATGACCGGCGCGACCTCTCCCAATGCCTCCGCCGCCGTCGATCCCGACGTCGCCGAGCTGCAGCGCCGCACCTTCGACTGGTTCCGCGATGTCACTCCGATCGAGACCGGCCTGACGCCCGATCGCTGGCCGACCGAGAGTTTCTGTTCCGTGGCCGCCGTGGGCTCGGCCCTGACCGTGTGGCCGATCGCGGTCGAGCGCGGCTGGATGGGCCGCGAGGAGGCCCTGACCCGCACGCTCAACACCCTGCGCTTCTTCCACGACGCGCCCCAGGGCGACGCCCAGGCCGGCATGACCGGCCACAAAGGCTTCTTCTATCACTTCCTGGACATGGAGACGGGCCACCGCTTCCGGAACACCGAACTGTCCAGCGTCGACACCAGCCTGTTCCTGGGCGGGGCCCTGTTCGCGGCGCGCTGGTTCGACCGCGAAGATCCGCGCGAGGCCGAGGTCCGCCGGCTGGCCCAGGCCATCTACGACCGGGTCGAATGGCCGTTCATGCAGGTCTATGGCGACTCCTACATCTCCATGGGCTGGCGGCCGGAGAACGGCTTCATCCCGGCCAAGTGGGAAGGCTACAACGAGGCGATGATCGTCATCCTGATGGCGCTCGGCAGCCCGACCCACCCGGTTGGCCCGGAGGCCTGGACCACCTGGACCTCGACCTATGACCGGCTTAGCTGGACCGACCGCTGGGGTCAGCCGCACCTGCATTTCGCCCCCCTTTTCGGTCATCAATACAGCCACATGTGGGTCGATTTCCGGGGCATCATGGACCCCTATATGCGGGCCCGGGGCTTCGACTATTTCGAGAACAGCCGCCGCGCCGCCTTCGCCCAGCAGAAGTACGCCGCCGACAATCCGAACGGGCTGGCCGGCTATTCCAACGAGGTCTGGGGCCTGACCGCCTGCGACGGGCCGGGCGACTTCGTCCAGACCATCGATGGGCGCGAGCGCCAGTTCTTCAGCTATTCCGCGCGCGGGCCGGGTGAGCGCGACGACGGCACCCTGGCGCCCACGGCGGCAATCGGCTCCATGCCCTTCGCGCCCGAGATCGTCATCCCGTGCCTCAAGGCCATGAAGGCCCGATATGGCGAGGCGATCTACACTCGCTACGGCTTCCTGGACTCGTTCAACCCGACCCTCACCGAGACCAGCCGCGACCTGTTGCACGGCGCCATTCAGCCGGGCGTGGGCTGGGTCGCGGACGACTACCTCGGCATCGATCAGGGGCCGATCGTCATCATGACCGAGAACCACCTTACGGGTCTGGTCTGGGAGCGCATGCGCGGCGAGCCCAACCTGCGTCGGGGCCTTGAGCGGGCCGGCTTCACCGGCGGCTGGCTGGATCAGGCCGCCTGATGGACCTGACGCCGCATCGCCGGGGGGCGCTGGGGCTGCTCGCGGGCGGTGCGGCGGCGCTTTCCGGCTGCGGTCGAGGCGAGGCGGGGGTCACCACCCTGCGCTTCTGGGCCATGGGCAACGAAGGGACCAATGTCCCCCAGCTGATCCCCGAGTTCGAGCGGCTCAATCCCGGCATCCGGGTCGAGGTCCAGCCCCTGCCGTGGACGGCGGCGCACGAGAAGCTGCTGACCGCCTACGCCGGCGATTCGCTGCCGGACGTCGGCCAGATCGGCAACACCTGGGTGTCGGAGCTGACCGCCATCGGCGCTCTGTCGCCGACCCCGGCGGCAGCTGCCGACCTGCTGACCAACCAGTTCGACGCCGTGCTGGATACTAACCGGATCGGCGACCGGATCATGGCCACGCCCTGGTATGTCGACACCCGGCTGATCTTCTATCGCACCGACCTGCTGGCCCAGGCGGGCTATGACGCCATGCCGCCGACCTGGGCCGAGTGGAAACAGGCCATGCACGCGGTCAAGCGCGTCGCGCCCGACGGCTCCTACGCCATCCTGATGCCGGTCAATGAGTTCGAGCAGCTGCTGACCTTCGGTCTTCAGACCGAGGAGCCGCTGCTGGCCGAGGACGCCACGCGCGGCAACTTTTCCAACCCCGGCTTCATCGCGGCCCTCGCCTTCTACAAGAGCCTGTTCGACGAGGGCCTGGCTCCGCTGGCGTCCTCGACCCAGATCTCGAACACCTGGACCGAGTTCGCGCGCGGCTGGTTCAGCTTCTATTTCTCGGGCCCCTGGACCATCGGCGACTTCAACACGCGCCTGCCCGAGGATGTGCAGGACGACTGGGCCACCACCGGGGTGCCGGGTCCGACGGGCCTGGGCGCTTCTGCGCCGGGCGGGTCCAGCCTGGCGGTGTTCAACAGCTCGCCGCATCAGGACGCCGCCTGGAGGCTGGTTCGCTATCTGTCCGACCCCCAGGTCCAGGTCCGGTTCCAGGAGATCACCGGCAGCCTGCCGGCGCGGGTCAGCGCCTGGGACGTGCCCGCCCTGGCCGACGACCCCTATGTCCAGCCCTTCGCCGGCCAGCTGGAGCGCGCCCGCGCCGTGCCCAAGGCGCCGGAGTGGGAGCGGATCGTCACCGAGATGCAGATCGTCGCCGAGCGCATGCTGCGGGGCGAATACACCCCCGAGACCGCCGCCGCCGAGATCGACCGCCGCGCCGACCGCCTGCTGGAGAAGCGCCGCTGGATGATGGAGCGGGGGAGGGCGGTATGACAATGTTTCGTGACCCTTCGCCCCTCGGGGGAGAAGGTGGCATGCGCAGCATGACGGTTGAGGGGGATGCGTCCGCGCGCTCCATGCATCCGTTTGTCCTGTCGCCGGCAGCCCCCTCATCCGAGGCGCTTCGCGCCCCACCTTCTCCCCCGAGGGGAGAAGGATCATGACCATGGTCGCCCAGACGCCGCCGGATCCGGTGCATTCGGAGCGCCTGCCCGCCAAGACGCCCACAAAGCGGCGCGGCGGCATCGGGCGGCGTGAGCGGGCGGCATGGGGTTTCCTGGCGCCGGCCCTGATCGCCATCGCCATCTTCTTCGTCATTCCCGTGGTCTCGGCCCTGCTGCTGAGCCTGACCGATTTCGACATCTACGCCCTGGCCGACCTCGCCAATCTGCGCTTCGTCGGTTTGCAGAACTACGAGCGGCTGCTGTCCAATCCGCTGTTCTGGACGGCGATGCGCAACACCGCCTGGTTCGCCGTGCTGGGCGTGCCGCTGACCATCGCGGCGGCGCTCGGCGCGGCGGTGATCCTAAACGCCCGCACGGTGAAATGGCGGCCGATCTGGCGGGTGATGCTGTTCGCCCCCTACGTCACCACCCTGGTCGCCACCGCCGTGGTGTGGCGATACCTGCTGCACACCCGCTATGGCGTGATCAACTGGGGCCTGGACAGCATCGGCCTGCCCGCCGTCGACTGGCTGGGCCAGCCCGAGAGCTCCATCCCCGCCATCCTGATGTTCGTGGTGTGGAAGACCTTCGGCTACAACATGCTGATCTTCCTGGCCGTGCTCCAGACCGTGCCTGACGAGCTCTATGAGGCCGCGCGGATCGACGGGGCCGGGCGCTGGAAGCAGTTCCGGCACGTCACCCTGCCAGCCATCGCCCCGACCGTGCTGCTGGTCTCGATCATCACCGTGGCGGCCTTCTTCCAGCTGTTCGCCGAGCCCTATGTGATGACCCAGGGCGGGCCGGCGCAGTCGACCGTGACCGTGCTCTACTTCATGTACGAAGAGGGCTTCAAATGGTGGAACCTCGGCTCCGCCTCGGCCGTGGCCTTCATCCTGTTCCTCTGCATCCTGGCCGTGACCCTGGTCCAGCTGTGGGTGTCGCGTCGCCTGGCGGGGAGCGAGACATGACCCGCCTCAAGCCGTCCACCGTCCTCCTGAACCTCGGCGTCGCGCTGATCAGCCTGCTGGTGCTGTTTCCGCTGGCCTGGATGGTGTCGGTCAGCCTGATGCAGACCGGCGAGGCCGCCGTGTTTCCGCCGCCGCTGCTGCCGTCGTCGCCGACGCTGGAGCACTACCGCGACCTGTTCGCCAATCAGGGCATGGGACGCTATCTGTGGAACAGCGTGCTGTTGGCCAGCCTGGCGACGATCCTGGCGCTCAGCTTTTCGGTTCCGGCCGGCTACGCCTTCGCCAAATTGCGATTTAAGGGGCGGGACCGGCTGTTCCAGGCCCTTGTCGGCATACTGGTGATCCCGGCGCAGATCGGCACCCTGCCGCTGTTCCTGCTTCTGAAACAGATGGGGCTGGTCAACACCTACGCCGGGGCGCTGGTGCCGTGGCTGGCGTCGATCTTCGGCATCTTCCTGGTGCGCCAGTACTGCCTGTCGATCCCCGACGAGATGCTGGAAGCCGCCCGCGTCGACGGCGCCACCGAGGGCCAGATCTTCCGCCGCGTTGTCCTGCCGGCGCTGCAGCCGATTATCGTCACCCTGGGCCTGTTCATCTTCCTGGGCAGCTGGAACGACTTCCTGTGGCCGCTGATCATCCTGACCGATCAGTCGAACTACACCCTGCCGGTGGCGCTGGCGGCCCTGTCGCGCGAGCACGTCCAGGACATCGAGATGATGATGGCCGGCGCCGTCATCACCGTGGCGCCGGTGCTGATCCTCTTCCTCGCCCTGCAACGCTACTACATCCGCGGCATGCTCGCGGGCAGCGTGAAGGGGTGATCCGACGTCTGCGTGAGATGCCCATGTTGCGTGCCCTCCTGATCGCCCTGTTCGCCCTGATCGCCGCGCCGGCTTTCGCCCAGACCACGGTGCTTGACGATTTCGACGCGCCGCTGGCCTGGGAGGCGGACGCCTCGACCGATGTGACCTCACGGGCCGGCCAGGTGGCGGGGCGGGAGGGCGGGCAGGCCATGCGCATGGATTACGACTTCAACGGTCGATCCGGCTACGCCTTCGTCGCGCGCGCCATCGACCTCGACGTTCCCGAGAATTTCGAGATCAGCTTCTGGGTGCGCGGCGACACCGATCCGAACACACTGGAAATCAAGTTCGCCGACGCCTCGGGCGACAATGTCCATTGGCGTCAGATCCGACGGTGGACGGCGCCGGACGGCTGGACCCAGGTGACGATCAAGCGGCGGCAGATCATCTGGGCCTGGGGACCGGACCCGGATCGCACCTTCCGTGGCGCGGCCCGGATGGAGTTCGTCATCACCGCCGGCGAGGGCGGTCGCGGCCATATCGAAGTGGACGACCTTGTCCTGCGCGAACTGCCGCCTGAGCCGGACGTGCCGCCCCTGCCGGTGATCACGGCCAGCAGCAGCGACGGGCTGAACACGGTCGATCGCCTGGTCGATGGCGACCGCGCCACGGTCTGGCGGTCCGAAGGCGCGGGCGAGCAAAGCCTGACCCTGGACCTGGGTTATGAGCGCGAGTTCGGGGGCCTGACCCTGCGGTGGGCCGAGCGGCTGGCGGCGACGCGCTATCGGATCAGCGCCTCATCGGATGGCCAGGACTGGCGTGAACTGGCGCTGGTCGAGAACGCCAATGGCGGCGTGGACTGGGTGCGATTGCCCGAGAGCTCGGCGCGCTGGCTGCGGCTGGACCTGCTGGCGCCGGAGCCGCCGCCCGCCGTGGTCGGTCAGGTGGGCGCGGGGCAACGACTTAACGCTCCGGCCGAGACCGCCTATGGCCTGACCGAACTGGAGATCGAACCCTTGTCGTTCGGCGAGACGGCCACGACCTTCGTCAGCGCGGTGGCCGAAGAGACGCGCCGTGGTCTGTATCCGCGAGGCTTCCACGGTGAGCAGCCGTACTGGACGCTGGTCGGGGTCGACGGCGGCGGCGAAAGCGGCCTGATCGGCGAGGACGGCGCGGTCGAGCTGCGGCGCGGCGGGCCGTCAATCGAGCCCTTCGTGGTGGACAACGGGACCCTGGTCACCTGGGCCGATGTCGAAATCAGCCAGGGTCTGGTCGAGGACTATCTGCCGATCCCCTGGGTCGAGTGGCGACATGAGGAATGGACTCTTCGCACCACGGCCCTGGCCGAGGGCGAGCCGGAGGCCGCGCGCCTGTGGACCCGCTATCAGCTTATCAACACCTCGCCGCGCGCGCAGACCCTGACGCTGGCGCTGGCCGCACGGCCGTATCAGGTGAACGGGCCGGTGCAGTTCCTGACCGTACCGGGCGGCGTCGGCCCGATCGAACAGATCGACTGGACCGGCGGCGAGCTGGTGCTGAGCGACACCATCCGCGTTCGGCCCCTGGTTGCGCCCGACGCCGTGGCCATGGCGACCTTCGACGAAGGCGCCGATCCCGACAGCCTGCTTATGGCCGGCCGGCGACTGGACCCGGCGACCCGGCACGTCACTTCGGACCGCACCGACCTGCCGGCGGGCGCCCTGATTCATGACGTGACCCTGGCGCCCGGCGAGACGCGCACCGTTGTTCTGGTCACGCCCCTGTCCGGCGCCGCGCCGGCCCTGCCGGTAACCGGATCGGTCGAGGCGGCGTGGGACCAGGTCGAGCAGCGCTTGACCGCCGACTGGAAGGCCAAGCTGGACCGCGTCGATCTGATCACCCCGCCAGAGGGCCAGCGCATCGACGACACGGTGCGCTCGTCCCTGGCCCACATGCTGATGTCGCGGCAGGGGCCTATCCTGCAGCCGGGCACGCGCAGCTATAACCGCGCCTGGATTCGTGACGGGGCGATGATGGCGGAAGGGCTGAACCGCCTGGGCTGGGTTAGCCTGTCCGCCGACTTTCTGGAGTGGTTCACGCCCTTCCTGTTCGACGACGGCAAGGTGCCGTGCTGCGCCGACGACCGGGGTTCGGACCCGGTGCCGGAGAACGACAGCCACGGCGAATACATCTTCCTGGCGGCCGAGACCTACCGTTTTGACGGCGACGTCGAGCGCCTGCGCTCGGTTTGGCCGGGGGTGCTGGGCGCCATCCGCTACATGGACCAGCTGCGGGCCTCGGAGCGGACGCCCGAGAACCAGACGCCGGAGCGCCGCCACCTGTACGGCCTGTTGCCGCCGACCATCAGTCACGAGGGCTATTCGGATCGTCCGGCCTATTCCTACTGGGACGATTTCTGGGGGCTGCTGGGCTACAAGGATGCGGTCTTCATCGCCGAGACCCTGGGCGAGACCCAGGCCGCGGCCGAGATCGCGGCGGCGCGGGACCAGTTCGCGGCCGACATCTTCGCCTCAATCCGGGCGACGGCCGAGCACCATGACATCGACTGGATCGCCGGTGCGGCGGATCGGGGCGACTTCGACGCCACCTCCACCACCATCGCCCTGTCGCCCGTCGGCGAACTGGAGCGGCTGCCGCCCGACCTGCTGGCCGGCACCTTTGAACGCTACTGGGACAATTTCACCGCCCGACAGGAGCGGCGGCAGGGGTGGCGCGACTATACCCCCTATGAGCTGCGCAACGTCGGCGCCTTGATCCGGCTGGGTCAGCGCGAGCGGGCCATGCGGGCGCTGGACTTCTTCTTCGCCGACCGGCGACCCGAGGCCTGGAACGGATGGGCCGAGGTGGTCGGGCGCGACCCGCGCGAGCCGCGCTTCATCGGCGACATGCCCCACGCTTGGATCAGTTCGGACTATATCCGCTCGGCGCTCGACCTGTTCGCCTATGACCGGCAGGGCGCGTTGATCCTGGCCGCCGGTCTGCCGCTGGACTGGATGACGTCGGACGAGGGCGTGGGCGTCACCGGCCTCTACACCCCCTACGGCCGACTTTCCTATCACCTGCGCCGGGAAGGGGAGGGGATGGTCCTGACCTTCGACGGCGAGGCGCGTCCGCCCAATGGCTATGTGCTGGAATGGCCCGCCGACGCGACGCCGCCCCGCGCCACGGCAGGCGGCCGCGCCTTGGGCTGGGACGGGGCCCGACTGGTGATCCCGGCCGACGTCCGGCGGGTCGTGCTGCGATGAACGTCGTCTGACCGCAGAGGTCCGGACGGCTTCAGACTCGGGTCGCTAGGGTCGTCTCCATCGACACTCGTCGAACAAAGGAGATGACCATGTCGAACCGCACTTTCCGCTCCAGGGCCGCCCTCGCCGTGGCCATGAGCGCCGCTCTCGCCGCCGTGGCCGTGCCCGCCTCGGCCCAGTCGTACCAGCCGCGTGGCGGCCTGGGGAACGGCATCATCAGCTGCGACGCCCCCGGCGGTCGCCAGCAGGTCGGCGCTATCGGCGGGGCCATCCTCGGCGGCCTTCTGGGCAGCCGCATCTCGCGTCACGAACGCGAGGCCGGCGCCATCGGCGGCGCGGCCCTGGGCGCCGCTGCCGGTTCCTATGTCGGCTGCCGCCAGCAGCGTCAGCGCGCGGCCCAGCAGGCGGCCTATTACGGCGAGCCCGCCTATGGCCAGGCCGCCTCGAACAGCTACCGCGCCACGACCACCCTGCGCGTTCGCTCTGGCCCCGGGACCAACTATGGTCAGGTCGGCAGCCTCTACGCCGGCCAGAGCGTCCAGGCGGTGAGTTCGCAAGGCGACTGGGTGCAGCTGTCGAACGGCGGCTGGGTCAACGCCAACTACCTCAGCTACTGATCGCGACCTGATCGCGACGGGGCCGCTCTCCGAACGGGGGCGGCCCTTTCGCTATTGGGACACCCACAGCACCCGCGACATCCAGTCGATGTCGCGCCGCGCCAGGACGCGCGGCGGGTGATCGGGGTTCAGCGAGTTCAGATGCGCCCGCGCCGAGCCGCCGCCCGCATACTCCTTGACCATGACCTCGCCGTCGGTCGTCTGAACGACCACGCGGTCGCCCTTGCGCACATCCGTGACGGCTCGGTCCACCACCACCCGGTCGCCCTCGCGATACAGCGGCGACATGGAGTCGCCGGTAACCCGGATCGAGATCATGGTCGGGGTGGCGACCGGCAGATCGGTCCGGTCGGTTTCGGTCCCATACCCTTGCGGATCGAAGGCGCCGCCGGCCCCGGCCCGCGCCATGCCGAGAAGGGGGATGCTGTTGTCGGGCGTCGGCGCATCTCCGGCCAGGCCGGCGAACTCGCCCAGCGACAGGCCGGTCGCCTGCAGCACCCGCATCAGGCTTTCGGTCGAGGGCCACCGAGGACGGCCTTCATTGCCGCGTTTGGAGGGATTGAAGCTGGTCGCATCCAGCCCCGCAGCCTTGGCCAGTCCCGACGCCGACAGGCCCCGCCGCTCCGCGAGGGCGTCCAGGGCAGTCCAGATCTCGGTGTGGCTCAGCGGCATGATTCGCTGAGACTAACGGCAACGGATAGGAATATCGACCTAACTATGCACTTTACATACCGGATGGGATTCGGTATCAAGATGCATGACCGCCGCTCTTTCCGATCCGATCTTCCACGACGCCGACAAGGCCCGCGCTCACTTTGAGAAGCTGCGTTGGCCCGATGGTCGGGTGTGCCCGCATTGCGGCGTGGTCGGTGACGGTGCGTCCACCCTGCTAAAGGGCAAGTCGCACCGCCCCGGTCTCTACAAGTGCAAGGCTTGTGAGAAGCCGTTCACCGCGACCATCGGCACCGTCTATGAGGACAGCAAGGTTCCCCTGAACAAGTGGCTGCTGGCCACCCATCTGATGTGTGCCAGCAAGAAGGGTATCAGCGCCCTCCAGCTCCAGCGCGAACTCGGCCTCGGCTCCTACCGCACCGCTTGGTTCATGGCGCACCGTATCCGTGAAGCCATGATCGACACCGACAACGCCCCGCTAGGCGGCGAGGGTAAGGTGGTGGAAGCTGACGAGACCTACTACGGCAAGCCCGCTGTCTCCCCGACCCTTCGCACGTCGGGTCAGCCCTTCCTCAAGGGCAATCCCAAGCGTCGCAACAGCCGCCCCGTGGTCGCCCTGGTCGAGCGCGGTGGCCGCGCCAAGGTCTTTCACGTCGCCGTGGCGGACAAGGCCACTGTCTCGCGCCTCGTCTTAGAGAACGTGGACGCCGCCTCGCGCCTCCACACCGACGAAAGCCGCCTCTATGTCGGCGCGGCCGATGTGTTCGCCGCCCATGAAACCGTCCGTCACACCGCTGGCGAATACGCCCGGGGCGACGTGAACACGAACAGCGCGGAAGGCTTCTTCGGCGTGTTCAAGAAGGGGATGCGCGGCGTCTATCAGCACTGCGCCGAGAAGCACCTGAACCGCTATGTCACCGAGTTCGGCTTCCGCCACAACACCCGCGCCAAGCTGGGCTTCTCAGACGCCATGCGCACCGGCCCTCGTCGGCACGGTCGGGAAGCGCCTGACATATCGGCGGACTAACGAAGCCTTCGTTTAAGTTCGCCGCTGCGAGGCTCGCGCGAAAGCGCAAGAAACAAGGGTTTCCGAAAGGTTGAGAATCGCCCTAGAAGGGCAAAGCCCGGCAGCGTGCAACCGCTGACCGGGCTTCTTCGCAACCGCTGTAGGGCAGCGGCCGCAGTCGTCAAAGACAACTCCCTTATGCTCGGAGTGACGGATTCGGTCAACGCCTTACGGCCTTCCATAAGGAACGCCTTATATGTCCATCTTCGTCGTTGCCTACCGGATCGACTACGATACCGACGCCCGATATGACCGCTGCTACGCAGACCTCACTGCCGCTATCGTGGCGCAGTCGAAGTCGAAATACTGGAGCGAAGCGACATCGCTCTATCTGATCGAGTCAGACAGCACGTCCTCCGATATCGCGGCCGCGATCGTATCGGCCACGCCCGACTTCGATGCCACGCAAGACCTCTTGCTGGTCGTCAACATCTCAACGAAGCGCGGTCACGCCGTGAAAGGAAAGCTGAGAGACGGCGATTTCAGCTTTTTGATGGGTCGTCGGACCACCTAGACCTCAAATCTACAGGGGTCCGGCAAATCCGATATGCGAACCACAGAGCGAGGCGCGCACGGAACCGAGCCATCACTTCACCTTCAGCGCGGGCTTCGGCTCGCGCCCTTTCTCGTCTTTCGCCTTCTTCGGCTTTGGCGAGGTGGCGAGCATCCGCTTCACCACCTCGTCGCGGCGCTCGGCTGTGGGATCATCGACCATGAGCGATCTCCGAATGCGCGGACCCATTCTGAAAATAGAACGGGCCGACCATCACATCGACAAGCTTGAAGAGGCTTTTGCAGCTTACATCCGGGCGAACCTCAAAGCCATGCGGGGTGAATTCGACCCAAAGACGGGGAAGTTCAGGCAGTCCCGCTTGGGGCTGCCTCTCCCGGAACGCACAGCGCTCATACTCGGTGATGCGGTTCACAATCTCCGCGTCTCTCTGGACCACGCCTATTGGGTGATGGTCCAGGACAACAACGGGTCGTGGTCGGATCGGATTAAGTTCCCCTTCTTCAGGGATCGGCCATCGGCGGAAGGCTCCGTCAACGGACAGCCCGAATGCAACCGACCCAACCGGAAGGTGCTCGATTATATCTTCGGTGAATTGGAGCCCTTTCCCGGCGGGAAACTCGCCCTCTACGACCTTCACCGACTTGATATTACGGATAAGCACCAGTTGCTTCTTCCGACCAGGATAAGTGTCTCGCTGACGAACGAGCGAACCATTGTTTTCAGAGACATCCGAGGGGGCGGGAATCGTGTAATCTCCGGCCCGGAACAGGGCGTTGCCCGTTTCGTCATCACGAATAAAACGACATTCCTGAGCAGCGAGCTCGGGCCACTGATATACACAGGCGATCTCAAGGATGGCCTGACGGTATTGTTCGGTGAAGGCCCCCTTGGGGACACTGGGGTATTGGAAACGCTTAAATCGCTTCGCACGAACTGCGCTTTCGCGATTCAGGAACTTTCCAAATTTCTGAGATGATTGTGCCGGCCTGTCGGCCATATTCCTATCTCCCGCACTTGGTATGTCAAGTGCATAGTTAGGAATATCGACCTATTTCATCTCGAGAGCGCGGCGTTCCTGCCACGCCCAGAACGTTCCGACCGCCAGAGAGATCAGGACGCCGTAAGCGGCGATATTGACCACGGTGATGTAAGACCAGGCCGGCAGTCGTCGATCAATCAGCGGCACAAGGTAGCTCATCAGGCCTATCAGCTGAAAACCCGCCGCCCAGATCGGCCAGGTCTTGCGGGACTTCCAGCCGAGGCCGACGAAAACGCCGAGGACAACCAGATCCAGGATAAGGAGGAGCGGCTGCCAGTCGTTAAGCTGGACATCGTCCTGGAGGACCAGACTGAGCATCCAGGCTAGCAGGTATGCCCCCGCACCCACCCGCTCGGGTTGATCGCCCTGCCATAGGGCGAAGACGCAGACGCCGACCATGAGCAGGCCGCCGATCTGCGAGTACAGGGTGTCGAACATGAAGCGCCCCCGAGTCTCGAGACCCGGGGGCGATCATGCACGATTTTGCTTCGGACCGGAATGACCGGCCCGGAACCTTACGCCGAATTAAGCCGCGACGGTCAGGAAGCCCGTCTGCTTGCCGCCGCTGCCGGCGCGTCCGTCTTCGTAATCGGGCTTGTCCAGCGGACCGGCAGCGTAGACGCCCCAGCCCATGCGGCGGTGGTCGCGGGCAAGCTCCTGGTGAGCGCCGATCATGGCTTCACGAGCCTGACCGAGCGCCGCGAGGGATTCCAGCATCTTGGCCTGCGACCGCGAACCGGCCACGGCCGAAGCGTTCAGCGGCGCGCGCGAGGCGACGAGCGCCTGAACCAGGGTGGTCGCCTGAGCGATGGCGGCGTCGATCGCGGCCTCGCTGGCATATAGCTCGGTAGCGACCCCAGCGATGATTTCAGCCTTGTCCATCAGATACCCTCCAGTAAATGGTGAACAAGGAATTAACACAAGCTAAGCAGGATTCATAGTCTGTTTATCATGCACTGTTCTTGAATGGGACAGGTGACTCGGCCGAGGCGGCGTATCGTCCTCCGGCTTGTCCAGCGGACCGGCGGCCAGAGCGTCGAGACCTCGCATCCTGGCGAGAGCCGCCAGCGAGCGATGGGTAGCCACCAGTCGCGCTCGGGCCTCGGTGAGGGCCGACACGCATCCGGCGACACCATCAAAGGCCGCCTGGCCCGTGGTGGCCGCGATATAGGCGGCAGAGCGTGCTTGAGGCAGCATCGCCGCAAGTCCAGCCGCTTCGGTCAGCGCTAAATCCAGGGCGGCTTCGGCGGCGAACAGTTTAACGGCGACGGCTTCTGCGGCGGATGTGGTCACTGAAAGTCTCCCTGATGACTCGACACAGGAAGATGAGCGCTAAAGCGCGAAAGCGTCAAACAAATACTATTTAAACGGGTAGTAAAAAATGCGCCGTCAGGGCGGCGATCGGCGCGGCGCGATCATCCTGCCAGGCCTCGACCAGGACATTGGCGACCCGACGTCCCGCGCGGCTGATCCGGGCATGAGCGTAGGTGTCGCGGTCACGCGCCGACCTCAGATAGGCGACCGTGAGATTGATCGGCTTGGGAATGTCCGCTTGCTCCAGATCCCGAGCCAGGCGCTCGACGGCCGCCAGTTCCATCATCGCCGCCGTGGCTCCGCCGTGGAGCGCGGGCAGCATCGGGTTTCCTATCAGGGACGGCTGATACGGCATGACGATCACGGCCTCGCCGTCGACCGTCTCCGCGCGGAGCCCCAGGAAGCGGGCATACGGGATGTGGTCGAGAACGCTCATGCGCCGACCTTTTCACGCTCGGGCCGGGCGGCGGTCAGGATGTAGGCGGCCTGCATGGTGGCCACGGGGTCATCGGCATCCCCGTCGTGGGCCAGACCCCGCACGAAGGCTATCGAACGGGTCAGTCGGTAGCACCGCGCCTGGCCGATCAGATCACGCGGCGGTTCGGCGGCGCGCATGTAATCGACGCGCATGTCCAGGGTAGCGATCGGCGCATAGCCCTTGAGCGCGGTCCAGACCGACAGGCCGCCGACATGATCGAGGAGGGCGGTGACATAGCCGCCGGCGAGCACGCCGGTTCGCGGATCGCCGATGAACGCCTCGCTGTAGGGTCCTTTCAGCACCACCGTGCCGTCGTCGGCCAGACGTTCGTAGACGAGGCCCAGGGCCGCCGTATGGGGTGCGGCGGTGGCCAGTTGCGGCAACAGGGTCTCGATCATGCTCGCCGCCTAGACCATCACGACTGAGCGTGAAAGATCAGGCGACCTTCGTGACCTGGGTCTCGACGCCCGGTTCGCTTGCGACGAGGGCCGTGTTCATGGCCAGCCGAAGCCGCTCGGGCTTGATGGGCTTCTCCACCACGGCCGCCATGCCGACCTCCAGGTAGCGACGCGCGTCGTCAGGGTCGGCGTTGGCGGTCAGCGCGATAATGGGGGTCTGACCGGCCGGCGCGGCGAGGGCGCGAATGGCCGCGGTGGCCTCGACACCGTCCATGCGCGGCATCTTGATGTCCATCAGAACAACGTCGAAATGGCGCGACCGCACGGCCTCGAGCGCCTGCAGCCCGTCCTCGGCCGTCTCGCAGGTGCAGCCGAACATCTCGCACAGCGCCTGGGCCACGACGCGATTGGTGGCGTTGTCGTCGACGATCAGGACGTGCGGCGACGCGGCCAGCTCGACCTCGGGCAGGCTGGCGACATTGCCGGTGGTTTCGGCATCCACGATCACCGCTCGCGGGGCCTTGAGAGCAAAGCCGAACGTCGCGCCGCGGCCGCGGTTTCTGCTGACCTTCAGGACCCCACCCAAGGCGTCCACGATCCGGCGGCAGATGGCCAGCCCGAGTCCGGCCTCGTCGGGGGCGGTCTCGAAGGCCAGGTCTGTGCGATCCGTCTCGCCGCCGTCGTCGCGGACCTGAATTTTCAGCGTCACGGTGTCCTGCCGACAGGCGGCGCTGAGACTGGCTTCGACCAGGCCATGACGAGCGTGGTCGACGGCGTTGACGATGAGGGCGCGCAGCACCTGTTTCAGCCGCTCGCCGTCGATGCGGGCCGCAAGTTCGGTGTCCCCCTCGTAGCTGAGCATCAGAGACACGTCCGCAGCGCGGGCTTTTCCAACGAGTTCAGCTTGAAGGTCATCGACCAGAGGCCGGAGAGCGCAGGGCTCGGCCGTGATGGGCAGGTCTCCGGCCTCGGCGCGCGCCAGGTCGATGGCGTCCTGAAGGATGCGCAAGGTGGCGTCGGCGGACTCGATTATCGTCTGCACATGGGCCTGGGCGCTGTCCCCGATGGGCTGACGGCTCAGCATCTCGGCCACCGCGCCGACGCCGTTCAGGGGCGTGCGCAGACCGCGACCCAGGCGCTGGAGGAAGTCGGATTTCGCCTCGGCGGCGGCGCGCCGGATTTCGCAGTCGTCGGTGACGCGCGCCAGCTCGGCCTTGGCGGCCACGACATCGACCCTCAGTCGCGCGTTGTTCGCCCGAACCAGACCGAGACCGGTCCCAACGCCCACATATCGGCCGCCGCGGGTCACGATAAAGGCCGCCTGCAGGGCGTCGGCCGAACCTTCGAGGATCGAGGCAGGCAAGCTTTCGAGGGTCAGCCCGGCGTCGAATATGGGCGCCTCAGAATCCATCAGGTCCACCGCGCGCCGCGCCCGGCAAAGGCTGTGACCAAAGGGACCCGCCAGCGTCATCAGAAAGGCGTCGCGGGTGATCAGACCCAGCGGCCGATCCTGATCCACGACGGGGATGGCCAGTAGCGAGGGGTCAGCCTTGAAGCGCGCCAGCAGTTGCGCGCCCTCGACATCCGGCGCGACCGGCTCAACCTTCTCGACGCAGCACTCAATGGTCGGCATTTCAGCCACACTCTTACCCACCCACTTATGCTCACCTAGAGGCCAGGGCTTGAGGATCGGTTAAGCCCTGATTAGGCGCCCGGGTCCGCTTGGTGTATGAGCCCGCACCTTAAGTGAACCTGTCCAGTCCTTCCGCATGCGCGCGGCCATCCGGCCGACCGCAGGGTCGTCATGAGCCACGTCGAACCGAACCCATCCGAAACCGCCGCCCTGGTCCTGTTCTCCGGGGGCCAGGACAGCGCCACCTGCCTGGCCTGGGCGCTGGAGCGGTTCGCGCGGGTCGAGACGGTCGGCTTCGACTACGGCCAGCGCCACGCGGTGGAGATGCAGGCCCGACTGGCGGTGCGGGACGGCATGGCGCGGGCCCTGCCGCACTGGGCGGACCGCCTGGGTTCGGACCATGTGGTCGATCTGACCGGCTATGGCCGCATCGCCGACAGCGCCCTGACCGCCGACCGGGCCATCGAGATGGACGCGCGGGGGCTGCCGACCACCTTCGTGCCCGGGCGCAACCTGATCTTCCTGACGGCGGCGGCGGCGCTGGGCGACCGGCGGGGGATCACCACCCTGGTCGGCGGCATGTGCGAGACCGACTACTCCGGCTATCCCGACTGCCGCGCCGAGACCATCGAGGCGATGCAGCGGGCCCTGGCCCTGGGGTTGGACCGGCCGATCGTGGTCGAGACCCCCCTGATGCGGTTGACCAAGGCCGAGACCTGGGCCCTGGCCGAGCGGATCGGCGGCGAGGCGCTGGTGCGGCTGATCGTCGACGAAAGCCACACCTGCTACCTCGGCGACCGCACGGCTCACTCGTGGGGCGCCGGATGCGGAACCTGTCCAGCCTGCGAACTGCGGGCGGCGGGTTACGAGCAATGGGCGGCCGGGCGATGAGCTATGCCGTCAAGGAAATCTTCCTGACCGTTCAGGGCGAAGGCGGCCAGGCGGGCCGGCCGGCCGTGTTCCTGCGCTTTTCCGGCTGCAACCTGTGGAGCGGCCGCGAGCAGGACCGGGCCACGGCGGTCTGCGACTTCTGCGACACGGATTTCGTCGGGTTTGGGCCGGACGGCGGTCGGTTCGCCGATGCGGACAGTCTGGCCGAACGGGTCGCCGGCCTGTGGCGGGGCGGGGAGGGGAGCCCGCGTTTGGTGGTCTGCACCGGCGGCGAGCCCCTGCTGCAACTGGACGCCGCTCTGATCACGGCCTTGAAGGCGCGCGGTTTCGAGATCGCGGTGGAGACCAACGGCACGATCGCAGCGCCCGACGGCATCGACTGGATCTGCGTCAGTCCCAAGGCCGATGCGCCCGTGGTCCAGACCCGGGGCCAGGAGCTGAAGCTGGTCTATCCGCAGACCAAGGCCATGCCCGAGCGGTTCGAACAGCTCGATTTCGAGCGCTTCTGGCTGCAGCCGATGGACGGCCCGGACATCGCCGCCAACACCGCCGCCGCGCTCGACTATTGCCTCGCTCATCCGCGCTGGCGGCTGAGCATCCAGACCCACAAGCTGATCGGCGTCCGCTGACGCCCCAAATGACCATGACCGCACCTGTGTTCGAGATCACCAAGGCCGCCACCTTCGACGCGGCGCACCACTTTCCCGACGAGCCCGACGGCAGCCCCTATCGCCGCATGCACGGCCATTCCTTCCAGGTGGAGGTGTCGGTCCGGGGCGAGCGGCTGGACGCCAACGGCTGGGTCGCGGACCTGGGCCGGCTGGACCGCGAGCTGCGGGCTGCGGCGGCCGAGCTGGACCACGGCCTGCTGAACGATCATCCGGGGCTGGAGCTGCCGACGCTGGAGAACCTGTGCCTGTGGTTCGTCGAACGGCTGAAGGGCGACTGGCCGGGCCTGTCGCGCGTCGTCGTCTCCCGCCCGACCATCCACGAGCGGTGCACCCTGACCCTCTGACCCTGCCGCCGGGCCGAAAAAAAGCCCGGCGCGACGGCCGGGCTGAGAATCAGTTGGTGATGGTGGGTGTCCTCGAAGAAGACAGCCTGTGAGTGCCCGATCATGGTTAACGAGTGGTGAAGAGAGCGGTCGTGCCCATCATTCCCGTCACCGATCCGGCCGATCCACGCATCGCCGACTATCTGGATATCCGCGAGCGTGACCTGGTCGGGCGGCGCGGGCGGGTGGTGATCGAGGGGCGGGTGGTGCTGGAGACGCTGCTGTCGCCGGCGTCCCGCGCCCGGCCGCTGTCGGCCCTGATCGCCGCGCACCGGATCGAGGCCTTGGGCGACGTGCTGGCGCGGATGCCGGACGCCGCGCCGGTGTTCGCGGCCGAGCAGGCGGTGATGGACGCCGTGGTCGGCTTCCCCATCCATCGCGGCATCCTGGCCATGGCCGACAGGCCCGCCGACCTGGCGCCCGGAGACTTGCTGGCCGGGGCGGGCGAGGACGCGGTGGTGGTGGTCGCGGCGGGGGTGTCGAACCACGACAACCTGGGCGGCATCCTGCGCAACGCCGCCGCCTTCGGAGCGCATGGCGTCCTGCTGGACAACCTCTGCTCGGACCCCTTCTATCGCAAGGCGGTCAGGGTCTCGGTCGGGGCCGCGCTCAGGCTGCCGCTGTCGACCGGCAGGCCGATCAACGAAATTCTGGACGCGCTGGAGGCCGCCCGGTTCGAGCTATTGGCGCTCAGCCCCGGCGGCGAGACGCCCATCCACGCGCTGCGGCCCGGCGGCCGCCGCGCCCTGATCCTGGGCGCCGAGGGGCCGGGCCTGTCGGCCGAGGTGCTGGCCCGCTGCCGCACCGTCGCCATCCCCATGCACGGCGGCTTCGACAGCCTCAACGTCGCCACCGCCGGCGCCGTGGCCCTCAGCCGGCTGCGGGCGGGGTAGCAGCGCCGGCTGCGCCGTCGCGCCCCTCCGTCACGGCTGCGCCGCGCCACCTCCCCATCCGCTTAGCGCACGGGGAGGAGGGTTACTGTTCCTTGGCCGCGCCCTCGACCAGGGGGACGAAGCGGACCTCGATCAGGCTCTCGCGGCGGAAGCTGCCGTCCTCTTCCGCCGTGTAGCGGTTCAGCATCTGGACCGAGGTCTTGCCGACCGGGGCGACCAGAACGCCACCGGGCTTGAGCTGGCGCAACAGGTCGGTGGGCTCGCCGGGGGCGGCGGCGGTGACCATGATGCGGTCGAAGGGCGCCTGTTCCGGCCAGCCCAGGCCGCCGTCCCCATGTCTCGTGATGACATTGTCGATCCTGAGCGTCTTCAGCTTGCCCTCGGCCTCCTTGAGCAGGCTCTTGTAGCGCTCGACCGAATAGACGTAGCGGGCCAGGCGGCTCAGCACCGCGCACTGGTAGCCCGAGCCGGTGCCGATCTCGAGCACCCGGTGGCGAGGCTTTACATCCAGGGCCTGGGTCATCAGGCCGACGATATAGGGCTGGCTGATGGTCTGGGCGCAGTCGATGGGCAGGGCCTGGTCCTCCCAGGCCTGGTCCAGGAACCGCTCGTGCACGAACACCGCCCGGTCGATCGACTCCATCGCCTTGAGCACGCGCGGATCGGTCACCCCCTGCTGGCGCAGGGAGAGGATCAGCCGGGCCTGACGATCGGCGTTGGTCACCGGCGGCTCACAGCTCCTTGGGCGGGGCGCCGCCCAGGACGCGCTTCAGGTCGTTGACGCTGGGCATGTGGGTCAGGTCGATGTGCAGCGGGGTGACCGAGATGCGGCCCTGCTCGATGGCGCGCAGGTCGGTGCCCTCGGCATGCTCCTGGGCCTTGCCGCGAAAGCTCATCCAGTAATAGGGCCGGCCGCGCAGATCGTCGCGGCGCACGGCGTGCAGCTCGCCCACGTCGCGGAAGCCCTGACGCGTCACCTCGACCTGATCCACGGCCTCCGGCGGACGGTTGGGGAAGTTGATGTTCATCACCACGCCGGGGGCCCATTTCTGCTCCAGCAGGCGCGAGATGATCGGCGGGCCGAACTGTTCGGACGTCTCCCAGTGGGCGACCACCTCGTCGTGGAACCGCTCCAGGCTCTGGCTCAGCGCGATGGAGCGGATGCCGAAGGCCATGCCCTGAAGCGCACCGGCCACCGTTCCGGAATAGCTGACGTCCTCGCCGACGTTGTGGCCGCGATTGACGCCCGACAGCACCAGATCGGGCCTGTGGTCGGCCATGATGTCGTTGACCGCCAGGATGACGCAGTCGGTCGGCGTGCCGGTGACGGCGAACCGCTTGTCGTCCAGCTGATTGATGCGCAGCGGCTCGGTCAGGGTCAGGCCCCGGCCCTTGCCCGACTGCTCGACCTGAGGCGCGCAGATCCAGACGTCGTCCGACAGGGTGCGGGCTATGCGTTCGAGCGACGCCAGACCCTCGGCCTCGACGCCGTCGTCGTTGGTGAGGAGGATGCGCATCAGGCGTCCTTCTCCCCTCGGGGGAGAAGGTGGCTGGCGAAGCCAGACGGATGAGGGGGCTGGCGGAGGCAGGGTCGGTCGAGGGCGATGTGCGCGGATAGAGCCCCCTCATCCGAGGCGCTCCGCGCCCCACCTTCTCCCCCGAGGGGAGAAGGGTTCGATGCTTCAACCCACATGCGTCAGGCCCCCCATGTACGGCTTCAGCGCCTCGGGTACGGCGATCAGCCCGCCCTCGTCCTGATAGTTTTCCATGATGGCCACCAGCGTCCGTCCGACGGCGAGGCCGGAGCCGTTCAGGGTGTGGACGTATTCGGTCTTCTTCTCGCCCGCGCGCTTGAAGCGCGCGTCCATGCGGCGGGCCTGGAAGTCGCCGCAGTTGGAGCAGGAGCTGATCTCGCGGAAGGTGCCCTGGCTGGGCAGCCAGACCTCCAGGTCGAAGGTCTTTCGCGCCGAAAAGCCCATGTCGCCCTTGCACAGGAGCATGCGGCGGAACGGCAGGTCCAGCGCCTTCAGCACCGCCTCGGCGCAGCCGGTCATGCGTTCGTGCTCGGCTTCGGAATCTTCGGGCCGGGTGATGGAGACCAGCTCGACCTTGGAGAACTGGTGCTGGCGGATCAGGCCGCGCGTATCCCGCCCCGCCGACCCGGCCTCGGCCCGAAAACAGGGGGTCAGGGCGGTGTAGCGGATCGGCTGGGCGAGGTCGTCGTCCGACAGGATGGTCTCGCGCACGAGGTTGGTCAGGGAGACCTCGGCGGTGGGGATGAGATAGCGAGAGCTCGCTTTGACAAGCGCCTCATTGTTGCGGAGCGTTTCGAATGCCTCTTCAAAGCGTCTGCGCACAAAGATCGCGGCCTGCCCCTTCGTCTGGATGGCCGTCTCATAGTCGGGATGCCAATCACCGCAGACTGCGTCGAACACGGCGTCCGAGCCGACGAGTGTGTCCCAGATCCAGCGATCGATTTCGGAGGTCTTGAACAAATCCTCCTCAAACTTCGGCAATTGCCCCGTGCCGAACATCGCCTCGTCGCGGACCAGATAGGGCGGGGCCACTTCCTGATAGCCGTGCTCGGCGGTCTGCATGTCCAGCATGAACTGGCCGATGGCGCGTTCCAGCCGGGCCAGGCCGCCCTTGAGCACGGCGAAACGGGCGCCGGACATCTTGGCCGCCGCCTCGAAGTCGAGCAGGCCCAGGGCCTCGCCCAGGTCGGCGTGATCCTTGGCCGGGCCCGTCTTGCGGGGTTCGCCCCAGGCCGAGACCTCGACATTGCCGTCTTCGTCCGCGCCGTCCGGCACGTCGTCGGCGGCCAGGTTCTTGAGACCGGCCAGCAGGTCGCGCAGCTCGCGCCCCTTGGCCTCCTCCTCGGCCGAGGCGGCGTCGATCACGGCCTTCAGCTCGGCGACCTCGGCCTTCAGCCGGTCGGCCTCGGCCATGTCCTTCCTGCTCATGGCGGCGCCGATGGCCTTGGAGGCGGCGTTGCGGGCCGCCAGCGCCTCCTGCCCCCGCGTCTGGGCGGCGCGGAGGGCCTGGTCCAGCTCCAGGATACGGTCGACGGTCGCCCGGGCGTCCTCCACCCCACGCGCGGACCAGCCGGCGACATAGGCGTCGGGATTGTCGCGGATGGCCTTGATGTCATGCATGGGAAACGAGTCGGTCGGCGGGGGAGGGAAGGGCTTGGCCTTAACCCCGTCCGGCGCGGGGGGGAAGGGCGCCCGCCGGCCGTCGCGGCGATCCCGCCGGTTTCAGGCGACCGCGGGCCGTCGCAACGCCTCGCGCACCCGATGGCGGCTGATGGCGGCCCTGGCCACCGGCTCGCGGCCGACCATCCAGGCGCGGGTCATCACCACCAGGAACAGGCTCCACGGCAGGCTCTGGTGCCGCATCACCACGCTCTCGGACAGGCTCAGGATGATGAACACCATCAGGATGGCCAGCCCATAGGCGCCCTCGGCCCGGCCGCGCCCGAACAGGCCCAGAACGGCGCTGACCGTCACAACCGCCACGATCAGCCCGACGAAGATGGTCGCCGGCCAGCCGACCTGGACCAGCAGGTCCAGCCAGCCGTTGTGGGCCGACGGCACCGGCCAGCCGGTCTGCAGCCGGATGAAGTCCGCGGGCTTGGAATCCACCTCCCAGAAGGCGCTGTAGCCGTAGCCCGTCCACGGTCGCTGGGAGACGTAGGACATCACCGCGTCCCAGATGTCGGTGCGGCCGGTCAGGCTGGGGTCCTTGCCCAGCGCGGTCAGGATCGCCGCCGGTTCCTGGGTCAGGATGATCAGCAGCAAAGCCGAGGACACCACGGCGATCCAGATCGCCGCCACCCCCACCGCCGCGCCGCCCCGCGTCATGACCCAGACGCCCCCGACCACGCCCAGGCCGGCCACCAGGCACAGCAGCGAGGTCTTGGACTGGGTCGCGACCACCAGCAGGGTGCACAGCGCCAGGGTGATCCACGCCCGGCGTCGTCGCTCGGGCCAGCTGGCCAGCACCGCCGCCGCCGCCACGGCGCCCGAGACCATGACCAGGCCCATCTGGTTCTTCTCGTACCAGATGCCGCGCCACAGCCCGTCATTGACCCCGTGGTGCACCCCCATGGTGGGATAGGCGAAGACGGCGATCAGGCTGCACACCGCCATCACCAGACTGGCGTCCATCAGAATGCCGGGCAGGCGTCGGCCCGGATAGCCGATGGCCAGATAGATGGCGAACAGCGACGACAGGGCGAAGGCGATGACCCGCCGCTGGGTCACCTCCGGATCGATCGACCACCATTTCGAGGCGAAGGCGATCAGGATCATGATCCCGATGGCCAACAGCGCGGGCCAGGCCCGGGGCAGACGCCGGATGCGCCACAGCAGCAGACCCAGCGTCATCGCATAGACCGGCAACCAGAACAGCCGCAGCATCGGCGTCTCGTCCGGCGGATCGGGCGCGAACAGCGGCCCGATCAGGGCGCCCGACAGCATGAACAGGATGAAGACGGTCGCCGCCTGCTCCCACCACGCGGGGGCATCGCCGTCTGTGATCGAGCTGTGATGCGCCAAGCCGGCCTCCTTCCCGCGGGAATGCAAGGAAGGGGCCGGTGGCGATGTCAGGCTGAGGCTCAGGCCTTGGCCGTCGCGGGGGCCGCGACAGACGCGGGCTTGTCGGCCCCGGCGGGGGTGGGCTTGTCGGCGGGTTTGTCGGCGACCGGCTGGGGCTGATAGCGCTCGACCGGTGCGGTCTTGGCCTTGGAACAGCGGCCCTGGAACCAGGCGCCCTGATCGATCTGCAGGGTTTCCTGGGTGATGTCGCCGTCGACGTGGGCGCTGGCGTACAGCTTGACCGTCTTGCCGGCGACCGAGCCTGACACACGGCCGCGCACCTCGACCGTTTCGGCGGACACAGAGCCCTCGACCGCGCCGGTCTCGCCGATAATCAGGCGGTTGACCTTCACGTCGCCCTTGAGATTGCCGTCGATCTGCAGATCGCCGCCGCCGGTTATGTTGCCTTCATAGTTCACGCCGCCCGACAGGGTGGACAGGTTGGTCGAGCGCGGCGCCTGGCGCTGGGGCTCGGGGCGCGGGTCCGGGCGGGCGTCGGCGCGGGGCTCGGGCCGATCCTCGGGGGCCGGCGGGATGCCCAGACCACCGGACGGGCCGGTCGAGGGCCGCGGGTCGCCGTAGCCGTCGGGCTTCTTGTTGAACATGGTCAGGCCTTTCGTCTGTCACGGCGTTTGCCGTTTGCCGTCTTTCGCCCCCGCCCCCAGGCAGTGCGGCGATCAGTTAGGCCCGGCGTGGCCGATCACGCAAGCGCCGGCTGCGACCGGGAGTCCGCGAGCGCGGGGTCACAGGCCTCGCGCCGCCTCCAGCACCTCGGCGGCATGCCCCTTGACCTTCACCCCGCGCCAGACGCGCCGGACCACGCCCGCGCCGTCGATCAGGAAGGTGGCGCGCGCCACGCCCATGTAGGTCCGGCCATAGAGTTTCTTCTCGATCCAGGTCCCATAGGCCTCGCACACCTGGCCGTCCTCGTCGGAGGCCAGGATGACCGTCAGGTCGTGCTTGGCCTTGAACCGGTCCAGCTTTTTGACCGCATCGCGCGACACCCCGACCAGCACCGCGCCCGCCCTGGCGAAATCGTCCGCCAGAGCGGTGAAGTCCTGGTTCTCGGTGGTGCAGCCCGGCGTGTCGGCCTTGGGATAGAAGAACAGCACCACCGCCTTGCCGGCGAGATCGGCCAGCGACACGCGCCCCCCGCCGTCGGTGGGCAGGTCGAAGGGCGGGGCAGGGTGATTTTCGGTCGGCTGGGTCATGTCGTTTCCTGTCACCCCACCTGCCCCCGGTGTCTCAGCATCGCGTCGGCCAGGACGCAGGCGGCCATGGCCTCGACCACCGGCACGGCGCGCAGGGCGACGCAGGGGTCGTGGCGGCCCTTTGTGAGGATCTCCATCTCCTCGCCGTCGCGGGTGATCGTCCGGCGAGGGGTCAGGATGGAAGAGGTGGGCTTGAAGGCGACGCGGGCGGTGACCGGTTGGCCCGTCGAAATGCCGCCCAGCACGCCGCCGGCGTGGTTCGACAGGAAGACGGGCTGGCCATCCTCGCCCAGCCGCATCTCGTCGGCGTTGGCCTCGCCCGACAGCTCGGCCGCGTCGAAGCCGGCGCCGATCTCCACCCCCTTGGCGGCGTTGATCGACATCAGGGCGGCGGCCAGCTCGGCATCCAGCTTGCCATAGACCGGCGCGCCCCAGCCGACGGGGACGCCGGTGACCTCCAGCGCCACCACGGCCCCGATGGACGATCCGGCCTTCCTGACCGCGTCCAGATAGGCCTCCCATGCGGGCACGACATCGGCCGAGGCGGCGAACAGGGCGTTGTCGTCCACGACGTCGAAATCCAAGGCGTCCGGCGCGATCCGGTGCGGCCCGATCTGGACGATCCCGGCCCGAATGCGCACCGCCTCGCCCAGCACCTTGCGCGCCACCGCGCCTGCCGCGACGCGACAGGCGGTCTCGCGCGCCGACGAGCGGCCGCCGCCGCGGTGATCCCTGACCCCGTACTTGGCTTGATAGACATAGTCGGCGTGGCCTGGCCGGTAGGCGCGCGCGATCTCGCCATAGTCCTTGGATCGCGCGTCCTCGTTCTGAATCTCCAGCGCGATGGGCGTGCCCGTCGTCACCGGTCCGGCCCCATCGTCGAACACGCCGGACAGGATGCGCACGGTGTCGCTCTCGCGCCTCTGGGTGACGAAGCGGCTGCCGCCGGGTTTCCTGCGATCGAGCCACGGCTGGATGTCAGCCTCGGTCAGGGCGATCCCCGGCGGACAGCCGTCGACCACGCAGCCGATCGCCGGCCCGTGGCTCTCGCCCCAGGTCGTCACGCGAAACAGATGGCCGAAGCTGTTGTGCGACATCGCCCCTCTAGTGGCCGACGATGGTCCGGCTGGCTAGGGGGTCACGCCGCCAGGGGCGCGGCCCAGTCGGCCTCGAACCGGTCCAGCATGGCTTCGGCGGGGGTGGGTTCGGCGGCCGAGGGGATCAGGCGGATCACCAGCCGGCCGGCCGGCCGCCCGTTCAGCGACGGCAGGCCGAGGTCGGTCAGCACGTAGCGCAGCGGGGCCGGCCTGATCCGCGCCAGCCACAGGTCGCGCGGCCCGGCGTGGGTCTCGACGGTGAAGCGACCGCCCTCGGCCAGCTTGCGCGGATGGATCGGGACGTCCTGACAGAGATCGGCCCCCTCGACCCTCAGGGCCTCGGCCGTCGCGAGGTGGACCGTGGCCAGCACGACTTCGCCGCCCTTCAGCATCAGCCTCAACCGATCTCCCTCGCGCACCCCGGCCGGAACCCGGGCCTGGCGCGCCCGACCGCCGACACTCAGCGCGGCCAGACCGCCGCGCACGGCGGTGAGGGGGTCGATCTCGATCCTGGCGCGCAAAACGCCGGTGGTCATCGGCGCCGGGCGTCGGATTGGAGCCGCCGGGGCCTTCGGAGTTTCATGCGGTATCTCACCGGCCACCGCCACCGTCTTCAGCAGGCGATAGGCCTCGACGACGGCGCGAAAGCGCTCGGCGTCGCCGCTCGGTCGGTCGGGATGCGCCGCCAGGGCGGCCCTGCGAAAGGCGCCGGTCAGTCCTTCGACATCGACGGGCGCGCCGACGGCTAGCCCCAGGCAGGCGCGGGCGGTGTCGATCGGACCGAGGCGGGGGCGGGGGGCGAACATCGTCGCCACTGTGACGCCTGACATGGTCAAGAGCCGGTTAAGCCTAACGGAGCCCGGCCGAAAAAGACCGCGCCCGCGTCGCGGTTGTTTCCGCGAGACCGGCGCCGTAAGCACCATCTTCCTCCTTCGGGGAGTAGCCGCCGTCCGGCGTTCGGGCGGGCCACGGTCAACATGCTCGCGAGGCGTCTCGACGCCGGACGTGGCCGTGGCGGACACCGCGAAGTCTCTTGCACGGGATGGGGCGGCGTCAGGCGAGACCGACGGACGATGCGCCTCGCTGATCGGCCCGGGGCGCGGAGTCCGTCCGTTCGTCACCGGCCCCGAGCAACCGCTTCCATGACCCCCATCGCCCTGCTGGCCCTCGCGGCCGGACTGTCCGTCGACGCCTTCGCCGCCGCCACCGCCAAGGGCGCGCGCCTGCGTCGCATCACCCTGACCTCGGCCATCGGCATAGGCCTGATGTTCGGGGCGATGGAGGCCCTGACCCCAGTGATCGGCTGGGCGCTGGGCCGTGTGCTTCAGGGTCTCGTTGTCGAGGTCGATCACTGGATCGCCTTCGGTCTGCTGGTCGCGGTCGGCGGTCATATGGCCATCCGCGCCATTCGCGAGCTGCGCGCCCCGCCCGCACCGGAAGCCGACACCGCCGAGCCGGTGGTGAGGCGCGGCTGGGGCGGCATGGCCCTGACGGCCCTGGCCACCAGTATTGACGCGGCGGCTGTCGGGGTCAGCCTGGCCTTCGTGGACGTCAACATCGTGCTGGCGGCGGTGATGATTGGCCTGGTCACGGCGATCATGGCGACGCTCGGGGTGCTGATCGGCAAGACGGCCGGCGAGCGCCTGGGCAGCCGGGCCGAGCTGGCCGGCGGCCTGGTGCTGATCGCCATCGGCGCGATCATCCTGCACAGCCACCTGACGGCGGGACCGCCGCTGCTTTAAGGGTTAGCCATGCGCTCCGACCTGATCCCGCCCAGTCCCACCGCCGAGGACTACGCCGCCCAGCTGGCCGCCAACGCCGATGAGAGCCTCTTTCAGGCGACCGATCCCATCGCCGTCTTCGGCGACTGGCTGGCCGAGGCCCGCGCTTCGGAGCCCAACGACTCCAACGCCATGGCGCTGGCCACGGTGGACAGGGAGGGGATGCCCGATTGCCGCATGGTGCTGCTCAAGGACGTCGGCCCGGACGGCTTCACCTTCTATTCGAACCGCGAGAGCGCCAAGGGTCGTCAGCTGGAGGCCCAGCCCCGGGCCGCCCTGCTGTTCCACTGGAAATCCCTGCGTCGCCAGGTGCGGGTGCGCGGCCGGATCGAGCCGGTCACCGCCGCCGAGGCCGACGCCTATTTCGCCAGTCGGGCCCGCGAAAGCCGCATCGGCGCCTGGGCCTCGGACCAGTCTCGGCCCATCGACAGCCGGGCGGCGCTGCAGGCGCGCGTCGCCGAGGCTGAACAGAGGTTCGACGGGCAGGAGAACCCGCCCCGCCCGGAACGCTGGACCGGCTGGCGCCTGGTCCCCGAGGCGATCGAGTTCTGGCGCGATCGTCCGTTTCGCCTGCACGACCGGCTGAGATTCACCCGCGAGGGCGAAGGCTGGCGTCGTGAGCGGCTCCAGCCCTGATCCGTCTTTCCCGATCCGGCTTCACATGCCCTCCGAAGCCCCGGATGATGGCGGAATGAGCCGATCCCTGATCATCGATTGCGATCCCGGCGTCGACGACGCCGTGGCCCTGTTCCTGGCGCTCGGCGCTCCCGAGCTTGATGTGCTGGCGGTCACCACGGTGGCCGGCAACGTCGGCCTGGACCTGACCACGAGGAACGCCCGGCTGATCGTCGAGCGGGCGGGCAGGGGCGACATCCCCGTCCACGCCGGCTGCGACCGGCCCTTGGTCCGCGCGCCCGTGGAAGCCGGCGAGTTCCACGGCGCGTCGGGCCTGGGCGACTGGGCGGTCGCCGAGCCGGCGAGGCCGCCCGCGCCCGGCCACGCGGTCCAGGCCCTGATCGATCTGGTCATGGCCCGGCCGGAAGGGTCGGTCGATCTCGCCATCCTCGGGCCCATGACCAATGTCGCCCTGGCCATGCGGCTGGAGCCGCGTCTGGCGGGGCGCCTGGGCCGGATCGCGGTCATGGGCGGGGCGCGCTCGGCAGGCGGCAACATCACCGCCTCGGCCGAGTACAACATCTTCGCCGACCCCCACGCCGCCGCCGTGGTGCTGGGGTCGGGGGCCGAGGTGATCGTCTTCGGTCTGGACGTGACTCACGCCGTCCTGGCCACGCCGGAGCGGATCGAGATGATTCGCGCCACCTCGGGCGACGCGGCCGCGGCCACGGCCGATCTGCTCGACTTCTCGGCCCGGATCGAGCGCGCCGCCGTCGGCCGGGCCGGGGCGCCGATGCACGACCCCTGTCCCATCGCCTGGCTGATTCGTCCTGAGTTGTTCGAGCTCCGGCCCGCCCGCATCGCCGTGGAGACGACGTCGCCCCTGACGCTTGGCGCCACGGCCGTCGAGTTCCGGCTGGGGCAGGGCGAGGCGCCGTCGACCCGCTGGGCCGTCGCGGCGGACGCCCAGCGCGTGTTCGACCTTCTGGCGACGTCTCTGGAGCGCCTGCCGTGACCGCGCCGCGCATCACGGTCGTCGGCTCTGTCAATCTCGATTTCGTGGCCAGCGGGCGCATCCTGCCCTCACCGGGCGAAACCGTGACCGGCGCGACCCTGGCCCGCCACCCCGGCGGCAAGGGCGCCAATCAGGCCCTGGCGGCGCGACGGTTGGGGGCGGAGGTGTCTCTGATCGGTCGGGTTGGTGGGGACAGCATGGCCGACGAGGCGCTGGCGCTGCTCCGCGGAGACGGGGTCGATCTCGCGTCATGCCGGGCCGACGGGGGGCATCCGACCGGCGTCGCCCTGATCGCTGTCTCGGCGGAGGGCGAGAACCAGATCGTCGTCTGCCCCGGCGCCAACATGGCCGTCACCCCCGCCGACCTCCCTCCGCGCATCGACGGCGCCCTGATCGCCCAGCTGGAGCTGCCGATCGACACGGTCGCCGCCGGCGCCCAGCGTACCCATGGCCTCGTCGTCCTCAATCTCGCCCCCGCCGCCGAGGTCCCGCAAAGCCTGCTGGACCGTGCCGACGTCATCGTCGTCAATGAGACTGAGGCGGCCTTCTACGGCGAGGCGCTGCGCCGGTCAGGCGGGCTGGTCGCCCTCACGCTGGGCGCGCGCGGCGCGGAGCTGTGGCGGGCCGGCGAGCGGATCGCCGTTGCGACCCCGCCTCGCGTTCAGGTCGTCGACACCACCGGCGCCGGCGACGCCTTTGTCGGCGCCCTGGCCGTGGCCCTGCTGGAGGACCAGCCGCACGATCGGGCCCTCGCCTTCGCCTGCGCCGCCGGCGCGCTGGCCGCGTCGCGCGCCGGCGCCCAGCCTTCGTTGCCCACGCGCGCAGAGCTCGAGGCCGTTCTGACGCGCTCGTGACCTGACCCGGCGAAATGTAAGCGGTTACGGCTCGCCATCCCGGCGTCGCCGCGATATCACCCCCGCTTCCCCGGAATTGGCGCGCGTGATTGGAGTAGCGGATGGGTCATGATCCCCGGATCGAGGATCTGATCGCCCGGATGACGGTCGAGGAGAAGGTCGGACAGCTGGGCGTCTTCGCCGACGCCGTGCGCCCCTTTGCGCCCGATGTGAACCCCGAGGCCGTGGCCCGCGACGCCGCAGCCACCATGGAAGAGGTGCGAGCCGGCCGGGTCGGCGCCCTGTTCAACGGCGTCGGCGCCGCCCTGGCGCGCGAGACCCAGCGGGTGGCCGTGGAGGAGAGCCGCCTCGGCATCCCGCTGCTGTTCGGCGCCGATGTGATCCACGGCATGCGGACGGTGTTCCCGATCCCGCTGGGCGAGGCCGCGAGCTTCGAGCCTGACCTGGCCGAGCGCACCGCGCGCGCCACGGCCATCGAGGCCACCGCCGCCGGGATACACTGGACCTACGCCCCCATGGTCGACATCGCCCGGGACCAGCGCTGGGGCCGGGTGGCCGAGACTTCGGGCGAGGACACTGTGCTGGCCTCCGCCTTCGCCGCCGCGCGGGTGCGGGGGTTCCAGGGCGACGCCGGTCTGACCGCGCCCGACTCGCTGTTGGCGACACCCAAGCATTTCGCGGCCTACGGCGCCGTTCTGGGCGGCATGGACTACAACAGCGTCGATATTTCCGAGGCGGCGCTGCGCGACATTCACCTGCCGCCGTTCAAGGCCGCCTTCGACGCCGGCGCGATCACGGTGATGAGCGCCTTCAACGACATCAGCGGCGTGCCGGCCTCGGCCAACCGCTGGCTGCTGACCGACCTGCTGCGCGGCGAGTGGAATTTCGACGGTCTGGTGGTGTCGGACTACACCGCTGACATGGAGCTGATGGCTCACGGCTATGCCGAGGATGAGGTCGACGCCGCGCGTCGGTCCCTGACCGCCGGCCTCGACATGAGCATGCAGTCCGACGTCTACGCCCGGGGCCTGCCCGTCGCCATCGAGGACGGCTCGGTCCCGATGGCGGTGCTGGACGAGGCGGTGCGCCGCGTGCTGTCGGTCAAGGCGCGGATCGGCCTGTTCGACGATCCCTATCGCTGCCTGGACGGCGCGCGCGACGAGGACCGCTCCTGGCTGGAGGCCCACACCGCCCTGGCCCGCGACGCCGCCCGCCGCTCGATCGTCATGCTCAGGAATGAACACGAGCTGCTGCCGCTGACCCGGTCCCAGAAGATCGCCCTCATCGGCCCCTTCGCCTCGGACCGCGACAATCTGGAAGGCTGCTGGAACCTGTTTGGCGAACGTGATCGCGCCGTGACGCTCGAGGAGGGCTTGCGCGCCGCCCTCCGCGACGCCGGGTCGCTTGCGGTGGTCGAGGGTTGCGGGTTCGAGGACGCCATCGACGGCGGTGTCGAGGCGGCCGTCGCGGCTGCCAGGACGGCCGATGTCGTTCTCCTCGCTATCGGCGAGCCCGAGCGCTTCTCCGGCGAGGCCCAGTCGCGCACCCAGATCGTCGTCCCGCCGGCCCAACAGACCCTGGCTGAGGCGGTGGCGGCGACCGGCACGCCCGTGGTGGTGCTGCTACGCAATGGTCGCGCCCTGGCCCTGCAAGGCGCGGTGGCCGAGGCCGAGGCCATCCTGGTCACCTGGTTTCTTGGGGCCGAAACCGGACACGCCGTGGCCGACGTTCTGTTCGGCGACGCCAGCCCATCGGGCCGTCTGCCGGTCAGCTTCCCCCGCGATTCTGGCCAGCAGCCCCTGTTCTACAACCATATGCGCACCGGCCGCCCCGAGCTTCCCGGCAAGCCGTGGGAGTTCAAGGCGCGCTGGCGAGAGCATCCCCAGTCGGCCCTCTATCCCTTCGGCTTCGGCCTGACCTATTCGACGCTCGATTACGCCTCGCCACAGCTGTCCGCCCTTCGTCTCGGCTGGAACGACACCCTGATCGTCACCTGCGCGGTGACCAACACCGGGGACCGCGATGTCGAGGAGGTGGTCCAGCTGTACGTCCACGACCGCGTCGCCTCCCGCGTCCGGCCGGTGCGCGAGCTGAAGCGGTTCCAGAAAATCGCCATCAAGGCCGGCGAAACGATCGAGGCGCGATTCACCCTGACCCGCGCCGATCTCGCCTTCACCACCGCAGACGGCGGCCACGCCGCCGAGCCCGGCCGTTTCGACATTTGGATCGCCCCGCATTCGATGGCGGGCGAGCCGGTGACATTCGAGCTTCTTGCCGCGTGACCTAGATCGTCGCCCGGCTCTGATACCGGCCGTCGTCCAGACGGTGGATGCGGCTGTAACGGTGCAGCGTTCCCAACACCACGCCGACCCGGCTCTCGATCTGCCGACTGCGCCTGAACCGTCGTGAGACAGCGATGGCGTCCAGCGGCGTCTCCGCCGCACGGATGACCGCCTCGATCGCCAGGGGCTGTTCGATGGGTGACGTCGGAAACGGGATCAGGACGCCAGACCGTGACGATCCGTGACCTGGGGTGAGTTCGGGCTGCGCAGAAACCGGGCGCCCGCGAGACGCCGCTGTCTGGATCGCCGGCCGCCGCCAGCGGATGAGGCCGCGCCGTTCCTCGTCCACCCGCTCGGCGTTCAGCGCCGCCAGCGCCGCGATGACCGCCGTCGCGTCCATGGCGGGGCTCCAGCCATAGGCCTCTGCCGTGGCCCGATCGATCTCGTCGTGCAGGTCCGCCAGCAGGGTGATCTGGATCGCGTCACGCAGCGCGCGCTCCTCCAGGCTGAGGGGACGCCCGGCGCGCCCGGCCTCCAGAAGATTGTAGGCGGTGGTGAGCGTGATGTCCGGCCGCTCGGCGGCGATCCGGCGTCTCCAGCTGTCCAGCGCCTCGCCCGCCGCGCGCAACCTCAGCGCCGTCGTCTCGGAGAGGGCGGGGAAGGGGAAGGTGTCGAAACACCGGCTCTTGGTGTAGCGCGGGTCGTTCCCCTTTCCCATCCGACCGCCCGAGGCCAGCGCCCACGCCGCATGATGGCGGCTGGACAGGACGGCGAAGGTGGCCGCGTCGTCGTCGGCGATCACGATGACGCTGTTGTCCGGCAAGATGTCGCCGTTCAGCAGGTGGAACAGCCGATGCCGGCTTGTCTCCGGTGTGGCGATGTAGCGGGGCAGCCCCTCGAGAGCGCGGCGCAGGCGATCCCTGGGCTTGCCGAACAGCCACCAGGCCGTCGCATAGGCCTGGGCGTCGGGTGTGGGCGAGCTGTCGGCCTGTCGCCGGCGTTCGTCCCGCACGGTCTCGGCCAGGTGCTGGTAGACCTCGGGATAGCGGTCGCGCACGTCGGCGTGGTCCAGCCCACCCATGTCCAGCGCCAGGAGCCCGCGCGACCGACCGTTCAGGTCGCGGCCGTTGCGGTAGGTTCGAATGCGTCGGTCCAGTCTATGCCGCCGTCCCACGCCCAGATCACCGATGCGTGCGCGCTCAACCAGGAATCCCTCGCCATGCAGCTTGACGCCCGGCGAGCACACCGCGCGGTTCGCGGCCAGGGTCATGCATCGGGTGAGGTCAACACCGATGGTGAGGTCGGCGTTGATCTGGCCCGTGCGCAGTCTCTTCAACACTTCCGGCTGCCGATCATCACCGGGCTCAACGGCTTGGAGGACGCCGGCGTGGCGGCCGGCCGCGACGACGGTCATGGCGATGCGCACTGCGGCGCTGTCGGTCTCTCCCGTCACCCAGGCGTGGTCCGGCACGGCGTGCAGGATGCTGACCGGAGGCGATCCGCTCAGCCAGTGGTTCACGACCCCGCGCTGGAACGGCTGCACGATCGAGTTGGTGGTGACGAAGCCGAACCGCCTCACTCGGCTTCCCGGCCGGGCCGTCAGCTCGGCCGCCCGCGCCCAGAAATACATGGCGACGTCCGCACTCCGCCCGATCTCGGGCCATGTATCCGCCAGCTGCGAAACATAGGCGGCGCCCAGCCTGCGACGCAGATCCTTGCCGCCCGTGAACGGAGGATTGCCGATGATGAATTCAGCGTCTGGCCAGTCAGGTCTTCGGCCCGGCCTGTCCGCATCGACAATGGCGTCGTTTTCCTGGATCGAGGTCAGCCTCTGAAGGATCGGCTCGCGGGGACGCCCCGACCGCGTACGAAAGTGGTTCTGATAGAAGCCGATCCACAGAACCATCTGGGCGATAACGACGGCCCGCGGATTGATTTCCAGCCCGAGGAAATTCGCGGGATGGACGCCATCCAGCAACAGATCGCCGGGTTCCCCCAGGTTCTGCAGCACGTCCAGAACCTCCGCTTCCAGTCGCTGCATCCGATCCATGGCGACATAAAGAAAATTTCCGGTGCCACAGGCGGGGTCCAGAACGCGGACGGCGGCCAGCTCGGCGCGGAACGCCTTGGCCAGTTTCACGGCGGCCGGGACGTTGTCATCCTCGCGCGCCTGCTCGATTCCCGCCATGACCTCGTTCCACCGGGCCCGCAACGGCTCCATGATCGTCAGTTCGACCAGGCGTTCGACATAGACGCGGGGCGTATAGTGAGCGCCCAGCCGCCGGCGTTCGGCGGGCTCCAGGGCATGCTCCAGCAAGGCGCCGAAGATCGCCGGATCGACCTTCCGCCAGTCGCGCGCCGAGGCTTCGATCAGTAACCGGATATCGTCGGCCGAAAGGGGAAAGGCCCGGTTCTCCGAAAAGAGCCCCCCGTTCACATAGGGCAGCGGCTCATCGAAGTGGGCGTTGAACCGATCTGCGAGCGACGGGGCGTCGAGCCGCCGCCAGAAATCTTCGATCTGCGGCACGAACTTTCGTGGATGGTCGTGGCAGTCCTGCAGCAGCGCGATCAGCCCGGCCTTGGGAAACAGACCGATATCACCACAGAAGGCGGTGAAGCAGCAGCGCATCAGGAAATGCGCGACGTCCTCGGCGGCATAGCCGCGTTGCTCCAGCCGACGGGAAATTCCCGCCAGATCGTCCATGATGTTTCGCGTGACTGCTGCGGCCTTCGCGGCGGGATTCAGCGAAGCCGGGTCGGTCCAGATCGCTCGCAATCGCGTCTGAATGTCGGGATCCGACAGGTCTTCATGGGCGATCCGATAGGTCGCGCGGTCAGGAAAGGGGTCGTAGCCGCGTCCGGTCCCCGTGAAGTCCGCCCAAACCTCGAAAACGTTCGCCACATCGCACAACAGGATGAACGGCGGTGTCCGACGATCGGGCGACAGAGCCTGGACATATCCGAGCGCCTGGGTGCGGGCGCTCTGCATCAGGTTGTCCCAACCGGCTCGGCGGCTTCGTGACGGACAGGCGAGAGCTTCCCTATCTTCGCGAGACAGCGGCCCGTCGCGGACGATGCGTGACTGCTTGGCTTCCAGCACGAAGCATCCGTCCTTGTAGAGATCGATGAAGCCTCCCGGGCCGGGCCGATCGGACAAGCGTCGCGGCACAGATCGCTCGAAACGGTAGTCGGCATCCGAGGACGGTTCGGGTGGCGGCAGGCCCAGTGCGTCCATCATCTCCCGGAGGTACATCGCCGCATTGCCGCGCTCGGACCCATTGTCGCAGCGTCGCCATCGTTCGATGAAGGCTTCGACATCCATGACGCGTTCTCCCCCACTACGTACAACCATGACAAGTGTCTTCGGGTTGTGCAAGTTCGGCGTGTGCGACGCGCTGGTCGCGTTGCGGCGCTTGCTCGCGGACCGCTAAGCGGCGATGAGTTGGAAATGCCGCGTCATCTCCTCGCCACCTCCGCCATCCTCCTCGCCCTGTCGGCGGCTCCGGCTTTGGCTCAGGAAGCCGGACCGCAGGCGCCATCTGACCAGTCGGTGCTCGGGCCGCCGGTGGATCTTCGCTCTCTGGAGCCCGTGCCGCCCCGACCGCTGATCGACGACACCGCGCCGGAGGAGGAAGCCGAGGCGTCAGCCCGGCTCGCCGAGGCCGAACCGACCGAACCCTACGACCCGCGCCCGGCTCCCCGAGATGCTCAGGGCCGCTCGGTCTACGGCTTGTTCCTGGCCGGCAAGGTGGCCAGCGCCATCGGTGATCCCGGGGTGGGTGCCGAATATCTGGCCGACGCCTACGAACTCAGTCCCGAACAGGGGCGCCTCCGCGACCGGGCCTTTATTTCGTCCCTTCTGGTCGGCGATCTCGACCTGGCGGCGCGGATTCCGCCGGAGGCCGACGGCAGTCCGGTGACGGTCGAGGCGGCGCATTTGGTCCGGGCGGTGCGGGGCGCCTTTGGCGGCGACGCCCGCCGCGCCAACGCCGCGCTCAAGGCCCGCCCGATCGCCCAGCCGCACGCCTACGCCGGTCGCATTATCGCACCCTGGGTGGCGGCGGCCGCCGGCGACTGGACCACCGCCCTGCAACCCGTGGGCACCGAAGGCGACGCCGCGTCGGTCGCCTTCGGTCGCTATTTCCGCGCCCGCCTGCTGGAACTGCGCGGGCGTCCTGACGAAGCGCTGGAGGAATTGCGCGCCGTGTCGCTGGACGGCGCCGGCGGCCGCGTGTTCCGCGTTGCGGTCGGCGAACTGCTTGAGCGTGACGGACGCCGAGACGAGGCCCTGGCCCTCTACAACGAACTGATCGCCGCCGACCCCAACAACTTCCGCGCCATTGCCGGCAAGGCGCGGATCGAGGCCGGAGAGCGCCCGCCGCCGGCGCCGACCCTGCGCGAGAATGCGGCCGAGGCTCTCGCTTCCGCCGCCGCCCTGGCCGCGCGCGAACGGCTGAACGAGTTCGCGGTGCTGTATCTGCGCCTGTCCTTGGGCGTGTCGCCATCCGACGAGACGCGCCTGGTTCTGGCCCAGGCGCTTCAGGCGGCGCGTCTGGAAGAGGCGGCCCGCGCCGAATATGCGCGCGTGTCGACGGAAAACCCCCAGATGTACGCCGAGGCGCGCCAGCGTCTGGCCGCCAGCTATCAGGAGGCCGACCGCCCCGACCAGGCGCTGGCCGAGGCGAGACGGGCGTTCGAGGTCGACCCCACCAATGCGGCGGCGGCCTATAATCTGGCGGCGGTCTTCACCGAGCAGGAGCGTTACGCCGAGGCGCTGGAGATCCTCGACGGCCCGACCCTGAACACCGCCCGCCAGCCCTGGCCGGTGCGGTTCCAGCGCGGGGCGGTCTATGAATCGATGGGCCGCAACGATCAGGCCGAGGCCGAGCTGTGGGCCGCGCTTCAGTCCGAGCCCAACGATCCGCAGATCCTCAACTACCTCGGCTATATGTGGGTCGACCACGGCACGCGCGTCGATCAGGGCGCCGAGATGATCGCCCGGGCGGTCGATGCCGAACCGACCTCGGGCCACTATCAGGACTCGCTGGGCTGGGCCCGCTATCGCCAGAGCCGATTCGAGGAGGCGGTGCCGATCCTGGAGCTGGCCGTGTCTCTGGAACCGGCCAACGCCGAGATCAACGACCATCTGGGCGACGCCTACTGGCAGGTCGGCCGCGAGCGCGAGGCTCGGTTCCAGTGGGAGCGGGTGCTGGCCCTCGACCCCGATGACGACCGCCGCGCCGAGGTCGAACGCAAGTTGTCCGAAGGCCTGGACCCCGCCGCGCCGACAACCGTGGCGGCAGCGACCCCGCCCGTCACCTGACGCTCTGATGCGCGCCGCCACCACCTTCGCCCCGGCCAAGGTCAATCTGTATCTGCACGTCGGCCCGGTCGACGCGGAGGGCTATCATCCCATCGCCAGTCTCGGCGTGTTCGCCGACGTCGGCGATCGGGTGACGGTGAGCCCGGCGGATCGCCTGGGCCTGCAAGTCACCGGACCGTTCGCGGCGGCGTTGTCAGACGCTGAGGACAATCTGGTCCTCCGGGCGCTCAGGCGGCTCGGCGCTCGCGCCGGGATCGGCGAGCCGCGCCTCGACGTGCGTCTCGACAAGCAACTGCCGGTCGCCTCAGGCTTGGGCGGCGGCTCATCAGACGCCGGCGCGGCGCTCCGGGCCGGGCGCGACGCCCTGTCGCTGGACATCAGCGACGCCGAACTTGAGGCCATCGCCTTCGAAATCGGCGCAGACGGGCCGCTGTGCCTGTGGGGCCGCGCCGCCGTGGCCGAGGGCAGGGGAGAGCGGCTGTCGCCCGCGCCGGCGCTGCCGCCGCTGCCGGCGGTGCTTCTCAACCCCGGCGTCCCGTCGCCGACCGGAGCCGTCTATCGGGCTTACGACGACGGACCGGTCGCCGAAGCCGATCGCGCCATGCCGCCCGGGCCACTCGACGACGTGCGCTCGGCCGTGGCCTGGCTGGCCGGGCAGCGCAATGATCTGGAGGCGCCCGCCGCCCGCCTGGTCGGCGCCATACCCGAAGCCTTGGCTCTTATGTCCGACGCCGGGGCGCGGTTGACCCGGCTATCGGGATCGGGCGCCACGGTCTTTGGTCTGTTCGAGACCCCCGACGCCGCCGCGATCGCGGCGGGGAGCCTGTCCGCGCAACGTCCGGACTGGTGGTCTCGCGCCACGACACTGGCCTGACGGCCGTCACCGGGGTCGCCCCGAAATGGCCCCGAAATGGTCAAGCCTGACCCCTGTCGTCGCCTCATCTGTTGCTTAGATGGAACACAAGCCGAAATTCGCGGCTTTACACGAACATTCTATTCCCGATCACGAAGTCCGGAGCCGCCTCCCCTTCGCTCCCGGACAGTACAGGAGGGCTACCCAGATGTTCCGCACCAAACTGCTGACCGCCACCGCCGTCGCCGCCATCATGGCCGCGCCGGCCGCCTTCGCCCAGGACATGACCGCCGACACGGCCCAGCCGCCGGTCGCCGACGAGACCACCCAGGACATGCCGGCGACCGCCGATCCTGCGCCGGTCACACCGCCCGCCGAGGCCACGGCGCCCGCCGTTCCGCAGGAGCCGGCCGCCCAGATGGCCGAGGCGACCCCCAGCGCCGACGGCAGCATTATCTCGGTGCTGCGCGACAACGGCGAGTTCACCACCCTGCTGGCCGTGCTTGACGCGGCCCAGTTGACCCAGGTGATCGAGCAGGATCCCGACATCACCATCTTCGCCCCGACCGACGCGGCCTTTGCCGCCCTGCCGGCCGAGGAGCTGACCCGTCTGCAGGATCCGGCCAACGCCCAGGAACTGCGTCAGCTGCTGCTCTATCACGTCATCAACGCCGACGTTCGTTCCGAGCAGATCGAGGGCGCACGCGGCGGCGTGCCGACCGCCTCGGGCGCCGAGGTGCTGCTCGACGGCTCGGAAGGCTCGATCAAGGCGGACGCCGCCACGGTCACCCAGGCCGATCTGCGCGGCTCGAACGGCGCGGTGTTCGTCATCGACCAGGTGCTGAGCCCCTCCAACTCCATGGCTTCCATGGGCGATTCCGAGGGCCTGGCCGCCGATCAGGCCGCCCAGCCCACCACGCCGCCGGCCGATGACGACGCGGATGCGACGGACGTTCCGGACACCAATACCGAGGCGACCACCACGGCGCCCGACGGCTCGACTCCGGCGGCGGTGACCACCACCTCCAGCCAGCCGGTGCCGAACCCCGCCGACACTCCGGCCGACCAGCAGCCGACGATGGACAACGCTGCGCCGGCGCCGACCACGGGTGAGGTGACCTCGCCCGACACCATGGGCACGCAACCGGTCAGCCCGACGACGGGCGCCGTGCCTCCGGGCGCGCCGGGCGCTCCCGAAAGCACGGCTCCGACCGACGCCCCGGTGGCGCCGTCGACGACCACGCCGACCACCGCCGCGCCGCCGGCTGGTGATCCGATGACCAGCGACCCGGCCGCCAGCGGTGATCCCGCCGACGTCCCGGCTGTCACCACGCCCCCGACCGACGACGACACCGATGCGTCGGACGAGGACGAGGATCCGATGGCGCCGGACACCCCGACCGTCTGATCGGGTCATCCGCTTGAGTTGAGGGACGGCGGGCCGTAAGGGTCCGCCGTCCTTTTTTTGCGCGCGCGAACGGGTTTCCGTGACCTCCGACCCTCAGAAATCGCCCCTGTCCTTCCAGGATCTGATCCTGACGCTCCAGCGCTACTGGGGCGACCAGGGGTGCGCGCTGCTGCAGCCCTATGACATTGAGGTCGGGGCTGGCACCCTGCATCCCGCCACCGTGCTGCGCGCCCTGGGTCCGCGTCCGTGGAAGGCCGCCTACGTCCAGCCCAGCCGCCGTCCCGGCGACGGCCGCTATGGCGAGAACCCCAACCGTCTCCAGCACTATTATCAGTTTCAGGTGATCCTGAAGCCGAACCCGGACGACCTCCAGGCCCTGTATCTCGGCTCGCTCGAGGCCATCGGCATCGACCCCAAGCTGCACGACATCCGCTTCGTCGAGGACGACTGGGAGAACCCCACCGTGGGCGCCTGGGGCCTGGGCTGGGAGGTCTGGTGCGACGGCATGGAGGTGACCCAGTTCACCTATTTCCAGGGCGTCGGCGGCATCGAGGTCGACGTCGTCTCGGGCGAGCTGACCTATGGCCTCGAGCGGCTGGCCATGTACGTCCAGGGCGTCGACAACGTCTATGACCTGCGTTTCAACAACGACGGCCTGACCTATGGCGAGGTCTTCCTGGAAAACGAGCGCCAGCAGTCCGAGGCCAATTTCCACGGCTATGACGTCGACGGCCTGAAGCGCCGGTTCGAGGACATGGTGGCTGAGGTGTCGCGCCTCTTGGCCATGACCGGGCCGCAGGGTCAGGCCCTGGTGCTGCCGGCCTATGACCAGGTGCTGAAAGCCTCGCACCTGTTCAACCTGATGGACGCCCGCGGCGCCATCGCCGTCGCCGAACGCCAGAGCTACATCGGCCGCATCAGGGACCTCTGCAAAGCCTGCGCCCTGGCCTACGTCGAGCAAGAGCGGAACGCCGCGTGAGCACCGACGACCACCACATCGCCCCCTTCCCCCTGGAGGGGGGAAGGGCTGGGGATGGGGGTGGAAGCCCGTCCGCGCCCTCGCCGCGTCCCCGCATCGCGCCCGGCGGCATCCAGCGCGCCCGTCGCCTGCGGCGTGAACAGAGCATTGCCGAGAAAATGCTCTGGGACGCCCTGCGCCCGCTGAAGATGAATTTCCGCCGCCAGGCCCCGATCGGTCACTACGTCGCCGACTTCGCCCATTTCGCCTCCAGTCTGATCATCGAGGTGGACGGCCCGCATCAAGACCGGCCCGACCGCCAATTGCGCGACGCCGAGCGCACGGCCTGGTTCGAGGCCAACGGCTTTCGCCTGATCCGCTTTCCGGAGAAGGTGGTGCGGGACGACCTGTACTCCGTCGTTGACCAGATCGTCGCGGCCACGGCGCCACCCCCATCCCCAGCCCTTCCCCCCTCCAGGGGGAAGGGAGTCCCTCGGTACGACATCCGCTGATGCCCCAACTCCTTCTCGAAATTCTGTCCGAGGAAATCCCCGCGCGGATGCAGGCTCAAGGCGCCCGCGATCTGGAGCGCATGGTCGGCGAGCGACTGAAGGCGGCCGGCCTGACCTGGGACGCCATGACCGCCTATGCCGGGCCCCGGCGCCTGACCCTGGTGGTCGAGGGCCTGCCCGCCGCCACGCCCGATCGCGACGAGGAGCTGAAGGGCCCCAAGACCTCGGCGCCCGACCAGGCGGTCGAGGGTTTCCTGCGCAAGACCGGCCTGACCCGCGACGCGCTGGAAGAGCGCGACGGCGTGCTGTTCGCCCGTATCAGTCAGAAGGGCCGCGAGACGCCGCAGGTCGTGGCCGAGACCGTCGACGCCGTGATCCGCGCCTTCCCCTGGCCCAAGTCGATGCGCTGGGGCTCTGGAACCCTGCGCTGGGTACGGCCGATCAAGCGCATCCTCGCCCTGTTCGACGGCCGGGTCGTGCCGTTCGCGGTGGACGGGATCGCCTCCGCCGCAAGTAGCGAAGCGGTAAGCGGACTAAAAAGCGGGGATGTCACCGAGGGCCACCGTTTCCTGGGCTCCGTCGCGCCGTTCACGGTCCGGGATTTCGCCGACTATCGCCAGAAACTCGAACGCGAGTTCGTGCTGATCGACGCCGCCGACCGGCGGCTGCGCATCCTCGAGGCGGCCAAGGCGGCCTGCGCGGCCAAGGGCTTGGCTCTGGTCGATGACGACGGCCTGTTGGACGAGGTGGCGGGGCTTGCGGAATGGCCGACGCCGATCCTGGGCGACATGGACCCCCAGTTCCTCGACCTGCCGCCCGAGGTGGTGCGTCTGTCGATGAAGGTGCACCAGAAGTATTTCGCCGTGCGCGACCCGGCCACCCATGCGCTCGCGCCCCATTTCGTGGTGGTCGCCAATGTCGAGGCCTCGGACGGCGGCAAGGCCCTGGCCGCCGGCAACTCGCGCGTCCTGTCGGCCCGGCTGAACGACGCCCGCTTCTTCTGGGACGAGGACCGCAAAGCCGGCAATTTCGACGCCTGGCTGAAGAAGCTGCAGGGCGTCACCTTCCACGCCAAACTCGGCACGATGCACGACCGCGTCGAGCGCATCGCCGCCCTGGCCCGCGAGATCGCCCCTCTGGTGGGCGCCGACCCCGACGAAGCCTACGAGGCCGCCCGCCTGGCCAAGGCCGACCTGGCGTCGGGCATGGTCGGCGAGTTCCCCGAGCTCCAGGGCGTGATGGGCGGGTATTACGCCAGGGAACCCTTCCCCCTGGAGGGGGGAAGGGCAGGGTTGGGGGTGGAAGCCTCGACCACGAGCGCGGCGCCTGATGTATCGAACACCGAACGCGGCTCCCCCGCCGCCACCCCCATCCCCGACCCTTCCCCCCTCCAGGGGGAAGGGAGAGACCGCATGGCCGACGCCATCCGCGACCACTACAAGCCCCAGGGCCCGGCCGACACCGTGCCGACCGCGCCCCTGACCGTGGCGGTGGCTCTGGCTGACAAGCTGGACACCCTGGTCGGCTTCTTCGCCATCGACGAAAAGCCCACGGGCTCGAAAGACCCCTTCGCCCTGCGGCGGGCGGCTCTGGGGGTCATCCGGCTGGTGCTGGAGAATGACGTTCGAGCCCGCTTGCGCGATTTAACTGCTACTCAAGCTGACCAGTACCCCCGCCGACTGGGCGACGGGGATGCGGCTGGTGCAGCTGAAGATATCGAGCTGCTTCTCTTCTTCGCCGACCGCCTGAAGGTTCTCCTCCGTGACCAGGGCCAGCGCCACGACCTCGTCGATGCGGTGTTCGCCCTCGGCGACGACGACCTGGTCCGCATCGTGCGGCGGGTGGAGGCTCTGGGCGCCTTCCTGGCCACCGACGACGGGGCCAATTTGCTGGCGGGCTACAAGCGCGCCTCCAACATCCTGCGCGCCGAGGCCAGGAAGGGCGACATCCCCGAGGGCATGGTCGAGACCGGCCTGCCGGGCCAGCCCGAGGCCGAGACCACCCTGGCCTTCGCCGTCGCCGCCGCCCGCACGGCGGTGGACGAGGCCCTGGCCCGCGAGGACTTCGCCGCCGCCATGACGGCCCTGGCCCGCCTCCGCGCGCCGGTCGACGCCTTCTTCGAGGAGGTGCTGGTCAACTCCGACGTCCCCGCCGAGCGCGACAACCGCCTGAAACTGCTGGGCCAGGTCCGCGCCGTGATGGGTCAGGTCGCCGACTTCGGCCAGATCGCGGGCTAGACCGAAATCGGTTCAGTTGGACGCAGTCCAACTGGGCTCAGATTTCGGTCCAGCATAATCCTGGAGCCTGATTCACGGCGTCGGCGGAATCGCGTAGCGATTCCACCTCAACCGATCAGGCTCTAGGGCAGGGGCGCTGTTCCCCCATCGGCGCGGCCCCAACCGCCGCGCGGCGGGGACTGGCTCGGCGCCAGCGACTAAATCTCCGACCCCCCGGCCGGATGCGTCATGATCCCACCATGGCCGATCCCTGCCCGCCGTTCACCGCCCCGACGCCACCGATTGGACTCTCGCTACCGCGGGAGTCCAGCCTGACCTGCATGCGCAAGTCATTGGCGAAGAACCATAATCCCGTCGCCGCGCGCCCGAACCTGGACTCCTGGACTCATTTTTGTTTCGCGAGACGCCCCTCGACCATCTGGCGGAGCCGGCAGACCCCCTCCCGTGTCCCCGGCGAAGGCCGGGGCCCAGATTGTAGGACGACAGCGGATCCGATTGGGCACGGCTTACTTCCGAGCCTCCACCCAAGCGTCAGCGCGTGGAGCTCTGGGCCCCGGCCTTCGCCGGGGAGGCGGGTAGATGCGGACCGAAGGATTGGACTCCTGAGCGGCCACACAACCGATCGGAGTCCAACGGCTCGGCGCGTCCTTGGCCGCCGCAAGTATCTGGAGAAGCTTGCAATTCTGTCGGTTTGTCATCCCAACCTGGACTCATGGACTCATTTTTCCAGCCGTCGACCGGGCTTCTCCCGCCCACCTCTGGAAGGCTAAGAAGGCCCATGACCTCTTCCGAAGCCCTGTCCTGGCGGTCGGTCGCCGATCTGGTCGGCGATCATGCCGACGCCCCCGTCGCCGTGATCGGCTGTCCGCTGAACGAGCGCTCCCTGACGCCGGGCCGCTGCGACCTCGGGCCCAGGGCCTTTCGCGCCGCCCTGCCGCGCTTTTCGACCTATGACGTCGAGACCGGCCGCGCGCTGACCACGCCCATCCACGACGCCGGTGACGTGGCCCTCAAGGCCGTCAGCCCCGCTGACGCGCTGTATCCCCTCCAGACCGCCGTCCGGGCCCAGGCGAACCGCGACCTGATCGTGCTGATCGGGGGCAACAACGCCGTCACGCGGCCGGGCGTGCACGGCCTCGGGCTCGAGGGAACGGCGCTGCTGACGCTCGACGCCCATTTCGACCTGCGCGACACCGACCAGGGCCTGACCAACGGCAATCCGGTCCAGGCCCTGCTGGACGACGGTCTGGACGGCCGCCGGATCAGCCAGATCGGCCTGGCCCCCTTCGCCAACACCCGCCGCGCCCATGACAAGGCCTTGGCCGCCGGCATCTCGGTGCGCACCGCCGCCGAGTGCCGCCGCATCGGCTTCGCCGCCGTGGTCGCCGAGGAGCTGGAGCGCCTCTCCGGCCTCGCCGACCGCATCTATGTCGATGTCGACATAGACGTGCTGGACCGCAGCCAGTGGCCCGCCTCGCCCGGCGCGCGGCCCGGCGGCTGTTCGGTCCACGACCTGTTCGAGGCGACGCGACTGATCGGCGCCCACCCCAAGGTCGCGGCCGTCGACCTGACCGAATACGACCCGTCCCTGGAGATCGGCGACCTCGGATCGCTGACGGTCGGGCGCTGGTTCTGCGAACTGCTGGCGGGGTTCGAGGCGCGATGAGAACGCACAATCATCCTTCTCCCCTCGGGGGAGAAGGTGGGCCGCGCAGCGGCTCGGATGAGGGGGCTGCCCGCGGCGCCTCGATCCGTGGCGGGGAGCGCGCGGACGCAACCCCCTCAACCGTCAGGCTTCGCCTGCCACCTTCTCCCCCCAGGGGAGAAGGATGACGCGCGCCGACCTGCTCCTCACCGACTGCCGCCTGGCGACGATGGCCGGTCCCGAGCCCTACGGCGCCATCCACGACGGCGCGATCCTGATCGCCGACGGTCGCATCGCCTGGGTCGGGCCGCGCGCCGACCTCCCGGAGCACCGGACCGCCGAAACCCATCGCCTCGACGGGCGCTGGGTCACGCCCGGCCTGATCGACTGTCACACCCACCTGGTGTTCGGCGGCGACCGTTCGGGCGAGTTCGAACAGCGGCTCGAAGGCGCGACCTATGAGGAGATCGCCCGCGCCGGCGGCGGCATCGTCTCGTCGGTGCGCGCCACCCGCGAGGCCTCGGAGGACCGGCTGTTCGCCTCGGCCATGCGTCGGCTGGAGGGGTTGAAGGCCACGGGCGTCACCACGGTCGAGATCAAGTCCGGATACGGCCTCGACCGCGACACCGAGCTGAAGATGCTGCGCGTCGCCCGCCGTATCGGCCGCGAGGGCGGGGTGCGGGTGCGCACCAGCTATCTGGGCCTGCACGCCGTGCCGCCGGAACATCGCCAGGACCGGGCCGCCTATGTCGATCTGGCCATCGACGACATCCTGCCGGCCGCCCACGCCGAGGGGCTGGTCGACGCGGTCGACGCCTATTGCGAGCCCATCGCCTTTTCCGAAGCCGAGGTGGCGCGGCTGTTCGACAAGGCGAGGGCGCTAGGCCTGCCGGTCAAGCTGCACGCCGATCAGCTGTCCGACGGCGGCGGTGCGGCCCTGGCGGCGCGCTACGGCGCTTTGTCGGCCGACCACATCGAGCATTCGACCGAGGCCGGGATCCGCGCCATGGCCGAGGCCGGGGTGGTCGCGGTGCTGTTGCCCGGCGCCTTCCTGATGCTGCGCGAGACCAAGCTCCCGCCCATCGACCTGCTGCGGAGCCATCGGGTCGCCATGGCCGTCGCCACCGACTGCAACCCCGGCACCTCGCCGGTCGCCTCCATGACGGCGGCGATCACCCTGGCCTGCGTGCAGTTCCGCCTGACGCCCGAGGAGGCGCTGCGTGGCGCCACGGTCAACGCCGCCAAGGGGTTGGGGCTGTCCGACAGGATCGGAACGCTCGAGCCCGGCAAGGCCGCCGACCTCGTCGTCTGGGACATCGAACGCCCGGCCGAGCTGGCCTACTGGCTGGGCGCGCCCCTGCTGTGGCGGCGCTATGTGGGAGGGCTGGAGGCTTAGGCTGTCAGGGCCCGGGGCAGTTTGAACGTCACGGTCTCGCGCTCGCCGGCGTCGTCGACCTGGGTCACGTCGAACCGCTCCGACAGGGCGTCGATCACGCCCTGAACCAGGGGCTCGGGGGCCGAGGCGCCGGCGGTGATCCCCACCGTCCGGACGCCCTCGAACCAGCTCCAGTCAAGGCCGGAGGCGTCGTCCAGCAGCCGGGCGTCGGCCACTCCGGCCCGCAGCGCCACCTCGACCAGCCGCACGGAGTTCGAGCTGTTCTTCGACCCCACCACCAGCACCAGGTCCGAGCCCTCGGCCAGCCGCTTGACCGCCTCCTGGCGATTGGTGGTGGCGTAGCAGATGTCTTCCTTGTGGGGGTCGGGCAGCTCGGGGAAGCGGCGCTTCAGCGCCCCCAGGATCTCGGCCGTATCGTCCAGCGACAGGGTGGTCTGGGTGGCGTAGGCGAGAGCGGCGCCCGGCGGCGGCACGAAGGTCTCGGCGTCCTCGACCGTCTCGATCAGCACCACGGCCCCGGGTGGCAGCTGGCCCATGGTGCCGACCACCTCGGGGTGGCCGGCGTGACCGATCAGCAGGATCAGCCGGCCCGCGGCATGGTGACGCTCGGCCTCGACATGCACCTTGGAGACCAGCGGGCAGGTGGCGTCGAGGAAGAACATCTGGCGCTGGCGCGCGGCGTCCGGCACGGCCTTGGGCACGCCGTGGGCCGAGAACACCACCGGCCGGTCGTCTGGGCACTCGTCCAGCTCCTTGACGAAGACCGCGCCCATGTCGCGCAGCCGCTCGACCACATGGCGGTTGTGAACGATCTCGTGGCGGACATAGACGGGCGCGCCGTACTTCTCGAGCGCCCGCTCGACGATCTGGATGGCCCGGTCGACGCCCGCGCAGAAGCCGCGCGGCGTGGCCAGGCGCACGGTCAAGGGGCGGCGGAGCGGCTGGGCGAGGTCCATGGCTGGAACCTAGGGCTTCCCGTGCCCGGACGCTACCGCCGCGGGCGCGCCCGTTCGTTGCGACGCCTCGCTTTAGCCGCTATCACCCGCGAGCGTCGCCGGATCGGCGTCGATCCGCCGTCCCGCTTCCCGTTCGATCGGAATTCCGCCCGCATGAGCCGTGTCCTTACCGCCGTCGTCGCCCTGAGCCTCGGCGCGCTCGTCCTGCCCGACCTCGCCGTGGCCCAGCAGCAGCGTCCGCAGCAGCAGCAACAGCAGCAGCAGAGCCAGGGCCGGCAACAGGACGACGGTTGGAGCATCCGTCGCCTCCGTCTGCCGGGTCAGGTCAACGCCGGCCCGTGCCCCTATGTGAAAATCCTCTACGACGCCGCCCGCTACGTCGAGCTGACCGGTCAGGCGGCCTCGGCCAACGTCGGCTACACCGGCGAGATCGAGGGCCTCGCGTCCGACTGCCGCTACCGCGAGGACGACCCGATCACGGTCGACATGAACATCCTGTTCCGTCTCGGCAAGGGTCCTCAGGCCGGCGCCGACCAGCGCACCTACCGCTACTGGATCGCGGTGACGGAGCGGAATAACGCCATCCTCGACAAGCAGTATTTCGACTTCGCCGTCGATTTCGCCGGCACGGACCGCGCCGAGCACACCGAGGAAATCCGTGGCCTGACCATTCCCCGCGCCGGTCAGGAGGTTTCGGGGTCGAACTTCGAAATCCTCATCGGCTTCGACGTCACGCCCGAGATGGCCGAGTTCAACCGCTCGGGCAGCCGTTTCCGGATCCAGGCCGGCCAATAAGCCATGACCGATCTCAGGACGACCCTCGGCGAAGCGGTCGCGACCGCCTTCGTCGAGGCGGGCGTTGAGGGCGCGCGCGCGCTTGTGTCGCCCTCCGACCGCCCCGATCTGGCCGACTTCCAGTCCAATGGCGCCCTGGCCGCCGCCAAGGCGATGAAGGCCAATCCGCGCGAGCTTGCGACCAAGGTGGCCGAGCGTCTGGCCGGCGATGCGCGGTTTCAGTCCGTTGAGGTGGCTGGGCCGGGCTTCATCAATCTCCGCCTGTCGGACACGGCGCTGGCGGAGCGCGCCCAGGCCGTGGCGGACGACGTCGAACGGGCCGGGGCTGAGCCGGTCGGCGAACCGCGCAAAGTGGTCATCGATTACGCCGGGCCAAACGTGGCCAAGCCGATGCATGTCGGCCATCTGCGCAGCTCGATCATCGGCGAGAGCCTGAAGCGACTGTTCCGCTTCCGGGGCGACATCGTCTGGGGCGACGCCCACTTCGGCGACTGGGGCTTCCAGATGGGGCTGCTGATCGTCGCCGTGGGCGATGAGGGCCGCGCCGATGCGTTCATGGCTGAAGGCGAGGGGCCGTTTCCGGCTCAGAGCCCGGTGTCGCTGGACGACCTTGAGCGGCTGTATCCGCAGGCGGCGGCGAAGGCCAAGGAAGATCCGGCCTATCGCGATCGCGCCCGCAAGGCGACGGCGGAACTACAGGCCGGACGGCCGGGCTACCGCGCACTGTGGTCGCATTTCGTGGCGGTCAGCCGCACGGCGCTGGAGCGCGAGTTCGGGGCGCTGGGCGTCACCTTCGACCTGTGGAACGGCGAATCGGACGCCGATCCGGTGATGGCCCAGATGCTGGCTGAGCTGGCGGCCAAGGGCCTGCTGGTCGAGGATGACGGCGCCCGCGTGGTCCATGTCGCCCGACCCGGCGAGACCCGCAAGAGGAAGCTGCCGGACGGCTCGACGGTCGAGGCGCCCAGCCCGCCGCCGCTGCTGGTGGTCTCGTCCGAGGGCTCGGCCATGTACGGGACGACCGACCTCGCGACCATCCTCGACCGCAAGCAGGCGATCGGGCCCGACCTGATCCTTTACGTCGTCGACGAGCGCCAGGCCGAGCATTTCGAACAGGTGTTCCGCGCCGCCTATCTGGCCGGCTATGCGCCCGCAGGCTCGCTGGAGCATCTGGGCTTCGGCACCATGAACGGGCCGGATGGCAAGCCCTTCAAGACCCGCGCGGGCGGGGTGCTGAAGCTGCACGACCTGATTTCCATGACGGTGGCCAAGGCCCGCGAGCGGCTGCGCGAGGCGCATCTGGGCGAGGGCGTGCCGGCTGAGGAATTCGAGGCCATCGCCCACACCGTGGCCGTGGCGGCGCTGAAGTTCGCCGACCTGTCGAACAGCCGCACCACCAGCTACGTCTTCGACCTGGACCGCTTCACCGGCTTCGAGGGCAAGACAGGCCCGTATCTGCTTTACCAGGCCGTTCGCATCAAATCCCTGCTGCGCAAGGCCGAGGGGCAGGGCGCTGCGCCGGGGGCGATTCGCATCGCCGAGCCGGCCGAACGCGATCTGGCCCTGACGCTGGACGCCTTCGCCGGCGCGGTGGCCGACGCCTATGACCGGCGCAGCCCGCATCTGATCGCCGAGCACGTCTATCGTCTGGCGCAGAGCTTCTCGAAATTCTACGCCGCCTGCCCGGTGCTGGCGGCCGAGGATGAGGCCGTGCGAGGCTCGCGCCTGGCTCTGGCGGCCACGGTGCTGCGCCAGCTGGAGACGGCGCTGGAGCTGCTGGGCATCGACACGCCCGCGCGGATGTAGCGGATTTCGTTTGACGGCCCCGGGAGGTGGCCCTAGAGCGCGCGCCTCCTCGATCCGAGACACCTGAATGCCCGCTCTCGCCCGCACCATTGCCGCGTCGGCCATCGAGGCCGAGACGCCGTTCGACGCCCCGGCGATCGAAGCGGTGGTGATGCGCGCCTTCGGTCCCGGCCGCTACGCCAAGACGGCAGAGCGGCTGCGCGAGGGCCGGACCCCGGCCGTGGGCTTCGTGGCGCGCGATGGCGGCGCCGTCGTTGGCTCAGTGCGGCTTTGGAACATTACGATCGGCGGGGCGCCGGCCCTGTTCCTGGGGCCGATCGCGGTGGAGCGGGCCAGCCGCTCAGACGGAGTGGGCGCGCGTCTGGTCGAGGCGGCCGTTGAAGCGGCGCGCGCGAGCGGCGCGTCGGGAGTGCTGCTGGTCGGGGACCAGGGGTTTTTCGGCCGGTTGGGGTTCGCGTGTATCGACGGTCCGGTGATGCCGGGGCCGGTCGATCCGGCGCGACTGTTCTGGATGGGGTTCGGTGGCGAGGCGCCGGCGGGGCCGGTTCTTCCCGCCTGAGCCTTTCATCCGCCCGCAAGGCTCCTTAACCTCCCGGGCATGACGTCCGAAGCACAGATCAAGAGCGGCCTCGCGGGGGTGGCCCAGGCCGCCGGGGGAGGGCGGGGGCTGCCGCCCGTCCATCTGTGGCATCCTGAGCATTGCGGCGAGATCGATATCGTCATCCGGCGCGATGGCGTGTGGCTGCACGAGGGATCCCCGATCGGCCGGCCGGAGATGGTGCGGCTATTCTCCACCGTGCTGAGGAAGGACCCGGACGGCTATCACCTGGTCACGCCGGTCGAGAAGCTGAAGATCACGGTCGAGGACGCGCCGTTTCGGGCCGTCGCGGTGGCGCGGCGCGGCGACGACCTGCTTTTCACAACCGATGTCGGGGACGAGACCGTGGCCGGCGCCGACAACCCGCTGCGGGTCGAGGTCGACGCCGCGACCGGCGAGCCGGCCCCCTATGTCCATGTGCGGCGCGGGCTGGAGGCGCGGATCGAGCGCGCGGTCTTCTACGAGCTGGTCGAGATGGCCGAGACCGAGGATGAGCAGCTGTGGGTCCGGTCCGGCGGAGAGCGGTTCAGTCTGGGCCGTCTGGACGGGAAAGCATGAGCCGGCTGAAGGCGCGGCTGGCGGCCGCTCTCGAACCGGTCGAGGCCTGGCGTGCGGATGCGGCGCCGGGCCTGGGCGATCATGACCTCAATCCGGGCTATGTCCCTGCGGATCAACCGTTGCGGCCGGCGGCGGTGCTGATCCCGGTGGTGGATCGGGCGGAGGGACCGACCCTGCTCCTGACCCGGCGCTCCGACAGTCTGGCCAGTCACACCGGCCAGATCGCCTTTCCGGGCGGTCGCCTCGAGCCGGGCGAAACGGCGGTTGAGGCGGCCCTGCGCGAGGCCTTCGAGGAGGTCGGCCTGCCGCTGGGCGATGTCGAGCCTCTGGGCCTGTCGGACAGCTACAGGACCGTGACCGGCTTCGTGGTCACACCTGTCGTCGCTTGGGTGCGGCCGGGGTTCACGCCCGTGCTCGATCCCGGTGAGGTGGCCGACGTGTTCGAGGCGCCGTTCGACTGGCTGATGGATTCGGCCAACCATCGTCGCGACGTCCAGACGTTCGACGGCCACGAGCGGACCTATTGGGCCATGCCCTGGGGCGAGCGTTACATCTGGGGCGCGACGGCGGGGATGCTGCGGGCTCTGTCGCTGCGGCTTCATCCAGAGCGCAGGGAGGACGCGGCGTGAGCGACGGCGAGACGGGGGTGAGCCTCGGCCGGCCCTGGTGGCTGGACCGGGCCGAGACACAGGCGGTGATGGCGGCGCTGGAAGCCGAGGGCGGTGCGGACTGCGCCCGCTTCGTCGGCGGCTGTGTGCGAAACGCCGTCATGGGGCTGACCCCCAGTCAGGCCGATCTGGCTTCCGACCTGGAGATCGACGGCGACGATCGCGATCCGGAGACGGTGTGGCCCGAGGGGCTCGACATCGACATCGCCACTTGGCTGACGCCCGATCGGGTGGTCGAGGCGCTGAAGGCGGCGGGTCTGAAGTCGGTCCCGACCGGCCTCAGCCACGGCACGGTCACGGCCATCGCCAACCGGCGGCCGTTCGAGGTCACCACTTTGCGCCGCGACGTGGCCACCGACGGCCGTCACGCCGAGGTCGAGTTCACAGACGACTGGGCCGAGGACGCCGCGCGTCGCGACTTCCACATGAACGCCCTGTACGCCGATGGCGAGGGCCGGGTGTTCGACCCGACCGGTCAGGGCCTGGCCGACGCCAAGGCGGGGCGCGTGGCCTTCGTCGGCGACGCCCGCCAGCGGATCCGGGAGGATTATCTGCGCATCCTGCGCTTCTTCCGCTTCTATGCCTGGTACGGGCGGGGCGAGCCGGACGCTGTGGGCCTGGCGGCCTGTTCAGCCCTGAAGGCGGGCATTGCGGGCCTGTCGGCCGAACGGGTGCAGGCCGAACTGCTGAAGTTGCTGGCCGCGCCCCAGCCGCGCCCGGCCGTCAACCGCATGGAGAAATCGGGCGTCCTGTCTCAGGTGCTGCCCGAGGCGACCGAGACCAAAACTTTCCACCGGCTGGCCGAGCTGTCGCACGACCCGGTGCAACTGCTGTCGGCGCTGCTGCCCGATGACGGCGAGGTGGTGCGCTCGGCCGCCAACCGTCTGCGGCTGTCGAACGCCATCAAGGATCGGCTGGTGCGCACCACCGCCGACAGCCCGCCGGCTCGGCCGTCGATCAGCCTGGACATGGACGAGCGCGAGGCGCGGGCGGTGATCTATCGCCTGGGCTGGCAGACCTTTCACGACCGGCTGATGCGCGCCTGGGCCGCCGAGCCGTGGCGCGAGGAGGATGCGGATCGGCTGATGGCGCTGGAAGACTGGGAGGTTCCGGCGCTGCCGGTCGGGGGCAAGCAGATCGCGGCGATGGGTGTCGAGCCGGGTCCACGCACGGGGCGGATCCTCGCGGCATTCGAGGATCAGTGGGTCGAGGCGGACTTTCCCGAAGACGGCCATGACGCGCGGCTGAAGACCGTGGTGGAGGCGGGGTCGTGAAACCCATCGCCATCCTTGAGACCGGGCAGCCGCCCGAGGCGCTCCGAGAGAGGTTCGATGACTATCCGGCGGCGTTCAGAAAGCTGCTGGGCCTGGGCGGCGAGACCCAGGTCTTCGATGTGGAGCGCGCCCTGCCGGCCGATCCGACCGCGTTTCAGGGCGTGATCGTCACCGGGTCGCCGGCCGGGGCCTATGAGGATCGGGCGTGGATCCCGCCGCTGGAAGACTGGCTGCGGGCGGCGCGGGGGCGGACGCGGCTGGTCGGCATCTGTTTTGGCCATCAGATCATGGCCCAGGCCTTCGGCGGCCGGGTCGAGAAATCCGACAAGGGCTGGGGGGTCGGCCTGCACCGCTATGACATCGTCGCGACCGAGCCGTGGATGGTCCCGAGCGCCGACCACATCGCCATCCCGGTGTCGCATCAGGATCAGGTGGTCGATCCGGGACCGGAGGCGCGGATCATCGCCCGCAGCGACTTCACGCCGTTCGGAGGACTGGCGTGGGGCGAGGACGCCATCAGCCTGCAGTGTCATCCGGAGTTCCAACCCGCCTATGCCGCCGCCCTGGTCGAGGCGCGGCGCGGGAGGATTCCGGACGCGGTGGTCGACACCGCGCTGGCGAGCCTGACCCAGCCCGACGATCGCGCCCTGGTCGGCGGCTGGCTGCGGCGCTTCCTCGGTCTGGACTGACCGGTCAGCCGCTCGGCAGCAGGCCGTTGGCGAAGGTCCGATAGCGGCCGACGCGCACGCCCGCGGTAGCGCGGGCGATGTCCGGAGCGAAATAGTGGTCCGAGGCGTAGGGGGCGGCCGCCTCCCGAACGATGCTGAACACGCGTTCGAGGTCGGCCGAGCTTTTCAGGGGGCGGTGGAACTCCAGCCCTTGCGCGGCGGCCAGGAGCTCGATCCCGACCACCGTCGCCGTGTTCTCGGCCATGTCCAGCAGGCGGCGGGCGCCGTGGGTGGCCATGGAGACGTGGTCTTCCTGATTGGCGCTGGTCGGGACGGTGTCGATCACGCAGGGGTGGGCGACCATACGGTTCTCGGCGACCAGGGCGGCGGCCGTCACCTGGGCGATCATGAAGCCGGAGTTCAGGCCGGATTCGCGAACCAGGAAGGCGGGCAGGTCGCTCATCTTGGGGTCGACCAGGATCGAGGTCCGGCGCTCGGAGATATTGCCGATCTCGCAAAGGGCCATGGCGATCTGGTCGGCGGCGTAGGCCACCGGCTCGGCATGGAAATTGCCGCCCGAGACGACCTCGCCGTCTTCCAGGAAGACCAGCGGGTTGTCGGTGACGGCGTTGGCCTCGCGCTCCAGCATGGCGGCGGCATTGCGCAGGATGTCGAGGGTCGCGCCCATGACCTGGGGCTGGCAGCGCAGGGAGTAGGGGTCCTGAACCTTGGCGCAGTCGTCGCGGTGGCTGTCGCGGATGGCGGATCCGGCCATCAGGGCGCGCAGGCGGGCGGCCACGTCGACCTGGCCCGGCTGGCCGCGCAGGGCATGAATGCGGGCGTCGAACGGCGCGTCGGAGCCCTTGAGCGCATCCACCGACAAAGCCCCGGCGGCGATGGCGGCGGCGAAGGCATTCTCGGCCGCGAACAGGCCGGCGAGCGCCAGGGCGGTCGAGCACTGGGTGCCGTTGAGGAGGGCCAGGCCTTCCTTGGGGCCAAGGGTGAGAGGCTTGAGATCGACGCGGGCGAGCGCGGCCTCGGCGTCCATGACGCGATCACCCTGACGGGCCTCGCCGACGCCGATCAGGACGCAGGACAGATGGGCCAGCGGCGCCAGATCGCCCGAGGCGCCGACCGAACCCTTGGACGGAATGGCCGGCAGGATGTCGGCGTTGACCAGGGCGATCAGGGTCTGGAGCGTCTCGCGCCGGATGCCGGACGCGCCCTTGGACAGGGACGCGATCTTGAGCACCATCAACAGGCGCGTCACCTCCGGCGACAGCAGGGGGCCGACGCCGCAGGCGTGGCTGAGCACCAGGTTTTTCTGCAGGGTTTCAAGGTCTTGGGGCGCGATTGAGGTGTTGGCCAGCAGGCCGAAGCCGGTGTTGATGCCGTAGACGGTGCGTCCCTGCGCCACGATGTCGGCGACGATGGCCGCGCCCTGGTCGACATCGGCCCAGGCGGCCTCGGTCAGGGCGACGGCGCAGGGGCCGTCGAGCACCGCGCGAAGCTGGGCGAGGGTGAGGGGCGACTGGCCGATGGTGAGGGTCATTGGGATTTCCGCGAAGAATGCGCCAAGTCAGCCGGCGCGCGTCTGGCGATCCAGAGACCGAACAGGGCCGCGATGGGGAACATCAGCACGCCGTAGATGGCGGCGGGAAGGGACATATCCGGTCGTCCCAGAACGCCCTGGGCGATGACGATGGCCAGGGTAGCGTTGTGGATGCCGACCTCGAAGGCGCTGGCGATGGCCTGGGGCTTCTCGATGCGTGCGAAGCGCGGGACGATGTAGCCGACGGTCAGACTAACGATGCAGAAGGCCGTGGTGATGCCGCCCAGCAGCAGGAAGTTGGACGCGAACAGGTCAAAGCTGCTGGCCAATGAGCCAACGATCACCAGTACCAGAATGAGCACCGAGGCGATGCGGACGGGCTTGTCCATGGCGCGGGCGAAGTCGGGTTTCCACGCGCGAACGGTCATGCCGAGGGCGACCGGGACGAGGACGATCAGGAAGACCTCCAGCGTCTTGGCGAACTGCAGGCCGACGCTGAGGTCGCCCGGCTGGAAATATGCGATGGCCAGGTTGGTGATGATCGGAAGGGTGATGACGGCGATGACCGAATTGATCGCCGTCAGCGAGATGTTCAGGGCCACGTCGCCGCGGAACAGATGGCTGTAGAGATTGGCCGTGGTGCCGCCCGGCGAGGCCGCCAGCAGCATCATCCCGACCGCCAGGATCGGCGGGAGATCGAAGAGCAGCACCAGGCCGAAGCATACGGCCGGCAGCACCAGCAGCTGGCAGGCGAGGGCGACGGCCGCCGCCTTGGGCTGCTTGCCCACGCGCACGAAGTCCGCGGGCGTCAGGTCCAGCCCGAGGCCGTACATGATGATCCCGAGTGCGAGCGGCAGGGCGACGGCGGCGAATTCCATGCGCGGTCAGGCCAGGCTGGGAAGGTTGAGGCCGTTTTCGCGCGCCGCGTCCCGCGCGATGTCGTAGCCGGCGTCGGCGTGGCGCATGACGCCGGTGGCGGGGTCGTTCCAGAGGACGCGCTTCAGCCGGTTGGCGGCCTCCGGCGTGCCGTCGGCGACGATGACGACGCCGGAGTGCTGGCTGTACCCCATGCCGACCCCGCCGCCGTGGTGCAGGGACACCCAGCTGGCGCCCGACGCGGTGTTCAACAGGGCGTTCAGCAGCGGCCAGTCCGACACGGCGTCCGAGCCATCCATCATGGCCTCGGTCTCGCGATTGGGGCTGGCGACCGAGCCAGAATCCAGATGGTCGCGGCCAATGACGATCGGCACCTTGAGCTCGCCCGAGGCCACCATGTCGTTCAACATCAGGCCGGCGCGGTGCCGGTCGCCCAGGCCGATCCAGCAGATGCGGGCGGGCAGACCCTGGAAGGCGATGCGCTCGCCGGCCATGTCGAGCCAGCGATGCAAGCCCTCGTTCTCGGGGAACAGCCGTTTCATCGCCGCGTCGGTTTTGGCGATGTCGTCCGGGTCGCCCGACAGGGCCGCCCAGCGGAACGGCCCGATGCCGCGACAGAACAGCGGGCGGATATAGGCGGGCACGAAGCCGGGGAAGTCGAAGGCGTTCCGGACGCCATTATCCAGCGCGACCTGGCGGATGTTGTTGCCATAGTCGGTGGTCGGCACGCCCATCGCCTGGAAGGCCAGCATGGCCTCGACGTGATCGACGATGGAGGCGGCCGCCGCCGACTTCACCGCCTCGGGGTCGGTGCGACGTCTGTCTTCCCATTCGGCGACGGTCCAGCTCTTGGGCAGATAGCCGTTGACCAGGTCGTGGGCGCTGGTCTGATCCGTCACCAGATCGGGGCGCACGTCGCGCCTGACCAGTTCGGGCAGCACCTCGGCGGCGTTGCCCAGCAGGCCCACGGAGACGGCCCGACCCTCGGCCCTGGCGCGCTCCAGAATGTCGAGCGCCTCGTCGAGACTATCGGCGCGTTCATCCAGATAGCGGGTGCGCAGGCGCATCTCGATCCGGCTGGCCTGGCATTCGACAGCCAGGCACGACGCGCCCGCCATGGTCGCGGCCAGAGGCTGGGCCCCGCCCATGCCGCCCAAACCCGCCGTCAGGATCCATCGCCCGGACCAGTCGCCGCCGTAATGCTGGCGACCCGCCTCCATGAAGGTCTCATAGGTGCCCTGAACGATGCCCTGGGTGCCGATGTAGATCCACGAGCCGGCCGTCATCTGGCCGTACATCATCAGGCCCTTCCGATCGAGCTCGGCAAAATGCTCCCAGGTCGCCCATCTGGGCACCAGGTTGGAGTTGGCGATCAGCACGCGCGGGGCGTCCGTGTGGGTGCGGAAGACGCCGACCGGCTTGCCCGATTGGACCAGCAGGGTCTGGTCCGGCTCCAGAGCCCGCAGTTCCTCGACGATCCGGTCGAAACTGGCCCAGTCGCGCGCCGCCTTGCCGATGCCGCCGTAGACGACCAGGTCCTCGGGTCGCTCGGCCACCTCGGGATCGAGATTGTTCATCAGCATGCGCAGGGCGGCCTCGGCCTGCCAGGTCTTGGCGGTCATTTCCGGGCCGCGCGGGCTGCGAATGACGCGAGTGTTCGACTGGGCTTTCGGATTCGTCATGGCCGGGGTTCTAGCGCCTTCCCGAGGCCGGAGAGAAGGCTAGGGTGCGGTGATGGCCCCCGCATCCGACTCACCGACGCCGCGTCTTCCGCTGGAGGCTTGGGGGCGACGGCTGCTGGCGGCGGCACAGGCGCGGGCGGATCGCAGCCAGGTCGGGCGCTGGGCCTTCGAGTTCCTGATGTTCGGGATCAAACAGGCCTGGGCCTGTCTGTTCGGCGGGCTGATGCTGGCGCTGCTGCTCGGCACCTTCCTGTTCTATCCGGATGGGTCACCGCTGGCCCGATACGATTTCTTGGTGATCGGCGCGGTGGCGATCCAGGCCGCAATGCTGCTGCTGAAGCTGGAGACCTGGGAGGAGGCGCGCGTCATCCTGGTCTTCCACATCGTCGGCACCATCATGGAACTGTTCAAGACGGCAGCCGGCAGCTGGATCTATCCCGAGCCCAGCCTCTTGAGGATCGGCGAGGTGCCGCTGTTCTCGGGCTTCATGTACGCGGCGGTGGGCAGCTACATCGCCCGGATTTGGCGGATTTTCGACATCCGCTTTTCACACTATCCGCCTGCTTGGATGACGGTTGTGCTGGCGACCGCCATCTATGTGAACTTCTTCGCCCACCACTGGATCTGGGATTTCCGCTGGCTGCTGTTCGCGGCGACGGCGCTGTTGTTCTGGCGGGCGCGGTTCCACTTCACCCCGGATCGCGAGCGGCGGTGGATGCCGGTGCTGCTGGGATTCCTGCTGGTGGCGCTGTTCATCTGGTTCGCCGAGAACCTGGGCACATTGTCGCGGGCGTGGATCTATCCGGACCAGGCCGATGGATGGTCGCCCGTGCCCCTGGCCAAGCTGGGGAGCTGGTTCCTGCTGATGATCATCAGCGTGGTTCTGGTGTCGCTGGTGCATCGTCCCGAGCCTGAGATGACGCCGAAGTAATCCGTCTGGCGCCGGTTTTCGTGGACCCGGGGCGATGCGTGGCTAGAATGTGGCCATGTTCGGGGAGGTAGGTTTCATGGGTTTCGTGGGTATCGCGCTGGTCGTCCTGGCCATCGTCGTCCTGTTTTCAACGATCAAGATCGTGCCGCAAGGCCGTGAATTCACAGTGGAACGGTTCGGGAAATACACCCGCACCCTGTCGCCCGGGATCAGCTTCCTGACGCCGTTCGTCGAGGGGGTGGGCAAGCGGATGAACATGATGGAGCAGGTCCTGGACGTGCCCCAGCAGGAGGTCATCACCAAGGACAACGCCATGGTGAAGGTCGACGCCATCGTCTTCATCCAGGTGATGAACGCCGCCGCGGCCGCCTATCGGGTGGACGAGCTAAACTACGCCATCACCCAGCTGTGCTCGACCAACCTGCGGACCGTGGTCGGTTCGATGGACCTGGATGAGGTGCTGTTCCAGCGCGACAACATCAATTCGCGCCTGTTGACGGTGATCGACGCCGCCACCGAGCCGTGGGGCGTCAAGGTCAACCGGATCGAGATCAAGGACCTGACCCCGCCGACGGACATCACCAACGCCATGGCCCGCCAGATGAAGGCCGAGCGCGAGCGTCGCGCGGTGATCACCGAGGCCGAGGGCGAGAAACAGGCCGCCATCGCCCGCGCCGAGGGCGCCAAACAGTCGGCGATCCTGGAGGCCGAAGGCCGCAAGGAAGCCGCCTTCCGCGACGCGGAGGCCCGCGAACGCGAGGCCGAGGCCGAGGCCCGCGCCACCGCCATGGTGTCCGAGGCGATCGCCCGCGGCGACGTCAACGCGATCAACTATTTCGTGGCGCAGAAGTACGTCGAGGCCTTCGCCGAACTGGCCCGCAACCCAACCCAGAAGACCGTCATCGTACCCGCCGAGCTGGGCGGACTGGTTGGCACCCTGGCCGGGTTGGGCGAACTGGTGGGTCTGGCCAAGGACCAGCAGATCGAACGCCGCGACAGCCGCTCCTCGCCGCCGGCGCCGTCCCGTCCCGTCCCGCCGCGCCGCCCGGCCGGCGGCGTCCCGCCCACGGAGTAGTCCCATGGAATGGGTCACCGATCTCTATGCTGCCCAGCCCTTCTGGATCTGGCTGGCCATCGCCGCTCTGATCCTGGCCGTCGAGGCGGCGATCGGCAGCGAGTGGCTGCTGTGGCCGGCCGTGGCGGCCGGGATCGTGGCGGTGCTGACCGCCATCGGCCTGCCGCTCGGGCTGGTCGGCGAACTGATCGTCTTCGCCATCCTGACCATCATCGGCACGGTGTTCGCCAGGCGGTTGGTCAAGCGGATCAACCCGACCGAGAGCGACATCAACGCCCGCGACAGCCGCCTGGTTGGCCAAAGGGCGACGGTGGTCCAGGCCTTCGTCGGCGGACAGGGACGCATCTTCATCTCGGGCGCGGAATGGGCGGCCGAATTGATGGACGGCGCCTCGGCCTCGCCCCTCGCTGGCGACGCCGTGGTCGTCGAGGACGCCTCGGGCACACGGCTGAAGGTGCGGCCGGTCTAGCGGCCTTCGTTTCGCGTCCGGGCGACGCTCTCGGCCAGGCCGATCAGGTCGAGGTTGAAGCCCGCGTCGGTCAGCTGTTGCTGCGCCTCAAGCGGATCCAGGTCGCGGACGCGGGCCTCGCGCTTGGCGCCCGTGTCGTTGGTTTCGTGGGTCAGGGCGACGAAGGCGTCCGCCTTGCCGTCGGTGATCGTCGGCACCCGCTCGTGATGCCGCAGGTGATAGTCTGAGACGCCGAAAAGGGTACGTGGCTTGCGGTCCTTGCGCGAGATGTGCGCGAGGCCCACCGCGATGTTGGGGCGGACGACAGGCTTGAGACCGTACAGGTCCGCCCCGTCCCCGACATCCAGTTGCCAGCCTTTGCAGAGCGACACCGAGTGACCGTTGAAGGGCGTGGTCACATAGCGCCGCACCCGGGCGATGTAGTCGATCGACACAGCATCGTCGTCGTCCAGACGAAACGTGGCGAAGGCGCTTTCCGTCGTCAGCAGGTCCAGGACCAGGGGATCGGCATCCGTCGTTCGGAAATCCGCTTCGTGGTGATAGCTGATCTGTAGCCAGGGACGCCGCTCCGCCAGGCCCCCAAGCCGCTGACGCCATGGAGCTTCCAGCCTTTCGGGAGCAAGCACCAGCACGGCGAAATCGGGATCCGTTTGAGCGTCCAGCGAGGGCAGGGTGACGTGTTGGAACAGCCGAAGTCGCTGGTCCAGTCGACGCGGATCAAGCACGCGACGCGCGAAGTCTTCGAATGACCGATCCTTGGCCAGAGCAAAGGGATTGCGCGCCGTCGACAGCACCGAAAAGCGGACAACTCCAACGATCGCAACCACGGCGCACCTGTCAGTTCGTCTTCGCTGTTCACCTCACCCCAAACGCGCGGCGAATCAACAGGAACACAGATGTCCCTCGGCTAGGTCATTGGGAGGCGGCGCCGGGACCTCCTTCAGGGTCGCCGGCGGCGGGTGTCGAGGTGGGACCACGCATCAATCCAGGAAGGTCGACCGTGAAACCCACACGATCCAGCGTCGCCTGGGCTTCGGCTGGACTGACGGCGAACTCAGACTTCAGGACGCGCTGACTGCCGGTGTCGTTGGTCGAGTGCGTCAGGGCGAGGTAGGCCGGGCTACGAGCGTCCGTGACCACCGGGGTTCGGTGATGCATTTTGACGTGACCGATGGTGACATCATAGAAGATGCGAGGCCTGCGCCGCCGAGCAACGTACGAAAGACCGACCGCAAGATTTGGATAGATCTTGTGTTTCAGTCGCACGTCTCGAGAGGCGTCGCCAATATCCAGAAGATATCCGTTGCATAGCGAGACGCCGAAGAATTCGAACTCCGGCTTCGTGAATCGACGAATCCGCTCGATGAAGTTGCGCGACACTGCGTCGTCGTCGTCGATGCGGAAGGTCGTGAAGGCATCCTTGGATGTGACCAGCTCATTGACGATGAGGGGCCGCAGCCCCTTCATCTTGAAGTCGGTCTCGTCAGCATAGACCAGGTGCAGATACGAACGGCTGGCCGCCAGTGCGTCAAGCCGGTCGCGGTAGGTCTGTGGCAGCAGTCGGGGCGCGACCAGAAGGATGGTGAAATCGCCTTGGGTTTGTGCGTCGAGCGAGGGGAGAGTGATATGCTCGAACAGCCGGAAACGGACGTCGAGGCGGGCGGGGTCGAGCACCTCGGCCGCCAGATCATCAAAGGATTTCCTCTGAGCGATCACAAAGGGGTTCTCGGTCGTTGAGAGGACCGAAAAACGCATGATGCCGACGATATCCGTCATAGGACCTTCCTCAGGCGGCCTGCACAGGGCGGGCTCGACTGATTGTGTGAGTTGTGGGGGGCCAGTCCGCGAACCGGCGCGCTTCCCGGCCATTGTCGGTCAAGCGCTGGACGGTTGACAAGGGAGCTCATGAAATCTCGACGACCCGTCACTAGCACGGTCTCATTGGGCAACCTCTTTCTGCGCTTTCTCGGCTTTGGGTGTCTGGCCTTCGGCGGACCCGTGGCGCAGATCGCCATGGTCCGGCGCGAATTGGTCGACCGTGAAGGCTGGATCTCTTCCGAGCGGTTCAACCGGCTGCTGGGCGTCATGCAGGTTCTGCCCGGGCCGGAGGCGCATGAGCTGTGCGTGCATCTGGGCGTGACGGCGCGCGGGCGGATCGGGGGATTGCTGGCGGGGCTGGGCTTCATGCTGCCGGGCTTCATCCTGATGATGGCGATGGCCTGGGCCTATGTGCGGTTCGATATCGCGGGATCGGCGGCGGCGCCGGCGCTGTGGGCCGTCCAGGCGGCGGCGCTGGCTCTGGTGGCCAAGGGGCTGTGGGGCATTGGCCGGCATGCGGTGCTGAGCCGGTTCGATCTGGGCCTGGCGGTCGTGGCGGCCGGGGCGACGGCCCTTGGCGCGCCGTTCTGGCTGGTGCTGCCGCTGGGCGGCGCGGCGGCGGCCTTGCGGCGCGGAAGCCGACCGGGCCTTGGATGGGTGGGACTGGCGGCCGTGGCGGCGTCGGCGCTCTGGGGTCTGGCTCCGGTGGGGCAGGGTGGCGGGTGGCTGCCGGGCTTCGGCGCAGCCGATCCCTGGGTGCTGTTGCTGGCAGGACTGAAGGCCGGCCTGCTCACCTTTGGGGGAGCCTACGCGGCGATCCCGTTTCTGCGGGATGACGCTGTTTCGGCGGGATGGATGCCGGAGGCGCGGTTCCTGGACGGCGTCGCCTTGGCCAGCATCCTGCCCGCGCCGCTGATCATTTTCGCGACCTTCGTGGGTTATGTGGCGGGGGGCTTCTGGGGCGGGGTGGCGATGACGGTCGGCGTCTTCCTGCCGGCCTTCGCTTTCTCGATGGTTCTGTACGATCGGCTGGAGGCCATCGTCGACCGGCCTGGCCTGCATGCTTTTCTCGAAGGCGTGACGGTGGCGGTGGTCGGGCTGATCGCGGTGACGCTGGTCGACCTGGCTCAGGCGGTTCTGGCGCCGTCGCGCCCGGTGCTGTTGCTGACCGCGATCACCATCGGCGCGCTTGGGGCCGTGTTGGCGCTGAAGGGGAAGTGGGCGCCGCCTGTGGTGATGGCGACCGCGGGGCTGATCGGCTGGGCGGCATCGGTGCTGTAGGCGTTGCGGCTTGCGTTCTCGGGGGGATTCGCCTATGTGCCGGCCCGCAATCACGCACGCAGGCGTGGCGCGGTCGGGGAGACATCCCGGTCGCTCCGTTCCGAGGGCTCCATCCACTTCCGGGTTGGGCCTTTTTCGTCTGCGGTGGCCTATCGGAAAAAGGACAAACGCAGATGGCCCTGCCTGAATTCTCCATGCGCACGCTGCTCGAAGCCGGCGCGCACTTCGGTCACCAGACCCACCGCTGGAACCCGAAGATGGACCGCTACATCTTCGGTTCGCGCTCGAACATCCACATCATCGACCTGTCGCAGACCCTGCCGCTGCTGCACCAGGCGCTGGTCGCCGTGCGCGACGTCGCCGCCAAGGGCGGTCGTGTCCTGTTCGTCGGCACCAAGCGTCAGGCGTCCGATCCGGTGGCCGAGGCCGCCCAGCGCTGCGCCCAGTACTACATGAACAACCGCTGGCTGGGCGGCACCCTGACCAACTGGCGCACCGTGTCCGGCTCGATCCAGCGCCTGCGCGAGCTGGAAGGCATCCTCGAGACCGGCGGCGAAGGCCGCAACAAGAAGGAACTGCTGACCCTGCAGCGCGAGAAGGACCGTCTGGAACTGTCCCTCGGCGGCATCAAGAGCATGGGCGGCATCCCCGACATCATGTTCGTGATCGACACCAACAAGGAAGCGATCGCGATCCAGGAAGCCCGGAAGCTGAACATTCCGATCGTGGCCATCCTGGACACCAACTCGGATCCGGACGGCATCACCTATCCGGTGCCGGGCAACGACGACGCCGCGCGCGCCATCCAGACCTACTGCGACCTGGTCGCCGACGCGGTGCTGGACGGTCTGGCCGCCGGCCAGTCGGCCTCGGGCGTCGACCTGGGCGCGTCGGAGAACCCGACCGAGCCCGCGCTGCGTGAAGCGACCCCGGCCGCCGAAGAAGCCGCTCCCGCCGGCACGGAAGGCGCCGCCGAGGAGCTGATGGCCAAGGAAGAGGCCCCCAAGAAGAAGGCCGCCGCCAAGGCTGAGAAGGCCGAGACGACCGAGGCCGCCGCTGAAGAGCAGCCTGCCGAGGAAGCTCCGGCCGCCGAGCCGGCGACCGCCGACGCCGAGGCCAAGGAAGCCACTTCCGAAGCCAACGATGCCGTCGAAACCGAGAAGGCCGCGGTCTAAGCCCGACCGGGCTTTCATCGCCGGCGAAATCGAATGCGGCCGGGCTGATCGCAGCCCGGCCGCACCCGCATAAGAGACGTTAGGAGACTACACATGGCCGAGATCACCGCCGCCCTCGTTAAGGAACTGCGCGAGCGTTCGGGCGTGGGCATGATGGACTGCAAGAAGGCCCTGCAAGAGACCAATGGCGACATCGACGCGGCCATTGACTGGCTGCGCGCCAAGGGCCTGTCCAAGGCCGCCAAGAAGGCCGACCGTGTCGCCGCCGAAGGCCTGGTCGCCGTGGCGTCGAAGGAAGTCGGCGCCGGCGAAGTCGGCGCGGCGATCGAGTTCAACGCCGAAACCGACTTCGTGGCGCGGAACGAGCTGTTCCAGACCGCCGCCAAGAAATTCGCCCAGCTGGGTCTGGAGCACGCCTCGGTCGAGGCGCTGCACGGCGCAGAGCTGGAATCCGGCAAGACCGTTCAGGACGAAGTGACCCAGCTGATCGCCACCGTCGGCGAGAACATGCAACTGCGCCGCGCCGCCCGTCTGTCGGTCGATGAAGGCGTGGTCGCCAGCTACGTTCACAACGCGGTGTCGCCGGGCGTCGGCCGCATCGGCGTGCTGGTCGCCCTGCACGGCGCCGGAGACAAGGCCAAGCTGCGCGAGCTGGGCCGCAAGATCGCCATGCACGTCGCCGCGACCTCGCCGCTGTCGCTGAACACCGACGACCTGGACCCGGCCGCCATCGAGAAGGAACGTCAGGTCCTGACCGAGAAGGCCAAGGAAGACGGCCGGCCCGAGAACATGATCGCCAAGATCGTCGACGGTCAGATCGCCAAGTTCCAGAAGGACGTGGTGCTGACCAAGCAGCCGTTCGTCATGAACCCGGACCAGACCATCGAGCAGCTGGTCGCCGACGAAGGCAAGGCCCTGGGCAACCCCGGCCTGCACATCGGTGGCTTCGTGCGTCTGGCTCTGGGTGAAGGCGTCGAGAAGGTTGAGGGCCCGGACCTGGCCAGTGAAGTCGCGGCCATGACGGCCGGTCAGTAAGCGTGATCCGGTCTCCCTCCCCCTCGGGGGAGGGAATGTCGCCGCGTCTAGCGGCGACGGGGTGGGGAGGGCCGATGATACGGCTCTGGCCTTTGATATTAGCGGGGCGCCCCCACCCGGTCGCTTCGCGACCGCCCTCCCCCAAGGGGGGGGAGATTCAGTCAGGCGCTCCGGCTTTGGCGGCCGGGGCGCCTTTGTTTATAAGGAGCGGCCGAATCCGCGCCGCCTGACCGGGAAGCCCCACGCATGACCGACGCCGCTCCTCAGTTCCGCTATCGGCGGGTGCTGCTCAAGGTCTCCGGCGAGGTGCTGATGGGCGATCAGGCCTACGGCATCGACATGAAGACCGTCGACGTCGTGGCCGCGGCGGTCGCCCAGGTGGCGCGCGAGGGCATAGAGATTTGCCTGGTCATCGGCGGGGGCAATATCTTCCGCGGGGTATCCAAGGCCGCCGGAGACATGGACCGCGCCTCGGCCGACTACATGGGCATGCTGGCCACCATCATGAACGCCCTGGCCATGCAGGCGGCGCTGGAGAAGATCGGCGTGGACACCCGGGTGCAGAGCGCCATTCCCATGGCCGCCATCGCCGAGCCCTATATCCGTCGGCGCGCGCTGCGCCATCTGGAGAAGGGCCGCGTGGTGATCTTCGCCGCCGGGGTGGGCGCGCCCTTCTTCACCACCGATTCCGGGGCCGCCCTGCGCGCCGCCGAGATGGGTTGCGACGCCCTGCTCAAGGGCACCAGCGTGGACGGGGTCTATTCGGCCGATCCCAAGAAGGATCCGGACGCTACCCGGTATGAGACCCTCAGCTATCGCGACGTGCTGGCCAACGACCTGAAGGTGATGGACGCCTCGGCGATCGCCCTGATGCGCGATTCCAAGATCCCGATCGTGGTGTTCTCGATCCGCGCCGAGGACTCGCTGCGGCGAACCTTGACGGGCGAAGGCACGTTCACCGTCATTCGCTGACTAAACTCCAAGAAGACGACCCGAAGGAAACGACCATGGCCAAGCCCGACCTCAAGAGCTTTCGCGACCGGATGGACAAGTCCGTCGGCGCCCTGAAGGACGAGTTCGGCGGCCTGCGAACGGGCCGGGCCAATGCGGGTCTTCTCGATCCCGTTCAGGTCGAGGCCTATGGCTCGACATCGCCGCTGAACGCCGTGGCGGCGATCAGCGTGCCCGAGCCGCGCATGATCTCGGTCAATGTCTGGGACAAGGGCATGGTGGTCTCGGTCGAGAAGGCGATCCGCGCCGCCGGCCTGGGCCTGAACCCCATCGTCGACGGCCAGATGCTGCGCATTCCAATCCCGCCCCTGACCGAGGAGCGGCGCAAGGACTTGGTGAAGCTGGCCGGCAAATACGCCGAACAGCAGAAGATCGCCGTGCGCAACGTCCGTCGCGACGCCAACGAAGAGCTGAAAAAGGCCGAGAAGGCCGGCGACATCAGCCAGGACGAACAGAAGAAGATGGAGGCCGAGGTCCAGAAGGACACCGACGCCGCCATCAAGCGTATCGACGAGATGCTGAAGACCAAGGAAGCGGAAATCATGCAGGTTTGAGGCGTTTCGCGCTAAGGAACGCTCCATGCCTGTCCAGACCCGCCCCGCGCCGGACGCGCCGTCCACGGACGGACCAGCCGCCCTCGGTCCCGCTCATGTCGCCATCATCATGGACGGCAACGGGCGCTGGGCGACCAAGCGCGGCCTGCCGCGCGCCGCCGGTCACCGCGCCGGGGTCGAGGCCCTGAAACGGACGGTGAAGGCCGCGCCGGAAGTCGGGGTGCGCTGCCTGACGGTGTTCGGCTTCTCGACCGAGAATTGGCGTCGCTCCGCCGAGGAGGTCTCGGACCTGATGGGCATGGTCCGCGCCTTCGTCGATTCCGACCTCCAGCGGCTGCACCGCGAGGGGGTCAAGGTCTGTGTTCTGGGCCGTCGCACCGGCGTACCGGCCGACATCGCCGCCATGATCGAGCGGGCCGAGCGTTTGACCGAGGGCAATACGCGCTTTCGATTGCAGGTCGCCTTCAACTATGGCGGCCGCGCCGATCTGGTCGACGCCGCGCGTCGCCACGCCGAGCGGGTTCTGGCGGGCGAAGCCGGTCCCGAGATCGACGAGGCGGGGTTTGGCGACCTGCTGTCCACCCAAGGCTCGCCACCGCTGGATCTGGTGGTGCGCACCTCGGGCGAGATGCGGCTGTCGAACTTCCTGTTGTGGGAAGCGGCCTACGCCGAACTGGTGTTTCAGGACATCCTCTGGCCCGACTATGGCCGCGAGGCCCTGGCCGAGGCGGTGGCCCGCTATCGTGACCGGGAGCGGCGCTTCGGCGGACGGCCGCCGGCGGCGGCCGTCGCGGCGCCCGCATGACGGCGTTGCTGGCTGGCAATATCGGGGTGCGCACGGCCTCGGCGGTGGTGCTGGCGCCCGCCGCCGTGGCCGCCGCGTGGCTGGGCGGGATGTGGTTCTTCGCCGTCATGGTGGCGGCGGTCATCCTGCTGTCGATCGAATGGGCGCTGATGAGCGCGCCGCGCCACTATCGCGCCGTGGCCTGGGCCGTGGGCGCGGCTCTGATAGCGACAATCCTGGTGGTGCAGTTCGGGAGGCTGTCCACCGCCTTGGTGGTCATGGTCGTGGCCGCCGGAGCCGCGGCCCTGTTCGCGCGCCGTCAGGGCCAGTCCGGCACCGACGCTTCCTATGGCGTGCTCTATATCGGCTGGCCGGCGCTGCTGGTCATCTGGCTGCGGGAGATGCCGGACGGCCTAGGCTGGACGGTGTTCCTGTTCGCGGTGGCCTGGTCGGCCGACGTTATGGCCTTCGTGACGGGCAGCCTGCTGAAAGGCCCCAAGCTGTGGCCGCGCTTTTCGCCCAACAAGACCTGGGCCGGTTTCGTCGGCGGTCTGATCGCGGGCACGGCAGCGGGCGCCCTGTCGGCGGTGTGGCTTGAGCTGAGCGGCCTGACGCCGGCCTGGGGCGCGGCGGTAGGCTTCCTCGCGGCCCTGGCCACCATGGGCGGCGACCTGTGGGAATCGGCGCTGAAACGACGGTTCGGAGTGAAGGATTCGGGGGCTCTGATCCCCGGTCATGGCGGCCTGCTGGACCGGGTCGACGGGCTGATGTTCGCCATCGTGGTGCTGGCCGCCGCGCGGGCCGTGCTGTTCTATTCGGGCGTGGGCTGATGTTGCGCCGCCGCGTGTCCGTGCTGGGATCGACGGGGTCGGTCGGGGTCTCGACTCTCGATCTGATGGATCAGGCTGAGCGCGCCGGGTCGGGCGCCTTCACGGTCGAGGCGTTGACGGGCGCCGGCAATGTGACCCGGCTGGCTGAACAGGCGCGGCGCTGGCGGCCCGCGCTGGTGGTCACGGCCGACCCGGACAGGCTGAATGAGCTCCGGGACGCCGTTGTGGATCTCGATTGCGAGGTCGCGGCGGGGCCCGAGGCGGTGATCGAGGCCGCGACGCGTCCGGCGGACTGGATCATGGCGTCAATCGTCGGCTCGGCCGGCCTGGCCTCGGCCTGGGCGGCGGCGGGCACGGGCGCGACCCTGGCCTTGGCCAACAAGGAGAGCCTGGTGTGCTGCGGTCCGGGCCTGATCGAGCGGGTGCGGGCCGCCGGCGGCCGTTTGATCCCAGTCGATTCCGAGCATTCGGCGATCTTCCAGGTGTTTCCGCATGATCGGCCCGAAGGCGTGGCGCGCGTCGTCCTCACCGCGTCTGGCGGGCCGTTCAGAACCCTGCCGCGCGAGCATATGGCGGCGATCACGCCCGAGCAGGCCGTGGCCCATCCCAACTGGTCGATGGGGGCCAAGATCTCGGTCGACAGCGCCACCCTGGCGAACAAGGGTCTGGAGCTGATCGAGGCGGCCTATCTCTTCGGGCTGAACGCCGAGCAGGTCGATGTCGTGGTCCATCCCGAATCGATCATCCACAGCCTGGTTGAGATGGTTGACGGTTCCAGCCTGGCCCAGATGGGGCCGCCTGACATGAAGACGCCGATCGCCTGCGCCCTCAGCTGGCCCGAGCGTCTGGCCTGGCCGGCGCCGCGCCTTGACCTTGCCGCCATTGGCCGGCTGACCTTCGAAGCGCCCGATCTAGAGCGCTTTCCGGCGCTGGGCCTGGCCCGCGCGGCGCTGGCGGCGGGGCAGGGGGCCACCACCGTCTTCAACGCCGCCAATGAGGTCGCGGTGCTGGCCTTCCTTGACCGGCGCCTGGGCTTTCTCAATATTGCCGCAGTCGTCGCCGAAACCCTCGACAGGCTCGCGGCGTCTCCGATGTCGGGCGAGGGGAGGGACGCCTGCGTCCAGGCCCTCTCGCTGGATGCGGAGGCGCGGCGCGTCTCGGGGGAAGTCGTGCGTCGCCTGGCGCTTGCGGCCTGACCCCCGCGGCCTTGATTTAGGGAGGGCTCGGGTTCGGCATGCTTAACGCGATTGGCGGCGTCCTGCTGTACATCCTGCCCTTCACCCTGGTGCTGACCCTGGTCATCACCATCCATGAGCTCGGCCACTACTGGGCGGCGCGGGCCTTTCGGACCCGGATCGACGCTTTCGCGCTCGGTTTCGGCAAGTCCATCCTGAAGCGTACAGACCGCCACGGGACGGAATGGCGCGTCGGCTGGCTGCCCCTGGGCGGCTACGTCAAGTTCGCCGGCGATCTGGACGCTTCGAGCGTGCCGGACCAGGCGGGCCTGGACGAGCTCAAGGGCCGCATCGTCGCCGCTGAAGGACCGGCGGCCTTGGGCGACTATTTCCATTTCAAGCCGATCTGGCAGCGGGCGATCATCGTCGCCGCCGGACCGATCGCGAACTTCATCCTGGCGGTGGCGCTGTTCACGGCCCTGTTCAGCGTCGTTGGAGTCTATATCCAGCCGCCGCGCGTCGCCGAGGTGACCGCCGGCAGTCCCGCGGCCCAGGCCGGCCTCCAGATCGGCGACCGGATCGTCAGCGTCGACGGCCGCGAGGTCGAGGGGCCGCAGGATGTGATCCGAGAGGTGCGTCTGAACGCCGGCTCGCCGCTGCGCCTGGCGATCGACCGGGCCGGAGAGCCTCTGCTGCTGACGGTGACGCCAACGCGCGCGGTGATCGACGATCCGCTGGCGGGTCGAGCCCGGGTCGGCACGATCGGCGCGGCCCTGGGTGTCGTGCGCGCGGAAGTCACCCATGTCCGCTACAACCCCGTTGAGGCCGTGGCCAAGGGCACAGATCAGGTGGTGGTGATCCTCGACACCACCCTGACCTATCTTGGGCGGATCGTGACCGGCCGGGAGTCGGGCGATCAGCTGTCCGGGCCGATCGGAATCGCCAAGGCTTCGGGCGACGTGGCGCGCCAGGCGGCGGCCCAGACCGAAGTCCCCAGCCTGCAGGCCGCCAACGTCGCGCTGAACCTGCTTCAGCTCGCCGCCATACTTTCGGTCGGAATCGGCTTTCTAAACCTGTTGCCCATCCCCGTGCTCGATGGCGGTCACCTGCTGTTCTACGGCTACGAAGCCGTGGCGAGAAAGCCAGTGGCGGCCCGCGTTCAGGAGATGAGCTACCGTGTCGGTCTTGCTTTGCTGGTGTGTTTGATGTTGTTCGCGACCTGGAACGACCTGCAAAAGCTCAGCCTGTTCCAATTCCTCGGCGGGCTCGCCTGATGAGCCGACGCCAGCCCGCGATGGTTTCCCGTATGATCCTGTCTTCCCAGCGCCTGTCCTTCCGCCCGCGCGGCCGCCTGGCGGCGCCGAGCGCGCTCGCGCTGATCGTGGCCGCCAGCCTGGCCGGACCCACATGGGCCCAGACCCAGCCGCTGCCGACCGTGCCCTCCACGCCGCAGCCGCCGTACGAAACGCAGCCGGAGCAGACGGCCCCCGCGCCCGCGCCAGCGACCCCCGTGCCCGCTCAGGACTCCCAGCCCGACGCCGAGTCGGCGCTGCCGTCGCCGGCGACCGAGACCCTGGGTGATCCGCCTCTGCCGGACATCGCGCCCGCCCCGATGGGGCAGACTGCGGCGCCGGGCTCGCAAACTCCCGCCGCCCCGGTCACAGGTCAGGCTGTCGCGCCCGCGCCCAACACCGGCACGGTCACCCGCATTCTGGTGCGCGGCAACCAGCGCGTCGATCAAACCACCATCCTGTCCTATCTGCCCATCCAGCCGGGCGACACGGTCGATCCGGTGACCCTGGACGTGGCGGTCCGCACCCTGCAGCGCACCCAGCTGTTCTCCAACGTCCAGATCGGCCTCCAGAACGGCGACCTGATCGTCGAGGTGGCCGAGAACCCGGTGATCAACCAGGTGGTGTTCGAGGGCAACTCGGCGCTCAACGAGGAGCGTCTGCGCGAGGAAGTCACAATCCGGCCGCGCGGCATCTTCACACGCGCTCGCGTCCAGGAAGACGTGCAGGCGATCGTCGAGGCCTATCGCCTGACCGGCCGCATCTCCGCCACCGTGACGCCCAAGCTGGTCGAGCTGGATCAGAACCGCGTGGATCTGGTGTTCGAGATCGACGAGGGCCCGCAGACGGGCGTCCGCGCCATCAGCTTCCTCGGCAACGAGGGGTTTTCCGATTCCGAACTGCGCGAAGTGATGGTCACCAAGCAGTCGCGCTGGTGGCGTCTGTTCAGCTCGAATGACAACTATGACCCGAACCGGGTGGAGTATGATCGCGAGCAACTCCGGACTTTCTACACTAACCGCGGCTATTACGACTTCCGCATCGTCTCGGCGGTGGCCGAGCTCTCGCCGTCGCTGGAGGACTTCCTGATCTCGGTGACGGTCGACGAAGGCGAGCGCTACAACTTCGGCGACATCACCGTGGTCACCGAAAACGATCGTCTGAACGCCGACTTCCTGCGCCGGCTACTGCCGATCCAGGAGGGCCAACTTTATGAATCGGACAAGATCGAAGGCGCGGTCGACGCCCTGACCTTCGCGGCCGGTTCGGCCGGATATGCCTTCGTTGACATCCGCCCGACCTATCAGGCGAACCCTGAGACCCGCACGGTCGATGTGACCTTCAACGTCACCGAGGGCCAGCGCGTCTATGTCGAGCGCATCGACATCGTCGGCAACACCGCCACCATCGATCCGGTCATTCGCCGCGAGATGATGCTGGTCGAGGGCGATGCCTTCAACCGCACCCTGCTGGAGCGCTCGCGCAACAATCTGCGGGCGCTTGGGTTCTTCTCCGATGTCACCGTCACCGAGACCCAGGGCAGCGCGCCGGACCGTTCGGTGGTTCAGGTTCAGGTGGCCGAACAGCCGACTGGTGAACTGTCCGTCGGCGCCGGCTTCTCCTCGGTCGATTCCTTCGTCGTGAACCTCGGCGTCAGCCAGTCGAACTTCCGCGGTCGTGGCCAGAGCGTGGTGGCGCGGGTCGAGTGGGGTTCGATCCGACAGAATATCGACTTCCGCTTTACAGAACCCCGCTTCCTAGGCCGCGACCTTCGCGCGGGCTTCGACTTGTTTCACTCGCGCTTCAACTTCCGCGAGGTGTCGAACTTCGACTATCGCACCACCGGCGCGGGTTTGCGTCTGCAGTTCCCCATCAACGGCTACACCGCCCTGGCGACCCGCTACACCCTGCGCAACGACGAGGTGGTGGTCCCGACCGGCTATTGCTCCGGTCAGGGCTCGCTGGCGCTTTGCGAGCAACTGGGCGAGGCCATCAGCTCGGTTGCGGGCTACACCCTGCTGATCGATCGTCGGAACGACCCGATCCGCCCGACCCGCGGCTTTACCGGCAACCTGCGCCAGGATTTCTCCGGTATTGGCGGCGACGTGAAGTACGTTAAGACCGAGCTGGACGGCACCTTCTACTACGGCCTGACGCCTGACTGGATCGTCAGCGTTCAGGGGCAGTTCGGCTATGTCGCCGGCTGGGGCGGCAACCCCGTTCGCATCAACGACCGCTTCTTCAAGGGCGGCAACAGCTTCCGCGGCTTCGAAAACGCCGGCATCGGTCCTCGTGACCTGCTGACGAACGATGCTCTCGGCGGCAACTTCTACGCCATCGGCACCGTCGAACTGACCGTGCCGAATGGCCTTCCCGAGGAATACGGCATCCGCACATCGCTGTTTGCCGATGTGGGGACGCTCGGCTATCTGGACGATCGGTTCAAACTGAACCCCAACGGAACGGTGGACCTGAACATCGTCGATGATCTGGGTCTGCGCGCCTCGGCGGGCCTCAGCGTCCACTGGCGCTCGCCCATGGGCCCGATCCGCTTCGACTTCGCCGGCGTCTTGGCGTCGGAAGAATACGACGAGACGGAGAGCTTCCGCTTCTCGACCTCAACCCAGTTCTAAAGGCTGTTTCGACTATGAAGACCGCAATTTTCGGGGCCGTGGCCCTTGCCGCCCTTGGCGCCCAGGCCGCTCAGGCGCAAACCCAGGTCAACCACGGCGCGCCGCTCACCGGTGTGTGCGTGTACCACAACGAGCGTCTGCTCGGAGAGTCGGCCGCCGGTCAGTCGCTGAACACCGGCATGCAGCGCCTGCTGCAAGAGGTTCAGGCCGAGCTGCAACCCTACGGCGCCACCATTCAGAGCGAGGCGCAACGTATTCAGCAGGCCGGTGAAGCCGGTGATCCGGATGGGTCGCAACGCCAGGCGCTGCAGCAGCGCGTGCAGGAAGCCCAACAGCTGGAGCAGACCCGCGAGGTCGAGCTTCGCTACACGCGCGCCCAACAGCTGAACGCCATCGCCACGGCGGTTGATCCGATCATCGTGCAGATCTACCAGGAGCGCGGCTGCTCGATCCTGCTGGATCGTGAGAGCGTCTATGTGTTCAACCCGGCGATGGACATCACCCAGACCGCCATCGAGCGCCTGAACGCCGCCCTGCCGTCGCTCAGCTTCTCGCGCCAGTCCCCGCCGGCCCAGGCCGCCGCGGGTGGCCAGCCGGGCACTGTGCCGAACCCCTGAGGTTGAGAGGAGGGCGTCCATGCCCGACGCCCGCTTCTTCGATTCCCTGCCGTCCCTGACGGTCGCCGACCTCGCCGCCCGCACGGGCTGCGAGGTCGTTCGCGATTCGGAGGTGCTTATCGCGGGTGTGGCGCCGCTCGGCTCGGCCGGGCCCGATGCCGTGGCGTTCCTGGGTGATCGCAAGCATGTGGCGGCTCTGGCTGATACCGGCGCGGGGGCGGTGATCCTGCATCCCGACATGGCCGAGCGGGCGCCGCAGGACGCGGCGGTGCTGACCTCACGCGAGCCGCAGGCGGCCTGGGCGCGCGCGTCGCTGTTGTTGCACAGGGCCCGTGAGCTGGACTCAACATCCGGTGTTCATCCCGAGGCGCGGCTGGAGCCGGACGTCATGGTGGCCGCCGGCGCGGTCATCGGGGCGGGCGCGGAGATCGGACGCGGGACGCGAATCGGCGCCAACACCGTGATCGGACCCGGAGTGGCCATCGGCCGAGACTGCCGGATCGGCGCCAACGTCACGATCGGCTTCGCCCTGATCGGCGACCGGGTGACGCTGATGGCCGGGGTGCGGATCGGCGAGCCCGGCTTCGGCGCAACGGTATCCAGTCAGGGACCGATCGACATCCCTCAGCTGGGGCGGGTGATCCTGCAGGACAATGTCACGGTCGGCGCCAACAGCTGCATCGACCGGGGCGCCTATGACGACACCGTCATCGGCGAGAACACCAAGATCGATAACCTGGTGATGGTGGGGCATAACTGCCGGATCGGCCGGAACAATCTGATGGCCGCCAACACCGGGATTTCTGGCTCGGTCACCAGCGGCGACAATGTCATCTTCGGCGGCAAGGCCGGGATCGCCGACCACCTTGCTATCGGGGAGGGCGCGCGGGTCGCGGCCGGAGCGGGCGTGCTCCAGAACATCCCGGCGGGCGAGACCTGGTCCGGCTACCCGGCGCGGCCGCTGCGCCAGTTCTTGCGCGAGACGATCTGGGTGTCCAAACAGGCCTCTCGCAAGGGAGCGAAGGACGCATGAGCGACGAGACCCAGGCCGCGATCGACTATGCCGAGGTGATGCGGCGGTTGCCGCACCGCTATCCGTTCCTGCTGGTCGACAAGGCCGAGGACTTCGTGCCCGCGACCTCGATCGTGGGCATCAAGAACGTCAGCCACAACGAGCCCTTCTTTCCCGGTCACTTCCCGATTGATCCCGTGATGCCGGGCGTTCTGATCGTCGAGGCGATGGCCCAGACGGGCGCGCTGTTGATGTCAAAGACACTTGAGGTCGCGGTGGCCGACAAGGTCATCATGTTCATGTCGATCGACGGCGTGCGGTTCAGGAAACCTGCGAGGCCGGGCGATCAGCTGAAGATGCATGTCCACGTCACCCGAGCCCGTGGCGACGCCTACAAGTTCCGGGGCGAGACCTTCATCGACGGCAAGCTGGCGGCCGAGGCTGAGTTCATGGCCATGGTGGTGACCGTCGATCAGCCGGCGGCCTGATCATGGCCATCCATGCCACAGCCCAGGTTGATCCGTCGGCCGAACTCGGTGACGGGGTCGAGGTCGGCGCCTGGTCGATCGTGGGGCCGGGCGTGGTTCTGGAGGCCGGCGTTCGGCTGGCCAGCCATGTCCTGATCGTTCAGGACACCACGCTGGGGCTGGACACGACGGTTCATCCCTTCGCGGTGGTCGGCGGCGATCCGCAGCACTCGGGCTACAAGGGCGAGACGACGCGGCTGGAGGTCGGCGCCCGGTGCCTGATCCGCGAGCATGCGACCCTGAATCGGGGTACGCCGGGCGGAGGCGGGGTCACCCGCGTCGGCGACGACTGCATGCTGATGACCGGGGCGCATGTGGGGCATGACGCGCGGGTGGGGAATACCGTCACCTTCGCCAACAACGCCACCCTGGGCGGGCACGCTGAGATCGGCGACCGGGTGTTTCTGGGCGGGCTTTGCGCCGTTCACCAGTTCGGTCGGGTGGGGGCGGGGGCCATGATCGGCGGGCTGGCGGCGGTGACGCGAGACGTCATTCCCTACGGCTCGGCCTGGGGCAACCACGCGCGGCTGCACGGGCTGAACCTGGTCGGACTGAAGCGCAAGGGTTACGGCAAGGACGCCATTCGCCGGCTGCTGGCGGCTTATCGCGAGTTGTTCGAGGGGGCGGGCGTCTTCTCCGACCGGATCGACCGGGTTGAGAGCGATTACGCCGATTTGCCTGAAATCATGGAGATCGTCGCCTTCATCCGGGCGGGAGACCGGCGGCCGCTGTGCCTGCCGGCCGAGGGATGAGCCGGGCCGTAAAGCCAGGCCCGCATCTGGGCCTGATCGCGGGCGGTGGGGCGCTGCCGCTGGCCGTGGCCGCGCGCTGCGAGGCCGAGGGGCGGTCTCTGACGGTGATCCGTCTGGCGGGATTCGCCGATCCGGCCCTGAACCGCTGGCCGGGCGTCGAGACCGGCATGGCCGAGATCGGCCGCATCCTGAAGGTGCTGAAACAGTCGGGCGCCAAAACCGTGTGCCTGGCGGGGACGGTGTCCCGACCGGATTTCCGGACGCTGAAGCCCGACCTGAAGGGCGCGTCCGTCCTGCCCGGCATCATCGCCGCCGCCGCGCGGGGCGACGACGCCCTGCTGAGGAAGATTCTGTCGGTGTTCGAGGCCGAGGGGTTCGCCGTCGAGGGCGCCGACGACATCCTGGGCGGCGAGACCTTGCCGGCCGGGGCGCTGGGCTCGGTGCGGCCGACGGCGGTGCAATTGAGCGATGTCCACAAGGCCCTGCACGTCGCGGACAAGTCGGGCGAACTGGACATCGGCCAAGGCGCGGTCGTCGTCGACGGCCTGGTGCTGGCGGTGGAGGCCCAAGAGGGAACCGACGCCATGCTGGAGAGGGTGGCGGGTCTGCCTCAGGCCCTGCGCGGCCGTCCGGGGCTGGGCAAGGGGGCGCTGGCCAAGTCGCCCAAGCCGATTCAGGACCTGCGCGTCGATATGCCGGTGATCGGGCCGCGCACCGTGACCCTGGCCGCCGAGGCCGGGCTGGCTGGGATCGCCGGGCGCGAGGGGCGGCTGATCGTCATCGATCGGCGCGGCGTGATCGAGACGGCCGACCGCCTGGGCCTGTTCGTCTGGGGCGAGCCGGGATGACGGCGACGGCGTCCGAGGGCCGGCCGCTGACGATCATGCTGGTCGCGGCCGAAGCCTCGGGCGACGCGCTGGGGGCCGGGCTGGCGCGGGCGCTGAAGGACCGGCTGGGCGACGGCGTGCGGTTCGTCGGCGTCGGCGGGTCGAAGATGGCGGCCGAGGGGATCGACAGTCCCTTCGACATCACCGAGCTGTCGATCCTGGGGTGGATCGAAGGGATCAGGGCCTACGGCCGGGTCAAGCGGAGGGTGGCGGAGACCGCCGCCCTGGCCGCGCGCGAGCGGCCGGACGCGGTGGTGCTGATCGACAGCTGGGGCTTCACCATCCGGGTGGCCAAGGCGATCCGCGCGGCGCGGCCGGACATTCCACTGATCAAATACGTCGGGCCGCAGGTCTGGGCCTCGCGGCCGGGCCGGGCAAAGACCCTGGCCGCCAGCGTCGATCACCTGCTGGCCCTCTACGCCTTCGACGCGCCGTGGTTCGAGCGGGAGGGGCTGGCCACGACGGTGGTCGGGTCGGCCGCTGTCCATACGGACTTCTCGGGCGCGGACCCGGCTGGGTTTCGGGCGCGGCATGGTCTGGCGCCGGATCAGGCGCTGCTCCTGGTTCTGCCCGGCAGCCGGCCCAGCGAGATCGCGCGCATGACGCCCGTCTATGAGCAGGCCGTGGCGCGGATCCGCGCGACGCGGCCGGGGCTGGCTGTGGCGGTGATCGCGGCCGGAAGCATCGCCCACGATCTGCGCGCGCGTCTGGCGACCTGGGCGTCCGACACGATCGTCGTCGGCGAGGACGAAAAACACGACGCCATGAGGGCCGCGACCGTGGCGCTGGCCACCTCCGGCACGGTCTCGACGGAACTGGCGCTGGCCGGGGCGCCGATGGTGATCGCCTACAAGATCGACGGGCTCAGTTACGCCCTGATGAAGCGGCTGGTGACCGCGAAGCACGTCACCCTGTTCAATGTCGCGGCGGATCAGCGGATCGCGCCGGAGTTCATCCAGCAGGACGCTACGCCCGAGCGGCTGGCCGAGGCCGTTGCGGCGCTACTGGACGATCCGGTCAAGGCGCGGGATCAGACGGTGCGCCAGACGGCGGCGCTGGACCTGATGGGCCGCGGCGGAGCGGACCCATCGGGGTTGGCGGCCGACGCGGTGCTGCGTGTGGTCGACGAGGCGCGGCGCGGAGTCGGCGCTCGACATCCCGTCTAACGACGATATTGTCCTCGCGGAACGGGGGACTGTCGGCATGCGCGTGCTCATCGGACTGGCCTGCGCCTTGGCGCTGACGGCTACGGCGACGCCGACCCTGGCTCAGCTTCCCGCCATGCGCGACCGGCCGCTCAGCGCCGCCGAGCGTGGACGACTGACGGAGCTGGAGGGTCAGCTGCAGCGCATCTCGGCGCAGAGAAACACCTCCGCCGCCGCGGTCCGGTCCATCGCCCGGAAGCTGGGGGCGCGCCTGACCACCAGTTCGACCGATGAAATCCTCAAGCTGGTCGATGAGAAGGCCGGTGAGCTTTCCGCCGCCAAAAGTCGAATCGCGGAGCTGGAAGGCGAACTCGACAGCCTGGATTCCATGCGGCTGGCTCGGGCGGTTCAGCCTCTGCTCCAGGCGGCACAGACGGCGATCGAGGAGGGCGAGCTGGAGATCGCCGAGGCCAAGCTGGCCGAAGCCGCGAGCCAGTTCGGCACGGCCAGGGAAACGCTTCAGGGCCGTGTCGCCGACCTGTCCAAGCGCGAGGCCGAGATTTTGGGGCAGCAGGCTCAGGTGCGGCGCGCGGGGTTCGATTATCTGGGGGCCGCCGACCTTTACGGAAAGGCGGCTGAGCTGGAGACCGGCGACGCCAATACGCGGCTGTATTTCTACATTCACCAGGCGGAGAATCTCTCGTTCCACGGTGTTCACGCCGTCGATCTGACGGCCCTCGACCGGGCGCTGGCGGTGGTGCGCGATCAGGCCATACCCCTGACCACCACGGCCGATATGGCGCGATACCGGGGCGCTCGAGAATTTTACGGAACCATTATGGGCAATCGGCTCATGCTGGACCCCAGCCGGCAGCGCCATCAGGAGTTGATCGAACTGCGCCGGGAAATTCTTGCGTCGGTCGATCGCGCCACCGAACCTGAAGAATGGGCGCGGCAGCGGGCCCTGGTCGCCAATGCCGAAGGCCAGTTGGGTCAGGAGATGGCGGATCGGTCCGCGGTTGTCAGAGCTATCCAAGGTTATGCGGAGGCGGAGCCGCTGATGACCGACCCCCAAGCGCGGCTGAGGATGATGCACGCCTGGGCCAACGCCCTGAAACATCTGGGCTCCACCTATGGAGAGCACGACCAGACCCTGGGCGCGATCGATCTGTTCAAACGCGCGGTGGCGGAGGCGCCGCAAGAGGACACCTTCGTCCGGGCCTATTTGCTGGACGGGCTTGCGGCGGCTGAAACCGGCGCGGCCATGCATGCCGGCGACGCCGAGATGATGGATCAGGCCGCCGAGCACTCCCGGGAGTCCCTCGCCTTGGTGACGCGCGAGGAATCGGCGATGTCACGGGCCGGTTTCAGCCTGACCCTGGCGCGCGCGCTGGGATATTCCGCCCGCCTGAAAGGTGAGGCCGGGGCGCCGCACCTCGTGGAGGCCAGGGCGGCCCTGGCGGAGGCGGGGGAGGTGTTCAATCGCGATCAGGCGCCCGTGGACTGGATCTGGGTCGAGCTCGAGCAGGCGTCGCTCGATATGACGGAGGCGAGGATCGGCGGCGACCCGGCGGCGGCCGAAGCGGCCGAGGCGCGCTATCGGGCCATCCAGGCGGGCGGGGCCCGAGAGCTGATGCCGGCGACCTGGGTCGATGCGAAGGTGGGCGAAGCCTATGCGCTGCAGTTTCAGGCCGAGCAGGCGCAGGGCGAGCGGCGCCACGAGCTGCTGACGCGCGCCCAGGCCGCATGGGCCGAAGCCATCGCGGTGGCGGGTGAGCTGGGCACCACGACCGACACCTATGCCGCCGACGCAGCCGTGACCGCGCGGATGCTGGCCGAGAGCTAGACTTCGGGCTCGGCGCCGAGCCACCCGGCCAGCGCGGCATAGTCGTTGATCCGATGATGGGCGCCGGCCGCCATCAGGCGCTCGGGGTGGCCGGGGCGGATGTGGCCTCCGGCGCAGACGGCGACCACGGTCATGCCCGCCGCGACACCGGCCTGAACGCCGGCGGTGCTGTCTTCGAGCACCAGAGTGCGGGCGGGGTCGGCGCCCATCTCGCGGGCGGCGTGCAGGAACAGGTCGGGGTGCGGCTTGCCGCGCTCGACATGGACAGCGGCGCTGTAGAGGCGGTCGCCGAAGGCCTCGGCCAGGCCGAACCGCTGAAGCCCCAGGGCCAGCCAGTCGGGCGGACTGGAGGAGGCGACGCAGATGGGGCCGTCGCAGGCGGCGACGAAGTCCTGAACGCCTGCGACGGGTTGGAGCGTGGTTTCGGCGGCGGCCTCGCATCGCGCGGTCCAGTCCACCAGCATCTCGTCGGGCAGATCGCGCCCCAGCTTCTCCCGGATCACCGGCGCGCAGTCGCGCCATCGCTTGCCCATGTAGGCCTCGAGCGCCTCGTCCACCGTGGTCGGCAGGCCGTGGGCGGTCAGCATCTCGGACAGGGCCTGATTGTTCAGGATCTCGCTGTCGGCGATGACGCCGTCATAGTCGAAGATGATGAGGTCGAAAGGCGGAGAGCCGCTCATGTCGCCGTCTTGTCGATGGCCTTGGCGGCGTTCCACAGGGCGTCCATTTCGGCAAGGTCGGACTGGTCCGGGGTGCGGCCGTCCCTGGCCAGTTCGGCCTCGATGTGGTGGAAGCGGCGGATGAACTTGGCGTTGGCGGCCGAGAGGGCGTCCTCGGGCTCGACGCCCAGTTTGCGGGCCAGGTTGGCGAGGACGAACAGCAGGTCGCCGACCTCCTCGCGCACCGTTTCGAGGTCGCCCGAGGCGATCTCGACCTTCAGCTCGGCGGCCTCCTCCTCCAGCTTGTCGAACACCTCGTCGGTCGAGGGCCAGTCGAAGCCGACGCGGGCGGCGCGCTTGGTCAGTTTGGCGGCGCGGGCGAGGGCGGGCAGGGCCACAGGGACGTCGTCGAGCACGCCGTGCTGGGCGCGCTCCTTCCGCTCGGCGGCCTTGATGTCCTCCCAGCGGGCCTTCTGGGACACGGCGTCGGCGTGGGGCGTCTCGTCGCCGAAAACGTGAGGATGGCGGCGAACCAGCTTGTCGGCCATGGCGGCGGCCACGTCGTCGAAGGCGAACAGGCCCTGCTCTTCGGCCATGCGGGCATGGAAGACCACCTGGAACAGCAGGTCGCCCAGTTCGGACTTGAGGTCCGCCATGTCGCCGCGCTGGATGGCGTCGGCGACCTCATAGGCCTCTTCCAAAGTATAGGGGGCGATGGTCTGGAAGCTCTGCTCCAGATCCCAGGGGCAGCCGGTCTCGGGGTCGCGCAGCCGCGCCATGATGGCGTTCAGCCGGTCGAGCGGGGCGTCGGGCAGGGTCATGCGATCAGGCGGGCTCGGTCTGGGCGGCGCGGGCGTCGAGGGCGCGGCGGATGTCGTCGTGGCGGGCGGGGGTCAGGGGATAGTTCCTCAGCGCCAGGGCGGCCAGGGCAATCAGCACGGCGGGCGCGACCACGAACATGATCTGCAGCGTCAGAAGGGCCGTCGGGCTGTTGCCGCCCTGGGGCGCCACCGCCTCGAACCCGACCCAGCCTAGGACGGCGTAGGGGATCAGGGCGAAGACGTGGCCCAGCTTGGTCGTGGCCGAGAGGATGGAGAACATCAGCCCGGTCCGCTCGACGCCGGTCTCAAGCCGCACCTCGTCGCCCGCGTCGGCCATCATGGCGCGCAGCAGAAACAGGCCCGCCGCATAGGGCAGTCCGGCGATGAACATGGCGACGGCGGTGAGGGCGAAATTGCCGCCGGGCAACAGGGTCGCGCCGAAATACAGGCCGGCGAAGATCAGGCTGGCGACGATCAGCGCCGGCGCCTTGCCGATCCGGTTGGCCAGCCGCGCCCAGATCGGCGCGCCGACCAGGCCACCGATGAAATAGAGCAGCATGAAGATCGAGGCCTCGGCCCGGTCGTAGCCCTTGATCTGATCGAAGAAGAAGAACAGCAGCGAGCCGGTGATGCCCGGCGCGATGCCGAGCAGGAGGTCGGCGGCCAGCAGGCGCGACACGGTCGGTCGCTTCAGCAAATCGATATAGGCGCGGAAGCCGCCGTGGGCGCCGTCCGTGACGGTGACCGGCTCGGGCACCTTGAGAACCGCCAGGCCGATGGTCAGGGGCAGCAGGGCGATGATCACCCACCCCATGATGTGGACGCCCGCCACATAGTCGCCGACGCCCAGCTGAACCACGGCGGCCGGCAGGATCAGGATGCCGATGACGCCGATGATGTTGAACGCCTGCCACCAGGCATAGACGCGGCTGCGCTGGTCGTATTCGGGCGCCAGCACGCTGGCCCAGCCCAGCTGGCTCAGGGTGCCGACCGAAAAGCCGAGGTAGAGCACCAGCAGCCAGAGGAAGAGATAGCCGGGGCCGGCCCCCGGCCGGACCAGCACGAACATCATCAGGGCGGCCAGCATCAGCACCGGCGCCGAGGCGATCATCCAGGGCCGATAGCGGCCCAGGCGCGTGCGGGTCCGGTCCATGGCCGCGCCGATGAAGGGGTCGGCGACGATGTCGATGGCCCGCACGGCCATGAACATGTAGCCGACCATGGCGATGTCGATGCCGACATGGCTGGCGTAGAATTCCGGCAGGGTGACGGGCAGGGCCACCCCGAACGCCGCCAATGGCAGGCAAACGAGGGAGAAGGTCGCCAGGGTGAGGTTGGAGCGGCGCTGGGTCAGCGGGGCGGCGGTCATCGGGTGCTCGGTCGATCCCTGCAGCGGCGAGTCGCCGTCGTCGCCACCATGCCGCGTCGCGCTCGCTCGCGCGAGCGTGTCCGCAACAGCTCTTGCGGGGAAGGGCCGGGCGACGGCACCCTCCGGCGATGAAAGCATGGATGACTCGCGGGATCGCCGTCGCTGTAGGTTTGCTGAGCCTGGCCCTGGCGGGTCAGGTCGCGGCCCAGTCGCGCGTGGCCGACGGCGCCGAGGTCTGTCATCTCGACGATGGGGCCTGGGACGCCGTGGCCCTGGTCAACGCCCAGTCGATCGACCGGCTGGAGTGGGCGCCGTTCGGGACGCCGGAGTGGGGCTGGGACACCTACCTGCCGCTGATGCAGCGCGAGCTGGGGACGCGGTGCGCGGCGCAGTCGGCTGTGTTCGCCCAGCGGCTGGCGGGATGGCAGATGCGCTATGGTCTGCCGGCCACGGGCGTTTTCGGCGAGGCCGAGTTCCAGGTGCTGCGCGGTGTCCTGCAGGAGCGCAGGCCGTTCCTGATGGCCCGGGTGCGCGGCGAATGCCCGGAGCCGCCGCCGATCAGCGAGCTGGCTTATCTGACGGTCCAGGAGGAGGCGGCCGACCGGCTGACCCGCCTGCTCAGGCGCGACACTCTGGACGCCTGGCGCCGCATGGTCGCCGCGGCGCGGGCCGAGGTTCCGGCGCTGGCGGGCAATACCGAGTTTCTCCAGATCGTCTCCGGCTGGCGCGACCCGGTCGAGGACGCGGCGCGGTGTGCGCAGGACGGCAACTGCGACGGCCTCAGACGCGCGGAGTGTTCGGCGCACCGGACGGGGGCGGCGATCGACCTCTATGTCGGGCATCTGACCGGCATGGGCGTGGTCTCGACCGAGCCGGCCAGCCGCCATTTCATGTCGCATAGCCCGGCCTATCTGTGGCTGGTGAGCAATGCGCACCGGTTCGGCTTCGTGCCCTATGTCTTTGAGCCCTGGCATTGGGAATACGTCGCGGAACCGGCCGGGTGAGGGTGCGCGGCCTGACGTCGGGCGAACGGGCGCTGGCCGCCGAGAGTTTCGGGCCTGCCCTGGCTCTGGACCAGGTGCGGTTGCTGGCGGCGCCCTGGCCGGTGGTCAGGGCCTTCGTGCCGGGGCGATGGTTCGGCCGCGACTGGATCGTTTGGCCGGAGCGGAGCCTGCCGGCGGATTTCACGGCCGCGCCCCTAAGACAGCAGGCCGTGCTGATCCATGAACTGGTCCACGTCTGGCAGGCCCAGCAGGGCGTCAATCTGCTGACCGGCAAGCTCAGGGCCGGGGATCGTCCGGCCTCCTATGCCTACCCGTTGGACGACAGCTGCCTGTGGGAGGGGCTGAACATCGAGCAACAGGCCATGGTGGTCGAGCACCGCTTCCTGCTGTCGCGCGGCGGCCGTGTCCCGGCGACCCAGGCCTTCTACGATCGGGTCTGCCCGCTGGCGCGGCGGATGGAAATCTGAGGGGAGACCATGAGAGAGATCATCAGGGGCCTAACGTTGATCGGCCGGTTTACGGGCCGGGACAGCAGGGGCCAGTTCTGGCCCTATGCGCTGAGCGTTTTCGCCGTCTTCACGATCGGTTTGTTCGTAACGATGCCGTTGGCCATGTCGTCGATGTTCGGCGAGATGAACGCCTTCGCCCAGGCCCACCCCGATCAGGCGACCGTCACGGTCGGATCCGGCGGCTATTCGGTTCAGCTGCATGAAGGCGCCGAGCCGCTACCGGACTTCGACATGACGCCGATGTTCGTGGCGATGGCTGTCTGGGTGGCGGCGATCGCCGTCATGACGGCGGCGGCCGTGACGCGGCGGCTTCACGACAGAGGGCTGACGGGGTGGATCGCTATCTTGCCGCTAGCCCTGCTGGTACTGGGGTTGGCACTGTTTCCCCGGATGATGAACAGCTTCACGAGCGACACGCCGGACATGGGGCTTTTCGGGCTCGTGATGCTGACCAACGTGGCCTATCTGATCAGCCTTGGGGGCCTAGTGGTGTTGCTGGCGCTGCCCGGTCAGCCGCGCCCCAACCGACACGGACCGGCGCCGGAAGACCGCCTAATCGGCTGAAGCAGAGACCGCCGGCGCCGCAGAGCGTCTCGATTCGAGCGCCGTGATCGACGCCTGGTGTTCGGCCAGTTGGGTCTCGGCGATCTCGCGAAGCGCCGGGTCCGTCGTGCTGTCGCGCAAACGTTCCGACGCCTCGGCGGCTCGCCGGGTTTCGGCGATAAGCACATCAAGGGCCGCCTCCTCGGCGTCTGACGTCACGGGGGGCGCAACCTTGGTCGAGGGCTGGTCGTAGCCCTGATAGGCCGCCGCTTGCCGTTCGGCGGACGCGTCGCGGAGAGCCTGTTGCACGGGGTCGCCGCCGCCTTCGCAGGCGGCGAGGGCGACGCAGGCCGCGATCAGCAGGGTGGCGCGCATCAGCCTTCGATCCACGTCGGCAGCCAGGCTTCGTGCATCTCGCGCAGGTGGGCGAGAGGGATGCGGAACAGTTCGCCCTTGTCGCCGGCCGAGGCGAAGTCCTGGCCCCGGGCGTGACCGACGACCGAGGCGTGCAGACCGGCCTTCTGGGCCGCCGCGATCAGGGCGGTGGGATCGGGAACGGCGGCCAGATAGCGGGCCTGGTCCTCGCCGAAGAGCAGGATGTGGGCGTGGGTCTCGCTGGTGGCGTCCAGCTCGACGCCGCAGTCGCTGGCCAGAGCCATATCGGCGGCGGCGCCGATCAGGCCGCCGTCTGACAAGTCGTGGACGCAGGTCAGGTCGCCGGCTTCGATCATGCCACGCACGAAGTCGCCGGTCTTGCGTTCCAGCGCCAGATCGACCGGCGGCGGCGCGCCGTCCTCGCGGCCAAGCACCTCGCGCAGATAGATCGAGGCGCCCAGCTCGCCGACCGTTTCCCCGATCAGCACCAGGGCGTCGCCCTCAACCATGGTCGAGAAGCCGGCCACGACGTCGTAGTTGGGCAGCAGGCCCACCGCGCCCACGGTCGGGGTCGGCGGAATGGCGACGCCATTGGTCTCGTTATAGAGCGAGACGTTGCCGCTCACGACCGGGAAGTCGAGCGCGCGGCAGGCCTCGGCCATGCCGTCGGTGGCGCGCACGATCTGGCCCATGATCTCGGGGCGTTGCGGATTGCCGAAGTTGAGGTTGTCGGTGATGGCGATGGGGCGCGAGCCGACGGCGGTCAGATTGCGCCACGCCTCGGCCACGGCCTGTTTGCCGCCCTCGTAGGGGTCGTTCTGGACATAGCGGGGCGTGCAGTCCGAGGTGACGGCCAGACCCTTGTCCGTGCCGTGGACGCGGACCACGCCGGCGTCGGCGCCAGTGGCCGAGTCCTGCAGGGTGTCGGCCATGACGTGGCGGTCGTACTGCTCCCAGATCCACCGCTTGGAGGCCATGTCCGGGCAGGTCAGCACCGACAGCACGGCGTCGGGCCAGCTGTCGGGGGCGGGAACCTCGGCGGGGGCCAGGCGGGGGTGCAGCTCGGGCTGGACCCAAGGTCGGTCATACAGCGGCGCGTCGTCGAACAGCGGGGCCAGAGGCACGTCGCAGACGGTCTCACCGTGATGCTTCAGGACCAGATGGCCGGTGTCGGTGGTCTTGCCGATAACGGCGAAGTCCAGGCCCCACTTCTGGAAGATGCGATGGCCATCGGCCTCGCGGCCGGGCTTCAGCACCGCCAGCATCCGCTCCTGGCTTTCCGACAGCATCATCTCGTAGGCGGTCATGCCGGTTTCTCGCTGGGGCACCTTGTTCAGGTCCAGTTCGACGCCGACGCCGCCCTTGCCCGCCATCTCGACGGAGGAGGAGGTCAGGCCCGCCGCGCCCATGTCCTGAATGGCGGCCACGGCGCCCGAAGCCATCAGCTCCAGCGTGGCCTCGATCAGCAGCTTCTCGGCGAACGGATCGCCGACCTGCACCGTGGGGCGTTTCGATTCGGATTCGTCGTCGAACTCGGTCGAGGACATGGTCGCGCCGTGGATGCCGTCCCGGCCGGTCTTGGAGCCGAAATAGACCACGTCATGGCCTGCTTCCGGCGCGGCCGAATAATAGATCTCATCGGCCCGCGCGATGCCGACGCACATGGCGTTGACCAGGATGTTGCCGTTGTAGCCCTTGTGGAAGTTCGTCTCTCCGGCGACGGTCGGCACGCCGACGCAGTTGCCGTAGCCGCCGATGCCCGCGACCACGCCCTTGACCAGACGCCTCGACTTCTCGTGGCCGGGATCGCCGAAACGCAGGGCGTTCAGCAAGGCGACCGGGCGCGCGCCCATGGTGAAGACGTCGCGCATGATGCCGCCCACGCCCGTCGCCGCGCCCTGATAGGGCTCGATGTAGGAGGGGTGGTTGTGCGACTCCATCTTGAAGATGCAGGCGTCGCCGTCGTCGATATCGATCACGCCGGCATTCTCGCCCGGCCCGCAGATGACGCGCTCGCCCGTCGTTGGGAACTTCATCAGCTGGGTCTTGGACGACTTGTAGGAGCAGTGCTCGGACCACATGACCGAGAAGACGCCCAGCTCGACCTGATTGGGCTCGCGGCCCAGCCGGTCCAGCAGGACCTCATATTCGTTCGGGGCCAGGCCGTATTCGGCGGCCAGTTCGGCCATGGACTTGTCGGGAGCGCTCATGGGAGGCGCTTCTAGCGACCGGCGGGGCGATAGGCTACCGTCCCGAGCTCATGTCCTGTCTCCGTCTGCTTGTCCCGCTCGCTCTGGCGGCCTGCGCCGCGTCGTCGGTCCGTGCTGAGCCGACCGTCTACGCCGACGTCACCGCCACCCACCTGCCGGCGGCGCCCGAGCTGCATGCGCTGGATGGCGTGTTCGTGGACGTCGATGGGGACGGTGATCTGGATTTGGCGCTGGCCGTCGAGGGCGAGGTCAACCGGCTATACCGCAACGAGGGCGACGGTCGCTTCGTCTGGGTCGAAGGCGCCTTCGGGACCACGCCCCACGATACCGAGCATGTGAGGACGGCGGATTTCGACGGCGACGGCCACGCCGATCTGGTCTTCGTCGCCGAGGACGACCAGACGCACCAGCTGTTCCTCGGGCGCGGCGACGGAACCTTCCAGGACGCCTCGGACCGGCTACCGGGACGCAGCGAAGGCAACGGCCTGGCGGTCGGCGACGTCGACGGCGACGGCCGCCCGGACATCGTCGTCGGCTCCTCGACCGGCGGGGAGGGGGGCGGCCAGGAGTTGCTGTGGCTGAACGACCCGGAGCGTCCGGGCTGGTTCATCGACGCGACCCGCACCCATCTGCCACAGGCCGAGGACGCGACCCAGGATGTGCTGCTGGCCGATCTCGACGGCGACGGCGATCTGGACATGGTGGTGGCCAACGAGGCCGGGCCGCCGCGCCTGCTGATCAACGATGGCGAGGGGCGGTTTTCCGACGCCGCGGATCGCCTCCAGCCCGCCGTGGCCCTGCACAGCCGCGAGGTCCACGCCCTGGACGCCAACGGCGACGGCCGCCTCGACCTCGTCTTCTTCAACCTGACCAGCAACAATCAGGGCTGGGAGTTCGATCCCCAGACCCGGCTGCTGATCCAGGGCGAGGATGGTCGGTTCGTGGATGAGACGGCCGAACGACTGCCAGCCCATCGCTTCTCCAGTTGGGGCGGTCAGGTGGTTGACTTCGACGCTGACGGCCATCCTGACCTGGTGGTCAGCGCCATCGCGGTGCCGGGCTTTGAGCCCCAGCAGGTGCGCGCCTGGCGCAATGATGGTCAGGGCCGCTTCACAGACGTGACCGCGACGGTCATTCCCGCCGAGACCGTCGGGCGCGGCTGGAGCATGGACGCGGCCGATCTGAACGGCGACGGCGTGCCGGACGTCTTCGTCGGCGGCTGGGGAACCCAGGCCCGGCTGCTGATGTCGGGGGGCCCGACCGAGTGACGCTGGCCTCCGGCGGTCGTGGCCGCTAAGCCCGGCCCGTCGCTCGGCTGTCACGCGCGGGCGCCAAGGACCCCCTTTGCCAGACCGCCTTCGAGAGCCTGCCCGTGTCCAAATCCCTGCTGATCGCCGCCGCCTCTGGCCTGGCTCTGCTCGCCCTCCCGGCCATCGCCCAAGAGCCGACGCCGACGGCGCCGGCTCAGGCCGAGACGCCGGGCCAGCGCCCGGCCCTGGTGGTTATGATCGTCATCGATCAGTTCAGCGCCAATCTGATGAACCAGTACCGCAGCCGCTTCACCGGCGGACTGAAGCGGCTGATCGACGGCGGCGTGGTTTATCCAAACGGCTATCAGGCCCAGGGTCTGACCGAGACGTGCCCGGGTCACGCGACCCTCTTCACGGCGGCCTTTCCGACCCACGCCGGCATCCCGGCCAACGACTGGTACGACACGGCGACGGGCGAGAGGACCTATTGCCTGGCCGCGCCGGACAACGCCCTGGCCGACGGTGACCTGAGCGACAATGGCCGGGTGGGGCCCGAGCGGCTGAAACTCGACGCCCTGGGTGACTGGCTGAAGGCGGCCAGCCCCGACAGCCGCGTCTATGCGGTGTCCGGCAAGGATCGGGGGGCGATCACCCTGAACAGCCATACCGGCGACGGCGCCTACTGGTACGTGCCGGAGTTTGGGTTCACCACCTTCGCCCGGCCGGGCGAGGACATGGCCGCCAGGATGGCCCCGATCGCCGAGCTGAACAGCCAGGTCGCCGAGGGTTTCCGGGTCGCGCCGGCTGCGTGGGCGTACGCCAGCGAGGCCTGCCGCGCGCTGGAAGGTCGCTGGACCATCAACGACCGCGAGTTCGTTTCGACCGTGCCGCCGGCCAATTTCGCCATCGATTCCTCGCCCCTGCTGGACGAGCTGACGCTGCAGGCGGCCGAGCATCTGATCGACGGCCAGCAGCTGGGTCAGCGCGGCGTCACCGATGTGCTGGGCGTCAGCCTGTCGGCCACCGACCGCATCGGCCATGGCTACGGCTCGCAGGGCCCGGAGATGTGCGAGCAGATGCACCGCCTGGACCTGGCGTTGGGCGAGTTCCTGGAGCGCCTGGACCAGCTGCCCGGGCCGGTGTTGATCGCCCTGACCGCCGACCACGGCGGCGCCGACTTTCCCGAGCGTACCGCCCTGCGCGGCCATCCCGAGGCGCGACGGGGCGACCGGGAACTGCTCAACCGCACCAACGCCGCTCTGCGCGAGCGTTTCGACCTGGACGCCGATCCCCTGATCTCGGACGGGATGCTCTACGTCGTGGACGGCGAGCGCCGGGCGCTGCCGGAGCCGCTGAAGAGCCAGGTGGCCGCCGCAACGGTCGAACTGATCCGCGCCGAGCCCACGGTGGCCGGGGCCTGGACCCGCGCCGAGGTTCTGGCCGAGCCCATGCCGCCGCAGAACGCCGATCCCGAGGAACTGACCCTGATCCAGCGCTTCCGCTTGAGCGCCGATGCCGAGCGCGGCGGCGACATCATGATGGCGCTTCACCCCTGGATCACCCCGGGTCAGGGCCGCGTCGGCGGCTCCGTCGCGGGGCACGGCACGCCGTGGGACCACGACCGCCGGGTGCCGATACTGTTCTGGTGGTCGGGCGCGGCGGCCCAGGAACGCTATTCCCCGATCCGCACCGTCGATATCGCCCCGACCCTGGCCAACGCCATCGGCGTCGCCGTGCCGGAGGGGCGCGACGGTCGCTGCCTGGCTCTCGGCGACGTGGCGCCGACCTGTCCGGACTAGAGACGCGGGGCTCTCCAACCCCTATTTGTCGGCGGACATGAGCGATCTGTTCGAAGCCTCCGGCATCCACCCGCCCCACGCGCCCCTGGCCGACCGGCTGCGGCCGCGCGCGCTGGAGGAGGTGGTGGGACAGGACCACCTGTTGGGGGCCGAGGGGCCGATCCGGCGGATGGTCGAGGCCGGACGCCTGGGATCGATGATCCTGTGGGGCCCGCCGGGCACGGGCAAGACCACCATCGCCCGGCTGCTGGCCCAGGCGGCGGGCTATCAGTACCAGCAGATTTCGGCGGTCTTCTCCGGCGTCGCGGATCTGAAGAAGGCGTTCGAACAGGCGCGGGTGCGGCGTGCGGCGGGGCAGTCGACGCTGCTGTTCGTCGATGAGATCCACCGCTTCAACCGGGCCCAGCAGGACGGCTTCCTCCCTTTCGTGGAGGAGGGGGTGGTCACCCTGGTCGGCGCCACGACCGAGAATCCGTCGTTCGAGCTGAACGGCGCCCTGCTGTCGCGATCGCAGGTGTTCGTGCTGAAGAGGCTGGACGACGCGGCGCTTGGTCAACTGCTCGACCGGGCCGAGGCGCATGAGGGCAAAGCATTGCCGCTGACCGCAGAGGCGCGGCAGGCCCTGCTGGCGCTGGCCGACGGCGACGGGCGCTATCTGCTGACCATGTCCGAGACGCTGTTCGCCCTGCCGGAGACGGTGGGGACGCTGGATGTGCAGGGGCTGGCCGGGACGCTGCAACGGCGCGCGCCGGCCTACGACAAGAGCCGCGAGGAGCACTACAACCTCATCTCCGCCCTGCATAAGTCGGTGCGCGGGTCGGACCCGGACGCGGCGCTGTACTGGCTGGCGCGGATGCTGAACGGGGGCGAGGACCCGCTGTATCTGGCGCGACGGATCGTGCGGATGGCGGTGGAGGACATCGGCGAGGCCGACCCCCTGTCGATCCTGGTCGCTAATGCGGCGAAGGACACTTACGACTTCCTGGGGTCGCCGGAGGGCGAGTTGGCCCTGGCCCAGGCGGTGGTGCATCTGGCCACCGCGCCCAAGTCGGTCGGCGTCTATGAGGCCTACAAGGCCGCGGCCCGCGCCGCCCGCGAGACGGGAAGCTTGATGCCCCCGGCCCATATCCGCAACGCCCCGACCAAGCTGATGAAGTCGCTGGGCTACGGCAAGGGGTACCAGTATGACCCGGACACGCCCGAGGGCTTTTCGGGCGCCAACTATTTTCCCGACGAGATGGAGCGCCGGGTGTTCTACAAGCCCAAGGGCGAGGGCCACGAGGCCAAGATTCGCGAGCGGCTGGACCGCTGGGCCGCGCTGCGCGCCGGCATAAGCAACGACCACGACACCGACACGGGGGACGATCAGGCGTGATTTCGAGTTTGGGGGCAGGTCGCGAACGCTGGCTGCCGGCCATCGCGGGCGCGCTGGCGCTTATCGGCGTCGGGCTGTTGGCGCTGGCGTGGACGACGCCTTGGCACAGCGATGGCCCGGCCTATTTCGCGGCTCTGGACGGGATCCGAGAGGGGCTCGGATCGTCACCTGGCCCGGCCGACTATCAGGCCGCGACCGTGCGGTTCGACCAGCTGCAGGATCAATATCGCACGTCGAAATGGCGCTATGCCGACCTCGGTTACGCCGCCCTGGCCTGGGCGGTGCTGCTGGGCGTGGTCTTCCTGTTGAGACGCCGGTTCGGGGCGACCGGCTGGACCACGCGGCGGGCGCTGGTCACCACCCTGCCGACCGTGGCCGGGCTGGGTCTGCTGCTGCTGGGCGTATTGGCCTCGGCCTGGCATCCGATCCGCCGTCACCAGGTTCCGGACTGGCTAGATACCTTCGCGACGGCCCAGTTCGGCGCCTTCGCCCTGATCGCCGTCATTGGCCCGATCGTACTGGCGCTGGCGCTGCTGCCCATCTTCTTCACCAAGCGCGAGCCCGGGCCGCCGTGGACGCTGCGCGGGCGAGGCTGGGGGGCCTCGGCGCTGTTCAGCCTGATCTATCTGCCGGCGCTGCTGGGCGCCGGGATCGTGCTGCTTTCGGCGATCCAGCCGGGCGGCTGGGCCGCCTCGACCGGGGCCGGGGTGATCCTGTGGTCGATGCTCAACGGCCGCGCCATCTGGCTGGGGCGCGCGCCGGCGGCTGATTGAGCCCGAACGTCCATCGCGTGGCGCAGGGTTCTGATTGCGTTGGTTCAGCACGACGATCACAGCGGAAGACACGACGAACACAGCGGGATCGGCGCCAAGGCCACCCCGGCATTTCCTAGGTGGGAGGGGGCTGATTAGACCGGGGCGGCGAACGCCGCCGATGCGAACGACGGCGCAAAAATCGAGCTGAACAGCCACCGTCTCCCCGGTGCCCGTTGTGATTTCTCTGTGGTCGCTGTGATGAACCCCACGACACCCCTGGTCGAGAAGCCTACTCCAGCGCGTCTGCATCCTCGGGCATGTCCGGCGCCGGGGCGCGGGCCGCCTCCAGCGCCGCAACCTGTTCGGCCAGCTTGCGGCGCATCAGGGTCGGACGTCGCCAGGGGCGCAGGCTGTCGCCGCCGGCGATAGGGTCGCCCAGATGGTGTTTGGCGATGAAGCCGGCCAGGGCGCCCAGAGCCTGAGACTTCAGCGGCCGTAGCCGGCGCGTGGTCGCTTCCAGCCCCCGCACGCCGCCGATAAGCCCTTGGGCGTCTACCGCCTTGGCCACAACCGTCTCCTCGACGCCCAGCCAGTGCGCGATCAGCCGTTGGCGGAACACGGCCACGCAGGCCTCGCCGTCGCCCTCAGCCTCGCCGGCGTCGATGATCAGGTCGCACTCGGTGTCGAAGCCTTCCGACCGGTTGTTCATGTTGCTGGATCCCAGTCGGACATAGCGGTCATCGACGATCATCAGCTTGGCGTGGACAATGATGGTTTCGCCGCCTTCGGTCACCGGGGCGCAGGCGAACAGGCGCCCGTGGCGGTCGGACTCCTCCAGTCGCTTGAGGAAGTTCGACCGGGTCTTGTCCATGGTCATCTGGTCGAACCAGCTGGGCGAGTGCTGGGTGGAGACCAGCATGATCTCGGGGCCGTCGGCCTCTTCCAGGCGCTGGGCCAAAGCCTCGGCCACGATGGGCGAGGCGAAATACTGGTTCTCGAGATAAAGGGTGCGCTTCGCCGCCGCGATGCCGGCCAGGGTGGCCGCCTCGCCCTCGCGGATCTCGGGCTGATCGCGCCACGGCGCCTGGGTGCGGGCGATCGCCACCGGCGCGCCGATCAGGTCGGGCTTCACATGGTCCGGCCAGGGTGTTGTCGCCTCGTCGGGCGGGGAGGGCAGGGTTTGTTCGGTCGCCCGTTCCCAGCGATCGCGGAACAGCTGGCCCAGGCCTCGCGCCGCCTCGCCGTCGACCATGGTCATGATCTCGTGGCGACAGTCATAGCAGCGCTTGCCGCCGCCGGGCGGCAGGCGGCGTGGATCGGGGAACTTGTGGTCCGGCGTGTCCCAGCGATCCGGGCCGATGTCGCAGCTGCCGCAGAAGGCCAGGGCGTCGTCGATCACCACCACCTTCTGGTGGTGGGCCGCGCCGATCGGCGCCGTCTTGTCCAAACGGAAGTCGACGCGCGAGTCCTTGAAGAAGCGCCGGCTGCGCCAGGGAAAAAACCGCTGCACGCCCGCCACCGGCAGGGGTGCGTCCCAGCACAGGATGCGGATGTCCAGGTCCGGCTGTTCCGCCGCCAGCCGCTTGAGGAAGGCGCCCATGCGCTCGGCCTCGCCGTTCGGTCCCTCGGGCGTCAGGGGCGTGTCCGGGTCGAAGGCCCAGTTCAAGAACCAGATCGACCGTCGCGCCTGCCGCATCGCCGCCTCGGCCGCCGTCAGATACGGGTCCATGTCGACCAGCAGCGCCACCCGATCGGCCCGCTCCACGCGCCAGGCGGTCGTTCCAGCTTCCAGCATCGCAGTCTTTCCCAGCCGTCCGAAGCGTTCCTTATCGGCCACGGGGGATGAACCCAAGGTGTCGGCGCTTCACGCCGGCCGAAGACCATACGCCCGGCCGATTGGACGGCGCGGCGGGGACTCCCGATCTTTCGCGGCGGCAAGCGCTCGAATTCTGTTGTTTTTTCGAAGATTGAGCGCAACGTGGGGTAGGGAGACACGCGATGAAACCTATAGCGATCAGCTGCCTAGCCGTTTTGGCGATGGCTACGGCCGCGCCTGTTTGGGCGCAGTTGCCGGCCATGAGGGATCGACCGCTGAGCGCGGCGGAGCGGACGCGGCTAGCTTCGCTCGAAGGTGACATCACGCGCATCGCGGCCCAGAGGAACACCTCGGCGGCGGCCGTGCGGGCCATCGCGCGCAAACTGGGCACGCGGCTAACCACCGCCGATCCGGGTCAGATCATCAAGGCGATCGACGACCGGGCGATCGAGCTGGCCGGGGCCAGGACCCGGATCGGAGAGTTGGAGAAGGAGCTCGAGACCCTGGACTCGGCCCGGCTGATGCGGGCCGTACAGCCGCTGCTGGAAGCCGCGACCAAGGCGATCGACGAGGGAGAGCTGGATGTGGCGGAGGCGAAGCTCGCCGAAGCCGGCGATCAGTTCGGCCAGGCGCGGACCACCCTGTCGGCCCGCGTCGACGATCTGGCCGCGCGGGAAGCCGACATCGTGAACCAGCGCGGCGCGGTCCGGAACGCGGGCTTTGACTACGCCGGAGCCGCCGCCCTGTTCGAGCAGGCGGCGATGCTGGCTCCCGCGGCGAACGCCGAAAAGCGCTGGCAATATCGACTGAACCAGGCTCAGTCGCTCTATCTCCAGGGCTCGGACCTAGCCGATCCGCAGGCGCTCGCGGCGTCGGCCACGGTGCTGCGCGATCACGCCCTGCCCCTCGTTCCGCGCGCCAGCAGCCCCGAGGCCTGGGCCGAGACCCAGGTCCGGCTGGGATCCGTGCTGACATTTCAGGCGTCGAGCCAGGGCGACCCGGCTCTGCGAGCCGAGGCCGCGGCCGCCTTCAGAAGCGCGGTCGATGCGTCCTCCGATCTGACGTCGCCGGCGGATCTGGCCGTGCGCCAGAGCAGCCTGGGCGCGGCGCTTGTGGCTCAGTCGGCCGGCGACCCCACCGCGCTCCCGGAAGCGATCGCCATGCTAGAGCAGGCGGCGCAGTTCGACGGCCCGCGCCGGCCGGCCGCGCTGGGCAACCTCGCCAACGCCTATGCCGCGGTGGCCCAACGATCGCGTCAGGCCGCCGACTATGACCGCGCCATCGCCGCCTACGATCGGATGATCGAGACCTTCACCCCGACGACCTCCCGCTACAACCGGGCCAACGCCTATGCCAACCGCGTGCTGGTCGTGGGCCAACGCGCGGACGCCGTCGGGGGCGATGAGGCGCGGCAAGCGACCCTCCAGGCGGTGCGGCAGGCGGATGAAAATGTCTCGCGCGACGAGACGCCCGCCCTGTGGGGCACGCTCAGGGACGTCGAGGGCACGACGCTTCGTCGACTGGCGGAGGCCGAGCCCGATCAGGCCAAGGCGCAGGCCCTGCTCGGCCAGGCCATGGCCGTCTACGACGCAGCCTTGCCGATCATGACCCGGGAGCGGTCACCGACACACTGGGCCAATCTGACGCGCGGCAGGGCCGAGGTTTTGGTGGTCGTGGGGCGACGGGCCGGCGACACGAGCATGCTGCGTTCGGCTTACGACGGCTTCGGCGCCTATCAGGAGGTCTTCACTCGCGAAAGGGCGCCCATGGCGTGGGCGACGACACGCGGCTCGCAGGCCGCTCTGCTGCTTGAAATGGCCGGTCTTGGCCCGGACAGCGAAAAGGCCGCCTTGCACGGTCAGGCGCGTCAGGCGTTTCTGGACGTCGCCGAGGCCGCCCGAACCCAATCCGGGGGTGAGGCTCTGGCCAGCCGCGCGGAAGCGGCCGCCGCTCAGATCAGCGGCTCAACGTCGAGGCGTTGAGCCGATAGCAGACACCGCCCTCGAACCATGACAAACGCGCCCGATCCAAACCTCGGAGACGCGACGTGGCCTATACCCTCTACGGCATTCCCAACTGCGACACGGTGAAGAAGGCGCGGACCTGGCTGGGCGAGCGCGGGGCCGATCACGCCTTCCACGACTACAAGAAGGCCGGGGCGGACCGCGGCTTCCTCGAGGCGCGCGTGGCCGAGCATGGCTGGGAGACGGTGCTGAACCGGGCCGGAACGACGTTCCGCAAACTGCCTGATGAGGCCAAGGCTGGCCTGGACGCCGACCAGGCGGTGGCGCTGATGCTGGAGCAGCCGTCGATGATCAAGCGCCCTATCCTGGACCTGGGGGACGGCCGGACGCTGGTGGGATTCAAGCCCGAGGCCTGGGAGAAGGCGCTGAGCTAGGCCAGAATTTTCCGCCTCCCCGGCGAAGGCCGGGGTCCACGGCCGCGAACGCAGGTCCGTCGTCGGCATCTCACGCAAGACCTTCTGGGCCCCGGCCTTCGCCGGTGAGGCGGCGGGATCAGGAAACCAGACTGACCCGCTCCTGCGCCGTCAGCGCTCGCCATCTCCCTTCAGGCAGGCCATTCAGGGTCAGGGGGCCGACGCGGATGCGGAGGAGGTCCGTAACCTCCAGTTCGACCAGCTCGCACATGCGCCGGATCTGGCGGTTTCGGCCTTCGGTCAGGATGAAGCGCAGCGGGCCTTCGGGCGTGCGGGTCACGCGGGCGGGGCGCAGCTGACGGCCGTCCAACTCCAGGCCGTGGCGCAGCAGGGTCAGCTTCCGCTCGGTGACCTCGCCACCGACCGTGACCAGATACTCCTTCTCCAGCTCCGAAGCCGGGCCGATGACGGCCTTGGCCACCACGCCGTCCTCCGACAGGATCAGCAGGCCGCGCGAATCCATGTCCAGCCGACCGATGGGCGCCAGGCTGGTGTTGGCGTCGGGGATCGTTGGGCTCTCGCCCACGAGGGCGCGACGGGTCAACAGGCGGACGGCCGGAACCTGGCCCGGCTCGGGCTGGGCCGAGACGATCCCCACCGGCTTGTGCAGCAGCACAGTCAGGGCCGAACCCAGCTGCGCCTCGGCGCGGTCCGACAGGGTCAGCGTCTGACCCTTCTCGATCTTGCGGCCGGGGTCGGAGACGCGCTCGCCGTCGATGCTGACCAGGCCCTGGGCGATCAGGCCCTCCGCTTCGCGCCGCGAACAGACTCCGCTCTGGCCCAGCCAGCGGTTCACCCGCTGGGGCTCGTCGAGGTCATAGGTGCGGGTCCAGGCCATGAGCGCGGTCTAGACCGGGGCTCAGCGCACCGCCAGCCGGGCCATGACGCCGAAGTGGTCGGACGGATAGACGCCCGCGGCGTCGGCCTCGGTGGCGAACAGCCGGGCGTCGTGCACGGTAAAGCAGTCTTTCTCCACCAGCACATGGTCGATGCGCACGGCGCTCTGATGCAGGCCGGGAACCAGGGTCGTCGGCTCCCTGGCGGTCGGGTTGCGGAGCCGCCAGGCGTCGTCATAGCGGGCCAGCAGGGGCTGGAACTCGGGCCAGGCGATGACCGCGTTCATGTCACCGAGAACTAGCGACGACGCGTCGTCGGAGCGGCTGTCGATGAAGTTCAGGAGATCGGCGATCTGCTGGGCGCGGATGGCCCCGCCCTCCTGCCGCCAGTGCAGGTGGGTGTTGAAGATGTCGACGGGGCTTCCGTCTAGATCGACCCGGACGTGGGCGGCGGTGCGCGAGTCGTCGAGCGGCCGCAGCTTCATCTCATCGCGCGCCAGCACCGGAAGTCGGCTGAGGACGGCGTTGCCATAGCGGCGGGCCTGGCCGGGCGGGTCGATCGAGACGAAGTGGACATCATAGCCGCCAAGAGCTTGAGCGATGTCCTCGGCCTGATTGGGCAGGCCCTCGTCCTGCAGCACCTCCTGCAGGCCGATGATGTCGGCGTCCAGCGCGGCGAGGTCGCGAATCACCATAGGCCTGCGGGTCGGCCAGTCGCCCATGTCGTGCCAGATGTTGAAGGTGGCCACGGTAAGGGACCGTCTGGCGCTTGTCCCCGTGGTTGCGCAGGCGGCAAGCGGCATCGCGGCGATCCCGGCCCCGGCGACCAGCAGGCGGCGGCGGTTCAGCATTGGCGATCTCCTCACGCGAAAAGGGGGACACCCTAACGCCTGGCCGACCTTACGAAGATTTCACGTCCTGTTTCGCATCCGTGGACGCTCGTCCCCGCCTCTTGTGATCAGAAGGCCGCGGCATGACGCTCCGGTCCAACGAACGTCTCTCTGAGAAGGAAGCCCGAGATGGAAATTCTTGTCGCCCTGGCCGCCGTCACGGCGCCGTTCCTCATGGTCGTGGCCATCGTGGTCTGGCCCAAGATCATCAGGGCCCGCGAGCAGGCCGAGATGCAGGCCACCGTCCGGGCAGCGCTGGAAAAGGGCCAGCCGCTGCCACCCGAGCTGATTGAGGCCATGACGCGTAATGTGCCCGAGGCCCCGCCCAAGCGGCCCAGCTCTCGCGCCCGCGACATCCGTCAGGGCATCATCTGGCTGGCGGTCGGCGTCGGCATCGCCCTGTTCTCCATCGTCAGCGACTTCGGCTGGAACGACGGCTGGGTCGGTGCGAACCAGAGCCTGCTCGGCATCGCCACCATCCCCGCGACCATCGGCGCCGCCTTCCTGGTGCTGGGCCTGCTCAACAAGAACCGCGACTGATCGTCGGTCACGGGGAGGAACCGTCGGATCATGGCCAAGCGCCCGATCGACATGCACGACGTGGAGCTGGCCGCCCTGGCGGCGGCCGGCGGCCGGGCCGAGTTCGGCGAGCTGGTTCGCCGCCACGGCTCGGCGGTCCGCGCCCTGCTGAGGCGGATGGGCGCCCAGCCGTCCCTGGCCGACGACGTGGCCCAGGACGCCTTTCTGACCGCCTTCCAGAAGGTTGGCGAGTTCAGGGGGCAGGGCACCTTCGGCGCCTGGGTCAAGCGAATCGCCGCGCGGCTGTACCTGCGGCGGCGCTCCAAAGAGGCGCGCTATGTCGCCGAGCTCGAGGGTGAACCGGAGCCTTCCGGCGGCGTCCAGGCGGGGGAGCTGGTCGACCTGGACGAGGCGCTGCAGGCGCTCAGCGAGGTCGAGCGGTTGTGTGTCTCACTGTGTCACGGCGCTGGCTTCTCCCATCCGGAGATCGCCCAGTCGCTGGACCTTCCCCTTGGAACGGTGAAGTCCCATGTCAAACGTGGTCTCGATAAACTCCGCGCCCGGCTTGCGCCGGTCGTGGACCAGCACGGGAGGCCGGCCGATGTCCGGGCCTGACGAATTCGATCCCTTCATCGAGCGACTGTACGCCCGTGCGCCGCAGATGGCGGACGCCGACCTGTTCGCCGCCGGCGTGGCGCGGCGGCTGGAGCGCGGCTCCCGTTTTCGCGGCGTCTTCCTGGGCGCGGCGGGCCTGATCGGAGGGGTGGTGGCGGTGCGCGAAACCCTGGCCACCAATTTCGTGTTCCGCGCCGGAGAGGCGGCCGAGGGGTCGGCTCGGGCGGTCGACACCTCCCTGACCTCGGTCGGCGTGCAGGGACAGCAGGCGATGATGAACGGTCTGGATCAGCTCGGCCTGGGGTCGTTCATCGATCTCGGCGCCCTGGGCGGCATGACCCTGTTCTGGGGACTGGCGGCGGCTCTGGTGGCGGCCGCCACCCTGGGCGCGCTCAAGCTGACGGGCCAGACCTGACGTCCGCGGGGCTCGCGCCGTTTTCCGGCCACGGTCCCCCCCTAGGCCAGCAATCAGCGACCCGCCGTCGCCCGGGCGCAGGATTGCGCCCTCTGCGTCTGTTGCGGGGGCCGGAACGACCCAGTAGGGTCGCGCCGCAATTTCCGAGGGGCCCCGTACGTGGTCGATGTCTTTGAAGCGGTCGAGGAAGATCTTCGATCGGAGCGTTACAAGCGCCTGGCCCGCCGCTGGCTGCCGATCGTCGGCGGCCTGCTGCTGCTGGCGCTGATCGCCGCCCTGGCGTGGTGGGGCTACGACAGCTGGCGCACCCGGCAAGCCGATGAGGCCTCGGTCCAGTACCAGGCCGGTTTGGAAGCCTTGCAGGAAGGCGACGCCGAGAGCGCCGAGCAGGCCTTCGTCGCGGTTCAGGAATTTGGGGGGGCTTACGGCGCCCTGGCTCTGCACCAGCGGGCCAATCTGGCGCTCGTCGATGGCGACGCCGCCCAGGCCCTGGCGCTGCTCGATGAAGCCGCCGACGCCACGCGCGATCCGCTGCTGAAGGACGCCGCCGCGCTGAAGGCCGCCTATCTGGCCATGGATACCGACGCGTCGCTCGCCGACATGGAGGCGCGCCTCAATCCGCTGGTCGAGGAAGGCCGCCCGTTCCGCCCCTTCGCCCAGGAGGCGCTGGCCTTCTCGCGGCTCAAGGCGGGTCAGGCCCAGCCGGCGCGTGAGGCGCTCAGCCTGCTGACGATCGGCCAGGACGTGCCGGAAAACGTCCGCCAGCGCGCCCAAGCCGCGATTGACAGCATCGACAGCGGCCTCGCGCCCGCCCTCGCGGCGACGCTTCAGGCCATGCCGGCGGATGGAGCCGGCGCTCCGGCCGCCGCCGCTCCCGCCGCTCCGGCCGCCGCGCCTGCGTCGGTTCCGGCCGCCGAGGCTCCGGCCCCGGCTGCCGCCCAGTAACGTGTCGCTCAGGATCGAACACCGCATGACCGCCACCGCTTTCAGGCTCGCCGTGATCGGGCTGGTGTCCGTGGGCCTCGCTTCCTGCTCCACGGCCCGCAGGCTCTGGCCGTTTGGCGGGGACGGCCAGCCGGAGGCGGTCGCCGCGGCCGGGGAGCGCGTCTCGATCATCGAGTTTGAGCAGCAGCTGACTCCCTCGTCTGACCTTGCCGGTCGCGACTTCTTCCTCCCTGGACCGACACCCGTGTCTTCCTGGGCGGTGCCGGGCGGCAACCTCGAGCAGTCGGTCGAGCATGTGAATGCGGCCCCGGCCTTCCAGGTCGGCTGGCGGCGCGATATCGGCGCGGGCACCGGCGGTCGCCTTCAGGTCACGTCGCCGCCGGTCGCCGACAATGGACGACTGTTCGCCATCGACGGTGAGGCCGACGTGGTGGCCGTCGACGCCGCGACCGGCGCCATCGCCTGGCGCACCAACATCAAGCCGACCGACGAGCGTGAGCCCGGGGCCGGCCTGTTCGGCACGGGCATCGGTTTCCGCGGCTCCGCCGGCGAGGTCACGGGCGGTTTCGGCGGGGGCGTGGCTGCGGCGGGCGGCCGCCTGTTCGTCGTCTCGGGCTACCGTCAGGTCCTGGCGCTGGACGCCGCGACCGGCGCGATCCAGTGGCGCCAATCGGTCGAGTCGCCGATCCACGGCGCGCCGACGGTGGCCGGAAATCGGCTGTACGCCATCGACGTCGACAACCAGCTGCTGGCCTTTGATGTCGCCACGGGCGAGCAGGCCTGGTCCTATCAGGCGATCGCCGAGCCGGCTCGCTTCCTGCGCGCCTCCAGCCCGGCGGTGACCGGCGACACGATCATCGCGCCGTTCTCGTCGGGCGAGGTCATTGCGGTGCGCGCCGCCAATGGCCAGCCGCTGTGGCAGCAGGTGCTGTCGCAGGCCAGCCGCACCAACGCCCTATCGGAAATCCGCGATATCGCGGGCCGTCCGGTGATCAACCGCCAGACTGTCTACGCCGTCAGCCACTCGGGCGTGATGAGCGCGCTGGACCTGCGCACCGGTCAGCCCAAATGGAGCCTGCCGGTCGCGGGCGTGAATGCGCCTCTGGCCGCCGGCGACGCCGTCTATATCGTCTCCAAGTCGGGCGAGCTGACGGTGGCGAACCGCGAGAACGGCGGCGTCTACTGGACCCGTGATCTGAACGAGGGCCGGGTGCGTCAGGAAGGCGGCTTCCTCGGCTTCTTCGACCGCACCGTGCGGCCGATCTGGTCGGGGCCGATCCTGGCGTCGAACCGACTGATCCTGGTCAACTCCGACGGCGTCGCCGTGGCGCTGGATCCCAAGACCGGGGCGCAGCAGTCGGAAATTCGTCTGGGGGCGCCCGCCTATATCGCGCCGATGGCCTATAATGGCGTTCTCTACGTCCTGCTCGACAACGGGCAGCTCGTCTCCATTCAATAGGGCCGGAAAGGGCCGCGTGAGATGGCCCTGAAGGTCGCCATCGTCGGACGCCCCAATGTGGGCAAGTCGACCCTGTTCAACCGGCTGGTGGGCAAGCGCCTGGCGCTGGTCGATGACCGGCCGGGGGTGACCCGCGACCGGCGCTACGCCGACGGGAACATCGGCGACATCGACCTGACGCTGATCGACACCGCCGGCTATGAGGATGTCACCGACGAAAGCCTCGAGAGCCGCATGCGCGAGCAGACCGAGGCGGCGATCGAGGACGCCGAGCTGATCCTGTTCATGGTCGACGCGCGCGAGGGCGTGACGGCCCTGGACCGCATCTTCGCCGATCGGCTGAGGAAGCAGGACAGGCCCGTGGTTCTCCTGGCCAACAAGTCCGAGAGCCGGGAATCCGGCGGCGGGGTCGGCGAGGCGCACGGGCTGGGCTTTGGGGAACCCGTGGCTATTTCGGCCGAGCACGGCGAGGGCATGGCCGACCTCTACGCCGCCGTCGCCATGGCCTCGGCCGACATCGAGGTTTCGGAAGACGAGGAAACCGACAAGCCCATTCGCGTCGCCGTCATCGGCCGGCCGAACGCCGGCAAGTCGACCCTGATCAACCGTCTGATCGGCGAGGACCGGCTGCTGACCGGGCCGGAAGCCGGGATCACCCGCGACTCCATCTCGGTGGACTTCGAGCACGAGGGACAGCGCTTCCGCCTGGTCGATACCGCCGGCATGCGTCGCAAGGCCCGGGTTCAGGAGAAGCTGGAGAAGCTGTCGGTCGCCGACACCATCCGGGCCATCACCTTCGCCGAAGTCGTGGTCCTGGTCATGGACAAGGACGACGCCTTCGACACCCAGGACCTGCAGCTGGCTGATCTGGTCGAGCGCGAGGGGCGGGCGCTGGTCTATGTCGCCGCCAAGTGGGATCTGGAGGAGGAGCCCCAGGCGCGGATGGCCGAGCTGAAGGTTCTGGCCGAAAACAAGCTGCCGCAGTTGAAGGGCAGCCCGTTTGTGGCCCTGTCGTCGTTCTCGGGGCGCGGGGTCGAGCGGCTGATGCCGGCGATCACCGAGGCGCATGCGACCTGGTCGGTGAAGGTCAAGACGCGCGATCTCAACGATTGGCTGGCCATGGCGACCCAGCGCCATCCGCCGCCCGCCGTCGACGGCAAGCGGGTCAAGCCCAAATACATGGCCCAGACCAAGGCGCGACCGCCCACCTTCGTGCTGTTCGCCAGCCGCGCGTCGGCCATGCCCGACCACTACAGACGCTATCTGGTCAACAGTCTGCGCGAGAGCTTCGACCTGCACGGCACGCCCGTGCGGCTGACGGTCAAGGCCGGCAGCGCCAATCCCTACGCCGAGGGCGGCGCCAAGTCCGGACCCGAGCGGTTCAAGGGGACGGCGAAGACCGCGCCGCGCAAGATCCGTAAGGCCGAGGCGCTGTCGAGCCTGCCCGGCAAGCGTATCGAGCAGCAGAAGGCCGCCAAGCCCAAGGTGAAGGCACTGTCCGGGCTGAAGTCGGGATCCGGCAAGAAGGCCGGAAGTTCTGTGCCGGTGGGCAAGGGCGCGCGCGGCGGGGCTCGGCAGGTTTCGCGCTCGGGCCGCGTGCGTACCGGCCACAAGAGCGGTCCGCGCCGCTGACCCGCGCCCACGGCGCGACAACCGAGATTAGGGAGAGCCTGATGAGCTGGCGACTGATGACGGCGGCGGCGATCGGACTGCTGGCGGCTTGCGACACGGCCGAGGCCCCGGCTCCCGCGCCCGCGCTGGCCCCTTCGGTGGCGGCGCCAGCCACAGCCGCGCCGACGGAGGTCGCCTATCCCGAGACCTATGACTGGTCGTGGCGACCCCACGGCGGATCGGCCAATCTGGACTTCGGCGACGGGGACTGGGCCGAGGGCGTCAGCCTGTTCGGCCTGTCGTGCCTGCCGGCCTCCGTCGAGGTCGAGATGACATGGCCGGGTGACGAACCGCCGCCAGCGCGCCTGACGTCCGGCGGCGAGAGCGAGGTCTTCGCCTGGGCGTCGACCGCCCCGCTGGACCATCCGGTCATCGCCGCGCTGTCGCGCTCGGGCGCTTTGGACGTCACCACCGGCGACCTGATCACTGGCCCGGCGCAAGTGACCCGATTGAACGCCAAGGCCGAGGGCCTGACGGCGGTGCGGGCCTTCTTCGGCTACTGCGAGACCGGGGCCACCGATCCCTATGGCCTCACGACGCAGAACGGCTCGTCCGCCACTCCGGGAAGCTAACCCTCAGCGGCGGGACGGCGTCGGGGCGAACGAGGTCGAGGATCAGGGGCGCGATCTCCGAGGGCGGCGACAGGTCGGCCGGGTCCTCGCCCGGATAGGCCTGGGCGCGCATCTGGGTGCGCAGGCGGCCTGGGTCGAGGATGGCGACGCGGATGGGCGTGTTCTCAATCTCGTCGGCCCAGGCGGCCATCAGCGCCTCGGCTCCGGCCTTGGTGGCCGCATAGGCGCCCCAGAAGGCCTTGGGGGCGCGGGCCACGCTGGTGGTCAGATGCACCACCCGCCCGGCGTCGGATTGGCGCAGCAGGGGCTCCAGAGAGCGGATCAGGCGGTAGACGCCGGTGAAGTTGGTGCGCTCGATCTTGGCGAAGCCGCGCGGCTCGGCGTGGCTGACCGGCGTCAGCCCGGCGGCGCCCAGGGTGGCGGCCGTGTGGACCCAGATGTCGAGGCGGCCGAAGCGCTCATGCAGAGCCCCGCCGAGGCGGTCGATGCCGCCGCCGTCGACGATGTCGAAGGGCACGAGGGCGGCGTGGCGGCCGGTGGCGGCGAAGACGGCGTCGTCGAGCTCTTCCAGGCCCCCCTGGGTGCGCGCGGCGGCCACCACCTGAGCGCCGGCCCTGGCCAGGGCCAGGGCGGCCTCATAGCCGATGCCGCGCGAGGCGCCCGTGACCAGGGCGATTCGGCCGGCGAGTGGGAGGTCGGGGGAGGGGGTGTCCGTCATGGCGCGGCTGATAGCGCGCCCGAGCCGTCAGACATAGCCCGGGGCGGGCTGCCACAGGCTGAAGCTGACACCCTGGTCGTCCTGAACCACGACATGTTTGCCGCTGTCGCTCTCGGAAGGCACGGCCGCCTTGCCGCCGAGCTCCTCGATCCGGGCGCAGGTCGCGTCGATGTCGGCGACGCGGAAGTAGAGGGCGGTGAAGTCGCGGCGCTCGCCCTTGGCGATGCCGAAGGCGGGCTCGCCCTGTTCGCCCGACCCGGTGACATGGGCGTAGGTCGGCCGGGACGAGTCGTCATTGAAGCCCCAGCCGAACAGGGCGCCGTAGAAGGCTCGGGCCTTGTCGATGTCGGGGGTCTCGAGGGTGAAGTAGCCGAGGCGATTTTCCATGCCGATCAAGCGCTCACCAGCAGCGAAAGTTGCTTGTGAGCCACCTCCGCGCCACCCGTCTCGACCTCGCGGTCCAAGAGGCGGGTGGGGTAGTCGCCGGTGAAATAGTGGTCGGTGTACTGGGGCTGTTCGGCGTTGCGGGGGCCGGCGCCGACCGCGCCGTAGAGCCCGTCGACGGACAGGAAACCGAGACTGTCGACCTCCAGGAGGGCCCGCATCTCGGCCAGGGAGTGATTGGCGGCCAGGAGCTGTTCCCGCTCCGGCATGTCGATGCCGTAGAAGTCGGGATAGAGGATCGGCGGCGAGGCGGAGCGCAGGTGGACCTCGGCGGCCCCCGCGGCCCGCACCGAGCGGACCAGCTTCAGCGAGGTGGTGCCGCGCACGATCGAGTCGTCGATCAGCACCACCCGCTTGCCGGCCAGCGCGGCGCGGTTGGGGCTGTGCTTCATCTTCACGCCCTTCTGACGGGCGCCCTGGCTGGGCTGGATGAAGGTGCGGCCCAGATAGTGGCTGCGGATGATGCCCATCTCGAACGGCAGGCCGCTCTCCTGGGCATAGCCGAGGGCGGCGGGCACGCCGGAGTCGGGCACCGGCACCACGATGTCGGCCTCGACCCCGTGCTCGCGGGCCAGGGCGCGGCCCATGGCCTTCCTGACCTCATAGACCGACTTGCCGTTAACCACGCTGTCGGGGCGGGAGAAATAGACATACTCGAACAGGCAGGGCCGGGCGGCGCGGGCGGGGAAGGGGCGCATCGAACGCAGGCCCTCTTCGTCGATGACCACCACCTCGCCGTGCTCGACGTCGCGGATGAAGGTCGCGCCGATGGTGTCCAGCGCGCAGCTCTCCGACGCCAGCACCCAGGCCTCGCCGAGGCGACCGAGGACCAGGGGGCGGATGCCCAGCGGGTCACGGGCGCCGATCATCTTCTTGGGCGTCTGGGCGACCAGGGCGTAGCCGCCCTCGATGCGGCTGAGGGCGTCGACGAAGCGGTCGACGATGCGGCTGCGGCGCGAGCGGGCGATCAGATGGAGGATGACCTCGGAGTCGGAGGTCGACTGGAAGATCGAGCCCTCGGCCACCAGCTCGTTCCGGAGCGCCCGGAAGTTGGTCAGGTTGCCGTTGTGGGCGATGGCGATGCCGCCAGTGTCGAGGTCGGCGAACATCGGCTGGATGTTACGCAGGAAGCTGCCGCCGGAGGTCGAGTAGCGGGTGTGGCCCACGGCCGCGTCGCCGGGCAGGCGGTCGACCAGGTCGGCCCCGCCGAAGGCCTCGCCCACGAGGCCCTGGTGTCGCTCGGTATGGAAGCGGTCGCCGGACACCGAGGCGATGCCGCAGGCCTCCTGGCCGCGATGCTGAAGGGCGTGGAGGCCCAGGGCCACGGCCGCGGAGGCGTCGCCCTCGGCGCCCCAGACGCCGCAGACGCCGCATTCCAGGCGGGGGCGGTCATCGTCGGCGTCGCGGTGGTGCGCGCGATGGACCACCGGATCGGCGATACGGTGCGAAGGGCTCATCGTCGGACTCCGAGGACGGGCGTCAGCTGGTTGGGACGTCCGGGGAGGTAGTCTCCGATTGCGGCTGGGGCAAGGCTTCATCCGCCTGCGGATCGTCCGACAGGCCCCGGCGGACCGAGTCCTCGACCACGGGCGTCAGCCGATCCATGCCCCGGCCGATGTCGGGCAGCACGGCCTGGATGGTGCGCGCCGAGGCGGCCCCCACGGGCTGGACCACCGCGCCGGTGAACCAGCCGGGCAGGCGCTCGGCCGGGGTGGCGGCGACCACCACCAGATGGACGACGCCCAGCAGGACCACGGCCCGGAGCGTTCCGATGGCCACCCCGGCGATGCGATCGACCACGCCCAGTCCGCCCGCGCCGCGCAGGCTCTTGGACGCCAACGCGCCCACGCTGCGGATGACGAAATAGATGATCAGGAAGACGACCACGACCGCCGCGATCGAGCCCGCCCAGGCCGGCTCGATCAGGCCGCGCGCCAGGGGGCCGGTCACCGGCAGGGCGATCAGGGCCAGAATGGCGGCCAGGACGAAGGAGAACAGGGTGACGATCTCGCGCACGCCGCCCCTGAGCCAGCCGGATCCGGCCGACAGCAGCACCACGATCAGGGCGAAAACGTCATAGCCGGTCATGCAGGGACGAGGGTGGCGTGATTCGAGGCGGGGCGGGGGGACAGTATCGTCGGCGGGGGCGGGGCGGGGAAGGTGGGTGGTGGCTCTGATTGCGTTGGGTTCATCACAACGAGCACGACGGGGTCACGGACGGCACGACGGGATCGCCGGGTCGATCGACGTCGAAGCCATGCGGTGGAGAGCGGAGACGATTCTGGACCGGCGCCGAGGCGCCGGTCGATCAGAACGAAGGTGCGCGACCTCACAAGGCCGGGGGTTGAGGCGGTTCGCCATTCCGTCGTGCTCGTCGTGACGCTTCGTTGTGTCCGTCGTGATGAACCGAGCGACGCTCCGCTGGACGGCGGCTCGTGGCCGAAAGCCCCTCCACCACTCCGTAGTCCCCCTTCCCATCGCTACGCGACGGGGAGGAGAGGGGTCATGGACCGCCCGCCCGTCTGTGGGCCTGCTCTCTGAGGAAGGGGGAGAGGGCGGACATAGCCCGGACCGCGTCGGCCAGGTCTTGGTGGGCGGCCAGGTCTGCCGCCGAGAAAAACGAGTCCAGGGAGTCCAGCTCGTCGCAGAGTGCTTCGGATTGTCGAAGGCGATCAGCGGGTTGAGCGGACGATTCGGCCCGATAGGCGTTGGACTCCGGGCTGGGCGGGGAGTCCAGGTCGGGGTCGGGGTCCAGCGTGCGGTCGTCGTCAGCGGTGAGGTCGGGCGGGCCGGCCTCGGCGGCCTCGCGGCGGCGCCAGGCGGCTTCGCGAGCCTCGTCCTCGGCCCGGTTCGCGTCGGGGGCGTGTCGGACGCGGACACAGCGTTCGCGGCGGGCGAAGTCGGTGAGCTGATCGACCATCTTCATCCAGCGCAGGGCGCCCAGGGCGTCGCCGGCGATGACGGCCCGGCGCAGATGGGCGCGGGCGCGAATGACCAGCAGGTCGGCGTCGAACGGCTCGTCGTCAGGTGGAGGCGGCCGCGTGGCCGAAGCGTCCGGCTGGTCGCAGTGACGCCAGCCCTCGCGTCTGGCGCGGGCGCGGAAGGTGGACAGGGGCACGCCGTAGCTCTCGCACAGCACGCGGGCGGGGCTTCCGGCCAGATAGTCCTCGCGCAACACCTTCCAGGGCGTGTCGTCGGGGGCGGGGCCGTCCTGGGTTTCGACAGTTTCCATCCGCCGATGATGGGGCATCCCGGGCCGGGGTCGGGGATAGGGACGCTGGTGGGCCGGAAAGGGCCGGGGTGTGGGGGTTCGGGCGGAAAGAATGGGGGAATAGGGGGACCCTCTCCCATCGGGAGAGGGATCAGAGGTGGGGCGTCACCTTCCTTTGCAGCAAGGCGACCAGTTCGGGCTGCATGAAGGCGTAGTCGTCGGGGATGTCGAGGCAGATGACGCGGGCGCGCTTCAGCTGGGGGCGGAAGCGGCGCTGGAGTTTGGCGCGGTGGGCGCGCTCCATGACGAAGATGATGTCCGCCCATTCCACCAGCTCGGCCGAGCAGGGCTCCTCGGCGTCGGGCGCCAGGCCGGCGGAGGCGGTCTCCACGCCGGGCCAGGCGGCGAACACCTGCTCGGCCGTGGGGGAGCGGAGGCGGTTGCGGGAGCAGAGGAAGAGGAGGTTGAAATCTACGCGGACCGGTTTTCTTTCGGAGCGAGCTCTTCTAGCAACTTTCTTTTGCTCGTGAATCTCAAAGCCTCTTCGACAAGTGCATGATGGTATCGAGTGAGATCGTCTACACGGCCGGGTATCCATTCGTTGAGCAAACTAGGATTCTGACCACACAAATCGATCCCCTCGGCTTTGATGTTTTTCAGCGCGGCGCGGGCGGCCGAAAAAGCATCAATCGACCGAGCGGTGGGGAGTTCTGCTAATCTGATTTCGAGCATGGTGACCCTCATCTCATCAAGTACGTCAATCTTAATCAGGCGATTAAAAACTACTTCGGGTGCTTGAGAGAGTTTCTTCCCCAAATCCCACTGTTGATTGATCGTTTTGACAACGACGGCAATGGGCTGGATTGCGGCCACAATTAGCGCTGCTTTCGCGGCACGCCGATCTCGCGAGTCGCGAGTGGCGAGTGAAACGGCGACCAGCAGCGTAGCTACCGTGCCAATTGTTTCTATTGCATTCCAGTCGAACCATTGCGTCAGATTGGCGATAGGAATGGCCCAAGTTGGCGGGGTCTCGAACATCCGTGTGGCCTATCGCTAGAGCGGAATATTATCGTGCTTCTTCCACGGGTTTTCCATCGTCTTGCCCTTCAGCGTCCGTAGCGCGCGGATCAGCCTCCGCCGTGTCCCGTGCGGCATGATGACATCGTCGATGTAGCCGAGCTTGGCGGCGACGAAGGGGTTGGCGAAGCGGTCCTTGTATTCGGCTTCGCGCGCCGCCAACGCCTCCGGGTCGCCGGCCTCCTTGCGGAAGATGATCTCGACCGCGCCCTTGGCGCCCATGACGGCGATCTCGGCGGTGGGCCAGGCGTAGTTGACGTCGCCGCGCAGGTGTTTGGAGCTCATCACGTCATAGGCGCCGCCATAGGCCTTGCGGGTGATGACGGTCAGCTTGGGCACGGTGGCCTCGGCATAGGCGAACAGGAGCTTGGCGCCGTGACGGATCAGGCCGCCGTATTCCTGTCGCGTGCCGGGCATGAAGCCGGGGACGTCGACGAAGGTCAGGATGGGGATGGAAAAGGCGTCGCAGAAGCGCACGAAACGAGCGGCCTTGCGGCTGGAATCGATGTCGAGCACCCCGGCCAGGACCTGGGGCTGGTTGGCGACGATGCCGACCGGCTGGCCGTCCAGGCGGCCGAAGCCGCAGATGATGTTTTTCGCATAGTCGGCTGAAATCTCGAAGAAGTCGGCCTCGTCGACCGTCTTCAGGATCAGCTCGTGCATGTCATAGGGCTGGTTCGGATTGGCCGGGACCAGGGTGTCGAGCGAGGCCTCGTCGCGGTCGGGGTCGTCGTAGCTGTCGCGGACCGGGGGCTTTTCGCGGTTGGACAGGGGCAGAAAGCCGATCAGGCGACGGACCTCGCTGAGCGCCTCCAGGTCGTTCTCGAAGGCGCCGTCGGCGACACCGGACTTGCCGGCATGGACGCGGGCCCCGCCCAGATCCTCGTGGCTGACCACCTCGTTGGTGACGGTTTTGACGACATCCGGCCCCGTTACATACATATAGGATGTGTCCTTCACCATGAAGATGAAGTCGGTGATGGCCGGGGAATAGACATCGCCGCCGGCGCAGGGGCCCATGATGACGCTGATCTGGGGGATGACGCCCGAGGCGAGCGTGTTCTGCAGGAAGATGTCGGCATAGCCGGCCAGGCTCTCGACGCCCTCCTGGATGCGGGCCCCGCCGGCGTCGAACAGGCCGATGATCGGGGCGCCGTTGGTCATGGCCATGGTCTGGATCTTGACGATCTTGGCCGCGTGCGCGCCGCTAAGAGAGCCGCCGAAGACGGTGAAATCCTTGGAGAAGACATAGACCAGACGGCCGCCGATGGTGCCGCGGCCCGTGACCACCCCGTCGCCGGGAATGCGCTGCTTGTCCATGCCGAAGTCGTGGGCGCGGTGCTCCACGAACATGTCGGTCTCCTCGAACGAGCCCTCGTCCAGCAGCACCTCGATACGCTCGCGGGCGGTCAGCTTGCCCTTTTCGTGCTGTTTGGCGATGCGCGCCTCGCCGCCGCCGAGTTTGGCCTGGTCGCGGCGCTGCTGAAGCTGGTCGAGGATGGTCTGCATTCGGCGTCTCCCTATCCGGCTGGGATAGGGAGACGCGCGGAGGGTGGCAAGTCGGAGGGGCTCAGGCCTGGGCGGGGACCAGGGCGGCCAGGCGGGTCAGCTCGGCGACGTGGGCGGCGAAGGCCTTGCGGCCGGCGGCGGTCAGCGAGACCCAGGTGCGCTGGCGGCCGTCGATGGGGGCCTTGCGCGGGGCGATATAGCCGGCGTCCTCCAGCTGTTTCAGGTGTTTCGACAGGACCGAGTCGGACACTTTGATCGCCTCGCGGATCATGGCGAACTCGGCCTCGTCGACGCTGGACAGGATGGCGCAGATCTGGAGCCGGCCGGGGGCGTGGATCACGGGGTCGAAGGTGGGAGCGGCGATCATCGGCCGGTCTCCGCCAGCTCCCTGCGCCACACTGCCATCCAGACGCGGCCGCCGATGATGGCGGTGACGAAGCCGAGGGCGCCGGTGACCAGGAACAGCCAGTCGGGGCCGACATATCGTCCATAGAGACTGCCCCCCATCAGGGCGATGAAGACGACGACCATGCCGATCGCGACCCATCGGGCGCGGCGCGGGGAATAGCCGTTTATCCAGTAGCCCATGCGGTCGCGCCACATCCGCACCATTAGGGCGAGGCCGGCGAGCGAAATCACAAGGACCAGCAGGGACCAGGGTTGGGGCAAGCCCTGGCACGCGACCAGCAGGCCACAGATCACCCCGTAGATCAGGTCATAGCTGATCGGGTAGGTCGCCGGGGGCAGCAGGGTGTCGCGGGCCTGGCGGATTGAGGCCAGGGCCTCGGCGGGATTAGGGTCTTGGGACATGGATGAACCTCACTTTCCGATGTGGAAAGCGTAGGCGAGAGTTTCCATCTTGGCAAGTGACAAGTTTCCGGGATGGAAAGTTATCTGAACTTGCGCAGCCCCCTCGGTCCTTGGCGGCCGGCAGAGGCGCGTTTGGCCAGCCAGTCGCGCCAGTCGGGCCAGTTGCGGCGACGGCCGCCGCCGTCGACCCAATCGGGGCCGGCCTCGGCGGAGAAGACGGTGACGTCGGCGGTTCCGCCCTGTTTGTAGGACTGAAGCTTGACGCCCTTGCCGCGCGCCATCTCGGGCAGTTCGGCGAGGGGGTAGATCAGGGTCTTGATGTTGTCGCCGATGACCGCGACGTGGTCGCCCGTGGCCGGTAGCGCGGCCAGCATCTCGCCGTTTAGCACCTGTTTGCCGCCGCGCTTCTGGGCGATCAGCTCGTCCTCGGGCGCGACGAAGCCGTAGCCGGCGCGCGACGCGATCAGGAGCTTGCCGCCCGGACGGTGGGCGAGCAGGCCGACGATCTCGGCGCCCTCGTCCAGATCGATCATCAGCCGCAGCGGTTCGCCGTGGCCGCGCCCGGAGGCCAGCTTGTCGGCGCCGACGGTGAAGATGCGGCCGTCCGACGCCGCCACCAGCAGCTTGTCGGTGGTGAAGGCCGGGACCAGGAAGGCCAGTTTGTCGCCCTCCTTGAACTTGAGCTCGGAGGGATCGTCGACCTTGCCGCGGGCGGCGCGGATCCAGCCGCGATCGGACAGGATGACGGTGATGGCCTCGCGCGGGATGAAGGCCTCGGGGGCGGCGAAGGCGGAGCTGTCGACGGCCTCGGCGATGGTGGTGCGGCGCGGCGAGACCATCTGTTTGCGCACATCGGTCAGGCCGATCTTGAGCAGGGCGTTCTGCTTGGCCGGGGAGGCGATCATGGCCTTGAGGCCGGCCAGTTCGTCGGACAGTTCCTTGTATTCCGTCTCGATCGCCATCTCCTCGATCCGCGCCAGCTGGCGCAGGCGGGTGTCGAGGACATAGTCGGCCTGGAGCTCGGTCAGGCCGAAGCGGGCGATGAGGACGGCCTTGGGCTGGTCCTCCTCGCGCACGATGCGGATGACCTCGTCGAGATTGAGGAAGACGATCCGCAGGCCTTCCAGGAGGTGCAGCCGCTTCTCGACCTTGGCGATGCGCCAGTTGGCGCGGCGGATCAGCACTTCGCGGCGGTGGTCGAGGAAAGCCTGGAGGCAGGGCTTGAGGCCGAGCACGCCCGGCGTGCCGGTGGCGTCCAGCACGTTCATGTTGATCGGAAAGCGGATCTCGAGGTCTGAGAGTTTGAACAGGCTCTCCATCAGCACCTCGGGCTCGACCGTACGGCTCTTGGGTTCGAGCACCAGGCGAATGTCCTCGGCCGACTCGTCGCGGACATCGGCCAGGAGGGGGGCCTTCTTATGCTCGATCAGGTCGGCCAGGGCCTCGATCAGTTTCGACTTCTGCACTTGATAGGGCATCTCGGTGACGACGATGCGCCACACGCCGCGACCCAGGTCCTCGGTCTCCCAGCGGGCCCTCAGACGAACGCCGCCACGGCCGGTCTCATAGGCGTCCAGCAGGGCCGCGTGACCCTCGACCGCCACGCCGCCGGTGGGGAAATCGGGGCCGGGGACCAGCGTGACCAGTTCCTCGGTCGTGGCCTCGGGCCGCTCCAGGAGCAATTGGCAGGCGTCGATCAGCTCGCCGACATTGTGCGGCGGAATGGAGGTGGCCATGCCCACGGCGATGCCGGACGAGCCGTTGGCCAACAGGTTGGGGAAGCCGCCCGGCAGGACGACCGGCTCTTCGTCCTGGTCATCATAGGTGGCGCGGAAGTCGACGGCGTCCTGATCGATGCCGTCGAGCAGCAGCATGGCGGCGGGCGTCAGCTTGCACTCGGTGTAGCGCATGGCCGCGGCGTTATCGCCGTCGATGTTGCCGAAATTGCCCTGGCCGTCGACGAGGGGATAGCGCTGGGCGAAGTCCTGGGCGAGGCGCACCAGGGCGTCGTAGATCGAGGCGTCGCCGTGCGGGTGATAGCCGCCCATCACCTCGCCGACGACCTTGGCGCATTTGCGGGCCGCCGCCTGCGGGTTCAGCCGCATCTGGTGCATGGCGTAGAGGATGCGGCGGTGCACCGGCTTGAAGCCGTCGCGCACGTCCGGCAGCGCCCGGTTGGTGATGGTCGACAGGGCGTAAGCGAGGTAGCGGCGGCTGAGCGCCTGCTCCAGCGGTTCGTCGACGATGCGACCGCCTTCCGGCGGCGGAGTGTGGATGGTCATGCGGCTTCGAATCGCTGGAAGTGACGGCCGAGTCTAGCAGCGCCGCTCTCGCCCTTCTCCCCTTGCGGGAGAAGGTGGCCGCCGAAGGCTGACGGATGAGAGGTCGCGCCGGCCTGACCGGCTGGCGTCGGCGCCTGCTGCGACCTCAGCCCGCTGAATTCATCCGCCCGAGCGACCCCTCATCCGACCTCGCTGCGCTCGGCCACCTTCTCGAACAAGGGGAGAAGGAAGGTGGCCAATTTGTCCTCTCACCCCAGCGCCTGTTCGATGCCTTCCAGCAGGCTGGCGGCGGTGATGGGTTTGGGGACGTGGAGGTCGGCGCCGGCGGCGAGGGCGTCGTCGCGGTGTTCGGCCATGGCGTTGGCGCTAAGCATGATCAGGGGGGTTGGCGCGCGGCCCGAGGTGCGTTCGTGCTCGCGGATGGCGCGGGTGGCGGCGAGGCCATCCATCACCGGCATCTGCATGTCCATCAGGACGAGGTCGAATGTGTCGGTCTGGAAGGCCTCCAGAGCCTGGGCGCCGTCGGCCACGGTGACCACCTCGACGCCCTGGCTGGCGAGGATAAGCTGGACCACGCGCTGATTGGTGGGGTGGTCCTCGGCCAGGAGCACGCGCAGGGCGCGGGGTTCGGCGGCGGGGGCGTCCGGACGGCGGGTGTCGCGGGCGTCATAGGCGTCCAGGTCCTCGGCGCGGGGCAGGGGCAGGACAACGGTGAAGCGGCTGCCAGCGCCCGGCATGGAGGCGGCCCAGATCTCGCCCCCCATCATCTCGGTCAGGGAGCGGCAGATGGACAGGCCCAGGCCGGTGCCGCCGAAGCGACGGGTGATGGTGCCGTCGGCCTGGCTGAAGCGATCGAACAGGCGTTCGGCGTCGCCGGCCTTGAACCCCACGCCGGTGTCCTGGATCTCCAGGCGGAGGGTCGGCGGCTCGTCGCCGATCTCGACCAGACCGATGCGGACGGTGACGCCGCCGGTCTCGGTGAACTTGACCGCGTTGGACAGCAGGTTGCCGACGACCTGGCGGATGCGGGTGCTGTCGCCCTGGAACAGGCCCCGCGCGTCGGGGTCGCGTTCGACGCGGAAGCGCAGCCCCTTGTCCTCGGCCCGGGCGCGCATGAGGTCGACGACGGGGCCGAGCGCGGCGTCCAGGTCGAAGGGACGGATCTCGAGCGCAAGTTCGCCGGCCTCGATCTTGGAGACGTCGAGGATGTCGGAGACCAGCCGTTCAAGGGTGACGCCGGAATCGCGGATCAGCCCGACCATCTCGGCCTGCTCGGGGCTGAGCGCCGTGCGCGCCAGAGCGTCGACGATGCCGATGACGCCGTTCAGGGGCGTGCGGATCTCGTGGCTCATATTGGCCAGGAAGTCCGACTTGGCGCGGCTCGCGGCCTCGGCGTCGGCCTTGGCCTGGATCAGGGCCCGCTCTGCGGCGACCCGGTCAGTGACGTCGCGGGCCACGGCGTAGATGCGGTCGCCATGCCGATGCGCGCGCCATTCCAGTGTGCGGTAGGAGCCGTCCTTGTGGCGATAGCGGTTGATGTAGCCGAGCACGGGGTCGTCCGGGCGGCGGTTCTCGACCTCGACGCGGCTCCTGAGGGTGCCCGGCATGTCGTCGGGATGGACCAGACGCAGCAGGGGGCGGCCGACCAGTTCCTCGGGCGCGTAGCCCATCACCGTCGTCCACGACCGGCTGACCTTGGCCACGCGGCCGTCCAGTTCGCGGATGATCAGCAGGTCCAGCGACACCTCGAAGAAGGTGTCGAGGTCGACCGCGGCGTCGGTGTCGGCGAACGGAAGCACCGTCGCGTCCGGATCGGAGTCGAGAAAGGCGTGGGTCATGAAGGCCTGAACAGAAGCGTACGCCGCCGGACGCTACAGGATTCGGGAGTGCGGTGCGCGAGCGTTAGAGTCGCGCCGCGTCGCGTAGCTTGTCGATCAACCAGACGCGGGCGGCGGGCAGGGGCCTGTCCTGGGGGTGGAAGACATTTCGCTCAAGGAAATGGCCGGTCAGGTCCAGGCCTCGGCCGACGTCGCCCTCGGTCAGACCCGCCTGGGCGCCGAGCATGAACGGGGGAAGGGCCAGCAGCTTGTCCGCATAGGGGGCCCCGGCGCCCGCCGAGACGGCGCGGCCGGTGCGGGGGCTGACCCAGGTGAGATCGTCGGTGTCGCCCGAGACGGCGCAGCGGCTGAGGTCCAGGCCGAAGCCCAGGTCCTCGAGCAGGCCCGCCTCGAAGCGGACGAAGACCGCCGGCCAGATGGCGGGGATGGAGAAGGCGCCCATCAGGGCCTCGAAGGCCAGGTAGGCGCCGGCGTGGGCCTCTCGTTCGGGGAGGGCGCCTTGCGCCACGGCGGCGGCGGCGGCCAGGCCGGTGAGGGCCAGGGGGTCGTCGAACAGGGCGCTGGGGCCCTCGCCCATCGGCTCCAGCCGGGCCGAGCCGAGGTGATCGGTGGTGCGGGCGCGGACCTGGGCCGTGACCTGGGCGCCGGGCTGGAGGAAGGGCTTCATGCGCCGAGACGCCCCGCCGGCGACATAGGCAGTGCGGCGGCCGTGCGCCTGGGTCAGCAGCTCGACGATGACGCCGGTGTCGCCATGGCCGCGCGCGCCCAGCACGAAGGCTTCGTCCTCGAACTCCATCTAGGCGGCGGTCGCGGCTGGCGGCGTCATGCGGCCAGACCTATCCTAGGCGCGGGGCGGATCAAAGGGAGAACGTCATGATCACCGTGACCGGCATCGACCATGTGGTGCTGAGGGTCCGCGACGCCGAGGCCTCGATCGCCTTCTACAATGGTGTCCTGGGTTGCCCGGTCGAGCGGCGGAACGAGGCCATCGGGCTGATCCATCTGAGGGCCGGCGACAGCCTGATCGATCTGGTGACCCTTGACGGCAAGCTGGGCGCGAGAGGCGGGGCCGGGCCGGGCGAGGAGGGGCGCAACCTGGATCATGTCTGCCTCAGGCTGGCCGACTATGACCCGGAGCGGGTGATGGCGCATCTGGACGCCCATGGCGTGGCCTATGATCCGCCCGACAGCCGATATGGCGCGGGGGGCGAGGCGGCGACCATCACGCTGCGCGACCCCGACGGCAACGGGATCGAGTTGCGCGGCTGAGATTGCGCCTTTGTCATTGGCGTGACGGCGGCGGTCGCGCGATAGTGAGGGCATGGAGGGCCGCATCGGCCCGGGGCTGGAGGTTTCGATGATTACCCTGATCGTCATCGGCGTCATCGTCGTCGTGCTGCTGTTCATCATCGTCGGGGCCTACAACCGGCTGGTGGCGCTGTCGCAGAAGGCGGATCAGTCGTTCGCCGACATCGACGTGCAGCTGACCCAGCGGCGCGACCTGATCCCCAATCTGGTAGAGACGGTGAAGGGCTATGCGGGCCATGAGCGCCAGACGCTGGATTCCGTGACCCAGGCGCGGGCCGCCGCCGCCGGCGCCACCTCGGTGCAGGACAAGGTGCATTCCGAGAACATGCTGACGGCGGCGCTGGGCCGGCTGTTCGCCGTGGCCGAGGCCTATCCGGACCTGAAGGCCAACACCAACTTCCTGGAGCTGCAGCGCGAGATCTCGGACATCGAGAACAAGCTGGCCGCCGCGCGCCGCTTCTTCAACAACGCCATCGCCGAGTTCAACGCCGCGCGTCAGCAATTCCCGACCGTGGCGGTCGCCGGTCTGTTCGGCTTCGGCTCGAACCGCGAGTTCTTCGACGTAGGCGAGGGCGATCGCGCCGCCATGAACGCCGCGCCGCCGTCGGTGAAGTTCTGATCGGCCGGTTCGGGCGCGAGGGAGGCTGAGCCGTGCGCGCCGTCGGCCTTTCGACCCACATCTGGGCCAACAACACCCGGTCGATCCTGCTGCTGGCCGGGTTTCCCGTGCTGCTGGTCGCGATGCTGTATGGCGTCCAGCTGATCCTGCTGGGCCTGGGCTGGTACGAAGGAACGGGCCAGGGCCTGGGCGCCGACATGGCGCTGGCGGCGTCGTGGCTGGGATACACCGCGCCGCTGGCGGCGGTGATCGCGGCCGTCTGGTTCGTGATCGCCTATCTGGGCCACCAGGCGATGATCGACGCCTTCACCGGCGCGCGGAAGGTGGATCGAAAGAGCGAGCCCGAGCTCTACAACATGCTGGAGAACCTCTCGATCTCGCGCGGCCTGACCACGCCGACGCTGAGGATCATCGAGACGGACGGGCTGAACGCCTATGCCTCGGGCCTGCATGCGGGGCGTTACAGCGTCAGCGTGACGCGGGGCTTGCTCAACACCCTGACGCCCGACGAGATCGAGGCGGTGCTGGCTCACGAGCTGACCCACGTCATCAACAAGGACGTGCGCACCATGGTGATCGCGGCGATCTTCGCCGGCATCATCAGCGTGATCGCCGAGCTGGTGTTTCGCGGGCTGTTCTATGCGGGGCGGGGGCGGGGCTCGAAGAACACCAACGCCGGGCCGCTGATCCTGATCGGCATCGCCTTTGCGGTGATCGGGTTCGCCCTGGCCATCGTCATCCGCATGATGCTGTCGCGGACGCGCGAGTATGTGGCCGACGCCGGGGCGGTCGAGTTGACCAAGAACCCGGATTCGATGATCTCGGCGCTGAGGAAGATCGAGGGTCGGTCGTCGGTGCGGGCGCCGGACGAACTGCAGGCCATGTTCCTGGACAACCAGCCGGACGGGCGGGGGCTGGAAGGCCTGTTCGCCACCCACCCGTCGATCGAGAAGCGGGTCAAGGCGTTGGTCGAATTCGGCGGCGGCCGCGATCCGGGAAAGTGGACGCCGCCGTCGGCTGCCGTCGAGCCGGCCTATGAGACGGCGGTGCCGACGAGCTGACATCGTCGTCGGTTCCGGCGAGGGGGTTCATCACAACGAACACAGCGAAGTCACGACGGACACGACGCTCACCGAGAAGCCGTGGCGGGTTCGGGGTTGTCTGTGACGTCCTGGATTGAGGCCAAAGGCCTCGAAAGGGTGGATTCAACTCCAGCCTTGGTCACCGGCGGTCCCGTTGTGTCCGCTGTGATCCCGTTGTGTTCGTTGTGGTGAACGCATGGCCCAGCCACATTCCCGAGCCTGGAAGCCGTCAGACCACCGGCCCGAACACCTCGATGAAGCTGGCCTTCAGGGCCGCGTCGGCCTCGTCCAGGGTGGCGAGGACGCCGAGGTCGACCAGGCTGGTGACGCCGTGCTCGCGGATGCCGCAAGGGACGATGCCGCCGAAGTGGTCGAGGTCCGGTTCGACGTTCAGGCTGATGCCGTGGAAGGTGGTCCAGCGGCGCACCTTAACGCCGATGGCGGCGATCTTGTCCTCGCGCGACCAGCCGGGGCCTTTGCGTTCGACCCAGACGCCGACGCGGCCGTCGCGGACATCGGCCTCGACGCCGAAGCGGCCCAGGGCGCCGATGATCCACTGTTCCAGGCCCCGGACATAGGCGCGGACGTCGCGGCCCCGGCGGTTGAGGTCCAGCATGACATAGGCCACCCGCTGGCCGGGGCCGTGATAGGTGAACTGGCCGCCGCGCCCGGTCTGGAACACGGGAAAGCGGTCCGGCGCGATCAGGTCGGTCGGACGCGCCGAGACGCCGGCCGTGTAGAGCGGCGGGTGCTCGATCAGCCAGACCCGCTCGCCGGCCTCGCCCGCCGCGATGGCGGCGACGCGCGCCTCCATCTCGGCGACAGCCTCGGGATAGGGCACGGGGGCGGGGGCCGTAACCCACTCGACCGGGCGGCCGTCGTCGGGGATCAAACGGCTAAGGTTTAACGGCTCGGCAAGCATGACGGCCGCAATGTGGGCCTCAGGGGCGTCTCGGGGAAGACGGCCCATGCCGATTGGGTTGTTGAGTGTCTCAGGTCGAATCCGTCGAAGTCGAGATTTCCGTGGTGCTGGGCCGCTCGGTCCTGCCCATGCAGCAGCTGTTGCGCATGGGCCGGGGAGCGGTGATCCCGCTGGATGCCCACGAAAACGACGAGGTCTGGATCCTGGCCAACAACCACCCGGTGGCGCGCGGCGAGATCGAGATCCGCGAGGACCGTATCGCCATCACCGTCACCGGCAAGGCGAACATCTACGACTATATGGCCGGCCAGGCGTAGAAGGCCGGGCGGCCTCCCACGCCAATCACCGTCACGGCTGCGAAGTCGCGCTCTGGATCAGGGCGTCAGCCTGCTGGATAGCCGTGGCCTGTTCCAAGTCGCCGGACTGAATTTCGTCGGCCCAGGTCATCAGGCGTTCGCTGACGACGGAGCCGTAATTGGCCTCTTCCTCGATGCGGACGCCGTTTCCGCGCTCGATGGCGGCGTCCCAGGCGGCCCGCACGGCGGCCCAGTAGTCGGCGGTGGCGGCCCAGTAGGCGTCGCCGGGAGCGGGATCGTAGCCGTCGAAACGGGCGTAGGTGTTGACCACGTCCTCGTGGACCACGACGACGGGCTCGCCCTCGGAGCCCTCGGCGGCGGCCATCTTCATATTGTCCTGCAGGTGGACCCAGCCGGCCGGGGTCAGGGCGTGGCGGTTGGTGCCGAGATAGCGGTCATAGATCGGGTTGCGGGTGGCGTCGCGGCGGGCGAGGGGGCGCCAGGTGGCGTCGGACACCCATTCGGTCACGCCATTGTCGTAGGTCCAGCGGCCGACGCCGCCGTAGCGGGGCGAGTCGTCGGTCTGCCAGACGGTCTGGGACCAGGCGCCCGTGCGATCGGCCTCGGACACCGGGGTCAGGACCCATTCGTCCGGGCCGGCGTAGGTCAGGACCGTTTCGGGCTGATAGACCCAGTCCTGGCGCCAATGCTTGATCACATGGGTCTGGCCGCCGTGCTCCATGACCAGGATGTGCTGCAGGACGATGCGGTCGGGCGTGTCCTCAATGACGCGCACGATCTCGTGGCCGCCCGAGGTCTTGGGCTCCAGCGGCTCATAGCCGTCGCGGAAGCTGGTGGTCTCGCGCATGTCGAAACGGACGCGGTAGTCGCCGGCTTGGGCCAGGATGGCGGTGCGATCCCGCTCACGAGCGGTCTGAGGCGCCTCGGCCGAGGTCGGCTGGGTGGCTCGAGCCGAGGCGGCGGGGGCGACGCCGAGCGTGACGGCGGCGGCGAGCAGGGCGGCGAGCGAGGTCGCGGGGCGCATGATGGATTCCCTCCAGTCAGTCATTCTCATTCTCATCAATTGGGTCAGTAGCGCAAGCTCAGGGAGACCGAGACGTTGCGGCCGGGCTGGGTGAAGGCGTCGGTGATGGCGGAGGTCGCGGAGACGCCGGCGATGTCGCTCCACCAGCTGTAGGTCTCGTCGGTGAGGTTGAAGACGCCGACGCGGGCGGTGACCAGATCGGTGACGTTCCAGTAGGCGGTGACGTCCAGCAGGGTGAAGGCCTCGCCGGTAAAGCAGGTGGTCCCGCAGCCCAGGGCGCGCAGATCGCCGTCCTTTTCGTCCGACCAGGTGACGATGGCCTGACCGCCGAAGCGCCCGGCGGGGTCGTCATAGGCCAGGCCGCCGACCAGCTTGATCGGATCGACGCTGGGCAGGTCGGCGGTCAACTCGGGGCGGCTCTGACGCCCCTTGGCGTATGAGGCGGAAAAGTCGGCGCTGAAGCCATTGTCCCACAGCAGGCGGCCGCGGGCCTCGATGCCGTGAGTCTCGACCTCGGCCAGATTGACGAACTGATAGACAGCCGGGTCCTGGGGCGTGAACGAACCCGACACGACCTCCTGGCTGATGAAGTCCTCATAGTCGGCCTTGAAGGCCGCGACCTGAAGGCTGAACAGGCCGCCGAGGATGTCGAGGTCCCGGAAACGCATGCCGATCTCGGCGCTGACGCTGGTCTCGGGGCCGAGGTCGGGATTGGGCAGGGAGGTGTAGCCGAAGGCCGGGTTGGAGAAGAAGTTGTTCACCTGGGACGGGGTGGGGGCCTTGAAGCCGGCGCCGACATTGCCGAACAGACCGAAATGGTCGTCGGCCCAAAAGACCGCGCCCAGCTTGGGCGAGACGCGCTCGTCGCTCTGACCGGCGACATTGCTGTCCGGATAGAGGGGGTCGACCTCGGGCGTCAGTTCATAGGCGTCGAGGCGCAGGGCCGGGATGAGGCTGAGAGCGCCGTCCATCAGGCGGATGTCGTCCTGGATGAACAAGCCGGACAGGCGATAGTCCGTGTTGGGGAAGGCGCGGATCGGGAAGGTCTCGTTGGTGGGAGGCACCGTGCCGTCGCGCAGGCCCTCCTGGCGCGTCTCGGACCAGTCGCCGCCGAAGGTGACGCGGTGATCGACGCCGCCGAAGGCGAACGTCTTCAAGGCGTCGGCGGCGACACCCCAGACCCGGTTGTCGAAGGTGTTCAGCCGGGTGCGGTCGACCGCCGGGTCGCGGTCCTCGAAGGTGAACTGGCGGGTCGTGGCGTCCTGCCAGTAGACCGTGGCCTGTCCGCGATCGAGGCCGAACGCGTCGTCGACGCGCCAGTCCAGCGAGACCCGGTCGCGCTCGGTCTCGTCGGTGGCCAGCAGCTCCAGCACGGCGTTGGGCGAGAAGGGCGGGGCGGCGGGGACGCGACCGGACAGGACGTCGGCATCCACCGTCATGTCGTAGTGGTCATAGGTCAGGCGCAGGCGGTGTTGGGGCGCGACCTGCCATACCAGCTTGCCGAGGATGGCGTTGGAGACGAGGTCCTGAGGGTTGGCCTCGGTGCGGGACGAACCCTCGCCGCCGACGGTCCCTTGCGTTTCGGTCTCCTGAGCGTCGCGGCGGGTGTAGGACAGCAGACCCGAGAGTGAGCCGGCGCGGCCGGCGACGGCAAGGCTCTCGGCCCAGCTCTGGTCCGCCGAGCCGTAGGCGACACGGGCTCGGGCGCCGATGTCGCGATCGGGGCGGATCAGGCCCTCGGGATCGCGGGTGGTGAAGCTGACCGCGCCGGCGACGCCGTCCGAGCCGTAGAGGGCTGAAGCGGGGCCGCGCAGGATCTCGACCCGCTCCATCAGGTCGAGATCGGAATAGCCGCCGCGGCCGACGCTCTGGGCGCCGAACACATAACCGTCGGGGACGCGGACGCCATCGACGACCATCAGGACACGATCGCCGCCGAGGCCCCGGATGGTGAAGCCGGCGTTGCCCGCCCGGCCGGTTGTGCCCAAGGCCGCGCCGAAGCGGGCCGGCTGGCTGACCACGCTGACACCCGGCTCGAACCGAATCAGATCCTTGATGTCCGTGGCCAGCAGCGCCTCGATGCTTTCGGCGGTGAAGACGGTGACGGTAGCGGGGGCCTGATCGACGCGGATGGGCTCGCGGGTCGCGACCACGGTGATCTCGTCCAGGCGAGTCGGCTGGTCGTTGTCCTCGGCGGCCATCGCCGGGACGGCGAGGGTCAGGGCGAGGAGGGATGTGGTGGCGAACAGGCGCATGGCGGACCCCAAAACTGGAAACGGCCACGCTGTTATTGCGAACTAGACGCAGAATCAACCGCAATGGCGGCAGGGTTTCTCGCAACCCGTCGGTTCGCCGGTCGTTAGGGGACCATGCCTGACAGAATGACCCTGATCGCATCGACCCTGATCATCTCCCTGGCGGCGTGCGGGGAGAATGCGAACGTCAACCCGCCGACCGAGCCGGCCGAGCCGGTGGCGGCGCCCGCCAGCGGCGGGGCGGCGTCGGCTGTCGATGCGCAGAACCGGGCGAGCTTCACGGGGCGCTGGGCCGCCGATGCGGCTTGGTGCGCCAACACCTCGGCGACGACCGATCAGGTGCCGATCGAGATCACCACCACCGAATTCCGCGGCTATGAGAACCGTTGCGCCATCGGCGAGGTCACCGAGACCGACGCCGGCTGGGAGGCGCAACTGACGTGCGAGTCCGAAGGGACGACGACGAACGAGCGGGCGCGTTTCGCCGTGGCCGGCGAGGCGATGACCGTCAGCTGGCTGGATCGCGACAGCTCGCCCACTACCCTGGTGCGCTGCCCGGTGATTGGTGCGGACGTTCCCGCCGGCTAAGCGACCCTAGTTGAACAGGAAGTGAAGTACGTCGCCGTCCTTGACGACGTAGCTCTTGCCCTCGGCGCGAAGCTTGCCGGCGTCGCGCGCGCCTGACTCGCCCTTGAGCGCCACATAGTCGGGATAGGCCACCGTCTCGGCGCGGATGAAGCCCTTTTCGAAATCGGTGTGAATCACCCCGGCCGCCTGGGGCGCCGTGGCGCCGATCGGAATGGTCCAGGCGCGGGCTTCCTTGGGACCGACGGTGAAATAGGTCTGCAGACCCAGCAGGGCGTAGGCCTCGCGGATCAGGCGGTTGAGGCCCGGCTCCTCAAGGCCGAGGGTCTCGAGGAATTCAGCCTGTTCGGCGTCGTCCAGGACGGCGATCTCGGATTCGATCTGGGCGGAGATGACCACGGTGTTGGCGCCATCGGCGCGGGCGCGCTCGGCGACCTTTTCGGACAGGTCGTTGCCCTTGTCGGCCGAGGCCTCATCGACATTGGCGACATAGAGGGCGGGGAGCGCCGTCAGCAGCTGGAGCATGTCCCAGGCCTTGCGATCCTCCTTGGACACCTCGGCGGTGCGGGCGGGCTTGCCGGCGTTCAATTGGGTCAGGGCCAGATCGACCAGCTTGAGGCTCTGCTGGCTCTCCTTGTCGCCGCCCTTGGCGCGCTTCTCCATCTGGACGCGGCGGCGCTCCAGGCTCTCCAGATCGGCCAGCATCAGTTCGGTCTCGATGATCTCAAGATCGGAGACGGGGTCGATGCGGTTTTCGACGTGCGTGATGTCGTCGTCCTCGAAGCACCGGGCCACGAAGGCCACGGCGTCGCAATCGCGGATGTTGGCCAGGAACTGGTTGCCCAGGCCCTCGCCCTTGGACGCGCCGCGCACCAGGCCGGCGACATCGACGAAGGTGATGCGGGCGGGGATGATCTCCTTGGAGCCGGCGATCTCGGCCAGGATCGGCAGGCGCGCTTCGGGCACGGCCACGTCGCCGGTGTTCGGCTCGATGGTGCAGAAGGGATAGTTGGCCGCCTGGGCCGCCGCCGTCTTGGTCAGGGCGTTGAACAGGGTCGACTTGCCGACGTTGGGCAGGCCGACGATCGCGACTTTCAGGGCCATGGGATCTTTGCGCTGGATCGGAGAGGGGCGCGACCTAGCACGGGTGGGCGGCGGCAGAAAGCCGCGCGGGCCGTCGGACTAGCGCAGGCTTGAGCCGCGACGGGTCGCGGGGTCGTTGTCGTCGTCGCTCCAGTCGACGCGGAGGCTGGCGCCGACGCTGGTGCGCTCGCCGGCCGGGGCGAGATCGGGGCGAACGCCGATCGGACCGGCGTAGGGCAGGTAGCCGTAGCCATAGCCATATGATGGGATGCCGCCCTCGCTCTTGGAATAGCTGAGGCCGACGGTGACGTTGTCGCCGAGCGGGGCGATCATCGACAGGTGATAGCCCTGATAACCGTTCGACCCGAAGGAGTAGCCGGCGTCGATGTAGGTGCGGCGGTCGTAGGAGGGCAGGGCGTCGAGGTCGGCGTCGGCGTAACGGTCGGGATCGCGCGGGTCCTGATCTGCGGCGCGGCCGGCGGCGAGATAGGCGTCAATCTGTTCCTGGGTGGACAGGCCATGCGGCGTGGGCTCGGCTGGAGCGTCGGGATCGGGCAGAGGCGCCTGGGCGACATAGGTCACACCGGCCGGGGCCGTGACGACGACGCCCTCGGCCGGGTCGTCCGATGCGAGGGCGGCGAGGGCGATCAAGGCGAACACGGACATGGCTGCAGCCTCCCCCTAGATTGCGGCCGACGCAAGGCCGTCGCCGCGATCCAGCGGATCGGGCAGGGCCTCGCCCTCGGGCGTGAAGGTCAGGGCGACGGAGTTGATGCAGTAGCGTTCGCCGCTGGGGGGCGGGCCGTCGGGGAAGACGTGGCCCTGATGGCTGTCGCAGCGGGCGCAGCGGGTCTCGACTCGGACCATGCCGTAGGAGGTGTCGCGCACCAGCTTCAGGTGATCGGGATCATAGGGCGCCGTGAAGCTGGGCCAGCCGGTGCCGCTCTCGAACTTCTCGACACTCTTGAACAGTGGCAGACCGCACAGGCGGCAGCAGAAGGCGCCGGCGCGCTTTTCCTCCAGCAAGGTGCCGCAGAAAGGGGCCTCGGTGCCGTGGTTAAGGAGGACGCGCTTCTCCTCGTCGGTCAGCCCGTGCTCCAGCGTGGCCAGCTGGGTCGGAGACGGCGGGGTGAGGTCGAAGCCGGAGGCGGAGCGATCGGTCATGCCCAGACAAATGGGCGCCGCGGCCCGCCGTTCCAGAGGTGCGTCACCAGCGACGGCGACGACGGGTCAGGGCGTCCACAGACCACGGGCCCGGGCCGGCGAAGACGATGTAGAGGAAGACGAAGCAGAGCATGACCGCCAGTTCGCCGCCATTGACCAGGGGATAGAGGCTTTGGGGCGCGTGAAACTGGAAATAGGCGACGGCCATCATGCCCGAGAGGATGAAGGCGACCGGGCGGCTGAACAGGCCGATGGCCAGCAGCAGGCCGCCGACCAGCTCCAGAACCCCGCCGACACCCATCTGGCTTATCAGCTCGAACGGCGCGCGGGCGGGCGCGGGAAAGCCGATGATCTTCTGCAGGCCGTGCTGCATCAGGATCAGGGCGCTGATGATGCGCAGCAGGCTGAGCACCTTGCCCGAATGCGGGGTGAGACTGTCGCCAGAAAACATGCCGGGGATTCCCTGACCGTCAGGCCGCCTGGGCCTGGGTCTCCACCATCTGCTGGATGGCCACATAGTCGGTCTTGCCCGTGCCCAGCACCGGCAGTTCGGACACCTTGACGATCTTGCGCGGCACCGCAAGCTCCGGCGCGCCGTGGGCGCGGGCCCATTCGCCGAGGCGGCCCAGCTCGGCGCCGGAGTTGTCGGTGACCAGAACCAGTCGCTCGCCCTTGCGGGCGTCGGGCAGACTGACCACGGCGTGGCGGTTCTCGGGCCACACGGCGCTGGCCAGGCCCTCGACGGCGGCCAGGCTGACCATCTCGCCGCCGATCTTGGCGAAGCGCTTGGCGCGGCCGAGAATCTCGACGTAGCGCTCATCGTCCAGCTCGACGATGTCCCCGGTGTCGTGCCAGCCGCCGACCAGCGGTTCGATCTGGCCGGGGTCGTCGGCGGACAGATAGCCGGCCATGATATTGGGGCCGCGCACGAACAGGCGGCCGCCGCGGTCGATGCCCTCGACCGGTTCGATTCGTCCCTCCACGCCGGGCAGCAGCTGGCCGACCGAGCCCGGGCGATTGCGGTCGGGGTGGTTGACGGCGGCGACAGGGGAGGCCTCGGTCACGCCGTAGCCCTCCAGCAGCGTGACGCCGCCGAAGCGGGTGTTGAACAGGTGGCGGGTCTCGTCCTTCACCTTCTCCGCGCCGGCGACCACGAAGGCCAGGCTGGCGAAATCGTCAGGACCGGCCACACGGGCGTACTGGTTCAGGAAGGTGTCGGTGGTCATCAGCACCGAGGCCTTCACCTCGGGCAGCAGGGCCATGATCTGCTTGGCGTGCAGCGGCGAGGGGTATTCGAAGGCCTTCAGCCCCTCCAGCAACGGCAGGATGACGCCGCCGGTCAGGCCGAAGCAATGGAAGGTCGGCAGGGGGTTGAAGAACACCCAGTCCTTGTCCAGCGCGATGTGGGCGGCGACCTGGCGGGCGTTGGCGACCAGATTGGCCTGGGTCAGCATGACGCCCTTGGGGGCGCCGAAACTGCCGGACGTGAACAGGATGACGCCGGGATCGCTGGGCTCGGCGGGGGCGGCGAAGCGGCGGGGCATCAAGCCGGCCAGCAGGCCGAACAGCTTGTCGCCGAGACCGATGGTGGCGCGGATGTCGTCCAGCCAGACCATCTCGACCTGGCTCTCCATGGCGGCGACCAGATCCTCCAGCTTGGCCTGCTGGATGAAGCGGCGGGCGGTGAGCACCCGCGTGACGCCGGCGGCCTCGCAGGCGGCTTTCACATTGCGCTCGCCGGCGGTGAAGTTGAGCATCACCGGGGTGCGACCGAAGGCGTGCAGGCCGAAGAAGGTGACGACGACGCCGGCCGAGGACGGCAGCAGGATGCCGACCCGCTCCTTTTCCTCGGTCAGGGCGGCGAGCTTGCGGCCCAGAACGAACAGGGCCCGGATCAGGCCGGTATAGGTGAGGGGCTTGCGATCCTGGTCCTCCAGGATCTCCTTGTCGCCATAGCGGTCCCGAGCCGTGATCAGGCTCTCGATCAGGGTTTCAGGCTGAAACTGAACGCTGGAACTCACCTGGCCGTCCCCGTGGGCGAGGGTCTTAAAGCCCTCTAGAGGCGGCGCACCCTAGAGCGGGGTCACGGTGATGAAAAGATGGCTTACGCGGCGTGAGCGTTCAGCGCGCGGCGTAGACCCGGACCTGGGTTTCCAGTTCCTCGGCCAGGGCCCGGCCAACCGGGTGATCCTCGGTCTGGATCTTGTCGCGGACCACGGCGCGGATGGCGTTGATGTGGGCTTCCAGCAGGGACTTGGGCGCCGTCAGACGCTTTTCCGGCTCGTCCATTAGGCGACACAGGGAGGCGGCCAGGCGCGTGACCAGCGGATACTGGTAGGTGCCGCCCAGGCCTTTGAGGTCGTGGGCGCGGAAATAGAGGCCTTCGGCGGTCTCGGCGGTCAGGCCCTGGGCCTGGATGGCGGCCCAGGCGGCGTCCATCTTGTCGATCTCGTCCTGCAGCCACTGGCCGAACTGGTCGGACATGGCCCTGAGGGCTTCCTCGGCCTTGGCGATAGCCGCGGCGTCGATGCCGCCGAACCCGCCGCCCACTTTGAGACGCAGGCCGTTGGGCGGCTGGATCACCTTGGCGGAAGAATTGGACACGATGGCACCCCCGGAACTTCGAGTGCTCAATTGTGGCCAATGAGTCTTTAAGAACCGATGACCGGCGGGACGCGCGCGCCCCGCCGGCCTGTCGTGATCAGCCCAGACGCTCGGCGATGCCTTCCAGCGTCGCCTTCAGGCCGGTCATGCGCTTGGCCGTGGGGTCGAGACCTTCGGAGGCCTGAACCTGGTCGGCGAGGGCGCGGACCTGGCCGGCTACGGAGGCGTCGGTCGAGCCGGCCTCGATCAGGGGCTGGGCCTGATCCATCACCTGGGTGATCTGCATCCGCATGGCCTCGGGCATGGCGTTGTCGCGGGCCAGCTGGTCCAGATAGGCCTTGGCCACGACGGGGTGGGCGGGCCAGGTGACCGGGAACTGCTGCTGCGGGTTCACCGTGCCCCCCTCGTCGGCCAGCTGGGCGGCGGCGATCTCATTGGCGGTCAGATGCTCGCTGGGGGTCAGCTCCAGCACGTCCAGGCCGCGGGCGATCTCGGTGCCGTAGATGCGGCCGTTGTACCAGTAGACCGACCAGTAGCCGCCCATGACGAAGCGCTCGTCATTGACCGCGCCGCGATCGAAATAGGCGATCTCACGAGGATTGGCCGAGTCGGTGAAGTCGCTGATCGACAGGCCGCCCTGGTACCAGGCCTGGACGAACAGGTCGCGGCCGGGGACTGGGATCAGCGAGCCGTTGTGGGCGACGCAGTTCTCGTTGTCGCCCTGGGCCGCCGGCAGCTTGTAGTAGCTGCGGAAGACCATTTCGCCGTCGACGATGTCGTAGATGGCGTTGGCGCCCCAGGTCTTGGGATCCTGGACCCGGCAGCGCGGACGGGCGCCGCCGCCCCATTCGTCGGTGAAGACGACCTTGGTGCCGTCGTTGTTGAAGGTGGCCGAGTGCCAGTAGGCGAAGCCCTCGTCGACAACGGCGTCGATGCGCGACGGCGCGCGGGGGTTGGAGATGTCGAACAGGATGCCGTTGCCCGAGCAGGCGCCGCCGGCGATGTTCTTGGACGGGAACAGGGTGATGTCGTGGCAGTGGTCGGTGCGGTTGGTCGACTGGGTGCCCTCGCCATGGTCGCCGCCCTGCCACAGACCGGCGATCTCGCCCGTCTCCTGATTGGCGAAGACCGTCGGGCTGTCGATGATCCGGGCCTGGGACGGATCGGCCAGGGGGATTTCGATCACATCGACGCTGAACAGGGCGGTTCGCGGATCGCCGGGCGCCCCGGTGACGCAGCCGGCCAGCTCTTCCTCGTCACGGACGCTGGAGATGCCGGAGTTGTAGACGATCAGCCGCTGGTCGTCCTGGGCCACCACGGAGTGGGTGTGCGAGCCGCGGCAGGTCTGGACCTGGCCGACCTGGACCGGGCGGCTGATGTCGGAGATGTCGAAGATGCGCACGCCGCGGAAACGCTCGGGCGAGGGGCCGTCCGGCACGCCCTGACGGCCGCAGTCGACGCGCGAGGAGGTCGATTCGACCGACATCAGCATCAGGTCGCCGACGATGGAGACGTCGCCCTGACCGCCCGGGCAGACGAGCGAGGTGATCAGCTGGGGCTCTGGGCCCTCGCCGATGCGGTAGAGGTTGATGCCGTGATAGTTGCCGGTGGCGAGGATGTCGCCGGAGAAGGCCATGTCGGTGTTGGCGAAGCTGAGGAAGGGCGAGCGGCGGCCGAACTGGGCGGCGTCACCGTCTTCCTCGTCGCCATCGGCGTCCTCGGACGGGATCCGGGGCGGATTGCCCTCGGGATTGTTGGGGTCGAAGAAGCCCGTCGGCTTGGGCAGGCTGGCGACGAGGGTCATGTTGCTGATGGCCTGTTCGGCGTCGCGGAAGCCGCCGACGAGGGTGGTGCGCGGATCGCCGGCGCGTTCGCGCAGCAGTCCGGTCATGCGGCCGATCTCGGCCTGCTGCTCGTTGGTCACGTCATTGGCGAAACGGAACAGCACGGGGTCGTAGGCCGAGCCCGGACGGCTGAACAGGTCGGAGACCATCTCCAGAGCGCCCTCGTGGTGGGCGATCATCAGCTCCAGGAACATGCGGTCGAACTCGGCGCCGCTGGCCGCGGCCAGGGCCGCCATCTGCTCAGGCGTGGCCATGCCGGCCATCATGTGCCCCTGGGCGGCGCCGTGGGCCGAATGATCCATCCCGGCATGGGCCGAGTGATCCATGCCGGCCGGCATGGCGTGACCGGCGGCCGGATCGGGCGCCGTCTCGCCGCGCTCGGTCAGCCAGCCTCGCATGAACTCGATCTCGTCGGCCTGGGACGCGTTGATGCGACCGGCGATGTCGATGATTTCCTGGGTGTTGGTGCGATCGGCGACCAGATTGGCCATCTCGACGGCCTGGGCGTGGTGCAGGATCATGTCCTGCATGAACTTCACGTCGTCGGCCGAGTAGCGGTTGTCGGCGATGCGCGCGGCCTCGTCGGCGTTCAGGGCCCGCGACTGCTGGCCCGGCGCGCCCGGCTGGACGATCGGCGCCTGCTGGGCGGCGGCGCCCGAGGCGAGCATCAGGACACCGGCGGCGGCGGAACAGCCGAGCAGCTTACGGACGGACAGGCGAGACACGATCGACAACGGTATTCACTCCCCAGATTTTATAGCGTCGCGGTGGGGTAGCATGGGGATCGCCGGACGATAAGCCGCCGATTGGCCGCATTTGGTCATGCTCAGACATCAAAACGCCGGGGCCCGTCGGGCCCCGGCGTCGGCAAGTTCAGATGGATGGTATCGCTCAGCCGCGCTGGCTGATCGGGACGTAGTCGCGTTCGGTGGGGCCGGTGTAGAGCTGGCGGGGGCGGCCGATCTTCTGCGACGGATCCTCCATCATCTCCTGCCACTGGGCGATCCAGCCGACCGTGCGGGCCAGGGAGAACAGCACGGTGAACATGGTGGTCGGGAAGCCCATGGCCGACAGGGTGATGCCCGAATAGAAGTCGACGTTGGGGAACAGCTTGCGCTCGATGAAATACTCGTCGTTCAGCGCGACCTTCTCCAGTTCCATCGCCACCTGCAGCAGCGGATCGTTGGGGTCGCCGACGGCCTTGAGCACCTCGTGGGCGCTCTCCTGCATCACCTTGGCGCGCGGATCGTAGTTCTTGTAGACCCGGTGGCCGAAGCCCATCAGCTTGTATTTCTTGTCCTTCACGCCCTGGATGAACTCGGGGATCTTGTCGGGCGTGCCGATCTCCTTGAGCATGTTCAGCGCCTCCTCGTTGGCGCCGCCGTGCGACGGGCCCCACAGGCAGGCGATGCCGGCGGCGATACAGGCGAACGGATTGGCGCCCGACGAACCGGCCAGGCGGACGGTCGAGGTCGAGGCGTTCTGCTCGTGGTCGGCGTGCAGGATGAAGATGCGGTCCATGGCCTTGGCCAGGACGGGGTTCACTTCATACTCCTCGGCCGGGACGGCGAAGCACATGCGCAGGAAGTTCTCGGAGTAGCTGAGGTCGTTCCTCGGCGACACGAACGGCTGGCCGATGTGGTATTTGTAGGCTCGGGCCGCGATGGTCGGCATCTTGGCGATCAGGCGGATGGCCGAGATGTTGCGCTGGACCGGATCATGGATGTCCAGGCTGTCGTGATAGAAGGCCGACAGGGCGCCGACCGTGCCGACCATGATCGCCATCGGGTGGGCGTCGCGGCGGAAACCCTCGAAGAAGCGATCGAACTGCGAATGCAGCATGGTGTGCATCGTGACGTCGCGCTCGAACTGCTCGTACTGGGCGGCGGTCGGGAGCTCGCCGCGCAGAAGAAGGTGGCAGACCTCGACGAAGTTGGATTTCGACGCCAGCTGGTCGATCGGATAGCCGCGGTGCAGCAGCACACCCTCGTCGCCATCGATATAGGTCAGGGCGCTTTCGCACGACGCCGTCGAGGTGAAGCCCGGATCATAGGTGAAGGCGCCCGTGCCGGCGTAGAGCTTGCGGATGTCCAGCACGTCCGGGCCGGTGGAGCCCTTGAGCACGGGCAGATCGACGCTCTTGTCGCCGTAGGTCAGGCTGGCGGCGCCAGCGGTCTTCACGTCATCGGCCATACGCGGGCCCCCTTTTAGGCTGTGGGCGACACCCGCGCCCCTCGCGCGGTTCCGCCGTGTTGTCGGCGTTCACTTAGTGTGTTGCAGCGCATCATCCAAGCGCCCGAGGCTTTGTTCACGACCGAGTGACACCAGGATGCGCGCGATATCCGGGGAGGGCAGGCCCCCGGTCAGGGCCGCACGGACCGGCGGGCCGATCTTGCCAAAGCCCACGCCCTCGGCCTCGGCGAAGGCCTTGAGATCGGCCTCCAGCGCCTCGACGGTCCAGGTTTCGAAAGCGGCCAGGCGGTCGCGAAGACGGGCGATGCGTTCGCCGGCCTCGCCCGTAATTTGGGCCCGCGCCTTGTCGTCGAGGGTGAGCGGGCGGGGGGCTAGGGCGAAGGCGGCCTGGGCCTTGAGCTCGACCAGCGTCTTCGCCCGGTCCTTGATCAGGCCGATGACCCGCATCAGCGCCTCGCGCTCGCTGCCTGTCGGGGGCGTGTCCGAGATCAGGTCCGCCAGGCGGCCGTCGTCGGCCAGCCGCAGCCAGTGGGCGTTGACGTGGGCAAGTTTGTCAAAGTCCAGGCGCGAGGCGGCCTTGCCCAGGCCCTCGAGATCGAACCACTGGATGGCCTGGGCGTCGTCGAACAGCTCGGCGTCGCCGTGGCTCCAGCCCAGCCGGGCGAGGTAGTTGCGCATGGCCTCGGGCAGATAGCCGAGGTCTGCGTATTCGTGGACAGCCTGGGCTCCATGCCTTTTGGACAGCTTGGCGCCGTCGGGGCCGTGGATCAGGGGCACGTGGGCGAAGGTCGGGCGAGGCCAGTCGAGCGCATCATAAATCAATGATTGACGCGCGGCGTTGTTGAGGTGGTCGTCGCCGCGGATGACGTGGGTCACGCCCATGTCGTGGTCGTCGGCGACCACGGCGAGATTGTAGGTCGGGGCGCCGCCCTCAGACTCCTTGGCGGTGCGGAGCAGCACCAGGTCGTCGAGATCGGCCACGTTCCAGGTGACCCGGCCCTGAACCGCGTCATCGACCACGACCTCGCCCTCGGCCGGGCGGCGGAAGCGGACGACGTGAGGCTGGGCGGGATCGCCTTCGGCCGGATCGCGGTCGCGCCAGGGGGAGACAAAGGCGCGGCGCTGGGCCTTGGCCTCGTCGCGCAGACGGCCGGTGTCCTCGGCGGAGGTGTAGTCGCGATAGGCCGCGCCCCGGGCGAGCAGGTCGTCCACCACCTCGCGGTGGCGATCGGCGCGGGCGAACTGAAACACCGGAGGCTCGTCAGTGGCGAGGCCCAGCCAGTCCAGACCCTCGAAGATGGCGTCGACGGCGGCCTGGGTGGAGCGTTCCCGGTCGGTGTCCTCGACCCGGATCAGGAAGCGGCCGCCGTGACGGCGCGCGAACAAGAAGTTGAAAAGCGCCGTTCTTGCACCCCCTATGTGCAGATAGCCGGTCGGGGATGGGGCGAAGCGGGTGACGACGGGAGCGGAAACAGCAGACATGGGGGCCTCGAATTCGGGCGTCCTTATAGCCGCTGCGCCGCGCGAGCCCATAGCCGGACGCGTCAAGGCCTGGCTCCGGGACCAGGTCCTAGCCCAGCACGACCGCTGGCGGCTGTGGGCGCCGGTCGCCTATGGCGGCGGGGCGGCGCTGTATTTCGCCCTGCTGGAGGAGCCGCCGTTGTGGCCGCTGGCGCTGATGGCGGCGGTCGCGGTGGGGGTCTGGATCACGACGCGGCGGCTGGGGTTCGGGCGAGGGGTGACCGTGCCGCTGATGATCCTGGCCTGTTTCGCCCTGGGGCTGGCGGCGGCCAAGCATCGAACGATCCGGGTCGCCGAACCGATCGCTCCGGCCCTGATCGAGCCGACGATGGTCGAGGGCTGGGTCGTGGACGTCGATTCCGCCGGAGCCAATGGCGCGCGGGTGGTACTGGCGCCGGTCCGTATCCGCGGGCTGGAGCCCGAGCAGACGCCGATCCGCCTGCGGGCCACGGTGCGGGGCGAGCCGCCCGCGCCGGGGTCGGCCGTCCGCCTGTTCGCCATTCTGAACCCGCCGCCGCCGCCGGCCGCGCCGGGTGGCTATGACTTCGGTCGAAACGCCTTCTTTCTAGGGCTGGGCGGGACGGCGTTCGGACTAGGGCCGACGCGTGAGGCCACTCTGCCGGAGCCGCCGCGCGAACTGCGCTGGCGCATGGCGCTGAACGCCATGCGCTATGACCTCGCGTCCCGGATTGTCGAGAGACTGGGCCCGGAGAGCGGCGGCATCACCGCCGCCATGACCACGGGGCACGAGACCTGGATCAGCGAAGAGCAAAACCAGGTGATGCGGGACTCAGGGCTGTATCACATCATCTCGATCTCGGGCCTGCACATGGCGATCGTCGGCGGCTTCGTCTTCTTCGCGACGCGGCTGCTGGTGGCCGGCTGGCCGTGGCTGGCGTTGCGAGTGTCGTCGAAGAAGGTGGCGGCCTGGGCGGGGCTGGCGGCGGTGGGCGGCTATCTGTTGATCTCGGGCGGGCCGCCCCCGGCGGAGCGGGCCGCGATCACGGCGTCGGTGGCCTTCATCGCCATCCTGCTGGACCGGCGGGCGATCAGCATGAACGCCCTGGCCGTCGCGGCCCTGATCGTGCTGACGCTGAGGCCGGAGTCCATCGTCCAGCCGGGGTTCCAGATGTCGTTCGCCGCCACCGCCGCCCTAGTGGCCCTGGCCGAGGCCTGGCCGCGTCAGATGAAGCCCATGAAGCTACCGTTCGCGCTGGCCGCCATCCAGAAAATCTGGGGCTGGTTGCTGGCGGCCGGAGCGGCCAGCCTGGTGGCCGGACTGGCGACCGGTCCCTTCGCCATGCAGCATTTCAATCGGACGGCCGTCTATGGGCTGATCGCCAATGTGGCGGTGTCGCCGATCTCCAGTTTCGTGATGATGCCGGCCCTGGCGCTGGGGGCGGCGCTGACGCCGTTCGGCCTGGGCGGGCCGTTCCTGGATCTGGCCGGTCGGTGCGTCGATCTGATGCTGGCCATCGGGACCTGGACCTCCAGCCTGCCCGGCGCGGTGCGCAATATCCCCTCGGCGCCGGCGGTGGCGCTGCCGATCGCCTTTCTGGGCCTACTGACGATCTGTCTGTGGCGGGGGCGGCTGCGCTGGCTGGCCCTGCCGATGGCGACGGCGGTGCTGTGGTGGCCGCGCGAGCCGACGCCCGACATCTGGATCGGCGACGGCGGGACCAATGGCGCGTGGACGCAGGCCGGCCAGGCCACGGCGGTGCGCCCCACGGTGCGCGAGTTCGCGCTGGACCTGTGGTCGCGGCGACGCGGGCAGCAGCTGCAGGCGCCGCCGGAGGGCGAGCTCGACTGCGGCCGGTTTTCCTGCGCGCCGACCGAGACGGGGCCGCTCGCCATCTGGTGGGGGCGGCGGGCTCCAGACGCGGAGCAGCTGTCGGGCCTGTGCGCCACGGCCGAGGTGGTGTCGGTCAGAGGGCAGGTGGTCGAACTGCCCGCCGCCTGCGACGGGCGTCTGGTGCTGGACGGCGTCGATTACGCGCGGGGCGGATCGATCGAGCTTTGGCGTGACGGAGATGATTGGCGCGCGGTCTGGGCGGCGGATGATCGGGGCGATCGGCCGTGGTCCCGGCCCACCGGCGCCTAGCCCGCGAACTGCTCGGTCAGGACGCGCTCGTGGTAGGTGCGGTTGGCGTCGAACAGCATGGTCAGGGCGATGTCGCGGCGCTCGCGAACCTCGACGCGGGCGACGCGACGGACCTCGGTCGAGTCGGCGGTGGCGCTGACCGGCCGCTTGTCGGCTTCCAGCACATCGAAGGCGACCTCGGCGCCGTGGCTGAGTAGGGCCCCGCGCCAGCGACGGGGCCGAAAGGCGCTGATCGGGGTCAGAGCCAGCATCCGGGCGTCCAGCGGTATGATCGGGCCGTGGGCCGACAGGTTGTAGGCGGTGGAGCCCGCCGGGGTGGCGACCAGGGCGCCGTCGCAGATCAGCTCGTCCATGCGGACGCGGCCGTCCACGCTGACACGCAGTTTGGCCGACTGGCGCGTCTGGCGCAGCAGGGAGACCTCGTTGAAGGCGAGCCCGCCAGTGCGGTCTCCGGCGACGGTGACGGCGTCCATCTGCAGGGGGTGGATCACGGCCTCGTCGGCGGCGGCCACCCGAGCCGGCAGGTCATCCTCGCCGAAGTCGTTCATGAGAAAGCCGACCGAGCCCCGGTTCATGCCGAACACCGGGACCATGGCGTCAAGATTGGCGTGCAAGGTTTCCAGCATGAAGCCGTCGCCGCCCAGGGCCACCACGACCTCGGCCTGATCCAGCGGGTGCTCGCCGTAGCGCTGGACCAGCCGCTCGCGTGCGGTCTGGGCCTCGGGACGATCACTGGCGAGAAAGGCGAGGCGCTGGGTCACGCGTGACAGCAAGCCCACGGGGCGGCCGCTGTCAAACCGCAAGGAGCGTCAGGCGGCCGCGGAAGGCGCGGCGGCGCCGAGGCCTCGGGTCAGGACGGACGCCGGCAGATCGCCCTTGGGCAGACCGTTGTTGAGACGGCGGATTTCCTGAAGCAGGGCCGGAAACACCGCCCGGTCGATGCCCACGGAGGCGCAGGCCAGGAGCAGCGGATTAGCGGATTCTGAGTGCATCGCCCGGCGCACCTGTTCGGCGCTGAAGCCGCCCAATTCGGCCAGGGCATGTTGAAACAGACTGAGCCGGCCCTCGCGGATCGCGCGGATCAGATAGCCGGGGCGCAGTTGATTGGAGGCCTTGAGCTTGGCGACGAGGCGGCGGTCCATCTCCTGACGCTCGGCGTCGGTGATCGGGGGGGCGGCGTGGGCTTCGGGCGGAGCCGGCGTCGCCTGGCGCGCGGCGTGGGCGACAGCCGAGGCCAGGTCCGGGTCGTCGACCCTGAAACGCTCGCCGATGCTCTGGCGCAGGGCGTCGCCGACATAGGCGTAGAGGCGCTCGGCCATGGCGGCGTTCAGACGGGGATGGCGGGCGAGCGGAGACCGCAGGGCGGCGATCTTCTCCGACGCCTCGATCAGCCGGTGGAGGGCGTTGTCGCCGATGCGCGCCGTTGGGTTCGAGGCCAGGGCGCTGAGGACCGCCATCTGGCCCAGATCGACGACCGCTTCGCAGACGTCATTGGGCAGATCCGGCCGGCGGGCGACCTCGATCTGGTGATCCAGCGTGGTCTCGATCAGCACACGCAGAAGGGCCGGGGCGTCGAGCACCGGACTGCGCGCGATGATCGGCCGGGCGATCTCGATCTCGTCCAGCGCCAGCATGTTGATGAGGGCCGGCGGCGCCCAGGCGGCTTCGGCCAGACATTCGGACAGGGTGCGGCGGATGTCGCGCTCGGCCTGGCCGGCCAGCAGCAGGAAGATTTCGCCCAGGACCGCGTGGCCGGGATCGCCGGGCGTCGGCGGCGCGGCGTCGCACAGGGCGGCGACGCCGAGCAGCAGGCGCTGGCGGTCCGGCAGGGCGCGGCTGCGGGCCAGGGCCACGAGCTCGGTCGGCGAGGGCGGCGCGGCGAGATGGACCGGGGCGTTCACGCGGAGCTTTCCTGACGCGGGCGCGTCGAGTCGCGACGCTGAGAAGGATGAGGCCAGAGGGAAGTGAATCGCCGGTTAACCATGTTCGGCCAATGCGACGCGCGCTTGACCCTCTGACGCGGCGGGGAGAAGGTCAGGGAAGTCTGCAAGCTGCACGGGAGGCGATCATGGCCGATGGATCGACGGTGTCCCTCAAGAATCGGGTGTCCGAGGCTGAGTGGAAGACGCGGGTCGAGTTGGCTGCGCTGTACCGGCTGGTCGCGCTGCAGGGGTGGGATGACATGATCTTCACCCACATCTCGGCCCGGGTGCCGGGGCCGGAGCATCACTTTCTGATCAATCCCTACGGCTGGTACTTCGAGGAGATGACGGCCTCGGCCCTGGTCAAGGTCGATCTGGAGGGGAACATCGTCCAGGAGACGTCGAGCTTCATCAATCCGGCGGGCTTCACCATCCATTCGGCGATCCATGCGGCGCGCGAGGATGCGAAGTTCGTCATCCATCTGCACACCGTGGCCGGTGTGGGCGTGGCGGCGCAGCAGGAGGGGTTGCTGCCGATCGGCCAGAACGCCTGCCTGCTGCAGCATCAGGTGGCCTATCACGGCTATGAGGGGCTGGCGCTGAACCACGACGAGCGCGAACGGCTGGTGGCGGACCTGGGCGACAAGCCGCTGATGCTGCTCAGGAACCACGGCACGCTGGCGGTGGGGGAGACGGCCGCGGCGGCCTGGGTCGCGATGTTCTTCCTGGAGCGCGCCTGTGCCCAGCAGATCGCCGCGCTTTCGGTCGGTCGGGACCACGTGCTGATGGCGCCCGACGCGGCGCAGGAAGAGACCCGCGAGCAGGGCAAGGGGATCGGCTTCGTGTCGTCCCTCGCCTGGCCGGGCGCGCTGAGACAGCTGGATCGGCGGTCGCCCGGCTACGACGCCTAGGATTGCGCCGTTGGGGGGTTGGGCGCGGATAGGGCCGATGATGGCGGGCGCGCTTCTGGCGACGCCGGCGACGGCCGGCCCGTGGGCCATCGGTGACGGCGAGGCCCAGGTCATTCTCAAGGCCGAGCACATGACCGCCGATCAGGGCTTTGATCCAGACGGCGTGCGGCGCGATCTGCCGGCGGACCGTCGCGACAGTTCGGTCGGCGTGTTTGCGGAATACGGCGTGACCGACCGGCTGACCCTGCAGATCAAGGGCGACTGGCAGTGGGGCGACGACGCCTTCGTCGACTATGAGGGGCGCGGGCCGATCGAGGTCGGGGTGTGGTGGCAGGCCTGGCGTGACGATCGCTGGGCGGTCAGCGGCTACGTCGGCTACGCGGACGGCGGCGAGGGGCGCAACGCCGGCTATGCGGCACCGGGGCAGGGCGACGAGGATGTCGAGGTCCGGGTTGGCGTGGGGCGCTCGTTCGGCGAATCGGACGGCGGAGGCTGGCGGCCGCAAAGATCCTTTGCGGATGTGCAGCTGGCGCGGCGGATGCGCGCAGGCCTGCCCGATGAGGTGCGGCTGGACGCGACCCTGGGCGGACATTTCGGCGAGGATTGGATGATCTTGGGCCAGGCCTTTGCGGGCCAGGCGGATGATGGCGGCCCGCGCTGGCTAAACCTGGAAACCTCGGTTGTCAGGCGCTTTGGCGACTGGAGCGTGCAGGCCGGATGGCGCGAAACCGTGGCGGGCCGCGAGACGCCGGCGGCCTCTGGACCCCTGATCGCGGTGTGGCGCCGTTTCTGATTGTCGCAGGGCGACGGAAACCGGAACGGTCTACGTTACATAGACTTTATTTGCGTCGGGCCGTGCTCGGCGCATAGCGGTGCGCGCCCATTCCTCTGTCGAGTCCTCCCTTGCTGAAACGCCACTTTTTCCTCGTCGCCGCAGCCGGCGTGCTCGCCCTGATGGTGCTCGCCGTGGTGTTGAGAATGGCGTTCGCCGGCGACGGAGAGAGTGGCGGCGGCGGACCGGGCGGGCCCGGCGGCCGAGCTCAGCTGGTGTCGGTGACCACGGCGTCCGAACGCGCGTTCAGCGACCCGATCTCGGTGCTGGGCGTGGCGCGGGGACGCCGTTCCGTCGACATCACCTCGGCGACCACCGAACTGATCACGCGGGTGATGTTCGCCGACGGCCAGACGGTCGGCGCGGGCGCGGCGCTGGTCGAGCTTCAGGCCGACGAGGAAGACGCCGACATCATCCAGGCCCGGGCGGCGGTGGCCCAGGCCCAGCGCAACTATGAACGCTATGCCGAGCTGGCCGAGCGGGGCATCGCGCCGCGCGTCACCGCCGAACTGGCCGAAACGGAGCTGGACACCGCCCGCGCGCAACTGAACGCGGCCGAGGCGCGCCGTGGCGACCGGATGATCCGCGCGCCCTTCGCCGGTGTCCTGGGCCTCAGCGACGTGACGGCCGGCACGCTGATCAATCCGGGCACGACCATCGCCACGCTGGACGACATTTCGGTGATCCGCGTCGACTTTCCGGTGCCGGAGCGGTTTGTGTCGCTGCTGAGCCCCGGCGTGCCGATCACGGCCACAGCCGACGCCTATCCGGGTCAGACGTTCACAGGCCGCATCGCCCTCATCGACACGCGCATCGACCCACAGACCCGGGCCCTGACGGCGCGGGCGGAGTTCGCCAATCCCGGAATGCGCATCCGGCCCGGAATGATGATGCGTGTGCAGGTCGAGCAAGGCCGTCGCCAGGCCGTCGCCGTGCCCGAGGCCGCCGTCCAGTATGAGGGCGACGGCGCCTTCGTCTATCAGATCGCCCGTAACGGCGAGGCCGCGACGGCGCAGCGCATGGAAGTCCAGGCCGGCGCGGTGTCCGACGGCTTCGTCGAGATCAGTTCTGGTCTCGACGCCGGTGACCAGGTGGTCGCGGCGGGTCTGAACCGGATCCAGCCCGGCGCGGCCGTGACCGTAGGCCAGCCGCCCGCCGCCGGTCAGACGCGCACGGCGCAGACCGCGGCGCCCCAGAAGGCCGCCGCGTCATGATGATTTCCGATCTCGCTGTCCGGCGTCCGGTGTTCGCGGCCGTGGCCGCGATCGCCATCTGCGTGATCGGCTTCGCGTCCTTCTTCTTCTTGCCGGTGCGCGAGCTGCCGGACGTCGATCCGCCGGTGGTTTCGGTCAGCACCAACTACGCCGGCGCCTCGGCCGAGGTGATCGAGAGCCGCATCACCGAGCCGGTCGAGCAGCAGGTCGCCGGCATCCAGGGCATCGAGCGGATCACCTCGTCCAGCCGTGACGGACGATCCAGCGTCAACATCGAGTTTTCGCTGGACCGCAACATCGACGACGCCGCCAACGACGTCCGCGACCGGGTCAGCCGCGTGGTCGGGAACCTGCCTGATCAGGCCGACCCGCCCGAGGTGTCGAAGTCTGACTCCGACAGCTCGCCGATCATCATCCTGTTCCTGCGCTCGACGGTTATGGATCGGCTGGAGCTGACCGACTACGCCGACCGCTACATGCTGGACCGCCTGGCCACCGTGCCGGGCGTGGCGGCTGTGAACATCTATGGCGACCAGACCTACGCCATGCGCATCTGGCTGGATCCGGCGGCCATGGCGGCGCGCGGTCTGACCGTGACGGATGTCGAGAGCGCCCTGACCCGCCAGAACGTGGAGTTGCCGGCCGGCGCCCTCGATTCCGGACCCAAGAACTACACGGTTCGCGTGGCGCGGGCCTATTCGACGCCCCAGGACTTCGCCAGCCTGCCCGTGTCGTCGACCGGCATCGGCGGCATGACGTCAGGCGACCAGGCGATGGGTTCCGGCGGCATGATGACCACCGGGGGCGCCGGCGGCTATGTCACGCGTCTGGGCGATGTCGCCCGGGTTGAGGAGGCGCCGGAGGAAGATCGACGGACCTTCCGCGGCAACGGCATGGACCAGATCGGCCTGGCCATCACCCGTCAGGCCCAGGCCAACGACCTGGAGATCTCCGACGGCGTGCGCGAGCTAATGGAGGAGATCCAGCCGACCCTGCCGGAGGGGACGACCCTTGAGGTCGGCTCGGACAACTCTGTGTTCACTTCCCACGCCATCGACGAGGTGTGGATCACCATCGGCATCTCGCTGGTTCTCGTGGCGCTGGTGAACTTCATTTTCCTGGGCACGCTCAGGGCGGCGCTGATCCCCTCGATCGTGGCCCCGATCTGTCTGTTGGCGACCTTCATCGTGCTGGCCCCCATGGGCTTTTCGCTGAACCTGCTCACCTTGCTTGCGCTCGTTCTCGCCATTGGCCTGGTGGTCGATGACGCCATCGTGGTGACCGAGAACATCCAGCGTCGCATTGACTTGGGCGAGCCGCCACTGGTCGCCGCCGAACGCGGGGCGCGCCAGGTATTCTTCGCGGTGGTGGCGACGACCGTCGTGCTGATCTCGGTGTTCGCGCCGCTGATGTTCCTGCCGGGCTATGTCGGACGGCTGTTCGTCGAGCTGGCGGCCGCCATCGCCGCGGCGATCTTCTTCTCGGCCTTCCTGGCCCTGACCCTGTCGCCGATGATGGCGTCCAAGATCCTGAGGCCGGCGTCAGGCTCGGGCTGGGTGGCTCGCCGTGTCGACAAGGCGATGGATGCGCTCAAGAATTCTTATCAGGACAGCCTGAACGCCATGGTCGGCGCGCGTGTTGCGGTGATCGGCGTGGCGGTGCTGACCCTGGTGGTGGCGCTGGGCGCTGTCGGGATGTTCATGACCCTGCCCAACGAACTGGTGCCCCAGGAGGACAGGGGCCGCGTCATGGTCCGGGTGCAGGGGCCGGAAGGCGCAGGATATGACTACACCCGCGAGATCATGCTGGGGCTCGAACCCCTGCTGGCCGAATATCGCGAGAGCGGAGAGGCCGACAGCACCATGATCTCGGCGCCCGGCTGGGGCGGCGGGTTCAGCAGCGGCAACGCCATCATCACCCTGGCCGACTGGAGCGAGCGGGAGCGCTCCGCCGACGAGATCGCCCAGGAGCTGAACCAGCGCCTGCGCGATCAGACCTCGGCACAGGTCAACGCCTCGACGCCCGGCGCCTTCCGCGGCGGGGGCGGCGGCAATTCGGTCGACATGATCGTCACCGGCTCGGATTACGAGGCGATGTTCCGGTGGCTTCAGCCGATCCTGAACGCCTCGCTGCAGAATCCCGGCTTTTCGCGGCCACGCCTGAACTATGAGCCGAACTCACCGCGCCTGCTGGTCGACGTCGACCCGCAGCAGGCGGCGGCCGCGGGCGTGTCTTCACAGGACATCGGGCGCACGCTGGAGACCATGTTCGGGTCGCGCCGCGCCACCACCTACATCAAGGGCGGCCAGGAGTACGACGTCATCCTGCAGACCGATCTTGAGGACCGCCGCAGCGTTCAGGACCTGGAGCGCCTTTACGTCGGCACCGGTACGGGCGCTCTGGTGCCGCTGTCGTCGGTCACGACCACTCAGACCACGGGCGACACGCCGGACCGCCGGCGCCTCGATCGGGCCCGCGCCATCACCCTGCAGGCCGACCTGAACCCGGGCTACACCATCACCGAGGCGGTGGATTTCCTGACCGAGCAGGCGGCGCAACAGCCCCAGGGCGTGGCCACGCTGCGTTGGGGTGGGGCGGCCCGCGACCAGCGCGAGGCCGGCGGCGCCGTGCTGGCGGCGTTCGGTTTCGCCCTGCTGCTGGTGTTCCTGGTGCTGGCGGCGCAGTTCGAGAGCTGGATCACTCCCGCGGTGATCATGCTGACCGTGCCCCTGGCGGCGGCGGGCGGGCTGTTCGGCCTGTTGATGGCGGGCTCCAGCCTGAACATCTATTCCCAGATCGGGCTGATCATCCTGATCGGGGTGGCGGCCAAGAACGGCATCCTGATCGTGGAGTTCGCAAACCAGCTGCGCGATCAGGGCCGATCGATCAAGGAGGCCATCGTTGAGAGCTCGGCGCTGCGCCTGCGGCCCATCATCATGACCTCGATCGCCACCGCCTTCGGCGCCCTGCCTCTGGTGCTGTGGCAGGGGGCGGGCGCGGCCAGCCGCCAGACCATCGGCGTGGTGATCTTTGGCGGGGCGCTGTTCGCCACCCTGCTGACCCTTTTCATCGTGCCGGTGATCTATGGCGCCCTGGCGCGGTTCACCAAGTCGCCGGAATTCACGGCCCGCAAGATCGAGGAGTGGGAAGCCAAGGAGCAGACCGCCAACGATCCGCTTCCCCAGGCGGCCGAGTAGAGCTCAAGTCGCCGGGGCGTCGGCTTCGGCGATGGGCGTTTCGGCGGGCATCGGCGCATAGCCGGTTTCGACCTTGAGATAGGCGATCAGGTCGCGGCGCTCGTCCGGCATGGGAATGCCGGCGAAGCTCATCTTGTTGCCGGGCAGGAAGTCGCGCGGGCGTGTCAGCCACTGATCCAGCCGCTCGGCGTCCCAGCCGAATCCGGCCTGCCGCACGGCGTTCGAGTAGGTGTAGCCGGGGTGGGTCCCGGCGGTTCGGCCGAAGACGCCGAACAGATTGGGTCCGGTCATGTTCGGGCCCCCTTCGACAATCGTGTGGCAGGACCGGCAGCGGGCGAACACGCGACGCCCGTTCTCCAGATCGCCGGCGCTGTAGGGCGCGGGCAGGGAGGCCAGTAGCGCCTGCCGCTCGGCATCCGTTTTCTCACGCGCGGGCTGCGGCGGGGCGGCGGAGGACTCGTCGCTGGGGCCGGAACAGGCGGCCAAGGTGAATACCAGCCCTGCGGCCGCGACACGGCGCAGGGTTGCTGTGTGCCATGAGGGCGGGAGACGCTTCCACATAACGGCGGCTTTCAAGCTAGGCATGAGACTCAGCGCGAGATAAGGTCCGAGCCAACGGGGCAGGGGTCAAGCCGATGATGTCGTGGACGGTTCGCGGGGGCGGCCTGTTGCTGGCTCTCGTCGTGGCTCTGACCGCCCTGCCGGCGGCCGCGCAGTTGCCGGCCATGCGGGACCGCCCGCTGTCGGCGGCGGAGCGGACGCGACTGCAGGCGCTGGAAGGCGACATCCAGAGGATCTCGCGCGCGAGGAACACCTCGGCCGCCGCGGTAAGGACGATCGCCGGCAAGCTCGGCGCCCGGCTGACCACCACCGATCCCGCCCAGATCATTCGCCTGATCGACGAACGCGCCGGGGAGCTGGCCGAAGCCAAGGCCCGGATCGGGGCGCTCGAGGAGCAATTGGTTCAGCTGGATTCGATGCGGTTGGCGCGAGCGGTATCGCCGCTGCTGGAGGCCGCGCAGACGGCGATCGACGAAGGCGATCTCGACCTCGCCGAAGCCAAGCTGGCGGCGGCGGCGGACCAGTTCGGGTCCGCACGCGCCAATCTGGAAGGGCAGCTGGAGGCGGTCTCCACGCAGGAGGCCAATGTTCTGGCTCAGCGGGCGGTCGTGCGGCGGGCCTCGTTCGACGCCTTGGGCGCCGCGGAACTTTACGCCCAGGCGGCGGCCCTGATCCCTGCCGAGAACCGAGAGCTGCGCTGGCGCTATTTGAAGGGACAGGGTGATTCCCTGACCGAAGCCGGAGGGGACGCGGGGGATGCGGCGATTCTGACGCGCGCCGTGGCGGTTCTTCGAGACGAGGCTCTCCCGCTCGTGTCGAGGGAGGAGCGGCTGGACGACTGGCTGGATACGCAGGACGACCTCTCGCATGCCCTCCGTCGTCTGGGCGGCGTCAGCAACGACCCGGTCATCGTGGCGGAAGCGGCAGCCGTGGCGCGTGCGGCGGCCGATGCGACGCCATCCGGAGATGAGCGCCAGAACGCTCGGCGCTTCCAGCTGGCCGCGGCGCTGTCAGACCAAGCGGCCGTGGGCAGCGACATGGGCGCGCGCGACGAGGCCCTGGCCATATACAGCGACCTGCTGCCGCGCGTGGAAGCGCCGTCCGCGGCGATCGTGTTGAACTACGGCGTCATCCTGGCCCGCACGGCGTCCGTCAAACGGGATGCGGCGCTGGCGCGACTGGGCGCCGACACCATGGCCCAGGCAGCGGCCAGTATCGATCGCGAGGCGGAGCCCCGGCTGTGGCGACAGGCTCAGAGCAATCGCGCGCTTGCCCTCGGTCTTGTGGCCAGCCTGACCAATGACGCGGCCGCGCGACGCGAAGGCATCGCCGTGCTGGAACAGACGCTCGCCGCCATCGACCGCGATCAGTTCAACGACGCCTGGATCCGCCTGCATGGCGAACTGGCCAGCGCCTATGGTCAGTTGGCGGCGGCCGAGGATGCCGAGGGCCGAGCGTCGGCTGAAAAGGCCGTGGAGCACGCCCGCACCGCGACCCAGGCCGTCGATGCAGCGGCCAGCCCGGCGCTGTACACGCGCAGCCTCTATTTCGAAGGCCAGGCCATCCGGATCGCCGCTGATCTGCAACCGGACCTGTCGAACTACGACCTGGCGCTGGCCACGTTCGAGCGGGCGAGGGCCATCTCCACGGCCGATCGCAATCTGGGCGAATGGGCCGAGCTGACCGTGTGCATGGCTGAAACCTGGTTGCAGAAGGCCGTGCGTCTGTCAGGCGCCGAGCGTGAGGCGGCCCTGGCCGCGGCCGAGGGTCACCTGAAGGAGCTGGAGCCGCGACTGGCCACGATCAATGACGCGGGCATGGGACCGCGTATCGCCAACGCCCGGGAGGCCGCTCGCATCATCGCGGCAAGCTGACTTCTCAGCCCGGCGAGATCATCTTCTCGGGCCGCACCGCCTCGTCGAACTCCGCGTCGGTCAGATAGCCGCCGCCGACCGCTTCTTCGCGCAGGGTGGTGCCGTTCTTGTGGGCGGTCTTGGCGATCTTGGCGCAGGCGTCGTAGCCCAGCTTGCCGTTCAGGGCGGTGACCAGCATCAGCGAATTGTTCAGGCCGCGCTCGATGTTGTCGCGGCGCGGCTCGATGCCGACGACGCAGTTGTCAGTGAAGCTGACCGCCGCGTCGGCCATCAGCCGCACGGACTGCAGGAAGTTGTAGGCCATCACCGGGTTGAAGACGTTCAGTTCAAAATGCCCCTGTGACCCGGCGAAGGTTATGGCGGCGTGGTTGCCGAACACCTGGACGCAGACCTGGGTCAGGGCTTCGCACTGGGTCGGATTGACCTTGCCCGGCATGATGGAGCTGCCGGGCTCATTCTCCGGCAGGGCCAGTTCGCCCAGACCCGAACGGGGGCCGGAGCCCAAAAACCGGATGTCATTGGCGATCTTGAACAGCGAGGCGGCGACCGTGTTGATCGCGCCGTGGCTCATGACCATGGCGTCGTGGGCGGCCAGGGCCTCGAACTTGTTCGGCGCGGTGGTGAAGGGCAGGCCGGTGATCTGGGCGATCTTGTCGGCCACGCCCTCAGCAAAGCCAATCGGCGCGTTCAGGCCGGTGCCGACGGCGGTGCCGCCCTGGGCCAGCTGCATCAGGTCGGGCAGGGTGCTCTCGATCCGCTCGATGCCCTTGGTGACCTGCTGGACGTAGCCGCCGAACTCCTGGCCGAGCGTCAGGGGGGTGGCGTCCTGGGTGTGGGTGCGGCCGATCTTGATGATGTCTTTCCACGCCTCCGCCTTGTCGTTCAGGGCGTTGCGCAGGGTCTGCAGCGCCGGCAGCAGACGGTGAACGACCTCCTCGGCGCAGGCGACGTGCATGGCCGTCGGATAGGTGTCGTTGGACGACTGGCTCATATTGACGTGGTCATTGGGATGGACCGGCTTCTTGGACCCCATCTCGCCGCCCAGCATCTCGATGGCCCGGTTCGAGATCACCTCATTGGCGTTCATGTTCGACTGGGTGCCCGAGCCGGTCTGCCAGACCACCAGCGGGAAGTGGTCGTTCAGCTTGCCCTCGATCACCTCGTCGGCGGCGCGGACGATGGCGTCGCCGATGGCGGCGTCCAGCTTGCCGAGCGACATGTTGGTTTCGGCCGCCGCGCGCTTGACGATGCCGAGGGCGCGGACGACTGGCAGGGGCTGCTTCTCCCAGCCGATCTTGAAATTGCCGAGGCTGCGCTGCGCCTGGGCGCCCCAATAGCGATCCGCCGGAACTTCGATGGGGCCGAAGGTGTCGGATTCGGTGCGGACGTCGGTCATGGCGAACTCATGAGGCGTGGCGAACAGAGGTGCGGCCGTGTAGCACGCGAGGATGAGGCTTCAAGGCGAGCACCCGAAATGACCACCGGCTGGGTCGGGACCGGCAAGGTGCGGGCGCGCGAGGATGGCAAGGCGGTCGAGATCGTCATCGACGGCCTGACCACCCAGGCCAAATACTACAAGCCCCTGGTCTATGAGTTCATGCGCAAGGAGTGGCGCGGCGCCCGTCCGTCATGGGGCGACCATGTGGTCGAGATTCGCATGGAGCATGTCGGCGATCCGCCGTGGATGGATCTGGACAATCTGGCCAAGGCGCTGCTGGACGCCATCAAGGGCTATCTGTTCCACGACGACGCCCAGGTGGCGCGGCTGCTGGTCGAGCGGCACGAAGGCGAGCGCGAGCGGATCGTGATCCGCGCCTATCCGCGTCAGCCCGCGGGCGGATAGCGCTCGAAACTGGGCAAGTCGTCCAGCCGCGTCATCCAGCCGATGCGATCGGCGGTCTGGATCTGGGCCTGAAGGGGCAGGGCGTCGGGGTCGTTCAGCGTCGCCGACTGGATGTCGATCATGCCGGGGAAGATCGCCTCGTTCGTATAGAACAGCCCGGCGCCGCAATTTCCGCAGAAGTGCCGGCGCCCATGCTCCGATGAGGCATAGACGTGCGGTTCACCCTCGATCTCGATCTGCTCCTGGGCCAGCAACGCCCAGGCCACCGCCGGAGCGCCGGCCGCGCGCCGACAGTCCTGGCAGTGACAGAGCGCGTGCCGCGCCTCGCCGGTGATCCGATAGACGATGGCTCCACAATGGCAGCGGCCTTCCAGCATGTACGCCTCCTCCAGGTTCATGAAATGTTCCGCTTCGGATGGCGCCCTGTCAACGCATTCGTCGGCGCTTCCCCATCTTTCGGAAATGACAGAGGTGTCAGCGAGGGCGGAGCTCGACACGGACGGGCTGGTGGTCGCTATGCTCGAACGCCAGATCGGTCCCGGCGACACGCACGACCTCGACATCGGGCGCGAGAAGGAAGCCGTCGATCACGGTGGTGTAGTTCTCGGCGGGTCGATAGGGGCGTTCATTGGTGCGAACCGTTGCCACCGTGGAATCGGCCGCGATCGTCCAGCCTTCGGGAAGCAGATCGGCCGGAAAGTCGTGCACCCAGAACAGGTACCGGGCCTCGGTCGTGTGCGGATTGTCGGTCTGGGCCAGACGCAGATTCCAGTCGCCTCCGATGACGACACGTCGCCCGAGCGCGCGCTCGGCCTGGGCGTGTTGGAGCAGGGTCGAGATCTGTCTCCTGCGCAGGGCCGCGCCCTCGTCGAACGCGGCCAGGTGGACATTGATGACCGTCCAGCCGCCGCCCGGGCCGTCGATGCGGGCGGCGACGGCGGCGTAATGCCGTCTCAGCGCACCGTCATAGGGATCGCCATCGTTCGGCAGGGGCCATAGCTGAACGTCCGTAACGCCCAGGCGTGAGTAGGTGGCCAGGCCATTGCGGATACGCAGGGGCGGCGGCAGCCATCGCGTCCGGAAGTCGGCGTAGAAGGCCTGGGTATGGTCGGGCAGGCGTGAGGCGATGGCGCCCTTCAGATCGACCCACCAGTTGACCACGCTGGCCGAGGCGTTCTCCTGGGTCAGGATCACATCGGCGTCCGAGGCCGCCAGCCACGCGGCGATGGCGTCGCGATTGGCTTTCGTGTCGGCGCGGCCAGGCGGCAGATAGGCCTTGCCGCCGTCGGCGAAGAAGTCCGCGTTCCGGCCCAGCCCCGCATAGCCCAGATTCCATGTGACGATGGACAGGGTGTCGGTCGGGGAAGCGGGGGCTGTCGTGGGGCGAACGATGCTGAGATCGGTGGCGGTCGAGGGGGTCGCTCCCGTGGCTTGGATCGAGGCGCAGGCATAGGCGCCGCGGATCAGAAACAGCGCCAGAGCGGCGATGATGCGGCGCCGCGCCTTCACCAGAGTTTGCTGATGTCGGGAAAGAGCCGCGCGAGACGCTCATTCTCCTGCGGCGATCGGCGCAGCCTGGCCAATTTGAATTTCAGCCGACGCCAGGCCGTGACCGGCCGTTGCGCCTTGGGCGTGCGACGCCGCTGGGCCCGCTCCTCGCGCTTGAGCGTCCAGGCATACCGTCCGTCGTGCGGCCTGAACTTGCGCAACGGCATGTGAACGGGCTCCTTGTCACCGGTGTCGCCGATTTTCTCCAGCGCGGTCTGGACGCCCCAGGCCAGGATGGCGAAGCCGCCGCCTTCGCCGGCCACGGTGGTGGCGAAGCCGAAGATGTTGCGGGCGTTGGACAACTCGGTGACCATCTCGGCGTGACGATTGGACATCTGCCAATCGGCCAGGCTCGCCGGCGGCGTGAAGGCCTGGAGCGAGGTCAGGGAAGCGGTCAGCATCGTCTCATAGTGGTTGAGATAGACCCACAGACCCACCGCCCCGATGATCACCAGGGGGCCGTAGGTGAAGATCGCCGTCATGCTGACGGCGCCGCCGGTGAACATCGCCTTCAGGCTGGTCATGTTGATGGCGATGTTGATCATGATCAGGGTGCCGGCGAACACGAACATCGGGTTGAACTGGTTCTGTAGCGCCTTGCCGGACAGGGCGATGCCGCTGAAGCCCTGCTCGGCCGTGGCGATGGCCTGGGCGTAGGCTTCGGGAGTAGCCGCTGATGCAATCAGTCGGGCCGTTTCGAAGTTTTCGGTGATGCGGCGAGATTCGGCCGCGAAGATCGCTCCGTCATGCATAAACTGGGCGATCAGCATCATCACGATCATCGCGCCCATGCCGAAAAGACAGATGCTGTAGATGTTGTAGATGCGGTAGGTGCCGGCCAGCCGACCGCAGTAGATGGGCGGTCGCCCTGACAGTTTGGCGCGGGCGACCTCCAGGCGGCAGTGCAGCACAACCCAGAACGACACGAACGCCAGGAAGGCCAGCGCGCCCAGCGGCCACATGGCCAGCATGCCGACCAGGGTGACGTCGTTGGTGAAGAAGATCACGACCCAGGCTGACATCATGGCCAGGGTGACGATGACCAGTTCGCCGAACTCGCCCGGCCAGACGTCGCGGTGGCCGTCGGCATTGTTGCTGATGACGCCATGGCGCAGCAGCCACAGACGTCCCGCATGACCATAGGCCCAGACCAGAGCGGTGGCCGCGATCAGGTAGACGCCGAGCACCAATCCGGCGTCGATGAGGAATTCGGCAAGCTTGTCGTCCATCGAGCCCTCCCCAGAGCGCGAACGACGTTAGCCGAAATCTATTTCTTTCGGAACTGGTCGAGCGAGACCACCTTGGGACCGTCCGAGACCGGCTCCGGCGTAGTGTGCTGCGCGGACCGTTCGGTCTCGGGCTCCGGTTCAGGGGCCAGGGCAGGCGGATCGAACTGCAGCAGGAAGCCCACGGAGGGGTCGTAGAAGCGGGTGACGGCCGAATAGGCCACGGCCAGAACCTTGGGCACGCCGCCGAATTTGAGCATCACGGAAAAACCGTCGACGCCGACGTCGAGGTCCCAGAACTGATGCTGGAGAACGATGGTCATCTCATCGGGATATTTGGCCACCACATCCGGCGGACAGGTGACGCCGACGCCTCGAGTCTTGAACGTCACATAGAAATGGTGGGCGCCGGGCATTCCCTCCTCGGCGATGCGCGACAGGGCCGAGCGCACAACGCCGCGCAGGGCTTCCTGCGCAAGGCGTTCGTAGCCCATCTCGTCCTTGGACGGCGTGTCGTCGGTCATCGGATCCCCGTCGGCCTGATCGCGACTGATAGCGGGGCGGTGGGCCGGGCGTAAAGGCGCGTTCGGTTCGAGAACCGAACAAACCGGCGTCATGTGAGGAAAAGCGCCGGGATTCTGTTGGCAGGCTCCCGGACAGGCCCCGCCCGAGGATCTGAACCCCCGGGACTTAGGTCGGAATTACCGGAACCGCATTACGCGGCGACGGCGAATTCCTCAGCGAAGTTATCGTTCGCAGGTAGTTTAAAGGCCCGATGCGCTGGGCCAACACGAGCGAAAGCAATCCTCTTTACACGTCCGTCGATGCTGGTCGGCCCCGCACAGTCCCGCCGATAACGCGGAAGAGATTGGTGGAGCCGCCGGGAATCGCACCCGGGTCCGGTCCGCTTATTACAGGCGCGTTTATCGCCATAGTCCGGGCGAACCCGGACGCGTGGAATATAGGCGAAAGCCAGGCATTATTGAAGAGCTTGGACGCGAAGCCAGTTGGGGGTTTGATTTCGGAACCAGGTGAGCTGGCGCTTGGCGTACCGCCGCGTGGCTTGGGACAGCGCGGTCAGTGTGGTGGCTCGGTCTGTCAGGTCCCCGAGAAAGCCTCTGATCTCGCGCACGCCGACAGCCTTCATGGCCGGGAGATCAGGAGACAGATCGCGATCGAGAAGGCGCCGCACCTCCTCAATCGCGCCCTCGTTCAGCATCTGACCCGCCCGGCGATCGCACGCCGCGTAGAGCGCGACGCGATCCGGTTCGAGCAGATGGGCGTCATGAAGCTCGGGACCGATAGCGGGGCGGGTAGCCGCCTGCCAGTCGCCGAGCGTCCGTCCGGTCGTGGTCGCCACCGAATAGGCGCGGATCAGGCGCTGGCGGTCGCCTGGGGCGATACGGGTGGCGGAGGCCGCGTCCAGCGTCGCCAGCCGCGCGCGAAAATCGGGTTCGCCCTTGGCGTCGAACAGCGCCGAGGCGGCGTCGCGGTCCGATGCGGGGATCGCGGGAATGTCGGCGAGCCCCTCGGTCAGCGCACGAAAATACAGACCCGTGCCGCCGACGACGATGGCGGGGCGGCCTTCTCGGGTAAGGGCCGCGAGTTCGGCCTCGATGGCCCGGAGCCATCGCCCCACCGACCAGGCGTCGGCGGCGTCGGCGACGCCGTAGAGGCGGTGCTCGGCCAGGACCTCGTCCTCGATGCTGGGCCGGGCGGTCAGCACGCGCAGGTCGGCGTAGAGCTGCTGGCTGTCGGCGTTCAGGATCACCGCGTCTCGGCGCCGCGCCAGCTCCAGCGCCAGGCGCGACTTGCCCGACGCCGTCGGCCCCGCCAGCAGCAGGATCGGCCTGGTCCACTCAATGCTGTCGGCGCGGGGGTCGCTCTCGGCCATGGGCGGGGATAGAAGGCGCCCGACGCCTTTTCGCAACCGGAGTTTCCTCGCGTGATCGATCGCGCCGCCGTCGAAGCCGTGCTGGACGGGATCCCTGACCCCAAGTCGGGGCGGGGTCTGGTAAGCGCCGGACTGGTCCAGGGACTGGTCGTGGGTGAGGACCGCGCCGGCTTCGCCATGGAGGTTCCGGCGGCCGAGGCGGCCCTCTATGCGCCCGTGCGCGACGCCGCCGAGGCCGCTCTGAAGGCCATGCCGGGCATGGCGCGGGTGTCGGTGGTGCTGAGCGCCGAAGCCGCGCCGGACCGTCCGCGCCGCACTGCCGGCCTGTCGCCCGCCGCCCAGGACCAGACCCGCGCCAAGGCCCCGGTCCCGACCGATCGTCCCGCCCATGTGCGCCGGGTGATCGCCGTGGCCAGCGGCAAGGGCGGGGTCGGCAAGTCGACCGTGGCGACCAATCTGGCGGTGGCCCTGGCCCATGCCGGCTGGCGCGCGGGCCTGCTGGACGCCGATGTCTATGGGCCGTCGACTCCGACCATGCTGGGGATCGCCGGCAAGCCTGCCTATGAGGACGGGACCATGGTCCCGGCAGAGGCCTGGGGGATCACCGCGATGTCAGTCGGCCTGCTGACTGGCGCGTCGGACGCCATGGTATGGCGCGGGCCCATGGCCAGCCAGGCCCTGACCCAGATGCTGACCCAGACCCGTTGGGGGACGGAGGCCGCGCCGCTGGACGTGCTGGTGGTCGACATGCCGCCCGGCACGGGTGACGTGGCCCTGACCCTGATCCAGAAGACGCCACTGGATGGAGCGGTGATCGTCTCGACGCCGCAGGAGGTCGCCCTGGCCGACGCGCGCCGCGCCCACGCCCTGTTCGCCCGGGTCGGCACGCCGGTGCTGGGCCTGGTGGAGAATATGTCGGGCGAGGTGTTCGGTCGCGGCGGCGCGCGGCGCGAGGCCGAGCGTCTGGGCGTTCCGGTGCTGGGCGAACTGCCGCTGGACGCCGCTCTGCGCGAGGGCGGCGACGCCGGACGGCCATTGATGGCGAGCGACCCCGACAGCGAGGCGGGCCAGGTGTTTGCAACGATCGCGGCCGAGGTGGCGCGGGCGCTGGGCCTGGATCAGGCCGGCTCGACCACCACGGCGGTGCCGTAGGCTAGGACCTCGGTGACGCCGGGCATGATCTCGGTGGCGTCGTAACGCATGGCCAGGATGGCGTTGGCGCCGATCGACTGGGCGTGGGCGACCAGCTCGACATAGGCCTCCTGGCGACCGGCCTCGGCCAGCTTCACATAGGCGCCGACGCGGCCGCCGATCATCGACTGGACCCCGCCGATGGCGTCGGAGACGACATTGCGCGAGCGCACGGTGACGCCGCGCACCAGGCCAAGCTGGCGGGTGATGCGATGGCCGGGCAGGTCGTTGGTGGTGACGACGATCATCGGGGGCTCCGGGGCTCAGCGTCGCTCAAGGACGCGGAAGGTGAAGGCGTGATCGTCCTTGTCGCTCGCCGGGTGGCGTTCGGCCAGGGTTTCTTCGAACGCGGTTTCGTCGAAGGCGGGGAACAGGGCGTCGCCCCCGGGTTCGGCTTCGACCTCGGTGATATACAGCCGCCGCGCGCGGGGCATTGCGGCGGCGTACAACTGGGCTCCGCCGATCACGCAGACCTCGTCGACGCCGTCCTCGACCGCCGTCTCCTTGGCGATGGACAGGGCCTCGGCCAGGCTCTCGCACACCACCGCGCCCCTGGCCTCGTAGGACAGGTCGCGGGTCAGCACCAGATTGAGACGGCCGGGCAGGGGCCGCAGCGGCAGGCTGTCCCAGGTCTTGCGGCCCATCAGGCAGGGCTTGCCCAGGGTGATGGCCTTGAACCGCTGCATATCCGAGCGGAGATGCCAGGGCAGATCGCCATCCCGGCCGATGACGCCGTTGCGGGCGCGGGCGACGACGAGGGCTATGTGGGGCTGAGCCAACGCTAGACCGCCACCGAGGCCTTGATGTGCGGCCAGGGGTCGTATCCATCAAGCAGGAAGTCGGACAGCTCGAAGGCATGCAGGTCGGGCTTGTCGGCGACGGTCATGGTGGGCAGGGGGCGGGGGTCGCGGGCCAGCTGTTCGCGGGCCTGGTCGAGGTGGTTCAGATACAGGTGGGCGTCGCCCAGGGTGTGGACGAAGTCGCCGGGCTGAAGTCCCGTCACCTTGCACAGCATCAGGGTCAGCAGGGCGTAGCTGGCGATGTTGAAGGGCACGCCCAGGAACACGTCGGCCGAGCGCTGATAAAGCTGGCAGCTCAGCTTGCCGTCGGCGACGAAGAACTGGAACAGGCAGTGGCAGGGCGGCAGGGCCATGTCCTCGACATCGGCCGGGTTCCAGGCCGAGACGATGTGGCGGCGGCTGTTGGGGTTGGTGCGCAGCCCCTCGACCAGACGGTCGATCTGGTCGATCACCCGGCCGTCCGGCGCGGCCCAGGAGCGCCACTGCTTGCCATAGACCGGGCCCAGGTCGCCCTTGTCGTCGGCCCATTCGTCCCAGATGCGGACGCCGTTCTCCTTGAGCCAGCCGATGTTGGTGTCGCCACGCAGGAACCACAGCAGCTCGATGATGATCGAGCGCAGGTGCAGTTTCTTGGTGGTCAGCAGCGGAAAGCCCTGGGACAGGTCGAACCGCATCTGGCGGCCGAACAGGCCCAGGGTGCCGGTGCCGGTGCGGTCCTCGCGCCGGGCGCCGCGTTCCAGAATGTCGCGCAGCAGGCCGAGGTACTGAAGCTCGGGATGGTCCGGGCCGACCGGCGCGCGCGGGGCCTCGGTGTCATAGGCGTCGACGAGGGCGGCGAGGGCGGTCATGGCGGACGGACTGATTCGCTGGTTTCGATCTGAGGCGACAGGGTCGCTCCGGACTGGCCTCGCGACAACCGCCGGGGTTAAGGTCGGACAGCAATAGCTGGGGAGCGATCGATGGACGTCAGCATCTGGACCGGACTGGCCGCGCTGGTGGTGTTCGCCGCGGGCTATCTGCTGGGCCGCAGCCAGTCGCGGGGCGAGCCGTCCCGGATGGGCCGCCGCCGACGCCGGGACCGGGCCGACAACACCGTAGTGCGCCGTCCTCAGCCCAAGCGAGAGAGCAACCAGACCTATGGCTACATCAAGCCGGCCACGGACCAGAACGCCGAGGTCAAGGCGCTGCTGGCCGAGGGCAAGACGCTGGAAGCGGTCAAGGCGCTGCGTCGGGCCAATCCGGAGATGACGCTGGAGGCCGCGACGCGGGCGGTTCGGGCCTATCTGACCCCGCGCTAGCCCTTGAAGCCGTCCTGGTCGAGGAAGGCCTGCTCCTCGGGCGTGGTTTCGCGCCCCAGGGCGCGATTGCGGTGAGGGAAGCGGCCGAAGCGAACGATGACCGCGTGGTGGTGTTCGGCCCAACGGTCGTCGTTGTCCCGGTCCAGCGACTGAAACAGCGCCAGAGCCCGGTCCTGATCGGCCCGATCCTCGGAATGCTGGAACGGCAGATAGATGAAGCGGCGCAGGGCGTTGTCGATCATCCCGTCCAGGCCCTGATCCACGGCCAGGGTGGCGAAGTGCCGGGCCAGGGGATCGGTGGCGAAGGCGTGGCCCGTGCCCCGCCAGACGTTGCGTGGAAACTGGTCCAGCAGGATCAGCAGCGCCAGCATGCCGTCGGCGCTCTCGGCCCAATGATCCAGTTCGCGGCGGGCGGCCATCAGGTGAGCGGTCTCGAAACGGCGACGGAATTCAGCGTCGAACGCCTCGTCCTTGGCGAACCACTTGGCAGGGCCGGCGTCGCGCCAGAAGTCCAGGACGGCGATCGGGGAGGGGGCGGTGTGATCGGTCATGGCGGCACAACGCCGGGGCTGCGGCCGCGGATGCATCAGCCGGCGCGGTTGGCGCCGCCCGCTCAGGGCATTTCGAGTTTCGGGAAAGGAATGGTCGGAGTGGCAGGATTCGAACCTGCGACCCCCGCGTCCCGAACGCGGTGCTCTACCAGACTGAGCCACACTCCGACGTGAGGCGCGGCTTATAGCTAGGCGATTCCGCCGCCGCAAGCGGCGTTTCGCACCTTGTCGCGACGCCTTCCAGATGGTGTTGCAAGGCCCGCGAGGTTGAGCTATTCGACCGCCTCCCCGGGCCCCGGCCCTGGGACAGCGCCGGACCTGCTGGGGAATGGTGTAATGGTAACACTCCGGTTTTTGGTACCGTCATTCTAGGTTCGAGTCCTAGTTCCCCAGCCACCGTCGCTCCATCAATATTTCAGGCAGAAGTCACGTGCGTAGTCAGGGCGACGAGCCCCGGCTGTGCAAATGCGCCACACCACGCAACTGTAGCGCGTTGCAATCTCGCCCGGAGATTGGAGTTTCGCGTGAGCGGCAGTACGGAGGCCTTCGGGGCTCTAACATCCGGCATGCCGTCGATCACGACAAGCGAGCCGGCGATCGGGAAACCGTGACATGTGCATCGTTTGCGCCGGCGTCGACAGCGGTCTTGGCGAGGGGCTGGCCGCCGCGGCCAAGCCCAGTTTTGCCATCGCTCAGATCATTGCGCAGCTTGATCGCTGGAATGTCGGCTGGACCAATGGCGTGGTCACCTATGCCTTCTTCCAGAACCTCACTGGCGAGAACGCCAATGATCCCGACTATGCGGGGTTCGAGCCCTTCACCATTCTGCAGAAGCAGGCGGTTGAGCAGATTTTCGCCCTGTTTGGCGATGTGGCGAATCTGACTTTCGTGGCGGCGAGCGACAACGGAAGCTCCGCCAACCGCCTGACCTTCGCCAATTCCGACACCATGCCTGACTATGTCTGGGGACATGCAGTTGTCAGCCATCAGGACCAGCCGGGCGAGGGGCGCGATCCGCTGACCGGCGCCGAAGTGTGGGTCAATTCGAGTGGCTACTTCGGCACCTATGCGCCGGGCAGCTACAACTTCATGGCCCTGATGCACGAAGTCATGCACGGGCTCGGCGTGCCACATCCCGGTGACTACAACGCGACTGGCAGTGGCGGCATCAAGTACGAGAGCCATGCAGAGTACCGGCAGGATTCACGCCAATATACGGTGATGTCATACTTTTCGGAGACGAAGACAGGCGCCGCGCACAGCGGAGAATACGCGCGCACTCCTCTGCTGCACGACATCCTGATTTTGCAGCACATCTACGGCGTCAACACCACGACGCGTGTGGGGGACACGGTCTACGGCTTCAACTCTAACGCCGGAGCAACCTACACCTTCGCCGCCGATGACGAGCCGGTTCTCGCCATCTGGGATGCAGGTGGCGTCGATACCATCGACCTGTCCGGTTACATGCGCGACGCAGTGCTTGATCTGCGGGAGGGAAGCTTCTCGAGCTTCAATGGCTTGAAGGACAACATGGCCATTGCGCACGGCGCGGTCATCGAGAACGGCTCCGGCGGGCTAGGCAACGACAGCATTATCGGCAACGGCGTGGCCAACGTGCTGTGGGGCGGCGGCGGCCATGACGAGATGAGGGGCGGAGCCGGGGACGATACCTACCATGTGAGCGCCGGCGGTAGCGCCTACATCACCGAAACCACAGGCCAGGGCGATGACATCGTCTATTCCGCAGGTGATGTCGGACTGAACGGCGAGATCGAGAAAGTCGTCCTGACAGGGACCGCGGACGCATCAGTTTCCGGCACGGCGGGCGTCATCGAAGTCATCGGCAACGCGGGCGACAATGTCTTTTACATCACCGCCCAGTCGCTTCGGGTTGTGGGCGGCGCGGGTGACGACACCTACCATCTGGTGTCCGGCGCCATTGAGATTGTGGAGCTCGCAAATGGGGGCTCGGATACCCTTGTCGCCTATGCTGACTACTCGCTTGAGGGGACCGATTTCGAGAATCTCGTCCTCGACGATGTCCTTGCGGCGGGTTTGCGCGCGACCGGCAACCACCTGAGCAACACGATTACCGGCAACACGCGCAACAATGTCCTGGACGGCCGCAGCGGCGCCGATGTCATGCGCGGCATGGGCGGAAATGACGTCTATATCGTCGATCACGCCGGGGACGTGGTCGATGAAACCTCAGGAGATGGCCTCGACCACGTTCTCGCCTCGGTCAGTTTCGTCCTGTCCCACGGGGTCGAGTGGCTGACCCTGACCGGCAGCGCCGACATCAATGCGACCGGCAATTGGATGAACAATCTGCTGACCGGAAACGCCGGCCGAAACGTGCTCGTTGGCGGCGCTGGCAATGACACCTACCGGATTCAGAGCCTGGACGACCGCGTGGTCGAGGTAGACGGCGAAGGCATTGACACCATCGAGGTGGCCATCAGCTACTCCCTCTCCGGCATCTACGTCGAAAACCTGACCCTAACGGGAACGGCGAGGGTCGACGGAACCGGAAACACTCTGAACAACCTGCTTACTGGAAATGCCGGCGTAAACCTTCTGACCGGGGGGCGCGGCGACGACACCTACGTAATCCAAACGGTCGGCGATCGTGTGGTGGAGAAGGCGGGAGAAGGGTACGATCACATCTTGAGTTCGGTCAGCTTCGATTTGGCCGGAGCCTATGTCGAGGCTCTCACCCTGACCGGGACGGCCGATCTCGACGCGGTCGGCAACAGTCTCGCCAACAGGCTGACGGGGAATTCAGGGCGGAACGTTCTGGATGGGCGCGGCGGCGCGGATCTGATGCTCGGCGGGTTGGGGGACGACACCTATTACGTCGATCATATTGAAGACCAGGTCGTCGAACTGTCGGGCGAGGGCGCCGATCGGGTCTTCGCCTCGGTGACCTTTTCCATCGCGGGCGCTCAGGTCGAACGGCTGACGCTCGCGGGAGTCGCCGACATCGACGCGACAGGGAATGAACTCGACAACGCCCTGGTGGGCAACAGTGGAGACAACGAGCTGCGCGGCGGTCGTGGGGCCGACGACATGGCTGGCGGGCTCGGGGACGATATCTATTTCGTCGACGACATTCGCGACCGTGTCTTCGAAAGCTCGGGCCAGGGTCGCGACGAGGTGCGATCCTCGGTCAGTTACAGCCTCGGCGGTCGCTTCGTGGAAGTCCTGACGCTGACGGGATCGGCGGATATCGACGGGACTGGCAACAGCCTTGCCAACGTCCTGACGGGCAACTCGGGCGTGAACCGGCTGATTGGCGGGGGCGGCAACGACATCTACTACGTCCAGACAGAGGGCGACGTAGCAGTGGAGCATAACGGCCAGGGCTCCGATCACGTCTACTCTTCCGTGAGCTACGATCTGCGGGGCCAGTATGTCGAGCATCTGACCTTGGTCGGCGAGGCGGATTTGACGGCGGTCGGCAACAGCCTGGCGAACTTCCTTGCGGGCAATGCGGGCGACAACCGCATCTGGGGCGCGGGTGGCCAAGACAGGCTCACCGGCGGCGGTGGCGCAGACACCTTCGTTTACCTGAGCGTCGGAGAGTCAACAGCGGCTCTCTCAGACCGCATCACCGACCTTTCGTGGAATGACTCCATCGATCTAAGCCGCATCGATGCTGACACCACCCGCGACGGCGATCAGGCGTTCGATCTGGTGGACGTCTTTTCGGGGGCAGCCGGGCAGGCGACCCTGACCTTGCAGGGCGGCGTCACTTTCCTGAACCTGGATATCGACGGCGACGGGAGCTCGGACTTCCTGCTGCGGCTGCAGGGCGATCATCGGGATCACGACAACTGGGCCTGGTAGGCGGCTAAGGCCCCCGGCATCGGCGCTCGTCCGCGATGCACACCGGCCGAGAGCGAAGAGGCTGGCGGAGACGGAGGGATTCGAACCCTCGGTACCCCTTACAGGGTACGACGATTTAGCAAACCGTTGCCTTCAGCCACTCGGCCACGTCTCCGGCAGGCGCACCCGATAGCGGCTCGTCGCGTTGGGCGCAACGGCCGCTTTCGGGGTTTCGTCAGAAGCGGAAGCTGGCCCTGAGCAGCAGGGCGTAGCGGATGTAGTCGTCGATCATTTCGGCATCCCCCTCGATCGACAGCATGCCCAGTTCGTTGCCCAGGTTCATGCGGAAGCCGAGGATGGGACCGCCGCCTTCGATGGTGTCGCCCATCAGCACGAACGGCGCGCCGCCGGACGTGAAGCGGGCAACGGTCTCGCCCGGATCGAACGAGATGTTCTGCTTCCAGCCCACGCGCAGCTCGGGGCGGAACCAGTAGTTCTCGCCGAAGCCCACGCCGAGATTGACGGCGGCCGTCGCCGCGAACAGGTGGCCGTCGCGATCGTCGATGGTCAGGTCGAAGCCGTCACCGCCGCCTTCTTCGGTGCGTCCGTCCTCGCTGAGCGAGAAGTATTCGACGATGGCCTCGGGGCGGATCGAGTAACGGCCGAAGTGGCGTTCGTAGTTGGCCCCCGCGGCGGCCGCGAGGGAGAAGCCGTTCCATTCCGCCTCATTGGTGCGGAACACGCCGCCGCCGACGAAGCTGCGGCTGGCGTCGAAGAAGGCGTAGCCCGCCGCCGCGCGGCCCCAGACGTTCCAGTTCTGACCCTGGGCGCGGTAGTAAAGGCCCAGTTCGACCAGGTTGGCGGACAGCACTTCCTCGGCGCGCGAGGAGTCGTCCTCCAGGTCCGAGGAGGTGAAGGCGGTCGAGATGCCGAAGGCCCCCATCGACGTGCCGCGTTCGATGCCGCCGGCGATGCCGAAGCCTTCGGATTCGAAACCGTAGGACTGGCCGCGATCCTTCTCGGCGTAGAAGTTGATCTCCTGCAGCCAGGCGCTGGTTTCACCCGGTCGCGCGGTGTCATTGCGGCCGTTCAGGGCGCGGGTGACGGCGTCCACGCCGCTGGCCAGGGAGAGGAGGGGGCCACCTGAGTGGTCCGGCAGCATCTGCTCGTAAAGTTCGATGAAGCCTTCGCGCTCGATCTGGGCAAGGAAGACGTCGCGGAGTTCCTCGTCGGTCCGCAGGGCGTCATAGACACCGTCGTAGGCCGCGTTTTCGGCGTCGATGAAGCCGATCTCGTCGCCGGTGCGGCGGCGGGCGTCGATGTAGATCTGGCCGGCGGCCTGATCGATGCCTGCCTCGGTCACGAAGAGATAGGGCGAGTTCTCCGCCAGGGATCCAGCGTCGAGATCACCCACCACGAGATTGTCGGCGTCGACCACGACAAAGCGTTCGGCGTCGTCGAGCAGGGAGGCGAACTGCAGTCCCAGGCCGGCGCCATCGGCGAAAGTCGCCGTCCCGTTGACGCGGAACCCGCCGCGCGTGTCGTTCTCGGGATCGACCGTCAGAACCAGATCGCCGTCGGCGCCGACGTTGAGGCCGGTGACATCGATGGTTTCGGTCTGGCGAGCATCGAGCACACCATTCGAGATGTCGATGTCCAGCAGGCCGTCGCTATCGGACAGGGCTCCGGTGATGCGGGCGCCGCCGGACACGAGAAGCGAATCCTGGCCGTCGCCGAAGCTGATATCACCGCGTACGACGCCATTGCGAATATCGACGAGGTCGGAGCCGGATCCGAGAAGCACGTCACCGGAGATAAGGGGTTCATCGGTGTCGGCGACACCGTCGTCATCGGCGTCCGGCGGCTGCGGCGTGTCCTCGTCGCCGTCGTCCTCGAACGGCACGCCGTTCTGGGTGATCGTCACACCGGACGTGTTGGCGCTGACGTCGATGGCGATCGCGCGCGCAGTGATAGGCTCGTCGCCGGTTTGGTCTCCGGTGATCGTGCGCGCCACGACGGCGTTGATCACGCCCGTGTTGGAGATGTCGGTCAGCGTTCCGCTGAGGTCGCGAATCGCGACAGCCTCGCCGGACTCGCCTCCGAGACGAACACCAATGACGCCCTGAGCATTTGAAAGACTCGCCACGGACGCGCCCTGGCCAATCAGCACGCCATAGGCGCCGTGATCGGCCGAGTCGGAAATGGCGTTGGTCTGCATTTCTCCCGCATTGACCAACTGATCGAACGTGGCTCCGTCGCCGATGGCGATGGCCGTCGCGCTTTCCTCGAAGGCGGTGGACGCAATCGTTCCCTCATTGCGCACGCCGCCCGCGATATCGACGCCGAAGCCTCCATCGACGCCGATCCGCACCGCAGTGGCCTCGAAGCCGTCGTACACACCGTTCGCGGCGATATCGCCGCGATTGATGAAGCCGAAGGCCTCGTCGCCCTCCCCGACCGCGCCGAGAACGATATCCCGATCTGACGAGCCGATTTCTACAGCGGGACCGCTGCCCAACGACGTGATCGTGGAGGCGCGTTCCTGTGCGTCCGGGATGCCGTTGCCGTCGGTATCGGCATCCGCATCGTCTTCGTCTTCGTCTTCGTCTTCGTCCTCATCGTCATCCCCGTCGTCTTCCGGCGCGGGCGGGGGGATGTCGAGAAGCACGCCGCCTCCGACGTTGCCGGCGATCTGAAGGGCGGGACCGCTGAGGAGCAGGTCGTCGGGATCCAAACCTTCCAGAACCTCCTCGAGTTGGGGACGGCTGGTGTAGCGAAAGCCGTTGGCGGTAATGCCCGCTTGGACAATCAGCGCGCCGTCGATGTCGCCGACGATCGAGGCGCCCATGGCGCCTTCGCCGAGGCCCGAGATGGCGCCACTGAGCACAGCGTCACCCGTTACTCCGCCCGAAATGCGAATCGCAGCCGAATCCGTTCCGATGGTGTTGACGGACCCGAACGTCCGGAAATCGCCGTCGAGGATGTTTTCGATCCATACGCCATAGGCATTGGCGCCTTCGGCGGTGATCGTGCCCGAGCGTTCCACGGTGAGGTCGCCGATAAGCGGTTGGTCCCCGGTGATCCGGACGCCGTAGCGATCCGCGCCCTCGGCGAAGGGGCCGTCGAGATCGCCGTCTTCATCCTCGTCTTCGTATTCGTCGACGCCATCCGTAACACGGATACTGCCGCCGATGGTGATGGAGCCGGAATTACCCCCAAGACCCAGAATGCCCGTCGAGCCGTCGGCGGAATCGGTCATCACGATCGACCCCCCCGATTCCACCGTGACGTCATTGTCGGAGTCGAGCGTGACCGCCACCCCTTCGTCCAGAGTGATGGTCCCGCCGCTTTCCAGGATCACGTCTTCCGGACCGTCGCCGTCCGGGTTCGACGTCAGCACCGGCGTCGTGCGATCGTCGTCGATCTGGGTCTGCGCCATCGCGCCGGAGGCGATGGCGAGCGGAGCCAGGGCGACCGCGGTCACAAGCAGTTTACGCATGAACAAAGAAACCCCTCTCGGCGCGATCGCGCGGGCGTAGCGCCGGGTCTTACACGACCCTGGCCCGACAGGCGTCAAGTTTCGCGAATTTGAGGCGAATGCAAGGCCGCAGGACCAATCGGCGAGCCGCCCTTGCCATAAGGTCAGCTTGGCCTTAGCCATCCGCACCCGGCGTCTCGAACCGACCCGCCGAACGCATCCAACAGGCGCCAGCCGCGTTTCGGCCCCGCATTCGCCGCCCTTCCCCAAGAGTTCTGATCGCATGGTTGAGGTTCACGAGAGCGAGCTTCGCATTCTGCCCCGTCACGATGACGAGGTCGTGAGGACGCTCGGGCGGCTGAAGGCCACCATGGGCGACGCGCGCGCACGGCTGGTCGACACCACCATGCTGTATGCGCCGCGTTCCGGCGGGGTGAAGCGGTATCTACTGGCCAAACAGGCATGGTTGCAGGCGAATCGCCCGGCGATCGACCACGCACTGGTGGTGCCGGGCGCCAGGCACGCGTTCCGGCCGTCGTCCGGCATCGTGACCCTGCAGTCGCCCAAGCTGCCGTTCGGCGACGGCTATCGCTGGCCGACCTCGGTGAAGCGCTGGGGCGCCTGGGTCGCCGCGACCAATCCGACGGTGATCGAGGCGGGCGACCCTTATACGCCCGGGCAGGGGGCCCTGGAGGCCGGCCAACGGGCAGGCGTGCCGGTCATCGGCTTCTGCCATTCGGACCCGGCGGCGCTGGCGGCGCTGCACTTCGGCGAATGGGCGAAAAAGCCGGTGCAAAAGCGCTGGGCGCGGCTGTTCAAACAGTTCGACCGGGTCGTTTCGCCCAGCGCCTTCATCGCGCGACGGCTGGAGGAGGCGGGGGTGCCGGACATCGTGGTCCAGCCTCTGGGGGTCGAGATCGACACCTTCCGGCCCGACCGCCGGGATCGCGAATGGCTGCTCCAGAAGCTGGGCCTGCCCGCCTCGGCGCGGCTGCTGTGCTTCGCCGGCCGCCCCGCGCGCGAGAAGAACATCGACGTGCTGATCGAAGCCGTTCAGGCGCTGGGTGATCCCTATCACCTGGTGCTGGTCGGCGCAGGCACCGGCCTGCCGCCCGAGGACCGGGTCATCCCCTTGCCGTACGAGCGAGATCCCAAGGCCGTGGCGCGGATCATCGCCAGCTGCGACGCCTTCGTACACGCCAACGACAAGGAGCCGTTCGGCCTGATCGTGCTGGAGGCCATGGCCTGTGGCCGGCCGGTGGTGGGCGTCAACGCGGGCGGGGTGGCCGAGACGGTGGACGACACGGTCGGCCAGCTGGCCCAGCGCGCAGACCCGAAGGTCTATGCCGAGGCGATCGAGGCGCTGTTCGAGCGAGACATCGACGCCGTCGGCATGGCCGCACGACACAAGGCTGTCGAGCGCTTCAGCTGGAACAGCGTGTTCGAGGGCCTGTTCACCGTCTATGCCGAGGCGACCGGGCGTGGCGAGTTCGTCACCCCGGCCGAGCAGCCGGCTTACCAATAAGACACTCGACAGTCGGCGGCGCGCGGGCCAGCGTGACGGCATGATCCGCACGCTTTGTCTCTCGGGGGCGCTGGCCCTCATGGCTGCGCCGGCCCTGGCCCAGACGGTCGTCATCGTTCGTCACGCGGAAAAGGCCGACGCCTCGTCCGACCCGGACCTGTCTGAAGCGGGCAGGGCGCGCGCCGAGGCCCTGGCCGGCGTGGTCGCCGGGCTTGGGGTCGATCACGTCCTGATCAGCCCCCTGAAGCGGACCGGGCAGACAGCCGCGCCCGCGACCGAGGCGGCCGGGCTCACGCCGGAGGGCGTCAGCCTTGAGGGCGGCGGCGAGGCGCATGTGGCGGCGGTGGCCGCGCGGGCGCGCCAGGCGGGTCCGGGCGAGACAGTCCTGATCGCCGGCCACTCCAACACCGTGCCGTCCATCGCCCGGGCCCTGGGCGGGCAGGGGATCGCCGACATGGAGGATTGCGAATACGACCGGCTGATCGTGTTGCGGCTCGCGGAGGATGCGGCGGACACGCTGGTGGCCCGATACGGCGAGCCGACCGAATGCCCGCGCGACTGAAGGTCTTCACCTGGTCGGACGGGTTTCACGCCTTCACCGTGGCGGCCTCGTCGCGACCCAAGGCGCTGGAGGCCTGGGGGGTCGAACAGGATCTGTTCAAGACCGGCCTGGCGAAGGAGATCACCTCGGGTGAGGGCCACGACGCCGCGCTGGCCGCGCCCGGAGACGTGATCGAGACCGGCCTCGCGGTCGACATCGGCAAGACCGGCAAGGCCGAGAAGCCCGCGGCGAAATCCCTGAAATCGGACAAGGCGGTTCGTAAACGCGAGGTCGAGCGTCTGGAGGCTAAGCGAGACACACTGGATGCGCGCCACTCGGAAGCAATCGAGGCTCTACGCCATGAGGCAGGGCGCATAGAGAAGCGGATCGACGACGCCGAAAGCGATCACGCCACGGCGCTCAAGGCCTTGGAAGCCAAGTTGAAGGCCGCGCGAAAAGCGCTCTGACTTTCGACTGTGAGAGGCGGTGGGCGCCATCCCGATCGACCGTTCGGATCGATGAGGGATGGCGCGAGTGACGGGGCTCGAACCCGCGACCTCCGGCGTGACAGGCCGGCACTCTAACCAACTGAGCTACACCCGCGTATCCTCTCGCTTCAGGGCGCTGCCCCGCGGCGAGGGGCGTCGTTTAGGCGGCGCCGCCTTGGCCTGTCAAGCGACCGTCACGGCTTATTTCCCGGAAAGCCGGCCCATATCGCGTCGGGGTTCGATCCGGCCTCGGGCACGTCCGTTCCTGGCGCAAGCGAGCCCGATACGTCCCCAGAGTTTTCCCCAGGTCGGAATCACGATCTTGGACGGCTTGGGATCGCGGTCGCCCACGATTCGCGTTTCCTTATCCCCCTCCGCATGGCTCGGTCGTGAAATTCTCCGAAAGCTTCATCGACGAGCTGAAACAGCGGCTGCGGCCGTCCGACGTGATCGGGCGGTCGGTCAAGCTGAAGCGGCAGGGGCGCGAGTGGGCGGGCCTCAGCCCCTTCACCAAGGAAAAGTCGCCCAGCTTCTTCGTCAACGACGACAAGGGCTTCTTCCACGATTTCAGCTCGGGCAAGCACGGCGACATCATCTCCTTCCTGCAGGAGACAGAGCGACTGAGCTTCGTCGAGGCGGTCAGCCGGCTGGCGGCGGAGGCGGGGATGGCCCTGCCGGCCGAGGATCCTCAAGCCGCCGCGCGGGAGGAGAAGAGGAAGGGCCTCGCCGACTGGATGGAGCTGGCCCAGAAGTGGTTCGCCGCCAATCTGCGCCGCTCGACCGGGGCCGCCGCGCGCGAGACGCTGATCCGGCGCGGGCTGCCGGAGGATCAGTGGGACCGGTTCGGCCTGGGCTATGCACCAGAGGGGCGGACCGGACTGAAGGACGCCCTGACCCAGCGTGGGGCCAAGCCGTCGGACCTGGTCGAGGCCGGACTGCTGATCCAGCCCGAGGGCGGCGGTCAGCCCTATGACCGGTTCCGCGACCGGCTGATCTTCCCGATCCTGGACGCGCGCGGTCGCATCGTCTCGTTCGGCGGCCGGGCCATGAACCCCGATGACCGGGCCAAGTATCTGAACGGGCCGGAGACGACGCTCTTTCACAAGGGCGCGACCCTGTACGGCCTGCCCGAGGCGCGGCGTCTGTTGGGCGCGGCCGGTAAGGACGACGCGACCATCGTGGTGGTCGAAGGCTATATGGACGTCATCGCCTGCCAGCGGGCGGGAGTGGCGGCGGTGGCGCCGATGGGCACCGCCCTGACCGAGGAGCAGATGGCTCTGCTGTGGCGCATCAGCCCGGAGCCTGTGCTCTGCTTCGACGGTGACAAGGCGGGACAGAGAGCGGCGTATCGCGCCATCGAGCGGGCCCTGCCGCTGCTGAAGCCGGATCGCAGTTTCGCCTTTGTCACTCTGGCGGGCGGCCACGACCCCGACGACCTGCTGCGCGAGAAGGGCGCGCCGGCGCTGCGCGAGGCGCTGAAGGCGACCACGCCCTTTGCGCGGATGCTGTTCGACCGCGAGCTCGCCGAGGCCGGGGCGCTGGATACGCCGGAGAAGGAGGCAGGTCTCAAGGCGCGGCTGCGCAAGGCGGCGGCCACCATCGCCGACTCCGACCTGGCGCGCACCTACAAGGACTATCTGATTGGGCTGTTTTTCGAACGGGCGCGCCCCAGCGAGGGCGAGCGGAAACAGGCCTATCGCACGATCTATAAGGAGCGGCAGTTCCGCCGAGGCGCGCCACCCGCCGGGATCACGCCGGAGGCGCGGGCCTCGCTGCCCGGCCTGGCTCTGGATCCCAAACCGCTGACCGCGGCGGTGGTCGAGGGGCTGATCGCCCATCCGGAGGTGCTGCACGATCGGGCCGAGGTGCTGGAGACGCAGGGGGTCGGTGACCCGGCGCTGGACCGGATGGTCTCGGACCTGGTGGCGCTGACCTATGAAGCCGACGATCTGGGCCGCGACCTGATCCGGGCGCGACTGAAGGCCATGGGGCACGCCCCCGCGCTGGAGCGGGTCGATCGCATGGCGGGGCGGGCCCACGCGCCGTTCCTGACGGCCGCGCTGGAGACCGAGCGAGCGGTGCAGGGCCTGACCACGGCGATCGACGCCCTGTTGCAGACCCTGGCCCTGAGCCGGGCGCTGGACGAACTGAAGCGGGATGATGAGCATTTCGACCACGCCGCCTTCGCCGGACTGAAGGCTCAGCGTGACGCCTTGACCCGCAGCCTGACCAGCGGATCGATCTGGGGCGAAGCCACAGGTGCGCCGCACTGATTTGACGGTGCCCAACGCCTTGACACCCGGGGCCTCCGACGCCATCTGGCGCGCTCGGGTCATCACGTCATGGCGCGCGAGGAAGAGGAGGCGGCTGATCAGCCGACCGTCCGGGCCGCGACAAGCGCCCCTCGCCCTGATGGAGCCCGGTGTCGCAGATCGACCGTCGTCAGACGCAGCCGATCCGGCCCAGACCTTCGATCCTGGCCTTGCGTGCGCGCGGAGCCGGGTGGTCGCCGTTGCGATAGATCGCCGTACCGAACCGCTCCCGGGCCTTAGGTCCGCTTCGTAACCAACGAAGTCGTCGGGCGTTGTATTTTTGTCGCGAGGCCCGCGCGTTCCCCCTGGAGCGTGGTTGGGAACCGCGGCCGGAGAAAGACTGAATGAGCGCTCAGACCGAGACCCAGGACGCCGAGACGACCAATGATGGTCCGCTGCTCGACCTGACCGACGCCGGGGTCAAGAAGTTCATCAAACAGGCCAAGGCCCGCGGCTACGTCACCATGGACGAGCTGAATAAGGTCATGCCGTCCGAGGAGGTCACGCCCGACCAGATCGAGGACACCCTGGCCATGTTGTCCGAGATGGGCGTCAATGTGGTCGAGGCCGAGGAGGACGCCCAGGAGGCGCAGTCCACCGAAGTCGCCGAACGCGCCGAGACTTCCGTCGCCGAGACCCCGTCCAAGCCCGCCTATGACCGCACCGACGATCCGGTGCGGATGTATCTGCGTGAAATGGGCTCGGTCGAACTGCTGAGCCGCGAGGGCGAGATCGCCATCGCCAAGCGGATCGAGGCCGGCCGCGACGCCATGATCTCGGGCCTGTGCGAGAGCGCCCTGACGTTCGAGGCCATCATGGTGTGGCGCGACGAACTGGCGAACAACCGCATCCTGCTGCGCGAGGTCATCGACCTGGACCAGACCTACGGTGGTCAGAACCAGGGCGAGGAGGGCGAGGGCGAGGCTGAAGAAGAAAAGCCTGAAGCCGAATCCCAGGGCGGCGAAGAAAAGCCCGAAGATGACGACGAGGACGACGACGATTTCGACGACGGTGGCGGCCTGTCGATCTCGGCGATGGAAGCCGAGCTGCGCGACGGTGTCATGGAGACGCTGGACGCCGTGGCCGCCGACTTCGACGCCTTCCGCCGACTGCAGGACAAGCTGGTCGAGGCGCGTTTGAAGGGCGAGACCCTCAGCACCAAGGACCAGAATGCCTATGAGGGCCTGACCGTGGCGATCTCGGATCGCCTCAAGACACTGAAGCTGAACAACAACCGTATCGAAGCGCTGGTCGAGCAGCTTTACGCCATCAACAAGCGGCTGATCGGGCTGGAGGGACGTCTGCTGCGTCTGGCCGACAGCTATGGCATCTCGCGGCCCGAGTTCCTCAAGGCCTATTTCGGCTCGGAGCTGAACCCGACCTGGACCGAGACCGTCAAGGACATGGGCGTGCGCTGGACCAAGTTCAGCGAGAACGAAGCCGCACAGATCGCCGACATCCGCGGCAAGGTCGCGGCTGTGGCTACCGAGGCCGGTCTGCCGATCGACGACTATCGCCGCATCGTCCAGACGGTGCAGAAGGGTGAGCGCGAGGCGCGTCAGGCCAAGAAGGAGATGGTTGAGGCCAACCTGCGCCTGGTGATCTCCATCGCCAAAAAATACACCAACCGCGGCCTGCAGTTCCTTGATCTCATTCAGGAAGGCAACATCGGCCTGATGAAGGCGGTCGACAAGTTCGAGTACCGCCGCGGCTACAAGTTCTCGACCTACGCCACCTGGTGGATCCGTCAGGCCATCACCCGCTCGATCGCCGACCAGGCCCGCACCATCCGTATCCCGGTGCACATGATCGAGACGATCAACAAGATCGTCCGCACCCAGCGCCAGATGCTGCACGAGATCGGCCGTGAGGCGACGCCGGAAGAATTGGCCGAACGGCTGGCCATGCCGCTGGAGAAGGTCCGCAAGGTCCTGAAGATCGCCAAGGAGCCGATTTCGCTCGAAACGCCGATCGGCGACGAGGAAGACAGCCACCTGGGTGACTTCATCGAGGACAAAAACGCGATCCTGCCCATCGACGCAGCGATCCAGTCGAACCTGCGCGAGACCACCACCCGCGTGCTGGCGTCCCTGACGCCGCGCGAGGAGCGGGTTCTGCGCATGCGCTTCGGCATCGGCATGAATACCGACCACACGCTGGAGGAGGTCGGCCAGCAGTTCTCGGTGACACGCGAGCGCATTCGTCAGATCGAGGCCAAGGCGCTGAGGAAGCTGAAGCACCCCAGCCGGTCGCGGAAGCTGCGTTCCTTCCTGGATAGCTGAGTCGAGACCCGGCCGTTCGGCTGGTCAGGCCATCATGTCGAGCAGCATGCCGGTAATGTCGTCGGCGGCGCGGACGACGCTGGCGTTGGCCTCGACCGCGCGCTGGGCTTGAAGCCTCTCGACGGTTTCCTGAGCCAGATTGGCCAGGGGCGCGGCCGCCGTGCGCTGGGCGCTCGCCTCAAAGCGGGCGAGAGCGGTCTGAATACCGGCTGAGGCGATGCCGAGACTGTCCATGGCGGCATGGTGCAGCTGATACCGTTAGGGTCTCATCAACGGATAGAGTAAATGCGGTGTCGTTCCGCGGCCGACAACTGACTGGGTGTCGGGAACGCGTGAGGTCGATGGCGACGAGATCAAAACGAGCCAACGACACTGTATTCGATGTCTGATCTGGTTCAGGCTCTATGCCTGTGTTCATCATGTTTTCGGCGCGCGTCGAACGACCTTCGGTGACCGTGGCTGCATTGTGGGCAACCTGGCGCCATTCCGGGGCTGCCCGGATTTCGCCTCATTTCGGAGTCACCCAGGCCGGGTCGGCGCGCTTTGGGGGCCGATGCCTCCAAGAGACGCGCATATGCTGACCACCGCCGCGATGGCCCTTTTCATGGCGTTCGCTTCGAACGCCGCCGCTAATGAGAACGCGCTCCCCACGGGACCGGTTCCTTATGAGCAGGTTGTGGCCGTCGAGCGGGCGGAAGAAGCCGCTGAACTGGAGCGGATGGCGGCGATCGCCGCGACCGCCGCGGAATTCGCCAACGAGGACGCCGACTGGCGGCTGTCGGCACGGCTGTATCACGCCGGCGGCGGTGGCGCGACGGGCAACGATTCGCTCGGCTGCCGCCCTGTCGCCATGCGCACCGTGGCCACCGATCCTCGCGTGGTCCCGCGCCGCACCCGACTGTTCATCCGCGAAACGGTCGGCATGGAGATGCCGGACGGCACCCTGCACGACGGCTTCTGGTACGCCTCGGACACCGGTGGGGCGATCAAGGGGTCCAAGATCGACCTCTACACCGGCCACGGCCGCGGTTCGATGAGCCCGGCGATGAAGCACAACATGAAGACCCTGACGGTCGTCGAGGCCGGCACCTTCGACGGCTGCCCGCCAGACTGGCAGACCGCTTCGAACTGACGTCAGTCCGCGCCGCGTGGCGGCGTGTCTGGCCGGTCATCCTGGCTGGGATTGAGCGACAGGGCTTCATAGGACCGGGCGAGTTCCAGCGAGCGGTCGCGATCCGCGCCGCTCTCGCGCTCAGCCTGCCGGCGCCAGGCCCGCGCCTTTTCCCGCAGCCTTTCCCTGTCCATGGCCGTTACCCTAGCACGAAGCGTCACCGTTGGCGCGCGTGTCGATGGCGCATGACCATCAGATTGGCGTGAGGGCACTATGGGGTTCGCCTGGGCTGTGGCGGGATTGGTGGTCGTGGTGCTGGGCGCCCTGGCGACCCCACGCAAGGGAGGCGGCCGTCGGCGAGGGCGAGACCGCTTCGCCGAACGCATGAAGCGGCTGGAAGACTAGGTCATAGGGACAGCCGCTGCTGAATCCCGACTCCCTTGAGGAAATCTTCGTCGTGGCTGACGATCACCAGGGCGCCGTCGTAGGCGGCCAGCGCCTGTTCCACAGCCGTCAGCGAGTCTAGGTCGAGATGGTTGGTCGGTTCATCGAGGATCAGCAGTTGAGGCGGGCGGACCCCGCTCAGGACGCAGGCTAGGGCCGCGCGGAGGCGCTCGCCGCCTGACAGTGTCTGAACGGTGCGCTGGGCGACGGTGTTGCGAAACAGGAAGCGCGCCAGCGCGGCCTGCGCCTGATTGGGCGTGCTGTCGGGATTGATGCGCCGATAGGCGTCCAGCAGGGTTTCCTGCGGGCGCAGGACGGCGACATTCTGGTCGAGCAGCGCGGCCTGCACCGGCCGCGACACGGTCCCCGCGTCCGGGCTCTGAAGCCCGGCCATGACCCGCAGTAGGCTGGATTTGCCCGATCCGTTGCGGCCGGTGATCGCCAGCCGTTCGGGGCCGATCAGTGACAGGTCCAGCGGACCGATCAGGCGACAATCGCCAGCGAAAACCTCCACCGCGTGGAGTTCGAGCACAGACCGTCCCGTCGGGAGGCGCGTGGGCGGCATCGGCGGCGCGAGTGTCCGAACGCGTTCGACGCGCGATTGCGCTTCGATCAGGGCATCGGCGGTGTCTCCGGCGAGCCGGTCGTTGACGCGGGATATGCGCGCACCGGTGGCCTCGGCCTGCTGAGCCCGGGCGTCCAGCAGGATCTTGGGATCGGAAGAATGACGCCGCGACAGCTTGCCGGCGCGGTCGCGGCGGGCCTGGCGTTCCGTCGCCGCCTGGGCCCGGCGCGCCGCCTGGTCGGCATGCCGACGGGCGGCCTCCAGGTCACGGTCGGCGGCCTCGACCTCGACCGCTTTGCGTTCGGCGTAGAAATCCCAGCCCCCGCCATACAGGCGCGGACCGAGGCTGGAGAGATCGAGGATACGATCCATGCGGCGGAGCAGGGCGCGATCGTGGCTGACCACGACGGCGCCGCCTGGCCAGCGCTCGACGATTTCGCCGATCAGTTCCCGGCCCTCGGCGTCGAGGTGATTGGTGGGTTCGTCCAGCAGGATCAGGTCGGGGGCCGCCAGGATCAACCGGGCCAGCCCGAGGCGGGTCCGCTCGCCGCCGCTCAGCGTCGCGACTGGGCGTCGCGGGTCGATGGGCGGAACGCCGACCTGCGCCAGGGCCGTCTCGATCCGACTTTCAAGCGTCCAGTCGGCCTCGGCCAGATCGTTGTCGCTGGCTCGGCCCGCGAGAATACGATCCAGTCTGTCGAGGTCATCGGCAACGCCGAGCGCGTGCGCGATCGATCCGCTCGCAGGCGGCGTCTGCTCAAGCCTCGCGATCGATGCGTTGCGGCTGACGGTTCCCTCGGCCGGCGGGATAAGGCCCTGGATCAGGTCGAGCAGGGTGGTCTTGCCGGCTCCATTGCGGCCGACGACGCCCAGGCGTTCCCGCCCGAGGCCTAGACTCAGATTGTCGAGGAGCGTGAGGCCGTCAGGCGTGCGGGCCGCGACGGCGTCGAGCGTCGCGAATGCGGACGCGGAGGGGCTTGGGCTGGGGACGCGAGACATGAAGAAGGATCAGCGCAACGGCGGCCGCGGCGGCCGGGAAAAGGGCGAAACCAATTTCCATTGCGTCGATCATGAGCGTCCAAGCCTCCTTCAGGCGTCGGGTCTGGAGCGAATGTGGGTCCAAACAGCCGATCTGGCAAGCGGCCGCGACCGAACGCCTCATCCGGCATAGCGCGGAGCGGCGTTCCGTGAGAGCGTCCATGGGCGTTGGGAGGGGTGACATGCGCGCGCAGTTCGGAATGCTTTTGGCGGCTCTGGCGGCGGGAGCCTGCGCCAGCGGACCCGACACGCCGCTGGGTCCTCCCACAGTTGTTTCGGCGCCCGGCGAGCCGCCGCCGGCCCAGGCCAGGTTCTACGCCGACTGCGTCGCCCAGGCGGCGGGCGCGGGGACCTATGACCGCGAGCCCGGCGCGGACTGGCTGCGCTTTACCTGCACCGACGATCCGGCGCGGCGTTTCTATGAAGGTCTGGCGGCGTGGAGCGAGGCGATCGACAGCCGACTGGAAGATCAGGGCCGATCATGGCGCTTCACACAGAAGCTCGAGCGCGATCCGTCCGGCGTCGATCACTGCTCGACCGACGGCGACGGCAACTACCGCTGTGTCGTCGTGCTCAACGTCGGCGAGTTCCTGAGCTGGCCCGGACAGGTTAACGCCGGTCAGTGAGGCGCCGGGACCACGGTTCGCGCTCTCGGCGATCACGGCTTCGCGAAGCGGTTGCGGCGACTCGTCGCGATAGGTAAACGCCCTCTCACGCCAGAGGGGGCGTCAGTGGGGTAGCGTCGCATGTTGAATGCAATGGCGTCTGTCATGTCCATCGAGGAGGCCTATCGGCCCCACGACGGCGAGCCGTTCATGAGTGACCGGCAATTGGCCTATTTCAAACAGAAGCTGCTGGACTGGAAGGACGACATCCTGCGCGAGTCGCGCGGCACTGTCGTCAATCTCCAGGCCGAGACCGAGAACCACCCGGATCTGGTGGACCGCGCTTCGTCGGAATCCGATCGGGCGCTGGAGCTGCGAACCCGGGACCGACAGCGCAAGCTGATCTCCAAGATCGACGACGCGCTGCGTCGGATCGAGGACGGGTCGTACGGCTATTGCGAGGACACGGGCGAGCCGATCAGCCTGGGTCGTCTCGAGGCCCGGCCGACCGCGACCCTGTCGGTCGAGGCTCAGGAGCGTCACGAGCGCCGCGAGCGCGTCCACCGCGACGACTGACCGTCAATGCCGGCCCGCCTCGCAGCCCTGATCATGGGATGTCTGGCGACGGTCGGCTGCGCAAGCGCGGTCCGCGGCAGCGATCCGGCCGTATCGGCGCGCCCCATGATGGAGACGCCCGCGTCGCTGCGTGGGGGCGTGTTCCGGATTGAGGCGGAAGACCTTGGCCGAGGCTTCGACATCTATGTCCGGCTGCCGGACGGCTACGAGCGCTCGGGCGCGCGGTATCCCACCGTCTATCTGACGGACGGCGACAGCCTGTTCCCCGTGTTGGCCACCAACCATCTGTTCCTGACCTATGACGACGGCCTGCCGGAGGCGATTGTCGTCGGGGTGGCCTATGGCGGGTTCGATCCCGCGATTAACCTGCGCAACATCGACTTCCAGACCCCTGGAGAGGGCGTCGATCGGGCCGGGGCGGCGGCGTTCCAGAAATTCCTTGAGACCGAACTGATCCCCGGGGTCGAGGCGCGGTATCGCTCCGATCCGCAGCGCCGCATCCTGTTTGGCCAGTCGCGCGGCGGCGCCTTCGTGCTGTGGTCGGCGATTCATGCGCCGGACGTGTTCTGGGGCCGGATCGCCAGCAATCCGTCCATGACGCCGGGTCTGGAATCCCTGCTGGAGGCCCCAGCGGCGACGGATCGGGACGACCTGACCCTGGTCCTCACCAGTGGAACCCGAGATCGCGCCGACCTGCAAGTCGAGGCCGCTGAGTGGCTGGCCGCCTGGGAGGCGCGCGACGACCGTCCCTGGGCCCTGCACGGAGTACGGATCGAGGGCGCAACCCACGCCGCCAACGCCACCGACGCCTATCGCATCGGCCTAGCGCGAATGTTCGCTGGGGACTGACCTACGACGTGATGATAGGACCCCCTGAGCGTGGAGGGTGACTCCGCCCGGTCCTTGGTTGCGTCCCAGGTACGCGTCGGGCGGTCCTCAGATTACTCTGGGCCGGTCGGATGGCGGATCGACGGCGTCACCTAGGCCGCGCTTGACTTCACGGGGACGTGGGACGACCTAGCGGCCCTCGCGTCTCCAAGGTTGTCCGCATGTCCGTCAAGGTCCGCTTCGCCCCATCGCCCACCGGACGCCTGCACGTCGGCAACGTGCGCACCGCCCTGGTCAACTGGCTGTTCGCCCAGAATGCGAGGATTGGGGGACAGGGCGGGCAGTTCGTGCTGCGCATCGACGACACCGACCTGGCCCGCTCGACTCCCGAGTTCGAGCAGGGGATCGAGGATGATCTGCGCTGGCTCGGCCTGGAGTGGGACGAGCGCCACAATCAGTCAAAGCGGTTCGACGCCTACCATGCCACCGCCGATCGGCTGAAGGCGGCCGGGCGGCTGTATCCCTGTTATGAAACCGGCGATGAGCTGGATCGCCGCCGCAAGGTGCAGCTGTCACGCGGCCTGCCGCCCATCTATGACCGCGCCGCCCTGAGCCTGACCGAAGACGACAAGGCCAAGCTGGAGGCCGAGGGTCGTCGCCCGCACTGGCGCTTCAAGCTGGATGGCCGCCGGGTGGCCTGGGAAGACCTGGCGCGGGGCCATGCCGAGGTGGACACCGCCTCCATGTCCGATCCGGTGCTGATCCGCGAGGACGGGCTCTATCTCTACACCCTGCCTTCGGTGGTGGACGACATCGACATGGGCGTCACCCACGTGATCCGCGGCGAGGACCACGTCACCAACACCGGCGCCCAGATCGAGATTTTCGAGGCGCTGGGTGGGCCCGTCCCGTCGTTCGCTCACATGCCGCTGCTGGTCGACGCCAATGGGGATGCGCTGTCCAAGCGCTTGGGGTCGCTGTCCATCGCTCAGCTTCGGGAAGAGGGCGTCGAACCGATCGCCATCACCAGCCACCTGGGCCGCATCGGCACCTCCGACCCGCTGGAGGTCGCGGAGTCGATCGAGGCTTTGGGTCAGGGCTTCGCCTTTTCCAAGATGGGGCGTTCGCCCGCCCGCTATGACGAGGCCGACCTGAAGCGGCTGAACGCCCAGGCGCTGCACGCTATGGACTACAACGCCGCCAAGCCGCGTCTCGCCGCCCTGGGCTGCGACCTGGGAGAGGCGTTCTGGGATGTGGTGCGGCCGAATCTGGAGCTTTTCGGCGACGTCGAGGAGATGGCCCGGATCGTCCAGGGGCCGATCATGCCCGTGATCGAGGACAAGGCCTTCGCCGAGGCCGCCCTGGAAGTGTTGCCCGAGACCTTGGGCGCCGACGCCTGGTCGGTGTGGACCGCCGCCGTCAAGGAGCGGACGGGGGCCAAGGGCAAGGCGCTGTTCATGCCGCTCAGACTGATCCTGACCGGCCAGCCGCACGGGCCGGACATGGCGTCGCTGGTTCCCCTGATCGGCCGCGAGCGGATCGCGGGTCGGCTGCGCGGCGAGACGGTCTGACGCGACATCTCGCCCCGGCGCATTGCACAGCCTGCGGATGCCGTTAGGGTGGCGCCGCCGCCGCGCTCCCTCGCGGACAACAACCAAGACAGGATGAACCTGCCATGTCGCAAGACAAACGTCAGAACCTTCAGGACACCTTCCTGAACACGGTCCGCAAGACAAAGACGCCCCTGACCATCTTCCTCGTCAACGGCGTGAAGCTGCAGGGTATCGTGACCTGGTTCGACAACTTCTGTGTGTTGCTGCGTCGCGACGGCCAGAGCCAGCTGGTCTACAAGCACGCCATTTCGACCATCATGCCCTCCGCGCCGGTGCAGCTGTACGAGCCGGACGCCGAGGACGAAGGCTGACTCCGGCCGAAGGGATGACGAACACGGCGCCGCTTCCTACATTGGCGCCGTGAGTTCCAAATCCATTGATCATCGTCCGCCGGTCCAGCGGGCCCTCGTCGTCCACCCCGCCGGGCGTAGCGCCTCGTCGCGTCTGCCCGAGGAGCGGCTGGAGGAGGCCGTCGGGCTGGCCGCCGCCCTGGACCTGGACATTCGCGGGGCCGAGGTGGCCCGGCTGCGTTCGGTGACGCCCGCCACCCTGTTCGGGCGCGGCAAGGTCGACGAACTGGCCGCTCTGGTGCGGGCCGCCGAGGCCGATGTGGTCATCGTCGATGATGACATCACGCCCATTCAGCAGCGCAATCTGGAGAAGGCCTGGGAGACCAAGGTCATCGACCGGTCTGGCCTGATCCTGGAAATCTTCGGTCGACGGGCGCGGACCCGAGAGGGCCGGCTGCAAGTCGAACTGGCGCGGCTGGAATACGAACGCTCGAGGCTTGTGCGGACCTGGACCCACCTGGAGCGTCAGCGGGGCGGCACCGGCTCGACTGGCGGACCTGGCGAAACCCAGATCGAGCTGGACCGGCGCCAGATCGCCAACCGCATCGACACGCTGAAGGCCGAGCTGGAGGAGGTGCGCCGCACCCGCGCCCTGCACAGGAAGGCCCGAAAGCGCGCGCCCTATCCGGCGGTGGCGCTGGTCGGCTACACCAACGCCGGTAAGTCGACCCTGTTCAATCGGCTGACGGGGTCGGAGGTGCTGGCCAAGGACCTGCTGTTCGCCACCCTGGACACGACCCAGCGCACTATCCGCCTGCCGCAAGGCCGGCCGGCGATCGTGGCCGACACCGTGGGCTTCATCTCCGATCTGCCGCACCAGCTGGTGGCAGCCTTTCGCGCGACGCTGGAGGAGGTCGGGGAGGCCGATCTCATCCTGCACGTCCGCGACATCGCCAGTTCCGACTCGGCGGCTCAGGCGGCGGACGTCGAGGCGGTGCTGGATCGGATCGAAACGCCCGAGGGCAAGGTCCGGCGGGTGCTGGAGGTCTGGAACAAGATCGATCTGATGTCGGGCGAAGATCGCGAGATGCTCGATGAGGCCGCGGCCCGCGCCGAGCGTCTGGGTCAGGCCGTGGCTGTTTCGGCCTGGACCGGCGAGGGGATCGAGCGGCTGCGCGAGATGATCGCCGCCCAGATCGACGACGAACCCGAGTCGCGCCTGACCCTGGCCCCGGACCAGGGCGAGGCCCTGGCCTGGCTTTATCAGCACGGCCGCGTCACCTTCCGGGACACTGATGCGGAGGGCCGGACCCATCTGGAGGTCCGACTGGCGCCGGCCCAGCTGGGCCGGTTCGAACGCCAGTGGCCAGGCGTCGAGTTGCGCTGAGCGTTAGATCTCGATCGACACCACGGCCATCGCCGCCAGGCCTTCCTCGCGGCCGGTGAAGCCGAGACGTTCGGAGGTGGTGGCCTTGACGCTGACGGCGTCCAGGGGCGCGCCGAGCAGCGCGGCCAGTCGTTGGCGCATGGCCAGGCGGTGCGGGCCGACCTTGGGGCGCTCGCAGATCAGGGTGACGTCGGCGTTGACGATCTCGCCGCCGCGCGCGCGCAGCATCTCGACGGCGTGAAGCAGGAAACGATCCGAGGCCGCGCCCTTCCACTGAGGGTCGGAGGGCGGGAAGTGGTCGCCGATATCGCCTTCGCCCAGAGCGCCCAGCAGGGCGTCGGTCAGGGCGTGCAGGCCGGCGTCGGCGTCCGAGTGGCCGACCAGGGTCTGGGTATGGGGGATGGCGACACCGCACAGCCAGACCGTATCGCCGGGCCCGAAGGCATGGACGTCGTAGCCTTGGCCGATCCGGGTGCGGCGGCGTGATGAAGGGGCGATCAGGGCCTCGGCCACGGCGAAATCCTCGGGGTAGGTGAGCTTCATCAGGCGGGGATCGCCGGGCACCAGGGCGACCGACAGGCCGGCCACCTCTGCGACGCGGGCCTCGTCTGTCGGCGGTTCGACAGCCTCCCAAAGCGCGTAGGCCGATTGCAGGGCGCCGGGTCGGAAAGCCTGGGGCGTCTGGGCGCGGTGTAAGGCCTCGCGAGATTCGGTCGAGACGACGCGGGCGCCCTCGGCGCGCTTCAGGGTGTCGGGCACGGGCAGGGCGGGTAGAGCGGCGTCATTGTCAGCCAAGGCTTCCAACAGCCGCTCGATCACCGGGCGGTCGAGCAGAGGTCGTGCGGCGTCGTGGACCAGCAGGGGCAGGTCGTGACGGGTCAGGGCGGCCATTCCGGCGCGCACCGAGGCGGCGCGGTCGGCCCCGCCCTCGACGGCGGTCCAGCCCGAGAGGTCGGCCAGAGCTTGTTCCGCGCGCTTGACCTCGCCGGGCGGAACGACGACCACCACCTCGGCGGCGCCAGCGTCCAGCAGGGCGCCGACCGACCAGGCCAGCACCGGTCGACCGCCGAGATCACGCCACTGTTTTGGCCCGCCGGACCGGCTGCCAGAGCCCGCCGCCGCCACGATCGCCGAGAATTCCATGGTCCGCCTTCTAGATGCCAGACTTGAGCTTGACGAGGGCGGGATGGATCACGGCCTGACCATAGGCGATGTGCGGGTGCCGGGGCGCGTGCTGATGGCGCCCATGACTGGCGTCACCGACCTGCCGTTCCGCCGCGTCGCCTCGCGCCTGGGCGCGCCCTATGTGGCGACCGAGATGGTGGCGGCGGCCGAGCTGTTGCGCGCGCGGCCGGACGTGGTCAGGCGCGCGGCCGTGGGCGACGGCCTGCCCCTGACGGTGATCCAGCTGGTCGGGCGCGATCCGGGCAAGATGGCCGAGGGGGCGAAGGTCGCCGAGCAGGCCGGGGCGGACATCATCGATCTGAACTACGGATGCCCGGCCAAGGAGGTGACGGGCTCGGCCTCGGGGTCGGCTCTGATGCGTGACCTCGACCTGGCCTGCGCCATCATCGGGCGGGTGGTCGAGGCGACCAGCCGGCCTGTGACGGTGAAGATGCGGCTGGGCTGGGACGACACGAGCCGGAACGCCGCCGACCTGGCGCGGCGGGCCGAGGCGCTGGGCGCCAAGGCTGTGACGGTGCATGGCCGCACCCGCCAGCAGTTCTACACCGGTGTCGCCGACTGGGACGCGGTGGCCGAGGTCAAGGCGGCGGTGGCCATTCCGGTGATCGTCAACGGCGACATCACCACGCCGGATCAGGCGCGCGAGGCGCTGGGGCGGTCGGGGGCGGACGGGCTGATGCTGGGGCGGGGCGTCTATGGCCGGCCGTGGCTGGCGGCGCGGCTGGAACGGGCGCTGCGAGGCGAGGCCCAGCCGCCGGAGCCGGACGCCGAGGAACGCCTGGCCATCGTGGTGGATCACTTCCGTCAGGCGCTGGAGTTCTATGGCGAGCGGCTGGGGCTGAAGATGTTCCGCAAGCACCTGGGCTGGTACGTCGAACAGGCGCCGTGGCCCGCCGATGCGCTGGAGCGGCGTCAGGCCAAGGCGCGGCTGTGCCGGCTGGAAACGCCGTACGAGGTCGAAGCCGAGCTGGCGGCCCTTTGGCGTCCGGCGGCGGATCGCGACGTTTCGGCCACAAGTGTGTTGAACCCGGGCCACACCCGCGCCATAGCTGGAGGCGCATGAGCACCACGCCCGCCGCGACGAGCGAGGCCCCCGCCGTGGAACGGGGGGACGGGCGGTTGTCGGCGCTTCCGTCGATCGTGTCCGGAGAGCGCGGACGGGCGCTGTTCATCGCTGCCTATGTGGTCGCCGCCTTGGTCACCGTTGCCGGCATCTGGCTGGTCGCCGTGGCGCCCAACGCCGGCGGCGACGAGGGCCAGCGGGCCGGCGCCGGATCGCTGATTCTGACCGTGTTGCTCGCCAATCTGGTGCTGATCGGATTGCTGGCCGCCATCGTCGGCCTGAGGGTGCTGCGGCTGGCCCGACGCCGAACGACCGATGCGGGGGTAAGGCTTCATCTGCGCTTCGTCACCCTGTTCAGCGGGGCGGCGGTGGCGCCGGCCATCCTGATCGCCCTTGCCTTCGGCGTGCTGGTCAATCGCGGCGTGGACGGCTGGTTCAGCCAGAATGTTCAGACGTCGGTCGAGAACAGCGCCGAGATCGGGCGCGCCTACGTCCGGGACGTCAGCGAGCAGATGGATCGCGACATCCGCTTCATCCAGGGTGAGCTCGAAGCGATCCGGGAGACCTATCCGCAGCGCATCCAGTTCAACGGTTATCTCCAGCAAATCGCCGGCATTTACGACTACGGGGCCCTCTATATCCTGAGCGGCGATGGCGAGGTGCTGGCGCGCGGCGAGCAGCCCGGCGCGCCGCCGTTCCTGATCCCGCCGGCGCAGGATTTCGCTCGGGCCGCGGCGGGAGAGGAAGTGCCGGTGGACGTGGCGCAGAACCCGGATACGATCCGCGCGCTCTATCCCCTGCCCGAATTCGGCGACGCCTATCTCTATCTGGTCCGGCCGCTTCAGCCTGGACTGATCGGCCAGATGTTCGACGCCGAGCAGTCGATCGTCGCCTATCAGGCGGCCGAACGCAGCCGCACCCAGATTCAGACGGCTTTCGCTCTCAGCTATATCGAGACGGCGCTCCTGGTTCTCGTGGGCGCGGTGTGGCTGGGGATGACGGCCGCCAACGCCATCTCGGCGCCGGTTGGGCGGTTGGTGCGCGCGGCGGACAAGGTGGCGAGCGGCGATCTGGGGGTCCGCATCGACACCAGCCAGGACCCCGAGGAGATCGCGGTGTTGTCGCGCGCCTTCAACCGAATGACCGGCGATCTGGAAACCCAGCAGGCGGCTCTGGTATCGGCCAGCGCCGACGCGCAGGCGCGCAGCCGGTTCATCGAGACGGTGCTGTCGGGTGTCAGCGCGGGCGTCATCGGCCTGGATCGCGAGGGGCGGGTGTCCGCCATCAACGAAAGCGCTCTGTCATTGCTGGGGTTGGCGCAGGCCGAGACCCTGGGGCGGCTTTTGACCGAGGCGGCGCCGGAATTCGCTCCGTTCGTCGAACGCGGCGACGCCCATGCCGACGGCGAGATCGATCTGGAGCGTGACGGCGAGGCGCGGCGGCTGCGCGTTCGGGTCGAGGGCGGCCTGGGCGGCGAGATGGTGCTGACCTTCGACGACATGACCCGGCTGGTCACCGCCCAGAGAAACGCCGCCTGGCGGGACGTGGCCCGCCGCATCGCCCACGAGATCAAGAATCCTCTGACGCCGATCCAGCTGTCGGCGGAGCGGCTGCGGCGCAAGTACCGCCAGGTGATCGGGGATGATGTGGAGACCTTCGACCGCTGCACCGACACGATCATCCGCCAGGTCGGCGATATCGGCCGGATGGTCGACGAGTTCTCGGCCTTCGCCCGGATGCCGGCGCCGCGCATCGCTCCGGAGAAGGCCGCCGAGTTGCTGCGCGAGGCGGTGTTCGCTCAGCGCGTGGCTCTGGCGGACGTCGAGGTCTTGTTGGTCGAACCGCTGCCCGAGGTGATGCTGGCCTGCGACGGGCGTATGGTCGGGCAGGCCTTGGCCAATTTGCTCAAGAACGCCGGTGAGGCGGTGACGGCGCGCCGCGCGGCCGATGGCCACGCCGACGGCGGCATCCGCGCCGCTCTGGAGCTGGATGGTCAGCACCTGAGCTTCGTCATCGAGGACGACGGCGTCGGTTTGCCGCCGGCGCGCGAGCGCGAGCGCCTGACCGAACCTTATGTGACGACGCGCGAGAAGGGCACCGGCCTGGGCCTCGCCATCGTAAAGAAGATCCTGGAAGACCACGGCGGCGAGCTGAGGCTCGGCGACGCGGTGGAGCTGCGAGGCGCGCGGATGTGCCTGATGTTCCCCACCAGTCTGGTCCAGACCCCAACCTCGACCGCGCTCCAGAGCGCGGCGGTCGCCTAAGGAGGCCCCATGCGCATCACCGGCGCCGACATTCTGGTCGTGGACGACGAGGCGGACATCCGCGAGCTGGTGTCCGGCATCCTCGAGGACGAGGGGCATGCGGTGCGCACGGCCGCGGACTCGAACGCCGCACTGGCCGCGATCCGTGACCGCAAACCGTCGCTGCTGGTCCTCGACATCTGGATGCAGGGTGGAGGGCTGGACGGGCTTGAGCTGCTGGATCTGGTCAAGGAGCTGGACGCCGACCTGCCGGTGGTGATGATCTCGGGTCACGGCAACATCGAGACGGCGGTGTCGGCGCTGAAGCGCGGCGCCTATGACTTCCTGGAGAAGCCGTTCAAGTCGGATCGACTGCTGGTGGTGATCGAGCGGGCGCTGGAGTCCGCCAGCCTGAAGCGGGAGAACCGCCGCCTGCGCGCCAAGGCCTTCGTGCCGACCGGTCTGATCGGGAAGAGCCAGGCGGCCCAGCAGCTGCGCGCCACCATCGCCAAGGTGGCCGGCGCCAATAGCCGGGTGCTGATCTCCGGGCCTCCGGGTTCGGGAAAGGAGTTGATCGCGCGCCAGATCCACGACGGCAGCCCGCGCGCCCGCAGCGAATTCGTGGCCATCTCCGCGGCCGGCATGACGCCCGAACGGCTGGACGTCGAGCTGTTCGGGGAGGAGGGGGAGGGCGGACGACCCTCGAAGATCGGCGTGTTCGAGCGCGCCCATAACGGCACCCTCTATCTCGACGAGGTCGCCGACATGCCGCGCGAGAGCCAGAGCCGCATCCTGCGGGTTCTGGTCGATCAGCGCTTCCGCCGCGTGGGCGGCGAGCGCGACGTCCAGGTCGATGTCCGGGTCGTCACCTCGACCTCGCGCGATCTCAAGGGAGAGATCGCCGAGGGGCGGTTCCGCGAGGATCTGTTCCACCGGCTGAACGTCGTACCGATCCGCGCGCCGTCCCTGGCCGAGCGCCGAGAGGATATCGGCGAGCTGGTCGATTATTTCATCGACAATCTGGCGGAATCCCAAGGCTTGCCGCGTCGTCGGCTGGGCGAGGACGCCATCGCCGTGCTGCAGGTCCACGACTGGCCCGGCAACGTCCGACAGCTGAGGAACAACGTCGAGCGCCTGCTGATCCTGGCCACAGGCGATCCGTCCGAGCCGATCACGGCCGAGATGCTGCCGACCGAGGTGGCGCAATCGGGGTCAGCCGGTTCCCTGGGCGCGGAGCGGATCATCGCCCTGCCGTTGCGCGAGGCGCGCGAGGTGTTCGAGCGCGAATATCTGACGGCCCAGATCATGCGCTTCGGCGGCAATATCTCGCGAACCGCCAGTTTCATCGGCATGGAGCGCTCAGCCCTGCACCGGAAGCTCAAATCTCTCGGCGTCGCCCCTGCGCGCGGCGGGGATGACGAGGCGGAGGCCAGCGACTGATGTCCCGTGTCGCCTATGTGAACGGGGTCTATGCGCCGCATGGCGAGGCCGTCATCCATGTCGAGGATCGAGGCTTTCAGTTCGCCGACGGGGTCTATGAGGTCTGGTCGGTGTTCGACGGCCGCCTGGCCGATTTCGATGGCCACATGGACCGGCTGTTCCGCAGCCTGGACGAACTGAAGATCGCCCATCCGATGGGACGGGGCGCTCTGGCGGCTGTGCTGCGCGAGACGGTGCGGCGCAACCGGGTCAGGAATGGCATCGTCTATCTGCAGGTCACGCGCGGCACGGCCCGGCGTGACCATCCCTTCCCGTCGGGAGACGTTGCCCCCAGCGTGGTGGTGACGGCGCGCTCGATGAACCGGACCGCCATGGAGGCGGGCGCGCGCAAGGGCGTGGCTGTGATCACCCAGCCCGACATCCGCTGGGGCCGCTGCGACATCAAGTCGGTGGGCTTGCTCGCCAATGTGCTGGCCAAACAGGCGGCCAAGGAGCGGGGCGCCTATGAGGCCTGGATGGTCGACGAGATGGGGCTGGTCACCGAGGGCTCCTCGACTAATGCCTGGATCGTCGACAAGGATGGCAAGCTGCGCACCCGCGACACCCAGGCCAATATCCTGCGCGGCATCACCCGGGCGGCGGTGATGACCCTGATCGCGGAACAGGGTCTGGAGCTGGACGAACGGCCGTTCTCGGTGGAGGAGGCCAAACAGGCGCGCGAGGCCTTCATCACCTCGGCCAGCGCCTATGTGACACCGGTGGTGTCGATCGATGGCGCGACCATAGGCGACGGCAAGCCGGGACCGATCGCCCTCAGGCTGCGCGAGCTCTATCTCGAGAAGGCTCGGGACGAGGCGGCCTGAGCCGCCTCGTGAAGCGCCATCAGGCGGCGGCGTTGCATTCCGCCAGCTGAGCCGCGTCCAGCTCGGTACCCTTCCAGGCGAAGGCGGTCACCGCGCCGACCTTGGCCACCACGCGGCGGCAGGCGCGGGTCGCCGGCTGGCTGCGGCCTCCGTTGGCGACGCATTGTCCATTTTCGTCACAGCTCCACGAGGCGCCGTCGATGATCGTGCGGCCCGAGGGAGCGGAGGCCGGGTCGGCGAGTGTCAGGCGATTCGGCGCTTGGGCCGCGGCGGGGACGGCCAAGGCGAGGGCGGCGGCGGCGATCAGAATACGCATGGAAAAGCTCCGGTCTCGGGAAGGACGGAGCGGACATGACCGTTTCCTTTGAAAACTGTCAAGATAGATTGTCAACGATCACTTATCGCTGATCATACCTGTTCGGGACCGCGCGAGCGCCTGACAGGACGGCGAGAGCGCCGGCCACGTCATCAACCGAATCGTAGGCCTCCAGAAACGCCGCAGGCGTCATGCCTTCCTCGACGCTATGGCGCATCAGCGCGTAGAAATTCTCCCAGAAGCCGTCGAGGTTGATGAAGATCACCGGCTTGGGATGCAGATCCAGGCGCTTCCACGACAGCACCTCGATCGCCTCTTCCAGGGTGCCGACGCCGCCCGGCAGCACGACGAAGGCGTCGCACTCGTCGTACATCATCTGCTTGCGCTCGTGCATCGAAGTGACGACGCGGGTCTCGACCTCGTCGAACAGGCGTTCGCGACTACGCAGGAACTGCGGCATCACGCCCAGGACCTCGCCGCCGGCCCCGTGCGCCGCACGAGCGGCCGCCCCCATCAGGCCGACGCCGCCGCCGCCATAGACCAGCCGCAGGCCGGCCTCGGCCAGAGCCTGGCCGAACGCGCGGGCAGCCTCCAGATACTCGGGCCGGGCGGCGTCGGAAGAGCCGCAGAACAGGCACACCGAACGGATGGCGGCGGAAGTGGCGTCGGTCATGAATCGGGTCCGTGAGCTCGACGGCGACGCAGACGCGCCGCGCGAGCGTGGCTATAAGGGACGACCATCCTTAGCCGCCCCCTGTGACGGAGCCAACGCCCTGAATCGTCCGCGCGGACATGCGCTCCCGGTGCTGCTGGCGTTCCTCGGTCTCGGGGCCTGTCAGGAGACGGCGGCGCCGAACACCGACCCGCGCGCCGCCGCGACGGGAGCCTGGGCGACGCCCCCACGGGTCGCGGGCGTCGCGGCCCGTGGAGACAGCCTGGTCATCTCTGGTTTCGGTCCGCCGGGCGTGCGCGTGGTCCTGACCGCCGAGGACCAGGCGCCGGCGGCCATCTCAGTCGATGACGACGGCCGGTTCGCCCTGCCGATTCCTCGCCCGGCCGCTGCGCGGCTCTATCGTCTGGATCTCGACGAGCCGACGGCTCGGCGTGCCGGAGAACGGCTCTTCATCGCGCCGGACGGTACCGCGGCGGTCCTGGTTCCGGGCGGCGCCAGCCGGGCGCTGAACGAGGTTTCGGGTCTTGTGGCGGCGGACCACGACGGCGTTGAGTTGATTATCTCGGGAAACGCGGCTCCCGGGTCCGTGGTCTCGGTGGTGCTCGACGACCGCCCCGCGCGAGCAGGCCGCGTCGATGCCGCCGGCCGGTATGAGCTGGCGCTGGGCGCTGCCGCCGCCGGACGCCGACGAATCGCCGTGCAGGTCGACGACGGACCACCGATCGTCACAGCAGTCACCCTGGCGCCGCAGGGCGACGGGACCCCGGGCAGCCGCGTCGACACGGAGGGCCTTAGCCTTTGGTGGACCCCGCCCGGCGGGGGCATCCAGCAGACCTGGATTCGACGCCAAAAAGACTGAGGCGGAGCGGTTGCCTTGGCCGCGTTCCCGCTGCTATAGGCCCGCCTCCCGAGCAGCTGTTCCGCGGTAGCTCAGTGGTAGAGCAGCCGACTGTTAATCGGCTGGTCGTAGGTTCGAATCCTACCCGCGGAGCCACTCGGGGCCTTCCCCAAGTCCTCAGGCCAGATCGTTCCAGCCCAGTTTGGCGCCGGCGGCGATATCGCGCGCGGCGGGACGGCCGACGATATCGTCCAGACGGGCTGGCGACAGACCGTCTCCGGGTCGCAGCGCGATCAACTCCTCTTCAGTCACCGTTTGGCCCGCCGCGATCGCCACGCGCGCGAACAGGCTGCGTCGTGCAACGACCGCAGTTTCGCGCTCGGCCTCGGTCGGCGCCTTGCGACCCGAGCCGAGGCTTGCCTCCACATCGCGGATTCGGGCCACCATCGCCCGCAGCTCGTCCGGATTCAGCGACATGGCGTGGTCGGGGCCGGGCAGGGCGGTGTCCAGGGTGAAATGCTTCTCGATCACCGTCGCGCCCCGAGCCACGGCGGCCAGGGTGACGGCGTCACCCAGGGTATGGTCGGACCATCCCACCGGATGACCGAAGGCCGCCCGCAACGTGTCCATGGCCCGGAGATTGGCGGCCTCCGGCGGCGCGGGATAGTTCGACACGCAATGCAGGATCACGATGTCCTCGACCCCTTCCGCCTCGATCCAGCCGACGGCCGCCTCGACGTCGGCCAGTGTGGCCATGCCGGTGGACACGATCACCTGATCGGCCATCCGGGCGATCCGCCGGATCAGGGGAGCGTTGGTGATCTCGCCGGAGGGAATCTTGAACCGACGCATGCCGAGGCCGTGCAGGAAGCGCGCGCTGTCGATATCGAAGGCGGTCGAAAGGAACAGGATGCCGCGCTGCTCGCAGTGGCGCGCGAGCTCGGCGAACTGGTCGTGACCCAGCTCCAGGGCGCGGATCATCTCCACCGCGCTGTCGGCTTCGGCCCCCGCCTTCTGGTACTCCGCCATCGGAGCGGCGTCGCTCATCAGGCTGGCGCTGGTGAAGGTCTGGAACTTGACGGCGTCCGCGCCGGCCTCGGCCGCCACGTCGATCAGTCGCCGGGCCAGGTCCATGTCGCCGTTATGGTTCACGCCGGCCTCGGCGATGATGAAGACGTCAGACTGGGCCATGGTCGGCCTCCGGCTCGGGGTCGTGGAAGCGTTTCGGGCCGGGCGGCGGCGCGTCGGCCAGGCGGATCAGCAGATCGACGATGCGTTGGGACGAACGCCCGTCTCCGTACAAGGACGCAACGTTCTGGGCAGCCGCCAAGAACGTGGGTGAGCGGGCGTCGGCCAAAGCGGCGGCGATGTCGGCCACGGTCGGCGCGCAGCTGATGACGGAGGCGGCCTGGGGTCGTCCCTCCTGACGCGATCCGATGTTGATGGTGGCCTTGCCCAGGAAAGGAGCCTCGATCAGGCCGGATGACGAATTGCCGACCACGGCGTCGCAACGGCACATGGCCGACAGATAGCGATGACGCCCTAGCGACGGCCGGACTCGCACGCGATCGGGATGGGTGTCGGCGAAAGCTGCGAGGCGCCGGTTCAGCGCGTCGCCGCCGGCGTCGGCGTTGGAGCCGGTGATGACGATGCGACGGTCGTCGTCGCCGAGCACGGCCAACAGCGCCTCAATCCCCGCGTCAGTCTCGCCGGGAACGTTGGTGACCGGATGATAGGTCACCAGCAGGAAGGGCGCCGGCTCGGACCAGCCCAGGTCACCAGCCACGGCTTCAGCCGACAGCGGTTCCAGCGCCGCCACATCGTCCAGCCCGGGCGCACCTGTCAGCCAGACCGTCTCTGGCGCCTCCCCCATGCGGATCAGGCGGTCACGAGCTTCGGCGTTTGACACAAAGTGCCATCGCGCCAGCTTGGAAATGGCATGCCGGGTGCTGTCGTCCAGAGAGCCGACCGTCACCTCGCCGCCGTGGATGTGGGCGATCGGGACGTCGAGGAAGAAGGCCGCCTGGGCGGCCGCGAGCGCTTCGAACCGGTCGCCGAGGATGACGACGACAGCGGGGCGGTCGTCGTGCAGCGCCTCTGCGATCCCGGCGACGCCCACACCTACTGCGCGCGCCGTGGCCAGGTCATCCCCGCCGGTCGCGGGTAGCGGAAGGCGGATGTCGACGGTGAAGCCGTCGGCCTCGATCTCGCCCACTGTGGGATTGGCTGGATCCAGGTGCGAGCCGGTGACCAGCAGGCGCAGGCGCCCGACTGCGGCCAGGCCGCGCATCACTCTCGCCAGCAGGCCGTAGTCGGCGCGGCTGCCGGTGACGACGCAGATCGGGGAGGAGCCGGAGGCCATGACCGTTCCGAAGAGACTTTCCCCGCTGAGGTCAAGACCGGGCCTCGTCACGGGCGCGCGACACCGCGATTTGTCTTCCGGTCGCGCAACGGCTAGGTGCGGGCGGCGGGGCGCCAGGAAGTGGGGACATGCGACACTTCAAACAGTTGGAACGCCTGCTGATCACCGGCGATCTCAGTCTGCTCGAAGCACTGAAAGTCGTGGATGCCAGCGCCATCGGCGTGGCCCTGCTGGTCGATGACCACGGCCGCCTGGTCTCGACCGTGACCGATGGCGATCTGCGCCGTGGCCTGATCGCGCGGCAGACGCTGGAGGCGCGTGTCGCCGATGTGCTGCTGGACCACGGCGCCTCTATCACGGCCAGCCATAACGCCTCCAAGGCGCAGCTCAGACAGGTCCTGATTTCTCACCGCGTTCGGCACCTTCCGCTCGTCGATGATGATGGTCGGCCGGTGGATGTGGTGACGCTGGATGGGCTGGCCATGGTGGAGGGTCGCACGCCCCGGGCCCTGATCATGGCCGGAGGGTTCGGCAAGCGGCTCGGCGCCCTGACGCGCGAGACCCCCAAGCCGTTGCTGACCGTCGGAGACCGGCCGATGATGGACTATGTGGTCGAGCGCCTCCGCGAGGCAGGCGTCGACGACATCGCCGTGGCGGTCCACTTCCTGTCCCATCAAATCCGGGAACGCTACGGCGACGGCTCGGCATTCGGCGTGCGGATGACCTATCTGGAAGAGCGCGAACCGCTGGGGACGGCGGGCGCGGTGTCGATGCTGGAACCGGACGACCGGGCCCTGATTGTCACCAATGCCGACGTCATGACCGACCAGCCGTTCGGCCCTCTGGCGGAGTTTCACGAGGAGCAGGGCGCCGACATCACCATCAGCGTGCGACGCGAGGAGCACCGGGTGCCGTTCGGGGTAGTCGAATGCGACGGGCTGATGGTCAAGCGGATCACCGAAAAGCCGACCATGCCCTATCTGGTCAATGCGGGCTTCTACATGCTGAGCCCGCGCGCCCAGGCGGCGGTGCCGTCCCAGAAGCGCTTCGACATGCCGGATCTGATCCAGAGCCTACTGAATGCGGGCTCGACCATCGCGGCCTTCCCGGTCAACGCCTACTGGCTGGACGTGGGCCGACCGGATGAGTATCGCCGCGCCCAGACGGAATTTCCCGGCGCCCTTATCAACTCCCGAGCGAACGAGCCCCAATGAGCCTGAAAGACAAGCGCGTCCTGGTCACCGGCGCCGGCGGCTTCATCGGCAGCCACCTGGCCGAGCGGCTGGTCGAAGAGGCCGGCCACGTCCGCGCCATGGTGCACTACAACGCGCTCAACTCGGCGGGCTGGCTGGAGCATTCGCCGCGCCGCGACGACGTCGAACTCTACTACGGCGACATCGGAGACGCCGGCAGCGTCGAGCGGGCCTGCGAAGACGTGGACGTCATCTTCCACCTCGCCGCCCTGATCGCCATCCCGTACAGCTACGTGGCGCCGGGCGCCTATGTCACGGCCAATATCCTAGGCAGCCAGCACATCCTGAACGCGGCCCGCCGCACCGGCGCGCGGGTGCTTCAGACCTCCACCAGCGAAGTGTACGGCACGGCCCGGATCGCCCCGATCCCGGAAAGCCATCCGCTCCAGGCACAGTCCCCCTACGCCGCCACGAAGATCGGATCGGACAAGTTGGCCGAATCCTATTTCCTGTCGTTTGGCCTGCCGGTGACGGTGGTTCGGCCCTTCAACACCTTCGGCCCGCGTCAGAGTGACCGAGCGATCATCCCGACCATCATCAAGCAGGTTCTGGTGGGCGACGTGGTCAAGATCGGCAATACCAGCCCGACGCGTGACCTCAACTATGTCGACAACACCGTGTCCGCCTTCGTCGCCGTGGCCAAGCGGCCGGACCTGGCGGGGCGAACCATTCACTTCGGCTCGGGCCGGGAAATCTCCATCGGCGACCTGGCCAAGCTGATCGGGCAGCTGGAAGGCAAGGACATCGCCATCGAGTCGGAGGCTCAACGCCAGCGCAAGGCGGGCAGCGAGGTGGAGCGGCTGATCGCCGACGACACCCTGGTTCGCGAACTGGTGCCCGAGTGGCGGCCCGAGATCGACCTTGAGGAAGGCCTGCGCCGCACCATCGAGTGGCAGCGCCAGCGCGGTGATTTCCGCGACGCGGGCAAGTACGTCGTATGATCAACGGCCGCATCCCGCTGGCCGTGCCTGTAGTCGGCGCGGCCGAGGCGGCCAACCTTCAGGCCTGTATCGACACGACCTTCGTTTCGTCCGTGGGTCCGTTCGTGACCGAGTTCGAACGAAAGGTGGCCGAGGCCACGGGCGGGATCGAGGCGGTCGCGACCTCGGCCGGCACGACCGGCCTGCACGCCGCCCTGGTGGCCCTGGGGGTCGAGCGCGACGATCTGGTCATCTGCCCCAGCTTCACCTTCATCGCCTCGGCGAACGCCATCAGTCACGCCGGGGCGACGCCCTGGCTGTTCGACATCGACGAGAGCTGGGTGATCGACCTGGATCAGGTCGAGGCGGCCCTTGATAGGGAGACTGAACGGCGCGGCGGCGACCGTATTCACACGGCCACGGGGCGGCGCGTGGCGGCCATGCTCCCGGTGCTGACCCTTGGCAATGCGTCGCGTCCAGAGCGGCTCCGTGCGCTCGCCGAGCGCTTCGGCCTGCCGGTGCTCGTCGATGCGGCGGCCGCGCTGGGCGGGGACGCCTGGGGCGAGCCCATCGCGGCGCTGGGCGAGTTGGCGGTGATCTCATTCAACGGCAACAAGATCGCCACGGCTGGCGGCGGTGGGGCGGTCGTCGGCCGCGACGGCGATCTGCTGCGGGAGTTGCGCCATCTGACCACAACGGCCCGGGTTTCGGCCGATTACAGCCACGACCGGGTCGGGTTCAATTACCGGATGACCAATCTGCAGGCTGCGGTCGGCTGCGCCCAGATGGATCGCCTGCCTGACTTTGTGGCCGCCAAGCGTCGCATTGCGGCCCGCTACGCGGAGGCCTTGGCCGACCTGCCGGGGATCAGGGGCTTCCCGCAGACGCCAGGATCGAACTGTTGGTTCTCGGGCGTGGTGCTGGACGCCGGCGCGCCGATGGCGGCCGCAGAGCTGGCGGCGCGGCTGAACGGCGACGGCATCGAGGCGCGCACCTTCTGGAAGCCGGTTCACCTCCAGGCGCCCTATGCCGACGCGCCGAGAGTGACGATGGACCGATGCGAGGACCTGTGGTCGCGCATCGTCACCCTGCCGTGCTCGACCAATCTGAGCGACAGCGACCAGGGGCGGGTGATCGCGGCGACCCGCTCGGCGCTCGGCTCGGCATGATCGCCGGCCGCCAGGTCGTCGCCCTGATCCCGGCTCGCGGCGGGAGCAAGGGCCTGCCGGGCAAGAACATCCGGCCGCTGTGCGGTCGCCCCCTGATCGGCTGGAGCATCGCGGCGGCGCGCGAGAGCGGCGTGGTCGATCGCATCGTGGTGTCGACCGATGATGAGGCCATCGCCGCCGTGGCCCTTGCAGAGGGCGCCGAGGTGGCCCCCCGCCCGTCTTCGCTGGCCGGCGACACAGCGCTCGCCGCCGACCTGATGCGCCATCACCTGGCCGAATGGCGGCTGCCTGACGAGGCTCTGGTCGCCTACCTCCAGCCGACCTCGCCGCTGCGTCTGGGCGAGGACATCTCGGGGGGGGCGGCGCGCCTGATCGAGAATGGATGGGATTCGCTGGCGGGCTTCTGCGAGGCCGGCACCCATCCCGACGCCGCCTGGCGGATCGAGGGCGATCAACCCCAGCCGTGGAGCGGCAAGGGCGACTGGCGGCCGCGTCAGGATCGCCCCTCGGCCTGGGCCCTGAACGGCGCCCTCTATCTGTTCCGGGCGTCGGCCTTCCCCGCCGACGGCTCCAGCTTCCTGTTCGGTCGCACCGGCGCCTGGATCATGCCGGCGGATCGGTCCATCGACATCGACGACATCGTCGACTTCACCGTGGCCGAGGCCCTGATGACGCGCCGGCTTGGCTGATCATCAGGCCGCCATGACCCGGGCGTCGCCGGACTGGATGGCGTAGGTGGCGCGGGTCGACAGGGCGCCGTCCTTGTCCGAGACCTTGTCCAGCACCTTGAACTCGGTGCGCCAGACCTCGGGCGTCACGTCGCAGACGACATAGCCGCGCTGGGCGTTGTTGAACTTGAGGAAGGGGTTGTCCTCGAGATAGCGGCGACCGTCGGCGCGCTGGTCCTGGCCGTCGCCGGAGGAGCTGATCGAGGTGGCCACGAACTCCGAGGCGACGGGCGCCCCCTCGGGATTGCGCCCATCCAGATAGAGCTCACCGGCGTAGTTCTGATGCTCATCGCCGGTCAGGACGACGGTGTTCTGGATGCCCCGGTCGCGCAGACGCTCCAGCAGGCGGCGGCGCGGAATGGCGTAGCCGGCCCAGGTGTCGAGGTTGTGCCCGATCTCCGGCCCCGCGCGGCGGTCCAAGTCCATGACCATGATCTGCTGGGCCAAGACCTTCCAGCGGGCGTCGGCGGCCTCCAGGTTGCGGTACAGCCACTGCTCCTGAGCCTCGCCCAGCACCTGGGCCTCGCGCGCCTGAACCCCCTCGCAGGTGGTCGCCCAGCGGTCCTCGCAGGGCTGGTCCGAGCGATACTGGCGGGTGTCGAGGAGATTGAGGTCGAGCAGGTCGCCCCAGGTCGTGTGGCGATAGAGCTGAAGGGAGGCACCGCGCGGGAAGGCCGAGCGCCGCACCGGCATGTTCTCGTACCAGGCCTGCATCGCCGCCTGCTGGCGCAGCATGAAGACCTCGGGCGGGGTGCCGTCCTGATCCAGGGCCGAGACCCAGTTGTTGTCGATCTCGTGGTCGTCCCAGGTGCAGAACCAGGCCGTCGAGGCGTGGCTGGCCTGCAGGTCGGTGTCGAGCTTGTACTGGGCGTAGCGGCGGCGGTAGTCGTCGAGGCTGTAGACCTCGCCGCCCATGTGCTGGCGCGGGTTCTCGATGGTGCCGCCCGAGCCGGTATAGGTGCGGTTTCCGCGCCCCTCGTAGATATAGTCGCCGTAGCAGTAGATGAAGTCGAGCCGCTCCTCGGCGGCGCGGCGGTGGGCGGTGTAGAAGCCCTGCTCATAGGCCTGACAGCCCAGGACGCCGAAGCGGGCGCGGGCCACGGCGCCGGCGGCGGCCGGGGCGGTGACGGCGCGGCCGGGGGCGCTGCGTTCACGACCCGAGGTGAAGCGGTAGAAATATTCGCGGCCGGGCTGGAGGCCCTCGACCTCGACATGGACGCTGTGAGCCAGCTCGGGCCGGGCCACGGCCTCGCCCCGGGCGACGACGTCAGAGAAGCCGGTGTCGGCCGCGACCTCCCAATTGACCGGCACCGGGGCCGAGGGCATTCCGTGGCCCATCTCCAGCGGACGGGGCGCCAGACGGGTCCAGATCACGAAGCCGTCGGGCAGGGGATCGCCGGAGGCCACGCCGAGCTGGAACGGGCTCTCGGCCCAAACGGGCTGGGCCAGGGCCTGGCGGCCGGCGGCCAGGGTTACGCCTCCCAGGCCCATCGAGAGCATCAGGCCGCGGCGGCTGAGGGCGGTGAAGGGGCGCATGGGAACTCTCCGAAGACTCGCGACCGGACGGACCTAGCCCGGAATTGTGACGGTCGTCACGAGCCGCCGCGTGGAAGGCTGATCGAACGGGACCGGCCGACAGGCGTTGGTCTGGCTCAATCCTTCGCGATTTCCCGGACGCGCGCCCTTGCGGGCCGATGTTCGGCGGCTATATCGCCACTGTTGCAGTTTCAAATCCAGCCGGGAGCGTTCCGCATGACCAAGGTCCTCGTCCTCTATCACTCCACCTATGGCCACACCGAGAAGATGGCCGAGGCCGTGGCCGAGGGCGCGCGCTCGGTCGAGGGCGTCACCGTCGACATCAAGCGTGTCGAGGAGACCGTGCCCGAGGAGCTGGCCAGGAAGAGCGGCTACAAGCTGGATCAGGCTGCGCCGATCGCCAAGATCGAGGACTTGGCCGACTATGACGCCGTGATCGTGGGCGCCGGGACCCGCTATGGCACCGCTTCGGCCCAGATGCGCCAGTTCTGGGACCAGACCGGCCCGATGTGGGCCAAGGGCACGCTGGTCGGCAAGGTCGGCGGGGCCTTCGTCTCGACCGCCACCCAGCACGGCGGTCAGGAGACCACCCTGATCGGTTTGATCCAGACCCTGCTGCACCACGGTCTGGTGGTCGTGGGTCTGCCCTACGCCTGGCAGGGACAGATGACCCTGGACGAGATCAGCGGCGGCTCGCCCTATGGCGCCACCACCATCACCGGCGGCGACGGCTCGCGCCAGCCTTCGGAGAACGAACTGGCCGGGGCCCGCTGGCAGGGCGCGCACACCGCCGAGGTTGCGAAGAAGCTGAAGGGCTAAGCCATGCCGACGCCGGCGCTGTTCTTCGGTCACGGCTCGCCCATGAACGCCCTGGGCGGGCCCTACGCCGACACCTGGCGCGCTGTGGGCGAGGCGGTCGGCAAGCCGCGCGGCGCGGTCATGGTCTCGGCCCACTGGGAGACCGAGGGGCCGAGCGTCACCGGCCAGACGGCGCCGCCGACGATCCACGATTTCGGCGGATTTCCCCGGGCGCTGCACGAGATGATCTATCCGGCGCCGGGCTCTCCCGCGCTGGCGACGCGGGTGGCCGAGCTCACAGGCGCCGGGATCACCGATGACTGGGGCCTGGATCACGGAAGCTGGTCGGTGCTGGCCCATGTCTGGCCAGAGGCCGACGTGCCGGTGGTGCAGCTGTCGCTGGATCGGAGACTGGACGCGCGCGGTCATTTCGACCTTGGCCGGCGGCTGAGGCCGTTGCGAGATGAGGGGATCGTGGTCGCGGGCAGCGGCGACTTCGTCCACAATCTCCGCACCTGGAAGCGCGACGGGGGCGAGCCCTATGGCTGGGCGAGCGGCTTCAACGACGCGGTCAAGGCGGCGCTGGAGCGCGGCGACCAGGACGCCCTCATCGACTGGGTCGGCCTTGCCGAGGACGCCCAGATGAGCGTGCCGACCGACGAGCACTTCCTGCCGCTGCTCTATGTTGCGGCGGTGCGAGACCCGGGCGAGCCGGTCGGCTTCTTCAACGACGTCATCGAAGGCGGCTCGATCTCCATGACCGGGGTGCGCATCGGCTGAGCTCCTCACGGCCCGGCGCGTTTTGGGGCTGGTCGCGAAGGAAGGGCGACAGGGCGCTCATGGCGCGGACGGCGTCGGCGAGGTCGGGGTGGGCGGCCAGCTCATCCGCGGAGAAAAATGAGTCCAAGGAGTCCAGCTCGTCGCAGAGCGACTCGGATTGTTCAAGGCGATCAGGAGCTTGGGACAGCGATTGGACCGGGCCGGCGTTGGACTCGGAGTCCATGACGGGGTCCGGATCGAGGAATGCGTCCAGGCCGTCCTTGGGGTCTGCGTCCGGTAGGATCAGGCCCTCGAGGGTCTCGCGGCGGCGCCAGGCGGCTTCGCGGGCCTCGTCCTCGGCCCCGTTGGGGTCAGGGGCGTGGCGCACGCGGACGCAGCGTTCGCGGCGGGCGAAGTCGGTGAGCTGTTCGACCATCTTCATCCATCTGAGCGCGTTCAGGGCGTCGCCCGCGGTGACGGCGCGGCGCAGATGGGCGCGGGCGCGGATCACCAGCAGGTCGGGATCGAAGGGCTCGTCGTCGATCTCATCCGGGTCGAGCGGCGGCGTCGTTTCCGAGGGCTGGTCGCAACGGCGCCAGCCCTCGCGTCTGGCGCGGGCGCGAAAGGTGGACAGGGCGAGGCGATAGTCGGCGCACACGCTCCAGGCCGGTTCGCCGCCCAGATAGCGGTCTCGAACGCGGTCCCAGCGCTCATCGTCGGGATGCAGAGTGTCGGTGATGTCCATCCGGCGATGATGGGGGGATGCCGGGGCGGGGTCGGAGATACGGACGCTGGCGCGGCGCAAGCTGCCGTGGGACGGGCAGATGGCGGTGATGGATGGGGGAATAGGGGTGCGCCCTCACCATCAGGGGAGGGCTATGGAGAGCCTCACATCCTGAACACGCCGAACTTCGTCTCCGAAATCGGGGCGTTCAGGCTCGCGCTGATGGCCAGGCCCAGGACGTCGCGGGTCTGGGCCGGGTCGATGACGCCGTCGTCCCACAGGCGGGCGGTGGCGAAATAGGGGTTGCCCTCGTCCTCGTAGCGCTGGCGGATCGGGGCCTTGAAGGCCTCGGCGTCGGCGTCGGACCAGGTGTCGGCGTCGCGGTGGACGGTGGCGAGGACGCTGGCGGCCTGTTCGCCGCCCATCACCGAGATGCGGCTGTTGGGCCAGGTGAACAGGAAGCGGGGGGAGTAGGCCCGGCCGCACATGCCGTAGTTGCCGGCCCCGAAGCTGCCGCCGATCAGGACGGTGAACTTGGGCACATTGGCGCTGGCGACGGCCGTGACCAGCTTGGCGCCGTGCTTGGCGATGCCCTCGGCCTCGTATTTGCCGCCGACCATGAAGCCGGAGATGTTCTGCAGGAAGACCAGCGGGATCTTTCGCTTGCAGGCCAGCTCGATGAAGTGGGCGCCCTTCATGGCGCTTTCCGAGAACAGCACGCCGTTGTTGGCCAGGATGGCGACGGGATAGCCCCAGATGCGGGCGAAGCCGCAGACCAGGGTGGAGCCGTACAGCGCCTTGAATTCCTCGAACTCGGAGCCGTCGACCAAGCGGGCGATCACCTCCTTGACGTCATAGGGGGCGCGCACGTCTTCGGGGATCAGGCCGTACAGCTGTTCGGGGTCGAAGGCGGGCGGGCGTGGCTCGCGGACGTCGATCTCGACGGACTTGACCGTGTTCAGATGGGCGACGATGTCGCGGACGATCTCCAGCGCGTGCTCGTCGTTTTCGGCGACGTGATCGACCACGCCGGAGCGGCGACCGTGGGTCTCGGCGCCGCCCAGCTCCTCGGCGGAGATGACCTCTCCGGTGGCGGCCTTCACCAGGGGCGGGCCGGCCAGGAAGATGGCGCCCTGGTTGCGGACGATCACCGTCTCGTCCGACATGGCCGGGACATAGGCGCCGCCGGCGGTGGACAGACCCATGACGCAGGCGATCTGGGGGATGTCGGCCGCGCTCATGCGGGCCTGATTGAAGAAGATGCGGCCGAAATGCTCGCGGTCGGGGAAAACCTCGGCCTGGTGCGGCAGGTTGGCCCCGCCGGAATCGACCAGATAGACGCAAGGGAGCCGGTTCTCGGCGGCGATCTCCTGAGCGCGGAGGTGTTTCTTGACGGTCAGGGGGAAGTAGGCGCCGCCCTTCACCGTCGGATCGTTGGCGACGATCATCACCTCGCGACCCGAGACGCGTCCGACGCCGCAGATCAGGCCGGCGCCCGGCGCCTCGTCGTCGTACATGCCGCCCGCCGCCAGCTGGCCGATCTCGAGGAAGGGCGAACCGGGGTCGAGCAGGCGTTCGACCCGGTCACGCGGCAGCAGCTTGCCGCGCGAGACGTGACGATCGCGGGATTTCTCGGGTCCGCCGAGCGCCGCCTTGGCGACGCGGGCGCGCAGGTCGTCTGCGAGGGCGCGGTTGTGGGCGTCGAGCGCCTTGAAGGCGGAACTGGCCGGATCGACGGCGGAGGTCAGCTTGGGCATGGGCCGGGTTTAGAGGCCAAGCGGCGGCGCGCCTAGAGCCTGATCGGTTGAGGTGGGATCGCTTCGCGATCCCACCGATGCCGTGAATCAGGCTCCAGAATTATGCTGGACCGAAATCTAAGCCCAGTTGGATAGCGTCCAACTGGACCGATTTCGGTCTAGGGGATAGGCGCGCCGCCGATCTCGGGTCAGGCGCCGAACAGGCTGGAGACCCAGGTGCGAACGGCCTGCTCGTCGGTGGGCTCGCCGGTGTAGGCAACCTGGGGTGTGACCGGCTGATTGTGGCGGTCGGCCCGACCGGCCCAGGCCTTATGGCCGTAGGTCAGCTCTGTGTAGTTGGAGGGCAGGCGGACCACGGTCGGCTCGACGAACATCGAATAGACGTCGGTCGGCTGGCCGGCCGTGCGCACGTTCGGCAGGCGGGTCAGCAGGTCGAGGATATCCAGGCAGCCGCCCGAGCAGCCCGAATCGACCAGCACCACGACATTGCCCTGGACGGGATTCGGCGCACCGGTATCGGCGGCGGGAGCCGGGGCGTTCAGGGTGAAGCTGGGCTGGTTGGCCGCGATCGCGCGGTCGAAAGCGGCAACGATTTCGCGCGTGTTCTCGATGATCGGCATGTTGTTGGCGACAAAGGCCGGATCGGCCTCCATGCGGCCCAGCGTGTCGACGAACCACTGGCGATTGCCCGGTGTGGCGCGATAGGTGATCTCCTCGGCCGGAGGCTGGCGGCTGACTGTGAATTCCGGCGTCCAGATGGTGTTGGCCAGCACATAGCCGCGCGCCGTCGCGTTCAGGGCCGCGCCGTTCGCGCCGCGCAGATCGATGACGAGGCCATTGGGCGAGCGCACGGCGTCGATCTGCGACTCGACCTGGGCGTAGAAGGCCTCCCAACCGGCGTCGTCGGCCAGGGAATGGACGTGGATCCAGGTGCGGCCATCCACCTGTTCGACACCGAGCGGCTGGGCGGAGGGCCAGTACATGGCCGAGCGGAACCCGACTTCCTGGCCGGCCAGATCGCCATTGATGGTCTCGAGGCGGAATTCGCGCTCGCGGCGGCCGACCTTGAAGCGGCAGCTCTGGGGCACGCCGGCGCCGGTGAAGGCGTTGTTGCGGTTCCACAGCAGATACGGCGCCGAGCGGATTCGCCCCGCTTCGGTCGACAGGTCGGCCTCCCAGCCGTCCAGCCGGTCCTGAGCCATGTCCTCGGCCGAGACGCCGTTGCACGACACCAGCTGGGCGCCGAGCGGCGGGGCGCGACGCACACCCTCCTTCACATGGGTGACGACGTAGGCGCCATTGCGCCAGCCGGTGGCGACGCCAGGCCAGGCGGTGGCGAACCACGGGTCCAGGGTCTCGAAGGTCGGGCGGATCGCGGTGCTGGAATCGTGGAAGCCACGCCCGTACCAGCGCAGCAGATAGGCCTGGGCGTCGCCGCTGTTGGCGCGGCTCGTCATTTCGTTGGCTTCCGCCAGACCGGCGTCGAGCCAGCTGCGGAAGGCGTCTCCCGCCGGACCCTGGACCACGGCCCCGGGGTGATTGTCGCGCAGATTGGCGTGGGCGGCGGTCAGGTCCTGACGCGTGCGGTCGGCCCAGCTTTGCGCGTCGGCCGCGCCGGCGACGGTGATCAGGGCGAGCGCCGAAGCGGCGGCGAGAAGCGTCTTCACGGGATGGGTCTCCGTTTTCTTCACTGGGCAAGGTCGCGGACCAGCCGCGAGCGTGGCGTCGTTAAACCCGATCATGGCCCCGCTTGCAAAGCGCGGATCGGTCGCAGGGGGAAACTCGCAAGGGTTTGATCGGGTTCGACGCTTGGCCTAAGCCGGGCGCATCCTGTTTGGCCAGCTGCGGACGCCGATGTTCTCGAAAATCCTGATCGCCAATCGCGGCGAGATCGCCGTCCGCATCATCAAGACCTGTCGCCGCATGGGGATCGCCACGGTGCAGGTCTATTCCGAGGCGGACGCGGGGTCGCTGGCGGTCGAGATGGCGGACGAGACGGTGCTGATCGGCCCGGCGCCGGCGGCGCAGTCCTATCTGCTGGCCGACAAGATCGTGGAGGCGGTGCGCCAGACGGGCGCCGAGGCCGTGCATCCGGGGTTTGGATTCCTCAGCGAGAACGCCGGCTTCGCCCGTCGCCTGCGCGACGAAGGGATCGCCTTTATCGGACCGAACCCCGAGGCCATCGAGGCCATGGGCGACAAGATCAGCTCCAAGAAGCTGGCGGCCGAGGCGGGGGTGAACACCGTGCCGGGCCACATGGGGCTGATCGACACGCCCGAGGAGGCGGTGAAGATCGCCCAGGGCATCGGCTATCCGGTGATGATCAAGGCCTCGGCGGGGGGCGGGGGCAAGGGCATCCGCGTGGCCAACTCCGACGCCGACATGGCCGAGGGCTTCGCGGCGGTGAAGGCCGAAGCGCTGAACGCCTTTGGCGACGATCGGGTGTTCCTGGAGAAGTTCATCGAGAACCCGCGCCACATCGAGATCCAGGTGCTGGGTGACAAGCGCGGCAATGTGGTGCACCTGTTCGAGCGGGAATGCTCGATCCAGCGGCGCAATCAGAAGGTCATCGAGGAAGCGCCGTCGCCGCTGCTGGATGAGTCCACGCGCACGGCGATGGGCGCCCAGGCCGTGGCGCTGGCCCAGGCGGTGAATTACGACTCGGCCGGTACGGTCGAGTTCGTGGCGGGGCAGGACAAGTCGTTCTATTTCCTAGAGATGAACACCCGGCTTCAGGTGGAGCATCCGGTGACCGAACTGATCACCGGGGTCGATCTGGTCGAGCAGATGATCCGGTCCGCCTATGGCGAACAGCTGGCGTTCGGCCAGGACGATCTGAAAATCGACGGCTGGGCCATCGAGAGCCGGATCTATGCCGAGGACCCCTATCGCGGCTTCCTGCCCTCAATCGGACGCCTGGTGCGCTACGAACAGCCGGAGGAGGGGGATCAGGGGGATTATACAGTCAGGAACGACTCGGGCGTTCGCGAGGGCGACGAGATCAGCATGTTCTACGACCCGATGATCGCCAAGCTGTGCGCCTGGGCGCCGACCCGCGAGGGCGCCATCGACGGCATGGCCCGGGCTCTGGAGGACACGCACCTGGAGGGGCTGGGCCACAACGTCCCCTTCCTTGCGGCGGTGATGGATCAGGCGCGGTTCCGTTCGGGCCAGCTGTCGACCCGCTATATCGGCGACGAGTTCCCGGACGGGTTCAACGGCCTGCCGGTCGAGGGCAGGGGCCGCGACGTGCTGATTGCCGCCGCCGCCGCCATGAACGAAGTCGCCGCCGAACAGTCGGGCGATCCGTCGGACCGCACCGACTGGATCGTGTTGATCGACCGCGAGGCCCACGGGGTGACCCTGGGCTATGACGACGCGGAGGCGCTGATCCTCGACCTGACCGGCGAGGATCGCTCGCTGGTCCTGTCCGACATCGACTGGCGCCCGGGTCTGGCCCAGTTCCGGGGCGTGCTCGACGGCGAACCGTTTACCGCCGAGGTGAAACGGGCCGCCGACGGCTGGGACATCCGCTGGCGCGCCGCCCGGGCGCGGGTGCGGGTGATGAGCCCGCGCGTCGCCGAGCTTTATGCGCGTCTGCCGGAAAAGGCCGCGCCGGACACCTCCAAACTGATCCAGTCACCGATGCCGGGGCTGGTGGTGTCGATCCCGGTGGTGGTCGGCCAGGAGGTCAAGACCGGCGAGACCGTGGCCATCATCGAGGCCATGAAGATGCAGAACATCCTGCGCGCCGAACGGGACGGCGTGGTCAAGGTTGTCAGCGCCAAGGATGGTGACCCGGTGGCGGCCGACGACGTGCTGGTGGAATTCGAGTAGAGCCAGGCTCCGCGCGACCATGTCCGCGCGCCTCTAGCGTTGTGCGCTGCAGCATCCTACATCTGGCGTCACCAATGCATCATACGGCCAAGGTATGGATGCGGCGTCGATGCGCCGCCTTGGCAGTGGGCCGATGAGACGCCGTCCGGAGTAGGGGCGGGCCATCGGCCGATCCGCGCCATTCGGGCGCGTGACCCCTGAACACTCCTGAAGGCGCGGCCCCATGCGCGCGCCCGACCGATTGGATGGTGCGATGAAGGCTCTTCTGTTTGGCGCGTCCGGCGCCGTTCTGCTGGCGTCGCTCGCCGCGCCCGTTCAGGCTCAGGCGACCCAGGAACAGGCGACCCGGCTGGACGAGATCGTGGTGACGGCCCAGCGGCGCGAGGAGGCGGCCCAGGATGTGGGCCAGGCGCTGAGCCTGATCGCCGGCGACGCCCTGGAGGAGCGCGCGGTTCTGGTCATCAACGACATCGAGAACGTCGTGCCGAACATGGAGGTCGACAGCCAGTTCGGGGGCGGGCAGCCGCAGTTCCGCATCCGGGGCATCGGCGCGCGGGAATATTCCTCGAACAACGCCTCGACGGTCGGCGTCTATGTCGATGAGGTGGCGCATCCCTATACGGTGACGACCCAGGGCGCGCTGTTCGACCTGGCCCGGATCGAGGTGCTGCGCGGGCCGCAGGGGACGCTGTATGGCCGCAACACAACCGGCGGGGCGGTCAATCTGGTGACCAACGCCCCGACCGCCGACGCCCGTGTCGGCGCCCTGGTCGAGTACGGGACCTATGACCGCGCCAAGGTCGAGGGATACATTTCAGGCCCGATCGCGCCGGGTCTGCTGGGGCGACTGGCGGCGGTGGCCGAGCAGGGTGGGGCCTGGCAATACAATCGCGACACGGGCGAGGAGCTTGGCGATCTAGACAAGACCGCCGTGCGCGGCCGCCTGACCTGGGACGTGACCGAGGCCCTGACGGCTGACCTTTCGGCGACCTGGAGCCAGGACCGGTCGGACGGGCTCGGCTTCCGTCTGCTCGGCCCGTACACGCCGTCGGGAAGCACGACGACCATTCCCGCCGACACCGCCTGGCGGATCACGGGCTGGGAACTCAGCCCGGAACTGGCCGCCGTGTCCGGTCGTCAGGTCGGCGACAATCCGGGCCGGGACAACGAGGGTCTCGATCTCTCGGCCCGCCTGACGGCCGATCTGGGCTTCGCCGACCTGACCTCGATCACCGCCTGGCAGAGCTTCGAGCGCGATGAGTACAACGACTGGGACGGCACGCGCTTCGCGGAGTCGGACGTCTGGTTCTATAACGATATCGATGTCTTCTCGCAGGAGCTGCGCCTGGCGTCTCAGGGTGGGGGGCGGTTCGACTGGCTGGTCGGCGCGCACTACGCCGACGAGGCCAATGACGGCGGCTTCGTCACCCAGTTCCGCGGCTTTGGGCAAACCCTGATCGAAACGGCCTATGAACAGGACGTCGAGGCGATCGGGGTCTTCACACACAACAGCTATCGTCTCACCGACCGGCTCAGCCTGATCGGCGGGCTGCGGTATGAATATGAGGAGCGCAGCCTGACCAGCGCCGGCACGGCGGTGGGCGGCGTCCCGGGCGGGCCGGAGCTCAGATATGACACCGACCTGTCCGAGGTCTCTGGCCGCGTCGGGCTGGAATACGAGCTGTCGGACGACGCCCTGCTGTACGCCGGCGTGGCGCGCGGGGTGAAGTCCGGCGGTTTCACCACCTACAACGCCACCTCGGCCACGCCCTTCAAGCCCGAGATCGTCATCGCCTATGAGGCCGGCCTGAAGTCGGACTGGCTGGACGACCGGCTGCGGCTGAACGCGGCGGTGTTCTTCTACGATTATACGGACCAGCAGGTTCAGGGGCTGGAGTACGACCGCGAGGTCGGCCGGCTGGGCAAGATCACCAATGTGCCCGAATCCCACATCTTGGGCGGCGAGATCGAACTGACCTGGGTTCCGGTCGACGGCCTGACGATCAGCCAGAGCTTGGGTTACAAGGACGGCGAGTACGACGAGTATGATGCCATCGACGGCGCGGCGACCGACGCGGCCAATCCGCCGGACGGGCCCTGGGACATCATCATCACCAACGACCGGTCGGGCGAGCAGCTGCAGTTTCCGCCCCTGACCTATGCCGGCGCGGTCTCCTACGATTGGCTGGCGGCGGGCTGGGACTGGCGGGCCGAGACCAACTACAGCTATCGCGACGAGCTCTATTCGGTCAGCTCCAGCTCGATCATCGACGACTACTGGCTGGTCAACGCCAGCCTGTCGACGGGGCCCGCGAACGCCAACTGGCGCGTCGGCCTGTGGGCGCGCAATCTGTTCGATGAGTATTACGAAGAGACCCGCAACGGCTTCAACGGCTCGGCGCGGCCGACGACCTCGCCTCGCCAGGGCCGGACCGTGGGCGTGCGGCTGACGATGGACTTCTAGGCCGGTCTCGACCGCCGCCGACGTCGCCACCACAGCAGCACCCCGGTCCAGGCGAGTCCGGCGGTGACCACGCCGCCGAGGAAGACCAGGGCGCGGCCGACCTCGCCGAAGGCCTGGCCTGAATGCAGCGGATATTGCCAGGCGAAGAAGGCGTCGCCGGCGCCATCTCCATTGTCGTGGCGGCGGGCGACGACCGCGCCCGTGGTCATGTCCACATAGGTCCAGAGCCGACCCTGATAGTCGAGGTCGCGCGGATCGAAGGTGCGCACCGCATAGACGCCCTTGTCCGGCAGCGGGCGAAAACTGTCGATCCGGTCCAGGGGCGCCACGGTGGCGAACGCCTGTTCAACGGTCACGGACGGCGTCGCGACGGGTCGATCGGGCAGGGTGAAGTCGAGGCGCTCGGACACCGGGGTGACCCATCGCACGGCGTCGCGGCTGTCGTCGGGCCAGGCCAGGGTGACGCCCGTCAGAGCCAGCACCGCCGTCACCGGCCACGCCCACATGCCGGGCGCCCGATGCCAGTCGAACAGACGGCGGAGGCTGCCGGCCCGCCCCTTCAGCTTGAAGGCGTCGGCCCACAGAGACAGGCGCGGGATGGCCAGGGCCAAGGCCAGTCCATGGTCAATCAGCCAGAACAGGCTGACCAGGCCAAACGCCCAGGTCACCCAGGGCGCCACCAGCAGATCGACATGCAGGCCGTAGAGCAGGTCGGGGATGTGATGGCGATGCAGCGACCAAACCCCGCTCTCGCGCCAACCCAGCAGGTCGCCGGTCGAGGGGTCGGCGAAGGCCTGAACGCCGGTGCGCGCGCCGTCGACCTCCGCCGATCCGATCAGCCAGATCGATTCCCGCGACCGGTCGGGAAGGTCGATGTGTCGGGGCGAGAAGCCCGGCAGCGCGGCCTCCGTCGCCGCCAGCGCCTTGCTCATGGCGGCGGGATCGGCTGGACCGCCGGCGGCGGGCGCCGACCGCAGGTCCGGGTTCAGCGCCCTGTCCAGCTCATCGTAATAGGTGATGGCCGAGCCGGTCACCGCCAGGAGCAGTAGCCAGACCCCGGCCAGCAGGCCGAACCATCGATGCCACAGCCGGATGGCGGGCCGGGCGGCGCGCATCAGAACCGATACGCCACCGTCAGGCGCACGTTGCGGCCCGGCTCATTGACGCCCTGCACGATCTCATAGCCGGGGATGGCGCTGTAGTCCGCCACGCTGGCGTGGTGGCGATAGGTCTCGTCGAACAGGTTGTAGACCGCGGCCAGCACCTCGATGTTCCTGTCCGCGAACGGGGACCAGCGGCCGAACAAGTCGACCACCGTATAGCCCGGCTTGTCCACGAACTGGGTCTGGTCGATGAAGCCCAGCTCGACCTCGCGATACAGCACCTCGATGTCGTTGAGGTCGTCATAGCGGGTCACGCTGGCCTGGAAGCCCAGCCGGTCCGACGGGTCGTAGCTGGCGGTCAGGTTCCAGTTGTCTCCCATAGAATTGCCCAGGGCGATCTGCTCATAGCCCTCGATCCGGCGGCCATTCAGACGCGAATCGTAGCTGTTGAAGAAGCCGTCGACGGCGAAGGGGCCGCTTCGGTAACCGGCGCGCAGTTCGATCCCGTCGGAGCTGTAGCGGCCGACGTTCTCGTAATAGCTCGACCCCTGAGGCGCCGGTCCTGAACCGAGTTGGTCCAGGATCACATCGTCGATAGCCATGTCGTAATAGACGGCCGAGGCGCTCCAGCCGTCGCGGGCCCAATCCAGGCCGATCTCGAAGTTCTCGACCCGTTCGGGACGCAGGTCCGGAGCCAGGGAGATCCGGCCCGGGCGGGTCTCGAGGGTGAAGGCGTCGCCGATCTCCTTGCCGCGGAAGGCCTCGGCATAGCCGATGTTGAAGGTCAGGTCGGGCGTGAGATCGTAGTCGAGACCGCCGTTGAAACTGAAGCCGTCGCTGTCGGTCCCGTCGGCGTAGGTGACCTGATCCAGCTCATAGCTGTCGTACCGGGCGCCGAGGCTGATCAGCAGACGATCAGTCGGCCGCCAGTGGTCCTGGGCATAGACACCGATCAGGCTGCCTTCCTCGGCGAAGCGGCCGATCGCCGGATCCCAGGCCCAGGGCTGCCACATCGCGGGGTCGCCCAGATACTGGCTGACCACCTCGTCGCGGCGGTGCTCGATTCCCGCCGTCAGGCGATGGTCCGCCACATCGAAGCGCCCGCGCAGGTCGGCGCCGTAGGTTTCGATCTCCGCGCCGTAGAGGCCCCAGCGGTCGTAGCGGTCCTGGGTGAACTCAGTGCGGGTGAAATAGCCGGTGGCCTCGATGTCCCAGCCCAGGCCGGCGTCGTAGCCATAGTTGGCCACGGTGGTGCGTCGCTGGGCCTCGCCGGGGAACAGGCGATCGCCTTCCAGCACGGGCCAGTTGGGCCGCTGTCCGAACTCGCCTTCCTCGTCGCGCATCTCGTGGCTGAGGCTGAAGCGGTGGCCGCCGCCCAGGTCGCCGCCGAGCTTGAGGAAGCCCAGCCGCTGTTCCGCCGCCGTGCCGCGCAGCAGGCGGCCGTCGCCGTCCTCCATCTCCTCGCGGTCGACCTGGACATAGGAGGCCAGCAGGCCGACGTCGCCGAACAGGCGGCCGAAGCCGGTCAGGCTGTACTTCTCGCCGTCATTGGAGAACCACCCCGCCTTGGCGATGCCGCCGAAGTCGCGGCCGTCGCGCAGCAGGTCGGTGGGATCGACCGTGCGAAAGCGGATGGCGCCGCCGACCGCGCCGAACCCGGCCGTGGCCTCGCCGGCGCCGGTCTGCAGTTCGACCGTCTCCAGCAGTTCGGGTTCGATGGAGACCCGGCCGATGTGGTGGAACAGGGTGCCGCGCTGGGGCGCGCCGTCGACCGTGACGTTCAGCAGGCTGTCTTCCAGACCCCGGACGTAGATCTTCTGAGCGATGCCCAGCGATCCGCCGACGGCCACCGAGGGCGTCCGGCGAAAGATGTCGCCGATGTCGTTGGCCTGGGTCAGTTCGATCTCGTCGCGCTGGACCACGACGTCGGTCAGGGCTCCGACGACGACGATTTCGTCGAGTTCCGTCGCGCTGGTCGCGATCGCCTCCTGCGCGGCGACCGGCGCCGCGGCGAGCGCGAGGAAGAGGGGGCCGGCGGCGACGGCCGACATCAGGGACTTGGGCATGCGGAACTCCTTTGGCCGCCCCTGATCACGGCCGACAGGCGCGAGTCAATCGCAATGCGAATGATTGTCAGGTGCTGTAATGTCGCGGTCCCAGTCTCCCTAACTCGAATTCATCCTATCGCCACACTTTCGCCACGGTGCGCTACGCTTGTAGCGTTACGCATGTAGCGGAGATGGGCATGATCGAGAGTCTTCCCCGACGGGAGCGCGAAGTGTTCGAGACGCTGTGCCGCCTCGAACACGGAACCGCCGCCACAGTCCGTCACGCCCTATCCGATCCGATCAGCGATTCGGCCGTACGCACGCTTCTCAGTCGATTGGAGGCCAAGGGCTGGGTGTCGCGCGAGCCGGGGACGGACGGGTTCGTCTATCGCCCCGCGCCGCGCACCGACAGCGTGGCCAAGGGGGCGCTGCAGCGGATGATCGACACCTTTTTCGCCGGCTCGGCGGCCAGCGCGGCCACGGCCCTGCTGGGCATGGCGGACCGGCTGTCGCCGGAGGAAGCCAAGGCTCTGGAACAGGCCATCGATCGGGCTCGGACGATGGAGGGCCGGTGATGAGCGCCATTCTCATCGGGTCGCTGCTGGCCAAGTCCAGCATCGTGGCCGGGGCGGGGCTGATCGCCGCGCGGCTGGTCGGCCGACGGGCGATCGACCGGGTGGATGTGCTGCGGGCGGCGGTGATCGCCCTGCTGGTTCTTCCGTTGCTGATGGCCTTTGGTCCGGCTCTGCAGTGGGCCTTGCTGCCGCCGCCCGAGCCCGTGATCGCCGCCGTCTGGCAGGGCGCGGCGCCGCCCGTTGGCGGTGTCACGGTGACCGGGTCGGTGGTCTGGCCCGGCTGGGGCGTCGCCGCCGCGGTGGCCTGGTTGTTCGGCGCGGTGATCGTGGCCGGACGGTTCGGCCTGGGTGTCGCCGCCCTGATGGTCTGGACAGGCGAGGGCAGGGCGGCGCCGGCCGCCTGGCGCCGCGCGCTGGAACGACTGGCGCCGCAGCCTCGACCCCGTCTGGTCGAAAGCGACAGAATCGTCTCGCCGCTCAGCTGGGGCCTGCGTTCCGGGGCCATCCTGATCGACCCCGCCAGCCGCGAGCGCGACGAGGTCGCCGCCTCGGCCATCCTCGCCCACGAACTGGCCCATCTCAGACGTCGCGACTGGCTGTTCCTGCTGCTGTCGCGGCTGGCGCTGGCGCTGTTCTGGTTCAATCCGCTGGTCTGGATGCTTCACCGGACCCTTTCGGAGCAGGCCGAGGAGGCGGCCGACGCCGTCGCCCTCGAGAGCGTCGACCGTCAGGCCTACGCCCGGACGCTGGTCCGTCTCGCCTCCCAACCCTCACCCGTCGCCGCGACCGCCATGGCCGCCGACGTCCGCACCCTCAAGACAAGGATCGCCGCCATCATGACCGACCATCCCGCCCCCCGCCGCCGCCTCGCTGTCGCCCTGACCGCCCTGGGTCTCGTCGCCGTCGCCACGCCGCTCGCCGCCGTGGAGATCGCGAGCCAGGTCGCACCTCAGGCCGAGCCGGAGATCATCTATCTGGGCGACGGCGAAGCGCCGCCCATGCCGCCCGCGCCCCCGGCGCCGCCCGCACCGCCTCCCGCGCCAGCTCTGGTCGGCTTCGCGCCTCCGGCTCCTCCCGCCCCGCCGGCGCCCCCACCCGCGCCGCCCGCGCCGCCGGCTCCGCTGTTCCATCGCACCTCGCATGTGATCGTGCAGGAGGCGACGCCGGAGACCCGCCGCCGGGCCGCCGAGGCCCGGGCGCATGGCGAAGAAGCGCGGCGACGGGGCGAGGAGGCGCGCCGTCATGCGGAGTCTGCGGCCGCGGATGCGCGTCGTCGCGGCGACGAGGCGCGCGCCCACGGCGAACGCATGCGGGTGCACGCGGAGGCGATGGGCGAGCATGCCCGCGTCCTCGCGGCCCGGGCTCAGCAAGACGCCCAGCGACACATGGTCGAGGCGCGCGTGCAGATGCGCAATGGCGCCGAACAGATGCGCAAGGGCGCGGATCAGATGCGGGTCGAGTCCGTGCGGCTGCGCGATCCGGCCTATCGCGCCGAGCAGATCGTCAAGAACCGCGAGCGCGGAAACGAAGTGACCGACGCCGAACTGGCCGCCCTGGCGCCGCGCCTGGCTCAGCAGGCCGACGACCTGGAGCGTCAGGCCGATGATTTGGCGCGTCAGTCGGAGGACTGACGCGCGGCGCCTCGCCTACTTCTGCCGGGGCGTCTCGAGGTCCTGGCTGGGGTCGGTGAGGCGGCCGTCGCGGCGGGCCTGGGTGGCGCGGACCAGACAGCGGGCGGCGTTGCGCACCTCCTCCTGGATATTCTCGTCCGCATCCAGCTCGTCATGGCTAGTGGCGTAGGGCTTCCAGTAGCCGATGTAGCGGTCCAGCTCGGCCTCGGCGCCGGCGGGGATCAGCTTCATGAAGCACAGCCAGTCGTGCAGGCTGCGGCGCACGTTCTCGGCGCCCTCGACATCGCCGTGGACGACGGCGGCGAAGGTGCGCCCGGCCAGGTGGCGGGGATAGTCCCAGCGCTTGAGCTCCTCGGCCTTGGCCTTTTCGGCGTCCTTGCCGTGGGTCAGGGTCGGATCGGGATTGCCGCCGTCGGCGCAGACCAGCCGGTCCATCATCAGCTTGAACGGCGATGAGGTGGCGTACCAGTTGACCGGCGTGACGATCATGACCGCGTGGGCGCGCACCCACATGGGATAGATGTCGTTCATCCAGTCGTGGGTCTGGCCCAGGCTGTAGTTCGGATAGCAGGAGCACGGCCAGTGGCACAGCGGGGCCGCGGTCGAGAAACAGGCCTTGCAGGGATGGATGTCGCGTCCGTACTCCGAGGCCAGCCGGTTGAGTTCCAGAACCTCTATCTCAACGTTTCCGGAGGCTTCGATGATTTCCTTGGCCAGTTGCATCAACCGCCAGGACTTCGACATCTCGCCGGGGCAGGTGTGCTCGCTGCGCGACGAGGCGTTGATCAGCAGATAGCGGAGCGGGCCGTTTTTGGCGTCATGCTGGGCCTGGGCGGCGTCGATTGCGGCCTTGGCGTTGATCCAGTCGACCGCGAGATCGTAGTCGGGGTCAGCGTAACCGGGGCCGGCCTTACGGGTGATGGGCGCCTTTCGGCCGTCGTCATAGGCGTCGAAGGCGATGCCGGCGATGCGGTCGAGCTCGGCCCGCATCGGATCGAAGGCCGGATCGACGAAGGCGCTGAGATAGCGCTCGCGAAAGGTGGCTTCGTCCAGCTTGGGGTCCGGCATCCCCTCGCGAGGCTTGGGCGTCTCGCTCACGGACGGACCCGCATCATGTGGACGCTGAACAAGCCGTCGGGGTCGATCCAGACCGTTTCCGCTTCCCAGCCGGCGCGGTCCGCCAGGGCGCGGAAGCCCGGCAGGGTGTATTTCCAGCTGTCCTCGACGTGCAGGCGCTCGCCCTCTTCGAAGGTGAACCGCCGGCCGTCCAGAGTGACCTCGGTGTCCTTGAGCGCCACCAGGCTAATCTCCACCCGGCCTTCATCGGCCCGGTAGCGGGCCTCGTGGCGGAAGGCCTTGAGGTCGAAGTCGGCGTCGAGTTCCCGGTTTGCCCGGGCCAGCAAATTCAGGCTGAAGGCGGCGGTGACCTTCTGGGCGTCGTCATAGGCGGCTTCAAGGATAGAAGCGTCCTTCTGCAGATCGACGCCGATCAGCATCATGGCGCCGGCGCCCAGGCGTCCGGCCCACAGTTTCAGGAAGGACTCGGCCTCCGCCGGCGTGAAGTTGCCGATGCTGGAGCCGGGGTAGAAGCCGACCCGCTTGCCGGCGCCGCGCGGCGGCAGGTCGAAGGGCTGGGCGAAGTCGGCGGCGATGGCCTCGACCCTCAGGTCCGGATAGGCGTCCTGGATCGCCTGGGCGGCGCCGGCGAGATGGTCGCGGCTGATGTCGATCGGGACGTAGGCGTAAGGGTTGTCCAGGGCATCGAGCAAGATTCGCACCTTGACGCTCGAGCCGCTGCCCAGCTCGACCAGCTGGACGTTCGGCCCCACGCGCGCCGCGATGTCGGCGGCGTTGTCGCGCAGGATGCCGATCTCGGTGCGTGTCGGATAGTATTCCGGCAAGCGGGTTATGCGATCGAACAGGGCCGAGCCCTCGGCGTCGTAGAGGAAGCGATGGGGCAGGGCCTTGGGTGTGCTGGACAGCCCCTTCAGAGCCGCGCCGAGGAAGTCGTCGGCCGTGGGCTCCATGTCGTGCAGGATGGCGCGGCGATCCGATTGGGGCGCCCGCGCGTGGTCGGCGTCATACATCGTCGGCGAGCCTCAGTCCGGTGAAGGGCCAGCGCGCGGCCGGCGGGTAGAAGTTGCGATAGGTGGCTCGGGCATGACCTGGCGGCGTGACGCAGGCGCCGCCGCGCAGCACCATCTGGTTCGACATGAACTTGCCGTTGTACTCGCCCAACGCCCCCTCGGCCGGGCGGTAGCGCGGATAGGCGACATAGGGGCTGGCGGTCCACTGCCAGACCTCGCCCTGCATCTGGCGCAGACCGGGCGTGGGTTCGGCGGGGCGCGGGTGCAGGGCCGGACCGGAATCAGCAGCCATGGCGGCCGTGGCGACCTCCCATTCGGCCTCAGTCGGCAAACGACGGCCGGACCAGCGCGCGAAGGCGTCGGCCTCATAGAAGCTGACGTGGCAGACCGGCTCGGCGGGATTCAGCGGGTGCTGACCGGTGAGGCTGAACAGCGACCACGCCTCGCCGTCTTCGCGCCAGTAGAGCGGCGCGCGCCACTGTTCGGCCTGGACCACGGCCCAGCCGTCCGACAGCCACAGCTCGGCGCGGTGATAGCCGTCGTCCTCGATGAAGCTTAGCCAGTCACCGACCGTGACCAGCCGATCGGCCAGCGCGAAGGGCTCCAGCCAGACCTTGTGACGCGGTCCCTCGTTGTCGAAGGCCCAGCCGTCGCCGTCATGGCCGATCTCGACCAGGCCGCCGTCGAACCGCACCCAGTCCGGATCGCGCGTCGGCTGCACCTCGTGGGGCGCGGAGCGGGCGTAGGCGGGCGACAGCGGATTCATCGACAGGACGTGCTTGATGTCCATCAGCAGCAGCTCCTGGTGCTGCTCCTCATGGTTCAGACCGATCTCGGTGCGGCCGGCGATCTCGTCTGTGTGCCGGGCGGGCGGGTCGGCCAACAGAGTGGTCATGGCGTCATCGACATGGCGTCGATAGGCGACGACCTCGTCGCAGGACGGTCGGGAAATCAGGCCGCGTTCGGCGCGAGGATGACGACTTCCAATGGCTTCGTAGTAGGAGTTGAACAGATAGTCGAAGCGTCCATCCGGGGAGGTGTAACCCTCGAGATAGGGTTTCAGCAGGAAGGTCTCCCAGAACCAGGTGGTGTGGGCCAGATGCCATTTGGTCGGGCTGACGTCCGGCATCGACTGGACTTGCTGGTCTTCGGGCGAGAGCGGCGCGGCGAGGCCGAGGCTGCGGTCGCGAACGGTCCGGAACCGGGCGATCAGGTCGTCCGGCCGCCGAACCTCGGCGGGGTTGGGATTGGTCACGCGCACCCTTTCGTCTGCGAGCCTCGGTCGGCTCGCCGCCACCGGAAGGAAAACTGGACCGCAACGGCCAAGGTTCCGCAAAACCTGACGAAAACCAGCCTTACGCGCCTGGCGCCTCGTTCATGATCCGGGTCCAGCCCAGAAAGGTGAGGGCCTCCAGCGGACGAAAGCGGGCCTTGTAGTCCATCTTGGCCGAGCCCCGGACCCAGTAGCCGAGATAGAGATAGGGCAGGGCGGCCTCGCGGGCCTGAAGGATGTGGTCGAGGATGGCGAAGACGCCGGGACTGCGATCGGCCAAGTCGGGGTCGTAGAAGCTGTAGACCATGGACAGGCCGTCTGAGAGCCGATCCGTCAGGGCGACGCCGACCAGGGGGCCCGGCGCGCCGGCCTCGGCCGAAGGCAGGCGATATTCGATCAGGTGTGTGCGGACCGAGGTGTCCTCGACCATGGCGACATAGTCGAGCCATCCCATGCCGGCCATGCCGCCCTCGGGGTGGCGCGTGTGGAGATAGCGGGACAGCAGGCGGTATTGCTCGACGGTGGCGGCGGGCTCGACGGCCGTGCGGGTGAGGTCGGCGTTCCGGGCCAGGGTCCGCTTCTGGCTTTTCGAGAAGACCACCTCCTCGACCGGGACGCGCACCGAGACGCAGGCGGCGCAGTCGTCGCAGGCGGGCCGATAGGCGATGTTCTGGCTGCGGCGAAACCCGGCCTGGGTCAGGCGATCGTTGACCGCGGGACCGCCGGCGAAGGGCAGGTTGGCGAACACCTTGCGCTCGGTCTTGCCCGGCAAGTACGGGCAGGGGGAGACCCCCGTCATGAAGAAGCGAAGCTGGCGTTGGGGAAAATGCTGGGTCACGGATCGGTCCTGATCCGGAGTTGGCCCTTGAACCCCTGAGTCCGCAAGGGGTTAGTCCGCACTAGGCGCCGGCCGCCGCTGCGGGCCGGCGCATTCGTCACAGGCTGGTGTCCGTGGGCAGGACCGGCGCCTCTCTCAACAGCACGATCGAGATGCGGCGGTTGCCGGCCAGAGTCGGGTCGTCGGGATACAGCGGATCCGAACCGGCCTTGCCCGACACGGCGTAGACCCGGTCGGCATCGACCCCAGCGGCCTGCAGGATGCCGCGCGAGGCGTCGGCGCGGGCGGCCGACAGCGGCCAGTCGCCAGGGGTGGACGCGCGGGACTGGCCCGCCACCGCCGAGGTGTGGCCGGTGATGGTGACGCGGTTCGGCAACTGGTTGACCACCCGGGCCACGGCCCGCAACAGCACACGGGCGCGGTCGTTGGGCTGGGCCGAATTGTTGCCGAACATCGAGCGGCCTTCCTGGTCGACCAGCTGGATGCGCAGGCCCTCGGGCGTCTGATCGACGATCAGCTGTTTCGACAGTTCAGCCAGCTCCGGCATCGACTGCATGGCCTGGCGCAGGGAGGCGGCGGCCGAGGCGAAGTCGGCGGCTTCGCGCCGGGCGATCTCGTCGCGCAACTCCTCCTCGGAGGCGGCGGCGAGGTTCTGATTCTGACCGGCCTCGGGCGGGGCGTCCGGCGGCGCCTCGGGGGCCAGCTGTTCGATCACCGACATGGCGCCGGAGCCCTTGGCCCCGTCGTCGCCCAGGCTGGTGCCGCCCAGGATGCCGCCGGAGCCGGAGGTGGTGGCGCTGACGCTGGCGGGGGCGAAATATTCGGCGATGCCGCGCTTCTGCTCCGGATCCGTGGTGTTGATCAGCCACATCAGCAGGAAGAAGGCCATCATCGCGGTCACGAAGTCCGCATAGGCCACCTTCCAGGCGCCGCCATGATGGCCATGGCCGACGACCTTCTTGACCTTCTTGATCAGGATGGGGCGGTCGCTGGAAGACATTCTCGCTATGGAGCCGTTGACGCTGTTCGTTAGCCATAGTTTCGCAGCCGCGCCGTTAAGAAGGTGTTTGCGATATCCACGTTGAGCGCCGATGTTGGCTCGGGATAAGGGGATCGACCGTGGCTGGAGCTTTATTCCTGGCGTTGCTGCTGCAAGCTTTTGCCGGCGACGTCGAATTCCCAGGCATCGAAATCCAAACCTATACGATCGATGACGCAGCGACCTCGTCGCTTCGCGAAGCAATGCGCGCCGCGAGACTGCACACGGCGGACGGTGGCCGAGCGGTCGTTCGAACTGACTGGCGTTACGATTGGCGTTGGGCCAGGTCTCGAGATGGCGCCTGCGTTGCAGAGTCCGCCCGGACGGAAGCCAAGGTCGTGATGACCGTTCCGGTCATCTCTCTGACCACTAGTTTCGACGACCGAGAGCTTGAACGGTTTGCCACATTTGTCGATGGGCTTATGGATTATGAGCGTGGGCGGCTCGCTTTGATCGATCAGGGTCGCGAGCGATCTGATTCCGCCATGCGTGGCGCTTCCAATTGCGCTGAGATGGAGGCGGCCGCGCGTGCAGTGCACCTCGACACTGTCCGTCGCATCGCAGAATACGAAACGCAGAACACCGCTGCGCGCGACAGGCTAGTCTTTTGATGCTGAAGCGAGTCGGGCGGGGTCCTTGCTCCCCGCAAACCGCTCAGCTAGGCCCAGCCGGTGACCGTTGAACCCACTCCCTATTCGCTCCCGGCCGAGGCCGGTGCGTATCGACGCGCGCTGGGCGCCTTCGCCACAGGGGTGTGTGTGATCACCGCCGACACGGCCGAGGGGCCGTTGGGGATTACGGTCAACTCGTTCACCTCGGTGTCGCTGGAGCCCCGGCTGATCCTGTGGTGCCTCGATGAGCAGTCCGAGCGCTGGCCGGTGTTCGCTGCGGCCGAACGGTTCGCGGTGCATGTGCTGGCCGCCGAGGACGAGGCGGAGGCGCGTCGGTTCGCGCGCGGGGTCTGCCGGCTGGAGCCCGAGGAGTTCACGCGCTCGCCGGACGGCACGCCCCGGCTTCACCGCGCCGCCGCCTGGTTCGACTGCGCCACCCATGATCGGCTGCCCCTGGGCGATCACATGGTCATCGTCGGACGGGTCGAGGCGTTCGAGGCCGAGGACCGGCCGGTGCTGACCTTTCATCGGGGCCGCTACGGACGGCTGGGAGACGCGCAATGAAGATCGGCTTCGTCGGACTGGGTGTGATGGGCGGGCCGATGGCGCGGCATCTGGTCGAGGCCGGCCACGAGGTGCGCGGTTTCAACCGCTCGCCGGACAAGGCGCGGGGCTGGGCCGAGGCGACGGGCGGGACGTTCGCAGCGACGATCGCTGAGGCGGCGCAGGGCACCGAGCTGTTGATCCTGTGCGTCGGCAATGACGACGATGTGCGTGGCGTGGTCGGCGAGGCGCTGAAATCCGTGCCGGACGGGGCGGTGCTCGTGGACCACACCACCACCTCGGCGACCGTGGCGCGGGAGATGGCGAAGGCGGCCGAGGCGCGCGGCTGCGCCTTTCTCGACGCGCCGGTGTCGGGCGGGCAGGCCGGGGCGGAGAACGGCCGGCTGGTCACCATGATCGGCGGCGAGGCCGGGGCGGTGGCGACGGCGCGGCCGGCGCTGGAGACCTATTGCGCCGCCATCCGCCATCTGGGTCCGTCGGGGGCCGGCCAGCTGACCAAGATGGCCAATCAGATCGCCATCGCCGGCGCGGTCCAGGGGATGGCCGAGGCGCTGCACTTCGCCCTGGCGGCCGGTCTGGATACCGATGGCGTGTTCGAGGCCATCTCCAAGGGCTCGGCCCAGAGCTGGCAGATGGACAACCGCTGGAAGACGGCGGCCAAAGGCGAGTTCGAGTTCGGCTTCGCCGTCGACTGGATGCGCAAGGATCTGGGCCTGGTGCTGGACGAGGCGCGACGAAACGGCGCAAGACTGGCCCAGACGGCGCTGGTCGATCAGTTCTACGCCGAGGTGCAGGCCATGGGGGGCAATCGATGGGATACGTCCAGCCTGGCGGCGCGGTTGAACCCGGAAAGCCTGCCGTCGTCGCGGAAGTAGCTCCAGATCCGCTCTGGGGCGCCTGGCGTGCCCTGACGCTCGAGTTCCGGCTGCGGCGTTTGCTGTGGCACCTGATGTTCTCGCCGTCGGGCTGGGGCTTCTTCGGCGCGGATGTGGTGTCCACCCTCAGACGGACCCCGATGGCCAAGGCCGGGCTGGCGCAGCTGGAGCCGCTGTCGGACGCCCTGCTGACCCGGCTGACCGATCTGGCCGCCGTCAACGCCCGGCGCTGCGAGGCGCTGTGGCGGATGTCGGCGCTGTTCTACATCACCGTGCCGGTGACCCTGATCCTGGCTGGGCTGCAGGGCGCGCCGGATGTCCTGCGAGAGTTTGTCGAGGCATTGGGCTGGTTCGGATATGTGATCGTGGTCGGTGTCACCCTCCAGATGCTGCACTACTTCGCCGCCCTGTGGCGGGCGCGCCAGATCGAGGCGGTGATCGACCTGGCGCGCATCGAGCGAGCTGGCTTGGTCGACGATATCAGACGCCGCCGCGTCGCAGCGGCAGAAGCCCTCTGAGCGCCGGGTCTCGAAGCCATAGGCCGCCCCACATGACCAGGCCCAGATAGACGCCGAACAGCGTGTGGCTGAACAGCGGGCTCCCCGCGTTCATGTGGGTGGCGATGGCGCCGCCGAGGACTGCTGTCAGGGCCACGGCTCCCAGGAGCGAGGTCCGGCGCCATGCATAGAGCAGCGTCCCGATCAGCTCTATCGCGCCGATCATCGGGATTCGGGCGTCGGCGATGCCGATAGGGCGCGACGCATCCTGAGCGATTTCCGGCATCAGGAACTTCGGCGCGACCGAAGCCCCCAGCATGAACAAGATGAACAGGCCGCTGAGCACGCGGCCGGTCCACACCATGGGCGACGCCTTCATGAAACCGCCCGTCACGCGCCGGGCTCGCCGTTGGTGTTGATCATCCAGGGCACGCCGAACTTGTCCACGCAGGCTCCGAAGCCGGGAGACCAGAAGGTCTTTTCGAAGGGCATGACCACCTTGCCGCCCTCGGACAGGGCGTCGAACCAGCGGCGCGCCTGATCGGCGTCGTCGGTATGCAGGCTGACGTCGAAGCCGTTCTTGGGTTTGGTGATGTTGGGCGCCCACTGCACGTCCATGTCGGCGCCCATGATCGACTGATCGCCGACGTCCATCCAGCAGTGCATCAGCCAGTCGTTGTACTTGGGATCGCCCTGCATCTCGGGCGGTCCGTCGGCATAGCGCATGGCGGTGGTGATCTTGCCGCCCAGAACCTGGGCGTAGAAGTCAAAGGCCTCGCGGCACTGGCCGTTGAAGCTGAGGCTGGGCACGATCTTCATGGTCGTCTCTCCCTTTGACCCGGTTCAGTGGGATTGGCCGCCAGCCAGGCCTCCAGGCGGTCGATCGTGGAATTCCAGCCGTGTTTGTGGCCGGTCAGGCTGCGTTCGGACTTCAGGCCTTGATGGGTGAAGTCCATGACGGTTCGGCCGTCGTCGGTCTCGGCCAGATCGACGGTGACCAGGGTGTCGACCGGCGGGCCGTCCTCGTGGCTCTCGTCCCACTTGAAGGTGAAGACCAAGCGTTCCGGCTCGGCGATCTCGCGATAGACGCCGCCCTGCCAGAGTTCCTCGCCGGTCTCGGGGGACCTTAGGCCGATGCGCCATTCACCGCCGACGCGGAAGTCGGAGGTGACGCTGAAGGCGGGCCATTCGACCGGACCCATCCACAGCACCAGCACCTCCGGCCGGCTCCAGGCCCGCCAGACCAAGGCGCGCGGGGCGTCGAACGTGCGGCGAAGGGTGAGGGTGGGGCGCAGGTCTTCGGCGAGGGTCATGGCTGTAGAGGCTCCGTCATCCTTCTCCCCTCGGGGGAGAACGTGGCATGCGTAGCATGACGGTTGAGGGGGCTGTCGGACACGGGGGCGAGCGGCAAGCATTGGTTTCGCTTTCACCAGCCCCCTCATCCGAGCCGCTTCGCGGCCCACCTTCTCCCCCGAGGGGAGAAGGGCATCAGAACGTTTGAACGATCTCGTTGAGCTGATCGGCGACCTGGCCCCAGCCTTCGTGGAAGCCCATTTCAACGTGCTGCTTCATGGCCGCCTCGTTCCAGTGGCTGGCGGTGGCGGTGTACTTGGTCTTGCCGTCGGCGGTCGGCTCCAGCTCGATGCGGGCGACCATGAAAGGCTGACCGGACGGCTTCCAGTCGGGCGTGAAGGCGTCGGTGGAGATCAGGCGACGGTTGGGGATCACCTCTAGGAACACCCCCGAGTTCGGAAACCGCTCGCCGTCCGGACCGTGCATGATGAAGTTCATGCGCCCGCCCGGACGCGGCTCGATCACGCAGTCGCTGATCGACCACGGCTTGGGCGCGAACCACTGGCTGAGGATGGCCGGGTCGGTATAGGCGCGGAACACCTTCTCGGGCGGCGCGTCGATGATCCGCTCGAGCACCAGGTCGAAGGCGTGGGCGACGCCGTCGGTATCGCAGGGGTTCGCGTCAGTTTCGTGAGCCATCGTCTTTTCCTTGCTGAACGTTACGCAGATAGGCTTCGAGGCGGTCGAAGCTCTGATCCCAATAGCGGCGGTAGTGTTCGAGCCAGTCGGCGACGCCCTTCAGCGCCATGGGCTCCAGCCGGGCAGGGCGCCACTGGGCCTCGCGCCCCCGGCTGATCAGCCCGGCCTTTTCCAGCACCTTGAGGTGTTTCGATACGGCCGGCAGGCTCATGTCGAAGGGTTCGGCCAGCTCGTTGACGCTGGCTTCGCCCTGGCTCAGCCGCGCCAGGATGGCCCGACGGGTCGGGTCGGCCAGGGCGGCGAACTTGGCGGAAAGAATGTCCGGTTCCGACTGCATAACCGAACAGTTAAATAACGCGGATGGCGTTGTCAACCGATCAGTTAAATGGCGGGACGTTTGGCTTAGTTATCGCCCCAGCAGCTTCGCGGCCTCTGGAGCGAAATAGGTCAGCACCCCCGCGCAGCCGGCCCGCTTGAAGGCGGTCAGGGTCTCGATCATGGCGCGGTCGCGGTCCAGCCAGCCGTTGGCGACGGCGGCCTGGATCATCGCGTACTCGCCCGACACCTGATAGGCGAAGGTCGGCACGCGGAAGGTCTCGGACACGCGCCGCACAATGTCGAGATAGGGCATCCCCGGCTTGACCATCACCGCGTCGGCGCCCTCGGCGATGTCCATGGCGACCTCGCGCAGGGCTTCATCGGAATTGGCGAAACTCATCTGGTATGTTTGCTTGTCGCCGCTCAGCATGGCGGCCGAGCCGACGGCGTCGCGATAGGGGCCATAGAAGGCCGAGGCGTATTTGGCGGCGTAGCTGAGGATCAAGGTGTCGTGAAAGCCGTTGGCCTCCAGAGCCTCGCGGATGGCCTGAACGCGGCCGTCCATCATGTCCGACGGCGCAACCACGTCGGCCCCGGCGTGGGCCTGGATGAAGGCCTGTTCGGCCAGCCGCTCCAGACTGGCGTCGTTCAGGATGCGGCCGTTCTCGACCACGCCGTCATGGCCGTGGTCGGTGTAGCAGTCGAGCGCCACGTCGCACATGACGCCGATCTCGGGCGCGGCGTCCTTGATGGCCTTGATGCAGTCGGGGATCAGGCCGTCGGGGTCGGTGGCGCCGGTTCCGACCGCGTCCTTGGTCGCGGCGTCGACGTTGGGGAACAGCGCGACCAGCGGAATGCCCAGATCTCGAGCCTGGACCGCCGCCCTGGCCGCCTCGGACGGCGACAGGCGGAACACGCCGGGCATGGAGGGCACGGGCACGCGGGCCTCGGCGCCGTCATGCACAATCAGCGGCCATATCAGGTCGGCGGGCGTGAGGGCCGTCTCGGCGACCAGGCTGCGCACCCACGGCGCGGCGCGCAGGCGACGAGGGCGGGCGAGCGGGAAGGGCGCGGGCGAGAGGGGCAGGGACATGGGGGGCGTTTAGCGTCCTTCTCCCATCGTCGGAAGGTTTTGGTTAGAAGGCTGCAAAAGCCGAACGAGGAAACGCTTCATGGACTTCGCCCTCTCCGACGACCAACGCGCCATTCAGGACGCGGCGCGCGCCTTCGCCGAGGCGGAATTCCTGCCCAACTCGGCGCGCTGGGACGAGGACAAGCACTTTCCCGTCAATGTGATGAAGCAGGCCGCCGAGATGGGCTTCTGCGGCATCTATACGGGCGAGGAGCACGGCGGACTGGCCCTGGGGCGGGTCGAGGCGGCGGTGATCTTCGAGGAGCTGTCGCGCGGCGATGTTTCGACGGCCGCCTTCATATCGATCCACAACATGGCGACCTGGATGATCGACAGCTTCGGCTCCGACGATCTGCGCGGCCGTTATGTCCCGGACCTGGTCGGGATGGAGAAGATCGCCAGCTATTGCCTGACCGAGCCGGGCTCGGGGTCGGATGCGGCGGCGCTGCGCACCACGGCGCGGCTGGACGGCGACCACTACGTGCTGAACGGCTCCAAGGCCTTCATCTCGGGGGCCGGGACCTCGGACGTCTATGTGGTCATGGTGCGCACCGGCCAGGACGGGCCGAAGGGCGTGTCGGCGATCGTGGTCGACAAGGATGCGCCGGGGCTGAGCTTCGGCGGCCAGGAGAAGAAGATGGGCTGGAACAGCCAGCCCACCGCCATCGTCCAGTTCGACGACTGTCGCGTGCCGGCGGCGAACCTGCTGGGCAAGGAGGGCGACGGCTTCCGCTACGCCATGGCCGGGCTGGATGGCGGGCGACTGAACATCGCCGCCTGCTCGCTGGGCGGGGCGCGGCTGGCGCTGGAGACGGCGCAGGACTACGTCGCCAGCCGCAAGCAGTTCGGAAAAGCCATCGGCGAGTTCCAGAATACCCAGTTCAAACTGGCCGATATGGCGACGCAGCTGGAGGCGGCGCGGCTGATGGTGCTGCGCGGGGCGTGGGCCATCGACACCGGCCACCCGGAAAAGACCAAATGGTGCGCCATGGCCAAGCGCCTGGCCACCGACGCCTGTTTCCAGATCGCCGACGAGGCGCTGCAACTGCACGGCGGGTATGGGTACCTCAAGGACTATCCGCTGGAGCGGATCGTGCGCGACCTGCGCGTCCACCGCATCCTGGAAGGGACGAACGAGATCATGCGGGTGATCGTGGCGCGGGAGCTGTCGCGGCAGTGACGACAGCGCCCATCAGGTCCGTCCTGATCGTCGGGGGCGGCACGGCCGGGTGGATGGCGGCGGCGGCGATCAAACAGGCAGTGGGGCCTCATGCGCAGGTCCGCCTGGTCGAGTCGGCGGACATCGGCATCGTCGGGGTGGGCGAGGCGACCGTGCCGACCATCCGCGATTTCAACGCCCTGATCCGCCTCGACGAGGCGGAGTTCATGCGCGAGACCAAGGCGACGTTGAAACTGGGCATCCAGTTCAACGGCTGGGGGACCAAGGACAGCAGTTATTTCCATCCGTTCGGCGTCTATGGGCCGGGACCGACGCTGAGCGAGTTCCCCCAGACCTGGATGACCCTGCGGGCGCGGGATCAGGCAGAGCCGCTGGAGGCCTATTCGATCTGCGCCGAGGCGGCGCGGCAGGGCCGGGTGGGGCGTCAGGAGCGCGATCCGCGCTCGCCCTATGGCGGGCTGGTCAGCGCCTATCACTTCGATGCGGTGCTTTACGGCCGGTATCTGCGCAAGGTCTGCGCGGGGCGCGACGTCGAGCGGATCGAGGGCAAGATCGTCGAGGTGGTCCAGCGGCCTGAGGACGGCTTCGTCGATCATGTGCGGCTGGAAGATGGGCGCACCCTGGCGGCCGATCTGTTCATCGACTGCACCGGCTTTCGCGGTCTGCTGATCGAGGGCGCGCTCAAGGCCGGATACGAGGACTGGTCGCATTGGCTGCCGATGAACCGGGCCCTGGCCGTGCCCTGCGCCAAGGCGGGGCCGGCGACACCTTATACGACCTCGACCGCCGAGGCGGCCGGCTGGCGCTGGCGGATCGCCCTGCAGCACCGCACAGGGAATGGCTATGTGTATTGCGCCGACCTGATCGAAGAGGAGGAGGCGCGGCGGGTGTTGCTGGACAGCCTGGACGGCGAGGCGCTGGCGGAGCCGCGACTGCTGTCGTTCACGACCGGCAAACGGAAAAAGCTGTGGGACAGGAATGTCGTGTCGCTCGGTCTGTCGTCGGGGTTCATCGAGCCGCTGGAATCGACCTCGATCCACCTGATCCAGGTCGGGCTGTACCGGCTGTTGCAGCACTGGCCGGACGCGAGCTTCAGCCCGATCAATATCGACAGCTACAACCGGCGGCTGGACCGCGAAATCGCCCAGGTGCGGGACTTTGTGATCCTGCACTACCACGCGACGCAGAGGGACGATTCCGAGCTGTGGCGGCGGGTGGCGACCATGCCGATCCCCGACACCCTGGCCGAGCGGGTGGAAGCCTTTCGCGACCGTGGCATCCTCTATCCGGTGGCGGCCGACGAGTATTTCCAGCCGACCTCCTGGCTAGCGGTCATGGCCGGGCAGGGCCTGACGCCGCGCGCGCCGAACCCTCTGTACGGCTATCAGGACATGGCGCGCACGACGGCGCAGTTCGATGGTCTGAAGGCCGCCTTCGCCGAGGCGGCGGCGCGCCTGCCGGCCCACGAGGACTTCCTGAAATCGCAGCGGATGTGGGCGTGACAGGATTGGAAGGCCCGCCGGCCGTGGACGCGGCCGGTTCGCCCGGCTAGCAACCCCGCCATGACTGAAGAGATCCTCGCGCGAGTCGAGGGCGGCGTCGGCCGTCTGACCCTGAATCGGCCCAAGGCGCTGCACGCCCTGAACCGGCCGATGTGCCTGGCCATGACCGAAGCGCTGCTGGCCTGGCGGGGCGACGATGCGGTGAAGTCCGTGCTGATCGACCACGCGGGCGAACGCGGGTTCTGCGCCGGGGGCGACATCCGCATGATCGCCGAGAGCGGGGCGGGGGATGGGTCGGATGCCCGGGCCTTCTTCGACGCGGAGTACAAGCTGAACGCCCTGCTGTTCGATTATCCCAAGCCGGTGACGGCCATTGCCGACGGCATCGTCATGGGCGGCGGTGTCGGCATCAGCGAGCCGGCCGATGTGCGGATCGCCACCGAGCGGACCACCTACGCCATGCCCGAGACGGGCATCGGCCTGTTTCCCGACGTGGGCGGCGGCTGGTTCCTGCCCCGGCTGGAGGGTGAGGTCGGGACGTGGATCGCCCTGACCGGCGCACGACTGAAGGCGGCGGACACGGTGGCGCTGGGCATCCACACCCACTTCCTGCCGGGCGACGCCATCGAGGCGTTCAGAAGCATCCTCAAGACCGACCCGGCCTATCCGATCGACATCGCCGACAACCTGGCTGCCGATCCGGGCGAGGGGACGGTGGAGCCGCATCTGGAGACCATCGACCGGGTCTTCGCCCATGACAGGATGGAGGCGATCGTGGCGGCCCTGGAGGCCGAAGGCTCGGAGTGGGCCGACAAGCAGCTCTCGATTCTACGCACCAAGTCGCCGCAGTCTCTGAAGGTCACGCTGCGACAGCTTCGGAAAGGGGCTACGCTGGAAACCTTCGCCGAGAACATGGCGATGGAATACGCCCTGGGGGGCAGGGTGGTGCAGACCCATGACTTCCAAGAGGGCGTCCGCGCCGTAATTCTGGACAAGGACAACACGCCGAACTGGAAGCCGGCCCGGCTGGAAGAGGTGACGGACGCCGAACTGGACCGGCTGTTCGCCCCCTTGCCCGACGGAGAGGCGTGGCGGCCGATCGACTAACACCGCTTGCCACGCGCTCCGCTTCGGCGCGACAGTCCGGCCGAACCGGGAGTCCGTCATGTCGAAATCGCTGTTGCTGCTGAGCGCCGCCCTGATCCTGGCCGGCTGCGCCCCCACCGGCGTCGCGGACGAGCCGCTGCGAACCCATTCGCAGATGCGGCCGGGTAACACCGACCCGACCTATGGCCTGCGCCAGATGGCCATCACCGATCCGCTGCGACCAGCCGATGAGGTGGCGCGCGATCCGTTGCGGCGCCCCGATGAGATGCTGGCCTTCATCGGCATCAGTTCCGGTTCCGTCATCGCCGATATCCGGCCGGAAGAGGGCTATTTCACCCGGCTGTTCGCCCGTGTCGTCGGCCCCAGCGGCCACGTCTACGCCGTGGTGCCGACCCGAACGGCCGAGCGCGAGGACGCCCTAGCCGACACCCTGGCCGGCGCCTATCCGAACGTCAGCCGGGTGACGACGCGACTGGAGACGATGACCTTCGACCGGCCGCTGGACGTGGTCTTCACGGCCCAGGAGTATCACGACTTCACCATGCCGCGCTTCGAGGTCGATGTGGCGGCGATGAACCGGGCGGCCTTCGCGGCGCTGAAGCCCGGCGGGCTGTATGTGATCATCGACCATTCCGGGCGGCCAGGCACGGGCGCGACCGAGGCCTCGACCTTGCACCGGATCGAGGGCGCCGAAGTGCGCCGCCAGGTCGAGGCGGCCGGTTTCGTGTTCGATGGCGAGACCAATGCCTTGGCCAATCCCGACGACGACCGGACGATCAATGTGTTCGACGAGGCGATCCGGGGGCGGACGGACCAATTCGTCTATCGGTTCCGGAAGCCCGGCTGACGGTCAAGCTTGCCGGGCCGATGTCCGGCGCCGATGATGGCCCGCCCTTCGCTGACCGGATTCGACGATGAGCCTGCACGGCGCTTATGACCCCGACAACGTCTTCGCCAGGATCCTGCGCGGCGAAATTCCGGCCACCAAGGTGTGGGAGGACGACCACGTCCTGGCCTTCATGGACGTGTTTCCCCAGTCGGAGGGTCACGTGCTGGTGGTCGCCAAGGGGTCGACCGCGCGAAACATTCTCGAGATCGAGGCGGATGAGCTCGCGCGCGTGACGGAGGTCGTGCGGCGCGTGGCCATCGGTGTCGAAAAGGCGCTGAAGCCCGATGGCGTCACGATCAGCCAGTTCAACGGGGAGGCGGGCGGCCAAACCATCTTCCATCTGCATTTCCATGTCGTCCCCCGCTGGGCCGATCGCCCGCTGAAGGGCCACGGTCACGCCCCCATGGCGACCCCCGAGCAGCTTCAGCCCCTGGCCGAGCGCATCCGGGCGGCGATGGGCTAGGCCTCTCGTGGTTCCTCGGTCGCGGGGCGGATGGCGCAGGCGTCACGCATCAGGGGCGTCGCGACCAGCCAGATGAGCAGGGCCAGCACGGCCACGCCGGCCAGCGCGAGGAACGCCTCGCCATAGCCCAGGCGCGCCGCGACCAGACCGGCCAGGGTGGCGCTGAGCGCCGCGCCGATGCGGTGTCCGGTCTCGACCGCCCCATAGCCGGCGTTGATGTGTCCGGTTCCCGCGAGGATGCGCGCGATCAGACCGGGGGTCGCCACCCCGATCAATCCGGCCCCTACGCCGTCGAGCACCTGAACCGGCACGATGGCCCAGGGATCGTCCCAGAAGCCCGCGATCAGGCCGCGCACGGGCAGAACTCCCAGCGCCAGCACCAGGACGATCCAGTAGCCCCGGGACTCCGCCAGACGGGCCGCGAGCAAGGCCATGCCGATCATCGTGAGCTGGGCGATGATGATGGTGAGGGCGGCGAACAGCTCGGGATTGACCAGCTGTCGCGAGGTCGCGGCCTGGCTGAGCAGCGGCAGCATGGCCGCGTTGCCCAGGTGGAACAGGAAGATGACCACGGCGAAGATCATCAGCGGACGGGATGACACCAGGGTGGTCCAGCCCGAAGGGCCGGCGGCGGAGTCCTTGTCGGAGCCGCGCGCCTGGGCGTGATCGATCTCGTCGCCGCGAATGACCTGCGCGAAGATCATCGACAGCAGGGCGAACAGCACCGTCAGTCCGACGATGGCCGCGATGCCGAACTGAAACCCGAGCAGTCCCCCGAGCGCGGCGCCGACGACATTGCCGCCGTGGTTCCAGGCCTGGTTTCGGCCGATGCGGCCGGCCAGGCGCGTCTGGCCGACCAGCCCCAGGGTGATGCCGGCGATCGCCGGGGCGATCGCCGCGCCCGCCGCGCCCATGGCGACCTGGGCCGCCGTGATCACGGGAAAGGCGCTGGAGATCAGCACCGTCGCGGCGCCGACGGCGACGATGAAGGCGCAGACGCTGAGGAACATGCGCTTAGCGCGGGTCCGATCGACCCAGGCGCCCGCCGGCCCCGTCGCCGCCATGGCGGCCAGGCTGGACAGGGTGAAAACATAGCCGATGTGGTCCGGGCTCCACCCCTGAGCCACCAGATAGACCCCAAGGAAGGGGCCCAGGCCATCGCGGACGTCCGCCAGGAAGAAGTTGACGGCGCTCAGCGCCTTGAGCGAGCGCGACGACGCCGAGGGCGGGTTCATCCGATCGGCCCTTTGAAGATGAACCAGGCGCCGCCCGCGATCAGCAGAAAGCCGACGCCGTGGTTCAGCGTCAGTTTTTCACCCAGGTACAGAACCGAGAAGGCCGCGAAGACCACCAGGGTGATCACCTCCTGCATCGTCTTCAGCTCGGCCGCGGAATAGACCTGATGCCCAATGCGATTGGCGGGCACGGCGAACCAGTATTCGAAGAAGGCGATGCCCCAACTGGCCAGGACCACGACCCACAGGGCGCGATTCTCGAACTTGAGATGCCCGTACCAGGCGAAGGTCATGAAGATGTTCGAGCAGATCAGCAGCAGGATCGGCGCGATGGTCGGCCCGGTCAGCGACATGGAAAGGCTCACGATGGACGCTTGGGGAAAAACGCGAGCCGTCCCAAACTCCGGACCCTGCCCGCGTCGGATAGCGGACATAGGGGAAAGGGGTTCCCTGCGACGCTCAGCAGCCGCTTGCCCGCGTCGATCATCCTCGCCATAAGCCTCGGGACGCCGGTTTAGCTCAGCTGGTAGAGCAGCGGTTTTGTAAACCGAAGGTCGCGGGTTCGATTCCTGCAACCGGCACCACCTCCAGGCGGGCGACGCATGGGCGAGATCGTCAATCTCAGGCAGGCGAGAAAGACGCGGGACCGCGTCGAGGCCAGGGCCCGGGCCGCCGAGGCGCGTGCCGCCCATGGCCGCAGCAAGACCGCCCAGCGGGCGACAGACGCCGAGCGTGAGGCCGTGGATCGGGCCCTGGACGGCGCCAGGCGGGACCGACCCGAAGACGCCTAGCCGCGCTCCATCACATGCCTGCCGCGCACCATCCGCACGAAGGGCCGGTCTGGCGATGTGCCCGATAGGCGTTCGGCGACCTCGCCCAGGACGAAGCGCGTGATCGCCGGCAGGTCAAGGGCTCTGGCGTCTTCGAGCGGCAGCCAGGCGATCTCGTCCAGTTCGCCGGATCCGGCTGTCGGGTCCGGATGCAGCAGGGCCTCGGCGGGCGCCATGAAGAAGCGCGCATCGAAGCGGCGGGTGCGGCCGGGCGGGGTGATGGCGCGGGCGATGTAATCCAGCGGCGCCAGGGTCGGCAGGGCTCCGGCGGCCCGGAAACCACGCCACGGACCGGCTACTGAAGCGATAGGCGCCGGACTGGCCAGCATGAGGCCGGTCTCTTCCCAGGTCTCGCGAACGGCGGCCAGGGCCAGGGCTCGGGCGCGGCGGCCATCCACCTCGCGGTTCAGCGCCTGAGCTGTATCGTCGTCGAGGTCGTCCGCGGCGGCGGCGGTGAAGTCGCCGCGCTCGATCCGGCCGCCCGGAAACACCCAGCGCTCGGCCATGAACACGTGGCCGGGGGCGCGGCGGCCCATCAGCACTTCGGGCCGCTGTCCGCCGCGTGTCAGGATCAGGGTGGCGGCGTCCTTGGGCCGCTGGCGGCTGTCGGTGCGGGGCGCATCAGCCAGGTCCCGCTGGGGATCGAAAGGCTCCACTAGCGGCGCTTGCCCTTGCGGACGCCCTTCAGTCCGCCGGACGGACGGCCGCCCTTGGGAGGCTTGGGGCCGCCGGGGCGGTTGGCGCCCCGCTTGGGATAGCCGTCGCCGCCCGGAGATCGCGCCCGCACGCCCAGGCGCGGCGCGGGGGCCTTGGGGTCCATCGGGTCGGGCTCGGACAGCATCTCCAGCACCAGGCCGCCGGTGATCGGGGTGGCTTCGCGCAGCCGCACCTCGACCACCTTGCCCAGCGGCCAGCGGCGGCCCGAACGCTCGCCGACCAGGGCGTGCAGCCGGTCGTCGTGGCGGAAATACTCGTCGCCGAGCGAGGAGATGGGGACCAGGCCATCGGCGCCCGTCTCGCTCAGCCGCACGAACAGGCCAAAGCGCGTCACGCCGGTGATGCGCCCCTGGAAGGTGGCGCCGACCCGATCCTCCAGGAAGGCGGCGACGTAGCGATCGGTGGCGTCGCGCTCGGCGGCCATGGAGCGCCGCTCGGTCATCACCACATGCTCGGCGATCGCCGGCAGTTCGGCGATCTCGCGATCGGTCAGGCCATCGTCGCCCAGCTTCAGCGCCCGGATCAGGCCCCGATGCACGATCAGGTCGGCATAGCGGCGGATCGGCGAGGTGAAATGGGCGTAGCGGTCCAGGTTCAGACCGAAATGGCCGATGTTGTCGGGCGAATAGATGGCCTGCATCTGGCTGCGCAGCACCACCTCATTGACCACCTCGGCGTGCTCGGTGTCGCGGGTCTCCTCGAGCAGGCGGTTGAAGCGGTCGGTGGTCGCCGGCTGCCCCTTGGCCCAGGGCTTGCCGAGGCCGTGCAGGAAGTCCGACAGGTTGAACAGCTTCTCCTGGCTGGGCGTGTCGTGGACGCGATAGATCAGCGGCGTCTTCTTCTGCTCCAGGGTCTCGGCCGCCGCCACATTGGCCTGGATCATCATCTCCTCGATCAGGCGATGGGCCTCCAGCGACTGGCGCGGCTCGATCGAAACGATCTCTCCGGCCTCGTTGAAGCGGATGCGGCGCTCCATGCTTTCGATCGACAGCGGACTGCGCTTCTGCCGGCCCTTCAGCATGGCGCGGTAGGCGTTCCACAGCGGATAGAGGATCGGCTCCATCAGCGGGCCGGTCAGCTCGGCGACGTCCTCGGTCCACAGCTCCGAGTGCGGACCGTCGATGGCGGCCTGGGCCTGCTCATAGGCCAGCTTGGCGTGGGAGCGCATCAGGCCCCGCGCGAAGCGGTGTGACAGCTTCCTGCCGTCCCTGGTGAACACCATGCGCACGGCCAGGCAGGCGCGGTTCTCACCCTGCTTCAGGCTGCACAGGCCGTTGGACAGCCGCTCGGGCAGCATCGGCTCGACCCGGTCCGGGAAGTAGGTCGAATTGCCCTTGTTGCGCGCCTCGCGATCCAGGGCGGTGCCGGGGCGGACATAGGCGGCGACATCCGCGATGGCGACCCAGACGATCCAGCCGCCCTCGTTGTTGGGATCGTCGTCGCGCTGGGCATAGACGGCGTCGTCGTGGTCGCGGGCGTCCATCGGATCGATGGTGATGAAGGGAATGTCGCGCAGGTCCTCGCGGCCCTTCAGGGTCGGCAGTTCCTGGTCCTCGGCCTCGGCGTCGACCGTTTCGGAAAAGCCGGTCGGGACCCCGTGGGCGTGGATGGCCAGCAGGGACGCCGCGCGGGGATCGTCCTCGCGCCCGACGATCTCCAGCACCTTGCCGGGTTTGGGGCCATAGCGATGGGCGCCCGGCAGTATGGTGGCCACAACCAGATCGCCGTCGCGCAGGGGCCCGGCCGCATCGCGATCGATGACCAGAACATCCTTGGAGCGGCGATCGACCGGCTCGACCCGGGTCTCGCGGCCGCCCTTGCGCACCACGCCCAGCACCTTGTGGGCGCTCTGGCCCAGACGTTTGACGATGCGCGCGGTCCAGTCGCTGTCCTGTTGTTCGAATTTGACCAGCAGTCGGTCGCCGACGCCGGGGGCTGGGCCGGACTTCGCGTCGCGGTCGGGCAGCAGCAGGGCCTTGGGCGCGTCGTCGCCCCCCTTGGCCAGCCTGACGAACAGATCGCCGTCGACGTCTTTTTCCACCACGTCGGCCACGCCCACGGGCGGCAGGGCGCCGGCCTCGGCGAAGCCCTTGCGGCCGCGCTTGCCGAGACGGCCCTCCGCCTCCAGCTCACGCAGCATTTCGCGCAGTTGCCGACGCTCGGCGCCCTTCAGGCCGAAGGCGCGGGCGATGTCGGCCTTCTCCGCTTCGCCGGCCTCCGCCAGGAAGCGGACGAGCGTGTCCTTGTCGGGGAGGCCTTGGGCGCGGGTCTTGGCGGGGCGGCGAGGAGGGCGGCTCATGGATCACTCTAACGCCTGAGTCGGGTGCGGGAAAACCGGGCGGTCAGCGAGGGGAGGGCGCCTTGCGACGGGGTGCGCGCGTCGGCTTGGCGTCCGGCTCGGGGTGGCTTCGCTCGGCGGAGCGCCGGTCCCACGGCCATTGGCCTTCGATCTCGGTCTCCAGGGCGAAGCTGAGGAAGGTCCGGATCAACACCACCACGGCCAGCAGGCCGACGCTTTCGAAGGTCAGGGGCGCGGTGACGGTGGCGATGATGTCGGCGCCGACCAGCAGTTCCAGGCCCAGGAGGATGCCGCGGCCCAGGTTCGCCCGGCACTTGTCATAGGCGGCCGCCCAATCGCCGGCGACGCCGGTGCGGATGTAGCCGGCGCCGGCCGCGATCACCGAGACCAGGATGACCGCCACGCCCGCCAGCTCCAGACCGGCGGCGACGTAGCGGGCGGCGGTGATCAGCCAGCCCGCCGACCCAAGAATTTCAACAGCGCCCATGCCTGAGGGATCGTCGATCTCCGGCTAAGGTTCCCTCGAGACCGTGACGTCAGCCGTGATCCTTCAGCAGGCGGGCCTTGTCGCGTTGCCAGTCGCGTTCGGCCGCGACCTCGCGCTTGTCATGGGCCTTCTTGCCCTTGGCGACGGCGATCTCGAGCTTGGCCTTGCCGGCGGCGTTCAGATAGAGCCGGGTCGGGATCAGGGTGCGGCCCTCGCGCTGGACGGCGCCGATCAGCTTGTCGATCTGGCGGCGATGCAGCAGCAGCTTCCGATGGCGGCGCGGCTCGTGGTTGAAACGGTTGGCCTGTTTGAATGGCGGGATGTCGGCGTTGACCAGCATGATCTCGCGACCTTCAACCGCCGCATAGCTCTCGGCGATGTTGGCGCGGCCCTGGCGCAGCGACTTGATCTCGGTCCCGGTCAGGACGAGGCCGGCCTCGATGGTCTCCTCGAGGAAATAGTCGAAGCGCGCCCGCCGGTTCTCGGCGAGGGTCTTGGCCTGGCTGTCCTTGTCGACCATCAGATCAGGCCCGCGTCCCGCAGAGCGGCATCGACCGCGCCGCGCCCGCCGTCACTGATCGACACCATCGGCAGGCGCAGTTCGTCGGCGCAAAGACCCAGTTTCGACAGCGCATACTTGGCCGGGCCGGGCGAGGCCTCGACGAACATGGCCTTGTGCAGGGCGATCAGACGGTCCTGCCAGTGACGGGCGGTCGTCCAGTCCCCGGCGTTCATGGCGTCGCGCAGGGCGACCATCGCCTCGGGCGCGACATTGGCGGTCACCGAGATGACGCCGTGACCGCCTTGCGCCTGATAGCCGGGCCAACTGGGGTCGTCGCCGGAGATCAGGGCGAAGGGCTTGTCGATGCGGGCTCGCTGATTCGACACCCGACCGAGATCGCCCGTGGCGTCCTTGATGCCGACGATGTTGGGGTGTTTCGCGAGGTGGATGACCGTGTCGTCGGTCATGTCGATGCCGGTGCGGCCTGGCACGTTGTAGAGCACGAGCGGCAGCTGCACCGCCTCGGCGATCGCCTCGAAATGGGCGATCAGGCCGGGCTGGCCGGGGCGGTTGTAATAGGGGGTGACCACCAGGGCGCCGTCCGCCCCCACGGTCTTGGCGTGACGGACGCGCTCGATGGCCTTGGCGGTGGACGGGCTGCCGCAGCCGGCGATGACGCGCACACGGCCGGCGGCGATCTGGATCGTCCGCTCGACCACGCGATCGGCCTCTGCATCAGTCAGGGTGGCGCCTTCGCCGGTGGTGCCGACTGGCACGACAGCGTCCACCCCGGCGGCGATCTGGCGCTCCAACAGGCGCGTGAAAGCCTCCTCGTCGAGGGTTCCGTCACGAAGAGGTGTGATCAGGGCGGGGATCACACCCTTGAACAAAGGGCCGGTCATCGGGAAAAAGCCAAAGTCTTGCGTGATGTGGACGGCGATCGGGGGGCCGTCGCCGCGGCGCGGAAGGGTAGGTTGGCGGCGATCCCGCCGCAACCGACATCATGGAGACAAGGCTGAAGATGCTCATCACGACCCTGGCGGCCGCCCTGGCCGGTTCGCTCGCGCCCTCGGCCCAGGATCTGGCGCCGTCCGCCGGGCCCCAGCCCTATGCCGTCCAGTCGCAGGTCGCCCAGACCCAGGGCTATCAACCGCGCGTGCTGAACGACATGGACGCCATGGCCTTCCGCGACGGCCTGGCCGCCGCGCGCTCACGCGACATTCCCGCAACCCAGGCCGCCATGGCGCGGATCGGCGATCCGACCGCGAGGAAGCTGGTGCAGTGGGCCCTGGTCGACACATCCGGCTCGCAGATGAGCTATGTCGAACTGGCGCGGTTCAAGCGCGAGATGGCGGGCTGGCCGCGCGCCGATAGCCGAATCAGCGACGCCGAGATCGCCCTGGATCGCGCCGGAGCGCCGCCGACGGAGGTGATCGCCTTCTTCGACGGGGCCGAGCCGGTCACGGCCCAGGGCATGATCGCCCTGGCCAGCGCGCTGGAGGCGACCGGCCGGTCGGGCGAGGCGACCGAACTGGTGCGCCGCTGGTGGCGGGATCAGTCGTTCGACGCGGCGGAGCAGTCGCGCATTCTGAGCCGCTGGGGCGGTCAGTTGTCTCAGGCCGACCACGACGCCCGCCTGACGATGCTGCTCAGCGGCCCACACGGCCCGGCGACCCAGGCCATGGTCAATCTCGCCTCGCCGACCAAGGCGGCGGCGGCTACTGCGGCGATGTCGCTGCGGGGGGCCTATGCGCCCGACACCATCGTGGCGGGACGCAGCCCGTCGGTCGCGGCTGACCCCAATGTCGCGCTGGAGCGGGTCAAGCTGCTGCGCAGCCAGGGCCGCCAGTCCGAGGCCTGGTCGCTGCTGTCGATGCTGCCGCCGGCGCCCAGCCATTCGGATGGCCAGAGCAGCCTGTGGAGCGAGCGTCGCAACTATTTCCTCGACGCCCTGCAGCTCAACAACTGGCGCGGCGCCTATGATTCCATGGCTGGCCACGGCTTCCCCGGCGGCGAACGCATGGTCGATGCGGAGTTCTTCGCCGGCTGGGTGGCCCTGACCAAACTGAACGATCCCGCCACGGCGGCCCGGCATTTCGAAGCGCTGCGCGGCGCCTCCTCGACCCCGATCACCCAGGGGCGGGCGCTGTACTGGCTGGGCCGGGCGGCCGAAGCGAGGGGCGACACGGCCGCGGCCCAGGCCTTCTACACCGAGGGCGCCCAGCACATTCAGAGCTTCTACGGTCAGCTGGCGGCCGAGAAGGCTGGTCAGACTTCCATCACTTTGCCGGGCGATCCCGCGCCGTCGGATCAGGACGTCGCCGCCTTCGAGGCCAATGAGGTGGTGCGCGCCATGCGCATCCTCGGCGAGACGGGCGAGACCAGCCTGTTCCGCGTCTTCGCCTATCAGCTGGACGACGACGTGCCGACGCCGGCCCAGCTGGCGCTCCTGATGGACATGGCCAACGGCTATGGCGAGGGCTTCACCGCCATGATGATCGGCCGCGCCGCCAGTCAGCGCGGCGTACTGATGCCCGAGCGCCAGTATCCGATCCGCATCCCGACCGCCGTGCCGGGAGCCGCGCCGATCGAGTTCACCCTGGCCATCACCCGTCAGGAATCCAGCTTCGATCCCCGCGCCCGTTCCTCGGCCGACGCGCGCGGCATGATGCAGTTTCTGCCGGCCACCGCCTCAGGCGTCGCGCGCCGCCTGGGCATGCCCTATTCGCCCGAAATGCTGTGGGAGCCTGACTACAACATGCAGCTGGGCAGCTATCACCTGGCCGAGCTGATGAACAATTTCGGCGGCTCGATGCTGCTGGCGACGGTCGGCTACAACGCCGGGCCGGGCAGGGCGCGGGACTGGCCCATCCGCTGCGGCGACCCGCGCGGAAATCTGGTGAACCCCGTCGATTTCATCGAATGCGCGCCCTTCACCGAGACGCGGAACTACATGATGCGGGTGATGGAGAATATGCAGATCTACCGCGCCCGACTGAACGGCGGCACGGGCGCCCTGACCCTGTCGTCCGATCTGGCGCGCGGGGTGTCACCCCGGGCCGGGCCCCAGCCTTACCAGCCCTGACACGTCTCAGGACAATCACCCAACCTTGCATCGCTCGCGACGCGACGCGATATCCCATTGATCGGCGCGACCCGCGATGAGTCGCGCCCTCTCTTCCTCGAAGGCCATCCATGCGCGAACTCGTCGATAATCTCACCATGAACCTCGTGCCCATGGTGGTGGAGCAGTCCAGCCGGGGCGAACGCGCCTTCGACATCTTCTCGCGGCTGCTGCGCGAGCGGATCATCTTCCTGACCGGACCGGTCGAAGATGGGATGGCGTCACTGATTTGCGCCCAGCTGCTCTTTCTGGAGTCCGAGAACCCCAAGAAGGAGATCGCCATGTACATCAACTCGCCGGGCGGCGTGGTGACCTCGGGTCTCGCGATCTACGACACCATGCAGTACATCAAGTCGCCGGTGACGACGGTGTGCATGGGCATGGCGGCGTCGATGGGCTCTCTGCTGCTGACCGCCGGCGCGCCGGGTCAGCGCGTGGCCCTGCCGAACGCACGGGTCATGGTGCACCAGCCCTCGGGCGGCTTCCGCGGCCAGGCCTCGGACATCGAGCGCCACGCCGAGGACATCGTCAAGACCAAGCGCCGGCTCAACGAAATCTACGTCAAACACACCGGCCGGACCTATGAGGAGGTCGAAAAGACGCTGGATCGCGACCACTTCATGTCGGCCGACGAGGCCAAGGAGTGGGGCATCGTCGATCACGTCTACGACAGGCGCGAGCAGGCCGAGGGCGACGGCGTCAAGAGCGTCTGACTCCGTTCAGGGCTTGCCGCGAAAGCGCCGGAAGCCCGCCTCTTCCGCAATGGCCAGCATGTCGTGGTCGCCCGAGGTGTCGCCGTAGGCGGCGATGATGCGGACATCGTCGCCGTAGGCCGCCCGAAGACGGCGCACCTTTTCTTCGCCCCGGCAATTCGGGCTGGCGAAGGCGCCCGTCACCCGATCCTGGCCGTCGAACACCAGATGGGTGCCCAGCAGCGCCTCGGCGCCGAGCCGTTTGGCGAAGGGCGCGACGGTCGTTTCCGGCGAGGCGGTCACGATCACGCGATGCGCGCCGCGCCGATTCCAGTCCTCCCACGTCGCCAAGGCGTCAGGTCGCATCAGATCCGCCCATGCCTCATCGGCGAACCGCTTGGCTTCGCTCTCCAGGGTCCGGCGATCCAGACCTCCAAGGAATTCGTGCACTGAAGCGGCCTTGATCGCGCCCCGGTCGCGGTCCCGGGCATAGCGCGCCATCGCGGGGGCGAGCCGAACCAGACCCTTGGTCCAACCCCGCTTTCCCGCCTTCCAGCGCAGAAAGGCGGTGAAGCTGTCGCGTACCGTCAGAGTGCCGTCGAAATCGAAGGCGACGACCTCTCGGGGCGTTCCATCCCCGGACTGGCGCGATCCTTGCGGGCTACCCATGTCAGACATCCGCCGCGATCTCCTGCCACGATGCGCCTCGCCCACAGTCCCGACCGAAGGCGTCGGCTGCGTCATCCGTGGGGTTGTGGCCGGGCTCCCGATGGGGGATTGTCATTTTTTGAAGACCTTCGCGCCCAGAGTCGGGCTTCGCATGCGAGGGAAACGCGCCCGCCCCATATCGGGTCGAACGCGAGAGTGAGAAGGGTCGAATGACCAAAGCCGCCGGCACGGACGCCAAGAGCACGCTGTACTGTTCCTTCTGCGGGAAGAGTCAGCACGAGGTGCGCAAACTCATCGCGGGGCCGACCGTGTTCATCTGCGATGAATGCGTCGAGCTGTGCATGGACATCATCCGCGAAGAGCACAAGATCGCCTTCGTGAAGTCCAAGGACGGCGTGCCCACGCCCAAGGAAATCCGCGAGGTCCTGGACGACTATGTGATCGGCCAGGCGCACGCCAAGAAGGTGCTGAGCGTCGCGGTCCACAATCACTACAAGCGCTTGAACCACGCGACGAAGAACAACGACGTCGAGCTGGCCAAGTCGAACATCATGCTGATCGGGCCGACCGGCTCGGGCAAGACGCTGCTGGCCCAGACGCTGGCGCGCATCATTGACGTGCCCTTCACCATGGCCGACGCCACGACCCTGACCGAAGCCGGTTATGTGGGCGAGGACGTCGAAAACATCATCCTGAAGCTGCTGCAGTCGTCCGACTACAACGTCGAGCGGGCCCAGCGCGGCATCGTCTACATCGACGAAATCGACAAGATTTCGCGCAAATCCGACAACCCTTCCATCACCCGCGATGTGTCGGGGGAGGGCGTGCAGCAGGCCCTGCTGAAGATCATGGAGGGCACCGTCGCCTCGGTTCCGCCGCAGGGCGGACGCAAGCACCCGCAGCAGGAATTCCTGCAGGTCGACACGGCGAACATCCTGTTCATCGTCGGCGGCGCCTTCGCGGGGCTGGAGAAGGTGATCTCGGCGCGCGGCGTGGGGGCCTCGATCGGCTTCGGCGCCAAGGTCAAGGACATGGACGAGCGCCGCATGGGGGACATCCTCAAGGAGGTTGAGCCCGACGATCTGATGCGGTTCGGCCTGATCCCGGAGTTCATCGGCCGTTTGCCCGTGCTGGCGACCCTGGAGGACCTGGACGAGGAAGCCCTGGTCAAGATCCTGACCGAGCCCAAGAACGCCTTGGTCAAGCAGTACAAGCGCCTGTTCGAGATGGAGAACGTCGGCCTGACCTTCACCGACGACGCCCTGTCGGCGGTGGCCAGGAAGGCCATCACGAGGAAGACCGGCGCGCGGGGCCTGCGCTCGATCCTGGAAGGCATCCTGCTGGAGACCATGTTCGAACTGCCGACCTTCGACGGTGTCGAGGAAGTGGTGGTCAATGCCGAGGTGATCGAGGGCAAGGCTCAGCCGCTGCTGATCTACTCCGAAGCGTCAAAGAAGAAGGCCGACGGCGCGGCCTGACGGCGGCGCGGCGCTACAGGAAAGGGGCGGAGCCGGCCGGCTCCGCCCCTTTTTTTGTCCTTCAGTCGGCTCAGGGCCTGAGGTTGGTGGCCTCGGCGTCGGCCTGGGCCGTCTCCTTCGTCGCAGCCGTGGGTCCGGAGGGCTGGGCCGCCATGCCGTCGGCGGCTGGGTCGGCCGGCGGAGTCTCTTCCGGCGGCATCGGCGGCGATTCGGTCATCTCACTCATGCCGGCCGCGCCAGCCGTAGCCGCCGCATCCGTGGCGGCGTCCGACGCCGCGGCGGCGTTCTCGGCGCTGGCGTCGGTCGGCTCGGTGCTCGACTGCTGGCAGCCCGCCAGGCCGACAAGGGCGGCCGCGCTGGCGGCCAAGGTCAGAAAGCGCATGGGTAAAACTCCTCCCGAAAACGTGGTCGTCACGTGAACGAGCCCGTTCGGTCAAGGTTGCGCCGCCACACCACTGAGGATTTCACGCCACAGACGGTTAGGGGCCAGAAATCGTTCGGGATGGGCGTGAACGAGCATGGTTGTCCCGCACTCGGCTGGGAGCCGAAACGCCTCAATCGCTTCACAGGAGATTGGCCGCAATGTCCGTGCGACCGGCGGCCACGCTTGAACCGGGAGCCGAGGGAACCACATACTCGGATGAAATGCCGCCGGAATCGGCGGGCCGCTTCGGGACGACCGGCAGATCGCCGGTAACGCCCGGGGCCGGCGGGCCAGAGATAAACGAAGGCCCCGGAGAGCATCATGTCCGAGACCCTCACGCTGCCTGTCCTGCCGCTTCGCGACATCGTCGTCTTCCCGCACATGGTCGTGCCGCTGTTCGTCGGCCGCGAGAAATCCGTGCGCGCGCTGGACGAGATCATGAAGGGCGACAAGCAGATCTTGCTGGCCACCCAGAAGAACTCGACCGACGACGATCCGCAGCCTTCCGCCATCTATCAGGTCGGGGTGATCGCCACCGTCCTGCAACTGCTCAAGCTTCCCGACGGCACGGTGAAGGTGCTGGTCGAGGGCAAGGGCCGCGCCCGCCTGACCCAGTTCACTGGGCGCGAGGAGTATTTCGAGGCCGCGGCCGAGCTGATCGAGGAAGACGCCGGCGACCCGGCCGAAACCGAAGCCATGGTCCGCGCCGTGGTTGAACAGTTCGACGGCTATGTGAAGCTGAACAAGAAGGTGCCCCCTGAGGCCCTGAGCTCTATTCCGCAAATCACCGATCCAGCCCATCTGGCCGACAGCGTCGCCGCGCATCTTGCGGTCAAGATCGCCGACAAGCAGGCGCTGCTGGAAACCATCGACGTCGGCCGGCGCCTGGAGAAGGTGTTCGGTCTGATGGAGGGTGAGATCAGCGTCCTGCAGGTCGAGAAGAAGATCCGCAGCCGCGTGAAGCGGCAGATGGAGAAGACCCAGCGCGAATATTACCTGAACGAGCAGATGAAGGCGATCCAGCGCGAGCTGGGCGAGACCGACGAGGCCCGTGACGAGATCATGGAGCTTGAGAAGCGCATCCGGAAGACCAAGCTGTCCAAGGAGGCGCGCACCAAGGCGGAGGCCGAGGTCAAGAAGCTGCGCAACATGAGTCCGATGTCGGCCGAATCGACTGTGGTGCGGAACTATCTCGACTGGCTGCTGTCGATTCCGTGGGGCAAGGCCAAGACCAAGCCGATCGACCTGACCGAGGCAGAACGCATCCTGGAAGAGGATCACTATGGCCTGGAGAAGGTGAAGGAGCGGATCGTCGAATATCTGGCGGTCCAGGCCCGCACGGGCAGCCTGAAGGGGCCGATCCTGTGCCTGGTCGGTCCTCCGGGTGTCGGCAAGACCTCCCTGGCCGCCTCGATCGCCAAGGCGACCGGGCGCGAATACGTCCGCATGTCGCTGGGCGGCGTGCGTGACGAGGCCGAGATCCGCGGTCACCGCCGGACCTACATTGGCTCAATGCCCGGCAAGATCATCCAGTCGATGAAGAAGGCCAAGACCACCAACGCCTTCGTCCTGCTGGACGAGATCGACAAGCTGGGCGCCGACTGGCGGGGCGATCCGTCCTCGGCTCTGCTCGAGGTGCTGGACCCGGCCCAGAACTCGACCTTCGGCGACCATTATCTGGAGGTCGATTACGACCTGTCGCAGGTCATGTTCGTGACCACGGCGAACAGCCTCAACATGCCTCAGCCCCTGATGGACCGGATGGAGATCATCCGGGTCTCTGGCTACACCGAGGACGAAAAGGTCGAGATCGCCAAGCGTCACCTGCTGCCCAAACTGGCCAAGGACCACGGCCTGAAGGACGGCGAATGGGTGGTGCCTGACAGCTCGATCCGTGACCTGATCCGGTACTACACCCGCGAAGCCGGCGTCCGGTCGCTGGAGCGCGAACTGGGTCGGTTGGCCCGCAAGGCGGTGCGCGAGATGGCCAAGGGTCAGACCGTGGCCATCACCGTCGATGGCGCCAAGCTGGCCGAATACGCCGGGGTGAAGAAGTACCGCTATGGCGAGACCGACGCCGAGGATCAGGTCGGCATCGTCACCGGCCTGGCCTGGACCGAGTTCGGCGGCGACATCCTGACCATCGAGGCGATCCGGATGCCGGGGCGCGGTCGCATGACCGTGACCGGCAACCTCAAGGAGGTGATGAAGGAATCGATCTCTGCCGCCGCCAGCTATGTGCGGGCGCGATCGCTGGCCTTCGGCGTCAAGCCGCCGGTGTTCGAGAAGACCGATATCCACGTGCACGTTCCGGACGGCGCCACGCCCAAGGATGGTCCGTCGGCCGGCGTGGCCATGACGGTCGCCATGGTCTCGGTTCTGACCGGCATCCCGATCAGGAAGGACATCGCCATGACTGGCGAGATCACCCTGCGCGGCCGGGTCACCGCCATCGGGGGCCTGAAGGAGAAGCTGCTGGCGGCGCTGCGCAGCGGCGTGAAGACGGTGCTGATCCCCGAGGAGAACGAGAAAGACCTCCAGGACGTGCCCGAGAACGTCAAGGCGGCGCTGGAGATCGTGCCGGTATCGACCGCCGACGAAGCCCTGAAATGGGCCCTGACCGGCCCGCTGACGCCGACCGAGTGGGATGAGGCGACCGATCCCCTGCCGGAGCCCCGCCCGGTGCAGGATCCCGGCACCGTCGTGGCGACACACTGAGGGCGCCGCTTCTCCCTGAACGAGAGAAGCGGTAGCGTTTGAGCTGGCGCCTCCCAGCCGGACGGGCGCCGCGCGGGACGTCGTGATGTGGTGGGATGAGCTGGAGTGTTTGCCCGAGGCCCGGGGGGTCGATCGAGCGCGGTTCGAGGCGGAGATCAAGCCGGCGGCCGAGCCTGTGGTCATGCGCGGGCTTGTCTCCGACTGGCCAGCGATCGCGGCGGCGCGGGAGGGGACAGAGGCGCTGGCCGGCCATCTAAAGGTTCGATCGCGTGAGCAGCCTTTGGATGTTTGGATCGCCGAGGCGGGACTGAACGGACGGTTCTTCTATGGAGAGGGCCTGACGGGGCTGAACCATAGGCGCGAGCGATCGACGGTGGGCGGACTGCTTGACCGGCTGGTCCGGGATGAGACGTCGGCGGCGCCGGAGGCGGTCTATGCGGGGGGCGTTCCGCTGGACCGCCATCTGCCGGAGCTGCTGGGCGAGGTTCCGATGCCGTTGCTGGCCCCGGAGACCGAGCGGTTGACCTCGCTGTGGCTGGGGAACCGGGTGCGGACGGCGGCGCATTGGGATCTGGCGCAGAATCTGGCGGGGGTGATCGCGGGGCGGCGGCGCTTCATCCTGTTTACGCCCGAGAGCATCGGCGACCTGTATGTCGGGCCGATCGACGTCACCCTGGCCGGGCAGCCGACCAGCCTGGTCGATTTCCACGCCCCCGATTTCGAGGCCTTTCCGCGCTTTCGCGAGGCGATGAAGGCGGCGCGGGTGGCCGAGCTGGGGCCGGGGGACGTGATCTACATCCCCAGCCTGTGGTTCCATCATGTCGAGACCCTGAGCCCCGTGGGGGCGATGGTGAACGTCTGGTGGCGCGACGGGCCGGCGTGGATGAAGACGCCGCAGCTGACCCTGATGCACGCCCTGCTGACGATGCGCGACCTGCCGCCGCCGGAGAAGCGGGCGTGGCGCGCCTTCTTCGACCACTACATCTTCGGCGAGGACGCGGTGGACCATATCCCGGAGGCGGCGCGGGGCGTGCTGGGGCCGATGACATCCGAACGGCGCCAGAGTTTGTCGGCAGTTTTGGCGCGGTCGCTGGCTCGCTGAGAGCCCCGATCCCCGTCGGCATCCTGCACGGCTCCGTTCGCGTAACTGCGTCCGCCGCGAGATGCGGCGCCAAGGATATCAGACCATGAAAAAGATCACTCTACGCGGCGCCGCCGTTTGCGCGCTGCTGGCTGGCGCTCTGACCGTCTCCGCCTGCGCCTCCATGGATAACGACATGGGCGGAATGGACTCGGGCAGCGAAGCCACCGTGATGGTGGGGGGCGCCGCGATGTATCCCAGCCGGAACATCGTCGAGAATGCGGCGAACTCCGCCGACCACACCACCCTGGTTGCCGCGGTGCAGGCCGCCGGACTGGCCGAGACGCTGGCGAGCCCCGGCCCGTTCACAGTCTTCGCGCCGACTAACGCCGCCTTCGCAAAACTGCCGGCAGGTACGGTCGATAGCCTGGTCATGCCGGCGAACAAGGCGACGTTGACCAAAATCCTGACCTATCACGTGGTGCCCGGCCGCATGAGCGCCGCCGACCTTATGACCGCGATCCGTGCAGGAAACGGTTCGGCTCGCTTGACCACCGTCGAGGGCAGCGTGCTGACGGCGCGGATGCAGGGGTCAAACATCGTGTTGACCGACGAGATGGGAGGCATGGCGCGCGTCAGTCAGGCTGACGTCTTCCAGTCCAACGGCGTGATCCACGTTACGGACACGGTCTCGATGCCCAACTGACGAGACGGCGGCGGAGCTCAGGCTCCGCCGCCTTACTGTGCGGCGGGCAAGACCGGTCCTTGTTCCCGGTCATCGCTAGCCCGTCGGCCTGGTGTGCCGCGCTAGGCGGCGCGCGCCAGACCCAAGCGGTCCAGGTCGGCGCCGGAGGGCTGTTGGAACAGGCGCAGGCCGAATTCCGGCAGGATGGCGATCAGGTGGTCGAAGATGTCGGACTGGATGCCCTCGTAGTCGTTCCAGGCCACGGTGGAGGTGAAGCAGTAGATCTCGAGCGGCAGGCCGCAGGGCGTGGGCTCCAGCTGGCGAACCAGCAGGGTCATCTGCTGATGGATGCGTGGATGGGTGCGCAGGTAGTTGTCGACATAGGCGCGGAAGGCGCCGAGGTTGGTCTGGCGTCGGGCGTTGACGGCGTCGCGGCCCGCCTCGCGCAGGCGGGCGTTGAAGCTCTCGATTTCCCCGGACTTACGCTCCAGATATTCGTCCAGCACCGCGAAGCGGGCGAGGCGCGCCTTGGCCTCGGGGTCGAGGAAGCCCACGCTGGTCTGGTCGATCAGCAGGCTGCGCTTGATCCGGCGGCCGCCGGCCTCCTGCATGCCGCGCCAGTTCTTGAAGGGCTCGGCGATCAGCCGCCAGGTCGGGATGGTGGTGATGGTCTTGTCCCAGTTCTGGACCTTGACCGTGTGCAGGGCGATGTCGACCACGTCGCCGTCGGCCTCCAGCTTGGGCATTTCGATCCAGTCGCCGACGCGCAGCATGTCGTTGGCGTTCAGCTGCACCGAGGCCACCAGGCTCAGGATCGTGTCCTTGAACACCAGCATCAGAACCGCCGCGAGGGCGCCGAGGCCGGACAGGAGCAGCAGCGGCGACCGCTCGATCAGGGCCGAGATAGCCAGTATGGCGGCGACGGCGAAAACGAGGATCTTGGCCAGTTCCAGATAGCCCTTGATCGGCCGGGCTGCCGCCTCGGGGCGTTGGGCGTAGACGCGGTTGATCAGGCTGAGCGTCGCCGCCACCGACATGGCCAGGGTGATGATGGCGAAGGCGGAGGCCACGTTGCGGGTTACCGCCGTCGCTCCGGGCGAGAGGTGCGGGACCAGCATCACGCCGTGATGGATCACCAGGGCCGGCGCGACCCGTCCCAGAGTGCGCACGATCGGGTAGACCGAGCCCCTCACATTGCTGGTGGGGAAGATGCGGGCCACCGCGCGCCGCACCAGCCTGACCAGCACCTGGCGCAGGATGAAATCCGTTGCGAAGGCGGCAAGCAACAGCAGGCAGAGCCCGATCAGCGTCTCCGCCATCGGCTGCTCCGCCAGGCGATCACGCATGGCGTTCAGATTTTGCATGCGCGAAGGCTAACGGCTTGGCGCGGCCGTTTGAACCCCTAGCGGACCATGACCTCAGGCCAGCGCCTGATCCAGGTCCGCGATCAGGTCGTCGATGTCCTCGACCCCGACCGACAGGCGGATCAGGCTGTCGGTGACGCCGCCGGCCTCGCGCACCTCTTTCGGGACGCTGGCGTGGGTCATGATGGCGGGGTGGTTGACCAGGCTTTCGACGCCGCCGAGGGACTCGGCCAGGGTGAAGACCTGAACCCGCTCCAGCACCTGTTTGGTGCGCGCCAGATCGCCGTCGAGGATGACCGTGACCATGCCGCCGAAGCCGCCGGTCATCTGACGCGCGGCCAGTTCGTGCTGGGGGTGGGCAATTAGGCCGGGGTAGATCACCTTGGCGACCCCGGCGCGGCTCTCCAGCCAGCGGGCGACGCCCAGGGCGTTCTCGCAGTGGGCCTTCATGCGCAGGGCCAGGGTCTTGAGCCCCCGGTTGGCAAGGAAGGCATCGAACGGGCCCATGACGCCGCCGACCGAGTTCTGCAGGAACTTGATCCGGGTCGCGAGATCGGCGTCCCGGGTAACCAGCACGCCGCCGATGATGTCGGAATGGCCGTTCAGGTATTTGGTCGCCGAATGCATGACGATGTCGGCGCCCAGGCTCAGCGGCTGCTGACAGAAGGGGGTGGCGAAGGTGTTGTCGACAATCAGCATCAGGCCGCGCGCCTTGGCGATCTTCGACAGGGCGGCGATATCGGCCAGCTTCATCAGCGGATTGGTGGGCGTCTCGACCCAGAGTAGCCGGGTCTTGTCGGTGATGGCGGCCTCGACGGCGGCCGGGTCGCTCATGTCGACATAGGCGAAGTCCAGACCCATGGAGCGACGGCGCACCCGCTCGAACAGCCGCCAGGACCCGCCGTAGAGGTCGTCGCCGGTGACGACGTGGTCGCCCGCGTCCAGCAGCTCCAGGGCTGTCGAGGTGGCGGCCATGCCACTGGCGAAGCCGAAGCCGTGGGTTCCGCCTTCCAGATCGGCGATACAGGCCTCGAAGGCTTCCCGCGTCGGGTTCTTGCCGCGCGCATACTCATAGCCCTTGTTCACGCCCGGGCTCTCCTGGGCGTAGGTCGAGGTGGCGTAGATCGGCGTCATCACGGCGCCCGTGGTCGGGTCGGGGCGCTGGCCGGCGTGAATGGCGCGGGTTGAGAAGCCCTGGCTGTTGGTCAGTTTGGTCATGCGGTCCGTCAGACAAGATGGCGGGTCAGGAAGGTACGCGCGGAGGAGAAGATGTCGCTCCACTCCACGTCCTCAAAGATATGGCGGGGCGAGTCCAGTTCTCGCAGGGTGACGGGAACCTCTCGGTTCCGCAGCACGCCGGCCCAGCGCCGCGTGTAGCGTGGCCGCACGACAGGGTCGCCCTTGGCGTAGATCAGCAGCACGGGCGGTGTTCGTCGTATAGCTGCGGGCTCTAGCCCGCCGGCCGACGCGACGCCGATGGCGGCACGGACATCGGCCTTGGTGACTGCGACCTCCGTCGCCAGATGGCCGCCCCGTGAATATCCCATGAGAGCGAGCCTGGAGCGATCCACCCCCGGACGGGCGGCGAGCCAAACCACCGCGTCATCGACCACGACACGAAAGCGTTCGGTCATCGATCGGCGCACCTCACCCGCTTCGCCAGAGCCGGCGAAATAGTTGGGCATGGCGACCGTGAGACCGTGGTCGGTCAATCGGACGGCGTGACTGAAGAACCGGGGCACATCGATCTGGGCGCCGCCGCCGCCGTGCAGCAGCACCAGCCCGCCACCGGACAGGGCGCCGTCGGGCCGTCGCGGCTCGAACAGCACTGTGGGGATACTCACTCCGCCGCTTTGATAGCCGGTCAGGGTAACGCCGGGCCCGAGCGTCTGCCCGCGCGCCGGCGCGGCGAGCGCCGTCGCGCCCACTCCCGCCAATACCGATCGGCGGGTCGAGATCATGTCAGCGATTGAGGCTGAGGTGATTGATCAGGTCGGTGCGGGTGATCAGGCCGACGAACTGTTCGCCGTCCAGCACCAGGGCCACGCGGTCGCGGTCGAAGATGGGGATCAGGGCGTCCAGCGGCTCGGTGACCTGAAGGGTGTCGAGGTCGCGGGTCATGACCTCTCCGACCGGCTTCTTGAAGCGGGCCTCGCGGGTGATGGCGTCGGTGTTCATGACGTGGACGATGTCGCTCTCGTCGATGATGCCGACCAGCCGGCCCTCGTCGATGATCGGCAGCTGGGACACGTCGGCGCCGCGCATGCGCTTGAAGGCGGTGTCCAGGGTGTCGCCGGCAGTGGCCGAGACGACGTCGCCCTTGGCGTACTTGCGGGTGATCAGGTCGGACAGGTCGCCGTGTATCTCGCGCTCGCCCAGGCCCTGATCGGCCAGCCAGGCGTCGTTATAGACCTTGGACAGGTATTTGGCCCCGGTGTCGCAGACCAGGGTGACGCAGGTCTTGGCCTCGGTCTGTTCGCGGCACCAGCGCAGGGCCGAGGCGATCAGGGTGCCGGAGGAGGAGCCGGCCAGGATGCCTTCCTTGAGCAGCAGCTCGCGGACGGTGGCGATGGCCTCGGCGTCAGGGATGGAATAGGCGCGGTCGATCAGGCTCATGTCGGCGGTGTCGGGCACGAAGTTCTGGCCGATGCCCTCGACCGTGTAGCTGCCCTCCGGCCCCGGCACGCCCTCGTTGACGATGCCGGCGAGGGTGGAGCCGACCGGGTCGGCCAGGATGATTTCGGCCTTTGATCCCTGGGATTTCAGATACCGGGCGACGCCGGTGATGGTGCCGCCGGAGCCGATGCCCGCGACGAAGGCGTCGATCTGACCGCCGGTCTGTTCCCAGATCTCGGGGCCCGTGGTCTTCACGTGGGCCTCGGAATTGGCGTCGTTGGCGAACTGGTTGACGTAGTAGCCGCCGGGCAGCTGCTGGGCGAGGCGCTCGGCCATGTCGGTGTAATATTCCGGGTGCCCGTGCGGCACATCCGAACGTGTCAGGCGAACATCGGCGCCCATGGCCCGCAAATGCTGGATCTTTTCCTTGGACATCTTGTCGGGAATGACCAGCAGGACCTTGTAGCCCTTGTTCTGGCCGACCAGGGTCAGGGCGAGGCCGGTGTTGCCGGCGGTGGCCTCGACGATGGTGCCGCCTTCCTTGAGCCAGCCCTCCTTTTCGGCCGCCTCGATCATCTCGACGGCGATCCGGTCCTTGATGGAGCCGCCAGGGTTCTGGCTCTCCAGCTTGAGGAACAGGCGGCACGGGCCGGTGTCCAGACGCGTCACCTCCACCATCGGGGTGTTGGCGATCAGGGTCAGCAGCGATCCGGACGGGCGCGACAGCACCGGCGTGTCGGAGATGGGCATGGAGGGCTCCTCGAAATCCGCCGGGAAGCTGAGGGTCCGAAGCGGCGAGGTCAAGGCGGGCGGAGGGCAGGGGGTGACGCCGGGCTCCCGGCCCCCTAAATCCCGGCCCAGATCATTCAGGAGCCGCCCATGTCCATCGACGCCCGCCTCGCCGAACTCGGCATCGACCTGCCCGAACCGGCCAAGGCCGTGGCCAACTATGTGCCCTGGGTGAAGACCGGCAATCTGGTCCATGTCTCGGGCCAGCTGTCGAACGACGCCTCAGGCGGCCTGAAGGGCACGGTGGGCGACGACGTCGATCTGGAGACGGCCAAGGCCGGGGCGCGGATGTGCGGCGTCAATCTGCTGGCGCAGATCAAGGCGGCCTGCGACGGCCACCTGGAACGGGTCGTGCGCGTCGTGAAACTGGGCGGCTTCGTCCAGGCGGCCGGCGATTTCACCGACATTCCCCTGGTCATCAACGGCTGTTCGGACCTGATGGTCGAAGTGTTCGGCGACAAGGGTCGCCACGCCCGCTCGGCCGTCGGCGTCTATCGTCTGCCGCTCGGCTTCGCCGTCGAGGTGGACGCCGTCGTCGAGGTGCGGTGACGGACGGCTCCGACCCGCAATTCAGCCTCCACGTCCACGGCGCGATCCGCGAGATCGGCCGTGAGGCGTGGGAGGCGTGCGCCTCGCACACCGGCGACCCGTTCGTCGGCTACGACTTTCTGGAGGCCTGCGAGGCGTCCGGCTCGGTCGCGCCCGAGGCCGGTTGGGCGCCGCGCCATCTGGCCTTGAAGGCCGAGGACGGCGCCGTGCTCGGCGTCATGCCGCTCTATCTGAAAGGGCACAGCCAGGGCGAATACGTCTTCGACCACTCGTGGGCCGACGCGTTGGAGCGGGCGGGCGGGCGGTATTATCCCAAGCTGCTGGGCGCCGTGCCGTTCACGCCGGTGACGGGGCCACGTCTGCTGGCCCGTCCGGGGGCGGGGGAGGCGGTGGTCAGACAGGCGCTGGCGCATGGGGCGACCGCCCTGGCCGAGCAGATGGGGGTGTCGTCGCTGCACGTCACCTTTCCTGACGCGACGGACGCGGCGGCGATGGACGAGGCTGGCTATCTGGCCCGGCGGGACATGCAGTTCGTCTGGGAGAACCGGGGATACGCCGATTTGGAGGCCTTTCTGGCCACGCTCAGCCAGAATCGGAGGAAGGCCATCCGGCGCGAGCGGCGGGACGCCCAGGCTGGGCTGGAGATTCGCGTGCTGACCGGTGGCGAGATCGAGCCGGCGCACTGGGACGCCTTCTTCGCCTTCTACATGGACACGGGGTCACGCAAGTGGGGGCGGCCCTATTTGACCCGCGCCTTCTTCGACCGGATCGGCGAGACCATGGCCGACCGCATCGCCCTGGTGATGGCGTTTCGCGACGGGCGGCCGATCGCGGGGGCGCTGAACTTCATCGGCCGCGACGCCCTGTATGGGCGGCAATGGGGGGCGCTGGAGGACGTGCCCTTCCTGCATTTCGAGCTCTGCTATTATCAGGCAATCGACTTCGCCATCGCGCGGGGGCTGGGCCGGGTCGAGGCGGGGGCGCAGGGCCAGCACAAGATCGCGCGCGGCTATCTGCCGACCGAGGTGCGCTCGGCCCACTGGATCGCCAATGAGAGCTTCCGCGACGCGGTGGCCGGGTTCCTGAGCGAGGAACGGCCGGCGGTGCAGGCGGAGATGGCGGCGATGACGCGCGAGCTCAGCCCCTACAGACGCTAGTCGCCACCCACCTTCGCGCCCGGACCGGCGCCGAGGTCGCGGGCGGCAGCCGGGTCCGCGTCCGGGTCGCCGATTTCGGGAAAGACGCTGCCGTCGGCGGGGGCGTGGAACAGGGCGGTCTGCCAGGGGCGCAGGAAGACGCGGTCGCCGTCCTTGCGCGCCCCGCCCAGGAGGTCGGGGCCGGGCATGGAGTATTCGGCCTCGGACGGGGTCAGGTTGGCGATGATCATCATCCGGTCGCCGTCCAGCCAGCGCTCGATGATCAGCAGGCCGGCCGCGCTTTCCTGGATGGTCTGGCTGCCGCGTTGCAGGGTGGGGTGGGCCGCCCGGACCGCCAGGGCGCGGCGATAGAAGTTGAGCAGGGAGGCGGGGTCGGTGTCCTGTTCCTCCACCGACACGCCGTCGTCGTCCTGGGAGAACTGTTCGGTCCAGTAGATGGCGTCGCTGCGATACCAGTGGGGCGTTTCGGGCGCGTCGACCTTCGCGCGCCATTCCATTCCTTCGCGCACGCCGATGTCGCGCTCGTCGGTGGTGAAGCGCGGGCGGACCGTGCCGCGCATGCCGATCTCCTGACCGTAGTAGAGCATGGGCGTGCCGCGCAGCAGGACGGTCAGGGCCGCCGCCGTGCGCTGGCGCTCCGGCGTCATGCCGGGGTCGGAGGACAGCCGGTCCATGTCGTGGTTCTCGACGAAGATCAGCTGGCTCTTGCCCTCGGGCGTGGCGTCGGCGACGCCGCGGATGGCGTCGATGATCCGCTCGCGGTTGAAGGTGCGGATGGCGCTGCGCAGGGGAAAGGCGAAGGCCATGTCGGCCCCGCCGCGCTTCAGGAAGTCGCCGCCATAACCCCAGTCCCACTGTTCGGCCAGGATCAGCAGGTCGGGATTGGCCGCTTTCAGGGTGGTGAACAGCGGGATCCAGAAGTCGTCGAACAGGTCGGTCAGCAGACCCTTGTTGTCCAGATCGTCCATCATGTGGTCGATGCGGAAGCCGTCGACGCCGTCCGAGAAGTCGCCGTCGCCGTTGGGGTCGACCCAACTCATGAAGTAGCGGGCGAAATAGGCCTTCACCTCGGGGTTCTTGAGATTGACCGTGGTGATGCCGGTGGTGCGGCCGGACCAGTTGCGCGCGGCGCGCAGGCCGAACGGGCCTTCCTCGGCCAGGCCACCCTCGCGGTCGTCCCACAGGATCCAGTCGGTGTAGGGCGAGCCGCGGTCGGCCAGCGGCTCGGCCCACCAGACGTGGTCGTCGGTGACGTACTGCATCTCCTGGTCCAGATAGATCTTCATGCCGCGCGCCTTCACCTCGGCGACCAGCCGGGCGTAGTCGGCCATGGTGCCGTATTCGGGATCGACGCCCTCGAAGTCCGAGGCGAAATAGTTGTGGTACAGGTGCGACGGATACAGTGGCGTCAGCAGGATCGAGGTGACGCCCAGCTGTTTCAGATAGTCCAGGCTGTCGATCATGCCCTGGATGTCGCCGTGGCCGTCGCCGTTCGAGTCGCGCATCGAGCGGTTGAAGACGTGGTAGAAGACCTCTTCGTGCGGTTCCGGCGAGGCGGGGGTCTGGGCCACGACCGGGGTGGCGATCAGCAGGGCGGCCAGCGCCGCGAGCACCCTCACGACGCGCGCTCCCACAGCACGGGGTTCAGGGGGGTGTCGATGACCTGGCCCAGTTCGGCGCCGGGGGCCCATTTCTCCCAGTCGGCCTGCTGGAAATTGTTGGTCGGTTCGGCCAGGCGCACGTCGCGGTCCATGTAGATCACCGTCATCACCGATCGCGGCCGGTCCGAGACGTTGGCCCCGGCCTTGTGGAAGGTCCAGCCGCGGTGAAAGCTGACCTCGCCCAGGTCGAAGGGTTGATCGACGATGGGAAAGCCTTGCGCCTCCATGGCGGCGGTGATCCGGGCCTCGCTCTCGTCGGAGATGGGCAGGTCGCGGCCCAGTTCGGCGTTCTGGCTGCCGGCGTAGAAGGCCAGAGGCCCCATCTCGCGCGGCACCGCCTGGAGCGGCACCCAGGCGGTGACGGAGCAGTCGTTGGACAGGGGCCAGTAGTACTGGTCGGCGTGGGCCGGGGTGATGCCGCCGCCGGGCTCCTTGTACAGCGACTGGTCGTGATACAGGCGCACGCCCTCGGTCCCCAGCAGCTCGGCGGCGATCCGGGCCAGGCGCCGGCCAAAGACGAAGTCGCGCGGGGCGCCGCCGAACTCCCACAGGTTCATGACCTGGAGGAAGGCGCGGTCGTAGGTGCTACGCTCCTCCAGCGGGCGGGTCTCGGTGTTCAGCGCGATGGTCTGGGCGGTGATCTGGTCGCCGAACCAGGCCAGCACCTCGCGGTCGAAAACATCCTTCAGCTTGACGAAGCCGTCGCGGCGAAAGGCGGCGATGACGTCCGGGGACAGGGGGTAGGGGCTGTCGATGTCATAGGGGGGCATGGCGGGCGCCGGGGCTGTTTGCATGGGTCGAGCCTATCGCGGGAACGGCGCTCGGCGAGGGCGGGGGCTGTCGCGAACCGGCGCGAAGTCTGTCGAATCCTTGTCATCGGCGTGCGGCCGGGTCAGGGTGGCGTCCATGCCCGACCGCGTTCTGTGCGAGCCCGTGGAGATGCCGCCCGGCATGGAGGCCTCGGCCTCGGCCGTGGCGCTTGGGGCCGAGGCCGGCGAGGCGGGGCGGTTCACCCATTTTCACGACGTGGCCGAGATCGTGCTGTTCGACGGGGTGCGCGGCGACTTCGTGGTCGAGGGCGAGCGGCTGGATCTCAGTGACGGCGATGTCGTCTTCGTGCCCTCGATGCGGACCCATGACTTCGAGTTGGCGGCGGGGGAGAAGGCCTGGACCCTAGTCTATGTCGATCCCTTCGTGGTCGAGGCGATGGGCGGCTGGCGGCGGCCGGCGCGGGTGCGGCCGGACGCGGCGACACGGGCGCGGCTCAAGACCCTGGCCGGCTGGCTGGAGGCGGGGGCCGACGCGGCGACGCGCCGGAACCTGGCCGAGCTGATGCTGCGCGCCCTGGCCGACCAGCCGCGCGTGGAGGCGGGCCGTGCGGAGGCGGCGGAGGGAGAGGGGATCGGCCGCCTGATGCCCGCCATCCAGCGCCTGCGCGCCGACCCGGCCCGGCCGCCGACGATCGACGAGGCCGCCCGAGCCTGCAACCTGTCGCCCGCCTATTTCTCGCGCCGCTTCAAGGCCGCCCTGGGCGCGGGGTTCTCGGACTATTCACGGGTCTATCGCCTGCATCTGGCGGCGCGGCGCCTGCTGGAAGGCGAAAACGGCATCGCCGCCATCGCCTGGGCGACAGGGTTTTCGACGCCGTCGCACTTTACGCAGTGCTTCAGGGAGCGGTTTGGGGTGACGCCGGGGGTGTATCGGGGGCGCTAGTGGGGAGTTCCGCCTGGCTTCACTGAACCATAGGCGCGCCGGCGACGCGTCTGCGTTCCAGGACCCTGGTTTCGCGTTCGGTGGTGACCACCCCGTCGGGACTGATGGTTTTAAGGTTCGTCACCACTACTCGCCGGGTCGGAACGCCCTGGGCGTCGCCTTGGAAGCTCACCTCGACAGTCCCCGAGACGTCCTCTCGGGAGCGTTCGATAAGTGCTTCTTCTAGCGTCACCGGCTGACCTGAAATCTCGCCGATGACGACGTCGCTCTCTGCGCGAGACTTCCGAACAGATTCGATATCCGCTCCCAATTCGACCACGAAGACCGTCTCACCGTCGGGGGCGACCGAACGGGTGAATGCGCCAGTCTCTGACGCGCCAGGGTGTCTGTATTGCGCTCCGTCACGGAGATCGACGCCGCGCATGTCGATGGCGTCTATTGTCTCAAGGACAGACTGTGGGTCGCATTCGATCAGGAAAGCATTCCAAGTGAATATCCACTGGCCACAGACGTTCCTGTCCCACTCGGTCAAGGCTAGCCAGGCGTCCAGTCGCACCTCAAGCTCTTCGGGGTTGAGAAGTTGTTTCTCACCATCCACTCCCCGCAGAACCCGCGCGGGATATTGCCAAACACGGGTTCGTTCCTCGGCCGTGGTCGCCGGCGGAAGGTCGAATTCTAGTTCGATCCCATCGTCGGTAACGGCGATGACGCGTTCGGACAGGACATCGGTTCCTTGCGAACTGCTCGACGACCCGTCGCTGCCTTCCTGAGACGTCTCGTAGGACATGACGATTTCGACGACGTCACCGACTTGGTCACCCACCTGTGAGGGCTCCGCTGACGCCAGTGACGCGGTGAGGAGGGGCCAAGCCAGGCCGGTGATCCAGAAGTTCCTTCTCATTGCGATAGCGTGGACCTCGCAATCAGGGATGGCAATGTGGAGTGTAAGATCTTCCGGGCTAACGGAGCCTGGATCAGACAAGGCCCAGCTTTCCTCCGCCCGCCCATCCCGCTAACCCTCCCCGCACATCGGAACGCGCGTGGGAGTGACGCATATGAAGATCGCCTTCATCGGCCTGGGCAACATGGGCGGCGGGATGGCCGCGAACCAGGCGAAGACCGGGCGCGCGGTCGCCGCCTTCGATCTGTCGGCCGAGGCGCTGGAGCGGGCCGGGCAGGCGGGGTGTTCGGCGGTCGGCTCGGTGGCCGAGGCGGTCAAGGACGCCGAGGTGGTGATCACCATGCTGCCGGCCGGGCCGCATGTGCTGAAGGTCTATTCCGAACAGATCATCGGGGCTGCGCCCAGCTCGGCGCTGCTGATCGACTGTTCGACCATCGACGTGGACACGGCGCGCAAGGTCGCGGGCCTGGCCAAGGACGCGGGCTATGCGTTCGCCGACGCGCCGGTGTCGGGCGGCACGGCGGCGGCGGACGCGGGCAATCTGGCCTTCATGGTCGGCTGCGACGAGGGTGACTTCGGACGCATCGAGGCGGCGCTGGAGCCGATGAGCCGGATCACCATCCGCGCCGGTGACCACGGCGCGGGTCAGGCGGCCAAGATCTGCAACAACATGCTGCTGGGCATCTCGATGATCGGGACCTGCGAGGCGGTGGCCCTGGCCGAGCGGCTGGGGCTGGATCCCGAGCGGTTCTTCGAGATCGCGTCGAAGTCTTCCGGCCAGTGCTGGAGCGTGACCAGCTACTATCCCTGGCCCGGCCCGGTGCCCGCCGCCCCGTCCAACCGCGACTTTCAGGGCGGATTCGCCACGGCCATGATGCTGAAGGACCTGAAACTGGCCCAGGACGCCGCCGCCAAGGCGGGCGCGACCACGCCGCTGGGGGCGCAGGCCGAGGCGATGTACGCCCTGTTCGACCGCATGGGCTATGGCGGCAAGGACTTCTCGGCCATGCTGCAGCTGTTGCGGGGGGAGACGAAGGGGCTCTAGGCTTCACGCCGCCTCCCCGGCGAAGGCCGGGGTCCAGAGCCGCGATCGCCGCCGCGTGATCGTCATCTCACGCAAGCCCTCCTGGGCCCCGGCCGTCGCCGGGGAGGCGGGTTTATTGCTCAAGCCCGCCAAGCCTGTTAGACGCCCCGGCTTGATCGGCGCGCCCGTGCGCCCACATGCGAAGCACCATGCTCCAGACCATTCTCTTCGTCGTCATGATCGTGATCTCGCTGGCCATGACCGGCGTGATCCTGTTGCAGCGGTCCGAGGGCGGCGCCCTGGGCATGGGCGGCGGGCCGTCGGGCTTCATGACGGCGCGCGGCGCGGGCAATCTGCTGACCCGGGTCACGGCGGTGCTGGGGACGCTGTTCTTCATCTGCGCCATCTCGCTGACCATCGTCGGCAACATGGAGCGCGCCGGATCGTCGGTGGCATCCAGCAGCAACATCGGCGCGATCGACCTGAGCCAGCAGCCGACCACGGCCCCGGCCGAGGCCGCCCCGACCGAGACCGCGCCGGCCCAAACCGGTCCGTCCCTGGACGATCTGGAATCGAGCTTCGGCGGGGCTCCGGCCCAGGCGCCGGCCCAGCCCGCGCCCGCCCAGTAAGCGCCGTCGATATCGGCCGCGTCCCGGCCGATATCGTCTCTCGCCCCTCGTGTTTTTTTGATTGCGTCCGACCCCAGAGTCGGGGCTAGGTGACCGCCCATGGCCCGTTATGTGTTCATCACGGGGGGCGTGGTCTCCTCGTTAGGTAAAGGCTTGGCTTCGGCGGCGCTGGGCGCCCTGTTGCAGGCGCGTGGATATTCGGTCCGGCTGAGGAAGCTGGACCCCTATCTCAACGTCGATCCGGGGACGATGAGCCCCTATCAGCACGGCGAGGTGTTCGTCACCGACGACGGGGCCGAGACGGACCTGGACCTGGGCCACTACGAACGCTTCACCGGCGTGTCGGCGGCGCGGACCGACAATGTCACCACCGGCCGCATCTATTCGACCATCCTGGAGAAGGAGCGGCGGGGCGACTATCTGGGCGCCACGGTCCAGGTGATCCCGCACGTCACCGACCAGATCAAACACTTCTGCCTCGCCCCCGCCCTGGACGACGCGGGCGATGAGGTCGATTTCGTGCTGGTCGAAATCGGCGGGACGGTCGGCGACATCGAGGGCCTGCCGTTCTTCGAGGCCATCCGTCAGCTGGGCCAGGACCTGCCGCGCGGCCAGTCGTGCTTCGTGCACCTGACCCTGCTGCCCTTCATCAAGACCGCCGGCGAAATGAAGACCAAGCCGACGCAGCACTCGGTCAAGGAGCTGCGCTCGATCGGCATTCAGCCCGACATCCTGCTGTGCCGCTGCGAACAGCCGATCCCCGAGGACGAGAAGCGCAAGATCGGCCTGTTCTGCAATGTGCGGCCCTCGGGCGTCATCCAGGCGATGGATTCGGCTGACATCTATGCGGTGCCGCTGGACTATCACCGCGAGGGGCTGGACGCCGAGGTTCTGGCCCATTTCGGCATCGCCGACGCGCCGGCGCCCGAGCTGACCGGCTGGGAAGAGATCGTGCGCCGCCGGCTGCAGCCCGACGGCGAGGTCACCGTCGCCGTGGTCGGCAAATATACGGTGCTGAAGGACGCCTACAAATCCCTGATCGAGGCGCTGCAGCACGGCGGGGTGGCCAACAACGTCAAGGTCAACATCGACTGGGTCGAGGCCGAGACCTTCGAGGGCGACCGCGAGGCCTGCGAGGCGCGGTTGCAGGGGGCTCACGCGGTGCTGGTGCCCGGAGGCTTCGGCGCCCGGGGCGCGGAGGGCAAGATCCAGGCGGCGCGCTTCGCCCGCGAGCGCAACATTCCCTATTTTGGCATCTGTTTCGGCATGCAGATGGCGGTGATCGAGGCGGCCCGGAACCTGGCCGGCTATCCCGACGCCTCGTCGACCGAGTTCGGTCCGGCCGAGGAGCCGGTGGTCGGCCTTATGACCGAATGGACCCAGGGCAACGAGCGGGTGAAGCGCCAGGCGGACGGCGATCTGGGCGGCACCATGCGGCTGGGGGCCTATGACTCGACCCTGAAGCCCGGCTCGCGCATCGCCGAGATCTATGGCGCGACCGATATCTCGGAGCGGCACCGCCACCGCTATGAGGTCAACATCAACTACCGCGAGGCGATCGAGGCCAAGGCCGGGCTGGTGTTCGCCGGCCTGTCGCCGGACGGCGTGCTGCCCGAGACGGTGGAGCGGACCGACCACCCCTGGTTCATCGGTGTGCAGTATCACCCCGAGCTGAAGAGCCGTCCGTTCGCCCCGCATCCGCTGTTCGCCAGCTTCATCGCCGCGGCCAAGGTGCAGAGCCGGCTGGTGTGACCACCCTGACCACCGCGCGGCTGGTGATCCGGCGGGCGCGGCCGGATGATCTGGAGGCGCTGCACGCCGTCCTGTCCGATCCGCGCGCCACGACCTGGTGGTCGACGCCACCGCATGGGGATCGCGACCAGACCCGCGCCTGGATGGCCGACATGCTCAGGCCTGGTCCCGATCGCGAGGACTTCGTCGTCGAGCACGAGGGGCGGGTGATCGGCAAGGCCGGCTTCTGGCGCCTGCCGGAGATCGGCTACATCCTGCATCCGGATGCCTGGGGCCAGGGGCTGGCCGGCGAGGCCCTGACGGCGATCATCGACCATGTCTTCGCCGAGCATCCCGAGCACGACAGGCTGACCGCCGATGTCGATCCCCGAAACGCCGCGTCGATCCGGCTGCTGCGGCGGCTGGGATTCGTTCAGAGGGGCGAAGCCAGGAACTCCATGCAGGTGGGCGGCGAGTGGGTGGACAGCCTCTATTTCAGCCTCGATCGGTCCGCCTGGAGCGAGCGGCTGATGATCCGGCGGGCATCGCGGGACGACGCGCCCGCGCTCCATGCCCTGATCGAGCGGGCCTATCGCGGTGAGGCGTCACGGGCGGGATGGACCACCGAGGCGGACCTGCTGGACGGACAGCGCACCGACCGCGAGGAGATCGCCGAGATCCTGGCCGACCCGATGCGGCGCCTGCTGACGGCGTGGCGCGGCGGGGTTCTGATCGGCTGCGTGCTGATCGCCGACCGGAGTGGGGGCGTCGGCTATCTCGGCATGCTGTCGGTCGATCCAGGCCTGCAAGGCGCGGGTGTAGGGGGGCGGCTGGTCGAGGCGGCGGAGGCTGCGCTGGCTCGTGATTTCGGCGCCCGGCGGGTGCGGATGCAGGTGATTCGCCAGCGCGAGGCCCTGATCGCCTGGTATATCCGGCGCGGCTATCGGCCGACCGGCGAGACCGCGCCCTTTCCCTATGGAAACGCGCGGTTCGGGCGGCCCTTGCGCGACGATCTGGCCTTTGTCGTGCTGGAAAAGACGCTGGCCTAGCCGCCCGGCGTTCCCAGCCCCCTCAGCCGTTGCCGCGATAGGGCTCGTAATCCACCGGCCCGGTCCAGTCGCGACGGACCTCGGCCGGCACCGATTCGGCAGGACAGTGGACGAACCGGATCGTCGTTTCCTCGCTGCCGCCCCACCCGTCGTCCAGGGTGAAGGTTTCTTGGAAACTGGCGGGCCCGGTGAGCAGGATCTCCATGACGGAACCACCGTGATACCGGCGCAGGGCCCAACGACCGCCGCCCAGATCATCGGCGCCTGCGAGTGGCGTGTCGCCATCCCACTCTCGCCGGACATGCCGGGTCAGATACATGTAGTTCATCCAGTCAGTATTACCGGCCGCGGCGGCGCATGTGACGTTGACCGCGTAGAAGCCCTCGGGAATGGGCGGGAACGACAGCTCGGCGTCGATGGCGCCGGGGGCCGGCGGCGGCATCCGCGCGACTTCCTGCCGCGCCGCGCCCGCCGACAGATCCTGACCTCTCCAGCAGGGCGACAGCGCTTCCGCCAGCGCCGTCGGCGCCCCCATCAAGGGGATCGCCCCGATCGCGCGCCCGTTTAGAGACACGTCGGCTTCCGAGGCCCCTCCCGCCAGAAGCATCAGGGCGGGCGGTGACGCCGGGAGCGCGAAATAGACCCCGGTCCGGGCGTCGAGCGTCAAGGGCATCCGGGCTGTTCGCCCATCGGCCCCGATTTCCAAGGCGACGGAAGCGCCCAGGCGACCGGTGGGGCGGATCGCCAGCATCGGCCGCCCATCGTGGCACGAGACGGCGATCTCGTTGAGGGGGGAGGGGCCTTGCGCTGTGCGGGCCGTGACAATCCGCGCCCCATCCATCCCCGCCGTCCAGTCGGGCGCTGCCGACATCTCCGTGGCGCCTGTCGAGGCGTCGGCTGCGGAGGGTGAAAGCGCAGGAGAAAAGGTGACGCCGTCCCACTCAAGCACCGCCTCGCACACCTCTGCGCCGATCTGGCCACACGCGGACCCGTGCGCGCTGACCGAAAGCCGCGCCGCCGGGGCGCCTTGCACGACGCGAAAGTCCTGCAGGTTGGAACTCCAGACTTCCCGATAATCCTGTGATGAGAGGAAGATCGCGACACTGCAGCCGGCGGATCCGCAGGTTCCCGCGCTGGCGGACGCAGGCGGGCAACTCACCGATGCCGTATCCAGCAGGTAATCCTCCAGGCCGTCCGCGTCGAAATCGGCCCGCTTGATGAAGTCATCTCCAAATGAGCCGCGCCCGCCCAGAGCTTCACAAACGCCGTTGAGCTCTTGCTGATAAGCCCTCACCGGTGGGGGAAGCCCTGCGGATGACTGAGCGACAGCGGGCTGCGCCCCGGCTGCGGCCCAAGCCGCCAAGGCCATGACGCGATAGAACCAATCCATTTTGTCACCCTCCCCAACGGGCTGTATTGGCAGCCTAGGTGGTGGAACGTTGTTCGGCAATCGTCACCTTGAAATCGCCCGTGGGTTCAGGCATAAGCCCGCGCTCACGTGGCGGCCCCGTTCGGGCCGCCGCAATCGTTTTCGCGCCTTGCCCGGCGCCCGACCCTTGAGATTGAGACGGATATGGCCGTTCCGAAGCGCAAAGTATCGCCCTCCCGCCGCAACATGCGTCGCGCCCACGACGCCCTCGGCTCGAACCCGCACGTCGAGGACAAGGACACCGGCGAGCTTCGCCGGTCGCACCACATCGACCTGAAGACCGGCACCTATCGCGGCCGTCAGGTCCTGACGCCCAAGGAAGACTGAGCTCTCCCTTTTGGGTGAACCGAGATTGAGAACGGCGCGCGGGATCACCGCGCGCCGTTCTTGCGTTGGGATGGGGTCGTTTTCGCTCTCGAGGTTCCCATGCGCTGCTCCCTGCTGCTGATCGCCGTCGCCGCCCTGCCGCTCGCCGCCTGTGGCCAGGAGCCGGCCGCGCCCGCCGCGGAACCCGCCGCAACGCCGCCCCCGGCTGCCGAGACGCCCGCGCCGGTCCAGGATGGCGCGCTGACGGCCGAAGGCTATGGGCCGCTGCGAATCGGCATGACCCGGGCCGAGGTCGAACAGGCCCTGGGTCCGGATGCCGATCCCGACTCGGTTGGCGGGCCCGATCCCGAGTCCTGCGACATCTTCCGACCCGAGCGGGCGCCAGAGAACATGATGGTCATGGTCGAACAGGGCGTCCTCACCAGCATCTGGCTGGACCCAGGCTCCGAAGTGAACACCGATCGCGGCTTTGGTCCCGGCGACGGCGCGGCGGCGGTCAAGGCGGCCTATGGCGACGCCGCCCAGGCCAGCCCACACAAATATTCACCGGCCCCGGCCGAGTACGTCACCGTCTGGGCGCGCGGAGGCGGGGCGGACTACGTTCAGGACGCCAATGCCCGAGGCATCAGCTATCACATCGGCACCGACGGCAATGTCGAGCATGTCGCCGCCGGGGGTCCTTCCATCCAATACGTCGAGGGCTGTGCCTGATCTGTGAACAGGAAGTTGCCGCGGGATCCGGCGGGTTAAGGTTCGCTTAACCACGATTGACGACCCTTGGCGCATGAACGTCAATGCGATTCCCGCATCGGCCGGCGTCGAGCACGCCATCCGCCGGGCCGCCCAGGCCACGGGGGTCGATTTCGATTTTCTGCTGAAGACCGCGCGCCGCGAGAGCGCGTTAAACCCCGGCGCCAAGGCTCCGACGTCGAGCGCGGCGGGTCTGTTCCAGTTCATCGAACAGACCTGGCTGGCCACGTTGAAGAAGTCGGGCGCCAAGCACGGCTACGGCCAATACGCCGACCTGATCCATCAGGGGACTGACGGCCGCTGGCGGGTCGCCGGATCGGCTCGCAACGTGGTCATGGACCTGCGCTTCGATCCGCAGGCGGCCAGCCTGATGGCGGCCGAGCTGACCCAGGCCAACGCCGCCTATCTGCGGGGACGGACGGGCCGGGTTCCGGGGGGCGGAGACCTGTATGCCGCGCATTTTCTCGGGCCGGCGGGCGCGGCCCAGCTGATGGAAGCCATGGTCAGCCGTCCGGGATCATCCGCCGCCGCCCTTTTCCCCGCCGCCGCTTCGGCCAATCGGTCGATCTTCTATCGCGACGGTCGACCCGCCACGGTGGCCGAGGTCCATGCCAATCTTCAACGTACGGCCTCGGGTGGAGCCGTGACCGCCACGCCGGCCGCGCCCGCGCTTCCGCCGATGAGCGAAAAGGACATGGCCATTGCTGAGCGCATGGATCGGCTGCGTCACGAGCAGGCTCTGATCGCGCTGCTGTTTGACAAGGGTGATCCGGCCGAAAGCCTTCTGGGGGGAGGCGGCGCGTCCAGTTTTCTGAAGGCCTTCGCCCCGCCGACGGAATCGCGGCAGGCTTGAGACGGTAAACGCCGCGTTAAGGTTGATGGGCGGATAGTCGGCCACGACTTTCGGGGATCTGTTCGATGACGCCCTTCCGCGCCCGCCTCAGCGAGAGCGACATCCGCCGCCTGATCAAGGCCGACGATGACGACGATCGCGCCGCCGCCGCTCACAAGCTGTGCCGGGCCATCGACAAGGCCGACCACGCCGAAACCCTGACCGACGAGGAACGCGAGGCTGCGCAGAAGATCCTGCGCGTGCTCGCCGCCGACGCCGCCGAGCTGGTTCGCCGGGCGCTGGCTGTGACCCTGAAGAGCTCCGACCTGTTGCCGCGCGAGGTGGCGCGCAAGCTGGCGGCGGACGTAGATTCCATCGCCCTGCCGGTGCTGGCCGGCTCGCCGGTGCTGACCGACGCCGACCTGATCGAAATCGTGCGCGGGGGATCGGGCGCGCGCCAGATCGCCATCGCCGGCCGCCCCTTCGTCTCGCGCGACGTCGGCGAGGCCATCGCCGACGATGGGGTCGAGGCGGCAGTGCGGGTGCTGGCGTCCAACGACAACGCCGATCTGTCGGAAGCCGCGCTGGGCAAGGCGATCGACCGGTTCGGCCAGTCGCCCGCCGTCGTCACAGCCCTGGCCTATCGCAAGGTGTTGCCGCTGGCGGTCACCGAAAAGCTGATCGCCCTGGCGTCGGACGCCGTGCGCGACCACCTGATCAGCCAGCACGCCATAGCGCCAGAAACCGCCATCCGCCTGGCGGTCGGGACGCGCGAGCGGGCCACGGTCGACCTGATCGATCAGGCTGGGCGCGAGCCCGACATCGCCGCCTTCGTCGCCAATCTGCATGCGCGCAAGGTGCTCAATGGGTCGTTGCTGCTTCGCGCCGTGGCGCGGGGGCAGATGAGCTTCTTCGAGCACGCCATGGCGGTGCTGGCCGGGACGCCGCATCAGCGCGCCTGGCTGATGATTCATGATGGCGGGCCGCTGGGGTTGAAGGCCATCTATGACCGGGCCGGCCTGCCGCCGCGCCTCTATGCCGCCTTCCGCTCGGGCGTGGACACCTGGCGGGCGCTTCAGTCCGAGGGCGGCGATCCGTCGCCGGAGCGGTTCCAGCAGCGCATGCTGGAGCGCTTCCTGTCAGAACGCAGCACGGTGCCGCGCGACGATCTGGGCTATCTGCTCGATCGGCTGGATCAGGCCCCGGATCGGGCGGGGCTCGTACAGGCCGCCAACGCCGCCTGAGCTTGCTGAGAACCGTTATCGATTAGGCGTTTGCGGCGTAATGTCCCGCCGCCAGTGTGGACTTTCGGGCCTTCAAAGAGCAGATAAGCGCCACTGCTCATAACCGAGAAGAAGCATAGTCTTGTTTGACTATAAGGCCGCCTTTCAGTCCTCCGTCGACCGGGTGCGTGACGAGGGTCGCTATCGCGTCTTCGCCGACCTGAAACGCGTGCGCGGCCGCTTTCCGTGCGCCGTTCGTCGTCGCCCGGATGGGACCGAGCAGGACGTGGTGGTCTGGTGCTCGAACGACTATCTCGGCATGGGCCAGCATCCGGTGGTGCTGGACGCCATGCAGGCCGCCATCGACGAGGCCGGCGCCGGTGCGGGCGGGACACGAAACATCTCCGGCACCACCCGCTGGGCCGTCGATCTGGAAGCCGAACTGGCGTCCTGGCATCGGAAACAGGCCGCCCTGCTGTTCACCTCCGGCTATGTGGCCAATGAGGCGACGCTGACGACGCTTCAGCGCATCCTGCCGGGCCTGATCGTCTTCTCCGACAGCCTGAACCATGCCTCGATGATCGCGGGCATCAGGAACGGTGGGTGCGAGCGGCACATCTTCGCCCACAACGACCTCGAGCATCTTGAGGCGCTGCTGAGGGCCGCGCCGGCCGATGCGCCCAAGCTGATCGCCTTCGAGAGCGTCTATTCCATGGACGGCGATATCGCCGACTTGGCCGGGACCATCGCCCTGGCCAAGCGATACGGGGCCCTGACCTATCTGGACGAGGTCCACGCGGTCGGCCTGTATGGCGAGACCGGCGCGGGCGTCGCCGAGCATGACGGCGTGCTGGACCAGATCGACATCATCGAATGCACCCTTGGCAAGGCGATCGGCGTCATGGGCGGGTATATCGCCGCCGATGCTGTGATCATCGACGCCGTGCGCAGCTGGGCCTCGGGCTTCATCTTCACCACCAGCCTGCCGCCCGCCCTGACCGCCGGCGCCCTGGCCTCCGTGCGCCATCTGAAGGCAGCCGCGGACCTGCGCGTCCGGCACCAGGAGCGCGCCGCCGCGCTCAAGGCGCGCTTCGCCGAGGCTGGTATTCCTGTACTGCCCAGCGTCAGCCACATCGTGCCGGTGCATGTGGGCGATCCAGTCCACTGCAAGATGATCTCGGACATGCTGCTGGACGAGTTCGGCATCTATGTTCAGCCGATCAACTATCCGACCGTTCCGAAGGGTACCGAGCGCCTGCGCTTCACGCCGTCGCCCGACCACGACGACGGCATGATGGACGCCCTGGTCACGGCCATGGACAAGCTCTGGGCCCACTGCAACGTGGCCCGCATGCCCCGCGCGGCCTGATCCCATGTCCGGGGACGACCTCGGCGAGGTCATCGTCGAGTTCGTGCGCAACGGCGCCTATCTGAAATGTTCGGCGGTTCACGTCGCCACCGGCGTGGAGGTCTCCGCCGTTGGCCCGGTGGCCGAGTGGCATGGGCTGGAGCGGATCGCCGTCGCCAAGCTGAAGCGGGCGCTGGATCGGCGCTGACCCCCCAGATATTGTGGTGGAGCCCCTGTGGGCCTAGAGATGCGCGCTATCTTGCGTCTCGGGGACCTTGCCAGTGACCGCCTTCACCCACGCCGATTTCTTCTCGCGCCCGCTGTCGGAGGCCGATCCCGACATCTTCAAGGGCATCCGGGGTGAGCTGGGCCGCCAGCAGGAACAGATCGAGCTGATCGCGTCCGAGAACATCGTGTCGCGCGCGGTGCTGGAGGCGCAAGGCTCGGTCCTGACCAACAAATATGCCGAGGGCTATCCCGGGCGTCGGTATTACGGCGGCTGCGAATATGTGGACATCACCGAGGATCTGGCGCGCGAACGGGCGAAACAGCTGTTCGGCGCGGCGTTCGCCAATGTGCAGCCGCACTCGGGCGCCCAGGCCAACCAAGCGGTGTTCCAGGCCCTGCTAACGCCCGGCGACACCTTCCTGGGCATGGACCTGGCGGCGGGCGGCCACCTGACCCACGGCAGCCCGGCCAACCAGTCCGGCAAGTGGTTCCGGCCGGTGACCTACAAGGTCAGGGAAGACGACCATCTCATTGATTATGATCACGTCGCGGAAATGGCGGAGACGGAAAAGCCCAAGCTGATCCTGGCCGGGGCCAGCGCCTATTCGCGCCACATCGACTTCAAACGCTTCCGGGAGATCGCCGATGGCGTCGGGGCCTGGCTGATGGTCGACATGGCTCACTACGCGGGGCTCATCGCCGGCGGCGTCTATCCCGACCCCGTGCCACACGCCCATGTGGTCACCACCACCACCCACAAGACCCTGCGCGGACCGCGCGGCGGCATGGTGCTGACCAACGACGGCGAGATCGCCAAGAAGATCAACTCCGCCGTCTTCCCAGGCTTGCAGGGCGGCCCGCTGGAGCACGTCATCGCGGCGAAAGCCGTCGCGTTCGGAGAGGCTTTGAAGCCGGAGTTCAAGCTTTACGCGAAGCAGGTTGTGACCAACGCCCAGGCTCTGGCGGCCGTGCTGGTCGAGCGCGGGCTTGCCATCGTTTCGGGGGGGACCGACAGCCACCTGATGCTGGTCGACTTGCGGCCGAAGGGCGTGACCGGCAAGGCGACCGAGCACCAGCTCGAGACGGCGCTGATGACCTGCAACAAGAACGGCGTGCCGTTCGACACCGCGCCCTTCACCGTCACCTCGGGGGTCCGCCTGGGCACGCCGGCCGGCACCACGCGGGGCTTCGGCGAGGCGGAGTTCCAGCAGATCGGCCACTGGATCGCCGATGTGGTCACCTCAATGAACGGCGGCGACGAGGCCGACCCGGCCGTGGCGGCGGGCGTGGCGGCCCAGGTCCGCGACCTCACCCATCGCTTCCCGATCTATTCATAGGTGACGGATGAAATGTCCTTTTTGCGGTAATGCCGACACCCAGGTGAAGGACAGCCGGCCGTCGGACGAGGGCGCGGCCATCCGTCGTCGTCGGTCGTGTCCGCAGTGCGAGGGACGATTCACGACCTTCGAACGGGTGCAGCTGCGTGAGCTGGTCATCCTCAAGCGCAACGGCCGCCGCACGCCCTTCGATCGTGACAAGCTGGAGCGGTCGCTGGGCATCGCCCTGAGGAAACGCCCCGTGCAGCCGGATCAGGTCGAGCGCCTGGTCAGCCGTATTGTCCGCCAGCTGGAGAGCCTCGGCGAAACCGAAATTCCGTCCTCGACCGTCGGCGACTTCATCATGAAGGCGCTGAAGTCCGTCGATGAGGTGGCCTATGTCCGCTACGCCTCGGTCTACAAGGACTTCCGCAAGACCGGCGACTTCGCCCGGTTCCTCGGCGAGGAGGGGTTTTCCGACGAGGACCGCCCGGGCGATCGCTGATGCGGCCGACCGTCACCCTGAAGCTGGCGACCTCCCTGGATGGACGCATCGCCACGGCGGCCGGCGAGTCCAAGTGGATCACGGGGGAAGCGGCCCGGGCCGAGGGACATCGCCTCCGCGCGCTGAATGACGCCATCCTGGTCGGTGTCGGCACGGTGCTGGCCGACGATCCCGAACTGACCGTCCGTCACGGCGCGGAGACGGCGCGGCAGCCGCTGCGGGTGATCCTCGACTCGAGCCTGCGCACACCAGCCACGGCCAAGGTCGCGACGGCCAACACCTTGATCCTGACGATAGCCGAGGCCAGGCCCGTCGGCGCCGCCGAAGTCGTGCGCCTGCGCGCCGAGGAGGGCCGGCCCGCGCCGGACGCCGTGGTCCGAGAGCTGGACCGGCGGGGCGTAGGGTCGGTGCTGATCGAGGGCGGCGGTCAGGTGGCGGCATCCTTCCTCCGCGCCGGGCTGGTGGACCGCATCGAGTGGTTCCGCGCGCCGATCCTGCTGGGCGGCGAGGGGCGGCCCTGCGTCGCCGCGCTGGCCTTGTCCGGCTTGGCGGAGGCCCCCCGCTTCCGGCGCCTTGCGGTCGAGCCTCTGGGTGACGACCTGTGGGAACGCTACGAAAGGATCTGAATGTTCACCGGCATCGTCACCGATATCGGCCGGGTGCGGTCGATCAGCCAGTCCGGCGGCGATCGGCGCTATGAGATCGAGACCCGCTGGGACACGGCCGGGATCGACCTTGGCGCCTCGATCAGCCACGCCGGCGCCTGTCTGACCGTGGTCGAGACCCAGCCCGGATGGTTCGCGGTCGAGGTGTCGGCCGAGACCCTGTCGAAGACCACCCTGGGTCAATGGAGTGAGGGCGATCCGGTCAATCTGGAGCGCGCCGCGCGGCTGGGCGACGAGATGGGCGGCCATATCGTCTCGGGCCATGTCGATGGCGTGGGCGTGGTCGACAGCGTCACGCCGGAGGGCGGTTCGCACCGCGTGGTCATCGCCGCGCCCGAGCCGCTGCATCGTTTCATCGCGCCGAAGGGATCGATCACGGTCGAGGGCGTCTCCCTGACCGTCAATGAGGTGTCGGGCCGGGTCTTCGGCGTCAACATCATCCCCCACACCTGGACGGCGACCACCCTCGGCCGGCTCCAGCCCGGCGATCCGGTCAATCTGGAGATCGACATGCTGGCCAGATACCTCGCCAGATGGCAGGAGACCGCGTGATGCAGCTGGCCGCCAACATGAACGACAGTCCGATCAGCCCGATCGAGGACATCCTGGAGGACGCCCGCAACGGGCGGCCCTATATCCTGGTCGACGCCGAGGACCGGGAGAATGAGGGCGACGTCATCATCCCGGCCCAGTTCGCCACGCCGGACCAGATCAACTTCATGGCCAAGCACGCGCGCGGCCTGATCTGTCTGGCCATCACCGCCGACCGGGCGCGCCAGCTTCGCCTGCCGCCCATGGCCGCCGAGAACCGGACCAGCATGGGCACGGCCTTCACCGTCTCGATCGAGGCGAAGGAGGGGGTGACAACCGGCATCAGCGCCGCCGACCGGGCGCGCACCATTCAGGTTGCGTCCGACCCGACGAAGGGGGCCGACGACATCGTCTCGCCAGGCCATGTCTTCCCGCTGGTCGCGCGCGACGGCGGCGTCCTGGTCCGCACCGGTCACACCGAGGCGGCCGTGGATATCAGCCGCATGGCCGGCCTGACCCCGGCGGGCGTGATCTGCGAGATCATGAACGACGACGGTTCCATGGCGCGAATGCCCGACCTGGTCGCCTTCGCTCAGCTGCACGGGCTGAAGATCGGCACCATCGCCGACCTGATCGCCTACCGCCGTCGCACCGAGCGCTTTGTCGAGCGGGTCATGGACACGCCATTCGAGAGCGTGCACGGCGGGCCGTTCCGCCTGATGCTGTACCGGAACACCATCGAGGGCGCCGAGCACGTCGCCCTGGTCCATGGCCGCATCGAGCCGGGCAAGCCGACCCTGGTGCGGATGCATCAGATCGATTTCGCCGCCGACCTGCTGGGCCATGTCGAGGACCGTCAGGACTATGTGCCGCGCGCCCTCAAAGCCATCAGTCAGCACCCCGAGCCCGGCGTGGTGGTGTTCCTGCGCGACCCGGCCCTGCATGGCCTGGCAGAGCGTCTGGCGGGCCCGGACGAGGCGACCGGCGCGCCGGAGCGGTCGCTCAAGGCCTACGGCGTCGGCGCCCAGATCCTGCTGGATCTTGGGGTTCGCGACATGATCGTGATGAGCGCCAGTCGCCCCAACCCGACGGCGATCGAGGGTTATGGCCTGCGCATTGTCGGCTGGCGCGACATGGATGGAAGGCCCGTCTCGTGAAGGAGCCGCCGCGCGTTCTGATCGTCGAGGCCCGCTATTACGACGCCCTGGCCGACGCCCTGCTGGAAGGCGCGCGCGAGGCGCTGCTGCTGGCCGGCGTGCAGGTTGATGTGGTGACGGTGCCGGGGGCGCTGGAGATCCCGCCGGCCATCGCCATGGCCGACGACGCCGCCCGCCTGCCGACCGCGCCGCGTTACGACGGCTATGTGGCGCTGGGGGTGGTGATCCGGGGCGAAACCTATCATTTCGAGGTGGTCTCGGATCAGTCGGCCGCCGGCATCATGCAACTGGGCCTCAAGGGCCTGGCGATCGGCAATGGCGTGCTGACCGTCGAGACCGAGGATCAGGCCTGGGCCCGCGCCCGGGCCGATGAGAAGGACAAGGGCGGGGACGCGGCGCGCGCCTGTATCGCCCTGATAGACACCAAGCGTCGCCTGCGCATGGGGCTTGCGTCCCAAGGCTTGGGCGACGGGAGTAAATGATGGCCGCCAATGATCTTTCCGCCGTTATGGCGCTGCTGAACGAGGCCGAGGCCGCCAAGCGCGACGAGCCCGCGTTGGATTCGCGCCAGCGCCGCGCCCGCACCGTCGCCCGCCTGGCCGCCGTCCAGGCCCTGTATCAGATGGAGCTGGCGGGGGAGGGGGTGGAGACGGTCATCACCGAATTCTCCAACCACCGCTTCGACGGCGACATCGAGGGCGAGATGCTGGCCCAGGCCGACGAAGAGTTCTTCGCCGAACTGCTGCGCGGGGTGGTCGAGCATCAGCGCGATCTGGATGGGAAGATCACGGCGCGTCTGGCCTCGAACTGGCGGCTAGAGCGGCTGGACGCCACCCTGCGGGCTCTGCTGCGCTGCGGGGCGTGGGAGCTGGCGCACCGGCCCGACGTGCCGCGCGAGGTGGTGATCGACGAATATGTCGAGCTGGCCAAGGCCTTCTTCGACCCGGCCGAGGCCAAGTTCGTCAACGCCGCCCTGGATGGCGTGGCGCGTGACGCGCGGGGCTGACCGGCGTGCCCGCCGATGGGGCCGAGGGCGCCGCTGAGCCCGTCGACGAGTTCGACACCATCGCCCTGTTCCGCCGACTGGCGCATCCGGAGTGGGCGCGAGGCCTGGGCGATGACGTCGCCGTTATGCCGACCCGGCCGGGGTTCGATCTGGTCGTGACCAAGGACGCCATCGTCGAGGGCGTCCACTTCCTGCCCGACGATCCGTTCGACACCATTGCGCGCAAGCTGGTGCGGGTGAACATCTCCGATTTGGCCGCCAAGGGGGCCGAGCCGTTCGGCTATCTGCTGGCCTGCCACTGGTCGGAAACCTGCGGCCAGGCGGCCCGCGAGGCCTTCGTCGAGGGGCTGGCGGTTGATCAGGGTCGCTATGGGATCAAGCTCTTGGGCGGGGACACCGTCTCCACGCCGGGGCCGGCAAGCTTCTCCATGACGCTTATGGGATGGGCGCCGAAAGGCCGCGTGCCGTCGCGGGCGGGGGCCAGGCCCGGCGACATCGTCATGGTCACCGGCCAGATCGGCGACGGCGTACTGGGGCTGAAGGCGCTGCGGGGCGGCGTCGGGCTCGAAGGCGACCGGCTGACGACGCTGATCACCCGCTACCGTGTGCCGGAACCGCCGATCGAGGCCGCGCCTCTGATCCTCGCTCACGCCACCGCCTCGCTGGATGTGTCCGATGGCCTCGTGGCCGATCTCGGGCATATCTCTCGGGCCAGCGGTGTCCGGATAGAGATCGCGCTGGAGCGGCTGCCCCTGTCCGCCGCTGGAGCAGCCTGGCTGGGCGGACGGGTCGACCCGATGTCGGCCCTGGTCGAACTGGCTACAGGCGGCGACGACTACGAGATCGCCTTCACCGTCCGCCCCGGTTCGGAGGACGCGGTGCGTCGCGAGGCCGAACGGCTTCTGATCCCGGTCACCGCCATTGGCCGCGTTACCGCCGGACAGGGGGTCGGCGTCACCCACGAAGGCTCGGCGGTGGCCATCGACAAGGCCGGCTGGCGGCATCGCTGACCGACCTTGCTCCGGTGGGGCGGGGATGGGAGGCTGGCCGCGACCGATAGAGGAGGGCGACGATGAGAATTCTGGCGCTGACGATCCTGGCTGCCGGAGCCTGTTCCGCACAGCCTGAAGCCGCCCAGCCTGAAGCCGCCGAGCCTGCCGCCAATGTCTGCTGGCGGGTGCTGGAGGTCGTGGACGGCGAGCCGCGTGTTCAGGCCGTGGTCCGCGATATCCCCAATCTGGAGACCTGCGCGGTGCGCATCGAGGGGCTGCGGATGATCGAGGAACGACCGGTCACCGGCCTGTACAACGCCCACTACATCTTCGCGACCGAGACCGGGCTGACGGCTTCGCCTGGTCTGGATGGCGCCAGGGTGCGGGTGTTCGACGCCGAGCGTCGCCAGGAGATTCAGGCCGAACTCCGCCGGTTGATGGCCGAGGAAGCTGCGGGGGAGGTGGAGGAACGCCGCGGCCCGCGCACCGTCGTCGCTCCGCCGCCGATCACGGAAGGCTGACCGCCGTCAGTCGTAGCCCTGGTTGAAGCGTCCGTCGCGGGCCAGGTTGCCGAAGCGGGTGGTGTCCTCGTCGAAGCTGAGCTTGACGATGCCGATGGGGCCGTGGCGCTGCTTGCCGATGACGACCTCGGCTTGGTGACGCAGGCGGTCCATGTCCTCCTGCCACTTGAGGTGCTCCTCGGTGCCCTCTCGGGGTTCGGCACGGCCGAGGTAATAGCTCTCGCGGTACACGAACATGACGCAGTCGGCGTCCTGCTCGATCGAGCCGGATTCGCGCAGGTCGGACAGCTGGGGCCGCTTGTCCTCGCGGTTTTCGACCTGACGGCTGAGCTGGCTGAGGGCGATGATCGGAACGTTCAGCTCCTTGGCCAGGGCCTTTAGGCCGCCGGTGATCTCGGAGACCTCCTGCACCCGGTTCTTCTGCCCGTTCATGTCGCCGGTGGTGATCAGCTGCAGGTAGTCGACGATGATCAGATCGAGGCCCTGCTCCATCCGCTTCAGACGCCGGGCCCGGGCCGCCAGCTTGGACATGGCCAGGCCGCCGGTCGAGTCGATGTACAGCGGGCTCTCGCCGATCTCGATGGCGGCGTCGCGGACGCGGCCGAAGTCCGAGGCGTCGATCTCGCCCTTGCGCAGCCGGTCGGATGACACCCCCGAGGCGTCGGCCAGGATGCGCATGGCCAGCTGTTCGGCGCTCATTTCCAGGGAGAAGAAGGCGACCACCCCGCCCGACACGGTCTTCCTGCCCTCAGGCGACGGCTCCCAGCGGTAATTGCGGGCCACGTTGAAGGCGATGTTGGTGGCCAGCGCCGTCTTGCCCATCGAGGGACGGCCGGCGAGGATCAGCAGGTCGGAGGGGTAGAGGCCGCCCAGCTTCTGATCCAGGTCGTCGAGATTGGTGGCCAGGCCGGCCAAGCCTCCGTCGCGCTGATAGGCCTCGCCCGCCATCTGAACCGCGCCGGCCAGGGCGGTGGAAAAGCTAACAAAGCCGGACGACGGCTTGCCCGTTTCGGCGAGGTTGTACAGCGATTGCTCGGCCTGTTCGATCTGGTCCATGGCCGGCGTGGCTGGGTCGGGCGCCTCGCGGGCGATGTCGCCGCCGATGCGGATCAGGTCGCGGCGCAGGGCCAGGTCATAGACCAGCTGGGCGTAGTCGGGGGCGTTGGCGCCGGGCGGGGCCCGGTCGACCAGGTCGGCCAGGTAACGCAGGCCGCCGAACTCCTCGAAGGCCGGGTCCTGGCGGAACCGCTCCATCAGGATGGTCGGCTCGGCCAGCATGCCCTGGCGGATATAGTCCTCGATCGCTTCGAACAGCCGCTGGTGGAAGGGCTCGAAGAAGTGACTGCCGCGCAGGCGGTCGCTGAGCCGCTCGAACACCCCGTTGTCGAACATCAGGGCGCCCAGCAGCGCCTGCTCGGCATCCAGATTGTGCGGCATGGCCGACACGGCGGGCGTGTCGGAAGACGGGGCGAAGGGGATGGGGGCGAAGGCGTTCATGAAGTCGACACGCATAACGTCGGCCCGCGCCAAAAGCGGTCGGATTCCCGCCGCTGGCGAAGATGAACGGGGATGGTTCTGTGGGTCGCCGTGGACGGCGCGGAAAAGCCCAATCCGTTCAGTCGCGGGGCGCCGGCGGGCAGGGGTGACGCTCGGCCATCCAGTCGCGCAGGGCCTGCAGCACGGTGATGTGGCGCCGGCCGGCCGGGATGGCTTCGAAGCGGGCCAGCAGGGTCTCGGGCTTGATGCCGGTGCCGGAGGCGGGGATGCAGTGGGCGGGCCGCGCGCCGATGCGCTGGGCCTCCGCCTGGTCGGCCTTGAGGCGTTCGACCGAGCGGGTCACCTCGCGGATCAGGCGGCGCGTGTCGGCCCGGGCCAGGGACGTCGGATTACGCGGGATGGGTTCGGCGGTCTGGAGGAAGGTCGCCACCGTCATCGACTGGGCGAGGGTCGGGGAGGCGAGTGCGAGGCCGATGAGGCTGGCGGCGAGAACCGGGATGGCTCGCCGGAACATCGTCAGGCCGCCGGGCAGGGATACTGGCGCCGCATGATCTCGCGGATGCCGTCGGTGATGGTCATGGTGCGCCGGCGCGGCTCTGGAATGGCCTTCAGCCGGGTCAGCAGCGCTTCGGGATCGAGCTTGATCTCGGAGGGGATGCAGGTGACGGGGGTTCGACCGGCCTCCCGGGCCTCGCCCTGGGCCCGAGCAACGGTGCCGAGCCCGCCCTCGAACTCCCGGCGCAGACGGCGGAAGTCGGCGCGCAGCAGGGCGGTGGGGTTCCTGGGGATGCGGTCGGCGGTGGCGATGAACTCGTTCAGCGGCATGGTCTGGGCCGCGGCCGGACCGGCGGTCAGGGCGGCAAGGACAGCCAGGGCGAGCATGAGCGATCTGGGCATGGTCCCTCCGATACCGGCGAGATGAGCACGCTCCCGCGAAACTGAAAAGGGCGCGCCCCCGAAGGAGCGCGCCCTGATCATCTGGACAGCTTCAGCCTCGGGGCGATCAGGCCTCGGTTCCGAGCCCGTCCTGTTGGCCGGCGCCGCCGGCGACCATGTCGGCGGCCTGTTCGGCGGCCGCTTCGCGGTCCTCGTCGTAGGCCGCCTTGATGACGTCCTCGCCCTTGGCCTGGCGTTCGGCCTCGTCGGCCGAGCGGGCCACGTTCATCTTGACCGTGGCGGAGACCTCGGCGTGCAGGCGAACCAGCACCTCGTGGACCCCCAGGGTCTTGATCGGCGTGTTGAGCACGACCTGCGAACGCTCGATCTTGCCGCCTTCGGCCTGGACGGCCTCGGCGACGTCGCGACCGGCGACCGAACCGTACAGCTGGCCGGTTTCGCCGGCCTGACGGATCATGACGTAGGTCTGGCCGTCGATCTTGTCGGCGACCTTCTGGGCGTCGGCCTTGTTCTTCTCGTTGCGCTGCTCGATGGCGGCGCGTTCGACTTCGAAGGCCTTCAGATTGGCGCTGGTGGCGCGACGAGCCTTGTCGCGCGGCAGCAGGAAGTTGCGGGCGAAGCCGTCCTTGACAGTGACGACGTCGCCGATGGCGCCGAGATTATCGACGCGTTCCAGCAGAACGACCTTCATATCACTTCACCACATACGGCAGGAGGGCGAGATAGCGGGCGCGCTTGATGGCCTTGGCCAGTTCGCGCTGCTTCTTCTGGGACACCGCGGTGATGCGCGACGGGACGATCTTGCCACGCTCGGAGATGTAGCGTTGCAGCAGCTTGACGTCCTTGTAGTCGATCTTCGGCGCGTCGGCGCCGGAGAAGGGGCACACCTTGCGGCGACGGTGGAACGGGCGGCGGGCGGGGCCGGAGCCGGCCGGAGCGCCGGGGGTCGGAGCGCCCGAATTGGCGGTCGTGTCGGTCATCTCTTAATCCCTCAGTTCGCGGCTTCGGCGGCGGGGGCGTCGTCGGAGCGCGCGGGGGTGCGCTCACGCTCACGCTCGCGTTCACGCTCGCGGCGGGCCAGCAGCGGCGACAGCTCCAGGTCGAGCTCCTCGACGCGGACGGTCAGCCAGCGCAGCACGTCCTCGTTGATCGACAGCTGACGCTCGACCTCGGCCATGGCGGCCGGGGGCGCGTCGACGGCGAGCAGCGAATAGTGCGCCTTGCGGTTCTTCTTCACCCGATAGGTGAGGTTGCGCAGACCCCAGTACTCGATCTTGGCGACGGAGCCGCCGGCTTCCTCGATCAAGCCCTTGATGGTGTCGTTCAGCGCTTCGGCCTGTTGCGCGCTGATATCCTGGCGCGACATGACCGTGTGCTCATAGAGAGCCATGCGTCATTCCCTTGTGATGGGTTCGGCGCCGAGGGACCGGGTTAAAGTCCCCAGACGATGGCTCCCAATGCGGCGACGGGGATGACTTCCCGCGTCCTTTGGAGTTCCGCACCGGGACCGAAGCCCGGAAAGGCGGGGCGTATAGGGGAAAAGCGGGCGAGGGGCAAGGTCGGGCGGGCGGTGAGGGGAAAAGGAGTCCGAGAGTCCAAGTGTGGGGCGGCGCGGTGGTGCGAGCTATTTTGAGTCCAAGAGTCCAAGGGGCCGGGGCGCCCCCACCCGGTCGGCGTTCGCCGACCACCCTCCCCCTGAGGGGGAGGGAGAGGGGAGCGGGCCGAACGTTTTTGAGTCCAGGAGTCCAACATCGGATGGTCGGGGCGTTGATCTGACAAGGGAAATCATCGGTCGGGCAGTCGGGGAGAGTCCAATGGTGAGTCTGGACGGCGCGAATGGGTGCAGCTGGGTACCGAAGGGCGGGATGCATTGTCTCACGGTTTTGGAGGGTGGGGCGTAACTCGGCGCTGGCTTTGCGCAAGGCTCGGCGGATCGGGAGGAACGCCCCAGCGAATGGGGGATCAACGTGCGCCCGGGGCGCTTGCAACGCAGACGCGATGCGGGCCAAGTGCGGGGAGGGGAGAGACGCTTGGACATCGACGCCTTCATCGATCGCTGGAGCGCCGCGCGTGGGGGGGCCGAGCGGGCCAACTACCAAATGTTCCTGTCGGAGCTGTGCGAGGCGCTGGGTCTGCCGCGCCCCCATCCGGCGTCCGACGACACCGCCGGCAACGACTATGTGTTCGAGCGGGGGGTGAAGCGGCGCGAGAGCGAGGGCACCGCCTCGACCCTGCGGATCGATCTGTACAAGCGCGGCTGTTTCATCCTGGAGGCCAAGCAGTCGCGGGCCAGCCAGCGTGACGACGGCCAGCAGGCGCTCTTCAAGCCCGACGAAGCCGCATCGACCGCCGCTTCTCAGGGCAAGTGGGACGTTCTGATGCGCAACGCGCGCAAACAGGCTGAGGACTACGTCTTTCGCCTGCCTCCAGATCACGTCGCGCCGCCGTTTATCATCGTCTGCGACGTGGGCTATGTATTCGAGGTCTATGCCGATTTCTCAGGCAGCGGTCGGGCCTATACCCATTTTCCGGACCGCAAGGGGTTCCGGGTGCGGCTGGAGGACCTGCGGCGCGAGGACATCCAGGCCCGGCTGAAGGCGATCTGGACCGACCCTCAGTCGCTGGATCCGACACGCGAGGCGGCGCGGGTGACGCGCCAGATCGCCGAGCGGCTGGCGGCCGTATCGCGCCGGCTGGAGAAGAACCATCCGGCGGAGGAGGTGGCGCATTTCCTGATGCGCTGCATCTTCACGATGTTCGCCGAGGACGTGGACCTGCTGCCCAAGGGCGAGTTCACCAAGCTGCTGGAAGAGTCGCTGGAGGGGTCGGACAGCTTTGCGCCGCTGTTGCAGGAGCTATGGCGCAAGATGGACGCGCGCGATCACGCCGACCGCTTCTTCTCGCTGTTCCGCACCCATCTGCGCTGGTTCAACGGCAATCTGTTCCGGGACGCCAAGGCGTTTCCTATGACGCGCGAGGAGATCGGCGAACTGCTAGCCGCCAGCCGCCACGACTGGCGCTATGTCGAACCCGCCATCTTCGGCACCCTGGTGGAGCAGGCGCTGGACCCGGCCGAGCGGCGCAAGCTGGGCGCGCATTACACGCCCCGGTCCTATGTCGAGCGGCTAGTCGAGGTGACGGTGATGGAGCCGTTGCGCGCCGACTGGAACGCGGCGCAGCTGAAGGCCGGCGACGCCAAGGAACGGGGGGAGCTGGCGCACTCAAGCAGTACGGAGCGCGATAGTGCAAAAAGGGAGGCTGTCGCCGCCGTCCGCGCCTTTCATCATCAGCTGTGCACGACCCGCGTGCTGGACCCCGCCTGCGGCACCGGCAACTTCCTCTATGTCTCGCTGGAGCTGATGAAGCGGCTGGAGGGCGAGGTGCTGGAGGCGCTGGCCGAGCTGGGCGAGACCGAGGGCATCGGGCTGGAGACGGTCGATCCGCACCAGTTCCTGGGCATCGAGCTGAACGTCCGCGCCGCCGCCATCGCCGAACTGGTGCTGTGGATCGGCTATCTGCAGCAGCACTACCGCAACCGCTCCGAACACCCCGCCGAGCCGATCCTCAAGGCCTTCGGCAACATCCAGCAGAAGGACGCGGTGCTGACGTGGGACGGCTATCCCGAGGATCAGTTCGAGATGCGGGACGGGGTGGCGGTGCAGGTGTTCCCGAACGCCCGGCGGCCGGAATGGCCGGAGGCTGAGTTCATCGTCGGGAACCCGCCGTTTCTTGGGAAGGGCGCGGCGATGCGGGGGCCTCTCGGAGATGCCTATGTCGAAGCATTGTGGAATGCTCACTCATGGATCGACCAGAGTACCGACCTCGTCATGTACTGGTGGGATCGGGCGGCAGAACTGCTGGCTAGAAAGAAGACGGTCCTTCGTCGCTTCGGGCTCGTCACCACCAACTCTCTGACCGGGGTGTTCAATCGCCGCACTTTGGATCGGCATCTGAAGGCCAAGATGCCTGTGAGCGTGATTTATGCAGTGCCCGATCAGCCATGGACCAAGGCAAGCGCTGAGGCGGCGGCCGTTCGGATTTCAATGACAGTCGTAATGGCCGGCTCTCATGATGGCCGCTTGGACCAGGTGATCCGCGAGAGCGGCATCGAGACCGATGATCCCCACATTGTTTACGAAGAGCACATCGGGCGCATTCACGCTGACCTAGAGGTCGGTGCCGACGTCGCCGGGTCAAAAGCCCTGCTCGCGAACGAGGGTATCGCCTGCAACGGCATGATGCTCGCGGGACAGGGTTTCGTCTTGAGCGCTTCGGAGGCGCAATATCTCGTAGAGAGAGACCCTGCCGCTAGGGAGCTAATCAAGCCATTCTTGAACGGCGCTGAGTTGGTCCGATCTCGACGTGGCAGATCAGTGATCGACGCGTTTGGCCTGGACGACGCTTCTCTTCGGCAAAGACACCCTGGGATCTATCAACATCTTCTCAAGACCGTGAAGCCGGAACGCGATCTCAATCGGCGAGAGGCTTTCCGCCGGCGATGGTGGGTCTTCGGGGAGCCTCGCCGGACGTTTCGGCCAGCGCTGGAGAATCTCCCTCGGTTCATTGGAACGACGGAAACCTCCAAACATCGGCTGTTCCAGTTCATCGACGCCAACTTTCTGGTCGATCACATGATCATCGCCATCGCATCTGCCGATGGCGCATCGCTCGCCCTGTTGAGCTCAAGGGTTCATGTCACCTGGGCTACGCGAGCTGGAGGCTGGCTGGGCGTCGGCAACGACCCGCGCTACTCCAAGTCCCGTTGCTTCGACCCCTTCCCCTTCCCCGACCCTGACGAGGCCATCCGCGCCACCCTCCGCGATCTCGGCGAGGAGCTCGACGCCACGCGCAAGACGGTGCAGGCCGGGCATCCGGACCTGACCCTGACCGGGCTCTACAATCTTCTTGAGCAGCGGCGACGGGGCGAACCCTTCTCGGACGAAGATGCCGACCGTGCCCAGCGCGGCCGGGTGCTGATCCTCAATGACCTGCACGACCAGATCGATCGGGCGACCGCCGACGCCTATGGCTGGCCCCACGACCTGAGCGATGAACAGATTCTGGAACGGCTGGTCGCGCTGAACGCCGAGCGCGCGGCCGAGGAGGCGGCGGGCCACGTGCGCTGGCTGCGGCCCGACTATCAGATTCCCCGCTTCGCCAAGGGGGCCGCCGCCGCCAAGTCCGGAGAACTGGACCTGGGCGCGCAGGTCGTGGCGATCGACAAGGGTTTGCCGGCCTTTCCCAAGGACAAGGGCGAACAGGTCATGGCCATCCGCGCCGTGCTGCAGGCCGCGAGCCGCCCCATGGACGCCGCCGCCGTGTCGCGCGCCTTTAAGGGCGGGGGCAAGAAGATCGAGCAGCGGGTGGTGCAGGCGCTGGGCACCCTGGTGCGCTATGCCGAGATCAGCGCCCTGGCCGATGGCACGTTCGCCGCGCGGCGGGCGGCGTAGCCCCTCACCCTTGAGCGCCAGGACGACGGCGGGGCCGTCGTGCGCTCAAGCCCTCTCCCGCTGGGAGAGGGATGCGGCTAGCGTGGCCGGATGACTGACGCGCCCCCCGCCAAGCCGCCCCGCCTGTCCCTGATCGGCCCCGGCATCGTCGTGGCGGCGACCGGCGTGGGGGCGGGCGATCTGGTGGCGACGCTGATTGCGGGGTCGCGGTTTGGGTATGCGCTGTTGTGGGCGGCGGTGATCGGGACGGTGCTGAAGATCGCGCTGGCCGAGGGGGTGGGGCGGTTCTGGCTGGGCTCGGGGCGGACGATGTTTCAGGGCTGGGCCAGCCTGCCGGGGCCGGGGGTGCGCGTGCCCGGCGGCGAACGGTTGAATTGGGCCGGGATCTATTTCGGCGTCTATGCGGTGATCTGGGGCTTTGTCTACGGCGCGGCGGCGATGACGGCGGTGGGGCTGCCGCTGGCGGCGCTGTTCGACGGCACGGGGCTGGCGCTGGACCTCAAGACCTGGGGCATGATCGCGGGCGTGGCGGGCCTGGGGTTCGTGTGGGTCGGCGGCTATGGCCTGTTCGAAAAGGTCATGACGGCGCTGGTCGGGCTGATGTTCGTCACCGTGGTCGGGCTGGCGGTGCTGGTGGCGCCGGACCTGCCGGCGCTGATGGCCGGGGCGTGGCCGACCCTGCCGGAGGGGGCGGCCTTCTATACGCTGGGGCTGATCGGCGGGGTGGGGGGCACGATCACCACGGCGGCCTATGGATACTGGCTGGCGGCCAAGGGCTGGCGTGGCGAGCCGTGGATGCGGGTGATGCGCTGGGATAACCGCATCGCCTATGCGGTGACCGGGGTGTTCGTGATCGCCATGCTGATCGTCGGGGCCGAGCTGCTGCACGCCGCCGGGGTGGCGCTGTCGGGCGGGGACCGGGGGCTGCTGGACCTGGGGCTGGTGCTGGAGGCGCGGTTCGGGCGGCCGATCGCGGTGCTATTCCTGGTCGGGTTCTGGGCGACCAGCTTCTCCAGCCTGCTGGGCGTGTGGCAAGGGGTCAGCACCATGTTCGCCGACTTCGTGGGCTTCACCCGGGGGCGCACGGAAGGCGAGGGCGGCGCCGTGGCCGCGTCGAAAGGCTGGGCGTTCCGGGGCTATGCGCTGTGGCTGACCTTTCCGCCGATGCTGCTGCTGTTCGTCGACCGGCCGTTCGGGCTGATCGTCGCCTATGGGGTGCTGGGCAGCCTGTTCATGCCGTTCCTGGCGGGGACGCTGATCTGGCTGCTGAACTCGGAGCGGGTGCCGGCCGAGCGCCGCAACGGCTGGGTGTCGAACGGCCTCTTGGCCGCGGCGGCGCTGCTGTTCTGCGTGCTGGCGGGACGCGAGCTGTGGTCGCTGGCGACCGGCGGCTGATCAGGGCAGCTCCGAGATCGGGGCGGTCTCGGCGATCAGGGGCGGGGTCGCGGGCGCGGGAACGGGCTCGGCCGGCGGCACGGTCGGATTGGTCGGATAGGTCTGGCCGTCGAAGGCCAGCCGGGCCTGGCCGGAGGAGCCGCCGCCGCCCGCGACCGAGACGACCAGATCGCGCCAGCCCTCGTTGCGGCTGTCCAGCGCCCAGATCGGCTGGCGGCTGACGGTCAGGGTCGAAACCGTGCGCCAGCCGTCGCCCTCGGGCGTCAGGATCAGGGTGGGGCAGCCGCCCGAGCCGCAGACGAACGGCCCCATCAGATAGACCACCGCCTCGTCGGCGCCGTCGCTGTTCAGGTCCAGGGTCGCGGCCTGATAGCGCAGGGCCCCGCCGTCGGCGTAGGCGGCGCGCACGGCGGCCTCCAGCGCGGTCGGGGCCGAGGCGGGGGCCGCGGCATCGGCGGGCGCCGGGATGGCCGGCGTCAACTCCGGAGATGTTTGGGGCTCCGGCGAGCAGGCGGCAAAGACAGGGAGGAGGGCGAGGGTGACGAGGCGCAGGACGGTCATGAGCAAGGCTCCGGGGCGCGGGTGGCCGTGTTCTACCGCGTTGCGGACGCTCGAACCATCGCGATCGAGACGTCGCCGTGAGTCGTGACTCGTGAGTGGAAGTTGGAATTTCAGCGATGGCGTGGATAGCGGGCCCGGAAGCCGCTACTCACGACTCACCACTCACTACTCACGACCCGGAGCCCCGCCATGACCACCGCCTTCCTCTTCCCCGGCCAGGGCTCGCAGTCGGTCGGCATGGGCGCGGGCCTGGCGGACGCCTTCGCCAGCGCGCGCGAGGTGTTCGCCGAGGTGGACGAGGCGCTGGGCCAGCATCTGTTCAAACTGATGCGCGAGGGGCCGGAGGATCAGCTGACCCTGACCGAGAACGCCCAGCCGGCCCTGATGGCGGTGTCAGTGGCGACGGCGCGGGTGCTGAAGCGCGAATTCGATGTGGATGTGGCGGCGGCGTCCTTCGTGGCCGGGCATTCGCTGGGCGAATATTCGGCCCTGTGCGCGGCGGGGGCGATCCCGCTGGCCGAGACGGCGCGGCTGCTGAAGACACGCGGCCAGGCGATGCAGAAGGCCGTGCCGGTGGGCAAGGGGGCGATGGCCTCGCTGATCGGGCCCAAGACCGATTTGGCCCTGGCCGAAGCGGCTGCGGCGGCGGGGGCCGAGGTCGGGGTCTGTGTGGTGGCCAACGACAACAACGCCGGCAACATCGTCATTTCCGGCGAGAAGGCGGCGGTCGATCGGGCCATCGAAAAGGCCAAGGAGCTCGGCGCGCGGGCCATCCCGCTGAACGTCTCGGCGCCCTTCCACTGTCCGCTGATGCAGCCGGCGGCGGACCGCATGGCCGAGGCGCTGGCGGGCGTGACGATCGCGGCGCCGACACCGCCGGTGGTGGCCAATGTCACCGCGCGGCCCGAGACCGAGCCGGAGGCGATCCGTCGTCTGCTGGTCGAGCAGGTCACCGGCCGGGTGCGCTGGCGCGAGAGCGTGGCGTGGATGGCGGGAGAAGGCGGAGTCGGCCGGTTCGTCGAGATCGGCGCCGGCAAGGTGCTGACCGGCATGGCCAAGCGCATCGCGCCAGAGGTCGAGAGCCTGAGCCTGAATACGCCCGAAGAGCTGGAAGCCTTCGCGCGCGGCTGAGGCGCGGCTTGTGATTCCGCCGCGCCGAGACTAAGCCCGGCGCTGGATTTTCCACCCATCGCGTGAATTCGGAGGGCCGCATGGCCATCGACGCCGCGACGGTGCGCAAGGTCGCGCATCTCGCCCGCATCAAGACGCCCGAGGACCGGCTCGAGGTTCTGGCCGGAGAGCTGAACGGCATCCTGGCCTGGATCGAGCAGCTGGACGAGGTCGATATCGAGGGCGTCGAGCCCATGACCTCGAACGTGAGCCAGCCGCTGCGCCTGCGCGACGACGTGGTCACCGACGGGGCCAAGGTCGGGGCGGTGCTGTCGAACGCGCCCAAGTCGGCCGATGGCTTCTTCGTGGTGCCGAAGGTGGTGGAATGAGACTGTGGCCCCTGATCATCATGCGTGACGCCGCCTCGGCGCGGCGCGATCTGCGCCGTCGCCACGCCGCCGCCGTCGTGGCCCCGCGCCTGCGCGCCCCCGCTCCGCGCGCCATTGTCGCCCGCGCCTCGGACGAGACCCGATGACCGATCTGACGAAGCTGACCCTCAAGGGCGCGCTGGACGGCCTCAAGGCCAGGGACTTCTCCTCGGAGGAGATCACCCGCGCCTTTCTGTCCAACATCGAGGCGGCCAACCCGACGCTGAACGCCTATGTCGAGGTGACGGCGGACAAGGCGCTGGACATGGCGCGGGCTTCCGACGCCCGGCTGGCCAAGGGCGAAGGCGGGGCGCTGGAAGGCGCGCCGCTGGGGATCAAGGACCTGTTCTGCACCGACGGGGTCCAGACCACGGCCGGGTCGAACATGCTGAAGGGCTTCGTCCCGCCGTATGAATCGACCGTGACCGCCAATCTGTGGCGCGACGGGGCGGTGATGCTGGGCAAGCTGAACATGGATGAGTTCGCCATGGGCTCGTCCAACGAAACCTCGGCCTTCGGGCCGGTGGTCAATCCGTGGAAATCCAAGACCTCGAACGCCGACCTGACGCCGGGCGGCTCGTCGGGCGGCTCGGCCAGCGCGGTGGCGGGTGAGCTGTGCCTGGCCGCCACGGCGTCGGACACCGGCGGCTCGATCCGCCAGCCGGCGGCCTTCACCGGCACGGTCGGCATCAAGCCGACCTATGGCCGCGCCAGTCGGTTCGGCATGGTGGCGTTCGCCTCTTCGCTGGATCAGGCCGGACCGATCACCAAGACGGTCGAGGATGCGGCCATCTTCCTGCGCTCCATGTGCTCCTTCGACCCCAAGGATTCGACCAGCCTGGACGTCGAGACGCCGGACTGGACCCAGGCGCTGGGCAAGGGGGTGAAGGGCCTGCGCATCGGCATCCCCAGCGAATACGTCGTCGACGGCATGCCCGCCGAACAGATGGAGCTGTGGGAGCAGGGCAAGACCTGGCTGCGCGAGGCGGGCGCGGAGATCGTCGACATCAGCCTGCCCCACACCAAATACGCCCTGCCCACCTACTACATCATCGCTCCGGCCGAGGCGTCGTCGAACCTGGCGCGCTATGACGGGATGCGGTTCGGCCATCGGGCCGAGGGCGCCAAGTCGCTGACCGACCTCTATGAGACCAGCCGCGCCGAGGGCTTCGGCAAGGAGGTCCAGCGGCGCCTGACCATCGGCGCCTATGTGCTGTCGGCCGGATTCTATGACGCCTATTATGTGAAGGCGCTGAAGGTCCGTCGCCGCATCGCTCAGGACTTCGATGCGGTCTGGGACCGTGTGGACGCCATCCTGACGCCCTCGACGCCGTCGGCGGCCTTCGCGCTGGGCGACAAGCAGATCGACCCGGTGACCATGTATCTGAACGACGTCTTCACGGTGACGGCCAACCTGGCTGGCCTGCCGGGCATCTCGGTGCCGGCGGGCGTGGACTCGGGCGGCCTGCCGCTGGGCCTGCAGGTCATCGGCAAGGCGCTGGACGAGGCGACGGTGTTCCAGGTGGCGGACGCGCTGGAACAGGCGGCGGGGTTTGTGGCGAAGCCTGAGAAGTGGTGGTGAGCATGAGCGATCCGGTCAAAACCATCGACGGCCGCACCGGTCCCTGGGAGATCGTCCTGGGGCTGGAGGTGCATGCGCAGGTGGCGTCGAAGGCCAAGCTGTTCTCGGGGGCCGCCGTCGGTTTCGGGGCGGGGCCGAACGAGCAGGTGTCGCTGGTCGATGCGGGCTTTCCGGGCATGCTGCCGGTGCTGAACCGGTTCTGCGTCGAGCAGGCGGTGCGCACCGGCCTGGGGCTGCGGGCCAAGATCAACGAGAAGAGCCAGTTCGACCGCAAGAACTATTTCTATCCCGACCTGCCGACCGGCTATCAGATCAGCCAGTTGTATCACCCGATCGTCGGCGAGGGCGTGGTCGAGGTCGAGCGCGACGACGGGTCGTTCTTCAATGTGCGGATCGAGCGGCTGCACCTGGAGCAGGACGCCGGCAAGCTGATCCACGACCTGTCGCCCTCGGAGAGCTATGTCGATCTGAACCGGGCCGGCACGGCGCTGATGGAGATCGTGTCGCGCCCCGACATGCGCAGCCCGGACGAGGCGGTGGCCTATCTGAAGAAGCTGCGCACCATCCTGATCTATCTGGGCACCTGCGACGGCGACATGGAGAAGGGCAATCTGCGCGCCGATGTGAACGTGTCGGTGTGCCGCCCCGGCCAGTACGAGAAATACCGCGAAAGCGGCGATTTCGGCCATCTGGGCACGCGCTGCGAGATCAAGAACGTCAACAGCTTCCGGTTTATTTCTCAGGCGATTGGTTATGAAGCTCGTCGCCAGATCGAGATCCTGGAGGACGGCGGCGTGATCGATCAGGAGACGCGTCTGTACGATCCGACGGCCGGCGAAACGCGGTCGATGCGCTCCAAGGAAGAGGCGCACGATTACCGCTATTTCCCCGACCCCGACCTGCTGCCGCTGGAGATCGAGCGGGCCTGGATCGAGGAGATCAAGGCGTCTCTGCCCGAGCTGCCGGACGACAAGCGTCGCCGGTTCATGGCCGACTATGGCCTGTCGCAATACGACGCCGGGGTGCTGATTTCGGAACAGGCCAAGGCCGACTATTTCGAGGCGGCGGCGAAGGGGCGCGACGCCAAGCTGGTCTCAAACTGGGTAACCAATGAGGTGTCGGCCCGTCTGACGGCTGACGGCAAGGATTTCTCGGACAACCCGCTGCCGGCGGCGCATGTGGCCCAGCTGGTCGAGCTGATCGAGACGAACGTCATCTCGTCCAAGATCGCCAAGGAAGTCTTCGACCACGTGTGGAACGGCGAGGGCTCGCCGGCCGAGGTGGTCGAGAAGCACGGGCTGAAACAGGTCACCGATACCGCCGCGATCGAAAAGGCGGTGGACGAGATCATCGCCGCCAATCCCGACAAGGCGGCCGCGGTGGCCGAGAAGCCCCAGGCCATCGGCTGGTTCGTCGGTCAGGTCATGAAGGCCACCGGCGGCAAGGCCAATCCGGCCGCGGTCAACGAGATTCTAAAGGCCAAACTGGGGCTGTAGGGGTTCGGTCGTTCGAGCTCTGAGTTGGATGTCGCCGACCAGCGGCTGTCGGTCGCTGATGATGGGACGGCTCATCACAGCGGGCACGACGGGCTTCACCACGGACACGACGGGGTTAGAGGCGTGTCCACGCCGGCGGCTTGTTGCGCAGCAGGGCCGCTTAGGTTGATCGACGCCCAGGCGTCGATTCATGGCACCCTCCCGTGCTGGCCGACTGCCGCCAGCTGCGCCCGCGGCACTGAAGCCGTCGTGTTCGCCGTGAGTCCGTCGTGCCCGCCGTGATGAACCCGCCTTGCTTGGGCGATGAGCCAAAGCGCCTCGCCGCGAGCGACGATGACGCCAAACCGGTCAGGCGTTCGCGCGGGCCCGGGGGCGTTTGGCGGCGGGCTTCGAGAGCTTGGCGCTGCTGACCGCCTCGGCGGCGCGGGCCTTGCGGCGCGCCTCGTGGCGGTCGAGCACCTCCTTGAGGTAGCGTCCTGTCCAGCTGTCCTTGTCGGCGGCGACCTGTTCGGGCGTGCCGACGGCCACGATTTCGCCGCCGCCGTCGCCGCCTTCCGGCCCGAAGTCGAGCAGCCAGTCGGCGACTTTGATGACATCCAGATTGTGCTCGATTACCACGATGGTGTTGCCGGCCTCGACCAGCTCCTGAAGCACCTCCAGCAGCTTGCGGGTGTCCTCGAAATGCAGGCCGGTGGTGGGCTCGTCGAGGATGTAGAGGGTCTTGCCGGTCGCCCGTTTCGACAGCTCCTTGGACAGCTTGACCCGCTGGGCCTCACCGCCCGACAGGGTGGTCGCCGGCTGGCCGACCTTGACGTAGCCCAGGCCGACCCTCTCCAGCGTCAGCATGCGGTCGCGGATCGGGGGCACCGCCTTGAAGAAGGTCGCGGCTTCCTCGACCGTCATGTCAAGAACATCGGATATGCTCTTGCCCTTGAACACGATTTCCAGGGTCTCGCGGTTGTAGCGTTTCCCCTTGCAGACGTCGCAGGTGACATAGACGTCGGGCAGGAAGTGCATCTCGATTTTGATCAGGCCGTCGCCCTGACACGCCTCGCAGCGCCCGCCCTTGACGTTGAAGCTGAACCGGCCGGGGCCATAGCCGCGGGCCTTGGACTCGGGCAGGCCGGCGTACCAGTCGCGGATGGGTCCGAAGGCGCCGGTGTAGGTCGCCGGGTTCGAGCGCGGCGTGCGGCCGATCGGGGACTGGTCGATGTCGATGACCTTGTCGAAATGCTCCAGTCCCTCGATCCGGTCGAAGGCGGCGGGGGCGTCCGAGGCGTTGTTCAGCCGGCGCGCGGCGGCCTTGTAGAGGGTCTCGATGGTGAAGGTGGACTTGCCGCCGCCGGACACGCCGGTGATGCAGGTGAAGACGCCGACCGGGATTTCGCCGGTAACGTTCTTGAGGTTGTTGCCGGTGGCGCCCGAGACCTTGAGCATGCGCTTGCGGTCGATCGGGCGGCGGCCTTCGGGCGGCAGGGGGATTTCGCGCGCGCCGGTCAGATACTGGCCGGTCAGCGACTTCGGATTGGCCATCACTTCGTCGGGCGTGCCCTGGGCGCAAATCTCGCCGCCGTGGACGCCGGCGGCCGGGCCCATGTCGATGACGTGGTCGGCGGTGACGATGGCCTCCTCGTCATGCTCGACCACCAGCACCGAATTGCCGAGGTCGCGCAGGCCGCGCAGGCTGTCAAGCAGGCGGCTATTGTCGCGCTGGTGCAGGCCAATCGACGGCTCATCCAGCACGTACAGCACGCCCGTCAGACCCGAGCCGATCTGACTGGCCAGGCGGATGCGCTGGCTCTCGCCGCCGGACAGGGTGCCGGAGGATCGGGACAGGTTCAGGTAGTCCAGCCCCACATTGTTGAGGAAGCTGAGCCGGTCGTTGATCTCCTTGAGGATGCGCCGGGCGATCTCGACCTGTTTGTCGGTCAGCCGCTCCTCCAGGGTCGAGAACCACAGATGGGCCTTGGAGATGGACAGCCAGCTGATCTCGGCGATGTCGGCGCCGTCGATCTTGACCGCCAGGGCCTCGGGTTTCAGCCGCTTGCCGCCACAGGCCTCGCACGGGGTTTCGGATTGGAACCGGCCCAACTCCTCGCGAACCCAGGCGGAATCCGTCTCGCGCCAGCGGCGCTCCAGGTTCGGCAGCACGCCCTCGAAGGCCTTGGAGGTTTCGTATTTGCGGGCGTTGTCGTCATAGGTGAACTTGATCTTTTCGCCCCTGGACCCGTGCAGGATCACCTCGCGCGCCTTGTCCGGCAGATCGCGCCAGGGCTTGTCCATCGAGAAGCCGTAGTGGCGGCTGAGCGACTGCAGGGTCTGGGTGTAGAGCGGCGAGGGGCCGCGCGACCACGGGGCGACGGCGCCCTTGTGCAGGGTCTTGTCGCGATCGGGCACCACCAGATCGGCGTCGAAGGCCAGCTTGACCCCCAGACCGTCACAGACGGGGCAGGCGCCGAAGGGGTTGTTGAACGAGAACAGCCGGGGCTCGATCTCCGAGATGGTGAAGCCCGAGACCGGACAGGCGAAGCGCTCGGAGAAGGTGATGCGGCGCGGCTGCTGGCCCTCTTCGGCATTGGCCCATTCGGCCACGGCGATGCCGTCGGCCAGACCCAGGGCCGTCTGCAGGCTGTCGGCGTAGCGGCCCTCCTGATCAGGCTTGGTGACGATCCGGTCCACCACGATGTCGATGTCGTGCTTGAACTTCTTGTCGAGGGTCGGCGCGTCCTCGATGGCGTAGAACTCACCGTCGATCTTGAGGCGCTGAAACCCCGCGCGCTGCCACTCGGCGATTTCCTTGCGGTATTCGCCTTTCCGCCCGCGCACGACGGGCGCCAGCAGCAGGATCCGCTCGCCGTCGGGCAGGGCGGTCAGCTTGTCGACCATCTGGCTGACGGTCTGGCTCTCGATCGGCAGGCCGGTGGCGGGGGAGTAGGGGACGCCCACCCGCGCCCACAGCAGGCGCATGTAGTCGTGGATCTCGGTGACCGTGCCGACGGTCGAGCGCGGGTTCTTGGACGTGGTCTTCTGTTCGATCGAGATGGCCGGCGACAGACCCTCGATCAGGTCCACGTCCGGCTTGCCCATCAGCTCCAGGAACTGACGCGCATAGGCCGACAGGCTTTCGACATAGCGGCGCTGGCCCTCGGCGTAGATGGTGTCGAAGGCCAGGGAGCTTTTGCCCGAGCCCGACAGGCCGGTCATGACCACCAGCTTCTCGCGCGGGATGTCGACGTCCACGCCCTTGAGATTGTGCTCGCGGGCGCCGCGAACGCGGATGAAGTTGTGCTTTTCGGTCATGCTGTCCGGGAACGCGGGAGGGCCGGGGAGGGTCCGGGCCGACAGCGCTATATGGGGAGCGAGTCCCGCATTTCAGCAAGAACAATGTGAGAACATTGTGGCCGATCAGGCCGCGCGGCGCTGGGCCTTGGCGAGTTCAACGGCGGCGCGCAGGTCGATCTGGTCGAGGAGGGCGGTGAGGCCGGGGGTGTCGTCCTCGGCGCGGGCCTCGGCGGCGGCGCGGGACAGGCCCTGAAGCGCGGTCTGGCCGTCGGCGCCGGAGAGCAGGGCCAGCTTCAACTCGTCCAGGCGGTCCAGCAGGCCCGAGCCGCGGCGGATGTTGCGGCGGCGACGTTCCAGCGGGTCGTCCACGCCCTGAAGCGCCATGAGGCCCGACAGGCCGGCGACGCCTCCGGCGGCGCCCGCGGCGGCGGCAGGGCCCGTGGCGCTGGTGGAGCCGGACGGCACGGAGAAGCCGCCCGCAGCCCGCGCGGGGCGCGAGGCGGCGGGCATCATCGGACCGCCGGGACCGGTGACCTTCATCGACGTCTCGTCCGCTGGGTTTGAGCCATGCCGCACTGTGGTTGGTGAGCCGTCACCGTTTGGTTAATGGGGCGGGCAAATCCTGCCGGGAGGCGCCGCGTGTTGGCAGGGCGGGTGCTGAAATCAAACGACAATTCGTGCTTAACGACGTGGCATGGGATTGGCACTGCGGGGTGGGACCGGTTTTCTGCGAGTTCGCCATGTCCGTCACCCACCTTCGTCCCCTCGCCGCCCTGCTGATGGCGGGCGCCGCCCTGATCGGCTTGCCGGGGGCAGCCGAGGCGCAGTCGCGGATCAAGGACATCGTGGCCATCGAGGGCGTCCGCACCAACCAGCTGATCGGCTACGGCGTGGTGGTCGGGCTGAACGGCACGGGCGACTCGCTCAGGAACTCGCCGTTCACGCGCCAGTATCTCGACGCCATGACGGAGAAGCTGGGCTTCAACATCCGGGACGCCAACGCCAACACCAAGAACCTGGCGGCGGTGATGGTGACGGCCGAACTGCCGGCCTTCGCCACGCCGGGCTCGCGTATCGATGTGAACGTGTCGTCCATGGGGGACGCCAAGAGTCTGCTGGGCGGCCAGTTGATCGTCACCGAACTGCGCGGCGCGGGTGGCGAGATCTATGCGATCGCGCAAGGGTCGGTTCAGACGGGATCGGTGTCGGCGTCGGGAGCCTCGGGCTCGTCGGTGACGCGCGGCGTGCCGACCGCCGGGCGGATCGCCGCCGGCGCCATCGTCGAGCAGGACACCGGCTTCTCCATGGCCTCGATGGATCAGGTGCGGCTGACCCTGCGCAATCCCGACTTCACTACGGCCCAGCGCGTCGCTCAGGCGGTGAACCAGGCCTATCCGGGCACGGCCTATGCCGACAATGGTTCGGTGGTGACGCTGAGGCCGCCGCCGCACCTGGGCGTGCCGGGCTTCCTGACCCAGGTGGAGAACCTGACGGTGCAGGTCGACACCCCGGCCAAGGTGATCATCGACGAGGTCAACGGCGTGATCGTCATGGGCGAGGCGGTGCGCGTGTCCACCGTAGCGGTGGCCCAGGGCAATCTGACCGTCTCGGTCCAGGAGAACCCCTTCGCCAGCCAGCCCGCGCCGTTCTCAGAGGGCGAGACCGTGGTCCTGCCCCAGACCGACGTGGCGATCGAGGAGGAGCTGGGCCGCGAGATCCGCATCGTCGAGGGCTCGACCTCGCTGTCGACCCTGGTCAACGGCCTGAACGCCCTGGGGGTCAGCCCGCGCGACATGATCAGCATCCTGCAGGCCATCAAGGCGGCCGGCGCGCTGCAGGCCGACATCGAGGTGATGTGATGAGCCCGCTCGCGCCGTCCGCCGACTTCCTCAGAGCTACGCCCGTGCTCGGCCAGGCGGCGACGCCGGACCAGATGCGCAAGGTCGCCGAGGAGTTCGAAGCCGGCTTCCTGGCCATGATGATGCGGCCGATGTTCGAGGGTCTGTCGACCGACGGTCCGTTCGGCGGCGGGGAGGGCGAGTCGATGTGGCGGTCGTTCATGATCGACGAGATGGGCAAGCAGACGGCACGCGCCGGCGGCATCGGCCTGGCCGACCAGGTGCTCAGCGAGATGCTGAAGATGCAGGAAGAGGCCCAGGCGCCGCTGCCCGCTGAGCCGGGCGACGTCGTTCCGACCGAGCCCGAGGCCGCAACCGCCATTCCCCTGAAACCAGAGGCGCCGAGACTGGCGATCGCCGCATGACTGTCGCCGATATGCAGGAACGCGCCCGCCAGATGACGACGCTCACCGAGCGGCTTACCGAGCGGCTAACCGCCGAACTGGCGGCTTTCGAGGCCCGACGACCCCAGGACGTGGCCGCCACCGTGGCCGAGACCCAAGAGATGGCCAATCTGTACCGGCGCGAATCGGCTCGAATGAAGGCGGATCGCGCGCTGTTGGCCGAGGTTCCCGACCGCGACCGTTCGGCGCTGGCTACGGCGACGCGCGCCTTCGAGGCCATTCTGACCCGCCACGCGCGAGCGGTGGAGGCGGCGCGGACGGTCAGCGAGGGGATCGTCAGGGCCATCGCCGCCGAGGTCGCCGAAGTGCGCCATCGCAGCGCCGGTTACGGCGCCGGCGGTCGCGCGGAGGCGGTGGACGGGCGCGCGGTGACCTTCAACCGCATGGCCTGACCCCTTGCCAGTTGCGACAACGGGCGGGACAGCCTAGAGGCACGCCCTGCCTGATCGCGGATGTGGCGGAACTGGTAGACGCACTGGATTTAGGTTCCAGCGCCGCGAGGCGTGGAGGTTCGAGTCCTCTCATCCGCACCAAGCAAAGGAAAAGCCCGGGGCCGAAACCCCGGGCTTCTCTCGTTTCGGGCGTCGCCCTCCGCTTAGCGCGGCATGGGCGGAACCGGCGGCGGCGGGGCGTCGGGATCGTCCTCGTGGACGTCGATGATGCCTTGGCCGACGTGGCTCTTGCGGTAGCCGTACAGGAAGTAGACGACCAGGCCGAGCGCACCCCAGATGGGCAGCACCAGCTTGGCGTCGGTGGGCAGGTTGAAGAACAGCCCGACCGTGCCGATGATCGCCAGCGGCGCGACGATCCACACCGCCGGCGTCTTGAACGGACGGTGACGGGTCGGATCCTTCTTGCGCAGGATCAGCACCGCGATCGCCACCATGAAGAAGGCGAACAGGGTGCCGGAGTTGGCGATGTCGGCCAACTGTCCGACCGGCAGGAAGGCGGCGAAGAAGGCCACGGCCACGCCGGTGATCATGGTGACGATGTGCGGCGTCTTCCACTTGGGGTGGATCTTGGCCAGGAAGCCCGGCAGCAGGCCGTCGCGCGCCATCACGAAGAAGATGCGGGTCTGGCCGAACAGCATGATCAGGATGACCGAGGGCAGGGCGAGGAACGCCGCGATGCCGATCAGGTCGCCGATCCGCTCGTAACCCACTTCGCGCAGCACGTGGGCCAGGGCCTCACGCGAACAGACGAGAGGCTCGGATCCAGCGGCCATCAGGCTCTGGCACTGGGCGGCGAGGCCGGAACTGCCGGCGGCGAGGATCTCGCCGTTCGGTCCGGCCACGGGCTGGGCGCCCATGGCGCCGATCGCGCCGGCTGCGACCAGCAGGTAGAAGATGGTGCAGATACCAAGCGAACCGATCAGGCCGATCGGCACGTTGCGCTGCGGATCCTTGGTCTCTTCCGCCGCCGTCGAGACGGCGTCAAAGCCGACATAGGCGAAGAAGATGGTGGCCGCCGCACCGACGATGCCCAGGCCTTGGCCCGTGGTGTCGAACCACCCCTTGGGAGCGAACGGCTCGAAGTTGGCCCCCTGGATGGCCGGAAGGGTCAGCACGATAAAGGTGGTCAGGGCGGTGACCTTGATGGCCACCAGGATGGCGTTGACCCGCGCCGACTCGGTGGTGCCGATCATCAGCAACAGGGTGATCAGCAAAGCGATGCTGAGAGCCGGAAGGTTGACGATGCCGCCAGCGTAGGGGCCGGCCGAGAGCGCAAGGGGCAACTCTATACCCCAACTGCCTAACAACCCGATGAAGTAGCCGGACCAGCCCACCGACACGGCGGAGGCGGCCACCGCGTACTCCAGGATCAGGGCCCAGCCCACGGTCCAGGCCAGAAGCTCGCCCATAACGGCGTAGGTATAGGTGTAGGCCGAACCCGATACCGGCACCATCGAGGCCAGCTCCGAGTAGCAGAGCGCGGCGACGGCGCAGACGGCCGCGGCGATGACGAAGCTCCACATCATGCCCGGGCCGGCCTTCTGGGCGGCCTCGGAGGTCAGGACGAAGATGCCCGTACCAATGATGGCGCCGACGCCCAGGAGCGTCAGCTGGACCGGACCCAGGGTCCGCGTCAGTGAATTTTTCTGGGCCGTGGCCAGGATGGCGTCGAGCGGCTTAACGCGCCACATGTAGTCCCCTCCGACTGTTTCAGCGGTTGCTGTTGGCGCGGACGCTAGCGATGTGACGGGACTGTGGCAACGCGGTTTCGCCCCGTTGGCGCAAGCGTGAGGCTGGCGAGCCGGCGCCGGGACGGCTAGGGCGTGGCATGGCCGCCGCCGAAACCCTGCCGATCCACGAGGCGCTGCCGGCGCTGGCGGCGGCTCTGGCGCGGTCGAATGTCGCGGTGCTGGCCGCACCGCCGGGGGCGGGCAAGACCACGGTCGTCCCTCTGGCGCTGCTGGATCAGCCGTGGCTGAACGGGCGAATCCTGGTGCTGGAGCCACGGCGGCTGGCGGCCCGGGCGGCGGCGCGGCGCATGGCCCAGACCCTGGGCGAGGCGGTCGGCCAGACGGTGGGGGTGCGCAGTCGGGGGGAAACGCGGGTCGGGCCGACGACGCGAATCGAGGTGGTGACCGAGGGGGTGTTCACCCGTCTGATCCTCGACGATCCGGGCCTGGAAGGCGTCGGCGCTGTTCTCTTCGATGAATTCCACGAGCGCAGCCTGGACGCCGACCTGGGCCTGGCGCTGGCGCGCGAGGCGCAGGGGCTGCTGAGGGATGATCTCAGGCTGCTGGTGATGTCGGCGACGCTGGATACGACGGCGGTGTCGCGATTGCTCGGGGATGCGCCGGTGATCGCCTCCGAGGGGCGGATGTTTCCGATCGAGACGCGGCATCTGGAGCCGGGCGTCGGGGAGCGGATCGAGGACGCCACGGCGCGGGCGGTGCGGCAGGCCATCCGGGAGGAGACGGGCTCGATCCTGGTCTTCCTGCCGGGGCAGGGCGAGATACGACGGGTGGCGGAGCGGCTGGCGGGGCTGGAAGGCGAGCGGCTGGTGGTGGCGCCACTGTATGGTGGACTGGATCGGGGCGAGCAGGATCGGGCGGTGGAGCCCGCGCCGCCGGGCGTCCGCAAGGTGGTGCTGGCCAGCGCCATCGCCGAAACCAGTCTGACCATTCAGGGCGTGCGGGTGGTGATCGATTCGGGTCTGTCGCGCGTGCCCCGGTTCGATCCGTCCAGCGGCCTGACCCGATTGGCCACGGTGAGGGTCAGCCGCGCCTCGGCTGACCAGAGGCGGGGGCGGGCGGGACGGACCGAGCCGGGGGTCTGTTACCGGCTGTGGCCGGAGGCGGAGACGCGGGGCCTGGCCCCCAGCCTGCCGCCCGAGATCGCCGAGGCGGACCTGACCGGGTTCGCACTGGATCTGGCGCGGTGGGGGCGGAAGGACGCCGATGGACTGGCTCTGCTGGATATGCCGCCGGGCGGCGCGTTCGCGGAGGCGCGGGCGGTGCTCGGGCGTTTGGGCGCCTTGGACGGGGAGGGCGCGCTGACGGCGCATGGACGGCGGATGGCCGAGCTGCCGCTGTCACCCCGACTGGCGCACATGCTGGCGACGGCGGCGGATCGCGGCGACACGGCGACGGCGGCGCGGGCGGCGGCGATCCTGAGCGAGCCGGGGCTGGGCGGCGACGATGTCGATCTGGGCGAGCGGCTGCGTCGGCTGGGCCGGGACGACGGGGGACGGGCGAAGGAGGCCCGCGCGCTGGCGGATCGCTGGTCGCGAACCGCCGGTGGGGCGAAGGGCGAGCGGCTGGAGCCCGGCATACTGCTGGGTCTGGCCTTCCCGGAGCGGATAGGCAGGGCGCGGGGCCGGCCGGGGGAGTTCCTGCTGGCCTCGGGGCGCGGCGTATTCCTCGAGCCGACCGAGGCGCTGGCGCGGGCGCCGTGGCTGGCGGTGGGGGAATTGGGCGGCGGACGCGAGGCGCGCGACCGGATTCGACTGGCGGCGGCTCTGGACGAAGCGACGGTACGGGCGATGTTCGCGGAGGCCATCACCCTGGACGACCGGTTGGTGGTCGAGCCGTCCGGGCGACGCGTAGTGAGGCGGATCGAGCGGCTGGGGGCCGTCGTGCTGGGCGAGACGGTGCTGGGCGCGCCGGACCGGGTGACCCTGACGGCGGCTTTGCTGGGGGAGGTGGCGCGCGGCGGCCTGTCGGCGCTGCCCTGGAGCGAGCGGGCGCTGTCGATCCGCGCGCGGCTGGCCTTTCTGCGCGAGCGGGACGCGGGATGGCCCGATGTGTCGGACGCGGGGCTGTGGGCGGCGCGGGCGGAGTGGCTGGAGCCTGTGCTGGGGCAGGTCGAGAGCCTGGCGTCGACGCGCGATCGGCTGGCCGACGCCCTGATCGGGCTGATCCCATGGGACCGGCAGCGGCGGCTGGAGGCGGAGGCGCCGGAGCGCTTTGAAACGCCGCTGGGGACCACCGCCGCCATCGACTACGGCGCGGAGGGCGGACCTCGGGTCGAGGTGCGGGTGCAGGAGTTGTTCGGGCTGAAGGCGCATCCCACGGTGGGGCCGGACGCCACGCCGCTGACGCTGGCCCTGCTGTCGCCGGCGCGGCGCCCGGTGCAGGTGACGAAGGATCTGCCGGGCTTCTGGACGGGATCGTGGGCGGCGGTGCGAGCCGATATGCGGGGCCGCTATCCGAAACACCCCTGGCCGGAAGACCCGGCCAATGCGCCGCCGACCAACCGGACGAAGGCGCGATCGCGCTGAAACGCACCGGCCGTCCTCTCTTCGCTTAATCGGAATGAGACAGGGCATCGTCGGACGCGTAGGAAACGCTTTCAGCCCTTCGAACTCAGGTCGCCCAATGCCGTTCGCCAGTGACGCTCAACTCGCCGCCGCGATCGTCAACAATGTGCGCGCCTACGCCATCGTCGTGATGAACGGCAGTGGCGTCGTCCAGCACTGGCTCGGCGATGCCGAGGCCGTCACCGGCTTTGGTCCGAGTGACGCCTGTGGGCGCCATCTCCGCTTCCTGTTCAGCGAGGCGGACCAGGCGGACGGCGCGGCGGAGCGTGAGATCGAGAGAGCTCTGCTCAAGGGAAGAGCCGAAGACAGCCGCTGGCACCAGCGTAAGGACGGTCGTCGGTTTTGGGCCAACGGCATGACGCTGCGACTGGATGGGGTCGAGGATGTGCTGGTCAAGATCTTCCGCGACGAGACCCCGGCCAAGCGCGCCGAGGAGCAGCGCGTTCTGCTGCTGAACGAGCTGAACCATCGCGTGAAGAACACCCTGGCGACCGTGCAGTCCGTGGTCGAACAGACACTCCGCTCCGCGAGCATCGGCGACGCGCTGCGCCAAGATCTGTCGGGACGAATCATGGCCTTGTCCCGCGCGCACGACGTCCTGGTCGCTCAGACGTGGGCGGGCGCCGATCTCGAGACGCTCATTCACGAGATGGCCGGCCCGCATCAGCGCGATCCGTCGCCGTTCGCGTTCGACGGCCCCCCGGTGCTGCTACATCCATCCCAGGCGGTGGCCTTGGCCCTGACGCTTCACGAACTGACCACCAACGCCATCAAATACGGCGCCCTGAGCGTCAGCGAAGGTCGCGTCTCCCTGAGCTGGAACCTGGCGCACAATGCCGGCGGCGAGCGCTTTCTCACCCTGTTGTGGCGCGAGAGCGGGGGGCCTCAGGTGGGCAAGGCCGGTAAAGCCGGGTTCGGCACGCGAATGATCCGCCAGACCTTCGCCGACCAGGCGGGCGGACGGGCGCGGATCGATCTGGAGCCCGACGGCGTGCGGTGCGTGATGTCGCTCAAGCTGGTTGACGACGCCGACGCCCCCGAGGTCGAGGATACGGCCGAAGGGACGTGATCGCGCGTTCCCGCCCCTCATTCGGCGACCGATGGTTGCCTTGGCTAGCGGTAGGAGGCCAAGGTCATCGCGATCAAGGAACGGGGGCGGGGCCATGAGACCAACCATTTTCGCCGCGGCGCTGGCCGTCATGGCGCTGGGCGCTTGCCAGCCGGCCCAGGGGGAAGCCGCCGCGACGGTCCAGCCGGCCAACCCTTCCGACCCGACGCTGGCGACCTATTCCGACCCGGCGGTGGGGATCGCGTTCGACCATGCGGCGGATCGCCAGGTCCGGGCCTGCGAGGTGTTTGAAGGCGAACAGCCTCGCCCCTGCGTCGAACTGGTCGAGCTCATCGAGGGCGAGACGGTCCCCCTGCTGCGCCTGCTCGTGGTCGATGGCGATCTGGAGACCGTGGCGCGGGAGGAGGCAGGCTTCGAGCCCGACGCCCAAGGACGCTGGATGACCACCTACGGACGGTTCGAGCCCGTGGCGGTCGAGCGATTCCGGTCCGGCGACTATCAGGGCATGAAGGCCGTCGTGACCTGCGGCATCGAAGGCGAGAATGGGTTCCACGCGGCCGGGGGCGAGTGCCTTTGGGCGGTCATCGGTGACGGCGGCCGCGCCGTCGTGGCGACCACCGACGGTCTCTACGGTCTGGACGACGCCACACAGGCGACCCTGAACTCCGTCCGGTTGCTGCCGGCCGGATAAGGCGACGCGCGAGCGCTTACGCCAGAGCTGCGACCCGCACCTCGGTCGTCACCGAATTGGCCAGAAAGCATCGGTCGTGCGCGGCGTGGTGGAGAGCGTCGATCTCCGCGGCGCTTGGGCTTGCGCCATGGAAGCGAAGGTCGGGCGCCAGCACGACCTCCAGCATAGCCAGCCGCCCCTCGGGGTTTCGGCCCATCCGACCCTCGGCGCGATCCTCGTAGCCGGTCACGACCCAGCCAGCCTCCGCGGCCAGGGACAGAAACCATAGCATGTGGCAGCTGGACAGGGCGGCGACGAAGGCCTCCTCGGGATCGACGGCCGCCTCGACAGAAAGGGGCAGGGGCACGACCGAGGGGCTGGACGAGGCCGCGACCTCGACGCCGCCGTCGAAGCGCCAGACGTGGGCACGGCTGTAGCGGCCCGAGGCGAAGTCCGCGGCGCCCGCGCTCCATGAGATCGTGGCCGTGTGGGTCGCCATCAGCTCTTCTCTGTCACAGCATAAAGCATGACGCCGGTGGCGATGGCGAGGTTGAGGCTGTCGGCGCGGCCGCGCATGGGGATCTTGACGTTGAGGTCGCAGGCGGCGGCGAGGCGGTCTGTGAGGCCGGCCTGTTCATTGCCCATCAGAATAAGCGCCGGGGCGCGGACAGGCGCGTCGCGATAGCCGTGGGTGGCGTCCAGCCGGGTGCCGATGACGCTGCCGGGCCAGCGCGCGCGCCAGATCAGGAAGTCCTCGACTGAAGCGCGGGCGATCTGGACGGCGAAGACCGAGCCCATGGTGGCGCGCACCGCCTCGGTGGAGAAGGGGTCGCAGCAATCGCCGATCAGAATGACTCCGCCGGCGCCGGCCGCGTCGGCGGTGCGGATGATGGTGCCGAGATTGCCCGGATCGCGCACTTGCTCCAGCGCCACCCAGGCGGGCGCGGTGGTCGGGTCGATGGCGTCCAGGTCCGTGTAGGCCTGATCGAACACGCCCAGCACGGTCTGTGGGTTCTCCTTGCGGGAAATCTTGGCGAGGATCGGGTGGGTGACGGCGACCACCTCGCCGCCGGCCTTGAGAGTCTCGGAGCGGGCGCGGTCGAGCAGGGGGTGCGGGCGGGCGTCCTGGCCGACCAGCAGCAGGCGAGGGGCGCGGCCCTGGTCCAGCGCCTCGCCGATGAACTTGAGACCTTCGGCCAGGAAGCGGCCGGACTGCTCGCGCTCCTTGCGCATATGCAGGGCGCGGACGGCCTTGACCGTGTCGTTGGTCAGGCTGGTGATCAGGCGTTCGCTCATCGGGCGCGCCAGCGGGCGAAGAAGCTGAGGCCGATCTCGGCGGCGCGCTCGCTGTCCTCGACCAGGGCCAGCTCGCCCCAGTCGATAACGCCGGAGCGGCCGGCCAGCGCCTGGCGGGTCATGTGGGCGAGGGACAGGCCCGACACCCGCGCGGCATAGCCGTTGACCAAAAGGAAGTCGGCGTCGTCGGCCAGCAGGGCGGCGCAGTCGGTCAGCAGGCCGGGCAGGTCTTCGAACAGCCGCCAGACCTCGCCGGTCGGGCCGCGCCCGTATTTGGGCGGGTCGAGGATGATGCCCTGGTATTTGGAGCCGCGCCGGACCTCACGGGCGACGTATTTGCGGGCGTCCTCGACGATCCAGCGGACGGGCGCGTCCTCAAGGCCGGACAGGGCGGCGTTCTCGCGGGCGTAGGCGACAGACTTCTTGGAGGCGTCGACGTGGGTGACCTCGGCCCCGGCGGCGGCGGCGACGAGGCTGGCGACGCCCGTGTAACCGAACAGGTTCAGGAATCTTGGTGCGCTACCGCCCTTCGGGCTGCTTGAGCGCAGGCCGCGCAGGCGGGCGTCCAGCCATTCCCAGTTTCCCGCTTGCTCCGGGAAGAAGGCGAGATGGCGAAAGGGGGTGAAGCGGCCGGCGAAACGGGCCGCGCCCCAGCCCAGGTCGAAACGGTCCAGCGCGGCGCCGCCGAAGCGCCAGCGGCCGGCCTCGTCCTCGTCGGTGGGGTCGAAGACGGCGTCGGGGTTGGCCCAGAGTTCGGGACGGGCGGGGGACCAGAAGCACTGCGGCTCGGGCCGGACCACGGTGAAGCGGCCATAGCGCTCGAGCTTCCCGCCGTCGCCGCTGTCGAGGAGGGCGTAGTCGGCCCAGGCGCGGGTGCGCACCGTCTCGGCGTTGGCGGCTATAGCGGGGCTGATCATCGGGCTGGCTGTAAGGGGTCAGGCCGCCTCGCGTCCAGAGGCCGGGACGGTCGCCTCATCAGGTTCGTGCGGGGTCTTGTCCCAGGCGTAGGGTTGGGTGACCAGGCGCCAGGCGGCCTGAAAAAGGGCGACGGTCGTCAGGGACCAGTAAGTCGGGGCCGACACGGCGTCGATCAGGCGATACCGACCGCCGGCGCGTCTGAGACCCAACCAGCAGGTCAGCCACGCGGCCAGAACGCCTGCGGCCAGGACCAGGACGGCGATCGGCGGGGTGGCGGGCGACAGGCCCTTGGTCGCCGCCGTCATGCCCAGCATGATCATCCAGGCTGCGGTCAGGGCGTGGACGGCGGCCGACAGGATGGCGACCCCTGTGGTGATCTGAAGCGACCAGAAGCCGCGCAGGCCCAGGCGCCACGGCGCGCGCATATGGACGCCCCAGGTCTGCATATAGCCCTTCAGCCAGCGGGTGCGCTGGGGCAGCCACTGGTCGAGGTCGGTCGGGGGGCTCTCCCACGTCGCGCGAGTCAGGACGCCGAGCCGCCAGCCGCGCTTCCACAGACGGTAGCCGAGGTCGGCATCCTCGGTGACGTTCCAGGGATCCCAACCGCCGACCTGGCGCAGAATGTCGGCGCGGAAGTGATTGCTGGTGCCGCCGAGCGGGAAGGGCAGGCCGAGACGCGCCATGGCCGGCAGGGTGACCTCGAACAGGCTGGCGTATTCGGCCGCGAACTGGCGCTCCAGGAAGCCGTCACGGCCGGGCGCGACGCGAATGCGCAGCGGGGCCTGGAAGCAGGCGATGTCGTGACCAGGCCGCTGGAAGCGGGCGGCGGCCTCACGCAGTTGCGCCGGATGAGGATCGTCCTCGGCGTCGTAGACGGTGACCAGGTCGCCCGTGGCGTGGTTGAGCGCGTGGTTCAGCGCGCGCGGCTTGGTGCGCGGGCCGGGCGTGTCGGCGGGCACCACGAGGATCGCCATCCATGTCGGCAGGGGAAGCGATCGCGCGGCGGAGAGCGTCGCCTGGTCGTCCGCCTCGAGCACGATCAGCCCCTGCAGCCTGGTGGACGGATAATCGAGGCGGGACAACCGCTCGACAAGCTGGGGCAGCATGGCCGCCTCATCATAGAGGGCGGCGACGACGGTGTAGCGCGGCAGCACATCGAGGCGGGCGACCGGGGCCGCGCCGCGCGGTGTCAGGATCACCAGGAGGCGCCAGGTCGCGATGATCAGAAAGACGGCCCAGGTGAAATAGACCAAACCCGTCCAGACCCGCGCGGGGAAGGTCAGGGCGACGGCGACGATGACGGCGAGGCCGACGATCAGCGCGGTGAGCTGGCCGCGCGTCAGACCGGCCTTCTGCGCGCTTTCGCGGCGCGGAGGCCCGTGCACCGGTCGCCTGTCGCTCGCCTGATCTGGCATTGCCCCTCCCCGAGAACGCCGCTTTACGACAATGCCCAGCTTGGCCTCCGCGCGCAAATGCGGCTAAGCAGGCCGCCCGGTCCCGGGTATGGGACCGCGTAACGGGATGATGGCCTTGCCGCCTGCCGCCGCCGCGATCCGGTCGTCGAGAAAGCCCAAGGGCGAGGGCCACGCCCGCCGGGGCGAAATCCTGGAGGCCGCCGGCCGCATCTTCGTCGAGCACGGCTATGAAGGCGCGACGATCCGCAAGATCGCCGACGAGGTCGGGCTGTCGTCCACGGCCCTCTACATGCATTTTCCGGACAAGCGGGCGATCCTGGCGGAGATATGCCGCGAGGCGTTCGAGATGTTGCTGGACCACAGCCGGCGGATCGCGGCCTCAAGCGCCAGTCCGGAGGAAAAGCTGAGAGCGATGACGGCGGACTATGCGCGGTTCGCCCTGCAGCATTCCAACGCCTACAGCCTGATCTACATGACCCGCCCCAGCGAGGCGAAGGAGGGAGCGGAGGACGCCGCCCAGGCCATGGGCGCGGACCTGTATCGCCAGTTTCTGGCGCCGGTGGAGCAGCTGGACGCCGAGGGTCGGCTGACCGCGCCGGTCGAGGTGGCGGCACAGGCGCTGTGGGCGTCGGTGCACGGCGTGGTGTCGCTGCGGATCACCAAGCCCTATCTGGCCTGGGCGGAGGCGGAAACGCTGTGCCGATTGACCACAGACGCTCTGCTCGCCCGGCTGCTGCGCTGAGGTCGGCAGCAGCCGGATTGGCTACGCTGGTGCTGAGCGCCGGTGTGGCAGAAGCGCGGCCCCTGTCGATCCTGTCGCTGGATCAGTGTGCCGACCAGTTCGTACTGGCCATGCGCGAGGAGGGCGACCGCCTGACCCTGTCGCCGCGCGCCGATGACGCAGACTCCTATATGCGCGAGGCGGCGGCCGGGCATCGTCTGGCGCGGCCGGGGCTGGAGGCGGTGGTGATGGCGCGTCCGGATGTGGTGGTGCGCTACTGGGGCGGCGATCCGGCGCTGCTGCGCGGCCTGGAGCGGCGCGGCCTGCCGGTGGTGACCATCCCCGACGCCACGGACTTCCACGGCGTGCGGGCCAATGTGCAGGCGGTGGCCAAAGGCCTGGGCCGGCCGGAGGCGGCCGATCCGCTGGTGGCGGAGATGGATACGGATTTGGCGGCGGCGGGGACAGGGCTTCGGACGCGGTCGGCGCTGTATCTGACGGCGGGCGGGTTCACGGCGGGGGCTGGGACACTGATCGACGCGATGCTGACGGCGGCGGGCCTGCGCAACGCCGCGCCGGCGCCGGGCTTTGGGCCGGTGTCGATCGAGCGGCTGGTGATGCAGCCGCCGGCGCGGTTCGTGCTGGGTTTCTTCGACGATGTGCGACGCGACCGGCGCGGGCCGGGGCGGCATCCTGCGCTGGCGCGGCGCATGGCGGAGCGGCCGAGGATCAGCCTGCCCGCCTCTGAGCTCAGCTGCCCGGCCTGGTTCGCGGCGAGTGCGGCGCGACGTCTGGCGGAGGTGGGAGAATGAGCCGGCTGGAGCTCTGCCTAATGCTGGGGGCCGTGGCGGCGCTGGCGCTGGGTGTCGCCATCGGCGAGACGGTGTTCACCGGGCGCGACTGGGCCGAGGCGTTCGGACAGCCGGGCTCGGCGCCGGCCGAGGTGCTGTGGCAGGTGCGGGCGCCGAGGTCGGTGTGCGCCTTTCTGGTCGGGGCGGCGCTGGCCGTGTCGGGGGCGGTGCTGCAGGGGCTGTTGCGCAACCCGCTGGCCGATCCGGGGGTGCTGGGAGTCTCGGCCTCGGCGGCCCTGGGCGGCGCGCTGGCCCTGATCCTGGGCGCGGGCGCGGCGCCGGGCGTGATCGAGCTGGCCGCCCTGGCCGGCGCGGGGCTGGCGGGCGGCGCCCTGGTCGCCGTGGCGGCGCGGACGCGGTCGCCGGAGACCCTGATCCTGTTCGGGGTGGCGCTGTCGGCCTTCGCGGGCGCCCTGACGGCGCTGGTGTTCAATCTTTCGCCTAGCCCGATCGCGGCGGCCGAGGTGATGAACTGGCTGATGGGGTCGGTGCAGAACCGGTCGTGGATAGACGCCGCCTGGGTGGCGCCCGTGGTGGTTGTGGTCGTGCTGCTGGCGCGAGCGTCGGCGCCGGGCCTGAGGCAGCTGAGCCTGGGCGAGGAGGCGGCCGAGATGTCGGGCCTGTCGATGCGGCGTATGCGGCTGATGGCTGTCTTGGCGGCGGCCCTGGCGGCGGGGGCGGCGACGGCGGTGGCGGGAGTGATCGGCTTCGTCGGCCTGGCGGCGCCGCATCTCGTCAGGGCTGCGGTGAGGGGCGATCCCGGGCGACTGCTGATCCCCTCGGCGCTGGCGGGCGGGCTGATGCTGACCCTGGCCGATGTGCTGGCGCGGACCATGCCGACGGATCAGGAGCTGAAGCTGGGGGTGCTGAGCGCCCTGGTCGGGGCGCCGCTGTTCGCCCTTATCGCCTGGCGCGCGGCGCGCGAGTGGCGGCTGTGAGCGGCCCGGCGCTGGAACTGATCGGGGCGCGGGCTGCGCTGGGTCGCCGGACGGTTCTGGACGGCGTCGTTCTGACCGTCGCGGCCGGAGAGGTGGTGGTGCTGGCCGGGCCGAACGGGGCGGGGAAGACCAGCCTGATGCGGGGGGCGCTGGGTCTGATTCCGCTGGCGGGCGGCGAGGCGCGGCTGGGCGGACAAGCGGTGAGTTCGCTGTCGCCGGGCGACCGGGCGCGGCGGGCGGCCTGGCTGCCGCAACAGCGGCGGCTGGCCTGGAACATGCCGGCGGTCGAGGTGGCGGCGCTGGGGGCGCCGTTCCTGACCGGTTCGGAAGCCGTGGCGCGCGCGCGGCGCTGGCTGGAGCGGCTGGAGGCCGGACATCTGGCGGACCGGGGCGTGGCCGAGATGTCGGGCGGGGAGCGGGCGCGGGTGATGCTGGCCCGTCTGCTGGTCACCGAGGCGCCGCTGCTGGTGCTGGACGAGCCCCTGACCGACCTGGACCCCGACGCCCAGCTGCTCGTGCTGGAGGTGTTGCGCGAGCGGGCGCAGGCGGGGGCGGCGGTGCTGGCCAGCCTGCACGACCTGGGGCTGGCCGCTCGTGCCGGCGACCGGGTGGCGGTGATGGCGAAAGGCCGAATGGCAGCGGTCGGCGCGTCGATGGAGGCTTTGCGGCCGCAAGTCCTGTCCGAGGTGTTCGAACTGACCGGTGCATGGGTGGAGACGAGGTCCGGCCCGGCACTGAGCGTCGAGCGCGCCGTCAGGGCCTAGGGCTCGCCCTGACGAATACGCGCCACCACATCGTCGGCGACCGCGTTCGGCACGGCGAAGCTGAGCACGTACTGGGCGATCTTCCAGCCGTCGTCGGTCCGAACCAGCACACCCGAGCCGCGCGTCTCTCCATAGCTGGCGTTGTCCAGCCGCTCGTCGAACCAGGCCACGTCGCCGGACGGCGCGATATCGATGACCCGTTCGCGGGCGCGGTAGGTCCAGGCCGTGTCGCGCTGGAAATAGGGTTCGGCGAAGGCGCGGAACTCGGTCATGGTCCAGCGCTCGGTCGCGTCGGTGCCGATGAAGCGGGCGCTGGGCGTGAAAAGGTCGAAATAGACCGCTTCATCGGCGCTGGCCGCCGTGGCGTGGAGCTGGTCCAGCACCCGCCCGACCTCGGCCTCGGCGCCGGTTTCGGCGACGGCGGCAACGGGCGCAGAGGGCGCGGCCTCGGTCGGAGGCTGCAGGGCGAGGGCGGCGGACAGGATGAGGGCGCTGATCATTCCGGCAGGCTAGGCCCGTCTGGTGCGGCCGTCGAGCGATCCCGCCGGTGGCCTTGCCATTCGTCCGCAAACCCCCGACATAGCGGGTCCGCCCGGAGCCCTCGGAGACGCCCCCGCCGCCATGGTGACGCTGATCGACACCCTGAAGACGTCGCCGTCGCAGCTGCGTCACCCGGAGAAGGCCAATCGGCCCGAGACGGCGGTGTTGCGCAAGCCGGACTGGCTGCGGGTCAAGGCGCCGGGGTCGGGCCAGTACAACGCCACCAAGGCGATCGTGCACGAGAAGGGGCTGAAGACCGTCTGCGAGGAGGCGGCCTGTCCCAACATCGGCGAGTGCTGGAGCCAGAAGCACGCCACCCTGATGATCATGGGCGACACCTGCACGCGGGCCTGCGCCTTCTGTAACGTCAAGACGGGCCTGCCGCAGCCTTTGGACCCGGAAGAGCCGGGCAAGGTCGGGCTGGCTGTAGCGCAGCTGGGCCTGAACCACGTGGTGATCACCTCGGTCGATCGCGATGACGTCGCCGACGGCGGCGCCACCCACTTCGCCGAGGTTGTGCGTGAGATCCGTCGCCAGGCGCCCCGGACCACGATCGAGATCCTGACACCGGACTTCCTGCGGAAAGATGGCGCGGCCGAGGTGATGATCGACGCGCGACCGGATGTCTTCAACCACAATCTGGAGACCGTGCCGCGCCTGTATCTGAAGATCCGGCCCGGCGCGCGGTACTTCCACTCGCTGCGGCTGCTGCAGCAGGTCAAGGAGCGCGACCCCAACCAGTTCACCAAGTCCGGCATCATGGTCGGTCTGGGCGAGACCAAGGAAGAGGTCATGCAGGTGATGGACGACATGCGCTCGGCGGGCGTCGATTTCATCACAATCGGCCAGTACCTGCAGCCGACCCGCAAGCACGCCGCCATCGACCGGTTCGTGACGCCGGAAGAGTTCAACGCCTATGCCGCCATTGCGCGGGCCAAGGGGTTCCTGATGGTGTCGTCCTCGCCGTTGACCCGCAGCTCGCACCACGCCGGCGACGACTTCGCCCGGCTGAAGGCGGCGCGGCTGGCGCAGACCGGTCGCTGACAGGCACTTGGCCGTCCATCGCGTCACCCGCGTCCTGCCTTACCGGCCGGACCAGCTGGCCCAGCTGGTGGCCGACGTCGGGGCCTATCCGGACTTCGTGCCCTGGGTCAGTTCAATGCGGACCTGGAACGCCCGGAATGAGGGTGACATCAGCAAGTTGGACGCCGAGGCGCACGTCGGGTTCGCCTTTCTGAAGGAGCGGTTCTCGACGTGGGTGAAGCATGATCGCGCGCGGCATGTGGTCGAGGTCGGTCTGTTGCGCGGTCCGTTCAGGCATCTGAAGAACCGCTGGGAATTCCATGACCATCCCGAGGGGTGCCGCGTGGAGTTCATGATCGACTTCGCCTTCAAGACGCGGCTGCTGGACGCCATGCTGCACGCCAATTTCGACCGCGCGGTCGGGCGGCTGATGGGCTGTTTCGAAGCACGGGCGAAGGCGCTGTACGGGCCGGCGGCGGTCTGAGCGTCAGGCGCGGGCGGTCGCGCAGTTGATGGGCGACGTCGCCATGGCCGTCTGCTGAGGCGGCGCGTCGCCGGCCTTCAGGTAATCGCTCCAGTCGAACATGGGCTGTTGGCACAGGCTCGTGCTCAACCGTCCGCCCTCCGCGCCGGCCAGGACGATCACATACTGATCCGCTTCGTAGGTCATGCCGCAGGTTGCGCTGACGGTGTGGTGTTCGATCGTGCGGCTGTCCTGATGCTCGCCCTTGAGGGTGCGCAGGGCCACGAAGCGGGTCTTTGTCATGCCGTCGACACCGGGCGCGGCGGTGCGTTCGACCCGACCGATGAAGACCAATTCGGCGTCGGCCATCTGCGCGGCGGCGCTCTCGGCCCGGAGGCAGCTGCAAGCCTCTGCGCCTGTGGCCGAGAGGAAGAGACCGCTCGCGAGGAGGGCGGCGAGAGCGAGGGGCCTAGGGCTGGGCATCAAAGTCTCCGGTGGCCGGAAAGGCTCAGGGCTGAGGCGTGGTCGTCGTGACGACCGCAGAGCCGCCTGTGTCGGTGACCGGCGGCGGCGCCTGGACCTCCACCACGGCGGGCGGCGGCGGGGTGACGGCAGCCTCGGCCGCGCGGGCGGCGGCGGCGCTGGAGGCCTCCAGACGCGCGCGGGCGTCGGACAGGGCGGCGTCGGCGCGGGCGGCGTTGGCTTCGATCACCGCCTGCTGGGCGGTCGAGGAGGCGATGGCGGCCTCGGTCTGGGCGGCGATCAGGGCGTCGTCGGCGACGTCATCCTCGCGCGTGAACAGCCAGGCCAGGCCGATCAGGATGGCGATCACCAGCAGGCCGATCAGGAACCAGACGGCCGGATTGGCAGGATCGCGAACAGGCACGGTGCGTTCGACGACCACGGTGTCGGTCGGCTCGCGGATGATGACGGTCTCGGTGTCGGGTTCGCGCATGGTCGTCCTCCCGGAGCCAAGGCGGCCCCGCAGCGACGAACGTCAAGCTTGACCGGGAGTTCCGGCCCAGTGACGCGGATCAGACCCGCGTCCAGCCTTCGTCGATGGCCCAGACGGCGAAGGCGTAGTCGTGGGCGACCTCCTTCAGATAGTCGAACCGGCCCGAGGCGCCGCCATGGCCGGCCTCCATGTTGATCTTCAACAGCACCGGCTTGCCCGAGGTGGTGGCGGGCCTGAGGCGCGCGACCCACTTCTCCGGCTCCCAGTAGGTGACGCGCGGGTCGGACAGGCCGCCGGTGGCCAGGATCGGCGGATAGGCCTGAGCGGTGACCTGATCGTACGGGCTGTAGCTCATCATGTAGTCGTAAGCCTCGGCGTCCTCGATCGGATTGCCCCACTCGGGCCATTCCGGCGGCGTCAGCGGCAGGGAGGTGTCGGACATGGTGTTGATCACGTCGACGAAGGGCACCTGGCCGATCACGCCGCCCCACAGATCGGGCCGCATGTTGGTCACGGCGCCCATCAACAGACCTCCCGCTGAGCCGCCCTGGGCGACGATCTTGCCCGCCGAGGCATAGTCGCGATCGATCAGGTGTTCGGCGGCGGCGATGAAGTCGGTGAAGGTGTTCTTCTTGGTGAAGCGGCGGGCCGAGAGGAACCAGTTCCAGCCCTTGTCCGAGCCGCCCCGGATGTGGGCGATAGCGTAGATCCAGCCGCGATCGACCAGGCTGAGCCGGTTGGTCGAGAAGCTGGCCGGCATCGGGATGCCGTAAGAGCCGTAGCCGTAGAGCAGCACGGGCGCCGAGCCATCCACGGGCGTGTCGCGATGGCGCAGCACGGTGACCGGGACCAGCTCGCCGTCCGAAGCCGGGGCGTTCAGCCGCTCGACCACATAGGCGGCCGGATCGTGGCCGGATGGCACCTCCTGCACCTTGCGCAGGGTCCGCTCGCGGGCGGCGAGGTCATAGTCGTAGGTCGAGGTCGGGGTGGACGGCGAATTGTAGGCGTAACGGCTCTGGGTCGTGTCGAACTCCGAGGCGCCCATCAGGGTCAGGGCGTAGGCGGGTTCGTCGACCGCGATTTCGTGCTCGGCGCCCTGGCGGTCGCGGACCACGATCCTGGTGTTGGCGTCGGCGCGTTCCTGGCGGGCGATGTGATCGCGGGTCAGGTCCAGGCTCTCAATGAAGCGGCCGGGCGTGTGGGCGACCAGGTCCGTCCAGTTCGCCTTGGCGGGAGACGCGGTCGGGGCCTCCACGATCTTGAAGTCGATGGCGTCATCGGCGTTGGTCCGGATCACCCAGCGGTCGCCCCAGTGGTCGAGGTCGTACAGGCGGCCGGTATGGCGCGGCTCGACCACCACGGGCGTGCCGGTCGGGTCGGCGGCGGGGATGATGCGGGCTTCGGACGTTTCCTGATTGGCGATGGAGATGACCACGAAGGCGTCGTCGGCGGTGCGGCCGACGCCCTGGAAGAAGCCGTCATCCTGCTCCTCATAGACCAAGGCGATGTCGCCGCCTCGCGCGAGGCGGCGGAAGATCTTGTCCGGGCGGCCGTTGTCGTCGCGGTTGGTCCAGAAGATCCACTGGCTGTCGGGCGAGAAGGTCAGGTTTGCGCTGGCCGACTCGATCGGCTCACCCACCAGCTGGCCGGTCTCCAGATCCTTGACCAGGATGCGGTGGACTTCCGAGCCCTGGCTGTCCTCGGCATAGGCGAACAGTGTGTGGTCAGGACTGTTTCCGACATCGCCGGCTTCCCAATAGGCCTTGCCCTCGGCCTCGGCCGGGCCGTTCAGCAGGACCTGTTCGCCCTCGACCTGACCGACGGGGCGGCGGCACCACAGGGGATGCTGAGCCCCAGCGTCAAAGCGGGTGTAGTATTCCCACGGCCCGTCCTTGGCGGGGACGGAGCTGTCGTCCTCCTTGATGCGGCCGCGCATCTCGCGGAACATCTCGTCCTGCAGTGGCAGGGTCGAGGCCATCATCGCCTCGCGGTAGGCGTTCTCGGCCGTCAGGTGCTCCTTGACGTCGGCCTTGATCAGAGTCGGGTCGCGCAGCACCGCCTGCCAGTTGTCGTCCTTCATCCACTGATACTCATCGACCCGGGTGCGGCCCAGCTGTTCGATGATGACGGGGATCTTCTTGGCGACGGGCGGGGTCGGTGCGGTCATCGAGGCTCCGGTTGAGGACTGGGAAGCGGGGGTCTGGGAAAAGGCGGGGGCGCCCACGGCGGCGGTTGCGGCTGCGGCGGTCGAGGCGGCGAGCATCTGGCGGCGGTTCATGGAAGTCCCCGATGGAGTGGCGGCGGACCTTGTGCCCGCGCGGCCGACGCCGTCAAATGTCAAAGTGTTCATTCAGCCCCAAGACCTGCCGCCGCCCGAAATCGTGGTCGAGGCCCCGGCATCGCCCGCCGCAGCCGCACCGGCCTGGGACCTGACCGTCGGCCTGATCAACGCCACGGTGCAGCTGGACCAGCCGCTCGGCGATGGCACGCGCACGGTCGGGACAGGCTTCCTGGTCGACGCGCCGACGCCGGACGGCCAGCCGCGCACCCTGCTGGTCACCGCCGCCCATGTGCTGGAGCGGATGCCGGATGACGAGGCGCGGGTCGGCTGGCGCAGTCCGCGCGAGGGCGCGGTCGGGTGGCGGTTCGAGCCCCAGCAGGTGGCCATTCGCGACGACGGCGTGGCGCGCTGGACCCGCCATCCGGACCAGGACATCGCCGTGATGCGGATCGAGGCGCCGGAGGCGTTTACACGCGCCGCCATCCCGCTGGGCTGGCTGGCCGAGCGGGACGGCCTGGATACGCTGGGCGTCGGGCCGGGCGACGAGCTGATGGCGCTGGGCTTTCCACGCGGCCTGTCGTCGAACCGGGCCGGATTTCCGATCCTGAGGGTGGGGCGGGTGGCCTCGTGGCCTTTGACGCCGATTGAGGCGTTCCCGACCTTCCTGCTGGATTTCAAGGTCTTCTCCGGCAACTCGGGCGGGCCGGTGTTCTGGACGGCCCAGGCGCGGCGTCGTCCGGGCGTGGTTCCGCCGGATCATCCCTTCGTCGCCGGCGTGCTGGTCCAGTCGGTGATCCTGGACGGCGAGCAGCTGGACATCGGGGTGGTGGCTCACGCCGCATATATCCGCGAGGCGATCGCGGTGATGGATGGAAGCTCACAGCCTGCGCGGACGGCGCAATAAACGCCCGTCTGCCCAGTGAGGGCCGAGGACTAAGCCCGCGCACGCCGGCACGTCATCAGCAACTCACGCAAGCCCTCCTGGACCCCGGCCTTCGCCGGGGAGGCGGTGAATGGTTAGCGCGCGAAGACCTCACGGCCGCCGACGATGGTGCGCTCGACCCGGCCTTGCAGGCGGCGGCCGTCGAAGGGCGAATTCTTGGATTTCGAGCGCAGAGCCTGGGCGTCGATGACGACGGGCGCATTCGGATCGAACACGACCAGATCGGCCGGAGCGCCCTCGGCCAGAACGCCAGCCTCAAGGCCCAGCAGGGCAGCTGGCCCCTGGGTCAGGGGGCGGAGGATTTCCAGCAACTCCAGCCCCGAGGAGTGATGCAGGGTCAGGGCGGCGGGCAGCAGGGTCTCCAGCCCCACGGCGCCGGGCGCGGCCTCGGCAAAGGGGCGGCGCTTGTCCTCGGCCGGGGCGGGGGCGTGGGCCGAGGTGATGGCGTCGATCAGCCCGTCGCGCACCGCCTCGATCAGGGCCTGACGGTCCGCCTCGGTGCGGAGCGACGGGTCGAGGCGGAAGAAGGTGCGATAATCGCCGATGTCCACCTCGTTGAAGCACAGGTGGTTGATCGAGACACTGGCGGCGACCTCCAGACCGCGCGCCCGGCCACGGGCCAGGGCCTCCAGCGCACCCTCGGTCGAGATCTGATCGACCAGGAAGCGGGCGCCGGTCAGCTCGACCAGGGCCAGATCACGCTCAAGCCCCATCCGCTCGGCCAGAGCCGGGGCGCCGGAGAGGCCGAGCCTCCCGGCCAGCTCTCCGCCCGTGGCCACCGCGCCCTCGCAGAGCCATGGATCGGCCGGGCGGTGGGCGATCAGGCCGTTGAAGACGGTGGAGTAGCTCATCACCCTTTGCAGGGTGCGGCTGTTGGCGATGACGCGGTCGCCGTCGGTGAAATAGAGGGCCCCGGCCTCGTCCATCAGACCGATCTCGGCCATGCGGCGGCCGTCGAGGCCGCGCGTGGCGGCGCCGGCCGCGAGGATGCGGACGAGGTTCAGGGCCGCGCCGCGCCTCTGAATGAAGTCGATCATGGCCGGGTCGTCGATAGCGGGGTCGGTGTCCGGCTGGACGACAATGGTGGTGACCCCGCCGGCCGCGGCCGACAGGGCGGCGGACTTCAGCGTCTCCTTGGGCTCGGCGCCCGGCTCGCCGGTCTTGACCCGGATGTCGATCAGGCCGGGCGCGAGGCAGAGGCCGCCGAGATCATGGGTCTGATCCACCGCGCGGCTGGGCGAGCCGTGCAGGACCTCGGCGATCACGCCATTGTCGACGATCACCCCGCCCGGGCCGTCGTAGTCGGTCGCGGGTTCCAGCAGGCGGGCGTTGGCGTAGAGGGTGACGGTCATCGGCCGGCCTCCTCCTCGCGGCGCGTCACTAGCGCGGCCAGCACGGCCATGCGGGCAGCGACGCCCATCTCGACCTGATCCTGGATCAGGGAGATGTCGGGGTCGTCCGCGATGTCGGAATCGATCTCGACGCCCCGGTTCATCGGACCCGGGTGCATGACCCGGACACCGGGCGCCGCATGGGCCAGCTTCTCGCGATCGAGGCCCCAGAAACGGAAATACTCGCGGGTGGACGGGACCAGCGCGCCCTCCATCCGCTCCAGCTGCAGGCGCAGCATCATCACCACGTCGCAGCCGCTCAGACCCTCGCGCATGTCGTGATGCACCTCGCAGCCCCAGCGGCGCGCCTCGGACGGCATCAGGGTCGGCGGGCCGACCAGGCGGACGCGCGCGCCCATCATCTGGAGCAGGGCGACGTTCGAGCGCGCCACGCGGCTGTGGCCGACATCACCGCAGATGGCCACGGTCAGGTTGGAGACATCACCAAAAGCCCGGCGCATGGTCAGCATGTCGAGCAGGGCCTGGGTTGGGTGTTCGTGGCGGCCGTCACCGGCGTTGACCACGGCGCAGCCGACCTTCTGGCTGAGCAGGGCCGCGGCGCCCGAGCCGGAATGGCGCACCACCAGCACGTCGGGCTTCATGGCGTTCAGGGTGGCGGCGGTGTCGATCAGGGTCTCGCCCTTGGCCACCGAGCTGGCCTGGGCCTGGAGCGAGCTGACGTCGGCGCCGAGGCGCTTGGCGGCGATCTCGAACGAGGCCGAGGTGCGGGTCGAATTCTCGAAGAACAGATTGACCACGGTGCGCCCGGCCAGGAGGTCGAGCGTCCGGCCTCCCTGGCGGTTCAGATCGACGAACAGGTCGGCGAGATCGAGCAGCGCCTCGACCGACGGCGGGTCGAGATCGGCGCTGGACAGGAAATGGGGCTTGGGGAACGGGACCAGCCGCGCGCGGATATCTTCGGTGACGGCGGCGGGCTGGGTCATCGAAGCGTCGCTATAGGGGAGGGGAGGCGCGAGGGAAAGCCCGTGTCAGCCGCGCAGCCGATCCAGCGCGCCTTGCAGGATCCAGGCGGCGGCGGTGCGGTCGACGACGCCGGCGCGGCGGCTGCGGGTCAGGTCCAGTTCGTCGATCAGGAACCGCTCGACCGCCGTGGTCGACAGCCGCTCGTCCTGAAAGGCGACGGGGGTGGGCTGGATGCGGTCCAGATTGCGGGCGAAGGCGCGGGCCGACTGAGCGCGCGGTCCCTCCGAACCGTCCATGTTGAGCGGCAGGCCAATGACCAGGGCTGAGGCGTTCCGCGACGCCATCAGCTTCAGAACCGCTGCCGCGTCCTGACCGAATTTTGTCTTGCGGATCAGCTCCAGCGGAGAGGCGATCATGCGGGTGGCGTCCGACGCGGCGACCCCGATGGTCTTCTCGCCCAGATCGAGACCCAGCCAGGGGGTGCCCGGCGGCGTGTGTGCGGCCAGGTCGGCGAGGTCGTGGACCGGCACGCGCTCAGGCCCAGCGGGGCTTGCGCTTGTCGAGGAAGGCGCCGACGCCTTCGCGCCCTTCGTCGGACACCCGAGCGCGGGCGATGCGGCGGGCGGTGTCCTCCATCAGGCGATGGTCGATCTCCTGACCGGCGAGGTCGTTCACCAGCCGCTTGGATTCGCCCATGGCGCCCGGAGCGTTGGCCTGGAGGCTGTCGGTCAGCATGGTCACGAAGCTGTCGATGGCCGCGGCGTCCGGGAGCACCATGTCGATCAGGCCGACATGGGCGGCATAATCGGCGTCCATGGTGTTGCCGGTCAGGAACAGGGCGCGCGCCGTGCGAGGACCGACGGCCTCGATCACATAGGGGGCGATGGTGGCGGGGATCAGACCCAGCTTGACCTCGGAGAAGGCGAACTTGGCGCCGTCGACGGCCACGGCCATGTCGCAGGCGGCGACGATGCCCGCGCCGCCGCCCATGGCGGCGCCCTCGACGATGGCCACGGTCAGGGCCGGGATGTCGTGCAGGGCCTTGAGCATCCTGGCCAGGCCCATGGCGTCTTCGCGGTTATCGCTTTCCGACCAGGTCGCCGCGTCGCGCATCCAGCCCAGATCGGCGCCGGCGCTGAAGGTCCCGCCCGCGCCCCGGATGAAGACGACGCGGACATGGTCGGCCCCATGCAGGGTCTCGAAAGCCTCACGCAGGGCGGCGATAGTGGCGGCGTCGAAGGCGTTCTTCCGGGCCGGGCGATTGATCGTGATGAAGACCTCGCCGGCAGGTGTGGAGTCGATTCTCGCCAGACTGTCGTCGGCGTCGGGCGCCGGGTCGCTGAGCAGCGGATGCGAAATCCGATTGATCTCGGCGGCCTCGGCGTCGGTGACGTCGAGCGGGGCGGGGGACGTCGGGTCGGGCATTGTGGCCTCCGGGAGAACGGCGACAGGGCGAAGGCCTGACCTGCGGGTCGTCACCCTACGACCGGCTTCATGTCGGCCAAGGAAAATGGACGCCTGGAACAGCCATTGCCAGCCCATCATCCAAGATTTCCGAACTGTCTTCGCCGCCGGGAGACGTCGCTCAGGACTTGCCGCCGCCTCTGGGGATTGGCATCACCTCCCGCGCGGGCGGCTAGCTCAGCTGGTCAGAGCACCTCGTTTACACCGAGGGGGTCGGGGGTTCGAACCCCTCGCCGCCCACCATTCTCACGTCGAAGACTTCGCCCTCGCCGCCTCATCCGGCGTCGGAACCTGCACCGCCAGCGTAACGGGCCGCTCCGTCGCTTCGGAGACAAGCTGCGCCGTCCGCGTCTCGATCATCTCTTCCAGCCGCGCCATGAACTCGGCCTTGTCGAGGCCGGTGGGTATGGCGTCGAGGAAGTCCAGCGTCGCCACGCCCGGGTGTTTGCGGAACTCTTCCTGGGGCCAGAACAGGCCGAGGTTGGAGGCGAGGGGAACGACCGGCATGTCGAAGTCGCGGTACATGTGCCAGACGCCAGTCCGATAGCGGAATTTCTCGCCGACCCTGGCCAGATTCCCCTCGGGATAGATGAGGATGCGGCGGCCCTCGGCGTGAGCGTCGGCGCCACGCTGTTTCAGGGCGTCGCGGGCGTCGCGGCCGCCGCAGTTGTTGACCACGATGGCCCCCAGCTTGCGCAACACCGTGCCGAGCAGGGGGAACTTCTCCAGGTGGTCGCCGGTGACGAAGGCGAGGTCGTCGAACTGGTCATAGGTCGCGAAGCCGTCGCCCCAGCTCTGGTGCTTCGAGGCGATGATGAAGGCGCCCGCGGGCAGGCGCTCCTTGCCGCGCACATCAAGCTTGATCCCGGCCAGGATGCGCATGGCCTGGACCATGCGGCGGACATAGCGGCGGATGACCCAGCCGGTCAGGCCGCGCCCGGGCGCCATCGCCGCGATGACGGCCATGAGGGTATAGCCGATGGACAGGGTCCAGTAGGCGACGGCGAAGGCCAGACTGCGCAGCATGGAGCCGTCATCCCACGCCGAGGCGCATCCGTCACGCCGCCAGCAGCGAGGCCTCGGCGTTGACGACGCGGTTGCGGCCGCCGCGCTTGGCGACATACAGGGCCTTGTCGGCGCGGTCGAACAGGTTGCTGGCGGCCTCGCTCGGGGCGCGCTGGGCGACACCGACCGAGAGGGTCACGGCGCCCAGGTCGTCGTTGGTGGAGCGGCGCTTCAGGCTCTTGCCCGCCACCTCCTCACGGAAGACGTTCAGCGCCTCGGTGACGGACGCAGCGTCCTCGCCGGGGAAGATCACCGCGAATTCCTCGCCGCCATAGCGGGCGGCGACGCGCGGCGGATTTGCCAGGCGCGCCAGGACGCTGCCGACATAGCGCAGCACCTGATCGCCGGTCTGGTGCCCCCAGGTGTCGTTGAAGGACTTGAAGTGGTCGATGTCGACGACAGCGAGGGTCACCGTCGTTCCGCCGGCCTGAGCCTCGGCGCACAATCGCTCCAATTCCTCGTCGAAGGCCTTGCGGTTGGCGAGGTTGGTCAGGGCGTCGGTCATGGCGTCGCGACGCACCTGCTCCAGGTGTTCGCGCAGCTTGGAGACCTCACGCGTCGAGGCCTCGAGACGGCCTTCCAGGGTTGCGGCCTCGCGCTGGGCCTTGCTTGTGGCGGTGGCGAGCGATTTGACCACCTTCTTCAGCTGGTTGGCGGGCACGGCGTCATCCATGCCGGCCGAGGCCTCCGCCAGGGTCGCCCCATAGGCGGCCTGGGACTGCTGGGCGCGCGACAGGGCTGCGGAGACGTTGGACAGCTCGCGGTTCAGCACAAGGCCGGCGTCGCGGATTTCCTCGGACAGGCGCGCGCGGGGCAAATGTTCGGCCGCGAGAAGCTCGGCGGCGGCCTCGGTGAACGGCTCGTCGCCGTCCAGCAGCCGGCGCAGGTCCTTGCCAAGCGCCCCTTGCGGGTCGCTGAGGTAATGCAGCCAGAGTTCGAAATTGAGCGGCGTGGGCCAGACACCGGCCGCCTCCATCTCGGCGACGGCGGTTCGGGCCAGGGTGAAGGCCTGCGGGCCCCGAAGGGTCGTCTCGATCTGCGCCGCCATGCCGTATCCCATCCCTCGCCCGCCGTTCTGGCGTGGCGAGGGGAGGGTAGGACCGATCGCCCTTATGCGGAGTTAAGGCGAGGGATCAGCGGCCGATGGGCGCCGGACGCCGCAGGAAGGCGGGGATGTCGCCGCCGAAGCCGGCGCCTTCCAGTTCGCGTTCGCGGCCCTGATCCCTAGCGGGCTTGCCGCCCGGCTTGCGGTCGGCTTGGCGCAGGGCGGGTTCGGGGCGCGTTTCGGGACGCGGCTCAGAACGAGGGGCGACCTTGGGCGCGGCCTGGGCAGCGACCGGAGCCGGGGCCTCGGTCGCCGAGTCGGGCTTGGCGCGACGCGAGCGGCTGCGGCGAGGCTTTTCGGCGGCCGCGTCGGTGGCGGGGACGGGCTGAGCGCTGTCCATCGCCACAGTCGGTGCGACTTCCGCCGACGCGGGGACCGGAGCGGCGTCTGGCTTGGCGCGGCCGCGACGCTCGCCGCGTTCGGGCTTCGCGGCCCGCTCGGGGCGGCCTCGGCCGGCGCCGACCGATGACCAATCGATGTCCAAGGTCAGTTCCTCGGGGTCCATCTTGATCAGCTTCAGCACCTTATCCAGGCCCTTGTCGTCGGCCGGGGTGACGATCATGAAGGTCTGGCCCTTGCGACCGGCGCGGCCGGTTCGGCCGATGCGGTGCACGTAGTCGTCGGCGTGGTGCGAAACGTCGTAGTTGAACACGTGGCTGACGTCGGGGATGTCGAGCCCGCGCGCGGCGACATCGGACGCGACCAGCAGCTTGAGTTCGCCAGAGCGAAACGCCGCCAGCGTCTTCGTGCGCAAGCTCTGATCCAGGTCGCCGTGAATGGGCGCGGCGTCGAACCCATGCGATTTCAGCGACTTGGCGACGACATCGACTTCGGACTTGCGATTGCAGAAGACGATGCCGTTCTTCACGTCGTCGCGGGCCACCAGGGCGCGCAGCGCGGTGCGCTTGGCCTTGGGGTCTGAGGACGGGATGCGGACCAGATACTGGGTGATGGTTTCGGCCGTCATGGCCGGACGCGAGGCCTCGATCCGGGTCGGATCCTTGAGGAACTGGGTGGTCAGGCGGGTGATCTCGGGCGGCATCGTGGCCGAGAAGAACAGGGTCTGGCGCTTGGGCGGCGTCAGTTTGAAGATTCGCTCGATGTCGGGGATGAAGCCCATGTCGAGCATGCGGTCGGCCTCGTCGACGACCATGATCTCGACGCCGGTCAGAAGCATCTTGCCGCGCTCGAACAGGTCCAGCAGCCGGCCGGGCGTGGCGATCAACACGTCAACGCCCTTGTTCAGGGCGGCCACCTGGTCGCCCATGGAGACACCGCCGATCAGCAGCACCCAGCTGAGCTTGGTGCCCTTGGCGTATTTGGCGAAGCTCTCGGCGACCTGGTCCGCCAGTTCACGGGTCGGGGCCAGCACCAGGGCGCGGGGCATGCGCGCTCGGGCGCGGCCGGTGGACAGCTTGTCGACCAGGGGCAGGGTGAAGGCGGCGGTCTTGCCGGTGCCCGTCTGAGCGATGCCCAGAACGTCGCGGCCGGCCAGCGCAACCGGGATGGCCTGGGCCTGAATCGGAGTCGCTTCGGTGTAGCCGGTGTCGGCCACGGCCTTGAGGGTGGTGGGCGAAAGGCCCAGCGTGGTGAATTCGGTCATGTAGTCCTGAATGTGCGGAGACGGGGCGCGAGAGGCGCCTGATCGTCGGGGGGCGATGGTGCGCGTCTCCCCGCGTGGGAGACGTTGCACGGAACCGCCCCTCTCGGGCGAGCGGGCGGCGCGGATTCGCCAAACCTGTTCCGAACAGGCCGTTCATATGGATGACCCCACGGAATAGTCAAGTATTGACGCGCCCTTGGCTGCGGCCTGAGGTCGCGGTGCGCCCTCCAGAGCACGGTTTGACCGCCTCATCGCCAAACATGACAAGCTCTTCACTTGAGCCCGCGGGCGCAACGTGGGCGAGAAGGCGGGAGACCTCAGGTCGCGACCCGCGCGGAACCGCCGCGCCAGAACCAATGCTTCGGGGGAAGTTGAATGATCCGATCCGCACGCCGCCTTCTGCTGGCTACCGCCGGCGCCGTCATCCTGACTGGGTTGCCCGCCATGGCGTCCGCACAGGACGTCGCGCCCGCATGGCCCCAGGCGACCAGCGACCTGCCCGCCGACGAGGCCGTGCGCTTCGGCACCCTGCCCAACGGCATGCGCTACGCCCTGATGGCCAATGATACCCCGCCGGGACAGGCGTCGCTGCGGCTGCGCATCGACGCGGGCTCGCTGCACGAAGGCGAAGATCAGCTGGGTCTGGCCCACTTCACCGAGCACATGCTGTTCAATGGGACGGAAGAGATTCCGGAGAACGACCTGCTCCGGATCCTTGAGCGGCGCGGCCTGGCCTTTGGCGCCGACACCAACGCGACAACCAGCTTTGATCAGACCTTCTACCGCCTCGACCTTCCCCAGACGGATGACGGCACGGTTGACGACGCGCTGAGGATCCTCCGCCAACAGGTTTCATCGGCGCTGATGGATCCCGCCGCCATCGACGCCGAACGAAATGTTATCGTCGGCGAGGAGCGCACCCGCAACACGCCGCAACTGCGATCCGCCATCGCCCAGTTCGGCCTGCTGGCCGAGGGTCAGCGCCTGGCCGACCGGATGCCGATCGGCGACCTCGACATCATTCGCAACGCCCCGGCAGAACGTTTCGTCGCCTTCTATGACGCCTATTACCGGCCCTCTCGGACGACCCTGATCGCGGTCGGGGACTTCGACCTCGACGCCATGGAAGCAAAAATCCGCGATCAGTTCGGCGACTGGACGCCCCGCGCCGCCGACGGGCCCGAGCCGGATCTGGGGCAGATCGCCGATCGTGACGCCGAAACGGCGATCCTGGTCGAGCCCGGCGTCGTCTCGAACGTGCAGATCAACTGGGTGCGGCCGCCCGACCTCGACCCCGATTCGGCGTCGGAGCGACGCGAGGACCTGATCCCGGCCCTTGGCTTGGCGGTCCTGTCACGCCGCTTGGGCGAGATGGCTCGCGCCGACGATCCGCCCTTCATCCAGGCCGGAGCCAGCACGGCGGGGCTGTTCGACACCCTGGAGCTGACGACGGTGCTCGCCGTCTTCAACGAGGGCCAGCACGCGCGCGCCATTCAGACGCTGGAGCAGGAACAGCGCCGTCTCACCCAGTACGGCGTCAGCCAGACCGAGCTCGACCGGGAGATCACCGAGGTCCGCACAGCGCTGGAGAACGCCGTGGCGACCGCTCCGACACGGACCACGCCCGGGCTCGCCAACGCCCTGCTCAGCAACGTCAATGAAGACACCGTTTTCACCACGCCCCAGACCAACCTCGACCAATTCAACGCCGCCGTGGACGGCCTGACCGCCGAGACCGTCAACGCCGCTCTGCCGGCCGTCTTCGCGGGTGAGGGACCGCTGACTCTGATCGTGTCGCCGGTGGCGATTCCGGAGGGTGAGGACGGCATCACCCAGATCATCGAGGCGTCTCGTCAAACGCCCGTGGAGGCGCGCGCAGATCAGGCCGACCTGCAATGGCCCTACGCCGAGTTCGGCGCGCCCGGCCAAGTTACCGACCAGCGCGAGATCGCCGAGATCGGTGCGACTGTCGTGACCTTCGACAATGGCTCGACCCTGACGGTCAAGCCGACGGACTATCGTGAAGATCAGATCCTGGTGGCCTTGCGCACCGGCCGTGGCGAGCTCGCCATGCCGGCTGATCAGCAGAGCGTGCTGGCCATCGGCTCCGGCGTGCTGACGGCTGGCGGCCTGGGCCAGCTGACCGCCGACGATCTGGAACGCGTGCTGTCGGGCCGGGTCTATTCCTCCGGGTTCAGCATCGGCAGCGACGCGTTCGAATTCTCCGGTGCGACGCGGCCCGAAGATCTGGGTCTGCAGATGCAGGTTCTGACCGCTTATCTGACCGATCCCGGCGTGCGCCCGGCGCCGTTCGAGCAGATCAAGGCGATCTTCCCGCAGATCATCGCCCAGAGCTCGGCCACGCCGCAGGGCGTTTTCAGTCTGCGATCGCCGGAACTGCTGGCCAGCGGTGACCAGCGCGCGGCCATTCCCAGCGCCGAGACGCTTCAGTCCTGGAACAACGACCAGCTGAAGGCGGCGATCACCGAGGCGCTGGCGACGGGGGCGGTGCATGTCACCATGGTCGGCGACGTGACCGTGGAGGACGCCATCGCGGCGACGGCTTCGACCGTTGGAGCCCTGCCGCAGCGGGCGGCGGCTCCGGAACCCACCGCGACTTCAGCTGTGCGGCGGTTCCCGCAACCGGTCTCCGAGCCGGTTCAGCTGACCCACACCGGCCCGGCCGAACAGGCCCTGGCCTATGTGGCGTGGCCGGCGACGGATGCCGTCACCGATCACACCGAGGCGCGGACCATCGACATGCTGCATCGGGTCATGACGCTGCGAGCCCTCGAGGAAATCCGGGAACGCCAGGCGCTGACCTACAGCCCGAGCGTGGACTTCAGCGCGTCTCAGACCTTCGAGGACTACGGCTTGATCTCGATGGCCGGACTGGTGACGCCGGAGAACATTCAGCCCTTCTTCGCCGCCGCTGAAGCAATCGCCGCCGACCTCGCCGCCAATCCGATCGACCAGGACGAACTGGACCGCGCCCGCCGTCCCGAGGTCGAGGCCCAGCGCCAGGCCCAGGCCGGTAACGCCTGGTGGTTGTCGGAGCTGTCGGACATCGTCGAGAAACCGGGCGACGTAGGCCAGATCACCACGGCGATCAGCGATCTGGAAGCGGTGACACCCGCCGACATCCAGGCCGCCGCCCAGCGCTATCTGCGGCCGGACACAGCGTGGAAGGCGACGGTCGTGTCGGAAAATCCGCCTTCGACCGCGACGCCTGCGCCCGCCGCGCAGCCAGCGGGCTCCTAAGCCTCAGGGGCGGCGGTCGGGGCTTCAGTCCCGGCCGCCGTTCCGGTCATCAAGCTCGCCATCCGCTCGATGGACTGCGCCAGTTGCTGACGCTCTTGCAGCGCCAGTCGGCTGAAGGCGGTCATGAAGCCATCGCCGAGCAGCCCCGGGCTGTCGGTCAGAGCCTGGCGACCGGCGTCGGTGAGGCGCAGGTGGACGATCCGTCGGTCACGCGTCGAGCGGTAGCGTTCGACCAGGCCCTTGGCCTCCAGCCGGTCCAGCACGGCCACCACGGTCGGCGGCGACATGGCGGCGTCGCGCGACACGGCCTGGGTGGTCACCTGGCCCAGCGACTGAACCGACTGCAGCACCACAAGCTGGGGAATCGTCAGGCCGGTCAGACGGACGATCTCGCGTGAGCGCAGCTCGATGGCCTGGGCCATGCGGCGGACCCCGCGGACAAGGGCCCTCTCGGGGCTCTCGGGCGGAGAGGCGGCGGATGAGTTTGCGGCGGAATCCGGGCGCATTGGGTTGAATCCCTTCGTTCCGAAACTATTTGTGGACGCTGCTTCCACGGATCAAGGAGGGGCCATGTGCGGCCTGAGCGGCGAAATCAATTTCGACGGGCGACCGGCCGACGCCGCCGCGCTGCAAAGAATGACCGACGCCCTGGCGCCGCGAGGGCCTGACGGCTCCGGCATCGTCCTGCGCGACAATGTCGGCCTGGGGCATCGCCGCTTGAAGATTATCGACCTGTCGGAAAAAGCCCAGCAGCCCATGGTCGATTCCGATCTCGGCATCACCCTGGCCTTCAACGGCTGCCTCTATAACTATCCTGAGCTGCGGAAAGAGCTGGAGGCCAAGGGCCACCGCTTCTTCTCGACCGGCGACACCGAGGTGATCATCAAGGCCTGGAAGGAATGGGGCGACCGATGCGTCGACCGCTTCCTGGGCATGTTCGCTTTCGTCCTGCACGAGCGCGACACCGGCGTCGTGGTGATCGCGCGCGACCGGTTCGGCATCAAGCCGCTGTACCTGGCGGAGAAGGGCAGGCGGCTGCGGTTTGCCTCGACCCTGCCGGCCATCCTGGCGGCGGGCGACGTGGACACGGCGATCGATCCGGTCGGCCTGCACCACTACATGAGCTTTCACGCGGTGGTGCCGCCGCCGCACACCATCCTGAAGGGCGTGACCAAGTTTCCGCCGGCGACGATCCGCACGATCCAGCCGGACGGCTCGGCGCGCGACCGGCTGTACTGGGCGCCGGACATGACCCGCCACGCCGAGGACGCCAACCTCTCGGCCGAGGACTGGCGCGACCGGGTGCTGGATAGCCTGCGGACGGCGGTGCGTCGCCGCATGGTCGCCGACGTGCCGGTGGGCGTGCTTCTCTCGGGCGGGGTGGATTCCAGCCTGGTGGTCGGCCTCCTGGCCGAGATGGGCCAGACCGGGCTGATGACCTTCTCGGTCGGGTTCGAGGAAGCCAATGGCGAGAAGGGCGACGAGTTCGTCTATTCCGACCTGATCGCCAAACACTATGACACCAACCACCACCAGATCTTCGTGCCGCACGACCGGCTGATGCAGGCCCTGCCGGGCACGATCCAGGCGATGTCCGAGCCGATGGTCTCCTACGACAACGTCGGCTTCTACCTCCTCAGCCAGGAGGTCTCGAAACACATCAAGGTGGTTCAGTCGGGGCAGGGGGCCGATGAAATCTTCGCCGGCTACCACTGGTATCCGCCGCTCGTTGGGTCCAGCGACCCGGTCGGGGATTACGCCAAGGCTTTCTTCGACCGCGACCATGAGACCCTGAAAACCCAGCTGAACGGGGATTATGTCGCCGACACCGACGTCAGCCGAGCCCTGGTCGAGGCGCATTTCGCGCGGCCGGGCGCCGAGACGCCGGTGGACAAGGCGCTCAGGCTCGACAGCCAGGTGATGCTGGTCGACGACCCGGTGAAGCGGGTGGACAACATGACCATGGCCTGGGGGCTGGAGGCGCGCGTGCCGTTCCTGGACCACGAACTGGTCGAACTGGCCGGGCGCATTCCGCCGGAGCACAAGCTGGCCCAAGGCGGCAAGGGCGTGCTGAAGGAGGCGGCCCGCCAAGTGATCCCGTCCGAGGTGATCGACCGCAAGAAGGGCTATTTCCCCGTGCCGGCCCTCAAATACATCCAGGGCCCCTATCTGGAGATGGTGCGCGACGCCCTGACCAGCCGGGCGGCTCGGGAGCGGGGCCTGTTCCAGCCGGACTATCTGGAGCGGCTGTTCGACGATCCGACGGGACACATCACGCCCCTGCGCGGCTCGGAGCTGTGGCAGGCTGCGGTGCTGGAGATGTGGATGCAGAGCCATGGCGTCTGAACCGCGCCCCAAGCGCGCGCAGCCACACCGCTTGGAGCGCCTGCGCCACGAGGGCCTGAAGCCTCAGGTGAAGGGCCGCGCCGGCATGGCCGAGAACGCCGTGGTCGATTGCGGCTGGGGACGGCTGCTGTTCGCCCAGACCTACCCCGCCGCCGGGCCGTTGATCGAGGCGTTGAGGGCTGAGGGGCCGGACCGGCGCGACATCGCCTTCTATGTGCGCAATCCGCACGTGCTGCTAGCCCAGGCGCCGCAGGAGCTGTTTCTCGACCCGTCGCATACCTATCGGCTGAACCTGGCCACCTATCGCGCGGGCCGGCGGCAACCGCGCGGCTTCTCCGTGCGGCGACTGGCGTCGGAGGCCGACGCCGAGGCGATCAACCGCATCTATGCGACCCGCAAGATGGTCCAGGCCCCTCCAGGCTTCATCTGGTCGCGACGGGATGACCGGACCCTGACCTACCTCGTGGCCGAGGATGCCGTGACCGGTCAGGTGATCGGTACGGTGACCGGGGTGAACCATCAGCGCGGCTTCGGCGATCCGGAGTGCGGCTCGTCCCTGTGGTGCCTGGCGGTCGATCCCCAGGCGACCCTGCCGGGGGTGGGCGAGGCCCTGGTCCGGCGGCTGTCCGAGCATTTCAAGACCCAGGGTCTGAACTACATGGACCTGTCCGTGATGCACGATAACGATCAGGCCATCGCGCTTTACGACAAGCTGGGATTCCGGCGGGTGTCCTTCTTCGGGGTCAAGCGCAAGAACCCGATCAACGAGGCGCTGTTCACGGGGCCGACCGACAATCATGGGCTTAATCCCTACGGCCGGATCATCGTCGACGAGGCGCGGCGGCGCGGCATTCATGTCGAGGTGATCGATGCCGAGGGCGGCCTGTTCCGCCTGACCTGGGGCGGCCGTTCGATCCGCTGTCGCGAGAGCCTGTCGGAGCTGACCTCTGCCGTCGCGCTCAGCATCTGCGACGACAAGCGCATGACCCGGCGGATTGTCGAGGAGGCCGGGGTCCGCGTGCCCGAGCGGTTCGATCCCGAGGACGAGCCCGGCCTGACGGCAGCGCTGGAAACCCACGGACAGCTGGTGGTCAAGCCGGCCCGCGGCGAACAGGGCAAGGGCGTGGCTGTGGGGCTGTCGAATCTGAAAGACGTCCAGGCGGCGATCTCGGCGGCGCGCCAGCTGTGCCCCGAGGTGCTGGTCGAGGAGCAGGTGGCGGGCGAGGATCTGAGGCTGGTGCTGATCGACTACAAGGTGGTGGCGGCGGCGGTGCGGCGGCCGCCTCGCGTGGTCGGCGATGGTCGCTCGACCCTGCGCGCCCTGATCGAGCATCAGAGCCGTCGGCGCATGGCGGCGACGGGCGGGGAGTCGCGCATTCCCCTGGACGGCGAGACCGAGCGCGCCCTGGCCGAGGGCGGCTGGACGCTCGACGATGTGGCGCCGCAGGGCGCGGAGATTACGGTGCGCAAAGCGGCCAATCTTCACCTGGGCGGCACCATCCATGATGTCACCGAGGAGATTCACCCGGCCCTGGTGCGCGCGGCCGTCGCGGCGGCGCGGGCCATCGACATTCCGGTGACTGGCATCGATCTGATGGTGAAATCGCCGCGCGAAGCGGACTATGCCTTCATCGAGGCCAATGAGCGCCCCGGTCTGGCCAATCACGAGCCTCAGCCTACGGCCGAGCGCTTTCTGGACCTGCTGTTCCCGTTGTCTGCTCAAACAGCCGCGCGGACCGCCCTGAACCGCGCCGATCACTGAGGAGCCGCCGTGGCCACGACCGACGCCGATACCCCGCCCGCGATCGATCTCGACTATCTGACCGGCCGCCTCGACGGGCTGCTGAGGACGCCCAGCCCGACCGGCTACACGGACGAAGCGGTGTGGATGCTGTGCCGCGAACTCAAGGCGCTGGGGCTGGAATTCGAACTGACCCGGCGCGGCGCCATCCGCGCCCGCCTGCCGGGCCGCGAAGCCAAGCCGGCCCGTGCGATCGTCGCCCATGTCGATACCCTGGGCGCCCAGGTGAAGGCGGTGAAGGACACCGGCCGGCTGGAGCTGGTCCCCATCGGTCACTGGTCGTCGCGCTTCGCCGAGGGCGCACGGGCGACCGTCTTCTCCGAGGGCGGGGCTTATCGGGGCACCATTTTGCCGCTCAAGGCCTCGGGCCACACCTTCAACGAGGAGGTGGACACCCAGCCGGTCAACTGGCGGCAGGTGGAGCTGCGCATCGACGCCGTGACCCACAGCCGGACGGACACCGAAAAGCTGGGCGTCGACATCGGCGACATCGTCGCCATCGATCCCCAGCCGGAATCCATGGACACGGGCTTCATCGTCTCGCGCCATCTGGACGACAAGGGCGGGGTGGCGGCCATGCTGGCGGCGCTGGAGTGCCTGATCCGCGAGGACAGGACGCCCGAGGTCGACACCTACTGGCTGTTCACCATCGCCGAGGAGGTGGGGCTGGGCGCCTCGTCGGTGCTGGTTCCCGACGTCGCCGCCATGGTGACGGTCGACAACGGCACCACAGCGCCCGGGCAGAACTCGTCGGAGTTCGGCGTAACCATCGCCATGGCCGATCAGACCGGGCCATTCGACTGGCACCTGTCGCGAAAACTGGTCCAGCTGGCGCGCGATCACGCCATTCCGCATCAGAAGGACGTGTTCCGATATTACCGCTCGGATTCGGCGTCGGCGCTGGAGGCGGGGGCCGACATCCGCACCGCCCTGGTCACGTTCGGCATCGACGCCAGCCACGGTTATGAGCGCATCCATCAGAGCGCCCTAGTCGACGTCGCGCGCCTGCTGATCGCCTATGTCGAGAGCCCGGTGGAGATCGAACGCGACGCCAATCCGCTGGCCGGAGTGAAGGGCTTCACCCACCAGCCGACGGAGTAGGCGAGGGCGCTAGTGCTTGACCCGGACATAGGCGCCGGGGGCGGGATCGCCGGCCTTGAGCTTGCCCGACCCGACCTTGCGGGCCTTGATCATCTTGTCGCCGGCCAGGCCTGCCTGCCATTCCGGCCACCAGGAGCCGGGCTTCTTCTCGGCGGCGGCCAACCAGTCGTCGGCGCTCTCGGGCATGGCGTCGTTGGTCCAGTAGCCGTGCTTGTTGGCCGCCGGCGGGTTGATCATGCCGGCGTTGTGGCCTGATCCGCCCAGCAGGAACCGCACCGGCCCGCCGAAGTGGCGACGCTGGGCGTAGGTGGCCCGCCAAGCCGACACGTGGTCGTCGTGAAAGCCGATGATTGTGACCGGCGTCTTCACCGCCTTGAGGTCCAGGGCGACGTCGCCGATGGACATGGCTCCGGGCTGGCTCAGCGCGTTGCGGCGCAGGATCTGGTCGCTGTATTCCTTCAGCGTCCGCGCCGGCATCCGGGCCGCGTCGTCGAACCACCACAGCAGGTCCGAGGCGCGGGCCTCGTCGCCCATCAAATAGTGCTGAACCACCGACGACCAGATCAGGTCGTTGGCCCGCACGGTCGAGAACAGCTGCGCCAGGGCCTGGCCCTCGATATAGCCGCGATGATCGAGGTGGCGATGAAACGCCTTCACATCGCTCTCGCCCGTGAACACCGCCCATTCGCCGATGTCGGAGAAGTCGACCAGGCTGGCGATCAGGGTCGCGGAGGCCACGCGCTCGGCGCGACCGGTTCCCGCCAGCCAGGCCAGGGCCATGGCCGCCAGCGTGCCGCCCAGGCAGTAGGCCACCAGGTCCAGGTCCGGCTCGCCAGTGGCCTGTTCGACCGCGTCCATGGCGGCGACGACGCCCTCGATCACATAGTCGTCCAGCCCCACGTCCGCGTGGCTGGCGTCCGGGTTGACCCAGGAGACGACGAAGACGGTGTGTCCCTGATCCACCAGCCATTTCAGATAGCTGGCCTTGGGCGTCAGATCGAAGAGGTAGAACTTGTTGACCAGCGGCGGCACGAACAGCAGCGGCCGGCGATGCACCTTGTCGGTCGCCGGCGCGTACTGGATCACCTCCATCAGCCGGTTCTGGAACACCACCGCGCCGGGCGTGGCGGCGATGTTGACGCCCAGCTCGAAGTCATTGGGCGCGCGCCGTCCGACCAGGCCGTCGCCCCGCGCGACGTCTTCCAGCAGATGGATCAGGCCGGTGATCAGGCTCATGCCCCCGGTCTCGACCGCGCGGCGTGCGACCTCGGGGTTGGTGTGGGCGAAGTTCGAGGGCGACAGGGCGTAGGTCAGCTGCCGCGCCAGAAAATCGACCTGACGGCGCACATCCTCGCCGACCGGGGCCGCCGCGATGAAGTCCTGGATCTGGCGGCCGGCCAGCAGATAGGCCTGTTTCAGGGCGTCATAGGCCGGTTCGCTCCAGCCCGCGGCCGAGAAGCGGCGATCGCCGCGCGCGGGCGCGGCCACGTCTTCGGTCTCCATCCCCCAGGCGCGCAGCGCCGTGGTGCGCCACAGGGCGGTCCAGTCGCCGAGGTTTTTGGCCTGGGCCTCGACCAGGGCGGCGGGGTTCATCATCACCGCCGTATTGAATTCGACCACGGCGCGGGCCAGCGTCGTGGGATCGTAGGGCAGGGGCTCGGGCGATGTCGCTTTCAGCGCCGCCGTGCGCGCCGCCGCCGTCGCCACCTCGGCCAATCGCGTCAGGGCCTCGGCCGCCACCTCGGGATCGGGCAGGGTGGGGATCGGCGGTTCGCGGCGGGTGTCGGCGACGGTTGCGGTCATCGGGCGGCGCTCCGGTCTCAGGTGGCGGTCAGGACGTCAATCGCCAGGCCGTCATGCGGCGCTACGAACAGCAGGGCCAGCGCGCGGTCGGGATTGGCGGCGGTCCACACAGGGCACATCTCGCCGCAGGCGTCGATCAGGGCGACCGTGTCCATGTCGGCGGTAACGCGGACGGTGGGGGCAGCGAGGGTGTCGAAGGCCATGGGAAGCATCCGTGAGTGGGCGGCAGGTGATGGCGGGACGTTTAGCGTGGCGGATTTGTCTTCGCCATGCCAAGGTTCGCCCGATCGTCGTGCATTTTTGCACGGGAGGGCGGATGGCTGAATTCAATTGGAACGACCTGCGAGCCTTCCTCGCCGTAGCGCGCACGGGCCGGCTGTCGGCGGCGGCCGGGCGTCTCGAGGCGGACCACACCACGGTCGGGCGGCGCATCGCAGCGCTGGAGGCCGAGTTGGGCGCCCGATTGTTCGACCGCACGCCCGGCGGCCACGTCCTCACGCCACACGGCGAACGACTGATGCCGATGGCCGAGACGATGGAGAGCCTGGCCATCCGCGCGGCGGGCGAACTGGGCGAAGCCGATCAGGCCCTGACCGGCGTGGTCCGCATCGGCGCCCCCGAGGGCTTCGGCAGCCACGTCATCGCCCCGCTAATGGCCACCCTGGCCGACCGGCATCCGGAGCTGGAGATCCAGCTGGTGGCCATGCCCGGCCTGGTCAATCTGACCAAGCGCGAGGCCGACATCGCCGTGACCCTTTCGGCGCCCCGCGAGGGACGGCTGGTCTCCCGGCGCCTCACCGACTACCGCCTCAGTCTCTACGCCGCGCCCGCCTATCTGAACGCCCGGCCCCCGATCGCCGGCCGCGCCGACATGAGGGATCACCGCTTCATCGGCTATATCGACGACCTGCTGTATGCCCCCGAGCTGGACTACATGGATGCGCCGGACGTCGAGGTGACGGTGCGGCTGCAGAGCTCCAACCTCATCGCCCAGCTGGAGGCCTGCAAGGCGGGGGCGGGGCTGTGCGTGCTGCCGGACTTCATGGCGGCGTGCGAGCCGGGTCTGGTCCGGGTGCTGCCGCAGGCCGTCCGGCTGGAGCGCTCGCTATGGCTGGTCACCCACGCCGATCTGCGTCGCCTGGCCCGGATTCGCGCCGTCACCAGCCTGATCATCGACGCCGTGCGCGGCGATCGAAAACGCTTCGTCGGAACCTGAGCCTCGCGCCGCCGCTTTGGTCGACAGGCTGTTCGTCCCTCGCGGAGGACATCGTGCGTCGCCTGACCATCATCGAGCACATCTCGCTGGACGGCGTGGTCCAGGCGCCGGGCGGGCGCGACGAGGATCCCGGTTATCCCAACGGCGGCTGGGCCCAGCCGCTGCACGATCCCGCCGTGGGCGCGGCCATCGATGCGGCCCAGGGGACCGGCTTTGACCTGCTGCTGGGCCGGCGCACATACGACATCTTCGCCGGCTACTGGTCGCGCTTCTCGGGCGACCCGATGGCCGACAGCCTGAACGCCGCGACCAAGTTCGTGGCCACCCACCGACCCGACGACCTGTCCTGGGGGCCGGCCGAGGCGATCGGACCGAACCTTGCGGAGGGCGTGCGCCGGCTCAAGGCGACCGAGGGGCCGAACCTGGTCCTGTGGGGCAGTTCGACCGTGACGCCCGTGGTGATCGGGGAGGGGCTGGCGGACACCATCGTGCTGCTGACCTTTCCGGTGCTGCTGGGCTTCGGAAAGCGCATCTTTTCGGAGATCGCCGAACCGCGCGAACTGGCCCTGGTCGGCAGCACGTCCACCGCATCGGGCGTGCTGATCAACACCTACCGCCCCGCCGGGCCGCTGCGCACCGGAACCTTCGACGAACCGACGGCCTGAGCGGCCGGCAATTCAGGGAGACCGATCATGACAGACCTCGTCACCTGCCTGTGGTTCGACCACGGCGAGGCGCGCAAGGCCGGCGAATTCTACGCCGCCACCTTTCCGGACAGCCATGTCGACGCCGGGCACGCCGCGCCCTCGGATTTCCCCGGCGGCGAGCAGGGCATGGAGCTGACGGTGGAGTTCACCGTGCTGGGGCGCGCCTTCGTCGGGCTGAACGGCGGCGACAATTTCAAACCCAACGAGGCGGTCAGCTTCATGGTCGTGACGGGCGATCAGGCGGAGACCGACCGCTACTGGAACGCCATCGTCGGCAATGGCGGTCAGGAGAGCGCGTGCGGCTGGTGCAAGGATCGCTGGGGTTTCTCCTGGCAGATCACACCAAGGCGCTTGCTCGACCTGATGGCCGATCCCGACCCTGCCCGCGCCAAAAAGGCCATGGAGGCGATGATGACAATGCGAAAGATCGACATCGCCACGCTGGACGCGGCGGTCGGCTGATCTAAGCCGCTATACGCTCAGCCGGCTGAGCGCTGACCCGCTCAAGACGCTACGGATCCGTTGCCCTCAAGTCCGCCGTCGTCGATAGGACGAAGGACGCCTCGCCTCGGAGCTACTCACCCCATGGCGAAACCACCACCCAAACTGACAAAAGCCGTCTCAGAGAAAAATCTGGCCTTGCTCGGCGAGCAACGCCTCGCAGGGCTGCTAATGCTGGCGGCAGCGGGTGATCCTGGATTCAAGCGGCGGCTTAGGCTCGAGCTCGCCGCCGAACTCGGCGCGGCTGACCTGGCGGCTGAATTGGACCGCCGACTTGATACGCTGCGCGAGGGACGGGGCCGTATTTCCTGGCGCAAGCGGCCCGCCCTGGTGCGTGAACTGTCGGGCCTGCGCGACCTGATTGTCGACAGGCTGACCGATCAGGACGCGGCCCTGGCCCTGGACCGGCTGATTGCGTGGTTCGACCTTGCCGATCCGCTCGCGGGGCGCGTGAAGGACAGCAGGGGTGAGCTGACGGAGATGTTCGAGGGCGCGGCTCCAGAGATCGCAAGGATCGCCGACCGCGTTGGTGTCGAGGGCGCCGCGCCTCGGCTCCAGTCAGCCCTGGATATGCGAGCGGCGATCTGGGCGCCGGTCCTGGGTCGGGCTGCTCCCGTGATGAGCCAGGCGCTCGCCGGTCGTCTTGCGGCCTTGCTACGACCCGGTCTCGAAACCGCCTCAGCTCGTCGGAGACTGGTGGCGCGCCGGCTGTCGGATCGGGCTGGAGATGTCGACGTCTGGCTGGAAACGCTCACCGCCGAAGAGCGACGTTCGTCGGGGCTGGGCGCCGAGGCGGCGCGGCGACTGGCGAGGGACGGGCGTCCGGCGCAGGCGCGCGCGGCCCTGGAGGCGACACGACCTCCTGTTCCGCGCGTTGTGCGAGGCCGGGAGGAGCGCCGTGATCCAGCGCCTGACGAGCGTTGGCGATCGGCCGAAATCGCCGTGCTGGACGCCGAAGGGCGAACGAAGGAGGCGCTGGAGGCGCGGTGGCTGCAGTTCGAGCGCACCTTGTCGCCCGAGGTGCTGCGCGAGCTGGTGGGACGGCTGGACGACTTCGAGGACGTGGTGGCGATCGACCGGGCGCTGGCGTTCGCCCAGACCTATTTCGATCTCATGCAGGGTGTTTCGTTCCTGATGGACTGGGGCGCGATGCGAGAGGCCGCCGAGGCTGTCCTGGCGCGTCCCGAAGATGTGCGGGGCGACGTCGAGAGCATCCCGCTCTGGGCGTCGCGGCTGGCCGGGCGTCATCCCGAAGCGGCGGCGCTGCTGCTACGCGCCCACGTCCGCGCCCTGGTCGCCCAAGGCCACGGTGGCGATCAACTGGCCGGTGTCCTCGCCGAACTCGATGCCTTGGCCGCCCCGGCCGATAGGGCGACTGCCAACAGGCCGGCATAACCACGCGTCACGCGGTCGATTGCGGAGGTCAGCGCTCACACCCAGAGATGACCGACAGCGTCGGCTTGCAAGCAAAGAGGAAACCTCGGTTTCTCGCGTCCTTCGGCTTCGGCTGACGCTACGCAACGACCGCAGGACGGCGTGCTGGCGGGTGAGCGGGCTGCAAAACACCGGTCGCGTCCGCGGACACCAGCCGACTTACAAGTTCAGCTTGAGTCGTGTCGGAACAGGGTTACGCTAAAGGGTCAGGTGGGCCCAAACGGCCATCCGATGGAGTTCGTGGTGGCCCCAGTCGAGACACAGTCGATGCTCCGCCGATGGCGCGACGGCGACGCGACGGCGCGTGATCGCCTCATGGAGCAACTCTATCCGGAACTCGAGCGCATCGCGGCCGCGCGACTCCGTCACGAGGCGACGTCATCCTTGGCGACCTCGGATCTCGTCAACGACGCCGTCCTTCGACTTATGGCGACCGAGAACCTTCAGATTCGGGATCGCGCGCATCTGCTGGCGCTCGCCTCCCGGGTTATGCAGCATATCCTCGTCGACCACGCGCGGGCCAAGATGTCCGGTCGCCGGCGACATGTGAAGGTTGAATTGACCACTCAGGCGCAGCGAGGTCCTCGCATCGATCTTCTGGCGCTCGATGCCGCCTTGATCCGCCTGAAGGTCCTGGACGAGGCGCTCATGGACCTCGTGAACATGCGCTACTTCGGCGGAATGACGATCGAAGACATCGCCGCGGTGACCGGGCTGTCCGCCCCTACGGTCAAGCGGAGATGGGAAACGGCCCGTGCCTGGCTTGCGGACGCGTTGGCTCAGCCGATTCCTTCATGACGTCGGCGGCGGACGAGCGTGCCGCGCTGGAGCTGTTCGAAAGCCTCTTGGACGTTCCCGAGGCCGACAGGGAGCGCTGGCTCGCCGCGCGGTCGCCATCTCCCGAAGTCCTGTCGCGGCTTGAAGCCCTGCGTGCCGCGATCTTTCAGTCTGAAATTGCGACCGGCGGCGCTTTGTCGGCGCTGGATGAGGAACCGCCACCCGAACGTCTCGGCGCCTACGCCATCGTGGGATTGATCGGCCGGGGAGGGATGGGATCCGTCTATCTCGGCCAGCGCGCGACCGGCGACTTCGCCCACGCGGTCGCGATAAAGATCATCAAGCCAGGCTTGCTGTCGGACGCCTTGATCGAGCGGTTCCAACACGAACGCCAGATCCTGGCGCGCCTGACCCATCCCAATATCGCCCGGCTTTACGATGGTGGGGCGACGGCGGCGGGCTCGCCGTACATCGTCATGGAGTATGTCGACGGCCGCCCGCTCGACCAATGGGTCGGAGACACAGCGCCGGAAGCGGCCGTACGGTTTCGCATCTTTCTGGACATCTGCGGCGCCGTCGCGTTCGCGAACCGAAACCTGATCGTCCACCGGGATGTCACTCCTGGAAATGTTCTGATCACCCCTGAAGGGGTCGCAAAACTGATCGATTTCGGAATCTCCCGAAATGTGGATCATCAGACGACGCCGTCGGATAACGCCGCGCCGTCTCACACGCCCGGCTTCGCCGCGCCGGAACGGCTGGCGGGTTTGGAGGTGTCGACCGCGACGGATGTCTTTTCACTGGGAAGACTGCTGGAGGCTATGGTTCGACCGGGGCCGGCTGATCGCGAACTGCGCGCGATCATTGATAAGGCGACCGCGCCGCGACCCGACGATCGCTACGCGACGGCCGACGCCTTGCACGACGACGTCGTCGCCCTGAGGTCCGGCCGCCCCGTCAAGGCCATGCCGTCCAGTGGGACCTACCTGCTGCGGAAGTTCATCGGCAGGCACCCGTTCGCGACAGCAGGGGCGGCGGGGACCGTGCTTTTGCTCTCCGCCGGTCTCGCGGTGACCCTGACGGCATACGCGGTCGCCGAGCAGGCGCGTCGGGCCGAGGCGGCGCGCTTCGATGAGGTGCGCAGCCTGGCCAGCTTCATGTTGTTCGATCTCAACGCCTCAATGGATCGTATCGCGGGAACAACCGCCGCACGCGCAGCCGTGGCCCGCCGCGCGCAGCACTATCTCGCGGCTCTCGCACGTTCTCCCGAGGCGTCCCCGGACCTGAAGCTCGAAGCGGCCAAAGGTTTCGTGGCCCTGGCGCGCACCCAGGGCGTGCCGGCCCAGCCCAACCTTGGGGACACACCCCAAGCGAAGACCAATCTCGAGACGGCGATAGCGATGCTGCGCGATCCGCAACTGACCGCGTCGCCGAACGCACGTCCGGTCCTGATCGAGGCTTTGACCTCACTCGCGCTGGTTCAGGCCCATGCCGACGGCGACACGTCCGCGGCAGGTCAATCGCTCGCGAAGGCCGAGCAGATATTGGCGCTGGCGCCGAGATCTCCCGAGCGCGCCTGGCGCGAGGCGCGTCGCAGCTTTCGCCGCGCCCAGCTGGAAATCGCCACGCTCGAGAATGATCCAGATCGGCTCGATCGCCTGGCTCTGGCGCTTGAAGGCGACCAGACGGGCTGGCCTCCTTCGGAGCGACGGTCGCAAGCGGCCATGCTGGACCAGGCCTATGCAGACTATTACCGGGCCAGCGCCGGATACCTGCGCGACGATTTCAACGGCGGCCTGGTGGCGGCAAGGCGCGCCGATCGGCGCTTCAAGCAACTGGATACCGGATCGCGCGGCGATCCGGTCGTGCTCTACGCGCGAGCCTGGAATGCATACCTGGGATACGGCCTGGCCTCGGGCCTGCCGGACGGCGAAGCAGAAATGGACCGTTTTCGCTCAGACGCCCAGGCGACTCTGGACCGGCTGCTCGCGATCGAATCCGATGACGCCGCGCTCAAGTCCTTTGCAGGCAATATGCGCCAGATCCACGCCCAGGCCATGAGCCTCAAGGGTCGCCATGCCGAAGCGCTCGCGATCCAGGCCGAGGCGCTCGACTTTTACGAATCCGGACTGGGTACTGAACGGACTTCAGGTCGGCTCAGTCGATTGGCGATCGCTCATCACGTCATGGGTCAGATCGCCGACGAGGCAGGACAGCAAGGACGGGCCTGCGTTCATCACCGGCAAGCCAAGACCCTGATCGATGAACTCGCGGCGCGGCGAGAGCTGATTGGATACCTCGCGGATTTGTCGCCGGATGTGGCCGCGAACCTGGCGACCTGTGCGGCGTCAGCGCCCCGGCGGCCACCGCCGTGATCCGATTCTGGTCAAACCGACGCTAGACCCATCGGAGCCACCGGTGGGGCTCGGTATCGGGGAAGATCGTGTCCATGGATAAGTCGAACCAGACGGCGCGCTTCGTGCTGACCGAGCGGGCGACGCTACAGTCGCCGATTTCCTTGGCGTATGCGGCGAGCGCCAGCGCAATGGCGGCGGAGCCGCAGGCGATAAGAGAGCTCATCGTCGGAACTTCCAGTTCCGAAGACATCACGAGCGCTGGCCGGCTCGCCATCATCCTGGGTGAAGGCGGCGCCGATCGGATCAGTATCCACTCGTCGACCACGGACGCCCTGGTGTTCGGAGGCGCCGGTTCCGACACCATCAGCTCTCAGGGCTACTTCCTGTACGCGGTCGGAGGGGCCGGGGCCGACGTGCTCGAGGCGTCATGGATGGGGCGACTGTGGGGAGGAGAGGCCACGGTCAGCATTGATGCCCCCACCGTGCTGTCGGACAACTACTCCAACCTCAATGCCCGGTTCGACGATCTGGTGGACGACCAGGTGCGAGACGAACTTCGCGGCGGCCGGTCGAGCTGGGACGACGTCTATGTTGGCCGCTACGACGTCGCCAGCGACGCGGGCGGAGGGGCCGACCAGGCGTTCCTGGTGTTTCAGGCCTTCTCCAAGGGTGTCACGCTGGACCTGTCGGGCGATGACGCGCTCGCTGTCGCGACCAAGGCGCTGGACGCCTCCGTGGTCGGGTTCGAGTATTTCACCTTCCTCGGCTCTCCGGGGCCGGACATCGTGACGGTCGGCCTGGATGTCAGCGCCGTCCACGGAGGCGCCGGCAACGATGTACTCACCGTCGATCCCGACCTGGATTGGGGATCGGACTGGATGAACCTCTATGGTGGGGCCGGATCCGACATCCTCACGGGCGGGACGGCGAACGATCAGTTGATCGCCAATGACGATGGTTTCGACGGGGACCAGCTCTTCGGAGGCGCCGGCCGAGACATCGGTTACGTCAGTGACAACGACAGCTTCGACGGTGGAGAAGGGGACGACCTCTGCTCCGTGAGCTTCGAGCACCGGGCCGAGGGCGTGCGGCTCGACCTGCGCCGCAGTGTCGAGCAGCGGCTGGAGCAGGCCACCGGCGGGACCTATCTGAACGTCGAACGCTTCAGCGTGGCCGGCACAAACCACGGCGACGTCATTCGCGCCTCAAGCGGGCTCTATGTCGACGGTTTGGGTGGCGACGACATCCTCTACGGCCATGCGGGAGCGGACCTGCTCACCGGCGGGTGGGGAGACGACATCCTCCACACCGGCGGCGACGAGGGCGGTGGCGACAGCTTGCGAGGCGACGCCGGCGACGACACGGTCGTCTTCACCGGCAAATCCACCGATTACGAGATCGGAGAGAAGGTAGCGGTGGTCAACCTCGTACAGGTCACGCTGAAAAGCGATCCCGACGTGGTGCATTACCTTTACAGTATCGAGCGCCTTCAGTTCTCGGACACGACGATCCGCATCGACCGAGAGCCCGAGATTCCCCTCCTTAGGCTGGGGACGGATGGCGTGGATTATCTCAAGGGAGGCTACACTCCTCAATCGGGCCTGGTCGTCACGCTCAGGGGATTGGGCGGGGACGACTTCGTCCTGGGAAGCGACGGACAGGAAATTCTGGACGGTGGCGACGGGGTCGATGTGCTGGTCGGCGATGGTGGCGACGATGTCTATATCGTCGACCGACTGGAAGACCGGGTTCTTGAAGGGGCCAGCGGCGGCATCGACACCATCGTGGCCGGGTTTAGCTATTCGTTGGCTGGCCGGCCCCATGTCGAGAACCTCACCCTCACCGGGTCGAAGGACATCGATGGCCGAGGAAGCGACCTGAATAATGTGCTCATCGGCAATGCCGGGAAGAACCTGCTGACCGGTGGCAAGGGCGACGACACCTATCATGTCCAGACCCAGGGCGACCGGGTCGCCGAGAAGGCGAACGAGGGGACCGACCTGGTGATATCGTCAATCAGCTGGTCGCTGGACGGGTCGCAGGTCGAGAACCTGACCCTGACGGGGTCGGCTGCGCTGAACGGCGTCGGCAACGCCCTGAACAACGTCATCACCGGGAACGCCGGGAAGAATGTGCTCACCGGGGGCCGGGGCGACGACACCTACATCGTGCAGACGCTTGGCGACCGGGTCGTCGAGCGCAGCGGTGAGGGCCGCGATCACGTGGTCTCCTCGATCGGCTTCAGTCTGGCGGGTCAGTACATCGAAAACCTGACCCTGACCGGCACGGCGTCGATCAATGGGTCCGGCAACAGTCTCGACAACGTTCTGACGGGCAATGCCGGCGTCAATGTCTTGTCCGGCGGAACGGGAAACGACACCTACGTGGTCCAGACCGCGGGCGACCGTGTGGTGGAACTGAACGGTCAGGGCGTGGACCGGGTGCTGTCCTCGGTCAGCTTCAGCCTGGCGGGCCAGTATGTCGAACATCTGACGCTGACGGGCTCCGGCGCCATCAATGGAACGGGCAACAGCCTGGCGAATACTCTGGTCGGCAATGCCGGGAAGAACGTTCTTGCCGGGGCCCAGGGCAATGACACCTATGTTGTCCAGACCGTCGGCGATCGGGTTCTGGAAAAGGACGGCCAAGGGTCCGACCATGTGTTGTCATCGGTGAGCTTCGACCTGTCCGGACAGTTCATCGAAGCGCTGACCCTGACCGGGTCTGCGGACATCAATGCGGCCGGCAACAGTCTGGCCAACACCATTGCAGGCAACGCCGGCGACAACCGGATCTACGGCGCAGGCGGGCAGGACAGACTGTCAGGGGGCGGGGGAGCCGACACCTTCATCTTCCGCAGTACGACGGACTCGACGGTGGCCCTGTCGGACCGCATCACCGATCTGTCCCGCGACGATCTGATCGACCTGTCAGCCATTGATGCGAACACGGCGGCCGCGGGCAATCAGGCCTTCAGCCTCGTCGACAGCTTCACCAACGTCGCTGGCCAGGCCCGGCTGACCTTCTCGGACGGGGTCACCATGCTCGATCTGGACATCAACGGGGATGGCCGATCGGACTTTCTCCTCCGCATCCAGGGCGACCATCGGGACCACGACGGCTGGGTCCTCTGATCGACCGACACGACCTCCGGCGGCTCGGCTCGGCGTCGCTGATGGCGGACAGGGTGGGTGTCCCATCGCCCTTGTCGATCAAGCGCATAGAGATCCTAGCCGCGCCAGCCCTGTAAGGGCTCTCGCGCGGCAGGGTTAGGACCTAGAAGCGAGCGTTCGCCGGTTTCCGCGCGCGCAGGATTTCCGTCTCGGTGGGCTGTCTCAGCACCTCGAGCGTCTCGCCGGTCCACCGGATCAATCCCAGACGACGCATGGCCTCGAGCCAGCCCTCCATGGGCCACCGGCCCCATTTGGCGCGGAAGTGGCGGGCGTTGACGGTCAGAGCGTCGAAGTGCTGCAACGGCGGATCGCAGCCGTCGTGGTGCTGATGAAAGACCGGATGGCCTCCGAGAAAGATCAGCGGCAGTCCGGCCCGGGCGACCTGGAACCCGAAGTCGGTGTCCTCGGCGCCGTAGCCCACATAGGCGGGGTCGAACCCGCCGAGCCGCTGGAAGGTCTCCCGCCTCAGCGCGAAGGCCAGGGACCAGAACAGGCCCGGATTGGATTCAAGCCGCTCGCCGGACGGCGGGAAAGGGCGGACGGGGTGGGGCTCTGCCAGGGCCCGGAGTGCGGCGTCGGCGGCGGGATAGGGCGCGTCCTGTGCGGGCAGGTAGAGCGCTTCTGGGCAGACGACCGCATCGGTCCGGGCGAGGCGTTCCGCCAGGCGTCCGATCAGTGCGGCCGACACGATGCAGTCGACATCGAGGAAGAGCAGAATATCGCCGGAGGCCTCGTGGGCGGCGAGATTGCGCGCCCCGGCCAGGGGAAGGTCGGCGCCGGACAGGGTGAGATGTCGTGTGGGCGCTTGCGCCCCCCGGATCTCCAGGGGCCGATCGCTCATGTCGACGATGACGATCTCATCGGGGGCGACCGACGATCGCGACACGCCCGCGATCAGTTGGTCGAGATGAGCCTGGCGATCGCGAACCAGGGTGAGGACGCTGACGCTCAGCATCGTCGCCGCCACAGGTCGAGGCGGTACCGCGCGCGGCGTTCGTCTGAGCGCCGGTCGAGGATATCGGAGAGACCCGTCCAGAGCCGGTCCGTGGCGCCGTCGGCGGTCTGGGGATAGTCCGTCGGGCCGGTGTAGTGGACGAGCAGCAGATCGCCGCCGCGCTCGAGCGACTCGCGAACGAAGGCGGCGCAGCGGTCCAGATCGCCGTCGCTCCAGTAATAGGCCACTTCCGACAGGACCATCAGATCGAACGCTCCGACGGGTCGCGTTCCGGGGAAATCCATGCGCTCGAGCCTGACGTTGCCAAGCGGCGCCAGGCGTTCGGCGGCCCGTCCGATGGCGCGCGCGCTGATGTCGACGGCGACGAGGGATGAACAGGTCGTCGCCAGACGCTCGGTCAACACGCCCCCGGCGCATCCGACCTCGAGCCCGCGTTCGTAGCGGCGTCCGGCCAGGGCGGAGAGACTCCGGTCGAACTTGCGGCGCTCATAGTCGCGCGACGCCAGCCCCCAGGGGTCCGTATCGCCCTCGAAGATATCCTCGAAATAGCGACGTGGGAGCGAGGCCTCACCCATGTGGGACGGTCACGGGGTAAAGCCGGTCAGACCGAGCCGCGAGAGACGGCTCGCGCGGAAGGCGGAAGCCCGGGCCGAACAGGGCGCTGGTCTGGCTCCGATGTCGGGCCAGGGCGCCGGCGCGCATGCCGGCCCGGAGCGGCCTGCTGGCGTAGCCTGACCGGGCGGTTGCGTCCGGGTGGCTCCAGACGTGATATTCGAACAGCGCCACGGGGCGAAGCGCCCGGGCGACCAGGGCGCGGGCCAGGCGGGCGGCCGCCTGATGGTCGCAGTGCGCGTCCGCGAGCGATGTCACGGCGATCGCGTCGATCCGTCGCCCTCTGACGGTCCAGGCCAGCCGCCGCAGGCTGCGGTCCCAGAGAGGGTCTCCAGGCGCGGGCGGATGGGCGTCGGGCCAGTCGAGGAACTCGGGTCGGCAAGCCGCGCGTCCCGCAAGGCTGCGGAGGGCGGCGCAGGCCTCGCGACGGCGCTCGGAGACTAGCCGGGCGGTGAATCCGTGTTCCCCCGGGGCGTGCGACCCCGCGCCGTCGGTCAGGATGACGACGCCGCCCAGGCGATCGTCCGCCGCCGCCTCGTGGATCAGCGCGCCCGCGCCCAGGGTTTCGTCGTCCGCGTGGGGGGCGATCACCAGCCAGCGCGCCGACTTCCAGGCGGACCGAGCCAGGGGCGTCGGATATCCCCGCGGTCTCACCACAGCGCGCCCCCATCCCCCCAGATGTCGGACCTAAGCCAGGCTTGGGCCGCCTGATCCCTGACCTGGTCCGGCTGCGCCTGTCTCAGGTAGAGGCTCAGGTCCCGTGAAACCTTGTCGATCCGCTCGCCGTCGAAGGCGCTTCGCGTGCCGATGGCGCGGGCCGCCCTCTCCATCACGTCCAGGGCAGCGCGCTCGACCACGCCTCGGGTGACGCGCGCCACATCCTCGGCGCCCGGCGCGCCTTCGGCGAATCGCCGCGCCGCCTCCCTGACCCAGAGATGGGCGGTGCGCGCGGCGGTGGCGGCCTCAATGAATTTCATGCGCTGCAGCGGGTCTTGCCGGGCGGCGTCTGAAAGACCGTCCCGCAGCGCCATCACCAGGGCCTCGACGCCGCCGAGCTGAACGGCGGTGAAGCGCCAGGCGCCGGCGGTGAACCGCGGCTCGCGATCGTAATCTCCGGGCTCGCCCAAGAGCGCCCACGGCTCAGCGATCATGCCGGAGACGTCATAGGACCCGCTGACGGTCGCCTTCATGCCGCGCACCCGCCAGGCGCCGAGATCGGTCCGGCTCGGATCGTCGGCGGCCACAAGGCAGAGTCGACGCTCGCCCCGCTCCGGCGCCGCGGTGATGAGGGCGTAGTCCAGGCTTCCGGCCCCCGTGGCGAAGATCTTGCGTCCCTCGAGCCGGCCGGCGTCACCCAGCCGCACACCCGGAGGCGGCTCCGTCGCCCAGACCCCGAAGACGCAACCGCGCGTGAGCGCCTGGGCGAGCCACGCCAGCTGGGCCGGGGTCGCGTACCAGTCGAAAAGCGCCAGGGCGTTGAGGTGACCCTCGAAGATGCGGCCGACGCTGAGGTCGGCGCGTCCTACCTCCCTGAGCGCGTCCATCATGGCCAGGGCCTGGGCCTCCGCGGTGTCGAAGGCGTCGCCGCCCGACCGCTCCGGCGCGAACCGTGTCATCAGGCCGGCGGCCCGCAGACGGTCGAGGCTCTCTGTCGGAAAACGCGGCGAGGCGTCATAGCGAACGCCGAGCGCGACCAGAGCGTCCATCCAGTCCGGCGGCTCGGGGGCGAGGTCTTGGCGGGCGACGGTCATGATCGGACGGGTCCTTCATCGGCCAGGTCCAGCAGCCAGCGCGCCGCGGCCTCGGGACCGCCGCCGCACAGCGTCGCGCGAGGTCGGGTCGACCGGGCCTCTTCCAGGATTTCGGGCCAGGCCTCGGGGTCCGGCCAGGTCTTCAGGACGACGGCGGCGCCGGCGCGGGCCAGGGCCGCGCCCTTGGCGACCTGTTCGCCATGCGGCCGGTCTTCGGGGATGCAGACGAAGGGCTTGCCGGCGGCCAGCACCCGCTCGACCAGTCCATCGCCCGCGCCGCCGACGACGATCTCGGCCTCGGCGATCCGGCGTTCGACATCCTCCACCCAGCCGAGGAGTTCGACGTTGTCGGGCGGGTCTGCGTCACGCGTCACGGGCCCGGCCACGGTCCATCGGATCTTGGGAGCGGCGGTGGCGGCGGCCGCAACGGTTGACAGGGGGAGCGGCGATCCCCCCGCGCCGCGCACCACAAGCACGCCATGCCCCGGTGCGAGGCCCGTCGTCGCCCGCGGCGCCAGATAGTGGGTCTTGGCCCGGATCCAGTCGGGCGTGTCCTCGGCCTCAAGCGCCTCGGCGAAAGGCGAGATCAGCCCCCCGGCGGCCCGGAAGGCTTCCATATGGGCGGGGTCGCGACGCGAACCCGACAGGCGGACGTAGACGGTCGGGGTCGAGGCCAGTCGGCTCAGCATGGCGATCTCGACCGACACATCGACCACCATCAGGGCGGGTCTCTCGCGCGCGATGAAGGCGGTGATCAGGGCGACACGGTCGCGGACGCCCTGAAGCCGTTGGGGATCATAGTGCAGGGCCGCGGTCCCCGCCGCCGGACGGCCCGCGGCGAATTCGGACACCCTGTCGGGCCGGTCATCGGGCAGGTCGATCGCGCGCAGGGTCGGGTCCGCATGCCGCTGATTGAGGCCCGTGCCCAAGAGGACGAACCGTTCGGGGGCCTGGCGGGCGAGGCTGACGGCGCGCTGCCGGTGCCCCTCGCCCTGGTGATGGGCATAGTAGCCGATGATCGCGCTCATGCCGCCTCGCGGCCTGCGGAGGATGCCCAGCCGGCCAGGTTCATGTCGCAGGGGAGGGCGGGGAGATCCCGCTCTTCGATCGCCACCCGGCGGTCGTCGCCCGATGCGCCCCGCGTGCGGCGTCGCCACAGGGCCCGTCGGCGCCAATGGTCGAGGGACGGGGCCATGATGGGAAGGCCCGCCGCGGCCTTACGGCGGACCAGCTCGTCGGCCATACCGCCCGCGGCGCGCCCCGCCAGTCGAACCGAGACGCGGGTCCAGACGTCATGGGGGTGGGCCAGGAGGGCGCCGGTCGCTCGCGCGGCGTCGACCAGGGCGCGATCTTCTCCGGTCGGCAGGAGCGGCACGCCGCCGGCCGCTTCATAGGTGGTGGCCGTCATGGCAAGGCTCGCGCCCGTATGGTCGCCGTGACGGGGCGGGGGATCCCAGGCGCGAGGATCGAGGGCGTCCTCGATGGCGCGCACCGCCGTCCAGTAGTCATCCCAGAGCCGCGCCTGGCGTTCGAGCGCCTCGTCCCCCGGATCGCGGTCGTCACGCGCCAGCCGCCCGCCGATGACGTCGGCGGGACCGTCGAGGGCCTCGAGGGTCAGCCTCACCCAGTCGGGGGGCGGCCGGGTGTCGGCGTCTGTGGAGATGAGCACGCCGTCGGGTCCGAGCTCAGCGGCGCCCCAGTCCATGACCGCTTTGCGCGCCGCGCCGGCATGCGGGACGGTCGAAGCCTCGGCGTCAATGCGCCAGCGGAGATCGAGCCGGTCCGCGAACCGCATCCGGGCCGCGTGAAGCCGCTCCTCCGTGGCGTCCGCGGAGGGGGTGTCGTTGACCCATACAAAGACAGGCGTGCGTTGGCCGAGGTCCTGCGCGGCCAGCGCCCCGAGGAGGACGGGCAGGCGGGCCGCCTCGTTGCGCGCGGGCACACAGACGCAGAAACGGGCGCGGCTCATGCGATCAGCCGTTCGCCGTCGGGCAGGACCGCCGGTTCCCGCATCGCGGCGATGGCGTCGGCGTAGAGCTCGAGATAGGCGTCGAGCATGGCCTCGGCGTCACAGGCGGCCTGAGCGCGCGCGCGACAGGCGGCCCGTGACAGGGACACGGCGGTCAGGGCGGCCCGGGCGAGATCGACGGCGTCTCCGGGCGCGGCGAGCACGCCGGTGTCCGGCGTCACGATTTCGGGGATGGCGCCGCGGGCGAAGGCCGCGACCGGCGTGCCGCAGGCGAGCGATTCGGCGACGACCAGGCCATAGGGCTCGTCCCAGCAGGGGGTGCACAGAAAGGCCGAGGCCTGGCCAATGGCCACCGACAGTGCGGCGTGATCCAGATGACCCAGATAGGTGACGTCCGGGCCCAGCCGCGGCCGGATTTCCCGGTCGTGGTAGTCGGCGTCCAGCAGCGGCCCGGCGAAGCGCAGCGGCAGGCCCGCGATTCGGGCGGCGTCCAGGGCCAGATGCAGGCCCTTCTCGGGCACCACCCTGCCGAACCAGATGAGGTGGGCCTGTCCGGTGGGTTCGGGCTGGAACCCGAACCGGGTCAGTTCGATGCCGTTGGGAATGATCCGGTCGAGCGGCCGGACCGAACGCCATCGCCGACCGAGATCTTCGGACACGCCGACGAAATGGGCATGGGGCGAGCGGCATTCCCGCACCCCGCTTTCCAGCCAGCAGAAGGGCGGCGTGTGGAGGGTGGTCACAAGCGGCATGGGCAGAGCGTCCGCCATGGCTGCCGGGAGATAGTGGAGGCTGTTGTTCTGGACCACGTCGAAATCGCTGCGCCTCAGGCGGTTCATCAGGGCGAGATAGGCGTGGTGTTCGCGAAAAAAGGCGACGTCGTGCGCCTCGGTCGTCCCGACGCTGAGCAGCGCCGTCTCGGGGCAGATCGCCTCGAGCCCGAGCGTCGGATCGGAGCGGGTCGAGGCGAACAGGGTGACCTCGTGGCCCCGGTCGCGCAGGGCGCGGCACATCAGGTGGGTGTGCATCTCCAGGCCGCCGGCGAAGGGCTCGGCGATGGAGTGTTTGAGGTGAGCGATGACTCCGATGTGCACGCTTGTTCCGCCCCTTCGGCCCGCGCAACGGTGGCGGCCAGCGGATGGCCAAGCCTCGCAGGATACCATTGGTTCCTATGTCCCGCAGGCGGCAGAGGCGATTGCTTGATCGCGCCTATCCTGCACCGAAGACAGTCGATGACCTTGCCGTGCCTGACGTGGCGTGATGTCCAAGCCCGCAATAGAGCTTTGCGCAGGACAGGGGTCGGCCGACACGGGGATCGGATTGCACTGGGTCGATCTCTGGGAAACAAGCACCGGGCGATCCGGCACGCCGGGTCTCAGAGGGTTTTCGTTGCGCCGCTCGCGAGGCGGATGTGTGGAGGTGCGGCACAGTCATGTCCGAAAAGCCATTCGGCAACCGGTTCCTGGACGCGCTCTCCTTGGAGGATCGCCAGGCGCTGACGCCTCGCCTTCGCGCCGCCTTTCTGGAGACCGACCAGATCATCATCGATCAGGGGTCTCGGGTCAGCGAGGTCCATTTTCCAATCGACGCCCAGCTCGCCAACCAGGTCCGGTTTCCCGACGGTCGCGCCATCGAGACGGCGGTCGTCGGTCGCGAAGGCCTCAGCGGCCTGGCGCCCTTCATGGCCGACACGGTCTGTGCCTGGGAGGTGGTGGTGCGCTCGGGCGGCCGCGTTCATGTCATCGACGCCCAGGTTCTACGATCCCTCAGCGAGGAACGGCCGACCCTCATGCGTCGCCTTCTGGCGCTCACCGACTTCTATCAGACCCAGGCGTCCCAGACGGCCGCCTGCAATGCGCTCCACCCGGTTCTGCCCCGTGTCGCGCGCTGGCTGCTGACGGCGCGGGATCTTGCCGACGGGGACCGGATCCGGTTCACCCAGGAAGAATTCGCGCGACTGCTGGGCGCCCAGAGAAGCACGGTCAGCGAAGCCGCTCACCAACTCAAGGCGCGCGCGCTCATCGACTATCGGCGGGGTCAGATCCTCATTCGCGACCGGTCCGGGCTCGAGGCCGTGGCCTGTGACTGCTATGGGCTGCTCCGCGCAAAAATGGCCGAGGTCGGCCTCGGATAGATTGGGAGTACGGTTCAGGGAACTCCGCCGTCGCCCGCCAATTGAGCGCGCATGCTGCGTTATTGTTTCGACCTCCATGACGGGCGCACCCTGAGGGATGCGGATGGAGAGTTGCATCGCGACCACGCGTCCGCGCTGCTCCGCTCCAGCGACGAGGGCTTCCACTGGAGCGCTGTTCGACATGTCCCTGAGATGCTGGGCTGTGACATAGGCGTCCGGGAAGACGGTAGATGTCGTTGACTTCGCCGAGGACGGCGATCTCGCCGGGTTCGTCGATACGGTCGTCGACCACATAGCCGGGCCGGACGCGGCCGTGCTCTGACGCCCGTCTAGACGCCCGGATCCTGACTCTCCGCGATGATCGGGCCCGAGGTCGTTCGCGTGATCCCTCGGCTCCCGGATACCGGCGACGGGATCGCAGCCCAATCCCGAGGCGCCTCTAGAGGGCTTCGGCGACGGCGCGCGGCCCCGCAAGGGCGCCGGCCAACGCCATCCGGGCCCGCTTCGTTTCTCGATGCGGCGGATCGCCGAACATGCGGGCGTACTCGCGGCTGAACTGGGAGACGCTCTCATAGCCGACGGAGAAGGCCGCCGAGCCGGCGCGCTCGCCTTCGGTCAGCATGCGACGCCGGGCGTCCAGCAGCCGCAGATGCTTCTGATACTGAAGCGGCGACATCGCGGTGAGCGACTTGAAATGCTGATGGAAGGCCGAAGGGCTCATGCCCGCCAGGCTCGCCAGCTCGCCCACGCTGAGCGGTTCGTCGAAATGATCGCGGAGGTGATGGATGGCCACGGCGATGCGCCGGGGCGGACCTTCGGGCAGGACCATGCGGGCGACATTGGCGGCCGCCTTGCCGGTCATCAGCCAGTAGGCGATCTCCCGCATCACCCCCGGGTAAAGAATTTCGACCGCCGCGGGCTGCTCGACCAGCTCGATCAGGCGGATCATGGCCGCGGCGATCCGCTCATCGACCTCCTCGACGACCAGCCCCAGGCCCGCCGGGCCGCCGGGGCGGGCGGTTTTGTCCATCCGGGTGACGACATCGAGAATGATGTCGGGATCGAGCGCCAGGGTCGCGCCAATGAAGGGCTTTTCCGGGGTGGCCTCGATGATCTCGCTGAGCACCGGCACCTCGACCGTGATCACCAGCGACTGCATATGGCCATAGGTCAGGGTGCTGTCACCGATCATTACCCGCTTGGCCGCCTGGGCGATCAGGCACAGGGACGGGCGATAGGTCATGTGTCGGGGCGGCACGACGCCATGGGTCCGGATCAGTCGCAAACCCGGCACCGGAGTTTCGATCCCGCCGTTCTCGACGCCCTGTCGGTCGAGAATCCCGGCGATGGCGTCGATCAGTCGGCTGGTCATCGAAACCTCCATTGTATGACCCAAGGGCTACGCCCTTGCGTTCCGGTCCGCAATGCGGGTTGGAGTTTTAGGCAAGAAACGCGGCGCATCCGACATTCGCTTTTTCGACGCGTCCCTCACCCTGAGGCTTCAACTTCCGCCCTGATCCGGAGCCCAGCCATGACCCGATGGACCGCCGCAGACATCCCGCCCCAGACCGGCAAGACCGCCCTTGTGACCGGCTCGGCCGGGCTCGGCTTCGAGACCGCTCGCGAACTGGCGCGCGCCGGCGCCCGGGTCATCGTCGCCAGCCGCAATCCCGAGACCGGGGCCGAGGCCATCGCCCGGATCAAGGCGGAGATCCCGAACGCGGTGCTCAATTTCGAGGCGGTGGATCTGTCCAGCCTGGCCTCGGTCTCCGCCCTGGCCGCCCGGCTCCGGGCCCAGACGGACGCGCTGAACCTGCTGGTCAACAATGCGGGGGTGATGACGCCGCCGCGCCGCATGGAGACCCCCGACGGCTTCGAGCTCCAGTTCGGGACCAACCATCTGGCTCATTTCGCCCTGACCGGCCTGCTCTTGCCGCTGCTGGTCAACGCGGGCCAGGCGCGGGTGGTGACCCTGTCCAGTATCGCGGCGCGGGGCGGCAGGATCGATTTCGCCGACCTCCAGCAGACCGACTATCGCCCCATGCCCGCCTATTCCCAATCCAAGCTGGCGTGCCTGATGTTCGGGCTGGAGCTGCAGCGGCGGAGCGTCGCGGAGGGCTGGGGCCTGACCAGCATCCCCGTCCATCCGGGTATTTCGCGCACCGGGCTGCTCTACAACACGCCGGGCGGAGCCAGCGGCGTGCGGCGCGCGATGCGCGCGATGCTTTGGTTCCTTTTCCAGCCGGTGCCGCAGGGCGCTCTGCCGAGCCTTTTCGCCGCCACGGCCCCGCAGGCGCGGGGCGGGGTATACTATGGCCCCGACGGCCGGGCCGAGCTAAGCGGCTTTCCCGCAGAGGCCCGCATTCCCGCGCCAGCGACGGACGAAGCGGCCTGTCGGCGTCTGTGGGAGGTGTCCGAGGCCCTGACCGGCGTGCGGTTCGAGGCCGGCCGATGACCGCCGTTGATAGCAGCGCCCCTGCCTATGCCGGCGGATGGCGGTTGTGGGCCCTGTTGGCGGCGCTGCTGCTGATCAGCGCCATCAGCCAGATCGACCGCATCCTGCCCTTCATCCTGGCCGAAGCGATCAAGACCGACCTGGGGCTCAGCGACACCCAGATCGGCCTGCTGACCGGGGCCGCCTTCGCGGTCTGCTACACCCTCCTGTCGCTCCCCTTGGCGAGGATGGCGGACCGGGGTTCGCCTCGGCTCGTGCTGCTGGGGTGTCTGCTGGTCTGGAGCGTCATGACGGCGCTGGGCGGACTGGCGGCCGGCTTCGCCGTCCTCGCCCTGACCCGGTTCGGCGTCGCTTTCGGGGAAGCGGGCGCCATGCCCGCCGGGCACGCCCTGATCGCCCGGCAGGTGGAGCCCTCGCGGCGTGGCCTGGCGCTCGGCCTGTTCTCCATGGGCATTCCGCTGGGCACCATGGTCGGCTTCACCGCCGGCGGAGCCATGGCCGACACCGTGGGCTGGCGCACGGCCCTGGTCGGTGCGGGGGCGCTTGGCGGCCTGGCGTTCCTCCTCGCGGCCCTGGTCATCCGGCCAACGCCGCCGCGGCCCCGCGCCGCGGCCGACCGCACGCCCTTTTTCCGGGAGGCCCTGCGTCTCGTGGCGGCGCCGGGCTTTCGATGGCTGTTCGCAGCCGCGGTCCTGATCGGCTTCGCCTCCGTGCCCTTCTACGTCTTCGCCTCCCCCTTTTTGATCCGAACCCACGGCCTCACGGCCGGCGAGGCCGGCCTGTCGTTCGGCCTGCTGCAGGGCGGCCTCGGCGTCGTTGGTGCCCTGCTGGGCGGACGGGGCTTCGATCGGGCCATGCGCTCCGGGCGGGGCCGCATCATCGGCCTGCCGGGCTGGCTGTTCCTCGTCGCGGCCGCCACGACCGCCGCGGCCCTGTTCGCGCCGACCGCATGGATGTCGATTGTCCTGTTCGTGCCGACGATGTTCAGCTTCGCCCTCCTGCTGCCCTGGGCCTTCGGCGCGGCGCATCTGGTGGCGGGTCCGGGCAAGCAGGCCATGGCCACCAGCCTGATGTTGATCGGATCGGGCCTCGTCGGGCCCGCGCTCGGTCCCGTCATCGTCGGGGCCGTCAGCGACGCCGCGGCCGCCGATGGTCTGGGCAACTCCCTGGGCCTTGGGCTTCTGGTCGTGCCTCTGGCGAGCGCCTTGACGGGCATCGCCACCCTCGTCGCCAATGAGCGCATCGCCGCGACGCTGCGGCGCCCCTGATCCCTCTGAAAAACCCCAACCATGACAGATGGCGCCCAACGCCCTCCAGAACGGCTTGGGGTTTGAGGGAGAAGGGGCTTCCGACTGGCGCTATCGGTGACGGCTGTGGGCGACTCCCGAACTCTGAACTTATACGGAAGGAGGGGCGCCGGCACCCGGCATCGGCAGACGCGCGCAGCCGGACCGTCACCGAGCGGGCGAGACCCGGGCCGCTCGATCCTGGTTGAAAATGGAACGTCCCGACGCCGAGGTTGCTGATTGATGTACGCGGCGCCCGACGCGGCTTGCTGCAGGCGCCCCCGCCGAGGAGGAGAGCAACGTGCGATTAGTGAAACTTCCCGACCAGACCGATGTCCCGGCGCTGGGGCAGGGGACCTGGCGGATGGGCGAGGATGCCGGGCGGCGCGAAGAGGAGATCGCAGCCCTGCGCACAGGCATAGACCTTGGCATGACCCTGATCGACACGGCCGAGATGTATGGCGATGGGGCAACCGAGACCCTGCTCGGCGATGCCCTGGAGGGCGTTCGCGACCAGGTCTTCCTGGTCAGCAAGGTCTATCCGCACAATGCCGGACGAGGCCGTATCGAAAAGGCATGCGAATCCAGTCTGCGGCGGCTCAAGACAGATCGCCTCGACCTATATCTGCTGCATTGGCGCGGCTCCGTGCCGCTCGAGGAGACGATCGAGGGCATGGACGCCTTGATCAAGGCCGGCAAAATCCGCCGGTGGGGGGTCAGCAACTTCGATACCGCGGACATGGAGCAGCTGCTGCGCGCCGGCGGGCAGGCCTGCGCGACCAACCAAATCCTCTACAATGTGACGGAAAGGGGGGCGGAGTTTGATCTGCTGCCGCGACTGGCCGAGCATGGCACGCCGGCCATGGCCTACAGCCCGATCGGCCAGGGCGAGCTGCCGACGTCTCCCGGTCTCTCCGCCGTCGCCGGGCGCCACGACGCCACGCCTTTCCAGGTCGCCCTGGCGTGGGTGCTTCGCGATCCCCGGATCATCGCCATCCCCAAGGCCGGCGACGCGGCCCATGTCGCCGATAATCGCCGCGCCCTGGACCTATCTTTGACGTCGGAGGATCTAGCGGCGATCGACGCCGATTTCCCGGCTCCGACTCGCAAGACACGCCTCGCCATGCTCTGACGCCAGGTGGGGCTGTCGCCGGGCTTGGGGGGAGTCGGCGAGCTCATGGGTTGCCGCTGAATCTCGAACGTCTTCAGTCGCTCGTTGGGATTGACCGTTTGGCAGGACGCCCGCTGGCTGCGCGCCGAAACAGGGCCGCGGAAGCCAGCCAGATCAGGCAGAAGACGATGCTGAGCACGATGACCGGCCTCGGCCAGCTTTCCGAACCCTCACCCCATCCACGCAGGACCGCAAGGACGCCGATGACAGCCTGGATCAGGGCGGCCGACGTCATTGACAGGACGAGGCCGTCGGCGCGGAAGCGGCTGGCCACCGCGCCTACGAAGGCCGCAAGGATCACGGCCAGATAGAGGAGGTTGGCGGGATGGTCCTCCGATCCGATGATGCCCACGGCGCCGTTGATCCAGAGCAGCAGCACGAAGGCGAGAACGGCGAGGCCCGCGCCGATCCGATAGGACCAGTCGCGCGATGCTCGCACAGCCAGTTCCCCGATGCCCCCTGCGCCGAGCAGAACGACGCCGGCGAAGACGAAATCGGATGTCGTCCACCGCACCTCGTCGGTGAAGCGCATGGCGATGGCGGGGGCGATGAGCAGCCCGGCCACCGCCGTCCAGCCGATGAGGCGTAGCGTCCGGGTCAGGCGGTCGGTGAGGGGGGGTGCGAGATCGTTCGTCATTGCCTTGGTTTCCGGCTTGGGTGAGGTTCGCACGGTGACCGTCAGGGCGATGAAAGTCCTGACATGGAGATGAGGGAATCCTGAAATCGTGGCGGGCCCCTATCGTTTCGATCGCTATGTTCTGGACCCTGCGGACCGCCGGCTGACCGAGGACGGACAGACGGTGGCGTTGCCGGGCCGGTGCCTGGATGCGCTCATCCTACTGGTCGCCGAGCCAGGCCGGCTGGTCACCAAGGCGCGCTTCATGAGCGAGGTGTGGAACGGCGTGCCGGTGACCGACGAGGCGCTGACGCAGTGCGTGCGCACCCTGCGCAAGGCCCTGGGCGACGAGGCGGGGCGGGCGTCCTTCATCCAGACCGTGCCCCGGCACGGCTATCGTTTCATCGCTCCGGTGGAGCAGGCAGAAGCGACCCCACCCGGCGCCGCCAGCATCGCAACGCCTCCAACGGTTGGTTCGACGGCGGTGACCCCGGCAGTCAGCGGCCCAGGCACGCGGTTTGTGGAGCGCCTGATCGGCCTGGGCCGAGCCGGTCTGATCGGCGGCGGCGTCGCCGGTCTGGTCGGCGGCCTCATCTACGGGTTCGCGGGCGTGGCGGACGGCGGGGGCGGGGCGGTATCCGGCCTGCTGGTGCTCGCCGCCCTAACGTCAGGGGTCGGGATGGTCGGGGGAGCGGGCGTGGGCTTCGGGGTCGGAGCGGCGGCCGCCGCTTCCAAGAGGCGCCTTCCATGGTTTCTGATCGGAGGCGCGGGCGGCGGCTTGGTCGTGGGTGCGGTGGTGCGGCTCGTGGGCCTGGACGCCTTCTCCCTGCTGTTCGGCGCGGCGCCGACGGCGATGACGGGGGCGGGGGAGGGGCTGATGCTGGGCGCGGCGATCGGCGCCGGGGTCTGGATCGCGCGCGGTCGGACGCGGCGGGTAGCCCTGTTGGCCGGCGCCGTTCTCACCGGCTTGGCGGGCGTGGGCGCCGCCCTGCTCGGGGGGCGGTTGATGGGCGGAAGCCTGGCGGCCCTTGCGACCCAGTTCCCCGCTGCGAGAGTGAACCTGAATCAGGTAAGCAGCCTGTTGGGCGAAGCGACCTTCGGACCGGTCAGCCAAATGGTGACCGCCGGACTGGAGGGCGCCGTGTTCGGCGCCGCCATGGTGCTGGCGCTCGATCTTGAGCTCCTTCATCGGCCGACCGGCAGACCTGCAGCAGGAGAATGACGCCGCTATGCTCCGACGTATTCGACAGGCCGCCTCACACCCCCAACGCCGCCGTCCGCGCGTTTCCTGACGTGCGGCCATCACACTCCCTCAGCCACTTCGACGTCTGCATCACGACCTTCGTTGCTGCTCGGAATGTCTGTTTACCTTCCCCACCTGAGCTTGCGCCGCACCTCCCGAACTACTCGGCAGCGGCCGCCGTTTTCGACCATGCAGCTCGGTTGACGTAGCTGAGGAGCGCGGCGGGGAATGCGACGCCCGCCGTTACGAGCGCCAGTGCGGTCCCAAGCGCGCCTTGCGAGCCGGAGCCCAGCGAGTCGCTCAGGATCCCCACGAGCGGCGGTCCTAGCCCGAGGCCCACAAGGCTGACGGTTGCGAAATAGACGGCGTTGCCCGCTCCCCGCAGGCGGCCGGGGACAAGGGGCTGAAAACTGGCGAGCGCCGCGACGGCGACGGCGCCCAGCACCAGCGCCAGAGCAAAGAAGGCCGCCGCGACCTCAACCGGGCCTTCGGCGGCGCCCAGGAGGGCGGCGCAAGGTGCGGCGGGGAGGAACACCAGGGCCAGCGCCGTGGCGGGCGAACGGCCGGTGCGCCGCATCCTGTCGATCAGGCTTCCACCCAGAAAATGTCCCGCAGGGCCGGCGATCAGAACCACGACACCAGCCAACATCGCGCCCTGCGCCTGTTCAAGCCCGGCCGCGCGGACGAAGAGGCTGGGCGCCCAGGCTCCGAGCGCCTGGGTCAGCAGGATCGCGGCCGAGGACACGGTCAGATGAATGCCCAGCGCCAGGCGATGACGTCTGGCCCATCGAAAGGCGTCTCCGTTCGCTATTCGTACCGCACCGAGCATCGGCGGCGGCTCGGCCATGCGGAACAGCAAGACGGCCAGGATCAGGTTGGGGACCGCCGTCAGGAAGAACATCAGCCGCCAGGGGGCGGGCGCCCGGAGGTCTGGCCAAGCCCCGGAGACGGCGGCGAAAAGCGCCAGGAGCGCTCCGCCCGCAAGCAGCGCCCCGCTTCGCCCGAGCGCCGCTCCGGACGTGAAGGCCGCCACCCTGCGTCCTCCTCCACCCGGCGGTGATTCCTGCAGCAGGATGGACAGCGCCGCGGGCGCCAAGGCCGCCTGGCCAAGCCCGACGACAAGCCTGGCGACCAGCAAATGCTCCCAGGTTTGCGCCAGCCCCAGGGCCGCCGAAGCCAGGCTCCATACCACCAGGCTCCAGGCGATGAGGCGGTAGCGTCGGGCCCGGTCCACCCACGCCCCGGCCAGGATGGTGCCAAAAATGTAGGCGATCACGAAGGCCGGGCCCAGCAGCAGACCCATGGCGCCGTCGCTGGCGCCGAACCGGGCCTGGAGCACGGGCGCGGCCACGGCGGGCAGAACGCGGTCGGCGTGTGCGGCGAAATGGACGCCGGCCAGCAACAGGACCGCGGGAGCCAGCCGGAATTCCGGCGGGCGTTCCGCGGCGGGGCCGTCCCGACCCGACGTCAACGGAACTCCGCCATCCATGCCGTCCATCGCTGACGGGCGGCGTTCGCCGCCGGATCTTCGCGACTGGCGGCGCGATAACGACCGGGGCTGATTCCCGTCACGGCCCGGAATTGCCGGCTCATATGGCTCGCGTCCGCGAAACCGAGGCGCTCCGCGAAATCGGCCAGCTGTTCAGCGCCCCCATCCACCAGAAGGCGTTCGAGCCGCGCCAAACGCACCTTGCGGACAAAATTGACCACGCCTCCGTCGGGCTCGGTCAGCCGATAAAGGGTGGCGCGGGACAGCGCGCAGGCTTGAGCGATCTCCAGCGGGTCCAGGTCCCGTCGCGTCAGATTGGCTTCCACATAGTCACGGATCAAGGCGCGGCGGATCATCATGCGGCGCAGACGATCGGCTCCCGCCTGGCGCCGCCCCTCCGACCGCAGCATGTCCAACATGATGAGAAGCAGGCGTGGCCCCTCCAGCGCTAGTCCAATAGGATCGCCCTCCGCCCATTCCGCCATGCGACGTCGCAGCACCGCTGTGCGTGCAGGGCTGATGAAGCGCCCGTGCGCCGAGTCCGCGGCCGCGGCCATCACAAGGGGCCGGGCGATGCTGGCCGTCAGGAGATGCACGTCCACCAGCCTCAATCGCATGGGCAGGCGCGTGTCCAGCAACACCGCCTCGCCTTCCGCCAGAGCCTGGAATCCATCTCCGCAGTCGACCTCGGCAGAGCCTCCGAGGTTCAGCTGCAGTGTGAAATGATCAAAGCCGTTCGCGACGACGTGCTCGGGTCTGCGCTCATGGCGCAGGCCGCGCAGCCTCCGATCGAACAGGATAACCCGGTCGAGACGGATGGCGGTGATATCGGCGCGGAAATTCCCAGCCTCCTGAAACGCCTCGCCTCCGCGGGCGTACAGCCGGCAATAGTCCTCCCAGCTCGCGCCGGGCTCGTCGCAGCCGCCCCTGAACCTGAAGCTGTCGCCCGGCAAGGGAGGACGGGCGTTCGCTGACGTTTCCCGAGGTGCGATTGGCCGGGCTGAACTCGGGCTCATAGGATCCTCAGTCTGCGCCGCCTCCCATCATACCGCTCTAGACGCCTCGGCCTTCGAGTTGTCGGTCGGAGTAAATCAAGGATCACGTCAATCGGCCGCAGGCGGAAACAGGCTGAACAACCCCGCGACTGCGCAGCCTGACCGCATCCGGGCCCAGACGACAAGCGCAAGGATCAACCGAATGCGGGAATTCGACATGGCGGGGGGTCAGCTCGAACAATCGTCGGGCGCGGCCAAGGTTGAGACGCACAGACATTTGGAACGCGGGGTCGAGGCGGTAACACCGGTCTCGCAAGTTCTCACCCCGCCCCGCGCGGAAAACACTGACCAGGCCTCGGGCCCGGTCTCACCCGGAGTTCCCATGAAGCGCCTTATGCTCGGAGCGGCCGCTGCTCTCGCCTGCGCCCATCCCGCCGCCGCGACCGCCCAGGAAAGCGGCGAGGTTGTCCTGGCCTTCTACGAACGCGGCGGCAGCTGGGTCTATCCCGCCACGGTCAGGTCGGTCTCAGGGGATTGGGTGACGCTGGAATGGGACACCGGCTCGACCAGCGTCGTCGACAGGAGCCGCGTCGGGCTGTTTCACTGGACGGTTGGCAGCGAGCTGAATTGCAAATGGGATGTCGACGGGAAGTTCTACACGGCGCGGATCACCCGGATGGGTGATGACGGGAGAAGCATGAGCATCGTCTGGACAATGGACAACTCGAGGGACCGCATCACCACCAGCAAGTGTCGCTCTGCGGGTTAGCCGGGCGAACCACCGAGGCAACGTCGCTTCTTTTCGCAAGAGGCGGCGCCGCCTCTCCACCGGACACCCGGCGCCAGCGCGGGCGCCCGTGTGGCAGTGGAAAAAGGCCATCCGGTCCTGACCGGTGGCTGGAGGCGCTCACGGCGAGATTTCGTTCCTACGACCAGTGCACACTCGGGGGTCTGACTACATGCGCTCGTTGCTGATCGTCGCCACAACTACCGCCGTCTTGGCGGCCTGCTCGCTTGCCGAGCCGTCGCCCGCATCGGGGCCCACCGCGGCGACGTTGGCCCCGCCGGCAACCGCCGAGGCGCTTCCGGCGCTGGTCGGGGAGTCAGCCCCCAACCGCGCCCTCGCGTGCTACGCTCTGAGCACGCTTCATGCGCAGGCGGAGCAGAGCCAATGGCGACCGCGGTATGAGAAGATCGCGGCCCTCTGGGCAAACGAAGTGCTGCGCCAGGCCGGCGGCGACGCGGCCACAGCCGACCGGCGTCGGACGGAGGCAGTCGAGGCGCTTCGCTCCACGCCCGAGGCCGTCCGCCGCGCGGCGAAGAGTTCGTGCAGCGACGTTCCCGTGTCGGACACGGAAAATATGGCCGGGGAGCAACTCCGCCTGACCCAGACAAGCCAGGACATCTATGCTGAGGATTGGGAGCGTCCCCTTGCGATTGCCGACCTCCCGGAACTGATAGGCGAGGGGGCGGAATCCCGCACGGTGTATTGCCAGGTGTTCACCGCCCTGCAGGCAGCAGAGGGCGGAGCCGATCGCCGGCGCTATCAGCCTGCCTCTGATCTTTGGGGGCTGCAGAACCGGCGCGAGAACGACGGAAGCGCGGAGGCGGCGGCCCAGTTTGCGGCGAGCACCACCGCCTTCATCACGACAAACGGGCCGCCCCGGCCAGTGCTTCGCACGGCGGCTGACCAGTGCGTGGCGGCGGCCCCTCCGGAGCAGCCGGACGCATGAAACCCGTCATTCCTCCCACGATGACAAGGCCGCCTCCCAAGCGTGTCATGCCGATCGCGGCCTTCGCTCTGGCGGCGGCCGCCTGTTCGCCGGATCCGACATCGACGGCGCAGGTAGCGCCTGGAGCCTCGGCCGGGTCCGAGGACGGGGCCGCCATGGTGGATGCGTCAGGTTTCGCCGGCGCGGAGGCCTTCTTGCGGGACGCCCTGGCCGTGTACGCGTCGCCGGTCGGCGCGGAGGCGAACGACGCGAGGCCGGCGGACAGGGGCACGCCCGCCCAAATCCGGCGTCTGTTCACCCCGGCCTTGGCCCAAAGGCTGATCCGCGACGCCGCCATCGAAGGCGGCGCCGGCATCGGCTTCGACCCGGTCTGCATGTGCAATGACGACTCCGCGCTGGTGACGCGTTCCTTCGAGTTCGCCCCGCAACCCGACGGCCGCGTTCGGTCGACGGTGTCCTTCGATTCATTCGACTCATCCGGTGTGAATTATCCTTCGGTCCTGATTTATTCGCTCGAACAGACGCCCGCGGGCTGGCGCATCGCCGAGGTGATGGACCGGAGAGGGACGCAGGACGATGTGAGCCTTCTTCAGACCCTGGGGTTGGACTAGTGGCTGCCGTCTCTGCATCCGGCCGCCGCCGTTCATTTTTGCGCAGACCTCGTCGAGCTGCCGCCGAGGCTCCTGCTGGCGCATACATCGGGTCTTGCCGTGCCTTTGGAATACCTTCCAACACCGCGCTGTCCTTGAATGGCCAAGGCGGTAAGATTCGTGCGGCGCCGCATTGGCGCGTGGGGCCATCACTATGACGTCGACATCCGTTTACCTCGCCGCGCTGGGCGCGATTTCGCTTGCCGCCTGCGGGCAGCCCGCCGGTTCCGCCAGCTCCGCTGCACCACCGGCTCCTGCCGGCTCCCCGGAGCCGACGGCTACGCCCGACAGCGGCCCTCGCGTGGTGGTGGACAATGAGACCGGCATTCAGATCACGCCGGCCGCCGGGGGTGCGGCGGTCACGGTGCCGTTTGGCACGGAACGCACGCAGGCTCAGGCGATGCTGGTCGCGGCGCTGGGTCAGCCCAGCGAGATGATGAACCCGGACTGCCCTTGGGGGCCCGCCACGCTGTGGGATTGGCCGTCAGGAGCCGCGGTGGTCGTGAACAATGAACTGGTAGGATGGACCGGGGACGGCGGGGATTTCGGCTATACCTGCATCGCGGACTAGATGGGCTCTCCCCGGGACCTGTCAGTCAACCGGAAACTCTGTCTGTCGGATCGCTGACAACTTCGCCGGGCCTGACCCCATACGACCACAACCAGGCGCCGCACCGCGGCGACGGAGGCTGCGACCACAGTTGAGAGGAGAGCCGGCGGTTTCCCCCCGAGGCGGGGGCCATCAACGTCCGGCACGCGCCAGCAGCGGTCATTGGCATCGGTCCCGAAAGCAGACCTTCATCGGGGCGATCGTCGCAGGTCCGCAACCGACCCGTTGCGGACTCCGGGTGAAGACCGGGTTTCACGACGAGGCGGGCGCCTCTCCGTGGGTGATGGTGAGGGATCGCGCCGGGGTGGAGCGCGACGCCAGACTGGCCGTGAACAGTCCAAGGCCGGAGGTCGGCAAGAGCGCGACGGTGAGATCGGGACCCAGAGGTCTGGCCCAGCTGGCGCAGGTCGGGGCGCGGGCCTGGAGCGTTGACGATGCGCCTGGCGGGGACCGATGGAGCCGCGAGACGGGTCGCGGAGATCATCGACCGGTGCTTCTTCGGCAGAGCCTGGCGCCTTCGTGAAACTTTCTCTGCGTCGATCCGCGCGGCGCTGCGTTTGACAGCTTGCGGGCATCCGCTGGGTGCGCGCACTCTGCAAAGCCGGGTAACAGGGAGGGCGAATGACGTCAGCATTCGACGAAATGACCGGCGACGGGTCGGGAGGGGTGCGCGACAGCTACCGCGCACTGGCGTCCTGGCTGGAACTGGCGCCTCCCGATTTGCTTCAGGCGCGGTCACGCCAGGCGGAGCTGTTCTTCCGCCGAATGGGCGTGACCTTCGCCGTCTATGGGGACGCCGAGTCCAGCGAACGACTGATCCCGTTCGATGTCGTGCCCCGTATCATCGACATGGAGGAATGGGCCCATCTGGAACGGGGATTGAGTCAGCGGGTGACGGCGATCAACGCCTTCCTGCGCGACATCTATGGACCCCAGGAGTGCCTCAGGGCCGGCGTTGTCCCGGCGGAGCTCATCCTGACAAATCCGCAGTATCGGCCTGAGATGCAGGGCCACCGTCCTCCCGGCGATGTCTGGTGTCACATCGCCGGCATCGACCTGGTTCGCACGGGCGAGGACGGGTTTTACGTTCTGGAGGACAATGTCCGCACCCCGAGCGGCGTCTCCTACATGCTGGAGAACCGCGAAATGATGATGCGGCTCTTTCCCGATCTGTTCGCGGAACATCGCGTCCGGCCGGTCGATGGTTACATCGATAGTCTTTTGACATCACTTCAGGATACGGCCCCTGAACGGGCGGGGGACGATCCCACCATCGTGGTGCTCACGCCCGGTCCATTTAACTCCGCCTATTACGAACACAGTTTCCTGGCCGACAAGCTGGGGGTGGAGCTGGTCGAGGGCGGCGATCTGTTTGTCGACGACGATACTGTCTTCATGCGGACGACGGAGGGGCCGAAACGCGTCGACGTCATCTATCGCCGCATCGACGACGACTACCTGGATCCCTTGACCTTCAGGCCGGACTCCACCGTCGGCGTCCCGGGCCTCATGGCCGCCTATCATGCGGGACGAGTCACCCTGGCCAATGCGGTCGGGACCGGGGTCGCGGACGACAAGGCGGTCTACACCTACATGCCCGAAATCATTCGCTTCTTCACGGGCGAGGACGCTCTCCTGAAGAACGTGCCGACCTGGCGCTGTCGTGAGCCCGAGGCCCTCAAGACGGTGCTGGAGCGGCTGGATGAGCTGGTGGTCAAGGAGGTCAGCGGGTCGGGAGGCTACGGCATGCTCGTCGGTCCGGCGGCGACGAAGGCCGAGATCGCCGATTTCCGCGCCCGGCTCACGGCAAATCCCAACGATTTCGTCGCCCAACCCACACTCGGCCTGTCCACGGCGCCCACGCTCGACGGCGGCGAACTCTGTTCGCGCCATGTGGACCTGAGGCCCTTCGTGTTGACCGGCCCCGCCGAGAGCCGCGTGACGCCGGGCGGCCTCACGCGGGTGGCTTTGAAGCCGGGCTCGCTGGTGGTGAATTCCAGCCAGGGCGGCGGCACCAAGGACACTTGGGTGCTGGACGTCTGATGCTTTCCAGGACCGCAGCAAATCTCTACTGGACCGGCCGCTACATGGAGCGTGCCGATTTTCTCGCGCGGATCCTCGAGGCGGCCATCCGCCTGGCCGCCCTGCCGGCGAAAGACGATCCCGCTGTGACCGCTTGGGCGAGCGCGGTGGCGTCCTCGGGCGTCAAAGCCGCCTTCGACAGCACGGGCCGCACGCCGTCGGAGAAGTCCGTGCGCGAGTTCCTGGCTTTCGGCGCGGATAATTCCACTTCGATCAAGGCGTGCATCACCCGCGCCCGCGCCAACGCCCGGTCCGTCCGAACGGCGCTGACGATCGAGCTTTGGGAAGCCATCAACGGCGCCTGGAACGGGCTGAACGAGATCGGCGAACCGACCCGCCGCGCCGACTTCATCAACTTCCTGGATTTCGTGAAGTCGACATCCCTGGCGGTGGAGGGGGCGACGTCGCGGACGATGCTGCGCAACGACGCCTACTGGTTCCTGCGCCTGGGCATGGCGATCGAGCGCGCCGACAATACCGCTCGCCTGCTGGACGTAAAATATCATCTGCTGCTCCCGCCCGGCGAGCGCGTGGGGGGGCAGCTGGACTATTTTCAGTGGACCACCTTGCTCCGGGAGGTTTCGGCCCTGACCGCCTATCGCTGGGTCTATCGGGAATCCGTGCGGCCCTGGCTCGTGGCGGATCTGATGGTGCTGAACCGCCAGATGCCGCGCTCGCTGGCCAGCTGCCAGGGGATGATCGTCAGCTATCTGGAACGGCTGGCGACGGATTACGGCCGGCGCGGGCCGGCTCAGCGTCTGGCCTCCGCTCGTCTCGCGCGGTTCGAAGAGGCGCGCATCGAGGACATCTTCCAGTCCGGACTGCACGAATACATCCAGGCCTTTCTGAGCGAGAATCATGCGCTCGGCGCGGCGATCCATGACCAGTATCTGATCTGACCATGCGGATACGGATCGACCACACCACCCGGTATGACTACGCCCGAGCGGCGCGTTCCATCATTCAGGTGCTGCGCCTGACGCCCCGTTCCTGCGAAGGCCAGCAGGTCAGGGACTGGCGCATCGAGACCGATGTCGACACCCGTTTGCGTCGGTCCGAGGACGCCTTCGGCAACATTGTCCACACGCTCTATACCGAGCGTCCGACAAACATTCTGACAATCCGCGTCTCCGGCGAGGTGTCCACCGTCGATACCGGCGGCGTCGTGCGCGGACAGACGGAGAAGTTGTCGGAGCTCGTCTATCTGCGCGAAACGCCACTGACGCGCGCGGATGCGGCCCTGAACGCCTACGCGCACGCAATCGGCGACGGCCGAACGCTTGACCGGCTTCACGCCCTGATGGCGGCGATACACCGGGACGTGGCGTTCCAGGTGGGCGCCACCTCCGCCGCCCATTCCGCCGCCGAGGCCTTCACACAACGACGCGGGGTCTGTCAGGACCATGCGCAGATCTTCATCAGCTGCGCGCGGCGACTGGGCGTGCCCGCGCGCTATGTCTCCGGCCACCTGAGCCGACTGGACGGTCTGTACGAACAGGAGGCGGCCCATGCCTGGGCAGAGGCCTATGTCGAAGGTCTGGGCTGGGTCGGCTTCGATCCCGCCAACGGGATCTCCCCGACGGAGCACTATGTTCGCGTCGCCATCGGCCTGGACGCGCTAGGCGCATCGCCAATCCGAGGTACGAGTTACGGGGGAGGGGACGAGCACCTGTCCGTCGCCCTACATGTGCGTCCCGTACAGCAGCAGCGGCAACAGCAGCATCAGACGAGGGCGGGCGGTCTTTAATCTGCTAGCCTCAGACGATTCGCATCGCGGGGAGCGAACGGGCGCCATGACCTATTGCGTCGGCATGCTGGTGAATGAGGGGTTGGCGATGATCGCCGACACCCGCACCAACGCGGGCGTGGACAACATCTCCTCCTATCGCAAGCTGCACCTCTACAAGGGCACGGGAGACCGGATCCTGGCGGTCTGCACCGCCGGAAACCTGTCGGCGACGCAGACGGCCCTGGCCCTGTTGGCCGAAGGGGTGACCTTGCCCGACTCCGAGGGGCCCGAGACGCTGGAGACGGCGCCGACCTTGTTCCGCGCCGCTCAAATCCTCGGTCACGCCCTGGCCACGGTGCGCGCCACCCTGAATACGCCGCCGACGCCGACCGCCGACAGTCTGAACGTCAATGCATCCATGCTGCTCGGCGGCCAGATCGCAGGTGGCAAGATGGGACTCTACCTCATCTACGGGCAGGGCAACTTCATCGAATGCGGCTCGGACACGCCTTACCTTCAGGTCGGCGAACTGAAATACGGCAAACCGATCCTTGATCGCGCGCTGCGCGCCGACACACCGCTCTCGGAGGCGGTGAAGCTGGGTCTGATCTCTTTCGACTCGACCATCCGTTCCAACATCGCTGTTGGCCCGCCCCTGGATCTCATCGTCATGCCGCGCGACCAGATGGTCGGTGTTGAGCGACGGATCGCTCCGGATGACGCTTACTTTCGCGATCTTGGCCGCCGCTGGTCGGAGGCCCTGGCGACCGCCCATCGGGCCATGCCGAATCCGCCCTGGATGAATGACGCGGACGCTGTCAAGTTGAGCGCGGCCGTCGCCTGACCGCGCGCTCGGCCGTCGGAGGCCGGCGCCAGGAACACCCCCGGCTGGGCGGCGTTGACGCGTGATCCTCCCTCCTTCGAGACGCTTCCATGAAACTGCGCGTACGCGCCCAACTGACGTACCGCTTCGATCCGCCAACCGACGCCATTTACAAGATGCAGGTGGCTCACTGGCCGGGTCAGCACATCCTTGAAGAGACACTGACTTTCGATCCCTCCGTCGCCTTTAACGAGGACGAGCACGCCGAGTCCGGATCACGGACATTGCGCTGTCATGTCGAGGGAGAGGTGACGCTGAGCTATGAGGCCGTGGTCGAGAACGGCCAGCTGCAAGACCTGTCGCTGAACGTGGCGCAGCACGACTGGAATGAGTTGCCGGCCGACGTGCTGCCCTATCTGTCGCCCAGCCGCTATTGTCCGTCAGACCAGTTCGGCCGGTTCGCGACGCGCCAGTTCGGCGAAACCTCGGGCGGCGCGCGCGTGTCCGCGATTCTGGATTGGATCGCCGCCAACATCGATTACGAGCGCGGCGTTTCCGATACCGAGACCACGGCGGCGAGAACCTTCATCGACCGCGCCGGGGTGTGTCGCGACTTCACCCATCTCGGCATAACCCTCTGCCGCGCGTCCGGCATCCCGGCCAGAGCCGTCAGCGCCTATGCCCTTCAGCTGGAGCCGCCCGACTTCCACGCCGTCTTCGAGGTCTGGTTGAACCACAGCTGGTGGCTGGTCGACCCGACCCGCCTCGCGCCGGTGGCCGGATTGGTGCGGATCGCCAGCGGGCGCGACGCCGCCGACATCGCATTCCTGACCACGCAGGAACGCTGCGAAGTTATCCGTCAAGTGGTGACGGTCACCCCCGCCTAGATCGCGCGGGGGCCGTCATAGCCGCATCTGGCGCAGACCCGACCTCAGGGCGCTGAGAGCCGTGCACACGTATGGGCGGGCGGCAGGCTTTAGTCACTTGGTCACGAGGCAGGAACAGACTGTCAGGATGATCTCCCGGGACAGACTCATCGTATCTGCATCTGCGCTGCCCGCCGTCCTAGGCTTCGGCATTGCATTGGGCGTCACAGGCAAACTCATCGTTTCAGCGGTCGTCGGAGCTGTCGCCTGTACTGTCGCAGCAGCTATCTCGCTGACGCCGCCCGTGCAGAGCGCACGAACTCGCCTGCTGCGCCGTAAGTATCCCACCGGCTTCTAGATCGAACGATTCTCAGCTCCCTGGCGCCGGCGGTTCGGAAAGAGCCGAAGCGGACTTTGAGCCGGCGCCAGCCGAACGTCTGCTCTCCGGCGGTCAGCCAACGTCCGCTGCTGGCGCTTTGCGGACGCCGAGCTAGCGACGAACAGCGAAAGTCTGCCAAGCTGACTAGTCCGCGCTCCAATGAGGAACGCTTGGTGGGACACAAAATTCAATCCATGGAAACATGAACTGAATCAGGGTCTGTGGCGGACAGGTTGTCCGCCAGGAGCTTCTGTCGGGACGCCCAGGAGGTGTCGTCGCGGCCACGCGGCCTGCGCGCTTGTACATTCCGCATCACCGTCGCGCTACGGTCGTACAACTCCGTCGAATTTTCGGCCCTCGCCTGGACCGCCAACGCCTCGGCCAGGAGCGACTGGCCGATCGCCCAAGACGCCGAGTCCGGATCGGTGAACACGTCCGCGGCGGCCTCGGCATACCGAACCGCCTCGGCCGCTTCGGTTGCGCCAGCGGGATGCAGCCGCAGCGCGTATTCCCGCTTCATCATGCTGGCCATAAAATTGGCGCTGAAGAAGAAGAAGGATTCCGCCGATCCGCCCCGCGGCGTGTCGGCCACGGCCATCGTTATGATATCTGCCGCTTCGCGATACTGCTCCAGCGTCGCCGCTCGCGTTCCCGGATAGATCTGGATGGCCAGCCAATAGTTCAATTCGCCTCGGATGTCCGGCGCCTCCGCCGTGGCGGGAGACTCCAGCGCTTGACGGTAGTGGTTGATGGTCGCCGTCTCGCTCCAGCGGCCATGCTGGCGCATCATGTCGCCCAGGTCGCGCTGGGCGATCAGCCAGGCGCGTGGCTCCTCGCTTGGCGAGATCAATTCCGCGGCCTGGGTCACGCGCGAGATCGCCTCGGCGATCAACTCCGGCCGGTCCTCGGTCCGGTTCTGCACCTCGAGGGCCTCGGCCAGGTTGAGCGAAGCTATTCCGACGCTTTGTCGGTCCACTTCAACCGACGTGCGATCGATAACCCGGCGGTAAAGCGAGACAGCGCGCTCCAGATCGGCCGGATCGGCGGTCAGGTTGTGGCGCTGGCTGATCACGCCGCTCCCCCCCCAGCCCCCCGTCCGGCTGCGATGGTGTTCTGACGTCTGACCGACTTATGGAACCAGCCCAGACCCGGGGCGCTGTTGTGCGATGCAACATAACAGGCGTTTCGCGATCGTGGCCGGCGGTCTATCCCTCAACTACGCCAGGATCGGCGCGGGACACCCCGTGGTCTTCATCCACGGCGCCCTGACGACGCTCGACGATGGCCTGATCGCCCTGGCCGAGGCCTTGGCGCCTGGCCATGAACTGATCGCCTTCGACCGGCCGGGGCACGGCGACAGCCAGGCCGACGGCGGATCCGGCTCCGCCTGGCGCCAGGCGCGGCTGATTCATGAGGCGGTTCAGGCGCTCGGCCTCGATCGGCCCACCCTCGTCGGTCATTCCTTCGGCGGTTCGGTCGCGACGGCCTATGCGATGCTGTTCCCGGACGACATCTCCGGCTGCGTCGCCATCGCGCCCATCGCCTTCCCCGAACCCCGTCTGGAGCAGATGATGTTCGGATCGCGCGCCGTTCCGGGCGTCGGCGAGCTCACCAACGCCATGGCGGCGCCCGTGGACGCCCTAATTCTCCCCCTGCTGTGGCATGCCATGTTCCTTCCGCAGGCCATGCCGACCGGCTTCGCCGCCGAGTTCCCCTTCGCCCAGGCCGGTCGGCGCTCCCAGCTGCGTGCGGATGGGCAGGACGCGCTCAACATGGCTGTCGATCTGACCCGCAGCGCCCTGAGCTATGCCGGCGCCCGCGTTCCCCTGAAGGTGCTGCAGGGCGACCGGGACGCCGTGGTCAATCCCCTCGTCCACGGACGACGTCTGGCTGCTCTGTGGCCGGGCGGAGAGTTCATCAACCTCCCCGGCCTGGGTCACATGGCGCACCATTTCGCTCAGGATGCGGTCGTGGATGCGATCGCTGCGGTCGGGGGCGCCGCTCCATCGACATCGCGGCGGACGTCGCCCTCTAGGAAGCTCGCCGTCGCCTGATCTCCCCGGCCGCGCCTCGGGTCCGGGGCTCCGGGGTCGGAGCGGCGGACGCCCGAGCGGGCGGCTGGGTCGGCATTTCGATCTCTTCCCGCAGGGTGAAGCGACGGAGCGATCAACAATCGCGTCTTCGCCTCAATCTGCGGAGACCCGCAGCCTATGATCCCCCTCCACAAGAAGGACCGAGCGCATGAAGGAATCCAAGGGAAAGTCCAAGAAGGCCGGCCCGCCGAAACAGAACGCCTCCCAGCCGAGCCTCAAGACGCTGCCGTCCGGCCCTCCCGCGAAACCGAAGAAATAGCCTTCGGCCGGGCGGCGGGGCGTCGCCGCCGGGCGACGCGCCTATTGCGGGCCGGCGCTATCCGGCCTGGCGCACCGTCTCGACGCTCGGCGGTCCCGGGCGAAGAGAGGCGAGCGCATCGAACAGCGCCGATGGGCTGATTGGCTTGGGGAGGTGGAAGCCGGCGCCCGCGGCCAGGCTGGCCTCGACATGCTCCGGCAGGCTGTTGGCCGTCAGCATGATGATCGGTGTGGGCGCGCGGCCGTCGCGCGACTCAATCGCGCGAATGGCCCGGGTTGCGGTGACCCCGTCCATGACGGGCATCATCATGTCCATGAGAATGACGTCGAACGGCGCCGACTGGAAGGCGGCGACCGCCTGGGCGCCGTCCTCCACGCAGGTCGTCTCGGCCTCGATCGTCTGCAGGATGAGCTCGGCCACCCGGCGGTTGGTCGGATTGTCGTCCACCACGAGAACGCGGTCCAGGCCCGGCCCGGGTGACGGCGTCACCGTCGGCGCGGTCGTTGCGGCCGCGACCTCGCTGAGCGGTAGGGTGAACCAGAAGGTGGCGCCCCGGCCCGGGACGCTCTCGCAGTCCAGCACTCCGCCCATGGCTCCGACCAGCTCGCTGCAGATCGCCAGGCCGAGGCCCGAGCCGCCGAACCGGCGCGTGATGGCGCCGTCCGCCTGCTGAAACCGACCGAAGATCTTGTCGCGCTGGTCGGCGCTGAAGCCGATCCCCGTATCGCGAACCTCGAAGCGGTAGCTGTCGCCGCTGCGCGCGACGCGGATGGAGACGGCGCCGGTCTCGGTGAATTTCACCGCGTTGGCCACAAGATTGGTCAGCACCTGTTTCAGGCGCAGAGCGTCGGCGGCGACATGAACGCGGACGTCGTCGTCCAGGCTCAGGTTGAGCGCCACCCCCTTGGCTTCCGCAGCCAGGGCGGCGATCGCCGCGACGTCCTCGACCACGCCCGCCAGGGATGTCGGCGCGGGTGTAATCTCGAGCTCGCCGGCTTCGATCCGCGCCAGATCGAGGATGTCGCCGATGAGGCGGCCCAGCTGGTCGGAGGAGGATTTGATGATGGCGGTGAGATCGCGCTGGTGGTCGGACTGTGGGGTTTGCGACAGGAGATCGACGACCGCGACGACGCCGTTCAGGGGGGTGCGGAGCTCGTGGCTCATATTGGTCAGGAAGGTCGTCTTGGCCTGATTGGCGGCCTCGGCCTCGGCGATGGCGGCTCGTAGCGCCGAGGCCTGGGCGACCCGTTCGGAAATGTCGCGGATATGGGCGTGGATGTGCGGCACGCCGTGGACCTGGGCGACCGACATCCACAGCTCGATGTCGATGAACCCGCCGTCCGCGTGGCAGGCGCGCAGCTCGATCCGTCGCCCGACTCGCGCACCCCCGCGTTCTCTCCAGGCGTTCAGGCCCTGGCGATGGGCCGCTTTCTGCTCGGGCGGCACGATGATATCGATATTGTGGCCCAAGGCCTCGTCGGCCCTGCGGCCGAACAGCCGCTCGGCGCCGTCGGACCATTCGATGATGACACCGTGGTCGTCGCATTCGATCAGGGCGTCCGCGGAAGCGGTCAGCGCCGTGTGAAGCGCCTGTTCTCGATGCCTTGCGGCGAGATCCTCGCCGACGACCCTGGCCAGACGGCCGAGGGAGCGGGCGACGGCGGGATCGAAGTCCCGGGGTGATGGGTCGAAGACGCAGACCGTGCCGACCGCGTGTCCGTTCACCATCACCGGAGCGCCCGCGTAGAAACGCAGGTGTGGCGCGCTGGTCACCGACTTGAGCTTGCTGACGCGAAAATCCTCGCGGGCGTCCGCGATCCAGGTCGTCCGCTCCGCGTCGGCGATGACGTGGGTGCAGAAGGAGGACCACCGGCAGGCCTCCGCCGTGGGGTAGTCAGAGACGGCGCCGGAAAACCAGACCCGTTTCGCGTCCACCAGGGACACGAGCCCCCAGCGCGCTCCGGTGAGCTCGCGCGCCATCTCGGCGATCTCGTCGTGCTGGGGGGGGCGGCCATGGTCCAGGAGGCCGAACGAGCGAACCATGTCTATGCGGGCGGCTTCGCTTGTCAGGGTCGGCAAGGTGATCATCGGGGCATCCGCGGGGCGCCGCCGCGCGTGGCCCGGGGGCCCGGCGTTGCGACGGTCAAGGGTTGGCGGGAAGGGGGGGCGGGGAGCGGGGCGGCGAGACCGAACGGCGGAAGACGGCGTGAGATCGCGCCGGCCCTCGGCGTCTTGAGGCCGTGAGACCTGGCTGTCCACGAACCCTGTCGGGCCGGGTGTGGGGCGGGGGCACGCCGCCGGTGCGCGCCCAAGGGCCCGTCGGGAGGCGTGGCTGACGTCAGGGACGCCCGTCCCTGGGTCACAAATCCGGCGTCGCTTATCCGCGGCGGGACATCTCCAGAAGAGACAGCTCGCGCGTCGAGCGAAACGAGGGCGGTTTCGCTCATCTTGAAGATTCGACCCAATGACATGCAGCGGGAGAAGCCGAAGATCACACGTGACAGATTAACTTATGATGTAGACCAAGATTGATGAGGGCGTTTAACGGCTCGCGGTTTCGCGCTCATCGGGCCGGCGACGCGACGCGCCGTTCGGGCCGCATGGGGCCAGGTCAGACCCCGGACGCGTCGAGCCTCAGGCTGCGGCTGATCCCGGCCAGGATCGCGCCGGGTCCGCCCGGGTCCGCGGTCTCGTCGGGAGGTTCGGACCAGACGTCGGCCTCCGCCTCGGCGGCGATGTCGACGATCTCAAGGGCGTCGGCGACGGTGATCACCCTTTGTGCGATAAGGCCGTGCATAAGGCTTTCCACCAGAAGTATCGCCGCCTGGCCGTTGGCGTCCGGCGGCGTCGGCATGACGCCGTCGCCGTTTCGACCTGTGTTCTCGATAGACATCGCAATCTCCATACCCGCCATTCATCTCGACCATAACGTGATGATCGAAGCCTGCCGGGTTTGACGATCTAAGGGATGCAGGACGAGGAACCTCTTACCTACATCAACTTTGTATAATAACGAAGAGCAATATCTTAAACTGGCGTCGCGTGAGACCCTGTCCCATGAGCAATCGGTTTATCGATAAGCTGAAGGGATTCGCCAGCCTCACCGCGACGGAGAGCGCGGCCCTGGCGGCGCTGACGGCTACGCCCCGGCCCTATCCGGCGAAACACGACCTGATCCGGGAGGGCGATCGGCCCGGACCGGTCTTCGTGGTGCTCGACGGCTGGGCGTGTCGCTACAAGATCCTGCCCAACGGCTCGCGCCAGGTTCTCGCCTATCTGATGCCTGGCGATTCCTGCGATCTGCACATCGGCCTGCTGGCCGAGATGGATCACAGCATCCAGACCGTCACCCCGGCCGTGGTGGCGACGATCGAGCGCGCGGACATGGACGCCTTGATGGGCAGGCACCCCGGGATCGGCAAAGCCATGTATGTCGGCCAACTGATCGACGAAGGCACCATGCGGGCCTGGATCACCAGCATGGGCCGCAGGGCCTCCATCGAGCGCGTCGCCCATCTGATGTGCGAACTCTATCTGCGCGCCCGGAATATCGGCCTGACCCTCGAGCCGCGCCTGGCGCTGCCGCTGTCGCAGTCGATGCTAGCGGACTCGCTCGGCATGACGCCCGTGCACCTCAACCGCGTCATGAAGGAGCTGCGTGGAAGCGGCGCCATGACGCTCCAGCGCGGCAGTCTGATTATCGAGGATCCGGCCCGGCTGATACGCATCGCCGGTTTCGACGAGAACTATCTGCACCGGCGGCTTCGCACCGGGGTCCGGTGATTCCAGATGGGGGCGGACACCCGGCGACCTGTTGGCTGCGACCCGAGGCGTCGCTCTCGCTCCAAGGCGATGCCCGGCCGGCGAGGAAAGGGGTGATCGCACCGCCGGAGCGGACCTCAGCGTCAGTGGGTTCGAAGCGCCTCCCCGGCGGGCCGCATTCGTCGATCCAGGCGGAGCGGACGTTTGATCACGGCGGGGGACATCCATGCGACCCTGCGGGCCTCGCCGGGCTCATGTGCCGGCGACCTTATTCAGCGGCTGGCGGTCGATGTGTTCGGCAGAGCGCATTGAGATCGCGCGCCAGTTGGGGGCCGAACAGGCGCTCCGCCTATCGGGCCATGGGGTTTCGCACCGCCATCGACGATTTCGGGGCCGGGTTCGCCGGCCTTGGCCTCCTGACCAAGTTCCAGCCCGACATCGTCAAGCTGGACATGGACCTGATCCGCGGGATCGATCGGGACACCATCAAACAGGTGGTCGTGCGCAACACCCTGGAAATGTTGCGCGACCTGGGGATCCGGCCAGTTTGCGAAGGGGTGGAGACGGCCGACGAATACGCCGCGCTGGTCGATCTGGGCGTGGAGCTCATGCAGGGCTACCTGTTCGCGAAGCCCGCCCTGGCCCAGAGGCCGCAAGTGACTTGGCCGCAACTCGGGCGGGCCCGAGCGACCGGCGGCGCCGGGACCCGCTGAGAGCCTCCGATCTCCACTGCCTCGCGTCGCCCGCAACAGCCGGTCGATCCAAGACGGCCGGTGGGAAGGCTTACAAGCGAGCCGGAGACAGAGGGGCGTGCTCAGGCATACTCGTTATCGAAGCCCTTGAAGGTTCATCGAACCCGACGGACGCCAAGCGCGCGAACAGTTCACGGGGGCGGAGCTGGATCGCTGAATGGCGGAGCCCGGGGCGATCAGCTCACGTCATGCTTGGCGCGGAGACCTTGCGTAGGCCGGGTCCGAAGATCGTCCCCCGTGTTGGTCCGAATTCCGCCCACGATCCCTCGTCAGGTTCCCGTGCTGGTCAGACCGGCCGCGTACACAGTGGCGCCGGTGACCCGGCAAGGCGGATCCTGATGCAAACGAAGAGCGCGGCCGGCCGGACCGAGATGCGCCAAGATCGGTCATTCGAGCACAGGCTAAAACGCGACATTCAGAGACATCTTGAGACTTTTAGAGGGTCCGCTCGCTGGAGGGAGCAAACCTCATGAGCGGTAACACCACCCGCCGGGGCGTCAGTCTCGCTGGAGGCTCTCCGGATGCCGTCATCCCCGGCGGTCTGCTCGCGACCTTTGTCGTCGGCGTCATCCTCGGTTCGCTCACCGGCCATCTATCCGCGCCGCGGCGCCAACCCGCGGTCCTCGGTCGGGTCGCCCTGCTCCTGGCCTGCGCCGCCGCACTGAGCGCGGTCGATCGACCGCTGCTGGCGGCGATCGCCATGGCCCTGGCCATGGGAGCCGAGAATGCCGTGTTCGAGCTCAACGGTGAGGTCCGGATCGGCTTGACCTATATGACCGGCACCCTGGTCAAGCTAGGCCAGAGGATCACCGCCGCCCTGCTGGGCGGCGACCGGTTCGGCTGACTGCCCTATCTGTTCCGGTGGATGGGGCTGGCCGCGGGCGGGTTAGCGGGCGCCCTGACCTATGCCCGCCTTGGGGTCAGCGGGCTGTGGATCGCTACAGGCGTCGCCGGCGCGCTTGAGGTTGTGGCCGCCAGGATGTGGGGCCCGGCCGGCGTGAACCGGACTCCGACGCCGTTTGACGGCGTTGATCAGGCCGCCATGCTGCCTGTCCGGACGAACCGAGTGTGCCAGGACAGGGCCTCGTCTAGCAGCATCGGCGTCTGCAGGCCGTAGGATCCCTTGAGCGCGCGCTGATAATAGTCCTCCAGCATCGGGCGGAAGCTCGGATGGGCGCAGGTGTCGATGATGACGCGCGCCCGCTGCTTGGGCGACAGGCCGCGCAGGTCGGCCAGGCCCTGTTCGGTCACGATGACCTGGACGTCCTGGTTGATGTGATCGACGTGGGAGACGGCGGGCACCAGGGTCGAGATCTTGCCACCCTTGGCCGTGGAAGCGCTCATAAAGATGGAGATATAGGCGTTGCGCGCGAAATCTCCGGAGCCGCCGATCCCGTTCTGGATGCGCGATCCCATGACATGGGTCGAGTTCACATTGCCGTAGATGTCGGCCTCAATCATGCCGTTCATGGCGATGCAGCCCAGGCGCCGGATCACCTCGGGGTGGTTGCTGATCTCCTGCGGCCTGAGGATGATCCGGTCGCGGTATTCGCCCATGTTGTGATTGACCCGCTCGGTCAGCTCGGGGCTGAGGCTGAGCGCGGTCGAAGACGCGACGCGAAGCTTGCCGCTGTCCATCAGCGCCATCATCCCGTCCTGAATAACCTCGGTGTAGGCGGTCAGATCCTCGAACGGCGCGTCAATTAGGCCGGTCAGCACGGCGTTGGCCGTATTGCCGACGCCCGATTGGAGCGGCAGCAGCGACGGCGGCAGACGTCCTTTCGACACCTCGTGCTCGAGGAATTCCAGCAGATGTCCGGCGATGGCGAGGTCGTCCGCACCGGGCGCGGTGAAACCGGCGTTGCGGTCGGGCCTGTCGGTCTCGACGATGGCCACGATCTTGTTGGGGTCGCAGCGGAAGCAGGGCTCGCCGATGCGGTCCCCGGCCCGGATCAGCGGGATCGGCACCCGGTTCGGTGGCAGCGCCGTGCCATAGTAGATGTCGTGCATCCCCAGGAGCTCCGGGTTCTGCCACCGGTTGACCTCGAGGATCACCTGAGCGGCCCGATCCAACCAGGTCTTATTGTTGCCGACCGAGGAGGCCGGTATCAGCGCCCCGTCCTCGCGGATGCCGGTGACCTGGATGATGGCAGTGTCCAGCGGGCCGAGGAAACCCTGCCAAGCCACCGGGGCGACCTGGCTCAGATGCATGTCGAAATAGGCCATCTCGCCGCGATTGATCCGGTCGCGGCAGGTCGGATCGGAGTTGTAGGGCCGCCGGAACTCGATGCCGTCCGCCTTGGCCAGGGCTCCGTCTAGTTCCGGGCCGGTTGAGGCGCCCGTCCAGATCCGCAGTTTGAAGGGCCGGCCCGCCGCATGCTCCGCCTCGATCCGGGCCGCAAGCGCGAGCGGCACGGCCGTCGGATAACCCGAGGCGGTAAACCCGCTGAGACCGACCGTCGTGTTGGGCGCGATCAGCAGGGCGGCGTCCTCGGCCGACATGACCTTGGCGCGGTGTGAGGTGCTGGCGATGCGGTGGTCAGTCATGGTCTGATCTTTCCCAGGTCCTGATATGGCCCTGCCAATAGGTGAAAGCCCCGGCCGGCATTTCCCACGACACCTCGCCGAAGAACGGCAGCCAGACGCCGTCATGGAGCCGGTAGTGCGAGAAGGCGCCGCGCCAGGGCGCCGGCGCGGTGACGCCGTCGATCAGGGCCCCCCGGTCCGGCGCGAAAGCGCCCGCGATGCGCCCCTCCCTGTCCAGGTCGAGGGTGACCTCGGCCGCGCTCTCGCCCGAGCCCGCCCCGACCATCAGCCGGTCCGGCCCCTCCTCGCGCCAGCGCAGGCCGGTGTTGCGCAGAATGGCGTCCGGTGCCCAAGGCAGTTCCGCCAGATAACGCATCAGCTCGCCTCGGGTCAGCTGCGCCGTCGGCGCGGCATGGGCCAGCCGGACGATGCCGAGCGCCCGGACATCGAGGATGCCGGACCCGTCCACCAGGGCATCCCGCACCGACACCATGCCGAGCGGGCCGGTTCGCGCCTTCCAGTCGAAGGCGCAGCGGGCGACCGAGATCGTCTGACGCGCCGTGAACATTCCCCAGGCTGCCGCCGCCGACTGTCTCATTCGGCCGGTCTGAGTCAGGCGAACGGACGCTGGCCCCTTCGAGCGCGCACCGAGCCTGCGGGCCAAGTCGGCGACGCCGGACGGCAATCGCGCGGACAGGACGTCGTCTTGACCTGACATCAGTCCCGGCTCGTCCGAGGATTCCGGTTGAGCTCGATCAATGGCTCAGCAACAGACAGACCGGCGACCGGTCCAGCAGGCCACGAGTCACGCCGCCCACCACCCACTCGCGCAGACGGGCGTGGCCGTACCCCCCGGCGACGATGAGACCGGCTCGATGTTGCTTGGCGACCCCGATGATCTGGTCAGCCCTCGGACCGCCGTCGCCACTGATGACCTGAGCCGCGGCGATGACATCGTGCCGGCTGAGGAAGGATGCAACGTCCTCAACCCGCACCCACGCGTCATTGACTTGCCCAGGCGCGCAGACTTCGACCACATGCACGATGGATGAGGCCGCTAGCAGCGGCAGGGCCGATGCGACCGCGCGCTGCGCTTCCTGGCAATCCCTCCACGCGACAACGGCCGGAGCCCCGATCGGACTTCTTGCGGGTGCCGGCGGCACGATCAGGACCGGGCGACCGGCGGCCATCAGCACATCCGCAGGATCGGGAGAGCGCGTCGGCGCGCGAGCCGGATCGCGACGCCCGAGAACGGCAATGTCGGCGGCGCGCAAAGCGGCCACGACGAGATCCGAGGGATAGCCCGCCGCGCCGCGCCACTCGCCCTGATCGGCGTCGTCGCCCAACGCTGTCCGGAAGACGGTCTCGGCCCTCGCGAGATCGGCCTGGGCCATATCCCGGAACAGGCCGGCGGTCTCTCCCACCATGGCTCCGACGGCATACGGGTCTGCCTGCGGGCTGTCCGGCAGACTGCCAGCGATGCCGATCACCCGCGCCTTCGATAGCCCGGCGATTTCGCGGGCCAGGAGAATGCGTGCGAGGGCTTGGGGGCCCTCATCGACGTATACCAGCAGGCTGGCGAAGCGCATGGCGTCTGATCCCGTTCGCGACGATCAGACTCGCTCCCGACTATGCCCGCATTGATCCGGATCAACGATGTCGATCGGCGGTGATGGCAAACGGAGGGCTGATCGGGAACCTCCATGAAACACGTCGTCGTCATTGTCTGTGCTATCGCAGTGGGCAGTTGCGGAAGCCTTGAACCCACGCAGCCGACGCGGCCGGGCCTGTCAGACATTGTCAGCAGTATGCCATCCCCACAGCGCGGGACAGCCTACGCTCAGGCCAACTGCGCCAGCTGTCATGCGACTGGAAGCAGCGGCGAAAGCCCATTGCTTGTGGCTCCGCCGTTCAGGTCTCTAAGCCTGCGTTATCCGGTATCGGATCTGGCCGAAGCCTTCGCCGAGGGGATTATCACCGCTCATCCGGCGATGCCCGAATTCGAAATGACGCCGAGCGAGAACGCCGATCTGATTGCCTATCTCGAAAGCGTACAGTCGCCCACAGATCCGGGAACTTAGCCTATGTTGTTACGCAGCTCCGAAATCCATGATGTCGTTCGTAATCTCTTAGCAAACCAGCTAGGGATTGAGGGCTACAAAGCGTATAGTCACAAATGTTCGACACGCCCACGCTGCAGCTTAAGCCGCGATCACCTCCTCTTCCCGGGTGCGAGGAAAGGTCCAAACTGAGCGACTGCTCCAGTTGCGGCGCGCGCGCCCTGACCGTCTGCGGCGCGGTAGACGATCCCGACCTGCAACGCCTGAGCGACCTGGCCGAGGTCATCACCTTGAAGGCCGGCGCCGTGCTGGTGCGGGAAGGAGACCCGGCCCCGCATGTGTTCACCCTCACGTCGGGGTCGATCAGGGTCTATAAGCTGCTGCCCGACGGCCGCAGACAGATCACCGGCTTCCTGTTCGCCGGAGACTTTCTCGGGCTGGCAATCGGCGATGCGTATGTCTTCACGGCCGAAGCCATGGAGGCCTCGATCGTCTGCCGATTTCGCAAGGGTCCGTTTCGAGCGCTGATCGAGACCTCGTCGCCGCTCGAACATATGCTTCTGCACCGGACCATGCATGAACTGGCGGCTGCCCAGAACCAGATGCTGCTTCTCGGCCGCAAGACGGCGATCGAACGAATGGCCTATTTTCTGCTGGATCTTCCCGGTCACGATCCTGCACGCCCAATCGCGCCGGGACATGTCAGATTGCCGATGAAACGGGCTGAGATCGCCGATTACCTCGGTCTGACCATCGAGACCGTCAGCCGGGTCCTCACCCGCATGAAGGTCAAGGGCTTGATCTCGACGCCGTCGCTGAACGAACTCATCATCGAACGACCCGACCGGATGCGGCAGCACGCCCTGGGCGAAGTCTAACGACCGCCCCCCCTCCGGGCCGGTCGTCCAGACCCTAGGACTGGGCCAGTCGCGTCAGGGCGAATGTGGCCAGCAGCGCGGCAATCAGGCTGAACAGGACGCTGGAGCCGACATTAGCGGCGTTTGGATGATCGCGTACGGCCGCGGATAGGTGGCGCCGCGTGGTCGCGGCGGCCCGCTTGCCGTCCTGGCGCAAGTGATCGGCCATGTGGCTCAGGTCATGCGTCGATCTGGCGACGGCACTTGGCCCTTTCGAGCCGGGACCGTTCGAGGCGGCCCCGACGTCAGGCGCCAGCGCATTGGTCACGTCGTGCATATCGTTGGGCAGAGGCTCGGAAGTGGATCGGGTCATGGGGGCTCTTTCAGGTGACGAGATGATCCAACCTCATGATCCGGCTGGGGTCTGTGATCTGGATCAAGGCGATGCATCGGGGCAGGCCCTACGCATCTGGCACTGCCGAGGATCCGGGCCCGCCGGGCTTGGCGTCGGCAGCCGGTCTCTTGGAGGCCCAAGAAATGACCATGAACGCCCTCGCGCCACCTTCGGACATCGCCACCAACCTTGCGCTGTCCCTTATCGCGGCCTCTGTCGCACCTGTCCTCCTGCTGGACGAGGAGCTGACAATCGTGGCCGCGAGCGTGTCGTTCCGTGACGCCTTCAACGTGGGTTTCGACGACATTCCGGGTGCAAGGCTGGCCGATCTCGGTGATGGGGAATGGAACACGCCTCAGCTCTGGTCCCTGCTCAAGGCCACGGCCTATGGGCAGGCTTCGATCACAGCCTATGAGATGGAGCTTCAGTCAGCTGAAGGCCCCAAATACCTCGTGCTGAATGCTCAGAGGCTGGACAGCGGGATCGGCCAAGGGATCCGGCTGCTGCTCTCGATCCAGGACGTCACTGAGATGCGTGCAAGCGATCGGGAGAAGGACGCCCTGGTCCGCGACAAGGCCATCCTGGTGCAGGAGATGCAGCACCGCATCGCCAACAGCCTGCAGATCATCGCCAGTGTCCTGATGCAGAGCGTGCGCAAGGTCGGCGCGGACGAAAGCCGCGATCATCTGCTCGACGCGCACCAGCGGATCATGTCGGTCGCAGCTGTCCAGCGTCAGCTCACCAAGTCCACGCTCGGCGATGTAGAACTACGTGGCTACTTTGCTGACCTGTGTCGCAGCATCGGCGACTCGATGATCCGGGACCACAACCGGCTGAGGCTGACCGCGTCTGTCGATGACAGCGTCGCCAACTCCGGCAAGGCCGTCAGTCTGGGCCTGATCGTGACCGAACTGGTGATCAACGCCCTCAAACACGCCTTTCCCAAGGATCGTGAGGGGCAGATCACGGTCGATTACCGGGCTATCGGCCCAGGCTGGGTGCTGACCGTCTGCGACGATGGTGTCGGCATGCCCAGAGGCGCCGGCAGCCCCAAGCCCGGGCTTGGAACCGGGATCATCACGGCCCTGGCCACTCAGCTCGGCGCGGTCATTCAGATCGTCGACGCCAAACCCGGCGTGCGGGCCTCGATCACCTGTGATCCATCACTCGCTCATTCGTCCTGAAAGGACATCCACCTTGGTCAACTCGATCCTGTCCCCTGGCGACAAGGCCCTCGCTGAAGAACGCGAGGCGCAGCCCGCCATCCACCACCCGGCGCGCGGCTTCTCCGACCGGTTCGCCCTTGGCTTCACCAAACTCCTGAGATTCTCGGCCGACACATTCTTCGCTAAACGCTACGGCCACCGCGCGATCGTGCTTGAAACCGTGGCGGCCGTTCCGGGCATGGTCGGCGCCACCATCCAGCACCTGACCTGCCTGCGCCGCATGAAGGACGATGACGGCTGGATCCGCACCCTGATGGAGGAGGCGGAGAACGAGCGCATGCACCTGATGACCTTCATCGAGGTGGCCAAGCCGACCTATTTTGAGCGACTGGTGATCCAGCTCGCCCAGGGCATCTTCTACATCATCTTCTTCCTGCTCTACCTGGTGTCATCACGCACCGCGCACAGGCTCGTCGGTTATTTCGAGGAAGAGGCCGTCATCAGCTACACCCTGTATCTGAAGGAGATTGACGAGGGCCGATCGCCGAATGTGCCGGCCCCGGCAATCGCCATCCACTATTGGAATCTACCGGCGGACGCGACGCTGCGTGACGTGGTTCTGGTGGTGCGGGCCGACGAGGCCCATCACCGGGATGTCAACCACGGCTTTGCCAGCAGCCTCGGTGGCACGCCGGTCGAGCGCTCTGCCGCGGCTCCTTATCCGCCGCACGCGGCTGAGCTCCGCGCCTAGGAGATCGCTCGATGTCCAGCCGCCTGCATGCCGAGCGCCATCTTGTGGGGCGCGTGGGCTGGCTGCGGGCGGCCGTCCTCGGCGCGAACGACGGCATCGTCTCGACCGCGAGCCTGATCGTCGGTGTCGCCGCCGCGGAGGTAGGCCGCAGCGGCATCCTCATCGCCGGGGTCGCCGGTCTGGTCGCGGGGGCCATGTCGATGGCGGCCGGGGAGTATGTGTCCGTCAGCTCGCAGGCCGACGCGGAGAAGGCCGACCTAGACCGGGAACGCGCCGAGCTGGCAGCCTCACCAGAGGGAGAGTTGAGGGAGCTGGCAGGCTTGTTCGTGGCGCGCGGTCTGACGCCGGCTCTGGCCCATGACGTCGCCACACTGCTAACCGCGGCCGACGCCCTGAGCGCCCATGCACGCGAGGAACTGGGCATCTCGTCACTCACCACCGCCCGCCCCATCCAGGCGGCCCTGGCATCGGCGGCGGCTTTCTCGATCGGGGCGGCGGTGCCGCTTCTGGTGGCTGTCGCGGTGCCGGCGTCGGCAACGGTTTTCGCGGTTACAGCCGCCGCAGTTCTCAGCCTGGGGATCCTGGGCGCCGTCGGGGCGACGGTGGGCGGGGCCAGACCATGGACGCCTGTCCTACGCGTTACCCTGTGGGGCGTGGTGGCCATGGCGATCACGGCCGGTATCGGCCGCCTGTTCGGCGCTGTCTTATGAAGGCACTGCATGATGCCAGTGCCGTCGGGGCGATCGGTCGCGAGCATTTCGCCCTCATTGGCGCTGGGCACGTCGGCGCGCCGACGGCTTATTCCCGAATAGTCAGTTCGAACGTCGATCAAAGAGGCACCGCACCTAAAGCCGCAAAAGGGCTCGACGCGAACTCTCAACGGGCTGCCTAAAGCGGACGATCAAGCCATGGCGTGCACCAAAACGTCCGGCACGTTATAACGTATCGTCAACTGGTGGCGCTCATTTTTTGGACCTCTGCCGGCCAGAGCCTCTAGCGTCACGACCTCAGCCGCATCCGCTCCTTCCAAGCCCTGGAGTTGTGGATTCTCTCGATGGGATTGCGTTTGGGTTGGCGCTCTTGCGGTTCCGGCCGGCGCTCTATAGCCGGCGCCGCGGGCGCGCCAGCTTGATGTCCGTGCCGGATCTGTAAAAGAATTTCCGGAAGGCTCGGAGCCGCAAGAATCCTCTCAATCGTCTCATCGTCATAGTCATCCGCGCTTGCCTCGTCCTCTGGTGGACAGGCGAGAGCATTGAGCAGCTCGAACGGGTCAAGGGGTTTATTCATAGTAGTTCTCCATGATTCGACCACCGTGATCATGTTAAATTATGGTAAAAAATGTCCCAGCACATTTCTCCTCTGTTTGTGATCTGCCAGCCCATCACGAATTCTGGTTTTCAACATGGGGTGCAGGTGACAGAGAGCTGTGGTCTGTCACTTCAGGCGGAAATGTCACCCCCAATCGCGCGCAAGTCGGGGGTTTCGCGTGGATTTTCTTCCACGTTTTCAACGCCCGTAATGCATTCTTCCCAAGACGCTGGGCAAACAGGTCGCGTCACTTGGCGCATCAATGGGTGCGCGGCGAAACACCATTTTGTCCTGAGCGCACACCTTTGGGGAGGCGCCAAATACGTTACAAATGAGGGTGGCGGACAGGGTGGGATTCGAACCCACGGTGGGCTTCCACCCACGGCGGTTTTCAAGACCGCTGCCTTAAACCACTCGGCCACCTGTCCTCGACCGCGCATCTAGCGGGGAAGTGAAGCGCGCGGAAGGGGCGGGATGGTCAAGCGGGATTAACCAAAGCTGAAATCCTCGCGGGCATGCTGGCCGCCATCCGTTGAGGAGCGTCCGATGCCGACCGCCTTTCGACCGCCGCTGGTCGCCGCCTTGGCCCTGGCGAGCCTGACCGCGGCCTGCGCCTCAGGCGGCCGAGGGGGCGGAGCGTCCTTGCCCGTGGTTAGTGATCCGGCGCCCATCGTGTCCGGGACCATGCGGCCGTACCGGATCGCCGGGCGACTGTACCAGCCCGCCGAGGACCCCGACTATGAGGAGGTCGGCATGGCCTCCTGGTACGGCGGCCAGCATCACGGGCGGGCCACCGCCTCGGGCGAGCGGTTCGACATGAACGCCCTGTCGGCGGCCCACAAGACCCTGCCCCTGCCGGGTCTGGTCGAGGTCACCAATCTGGAGACGGGGCGCAGCGCCGTGGTGCGGCTGAACGACCGGGGCCCGTTCTCGGATGGTCGGATCATCGACCTGTCGCGCGCCGCCGCCGAGGAGATCGGCATGCTGGCGGCCGGAGTGGCGCGGGTGCGGGTGCGTTATCTGGGTCCGGCGCCGCGCCAGGGTGGGGCTGGCCCGGTGCGCCAAGCGGGACATCAAGCGGCGCGCTCCGATCCGCCTCGTCGCGGGCGCGGCGATGACGCCATCTGGGTACAGGCCGGCTCGTTCAGCGAGCGTGACAACGCCCGCCGCGCGGCCGAGCGTCTGGGCGGCGACGCACGGGTCGACGATGTCCGCAGCGGCGGCCGACGCCTCTATCGTGTTCTCGTCGGGCCGTGGAGCGACGCCAACGCCGCCGAGCGCCGTCGCATGGCCGTGGTGGCCGAGGGCTTTTCGGACGCCATGCTGATCTCGAGCGATTCTGGCGCCTGAAGGCTTGCCTTGAGGCCGCCGGGCGTCATCTTGGCGGCGTGACTCGCGGGCGTTTCATCACTTTCGAAGGCGGGGAGGGGACGGGTAAGTCCACCCAGGCCCGCCGCCTGGCCGACGCCCTGCGGGCGGATGGGCGCGAGGTCGTGCTGACTCGCGAGCCTGGCGGATCGCCGGGCGCCGAGGCGGTGCGCGATCTGGTCGTCAACGGCGACAAGGACCGCTGGTCGCCGGTCGCCGAGACCCTGCTGATGTACGCCGCCCGCGCCGATCACCTGGACCGCATCATTCGGCCGGCCCTGGCGCGCGGCGCCTGGGTGGTGTGCGACCGATTTTCCGACTCAACCCGCGCCTATCAGGGCCTAGCGGGGGGCGCGGCGCCGGAGTTGATCGAGGCCATCGACGCCGCCGTCGTGGGCCCCGACCGGCCGGATCTGACCCTGATCTTCGACCTGCCGCCCGAGACAGGGCTTGAACGGGCGGCGGCTCGAGGCGGCGAGGCGCGGTTCGAGGCCAAGGGCGCGGACTATCATCGGAAACTGGCAAACGCCTTCCGCACGCTGGCGGGGCGCGGCGAGGGGCGAGTGCTGATCGACGCCTCGGGCGCGCCCGATGAGGTCGCCGCGCGGGTCGACGCGGCGTTGCGCCAGGCCCTGCCGCTGGAGGCGGGCGCGTGAGCGAGCATCCGCGGGACGCCTTCGACACGGTTCCGGCCCCGGGGGCCGAGGCGGCCTTCCTCGACGCGCTGGATCGCGGGCGGCTGCACCACGCCTGGCTGCTGACCGGGGCGCAGGGGCGGGGCAAGGCGACCTTCGCCTTTCGCGCCGCCCGTCGTTTGCTGGGCGCACGGCCGGACCCCCAGCGCGGGCCCTTGGGCGCGCGCCCCGACGATCCGGTCAGCCGCCTGGTCACCGCTCAGTCCCATCCCGACCTGATGGTGCTGGAGCGCGCCATCGAGGGCGGCAAGCTCAAGAAGTCCATCTCGGTCGACCAAGCGCGCGAGCTGCCGGAGTTCTTCTCCATGAGCCCATCGGTGGCGGCCTGGCGGGTGGCCATCGTCGACGCCGCCGATGACCTGAACCCAAACGCCGCCAATGCCTTGCTGAAAATCCTTGAAGAGCCACCGGAGAAGGGCGTGGTGTTTTTGGTGTCGCACGCGCCCGGACGCCTGCTGCCGACCATCCGCTCGCGCTGCCGTCGCCTGGCCTTTCCGGCGTGGACGGAGGATCGGCTGTTTGACCTGGTCCGCGATCGGTTGGGCGCCACAGAGGAGGCGGCCCGAGCAGCCGCCGCCATGGCGCAGGGGTCGCCCGGTCAGGCTCTGGCGCTCGCCGGCGCGGCGGCGTCCGAGCTGGACCAGCTTGCGCGGCGCTGGATCGCCGAAGGTCCGCGCGACGCAGCGGAGACGATCAGCCTGGCCGACAGTTTCCGCAAGGGTGACGGCGCCCAGCGCTTCGACATGCTGTTCGACCGGCTGCGAGCCGCCGCGCGCGAGCAGGCGGTGACGGCGGGGCAGGGGGGCGTGCGCTGGGCCGAGCTGTGGTCGCGACTGGGCGAGCTGCCCGATCAGGTGGCCGGGCTCAATCTCGACCGCGGGGAGGCCCTGGCCGTGGCCGTAAGCGAGATCGAGCGGGCGCGCCGCCAGTCGGGACGGGCCGCCGCCTAATGTTGATCGACAGCCACGTCAATCTTCACGCGCCCCAGTTCGACGAGGACCGCGACGCCGTCATCGCTCGCGCCCGCGAGGCGGGGATCGGGCTGATGGTCGAGATCTCCGACCGGCTGTCGACCTTCGAGGCCACCCATGCCCTGGCCATGGCGCATCCGGACATCTGGTGCACCGTGGGCGTCCATCCGCACGAGGCGCGGCATTACACCGATCTGACGCCTGATCGGTTGCTCGAACTGGCGCAGCGCCCTCGCGTGGTCGGCATCGGTGAGTGTGGGCTGGATTTCCACTACGACCTCAGCCCCCGCGACACCCAGGCCGAGGTGTTCCGCGCCCATATCCATGCGGCCCGTCAGAGCGGGCTGCCGCTGGTCGTGCACACGCGTGAAGCCGATGACGTCATGACCGCCACCCTGCGCGAAGAGACGGCGGATGGGCCGTTCCGGTTCTTGATGCACTGCTATACGTCGGGTGCTCAACTTGCGGAAATAGCGGCCGATTTTGGCGCCTGGTTCTCGGTTTCCGGCATCGCTACCTTCAAGGCGGCCGAGGATGTGCGCGAGCGCGTCCGCGCCATGCCGCCCGAACGCATCATCGTCGAGACCGACTGCCCCTATCTGGCCCCCGTGCCGCACCGGGGCCGGCGCAACGAGCCGGCCTATGTCACCCATGTGCTGGACGCCCTGGCCCAGATCCGGGGCTGGAGCCGCGACGAGACGGAGGCCCGCACCACGGAGGCCTTCTTCGCCCTGTTCGACCGTATCGAGCGGCCGGCATGAGCGGCGAGCTGGAGATCACCATCCTCGGCTGCGGCTCGTCAGGCGGCGTGCCGCGCGGAGACGGCGACTGGGGCGACTGCGATCCGACCGAGCCCCGAAACCGCCGTACCCGCTGCTCGCTGCTGGCACGCCGGCGCGGGGAGGGGGGCCAGACCACGGTCGTGATCGACACATCGCCGGACCTGCGCGCCCAGTTGCTGGCGGCGGAGGTCACCGCCCTGGATGCGGTGCTCTACACCCACGACCACGCCGATCAGACCCACGGCATCGACGACCTGCGCGTCTTCGCCCTGCGGCGGCGGGAGAAGATCCCGTGCTGGATGGACGCGGCCACGCACGCCGCCCTCACGCACCGCTTCGACTACATCTTCGCGCCGAAACTGGGTTATCCCGCGATTTGCGAGCCTGTGGATATCCCGCCCTTCGGCGCCGCGTCCGAGGTGCGAGGCCTGGGCGGCGCCATTCCGATCACCACCTACGATCAGGCCCACGGGCCCATCCGCGCTGTCGGATACCGTCTAGGAAATGTCAGCTATTCCAGTGATGTATCAGACATTGATGAGGCAGCATTGGAAGTCGTGCGCGGCTCGGCTGTGTGGATCGTCGACGCCCTGCGCTGGACGCCGCACCCGACCCACGCCCATGTGGACAAGGCTCTGGACTGGATCGCGCGCGCCGGCGTCGGCCGCGCCATCCTGACCAACCTGCATATCGACCTGGACTACGCCACCCTGAAGGCGCGCCTGCCCGAGGGCGTCGAGCCCGCCCATGACGGCATGACCTTCACCGTTCCGATGTAGCGGGGAGGGGCGACCCGAACGGCCGCCCCAAACCGGATCAGAACCGGCCCTTCAGGCCCACGGCGAAAGTGCGGCCGTATTCCTCGAACTGGAAGGTGTAGCGCTCCTCGCCCTGATAGAGCTCCAGAGGATCGTTCAGCAGGTTCTGGGCCTCGAAAAGCACCTCGACCGCCGGGGTGATCCGGTAGGACGCGGTAAAATCCAGCTGCTGGCTGTCCCGGACGAACAGGTCGAAGTTCTTGTCGTCGCCGATCTCCTCCAGATACTCGCCGCGGAAGGCGTAGCTGAGCCGACCCGAGAAGCCGCCGCGCTCATAGCCGACGTAGAGGTTGGCGGTCTCTTCGGCGGTCTGGGGCAGGGAGAAGGTGTCCGAACGGCCGTCCACAGTGAATTCGGAGTCCAACAAGGTCAGATTGGCGCCGACCAGCAGGCCCTGCATGGCGCCCGACCAGACGCCCAGGTCCTGCTGGACATTGAACTCGAGACCCCGGATCGACGCCTCGGTTCCGTTGACCGGGCGGGTCACGTCGAAGCCCGGGAACTCCGCGTCGTCCTGGAAGGTGCGCTCGACGATGAAGCCGTCGATGTCTTTCGAGAAGACGCCGAAGGACACGACCGAGCCGCTGCCGGCGTACCAGTCGATCATCAGGTCCAGATTGGCTGACTCATAGGGGTCCAGCTCCGGATTGCCGGCCTCGATCTCCAGGTCCTCAGTGTTGATCTCTGCGCGTGGCGAGATGTCCGAAAAGCTGGGCCGGGCGATGGTGTTCGACCAGGCCGCGCGGATCACCAGATCGGGCGTGGGCTCGTAGCGCACATGCACGCCCGGCAGCACATTGGTGTAGTCGGTGCTGACCGAGCGCGACGACAGGCTGAGATCGCCGTTGTCGTCGAAGGTCAGCTGATTGCCGTCGGCGTCGAACCGGGTGTTCTCGACCCGGGCGCCGGCGATCACCCGCCAAGGACCGTTGTCCCAGGTGCCCATCAGATAACCGGCGGTGACGTCTTCGGTCGCCTGAAAGTCCTCGGCGTCCAGCAGCACCAGGTTCTCGGCCGCGTCCTGGGGGCGCTCGGCGAAGCCGCCCTGATTGAAGAAGTCGACGAAGGCGCCGCTGGAAATGCCGTCGCCCAGCGGATGGAAGGGATAGTTGAAACCCGAACCCGTGAATTGGTCCAGGCGCGCGTCAGGCACGTCCCGCAGCTCGGCCTCGCCGGGATCGGAGTCCTTGTCCTTGGTCCGGTAATCCAGGCCGGCCTTGATCGTCAGGCCCGGCATGAAGGCGTCGGCTCGGGTGACGTCCAGGGTCAGGTTGGTGTCGTTGTCGTCGACGAAGATCGGCGCGATCACCGCCCGGTCCAGTACATAGTTGGCGTTGTCGAGGTAGCCGGGGTTGTCGATGGTGAAGCTGGGGATGCCGCGCCCGTAGGTCACATTCGCCGTGCCGCCCGAGACGTCGTTCTCGAACCGGCCCTCGACCTCGTCGGCGACGTTCTCGTCGGTGATGGAGTGGCCCAGCTGGTATTCGACGGTCCACAGGCCGCGCACGTGCTCGCCGCCGGCGGACAGGGCGAAGGTTTCCTGCTCCTTGGTGCGGAAGCGGATGCGGCGGCGGAAGGCGTCCTCGGGGATGTCGGACCAAGTGACGGTGTCGCCCTCGACCGCCGTCACCTCGCCATCGGCGAACACGAAGCCGCTGCGCTGGCGTGTCTCGGCGTCCTTGAAGCGGCTGAACAGGCCGTTGGCGTAGAAGGTGTCCTCGCCAGACGGCCGGTATTCCAGGTTCAGATTGGCCCCGAAGCGCTCGCGGTTCACGAAATACTTCCGGGCGTCGATTTCCTCGATGACGAAGACGTCGTCGCCCAGATCGTCGTTGAAATCGTAGACCGCCTCGATGTTGTCCGACTGGAAGTTCCGGTCGACGAAGTTCACGCCGGCCGAGACGCCGAAGTCAGGCGCGCCGCCGCTCAGCGAGAATACGTCGCTGAAGTTGAGCCGCAGATCGGGGCTCCAGTCCTCGCTGAGCTCGGCGTAGGAACCCTCGACACGATAACGGAAATTCTGGCGGCGGCTCTCGTCGAACGGCGAGCCTGAGCGCACGTCGATGGCGCCGCCGACGGCGTCACCCGGCATGTCGGGAGTAGGGACCTTGACGATTTCCAAGAGGTCGATCGAGCCCGCAGGGATGACGTCCAGCGGCACGGCGCGGTCGCCGGCCTCGGGCGTGCCGATGCGCATGCCATTGATGGTCACGGTCGACAGGCCGGGCGGCACGCCGCGCACGCTGACGAACCGACCTTCGCCCTGGTCGCGGGTGATCGACACGCCCGGCAGGCGCGACAGGCTTTCGGCCACGTTCTGATCGACGAACTGGCCGACGTCGTCGGCGGCCACATAGTTGGCGATGGCGTCCGAGCGACGGTAGTTGGCCAGCGCGTCTTCCTGGGCGATCCGCTGCGACTGGACGACGATCTCGTCCAGAACCGTGACGTCGTCCTGTTGCGGCTGTGCCAGCGCGGGCGTGGCCACGGCGGTCAGTAGCGCGATGGCGGAGGTGGAGGCGAGCGCGCGGCGAGCGGTCATGATGTCGATCCCTCGACGCGACCCTCCGAATCCGGAGCGTTTCCAGCGCGTCGTGAGCCCGCCTATGAAGCCGCTGCATGACAGCTTGGCTGTGGTTCCTTGTCAGAATGACGAAACGACCGTCTGCGGTCACTGTGTCGCGGATAGCGTTGTGATCCGAGCACACTGAACGTCACATTTCGCATAATATATCTTAGGCGCATTGTGGATCATGCGAACCGGCTTCTCCCGAGCCGCGCCAGCCTGCTACCCTTCCGACCTCAGAGAGGATCGAAAATGGCGGGTCTCAAGGACAAGCGCGGCTTCATCGACAAGGACCGGCTGGACCTGTCCGAGCGCAAGGCCGTGGAATACTGGATGAAGCGCTGGGGCGTCAGTCGCGACCAGATCACCGCCGCCCACCGCAAGGTCGGCCGCCTGACCAAGGACATCGCGGCCGAGCTGGGCAAGAAGCGCTAAACGGCGGCGCCTATTCCTCGGCCGCCTCGACCCGCTCATTGACCAGCACCGGCGCGCCGTAGCCCAAGGCCTCGAGACGCCCCGCCTGGGTCGCGGCGTCCCCGACCACGACATAGGTCATGGCGTCGGTGCGGATCAGCCGGCTCGCCAGCGCCTGGATCTGCTCCACGGTCATCGCCTCGGTGACCGCCTGTTCGCGGGCCACATAATCGCGCGGCAGGCCATAGTCGCCAATATTGGCCAAGAGGCCCAGCTTGGCGCCGGCCGTCTCGAACGACCGCGCGCGGCTCTTGGTCATGTAGCTCTGCGTTACGTCGAGATCCTCGGCCGTGAAGGTCGCGCCAAAGTCGCGGGCGATGTCGCGGGTCAGGGCCGCGGCCTCCAGCGTCACATTGGCCCGCACCGGGCTGGCGATGCTGAACGTCCCGAAGTCATCACCGCCCGCGAAGCCCGAACGGATTCCGTAGGTATAGCCCTGCCCCTCGCGCAGTTGCTGGGTCAGGCGAGACGCGAAACCGCCACCGCCCAGCCGGTAGTTCATCATGGTGGCCGGATAATAGTCCGGATCGGCTCGCGTCAGAGCCGGATAGCCGAACATCAGCACCGACTGGCTGGCTCCCGGCACATCGTAGAAGACCACACGCGACGCCTCGGGCGCGGCCGGACGCGGCCATTCCGGAACCTCGACCTCGCGCGCCTGCCAGCGCGTGCCCAGCCCCTGTAGAGCCGCCGTGACCGTGGCCTGATCGACGTCGCCGACCACGCGAACGCGGGCGATGTTCGGCGCCAGGTTCGTGCTCATGTATCGCTTGAGGTCGTCCATGGTCAGGGCGGCCACCGAGGCCTCCGTGCCCAGGGCGCTGTCAGCCAGGATGTGGTCCTCGCCGTAGGTGACCAGGTCGAACACCCGCGCGGCCCGCAGCATCGGCACGGCGCGCTGGCTCTGGATCGCGGAGGTGGTGGCCGCCTTGGCCAGAGCCAGTTCGGTCTCGTCCCAGCGCGGCTCCAGCAGCACCTCTTCGACCAGGGCCATCGTCGGCGCGAAATTGCGCGCCAGGGTCCGGCCGGAAATGACGAACCGCTCGTCCTCGGCCCGGATGTTCAGGGTCGCGCCCAGCGACTTCAGGGCGTTCTCCAGCTCGGCCGGCGTTTTGTCGGCCGTGCCCTTGTCCATCAGCTGCGCCAGCAGATTGGCCGCGCCGGGTCGCTCCGGATCGTCGAACAGGCGGCCACCGTCGATGGTGATCTCGAAACTGGCCAGAGGAACCTCGTCGTCCTGGATGCCCATCACGGTCAGGCCGTTCGGCAGGCTGGCGTCCCAGATGGCCGGAACCTCGACCACCGGCGTGGCGCCGGACGGCGGCTCCTGGGTGCGGTCGAAGCTGGAAGGCGTGCGGGCCACCTGGGCCCCCTGCCCCGCCGCGGGATCGACCGCCGCCTCCGCCCCCTGGACGATCGGCTCGATCACAACCTCGGCCTGGGTCGAGCCCTCCAGGGCCAGGGCCAATTGCCCCTGCGGCACGAAGCTGGTCGCCACGTGCGGGCGATCCTTGATGTAGGTGCGGTAGACCCGCATCACGTCCTCGGCGGTGACGGCGCGCAGGGCCGCCAACTCCGCGTCTGCCGAGCCGCCGAACAGGTCGTAGCGTGCCAGGCTCGACGCCTTCTGCAACACGCTGCCGAGGCGGCCGTAGAAATTCGCCTCGTTCATGGTCTTGATGCGCGCCAGGGCCTCGGCGTCGACACCGTCCCGCTCGAACCGGGCGAAGCCAGCATCCAGCGCGGCGCGCACCGTGTCCAGATCGACTCCTTCGAAGCCGCGCACCACGACATAGGCCTCGCCGGCCAGGCGGCCGTTGTCGGAATAGGCGATGACCTCGTCGGTCAGCTTCTCCTCGTCCACGAGCACGGCCGTCAGCGGCGATTCCTTGCCGTCCGTCAGCAGCTCCTGCAGCACATCCAGCGCCTGCTCGTCCGGGTGCATCCGCGGCACGGTCGGCCACACCAGGGTCAGTTCTGGCAGCTGGGCGAACTGGTCCTCGTGGAACAGGCTTATGGTGTCCGACAGCTGGGCCGGCCGGGGCTCAGGCTCGGCCACAGGCGATCCTGCAGGGATCTCGGCGAAGTATTTCTCGACCCAGGCTCGCGCCTGCGCGGTATCGAAGTCGCCGGCGACGACCAGGGTGGCGTTGCCGGGCGTGTAATGCTGCCGATAGAAGCCGCGCACGTCCTCAAGCGTCGCCGCATCCAGATCGGCCAATGAGCCGATCACCGACCAACTGTACGGATGGTCGGCGGGATAGAGCGCGCCGGGGATCACCGTGTGGGTGTGGCCATAGGGCTGGGTGTCGACCGACTGCCGCTTCTCGTTCTTCACGACCTGCTTCTCCTTGGCGAGAACAGGGTCAGTGACGGTGTTGATGAAATAGCCCAGCTTGTCCGCCTCGGCCCAGATCATCTTCTCCAGGGCGTCGTTGGGCACGGTCTGGAGATAGTCGGTGATGTCGCGGCTGGTCGAGCCGTTGGCGCCTGAGCCGCCGATCCGGGCGCTCATGGCGTCCAGCCCGCCGGGACCCAGGTTCTCTGAATTCAGAAAGAACAGATGCTCGAACAGGTGGGCGAAGCCGGTGCGCCCCGGCAGTTCGCTGGCCGATCCCACATGCGCCGCCAGCACAACGGCGACCACGGGGTCGGAGCGGTCGATGTGGAACACCACCTTGAGGCCGTTCTCCAGCCGGAACTCCTCGACCGGCATCAGGCTCTCGGTTGAGGCCGACGCGGCCGGGACAGCCCCCTGCCCGGCTTGCTGAGCCACCACCGGCGCAGCGATCGACATCAGAGCGACGGCCGACAGACCGGCCAGCAGTGTGGATTTTAGGCGCATGGATCAGTTTCCCTCGAGGCCGGACACGCTAGCGGGGGGAACTGGAGCCGGAAAGAGCGTCAGGGACGATCGCGGATTAACAATCGTCCACACCGACCTATCCCGCCTCCCCGGCGTAGGCCGGGGGCCAGGAGGGCTTGTGTGAGATCGTTGCGAGGGTCGGCGCTCGCTGTCCTGGACCCCGGCCTACGCCGGGGAGGCGGAGCGATTTAGGCAGGCGCAAACTCAGCCAGCCTACCCCTGCCCCAGGATGTCCTCGGGTGTCTCGACCACCTGCAGCTGGCGCTCGACCCAGTAGGAGTCGATGTGGATCGCCGTGCGGGCCGTGTTGTTCTTGACCGGCTTCAACTCGGCGATCATCCGCACGTGGTCCAGGTTCACCCAGTGGACCTTGCCGTCGTGGTTGGTGACCCGCGCGAAGCGACCGCTCATATGTGAATCACCCGGCCATAGGCGTCCAGCGCGGCCTCGTGCATGGCCTCGGACATGGTCGGGTGCGGATAGACCGTGCCCTGGATGTCCTCCTCGGTCGCCTCCATGGTGATGGCGGTGACATAGCCCTGGATCATCTCAGTGACCTCGGCGCCGATCATGTGAGCGCCGATCAGGGCGCCGGTCCTGGCGTCGAAGATGGTCTTGACGAAGCCGTCGGTGTCGCCCGAGGCGATGGCCTTGCCGTTCACCTTGAAGGGGAAGCGGCCGATCTTGACCTCGCGCTTGGCGTCGCGCGCGCCCTGTTCGGTGATCCCGACCGAGGCGACCTGGGGCTGGGAATAGGTGCAGCCGGCGATCGGCGAGTGGACGTTGGGGGTCGCGAAGCCGGCGATGTGCTCGGCGGCGTGGATGCCTTCGTGCGAGGCCTTGTGCGCCAGCCAGGGCGCGCCGGTGCAGTCGCCGATGGCGTACAGACCTTTGACGTTGGTCTGGCAGTGCTTGTCGGTCTTGATGTGCCCGCGGTCCAGCTCGACGCCCAGCGCCTCCAGACCGATGCCGTCGGTGTTGGCGGTGATGCCCACTGCCGAGATGCAGACCTCGGCCTCCAGGGTCTCGGCCTTGCCCTTGGCCTCCAGCGACACCTGCACGCCCGCCCCGCCCTTGGCGACCTTGGTCACCTTGGCGTCGACGCGGAACTTCATGCCGCGTTTCTCGAAGGATTTCTGAGCAGCCTTGGATACCTCCTCATCCTCCACCGGAAGGATGCGCGGCAGGGCCTCGACCACGGTGACCTCGCAGCCCAGGGCCCGGTAGAAGCTGCCGAACTCGATGCCGATGGCGCCCGAGCCGATGACGATAAGGCTCTTGGGCATCTTCTTGGGCGCCATGGCCTCGCGGTAGGCCCAGATGCGCTCACCGTCGGCTTCCAGCCCGATTTGCGGCAGCGCGCGGGCGCGGGCGCCGACGGCCAGCATCACCGTCTTGGCCTCGACCGTGCGCGACTTGCCGTCCTTTAGCGCGATGACGACCTTGGGGGCCGAGCCGCCCTTCTCGAGCTTGGCGGTCCCCTCGATCACCTCGATCTTGTTCTTCTTCATCAGAAAGCCGACGCCGGCGTTCAGCTGTTTCGCCACGCCGCGCGAGCGCTGGATGATGGCGTCGAAGTCGAAGCCGACCTTGTCGGCGGACAGGCCATAGTCCTTGAGGTGGCTCAGGCTCTCGTACTTCTCGCCGGACTTCAGCAGGGCCTTGGTGGGGATGCAGCCCCAGTTCAGGCAGATGCCGCCCAGATTCTCGCGCTCGACGATGGCGACCTTCAGGCCCAGCTGGCTGGCGCGGATCGCGGCGACATAGCCGCCCGGGCCCGAACCGATGACGATGAGATCGAAGTCAGCCACGCGCGTCCTCGCTTCTTCACAGGGGGTTTCCGCGTCCTCTTAACGCGCGACCGGGGCCGGGGGCCACACCCCCGCTTCGCTGAAACCGAAAGTCAGGCCGAGATGAAGGTGACGAAGGCCTCGCGATCCATGGCCGACAACGCGATGACGATGGCGACAGGCATGACCGCCAGCAGAACATAGGCGGCGAGATGCACGGTTCCCCGCCATAACGCCTGGCCTCGACTCAGGCCGTAGTACCGCGCAGCCGCCACAGTGACATAGGCCAGATAGGGCGGGATGAAGACCCAACCCGGCAGGGCGGCTCCCCATTTGTTGGCCAGCGCCAGCAGAATCAGCAGGGCGAAGGCCGTGACGTGGCCCCAAAGGGCGAAGATGAGGTGCTCCATCAACATCCGGCGTCGCCCGAAGAAGGGCGCGAGCAGCAGGGCGTAGGCCGGCAGCAGCAGCCAGACAACGTTAGGCAGCCATGCCGTCAGCCGCTCGGCGACAATCGCCAACTCCCGGTTGTTCTGGTTTTCGTAAAGCAGGTTCTGACGATCGTACTCGGTCGAAGCGCGTGCCGCCTCGGCCTCGATCGCCGCCGTGACCCGGGGATCGACGCCCGGTTCCACCGTCCGCTGCATCCAGACTTCGGCCTGGGCGACATTGGTCAGGTGCACCGTGTATCCGTTCGGATCGGCGCGCGCGGTGATCGGCGCGGCGGGATCGATCGGCTGGGCGACGAACTGGTACATCGACACGCCGGCGAAATTCAGGGTCAGCAGGAACAGCGCCGTCATCACCACGAACAGCTTGGTCGGCGACTGATAAATGCTGCCCGCCGCGTCGCGGCAGGCTTCGAGATAGCGGCCCGGCTTGATGATGAGGGCGACCAGGGTCTTGGCGGTGCGGCCGTCGACCAGGTTTGTTTCGGAAAACGCCTCCTCGGCCCACTCCCTTAGCGGACGGGGCGTGGCCTCGCCGTCCTGTCCGCAGGCGTGGCAATAGCGGCCGGCACGCGCGACGCCGCACGCGCCGCAAGCCTCGGCATGGGAGGCGGTGACACCGTCCGCGACTTGATCGACCATCCGCCCCTCCCCTCGCCTCCAATTAGAAGCGCGAACGACGGTTCGGCAAGCGCCCAGATCGACTGGCCCGATCAGGCCAGCATGGTCACCGGGTCTTCGATCATCTGCTTGAAGACCTGCAGGAACCTCGCGCCCACCGCGCCATCGACCACGCGGTGATCGCAGGTCAGGGTGACGGTCATGACCGTGGCGACCGCCAGCTGGCCGTCCTTGACCACCGGCCGCTGTTCGCCCGCGCCCACACTCATGATCGCGCCCTGGGGCTCGTTGATGATCGAGGCGAAGCTCTTGATGCCGAACATGCCCAGGTTCGAAACCGAGAAGGTGCCGCCCTGGAACTCGTCGGGCTTCAGCTTGCGGTCGCGGGCGCGCTTGGCCAGGTCCTTGGATTCGGCCGAGATCTGACGCAGCGACTTGGTTTCGGCCTTCCTGATGATCGGGGTGATCAGGCCGCCGTCGATGGCCACCGCCATGGCCACGTCGGCGTTGTGGTGCATGGCGATGCCTTCCGGCGTGTAGCTGGCGTTGGCCTCCGGCACGGCCTTCAGGGCCATCGCGCTGGCCTTGATGACAAAGTCGTTGACCGAAACCTTGACCCCGTCCTTCTCCAGCATGGCGTTGACGCGCGCGCGGGCGGCCAGCAGGCCGTCGATGTCGCAGTCGATCGTCAGGGGGAAGTGCGGCACGTCGCGGAAGCTGTCGGTCAGGCGCCGCGCGATGGCCTTGCGCATGCCATCCAGCGGCACGAGGTCATAGCTGCCGGCCGGGATGCCCTGCTGCTCCAGCGACTGAACCTTGCGAGGTTCGGCGGCAGGCGCGGACGCCGAAGCCGAAGCCTTGGCGCCGCCCTTGCCTACGCTCTCGATGTCCGCCTTGACGATACGACCATGCGGCCCGGTGCCCTTGAGCGAGGCGAGGTCGAGACCGGCCTCCTTGGCCAGTCGGCGCGCCAGGGGCGAGGCGAAGATGCGTTCGCCGTCCTTGGTCGGCGCGGCCTGGGCTTTGGTATCGGGCGACTGCGCAGGTTTCACGTCCGACTTGGCCGGAGCCTCGGACTTCTGCGCTTCCTTGGCCTTGGCCGGCTCGGCCTTGGCGTCATCCTTCTTCGGCGCCGGCGCGACATCGTCTCCCGACAGGCGGGCGATCGGCGTGTTGACCTTCACGCCCTCGGTCCCGGCCTCGACCAGAATTTCCAGAACCTCGCCCTCGTCGACGGCCTCGACCTCCATGGTCGCCTTGTCGGTCTCAATCTCGGCGATCACATCGCCGGCCGACACGGTGTCGCCGACCTTGACGTGCCATTTGGCCAGCACGCCCTCTTCCATGGTGGGCGACAGGGCGGGCATCAGGATGTCGGTCATTGCACGCTTCCCTTGGCGCTGGGTTCGGCGACGGTCTTGACGTTGTCGGCCTTCACCACCTCGCTGATCCCCGTGAGGATGCGATCATAGGCCTGTTTCTCGTTCTGGCCGTGACGCACCGCATAGCCGTGCGCCATGTGCCGCGCGGCATAGGCCAGCATGCGGCCGAACTGGGTCGGATCGTTGAAGGCCGGCTTGATCGACATCACCGGCTCGTTCTTCGACCACCACATCCGCAGAATCTCGATCGCCTCCGGATCGGCGGCGACGCTCTCCGGCGTGGTCAGCTGGTGTTCCGGCGCCTCGCTCACGCCACCACCGCCTTCACGGCCTTGACGATCTTGTCCACGCCCGGCAGCGACAGCGCCTCCAGATTGGCGGCGTAGGGCAGCGGGACGTCCTCCTGGTGTACGCGCAGGGGCGGGGCGTCCAGATAGTCGAAGGCGTGCTCGATCACCCGGGCCACCACCTCGGCGCCAACGCCCATCGGACCCCAGCCTTCCTCGGCCGAAACCAGGCGGTTGGTCTTCTTGACGCTCTCGACGATCGTCTCGTGATCCAGCGGTCGCAGCGTGCGCAAGTCGATCACCTCGGCCTCGATCCCCTCCTCCGCCAGCTTCTCGGCGGCGGCCAGGGCGAAGCCGACCATGCGGCTGTGCGAGGTGATGGTGACGTCCGTGCCCTCGCGCCGGACCTTGGCCTTGCCGATGGGGACAAGATAGTCCTCCACGTCCGGGACGTCGAACTCCAAGCCGTACATCATCTCGTGCTCGAGGAAGACGACGGGGTTGGGATCACGGATGGCCGATTTCAGCAGGCCCTTGGCGTCGGCCGCGTCATAGGGGGCGACGACCTTCAGACCCGGCACATGGGCGTACCAGCTGGAATAGTCCTGGCTGTGCTGGGCGCCGACCCGGCTGGCCGCGCCATTGGGGCCGCGGAACACGATCGGGGCCTTGATCTGGCCGCCCGACATATACAGCGTCTTGGCCGCCGAGTTGATGACGTGGTCGATGGCCTGCATGCCGAAGTTCCAGGTCATGAACTCAACGATCGGCTTCAGCCCCGCCATCGCGGCGCCGACGCCCAGGCCGGCGAAGCCGTGCTCGGTGATTGGGGTGTCGATGACACGTTTGTCGCCGAACTCCTGCAGCAGCTCGCGGCTGACCTTGTAGGCGCCCTGATACTGGGCGACTTCCTCGCCCATCAGGAAAACGTCGGGATCGCGCCGCATCTCCTCGGCCATGGCGTCGCGCAGGGCGTCGCGGATGGTCGTCTTGACCAGCTTGGCGTCGGCCGGGATTTCCGGGTCCTTCAGCGTCTTCTTGGGCGTGACGGGCGCGGGGCCTTCGCCCTCGGGGCGGGTCTCGGCGGCCTCGGGGGCCTTCTTCTCAAGATCCCCGGCCTTTTCGGCCTTGGCGTCGTCCTTGGGCGCCTCTGCCTTCGGCGCGGGCGCGGCGTCGTCACCGGACAGGCGGGCGATCGGCGTATTGACCTTCACGCCCTCCGCGCCTTCCTCGACCAGGATCTCGGTGACCTCGCCCTCGTCGACGGCCTCGACCTCCATGGTCGCCTTGTCGGTCTCGATCTCGGCGATCACATCCCCGGCCGAGACGGTGTCCCCCACCTTGACGTGCCACTTCGACAGCGTGCCCTCCTCCATGGTGGGCGACAGCGCCGGCATCAGAATGTCGGTCACTGGGCGGCCTCCGTATAGACGTCGGTATAGAGTTCGGACGGGTCGGGCTCGGGGCTTTCCTGGGCGAACTGGACGGCCTCGGCGACGATGGCCTTGATCTCGGCGTCGATGGCCTTGAGCTCGTCCTCGCTGGCGTTCGCGGCCTGGAGCAGGGTCTTGATGTGGTCGATCGGGTCGCGGGTCTTCTTGACCTCGTCGACCTCCTCCTTGGTCCGGTACTTGGCTGGGTCGGACATCGAGTGGCCGCGATAGCGGTAGGTCTTCACCTCGAGGATGTAGGGTCCCTCGCCTGCCCGGGCGCGGTCCACGGCCTTTTTCACCGCGTCACGCACGGCGATCACGTCCATGCCGTCGACCTGTTCGCCGGGGATGCCGAAGCTGGCGCCGCGCTGGCTGAGATTGGTCGTGGACGACGAGCGGTCGATGCTCGTGCCCATGGCGTACTGGTTGTTTTCGATGATGTAGATGGCCGGCAGCTTCCACAGCTGGGCCATGTTGAAGCTCTCATAGACCTGGCCCTGGTTGGCCGCGCCGTCGCCGAAATAGATGAAGCTGACCGAGTCATCGCCCCTGTACCAGCCGGCGAAGGCCAGGCCCGTGCCCAGCGCCACCTGCGCCCCGACGATGCCGTGGCCGCCATAGAAGCCGGTCGGCACGTCGAACATGTGCATCGAGCCGCCCTTGCCCTTGGACGAGCCCCCGATGCGGCCCGTCAGCTCGGCCATGACCTCCTTGGGATCCATGCCGGCGGTCAGCATGTGGCCGTGGTCGCGATAGCCGGTGATGATCCGGTCGTGCCCCTGTTTGATCGAGGCCTGCACGCCCACCGCCACGGCTTCCTGGCCGATATACAGGTGGCAGAAACCGCCGATCAGACCCATGCCGTACAGCTGGCCCGCCCGCTCCTCGAAACGGCGGATCAGCACCATCTCGCGGTAGTAGCCCAAGAGCTCGTCCTTGGACGCGCCGATATCGTTCGCCAGCTTTTGCGGAGCGTCTTTCGACGCGCTCTTCTGGGCCGCGGCCTTCGCCATCCGGCATCCTCCGATGGGACCCCTCAGGGCCTCTTATCGCCAGGGTCCGAAGACCCTCTTCGCGTTAGGGAAAGGGCGCTTTAGCCGCTTCGTTCCCACAAGGCAAAACCGCCAAGCGGGGCTGTAACGGAAGTTCAGGAAGCGGTGACGGCGTTCCGGTCCAGCCGGATCACATAGTCGCGAGGATCGGCGAATCCGAGCACGACGCGGGCCCGCTCCTCCAGCAGGTCGCGCGACAGGTTGTCGGTGCGCAGATACAGCGCCCGCACCTCAAGGTCGGCTCTCTGCTCCTGAAGGCTTTCCAGCTGCGCCGTGCGGCGCTCCAGCATGGCGTCGCGGTCGGCGCCGGTCAGCAGGCCGCGCTGACCCGTCAGGGCCTGGACCCCGAAATAGACGATCAGCAACGCCAGACACGCGGTGGGGAGGTAAGGCTTCATCCGTTCGGGCAACTCTGACGCTCCTTCTGAGCGCGAACAAAACACGGTTGCTCATGCGTGCCCGAAAATGCCTAACGAACCGTAGCTTGGCCTTAACAGCAGAGGCGTGAGTTCAGAGGCCTACGCCCTCGTCAAACCCCAGCATCAGATTGAGGTTCTGTACCGCCGCGCCCGACGCGCCCTTGCCCAGATTGTCGAGCAGAGCGACCAGCCGGACCTGACCGCCATTCCGGTCGCCGAACACATGCAGGCGCAGGCGGTTGGTGCCGTTCAAGCTCTCAGGATCGATCCCGGTCATGGCCTCGCTCTCGGCCAGCGGCATGACGTCGACGAACCGGGCGCCGTCATAGGCCTCGGCCAGCACGGCATGGACCGCCGCCACCGATGGCGCCCCCGGCAGGGCGGCCAGATGCAGCGGGACTTCGACCAGCATGCCCTGGCGATAGGCCCCCACCGCCGGGGCGAACAGCACCGGCCGCGTCAGACCCGCGTGCGCCGTCATCTCCGGCACGTGTTTGTGGCCCAGCGCCAGGCCATAGGCGCGATAGGGAGGCGCGCCCTGCCCGCTCTCGAACTCGGCGATCATCGCCTTGCCCCCGCCGGAGTATCCGCTGACCGCGTTGACGGTCATGGGCTGGTCCGCCGGGATCAGTCCCGCCCGCACCAGCGGCGCGACCAGCGCCAGAAAGCCGGTCGGATAGCAGCCGGGGTTCGACACCCGAGTTGCCCCCGCGATGGCCTCGCGCTGTCCCGGCCGTAGTTCCGCGAACCCATAGACCCAGGCCGGATCGACCCGATAGGCGGTCGAGGCGTCGATCACCTTCACCGCCGGATTGTCGATCATCCCCACGGCCTCGCGGGCCGCCTCGTCCGGCAGGCACAGGATCACCGCATCGGCCGCGTTCAGCGCCTCGCGTCGCGCCGCGACGTCCCGCCGCCGGTCGCCCAGCAGGATCAGCTCCAGATCGTCGCGCGCCTCCAGCCGCCGCAACACATCCAGCCCGGTCGTCCCGGCCTCGCCGTCGATGAAGAGGGTGTGCACCGTCGTCTCCTGGTTCGCGACCCAACAACGAGAAAAGAAAAAGGCGCTCCGGGTTTCCCCGAAGCGCCCCTTCGTAATCCCACTGCCGGGATCGGCAGTTAGCGCTTCGAGAACTGGAAGCTGCGGCGGGCCTTGGCGCGGCCGTACTTCTTGCGCTCGACGACGCGGCTGTCGCGGGTCAGGAAGCCGTGCGGCTTCAGCAGCTTGCGCAGCTCCGGCTCGTAATGCGTCAGGGCGTGCGACAGGCCGTGGCGGATGGCGCCGGCCTGGCCCGACAGGCCCGAGCCCTCGACCGTCACATCGACGTCGAACTGGGTGGCGCGGTCGGTCACCTGCAGCGGCTGGGCGATCATCATGCGCAGCACGGGGCGAGCGAAATACTGCTCCTGGTCCTTGCCGTTGATGGTGATCTTGCCGGAGCCCGGCTTGATCCACACGCGGGCGATGGCGTTCTTGCGCTTGCCGGTCGAATAGGCGCGGCCCTGGGCGTCCAGCTTCTGGGTGTATTCCGGGGCGGCCTCGGCGGTCGTTCCCAGGCCCTTCAGGGCGTCGAAACCGGTGGCGGCCTCGGTGTTGGTCACGTCGGTCATGCTCAGACGCTCCGGGTGTTCTTGGAGTTCAGCGACTTAAAGTCGATGGTCTCGGGCGATTGGGCCTGGTGGGTGTGCTCGGCGCCGGCGAACAGGCGCAGGTGCGTCATCTGCTGGCGAGCCAGCGGGCTCTCCTTGGGCAGCATGCGCTCGACGGCCTTTTCCAGCACGCGCTCGGGGAAGCGGCCGTTGAGCACCTTCTCCGGGGTGGTGGACTTCACGCCGCCCGGGTGACCGGTGTGACGGTAATAGACCTTGTCGGTGGCCTTGGCGCCCGTGAAGACGACCTTGTCGACGTTGGTCACGACGACATAGTCGCCGCAATCGACGTGCGGGGTGTAGTCGCCGCGGTGCTTGCCGCGCAGACGATTGGCGATGAAGGTCGCGAGGCGGCCCACCACGACGCCTTCGGCGTCGATGTGGATCCACTTCTTCTCGACCTCGGCCGGCTTCAGCGAAGCCGTGGTGCTCTTCAGCATCGGGAGGGTTCCTGGAGGGACGAAAGCGGGGTCGAACCGGGGACCGGTCCGAGCGAAGGCGGGCTGATACAGGAGGTGGGCGTGGCCGTCAACGCGCTTGGCGGCAACGAAAACGGTATAAACAATGGAAATCGTTCGTAAATCTAATTGCGGTATTAAAATACCTACAATCCGCCACCTCTGATCGACACAAACCGCCTCGGCTGAGAGCGCAGGACCACCCACAGATTGACCGTGCCGATGGCCAGCACTGCCGCCGCGCCAGCCTGATGCAGGGCACCAAGCGACAGCGGGACTGCGTGGATCAGGGTCATCACCCCCAGGACCGCCTGCAGCCACAGCGAGGCCGCCAAGGCGTAGCCCCAGAACCCCATCCCCTCGGCCAGCCGCCAGCGGAAGGCCTGCAATGCATAGAGGCTGCCCATCAGCAGCAGGGCGTAGGCCCAGACCCGGTGGACGAACTGAACCAGCCCCTGGTCATGAAGGAAGGCCACGGCCCCCTGCCCCCAATCGACTGGTGGGAAGACCTGGCCGTTCATCAGCGGCCAGTCGGTATAGACGAAGCCGGCCTTGGCGCCCGCCACCAGCCCGCCCAGCAGACACTGGAGGAAAACCGCGCCCAATAGGAGGGCCGCGCCCCGGGCCCACCCCTGCGGCGACCGCGACGGCTCCGGCCCGTTCCAGGCCTCGAGCCCGGTCCAGATCAGCCCCATGAAGATCAGTAGGGCCAGGCCCAGGTGGGTCGCCAGCCGCTCGGGCGCGACATCGACCCGATCGACCAGCCCGCTGGCCACCATCCACCAGCCGATCAGCCCCTGCAGGCCGCCCAGCCCCAGCAGCACGACGCAGCGCCAGATCAGCCGGCGCGGCATCCGCCGGATGACCAGGAACACCAGGAAGGGCACAGCGAAGGCCACGCCGATGATCCGCCCCAGGAACCGATGCGCCCACTCCCACCAGTAGATGCCCTTGAATTCGTTCAGGCTCATGCCGGCGTTGACCAGCTCGTACTGGGGGATCTGGCGATACTGGTCGAAGGCCGCGCGCCAGTCGGCATCGCTCAGGGGCGGTATGGCGCCCAGTAACGGCTTCCACTCGGTGATCGACAGGCCCGAGCCGGTCAGGCGTGTGACCCCGCCGACCACGACCATGGCGAACACCAACGCCGCCACGCCGAACAGCCACAGGGCCACGGCGCGGGATCGATCGGGTGGGGCGAAACGGCTCATTCGACGACGGTCATCTCAACGGCTAAGAACGCCCGGCGGATATGCCCGCCGCGGCGGCCGGACGCCAGCGCCAGGCGCCATCAGGAGATCGTGAGCCTTGCAGTATCTCGACTGGATCGTGGCTATCGGCCTGACGGTGGCGTTGGCCGTCGGGGTCGACATGGCCAGCGGGCGGCGCGGCATCATCAAGCATCTGCTGGTCTCGGCCAGCGGCGCCGTCGCGGGCGCTTTCCTGGGCGTGCGCGTCTTTCAGACAGCGACCTTCAACGGCTGGGCCTGGGTAGGCTGGACGGCCATGGGCGCCGCCCTGGCGCTGGCCGTCTTTCTTTTGACCCGCAGCAAGCGATGACGCCGAGAGCTCCCAATCTGCGACGTCGCCGGGCCATCGCCGCCCTGGCCACCATCGTCTTCCTGATCGCCTATGTCTGGGCGGTGGTGTCGTTCAGCCCGATGGTGCCCGACAACCCGTGGATCGAGTTGCTGTACTACGCCGTGGCCGGAATCGCCTGGGGCGTGCCGCTGTTTCCCCTTCTGGCTTGGGCCGAGGGCGGCGCCAAGAAGCGGCGTTGAACGCGAAACGGGCGGCGGGATCGCTCCCGGCCGCCCGTTCTCTCGGATCTCTCGATTACAGAGAGATGGTCGGAGCGACAGGATTCGAACCTGCGACCCCTTGACCCCCAGTCAAGTGCGCTACCAGGCTGCGCCACGCTCCGAGAGGCGGTCCCTATAGACGTGACCGCGCGCGCCGCAAAGCCCCGAGCCCGGCTTTTTCCGATGCGGCCCGATCAGGCGATTTTCGCCATCTCGCCGGTGATCCGCTCGGCAACCTTCAGCCGGTCGGCCGGGGTCGGCCAGTCGCCGGAGACAACGATCTTTTGATCCGGCCGAATGCGCCAGAAGGCCTGGTTCTTCTGGATCAGTCCGACCAAGCCCGCCGGGTTGGGGAAGGCGTTGTTGCGCAGCGTCAGCACCGCGCCCTTGGGCCCGATGTCGATGCGCTCGATACAGGCCTTCTTGCAGCGGGCCTTGATCTCGACGATGCGCAGCAGCTGTTTGGCCTCGTCCGGCAGGGGGCCGAAACGGTCGATCAGTTCGGCGGCCAGGGCCTCGCGGTCGGCCCCCTCCTCGGCGTCCGACAACCGTCGGTACAGGCTCAGGCGGACGTTCAGGTCCGGCACATAGTCCTCGGGGATCAGCACAGCGGCGCCGACATTGATCTGGGGCGACCAGCCGCGATCGGGGGCCTGTTCGCCCTGTTCCTTAAGCTCGGCGACGGCGTCCTCCAGCATCTGCTGATACAGCTCCACCCCGACCTCGCGAATGTGGCCCGACTGCTCGTCACCCAGCAGATTGCCGCCGCCCCGCTGGTCAAGGTCGTGGCTGGCCAGCTGGAAGCCGGCGCCCAGGTTGTCCAGCGACTGCAGCACCTGCAGCCGGCGCTCGGCCGACAGGGTCATGGGCTTGGTCGGATCTGTGGTCAGATAGGCGAAGGCCCGCGCCTTGGCCCGGCCGACCCGGCCTCGGATCTGATACAGCTGGGCCAGGCCGAACATGTCGGCGCGGTGGACCACCAGGGTGTTGGCCGTGGGGATATCCAGCCCCGACTCGACGATGGTGGTCGACACAAGCACGTCGTACTCGCCGTCGTAGAAGGCGCTCATCACCGCTTCCAGCTGCGTCGCCGCCATCTGGCCGTGGCCGACCACGAACTTCACCTCGGGCACCTGTTCGCGCAGGAACCGCTCAATGTCCGGCAGGTCCTTCAGGCGCGGCGCGACATAATAGCCCTGACCGCCGCGATATTTCTCGCGCAGCAGCGCCTCACGCACCGTCACCGGATCCCACGGCAGCACATACGTCCGCACCGCCAGGCGATCGACGGGAGGGGTGGCGATGATCGACATCTCGCGGATGCCCGACAGCGCCATCTGGAGTGTGCGGGGGATCGGCGTAGCGGTCAGCGTCAGCAGGTGGACGTCGGCGCGCAGGCTCTTCAGCTTCTCCTTGTGCTTGACGCCGAAGTGTTGCTCCTCGTCGACGATCACCAGGCCCAGGTCCTTGAACCCGACCTGTTCGGACAGGACGGCATGAGTGCCGACCACGATCTCGATCGAGCCATCTTTCAGACCCGCGCGCGTCTCGGCGGCCTCCTTGGCCGGGACCATGCGCGACAGCTGGCGCACCTTGACCGGCCAGCCGGCGAACCTTTCGGTAAAGGTCTTGTAGTGCTGCCGCGACAGCAGGGTGGTCGGGCAGACCACCGCCACCTGATGGCCGCTCATGGCCGCCACGAAAGCCGCGCGCAGAGCCACCTCGGTCTTGCCGAAGCCGACGTCGCCGCAGATCAGCCGGTCCATAGGCTGGCCCTTGCCCAGGTCCTCCAGCACGTCGCCGATGGCGTTCAGCTGGTCCTCGGTCTCCTCATAGGGAAAGCGGGCGCAGAATTCGGCGAACAGCCCCTGCGGCGGGGTGACGGCGTCGGTGGTGCGTAGCGCCCTCTTGGCGGCCAGGGCGATCAGCCCCTCGGCCATGGCGCGCAGCCGCTCTTTTGCTTTCGCCTTCCTCGCCTGCCAGCCCGCCCCGCCCAGCCGGTCCAGCTGCACGCCGTCGCTGTCGGTCCCGTAGCGGGTCAGCAGGTCGATGTTCTCGACCGGCAGGTAGAGCTTCGACTCCCCTGCGTAGATCAGCTCCAGGCAGTCGTGCGGCGCCTGCTGGATATCCAGCGTCTTCAGGCCTTCGTAGCGGCCGATGCCGTGATCCAGGTGAACCACCAGATCGCCGGTCGTCAGGGCCGAGGCCTCGGCCAGGAAATTCGACGCCCGGCGCTTGCGGCGCGGCCGGGCCAGCCGGTCGCCCAGGATGTCGGTCTCGGAGATGACCGCCAGGTCGCCGGAGACGAAGCCATGCTCCACCGGCAGGACGGCGCGCAGATACATCTCGGGATTGGCCCGCAGCACGTCGGCGTGGTCCCGGACGGCGACGACCGGCTCCAGGCCATGATCGCCCAGCATGATGGCTAGCCGGTCCGACGAGCCCTCGGTCCAGGAGGCAAACAGCACCCGCTTGCCTGCGGCCTTCAGGGCCTGGGCGTGGGCGGCGACGGCCTCGAACAGATTGACGCTGTCCTGGGCCCGCTCGGCGGCGAAGGTGCGGCCCAGCAGGCCGCCCAGATCCTCGGCGCCGTCGGCCTGAAACGGGCTGAAGCGACGAACCCGGTGATCGGCTACGGCTCGGGTCCAGGCCACATCATCGAGATAAAGCCGGTCGGGCGGCAGCGCACGTTGGGCCGCGCCGCCCTTGCCATTGGCGGCCTCGGCGCGCGCCTCGGCGGCGTCGGCGGCGATGGCCCAGCGTTCCTCGCGGGCCTGATCCACATTGTGGTCGAGGAAAAGCTGCGAACCCTCTGGCAGATAATCGAAAAGGCTTTCCAGCCGCTCGTAGAGTAGCGGGATCCAGTGCTCCAGACCCTGCCGCCGCGCGCCTTCGCTGACCGCGACATAGAGGGGGTCGTCCGTGCCCGCGCCGAACAGGTTCAGATAGCCGCTGCGGAACCGCGAGATGGTCTCGGGCGACAGCAGCGCCTCCGACACCGGGGCCAGGGTCACGGCTTTCAGCTGACGGGTCGAGCGCTGCGTGGCCGGATCGAAGGCGCGGATCGATTCCAGCTCTGAACCGAACAGGTCCAGCCTCACCGGCTCGTCGAAGCCTGGCGGGAACACGTCGATCACCCCGCCTCGAATGGCGAACTCGCCCCGCTCCGACACGGTCGAGGCCCGGACATAGCCGTTGACGGAGAAATACCGCTCCAGCGCCGCCGTATCGACCTCGCGCCCAACCTTGGTCTCGAAGCCGGCGGCCTCGGTCACCTCGCGCGGCGGCGTCTTCTGCGTCGCCGAGGCCACCGTGGCGATGACCAGCAACGGCGTCTTGTCGGCGGGATCGCGGGCCGCCAGCCGGGTCAGGGCGGCCATACGCTGGGCCTGGACCGCCGGTGTCGGGCTCAAGCGGTCATAGGGCAGGCAGTCCCAGGCCGGAAACTCTAGGGTTTCAACACCATCGGAGAAGAAGTCGAACGCTTGGGAGAACGCCGCCGCGCGCTGATAGTCGCGCGCCACGAACAGGGCCACCCCGCCCTCGGCCTTCAGCCGCTCGGCCGCCGCCAGTGCGTCCAGCCCCTCGGGCGCGCCGGACAGGGTCAGGTCATCGACCACGCCGGTCGGATTGGCGCGGGCGTCCATCAGCCGATCCCCTTGCGGACCTCGGCGGCCACCTCGTCGCGCAAAAAGGCCTGGAGCCGGCGCATCACCGGGCCGTCCATCTCGGCCGGGACCGGGTTGCGGCCCACGATCCACGGATAGAGAAACTCATCGTCCACGTCCAAGAGACGCTCCAAATCACTGATTTCCTGTTCGGACAGGGCCTCGCCGTGCCGGTCCACGAAGGGGCCCATCACCAGATCGGACTCGCGCGTTCCCCGCCGCCAGGCGCGAAAGGCGATACGCTGCAAACGGGTCTTCACGCACGGGTCGGCGTCGGCCACGGGGTCTCCGGTCCGGTCAAACAACTGGGTGGGTTCACATAGCGTTCCGCCACGCCCGGCGCCACACTGAGCGGTGATGCGGCCGGAGATTCTCTTTTCCCTGTTCGCCGGGTCCGACAGCCTGAAGGGCGTCGGCCCGCGCCTGAAGCCGCTCGTCGAGAAGCTGGCGGGGCCGCTGGTGCGCGACGTGCTGTTCCTCAGTCCCTCCGGCGTGCTGCGCCGCCGGCGTACCACCTCAACTCAGGCCATCGAGGGCGAAATCGCCGTGATGGAGGTGCTTGTCGACAGCCACATCGCGCCCAAGAAGCCCGGACAGCCGTTCAAGGTCCGCGCGTCGGACGACACCGGCTTCGTCCATCTGATCTGGTTCGGCGGCTCGCCTCAGCACGTCCAGCGCCTGCTGCCACGCGGCGAGCCACGCATCGTCTCCGGCAAGGTCGAGCGGTTCAACAACGAGGTGCAGATCGCCCATCCGGATGTGCTGACCCTCGACAAGATCGACGAACTGCCGATGTCCGAGCCGGTCTATCCGGCCACAGCCGGCCTGACCTCGCGGGTGCTGCGGCGGATCGTGCTGGCGGCGCTGGATCAGGCGCCCGAGCTGCCGGAATGGCAGGATTCGACTTGGCTGGCGCGCCAGGGCTGGACCGGCTGGCGACCGGCGATCCAAGCGCTGCACGAACCCCAGACCGAGGCGGATGTCGGACCGGACGCGCCGCACCGTCAACGCTTGGCCTATGACGAACTGCTGGCGCACCAGCTGGCTCTGGCCCGCCGTCGCGCGGCGCGGGTCGCCGCCCCCGCTCCGGTGATCCGCCCCGGCGAGGCCTCAGACGTCGTCGAGACCGCCCTGCCCTTTCGCTTGACCGGCGCGCAGGTTCAGGCCCTGGCCGAAATCCGCGGGGATCTGGCCTCAGGCCGCCAGATGGGCCGGTTGCTGCAGGGCGACGTGGGCTCGGGCAAGACGGCGGTCGCCGCTCTGGCCATGGCCGACGCGGCGTCGTCCGGTGTCCAGGCCGCCCTGATGGCTCCGACCGAGATTCTCGCGCGCCAGCACCACGAGCGCCTGGCGCCTCTGTTCGCCCGCGCCGGCATCGACACCGTGCTGCTGACCGGCCGCGACACGGCGGCCGAGCGGCGCGGCCGGCTGCTGGCGCTGGCCGAGGGCTCGGCCGGCGTCGCCATCGGCACCCACGCCCTGTTCCAGGATGGCGTGCGGTTCAGGCGGCTGGGCCTGGCGGTGATCGATGAGCAGCACCGGTTCGGGGTCAACGAACGCCAGCGGCTGCAGGCCAAGGGCGACCCGGCCGTGGGCGCGGTCCACCTGCTGACCATGTCGGCGACGCCCATCCCGCGCACCCTGGAGATGACCCAGTACGGCGATCTGGAGGTCTCGCGCCTGACCGAGAAGCCGCCTGGCCGCACCCCAATCACCACGGCGGTCCTGCCGCTGGCCCGGCTGGAGGAGGTGGCCGAGCGGCTCAAACGCGCCGTGGCCGAGGGCGCGCAGGCCTACTGGATCTGCCCGCTGGTCGCCGAATCCGAGGCCGCCGACCTGGCCGCCGCCGAGGGCCGCGTGGTCGAGCTGCGCACCCGGCTAGGCGTCGAGGTCGGGCTGGCGCACGGCCAGATGCCGGGCCCGGATCGGGAGAGCGTCATGGCCGCCTTCGCCGCCGGGACCATCCCCGTTCTGGTCGCCACCACGGTGGTCGAGGTCGGGGTCGATGTGCCCAACGCCACCATCATGGTCATCGAGCACTCCGACCGGTTCGGCCTGGCGCAGCTGCACCAGCTGCGCGGACGCGTCGGGCGCGGCGAGCGGGCCAGTTCCTGCATCCTGCTGTACGGCTCGGGCGAGAGCGGCGAGTTGGGCGAGACGGCGCGCCAGCGGCTCGAGACCCTGCGCCGCACCGACGACGGCTTCGAGATCGCCGAGGAGGACTTTCGTCTGCGCGGCGGCGGCGATCCTCTGGGCCTGCGCCAAAGCGGGTTTCCGGCCTATCGCTTCGCCGATCCGGTGCGGCACGGGGGCTTGATGATGGCGGCCTATGACGACGCCCGACTGGTGCTCAACCGCGATCCCGAACTGGTTACCGAGCGGGGTCGGGCGATCCAGGTTCTGGAGGCGCTGTTCGACTGGCGCTCGCACCGGCCGGGGAGCGACTGACCGGATTGGCCTCGCGCCAGAAGGTCAGACGCCCTTCGACATCCTGTTCAAGATCAGCCCAGAACAGATTGTAGGGGCTTGCCATTCGCCGCTCGGTCCAGCTGCCTTCCGGGTGGAAAGCGGGCGAATTTGGCTCGCTGAAGCGTAGCACGCCGTCACGGCACTGGGTCGCCGTCAGCCGCGACTGGATCGGCGGCCGTGCGCCCCATTCGAGGCCCGTGGCGCTGGCCCCGCCGCGATGGCGCCGGGCGTCGGCGGCCTGGTCGCTGGCCGCGCCGAGCACGGGATTGACGCACAGGGGCGTGCGCTCGCCCAGGTCCTCCAGCCACCCCTGATCGTTCCAGACCACGGCGCGGCGCAGGCGGCGGTTGACCGCGCTCTCGTCGCCCTCGCCCACTGCCGACCAAGCGACGACGCAGCCCACTTGGATCGGGGACGTGCAGGCCAGAACGGCGGCATCCTGATCGTAGCGATCGGCCGGGACCAGGGTGTCGATCAGATAGACCGCGGCCAGACGGCCCCGCAGCGCCTCATCGGCGGCCACCCGCTCGCGGAGAAGCCGGTCCAGAAGATCAGCCCCCTGCTCTACCCCCGCCAGCACGATCGGCCCTTCGGGATGGCGCGCCAGCCAGGCCTCGAAGGCCTCGGCGATATCGCGATAGGCGAAGGCGCGGGCCTCGCGCGCGTCATCACGCAGCGTCAGACGGGCGTAGAGGCCGGCCTGGCGATAGCGGGGCGCGCTTATCACCCCCGCCCGCGCGAACGGCCCGGCGTAATTCGGCAGCACGACGCGTTCCAGAAAGGCGTCGGCGCGCGGGTCGCCAATCGGGGCCAGCCATTCGGCGCCGGCGAAGGTGGTTGGGTGCACGAAGAACACCGCCGCGTCGCCCGAGCCCTGGGGCAGCACGGCGTCGCGCAGGGCCCAGGCTCCTGGGTCGGCGTAATCGGGCGCCGGCGGTGGGTCGTAAGCCTGGAACGGAATATTGGGATCCAGCTTGGCCCGCAGGATGTCGCCGCGCCAAACGGCGATCCCGGCCGCGACCACCAGCACCAGGACCAGCAGCAGCCAGCCGCAACCCTGGCGCAAGGTCAGGCGTGCTCGGCGGCGCGCCACCCTAGGCCGCCTTCATCGATAGGGGTCCGGCCGGCTCAGGAAATCCTGGACGTAGCGCTGGACCCCCTCCTCCAGCGGCGTGGAGGCGCCGGTCCAGCCGGCGGAACGGATCCGATCCATCCGCGCCTCGGTGAAATACTGATACCGGTCGCGGATCACCTCGGGTATGTCGATGAAGCCGATGTCGGGCTCGTGTCCGGCGGCGGCGAAGGTCGCCCTGGCCAGATCGAGGAAGGATCGCGCCTGGCCGGATCCGGCGTTGAACACACCCGAGACCTCGGGGCTGTCCAGCAGCCACAGAACCATATCAACCACGTCGTCGACGAAAACGAAGTCACGCAGTTGCTCGCCGTCGGCGTAGTCGGGACGGTGCGAGCGGAACAGCTCGACCCGCTCGCCCGCCGCGACCTTGGGCCAGATCTGGGCCACGACCGATTTCATGCCGGCCTTATGATATTCGTTCGGCCCGTAGACGTTGAAGAACTTCAGTCCTGCCCACTGCGGCGGCGCCGCTTCCCGATCGGCCTTGGCGCGGGCGTGAATGTCGAACAGGCTTTTCGAGTAACCATAGGCGTTTAGCGGTCGGAGCGATTTAAGGCTCTCAAGATCGTCCGCGTCGTCGAACCCAGCCTCTCCGTCGCCATAGGTGGCGGCCGAGGAGGCGTAGACCAGCCGCCGGTCGCGCACGGCGCACCAGTCGAACAGGTCGCGGCTGAGGGTGAAGTTGGAATGGATGATGTGGTCGGCGTCCGACTCGGTGGTCGAGGACACCGCCCCCATGTGCACCACGGCCTCGATCCGCTCGCCGTGCTGCTCCAGCTGATCGAACAGAACCTCGGGCGCCCAGAAATCGTGGATGGCGTGTTTAGCGATATTCCGCCACTTGCCGCTGTCGGCCGCGCGCAGCCGATCGACAACCACAACATCGGCCCCGCCCCGCTCGGACAGGCGCGCCACGATGTTCGAGCCGATGAAGCCCGCCCCGCCGGTGACCACGATCATTGGGCGGCTCATGGCTTGTCCTTCATCTTCTCGATGGTGCGGGTCGTCGAAAAGCCGTCCTTGAAGTCCGCCAATCGCACCTCGCCGCCCCAGCTCTCGACCAGATCGCCGCCGACCACCCCGTCACGCGTGTAGTCCGAGCCCTTGATCAGCACATCGGGCTTCAACCGCTCGATCAGGGCCAGAGGCGTCGGGTCGTCAAAGGCGGTGACGCGGTCGACGCTGGCCAGGCCGCCGATCACCACGGCGCGGCTGTCGAGGTCGTTGACCGGCCGACCCTCGCCTTTCAGCCGTCGCACCGACTCGTCGGTGTTCAGGGCCACGATCAGCCGGTCGCACCAGCCGCGCGCCTGGGCCAGATAGGCGACGTGGCCCCGGTGCAGGATGTCGAAACAGCCGTTGGTGAAGCCGACGCGAACACCCTGCCGCTTCCAGGCTTCGACCTCCTCGTAGAGGATGTCGATCGGCGTGACCTTGGCGTGAGCGATGGCGGCATGGCCGGTCATCTCGGCGTCGATCAGCTCGGCGGGCGTCACCACGGCGGTGCCGCTCTTCCCGACCACGACGCCCGAAGCCAGAATGGCGAAGGCCACCGCCTCCTCCAGATCCGCGCCCGCCCCGATGGCCAGGCCCAGGGCCGCCAGCACCGTGTCGCCGGCGCCGGAGACGTCGAACACCTCGCGCGCCCGGCCGGGGACGTGGACGACGGGGGCGCCCCTCCGCATCAGGCTCATGCCCTTGCCCGCACGCGTGACGATCAGGGCCTGGGCCTCGCAGCGCTCCATCAGCGCGTTCAGCGCCGCCTCGACCTCGGTGTCTGTTCCCGTCGGCAGACCGGTGGCGGCGGCCAGTTCGGAGGCGTTGGGCTTGATCACCGCCACGGCGCCGTAGCGGGCGAAGTCATGGCCCTTGGGATCCACGATCACGGGCTGGCCCGTGGCGACCGCGGCGCGCGCCACGGCTTCGCTCACCGCGCCCTTGGCGTAATCTGAGAGAAGAATGACGGAACTGTCTGAGAAAGCCTGCGTCTTGACCAAGACGTCGCCACCAGAGGCTTCGGTTTCGGCGTCCAGCCGAAGCAACTGCTGCCCGGCCGCAACAAAGCGCGTTTTGACCGTCGTGACGCCATGGCCCGCGACCTGGAGGAAGGTGTCGATGCCCTCCTCGCGCCCAAGGGCGGCCTTCAATTCACGCGCCGCGGCGTCGTCACCGATCAGCCCGGCCAGCCGCGCCCGACCGCCCAGGGCCGCGACGTTTCGAGCCACATTGCCAACGGCGCCCGGCATGGCGACCTCGCGCTGGGCCTTGAGAACCGGGATGGGCGCTTCAGGCGAGATGCGGCTGACTTCGCCATAGACATAGCGATCCAGCATCAGGTCGCCGACGCAGGCGACGCTGACCCCATTGATCCGATCGAGCAGGCTCTGAAGCTGGCCGAGGTCCATGGTCACGGAGCTATCTCGCGGGCGGCGCGGCGTCCAGTCAGGCCGCCGCCCTAGCTTCGCCCTTGAACCCGCTCTTGCGCGCCAAGTCGTCGAAGGCGATCAGTTCGGCGGCCAGGGCCTCGAACTGATTTAGCGGCACCATGTTCGGGCCATCAGACGGCGCATTATCCGGGTCTTGGTGGGTTTCCATGAACACGGCGTCGACGCCCACGGCCACGGCGGCGCGCGCCAGAACCGGCACGAACTCGCGCTGGCCGCCCGAGGAGGTCCCCTGCCCGCCCGGCTGCTGGACGCTGTGGGTGGCGTCGAACACTACAGGGCAACCGATGTCGCGCAGCACCGGCAGGGCGCGCATGTCCGAAACCAGAGTGTTGTAGCCGAAACTGGCGCCGCGCTCGCAGGCCATGACATTAGGGTTTCCGGCGCCGGTCACCTTGGCGATGACATTCTTCATGTCCCAAGGCGCGAGGAACTGGCCCTTCTTGATGTTGATGGCTTTGCCGGTGGCGGCGGCGGCCAGCAGCAGATCGGTCTGACGGCTGAGGAAGGCGGGGATCTGCAGCACATCCACCACCTCACCGGCGATTCGGCAGTGCTCCTCGGTGTGAACGTCCGTCAGAACGGGAAGGCCCAGGGTGTCGCGGATCTCGGCGAAAATCGGCAGCGAGCCCTCTAGGCCAAAACCACGCGCGGCGCCGGCCGAGGTCCGGTTCGCCTTGTCGAAACTGGTCTTGTAGATGATGCCGACGTCCAGCCGCTGGCCGATCTCCTTCAGGGCCGAGGCCATCTCCAGCGCGTGCTGGCGGCTCTCCAGCTGGCACGGACCGGCGATGAAGACGATGCGCTGGCCGCCGCCGATGGAGACGGGGCGCGACAGGCCCTCGGAAATGTCGATGACGGCGTTGGGTCGGCTCACGGATCGGTCCTTCGGATCTGCGGGAGGCTGGTTTGCGGCGGGGCGATGCGGCCAACAGGTGGCGTCGCGCGTTCGATGCCGCAAGCTAGCATGCGGGGGCCGAGCATGGCGACTGACGAGACGACAGCGATCCTGTGGCTGCGGCGCGACCTGCGCCTGGCCGACAACCCGGCCCTGAACGCCGCCGCCGAGGCCGATCGGGTCGTTCCGGTCTTCATCCTGGACGACAGTCTGCTGGGCCGGCCGATGGGCGCGGCGTCTCTTTGGTGGCTGGACAAGTCGCTGCGGGCGTTAGCTGGGGCGCTGGAAGACAAGGGTGCGCCCCTGATCCTGCGACGCGGGGATTCCGAAGCCGAACTTCGCCGCCTGGTCGAGCAGACGGGCGCCGCGCGGGTGTGCTGGAACCGACTGGTCGAGCCCGAGGCGGCCGAGCGCGACGGCGACATTCGTCAGGGGCTGGAGGCGGACGGGGTCGAGGTGGAGGTCTTCGACGGCCTGACCCTGGCCAAACCGGGGACGATACGGACCCAGACGGACGGTCCGTACAAGGTCTATACCCCGTTCGCCAACGCACTGTGGAAGGCGGCCGAGCCGCCGCCGCACACGACGGGACCACGGCAGATGAAGTCCGTGTCGCGTCTGCAGAGCGACGACATCGACGACTGGAAGCTGCACCCGACCCGGCCCGACTGGTCGAAAGACTTCGACGGGACGCCCGGCGAGGACGGCGCCAAGGCCGCCTTGCGCCGCTTTCTGGACGGGGCCCTGGACGACTATGCCGATGGACGCGACATCCCGGGCAAGCTGGGCACCAGCCGCCTGTCGCCGCACCTGCACTGGGGCGAGATCAGTCCCTGGCGAGCGATCGAGGCGGCGCGCGACAGCCGGGGGCCCGCCGCCCAGGCCGATAAGTTCGCCTCCGAGGTCGCCTGGCGCGAGTTCTCGGCGCATCTGCTGCACGACTTCCCGCAGATGGTCGAAAAGGCCTTCCGCCCTGAGTACGACCGCATGCCCTGGCGCACCGACGCAGAAGGGCTGGAGGCCTGGAAACGCGGCCAGACCGGCTATCCCATCGTCGACGCCGGCATGCGCCAGCTGTGGGCCGCCGGCTGGATGCACAACCGGGTTCGGATGATCGTGGCGTCGTTCCTGATCAAAGACCTGCTGATCGACTGGCGCGAGGGCGAGGCCTGGTTCTGGGACACCCTTGTGGACGCCGATCTCGCGAACAATGTGCAGAACTGGCAGTGGGTCGCGGGATCCGGGGCCGACGCGGCGCCGTATTTCCGTATCTACAACCCGGTCACCCAAGGCGAGAAATTCGATGGCGACGGCGCCTATGTGCGGAAATGGGTTCCCGAGCTTTCCCGGCTCGACAGGCGCTGGCTGCATGCGCCGTGGACCGCGCCGGCCGAGGCGCTGGAGCGCGCGGACGTCAAGCTTGGCCGTGACTATCCGCGCCCGATCGTGGATCATGCCGAGGCGCGCAAGCGGGCGCTTGACGCGCTCAAGTCAGTCGGATCGTCCGACGCCGAGGATTGAGGCCCCATGACCGCTGTCGCCTATCAGCAGGATCCAATTCCGCACGGCGCGCCGCCGGTGGCGCGCATGCTGCTGCGCCTGCTTGGGCAGAACTGGAGCATCGGACGGCTGCACGTCACCCTGCCGGGCGGCGCCACCCATGACATGACCGGGTCCGAACCGGGCCCCAGGGGCGCGATCACCATTCACGACTGGCGTTTCGCGCGCCGGGTGCTGCGCTCCGGCGATATCGGATTCGCCGAGGGCTATGTGGAAGGCGAATGGGACACGCCCGATCTCGCCGCCCTGCTGGAGGCCCTGGCCCGAAATCACGATAACATTCGCCGGCTGTTCGACGGCAACGCGCTGATGAAGGTGGTCAACTGGGTCGGTCACCGGCTGAACCGCAACAGCCGAGCCGGCGCCAAGTCGAACATCCACGCCCACTACGATCTGGGCAACGCCTTCTATTCGGCCTGGCTCGACCCCTCGATGACCTATTCCTCGGCGGTGTTCGCCGGGCCCAACGATAGCCTCGAGGCGGCCCAGGTGCGCAAATACGAAACCTTGGCGCGGGCCATGGACCTGAAGCCGGGCATGAGCGTGCTGGAGATCGGCTGCGGCTGGGGCGGGTTCGCCGAATACGCCGCGCGCGAGATCGGCGCCCAGGTCACGGCCATCACCATCTCCAGGGAACAGCACGCCTTTGCGTCCGAGCGGATCGCACGGGCAGGACTGACGGACCGCGCCGACATCCGCCTGATCGACTATCGCGACGTCGAGGGTCGCTTCGACCGGGTCGCATCGATCGAGATGTTCGAGGCGGTCGGCCAGGAATATTGGCCGGCCTATTTCGGCAAGATTCGCCAGTCGCTGACCGCCGGCGGCAAGGCCGGCCTGCAGATCATCACCATCCAGGACGCGCTGTTCGGCGGCTACAACAAGAGGACCGACTTCATCCAGAAATACATTTTTCCCGGCGGCATGCTGCCCAGCGAGGCGACGCTGAAGCCCGTGATTGCGGGGGCCGAGTTGAGCTGGTCGGCGGTGGAGCGGTTCGGCCTGTCCTACGCCGAGACCTTGGCGGAATGGATGCGGCGGTTCGACGCCGCCTGGCCGGGCATCGCACGGATGGGATTCGACGAGCGATTCCGCCGACTGTGGCGCTTTTATCTGGCCTATTGCGAGGCGGGATTCCGGTCTCGCCGAACGGACGTGATCCAGCTCGTGCTCGAGGCCTAGGGCGCGTCATGACCGGCCCGCTGATCTCGACCGACGACCTCGAGCGGGACTTGCGCAACCCCGATCTGAGAATCCTCGACGCCAGCTGGCATCTGGACGGAACCAACGCCCGCAAGGCCTTCGAGGCGGCGCGCATTCCCAAAGCCCGCTTCTTCGATTTGGACGCGGTGTCGGACCAGGACAGTTCCCTCCCCCACATGCTGCCGTCGCCCGAGGCCTTCGCGGCCTCGATGGGCGCGCTGGGCATCCGCGAGAGCGACGACATCGTCGTCTATGACGCCCTGGGCCTGTTCTCGGCCGCCCGGGCCTGGTGGATGCTGCGGGTCATGGGCGCCGAAAGGGTTCGGGTTTTGGACGGCGGCCTGCCGGCCTGGCGCGCGGAAGGGCGTCTGTTGCAGACCGGGCCGATGACGCGGCCCAGGCCGGTGGCGTTCCACGCCCGCCTGGACGCCGAGGCCGTCGCCGATCGATCCGATGTCGCCGCCTCCCTGAATGATCCGGCGCGGCGGGTCCTCGACGCACGCCCCGAGCCCCGGTTCACGGGCCGAGCCGAAGAGCCTCGGCCGGGGCTGAGGGTCGGCCACATGCCCGGCGCGGCGAACCTGCCGTTCAAGGGTCTCCTGACCCAGGATGGCCATCTGCAGCCGGGCGACCAGCTGGCCGCGGCCTTCCGAGACGCGGGCCTTCAAGACGACCAGATCGCCCTCACCACCTGTGGGTCCGGTGTGACCGCGGCCGTGCTCAGCCTGGCGCTTGCGGTGCTGGGCCGCGACAACCGGCTATACGACGGCAGCTGGGCCGAATGGGGCGCCGATGACGGAGGGCCGGTGGTCACCGGCGATGCCGGGCCTCCACCTCGCTGAGCGCGATCGGCAGCGCGCGATGGGGCGGCAAGCCCAGACGGGTCGCCGCCGCAGCCAGCCAGCCGGCGTGGATAAGCCGCACCTCGACGGGAATAGACGCGAGACCGAGCCCCTGGGCCGCCGCGAACCGATGCCGACCGCAGGTATGACGCACCAGGGCACCGTCCGCCGCCACCGCCACCCCGATGTCTCGCTCCACCCACTCGCGCCACGGCGCGCGCCGGAGGGCGGGAGGCGGTCGCCGTTCGGACGACGCCCGGCTCACGGCCTGCAGCCCCTGGCGTTCGAGGCTCTCAATCAGGGCGAGCCCCCGCAGATAGTGACGGTCAAGATCGGAGATCGACTTCAAGGAGACGCCGTCGCGGCGCGGCGCCTGGCCCGCCGCGATCTGCTCGGCGAGCACCCGGTAACGGCTGGTGCGTCGGAAGTCCGCGCGCCAACGGCAGAGGTCGAGCATCTCGACATGCGAGCGACTGTCGCTGACCGGATAGGTGATCTCGCGCCAGTCGCCGCCATCCACGAAGGCCTGGTCGGCGCTGCGCACGTCGCCGTCGTCGTCCCAGGCGTCGGCCAGTCTGTGGGTCAGTCGGACAGGATCGATCCGCAGGTCCAGCGCCTCGCCGAACACCAGTCGCGCCTGGCCTGGAGACACCGCCGCCCCGCGCCCCCGCGCCGCCCGCTGCTCCACGACGTGGTCGAACCGACGCCCGAACCCGATGGCCGCGCCAAGCCCATGAAGCGGCGAGACCTTCCCCAGCCAGCGCCGCAGCCCGTCCCCGACCGGTGCGCCGCCGTCGCGGACCCGCACCAGGCGATAGGCGGGCGGCGACGGCGCCTCCATGACGTCAGGCGACGACGGGCCGGGCCGGATCCAGCTCGGCCGCGTCCTCGGCGCTGATGTCGGGCTCGCCGCGCGACACCACCGTGGCCACCACCAGATCGCCGGCCACATTCAGGGTGGTGCGGCACATGTCGAGGAAGCGGTCGACGCCCAGCACCAGGCCGATGCCCTCGGGCGGCACCCCGACCATGGCCAGGATCATGGCGATGACCGGCAGCGAGCCGGCGGGCACTCCGGCCGTGCCGATGCCGCCCAGGATACAGACCAGCATGACAACCACCTGCTGACCGATCGACAGTTCGATGCCGAAGAACTGGGCCAGAAACAGCACCGTGACGCCCTCGAACAGGGCCGTGCCGTTCTGGTTGGCCGTGGCGCCGACGGTCAGCACGAAACGGGCGATGCGGCGCGGCAGCTTCAGGGTCTCGTCGGCGACCCTCAGCACCACGGGCAGACTGGCGTTGGACGAGGAGGTGGCGAAGGCCACGACCATGGCCTCGCGAATGTCGCTGAAGAACTGGATTGGGTTACGCTTGCCCAGGCTCCAGACCAGGATCGGATAGACCACGAACATGTGGATCGCCATGGCCAGCACGGCCACGCCGACGAAGGCCCCCAGCCGGATCAGCAGGTCCCAGCCGAACACCGCCGCCAGGTTGAACATCAGGCAGGCGACTGCGATCGGGGCCAGCCGGATCACCAGGGTGATGAGCTTCATCATCACCTCGAACAGGCCCTCGATGGTCTCCTGCAGCCGGTCCGTCGCCGGGCTCTTGGCCAGCACCAGGCCAATGCCGAACAGCAGGGCGAAGACCATCACTGACAGGATCTGGTTTTCGCTGGCCGCGAGGAAGATGTTCGAGGGGATCATCTCCAGGAAGAACGAGCCGGCGCTGACGCCCTCGGGCGCGTTGCCGACGATACCGGCGGCGCCCTCGGCGCCCTGGGCCAACAGCTGCTGGGCCAGCACCGGATCCACCCCATCGCCGGGCCGCAGCACATTGACCAGGACCAGTCCGATGACCACGGCGATGGCCGACACACAGATGGTGAACAGCAACGTCTTCCAGCCGACCCGACCGAGCGCCGACAGGTCGCCCATCTCCGCCACGCCCATGACCAGGGCCGAGAAAAGCAGCGGGATGACCAGCATGAACAGCAGACGCAGGAAGATCTGACCCGCCGGGCCGGTGATGTTGTCGATCACCCACTGGACGGCGAAGGCGTCGCCCGACCCGGTCAGATTGACCGCCAGACCGCCGAGCAGACCGACGGCGAACCCGATCAGCATCCACCAGTGCAGCGCCAGCTTCTTGCGCACCACGGGCGCGTCGGTCGTCATGGTCATGCGGTGTTCCCCCTCGGAAGTCCCATGGCTCAGCGAATCGGCAGGCCGTAGATCAGGCCACGGGGCTGAGCGTTCCATTGTGCGTTGAGACCGCGCGCCAGGTCGAGCGCCGACCGCTCACCCAGATTGCGGTCGAAGATTTCGCCATAGTTTCCGCCGGCCAGGATGGCCTGCAGGGCCCAGTCCTGCTCCATGCCCAGCATGGCGCCAAACTCGCCCTCGGCGCCCAGCAGGCGACGCACGCGCGGATCGGGAGACGTCTCCGCAAGATCCTCGGCGGTCTCCTGGGTGACGCCCAACTCCTCGGCCAGGATCACGGCGTTCAGGGTCCAGCGCACGATGTCGGTCCAGGCCGCGTCGTCGCTGGAGGTCACGGGACCCAGCGGCTCCTTGGAGATGACGTCGGGCAGCACGGCGTGCTGGCCGGGCGCGCTCAGCGCCGTACGCGCGGCGGCCAGGGCCGACAGGTCGGCGGTGAAAGCGTCGCATTCCTCGCGGTCATAGGCGTCGCGCGCCTCGCGCTCGCTGGCCACCACCACGGGCGTGTACTCCAGCTGGCGGCTACGGAAATAGTCGTCGAGATTCAGCTGGGTGGTCGAGGAAGCCTGGACGCACACCCGGGCTCCGTTCAGCTCGGATGCGCTGGTCAGGTTCAGCTCGCGCCGCACCAGAAAGCCCTGGCCGTCGTAGTAGTTGACCCCGGCGAACTCGAGGCCTTCGCCGCCGTCGCGGGTCATGGTCCAGGAGGTGTTGCGCCACAGCACATCGACCCGGCCACTCCGCAAAGCGGCAAAGCGGTCCTGGGTGTTCAGCGGCACGAACCGCACCGCGTCCGGATCGCCCAGGGCCGCCGCCGCCAGAGCCCGGCAGAAGTCGATGTCGAAGCCCCGCCACTGACCCCGATTGTCGGTATAGGCGAAGCCGACCAGCCCCTCATTGACGCCGCAGTTCAGCCGACCGCGGGCGCGGATGGCGGCCAGCGTTTCGCTCTCCTGCGGTTCGATCTCTCCGGTTTCGATCGGCGCGGGCGGGGCGACCTCGGCCTCCGGCTCGGCACCCCGGTCGCCGCAGGCCATGAGGACCAGGCCCGAGACCAGGGTCAGGACGGCCCCTCTGGCCGCCGCGCCGAATTCCGTCATCGTGCGCCTCCGCTTCCCCCCGCATCCGGTGTTAGAAGGCCCGAGGCCCCCGTGGCAACCTTGGACCCGCCGAAATGGACGGCTCAAGTAGCGCGAGGCGCGATAGCCGCAAATGAAATGCCGATGAGCGAACACGACTCCACCCGCCTGATCCGAGCCGCGACCTCACGGCCGACCGAGGGCCGACGGCCGGTCAGCCCGCCGGTGGAGCGCGCCTCGACCCTGCTGAACCCGTCGGTTGGCGTCATGCGCGACGAGAGCCTCGGGCCGGTCTATGGCATCGACGGCCTGGCGCCGCAGCGGGCCCTGGCCCAGCTGGTCGCCGATCTGGAGCGGGCCGAACGGGTGACCCTGACCTCGTCGGGCCTGTCGGCCGTGACCCTGCCGATCCTGGCTCTGGCGCGGGCCGGCGACGAGGTGCTGACCACCGACGCCGTCTATGGCCCTAGTCGCCGCTTCCTGACGCGCTTCATGGCCGAGCGCGGCGTGACCACGCGCTTGCACCCGGCCGAGGCCACGGCCGCCGAGATCGCCGCCATGATCGGCGAACGGACCCGCATCGTGCTGATCGAATCTCCCGCCAGCCTGACGTTCGAGATGATCGACGTCCCGGCCCTGGCCACAGCCGCGCGGGCGAAGAGCGTGGTCACGATCATGGACAACACCTGGGCGGCCGGTGTGGCCTTCAAACCGCTGGTCCACGGCGTCGATGTCAGCGTCCAGGCCCTGACCAAATATGTCGGCGGCCATTCCGATCTGCTGATGGGCGCCGTGGCGACGGCGGACGCGCGGCTGGGTCGCCTCATTCATCAGGCCGCCGAGGACCTGGGCGGCCACGTCTCGCCCGACGACGCCTGGCTGGCCCTGCGCGGCGCCCGTACCCTCAAGACCCGGCTGGACCGCCACGCCGCCTCGGCGCTGCAGGTCGCGGAGTGGCTGGCGGACCATCCCAAGGTCGCCCGCGTCCTCTACCCGCCCCTGCCCGGCTCGGTCGGCCACGATCTTTGGGCGCGCGACTACACCGGCGCGGCCGGTCTGATGGGCGTGGTGCTGAACGGGGGCGCGGAAGCCGAGGCCGAAGCCATCCTCGACCGCCTCACCCTGTTCGGCCTCGGCTATTCCTGGGGCGGCTTCGAGAGCCTGGCGACGCACGAGACGGGTCAGTTGGGCTTCAGACAGGCCCCGCCGAGGCTGGAAGGCCCGCTAATCCGCCTGCACATTGGACTGGAGAATGCGGACGATTTGATCGCAGACCTCGAGGGCGCGTTTGCCGGGGTGGTCCCATGAGACGACGGCGCCCTCGGGTCGATTGGGTGCATCTGGCGCTTTGGACGGCGCCGTTTGTGGTCGCGGTCGTGATCGCCATCCTCATGATCGTCCCGGTGTGGAATCTGGGTGGGTGGCTGAGCTAGGACAGCCGATAGTCGTATCGAAATCCGCCCTTAACCGGCGGCGTGCCACCCTCCTCCGCATGCAGCACCGACTGGATCAGATGCGGCGTCGGGCGGCGCGTTATCTCGAACGCAAGCCGATGGCCGTCCGCCCCGCGCGGGGCGTGCTGAGCCTCAGCTTCGACGACATTCCGATGTCCGCCTGGACCGAGGCTGGACCTGTGCTGGCCCAGCATGGGGTCAAGGCCACCTACTATGTCTGTGGCGGCCTGGCGGGCGGGCGTAACCTCGACCTGCCGCAGTTCGAGACCGAGCATCTGCAGGCCCTGCACGCGGCCGGCCACGAGGTCGGCTGCCACACCTATGAACACGCCAGCGTCTTGAGGCTCAGTCCGGCCGATCTGGCCGCCAGCCTGGAGCGAAACGCCCGCTGGGTGAGCGAACGGCTGCACGGCTATCGGATGACGACCTTCGCCTATCCCTTCGGCGACTGCGCTCTGGAGGCCAAGCCGGTGATCGCCGGGCGGTTCGACCTGGGACGGGGTGTGCGCGACGGGATCAACGCCGGCCGCGCCGACCGCGCCAATCTCCAAGCCATCGGTCTGGAGAGCCGCCGCTTGCCCGGATACGACCTGGAGGCGCTGGTTCAGCAGACGGCCGACAGCCGGGGCTGGCTGATCGCCTATGGCCACGACGTCTCGGACCGGCCAACGCCCTATGGCTGCACGGTCGAGGATCTGGATCAGTTGATCCGCCTGGCACGGGCCGCCGACCTGGACATCCTGCCGGTGGGCGAAGCGTGGGGCCGGATGGGCGGCTAGGCCGCCTCGCGCACCTCTTCGACCACGCGGCCCTTGGCCCAGGCGATCAGTTCGGCGCGGGGCCAGGCCACCAGCCAGCCGCTCGGAACATACTCGCCCGACTCGATCATGGCCCGCCGCGTGGGCGATGAGGCCGCCGCGCGTTCGCTGTGGATCGGCGCCGGGCCCTGGTGCACGATGAAGGCGCCGCCCTTCAGCGGATTGAGCCTGAGATAGGCCAGACGAGGGCTGATTGTCTCCAGCGGCGGATCATAGAACCAGGACGAGCCGATCATGCCGCCCAGTTCGGGCCGGCGCTCGCAGATCGCCGCCGCCGTGGCCCAGGCGCGATCCCAGCCGGCCTCGTTGAAATCCTCCAGCTGGCGCGCCTCGGTGTGCACCTCCAGCCACGGCTTGTTCCAGCCGAACGATCGCACATAGGCCAGCAAAGGCGCCCAGCCGTGGCCGCCCAGGCCGTTTCGGACGATCTGGCCCGGCCCCAGCGGCGAGGACAGGTCGATGGTCTGGGTCCGCGCGCCCGGCACGCTCAGCGCCAGGACGAAGCGCACGTCCTTGGCCCAATAGTCGCGATCATAGGGATCGGCGCCGGCGGTCAGGAAGTCGGCTAGCTTGTCGATCCAGTAGGGGTAAAGCTCCATGACCTCGGGCGGCAGGTCGGCGTCGCGCGCCGTCGCCGGCAGGTCCAGCGCCCAGCGGGCGACCAGACCGCGTCGCATCGCGTCGGACGCGCCCTCGCCGAGAGCCGTGTCGGCGGCCTCGGCCGGCAGGTCGAAATTCCAGTGCGAGGCGCTTTCGCGGGCGGGCCGCACGGCGGCGGTCGCGGCCTGGTCGACACGCGCTCGGTCGGCGGCGTCGAGGCGATCGAGGACGGCCTGGAAGGCCGTAGCTTGGGTGGGTGTCAGGCGTTCCATACGCGTACCTTGGCACACGCGGGTGTGCGAAGATTTAAGCGCCAAGGTGAACGAATTGGCGCGCCCGGCAGGACTCGAACCTGCAACCGTCCGCTTAGAAGGCGGATGCTCTATCCGGTTGAGCTACGGGCGCATCGAGCGGCTCAGTAGCGCAAGGCGCGATAGCCGCTAAGGCAAATACTTGGCTCAAGTAGCGCGAAGCGCGATGGCCGCCAATCAGTGCGTCCAGGGCTGGCGTCTGCCGGGGGCGAAGTTGTCGGCATAGGCCTTGAGGATCATCGGGGCGGCCTTGGGCTCGACCAGGCGGAAGGCGATGCCGTGGCGCTCGGCATAGGCGACCGCCTCCTCCTGGGTCTCGAAGGTCAGGCGCACCTGGCCGTTCATGTCCGTCGAGGAGGTCCAGCCCATCAGGGGGTCGATTGTGCGCGCCGAGGCGGGCTCGAATTCCAAAATCCAGTCGCGGGTCTTGGCCTTGCCGGACTGCATGGCGGTCTTTGCCGGGCGATAGATGCGGGCGAGCATGGGCGGGTCTCGGTGACGACGGGCGTGGCGTCGTCATACAACGCTTTGGACGGGGCTCAAGGCGCATCAGATGCGACGAAATGCAGAGAGGGCTTTATTTCGCCGCTGTGCAGGTCCATATAGTCCCCGTCGACATCTCTGCGTTACGCACTATCTCTTCTGCTACGCATTGAGATCCGCCGTTTCCCTAGACCGACAGGACCGCTGGAATTCTCCATCGATCCCACGCCAACTGGAGGTCATGATATGGCTACCGGCACCGTCAAATGGTTCAACCCCACCAAGGGCTTCGGCTTCATCGAGCCCAGCGAAGGCGGCAATGACGTCTTCGTGCACATCTCGGCCGTCGAGCGCGCCGGCCTGGCCACCCTGAACGAGGGCCAGACCGTCAGCTACGAGCTGGAGCAGGACAAGCGCAGCGGCAAGATGTCCGCCGGCCAACTGCAAGCCGGCTGATCGACCCGATCACCGTCTGAAGAGCCCCGCCGGCGCAAGTTGGCGGGGTTTCTTTTTGGGCGGGGCCGAAGCGCGTTGCGGCCGTGGCTCCGCCATGTCAGAAGCGCGCGGTTCGGAGCGTAGCGCAGCCTGGTAGCGCATCTGCTTTGGGAGCAGAGGGTCGCAGGTTCGAATCCTGCCGCTCCGACCAGTCCCCTAGTTTTCGAAGAACGGATGCCGGACCTCGTCACCCGCTTCGGCGCCGATTTCTTCCATGCGGCCGGCGCGGACCTCCAGCACGCCCGTGGCGGCGCCGTTCGACGGAATGCCGGTGTCGGAGTTGGGGGTGGTGTGGCGGGCGATGGAAACGATCCGGCCCGCCCCATCGATATAGACGATGTCCAGCGGGCTGGGCGTGTTGCGCATCCAGAAGCTGCGTTCGGCGCTATCATCGAACTGGAACAGCATGCCCCGGTCGTCGCCCAGCGGAGGCCGGAACATCAGGCCTTGGGCGCGCTCCGCCTCGGTGTCGGCGATCTCGACCCAGAAGTCGTGCTGGCCGTTGTCGGTGACGACGCTGAGCCGCTGCATCGGTTCGCCGGTCGGTCCTTCGGGCGGCGGCTCACGCCCGGCGCAGGCCGTCAGGGCGAGGGATAAACCTGCCGCCAGCAAAGCGTTTTTTATCATGGACATGAACACGCCCTCTTACTCGAAGGGCGAGGATCAGTCGCCCGACTGGATGTCCGCCACAACCAGTCCGCGAGGCCCTTGAGCGAACCGGACCCGGACCTGATCCCCGGGCGCCAGATCGGCCAGGCCGCAGCGGCGCAGCGTCTCGATGTGCACGAAGATATCGTCGTCCTGGCCCTCGCGCACCACGAAACCGTAGCCCTTGGTGCGATTGAACCATTTCACCACGGCCGCCTCGGCGTCTCCGGGCAGAGGCGTCGGCGCGGGCCGCGAGGGACGTCGCAGGAGATCGCCCTCAAATTGCCGAGGCGGCGGGGCGCTGGCAAAGGCTTCCAAATCCTCGATGGCGACGACCTGCCAGCCCTTGGGGCGGCGCGCGACCTGGCAGCGGATCGCCGCCCCCTCGCCCGCCGTCTGGTGCCCCGCGTCGCGAAGGCTGGTGATGTGCAACAGAACGTCCCGACCATCCGTCAGCAACGGATCGTCCGGCACGATGAAACCGTACCCCTTGCCGGCGTCGAACCACTTAACGCGACCTGTGATCGCAACGGCCGCCGGCGCTTCCAGCGCCTCGGTCTCGATACTCGTCATAGCCCCCTCGCCGCCTTACCTCGGCGGATGGGTCAGCTTAACACGGTTATCCCAACTGAAAATATCGAATTTCGATAAGCAACGCTTGGAAGCGCTCACACGCCTGAGGCGCCGTCCAGCACCGCACGCACGCGGCGCGCCAAGTCGGTGCGGCGGTAGGGCTTGCCGATCAGCTCGTACCCCGCGCGTTCGGCCTCGTCGCCGATATCGACGGCGCGGTCGGCCCAGCCGGTCGTCAACAGGATCTTGCGCTGCGGGTCGCGCTTGTGAACCTCGTTGGCCAGGGTGACCCCGTTCATGCCCCCCGGCATGACGATGTCCGTGAACAGAAGGTCGAACATCACACCATCGTCGATCCGTTGCAGAGCCTCGATGGCCGTGGCGGCGGTGACGACCGTGTAGCCGAAATCCTCGAGAATTCCGCAGCCCATCTGGCGCACCTCGGCGTTGTCTTCCACCATGAGGATCGTCTCAGTCCCGCCGCGAGGGGCCCGGCCGGGAGCCTCGGACGGGGTCGCCTCCTCCCCGGCGGCCGAGGGGAAGATCAGACGCACCGTGGCGCCCTGCCCCTCGACGGAGTCGATCTCCAGCCGCCCATGGCTCTGCCGCATGAAGCCATAGACCATGGCCAGGCCCATGCCGGTCCCCTGTCCCACCTCCTTGGTGGTGAAGAAGGGCTCGGTCACGCGCGACAGGATGTCCGGAGGAATGCCCCCGCCGGAATCTTCGACAGTGAGCTCCACGTACTCACCAGGCGTGAGGCCCAAGGCGTTCCCGGGACCCAAGCTTCGGTTGTGCGTCCGGATACAGACCTTGCCCCCGTCCGGCATGGCGTCACGCGCATTGATCAGGATGTTGAGCAGCGCCACCTCGGCCTGAACCGGGTCGACCCGCGCCAGTTTCAGATCGTCCGCGAAAGCGCTGTCGATCTCGATGGACGAGCCGAGGGTGCGATCCACCAGTTCGCGCAGCCGATCGACCAGGCGGTTCAGATTGGTCGGCCGACCGTCCAGTCGCTGTTTGCGGGCGAAAGCCAGCATTTGGCCGGTCAGGGTTTCGGCGCGCCTCGACGCTTCCAGCGCGGCCTCCAATCGACGACGCAGGGCCGGATCGTCGGTCCGGGTCAGCGCCGAATCGAGATTGCCCATCACCACGGTCAGCAGATTGTTGAAGTCATGGGCGATGCCGCCGGTCAGCTGGCCAACCGCCTCCATCTTCTGGGCCTGACGCAGCGCGTCCTCGGCGTCCTTGCGTCGCGAGACGTCCAGCTGGGAGGCGAAGAAGTAAAGCAGCCGACCATCGGACGCGAACACCGGGCTGATGAACAGGGCGTTCCAGAAGGCCGAGCCATCCTTGCGGTAGTTGAGGATCTCGACGGCGATGTCGGTGCGTTTCTCGATCGCATTGCGGACGGCGGCGACCGTCTCGCGGTCAGTGTCCTCGCCTTGGAGAAACCGGCAATTCCGGCCCACCAGCTCGTCCGTCGCGTAGCCGGACAGCTCGTGAAAGGCGACATTGGCGAAGACGATCGGATTGTCCGGCAGGTTGGGGTCGGTGACGATCATCGGCATCCGCGTCATCTCGACTGCGGCGAAGAAGATGTCGTCCTGGCCCGAAAAGCCCTCGGCGCTGACCGAGGGATGGGCCGGGTGTTTGAGGGCTGCGGGTTCGCTCATGCCGTTCCTGTCGCATACTTCGCCAATGGCGAAGCCAGATCAAAATGCGAAGGGGGCTGAAAGGCTCCGCGTGGCAGTCCCTAGGGGAATCGAACCCCTCTTTTCAGGTTGAAAACCTGACGTCCTAACCGATAGACGAAGGGACCGCTGCGCGGAGAGCGGGCGATATAGCCGCCGATTCCGTAGGTCGCAACCCCTTTCGGGGCGCGAATGTCGCCTCAGCTGCGGCGCGGGTCGTGAATATCGTCGATCTCGAACTGGACGCCCCGGCGACCGTTCCAGTCATCGGCCTTGAGACGCCCCGCCACGTCCAGCCCGCCCTGCCCGTTCAGGAGCGCGCGACCGCTCGGGAGGTCCGCCACACGCCAGGCGATGGCCCGGATCGAGGCGCCGTCCGGGGCGACCAGACGACAGCGCACATGACCGCCGTTCATGGCCACCGGCTCGCGCGCCTGGACGCCGGACAGGGCGAAGACCGGCTCGGGATTGCCAGGGCCAAAGGGGGTCAGCTGCTCGAACTGGTCGAACAGGTCGCGGGTAGCGGCGCGCGGTTCAATCAGGGCGTCGATTTCCAGCGCGTCGAGGGCCGCCGCATCGGCACACTCCCCGGCCAGCAGGGCGTTTAGCCGCTCGCGCACCGCCGCGACACCACCCGGCGCCACGGCCAGGCCCGCCGCCATGGCGTGACCGCCGCCGGACAGCAGCAGGCCCTCGTCGAACGCCCCCTGCACCGCCCGGCCCAGGTTCACGCCTGGCTGGGACCGGCCCGAGCCCTTGCCGACCCCTGTGGCGGGATCCACGCCGATGACGACGACGGGCTTTCGCCACCGCTCTCGCAGGCGTCCGGCGACGATTCCGACCACCCCGGGATGCCAGTCCTCGCCCTCGACCACGATGACCGCGCTGTCGTCGGCGTGGGCGCCTGCGGCCTCGACGCGGCGCACCGCGGCCTCGGTGACCTCGCGCTCGACCTCGCGGCGGGCGGTGTTTAGGGCGTCCAGCTCCTCGGCCAGATCATGGGCCTCGGCCGGGTCGTCGGTGGACAGCAGGCGCGCGCCCAGGTCGGCGCGGCCGATGCGGCCGCCGGCGTTGATCCGCGGCCCGAGCACCCAGCCGGCGTGGCTGGACTTGGCGGGACCCGGCTCCATGCCGGCGACGGACAGCAGAGCCCTCAAACCCGGATTGGACCAGCTCGACATGGCCTGGAGGCCCAACTTTGCGAGCGCCCGATTGAAGCCGGTCAGGCGGGTGACGTCGCAGATGGCCCCCAGCGCGGCCAGGTCTAGCCAGGCCCGCAGGTCGGGCTCGGGCCGGTCGGCGAACATCCCTCGCCGCCGCGCCTCGCGGTTCAGGGCGGCCAGCAGCACGAACACCACCCCCGCCGCCGCAAGATCGCCCTGGCCCGACCTGTCGCCCGGCCGGTTCGGATTGACCACTGCGCGGCAGGCGGGTGGGCGGTCGCGCATCAGGTGGTGGTCGATCACCACCACCTCCAGCCCGATCGAACAGGCGTGGGCCACGGCCTCGACCGCCGCCGCGCCGCAGTCGACGGTGATGACCAGTTCGGCCCCCTGCCCCTTCAGCGTCTCGAAGGCGCGGGGGCTGGGGCCATAGCCTTCGGTCAGGCGGTCGGGAACATAGAAGGGCAGCTCCGCCCCCATGGCCCGGAACCAGCGGATCAGCAGGGCCGCGCTGGAAGCTCCGTCCACGTCGTAGTCGGCGAACACATGGACGCGTCGCCCGGCCTGAACCGCATCGACGATGGCCTCGGCCGCCGTATCCATGTCGGTGAAGCTGGACGGATCGGGAAACAACGCCCGTAATGTCGGACGCAGGAAGTTTTCGGCGCCGTCGGCATCGACGCCGCGCGCCGCCAGAGCCCGCGCCAGGGGTTCGCTCAGCCCCTGCCCCTGGCTAAGGGCGCGGACCACGGCCGGATCGGCGGCGCGCTGGCGCCAGACCCGGTCGGTCAGCGACCGCTCGACGCCCAAGAAGGCGACAGGTCCCGCCAGGGCGCCGCCGTCGGCCATCAGGCCGGGCGCACGGTGTGGATGCGCCGCACCGTCTTGGAGGCCGAATCCATCACCACCGTATGGGTCGACACCTGGCCCCCTGAGACCCGCACTCCGTCCAGCATGGCCCCCTTGGTCACGCCGGTGGCGACGAAGATGGCCTGGTCAGAGACCAGTTCGTCCAGCGCGTATTTGCGCTCGAAGTCGGTGACGCCGGTGCGGCGCGCGCGCTCGCGCTCGTCGTCATTGCGGAAGATCAAACGGCCCTGGAAGAAGCCACCGACGCATTTCAGGGCCGCGGCCGCCAGCACGCCTTCAGGCGCCCCGCCGGAGCCGAGATAGAGGTCGATGCCCGTCTCAGGCTCGGCGGTGTGGATCACACCCGCGACGTCGCCGTCGGTGATCAGCAGCACCTTGGCGCCGACCGAACGCAGCGCCGCGATCAGTTCGGCGTGTCGCGGCCGGTCCATGACGCAGACGGTGATGTCTTCCGGCGACACACCCTTGGCCTTGGCGAGGGCGCGGACATTGTCCTCCGGACTGTTGTCCAAGTCGACCGTTCCGGCTGGATAGCCCGGCCCGATGGCGATCTTGTCCATATAGGTGTCGGGCGCGTGCAGCAGGCCGCCCCGAGGTGCAAAGGCGACGACGGCCAGGGCGTTGGCCATGGCCTTGGCCGTCAGGGTCGTGCCCTCCAGCGGGTCCAGGGCGATGTCGATGGCCGGTCCCTTGCCGGTTCCCACCTCCTCGCCGATGAACAGCATGGGCGCCTCGTCGCGCTCGCCCTCACCGATGACGATCCGGCCCTGAATATCGAGGGCGTTCAGGGCGGTGCGCATGGCGTCCACAGCCACCTGATCGGCGGCCTTTTCGTCGCCACGACCGGTTAGATGGTGCGCGGCGATGGCGGCGCGCTCGGTCACCTCAGCGGCCTGGGCGACCAAGGCGGCCCAAGTGGCGGCGTCAAGGCCTTTCGCGGAAGCGGTCATGGTGTCTCCTCGGGTGCTGTTGTCCCCGGATTCGCAGGTCCGGGTGAAGGTCTGGAGACAGACTGTGTCAGTCTCGGTCGTAGGGCCCGGGCGTCCTGGGCGATCAGTCGCGGTCGATGGGCGGCGGCGGCGTTGCGCGCCGACGCAGTCTCTCGGCCTCGGCCTCGATGTCCTCACGCGTCTGGACGGCGATCGGCGCGGCGAGTGTTTGATCCACGCGCGATTGAATGGCCGCGCCCAAGGCGGCGGGATCCTCGGTGTCCCACTCGATGGCCTCCACCTCGGCCGACAAAGCCTGTTGCGTCACGCCCAAGGTGCTGACCTCGGCGGCGATCTGGGTCGCAGTGGGCAGGCCGACGGGCTCCGGAGGAAAATCCTCCCAGCGGGGATACTCGCGATTGGCGGCCACCAGGGCATCGACGCGGGCCGACACCGGAGAGGCCTCGTCGGTCACCGTATCGAAGGGGGTGGCTGCGCACCCGCCCAGCAACGCGAGACCGGCGGTCAGGCCCGCCGTCGTCAGCGCGATCTTTTTCGGAAGGCGGGCGTTCATTTCGACGGCGGTCATATGCCACAATCCGCCCGTGAGGAAGGGCGACCGCCGCCCGAGCCCCGAGAGGATCCGCCCATGGCCGACGCCCCCGAGACGCCGCGCCCGCCCCGCAAGGCCGGCCGCCCCACCTCGGCCAAGCGCAAGACGCCGAAGGCTGCCAAGGCGAAGGCGTCGAAATCCGATACGCTCGTGGCCGCCCCGTCGCCCAAGGCGCCTCCGGAGGCGCCGAAGCCGGAACTCGTTCCCGAAGCCCGTCCCGGCGGCGCGCCAACCGCTGGGATGTCCGCCGCCTTCCCCGGCGCCGAGCATCAGGCGATGCTAGAGACCCTTTCGGTCAATCTGGCCAAGGCGGCGATGACGGCTCAGGCGGCCCTGGCTGAGGCGGCTATGGCCCAGGCCGGCCGCGCCGCGCCGGGCGCCCTGCCCTCGGCCGACCCCATGAACATCGCCCCGGCCATGACCGAGGTGATGACCGGCCTTGCCGCCCGGCCCGAAAAGCTTTTCGCCGCCCAGGCCGATCTGTTCGGCCGCTATATGGAACTGTGGTCCACCACCACCCGCCGCATGGCCGGCGAGGCCGTCGAGGCTCCCAAGGCCACCGACAAGCGGTTCAAGGATCCGGCCTGGAGCGAGAATCCGGCCTTCGAGGCGATCAAGTCGTCCTATCTGATCACCGCCGACTGGATGAACGGGCTGGTGTCCGGGGTCGAGGGCGTCGATCCGCGCACCAAGCGGAGGGCCGAGTTCTTCACCAAGCTGCTGACCGACGCCTTCTCGCCCGCCAACTTTCTCGCCTCTAACCCGGCGGCGCTGAAGGCGCTGGCCGAGACCAATGGCGAGAGCCTGGTCAAGGGGATGCAGAACTTCGCCGAGGACATGGAGCGCGGGCGCGGCAAGCTGAAGATCAGCCAGGCCGACTATGGCCGCTTCGTCGTCGGCGAGAATGTCGCCACCGCGCCGGGCCAGGTGGTTTGGCGCGATGACCTGTTCGAGCTGATCCAGTACGACGCCGTGACCGATAAACAGCGCGCGGTGCCGCTGCTGATCTTCCCGCCCTGGATCAACAAGTTCTACATTCTGGACCTGCAGCCGGCGAACTCGATGATCCGCTGGCTTTCCGCCCAGGGCTTCACCGTCTTCGTCTGCTCCTGGGTCAATCCAGATGTCGACAAGGCCGCCTACGGCTTCGACGAATATTTGAGGAAGGGCATCTACGCCGCGGTCTCCAAGGTGATGGAGCAGACCGGCTCCGCGAGGATCAACACCGTCGGCTACTGCATCGGCGGCACTCTGTTGGGCGCGGCTCTGGCGCACATGGCCCAGACGGGGGTCCAACCGGTTTCCTCGGCGACCTTCTTCGCCGCCCAGCACGATTTCCACGAGGCCGGCGATCTGTTGCTCTTCACCGATGAGCACTGGCTCTCCGAGATCGAGCAACAGATGGATGCGGCCGGCGGTGTGCTGCCTGGCGCGGCCATGGCCGACACCTTCAATGCGCTGAGGGCCAACGACCTGATCTGGTCGTTCTTCGTGTCCAACTATCTGATGGGCAAGGCGCCCCCGGTGTTCGACCTTTTGTTCTGGAACGCCGACCAGACCCGAATGCCCAAGAAGCTGCACCTGGATTATCTGCGCCAGATGTACGGCCGCAACGCCCTGACCCAGGGCCAATTCGTCATCGGCGGCGAGACCGTCGACCTGTCGAAGGTCACCATCCCCCTGTATTTCCAGGCCAGCCGCGAGGACCACATCGCGCCGATGAACTCGGTCTATCGCTCGGCCCAGGCCTTCCGCGGCGCGGACGTGACCTACACCCTGGCCGGATCGGGCCACATCGCGGGCGTGGTCAACGCGCCCGACGCCAACAAGTACAATCACTGGATCAACGACGATCTGCCCGACAGCCTGGCCGACTGGCAGGCCGGCGCGGTCGAACATCCGGGCAGTTGGTGGACCCACTGGGCGACATGGCTGCATGAGAAGTCGGGTGACTGGATTCCGGCCCGCGATCCCGCCAAGGGTCCCCTCCCCGCGTTGGAGCCCGCCCCCGGCAGCTATGTGAAGGTGAAGTCTTGAACCGCATTGGGCCGAATGGCCTCCTCGCCGTCGCCACCGCGTTCGCCTTCCTGCTCGTGATCGCGTCGGTGACCGTATACGGCGGCGACCAGCCGTGGTGGCGGCACATCGTCACTGCTGTTGTGGTCGTGATCGCTTACATCCTGCTGCAGCCCCTGGCCCGCAAGCTGATGAAGACCGAGCGGCGTCCGCTAGTCAGCGCGGAAGCGCCGGATGCGGCCGTCTGGGCCTCGATCTATCCCGGCATCCTGATCCTGAGCTCCGCCCTGCCGATGATCTTTCCCGGCGTCAGCTTCGGCCTGCTGGTGGTCATCGGGGCCGTGATCTTTGGCGCGACGATCGAGTCCGCACGCGCGGCGCGAGACGGCGCCTAGGTCGGTACGAACTTCAGCGCCACGCCGTTGTTGCAGTAGCGCTTACCGGTCGGGCGCGGGCCATCGTCGAACACATGGCCCTGATGCCCCAAGCAGCGGGCGCAGTGATACTCCGTGCGCGGAATGCCGATATCGAAGTCGGTCTTGGTGCTGATGTTGTCGGCCATTACCTGCCAGAAGCTGGGCCAGCCGGTGCGGCTGTCGTACTTCCAGTCTGAGCGGAACAGCGGCAAGTCGCAGCCTCGGCAGACGAAGGTCCCGGTCCTTTTCTCGTCATCAAGCGGACTGGTGAAGGGACGCTCCGTTCCCGCCTGGCGCAGCACGCGATAGCTGGCCGCCGGCAGCCGCTCGCGCCACTGGGCGGCCGTCATCCGACGAAACGGCGAGTTCGCATAGCGAGCCTCGCTGGCCTGGGCAGCCTCCGGGGTGCAGCCCGCCAGCGTCATGGCGCCGGCGGACAGGAGAAGGTGACGTCTGGACACGGTCATGGCTCAGATACGCTCGTTCGCCGCAAACAGTTGCTGATCGGGCGGTTTCGCCTAGATCTGCCCTCGGACGCTCGCTGCGATCAGGCGCAGACGCTTGAGCGGTTCCGGGGCATCCGGGTCGCGCAGGCTGGCGACGGCGACGGCGGGAAAGGCCGCAGGGGGCAGGGTTCTCAAGGCGCGATTGGCCGTCGGGCGCAGCGCGGTGGCTTCGTCACGCTTCCCCGTCAGGACCAGGCCGCGGACACGCGCCGCATCGACGACCGCATCGTCATGTCCCGATCCGGCCAGAATGCGGACCGCCGCCTGCATCGGTCCGACGAAAAGGGCGTCAAGATCATGGGGCTCACGCCGGACGCGGCCGATGTGAGCCTCGATCAGGTCGTCGAACGCGTCCTTACGCAGTTCGGCGCGAGCGATGACCGGAGCCAAGGCCTCCAGCACGGGATGCCCCTTCCTCGGCCGCCCTGCGAACAGGTCGCCCAGCTGGTCCCGCCACCAGGTGAAGCGCATCTCGGCGAGCAGCGGCTGGCTGACGCGCGTCGGGATCGCCGCCAACTCCGCCTCGAAGGCGTAAAGGGCGATCAGCTGCGCTCGCGCCTCCGGATCGACAACCAGCCGGCTGGCCAGCCATCTGTCGATGTCAGCCTCTCGAACCCGGTCATCGAGGTCGCTGTTCACGTCGGCGCAGCGGCCGGTCGTAAACTGTTCATCAACGACCAGCCGAACGCCAGCATGAAGAGCCCGAGGGTCGTTTCCATGCCGCGCTGATACAGGCCGACCAGTTCAACCTCGGCGACAATGGCGGGAAAGCCGACGATATTCGCGGCCAGGGCCACGAACCCGATCGCCGCCAGCCATCGGGCACGGCTGATCGCGGCCCACAGCGAGAGGAGCAACACACCGAGGATGGCGCACAGGTAGCCGAGGACGGCGAACAGATCGTGCAGCATGGCCGCGGGCGACGGATCGGCGCGGCTGCACTCGAAATCGCAGGGATAGACCCCCGCTCCGGTCATCCCGATCCCGTTCATGGCGAGAAGAATGCAGGCGACCACCGCCAAGGCGCTTCGCCGAAGAATCCACGCGGCCATGATGAAGAAGACCGTGACCAGCAGTCCGTTCGGGACAAAGCCCCACTGGCTGACAACGCCGCCCGTCGGCGCTCCCGTCGCGCCGAGTTCGCTGATGTACTGGCGCGCATGATCATAGCCTTGATAATGCCATCCGCCCCAGACGACCGCGACGAGCAGCGCGCCTACACCGGCGACGATGCTGGCGAATGCGATGCGACTGAGCCCCCTGTCAGACAACTGCGTTCCCCATTCCCCAGGAGAGACGCCGACCTCAGGGCCGGCTGGCCATGCCCAGCTTGATCGGTTCGGCCTCCTCGACCGCGCCGCCGCGCTTCACACCCCACAGCAGGATGATCGGCGTGCCGACGTAGATCGAGGAATAGGTGCCGATGATGATGCCCATCATCAGGGCGATGGAGAAGCCGAACAGCGCCTCGCCGCCCAGCAGGGCCAATGCCGCCAGCACCATGATGGCGGTGATGCCGGTGATGATGGTGCGGCTCAGCGTCTCGTTGATCGACAGATCGATCACCTCGCGCAGCGGCATGGTCTTGTACTTGCGCAGGTTCTCGCGGAGGCGGTCGAACACCACGACGGTGTCGTTCATCGAATAGCCGATCACGGTCAGGATGGCCGCCACCATGTTCAGGCTGAACTCCAGCCGGAACAGGGCGATGACCCCAAACGTCAGGATCACATCGTGCACCAGGCCAGCGATGGCGCCGAAGCCGAACTGAGGCTCGAACCGGAACCAGATATAGAGGAACATCAACACTACGGCCGAACCCAGCGCCAGCATGCCGGACATGAACAGCTCGCCGGACACCTTGGAGCCGACCACGCTGACCCCGGAATAGGTCACCTCGCCGACCGCGTCGGAAATGGCCGCCTCCACGCGCTGAACCACCTCGGTCTGGTCCTCGCCCTCGGGAATCTGGAAGCGGACGATGGCGTTGGATTCGCTGTCGATGCCTTGGACCTGGACGTCGCCAAGACCAGTTTCGCCGACCGCATCGCGCACCGCGCCGAGGTCGAGCACCTGTCCGGCGGGCTTGGCGACCTCAAGCGACGCGCCGCCGCGGAAGTCGATGCCCATATTCAGGCCGGGATAGAAACAGGCCACGATGGACGCGGCGCAAACCACCGCCGAAATAACGCCCATGATCGGGGCGTAGCGAACGAAGCGGAAGTTCGTCTTCTGCGGCAGCAGCTTGATGAGGGGCCATCCACGCATGATCACGCCGCCTCCGAGATCGGCAGTTTCTTCGGCTTGGCGGTCTTGAGCCAGTAGGCCAGCAGCACCTGCGACACCATCACCGCAGAGAACATCGAGGTGAACACGCCGATGGTCAGGGTCCACGCGAAGCCCCGCACCGGACCGGCCCCGAAGACGAACATGATCATGGCCGCGACCAGCGTGGTGAGGTTGGCGTCGATGATGGTGCCCATCGCCTTGTTGAAGCCCGCGTCCATCGAGGCGATTACCGATCGACCCTGGCGCGCCTCGTCGCGCATACGCTCATAGATCAGCACGTTGGCGTCGACGGCCACGGCGAAGGTCAGGATCAGACCGGCGATGCCCGGCAGGGTCAGGGTCGCGCCGGTCATCGACATGGCGGCGATGATCAGCAGACCGTTCAACACCAGGCCGATTACCGAGATGCCGCCGAACAGGAAGCCATAAGCCAGGATCATGAACACCACGATGATCACCGCCCCCACGGCGGTGGAGATCGCGCCGGCCGCCACCGCGTCGGCGCCCAGCTCGGCGGTCACCGTGCGGCGCTCCTCGACATTCAGCGGCGCCGGCAGGGCGCCGCCGTTCAGCAGATTCACCAGCTCGGACGCCTGCGCGATCGTGAACGACCCCGTGATCTGGCCCGAACCGGTCAGAATCGGAGAGATGATCGTCGGGGCCGAGATGATATTGCCGTCCAGAATGATGGCGAAGGGTCGGCCCACGTTCTGGCTGGTGGCCTCACCAAATCGACGAGACCCCTGCGAATCGAAGCGGAAGTCGATGGCCGGACGACCCGATTGATCCGATCCGACCGAGGCGTGGGTCAGGTTTTCGCCAGAGACCAGCACCCGACGCTTGACCAGCATCGGTTGGCCCAATTCTTCGTTGATCAGCAGTTCGGCGTCCGGCGGCACCCGGCCGGCCTGAGCCTCGGCGACGGAGTTGTCGACGTCGACCATCTGGAAGGTCAGCTGAGCCGTCTGGCCGATCACCCGCTCAAGCTGGGCCGGATCGCTCTCCCCCGGGGCCTGGACCACGATGCGGTTGGCGCCCTGGCGGGTAATGGAGGGCTCACGTGTGCCCAGGCTATCGACGCGGCGGCGAACCACCTCGATGGCCTGATCCACCGCCTGCGGCCCCATGCCGTCCAGCGCCTGACGCGTGAATGTGAAGCGAATGCGGTTGTCGCCGATGCGCTGGACCGCGCGGTCGGCCACCCCCTGGGTGCCCAGTCGCACAAGGTTCTGCAGAGCCTCGACGCCCGCGTCCTGGGCCGAGGCGTCGGACAGGGTGATAACGGCGCCGTCCGCCTGAGGGGCGATCGAGGCCACGCCGACCCCGGCTTCCTGCAGGGTCACCCGGGCATCTTCGACCAGGTTCTCGACCCGGCTTTGCTGAAGCTCGCCCGTATCGACCTCGAGCAAAAGGTAGGATCCGCCCTGTAGGTCGAGGCCCAGGTTCAACGTGTTCTTAGGCAGAAACCCCGGCAGCGCCGCGCGCTGGTCCGCGGTCAGCATGTTGGGCAGGGCGAACAGGATCGCGAAAGCGGCGGCCACCAGGACCAGGATCACTTTCCAGCGGGCGATATTGACCATCAGTGCTTATCCGGGCCGGCCAAGCGAGACGCTCAGGCCTTGGTGTCGTTGGCGATGACGGGCTGACCCTTGGTGCGGACTTCCGACACCATCGACTTGATGACCCGGACATTCACGCCCTGGGCGATCTCGACCATGGCTTCGGCGTCCTCAACGCGGGTGACCTTACCGACCATGCCGTTGGACATCACCACCGTGTCGCCCCGCTTGATGCCCGACACCATCGCCTGGTGCTGCTTCACGCGCTTCTGCTGGGGCCGGATCAGCATGAAATAGAACAGCACGAAGATCGCGATGAACGGCAGGAACTGAATAAGAGTGGTGGAAAGTCCGTCGGCGGGCATGTCGGCTCCAGGCAGGCACGAAGGGGCGCGCCATGCGCCGCCCCCGAAAGCAAGGCGCGGAACCTAGGGGGGCAGCCGATGATTTGCAACGCGGCCAATGATCATCCTCGGGCCCAAGGAGCGACAGGGGCAAGAAGATCAGTTTTGCTCGGCCTCGGCATCCTCGCGACCGGCCTCACGACGCGACGAGATGACCTCGTTAGTGACAGCAGATACCTGGCTGCCTGGATTGACCCTCGGCGGGTGGGTTGCATACAGCGCCCTGAGGTATGTCATGTCCCAGTCGGTCAATCCCGACGGCGCGTCCTCGTCCGAAAACAGGCCCAGGATCGTGCGATAGCCGTCCACGGTGGCGTCGGGGTCAATCTGGGCAAGCGTCACCATGGCGGCGTAGTCGGCGAGTTGCGCCACCGTCTTTCCGCGCATCTGATCGATGTCGATGATGACGAAGGCGCGAACGATGTCGTCGCGGATCTGGCTCGACAGGCGGGAGGCCGCGAAGCGGTCGATGACCGGCGCGTCTGGCCCTCCCGTCGCCGAATTCGTCTGGCCCGGCAGGCGTATGGCGATCGTGCCGGTATCGGAATCGATCGGCATGCTGGTCACCCACCACCGCACCGGCCGTTCTTCATCCTGGAAGGCGCGCAGTGCGCTGGCGCCGAGATCCGTCGCCGATGACCCCAGCCTGAAGGTGCTGGGCTCGCGCTGAACCCACTGATCAGCTACTGCGCGTCCGTCTTCGGCCGCGATGATGAAGATGTTGGGGCTACAGCCCGGATCGCCCGGCGTCAGCCCCAGCTCTTGGGCCACGCCGGATACGCGATCGGCAATGGCCTGCGCGGTGTCCGGGCGCAGATTGACGACCCCCACGCACAAGTTCGAATGCCACCGGGCCAGACCGCGACGGCGGGCCGGCGCCGCGATCTCGTTGACGAAATCCCGGACGTAGGTGTCGAGTTGACGCCCTTCCACGACGATTTCGTCCAGCACCGTCGTGTCGTCATCGATTGGCGGCACGGCCTGGGGCTGGGTCGCGAGCAGACCCGCCGCCGCGACCAACGAAATCAGAGACATGGCTTGAACCTTCTACCGACATGGCTCCCCAGCCCCGGGCAGCCTCGGCCGCGTTCGACGCGAGGTCAACCTAAGGTTTTGTAATGTCGCCGCTGTCGGCAGCGACACATGGCCGCGACGATCAGTCCTCGTCTTCGTCCTTGAGCAGGTCGTCCTTGGAGATCGGCTCGTCGGTCACCTTGGCCTGGCCGAACACCAGGTCGCAGACCTTCTCCTCGTAGATCGGGGCGCGCATCTGGGCGGCGGCGTTCGGGTTCTGGCGGTAGAAGTCCAGCACCTGCTTCTCCTGGCCCGGATAGTTGCGGGCTTCGGCCATCAGGGCGTTGTTCAGCTCCTGATCGGTCACCTGGACATTGTTGGCGCGACCGATCTCGGCCAGCACCAGGCCCAGACGCACGCGGCGCTCGGCGATCTTGCGGTATTCTTCCTTCAGCTTCTTGTCGGACTTCTTCTTGTCCTCGTCCGACAAGCGGTCGGCCTTCTTGTCGGCCTCGACCTGCTGCCAGATGCCCTCGAACTCGGCGTCGACCATCTTGGGCGGCAGGGCGAAGTCGTGACCCTCGTCCAGCTGGTCCAGCAGCGCGCGCTTCAGCTTGAAACGCGACATCCGCTGGTACTGCTGGTTCAGGTTCTGGCCCAGCAGCTCCTTCAGCTTGTCCAGCGATTCGAGGCCCAGGCGCGTGGCCAGTTCGTCGTTCAGCTCGGCGTCCTTGGGCGCCTTGATGGCCTTGACGGTGACGTCGAAGGTCGCGGCCTTGCCGGCCAGATGGGCCGCCTGATACTGCTCGGGGAAGGTCACGTTCAGGACCTTCTCGTCGCCGACCTTGGCGCCCTTCAGCTGCTCTTCGAAGCCGGGGATGAACTGGTTGGAGCCGATCACCAGATTGGCGTCCTCGGCCGAACCGCCCTCGAACACTTCGCCGTCCAGCTTGCCGACGAAATCGATGGTGACCTGGTCGCCGTCGGCGGCCTTCACGGCCTTGCCCTTCTTGTCTTCGTAGGTCTTGGCCTGTCCGGCCAGATCCTTCAGCGCCTCGTCAATGTCGGCGTCCGAGGCCTCATAAACCGGGCGGGTCAGTTTCAATTTCTTGGGATCGACCGGGGTGAAGTCCGGCATCACCTCCAGCGACATTTCGTAAGAGAGGTCCTCCTGGCCGGCGACGACCTTGTCCATGTCGCTGGTCAGCTTCATCTCGGCCGGGGCGGCGGGGCGCACCTTGGCTTCGTCCAGGGCCTTCTGGCTGGTCTCGTTCAGCGTGGTGTTGACGATCTCGCCCATCAGGTCGCGGCCGAAGGTCTTGCGCACGTGCGACGGCGGCACCTTGCCCGGACGGAATCCCTTCAGGCGCAGCTGCGGCTGCACTTCCTTGATCTTGGCGTCCAGCTTCGCGTTCAGCTCGGTGGCCGGCACGGTGACGGCGATAACGCGGCTGAGGCCTTCGGTGGACTTTTCGACGACTTGCATGGGTGACGCTTCGGGGACGGGCCGCACGGGCGGCGAAGGATGGGACGAGACCTAAGGGGCGCGCGCGGACGCTCGGGCGCGCCGGCGGCTCGCTTCGGAAGGCGGCTCTTATGTCGATTTGCCCCCGGAAGGTCAATGTGGAGCGACGCCGCCGCTTGCCCCGACCCGCCACGCCGCTATGTCAGCGGCATGGCCTCCTCCCCCACTCCCATCGCCGCCTTCATCGCCCCGGTCACGCCGCTGCAACAGAACTGCACGGTCGTCTGGTGTTTGAAGACACTCAAGGCTGCAGTTATCGATCCCGGCGGTGAGGTCGACAAGGTGCTGGTCGAGGTCGCCCGGCGCGGCCTGACGGTGGAGAAGATCTGGATCACCCACGGCCACCTCGACCATGCTGGCGGCGCCGCCGAGATGGCCGAAAAGACCGGCGCGCCGATCGAAGGCCCCCACCCTGCCGATCAGTTCTGGATCGACGGCATCCCGCAACAGGGCCAGATGTACGGCATCCCGGGCCTGCGCAGCTTCACCCCCGACCGCTGGCTGGACGAAGGCGACACCCTCCAGGTCGGCGAGACCCGTTGGGAGGTCTATCACACCCCCGGACACACCCCCGGCCACCTGATCTTCTTCAACCGCGAGGCCCGCTTCGCCCAGGTCGGGGACGTGCTATTCCAGGGCTCGATCGGCCGCACCGACTTCCCCCAGGGCGACCACGAGGCCCTGCTGACCTCAGTCCAGACCAAGCTCTGGCCGCTGGGCGACGACGTGGCCTTCGTCCCCGGCCACGGCCCCGGCTCGACATTCGGCCGCGAGCGCCAGACCAACCCCTTTGTCTCGGATCAGGCGCTCGCGAACCGCGCCCGTTAACCTCTGCGCCCAAAAAACGAGCGGTTTACCCTGTTGGCTTCGATCCTCTGTCGGGGCACATCGGGGGTCACGACGATTCAGCGGACGGAGGGGCGCATGGCCCGGATGGAGCGGCGTCTCGGCGCCTGGGCGGCGCGCGCGGCGGGTCTTGTGGTCCTGACCCTGGCGGCGGCGGCGTGCAGCACCTATCCCGAGGGTCCTCGCTATCCGATCTACGCCGAGCCACCAGCGCAGCCGCGGCCTTATACGCCCCCGCCGGCCGAGCAGCCCGACACGCCGCCCGCGCCGGACGACATCGTCCCGCCGCGCCCCATGCCCGTCGATCCGATCGAGGCCGAGGCCCTGCCGCCGACCACGGATCCGACCCCCACCTGGCCCCAATCGCCGCCGCCCACGACCGCACCGCCCGCAACGCCACCCCCCGAATGGCGTCCGGCCGAGCCTGCCTCCATGACGCCCGGAGCCGGCTATCTGATCCAGACCGGCGACACCCTGTCCGGCATCGCCCGGCGCTTTCAGACGCCGGTGCAGATCCTTATTGATCTGAACGGCCTAGGTCCGCGCGGCGCCCTGACCCAGGGCCAGACCCTGATCCTGCCCGACAGCGCCGTCGACACCGGACGCGATCCCTACGCCACCGGCCCGTCGCCTCGCGGCGTGCGCGTCCCCAACGGCGCCGCCCCGCCCCCGCCGCCTCCGCCGCCCTCGGGCAATCCCGCCGCTCCGGCGCCGGTCAGCGATTCGGCAGATGGTCGCGGTGTGTTCCAATGGCCCGTGCGCGGCGAGGTCATCCGCCGGTTCGGCCCGGTCGGCACCGGCGAGCGCAACAACGGCATAAATATCGGCGCTTCGGCCGGCGCCCCGGTCAACGCCGCCGCCGCCGGGCGGGTGGCCTATGTCGGCGATGATCTGGTCGGTCAGGGATTGGTCGTGCTCCTGATCCACGCCGACGGCTGGCGCAGTGTGTACGGCCATCTCGGCTCAAGCCTGGTCGAGGACGGCGACGAGGTGCGTCAGGGCCAGCAGATCGGCACGGTGGGCCTGACCGCCGGCGACGGCCGCCCCTCCATGCACTTCGAGACCCGCCGAATGCAGGGCGACGACCCCACGCCCATCGATCCTCTTAGCCTGCTGCCGCGCTAGGGGGTTCGCGGGAACATCCCCGGCGAGGCGGCGCTTCTCTTCGATCATCCTGAGCGAGGAGAGCCCATGAAGGCCGTCGTCCTGAACTGCACCCTGAAGCCGTCGCCGGCGACCTCGTCGACAGAGGCGCTGGCCAAGGTGGTGTTCGCCGAACTGGAGAAGGGCGGCGCCGAGGTCGAACTGATCCGGCTGGTCGATCTGGACATCAAGCCCGGGGTCACCGGCGACGAGGGCGACGGCGATCAGTGGCCGGACGTGGACGAAAAGCTCAAGGCCGCTGACATCGTGGTCTTCGCCACCCCGACCTGGCTGGGGCAGATGTCGAGCGTCTGCCTGCGCGCCCTGGAGCGCATGGACGCCTGGTTCGCTGAAACCGACCACTCGGGTCGCCCGGTCGCGTTTGGCAAGGTGGCCGGTGTGGTCATCACCGGCAACGAAGACGGCGCCCACAATATTGTCGCCACGGTCTGTCAGGGCCTGATCGACATGGGCTTCACTATCCCGGGCCAGTCCTGGACCTACTGGCACCTCGGCCCGGGCCCTGGTCCTGACTATGTCGAGACCGATCAGGGGCACGACTATTCCGACCGCGTCGGCCGCAATGCCGCCCGCAACCTGATCGCTCTGGCCAAGGTCATGAAGCCGGAAGTCTATCCGGTCCCGGAAAGCGGCGACTAGGCTCAGGCCGCCGGGATCACCGCCCCGTCGTATTTCTCGGCGATGAAGTCGCGCACCTCCTGGCTGCGCAGCACCTCCGCCAGCGTCTGGATGCGGCGGTCGTTGGTGTCCTCGGGCCGGGCGACCAGATAGTTCACATAGGGGCTGTCGCCGCCCTCAAGAGCGCGAGCGTCGGTGCGTGGATTTAGCCCCGCATCCAGCGCGTAGTTGGTGTTGATCACCGCCAGATCGACCTGGTCGAGAATGCGGGGGATGGTCGCCGCCTCAATCTCGCGGAAGGTCAGGCCCTTGGGATTGCCGGTGATGTCGCGCACGGTCTGCAGCGGGTTGTCGCCGTCTCGCAACTGGATTAGCCCCGCGCTCTGAAGCAGCAGTAGCGAGCGCCCGGTGTTCGAGGCGTCGTTGGGCAAGGCCACTTCGCCCCCGTTCGGCACCGCCTCGATTGAGGCGTGACGGCGCGAATAAGCGCCCAGCGGCTCCACATGCACCCCCGCAACCGTCACCAGGTTCGTGCTGCGCGCGGCATTGAACTCATCCAGATAGGGCTTGGTCTGGAAATAGTTGGCGTCGATCCGGCCCTCCGCAAGTTGGACATTCGGCTGAACGTAGTCGTTGAAAACCCGAACCTCGATCGGAGCACCGCGCTCCGCCATCAGCGGCTCGATGAATTCCAGGATTTCGGCATGCGGAACGGCGGTGGCGCCGACCACCAGGGCGGCCTCGGCGTCCGGGGTCGCCTCGCCCCGAGAACAGGCGGCCACGATCAGGCTGGCGGCGGCGAGAAGGATCAGGCGTCGGGTCATGTCATGTCTCGGGGGAGCGAGAGGGCGGAAGGGCTGTTCTAGCGTGGTGAAACGCGACTGGCGAGCCTAGAGCGCGAGCGGAATCGACCGGGTGCGCTGGACGATCAGCGGATGCACGCCGGCGGCGGCGCAGACGATGCTGGGCTGGCGCGGATCGGCCCGGTTGAAGGCCCACGGGCGACCGTGATGATCGGTGACCAGAGCACCGGCCTCGGTCGCCACCAGAGCGCCGGCGGCGATGTCCCAGTCCCATTTCGGCGTCAGGGCCAGGGTGGCATCGAAGGCGCCGGACGCCACCAGAGCCATACGGTAGGCGATGGCGTTGCGGCGTTCGAACCGCATCGGCGGCCACGGCTCGACCCATTGCGGTCCTTCCAGGATCCGGGCGTCGGCCAGCACCGAGGCGTCATCCAGGCTGGCGACGTCCGCCGCCGCGATGGGCTGGCCGTTCAGTCGGGCGCCGCCGCCCAGGGTCGCCTCGAAGGTCTCGTTCAGGGCCGGGGCATGGATCACCGCCGCGACCGGTTGGTCTCCGTCGATGACAGCGATGGGCACGCACCACCACGGCCGGTCCTTCATGAAGGCGACCGTGCCGTCGATGGGGTCGACCACGAAGATTCGTCGCCGGGTCAGCCGCTCCGGGGCGTCGGCCGTCTCTTCCGACAGCCAGCCATAATCGGGGCGCGCGCTCAGCAGGCGATTCCGCAGCAGGGCGTCGACCTTGAGGTCGGCGCTGGTCACGGGTGATCCGCCGGGCTTGGAGCGGATATCGAGCCCTTTCGCCCGCTCGCTCAGCGCCAGGGCGCCGGCCTCGGCGGCGGCGGCGCGGATCAGCGCCAGGTCGTCGAGAAGCTCAGCGCTCATTTGCCCGCGATGGCGACGCGGTCGATCAACAGGCTGGGCGTGTTGAAGCTGGAGCGGAACTCCAGGTCGGAGCCCACCACCAGCCGCTTGTAGAGCTCCGTCAGGGGGCCCGCGACCGTGACCTCGCTGACCGGATAGGCCCGCTCGCCGTCCTCGAACCAGTAGCCCGACACCCCCGCCGACCAGTCGCCAGTGTTGGGGTTCAGCGACGGCCCGAACATTGAGGTAACCACCAGTCCCCTGCCCGCCTCACGCATGAGGCCGGCGAGGTCGTGCTCGCCCGGCTCGACATGGAGATTGTGGCTCGACACGCCGGCCGCGCCAGCGCCGCCGCGCGAGGCATGACCGGTTGTTTCGAGGCCCAGTTGCGCCGCGGCCGCCGTGTTCAGCAGCCAGGTGTTGATCACGCCCTTGGTGACCAGCTCGCGCCGTTCCACCTCGACCCCCTCGTCGTCGAAGGGCGTCGAGCCCAGCCCGCGCGGCCGGAACGGATCGTCGATCAGGGTGACGCCGTCCGACAACACCGGCTGGCCCAGCCGATCCTTCACGAAGCTGACGCCGCGCGCCACGGCGGCGCCCGACATGGCCTGGACCAGGGGCGAGATGATCTGGCCCGAGACCCGATTGTCGAAGATCACCGGCGCGGTGGTCGAGCCGATCTTGCGCGGGCCCAGGCGGGCGACGGCGCGATGTCCCGCCTGCTCGCCGATCCAGTGGGCGCCGGGCAGGTCGGTCAGGTGCCGCGTGGCGCGGTTTTCGCTGCCGCGCTCCATGCCCCCGCCGTCCTTCTGGGCGATGACGCCGACGCCCAGCGCGTGGGACGATCCGCGATGCCGCCCGTCGAACCCATGAGAGGTGACCAGCCGCCAAGTCCCCTCGGACCAGCTGGCCTCGCCGCCTTCGGATTTGGCTACGCCGTCCACGGCGCGTGCCGCCGCCTCTGCCTCGACCGCAGCGGCCTCAAGCTGTTCGGCCGATCGCTCCACCCCGTCGAACAGGTCCAGATCGCGGTGCGGGCCGCGCGCCAGCCGATCCTCGGGCGCCAGCGTGGAATAGGGATCTTCAGGGGCCAGCTTCGCCATGGCCACGGCCCTGTCTACCAGTCTCTCCAGCGTCCGCTCGGACAGGTCCGAGGCGGACACCGTCGCCTGCCGCCGGCCGATGAAGACGCGCAGGCCCAGGTCGCGGCTCTCCTCGCGCTCGACCGATTCCAGGGCCCCGTTTCTGACCCCCACCGACAGTGTGCTGCGATCGGCGAAGACGCACTCGGCGGCGTCGGCGCCGCCCTTGAGGGCGCGCTGGATCAGGTCGGGGAGCAAATCAGTGGATGTGTCAGAAGCCATGCCCCGATATGGCCGGGCCGTCCCGTCAGCGCAACGCGTCAGACCACGGCGTAGGCGATCAGCACGATGGCGGTGATCAGCAGAGGCATCCAGGTGAACATCATCCCGACCACCCGGCCGATCGACGACGAAGGCAGGAAGATCAGCCCAGCCGCATGAACCACACGCCCGAACAGCAGGGCGCCGCCCAGGCCGTGGATCAGATAAGCCGGGGCCGAGAGCACGGCCAGCAGCACCAGCGCGGCTATGCCGACCGGCAGATATTCGGTGGCGTTCCCGAAGGCCCGGATGGCCTGGGCCAACTCCGGCACACCGCCGTCGCCGAACGCCACCAGATGCCGACGACGCCGCCGCACCACCAGGCTGGACAGCCCCAGCAGCAGCAGCATGCCCAGGCCCGCCCACAGCGCTGCGGCCTGAGCCGAGGCGGTGACCCCGTCCACCGTCAGGTCTCCCGCGCGATGGGATAGAGGCGATACCGGTCGTCGTAATAGGGCGTCCGCTCATAGAACCACTGCAGCCGCGCGTCGCCATCGGCGGCGAAGTCCGGCTCGGCCGCCAGCTTGGTTTCAAACTCGGCCTTCAGGGCGGGATCGGCGGCCAGCATGCGGTCGGCCAGGGGCGCGATGGCGTAGGCCTCCATGTATTCGACCCGGTTCAGCACCTCGGGGATCATGCCCCAGGCGAAGAAGCCCTCCGACGATTGCGGCTCCAGCAACAGCACGGCCACGTCCCCGAGGGGCTGATCCGTCGAGACACGGACCGAGCCGGGCGGGAAGGCCCAGTTGCGACGCTCGGCTTCGACCGTCTTGACGGAGATCGGCACATGGCCCTCGTTGGTGCGGGCCGACACCACCGGATCCACCAGCCGCAGCATGTCGACGGTCACGGTCCGCGGAGCGTCCAGCGTCTCCATCGTCACGCCGTGCAGGCGCAGCCGCTCGATCAGGTCCGGCCGATGGCCCGGAACCCAATAGGCCTGGGGCCGATCCAGCATGAGGGTGGGACGGGACACGTAGAAGGGCACCTGCCACAACTCGGGGTCGGGCTCGCCCAGCCAGCGGATTTCGTCGCGCCCGGACGCCTCGCTGCGATAGGTGTCATAGCGGATGCCCTTGAAGGCGCGGGTGTAGGCCGGCTCGGGATCGCTCTCGAAATTGGCCGGCACCTGTTCAGGACGCAATGCGCTGTCCTCGGCCACGGCGCGGCGCAGGTCGGCGCCCTGTTCAGCCAGGAGGCGCATCGCCTCTTCCAGGAAGACGTAGGTTCCCAGCACCCGCTGCTCATGCGGCTTCAGGCTGTGGTTCTCGATCAGGATGGTCGGCACATGCGCCGCCGAGCCCCAGCCGTTTGAAAAGCGCTCGCCGAGGCCCCCGTCCGATAGCCCCGCCCTGGGGTTCGCATCGTCGATGCCGAAGACCAGCTCGCCAGGGATATGCCCCTGCCCTTCCAGCGCCGCGTTCATGGCCGGCTTGAAGGTGTCGTCCAGCCAGCGCGCCGTGGCCGGACTGCGGCTCCACACGCCGTTCTCGCCGTTGAAGCCGTAGGTGACGTCGTACTGGTAATCCAGGCCGTCGGTGACGTGGATGTCGACATAGAGGTCGGGCCGGTACTTCAGGATCAGGCCGCGCACCGCCTGCATCTCGATCTGGTCCAGCTTCATGTAGTCGCGGTTGAGGTTCTGGTTGGTCGCGGTGTGACGCCAGCCCTGGACGCGCGGCCCACGCTGGTTCGGGCGCGAATAGGCGCCCGCCCGCTCGTGCCCATCCACAGACAGGATCGGCACCAGGATCAGATTGACCCGATCGAGCAAGCCGTCCTTGCCGTACATGGCGATATCGCGGAGCAGCATCATGCCGGCGTCCTTGCCGTCGATCTCGCCCGGATGGATGCCGGCCTGGGCCAGCAGAACCGGCTTGGCCGGATCAAAGGTCGCGCCGTCCTTGGACGCGATCACGGCGTAAATGGGCCGACCCTCAGGCGACACGCCGAACGCCTCGATGCGGATCAACTCCGAGGCCGCATCCAGCCGGTCGAACCAGGCGCGCGTGTCGGCGTAGTCTGGCGAGAAGTCATGCTCGGAATCGGCCTCAAAGGCGGTGACCCACGGATCGGCGGTGTCACGCAGCAGCGACCGGCTGGCCCCATCCCACGCCGGCGCCGGCGGCAGGAAGTCCTGATCCCACGGCGCGGCGTTGGAAACGGGCGGCGGGGTCTGGGACATCACGGGACTCGACGACAGGAGGGTCAGGCTTAGGGCGGCAACGGCCGCGGCGATCAAGGCGCTTCGCATGGGCCAAGGCATGGCCCGGATGTCGTCGAACGGCAAGGCCGTCCGCAAAGCTCAGGACGGAGGCCGCGCCGAGGTCAGCCCGGCGCGGCCGATGGCGTCAGTAGGGACTAACGCCGCAGTTGCAGATTACGCCCTTGGGCTGCAGTTTCTGGCAACGTTCCAAGCAGTCGCCACCCTGGCCGCTGGCCGAGCATTGCCAGACGCACTCGCAATAGCCGGCGCAGTTGGCCGCCGCACAGGCGGGCTGGTTGTTGGCGGTGGCTCCGCCGGTGAGGGTCAAGGCCGCCGCGACGGCGAGGCCCGACATGATTGTGCGTAGCTTCCTCATCGTTGGTCTCCCTATCAGAGCCCCCTTGGAGCCCAGACTTTCAGTGCAGACCGCCCAAGGCCAATCACAGGGCGTAACACGGTAGGGTTACCGGCAGCGCGTTCGCAACCTGTGATGCCTCGTCGCTAATCCGGGCCGCCACTCGCCGTACGGGTCGCGGCCGCCTTCTCCGTCAGTTTTCGCAGGGCCGTGGTCACAGCCGAGCCATAAAGCTGGCCCTGCACGTCGGTGTAGTGTTCGGCCATCAGCCGCTTCTTGATGTCGCTGACGCTGGCGCATTCGCCGCTCTCCGCCAGCTGATAGGCGCGTTCGAGTGTCGTTGGTCGATGATTCATGGCTCTGATATGGTGACGCTTGGCCCGAATTCCAGTTCGGCTATTCCGCCTCACCCACTAGGTCTGGTGACGCGACTTCGCGCCGTTCGGACGTGGAGCCCGCATATCTCTCTTCCAGCCACCGCAGCGGCTGGAAAAATTGATAGGCAAAGTCACCCATCCGCGAAGTCGGATAGACAACATGCATTCGGCCGTCGGGCGACCTGGAGGCGCCGTGTTCGCCGCGGTAGGCGACATAAGTCCCCGCCCAGATCACCAGAAGGAACAGCGCCGGGCCCAGCAGCGTCCAGCCGTGACGCCTTACTCCCATATCGGCGAGCCGTCGCCCGGCAGCCCGAGCCGATCCCACATCTCCGAGACCCGCTGGACCACCGCCTCATCCATGCGGATTTCCTCGCCCCACTCCCGCTTGGTCTCGGGCGGCCACTTGTCGGTGGCGTCCAGGCCGATCTTGGAGCCCAGGCCGCTCTCCGGGCTGGCGAAGTCCAGATAGTCGATGGGGGTGTTCTCGATGACGGTGATGTCGCGCGCCGGGTCCATCTTGGTGGACAGGGCCCACATCACGTCCTTCCAGTCGCGGGCGTCGATGTCGTGGTCCACGACGATGACCCACTTGGTGTACATGAACTGCCGCAGATAGCTCCACACGCCCAGCATCACCCGCTTGGCGTGGCCGGGATAGGCCTTCTTCATCGACACCACGGCGATCCGATAACTGCACCCCTCGGGCGGCAGCCAGAAGTCCACGATCTCCGGAAACTGCTGGCGCAGCAGGGGGATGAAGACCTCGTTCAGCGCCTCGCCCAGCACGCTGGGCTCGTCCGGCGGCCGGCCGGTGAAGGTGGACAGATAGATTGGGTCCTTGCGCCGCGTGATCGCCGTCACTCGGAACACCGGGAAGGTCTCGACCGAATTGTAATAGCCGGTGTGATCGCCGTAGGGCCCCTCCGCCGCGTGCTCGTCCAGAAGCACCTCGCCCTCCAGCACGATCTCGGCCTGGGCCGGAACCATCAGGGGCTGGGTCTTGCAGGCGACCAGCTCGGCCTTGGCCCCGCGCAGCAGGCCGGCGAACTGATACTCAGACAGGGTGTCCGGCACCGGCGTCACCGCCGCCAGGATCGTCCCGGGATCGGCCCCCAGCACCACCGCCACCGGCAACGGCTCGCGTTTTCCGGCCTTCTTGTGCCGGGCGTAGTGCTGGGCGCCGCCCCGGTGGGCCAGCCAGCGCATGATGGCGCGGTCGCGCCCCAGCACCTGCATCCGGTAGATGCCCAGGTTGAAGTTATCCTCGCGGTCGTCCGACGGACCCTTGGTCACCACCAGGCCCCAGGTGATCAGCGGCGCGGGTTCTCCCGGCCAGCAGGTCTGGATCGGGAGAGACCCCAAATCGATCCGGTCGCCGGTCTCGACCACCTCCTGCACCGGCGCCTTCTTCACCGTCTTCGGCCGCATGCCCATCACAGTCTGCGCCAGGGGCAGCATCTCCCAGGCGTCTTTCAGGCCCCGCGGCGGCTCGGGATTGCGCAGGAAGGCCAGCAGCTCGCCCACCTCGCGCAGTTCGCCCGCCGTGGTCCGCTCGCGGCCCTCCAGAGTAACCCCCATGGCCACCCGCTTCACCGTGCCGAACAGATTGACCAGCACCGGAATGTCCGACGGCGTCCCGTCCGCCTTCACCGGCCGTTCGAACAGAACCGCCGGCCCGCCGTTCCGCAGCAGACGCGTCTGGATCTCGGTCATCTCCAGCACGGTCGAGACCGGCTCGGACACCCGCACCAGCTCGCCCGCCGCCTCCAGCCGGTCGATGAAGTCACGCAGGGATCTGTAGGCCATAGGAACTCCGCCGAACGTCAGCCGAGACGCCTATCCCACCCGCTCTTCCCTGTCATCGCGTCTGAACCTCGCGGATCAGGGAGCCGAACAGGTTGACGTAGTCGTCGGTCCAGGGCCGCACCTCCGTGTCGCCGATGGTGCGCCAGCGCGGGTCGCTTCGGAATTCGGCCAGTCCCTGCTCGGTCGGCGACAGGATCACCACCTCGGCCGAGGCGTCGGCCATCTCGCCGCCCTCGTTGGTTTCGCCGTACAGTTGGTGCAGCTCCGGCGCCCCAAGCCGACGCGCCGCGGCGATGACCGGTTGGGTGATCTCCAGGTTGCGGTTGGATAGATGCAGCACCACCACCCCATTCTCCTTGACCTTGTTGAGATAGGTCTGGAGCGCCTCGACGGTCAGCAGGTGCGTGGGAATTGCGTCCGAGGAAAAGGCGTCGACCAGCAGCAGATCGTACTGGCGATCGGGCTGTTGCTCGATGGTCAGGCGCGCGTCGCCCAGCACCGTGTCAACGGGAGCTTGGGCGCAGCCGTTGATGAAGCTGAACCAGTTCGGGTCGCGCGAAAGTCGATCCACCATAGGATCGATCTCGAAGAAGGTCATTCGGTCGTCCGGACGCACATAGGCGGCCATCCCGCCCGAGCCCTGACCGATCACCCCGATCGTGCTGTCCCAACGCCGAAGCTGGACAGCCTCGGTCACCTGACCGATCGGTCCTGTTCGCGAGTAGTAGAGCGTGGGACTGCAGGCGAATTCGGGATTGCGCGCCTGGGCTCCGTGCAGGGTCGTCCCGTGCATCAGCATGTGAACATTGCCGCCCATCTGCGGATCGTTGAACCCGGCGACCCGCATGACGCCGAAGAAGCTCCGCTCGGTATGCAGCCAGTCGTATCGACTGACGACCTGGTGCGACGACAGGGTGACGATGGCGATGGCGCAGGCGAACAACAGCGCCCGGTCCCGGATCATGAAGGCGGCGATGGCCGCCCCGCCGTAGAGGAAGCGCGCGATCATCTCGATATCCTGAACCGAGATGATCGACAGCGCCTCGGGGTTATGGAGCACGTACTGGATCGCCAGCGGCGGCCCCAGACAGATGACGACGACGGGGGCCAGCCACATCCACTCGATCGACGTCGCCCGGCCCTTGCCCCAAGGCCGAAACAGCGCCGTGAGCACCAGAACAAGCGGGTATTCGATCACGGTCTGGAAAACGACCGGCGCCAGCAGGGCCGTGAAGGCCCCGCCCACGACGCCGCCCAGCGACATCAGCAGATAGAATTCCGTCAGCCGGTCCGGGGCCGGACGCCGCGCCGCCAGCAGTTGGTGGCACATCAGCGTCGTGAAGAAGAAGGTGGCGATGTGGATGGCGAAGATCACCGCCCACTCGCCCGTCTTGAACGGCAGCAGCCCCAGGCACGCCGCCACCAGAGCCGCCTGGATCGTCAGCGTCAGCCACAGCGGGATCCACGGTCGCGACTGGAAAGCGATGACGAAGGTCAGCAGATAGAGCGCCAGCGGGATGACCCATAGGAAGGGTGCTGACGCCACGTCCGTGGTGAGGTGGGCAGTGACCCCCAGCATCAGGCTGGACGGCGCGGCCGCTAGCAGAACCCACCGACCCTTTTCCAGCCAGGGGATTGGCGCTGAGCGCGGCAGGACCGGCGCCTCGGCTAGCCCCTCGGCGCGTCGCCGCCAGACGACGAAGGCGAGCGCGGCGATCAGAACGATGAAGGCGCCGTAGCCCCCGGTCCAGCCGTAACGCTGGCCGCTGAGCGTCATCAGGGGCTCGATCACCACCGGATAGGAAATCAGGGCAAGGAAACTGCCGAGGTTGCTGGCGGCGTAGAGCACATAGGGATTCTGCCCGTCGTGGTGGCCGGCCCGGACCCGTGCGAACCAGGCCTGCAAAAGTGGCGCGGTGGCGGACAGCACGGCGAAAGGCGCGCCCACCGAAATCGCCAGGGTGCCGAGCAGCCAAACGATCGGCTGGGCCGGGTTCGGGTCGCCGAGGGCGCCGTTGATCGACAGCGGCAGCAGGGAGGCGGCCAAAAGCAGCAGGGCCAGATGAATTCCTACCTGCGCCTTTATCGACCGCACGCGTTGCAGAAGGTGGGCGTAGAGATAACCGGCCAGCAGCGCGGCCTGAAAAAACACCATGGCGGTGTTCCAGACGGACGGCGACCCGCCGAGCGTCGGCAGCACCAGCTTGGTGATCATCGGCTGCACCGCGAACACCAGCGACGCCGACAGGAAGATCGCGAGGGCGAACAGCGCCGGGGTCAGCGGATCGCCCCGGGTGAGGCCAGGCTCGGGCGCGGCGGTGTCGGCGACGGCGTCAGTCATACGGCGATCTCGGCAGAGCGGTGGTATGGACCGCGCCCCCGTGGACGGTCCCTCGATCTCCCCTTATCCCGACTCGCGAAACTTGGAGAGGCGACATGTTCGCACCCCCGATCATCGATCGCGCTGAAGCCGTCATCCGACGCGCCACGGCCCGCGGCCTGCGCCTGAGGACGGCTGAAAGCTGCACCGGCGGTCTGGTCGCCGGCGCGCTGACGGCGATCGACGGGTCGTCTTCGGCAGTCGATCGAGGCTTCGTCACCTATTCGAATGAGGCCAAGTCAGCGCTGCTCGGCGTTCCGGCAGCGGTGATCGAGGCGCATGGCGCGGTGTCGCGCGAGACCGCGGAGGCCATGGCGCGCGGGGCCGTCGCCGGCGCCCTGGACGTACTGGCCATCTCCATCACCGGGATCGCCGGCCCAGGAGGCGGTTCGCCCGAAAAACCCGTCGGCTTGGTGTGGTTTGGCGTGGCGCTTGGTGATCGGGTCGAGACCGTGGAGCGCCGGTTCGGCGTCCTCGGCCGCGATCAGGTCCGCCAGGCGGCGGTCGAGGTGGCGCTAGACCTGATGCTCGACACACTGACCCCGCCGTCATGAGCGAAACAAAAGTGGATGCTCGCGGACACCGCTGCCCGGTCCCTACCTTGCGACTGCGCAAGGCGCTGTCGCTTGCGATGCCGGGAGAGACCGTCATCCTGCTGGCCACAGACCCGATGGCGCGTATCGACGCGCCGCATCTGGCGGCTCAGCTGGGGGCCGAGGTCATCGGTGTGACCGAGACGGACGGCGTCCTCACCATCACCGTACGGACCGACGCGAAGACAGGCTGACGACTTCGGCCGGTTCAACGCCGCGATCGGCGCGGGCCAGAACGGCCTTTCGCTCGGCCTCGCGGCGCGCCAGGATTTCCAGCTCGGTGGTGAAGGCCCCGCCGTAGAAGACGGCGTTGACGTTCCACGACAGCCAGATGAGCAGAATCACCACGGCACCCACCGAACCGTAGGTCGCGCCCAGATGCACGATCTGCTCGACATAGATGGCGCAAAGCCAGGAGAAAACCATCGACATCGCGGTCGCGACCAGCCCTCCGGCCAGCGCCGGCGCCCAGGCGACCCGCACTTTGTGCGACATCGCGTATCGATAAAGACAGGTCAGGCCGAAGGCGAGGCCGAGCGGCGGCCAGAGCTGATCCCAATGGAGCCCGCCTGTGGCGGCTCCGACCGCAGCGTGCTCCATGATGCGGGCCGTCACAACCGCGCCCGAAACGAGCGTGAACAGGCCAAAAGCGAACAAAGCCACCACGAAGGCCAGCATGTTGAACTTGAAGAAGCCATGCGGCTCCTTCTCATCATGAATCAAGTTCAAACCAGCCAGCAAGGCCTTGAATCCCCTATGCGCGGCATAGGCGCCGATGACCAAAGCCACGGCGCTCTGGGCCGAGATGCTGCGCGCCGAAGCGGTCGTCAGGCGGGTCACCTCGCCTTCGAACACCGTCCGCGCGGCATAGGGTAGAGCCTCGGCCAGGGCAGCCGCCTGTGTCGTCGCCTGGCCGGTGGTCAGGACCACCTTGTAGAAGCCGATCAGGATGGCGATCGCGGGAAACACCGCCAGCAGCGCGAAAAAGGACACCCCGCCGGTGTAGAGCATCACGTCCCGGCCCCAGCTGCGCGCGAAGGCGCGACCCGCCAGTCGGGTCCAGAAGGCCAGGGAGGTGTAGTCGACGGCGTCTCGGCTCAACAACAGCGCTCGCTCCTTTGTCGGGCTGGCGACCCTAATCCAGCTTGTCCCCGATCGAAAGCGGCGACGCGGTTTCGCTCTCACCCGCCTGTCGATATAGCTGGGACCGGATGACGGCGGGACGAGGGGATTCGGCATTGGAACGACAGGCGCGCGTGCTGCTCCTGGCCGCGACCGACGCCGTGGTCGAGCCGCTGTCGATCGGGCTGGACGCCCTGGGGTGGCGCAGCATCACGGCCCGCTCATCTGCCGCGGCGGCGGCGGCTCTGGCCGACGGACAGATCGAAGCCGTTGTCATCGACACTCAAGGCGCTCCGGCCGATCTGGCTGCCGCAACCCTCCGCGCGGCCGCGGCGCCGCGCAGGATCGCCGTGGTGGGTGTCGGAGACGGTGCGATCGAGGGCCTGGACAGCCGCATGGCGGACCCTGTCCACCCCGCACAATTGGCCCTGCGTCTCGAGCAACTGATCCGCGCCGCGGTCGCGGAGGAAGAGTTCGATCTGCGCAAACAGACCTTCGCGGACCACGGCGAGGCCGATCTGGTGATTGAGGAGAGCGCCACGCCGCCGCGTATCCTGGTGGCCGGTCAGGCGGATCGTCGGTTCCTGGCCCTCTCCAACGCCCTGTCAGAGCGCGGCGCCGAGACTGTGGCCGCCCCCACTCCCTACACCGCCTTCGACTTCCTGCATGAGAGCGCCTTCGACGCGGCGGTGCTGTGGGGCGGCGCGGATCATGCGCCTGCCCTGTCGATAGCGGCCGGCATGAAGCGCAATACGCGCCTCTACCATATCCCTCTTGTTCTGTATCTACGTCAGCAGGGCGAGATAAACCTTGGAGAAATATACAACAAAGGTATGGCCGATGTCGCCTCGGCCGATACGGCGGAAGACGAGACCGCCGATCGGATAATGGCCTTGGCCCGGACCTATCGCCGGCATCAGGCGATCCGCCGGGCTCTGGAATCGGTGCGCGGGTCCAGCCTGACCGACGCCGCAACCGGTCTGGTCACGCGAGAGGTGTTCGCCGCCCACCTGGCGCGTGTGGCCGAGGGCGCGCGCGCGAGACGCAGGGCGCTGTCGGCCTGTATCCTGCGGGTCGCTCCGACACAGTCCGTCAATCAGGCGCGTCAGGACGGCTGGCTGGATCGCGCCATGCCCCAGATCGGCTCAATGCTGTCGCGACTGGTTCGGGCTGAGGACACCGCCGCGCGGCTGGCGCCGGAGGTGTTCGCCCTGGCCCTGCCCGCCACTCCCGGCCCGGCCGCCCGTCTCGCCGCCCAGCGCATCGCCGCCGTGATCGGCTGCACCGCCTTCGACGCCGGTCAGGACAAGCCGCCCTTCGTGGTCGAATTCGAGATCGGCTGCGCCGATCTGCTCCCTGGCGAGGACCCGGCCGACCTGCTGGAGCGCGCATCGCGAGCATTAGGTCGCTAGGGCTACTGACCTTTCGGTGAACTTGACCGTAAGCCGACGCGTTCGGGTCGGATGCCGAACGATCCCCTTGCCTCTCCGGCGCCCTGGTGGACCCTCGCGCGGGGCGACGGACCGGTGCTGGCCACCGCCATCCACGACGGCCACGCCGTGCGCACCGCCCTCGCCGACCGCTTCGCCCTGGATGACGCCGGGCGACTGCGGGAAGAGGACCCGTTCACCGGCGACGCCATCCACGACGCGCCGAACCGTTTCGTCGCCCATCGCTCGCGGTTCGAGGTCGATCTCAACCGCCCGCTCGACACCGCCGTCTACCAGAGCCCCGACCAGTGCTGGGGGCTGGAGGTGTGGCGTTCGGCTCTGACCCCGGCTGAGGTCGAGGCCTCTCGCGACTATCATCGTCGCGCCTATGCCGAATTGGGCCGGGTCACCGATCAGATGGCCGAGGACTTCCCCGCCTTCGTCGTCCTTGATGTCCACAGCTACAACCATCGCCGCGACGGCGCCGACGCCGCGCCGACGCCGGTCGAGAAGGCTCCGGACATCAATATCGGCACCTTCTCCATGCCGCGTGAGCGGTGGGCGCACGTGGTCGATCCCTACCTCTCGTTCCTCTCTGACTACGATTTCAACGGCCGTCGCCTGTCCGTCGCCGAGAACCTGGCCTTTCAGGGCAAGGGCGAATGGAGCCGCTTCGTCCATGACCGACACCCGAAGCAAGGCTGCGCCATCGCCTTCGAGTTCAAGAAGTTCTTCATGGACGAATGGACCGGCGCCCCGGACCCTGCCGAGCTGGACGCCATGCGTCGGCTGATGCGCGACTCCGTCGCCGTCCTTGGCGACCTGATCCAGAGCCGCGACCCATGAGCGAACGGGGGGCGCCGACCGAGGCCGAGTTCATCCAAGACCTTTCGGCGCGCATCGCCGCCGGCAAGTCGGTGCGCCGCAAGCTGCCCGCCGGCGGCCGCATCCATGTCGACCGCCCCCTGCCCTTCGTGGTCGTCCACCGCCGTCGCCGCACCCGCTCGGCCAGCGCCGCCCTGGGCGTGGCCAGCGCCAGCCCGGTCTACGCCATCTGGCCGATGAAGGCCGAGGGCGACGCCTTCGCCTACGATCTGGTCGAAGCCCTCAGCCAGACCCTCGACCGGTCCCTCGGCGCCTTTCTGGTCGCCGAGCTCTACGACCTGCCGGTGCCCGAAACCGACAAGGCCGATTCCGCCGCCCCCACGCCGTATCGCTTCCAGGTCGGAGCCTCGGACCATCCTGAGGCGCGCCGCGCCGCCCAGGCCCTCAGGACCGCTCTCGAAAAGCTGGAGCTGGAACGCCAGACGCCGCGCATCGACCCCCGGCCCGAGCATCAGGATCTGATCGCCCTGCCCGCCGACACGCCGCGCATATCCCTCGGCATTCCCCGCACCTATCGTACGCCCGGCGGCGAGGGGGTGTTTCCCGGCGTCCTGCACGATCTCCAGACCGGCGTCCTGGACGCTCTGCTCCACGCCCTGTGCGGCGTCGTCGCCGCCTCGGACCTGCCGACGCCCAAACACTACCGCGCCCTGGGCCGCCGAGGCTTCATCCGCGCCGCCCGCCATGTGGACGGCCAGTTGGCGGACGTGGCGAGCGGCTTCGACTTCCTGCTCTCGGTCTCGCCGATCAACACCGCCCAGGCCTGGGAGACCTTCCGCGACGGCGGACGGGATCACGAGCCCGTCTTCCATTACCGTCCCCTCACCGTCGACGCCTCGCGCGAAAAACGCGCCCTCTACGCCATCGATGTCGACGGCGTCGAAGACCCCGTTCTCGAGACCCTGTTTCGCGAAAAGCAGCAGGAGATCGACCTGCAGCTGACGATGCTCCAGTCGCGCCAGACGCCACGCTTCCGCGACGCGTCGGTCATGCTCTACGGCCGCGTCCGTGACCGTCTGGCCGAACAGGCCGCCGCCGTCCTGGCCTCACTCAACGCCCGGGACCCCGCCCCGACCGACGAGGAGGACGCGCCCGACACCGTCGATTGCCACGCCGTGCGCGACGCCGCCACCGCTTTGGTCGCCTGCTATCGCAAGCGTCTGGACGACTTCAAGGCCGACATCAGCCTCCGCGACGACGTCACCGGGCTGATGGTCTCCGGCCCCCGGCTGATGATCTCGCGACACACCCAAATGCGCGCCACACGCGTCGATCCGCTGCTTCAGCACGAGGTCAGCATCCACCTGCTCACCTATTTCACCGGCAAGCAGCAGGGCCTGCAGATCTTCCGCTCGGGCCTGGCCGGCTATGAAGGCATCCAAGAAGGTCTCGGCGTCTTCGCCGAATTCGCCGTCGACGGCCTGACCCGCGAGCGTATGCGCTTGCTCGCCGCCCGGGTGATCGCCGTGCGCGCCATGATCGACGGCGCGGGCTTTCTCGAAGCCTGGCGACTGCTCACCCGCGACCACGGCGTCTCCTCGCGCATGGCCTTCCACATCTGCGCGCGAGCCTATCGCTCCGGCGGACTGGCCAAGGATTACATCTACTTGCAGGGCCTTCTGGATGTGCTGGACTGGCTGGCCTCAGGCCGCTCCCTGACTCCGTTCTGGTCCGGAAAGATCGCCATGGCCCATGTGCCAGTGATCGACGAACTGCACGAGCGCGGCTTCCTGCGCCCGGCTGCGGTCACGCCCGAATTTCTCGACCGGGATCAGGCTCGCGCCAATCTCGACCGCGCCGCCGGGGGTCTGACCCTCGCCGATCTCCTCTGACCCAAAGGACGCCCGCCATGCAGATCGCCTTCTTCGTCAATGGCCTCGACAGCGAGCACCCCCATTACACCACCACTATCCTGGCCAATGAATGCGTCCGGCGCGGTCACTCGGTGGTCTACATCACGCCCGGCGACTTCGTGATCCAGGGCGACAACTCCATGTGCGTCCACGCCACCTGCGTTCCGAAGAAGAAGTACCGCACCTTCAAGGAGTTCTTCGCGGCTCTTCAGGAGAACAGCGAACGGCGCCTGATGCCGATCGAGGAGATCGACGTTCTGATGCTCAGGAACGATCCCTCCAACGATGCCGGAGAGCGCCCTTGGGCCGAGGGCGCCGGCATCCTGTTCGGCCGTGAAGCCGCGCGACGCGGCGTGCTGGTGCTGAACGATCCCGACGGCCTCGCCCGTGCGGTGAACAAGCTCTATTTCCAGGGCTTCCCCGAAGAGGTCCGCGCCGAAACCCTGATCTCCAAGACCGCCGCCGACATCAAGGCCTTCTCCGAGGCGCACGGAGGCAAGGTCATTTTGAAACCCCTCCAGGGCTCGGGCGGTCAGGGTGTCTTCGCGGTCGGCGGCAAGGACGCGCCAAACCTCAACCAGATGATCGAGGCCATCGGGCGGGACGGCTACATCATCGCCCAAGCTTATCTACCGGCCGCGTCGAAGGGCGATATCCGCCTGTTTCTGATGAACGGCGTCCCGCTCAGGATCGGCGCCAAATATTGCGCCTTGCGCCGCGTCGCCGCCAAGGGCGACATCCGCTCCAACGTCCACGCCGGGGGCTCGATGGAGGCCGCCGAGATCGGCGAAACCGAACTGCGCCTGGCCGAGGTCATCCGCCCCAAACTGGTCCGCGACGGCATGTTCCTGGTCGGCATCGACATCGTCGGCGACAAGATCCTGGAGGTGAACGTCTTCAGTCCGGGCAACCTTCACACCTGCTCCAAGCTTGCCGGGGTCCGGTTTTCCACCCCGATTCTGGAGTCGATCGAGCGCAAGATGGAAATCCGCCGCGAACCGTCCTGCAGCCTGGATAATCAGGCGCTCTCGGTGCTTTAGGGCGTCAGCTTGCCAAGGCGGCCAGCAGGCGGGCGCGGGCGTATTCGACCTGATCGAGCGCGCGCTTCAGGGCGCGGTTTGGCACGACCTCGCGTTCGACCGTTCCCGCCGTCGCACCCGACGCGCCAGGCCCCACCAGAACGGCGTCGAGGCCGCCCTCGTCATACAGACGCTGAACGCCCTTCAAGGTCAGCCCCTCGTCGTGCAAACGTCGGCGGATCGCCGTCAGCACCGCGACATCGGTAGGGCGGTAGAAGCGCCGGCCGCCCGCTCGCTTGACCGGCTCCACGAAGTCGAACCGGCTCTCCCAGAAACGCAGCACATGCTGGGCGACGCCGATCTCGGCCGCCGCCTCGGAAATGCTCTGGAACGCCTTGGGGCCCTTGGACACCGTCAGGCCTGGCCGCCGTCGACACGCGCCTTCATGATCTGCGACGCGCGGAAGCTTATGACCCTGCGCGGATGAATGGCGGCCGGTTCGCCGGTCTTGGGATTGCGGCCCATGCGGGCGCGCTTCTCTCGAACTTGGAAGACGCCAAAGCCGGACAGTTTGACCGTCTCGCCGCGCTCCAGGCTCTCGACGATCAGTTCCAGCGTACGTTCGACCATGCCGGCGCACTCCTGCCGCGGCAGGCCCAGTTCCTCATGGACGGCTTCGCACAGGTCCGCCCTCGTCAAGGTCTGCGACAATTACCCCTCCCCAAACCTCAAGCACCGGCACTCGCGGGGCGCCATCCAAGCCCAAGCGCGCCGCGAATCATAGTCCAGAAACGCGTTAATGCGCTGGAATGCCGCTGATCACATACGGATCGCGCAGGCGCCCCAGGTCAGGCCGCCACCCATGGCCTCCATCAGCACCAGGTCTCCGGGCTTGATCCGCCCATCCCTGAGCGCAACGTCCAGGGCAAGCGGAATGGACGCCGCCGAGGTATTGGCGTGGTCGGCTACGGTCAGGATCACCTTGTCCTCGTCCAGCCCCAGACGGTCGCCGACGCCCTTGATGATCCGCTGGTTGGCCTGGTGCGGCACGAACCAGTCGACTTCGGACACCTCGATGCCGGCCGCCTCGGCCGCCGCCGTCACCGCCTCGGCGATGTTGATCACCGCGTGGCGGAACACCTGGTTGCCGGCCATGCGCAGATGCCCCACGGTGCCGGTGGTGGCCGGTCCGCCGTCGACATACAGCAGGTCCGTCTTGGTCCCATCGCAGCGCAGGGCGAAGCCCAGCATGCCCGTGTCGGCCTTGGTCCCCTGCCCTTCGCGCGGCTCCAGCACCACCGCCCCGGCCCCGTCTCCGAACAGCACGCAGGTCGAGCGGTCGGTCCAATCCATCAGGCGGGTCATCTCCTCGGCGCCGATGACCAAGGCGCATTTCGACAACCCCCGCGCCACGAAGCCGTCGGCGACGCTCAGCGCATAGACGAAGCCTGAGCAGACCGCCTGTACGTCAAAGGCGATGCCCACGCCCGCGCCCAGCTTGCGCTGCACGATCGAGGCGGTGGCGGGAAAGGTCATGTCCGGCGTGGTCGTCGCGACAACGATCAGGTCCACCTCGTCCGCCGTGCGGCCCGCGGCCTCCAGGGCGCGGCGCGCGGCCTCGACCGCCAGGTCGCTGGTCGGCTGGTCGTCGCGGGCCTTGTGGCGCCGGCGGATGCCGGTGCGCTCGCGGATCCATTCATCGGTCGTCTCGACCAGTTCGGCCAGGTCGGCATTGGTGACCACCTGTTCCGGCAGATAGGCGCCGGTGCCGGTGATGGCGCTGCGGATCACGCTCACTTGCTACTCTCCTGGGCGCCCGCCTTCACCAGACCGGCGACCCGACCCAGGCTCGCGCCCACCTTGTCCAGATAGTCGCTGCGGCCCAGTTCCGCCGCGATGCGGATGGCGTTGCCGAAGCCGCGCGCGTCGGCGCCGCCATGCGACTTGACCACGATGCCGTTCAGACCCAGCAGCGGCCCGCCGTTGATGGCGCTGGGGTCGATCTTCTGGGCCATCTTCCTCAGGGCCGGCATCGCCAGGGCGGCGCCCAGTTTCGACTGGATTCCGCTGGTCAGGGCCTCGCGCAGCAGGGCGTTGATGAAACGCGCCGTGCCCTCGGCCGTTTTCAGCGCGATATTGCCGGTGAAGCCGTCGGTGACCACGACGTCCACCGTGCCCTTGGCGATGTCGTCGCCCTCGACGAAGCCGTGATATGCGACCAGATCCGACGCCCTCAGGATCGCCGCCGCCTCGCGCACCTCGTCATGGCCCTTCACGTCCTCGGATCCGATATTCAGCAGGCCGACGGTCGGCGTCTGCGAACCGTGCACCGCCTGGTGAAAGGCCGCGCCCATGATGGCGAAGTCCAGCAGCTGCTCGGCGTCGCTCTCGACATTGGCGCCGACGTCCAGCACCGCCGTCACCCCTTTCAGGGTCGGCCAGCTGGCCACGATGGCCGGGCGCTCCAGGCCGGGCGCCGACATCCGCAGCCGCAGCTTGGAGATGGCCATCAGGGCGCCGGTGTTGCCCGCCGACACCGCCGCCGAGGCACGGCCGTCCTTGACCGCCTCAATGGCGTTCCACATCGACGAGCCCTTGCCCCGCCGCATGGCCTGGGCGGGCTTCTCGTCGCCTGCGATGACCTTCTCGGCCGGCCAGACTTCGGATCGGGCCGCCACCTCGGGGTGTTTTCTCAGCTCAGCCTCGATCGCCGCCTGATCGCCGTGCAGCAGGAAACGGGTCACACCGTCGTCGCGTCGCTTCAGCCAGTCGGCCACGCCGCCGACAACCACGGGCGGACCAAGGTCGCCGCCCATGGCGTCCAACGACAGGATGAGGGGGGAAGCCACGCTGGGAATCGCTCCTCGGTCCGGGGATGAAGGACCGCTCAGGGTCGGCGACGATAGCGCCGGGCGCCGGGGATGCAACCGGCCTGCCGCCGGGTCAAGTGCCGCCGCCGGCATCCTTCGGTTTCAAACGATTGAGCACATCGAAGGGCGAGCTTTCGCGCGGACCATCCGGCTGTGCGAATTCCGCGCCAGGCTTGCGAGGGAACGGGTCGAGACTCAGCGCCAGCTGCTCCAAGGCGTAAGCGGCCAGATCGACCACGCCCTCGACCTCGTCGGGCGTATCCTCCTCCAGGCTGATGTCGATCTCCTCGGCCGGCCCGCGCGGATGCTCGACGGCCTCCACCAGGCCGATTTCAAAAGGCGCGTCGATGGTGACCGGCAGCGGCTCCAGCGTCAGGCCGCAGGTCTGCACAGCCTCGGCCCGCACACGACCCGAAAGCATCCAGCCGCGCCCGGACGGCTTTAGCGACACCTCTGCAGAGAGCGCGTCCAGCCCCTGCAAATCCAGCGCCTTCATTACCCGGCCGCGCGTCGCAGCATCAGCCTCCAGCCGTCGCTCCAGGCAATTGCCGATCTCATTCAGGCGGATCGTCTCGCTCCACGGCAAATCGCTCACGCCGCCACTCCTTCCACCACGTTCGGCCAGATCACCCGTCCAGCGGACAGGTCGCTCATCTTCTGGTTCTCCAGCGACGCGCGGGCCTTAAGGGCGTAAACGCTCAGCAGTCCAGCTTCGGAAGCCTCAGGCCGATCGTAGACGTTACGCGCCAGCGCCGAGGACAGCCCCGCCTCATCTCCAGCTTTCAGAAGCGGCTCGTAAGTCGCCATACGCCCGTACAGCTGCTCGCCCAGCTTGCGCATCTTCTTGGGCACGGTGGTGTCGCCAACGCCCAGTTCGCGCAGCGTGTCGTCCAGCGCCGCCACATAGACATCGAACAGGGCCTGCCCGGCCTCACGCCCGGCCTCACCATCGTCCCGCAGGCGCATCACCAGCAGCAGCATATGCAAGGTGTAGAGTTCGAAACGGGCGTCGATCTCGTCGGCGACGCCGAGCCGCGCGTAGAACGCCGGCTGGCGAGCCTGACTGACCACCGCGGCGTACATCCGCTCGCCGGCGACGCGACCCGATCCAGATCCGAACAGACGCTTTAGCAAGTGGGTCATCCTCCTGCGGCTTTGCCCCTTTTCGGCCGCGGCGTTGAACTAATCCTCCGGCCCGGCTAGGTCAAAGACCGCATCAGTCTCAGGCGTCCCGCATGTTCCGTCCCGCCGTTCTTGTCACCGCCGCTCTTCTGATCGGGACCTCGGCGTGCGCGCCCCAGATCGGCCGCCACGGCTTTCAACCGGTTGATGTGACGCCGGGAGAGATCGAGACCGGGGTGGATACGAAGTCGACCGTGCTGGCCCGCCTGGGCTCACCTTCGGCAACCTCCACGTTCGAGGACAACATCTGGTATTACATAAGCCAGACGACCGAACGGTATACGTGGAACCCATCGGGCGTCGCGGCCAGGTCGGTCACGGCGATCAGCTTCAATGAAGGTGACGACACGGTCGCCGAAGTTCGCCAGCTGGGCCTCGAAGATGGTCAGCAAGTGGCCATGAACGGGCGAGAGACACCCACACGCGGCCGCGAGCTGTCGGCGATCGAGCAAATTCTCGGCACCGTGGGCCGTGGCCAGCTGCCGCGCACAGAAGACGACGTCCCGGGCCAGCGCCGGCCTGACTAAAGCTCAGATCGCCATCGCGCCGCCAAGCATCATGCCCAGCACGGCGGCGGCGACGGCGCCCAGGACCACGATGATCCAGCTGCTGTCCGCCTCTTGATTGGGCGATGCGGCCATCTCCCCCATGTCATTGGCTGGGCGGATCGGTTCGCGACGCGGCTCCGGCGAACGCCAGGCGACAGATGCATAGGCTTGCGGCGCGGGGCCGCGATCGAGGCGGGGGGTGGTCCTGAACTGCTCCATGCCGGAGACAACGGAAAGCGGCCGGCGCCGTTCCGCCATGTTTTCACACCGACTGAACCGCTTAGGCGCGGTTCCTGGTCGGGGCGTGGGCCAATCGTAGCAGGTTCGCCGCCCCCGGCGCGCCGAAGGGCGTCCCCGCCAGGATCAGGATACGCTGACCATTGCTGGCCAGGCCGAATTCCATGGCCGCGTCGACAGCGTCGTCGGTGAGGCTTTCCAGCGACTCGGGTTGCTTGCCCAGTCGCGGCTCCAGTCCCCAGACCAGTGCGAGCCGTCGTGCAGTTTCGGGCTTGGGCGTCAGCGCCAGCACTGGCTGCAGCGGACGCTCGCGCGCCATGCGCCGCGCGGTCCCGCCAGTGGTGGTGAACACCACCATACAGGCCGTCGATTGCGCCTCGGCGGCCTTGCGCGCAGCCGCCACCAGGGCGTCGACATCGTGTTCATCCATACCGGCGTGCTCGGCGTCCATCAGTCCGGGCCACAGCGGATCGCGCTCCACCCGTTCGATGATCCGGCTCATGATGCCGACGGCCTCCAGCGGATAGTCGCCCGACGCCGTTTCGGCCGACAGCATCAGGGCGTCGGCGCCCTCATAGACGGCGTTGGCGACGTCGGAGGCCTCGGCCCGGGTCGGCGCCGGCGCCGAGGTCATGGACTCCAGCATCTGGGTGGCCACGATCGCCGGCACGCCGCGCTGGCGGGCTGCGCGCAGGATGCGCTTCTGGGCCACCGGGACCTCTTCGGGGTCCAGCTCGACCCCCAGATCGCCGCGCGCCACCATCACGCCGTCGCAGTAGTCGAGGATGCTGTCCAGCTGCTCCAGGGCCTGGGGCTTTTCGATCTTTGCGAGGCAGGCGGCCTTGCCGTCCACCAGCCGCCGCAGCTCGGCCATGTCTTCGGCTCGCTGAACGAAGCTGAGCGCCACCCAGTCGACGCCAAGCCGCAGGGCGAAGGCCAGATCCTCACGATCCTTGGGCGTCAGCGCCGAGATTGGGATCGAGGCCTGGGGCACGGCCACGCCCTTGCGGTCCGACAGCTTCGAGCCGCTCTCGACCTCGACATCCGCCCAGTCGTCGGCGCGATCGACGACCTTGAGCCGAACCCGCCCGTCGTCGAGCAGCAGCATCATGCCGGGCCGCAGCGCCTCGAAGATCTCCGGGTGCGGCATCGAGACGCGCGTGGTGTCTCCAGGCGTCGGATCGAGATCCAGCCTCAGCCGGTCGCCCGGCTTGATGTCGATGGCGGTGTCGCGAAACTTGCCAAGACGCAGCTTTGGACCTTGCAGGTCGGCCAGCACGCCAAGAGGGCGCTTTACCGCCAGCTCGGCGCCACGCACAGCCTTCAATGCGGCGGCATGATCCTCGTGAGACCCGTGGCTAAAGTTCAGCCTGAAGACGTCAGCGCCCGCTTGGGCCAGCGCCTTCACGGTCCCCGGCGCGCGGCTGGCGGGGCCCAAGGTGGCGACGATGCGGGCGCGGCGGGCTCTGTTCATGTCCGGGCCTCAACGTCTCGGAATGCGGGCTGTTGCGTGACTGTTGTGCCCACATTCCTTAGGCGCGTTAAGCCAGCGAGATGCAGCGAAACCTGAATTGAGCCCCTGATCGGACGCGAGACAGGATCGTTGGTCAGCGCAGGCTACCGTGTTCTGCGCAGAACAGGTCGTGAGCCCTGGCTCCGACGTCAATCAATGCGTTGGCTCCTGAAGCCACGCCCCAAGCGCCTAGCGAGATGACGAGAGCGATCATCACGCGACGCTGCCGACGTGTTTCGGTCTTCGCATTCATGGTGTGCTCCTTCCAGCTGCGGCACCCTAAGTCCAAGCCGGTCTCACAGGGAAAGCAATTCGGATCGATAGCTCTAATCAGCCGCGGCAGGTGGTCTGCGCAACAAGGAAAGGGCCCGACGTTGCCGCCGGGCCCTTCCTAACTCACTCGCCTGAAGCTCAGCTCTCGCTGTGTTCCAGTTCTGCGGCCAGATCGGCCGGCAGCGGCTCGACAGCCGCCTCACGCTGCGCGGTCAGCTTGGCGTCTCGCTCGTTGGCGATCTTCTGCAGAGCCCGGAGATAGGCGCCGGTGCCCGCCGGGATCAGCCGGCCGACGATGACGTTCTCCTTGAGGCCTTCCAACGTGTCCTTCTTGCCGTTGACCGAAGCGTCGGTGAGGACGCGGGTGGTCTCCTGGAAGGACGCCGCCGAAATGAAGCTGCGGGTCTGCAGCGACGCCTTGGTGATGCCGAGCAGCACGGGCTGAACCGTGGCCGGGCGAGCCTTCTTGCCCAGCTTGGCGTTTTCCTCGGCCGCTTCTCCGGCGTCGACGTGATCACCCTTGATCAGGGTGGTGTCACCCGAATCCAGGATTTCGACCTTCTGCAGCATCTGGCGAACGATCACCTCGATGTGCTTGTCGTTGATCGGCACGCCCTGCAGTCGATAGACCTCCTGAACCTCGTTGACGAGGTATTCGGCCAGCGACTCGACCCCCTGGATGCGCAGCAGATCGTGCGGATCCGGGTTGCCGTCGATGATGTAGTCGCCCTTCTGGATCAGATCGCCGTCCTGAACGGAGATATGCTTGCCCTTGGGGATCAGGAACTCGACCGGATCCGCCTGGTTGCCGTCCGCGTCCGGCTCCGGGGTGATCTTGATGCGGCGCTTGTTCTTGTAGTCGCGCCCGAATTCGACACGACCGTCCATCTCGGCGATGACCGCGCAGTCCTTGGGACGACGCGCTTCGAACAGCTCCGCCACCCGCGGCAGACCGCCGGTGATGTCGCGGGTCTTGGCGCCCTCGGTGGGCAGGCGGGCCAGCACATCGCCGGGCTTGACCGTGTCACCGTTGGCCACCGACAGGATCGCTCCGACCGGCAGCAGATACCGGGCGTCTCCGCCGGACGACAGCTTGGCGTAGGTCTCGCCCGACACCACACCCAAGGCCGGACGCAGGTCCGAACCGCGCGGGCTGGCGCGCCAGTCGGTGACAACGCGCTGGGTGATGCCCGTGGCCTCGTCCGTCTCTTCCTTGACGCTCAGGCCGTCGGCCAGGTCCTCGAAGCGAACGTTGCCGCCCACCTCCGTCAGGATCGGGGTGGTGTAGGGATCCCACTCCGCCAGACGCTGGCCACGCTTGATCTCAGCCCCTTCGGCCACGCGGATGCGCGCGCCGTACGGGATCTTGTGGCTCTCGCGGTCCTTGCCGTCGACGACGACCGTGACCACGACGTTGCGGCTCATGGAGACCAGGTCGCCGTGCGCCGCCTTCACCGTCGGGCCGACGATCTTGGCCTTACCGGCGTTGGTCGCTTCGACGAAGGAGGTCTCGGCCACCTGGGCGGTGCCGCCGATGTGGAAGGTCCGCATCGTCAGCTGGGTGCCCGGCTCGCCGATCGACTGAGCCGCGATGACGCCCACGGCCTCGCCCATGTTGACGTTGGTGCCGCGCGCCAGGTCACGGCCATAGCAGGCCGCGCAGATACCGGCCTCGGCCTCGCAGGTCAGGGCCGAACGGACCTTGACCGACTGAACACCAGCAGCGTCCAGAATCTCGACCTCTTCCTCCTGCAGATAGGTGTCGGCCGGAAGCAGCACGGTGTCCGTGCCGGGCTCCTTGATGTCCTCGGCCGCATAGCGACCCAGGACGCGAGCGCCCAGCGAGACCAGCACGTCGCCGCCCTCGACCACGGCGCGCAGGGTGATGCCCCGCGTCGAGCCGCAGTCTTCCTCGGTGACGATGGAATCCTGGGCCACGTCCACCAGACGGCGGGTCAGATAGCCCGAGTTGGCGGTCTTGAGCGCGGTGTCGGCCAGACCCTTACGGGCGCCGTGGGTGGAGTTGAAGTACTCCAGCACGGTCAGGCCTTCCTTGAAGTTGGAGGTGATCGGCGTCTCGATGATCTCGCCCGAGGGCTTGGCCATCAGCCCGCGCATGCCGCCCAGTTGCTTCATCTGGGCCTGCGAACCGCGGGCGCCGGAGTTGGCCATCATAAATACCGAGTTGATCTCGGCAGTCCGGCCGTCCGGCAGCAGCTTCACCTGGGCGATCTCGCCCATCATGGCGTCGGCGATCTTGTCCGTGGACTTGGCCCAGGCGTCGACGACCTTGTTATACTTCTCGCCCCGCGTGATCAGGCCGTCGGCATACTGCTGTTCGTACTCCTCGACCTGCTTGCGGGTGCTCTCGACGATTTCGATCTTGGCGGCCGGAATGACGATGTCGTCCTTGCCGAACGAGATGCCGGCCTTGGCCGCCTCGCGGAAGCCCAGCTGCATCATCTGGTCGGCGAAGATCACCGTCGCCTTCTGACCGCAGTGGCGATAGACCACGTCGATCAGATTGCCGATCTCTTTCTTGGTCAGGTTCTTCTCAAGCAGGCGATAGCCGACGTTCGGGTTGCGCGGCAGCAGCGCCCCGAGCTTCATCCGGCCCGGGGTCGTGTCGATGACCTTGGTCACTTCCTTGCCTTCGGCGTCCTGCTCGGTCCAGCGCGCCTTGATCTTGGTGTGCAGGGTCACAACGCCGGCGTCGAGCGCCGCGTCGATCTCGCCGATGTTGGCGAACAGCTTGCCCTCGCCGGGTTCGCCGTCCTTGACCAGGGACATGTAGTACAGGCCCAGGACGATATCCTGCGACGGCACGATGATCGGCTTGCCGTTGGCCGGCGACAGGATGTTGTTGGTCGACATCATCAGCACGCGCGCTTCCAACTGGGCTTCAAGGCTCAGCGGAACGTGCACGGCCATCTGGTCGCCGTCGAAGTCGGCGTTGAAGGCGGTGCAGACCAGCGGGTGCAGGCGAATGGCCTTGCCCTCGATCAGCTTGGGCTCGAACGCCTGGATGCCCAGACGGTGCAGCGTCGGAGCGCGGTTCAGCAGCACCGGGTGCTCGCGGATCACCTCGTCGAGGATATCCCAAACCTGCGGCTGCTCACGCTCGACCATCCGCTTGGACTGTTTGACCGTGCCCGACAGGCCCTTGGCGTCCAGCCGCGCATAGATGAACGGCTTGAACAGCTCCAGCGCCATCTTCTTGGGCAGGCCGCACTCGTGCAGCTTCAGTTCGGGACCCACGGTGATGACCGAACGGCCCGAATAGTCGACGCGCTTGCCCAGCAGGTTCTGGCGGAAGCGGCCCTGCTTGCCCTTCAGCATGTCGGCCAGCGACTTCAGCGGCCGCTTGTTGGCGCCGGTGATGACCCGGCCGCGACGGCCGTTGTCGAACAGGGCGTCGACCGATTCCTGCAGCATCCGCTTTTCGTTGCGGATGATGATGTCCGGCGCGCGCAGCTCCATTAGCCGCTTCAGGCGGTTGTTCCGGTTGATGACGCGGCGGTACAGGTCGTTCAGGTCGGACGTGGCGAAGCGACCGCCGTCCAGCGGCACCAGCGGGCGCAGTTCCGGTGGGATCACCGGCACGACGGTCAGCACCATCCACTCGGGCTTGTTGCCGCTCTCGATGAACGCTTCCATCAGCTTCAGGCGCTTGGAGGCCTTCTTGGCCTTCAGCTCCGAGGGGCTGTCAGCCAACTCGGCGCGGTGCTTCTCGGCCTCGGCGTGCAGGTCGATGCCCATCAAGAGGCCACGAACGGCCTCGGCCCCGATCTCGGCGGTGAAGCCGTCGTCGCCGAACTCTTCCTGATAGGCGTAGAACTCGTCCTCGGTCAGCAGCTGGTTCTGCTTCAGCGGGGTCAGGCCCGGCTCGGTGACGATGTAGTTCTCGAAATACAGGACGCGCTCGACGTCCTTCAGCGCCATGTCCAGCATCAGCGAGATGCGGCTGGGCAGCGACTTCAGGAACCAGATGTGGGCCACGGGCGCGGCCAGCTCGATGTGGCCCATGCGCTCGCGACGGACGCGGGCCAAGGTGACCTCAACGCCGCACTTCTCGCAGATGATGCCCTTGTACTTCATGCGCTTGTACTTGCCGCACAGGCATTCGTAGTCCTTGGTCGGGCCAAAGATACGGGCGCAGAACAGGCCGTCACGCTCGGGCTTGAACGTGCGGTAGTTGATGGTCTCGGGCTTCTTGATTTCACCGAACGACCACGACCGGATCTTCTCCGGAGAGGCCAGGGCGATACGGATCTGGTCGAAGGTCGGGGTGACCGGGACCGGATTGAAGATGTTCAGGACTTCCTGGTTCATCTTTGGCAGTTCCTTCTGCGGCGACGCCGCGAAAATCGTTCAGAGACGGAGGGCGATCGAACCGCCCTCCCCGCCTCGCGACGGAGAGGGCTCAAGGCTTCGATCAGCTGTTCTCCAGCTCCACGTTCAGACCCAGCGAGCGCATTTCCTTGATGAGCACGTTGAAGCTCTCCGGAATGCCCGCCTCGAAGCTGTCGTCGCCGCGGACGATGGCCTCGTAGACCTTGGTGCGGCCGGCGACGTCGTCGGACTTCACCGTCAACATCTCCTGCAGGGTGTAGGCCGCGCCATAGGCTTCCAGCGCCCACACTTCCATCTCGCCGAAGCGCTGGCCGCCGAACTGGGCCTTGCCGCCCAGCGGCTGCTGGGTGACCAGGCTGTACGGCCCGATGGAGCGGGCGTGGATCTTGTCGTCCACCAGGTGGTGCAGCTTCAGCATGTAGATGTAGCCGACCGTGACGGGGCGCTTGAACCGCTCCCCGGTCTGGCCGTCGAACAGCCACGACTGACCCGAACGTTCCAGGCCCGCCTTCTCCAGCAGGTCCTCGATGTCGTTGATGTGGGCGCCGTCAAACACCGGCGTGGCGAAGGGCACGCCCTTGGACAGGTTCTGCGCCAGTTCGATCAGCTCGCCTTCGTCCTGCGGCAGGGGCGTTTCCTTGCCGTAGATTTCGGTCAGCCGCTCGACCAGCGCCTTCTTCTGCCCGCCGTGCTGCCAGGCCTCGAGCAGGCCCGAGATCTGCTTGCCCAGACCCGCCGCGGCCCACCCCAGGTGGGTCTCGAAGATCTGGCCGATATTCATGCGCGACGGCACGCCCAGCGGGTTCAGCACGATATCGACGTGGGTGCCGTCCTCCAGGTGCGGCATGTCCTCGATCGGCAGGATCTTGGAAATGACGCCCTTGTTGCCGTGACGGCCGGCCATCTTGTCGCCGGGCTGAAGCTTGCGCTTCACCGCGACGAAGACCTTGACCATCTTCATCACGCCCGGGGGCAGTTCGTCGCCGCGTTGCAGCTTCTCGACCTTGTCCTCAAAGCGACGGTCCAGAGCCTTACGGGCGGTTTCGAACTGGGCCTTCATGGCCTCCAGTTCGCCCATGGCCTTTTCGTCGTCGAGGGCGACCTGCCACCACAGGCCGCGCGACAGTTCGCCCAGCTTGTCCTCGGTGACCTCGCCGCGACCCAGGCCCTTAGGACCCGAGACGGCGTTCTTGCCGATCAACAGCGGCTTCAGGCGGCCGTAGACGTTGCGCTCCAGGATCTTGAGCTCGTCGTCACGGTCCTTGCCGAGACGCTCGATCTCGTCGCGCTCGATCGACAGGGCGCGTTCGTCCTTGTCGACGCCGTGACGGTTGAACACGCGCACGTCCACGATGGTGCCGGCGACGCCCGGCGGCAGACGCAGCGACGTATCGCGCACGTCCGAGGCCTTTTCGCCGAAGATGGCGCGCAGCAGCTTCTCTTCCGGCGTCATCGGGCTTTCGCCCTTGGGCGTGACCTTGCCGCACAGGATGTCGCCGGGCTGGACCTCGGCGCCGATCGCCACGATGCCCGCTTCGTCGAGGTTGCGCAGGGCCTCCTCGCCGACATTCGGGATATCGCGGGTGATCTCTTCCGGCCCCAGCTTGGTGTCGCGGGCCATGACCTCGAACTCCTCGATGTGGATCGAGGTGAAGACGTCGTCGCGCACGATCCGCTCGGAGATCAGGATCGAGTCTTCGAAGTTGTAGCCATTCCAGGGCATGAAGGCGACGAGGGCGTTGCGGCCCAGCGCCAGTTCACCCAGGTCGGTCGACGGGCCGTCGGCGATGACGTCGCCGGCCTTCACCGCGTCACCCACGCGCACGATCGGGCGCTGGTTGATGCAGGTCGACTGGTTGGAGCGCTGGAACTTCGACAGGCGATAGATGTCCACGCCCGAACGGCCGGCGTCCTGCTCATTGGTGGCGCGCACCACGATGCGCGTGCCGTCGATCTGGTCGACGACACCGTCGCGGCGGGCCACGACCACGGCGCCGGAGTCACGCGCGACCACATCCTCCATCCCGGTGCCGACCAGCGGCGCGTCGGCGCGCACCAGCGGCACGGCCTGACGCTGCATGTTGGCGCCCATCAGGGCCCGATTGGCGTCGTCGTTCTCCAGGAAGGGGATTAGCGCCGCAGCCACCGACACCACCTGCTTGGGGGAGACGTCCATCATGTCGACGGCGTCCTTGTTGAGCAGCTGGGACTCACCGTTGATCCGGCCGGGGACCAGGTCCTCGACGATCTCGCCCGACCTCAGCTCGATGTTGGCCTGGGCGATCGTGTACTTCGCCTCTTCCATCGCCGAGATGTAGACCACCTCCTCGGTGGCCTTGCCGTCCTTCACACGCCGGTACGGGCTCTCGATGAAGCCGTACTTGTTGACGCGGGCGTGGGTGGCCAGCGAGTTGATCAGGCCGATGTTCGGGCCTTCCGGCGTCTCGATCGGGCAGATGCGGCCATAGTGGGTCGGGTGCACGTCGCGCACCTCGAAGCCGGCCCGCTCACGCGTCAGACCGCCCGGGCCAAGCGCCGACAGGCGACGCTTGTGGGTGATCTCCGACAGCGGATTGGTCTGGTCCATGAACTGCGACAGCTGCGAGCTGCCGAAGAACTCACGCACCGCCGCCGCCGCCGGCTTGGCGTTGATCAGGTCGTGCGGCATGACCGTGTCGATATCGACGGAGCTCATCCGCTCCTTGATGGCCCGCTCCATGCGCAGCAGGCCGACGCGGTACTGGTTTTCCAGCAGTTCGCCGACCGAACGCACCCGGCGGTTGCCCAGGTTGTCGATGTCGTCGATCTCGCCGCGGCCGTCCTTCAGCCCGACCAGGATCTGCAGCACCTTCAGCACGTCTTCCTGACGCAGCACGCGGATCTCGTCGGAAACCTCGGGGGTCTCCAGACGCATGTTCATCTTCACCCGGCCGACCGACGACAGGTCGTAGCGTTCGGAATCGAAGAACAGCGAATTGAACATCGCCTCGGCCGCTTCCGGCGTCGGCGGCTCGCCCGGGCGCATCACGCGATAGATGTCGAACAGGGCGTCCTCGCGGGCCGAGTTCTTGTCCACCCGCAGGGTGTTGCGCATGTAGCCGCCGACCGTGACGTGGTCGATGTCCAGCACGTCGATGGTGGTGAAGCCGTTCGCTTCCAGCAGCTCGATCGTGGCCTGGTCCAGCTCGTCGCCGGCCTCGGCGTAGATCTCGCCCGTCTGCATGTTGACGGCGTCATTGGCCAGATAGCGGGTCAGCAGGGCGTCAGGCGCCAGCAGCAGCGACTTCAGGCCGCCGTCGGCCAGCTTCTTGGCCTGGCGGGCGCTGATCTTGGTCCCGGCCGGAGCCGCGATCTCGCCGGTCTCGGCGTCGACAAGGTCGAACTCGGGCTTCACCCCGCGCCAGCGCTCGGGCTTGTAGGGCGTGACCCAGCCTTCGCCGCGCTTTTCGTAGGGCACGGTCTCGTAGAAGGTCTTGAGGATCTCCTCGCCGTCCATGCCCAGGGCCATCAGGAAGGTGGTGGCGGGCAGCTTCCGGCGGCGGTCGATACGGACATAGACAATGTCTTTGGCGTCGAATTCAAAGTCGAGCCACGAGCCGCGATACGGGATCACCCGGGCGGCGAACAGCAGCTTGCCCGAGGCGTGGGTCTTGCCCTTGTCGTGGTCGAAGAAGACGCCCGGCGAACGGTGCATCTGCGAGACGATGACGCGCTCGGTGCCGTTGACGACAAAGGTGCCCTTGTCCGTCATGAGCGGGATATCGCCCATGTAGACGTCCTGCTCCTTGATGTCCTTGACCGACCGGGCCTGGGTCTCCTCGTCGGTCTCGAACACGATCAGGCGCAGCTTGACCTTCAGCGGCGCGGCATAGGTCATGTCGCGCTGGATGCATTCCTCGACGTCGTACTTGGGCTCCTCGAACTCATAGGAGACGTATTCGAGGATGGCGCGCTCGTTGAAGTCCTTGATCGGGAACACCGACTTGAAGACCGTCTCGATGCCCTCGTCCTTGCGCTGGCCCGGACGGACGTCGCGCTGCAGGAACTGCTCGTAGGAGCTGCGCTGCACGTCGATCAGGTTCGGCATCGCCACCGCTTCGGGGATGCGGCCGAACGAGCGACGGATGCGCTTCTTGCCGGTGAAGGTCTGGGCGGAGGCGATCTGGCCGTTGATGGTGAGGCCGCCGGTGGAGTCTGCCATGTATCGTTCCCAATGCGCCAGGCTCGGGGCCGGCGTCGAAATGCAGCGGCCACGGCTTCGCCTGCTGGCGACCCGTGACCATCGGTTTCGGCGTCCACCCTCGGTCCGGGGAAGGACCAGGACGCCTGAAATGTCGGGCTCCCTTGGGGAGGAGCGCGCCTTCGCACCGGTCGGAGGGCGACAAACCGGGCCTCGGCGCTTTCGCGCGAAATTCTCTGGAATCTGCGGGAGGCGCACATATACGCCGTTCTTCGGCGAAATAAAGGCCCCAAGGCCCGGAAGGAGGGTGAAAAATACCGGCTGGCCTGTCGGGCTGGCGATGCTAAGCCTCACCGCATGATCCGCGCCCTCGCCCTCGCCCCCGCCGCCTTCCTCGCCGTCGCCTGCGCCAGCGCGCCGCCGGTCGATCTGACCGCTCCTCCCGAAGTCCGCCCCGCGACCGGCGAGGCCAGCCAGGCCAACTGGGAGGCGGGTCAGCAGGCCTATCTGGACTGGAGCGCCCAGCGGAAGGACTGGACGACCACGGCCAGTGGTCTTCAGTATCGGCGCGTCTCGGACGAAATGCCGCAAGGCGACCAGCCGGCGGAAACCGACACCGTGCGCGTCCATTATCGCGGCGTCTTCATCGACGGCCGCGAGTTCGACAGCTCCTACAGCCGCAACGAACCGGCCGAGTTCCCGCTGAACCGCGTCATCGATGGCTGGACCGAGGGCGTCGCCCTGATGCGCGAGGGCGAGACCTTCGACTTCGTCATTCCCGCCAATCTGGCCTACGGCTCGCGGGTCATGGGCGGCGGCGAAATCCCGGCCAATTCGACCCTGCTGTTCCGGGTCCAGTTGCTCGAGGTCAATCCGGCTGCATGACGTCGGCGCGCCCCCGAGCCCAACGCTCTTCGATCAGATCGGCGACCCGGTCCGCGACGTCGGTCATCGGCAGTTCGGGGTTGGCGGCGAAATAGGCCTCCCGCCGAGCCTCCAGCGCGGTGCGCTCCGGCGTATCGCCAGTCAGGGCGCGGACCTTGGCCTTAAGTTCCTCAGGGTTCGACGCCTGATCCGCCACCCCCATGCCCGGCAGATCCACGACATAGGGTTCGCCCGTCGTGTTGATCGACAGCGTCGGCACCCCCAGCACGGCGGCCTCCAGCCCGACGTTCGAGAACTGGGTGATCACCAGATCGGCGGCCCGGATCATGGCGTAGATGTCTCCGTCTCGCGTGACCCTCACATCGCCGGACGACACGTCATCGACGCGACGCCGAATCACCGCCATCTGCGCGTCGGTCGTGCGCGGGTGCAGCTTGACGATCAGGGTCACGCCCTTCAGCCCGCCGGCCGCACCGGCGACCAGATCGGTGACATCTTCGCCCAGCGCGCCCTGCGAATGCTGGGCGCCATAGACGACCAGGGTCCGGTCATCGGCGATCTCCAGCCCCGCGCGCGCCTGGGCCCTGTCGATCTTCAGGATCGTCTTCAGCTGGTCGCTGATCATCACCGACCCGGCGCGGCGCACCTCTTGGCCCGGCGTGTCGCCAAGGCATCGATAGACCTCGATCTGATCCTCGCTGATCCCGAGGTAGGTCGGCGCCAGTGAGGGGCGGTATCGGGGGTTCGCACTGATGAAGAAGACCTGCAGGTCGATCACCGGCACGCCGAGCCGATTGGCGGCGACCGTCAGCCCCCTCGCCGCCGTCATCCGCCCGGGCACGGTCACCACGGCGCCGACCTGGCCGGTCTTCACCCGCGCCACGAGATCCTCGATGGCGTCGAGGTCGGCCGCAAGCGTCCGGACCAGCACCGTCGTCAGCCGCCAGATATTGCCTCGTACCGGATCCAGCACGGGCACTGCTCGCCCTTCGCCCGCCAGGTGATCGTGTAGCCGCGACAGCGCCGCCTTGACGGCGGTCTGGGCGTCGTCAGAGGGATCGGGCATGTCCGCGACCGCCTCGATCGGCAGGCGCGCCAGCTTCGCCCAGCGGTCGGCCCCCGTCTTGTGCCCGTTGAACACCTCGAGCAGATAGCCGCGCTCGGCCAGCCGAGCTGACAGGGACGCGCAGGCCTTGAGGTAGCTCGGATCGGCCAGATTGGAGGTCAGCAGCATTCGGCTGCGTGCGCCCCCTCCCCGGCTCGCTGGCGACAGACCCTCAAGCGGGTTGGACAGAGGGGCTTCCTCCGCCGGACCCATGGCCGCGCGAGCGAAGGCCAGCAGCCGGTCTTCCTTGGCCGTCGGATCGGTCCACAGCGCATTTAGCTTGTCGCGTTCGGCCCGCGTTTCGACGTCGCTGGCGATCAAAACGTCGAACCCCTGCCGATCCAGCAGCCAGGCCAGCTCAAGGCCGGCGCCGATCCGCCCATCGCGCAGAACGACGAGAATACGCCGGGCCGCCGCGCTTCGCAGGTGCGCGATCAGGTCCAGCTGCTTCTTGTAATGCGGATAGAGGCGATCCTCGACCGCCAGCGCCACCACGTCCCGCCAGCCGGCGTCCGACGTGTCGCAAATGACCTCGGCCACACGTTCGGCCGCGCTCCGGCACGCCATGATGCAGTCGACGACGGGCTGCGAGTTGAGGTCGATGGACAGAGCGGAGATCGGAGTGGTCGATCTCGAGGCGATCTCTCCCTCCGGAATGTCCGCCATCCTGATTTCGCGGAGCGCCCCGCGATGTTCAGATAGAAAGTCATCCAGAGCCGGCCGCGTCTTGCCAAAGGTGACCAGGACATCGATCGGCTCTGAAATCGCGCTCGGGGCCTCAATCGACGCGGCGCTGAACAGCTTGCCGGCGCGATAGACGCCCCAGCCGTGAGAACACACCGGCCCGTGTTCTGTCAGCACGCGTGCCCTCGCGAGGGCGGCCCGTCCACGCCGCAATGTCACCGGATCGAGATCGTCCGCCTTGTGCGCGGCAATGAGAGCAGCAGCCGCGAAATGTCTCGATAGAGATTCGAGCGGCTCCACAGCCTCGCGCCACGGAAAATCCGCGCCCCGCTTGCCTTCACGTCGAACCACTTCGACAAAGCCGTTGATGACCGACAGGGGGCGACGTCGAGCCAGATGACGACGAACCTCCACCTTTAGCCCAGCGTCCTGATCGCTCAGGGCGAACAGCAACCGCAGCAGGGTGACGGTCGACACATCCTTGAGGTGCGGGCCGAAGTGGCGCCGATCAATTTCCAGCCGACTGAACAGGTCGGCCAGTCGAAAAACCTGAACGACATCGCCCTGCCCCGAGATCAAGGTTTGAACCAGGTCTCCTGTTTTTTCCTGTCTGCGCAGCGTATCCAGCAAGCGATAGGCATACAGCCCGTTCCTAGGCTCCTTTTGAGCCACGAAGCGGATCAACGTTTCAGCTTCCGCGTAGCGCTTCGCGCCGATCAACTTTTTGAAGACGGCGTGAGCCCAGGCGACTGAGGCCTCTCCTTGGCGCGCGAGGTCGATTATTTCCGATGCGCTGACATGGTCCGCCGCCAACGCAGCGACGCGCCCTCCAATCTCACTGTCAGCGTCAACTTCGCTGCGGGCCGCATCAATGAAAAGCGCTAACGCGCTTGCTTCCTGGCCGTCGAAGACAGCGATCAACTCGGAAATTCTGGCTGTCGAGATCACCGCACGACCGCTGGTCCAGGTCTCTGAGCTCCCACCGACGGGCCCAGGTGCAGTCACAAGTTCCGGCGCGAGCGCTTCATCCGGCCTGCTGGCTGGCGAGGATTGGAGCGACTTCAAGATTCTGAGCATGGCGCCGTTCTTCTTGAAGTGTTTGTGCAGCCGAGCCTAGACCACGCGCGCTTGGGTAAGCGCAACTCCTGATCGTCCCCTTCGCGCAGATGCTTCGATCACGATCGCTCGGACGCGTTCTTTCGCGCCAGCTTCTCCAGCACCCGCCCTCGCCCCTTGGCCAAGGCATGGATCACCCCGCGAAAGGTCGCGACTTCCTGCTCGGTGAAGGCGGCGCGGCCCAGCATGACGCGCAGGTTCTGGCTCATGGATCGCTTCTTCTCCGGCGGATGGAAAAAGCCGCCGGCGTCGAGCTCGGCCTCCAGGTGCTCGTACATGCCGACCAGCAGGGCGTTGGCCGCCGGAGGATCGCCCTCGCGAAACCTGGGCGGCGGGGCGTCCAGCAGCCGGGTGCGCCACTCATAGGCGTTGATCGCCACCGCCTGGGCCAGGTTCAGTGAGTGATGGCGCGGGTCGATAGGGATGGTGACGATGCCGGCGCACAGCACGATGTCCGCGGTCTCCAGTCCCGCCCGCTCGCCGCCGAACAGCAGGCCGACGCCTAGGCCCGAAGCGCTGTCGTCGTACAGGCGCTCCACTGCCTGGCGCGGGGTCAGGACGGGCTGGCGCGTCTCGCGCGGGCGGGCCGTGGTGGCGAAGACGGTGGTCAGGTCGGCCATGGCCTCCGCCACGCTGTCGAAAAGCCGCACCCCCTCCAGCACCCAGTCGGCACCCGACGCGGTGGCCCAGGCCCGGTCCTGGGGCCAGCCGTCGCGCGGGCTGACCAGCCTGAGCTCGCCCAGGCCGAAATTGGCCATCACCCGCGCCACCGCACCGATATTGTCGGCCAGCTGGGGCTTGTCGAGGATGACGACGGGGGGCGTGAGGTCCATGCCGCCTCCTCTAGCGACCCTGCCGCGCCGGAACCAGTGAGGAGCTGTGGATCGGGGGATGACGTCGTCCCGCCAGCCTGCCATTCCTTCGCCATGCGCCCATTCGCCCCCCTCGCCGCCGCCATGATGCTCGCCGCGCCCGCAGCGGCGCAGACCGACCAGCAGACGGCGGCCCCGCCCGATCGCCACACCCTGTCTCTAGCCGCTGGCTACAAGGCCGCCTTCCTGTGCAGCGGCCTGTTCAACGCCGGGCTGGATCGGGAGACGGTCGCGGAAGACGACCTCACCCGAATCTATGTCGAGCTACGCCAGCCGGTTCAGGACTTGCCAGCCGTCATCGACCGCGAGGCGCGCACCGTGTCCGTCGCCTTCGCAGAGGACTTCCCGGCGCGGGTTGCCGTGTGGCGGCCCCATCTCGGTTGCGTCCAGGCCCCGCCTGGCGGGAACGCGGATACGCCCCTGCCTCGCGTGACCGTTGAGGGACCGGACCTGGCCGCTACCGACGCCCTGCCCTGGCCAATGGGCGATGCCGGCGCGGCGCCCGCGGCACCACCCTCCCCGGCCCTTTCAGCTCTGGTCGATAGCGCCTTCGACCGCGCCAGCTTCGGCGAAGGGTCCGAGACCACCGCCGTCATCGTGGTCAAGGACGGCCGGATCATCGCCGAACAGTACCGCGACGGTTTCGGCCCCCACGTCTCCCAGCGCACATGGTCTGTGGGCAAGAGCCTGGCGGCCAGCGTCATCGGCGCGGCGGTGATGGATGGGATCATCGACGTTGACGCCCCGGCCCCGGTGCCCGAGTGGCGCCGCGATGGCGATCCGCGAGGAGCCATCACCACAGAAGACCTTCTGCATATGGCCAGCGGGCTGTGGACCGAAGGACCGGGCAACCGCACCGACGATGTCTATTTCGGCGGCACGCTGGTGGCCGAACGTTCGGCGGGCCTGCCGCAGGAGGCGATGCCGGGCGCGCGCTGGCGCTACGCCAACAACGACACCCTGCTGGCCATGCGCGGGCTGCGCGGGGCCATGAACGACGATGACCGCTTCCTCGCCTATCCGTTTGAGCGCGTGTTCTGGAAGATCGGCATGACCCGCACGGTCCCGGAGACCGACTGGGGCGGCGACTTCATCTTCTCCAGCCAGGTCTGGACCACGGCGCGCGATCTGGCGCGCCTGGGCCTGCTGTATCTGAACGACGGACTGTGGAACGGCGAGCGGGTGCTGCCCCAGGGCTGGGCCGACTATGTGGCGACCCCGGCGCCGGCCCAGCCGGCCAATGCGGCCACCGGCGGCGCGGGCTATGGCGCGCAGTTCTGGCTGTTCGGTCCCGACCAGGACCTGCCCCAGGGGACCTACGCCGCCCAGGGCAATCGCGGCCAGTATCTGATGATCGTTCCCAGCCGGGACGTTCTGATCGTCCGGCGCGGCTTCGACTCCGTCGGGCCAGGCGGCGAGGGCTTCGATATCGCCCGCTTCAGCGCAGAAGTGCTCTCGGCGCTGGAAGACTGATCAGGCGGCCAGGCTGACCACGCCAGCGTCGATCCAGCGACGGGCGGCGCGCTGGGCTTCGGAGATGTCCTCGGAGTCCATCTCCTGGCTCAGTTCCTTGCGATAGACGCGGGCTTCGACCGAGCCCTTCATCGCCGCCAGATTGAAGATCATGTGAGCCGAGACACGGTCCATCGGGCAGCCGCCCTGGCCGGTCGAATACATCAGCCCGAGCCGGAACAGGGCGTCGCCGTCCATTTCCGGGGTCGGCAGGGGCATGGCCCCCTCCTGGTCGTGCGCGATTTCCTGCGCGTTCATCGGTTCATCCTCCGCACGAGACCTTTCTGGTCCCGATCCTGGATAACGATGAAACGCCGCCAGCCTTGAAGTTAAAGTTAATGACGACCCGGGCGGAAAAGCCTTTTTTGTAAACGACTTATGACCGTCGGCTAGCGGCCACGCTGCCCGAACAGCATCTTGCGGGCCGCCTCGGCGTCCTTTCCCGACGCTCCGAGGTCACCGCGCAGGTCGTCGCCGAGGGCCCGTCCCCGCTGCACAGCCTCGCGCCCACCGACGCGGTCAAGCCAGGCTTTCAGGTTCGGAAATTCGTCGATCGACTGCCCCTGTGGCCCCGGCAGGATCCACGGCCAAATGGCCATGTCGGCGATGGAGTAGTCACCCGCCACGAACTCCCGCTCGGCCAGGCGTCTATCCAGCACGCCGTATAGGCGATGCGTCTCGTCGGTGTAGCGCCTGACCCCATAGGCGATCTGGCGCTGATCCTTGATCAGAGCCGGCGCGTATTGGCGAAAGTGATGGGTCTGGCCCGCCATCGGCCCCAGGCCGCCGACCTGCCAGAACAGCCACTGATCCACCTCGGCACGGGCGCGGACATCCGTCGGATAGAATTGCCTCGACTTGTTTCCGAGATACTGGAGGATCGCCCCACTCTCGAAGATCGATAGCGGCTCTCCGCCCGGCCCGTCGGGATCGACGATGGCCGGCATGCGGTTGTTGGGGCTGATCGCCAGAAACTCGGGCCGGAACTGTTCGCCGGCGCCGATGTTCACCGGCTTCAACTCATACGGCAGGCCCATCTCCTCGAGGGCGATCGACACCTTCCAGCCGTTGGGCGTGGGCCAGTACCAGAGCTCTATCGGGGCGGGCATGGGCGTCTCCTGTAACAGATGATGATGCCGATCTGGGGTGGGCGCCCGCCACACGCAACGTCGCCGACTGAACCGGCCGTTCAGGACGGGTTCATGCGGCGGCCGCGATCCTGCCGTCATGTTTAACGGGCCGGGCGGCCGTCTCCGTCGCGCGGCCCGCATCGAGGAGACGATGATGAAGACCTTCTGGAAGGCGACCGCCCTGGCCTTTGCCCTGACCGTGGCCGCCGCGCCGGCCATCGCCGAGGCCCAGCCCCGTCAGGATCGCCGCGAATGGCGCCAGGACCGCCGCGAGGATCGACGCGAGTTCCGCCAGGACCGCCGTGGTCCCGAGCGTAACTTTCGACAGGACCGCCGTCAGGATCGACGCGAGTATCAGCGCGATCGCCGCCAGGACCAGCGTTGGGACCGTCGAAATGATCGACGCGACAACCGCTGGGACCGCAGGGATGACCGGCGCGAATGGCGGCAGGATCGTCGGGTGGATTACCGCTGGGATCGTTCGAACCGGAACTGGTATGTCGGTCGGCCCGAGTTTCGGGACTATCGCGGCCATCGCGCCGGCTACTGGTACGCTCCCAGCTACGGCTATCACCGCGTTCAGCCGCGCTATGCCAACTACAGCTGGAGGCGCGGCTCGGTACTGCCCTACGAGTACCGCCGCTACTATGTGAACGACCCCTACTTCTACAACCTGCGCCCCGCCCCACGGGGCTATCGCTGGGTTCACGCCAATAATGACATCCTGCTGGTGGCCTTGGCCACCGGGGTCATCGCCGACACCCTGCTCAACGTCTACTGAAGACGCCGCAAAGGCGCTCACGCCGCACCGAGGACCCCGTCCAGTCGCCTGGACGGGGTCTTTGCTTGCGCGCCTTGTCGGCCGCCCGACAATCAGCGTTCAGTCCGGGTTCATGGACAGATTGCGATTGTGCATGTGAGCCGCCCATTCAGGGCGTGCGGGGATCAAGAGGACCATGAAGCGTTCGCTCATGATGGCCGCCTCGGTCATCGCCTTCATTCTTCCGGCGCTCAGCCCGACGGTGGTCGCGGCTCAGGAGCGCGGCCGCGAGGCCCGCGCCGAGCGCCCCAGCCGGGCCGAGCGCCCGCAACGCCCGGCGCGCGCCGAACGCCCCCAGCGTCAGGCCCGCCAGGAGCGCCCGACCCGAGAGCGGCCCGAACCTGCCGTTCGACAGGAGCGCCCTGAGCGGCCAGATCGTCCCAGCCGTCCGGTCGAGGCGGAACGCCCGGTGTCGCGCCCCGACCCCCGACCTGAGCGCCCGGACCGCCCTGAAAGGCCGGATCGCCCCGGCCGTCCCGTCGAGGCGGACACGCCGGTGTCGCGCCCCGAGCCGCGTCCCGATCGGCCCCAGCGGCCCAATCGTCCCGAGCGACCCGACAGGCCCGACCGCCCCGACAGGCCCGACCGCCCGGATCGCCCGGGCGCCGGGTCGGGCTGGAGCGGCGGCGACCGCGACGGCCGCTGGAACAGCAACCGCGATCGCTGGCAGCCGCCGCGCAATTTCGACGGCCGTCGCGAGGATCGCCGCCGCGAATATCGCCGTCAGCTGGAACGAGACTGGAACCGCGATCGCTGGCTGAATGACTGGCGTTATCGTCACGGCTACGACTGGTGGCGCGGCAACGACTGGTTCGGCGGCTACTCCGGATCCCGCTGGGGCTGGTACTACGCGCCGGGCTACGGCTACTGGCAGGTGCCGCGCGCCTATTACAACCGCACCTGGCGCGTCGGCGACTTCCTGCCGGATGCTTTCTGGCGCTATCGCCTGAACGATCACCGCTTCTACGGCCTGCCCTGGCCGCCGGAGGGCGCGCGCTGGGTCTATGTCGACAACAGCCTGTACCTGATCGACGAGTACGACGGCTACATCATCGACGTCATCCGAGACGCATGGCGCTGGTGACCTGGAACTGAGAGCCCAATCAAGACGAAGCCCCGCCGGTCAATCCGGCGGGGCTTCTGATTCACAGGCCGTGAAGCGAGGCGTTCAGGCGAACACTTCGGCCGTCTCCGGCGTCGAGGGCCCGCGGATGTCTCGATAAGCCGCCATCGCCGGGCTGAGAAAGATTGCGTACGTCAGCGCGCTGATGCCCGAGCTGAGCACAATGTAGGCAATCATCGCCGGCGTCAGGTAGGTGGAAAGGCTCGACATGTCGGGAGCCATCATCTGGCTCACATCCCCGCCGAACGCGAGCATCAGCGCCATGCCCATGAACCAGCCGAGCAGCGCGACAAGCACACCAAGAACAACAGCCAGCAGGTAGCAGCCGAACAGGCGCCAGAAGTAACCCTTCGTCGCTCCCCACGATTGAAAGATGCGGATCCGCCGGTCGAGAAACGTCATCGGTCCGGCGAAGGAGAACTTCACGTAAAAGGCGATGCTGGCCACGAACATGCCCAGATAGATCAGAGCCATCATAATGAATATGCCGGCGATGTTGGGATCGCCTCCACTACCTGTCGCCGCCGCGAGAACGCCGCCGATGATCGCCACGACCAGTGTGACAGCGAAAATGACCACGAACCCGAGGATGCCGACAATCAGCGCGACTAGGATTTGTCGGACCTCGTCGGCCCCCAGGCGCAGGAATCCCAATCGATCCGCCGCGTCGGTCAGGGTCGCGCGATAAACGGCAGTCGTCAGTACCCCGATGAAAACCAACGTGACCGGGATCAGCACGGCGTAGAGGCCGATCAGGGGGGCGAACAGATCCATCATCTCTTCGGGACTTCCGCTCGGGTCGCCACCCATCTGCATCAGCGAGGTCAACGACGACCCAGCGATAAGGATCATCGAGACGATGGTGACGATATTGAACGCCAGCGTCGCCAAAGCCCAGGCGATGACCGCACGCGGATGTCTGCGCGCCAGTCGGAATCCTTCCAATGCAGCGTCGGTCGCGGAAAACGCCATGACCCGATCCCCTTTCAGGTTTGAACAGCCGCTTCGACCCTAGACGACCCGCCCGCCCCCGTCAGCGGCCTTCGCGAGGGAAGCGGATTAAGCTTTGGTCATGGGGCGGCACGCGTCGGCTGGCCCGCCGTCGGCGCGGGCGCTAGAAGCCCGCCATGACCTCCCCCTCCCCCATCCATGTCATCGGCGGCGGCCTGGCCGGTTCCGAGGCCGCCTGGCAGATCGCCGAGGCCGGCGTGCCCGTCATCTTGCACGAGATGCGCGGCGTGCCCGGCGTGAAGACCGACGCCCACCACACCGACGGCCTGGCCGAGCTGGTCTGCTCCAACTCCTTCCGCTCGGATGACTGGGAGCACAACGCCGTCGGGCTGCTGCACGCCGAGATGCGGGCGCTGGGGTCGATCATCATGGCCTGCGGGGACGCGCATCAGGTGCCGGCCGGCGGCGCGCTGGCCGTGGACCGCGAGGGCTTCTCCCAGGCCGTCACCGCGAAACTGGAGGCGCACCCGCTCGTCACTCTCGTGCGCGAGGAGATCGCCGGTCTGCCGCCGGGAGAGTGGGACAAGGTCATCGTCGCCACCGGCCCCCTCACCTCCCCCGCCCTGGCCGAGGCGATTCTGGAGACGACGGGCGAGGAGAGCCTCAGCTTCTTCGACGCCATCGCCCCCATCGTCCACGCCGACTCGATCGACTTCGACATCGCCTGGCGACAGTCGCGCTATGACAAGGCCGGGCCGGGCGGCGACGCCGCCGCCTACGTCAACTGTCCGATGGACAAGGCCCAGTACGACGCCTTCATCGAAGCCCTGCTCGACGGCCCCAAGGCCGAGTTCAAGGACTGGGAACACGTGCCCTATTTCGACGGCTGCCTGCCGATTGAGGTCATGGCTGAGCGTGGCCGTGAGACCCTGCGTCATGGCCCCATGAAGCCGGTCGGCCTGACCAATCCGCGCGACCCGACCGTCAAGCCTCACGCCATCGTTCAACTGCGCCAGGACAATGCGCTGGGGACCCTGTTCAACATGGTTGGTTTCCAGACCAAGCTGAAGCACGGGGCGCAGGCCGAGACCTTCCGCATGATCCCGGGCCTGCAGAACGCCCAGTTCGCGCGTCTGGGCGGCCTGCACCGCAACACCTTCCTGAACTCGCCCAAGCTGCTGGACCGGCAGTTGCGCCTCAAGGCCATGCCGCGCCTGCGCTTCGCCGGCCAGGTGACGGGGGTCGAGGGTTACGTCGAATCGGCCGCGATGGGTCTGCTGACGGGTCGATTGGCGGCGGCCGAGAGGCTGGCGGAGGCTGGAAGGGGCCAACCGATCGAGCCGCCGCCGCCCGCGACGGCGATGGGCGCCCTCGTCGGGCATATCACCGGCGGGCACCTGGAGGGCTCCAAGTTCCAGCCGATGAACATCAACTACGGCCTGTTGCCGCCGCTGGAGGCGCCGCGCGTCGACGAGAACGGGGCCCGCATCCCGCCCAAGGACCGCGGCCGGGCCAAGAAGCGGCTGATGAGCGTGCGCGCGCTGGAGGCGCTCAAGACGTGGCGGGATGCGGCCTGATGGCGGACGAAGCCGAACTGGAGCGGCTAACGGCTCGGCGCGTGACACTGATCTACCGCCTCGACCTCATCGCGAGGGGCGCCCAGATCACCTATGACGACGGCACGCCCGTCGACATGGCGTCTGAAAAGGCGCGGCTGGAGACCGAGGTAGCCCGGCTAGATCGCCGTATCGACGCCCTGACCCAGACCCTCCACTGATGATCCCGTCCCGCGAGCGGTCTCCCACCGAGTTCGTGCGCGCGGCCATGCGCCGCCGTGTCACCGCCGTGTTCAACGACGCCACCAAGGGCGAGCGGCCGGTGATGCGGCGGGCGGACGCGCTGTTCCCCCCAGACTCGGTGGCCTGGCGGGTCCACGGCGACGTGGTCTGCATGCTGACCGGCGGTATCGCCAGCCTGATGCTGCAGATGCTGCATCCCAAGGTGCTGGCCGGCGTGTGGGATCATTCCGACTTTCGCGCCGACATGCACGGACGGCTGAAGCGGACCGCGAAGTTCATCAGCGTCACCACCTTCGATTCGGCGCCTCGCGCCGAAGCCCTGCTGGAACGTATCAACGCCATCCACGGCCAGGTCAGGGGCGTGCTGCCGAACGGCGAGCCCTATGACGCCTTGGACCCGCGCCTCCTGGCCTGGGTCCATGTCACCGAGGCGATGTGTTTCCTCGAGGGCTGGCGCCGCTACGGCGAGCCGGACATGAGCCGGGCCGACCAGGATCGCTATTTCGACGAGATGGCGCGGATCGCCGGCCCCCTCGGCGCCGATCCGATCCCGCGATCCCGCGGCGAGGCGGAGGCCTTCATTCAAATCATGCGCCCCGAACTGGTCAGCGACGAGCGGACGCAGGAGGTGCGCGACCTGGTCCTGCGCCAGAACCTCGGCGCCTGGCACACGGCCCCGGCGGCGCGCGTGATCATGGCGGCCGGCGTCGACCTGCTGCCCGCGTGGGCGCGACAGCTTCATCGGCTGCCTCGAAGCCCTGTCGACGCCTTCGCGGCCGCCCAGGCCAAAGCGATGGCCAGAACGGTCCGGTGGGCCTACGCCACCTCGGCCAACGTGCGCGTCTGGCCGCAGGATGTCCGCGAATTTCCTTGGCGATGAAGCCCGACGGGTCGGATCATCCTGACGGGGTTCGGCCCGCCGCGAGCGTCAGTTTCGCCTGACACACTATGCGGCTAGAAGAGCCGTACCGGGTCCAATCAGGCCGCGTCCGAGGTTTCGATGGAAAACCACCTCAAAGCGCTCCGCACCCGGCGAGGCTGGACTCAGGCCCGTCTCGGCCAGGCGCTGGGCGTCTCCCGCCAGGCGGTCAACGCACTCGAAACCGAACGCCACGATCCGTCCCTGGAGCTCGCCTACCGCATCGCGGCGGAGTTCGACCGCCCGCTGGAGGAGATCTTTCCCAACCCTCACAGGTGAGCGTCAGGCCGGGCCTGGATCTCAGCCCAACAACATGCGGTCGCCGAAATAGTCGGCCTGGTCGCCCAGCAGTTCCTCGATGCGGAGCAGCTGGTTGTATTTGGCGGTGCGGTCCGAACGGGCCAGCGAGCCGGTCTTGATCTGTCCGCAGTTGGTGGCGACGGCCAGGTCGGCGATGGTCGAATCCTCGGTCTCGCCGGAGCGGTGGCTCATCACCGAGGTGTAGCCCGCCCGGTGGGCCAGATCGACGGCATCCAGAGTCTCGGACAGGGTGCCGATCTGGTTGACCTTGATCAGGATGGAGTTGGCCAGGCCCTCTCCGATGCCGGCGGCCAGACGCGCCGGGTTGGTTACGAACAGGTCGTCGCCGACCAGCTGGATCTTGTCGCCCAGACGCTCGGTCAGGGCCTTCCAGCCCTCGAAGTCGTCCTCGCCCATGCCGTCCTCGATCGAGACGATCGGGAAGCGTTCGCACAGGTCGGCCAGGTAGGCGGCCATGCCCTCGGCATCCAGCGTCTTGCCCTCTCCGGTCATGGCGTATTTGCCGTCCTTGAAGAACTCGGTCGAGGCGACGTCCAGCGCGAGGTGGAAGTCCTCGCCGGCCAGATAGCCGGCCGCCTGACCCGCCTTGGTGATGAAGGCCAGGGCCTCGTCGGCCGACTTCAGGTTGGGGGCGAAGCCGCCCTCGTCGCCGACATTGGTGTTGTGTCCGGCGTCCTTCAGTTGCTTCTTCAAGGCGTGGAAGATCTCGGCGCCCATGCGTAGGGCTTCCGAGAAATTCTCCGCCCCGGTCGGCAGGATCATGAATTCCTGGATGTCGATCGGATTGTCGGCGTGGGCCCCGCCGTTGATGATGTTCATCATCGGCGTCGGCAGCATGCGGGCCGAGACCCCGCCGACATAGCGATACAGCGGCAGGCCGGCCGAGATGGCGCTGGCCTTGGCGGCGGCCAGGCTGACACCCAGGATGGCGTTGGCGCCCAGCCGCGACTTGTTCTCGGTCCCGTCCAGCTCGATCAGGGCGCCGTCGAGGCGGCGCTGGTCCTCGGCGTCGAAACCCGACAGGGCGTCGAAGATTTCGCCGTTGACGGCGTCCACCGCCTTCTCGACCCCCTTGCCGCCCCAGCGCTCCTTGTCGCCGTCACGCAGTTCGACCGCTTCGTGCGCGCCTGTCGAGGCGCCCGAGGGCACGGCGGCGCGACCGAAGCTGCCGTCCTCCAGCGTCACGTCCACCTCGACCGTCGGATTGCCGCGGCTGTCCAGGATCTGGCGGGCAGTGATATCGACGATGTCGGTCATGACGAGAGGTCCGGTCGTGAAGGATGAGCGCGCGGTTTAGCGGGCGGCGGGCGGTATTCCAACGGCCTTCATGACCTGAGCGGGGCGGGTTCTTCACAACGAACACGACGATCTCACAAGGGGCACGACGAGAGCGGCGCTCTCTTCAACGTTTGCGGTCACCGCCGAAAGGTCAGGCAAGGCGCTGACGCGCCGCAGTCCCGTTGTGTTCGTTGTGGACCCGTCGTGCCCTCTGTGATGAACCTCTCACCCAGAAGATATTCGGAGAAGGCTTTCATGATGACTCGACGGGACATGGCGATGGCGGCCGGGGCGGCCTCGGTCATCGGACTGGCGGGACGCGTGGCGGCGCAGGGGGCGGCCCCCATCGCCCTCGCCTCAGGCGATCCCTGGCCGCCGCGCGAAACGATCCCGCTGTGGCCGAATGGGCTGCCGGGCGGGGACAGCAACCGCCCGGCCTTTAATCCGTCGATCAACGGCGCTCCGGACGATCGGCAGCTTTGGCTGCGAGGCGTGTCCGACCCGGCCATCCACATCTACCGCCCCGAAACGCCCAATGGCGTGGGCGTGCTGTCGATCCCGGGCGGCGGCTACGACTTCGTTTCCTTCGAGAACGAAGGCGCCAACATCGCTCACGCTCTGACGCCTCACGGCTACACCGTGTTCGTGCTCAGCTACCGCCTGCCCGGCGAGGGCTGGGCGGACGGTCCGGACGTGGTGCTTCAGGACGCCCAGCGCGCCATGCGGCTGATCCGAAGCGGAGCCGACGGCTTCGGCGTGCGGCCCGACCGGCTGGCGGCGCTTGGATTCTCGGCCGGGGGGCATCTGGCCGGCATGCTGGCGGTGGCGCACGAGAGGTCGGTCTATGAGCCGATGGACGCCGCTGACACCGTCCCGGCCCGGCCGGACGCGCTGGGCCTGGCCTATCCGTTGGTCGGGTTCGATCGGAAGTTCACGAGTTCGGGATCGTCGGGCAAGCTGCTGGGCGCAGACCCGACGCCGGAGCAGCTGGCCGCCTGGTCGCCGGTTGGACTGATCGACGAGGCCGTGCCGCCCAGTTTTCTGGTCCACTCCCTCGACGACGGGCTGGTGGGATCCCAGAACCCGATCGCCTGGGCCGAAGCGGTGCGGGACGCCGGTCAGAAGGTGGAGCTGCATCTGTTTGATTCCGGCGGTCATGGCTATGGCCCCGCCACTCGGCCGGGACACCCGGCGGCGTCCTGGCCCGACCTGTTCGACGCCTGGCTGACGCGCCGCTTCGAGGTTTGAACCGTCCAGCAATCGTGGCGGGTTCTGGGCAAGCCATGCCACAATATTGACGTTGGGTAAGCCGCACCCTGCCGTTGTGGGAGGCTGATCCCCGGCCTCCGAGGCGGAGGCGTGATCGATGATGATGATGGCGACGGGCGGCCCTGGACTGGTCAGCCCTCTGGAGTTCGGCCAGACCCGCAAGCCCATGCCGAAATGGCTGTTCGGCGCGGTGGCGGCGTCGGTGCTTATTCACGGCGCGGCGGGCGTCTGGCTGTACAATCAAAGGTTCGAGATGCCGGTGATCGAGACGCCGCCGGAATCCAAGCCGATCGACACTATCCTCTGGCAACGACCCAAGGCTGCGTCCCCGCCCGTGGCGCAAAAGACGGCGCCCCAAACGCCGGTGCACGATCCGATCATTACCACCCAGCCGCGCGTGACCATTCCGCTGACGCCGCCGGACGTGATTCCCACCGAAATCGCCGTCGGGTCGCTGGTCAGCACGACGCCAAGCTCCGCACCCAGCGAAGCTGGCACGACCAACGCCGTCGAGGCGCCCACCGCGCCCGCGGTGATCACACGTCCGGAGTGGATCCAGAAGCCGACAGGCGCCCAGTTGCTGGACGTCTACCCCAATCGGGCTCTCGACAAGGGCGTGGCCGGGTCGGCGACCCTGCGCTGCACAGTCACCGCGGCGGGTCGCCTGTCGGGGTGTTCGGTCGCGTCCGAAACGCCCGGCGGCTACGGATTCGGCCGCGCGGCAATGAGCCTGACCCGCTACTTCGCCGTCAGTCCGCGTCTGGTGGATGGCCGGCCGGTGGCGGGCGCCGAGGTGGATATCCCGATCCGCTTCAACGCCGGCTAGGGTCGTAGAAACCGGTCGGGATCGAGGGCGGGCTCAGGCCCGGGTCGGCCCTCGATCCCCGCCAGCACCGCCCGCGCGACGAGAGGAGCCAGCATCCAGCCGTTGCGGCGGGGCGCCAGAGCCAGATGCAGACGGTCGCCTACCGGTCCGGCCATCGGCAATCCGTCGGGGCTAGCGCCCCTCACGCCGACACGCGCGACCCCCTCGCTAATCGGAGCGCCGACCAGGGCTTCGCCCAGCTGCCTGTGCCGCCAGATGGTCTCGACATCCTCGGAAAGGTCTCGACGACCGGTCTCCATCGTGGCTCCGATAAGCAGGCGACCGGGGCGCCCCGGGGCGGCATAGCCTTCGGCGGCGCGTTGGACGCGCGACGCCTGTCCTTCGGCCTCAAGCAGCTGGCCCCTGATCGGCTGGATGCCGTCGATCAGGCCAGCGACTGACTCCGGCAGACCAGTTAGCGAAGGCGCGATTCCTGTGGCCAGCAGCAGATGGCGGCCGGTGAGTTGGCGGCCGTCGCCGAGGTGAACCGACCAGCCCTCCCCACTCCGCTCAGTCGCCACGGCCTGCTGCTCGATCAGTTCCAGGCCGTTGCTCTTGCGCAGGACGGCCAGCGCCGCCACGGGCTCGACCCGCGCTTCATCGAGCACGCGCACGACCTCCCCCGCGGTCCGGCCGTCGAACCCCAGCGCCTTCAGCCGCGCCAGACGCTTTTCAGGATCCGGGCCCAGCCAGTCCGAATCCTCCCGATGCAGCGCGAGACCGAATCGTTCGGCGAAATCAGGCCACAGAGCCGCGGCGCGGCGCAAAAAGGCTGCTCGTTCCGGATCGCAGCCCTCCAGCACGCCTTCCAGCGCCGGGGCGATCATTCCGGCGGCCACGGACGAGGCGTTGGCTCCGCCGGGATCGACTACGGCGACTGCGCGACCGGACGCGCCAAGCTCGGCCGCTGCGGCGAGTCCGAGGACGCCGGCGCCCAGAACGATCACATCAGGGGAAGAGGGCATGGCCGGCACGGGCGCTGGATCGCGCCCGGCGAACGGCTTGGCAAGCCTATTCGGCCGCCATGCGCGCGCTTTCGGCCTCGTCGAGGCGCCGTCCTAGCGCCGCGTGCTGCTCCCACAGCGCCTTGGGCAGACGGTCGCCGAACCGATCGTAGAAGGCCGGGATCAGTGCCGCTTCCTCGCGCCAGACGTCGATATCGACGCCCAGCAGGGTGTCCATCGCACCGTCGGACAGGGTCAGGCCGGAGGTGTTGATCTGGCCTGGCTTGGGGGTCAGGCCGATCGGCGTCTCAACCGCCCCGACCTCGTCCTCCAGCCGCCGGACGATCCAGTCCAGCACGCGGACATTGTCGCCGAAGCCGGGCCAGACAAATCGTCCCTGATCGTCTTTTCGGAACCAGTTGACGAAGAAGACCTTGGGCAGATGCGCCGGGTCGCGCCCCTCGCCCATAGACAGCCAATGGCCGAAATAATCGCCCATGTTGTAGCCGCAGAAGGGCAACATGGCGAAAGGATCGCGGCGCAGCTCGCCGATGGCGTTCTCCGCCGCCGCCGTGCCTTCCGAGGCCACGGTCGAGCCCATGAAAACGCCGTGCGCCCAGTCATAGGCCTGGGTCACCAGCGGCACGGCGGAGGCGCGGCGGCCGCCGAACAGGATGGCCGAGATCGGCACGCCGCGCGGGTCTTCCCACTCCGGCGCGATGGTCGGGCACTGGCCGGCCGGGGCGGCGAAGCGGGCGTTCGGGTGGGCCGCCGGCTCACCACACGCGGGATCAAACGGGCGACCCTTCCAGTCTGTCAGGCCTTCGGGCGCGATCCTGGTCAGTCCCTCCCACCACACGTCGCCGTCGGCGGTGCGGGCGGTGTTGGTGAAGATGGTGTTGGAGCCCAGGGTGGCGATGGCGTTGGCGTTGGTCTCCGCGCTCGTCCCCGGCGCCACGCCGAAGAAGCCGGCCTCGGGGTTGACTGCATACAGCCGCCCGTCATCGTCGAACCGCATCCAGGCGATGTCGTCGCCCACCGTCTCGGCCTTCCAGCCCGGCAGCGTCGGCTGGAGCATGGCAAGATTGGTCTTGCCGCAGGCCGAGGGGAAGGCGGCGGCGACATAGTGCACGCGCTGCTTCGGGTCGGTCAGCTTCAGGATCAGCATGTGCTCGGCCAGCCAGCCCTCGTCGCGGGCCATCACCGAGGCGATACGCAGGGCGTAGCATTTCTTGCCCAACAGGGCGTTGCCGCCATAGCCGGAGCCGTAAGACCAGATCTCGCGGCTCTCGGGGAAATGGACGATCCACTTGTCGGGATTGCAGGGCCAGGCGACGTCGGCCTGACCCTCGGCCAGGGGCGCGCCCAAGGTGTGGATGCAGGGCACGAACACGCCGTCCTCTCCCAGGGCCTCGAGCGCCTGCGCCCCCATGCGGGTCATCACCCCCATCGAAAGGGCGACATAGCCGCTGTCGGTCAGCTCGACGCCCAAGGCGCTGATGGGCGAGCCGATCGGGCCCATGGAAAAGGGCACGACATACATCGTCCGCCCGGCCATGCAGCCGTCGAACAGTCCGTCCAGCCGCGCGCGCATCTCGGCCGGATCGGCCCAGTTGTTGGTCGGGCCGGCGTCGGCCTTCTCCTCGGAGCAGATGAAGGTGCGGCTCTCGACCCGGGCGACATCGCCGGGATCGGAGGCGGCGTAGAAGCTGCCGGGCTTCTTTTCGGGATCCAGCGGTATCAGGGTGCCGCGCTCGACCAGATCGGCGGCGATGGCCTCCCGTTCGGCCTCGGAGCCGTCGCACCAGTGGATGCGCGCCGGTTTGGTCAGGGCGGCGATCTCCGCGACCCAGGTCCGGAGACCCGCATGCGTCGTCGGGGCCGGGCTTAATCCCGGAATGGTTTGCTCGCTCATGCCCGTCTCCTGATGCTCCCGGTCCGGCGCTCTTGCTGGCGCCGTGACCGCGCGATCGCATCGATCACGCTCTGTTACAGGCGGGAGGAAGCACCGGCGATGCACCGCCGTCAACCACGGCACGTTTCGTGCGCGACACTGGCCCACAGTTCAGTATCGGGGCGAATTCCGGTCGCGCGCGATGACGATAGAGCCTAAGTCGGGCGCATGACCGACTTGCCCGATCTCCCGCCCGGCGCCCTCACCTCACCGTCCGTGGGACGCAACGCCGAGCCGATTCTCAAGGTGCTCGCCCCGCTGGTGCGTCCGGGCGCCGAGGTTCTCGAGCTGGCCTCCGGCTCCGGAGAACACGCCGCCATCTTTTCGCGCGTCCTCAAGGACGTGAAATGGCGACCCACCGACCCGGACCCGGAGGCTCGACGCAGCATCGAGGCGTGGCGGGCGGCTCACGGCGGAGACAATCTGCTGCCCGCGCTCGATGTCGACGCCGCCGCACCGACCTCATGGCCCCGTCCGCCGATGGAAGGCCCCTACGATCTGGTTGTGGCCATCAACCTGATCCACATCAGCCCCTGGGCGGCGACCCAGGGTCTGATGATGGGATCGGCCGTGGTGCTGAAGCCCGGCGGCGCGCTATTCCTCTATGGACCGTACCGCGAAGCCGACGTCCCGCTCGCGCTCTCCAATGCGACCTTCGACGAGGGCTTGAAGGCGCGCGATCCGTCCTGGGGCCTGCGCGACCTCGACGAGGTTAAGGCGATCGCCGCCGACAATGGTCTGACCTTCGAAGCCCGCCACGAGATGCCGGCCAACAATCTGAGCCTGGTGTTCCGCAAGGTCTGACGACCGTTACCCCGATTTAACTCGACCGGGCGTCCCCTCTTCCCGCAGACAGGGAGCGATATCGGGGGTTCGCGTTCGCCATGTCCTTGGCTCTGGCCACACTTCTGTATGAATGGCGTCGCTACATGGCGGCGGTGATGGCGCTCGCGCTGTCCGGCCTGCTGGTGCTTGCCATGACCGGCGTGTTCATCGGCATCGGCAAGGGCTTCACCGCCCAGATCGAGCGTTCCAGCGCCGACATCATCATCATGCAGCCCGGCGCCAAGACCCTGTTCGGCGGCCCCTCGGGCGTGCCGCGCCGCTTCATTCCTCAGGTCTACAACCATCCCGCCGTGGACGAGGTTCAGCCCTTCGACATGGCCGGCGGCACCTTCCAGTCGGTGCGCGACGTCGATCCGACGATGAGCCAGGCCGAGCGCGCAAAGATGGGCGCGCCCAAGCAGAACTTTGTCATGACCCAGATCATCGACACCAATGAGGGTGCGGTGACGATCCCGACCGACTATTCCGAGGAGTTGGTCGACGCCCTGCGCCAGCCCTACACGGTGGCGATCGACGAAACGACCCTGCCCAAGCTGGGCGTCAAGCTGGGCGACAAGGCGCTCTACAACGGCCAGACCGTAACCGTGGCGGCGGTGCTCAGCGGCTATCCCAGCATGATGCAGCCGGCCATCGTCATGTCGCGCGATACCCTACGGCGCGTGGGCCAGGCGGACACCGGACCCCGCGTCGGCCCGCTGATGGTCAAGCTGGCCGACGGATCCCAGCCGGAGATCGTCAGCGCCCAGATCAACGCCATGGGTAAGGGTCAGTGGAAGGCCTGGACGCGTGACGAACTGGCCCAGGCCAACGCCAACGCCATGTTCGAGGAAGGCATCCTGGTCATCATCATCGGCGGCTGTGTGGTGCTGGGCGTCATCATCGGGGTGGCCATCACCTGGCAAACCCTGCGCGGCGCCATCATGGCCAACATCAAGGAATTCGCCTCCCTGCGCGCCTTGGGCGTCAGCATGGGAAGTCTCCGCCGCATCGTGCTGGAGCTCAGCTTCTGGGTCGGCTGCGTCGGCGTGGTGGCGGCCATCACCCTGACGTGGCTAATCGGCCTTTTGGCCTCGGCCAACGCCGTGATCATCGCCCTGCCCCCGATCCTTCTGATCATCGTCGGCGGCGGCCTGATCGCCATCGCCATGCTCTCCGGCCTCCTGTCGCTCGGCATCCTGCGCAAGAGCCAACCCGCGGACCTGCTGCGATGAACGCCCACACCAAGGTTCACGGAGCCCACGGCGACTTCGCCGTCGAGGCCAAGGGGCTGGTCAAGCGCTTCAAGAGCGGCCGTGGCTTCGTCGAGGTGCTGAAGGGCGTGGACTTCGACGCCCGCCACGGCGATCTGACCATGGTCATGGGCCCGTCCGGCTCGGGCAAATCGACCCTGATCGCGGCCCTGTCCGGCCTGCTGCGGCCGGAAAAGGGACAGGTGGACGCCCTGGACGTCGACAATCTCTGGAAGCTGTCGCCCGGCCGCATCGACAAGTTCCGCCTGGACCACTGCGGCTTCATCTTCCAGGGCTTCAACCTGTTCCCGGCCCTGACGGCTCTGCAGCAGGTCGAGACAGTGTTGAAGTATCAGGGCCTGTCCAAGGATCGGGCCAGGAAGCGCGCCACCCTCGCTCTGGAAGAGGTCGGCCTGGGGCCACGCCTTCACCAGAAACCGTCGTCGCTGTCGGGTGGCGAAAAGCAACGTGTCGCCATCGCCCGCGCCCTCGCCAAGGACCCGAAAATCCTGTTCGCTGACGAACCGACCTCGGCGCTGGACGGCGAGAACGGCCAGGTGGTCATCCGCCTGCTGCGCCGCGCGGCCTCCGATCACGGCGCCGCCGTCATCTGCGTCACCCACGACCCGCGCCTCGAGGCCTGGGCCGACCGGGTCATCCACATCGAGGATGGCGTGATCGTCAGCGATGAACGCCGCGTCCCCGACCCCAACGCCGTCCTGGCGTCCCACCACTGATCTTGTGACCGGATAAGCCCATGCCCGCCTTCCTGAAAAACAAGTGGCTCTGGATCGGCCTGATCCTGCTGGTGCTGATCGTCGGCGGCTTCCTGTTCATGCAGCGCTCGGCCCAGGCGCGCCTCGCCGCCGTCGAGAAGGCCGCGGAGACGGAGGTCGAAAGCCCTTACGCCGCCATCGCCAATGGGCGCGTCGATGTCGAGGGCGGCCTGATCCAGGTCGCGGCGAGGCGCGGCGGCGTGGTGCGCGACGTACTGGTTCAGGAGGGTGACATGGTGGTGGCCGGCCAGATTCTGGCCCGCCAGGAAGACGACGAGCCGCGCCTGGCCCTGTCCCGCGCCCAGGCCGAGGTGGCCCAGGCCGAGAGCCAGATCGCCATGACCGACGTCGAGATCAACACCGCCCAGCGCGAGTTCGAGCGTCTGCAGGGGCTGGTCGACAGCAATTTCATCGCCGCCCAGCGTATCGATCAGGCCCGCGACGCCATCGCCACCGCCCAGGCCCGTCGCCAGTCGCAGCAGGCCGCCGTGGCGACCGCCCGCGCCCGGCTGCGTGAGGCCGCCTATAATCTGGAGCTGACTGTGATCCGCGCGCCGACGGCGGGCCGGATCGTGCGCCGCTATGCCAACCCGGGCGCCGGCGCCTCGACCCTGAACGTCTCGACCATGTTTGATCTGGAGCCGGATACCGAGCGGATCGTCCGCGCCGAAATCGTCGAGGCCGACATCCCCAGCATCTCCGCCGGCCAGGCCGTGGAGATCCAGCCCGAGGGCGATCCATCCAAGAACTACGTCGGCGCCGTCATGCGTCGCGCGGCGGTGTTCGGGGCCCGCAAACTGGCCTCCGACGATCCGTCCCAGCGGTCGGACGAGCGTGTGGTCGAGGTGGTGGTCTCGGCCGGCGACGCGCCGCTGCTGATCGGTCAGCGGGTGCTGGTCAAGTTCATGAAGCCCGGCGAAGCCGCCGGCGCGCCTCGCGAAGCCTCGGTCGGCGTTCCGCCCGAACGGGCCATGAAGAAGGTCGGCTAAACCGGGTCAACGACCCTCGAACCGCCCCGGCCGCTTCTCGATCACCGCACTGACACCTTCCCGGTGGTCGTCGGTCAGGTGGGCCAGCGCCTGCGTCGCCGCTGACAGCTCCAGCATCTGGTCCAGGCTCATGTCCCGACCCTGACGCAGCAGTGACTTGGCTATGCGCAGGGCCTGGGGCGGCTGGGCGGCCACGACCTCCGCCTCGGCCAGCGCCTCGGCCATCAGCCTCTCGTGAGGCACGACCCGGTTGACCAGCCCCCAGCGCTCTGCCGTCTCTGCGTCGATGCTGCGGCCGGTGAACAACATCTCCGCCGCCCGGGCATGGCCGATGTTGCGCGGCAGCAGCCACGAACCCCCGTCGCCCGGGATCAGCCCCAGCTTGAGAAATGGAACGCCGAAGCTGGCCCGGTCCGAGGCGATCCGGATGTCGGCCAGCCCGGCGATATCGCAGCCCAGCCCCATCGCCGGCCCGTTGATCGCCGCGATCAGCGGCAACTCCAGTCCGTATAGGCTGCGCACGATCCGGTGCACGACGCGGCGATAGCGCTCGCGGATTTCCGCGCCAGATCCTGCGAACAGGTCGCGGCGGTCACGCATGGCCTTCAGGTCGCCCCCGGCCGAGAACGCCCTGCCCTCCCCCGTCAGCACGACGCAGCGGATGTCGCCATCGCCGTTGGCGGCGTCGCAGGCCGCCGCGAATGCGTCGCCATCGGTGAGGTCCGGTAGGGCGTTCAGCCGGTCGGGCCGGGCCAGGGTCCAGATCAGGACGCCGCCACGGCGTTCGGTGCGGATCAGATCGGACATTCCCGGCTCCAGACGTGCAAAACCCCGGCCTTGGTGAAGACCGGGGCGTCGGACCGCAAGGGCCGTTGGGATCAGAAGGCGGCTCTGGGCGCCTTCAGGCTGTTGGTCAGCCGCTCCAGCGGGCGACGCCGCAGCCTGTTGACCGGCATGTTCCGCACGTTCAGCGCCGTTCCGCCCATCAGGGCGAAGCCCATCAGCGCGTCCTGCAGTCTGTGGATTCGATCGTTCATGAGGTCTCCTTTCGAAAGAACGATGAAGGGAGACGCGAGCCCTTTCGGGCCGATCACTGGGGGCGTGGACCGCCCTCTTCGTCGTTTCGCATCGCGTCGGAGATGGTTTCCAGCTAGGCCGTTTTCAAGATGTCGCCTCCGAAAGCCATCGCCACCCCGTGCATCAAGGTCTGTGTCGTCGACGGCGCCTCGGGTCTCTGCCTGGGCTGCTTGCGCACCCTGCCGGAGATCGCGGAATGGGCTCTCTTCACTGACGAGAGACGCGAGCAGGTCATGGCCGACCTGCCGTCTCGCCGTGACCGCCTGCCTCCCGAAATGCGGTGACCGGAGCCTCGCCCGCGTTAACCTTCGCCTAGGCACGTCTTTTCACCGGACTCATACGGCCGTCGGTTCATAAGGGCTCTCATCAGCCGCAGAAGCGGCGCGTGCGTGAGTGCGATGGTGCGGATCGACCTGTCATCCCTGGGCCTTGTAGCGGTGGCCACGTCCGTCGCCCTGCTGACCGTCCACGGCTTCGAGGCCATGGCGTCCGATCGCGAGGCTGTTCCGGCCCCGGTCGTCGCCGTCGCCGCGCCTGCCAAACCAGCCACCGGCGGCGTGGCGCGCGTTGATCGCGCGGACGACGGTCACTATTGGGCCGAGGCCGAAATGGACGGCCGGCGGGTGCGGCTTCTGGTCGATACCGGCGCCAGCACGGTCGCCCTGACCCGCGACGACGCGTTGCGCCTGGGTCATCGCCTGATCGCGTCAGACTTCGACCAGGTGGTCCATACCGCCGGCGGCGAAACTCGCGCCGCTCGCGTTCGGCTGCGAACCGTTTCGGTCGATGGCGTCGAGGTGGCGGGCGTCGAGGCCCTGGTTGTCGAGCGCGGTCTCAAGACGTCCCTACTGGGCATGAGCTATCTGGGTCGCCTGTCGAAGATCGAGGCCACGCCCGATCGCCTGACCCTGACGGCCTAGAGCGCCTTCACCACCACCGAGATCGCCGTCAGCGCCAGGAAGACCGCGAAGGCGCGGCGCAAGGTGCGGCGATCCAGCCGGTGGGCCAGCCGCGCGCCGTAGGGGGCTACGCCCACGGTCACTACGCCCATGATCAGGGCTCCGGGCAGATTGACAAACCCCAGGGACAACGGCGGCCGTCCGTCGGCGCTCCAACCGAAGGCGATGAACCCCAGCGCCGCCGGCAGGCCGATGGCCAGACCGAAGCCCGAGGCGGTCGCCACCGCCTGGTGGATGGGGCGACCGCACAGGGTCATCAGCATGCCGCCCAGGCTGCCGCCGCCCACCCCCATCATCGCCGACAACAGGCCGATCAGCGTCCCCAGCAGGCCGCGCAGCGGGCCGTCAGGCAAGTCGCGCCTCAGCGTTATCCGCTCAGGAAGCAGGCCCATCTGGGCCGCCACCAGCATCAGACAGGCCGCATAGACGATGCCCAGCGCGGCCATCGAGGCGAATCCGGCGATGATCGCCCCGATCAGCCCGCCCAGAGCCACCCACGGCGTCCACTGGCGCAGCACCGTCTCATCGACCGCGCCATGCCCCCTGTGCGCGGCCAGCGATCGGACCGACACCGCCACGATGACCGCCAGCGACGTCCCCACCGCCACATGCAGATTGTGCTCGCCGCCCACGCCCAGCACCGAAAAGGCGTAGAACAGCGCCGGCACCATCACCGTGCCGCCCCCGACGCCGAACAACCCGGCCACCAGCCCCGCCAGCACCCCCGCCGCCAACAGGGCCGCCACCAGCCCGGCCAGTTCGGCCAGCGGCAGACTGGTCACGCGGCCTGATCCGCGCGGCTGTCGCGCCGCGCCTCGGCCTCGCGCACCGCGTCCATGGCGCGATCGACCACCTCCAAGGCCGCTCCCGGGGCGATCGCCTCCACGGTCAGGATGCGGCGGAACGTTCGCGCGCCCGGACGACCGTGCATCACGCCCAGCATGTGCCGGGTCATAGACGCCAGGCCGATACCCTCTTCCAGCCGCGCGGTCAGATAGGGCTTGTAGGCCTCGATCGCGCTGAACGGATCGATGTCCGACCCCGCCTCGCCGAACAGCCGCCGATCGACCTGACCCAGGAGAGCCGGCTCATGATAGGCGACGCGCCCCAGCATGACACCATCCAATTGGACGCCATCGGCGTCATCCAAATGGGTTTCGGCCTCGTCCAGCGAGGCGATTCCGCCGTTGATGACCACGGTCAGCTCAGGCCGTTCGCGCTTCAACCGCCGCACCAGGGCGTAGTCCAGCGGCGGGATGTCCCGGTTCTCCTTGGGCGACAGGCCCTTCAGCCAGGCCTTGCGGGCGTGTACGATGAAGGTGGTGATGCCGACGGCCGCGGAGGCGTCGACCGTGGCGAACAGGCTCTCGCTCGGCTCCTGATCGTCTACGCCGATCCGGCATTTGACCGTGGCGGGCACGGCGACCGCCTCGCGGATCGCCGCCATACACTCGGCGACCAGTTGGGGCTCGCGCATCAGGCAGGCGCCGAACCGTCCCGACTGCACCCGGTCGGACGGGCAGCCGACGTTCAGATTGATCTCGTCGTAGCCCATGTCGGCGCCGATCCGCGCCGCCTCGGCCAGCTGCGCCGGCTCGGACCCTCCCAATTGCAGCGCCACGGGATGCTCGCACGGATCGAAGCCCAGCAGCCGCTCGCGGTCGCCGTGGATCACCGCCGGCGCCGTGACCATCTCCGTATAGAGCAGCGCCCGCCGCGTCAGGACGCGGTGGAACGCCCGGCAATGCCGGTCCGTCCAGTCCATCATCGGGGCGACGGACAGCCTGTGGGCGGGAACGGCCGTCACGCGGAACGCCTCCTCGAAGAAACGGCGCACCGCCTAGCGCGAAACCCGGCCTAGGGCGAGCCTTGGGCCGAGACATCGCCCTTCACGTGCTGGTCCAGCCAGCGGGTCATTTCCCAAAGCGTATGGCCGACCGACTCGCGGGCGCGATAGCCGTGGGCCTCCAGCGGCAGGACGACATAGCGGACCGTCGCCCCGTGTCCCTTCAGGGCCGCGTAGAAGCGCTCGGACTGCACCGGGAAGGTGCCGGAATTGTCGTCGTCCTGGCCGTGGATCAGCAGGATCGGCTCATTGACCTGATCGGCGAAGGTGAAGGGCGACATCTCCGTGTAGGTGTCGCCGGCCTCCCAATAGGTGCGCTGCTCGGCCTGAAAGCCGAACGGCGTCAGGGTGCGGTTATAGGCGCCCGAGCGCGCGATCCCGGCCTTGAACAGGTCGGTGTGGGCCAGCAGGTTGGCAGTCATGAAGGCGCCGTAGCTGTGGCCGCCCACGGCGATCCGGTTCGGATCGGCGACGCCGCGATCGACCACCGCCTTAACCGCCGCCTCGGCGCTCATGCGCAGCTGTTCGATATAGGTGTCGTTGGGCTCGGCCCCGTCGCGGCCGACGATCGGCATGGTCGGGTTGTCGAGCACTGCATAGCCCTGGGTCAGCAGGAACAGATGGCTGGAGCCACCGGGCCGCACGAAGCGGTTGTCGGTATCCACCACCTGACCGGCCACGGCGGCGTCGGTGAATTCGGCCGGATAGGCCCACATCACCAGCGGCAGCGGCCCGTCACGCTGGGCGTCATAGCCCTCGGGCAGATAGAGGGTGCCCGACAGCTGCACCCCGTCCGCGCGCTCATAGGCGATCAGCTCACGGGACACATTGGCCAGCTGCGGCGCCGGGTCGGGGAAGTTGGTCAGGGCCGTCAGGCTGTTCGAGGCCACGTCGCGGATCTGTAGGTTGGGCGGATCCAGCCGCGTCTCCCGCCGCGTCACCAGCCGCCGGCCCTCGGGGTCCAGCAGGCCGACGATGGTTTCATATTCACCAGAGACCGAGGCCCACAGCCGCTCGATCTCGCCGCTCTGGATGTTCTGCTTGGCCAGGAAGGGGAAGGAGCCCTGGCGCGTCGCGCCCGCGCCTTCCAGCAGGATGGCGTCGCCGCCGTCGACGAATTGCATGACGTACCGGCCCTGGTCATTGGGTTCGACCAGGGGCGATCCGGGATCGTTGTACCGATCCTGATAGTTGCGCTCGACCAGCACACGTCCCTGCCCCGGCTGGGACGGATCGACGAGGTAGCGCGCCTCGCTGCGGTCGTTGAACCAGCGGCTGTTGACGATGGCCACATCATCGCGGCCCCAGTCCACGCCGGAATAGCGCTTGTCGAGATCGATCAGGGTTGTCGGCTCGCCCGAGAAGGGCGCGGCCAGCATGAAGACACGGTCGCGCACGGCGGCCTCGGCGCGGCTGTCGCCGCCGTCCTGGGCCTCGGTCCAGACCAGGGTCGCGTCCGCGTCGGCGCGCCAGTTGATCGAGCGCGGGCCGGTGGCCACCGAGTCAAACGGCGGCGGAATGTTGTCGCGCAACGGCAGGTCGGCGACCTGATGCACCACCTGGCCATTCAGATCGGTGACCGTCACCTCGGACGGGAACAGGGCGGCGGGCACCACATAGCTGTACGGCCGCTTGGCCCGGGTCTGCAGCAGGAAGCGGCCGTCCGGCGACGGCGACACGCCCAGGATCACGCCCGGTTCGCCGATCGGCCGCGCGGCGCCGTTCAGCGGTAAGAGGGTTAGCTGGCTGGTGAAATAGTGGTCGAACAGGGCCTCGTCCCCGGCGTTCGACAGCAGGTCCTGATAGGTCCGGACCGGCGCGGCGCGTCCGGCCGTCTCCTCGACGATCGGACCGGTCGGCGGCCGACTGACGTCGGGCGCCGCGCCCCGGCCTTCCGGCGTCATGCGGGCGACCAGGCCGGAGCCGTCAGGCAGCCAGGAAAAGCCCGAGCCCGAAGCGGCGTTGACCCGCGCATCCGTCAGCCGCCGCGCCTCGCCCGAGGCGGCGTCGGCGACCCACAGCTCCAGCCCGTCCGCCTGCCCCATCAGGAAGGCGACATGATCCCCCGTCGGCGACCAGGACGGCGCCGTCAACCGCGCGCCCCCCGGCAGGGCGACGCGACGCGGCTCGCCGCCCGCGACCGGCTGGAAGCTGATGCCGGTCAGCCAGCTGACCCGACTGTTGGCCGGCCCGTTGTTTCGCGGATTGATGCGATAGCCGGCCAGCTTGAGCATCGGCTCGGCCAGCTCCGAGATCGGCGGCAGGTTCGACCGATCGAACAGCGCCAGCCTCTCGCGTTCAGGGCTCAGGCTCGGCGTTGGGGTGGGGTCGGTGTCCAGAATGGCGTCGATCGGCGCGGGTGCATCCTGATAGGCCGGCCCCGCCTGCGCGGCCGCGTCCTGCGCCAGCACCGGCCCGGTCATCGCCAGTCCCGCCGCCAGGATCAGCGCCGTTGTCGCCACGCCCATCGATCGTCCGTGCATCCTCGTCCCCGTCTCTCATCGCCCGGCCGAGTCGCCGGGTCGCAATCTATCGACCACCGATCCCACGAAGACCAGCCCGGCGGACCCGGCGCGGCGACGTGTCCTCAGCGTTTCGCCGCCAGCACCGCCTCGCGCCCGACCGTCAGGCGGACGGTGATGACCTCGCCCACGGTCGGCGGCGACCCTGTCGCTCGAAACCGCGCCCGCGCCGCGCCGCGCGCCACCGACACCTGATGCTCCGCCCCCAGAAACCGCACCCCCGTCACGCGCGCCTCGACGCCCTCGGCCGCTGGCGTCAGCTGGTCGGAGCGGACAAGGACACTCGCCAGACCCTCAGGGACGCCGTGCGCCTGCACGGGCCCGAACGCCGTCTCCGCCACCCCATCGACGACCGTCGCCTCCAGCACCTGGATCTCCCCAAGCAGTTCTGCCGCCACCGCCGAGACCGGGGCGCGGTAGCAGGCCTCGGGCGTCCCCGTCTGCAGGATGCGCCCGCCGTCCATCAGCGCCAGATCGTCGGCCATCATCAGGGCGTCCTCGGCGTCGTGGGTGACCACCAGCACCGCCGCGCCCTGGGTCCTGAGCACCGTCAGCAGATGGTCCCTCACCTCGCCGCGCAGATGCCGGTCGAGGCCCGAGAACGGTTCGTCCAGCAGGATCACGCCCGGCTCCCGCGCCAGAGCCCGGGCCAGGGCCACGCGCTGCTGCTCACCGCCCGACAACTGATGCGGCCAGGCCGCCGCGCGGTCGGCCAGGTGGACCCGATCCAGCTCGGCCAGAGCCCGCTTGCGTCGCCGCTCGCGCGGCAGATGGCGCAGGCCGAAGGTGACGTTGTCGAGCACGCTCAGATGCGGAAACAGGGCGTAGTCCTGGAACAGCAAGCCGATGCCCCGGTCCTGCGGCGCGACCTGGCGCCCGGGTTCCGACAGCAGCCGGTCGCCCAGATGGATCGAGCCGGCGTCCACCGGCTCAAGCCCGGCGATCTGGCGCAACAGGGTGCTCTTGCCACAGCCCGAGGGTCCGAGCAGCGCCGTGATCCGACCGGGCGTCAGAGTGAGGTCCGCGTCCTCCACCGCCATCCGCCCGCCATAGCGACGGGTCGCCCCCCGCACGGTCAGCACCTCGCCCGTCATGCGTCCGACCCCGGCCGCGAAGCCGCCACCCGGCGGGTCAGCCAGATCACGCCCGGCAGGGCCAGACCGACGATGATCAGCGACGGCCATCCGGCCTGGGGCAGGCGTTCGTCCAGGGCGTAGTTGGAGGCCATGACCGCCAGGGTGTCGAAGTTGAACGGCCTGAGGATCAGGGTCGCGGGCAGTTCCTTGAGCACATCCACCAGTACGATCAAACCGGCCGTGAGCAGCGCGCCCCGCGCCAGCGGCAGCCGCACCGCCCAGGCAGCGCCCAGTTCCGAGCGCCCCAGAGCCCGAGCCGACCGCACCATCGACGGCGTCACCTTGGCCAGGCCGGCCTCGATCGGCTCGACCGCCGCCGCCATCAGTCGGGCGGCATAGGCGTAAATCAGCAGGATCACTCCGGCGCCCAGACCCGTCGTCGCCCCGGGGATCAGGCTCCAGACCAGACCGGCGGGCAGCAGCAGTCCGATCGCCATCACCGCCCCCGGCGTCGCATAGCCCAGCCCAGCCACCCGCGCCGTGACCGGCAGCTTGTCCGCTCCGAGGGCCAGCAGGGTCGCCAAGGCCACGGTTACCACCGCGCCCGTCACGCCCATCAACAGGGTGTTGCGTCCGGCCTCGATCAGGCGTGGCCACTCCGGCCTGACATCGATCGAACTGACCAGCAGCCACCCCATCGGCAGGATCAAAGCGACCGTCAGCAGCAGGACGCAGAAGCCCGTCGCCAGGGCCGCGCGCCATCCCTTGAGGTCCGTCACCGGCAGCGGCCGCCAGCGGGCGCCTGTCGTCTCGAAGCCCCGGCCCTTTCGTCCCCACCGCTCCAGCCACAGCAGCACGGCCGCCGTCGCCATCAGCGGCAGGGCGAACTGGGCCGCCGAGGCGGTCGAGCCATAGACCGACCAGGCCCGCACCACACCAGTGGTCAGGGTCTGGACCGCCAGGAACTGCACCGCGCCGTAGTCGGCCAGGGTCTCCATCACCGCCAGGGCCACGCCCGCCGCCAAGGCCGGCCGAGCCAGCGGCACTGCCACGCGCCACACAGCGCGCGCCGGACTGGCGCCAAGCATCCGCGCGGCCTCCACGGCGCTGACCGACTGGTTCACCAGGGCGGCGCGCATGGCCAGATAGACGTAGGGGTAGAAGGCGCAGCCCAGCACCAGCACCGCGCCGGGGACGGATCGCATCTGGATCGCCAGATCGAACCCCAGCGCGTCCCGCATCCAGAATCTCAGCGGCCCGGCCACGTCCAGCAGGTCGGCATAGGCATAGGCCAGGGCGAAGGCCGGGGCCGCCAGCGGCAGGGCCAGGGCCCAGGCGAACACCCCCCGTCCCGGAAACCGGTGCATCACCACCAGCCACGCCGCGACCGATCCCACGACGGCGGTGACCAACGCCACCAGCGCCGCCAGCACAGCCGAGGTCAGGGCGTAGCGGGCCACGTCCCGCGCGGCGATGTCCGCGCCCGGTCCCGACAGGGCCGCGATCACCACCCCGACCAGAGGCAGCAGCGCCGTCGCCGCCGCCAGCAGGGCCAGCAGCCGCAATGGCGAAGGCCCGCCCCGTCTCGCGACCAGGCGGGCCTCCTTCCTGTTCGTGGCGTCGGTCGCCGTTATCGCCAGCCCGCCGCGCTGATCATCGACTGGGCCTGGGCTTGGTTCTGACCATAGACCGCCACCGACATCGGATGGGCCGTGAAGTCGGCGTAGGCGTCGACCGGGGCTGGCGCGGCCACGTCGGGACTGGCCGGGAACTCGTTATTATACTGCGACACCAGGGTCTGTGCCTCCGGCGACGACAGGAATTCCAGCAGGCGCACGGCGTTGTCGCGGTTCGGCGCATTGGCCGCCACGCCGCCGCCCGAGATGTTCACATGCGAGCCCTGGCCGTCCAGCGACGGGAAGGCCAGCTTGACCGTCTCGGTGACCTCGCGATCACCCGCGTCGTCCCCGTTGGCCAGGCGGATATAGTAATAGCTGTTGGTCAGGGCGACCTCACACACCCCTGCGGCGATGGCCCGGATCTGGTCGCGGTCGCCGCCTTCGGGCGTGCGGGCCAGGTTGGCGACCACCCCCTCCACCCACTGTTGCGTCTTCTCGGGGCCCCAGGCCTCGATCAGGGCGCCCACCAGCGACAGGTTGTAGACGTTGTCGCCCGAGCGGACGCACAACCGGCCGCGGAAGCGCGGCGAGGCCAGTTCCTCATAGGTATCGACCTCCTCGGGCTGCACCTTGGTCGAATCATAGGCCACCACGCGCGCGCGACGCGAGAAGCCGTACCATTCGCCGCCCGGCGCCCGCAGGTTCGCGGGGATGCGGCTGTTCAGGGTCTCGGAGCTGGTCGATTGCAGCAGGCCGGCGTTCTGGGCGCGCCACATCGCGCCCGCGTCGGCGGTCACGAATACGTCGGCGGGGCTGTTGTCCCCCTCGGCCTCCATGCGCGCGATCAGCTGGTCGGCGTTGCCCTCGATCCGGTTGATGCGGATGCCGGTCTGCTCCTCGAACATCTCGTACAGGCGCAGGTCTGCGTCGTAGTGACGGGCCGTATAGAGATTGACCTCGCCTCCCTCCCCGGCCGCGGGCGCGGCGTCGGTGGCCTCGCCCTGCTGACCGCAGGCGGCGACGACGAGGGCCGCCAGGGCGACGAACAGGGACGGGTTCGGACGACGGATCATGGGCTCAGCTCCACTGTTGGTCCGCCACGCCTACAGACGTTGAGAATGTTTCGCAAGAACAGTCGCCGCGGCGGCCTGACGCAGGTGCGTCCTCAGTCCGCCTCTTCCGTAACCACAACGCCCTGACGACGCGGCGTCACATATGGCGCGGGCTGCGGCGTGACCATGTTGCCGCGCATCAGCTGTCGACCCGCCGTCAGGCCGCCGGTCAACTGCAGGTCCAGACGCGCCGCGTCGCGGCGGCGGACATCCTCGATGGTGTCGCGGGCCCGCTCTTCATCAGCGCCCAGTTCGATCAGCACCGCCTCACCGAACTTCAGCGCCGATTCGAACGTCTCACGGATCTGGTAATCGACGCCGGCCTCGATCAGCCGGATCGAGTGGCCCCGATCGAAGGCCCTGGCAAACACCTTGGTCAGTGGGAACTCGGCCTTCATCAGCTCGACGATCCGGTCGGCGACCTCGGGCTTGTCGACGCAGACCAGCACCGCCTCCACCGACCCCGCGCCGGAGGCGTGCAGCACGTCCAGCCGCGAGCCGTCGCCGTAATAGACCTTGAACCCGAACTGGGCCGCCGCCTGGATCATGTCCACGTCGTTCTCGATGATGGAGACCTCGACATCGCGGGCCAGCAGCGGCTGGGACACCACCTGGGCGAACCGGCCGAAGCCGATGATCAGCACCTCGCCCCTCAGGCCGTCCGCCCGCTCCACGTCCACCACGCCGTCCACATCGGGCTCCTCGGCCGGCAGGAACCGTTGCATGACGATCATGGTCAGCGGGGTCAAAGCCATGGACAGGATGACGATCGCGCTCATCACCGACCCGGCCCGGGCGTCGAACACCCCGGCGGTCAGGGCGGCAGCGTAGAGCACGAAGGCGAACTCGCCGCCCTGGGCGAAAAGCACGCTGCGCTCCAGCGCCTCGCGATGGCCGGCCTTGAACAGCCGGGCGATGCCGTAGATGCCCAGGCCCTTGACCACCATGAAGGCCAGCAGACCCGCCAGCACCACGCGCCAGTCGGCGACAACCACGCCAAGATCCAGCGACATGCCCACCGACAGGAAGAACAGGCCCAGCAGGATCGCCCGGAACGGCTCGACATCGGCCTCCAGCTGATGCCGAAAGGTCGAGTCCGACAGCAGCACCCCGGCCAGGAAGGCGCCCATGGCCATCGACAGCCCGCCCATGTCCATGGCCCAGGCCGCCAGCACCACCACCAGCAGGGCCGCGGCCGTCATGGTCTCGCGCCCGCCGTTCTTGGCCAGGAAGCGGAACACTGGGTTGGAGACGTAGCGGCCGGCGATCAGCACCGCGACCAGCACCGCCACCGCCAGGCCCACGGACTGCCACCACGGCGGCGCCGTCTCGCCGGCCGTGCCCATGACGCTGGCCAGTATGGCCACGATCGACAGCAGCGGCACGATGGCCAGGTCTTCCAGCAGCAGGATCGACACCGCCCTCTGGCCCGCCGGGCTGCCGCGCTCACCACGCTCCTCCAGCGTCTGCATGATCACGGCGGTGGAACTGAGCACGAAACCCATCGCGCCGATAAAGGCTACGGGCGCCGACACGCCCGCCGCCATGGCCACAAGGGTCAGCAACAGGCCGCAAGTCATCACCTGAGCCGCGCCCAGGCCGAAGATCTCGCGCCTCAGGCTCCACAGCCGATGCGGCCGCATCTCCAGACCGATAATGAAAAGAAAGATGACCACGCCGAACTCGGCGACGTGCAGGATGGTCTCGGGTTCGGAGAACAGCCTCAGACCGAACGGCCCGATGATCACGCCCGCCGCCAGATAGCCGAGCACAGAGCCAAGCCCCAGCTTGCGGAACACCGGCGCGGCGATAACGCCGGCGCCCAGCAGGGCAGCGACCTGCGCCAATCCGATTGTCGCGCCCGCTTCCGCCATTGTCGCCCCCGTATCCAAGTCTGACTATGGGGGTCCGGGCCCGGAATGGCGAGGGGCGGCTAGACCTTCTCGGCCAACAATGCTTCGCGGTAAGGATCGACCCAGATATTGCGGGCCCTAGTGCTGCGCTCGGCGTGATAGATGTGAGCGAGTTCGGCATAGCTGCGGTCGAAATCGTCGTTGACGAAGATGTAGTCAAAGTCGCCGCAGTGTTCGATCTCGGTCTTGGCGTTGCGGATCCGCCGCTCGATCACCTCCTCGGCGTCCTGGGACCGAGTCACCAGACGGCGACGGAGCTCGGCCAGACTGGGCGGCAGGATGAACACCCGCACCGCGTCACCCGGGCATTTTTCGGCGATGTCGCGGGCGCCCTGCCAGTCGATGTCGAACAGCACGTCGCGACCTTCGGCCAGAGCCCGGTCGATGGGGGCGCGCGGAGAACCGTAGCGCGCGCCGTGGACATTGGCCCACTCCAGGAAGGCGTCGGCCTCCACCAGTCGGTCGAACTCGGCGTCGTCGACGAAATGATAGTCGCGGTCGGCCACTTCGCCCGGACGGATCGGACGCGTGGTCATCGACACGGACAGTTCAAGCCCCCCGTGGTCGGCCATCAGCCGACGGCACAGCGAAGTCTTGCCGGCCCCCGACGGGCTGGCGACGATCAGGAGGACGCCCCGGCGGGGCGTGCGGTCATTCGACATTCTGAATCTGTTCGCGCAACTGTTCGATGGTGGCCTTCAGCTCAAGGCCCACGGCGGTCAGAGCCGTGGTCGCGGACTTGGAGCACAGGGTGTTCGCCTCCCTCATGAACTCCTGCATCAGAAAGTCCAGCTTACGACCGGCGGGAGGCGCGGAAATCAGGGCACGGGCGGCGGCGATATGAGCCCTCAGCCGGTCGATCTCCTCGCGCACGTCGGCGCGCACGGCCAGGGACGCCGCCTCGGTGACGATGCGGTCCTCAAGCCCGTCGGCTTCCGGCGCCAGCTCTCGCATGCGACGGGTGAAGCGCTCGCGGATGGTGTCGGTCTGAGACGCCGCTTCGGTCTCGGCTTGGCCGACCAGGGTCTCGATCCGGTCGATGAAGCCGAGGATGACGGGCCGGAGCGCGGCCCCCTCGCCCTCCCGCGCCGCCTTCAGCGCGTCCAGCGCGGCGGCGATGTCGGCGGCGATCGCGCTTTGCACGGCTGCCAAAGCCTCGGCGTCGTCGGCCTCCTCGGCGACCTCGACCACGCCCCTCAACGACAACAGGCCGTGAGCGCTGGCCGGCGTCGCGCCCGAAGCCTCCAGCTCCCTGGCCAACGCCAGATACTGATCCAACGCCGCGCGATTGATCGCCAGGGCGCCCTGGCCAGCCGTGCGCCTGGCCTGAACCCCTACGGTCAGTTGGCCCCGCGCGAAACGCGCCTGGGCGGCGTCGCGGGCGGCTTTCTCGAGAGCGTCAAAGCCGGGCGGTCCCCGGAACCGCACCTCCAGCGATCGGCCGTTCACCGAGCGCGCCTCGACCGTCCAGCTCCAGTCGCCCGCCGCGCCCTCGGCCCGCCCAAAGCCCGTCATGCCCGAAAGCGCCGTCATTCTCCGGGCTCGATCAGGGTGATTCTGGCACGTCCGGTATTCTCCACCGAGGGAACTGGGCCGGCCGTCTCGTCGACCGACTCGGGCCCGCCCGGCAGCCCAGCCGGCGGCGCGGCGCCCTCGGTGCCTGACCCTGCTGCACGACGCTCGGCCTCGATCTGGCGCCAGCGCGCGACATTGACGAGATGTTCGTCGAACGTGCGCGCGAAGACGTGCCCGCCCGTCCCGTCGGCGACGAAGAAGAACTCGTTCGAGGCTGGCGGATTCAGAACTGCCTCGATCGCCTCGCGGCCCGGATTGGCGATCGGCGTCGGCGGCAGGCCGCCGTTCAGATAGGTGTTCCAGGGCGTGTCGGCCTGTAGTTCCGACAAACGCAGGCCCCGTCCCAGCGGCCGACCCTGACTGACGCCATAGACCACGGTCGGATCGCTCTCCAGCCGCATGCCCTGACGGATCCGGTTGGAAAAGACGGCGGCGACGCGCGGCCGCTCGGCCTGAACCCCGGTTTCCTTCTCGACGATCGAGGCCAGGATCAGCGCCTCCTCCGGCGTGCGGACCACGCTGCGCGGACCTCGCGCGGTCGCCCAGAGCTCGGCAAGGTTCTCCTCCTGGGCCTGCTGCATCCGGCGGATCACCGAGGCGCGCGTTTCACCCCGCGTGACCTCATAGGTTTCGGGCCACAGTGAGCCTTCCTCGGGAATGTCGGCCACCTCGCCGGTCAGCACCGGCTCGTCGTTGAGAATGTCGACCGCCTGGGCCGAGGACCAGCCCTCCGGAATGGTCACGAAGTGACGCACCACCCGGCCGTTGACGAGCATGTCGATGACTCCGGAAAGCGATGCCCGGTCCGGAATTTCATATTCGCCCGCCCGGATGCGCCGATCCGCGCCGGTCAGGGCGACGGCGGCCTTGAACAGGTCGGTGGAACGGATCACCCCCGCCTGGTGCAGTCGCACGCCAATGGCGTCCACGCCCGCGCCAGATGGCAGCACGACAATGGTCTGATCTCCGTCCCGGGCGCTCGGTCCCGGCCCCCAATAGACGATCCACAGCGACGCCAGCGCCACGATGAGGAAGACGCTGACCGTCGCGGTCGCGCCCAGCAGCCAGCCCGCAGGCCCACGTCCGCGCTCGACGCGGTCCCGCCGCCAGAACGGCCTCATGCGACCCGCTTGAAAATGACGGAGGCATTGGTGCCGCCGAAGCCGAAGCTGTTGGACATCGCCACCTCGATCGCCTTGGCCTTGCCCTTGTGTGGGACCAGGTCGATCGCCGTCTCGTGCTCGGGGTCGTCCAGATTGATCGTCGGCGGCGCCATCTGGTCGCGGATGGCCAGGACGGAGAAGATGCTCTCGATCGCCCCGGCGGCGCCCAGCAGGTGCCCCGTCATCGACTTGGTCGAGGAGACAGCCAGATCCCTGGCATGATCCCCGACCAGCCGCTCAATGGCCTTCAGCTCGATCCAGTCGGCCATGGTCGAGGTGCCGTGGGCGTTGACGTAGTCCAGGTCCGACGGCTCCAGCCCAGCGCGCTTCAGGGCCGCCTTCATAGCCCGGAGGCCGCCGTCGCCGTCCTCGGCCGGGGCCGTGATGTGATAGGCGTCGCCGCTCATGCCGTAGCCGACGACCTCGGCGTAGATCTTCGCCCCCCGCGCCTTGGCGTGCTCGTACTCCTCCAGCACCATGATACCGGCGCCCTCACCCATGACGAAGCCCGCGTGGCCACGATCGTAGGGCCGCGACGCCTTCTCCGGCGTGTCGTTGTAGGCGGTGCACAGCGCCTTGCAGGCCAGGAAACCGGCGATGCCGATCGGGACGATGGAGCTCTCCGCCCCACCCGCGACCATGACGTCGGCGTCGTCCAGCGCGATCATCCGGGCTGCATCGCCGATGGCGTGGGCACCGGTGGCGCAGGCGGTGACGACCGAGTGATTGGGCCCCTTCAGGCCGTGACGGATCGAAATCTGGCCCGAAGTCAGGTTGATCAGGGCAGAGGGGATGAAGAAGGGGCTGACCCGGCGCGGGCCCTGTTCCTTCAGGATGATGGCGGTGTCGGCGATGGGACCCAGGCCGCCGATGCCGGAGCCGACCATCACCCCGGTCCGCTCCCGATCCTCGTCACTCTCGGGCTTCCAGCCGGCGTCGGCCAGGGCTTCGTCCGCCGCGGCGATGGCGTAGACGATGAAGTCGTCCACCCGCTTCCTGTCCTTGGGCGACATCACCTTCTCATGGTCGAACACGCCCGGCGTGTCGGGGGCGCCGCCGCCCCGTCCGTCCACCGACGGAATCTCGCCGGCGATGGTGCAGCCATAGCCCTCTGTGTCGAAGGACGTGATCGGCCCGATGCCTGAGCGGCCCTCCAGAATGCCCTTCCAGCTGTGCTCCACGCCCCAGCCTAGCGGGGTCAGAAGGCCTAGGCCGGTGACGACGACACGACGCATGTCGGGGCGCTCCTTCACTGTGAATCGCGGGCGGACAATAGGGGCGGTTTCAGGCCGCCGCTAGGTTTCGGGCCAAAACGAACAACGGCCGCCGGTGCGCCCGGCGGCCGTCGAAAATCCGTTCGGACTGCCGAAATCAGCCGGCGGTCTTCTCGTCGATGAACTTCACGGCGTCGCCGACGGTCTGGATGTGCTCGGCGGCGTCATCCGGGATCTCGATGTCGAATTCTTCCTCGAAGGCCATGACCAGTTCGACGTTGTCGAGCGAGTCGGCGCCCAGGTCGTCGATGAAGCTGGCCTTTTCCGTGACCTTGTCCGGATCGGCGTCCAGGTGGTCGATGACGATCTTGCGGACGCGTTCGAGCGTGTCGGACATTGGTTTCCTGCCTTCTGATAGCCCGAGGGGCCTTCTGATAGTGTCGCAATCGGAACGGCCTTGCCAAGCCCCGGTTGCGTCGCGCTCCCTCTAGCACAGACGTGGCGGGGGAAAAGAGGCGTCACACGGATTGATGATTTGGGCGCGGAAGCGACCTCCGCCGCCTCAGATCATCGCCATGCCGCCGTTCACATGCAGGGTCTGGCCAGTGACATAGGCCGCCTCGTCCGACGACAGATAGACGGCGGCCGCCGCGATCTCGTCGCCCGTGCCCAGGCGGCCCGAGGGAATCTTGCTCAGGATGGCGTCCTTCTGGGCCTCGTTCAGGGCGTCGGTCATGGGCGAGGCGATGAAGCCCGGCGCGATGCAGTTGACCGTGATGCCCCGGCTGCCAACCTCCTGCGCCAGCGATTTGGAGAAGCCGATCATGCCGGCCTTGGAGGCCGAATAGTTGGTCTGTCCCGGATTGCCGGTCACGCCAACCACCGAGGTCACGCCGATGATCCGCCCGGAGCGGCGCTTCATCATCCCCTTCATGGCTGAGCGGGACAGGCGGAAATAGCTCTCCAGATTGATGCGGATCACCTGCTCCCAGTCCTCGTCCTTCATCCGCATCAGCAATCCATCTTTCGTGATGCCGGCATTGGCGACCAGGATGTCCAGAGGCGCCCCGGCGGCCTCCTCGGCCCGTCCGACCAGGCCGTCCACCGATTCGGCGTCCGACAGATTGGCGGCGGCGGCGAAAGCCCGCTCACCCAACTCGCCCGCCAGATCGGCCAGCACCGCCTCGCGCGTGCCGGACAGCACCACATTGGCGCCCTGAGCATGAAGGGCGCGGGCCACCGCCCCACCGATACCGCCGGTCGCGCCGGTCACAAGGGCGGTCTTGCCGGAAAGGTCGAACATAAGAGGGGCTCCGAAGAAGTGGCGGGTTGATCACTGCCTACCGACTCCCGCTCGACATCGCCAGCGCCCGGCGCCAGCGTGCGAACCGCATTATCGGAGCATCCCTATGAGCGCCCTCGCCATCTCCCCCAGCCGTCGGGGTCTTCTGTTCGGAGCGGGCGCGCTGGCGCTCGTCGGGTGCGCCGCCGGTCAGGGACGATGGCTGGACGGACCGCAGGCCGCGCTGCGCTATCCTGCTCTTCAGGGCGTGCTGAACGGCTGGGTCGCCGACGGTCGGCTGTCGGGAGCGGCCATCGGCCTGAGGCATGGCGACGCGCCCGAGGCCTATCTCCACGCCGGGCGGCTGGACTACGACGCCTCCACGGCCCTGGTCGACCGCAACACCCTGTTCCGCATCTACTCCATGACCAAACCGATCACCGGGGTGGGCGCGGCGCTGCTGATCGAGGATGGGCGGCTGGCTCTCGACACGCCGGTCGCCGATCTGGTTCCCGAGATGGGCCGGGTCGAGGTGGCGCGGAACCCGGATCGCGGGCTGGATGGCCGCGCGCCCGCCTCGCCCATGACGGTACGCCATTTGCTGACCCACACGGCGGGCCTGACCTATCACTTCTTCGACGGACCGATCGCCGACGCCTACCGCCGCGCGGGCATTTTCCCCGTCACCGGCTACAGCCTGGCCGAAAAGCCCATCGACGGTCCCAAGGTCCACGACCTGGACGAATTCGGCCGCCGGCTGGGCGAAATCCCGCTGCGCTTCGATCCGGGTACGGAATATCACTATTCCATCGGCCTGGACCTGCTTGGCCTGGTCATCCAGCGCGCCTCAGGGATGAGCTTCCCCGACTTCCTGCAGCGCCGCCTTTTCGACCCCATCGGCATGCGCGACACCCTGTGGAGGATCAGCCGCGCCGATCAGGCCCGGCTGATGGCGCTCTACGACTATTCCGGCGGTCAGCGGGTCGTCCGCGACGACCGCACCAACAGCGCCTATGCCGAACCCGTCTCCCTGTTCGCGGGCGGGGCCGGCCTGATCTCGACGGCCAGCGATTACCTGGCCTTCCTCACCACCCTGCTGGACGACGGCCGCGCCGGATCGGTGCGGGTGATGGCGCCAGATACCGCCCGGCTGATCCGGACCGACATCCTGCCCGAGGGCGTGGAGCCCGAGAACGGCGCCTTCCGCTTCGGCTTCGGCGGCTCGGTCAAGGAGCCTTCCGGGGAATACGGCTGGGGCGGCGCGGCGGGCACGATCGGCTGGATGAACCCCACCACCCGCACGGCGCTCACCGTCATGGTCCAGCACTTCGGCCAGCAGATCGACGTGGACGGGGATGTCCGGCGCGCGCTGGAGCGCGATGTGGGCTGACCTCTCCCTCCCCGTCAGGGGAGGGCAGTCGACGCGAAGCGACGACGGGTGGGAGGGGCCGAAGATCGCTTGCGCCGGAGGCGGACGATTCCTGAGCGCCCCCACCCGGTCGCTTCGCGACCACCCTCCCCCGAGGGGGAGAGAAAGCCTCAGTACAGCAGGTGAGCTCGCCGCTCCTCCAGCCATGCCGTCTCGTCCGGCACTGTCAGCGCATCCAGATCACTGGCCTCGGCGCCCGCATCATCGACCCATTCCCGCAGACCCGGACCGCCGTTGATGACGTCGATGGCGAGACGGCCGAAAGCGTATTCGTAAGGAAAATCGCGCCACAGCGGATAGTCGGGATACAGCCGGCGGATCGCCTTGAAGGCCAGGGCCTGCACCCGCCACGGCCTGAAGCTGTCGTGATCGTAGGCCGGTCCCTCGCAGTGGATCTGCACGCCGTTGCACAGCTGGCCCGCATGCTTGTGGAAGGTCGGCTGGAACCACAGGTCGCGCAGCACGCAGCCGTCCAGCCACTGCGGCGCCAGCGCCCGCATCTCGGCGATCACCTTGCGGGCGTCGATGTCCGGCGCGCCGAACAGTTCCAGCGGGCGGGTGGTGCCGCGCCCCTCGGACAGGGTCGTGCCCTCCAGCATCACCGTGCCGGCATAGGCGCGGGCCATGCTGACGTTGGGCGCATTGGGGCTGGGGTTGATCCACGGCCGCTCCAGCAACGGCCAGCCAAAGCCGGGCGCTTCATCCGGCCGCCAGCCTTCCATCGTGATCACTCGGTAATCCACGTCGATCTTGAAGTGATGGATGAACCACTGCCCCATCTCGCCCAGGGTCATGCCGTGCCGCATCGGCATCGGCCCGGCGCCCACGAAGCTCTCCTGGCCGGGCAAAAGGATCAGGCCCTCGATCGGCCGCCCGGCCGGGTTGGGCCGGTCCAGCACCCAGACCTCCTTGCCGTGCTGGGCGGCCGCTTCCAGCACATAGAGCAGGGTCGTCACGAAGGTGTAGATGCGGCACCCCACGTCCTGCAGGTCGACCAGCAGCACGTCGAACGTCCCCATCCACTGACCGCGCGGTCGCCGGACCTCGCCGTACAGGCTGAAGACGGGGATGCCGTGGACCGCGTCGGTTTCGTCCGGGCTCTCCATCATATTGTCCTGAAGGTCGCCCTTCATGCCGTGCTGCGGCCCGAAGGCGGCGGTCAGGCGGATGTCAGGACAGGCCGCCAGCGCATCCATCGAATGGGTCAGGTCGCCGGTGACCGAGGCCGGATGCCCCAGCAGCGCCACCCGCCGCCCCTCCAGCGCCCGCCGCAGTTCGGGTTCGGTCAGCAGGCGGTCGATGCCGAACTTCATGGATGCTCCGGGGGCAGATCGAGGACGAACGAGTCGCGATGGTGAAAGTCCGGCTTATCGGACGGATGGGCCAGCGCCCAATACGATTTCGAGCCGTCCTTCATCTCGATTACCGCTGACAGGCCCAGGCGGGCAGCGCCGGCAGGCAGATCGATCCAGCCCTCCAGCGCCATCAGGTCCGAGGCGCCGTCCAGACCGTCGATTGTAACGGTCTCGGCGGCCTGGACCATGCCCTCGCGGTAGCTGTCGAAGCGGTAGCTGGCCCACTGCCTGGATGGCGACAGGTTGAATTCCCGATAGCCGTCGTCGGTCAGCACGAAGGCCTCGAAACAGGTGTGCTCCCACAGACCGTCGCGTCGGGCGGGATTGGCCGGGGTAGGCCAGGCGATGCCGTCGACATCGCCCTCGGCCACGAACCGCAGCCACAGGCGGTCGCCGCGCCGCTCGGTCATGGCGGTGAGCTTCAGCGCAAGAGGCCCTCCGAATGCCTTGAGAGCGCATACCGTCGCCCCATGGTTCAGGGCGCGAACCAGACGAAGCAGAAGGTGCTTCCCATCTTCCGACGTGGAGATCAGGCAGGCGTCGCCCCATTCGTTCACGGCGGCGAATGGCTCTCCGGCAATACGGACCGTGGCGCTTGGGCCGTGGTCGTCAATCGCCCAGGAACCGAACTCCGCAAGGGCGATCTGCCGAACCCGGTCGATCTCTTCTGACGCGAACTCCAGAGAAACACCGTCTTGGAGGAACATGACCTTCCCAACCATCCGGGCGTCACCCATCAGAAGCTCCTCCGCAATGATCCGGCAGTCGCGCTTGATGTCCGTCATGCGTTCGTCCCCCTTCGCCGCATGGATCAGCCCGTGCTACACGCCGCCTCCCCGTCCCGCCAGCCACGCCGATCCGATGACCGACCAGCCCGCCTTCGCCTCCGACTTCCTCAAGACGCTTCAGGCGCGCGGCTATATCCATCAGATGACCCATCCGGCCGAGCTGGACGCGGCGGCCGTCGCGGGCGTGGTCACCGGCTACATCGGCTTCGACGCCACGGCGCCCAGCCTGCATGTCGGCAGCCTGATCCAGATCATGATGCTGCGCCGGCTGCAGCAGGCCGGCCATCGCCCCATCGTGGTCATGGGCGGCGGCACCACCAAGGTCGGCGACCCGACCGGCAAGGACGCCTCGCGGCCCCAGCTGACCGACGCCGACATCGCCTCAAACATCGCCTCGATCCGCACGGTGTTCGAGACGTTCCTGACCTTCGGCGATGGACCGACCGACGCCGTCATGATCGACAACGACGACTGGCTGTCGACCTACGGCTATGTCCAGTTCCTGCGCGACTATGGGACCCATTTCACCGTCAACCGCATGCTGAGCTTCGACTCGGTCAAGCTGCGCCTTGAGCGCGAGCAGCCGATGACCTTCCTGGAGTTCAACTACATGCTGATGCAGTCCGTGGACTTCCTGGAGCTGAACCGCCGGCTGAACGTGACCCTGCAGATGGGCGGGTCGGACCAGTGGGGGAACATCACCTCCGGCGTCGATCTGGTGCGCCGGGTGGATCAGAAGGCCGCCTTCGGCCTGACCACGCCGCTGCTGACCACCGCCTCCGGCGGCAAGATGGGCAAGACGGCCCAGGGCGCCATCTGGCTGAACGCAGACCAGCTCAGCCCCTACGACTACTGGCAGTTCTGGCGGAACGTCGACGACGCCGACGTGGGCCGGTTCCTGCGCCTGTTCACCGACCTGTCGCTGGACGAGATCGCGGCGTTGGAGGCGCTCGAGGGCGCGGCCATCAACGACGCCAAGAAGGCCCTGGCCGACGCGGCCACCACCATGCTGCACGGCGCGGAAGAGGCCACCAAGGCGCGCGCCGCGGCGGAGAAGGCGTTCGAGCAGGGTCAAGTGTCGTCCGACCTGCCGACCGTCGAGCTGCCGCGTGGTGAGGTGATCGGGGCGATGATCGCCGCCGTCGCCACCCGCGCCGGCCTGACCGCCTCCAACGGCGAGGCGCGCCGTCTGGCGCAAGGCGGCGGGCTGAAGCTGAACGACACGGCCGTGACCGATGGCGCGCAGAACCTGGTCGAGGAAGACGTGCGCAACGGAGTAATAAAGCTGGCCGCCGGCAAGAAGAAGATCGTGCTGGTCCGGCCGGTCTGAACCGCCTTGCCCCGGCCGCACTCCTCGCCCAGGCTCGGGTGATTCCCCACACCGGACCCCGCCATGCGCCCTGCCCGCCTTCTTGCTCTGACAGCCGCGATCGGCGCTTGCCTGCTGCTTCAGGGCTGCCTGGTGGGGACGGCGGTCGGCGTCACCGGCGCGGTGGTCGGCACCGGGGTCAAGGCGACCGGCGCGGTGCTGGGCGCCGGTGTCGACGCCGTGACCACCTCCGACGAAGAAACCAAACTCAAGCGTGAGCGAGAGCAGCGCGCCTGGGAGCGCGAACAGCGCCGGTGTGAAGAAGCTCAACGGCGCGGCCGCGACTGCTAGGCGGTCACGCCCAAGGCTTTCAGTCGCTCAATGTGGACGGGATGGCCATAGGAGACCGCGAACGCCAGCCCCGCGCGGCTGCGCGCCTCGTAACGATCGGCATCCGCCGTCAGGGACTCGACCATCCCCCTGACATCCTCGGCTCGCCCATAGAGGCTGGCGTCGCCGAACACGGGCTGGAAGCGTTCCGGTAGGATGGTCGGCACGCCCGCCGCCATGGCCTCAAGGATCGCGCGCCCGAACGCCTCCTCCAGCGTCGGATCGGGGAAATAGACGAACACATCCAGCCCCGCGAGATAGTCGGCCACGCCGATCGAGTCGAAGGGATGGACCTGCCACCCCGCGGGTCGCCGGCCGATGACCGCCTCCGCTACCTCGGCCCCGCCCAGGATGCTGACCCGCAACGACCCGTCGTCGGGATAGGCGGCCAGTAGCTGCGCCGGGTCCATCGGCCACTTGCCCGGAAAGTCCCGCCCGTGACGGCCGATCACCGGCGGCTGGTTACCGCTCGGTCGCCGCGCCTGCCCGGCCCAACCGGACAGATCGACCACATTGATCCAGTCCTCGGACGCTAGGTCGACCTGGGCGGCATAGGGCAGCATGGCGCCCCGCACCGCCGGACCGATGGGTCGCCACACCGGCCGCGCGCCGAACATCCGCTGAACCACCGCATCCACCTCGGCGGGTTCATAGATCAGTTCCCCGCCGATCAGCCCCCGCCACGGCGTCTGGTTGACGATCACCGAGGTCGATCCCGCCGTCACCCGCGCCACGGCGCTGTTGAAATTGGCGGCCGCCGGCGGCCAGCGCACGATCAGGGTGCCGGCCTCGACCGCCTGCTCCGAGGTCAGCAGATGCACCCCCTCGTAGTCGATCAGATCGAGAATCTTGTCCGAGATCGGCGTCCTGGCGCGCAGGATCGGCGAGTCCAGCTGGATCAGGCCGGTGCTTAGCCCGGCCCGCGCCTGGGCCACGATCTCCTGAACGTTCGATGCTGTCGTGCCGCCCGACAGTCGAAAGTCGGACGCCAGCACGACGTCCAGGCGTTCCGGCGCCGCCCGCCCGCGCACCACCGCCGGGCGAGGGAACCTTGAGCCGGCCCCGCGCTCCATGCGGCCATCATGGTCGTCACGCCGGTGCCAGGCCTCGAATTGCGTTCGGTAGGCGGTGCGCGCCGACTGGCCCCGCGCGGCCAGACCCAGGGTCGCGTGCCCGGTCAGGCTGGTGGCCGACTGGCGCACGATGGCCAGCGGCCCGGCATCCAGCTTGGCGATAGTCTCGCGCCCGAACCGCCGGCGCAGCCGCGCCACATACTCACCGTCCGCCCCGAACCGCGCCTCGTCCCAGAAGCCGACGGCCTCCAACGCCTGCTGGCGCCGGAATAGCACCGAGGAGAAATTCCAGCGGAAGCCGCTCACGCCCCCCGACCGGCTGGCGAAGCGCAGATCGGGGGTAGCCGTCACGCAGCGGCTCATGTTTCCGATCGCCTCGGGCTGATCCAGCAGCGCCGCCACTTGCCGCTCCAGCCGCTGCGGATGAGCCCAGTCGTCCGAGTCGTGACAGGTCACGAACACGCCGCGCGCCTCCGCCAGCCCATGATTTCGGCTGACGTATGGGCCGCCGTTCGCGGCGTTCCGCAGCAAGCGGATGCGCGGCTCGCTCTCGGCCAGCCGTTCGGCCACCGCCCAGCTGCCGTCGGGTGAGGCGTCATCGACGACCAGCAACTCCCAGTCCAGCCAGCTCTGGCGCTGGATCGAGCGGATCGCGGTCTCCAGCGTCGCCTCGGCGTTCCACACCGGCATGATCACCGACACCAGCGGTCCGCCCGCGGCCGCCGGCGCGTCCGCGTCGATGTGATCCAGGTCCAGCGGCCCGCCCTCGACCACCCGCAGCGACGCCAGATCGTAGGGTGAGAACAGCCGATTGATGACGACCAGACGGTCCTGGTCCGACGCGCGCCGCGCATGCAGGAGATTGGCCTCGGCCAGCGTCAGATTGGCCGACGACATCGGCGCCGCCTCCAGCGCGGCCCGGGCCTCGTCGAGCCGGCCCATGTCGGTCAGCAGCCGCACCTTGAGGGGCTCCAGCCCCGGCCGCGTCGCCCCTCGCGCCTGGATCGCCTCCAGATGCGTCAGAGCCTCGGGCCAGCCCTGAGGCCCCTGCGCCAGCGCCAGGCCCGCAAGCGCCCACGCCGCCTGAACCGCCGCCTCCGCATCCTCGCTGTTCGACCCGATCAGCCTGAGTTCGGCGGTCGCTCGCTCGTCGAGGCCCTTGTCGGCATAGCGCAGCCAGTGATCCACTCGACGCCGCGCCCGCTCCGCCGCGCGGGTGCTGGTCTGTCCTTCGGACCATCCGCTCGCCATAGATCCGAGCTCATAGGCCGCCAGCCCGGTCTCCGCCGCCAGCCGTCGCCAGCGCTCCTTGTCCTCACCCGTCGTCAGTTCCACCAGCCGCCGCAGGTGCGGGGCGGCGTCGCCGAACCGCCCCTCTTGGCGCAGGCGTTCGGCCAGACGGGTGCGGATCACGATGTTTCGCGGATGGCTTTCCGCGAAGGCGGTCAGCACCCGCTCCGCCTCGGTCCGATAGCCGCGGCGGTCGAGCACGGAGGCCAGGCGTTCGGCGGCGCTGGTCGCCTCCGTGCGCCGCAGCACCGCCGTCCATCGTTCGGCCGCCTGTTCCAGATCCAGTCGCTGCTCGGCCAGCCGCGCCCATTCGGTCAGCGCGCCGAGATGAGTGGTGTCAGCCTCGAACAACCGACTGAACGCGGCCTCGCCGTCTTCGAGCCGACCGGACCGCCGCAGGGCGCTGACCAACCGGCGTGGATCGTCGCCACGCAGTCCGCGGCGCGCTTCCAGCGCCAGATACAGGTCGGCGGCCTGATTGAAATCGCGCTCCTGCCACGCCAGCCGCGCGCGCAGTCGCGGCAGGCGTGGGTCACGCGGCTGAATGATCTCCGCCTCCCGAGCCGCCTCGCGCGCGGCGGGGAAGTCCTCGCGTTTCAGCGCCCGGATCATCCGCGCCACGCTGCCGACCGCGACTGTTTCGACACCCAGGGTCAGAGCCTCGACCCGGCCCTGGCCCCCCAGTTGCAGGATCAGCGAGGCGCGGGCGCCCTGGGCCGGGGCCGGGAACCGCGCATAGGGGCGCGCGGCGTGAAACCCGGACTTGCGTCGGTCCAGCGCCACGCCGGCGGCGTCGAAATACTGGACCCACAGCTGGCACTCTGGCGGCAGACCTTCCGCCCCCGCGATGGCGTCGATCCGGACGATGCCACCCGCCGGCACGTCGAACAGGGTGGCCTCCGGGGGCGCCGCCGCATCATCCGCCAGACCCGCCGCCAGCAGATAGCGACGCTCGCCGGCCTCCAGGTCGAAGCTTAGCCTGTCTGACTCCAGCTGAACGCGCTCGCCCAGCGGACGCCGAAAGCGCCACGCGAAGGTGTCTCGGCCGACCGCCGTCTCGAGAATGGCCACCAGGGGCGATGCCGTCATGGGCGCGTCGATGCCTGCCGACAGCCGCCGTGGCAAGCCGCTCTGCGCCCGGTCATTCCCGGTCCAGGGCCTCTTCGTCGCAGATCATTTCGCCGTCCTCATCCGCGACCGCCCGACCCGGCTCCGGAAACTGTTTCGCGAGATCGCCGACGAAGAACTGCCGCATCACCGACTGCACCCCGAACAGGTTCACGTTCCTGAGGTCGGGATCGAAGAACATGGCCCGGGACGGGTGCCCCGCCACGATCTCATAGGAGGGGAAGTAGCCGACGTGTTCATGGTCTGCGGCCAGGTCGCCCGCGACGGCCCGCAGCACGGACTTGGAGTAGAGGGTGGCGGGCAGGACGTGATCCTCCGACGCCGTCGCCACCAGCGGCACGGGCGAGACGGTGAACAGCACCCGCGCGCCCGGATTCACCTGCTTCAGCCCCGCGATAAAGGCGGTCAGGTCGGCCATGATCTCGGGGTAGCGCAAGTTGCGGAAAACGTGCGCCTGCGGATCATACCGCCCCGCGATCGCGCCCGGCGCGCTGGGATAGGCCGTGCCGTCCGCACGGCTCTCCCAGGTTTCGGTCAGTCCCAAGGTGAAGACAAACAGGTCCAGCGTTTCGAACATCCGCCGAACGGCGGCCAGATGTCGCTCCCGCAACCGCGCCACCGTCTCGGCGCTGTCCTGCCCGACCGGATCGACGCTGGGCCTCAGCGCATCGAAGAACCGGCCGTTCCGCTCCCACACCCCGTCCGCCGGAGACCGTCTGCCGAAGCATTCCTCGAACAGCTGGATCAGCTGTCGTGAGGTGTAGATGTTGCCGTAGCGACAGGAATAGACGCCAAAGCCGAACCGTCGGGCCTCTTCTTCGGAGACGAAGACCTCCGGCGCGGTCTCACAGTCCATGAAGGCCGCCCCCCGCGCCGACAGCTGGCGACCGATATGTTGGGCGAAGCAGCTGCCGGCTGTGGCGATCCGGTCGCTCCTTTCCAGGGCGATGGGGACCCACAGGTCCGCGAGATCGGCGATGTGCCGGTCGCCGACCGCGCGCTTCCAGAAATTCCGCTGCGGCAGGTCGCGATAGGGATGGTCGCTCACTCGGGTCGCTCCTGATCGTCCAGCATCGCTGCGGCGATGGCGTCTGCCAGCGAGATGTCTGCCGCCGCGTGTTCGGACCGCGCCCCTGTGACGGCCGGCCGGGCCGCGCCGCCGCTGGTCAGTCGATAGTGGATGTCGTTGATCTCGCCTGCATCGACCGCCTTCGCCAGCAAGGCCGCGCGCACCCACGGCAGATAGGCCGAAGCCGGCGCCGAGCCGCTGTGCCGCGGAATGCCCCAATAGCCGATGTCCAGGATCGGCCCGTCGCCTTGCCCCCGCAGCCCGCGCAGGAAGGCCGGGAACTGCGTCGTCATGTGCCGGCGGTCGCCGCGCGACTGCACATAGATCACCAGGCTGTGGTTCGAGCGGGCGTAGAGTGAACCGATATGCAGGGCGACCTTTTCGGCCAGACTGGGAAAGTCCATCGCGTCGGGCCAGGCCTTGGTTCGCAGCGCCTCGGTGGAGCTGGCGATATAATGGCGCAGATCGGTCTGCGGATTGGCTGCCACCGCCACGCTGCCGGGGTCGCTCCAGGCGTAGAACAGGGCCGCGAACCCGCCGGACGATCCGCCGACATAGACCCGGCGCTCCGCGCCCAGCGCCTCGGCCAGCCGCGCAATCAGCCTGGGCAGAATATCCTGCAGCGGCGCCGTCTGGGTTCCCAAATACCACCCCGCCGCCAACTGCGGGTCGGCCAGCAGGGTGGTGTCGGTGATCGACACCTGATGCGCCGGGGGCAGGTCCGGCAGCAGGCCGGCGAAATGCGGCCAAGCCCGCGTTTCCCGATCCATGGCTCCGTGGAACAGGATCACCAGAGCCTTGGCGCCGGGCGTACGGCGCAGGCGCACGGGCACGACGATGTCCTCGAACGCGATGTCGTAATAACCGTCGTCGGTGACCGCCTGATCGATCGTGACCCTGGGCCGCGGACCGGGGGCGCCGTCCGCGTCGCCCTCTCCTACCCGGCGCTGCGCCGCGCGGGCCCGCGCGCTCCAGCGTTCGGCCTCTTCCGGCCTTTGCACGGCGAGCTCCCTGAACGCCCCCGCCGCTTCCTCGGCGCGATCCGACCGCATCAGGAGTTCGGCCAGGACAGCGCGGACGGGCGAGGCGGGGTCATCCGCCAGCGCCCGGACCAGCGCCGCCTCCGCATCGTCTCTGCCCGTGCTTTCGATGAGCCTCCCTGCCACGCTCGCCGCCCGTCGTGCGTCGGCCGCGATCAACCGCGCCCATCGGTCCATGGCGTGTGGCCAACGGCGGGCGTCCTCGGCGACGCGCGCGTGCTCGTCCAGCAGATCGAGGTCCTGCGCCGCGTCGGCGCCCCACCGTTCAACATCGGCATCGGCCAGATCATGCTGCCCCGCCCGACGCCGCGCGGCGATCAGCCGATGGCGCTCCCCGACGGCCAGATCCCCCCGAGCCTCCAGCGCCGCCCAACCCTCGGCGGCGCCGAGATGATCTCCGGCCAGCTCCGCGACGCGGATGGGCGCGCGCTCCACGCCAGGAAGATGCGGCGTGACGCGTCTCAGGGCCTCCAGCGCCAAAGCGGCCGCGCCGGCGTCCCTGTCGGCTAGCGCAGTGTCGAGGGCTCGCGGCCCGCGCTCGCCAACGTCGATGCCGAGGATCACCTCATCCTGACCGAATCCGCTGCAGACCAAGCCCAGCGTGGCGACGGCCGCTGCTTCCGGAACGCGAAATCGACGCAGCGGACGCGTGCCGTCGATTGGCCGCACATGCTGTTCGACGGCATGGCCATCGGCGTCCCAAAATCTGAGAAGGAGCCGCAGGCGCTCAGGCGGCGGCGCTTCCGACAACAGATCGATGGTGACCCGCTCTCCGGGGGTCACGGCGGCGAAAGGATCGTCGACGCCCAAGGCGAGCGAAATAGCGATGTCCCCGTCTCTCAACGCGAGATTCGGTTCCTCGGCGAGCGTCCGCTTCGGCGTGACGTCCCCGTCCAGCGTGCGCAAGGTGACACGGGGGAGATCATGGTCTGAAACTGCGCTCAGGCTCCAGGCTCCCTCGGCGAATGACGGATCAGGCGGCGGCCACGGTGTCGCCGCGAAGTCCACGTTGCGCGCAGGCGTTGCGGGTGTCCAGCACCAGGGGCGCGTGGGCAACCAGCGCGGCGTAGTCGATCGCATCGTGATCCGTCACGATGATGGCGGCGTCGCACGCCGGCCAGGGTTCCGAGGCCGCATAGGCCCCGTGACGCGGATGGGTCGAGGCGCGCACCGAACTTACATGCGGATCGACGAAGCGGAGGTCGGCGCCCCGCTCCTCCAGCAGCTCCAGCATCTTCAGCGCCGGGCTTTCCCGCACGTCGGCGACGTTCTTCTTGTAGGCCACGCCCACCAGCAGGATGCGCGCGCCGTTCAGCCCCTTGGCGAAGCGCGCATCCAGCTCCTCGGCCAGGCGCTGCACCACATAGCGCGGCATCGCCGTGTTGATCTGTCCGGCTAGCTCGATGAACCGCGTGGCTAGATCGTACTCCCGCGCCTTCCATGTCAGATAGAAGGGGTCGATCGGAATGCAGTGGCCGCCCAGTCCGGGGCCCGGATAGAAGGGCATGAAGCCGAACGGCTTGGTCTTGGCGGCGTCGATCACCTCCCAGACGTCGATGCCCATCTCGCTGAAGACCATCTTTAGTTCGTTCA
>NZ_QUOQ01000001.1 GCF_003704105.1 Brevundimonas lutea | reverse complement strand
ATGCAGTGGCCGCCCAGTCCGGGGCCCGGATAGAAGGGCATGAAGCCGAACGGCTTGGTCTTGGCGGCGTCGATCACCTCCCAGACGTCGATGCCCATCTCGCTGAAGACCATCTTTAGTTCGTTCACCAGGGCGATATTGACCGAGCGGAAAATGTTCTCGGTCAGTTTCACCGCCTCGGCGGTCTGGGTCGAGGACACCGCCACCACCTTGTCGACGATGGCGCCATAGAGGGCGGACGCCAGCTCCAGCGCCTCATCCCCATCGCCGCCGACGACCTTGGGGATGGTGGTCGTCGAATGCCGAGCGTTGCCCGGATCCTCGCGTTCCGGCGAGAAGGCCAGGAAGAAGTCCTCGCCGCTCTTCAGGCCGCCGCGCTCGAGAATCGGCTTCATGATCTCCCGGGTCGTGCCGGGCCAGGTGGTGGATTCCAGCACGACCAGCTGACCGGACTTCAGGGCGCGCGCCGCAGCTTCGGTGGCGTCGACCACATGACTGAGATCGGGCTCGCGCTGGGCGGTGATCGGGGTCGGCACGCAGATCAATACGGCGTCGCACTCTCCGAGACGCGCAAAGTCGC
>NZ_QUOQ01000002.1 GCF_003704105.1 Brevundimonas lutea | reverse complement strand
CCAGGGCGCGCGCCGCAGCTTCGGTGGCGTCGACCACATGACTGAGATCGGGCTCGCGCTGGGCGGTGATCGGGGTCGGCACGCAGATCAATACGGCGTCGCACTCTCCGAGACGCGCAAAGTCGCTCGCGGCCTCGAATCGTCCCTCGGCTATGTGCCGCGCCAGTTCGTCGCTGGGGGCCGCCGCAACCGGCGAGCGGCCGGCGTTCAACTCGGCGATCCGCTCCGGATCCACATCCAGCCCTAGAACGCGGAAACCCGAACGCGCCGCCGCCGTCGCCAGAGGCAGGCCGACATAGCCCAGGCCGACGATGCCGATGACCGCCGAGCGATCAGAGATTTTTTGAAGGGCGTTGTCCAACATGCGGCGCGCTTAACAACCATTCCGCGACGGCACAATGCGGGGGACGGATAGAACGGCGGTCATCCCACCTCGGCTGGTCCGTCCAATGAAGGTGGTCGGAGCATTAGAGCAGCGAGCGTGTCAGCTAGAGTGATATCGGCGGCGTAGCCCGGCGTCTTAGATCCGGGCCGGTCGTTCGACGCCAAAGGGCCGGATCGGCTGCGGGTGTCTTCAGCATGGGCCTCGATGAGAAGCTCCAAATTCGCGTGTCGCGCTTTCAGCGCCGCCCTGACCCACGGGATATAGGCTACGGCCGGCGCGCTCCCACTGTGGCCGGACACCCCCCAGTACCCGATGTCGAAAGCCACATCCGCGTGGCCCTGGGCGACAGCGTCCAGAAATGCGGGCAGCTGGGTCTTGATGTGCCTCCAGTCGGTTCGCGACTGGACGTAGGCGACGACGTTCGGCGAACCGCAACGGTATTTCTGACCCACGTCCAAACAGACCCTCCGCGCGAGCTCGTCACGCAATGAAAGGGTCGGCCATCCTGACTGGACCAGCCGATCGAAAGGCTTCTCGAAATAGGTGAGCAAATCGATCTGCGGGTTGGCGACCACGGCGAAGCTGTCGGGATCGTGCCAGGAGCAGTAGAGCGCCGCGAATCCCCCCGATGAGCCTCCCAGGTAGACGCGCCGTTCGGCCCCGACAGCATCGCACAGACGCGTGATGAGGCCGGGCAACAGGGCCTGAACCGGGAAGATTTCCGTACCGAGATACCACCCCGCCGCCAACTTTCGGGAACAGGCGACGGTCGGATCGGCGAAGGCGATCTGGTGGACATCATCCATTCCCGGCAGGAAGCCGGCGAAATGAGGATAGGGCCGAACCGCCTGGTCGGCCGCTCCGTGAAACAGGAGGAGCACCTTGTCTCCGCGTCCCCGTTTCACCCGGATGGGGAAGATGTGGCCCCCGAACTCGACGTCGTAGGCGCCCGTCCGTTTGATCGCTTGCTCGGCCGTGGTAACGACGCCCTGGGTGCCACTCGCCCATTCCGAGGCGAGGCTCCGGCGGGCGAAGGCATGCATCCATGCCCCCTCCGCCTTTTGACGCCAGACTCTTTTTTGGCCCGCAGTTCCGAGGTCAGCGACGCGGTCGAATATTCGCGCCGCCTCGACATAGCGGCGCTCGGCATAGGCCTTTTCGGCCAACCAGACCGCCAACGACAGGCCGTCGCCGAGGCCTGCGGTGATCGCCCCGGCGAGGCCCCCCTGCCCCCGCTTAAGCATCTGGGATAGCACCGACTTCACGGCATTCTCGCCGCCCTCCCTGGACAGCAAGCGACCAAGTCTGTCGCCGGCGTCTTCGGCGTCGCCCCTCTCCGCCGCCAGATCGGCCCATTCCTTCAGCAGGCCATCCGGCATGTCCGGGGAGGAAAGGAATTTGGACACTGCCGACTCGGCCTCCGCCAAGCGTCCCGCGCGCTTGAGGGACCGGAAGAGACGCGTCGCGTCGTCACCACGCAGCGAGTCTTGATCCGCCAACCGACTGTAATGGTCTGCCGCCTCGCCATAATCGCGGGCCAACCACGCCGCCAGGGCCTGTAGTCTCGGCAGGGCGGGATCCTGTGACCTGTAGCGCTTCGCGGCCTCAAGGGCCTGATCCACGCTCGCACGTTCACCCGCTCGCAACGCCTCGCTGAGGCGTTCTATGGACCCCACCGCTTCCGTCTCCATGGTGAAGACCATCCGGCGCAGAGCTCCGGTCCCGGCGAGTCCGAGCGTCAAATAGGCCTCGCTTGCCCCTTGGGGACAGGGCAGCCGAACCCAAGTTCGGCCTTGATCGAAGGGCTTGGCGATCCGCTCGACCTGCGTGCCGTGCTCGTCGCGAAACTCGCAGATGATCCGAGTTCCCGGGCCGATCTCGCCCGATCCTTCGATACAATGGAGGCGCAGAACGCCATTGGCGGGCAGGCGGAGAACCGAACCGTTTTCGAAAGCCAACGTCAGCGGGACCCGCACACCCTCGGGGATTTTATAGGAGAGCCCCACGTCTGTGCGAATGAAGGACGATCGGTCAATTTTGGCGATGCGCCACCGCGCTGCGCGGCTCTCGCCTTGCGCGTCGAACCGCACGCGAACCGTCGACTGAAGAGATGCTGTGCTGATCTGAGGCTCCGGAGACGGCGATACGCACACCATCACTGGTCAGGCGTTTGTCGTAAAGGGCCAGCACCCAGCTGAAAAAGTTTCAAAGAACGGACTGCGCCAACCGAGCAGCAAGCGACTGCACATGAAGGGACACGCTGCTGACGTCGCTTACGGCGAGCCCGGGAGAGTTGCGCTTAACCTGCGGATGGGCTCTCAAAAAGCCGCCAAGTCAGGCGTTTGGCGCGGGCGGCCGTCAACGATCGTTCGGTGAGCTCTTGGCAGTGAATTGTGAGGGCGCGCCCACACTGCTTCTCCAGCCATTACACCTCTCAGCTCCCGTAGGCCCGGATCGCGCGCGCCGCCGCTTCGAGATCATCGGCGATCTCTCTCGCGCGCGGTGCTGAGATTGATCGCCTTCGGCTCCTTCGTTGTTTGCGAGACGACCACCATCTGGATGACGGGCGCGCGGGATTTGTCGCTAACGCCTTCGTGAATCCGAAGCCACTTGCTTTTGAACAGGTTTTTCTTGGCGATCAGGGACATGAGCGCGCCGTACACGGCCGATCCCCCGCCTGTCCATACCCTGGTTATATTATGTGGCACACCAGCTTGAAGCGCCCATTGCGTGCGCGATCGTCCGGTAGCGACCGACGTCTCCCTCGACCGACGACGCCCTAGTCCCGCACGGCGATCTCGCCGCCAGCGCCCGTTTCACGGTCCAAGACCACCTCCCTTCGCCCAGGTGCGCAACCCATCCTCCGCTCGCGCCTTTGCCCTGCCATGCCGTCACCCTCCCCCCTGAGCGTCCCCACCCCAGCCGCTCGCAAGAATGCCCTTCAGACCGCGCCCGAGGTCGCCCGCCAGTTCGCGCCTTTTCGCGGGGGCTATATCGACGCCCCCGTCGTCGAGGTTCCTCACACCGCCCTGCTCTACCGGGCCGCCAACGGCCGCATCGTCGCCGAGCTGGCCCAGCGCGCCTCCACCCAGCCGGAGACCTCGCCCCCGATCGACGAGGCCAACGAAGCCACCCAACGTCTCCTCCATCAGCTCCTGATAAAAAAGGCCGGCGACCCCACGGCTTCCATCATCGACGAGCTCGCCCGCCACGCCCAGCAGACCGAACCCCTGCTGATCGACACCAAGGGCGTGGTCGTCAACGGCAACCGCCGCCTGGCGGCCATGCGCGAGCTGCTCGCCCGAGATCCCGAGCGCTTCGCCGGGTTCAGCACGATCCGCGCGGCCCGGCTCCCGGCCGACGCTACCCCGGCCGACCTTGAGGCGATCGAGGCGGCCCTGCAGATGGCCCCGGACATCAAGCTCGCCTACGGCTGGATCAACCGCCGGCTCAAGCTGTCGCACCAGCTGACGGTGATGGGCCTGTCGCGCGAGGCCGTGACCGACGCCTACCGGTTCACCGATCCCGCCCGGATCGACGCGGAGCTCGACGAGCTCGCCGTGGTCGAGGCCTATCTGGCCTGGCGCGGACAGCCGGCCCAGTACGACCAGGCGGCCGATCTCGAGCCGCTGGTCAGCGCCCTCGCCGCCTCCACCCGCGACCTCCCGCCCCGCCTCCGGGATTTGTGGAGGACGGCGGGCTTCGCCCTGATCGACGCCCGCAAGCGCCTGCCCGGGCCCCTGGACAAGCTCTTCCCCTTCGGACCGCCCGCCCCCTCCAGCCTGCCCAGCTGGGCCCTGCGCCGCTACGCCGAGGAGCGCGGCCTCATGCCCATGGAGGACGGCGAACGCGCCGGGCCCAAGAGCGCCCTCCCGCCCGATGCCGTGCTGGACCAGCTGCAGACCCGGCTCGCCGACGCCGACACGGCCCAGGACACGGGCGCGGCCCTGTACGAAGTCCTCGACCAGCTGCGCGCCGAGCATGTCGAAAACCGCGCCCCCGCCATCGCCCTAAAGCAGCTCACGCGGGCCCGCACGGCCGTCGCCGGTCTCGAGCGGGGACGGTTCAGCGACAAGCAGTTGCGCGCGCTGCGCAGCGAGATGGTGGCGCTCCAGGCCGATGTGTCCGCCCTGCTCGAGGAGACGGCGCCCCCCGTCGCCGCCCCGCTCCCGCCCGCGCCGCCCAAGGGACTGTGGCGCACTTTGAGAGGCAAGGCCTGACGCCTCCAACCCCGGCCGTTTGCGCCGAAGGCGGATGATGTTACCGGCTCACCGCCACAGTTCGGAGTCTTCACGATGAGCGAGCACGACATCCGCATCGAGGCCGGGGACGCCTGCGCCGCCCGCCCCGGCTTGAGATGGGCCACGGTCACCGTCCAGGCCGCGGACGGCAGTGAGGTCGCCTGTCGCGTACCGGTTCCCGCCGACGCCGAGGGCGAGGCGCTCCGCCGCGCCGCCATCGGCCACGCCTGGGTCGTCGCCGGCGACGCCGCCGACCGCCTCGAGGCCCTGGAAGCGCCCACGCCGGACGATCTCGAGATCGCCTGATCGCCCCTGAGGCGCCCAGCCGCGCCCCAAGGTCAGAGCGGAATCGGGTGGCGAACGACGGCCAGGCCCGCGTCCATCGTCCACGCCACCATCTCCTCGAGGGTGGCGATCCGTCCCCGCAAGGCCTCGACCGCCGCCGGCGAGAACACCGCCGCGCCGCCCAGCACCAGGCGCGCGGGCGGGTGAAGGTCCAGCACTTCCAGCCGGCCGTCCTCGGACACCGACAGAGCGTCCCCGGGCGGGAACCACCGCATGAGCTTGAGGGTGACATCCCCGTCGCCGTCCCGGTGGAGCTGGAGCAGCGAGGCGATCACCTCGGGATCGAGCGGGTGGTCCAGCGTCAGCAGGTCGAGACCCTTCACGACCGCGTCGCGCAGCAGCGCCCTCCCCTCGCCGGCGGTGTCGGGGCTCCAGACCAAGGCCTGGCCCTGCGCCGAAGGCTCCACGCCCCTCGCCGAGACCACGGCGTCGCTGATCAGCCTCATGGAGCCCGCCTTTCGCGTTCGGGGCGCCGCCCGCGCGTTCGCCATGCCCGCCGCGATCCCACCCACGGCCCCGACTCATCGCGCAAGCGGACACCCATCCCCGCCCCTGGGGCCCCGCGGTCGCGCCAGACCGGCTTCGAACCTTGACTCGCCATGCCGTCAGTGGACCGGCTTGACCCGCGCCGCCGGCGCCGGGTCCAGCGCCAGGGCGCGGTCGACCGCCTCGGCGAGTTCCCGGGCCTGGCTCGAATCTACGAAGAAGGCGCGGCTGCCGAGATCGGTCGTGCGGAAGGAGAGGACGAGATCGCCGTCCCCGGTCATCCCGACCTGCCACCAGTCGGCCTCATGGGCCAGGATGTCGACCTCGCGTCCCAGGGCCCGCGCCTCGAGCAGATGGGAGCCCTCCGCGATCAGTCGGCGGAACGCTCCGTCGTCCAAGACGAGCTCCCCGACGCCGTCCTCGTCCTCGACCGTGACCGCCACGCGGCCGTCCCCCGCCTCGCGGACGTCCTTGAAGGCCCGGATGGTTTTCATGAGGCGCTCCCCCGATCGTCCGGGTCCTGACCACGACCGCTGCGCTCCGGCAAGCCCGCTCCGCCGTGTCCGCGTCCCCGTCCGTCATCTCCCGGCGCCCGGTCGTCGGGGCGACCGCCCTCGCGACGCGGCCGGGAGCGCTGGAGCGTCGCCATGAGCATCGCCTCGCCCACCGGAAGCGCCTCGCCCACGCTCAGCGGTTCAACGTCCATCTCGCCGCATTCCGGACAGGTGTCCACGACGCCGTGACCGCGACGCCCCACCCAGAGCTCATGGCAGGCGTGGCAGGAATATGTGGCCGTCATTGGCTACCCTCCCCTGGCCATACAGGCTCCTGACAAACGAAGCCCACCTTATCGGACCCCCGCCCGTCAGCGCGCAAGGTCCGCCGTCTGCCCAACGGCGTCCGTTTGACTGTGATCCCGAAAAGGCTTCGATGGGTCATCCTCGGCCCGACCCGCCGTTTCGAGGGCCATGTAAGGCCCCAGGGAATGGTGGGTATGCGCAATCGTCCCAAGGCCCACGACGTCAGCGCTCATGCCGGCGCTCCCCCGGCAGGTCGCGGCCAGCTAGCGCAGCGCCCCCATCAGCGCCGCGAAGGCGAGCTGATTGCGCACTCCCGCCTTCGCATAGATGTTGCGTATGTGAACGCGCACCGTGCCCACGGCGATGCCGAGCCTTTCGGCGGTTTCCGACGGTGAACACCCCGACAGAAGATCGCGAGCCACGGCCTCCTCCGCCCGCGTGAAGGCCATCGTCGCTCCCCCCAGAAAGGCGGCCCGCGAGGCGCTTCGCGCGGGGTCGAGGTCTCTGGCCAGAACCAGCACGGTATCGGCTCCCCAAGCGCCGGCTGCGATGTTCGGGAGACGCTGGATCTCGATCACCAGCGGCCGCTCGCCGTCGGAGTCTCGAATCAGCCGCGAAGGGACGGGCGATGCGGCGTGGGCGTCGGACGCCGCCGCGATCGCGCCGGACAGCCATTGAGCGGCCTTTCGCGAGGGCGACGTCAGGCGCCCGCACCTCGATACGAGTCTGTCTCCGGTCGCGAGCAGGGTGTCCGCCTCGGATGTGCAGGACAGGATTCTTCCGTCCCGGCGGCAGGCGAGGACCGCGCCCGACATGCGCCCCAAGGTCGCGACCACGAGGTCTAGCGCCCTTTGCTCAAGGGTCTGCTGGACCCGCAGCGCGTGGCGAACACGATGCGCAACGGCCGCGAACAGCCGTTTGCCGTCCGCGTCCAGCCCGCCCTGCGCGGCGCCCCGGGTGACGCTCAGATTGATCGTCACCTCCGGTGATCGGACGACCGGCGACAGGCAGATGTATGGATAGTCGTGACGCCTCAGAAACTCGCCGTAGGCGGGGTGTCTGCGGACATCGGCTTCGGTGTCGAAATGCGCCTCGTCCAAGATCGCCATGACCGGGGCGGACAGGCTGGCGCGCCTGCGGGAATTGATACGCAGATCGGCGACGCCTGCCTCCAGGCGCTCCTGCGGGGACTCCTGTCCCGTGCACCAGCCAAACGACGCGGCCGTCGCGCCGATGGCGGACAGTTGCCCGACCCGCGAGCCGGTCAGGTCGCGAAGCTTCGCAAGGGCGGTGGACCAGGCTTCCAGCCCAAGGGCGGCCGCGTCGACAGTGTCGAGCGTGTCGTCGAGACGATCGGAAAGGCCTGTGCTCCCGAACGACATGAGGCGATCCCTCCCCCGCCGGCCGCTCACGATAATCCGCGCGAGCCGACTACCTCATCCTGCATATGACAACGACAGCCGGATTGTCGAACCTCTCGGGACAGCACGTTTCGCCCAAGCTCGTCACGGACGCTCGATCATGGATGCCTTCTACCGTCGCCGAGAAGACAATGGCGTGACCGTCTTCGAGATCACGCCCGCGCCCTATCCTGGGGCCGCCCTGAGCAATTTCGGCTTCTACGCCGCGATCGCGGTCGCCCTCATCTCGATTCCCCTCGTCGTGATCCTGGCGGGCATCCCCCTTCTGCTTCTGAGCCTCTGGGTGATGTGGCTTCATCACACGAACAGAAAGCGGATCGCGCGGGAGATCGCCGCACGCCGGCCGTCGACCGTGACGGTCTCCAACGACGGCATCGCCGCGCATGGCTCCCGGTTCGCCCTGACCGAGGTGCGGGACATCCAGGTCGGCCATGCCCACACAGGCCCCGCCGTCAGCCAGGTCATCGACGTGAGCACCGCCGGCGCTCAGCTGGGACATAACGCCCGCCTCCAGGTCGAAGCCGCCCAGCATCACGTCAGTTTTCAGGTGCTCGCGCGCCTGGTCAGCGACAGCCGCCTGCGTCTTGTGGCCGCCGGCTTGACCCAGCAGACCGCGACCGCCTTCGCCGAGGACCTGCGTATCGAGGTCGCTCGTCGCGACAAGGCGGCGTCCCCATGACGAAGGCCCCGTCTGTAACGCACCGCAAAAGCGACGCCGTGGATCCGCCGTCCGCCGGCGCGGGAAAGCGCGTGGCGGCCCTTTCGCGAACCGAGCTGTGTCGAGACCAGCGCGCCGCGGCCTGCTCCGCAAGGCGTTCGCCAACAGACTGAAGGAAAAGGAGCCCGTCATGAAGCGACACGAGCCTTACCCCACCCGAAGGAAGGCCTCTCCCGGACATGCCGCCGCCCTCGGCCTGGTTTCGGCCGCCCTGCTTGGCGCATGCGGTCAAGCAGACGGCGGCCAGCCGCGGGGAGCGGTCGCGGACGGGGCGCTGATGGTCCGCACGGCCCTGACGGACGGCGGCGCTCTTGCAGGGGGCTCGACCGCTCTTCAGGGCTTCGCGCCTCGCGCCGTGGCAGCCGCGATCGAAGAGCATGCAGCCGAGTGCCGCGCCGAAGGGGGCCAATTGATCCGGGGAGAGGGTTTCGACACCCGCATCGCGCTCAATGGCGACGACGCCCCGGACCACGTCATCGACTATGGCGCTGCGGAGTGTCGCGGCGCCGGCGAGGACTACGTCGGCGCGGCGCGTGGCGGCCGGCGTGACGATGGCTGCGGTCGTCTCGGCTGCCGGGTCGAAGTCTGGCTGTCGGGTCGAAATGGACATCAGCTTGCTTTCGGCTCTTCGGTCTGGGGCGTGCAGTTCGTTCGCGAGGCCCGGCCGGCCCGGCTTCGCTTCTCGGCCCTGGGCATGCCGGGCTGCTCCGCCGCGGCGGCGGACGGATGCCATGCGGAATGGGGCTGGAACGGCGCATCGTTCACCCGCCTCCGCTGGCTGACCGAAGAGGACATGACCGCCGGCGATGGGGCGACTGGACTCCAGGACCCCATGGCGGACGGATCGGAGGCCTATCCCCCTGACGGGTCTGGCGTCTCTCACCCATGGCCCTTCCGGCAAGGGGCCTACGAGCCGATATCCGCTGATCCGGACTATACCGGCTCCCTGTCGATCACCGCCTCGTCGATAACCTACAGCGACTCCGCCATCGCAGAGTCATGCCGCATCCTATCATCGCGAACGGACGGTCCGCGGGTGTGGATGACCTTGTCGTGCGGGGAATGCATCAGAGGCGATTGCGGGACCGTGATCCCTTATGACGAGCATCAGGACTGGACCATTCTCGCGGAAAACCCCAAGACCATTCGCATCGACGGCATTCAGCTGGGGTATGGCGAGGGACGTTACGCCTACGCTGGCCCGTAGCGGGTCGCGCGTCCCTCCAGCATGGTGGCACGGCGGCGGCCGAACCCAGGAGGCCTGGCGCGGTCGGTGCTCATTTTCTTGCGACACTCGTCCATCACAGACCTAAGTGATCCGGCCAGAGCGGCATACAGGTCAGCCTCGCCTAGCGTAGCATTAGGCTTGATCGGACACGCCGTCGCACACCAAGGGCGCCGTCGGTCTGGCTCTAGATATGCGCCTCCGAGCGCCAGACTGCGATCGAACGCCCTCTAATGCATGATCTATCATTCTAATTGCTGTTTAACGCATGATATGTCATTCACTTCGAATGGCTCGCACATCCGCCTCCAAGACGTCGCTTCCCGAACCCAGCCGGGCCGCCATAGCGGCGTTGGGCCGGGACATCGCCACGGCGCGCAAACGTCGCCGCATCCCTCAGCAGCTGTTCGCCGACCGGATGCTGGTGGGGCGGCAAACGCTCCAGCGGCTCGAGGCGGGCGATCCCGCGGTTAGTCTCGGCGCGTTTGCCAGCGCTCTGTTCGTCCTGGGCTTCACGTCGCGACTGCAGGATCTCCTGGCTCCGGAGCGGGACGCCGCAGGCATGAGCGAGGAGATCGCACGACTGCCTCGCCGCACCCATGCTTCGTCCAACGACGATCTGGACTTCTGACGTCATGCCGACCGTCGAGACGATCGTCTTCATGCACCTCCCCGATGGACCCGCCCCGGCGGGGCGGCTGACGATGACCCGCGAACCGCGCGCGAGCTTCGCGACCTTCGCCTACGGCCGCCGCTATCTCGGACGTCCCGATCGCGTGCCGATCGATCCGGTGCAGCTGCCGCTTCCCGACGCGGGCGGCGAAGACATCGTGTTCCGCACCGACGAGGGATTTGCGATCTTCAACGGCATTCGCGACGCGGCCCCCGACGGCTGGGGGCGCTATCTGATGTACAAGGCGCTCGATGATCGGGAGCCGAGCGAAGCCGAAATCCTCCTGGCTTCAGGAGATCATCGAGTGGGCGCCCTGGCCTTCGGGCCGACACCGGAGAAGCCCGAGCGGCTCACGCCCTGGGGCGAGGGTGATGCGCCCGGCGAGCATTTCACCCTGGAAGAGCTGGCTGTGGCCGTCGAGCGGGTCCAGTCGGTCGATGAGCTCGACGACAATCTGCGTCGTCTCCTGACAGCGGGCTCGTCGCTCGGCGGCGCCCGGCCCAAGGCCGCGACGGAGGTCGAGGGTCAGCCCTGGATCGCCAAGTTTCCCGCCAACGACGATCGCTACCCGATCTGCCGCATAGAGCTGGCGACCATGCGCCTGGCCGCGCGCAGCGGCCTGGACGTTCCCCGGCTCGCCTTCCGGCAGGTCCTCGGTCGCGACATCTACATGATCGAGCGCTTCGACAGGACCCTCACCTCAGGGGAGCTTCGACGGACACCCTTCGCCTCTGGACTGACCTTCCTCGGCGCGCACGAGAGCGATGTCGGGCGCCACAGCTATGCGGACCTGGCCGCGGCCCTGCGGCGCTACGGCGCCGATCCCCGGAGGGACCTCGTCGAACTTTTCCGGCGCATGGTGTTCAACATCCTCGTCACCAACGACGACGACCACCTGCGCAATCACGGCTTCCTATGGGGGCCAAAGGGATGGCGGCTTTCACCGCTCTATGACGTCGTGCCCAAGCCCCAGGTCGGGCATGAGCGCACCCTTGTCCTCGGGGTCGGTCCCCAGGGTCGGTCCGCGACTCTGGAAAACGCCGTGGCCGGCGCCGCGACCTTCGGGCTGACGGCCGAGCAGGCGATAGCCATGGCTCAGGAGCTCGCGCAGGTCGTTCGAAGCGAGTGGCGCGCCTGCTTCAACGACGCCGGCCTGGGGGAAGCGGAGACGCGCCGGTTTGCGACCTGCTTTCGGCAGGCCGAACTGGCTTGATCGAACGGCCCGGCTTGAGCTGAGCTCAGGCGGCGAGAGCGATGAGGCGGATCATGGGGGCTAACGGCGGACCATTCTCACGGAGCCAATAGGTCCGCCGATTGGCAGGCGACGGACTCTCAAGTCGGCCACGCCCGCGAATCCTTCACGCGTTCGATTCTCCAAGGTGTAGATTATCGTGAATCCGTCGCTTGGCGAGGCTATGCGAAATTCGCCATTCCTTATCCTGCATTCGCCGGGATCCCCGTCGATGATACAGTTGAGGCGTCCATTGGACTGAGGCGTGATCGCCAATGGAAAATCAAGCCGCTGGCTCCCATCCCTGGCCTTGAACGTGACGCTCCGGCCCTGTCCTTCGGCAGGGGTTATCAAGAGCCTCCAATCACCGACCACCTCCCCATGCGTGATCGGCGTCGCGTCTTGGGCAAAAGCGGCGTCGGATATGGCCAGCCCTCCGATGAAGGCCGTCAGGATCGTCGTCAGCTTCGGCATATTGGGGCTCCAAAGCACTTTTCCGTAGCCTCAATCGTCCGCGTTGGATTGCCACGTGAACGTTTGGAAAATTTTCAAGCGAGCGCGACGGATCGAGGTCCAATGTCTGCTTGAGGCCGGGCCGGTCTTTTGCGCCCCGGCGGACACCGGACTTTGGACGTGCCGCTCAGACAGGACGAATGTCGCGTCTCCAGCGAGCCGCAAATTTCCACGCCTGTGCTCAGCAGGCTCGAATCTTGCGAAAAGCGCCTAGCGACCGACGATGTCCTCGGGATCAGGGCGATCTGAGATTCGAAGGTCCGCGCTGGGCCTTACCCGCCTCATGGCCTGGGCTTGGAAAAGCAATTAAATTCGAAACCCGTGCGCAAGGGCGGGCGCCCGCGCCGGACGCCCAAAGGTGACTTTTCAGCGTGGGCCCCCGAGCGGCCGAAATCCCGTCATCGCGGAGAATGGACGAGGCTCGGGCCTCGGCCTGAACCTCGCCTGTCTGCCTGGCGCGTGCGACCAGATACTAACTTCGCGACCGAGATCTTCCAGACGGCGGCGGATAAGGTCACCGGAGACGGACCAAATGTGAGGTAGACATCACATCCCTTCGATGTTAGGTTAGACTAACATCGGAGATTTGGCATGCCCGACATTCTTTCCCGCCCCGCGAAACTCTACGGGCCCCGGACGCTAGGCTTCCTGGGACTCTATGCCCTGGTCCTCGTGCTCCTGATTGCAGCACCGGCAGCGTTCAGGGGGTTCTCCATGGCCTGGATCCTGGTGGCCGCCATCATGGCGCCGATCCTCGGTCAGACCTGGGCGGTTCTGGTCTTCATGCGCGACTCTGACGAGGTCGTCCGCGCCCTCACCGCAAGACGCTTCATCGTGGCGGCCGGACTGGCGCTCAGCGTTTTCGCCGGCTGGGGCTTCGCCGAAACCTACGCCAACGCGCCGCACCTTGAGGGCTACTATGTCTACGCCCTGTTCTGGGGCGCGTTCGCCCTCGTCACGCCCCTGATCCGCAGCACCCAATGACCAACAGGGTGAAGGCCCTTCGGAGCGAGCGCGGCTGGACCCAGACCGACCTCGGCGAGCGGCTGGGCGTCTCGCGTTACGCCGTTCTCGCCATCGAGACCGGCAAACATCGCCCCTCGCTCGACCTCGCTTTCAAGATCGCCGCCCTGTTCGATCTGACCGTCGAGGGCGTGTTCGACAATCCGCACCGCTGAAACGCCGTCCGGCGATATAAGCCGGGGTTATGGGCACGGCAGCCAGCCCGGCTATTGGGTGGAGGTATCCGTGAGCGATCGGGAGGGGGCGCGGCCACGCATGCGCGGGGATGGGGGCGGCCCTGGGGACGATCACACGCCGGTTGGCTCGATCCCGTCAGGGCCTGATCAGCCGTCCCCCAACCTCATCAGGCTTGAAGCAGAGGCCCAGCATGGAGACCTGGATCACCTCCCGTCTCGGCCGGTGATCGGATGCACTGCCGCTAGGGAGCCATGGTGCCGCGGTCTCCAGAGTTTGTCCGAGGGACCACGGCCCGCGACAGGTTTCGCGCGATCCGCTCGGCCCTGGCTTGCATCGCCAGCGCGGGACCGGCCGCCAGCAGCTCGTCCGTCGTGGCCCGCCAGAGGGACAGCCATCGCGCAAAAGCCGGCGCGGTCATCGCGTCGGCATGAGGCAGATGCGCCGCCATGGGATCGCCCTTGTAGCGGCCGCTGGCCAGCATGACCGTGGACCAGAAGGCTTTCAGGCGGTGCAGATGGCGCGGCCAGTCCTCCACGGCGGCGTTGAACACGGGGCCCAGCATCGGATCCGTCCTCACCCGCTCGTAGAAGAGGTCGACCACGGCGGCGATCTCCTTGTCATTTGGCAGCGGGTCCTCCATCTCATCCCCCCTTTCTTGCGGAAACGAGCCTAGGCTCCGACCCGCGGGTCGCCTGGCGGCGATGTCTCCACGAGCCGGCGACGCCCGGCTCCACGCCGGCGCCAGCCTTGACGCCCGCGTAACGTACGCACCGCCGTCACGCCGACCGGATCGGCGGCCTAGCCCGGCAGCGCCTGATCCAAGATCGCACCGACGACATTGGTATAGTCATCGGTCCAGGGGCGGATACCCTTGTCGTCGGCCTGTCGCCAGCGAGGATCCCCGGCGAAAGGCGCCAGCGCCGCCGGGGTCCTGGCGACGATCATCACCTGGCTCGGCGCCGACACCACGTGCGGCGTGCCCGCAGGCGGCGCATATTCCTGCATCAGCACGTGAGCGCCCAGGGCCCTGGCCGTCGCCGCAGCCGGGGCCTCGAGCGCAAGGTTGCGGTTCGAGATATGCAACAGCAGAACACCTTCGGGCTTCAGGGCGTCGAGATAAAGCCCGAGCGCCTCCACGGTCAGGAGGTGGGTCGGCACCGCGTCGGAAGAGAAGGCGTCCAGGTGGAGCAGGTCGTAGCTGGCCCGGGGCTCGCGAGCGAGCGTGAGCCGGGCGTCTCCGATCACGACATCCACCGCGCCCTGGGCGCACTCGGCGATGTAGGTGAAGGACGCCGGATCGCGCGCGATCCGCTCGACCTCGGGATCGATTTCGAAGAACCGGAGCCGGTCGCCCGGCCTGGTGAAGGCCGCGACGCTGCCGCCGCCCAGACCGACCACGGCGATGTTCTTGCCGGGTCCGCCTGCGAGGACCTGCGTGTAGGTCTGACCGATCGCGCCGACCGGCGCGTAATAGTTCGTCGGCTGGCAGCGAAAGGCCGGATCGAGGGGCTGGGCGCCGTGAAGGGTGGTGCCATGGAACAGCAAATGAACCGGTCCGCCCACTTCCGGAACCGTGTCCAGGGTCACGCGGTGCACGCCGAAAAAGCTTCGGGCGACGTGCAGGTTCTGGAGCTTGTCGGGTGGCGCGATGATCGATTGCGCCACCAGCGCCGCCAGAGCGACGAAGAACCAGAGGGCGCGGCGCGCCAGAAACAGCGCCCCGCCCACGCTGACCACGGCCAGGAGGAGCGGCAGGGCCTCCAAGCTCTCGGTCTTGGGCGCCAGGGCGATCGCGCCGGCCGCGAGCACAGCCGTCGCAAGGCAGAGGATTTCCGCGCGGCTCAGGGAAACGCCGCGCCAGGGCCGCGCGAGAACGGCGAGGGCGAGCACCAGGGGGTACTCCACCACGGTTTCGAACAGGACCGGCGCCACGAAGGCCGTGAACGCGCCGCCCACCACCCCGCCCAGCGACATGACGAGGTAGAATTCGGTAAGGCGTGAGGGCGGCGGCCGCCGGTCCGCCAAGGCGCAGTGACAAACGAGCGCCGTGAAGAAGAAGGCGCCCAGATGCGTCACCAGATTGGCCGCGAGGCTGGTCTGATGGACGCACATCAGGCCGATCGCCATGGCCGCGAAGACCGCGTGCCAGCGAAGACCCCTGTCCTTGGAGATGAGCGGCCGGGTCTGGAAGGCGATGACGAAGGTGAAGAGGTAAAGGGCCAGGGGCGCGACCCAGAGGAAGGGGGCTGAGGCGACGTCGGCCGAAATATAGGTTGTGGCGCCGAGCATCAGGCTCGAAGGGGCGGCGGCCAGCAGGAGCCAGATCCCTCGCTCGCGCCACGTAATCCGGGCCGCGCTGCTCTCGGCCGTCGCATCGGCGTCGGCGGCGGCTCCGGCGCGATAGCGCCAGCCGGTGATGGCGACGAGCGCAATGACAAGAGAAAACAGGAAGTAGCCCAAGGTCCAACCCAGGGTCTGAGCATCGACCGTGGTGAAGGGCTCGATCACCAGCGGATAGGACAACAGGGCGAGCATGCTGCCCAGATTACTGGCTGCGTAGAAGGCGTAGGGGCTTCCGGCCCCGGGCTCGGCGCCGTGCGTCTTCGCATACCAGGCCTGAAGCAGCGGCGCCGTCGCCGACAGCGCCGCGAACGGCAGACCGATGGATATGGCCAGCACCGACAGGAGCCAGGGGACCGGCGCGTCGACGGGCGGCGCGCCGAATAGGCCCGTCACCCCCAGGGGAAGGACCACAGCCGCTCCCGCGAGGGCGGCGAGGTGGACAAGAAACTGGGCCCTGAGCGACGGCAGCCGCTGGAGCAGGTGAGCATAGGCGTAGCCGGCCAGCAGCGCCGCCTGGAAGAACGCCATGCTGGCGTTCCAAACCGCCGGCGATCCTCCAAGTGTGGGCAGGATCATCTTGGCGATCATCGGCTGGACGGTGAAGACCAGGGCGGCGCTGGTGAAGATCGCGGCGACGAAGAGAGCCGTGCGGGGCAAGCGAAGGGCAAGGCCCGGCGAGGCGGCGAGGTCGGTCACGGCTTACCCCCGAATTGTTCCGCCGACTGTCACCGGTCCAGGTTTCCCAATATCTAACGCTGGCGGCCCCGGCGGCGCCACGACGCTCCGATCGAAGTAGTTGTGATCAGAACGCCGGCTGTCCTTGGATTCAGGAGCCTCGCCCGTTGTCTGACGTTCCCATGGCCGGGTGCGCAAGTCCGGTTGCGGGGCCTCCGCCAGCGATTGCTCCTGGCGCTCAGCCGCCCCCCTCCCCGCTTCCCGGAGCCTCTTAATGTGCACTGAAGGGCGATTTCTGACTCCAAGGCGAAGTTCGGAAGATCCGCTCGTCGGCATCATGCTCAGCGCCGGCGACCAAGGCGCTGATCTGACTCGTTGCCAAACATTGGAAAGTCAGCTGAAAGAGTAGGACACTCGAGCGGTGACGCTTCAAAGCGGACGTCCCGACGGTCGCAGTAGATCTTGAGGCTGCAGCCAAAGTCGCAGACCTTTCGAGTTGGGAGTTTAGCCCCAAGGCGCTAAGCGATCGTGAGATCGGGGGCAGGCGATGACGATTAAATTCTCAGAGAATGGTCCGGAAATCCCGAGTGCCCTCCTGGATGCCCTCATCGCCGGCGACGTGGTCTTCATCTGTGGTGCGGGCATCAGCGCGCCGCAGCTGCCGCATTTCCGTCTGTTGGTTCAGCAGGTCTACGACCGGCTCAACGCCGAGATGGATCCTTCCGAGGAGGCATCGTTCATAGCCGGGCGGTACGAGGAGGCCCTGGGTTCATTGTCGCGGAGACTGGTCGGAGTCCGCGACGTCGTGGACACGGCCTCAGCCCTTCTGGCCGTACCTGATCCTGTGGACCTGACCCGCCACGCGACGGTGCTTCGGCTGTCCCGCGACATCGCCAACCAGGTGATCGTGGTCACGACCAATTTCGACACTTTGGTCGAGCGGGCTCTTGCGGCTCATACCGGTGCTGACGTTCGAGAGGACAGCTCCGCCGGCCAAGGTCTGCCGCCGCCGGGTGGCGCGGACTTCCGTGGGGTGATCCATCTCCACGGTCGGCTTCGGGACGAGGTGCTCGGGTTGGAGCCGACCCCGCTCGTTCTGACCAGCGCGGACTACGGCGACGCCTACATGCGCAGCGGCTGGGCGTCGCGGTTCTTGTTCGACCTCATCCGCTGCAAGACCATCGTCCTTCTGGGTTACAGCGCCTCTGACGCGCCTGTCCGCTATTTCCTGTCCGTACTGGCGGCGGATCGAGCGCGCTTCCCCACGCTCAACCCCGTCTACGCCTTCTATTCCGTGTTCGAGGACGTCGCGGAGGCGGATGCTCACTGGGGCACGCTGGCCGTCGAACCTATCCCCTACCGCGCCTTCCGTAATCAAGACACCGGAGACGAGGATCACGCGGCTCTGTATGATGACCTTGCCCAGCTCGCCGATGTCGTCGAACGACCTAAGGCATCTCGACGCGAGAGAGCGAGGGCGCTCTTGCAACGTGATCCGGGAGGCCTGACCCCGCTCGAAACAACCGAAGTGGATTGGCTGTTCAACGGTCGCTCCGATCTCTGGGACCTCGTTATCCGGCATGTGATTCAGGCCAGCTGGTTCGAGCATTTTCGTACCCGAAAGCTCTGGGAGACCAAAACGGCGGCCTGGGTCATCGCCGCTTGGGTAGCCTTGGAGCCCCAGTCCCGCGAACGATACGAGGCAGCCATTCGCTGGAAGACTTTGCTCGGCGAACCGTTCACCGACGAGGTCGCGCGGCGCATTCGACAGACTGCGGAGCTTCCTGACCTGTGGCGCAAAGCTTGGCGGTTGCTCTGTCTCGACCAAGTTCAGGAAGACAACCCCTGGGACCTGAAAAGCCCGTACGAGGTACTTGAAGCGATGAAGCAGGGTGTGGTGCTGGATCGCGATCTGGAGCACGCCGTCGGTTGGCTGACGCCTCGACTCGACATTGAGGCACACAGCGGTGCCCTTTACGGTTCGCCCCCGCCTGAGCCAGCGGCACGGTTTCATGATATTGCCTGGCCACGGCTCAAGCTGAGTGATCGGGGCGCACTGCCGGACCTCCTCAACGAAATTCTTGGATGGGGTTCCGAGGCACGTTTGCTCGATCTCATGGCGTCGGCCTTAGCTAGCACGTTGCTGGCTGCTCGTGACGCGGAGATGATCCGCGACGAGTACGACGCCATCGATGGCGGCTTGCCGTCCGTTGAGTCTCACAGGCAAAACGATCATCGGGATGGCGTCGTCCATCTGGCCCAGATTTCCGCTGCGCTCGTTCCGAAGCTGGCCGCCACGGACCGCGACGCCGCCAGAGCGGTCGCCGCACGTTGGCGGGAGTTGCCGGGACGTCTAGGGCTCAGGCTGTGGCTGCAGGCCTGTCGAACGCCCGACCTGTTCACGCCATCCGAAGTTCTCGCCGACCTTCAGGCCCTGTCGGAGATCGACTTCTGGACGCTGCGGCGCGAGCTCGCGCTCGTTCTCAGGGAGAGTCTAGCTGGAGCACTGGAGGACGAAATTCTGCGGCTCGAGACCCGCATCCTGGATACAGCCGACGCCTACTTCGGCCGCTACGAACTCGATGAAGGCCAGATGGACTGGCGGCCTCACGCACGGGATGCGGAGGTCTGGCTGCGTCTGATGATGTTGTCGGAGGCCGGCCTTCTCTCAAAACGTGGAGTGGACGAACTGGCCGCGATCAAGGTTCGACGCGACTACCTGGATCGTCCCGTCGAGGATCGAGATTTCTTCGGGTCCTATATGTCCGAGGTGACAGTGGTCACGGGTGATCCTTCTCCAATCGTCGAGGCGGCGGATGAGGATCGCCTACAGGTCGCCTTGCAGGTACGGGCCAGTCGTGATCTGCAGACCCAGCACGGTTGGAACGCCTACGCCAGACAGGATCCGGAAGGCGCTTTTAAGACGCTCATCGACGCTCCGCGAAGCGAGCCCAACGCACCCCTTTGGCAGGAATTCATCGGTGCGCTGTCGTGGCCTAATGATCAAGAAGACACCACCAAGGCCCGTCTAACCGTGTCGGTGTTCGAGGTTCTGGAAGGCGCAGAGGACGGCTTCATCGATCTCGTCTCGGGCAGGCTCGTCGATCTTCTCTGGGGCGCTGCGGATGGAGACGACATCGACAGCGGCGCTTGGTGGAGCCGCCTCTGGGCTTCGGTTGTTCGGTCTGACGACGGCGGGGCGCCCAAGGTCGACGATCTCTACTCGCAGGCCATCAATCATCCGGCAGGTCGCCTGACACAAATCGCGCTGAAGTCGGTTGAACGGCAGCGGCGAGACCCTGCGGATGTTCGGGAGCCGTGGTTGGAAAGGCTGCGCCAAGCGGGCTCCGAAGGCGGCCTTTGCGGGATAATGGCTCAGGCGGTGATGGCTAATGACCTCGTTTTCGTCTTGTCGGTGGCCGAGGAGGACGCCGTTCGCATCATGACGCCAGCAATGGGTGCCGATAACGATGTCGGAGCCGGTTTGCGCAAGGTCACGGTGGAGGAGGGCCGGGTCACGCCCCTGCTGACGAGAAGGTTCGGCCCGATCCTGGTAAGGGCGGCGACCGAGAACACATCGTCGGGATGGTCCCAGGTGCATGCTGCAGGCAAGCTTTTGATCCCCCTCGCCAGCATCGCCAGCGGGGACAAGGCGGCGGATGCCTGGGGCGTGACCACACCCGAAGTGGCTCAAGCGCTGAGAGTCGGCACACCCTCACTACGCGTCGGCGCCGCCGAGTGGTTTCATCGGGCGCTCGAGGAGGAGGCTGATGCTGCGGCTTCGTGGCGGGACTGGATGGGGGCGCTTTTCCGAGCCGTCTGGCCAAGAGAGGCGAAGTACCGCGATGCGGCCCTGAACCGTCACTTCGCTGACTTCGCCATCGCAGCCGGTGACGCCTTTCCGGAGGCGCTGCATATGTTACGCCCCTATTTCATGCCGCGCGGCGCGGGGCGCGGCGGGACATACTCGTTGACCAGATCGAACCTGCCGGAGCGCTTCCCGGACGCTTGCTTGAACCTTGTCTGGATACTGTTCGGACTCGGCGAAGCGATCGACAACTACGAGCTGCCCAAGCTGCTTGATCGTCTGATCACGGCGGAGCCGCGTCTGGAGGCTGACCGGCGCCTTCAGTGGCTCGAACATCGCGTTGTACGCTTCGACTGACTCCTCGAGGTCCGATTTGAGCTAGCCAACGCATGTCTGCAGTTGGCGCTTCGCTGGCAAAATCAGGTCAAGCCCCTTCAGCCTCATGCGGAGAGAGCCTGGCGGTTGTACTGCTCGGGTCCGCGCCGAGTCTGACGACCCGCAAGTCCATCGGCCACCCCACGTGGTCCGGGCAGCATGCCACGGCACGCTGCATGCATTCGAGAGCCAGCGCTCGAGGCTCAGGTGAACTGCCAGTGGATTCCGCCAGAACCGCTTCGGCTATTTCCTGAAATTCAGACCGCAAGGTCCCTTCCGCCGCGATGGCTAGCGGCTTCTGATCGACAGCGCCGGTTGTGAAATCGATGCTGAATATGTGTGCCGGCGCAGACAGCGTCGGGACTGCAGCCAGAATCGTGGCTCGAGCGACGGCCTTCTCCAAGGCATTAGGCCCATCGTGGATTGCGTCCATGACTTCCTGGCGTGCCTTCTCGAAGGCCGCCAGAAAACCCTCCTTGTCTGCGCTGTAGTCTGCCTCGCATAGCGCCATCTTGTCTGCGACACGTTTGACGAATGCGCCGGTCCCTGCTGCCCCAAAGGGGATTAGACCTTTCCAGCAATACGACTTCTCGACGACTCGGTTCGGCAGCCACCCCAAGGGGTCGACCCTCAGGGTATCTGTGGCGATGACCGCCATCTCATCGAACACAAACGCGAAGACCGCGGTCACGACTGCTCCCTATCGAACATGAACATTGACGCGGACACCGAAGCCTGCAGTCGGCAGAGGCAGATGATCTGTGCGGCGGTGAACCGAACGATCGAAAGCCGTCCAACCTGATGTCGCCTTTTCGGGAAGACTTCAACTTCCGCTCCTGGCGCAACGCGGCCGCAAGAATGGCGCTAGCCCGGCTGCGACGCCCTGACGCCGGGTGACCAGCAAGTCGCATCCTGATGCCCGGGCTGGTGTTCTAATGCGGGATGGCGACCCGAAGCACGAAAAGGTTGGCGCCGGTCAGGAGGCATTGCGGGACGAAGCGACATGTCGGGAAAGCTCGCCGATCGTCACCTCGCCAAACCGCTTCAGCAGGCGCTGTTCGGCATCGTCGAGCGCGTCCTTGAGGGCGTGGTTCGCGGCCTGCTCAATCAGGCATCGCGGGTTGTCGTCAGCCAGGCCGATGGCGAAAACTCGAGGAGCGCCCAAGGCGTCATGGATGTCGCGCAGCGTCACCTCGTCCAGAGGCCTGGCCAGGGTCCAGCCCCCGCCGTGACCCTTGACCGAGGTCAGATACCCGGCCGATCGGAGACCGGCCATGGTCCGCCGCACCACGACCGGATTGGTGTCCAACATCCTGCTGATGGTTTCGGAGGTCACGGGCTCGCCGATGTGATCCATGTGGATCAGGACGTGCAGCATGCGGGACAGGCGGTTGTCTGTGGGCATGACCGCACCCTAGCGCAGAAGAGCAAACGCAACAAAGAGAGTTGCGTGAAGGGGGCCAGGGGCCTATTACTCGTAACATAACGAGTTGCGAGAGTGTTACATGGATCGATATGACGCCATTGTGGTCGGCGGCAGCTTCGCCGGACTGTCTGCGGCGATGATGCTGGCACGCGCGCGTCGCCGGCTCCTGCTGATCGACGCCAGCCGGCCGCGCAACCGCTTCGCCACGGCCTCACATGGCTTCCTTGGTCAGGACGGCGTGGCGCCGGCGGAGATTATGCGGGAGGGGCTGACCCAGCTCTATCGGTATCCCACTGTCGACTTCGTCCATGCCGAGGCGCTGACGGCATCACTGGATGAGGAGGGCGCGTCGCTGACCCTGTCCGACGGCTCGGCCGTGCGGGCGCGCAAGTTGATCCTGGCGACCGGGGTCGCGGATGATCTGCCGCTGGAGTCGATGCGTCCGCGCTGGGGCGTAAGCGTCCTGCACTGTCCCTATTGCCATGGCTACGAAGTGCGGGACCGAAGTCTGGCCGTGATCGCCAACGTCCCGGGGGCCGCTCACCAGGCGCTGCTTCTACCGGACTGGGGCCCGACGACCTTCTATACCCAGGGGGTGTTCGAGCCCTCGCCAGAAGAGGTGGAGCGGCTGGCCGCACGAGGCGTGGAGATCGAACGCACGCCGGTGGTCGAACTCCTCGGGGAGGGGGCGGAGACGCGCGGCCTGAGGCTGGCTGACGGTCGGGAGGTCCCGGCCGGGGCGGTCTTCACCGCGCCGAAGACGCGCATGGCTAGTCCGCTTGCAGAACAGCTCGGATGCGCCTTCGCAGACGGGATGACCGGGCCTTACGTCCAGGTCGACGAGACGCAGCAGACGAGCCTTGCCGGCGTCTTCGCGGCCGGCGACGCGGCCTCGCAGATGTACAACGCCACCTTCGCCTCCGCCGCCGGCGTCATGGCGGGTGTCGCCGCCCACCGGGCCCTGGTTCTTGAGGCGGCCGCGGCATGAACGGCTTCGATGATCCCAAGGCGGTCGCACGCTACACAGACAATCCGCCACGGCTAGTTCCGGGCTTCGCCGACCTGCAGAAGATGACGCGACTCTTGCTGGCCGAGACGGCGTCGGCCGACGGTCGCATCCTGGTGGTCGGCGCCGGAGGCGGGCTTGAGCTCAAGGTCTTTGCGGAGGCCGAGCTCGGCTGGCGCTTCGTCGGCGTCGATCCCTCCGCCGAAATGCTGAAGCTCGCCCGGCGGACGCTGGGCGCTTTGGCGGATCGCGTCGACTGGCTCGAAGGCTATGTGAGCTCGGCGCCGGAAGGACCATTCGACGGCGCTTCATGTCTGCTGGTCCTGCACTTCGTGCCGGCCGAAGAGCGCGTCGCTATGCTGAAGGAGATTCGGCGTCGGCTGAAACGGGGGGCTGCTTTCGTGATCGCTCATCACAGCATACCTGACGGGCCAGAGCGAAATCTCTGGCTTGATCGGCTTGAGGCCTTCGCCAACACCAATGGCGTTTCGTTCGACAAGACAAACGGCGGTGCGCGGACGTTGGGGGAGCGGTTGCCGATCCTGTCGCCTGAAGCGGAATCCGATCTCCTGCGCGCGGCGGGCTTTGTTCATCCCCAGCTGTTCTACGCCGCCCTGACCTATCGGGGATGGGTTTCGAGGGCCTGACAACAATGTCGCCTTCCCGCCCTGCCGCCAACGTCCGCTGCTGGCGCGCAGCCGGCTTGCGCAGGCGAGCCCCTCGCGAGCGGCCAGACCGACAAGTGCCCCATTAAAGATTGCTGGTGTTGGCTCTCAACATTCTTGGAGAGGGCGGTGCGCCGTCAGCCTGTCGCCTGAAGTATGGCCTGCACCGCCTCTTCGGGTTGGTCCCAATGCGGGAAATGCCCGGACCGGTCGAACCAGCGTAGCTCTGCGTTCGGGAAGGCGGCCTGGGCTCGACAGGCCTGGCGGGGCAGCAGAAGGCGATCCTTTCGGCCCCAGCCGATCGTCACACGGCCAGGCGTGCGGAAGGCTCCAGCCTGCAAAGGACCGGTCGCCAGTTCATGCACCATGTCGTCGAATACCGTCGTCGCGGCAAAGGTCCGCATCTCTGTTAGCACGGTATCAGGCGCCAGCGCCCAGGGTCTGGCGGACAGTTGGGCCAGCAGCAGCGTCCGCGTCGCTGCATGGCGCGACAGAAACGGCAACGGCGGTTGGAGGCTCCGGACAAGCCGGATGGATGCGGCGATCGTGATTTGAAAGAACGTCGTCTCCCAGCCGCGCCAGAAGCCCCCTGGATCCAGGGCCACGCAGTGGCGACCGGCACCGCGACGGGAAAGCTCCAACACCAGGCGGGCGCCGACGGAGCTGCCAACCATGTCAATCGCTCCGAGCCGCTCGACTTCGATGAATCTCGTGAGAGCGTCCGCATAGGCGGAGATGGTTTGGCGCCCCGGAACCGGCGGTGACCTTCCATGCCCGGGCATGTCTACCAGGATCAATTCCCGCGACCGGCTGAGCGGCTCCGAAATCGTGTCCCACGACCGGACGCTCCCACCAAGGCCATGGACCAAAAGCAGAGGTGGCCCTCGGCCTACGCGCTCATAGTGTAGCGTCATGCCGATACCACGATGAAGGATGATGAAGGGTAGATGTTCGATTTGGTCAGCTTAAAGCCACGAGCGGCCTCATCGGTTGCACCTGCCGCGCAGGCTGGACGTTCTTGTCAGCGGAGTGCCGACGGTCACCAGTTAGCACATCAACTTCCGCTCTCCGGCCGCAGGCCAATGACCGCATCTGGCCCATCTGCGCTATCTGGAGCGTATCCTGAGGAGGGGGCTTTGATCCTGGGAGGTGGCCATGAGCCAGCCCGATCTGTTTCGTTTACCTCGCAAACCTTGGAACGCTGGTCGAATGACCGGCGCCAAGGCCCCACTCAAGCCAAAACATAGCTGGGCGATCCGACAGCATCTCAAGTCCGTCGGTTCAATCCGAGATCTGGCGATGTTCAACATCGCGTTGGACGCCAAACTTCGGGGCTGTGACCTGGTGAAGCTCCGGCTGGGCGACATCGCTCAGGGGGGCGTCATTCGCCAGCGATCGACAATCGTCCAGCAAAAGACCGGTCGGCCGGTGCCGTTCGAGATCACGGAGGCGGCGAGAGACGCTTTGGCTCACTGGCTGGAGCGCAGAGGGCGGCGGCATGACGACTGGCTTTTCCCTAGCCGCAGCCGGGATGGAGGACACATAGGCACGAGGCAATACGCTCGACTGGTCGATGCTTGGGTAAAGATGATCGACCTGAACCCCAGCGCCCACGGCACCCACAGCCTTCGACGAACGAAAGTGGCGTTAATCTACAATAAGACCGGAAACCTACGCGCCTGCCAGCTCCTGCTCGGCCACGGAAAGCTTGAGAGCACAGTCAGATATCTCGGTATCGAGGTGGACGACGCGTTGGAGATTTCGGAGCAGATCGATCTTTGAGCCGGCATGGGGCAGCCTGTCGAAAAGCGGACTGCCCCAAAGCCTGGGAGGGGTGGAAAGCAGCCTCAACGCATGCAAGTTTAAGCGAGTTGTTGGAGGGGCGATCATGCGCACAGGCGGATGGGCGATAGCCGTGAGCACAGCATTTCTGTTCGCGTTAGCTGCGGATGCCTCAGCGACTCCTCCCCAGAGCATTTCTGTCCGAGAGGCTAAGCAACGAGTGGCTGCGGCCCTCCAGCGTTCCGACGCGCTTATCCAGCGTTTTCCGAAGCTATTAGAAATCCGCAGTGTCGTTCGGGCGGACTGCGCTTCGAAGAACGAGGGGCAAACGACCGAAAGCGAGTTTTGTAGCTGCGCCTCGGCAGTAACGATGAGCCTGTGGGTCTCGGGCATCGACCCTCAGATGGTGCCTCGGATACAAACCTTCCTGAACACCCCGGAAGCGTCCGCCGAGCCATTTGTCGCCTACCAGGGGCCGGAACTCTACGCTCCACTGTGCCGAAGGGCGACTGAGCGATAAGGTCGATGTCCGCTATGGGTCGAGAGCAGACGGTCGCTTGTGGGGGCAAAGCAGACGCGAAGGTGACCTTGGCATAGGACGAACATACCGTTGTCTGACATTAGAGCGACCATGGAGGTGGGCGCGCATGGCACCCAGGGCGTACGCGTCTAATCGAGCTGGCTCCGCAATCATGTGACAAGACGCTGTGGCGCGCCTCAGGCTCATTATGGTCCTCGCCCGAGCCTGGCGAGACCTTCCCGGATCCGGTCGTCGTGGTCCGCCATGCGGTTTACGGGATCGACCTCGACGGCTTCGGCGCGACGGAAGGCGTCCAGGGCGGCCTCAAGCGCGGCGCCGCCGAGTTCCAGCGCTTCGGCGCGGTAAAGCCAGTACTGGCGCCTGAATTTGGGCTCCAGCAGCGGCGTGTCGATCACGCCCTCGGTAAGGTCGGCGCAGGCATCGATATTGCTGAGCAAATCCGCATCCGCATCGAGCCCGTAAAGAGCCGTCCACTGAGGGATGGCGCCCAGACAGCCGAGCACCGCAAGCCGTTTCCGAGAGTCCGTGAGATCTCCCGGCGCGCTTATGTGCAGTCGTGCGGCCTGCGCCATCTGGTCCGCCGACGCGGCCATCAAAACGGGATCGGGAGGCTCCGAGAGTTCGGCCATGAGGCCTCGGGTCACACCCGCGCGGAACAGCATATAGGCCCGACCCTCGTGAAAGACCGGCGGAAAGCGTGCAAGGGCGGCGTCCCGCAGGGCGATCTCCTCTCGATACAGCGCGGGATCCGCGGAGGCCCTCGCTTCTTGACCAATCAACCGGGCCAGGGTCTCCAATGCGCTCAGGATCCCGTTGTTCACCGCGTCGCTGTCTGCGATCTCTTCACGCAAAATCAGGATCGCTTCGCGCCGCGCTGCTGGTTTATCGACCTCGGGGGCCGCGGCCACGATCTGCTCGGCCAGTCGAATGGCGAACAGGGGTCGGTTTCGAGACGAAACGACCAGTCTCTGAGCGTAGGCGCTCCGGGCTGATTCGAGGGCGCGACGGCGATCCGCGTCGTCCCTGGTCAAATCGGCGATGTAGGCGAGGGCGGCCGCGCGCACGGAAATCAGCGTTGCGCGATCCTTGTCCGAGAGAAGGAGCGGCTCCGCCTCGTCCATCATCGCCACCACATCTCGATAACGGCTCAGATGATCGATGTCGGCCGACCATTGATCGCGGGTCTGCGCCAGTCGATGATCTCCAAGCGAAATCCTCGTGATCGCCCACTCCGCCGGGTAGGTGTCCCGGGGAACCAGCGCCAGCATGTCCTCTATAAGCCGGAGCGATCGATCCATGACCTGAGGGTTCGGCATCTCCGCCAGCTGTCCACTCGCTCGGCCCAAATAGCCGCGCTTCAGCACGGGTTGGCTGCTCGGCACGAGATCAGCGGCCTCCTCGAAGAGATCCGCCGCGCCTTCGAAGTCGAAGATCGAGGATCGCACGACGGCCCGCTGGGCGACGACGTCAGCCTGGCGCAGGGCGAGATCATCCACTTGGCCCTGAAGGTTCGAGCGTGCGCTCCCGAACTGGTCGGCGGCGGCGGCCAGCTTTTCCTCGGCCAAATCGAGATCACCCGCCTCGATGGCGGCGTTGGCGGCCTCCAGCAACGGCTGAACCGCGCGGGCCAACCGCATGGAGTCGAGCGTCTCCAGCTGGCCCTCAAGCTCCGTGATCTTGTCCCGCGCCGCCACCAGATCGGCCGTTCGCCTGTCGATCAGATCAAGTATCTGGCCGGGGTCGGTGCTTGTCAGCCGCGCGCCAAGCTTTCGAGCGATGGCTCGGACCGCCGCGACGGACGTATTGCGCTGTACCGAAATTCGCTGGATGTCGTTTTCCAGCGCCGTCAGCCTGACGCGCTCGGCGGCGCTCAGGGGGCGGTCGCGCATGGCGGGAAGCTGAGCCAGCGCCGGACCCGCACACAAAACGACCATAGCGCCGACGACACACATCAAGCGTTTGATCATCAGGACCTCCCACCGCTGAACAACCGTAGCCGGGTCATCCCCGGCCGAACAGCGTTTTCCAGATCGGTCCTTCCCGGCTCGGCGAGCGTGTCTGGCGTCAGGCGAGGGCAGTATGAGCCCGCCCAGCCTCCGGCCGGGCGCCCCGCGAAGCAGCCCAGGTCCGGCGCAACAGAGGATGGCGCCCTGGCGCGACGGCTGGTTTGTCGGGAGACTTTTTCTTTTGCGGCGATGCGACACGCCAGACCATCGAAGTCTGACAGGTTGCTTCATCACGGCCGAGGACGTCGTCCGCAGCGAGGTTGAGGCGGAGCTCTGAAGGTCAGCTCTGCGGCCGCTGGCGGATGTCCGCTGCTGGCGCTCAGCCGCCTCCCCTCCCCGCTTCCCAGCGCCCCTTAATGCGCACCGAGGGGCGATTTCCGCCTCATCAGAGAAATTCGAGACGTCCGAAGTCGCGCATCGCGGATCTAGTGAGGGCGAGCCTGCCTCAAAGCCGCAACGGCGAACCTTCAGGTCGGCTTGCGAAGTCCAGCCTGATGCTAACTCACTTCGACGTTTAGTTTCAGCCCTCGCGCGATTGCGGACACATGCGCCGGGTCGTCGTCGCCGCAATCGATCACGATCTGGTCTAGCCCATCGACATACCGCTCCGGCTGCACGAAGACAGCTGAAGATCCCGAGACGGTGCGTCCGGTGCGGCGCTCGATAATGGTGACAGGCCCGCTTGCATCCGGTGTGGCGACATGGATGGCGTGGCCTGTATTGCAGGTGCGCCGCAGATTAACGGTAATCGTGCTGCCATCGATGGCGCCGTCCACGAGGCGCGCCTCACATTGGACCGGGACATAGGCGACAAGCCGCATGGTGGCCCGAGACCCCGCGGTTGCTGGAACCGCAGCGGCTGCGGCCAGAACAAGTGCGGCGATGAACGTTCGAGTGGTGCGCATGAGGCATCCCTTCTGGATGCTTCGAGCCTCGCATGATCATCTTAAAGCCAGCCGAAACGACGTGGCTTATAGTTCCTTACCTCACTGGGGGTTCACGGACACCGTGATGACGTCTTGGTAACGACCGGCGTAGCGACCCGAAACGTCCCCCACGGTCACCACCAGCGGATAGGACGCCCCACTCAGGGACATCGGCGGGTTCCGGCCGATTGTCGCGGGCCCAGCCAGGGACCGGGCCTCGCCGTCGATCGTCACGGAATAGGGCACCGAAGGAAGTTGCGGGCCGTCTTCGTGCTGCATCACCCCCCCGTGGTCGGAAGTCAGCGTGACCTGAACGGATGTGTTGGCCCAGACGTTGATGAAGACGCGGGCGTTCTCCCCGGTCTCAAGCGTCTTGAAGTCGATGGAAGGCGGCGCCATGCCCAGGCTCCCACGACCGGGCGAGGACACTCCGGAAATGCTCATCTGTGATCGAGCGGGCACCAAGGTCGACAGCGATATCGCCCTGTCCGTGACGATTGGTACTCCCCCGCTCGAGACCGTCAGGCCCAGCCTTTGCTGATATGTGTCCGGAGACACCACCGCGCCGACAGGCAATTCCGCCACGAAGGAGACTGTCTGCTCGCCCTTGGCCGGCACCTGCACCGTGACCGGACCAACAAGCGCACCGCTCGCCAAACCGCCGGGCTGGACGAATCCATAGTCGATCGCGCCACCGAGTTTCAGGACGCCGCCATCGGGCTGCAGCATGAGGTCGACCGAGCATCCCTGGGCGTCCGGGTTGCGGATGACCACGTCGAACGCGAGCTGCGTCGGCGATGGCGAGAAGGGATCGTACAGTTGCAGCACCGGCGAAGCCGAAGCGACGGTCGCACCCGGACACGCGCTGAGTGTTGGGCTCGCAACGGCCGCAGCAGCCAGCGCGATGAAGATCGCAGCGATTCTCATTGCGTGTCGCCTCCATAGGTCAGGGTGCCGATATCCACCATGCCGGCTGAATCTTCCGGCACTTCGATCTCGCCGACAGGCGTGTCCGAGCCGAAGACGAACACCTGATATCGTCCGGGAGCAACCTGCTGCGCAACCAGGCGACCGGTGCGGTTGGTGAAGAAGGAGGTTTCCACCGCCTCTTGCCCCGAGACCGGCTTCAGAACGCCGCCCACCAGAGCGGCTGGTTCGCCATCGGCTTGCACCAGTCGACCCATCACAGTGTTGGAGGCCGCCGAGCCGATCGGCAGGACATAGCCGCTGGCGGCGCCCGGCACGACATCGATGCGACCCGCTCCGATGTCGTAGCCGTCTGGTGCGTCTTCCACCCGCACCTCGATCGAGTCATAGGCATACGGGCGTTGCAGCGGCGCCAGGGCGGGACCCAAGGCGCCGCTGCGCGCGGTGTCGCCGAAGCTGGAGCGGCTGCGCGCGAACACGGGAGCGCCTCCCAAGGTCGGGTGCGGATCGACGATCACGAAACCCCGGTCCGCCTCTCGACCGAGGGCCAGACGCCCATCGGCCCAGCCGATCCCGAAGGTCACCCCGGCATTGGTCACCTGGGTCTCGAAGCCGTCGGTATCGCTGTAGTCGTGGGTGATACGGGCGCGGAATCGATTGCCGAAATATTCCAGGTCGGCGTTGGCGAGGGGGCCGCCGTCACTCGTGCCGAGCGCGACGCGGTAGCCGAACTCGTCCAGGCTGTCGTAGGCGCGGCGGTCCAGCTCGACCACCGCTTCGTCCCGGGACGAATTGTAGCGCGCGCGCGCCGACATCCGTTCGCCCAGCGGCACGCTGATCGAAAGGCCAATCCGGCTTTCGTCGGAGAAGCCGCCGTCGCGATGTTCCAGATTGAGGCCGAGCGAGAAGCGGCCGAAGCTGCGCGACAAGGCCAGGGTCGCGCGCTTCTGGTCATCAAACGGGCCACGCGAGCGGCTGTAGCCGGCGCCCAGGGTGGCGAAGACGCCGAGTGGAAGTTCGGTCTGATAGCGCGCGTCGACCTCCCATTCATTGGCGTTGAAGGTGGTGGCGGTCGGCAGCATGGGCGAAAAGCCCTCGGACACCGCTTCAAAGTCGACCTGCACGCCGCTCTGGCGGCCGCTCTCGCTCAGGCCGAACAGGCGCCAGGTCAGCAGCAGGGCCTGTTCGGTGTCGTCGTCTTCGTTGATGTCGAGGGCGGCCTGGATGCCGAAGACGCCGAACCGGGTGGCGTAGGCGGCCTGGCCGGCGAACAGGGCGTTCTCGGGATTGATCTGGCTGGCGGCGCCCAGGGTCAGGGCGTCGGTCACGCCGCGCTGGTAGAAGCCGCTGAAGACCAGGTCGTCGCCGTACTCGGGGTCCTCGAAGAAGCCGCCGCTCTCCTGCTGAACGCCCAGGCTGGCCGAGAAGATGGAAACGCCGGGCTCAAGCAGCTCGATGTCCGAGAAGAATGAGATGGACGAAACCTCGCGCCGGCCGGTGTCGTCCTCCACCACCAGCTGGACGTCGTTGTAGCCGTCCAGAAAAGGAAAATCGCGCAGGTCGTAGCGGCCGGGACCGAGGCGGAGCGTCTGTTGGACCACGCCGTTGACCAGCACCTCGACCCGTGATGCGCTCTCCAGGGTCAGCTGGCCGCGACCTGAGGGTCGCACGTTCCGGTAGGGCTGGATCTCCTGGTACAGGCGCTCGATCGACAGGCCCGCCAGGCTGATCGGCGCCTGATAGGCGCCTAGCGTCTCGGGATCGACGTCGCCCAGGGCGTAACGGATGGCGCGCGGGACATCGTCGTAGAACAGGGTCGTCCGTCGCCGGGCGAAGTCGCCGTCTTCCCGGTAGCCGGTCTCGAAGGCGAGGTTCAGGCCGTCGACGCCACCGACATTGCCGAAACCCCGGATGGCCACCTCGGCCGGCTCGCGCACCAGGTCGTTGAGAAAGCCCTCGTGCTCGATCTGGGTGTTGAGGGCGACGGTGATGCCAAAGGCGCGGTTCGATGGGGGCGTCAACCTGGCGCCGCCGCCCTGGCGCGTGGCGTCGATCAGGGACAGGCGATTGAGGGCGCGGGCGTCGGCCGTGATCTGGGCGGACAGAGCCAGGGCGGCCTGATCGAAGGTCAGGGTTAGGTCCGGTCCCGACAGCACGGACGTCGACGCCATCCCGGCCCCGGCCGAGCGGGCCACGAGGCCGTCGATCACTTCGGGCGCGACCAGGGGACGGAGCAGTTCGACCAGACGCGCCACCTCCACCGAGGCGTCGCCGGCCAAGGACGCTTCGACCGGCACGTCACCGACGTAGGCGCCGTTCAGGGACAGGGAGATGCTCAGGCGGAATCGCTGGTCCTGCGCGGCGGCGACGCCGGCGACCGGCACAGCCGGGACCGTCGGGACAGCTGGAGTCGCCGCGAATTCCTGCGCCCCGCCGTTGAGGGCGGCGGCGGCGATCAGGGCGGCGAGGCTGACCGACATGAACTATCGTCCGGACGTGATCGGCACGTATTCGAAGCGAGCCGAGGCTCCTTCGCGCACGAAGCGCTCGCTGACCGGCAGCTCGATGATCCGGGTCGCGCCCGGCTCGATCAGGGGCTGGGACACGGCCGCGCGGAGATCTTCGCCGATCAGGGTTTCGCTGGCCCCGCCCGCGGTGGTGAAGGTCCAGCTGCCGTTATGCAGGCGCGCATAGCGGTTTCCGCGATTGGTCACAGTGACGCGCAGCTTGTTGGCTTCGGCCGCGGGCTCCACCGAAGTCACCTGAACGTCGGCCGTCGAGCCTTCGGGACTGACCGCCACGGAGGTGCCCAGGTTGAACAGGAATTGGACGCCGGAGGATTCCGCGCCCGTGGTGTTCACCGGCAGCTGAGCCACCGTGATCACATAGAGGGCGGTCTGCGTCAGCGCCGGATCGCCGATATACTGGACCCGGAAATTCTGGAAGCCGTTGGGCGGCACGATGCCCTGGGGCGGGAAGACGAGAAAGTCGTCCTCGGCCGGCTCGCGCGTCTCCTCGCCGTTCAAGCCGATGTGGCGGCGCTCGACGCGGATCTCGACCGGCATGGGGGTGGCGTTGGTGTTCTCGACACGGATGTCCTGGGTCGCGCCCCGGCCCGACGGCGTCAGGTCATAGGACATGGGTTGCACGCGCATGGCCGAGGCCGGCGTAACCACCAGGCCAAACGCCAGGACGGCGCCCACGAGGGCGCGCCAGCGGGCGGGTTTGAACATCCTCATAAGCCTTTACCCCCGGGTGGACGGCCGCCTATTCGGCGGTGATCTCGACCGTCACCGTGTCTTCGTAGGCGCCGGCGAGTAAACCAGTGGTTGACCCCGGCATGTAAACCGACACCGGCCCGCTCTCGCCAACCGTGATGGCGCCGAAGGGCGCCACGGCCGTGGTGACCGGCGAGCTCAGCTCGGTTGGCGCCAGCGCCAGCGGAGCCGCGCCGCCATGGGCGAACCGGTATGCGATGCGGTCGTCGCCGCGCACCAGGGCGCCGTTGTTCTCGCTGAAGATGCGCCGACTGAAGCCCGAGATGCTGTTGCAGACATAGGTCAGGTCGCCCAGCACCTGCCCCGAGGTCGTGGTCAGGTCCACGGTGGTGACCTCCGCCACCCCGCTGACCACGGTGCACACCTCGGGCGTCGTGGCGCGCATCTCGATGGTGCCCGACGTGGCCATGTTCGCGCCCGCGCCCACGTCTGCCTGCTGCGCAAGCGCCGGAGCGGCAGCTGTCGCGAGCAGGAGACCAGTGGCGAGGGTGCGAAGGATCATGATGCGAAAAACCTGAGCAACGCCTGACCGGCGACGCTTTGTCTTTGCCCTAGTTGGCGCTGATCGTGAACGTCACCTGATCGGTATAGTCGCCGGCAAAGGCTGGGCCGGTGATCGAGCCGACCGAGATATCGAGCCCGACGACTTGCGGCGTGACATAAAGGCCCGCGCCTCCGATGTCGTTGGCATTGACCGGAACCCCGAACCGAACCGCGCCCCATGGCGTCGAGTTCATGGTATAGGCATAGGAAGAACCAGGCGCCTCGGTATGGACCAAGGCGCTGTTCTTGGCCGATGTCGCGGTGACGGTGAAGCCCCCGGGATCATTGCAATGGATCGTGACGTCGCCCACGTCTTGGGAACCCGAAATTAAATTGATCGTCTGGTCGCCGCTTGTGGCGATGGTGCAAATCTGCGCCACTTCACCGCTCAGATTGATCGAGTCTGATGACTGGGCGAAAGCGGGCGCTGCAAGCGATGAGACGGCTGCGACGGCGATGAGGATGCGCTTCACGGTGATCTTCCTGCGACAGCGTAGACGGGCCTTGAGTCTCAGCCCGACGGATGGTCAAGAGTATAGGGGGAGGCGACGCCGGTCGGCGCCGCCTCCCGTTCGTCTCAGTTTGCGGCGATCGAGAAGGTGATCGTGTCGGAGTAGCTGCCGGCGAAGTTGGAGCCGACGCGAGCCACGTTCTGCAGGCTCACCTGAACCGGAATACCACCGACGGCCGCAGCGGCGGCGGCACCAGCATTGCCGCCGAGGCTAGCGGTGCTGAAGGAGACCGGGCTGGAAAGATTTTGATTGCCGACACCGTTCACACCCAACTGGTAGGTGTAGTAGGTCGGGTTGTTCGCTTCAACGAGGCGGCCGCTGTTCAGCGACGAAGCTGAGGCGGTGAAGCCTTGAGGATCATTGCACTGAACGGTCAGGCTGCCGAGCGTGGTGGCGCCCGACAGGTTCACGGCGTTGTTGTCGGCCGGAGCGGTGATGGTGCAGACCGGGGCCACCGAACCCGACAGGTTCAGAGCGTCTTGAGCGAACGCCGGAGCGGCGATGGCGGAGAGGGCGGCGGCGGCGACGAGGATGCGCTTCATGATGAGTGTCCTTGGTTTCAAGATGTCGGTCATGACCCGCAGGTTCGACCGCAGTGAAGTGATGATGTTTGAAGCTTCAGTCCAACCGTCAGGCGTGCGTCATCCTTCACGAAACTGACGCGGTCGTGACGCGTACGCCAAAAAACCGCCACCGTGCTTCGTTTACGGGTTCGATGAGCCCGCGTTTGCTAACGGATGACTTTCCCCCTCCAGCCCTCCCGAGGCCTTAACGGTTTCTTAATAACCGAGCCAAATCAGAAAGCGCAAGCACAAAGAGCAGCGTTACGTCGCTTTCAACCGCAATGGCGGAAATTGACGATGTTTGGCGCGGTGGATTCGCTTGAGAGGCGAGCTGAGATGCGGATGTACCGGGGCCGCGTTGCGCCCAGCCTTGGCGTCCTGAGCCTGAAAGGCCGGAACCAGTCCGGGCGCGGTCGGTTCACACTTGGGGTGAAGCTGGGGCGAGGCATTCGAAATGGGGACGGTCAAGACGGTCAGAGGAGTCGGGAGCATCGCCGTGCGAGTCCTCGCGGCTGTTTTCGTGATCCTCGGCCTGGTGCTGACGGTCGGCGGCGCATGGCTGCTGGCGTTGGGCGGCTCTCCCTATTATCTGCTCGCCGGTCTGGGGTTGATGGCCTCCGGCGCGATGCTGTGGCGGCTCAGCCTGGTCGGGGCCTGGATCTACGTCGTCGTATTCGTCCTCACCGTGCTGTGGGCTCTTTGGGAGGTCGGGCTCAACGGCTGGGCCCTCGTGCCGCGCGTGGTCGCCCCGGCGGTTCTGCTGATGCTGGTGATCGCCGCCCTGCCCGCACTGGACACGCGCCGCGGCGGGCGGCTGGCCCTGGGCGGGGCCGCGGTGTTCATCGTCGGAGCGCTGCTCTCCGGCGTCGTGATCGCCCAGGCCAACCGCCCGATGCCGCCGAACGACCCGCGGACAGCGGCGCTCGCGCTGATGTCGGACCCGTCCCTGCGCGCCACCGGCGCCGACTGGCCAGCCTACGGCGGGACGGAGAGCGCGCGGCGCTATTCGCCGCTTGCCCAGATCAATCGCGAAAACGTCGGCGAACTGGAGCGGGTCTGGACCTTCCGGACCGGCGACACGCCCGAAGAGAAATGGGGCGCGGAGACGACGCCCTTGAAGATCGGCGACACCGTCTATCTGTGCTCGGCGCGCAATATCCTGATCGCTCTCGACGCCCGGACGGGCAGGCAGCGCTGGCGCTACGACCCCGACGTCTCCGACGACTGGATTCCCTACACCGCCGCCTGTCGCGGGGTAGCCTATCATGAAACCGGGGTACCGACCTCCGCGTCCGCCCCGGCCGAACGCACCGGCGACGCCACGCCGGCTCCTCCCGCGGCATCGCCGGGCGGCGCTGGGGAAACGGCGCCGTGCCGCGCCCGGATCATCGAGGGGACGCTCGACGGCCGCCTGATCGCTGTCGACGCCCGCACCGGCCGTCCGTGTTCCGATTTCGGGACCAACGGCGCGGTCGATATCAAGATGGGCATGGGCGACGTTATCCCGGGCATGGTGTCGATAACCTCCGCCCCCACCATCGTCCGGGGCGTGATCGTCACCGGCCACCAGGTGCTGGACGGCCAGTATCGGTCCGCGCCGTCGGGCGTGATCCAGGGTTTCGATGTCGTGACCGGCGAGCTGCGCTGGGCCTGGGACATGACCCGTCCCGACCTGACCGGCCGTCCGGCGGAGGGCGACACCTTCACACGGGGGACGCCCAATATGTGGACCACCGCCTCGGGCGACGAACAGCTGGGGCTGGTCTATCTGCCGATGGGCAACTCCGCCGCCGACTACTACAGCGGCGATCGGTCGGAGGCCGAAAACCGCTACGCCACGTCGCTGGTGGCGCTGGACGTGACCACCGGCCGGCCGGCCTGGTCGTTCCAGACGGTTCGCAAGGATGTCTGGGACTATGACCTCGGCTCGCAGGCGACCCTGATCGACTATCCCACGGCGTCCGGCGTCGTTCCCGCTCTGGTCCTGCCCAGCAAACAGGGCGACCTCTATATCCTGGACCGCCGCACCGGCCGGCCTCTCGTCCCCGTCGAAGACCGCGCCGCGGCCCGGGGCGGGGTGGAACCGGCGGAGCGCGCCCCGACCCAGCCCTTCTCCCGCTTTCATACCCTGGCGAAGCGCGATCTGACCGAGCGCGACATGTGGGGCATGTCGCCGGTCGACCAGATGATCTGCCGCATCGGCTTCCGTCAGGCCGCCTATGAAGGCATCTACACGCCCCCGACCACCGATCGGCGCTGGATCCAGTACCCCGGCTACAACGGCGGGTCGGACTGGGGCGGGGTGGCGGTCGATCCCCGACGCGGCTGGGTCATCGCCAACTACAATGACATGCCGAACTACAACCGTCTGGTGCCTCGCCAGGTCGCCAATGAGAAGGGCTGGTTCCCGCATGGCGATCCGCGCCTGAAGGAACAGACGCCGGGTTCGCGCGGCGGCGTTCCCCAGGGCGCAGAAGGCGCGGGAGATCCGCAGATGGGCGTGCCCTACGCCATCGACGTCAACGCCGGATGGCGCATGGGGTCGACCGGGATGCTGTGCAAACAACCTCCCTACGGCGGCATCCGCGCCATCGACATCCGCACCGGCGAGACCGTATGGGACCGGCCGCTGGGAACGGCGCGCAAGAATGGACCGTTCGGCATCCCCTCGATGCTGCCGCTCGACATCGGCACGCCCAACAACGGCGGGTCGGTTGTCACCGCGGGCGGGCTGATCTTCATCGCCGCCGCGACCGACGACCTGATCCGGGCGATCGACATCGAAACCGGCGAGACGGTCTGGTCCGAGGTGCTGCCGGCCGGAGGACAGGCCGGACCCATGGTCTATGAGCAGGACGGGCGGCAGTATCTGGTGCTGATGGCGGGCGGCCACCATTTCATGGAGACGCCGGCGGGAGACCATGTGATCGCCTGGGCCCTGCCTCGCAGGTGAGACCGCTAACGCGGACGGTCGACGAGGGCGTCGCTCGGTTCGTTTGGAAGACCCGAGCGGATACCCAACCGCATCACAGCTGGCTAGGTCTAAGCTTTCTATAGGTGGAGAAGCCCAATTGCCTCCCGGATCCCTTACTTTGGTCTGGAAGGTCCGCTTCCGATGCGTGATGAGAAGCTTGCATGTTCCAGGGCCAGGCCTCGATCATGATCTGGCCAAAGCGCCCTCGCCTTCCCCATGAGGGATGATCACGGAGCAGGCGTAGATGACAGCACTGAAGGAGTTGCCCATGAACCGGATCCTACCGTTCGTCATCGCCTCGGCCGTGGCTCTCGGCGCGCCTCCGGCGCTGGCCCATGCCAGACTCGTCTCCGCGACCCCCGGCGATGGCGCGACCGTCACCGCGCCCCGGGGGCTCAGCCTGACGTTCAGTGAGCGGTTCGCGGCGCCCTTCTCCAGCGTCGAGGTCGAGGACGGACGGGGTCGTCCGGTGCCCGTCACCAAGGCGGTGTCGCAGGACGGCAAGACGCTGGCCGGATCGTTCCCCGCGCCCCTCACCGCCGGGACCTATCGGGTGACCTGGGCCATCGCCGCGGCCGACGGTCACCGCATGACGGGAACCTACAGCTTCACCGTCCGCTGACGTGCCGATCGACCTGACCGTGGTCGCCCTTCGGTGGCTGCAGGTCTCTGCGGCGGTCGTGGCGCTGGGATTGCCGTTCTTTCAGACCTACGCCCCGGACGCCCGCCCGACGGGAGCCTCGACTAGGGTCGCCGTCTTCGCCGGGCTGGCTCTGGCGGCCGGCGCGGTCGGCGGGCTACTCGCCCAAACGGCCATGATGGCGGGCGGCTGGGCGGCGGGGCTGGATGCGGCGGCGATCGGCTACGTCATTCAATCGACCGGTCTCGGCATGGCTCATATCGCCCGCGCCGCGCTCGCCGTGGTGGGCAGCGCCCTTCTGGCGTTCGGGCGGAGCCCGACGGTCACGCGGACACTGGCTGTCCTCGCCTTCGCCGGAGCCACGGCCAGCTTCGCCTGGAGCGGCCACGGCGCAGCCAGCGGCGGCGCGTTCGGATGGGTTCATCTCATCGCCGACATCGTCCATGCCCTCGGCGCCGCCCTTTGGCTGGGCGCCCTGGCCGGGTTCTGCCTCATGCTCTTGCGGGTGTCGCGAACCCCGTCGGACACCCTGGCCCGATCCCTGGCGGGCTTCGCCAACATCGGCACGGCCGCTGTCGTGGCGCTGGTGATCACGGGATTGATCAACACGGCTTTCCTGGTGGGCTCGGACGGCGTCGCGCGCATCGCCACTTCCACCTGGGGCCTGCTGCTGCTCGCCAAGCTGGCGCTGTTTGGCCTGATGCTGGGTCTGGCCGCACATAATCGCTTCACGCTGACGCCGGCCCTGGCCGACGCTGTCGCGCGCGGGGCGCCGGCGCCTCCCCTCACACGCCTGCGGATCAGCATCGGCGTCGAGCTGGCGGCGGGCGTCGCCTTGCTCGGTCTGGTCGCGGCGATGGGCGTCCAGGCGCCGCCCGCCTCCATGTGAGGGTCAGGCCGGCGCGCGCGAGGACCAGTGGATATGGCGAATGCGCCAGACGTCGCCGTCGCGGTGCAGGATCATGGTCTCGGCGGTCAGACGAGCGACGGGCCGCCCGTTGAACGCGCCGACCGTGCGGCCCTCGGTCAGCACCCAGGCGACATCGCCCTCGACCCAGGCGGCCCGACGCGTGACCTCGGCGGTCGTGGCGGCGGCGAAGGTCATGTCGGCGGGCAGGTGATGGCCGGCGTATTCGTCTCGCGACCGCTCGGCCCCACCCTCCTCCAGAACCATGACGTCCTCGGTCAACAGGGACATCACCGCCTCGGGATCGCCGGATCCGAGGGCGGCGTGGAAGGCGTCCACCACCGCGACCGCCGGGGCCGCCGCGTCACTCACCCTTTGGACCGAACCTGTTGAGCCAGGACCGTCGTGCGCCACGGCGGCGGGCGCCGAGAGGGCGAGAGCTGCGGCAAGGATCAGGCGCTTCATCGACGACTCCTGGATGACGGATCGGATTATGCTCCCCCTACGCTGGCTGTGAAGCGCCCCCTCACGAGGGTGTGGCGAGATCGCCGCGTAGGGAACTGGGTTAGTTGGAGACGTTCGGCATGACCGATCTGGACACCCTCATCGTGCGCGGCTCGCAGGACGCCGTCCTCGCGCTGGACGGCCTGGAAGACGGCGTGTGGTCCCGGGTCGACCAGGCGCGGTCGAAGGCTCGCGAGCGGACCGTGCGCCTCGCCGCCCTCGGAGCCGCGGCGGTCATCGGCGGGGTCGCGGGCGGGGTGACGGCGCCCGACCTCCAGACGACCCCGAGCGAACTGTCGATCTTCAGCCCGCGCATGGCCGCGACGCCTCTCGATGTCCGGAGCGCCCTGGGATGAGCGGGCTGAAATCCACCCTGACCACCGCCGTCATGGCCGCCGCCGTCGGGGCCGCCGCCGCCTGGGGCGCGATGACCCTGCAGGCGCGTCAGGACAGGCCCACTGACCTCCACCAGATCGTTCACGACCGGCTTGATCTCAGCCCGGAGCAGGATCGGCGCCTGGACGAGATCGAAGACGCCTTCGCCGCGCGCCGCGCGCCCCTGGAGGCCGAGGTGCGCGAGGCCAATGCGGAACTGTCCGCGGCCATCGCCCAGAGCCGGGGCGACACGCCCGAGGTCCAGGCCGCCGTCGATCACTTCCATGCGGCCATGGGCGATCTCCAGATGGCCACGATCCGCCATGTGTTCGAGATGCGCGCCGTGCTGACGCCTGAACAGGCGGAAGTGTTCGACCGCGCCGTGGCCGAGACCCTGCGCGCCGACGCCGACTGACGCGAGCGTGGGGGCGGGCGACACCGAGGAAGCCAAGGCCGCCCAGGGAGACCGGGCGGCGTTTTCGCGCCTCATGACCGCCACCAAGGGCGACCTGCATCGCTTCGTCGCCCGCTATGTCGGCGACCCCGACGAAGCGCTGGACCTTGTCCAGGAAAGCTACGCCGCCGCCTGGCTGTCGATACGCCGCTATGACCCGGCGCGGCCTTTCGGGGCCTGGTTGCGGACCATCGCCCTCAACAAATGCCGAGACTGGAGCCGCCGTCGCCGGGTGCGGCGAATGGTGCGGGGCGTGATGGGACTAGACGCGCCTCAGGCCATGGCGGTCGGCGACCCGGCGCCGGGCGCGGATGTCCGCGTGGATGAGCGGCGGCGTCTCGAACGGCTGAACCGCGCGCTCGCCGACCTGCCCGGCGGTCAGCGCGCGCCGCTTATGCTGGCGGTCCTCGAAGGCCGGTCGCATGCCGAGATCGGCGAGATCCTGGGCCTCTCGCCCAAGGCGGTCGAGCTGCGGATCGCGCGAGCGCGCAGGGCCTTGCTGGATCGGATTGGCCCCTTTGATTGAGCCCCTGCGACCAGCTGTCGCGAGGGTCGGGCTCGACAACGGCGTAAGTCGGATCAGACAGACAGGCTGAACCTGACGCATGACCTCCCTACAGACTGACCGCCGCGCGCTCCTGCGTGGCTTCGCCGGCGGCGCGGGGCTGCTGGCCGCGCAGGGCCTGCTGCCCGCCTGGGCCCAGACCGGCTCGCCTGGCCTGCGCGCCGATCTGCCGACACTGGAAGGTCCCGACGTCCGGCTCAGCGTCGGTCATTCGCCCTTCGCTGTGGGCGGTCGCACCGGCCATGCCATCACGGTCAACGGCACCCTGCCCGCGCCCCTGATCCGCCTGCGCGAAGGTCAGCCCGCACGGCTCTCAGTCGCCAACACCCTGGACGAGGACACCTCGATCCACTGGCACGGCGTGCTGCTGCCCTTCCATATGGACGGCGTGCCGGGCGTCAGCTTCCCGGGCATACGACCGGGCGAGACGTTCCAGTATGAGTTTCCGGTCATCCAGTCTGGGACCTTCTGGTATCACAGCCACTCCAACCTCCAGGAGGCGATGGGCCACTACGGGCCGCTGATCATCGACCCCGCGGGGGCCGATCCCGTGGCCTACGACCGCGAGCATGTGATCGTCCTGTCGGACTGGAGCTTCCTTCATCCCCACGAAATTCTGGACCGGCTGAAGAAGAGTCCCGGCTATTTCAACCGGTCGCGCACCACCCTGTCCGGTCTGATCTCGGGCGAGGACGGCATGTCGCTGGCCGACCGCCAGATGTGGGGCCGGATGCGGATGGATCCGCGCGACATCGCCGACGTCAACGGCACGACCTACACCTATCTGGTCAACGGCCATGGCCCGGCCGAGAATTGGACCGGCCTGTTCCGGGTCGGCGAGCGCGTGCGTCTGCGCGTCATCAACGCCTCGGCCATGTCGATCTTCAACGTCCGCATCCCCGGCCTGGCCATGACCGTCGTCAACGCCGACGGCGAGAACGTGCGCCCGGTCGAGACCGACGAGTTCCAGATTTCGGTCGCCGAGACCTATGACGTCATCGTTCGCCCGAACGAGGACCGCGCCTACACCCTCGTCGCCGAGTCCGTGGATCGCTCCGGCATGGCGCGGGCGACGCTGGCGCCCCGTCTGGGCATGACCGCCGAGGTTCCGCCGCTGCGCGAGGTTCCGACCCTGACCATGCGCGACATGGGTATGGGGGGCATGACGGGGATGGACCACTCGGCCATGGGTCACGGCGGCATGGATCACGCCGCCATGGGTCACGGGGAGCCCGTCGTCGCGCCGAACGATCACGCCACAATGGGGCATGGCGGCATGGATCACGACATGCGCAATCCGGACAACGCTCCGGCCGGCATGGCGGTCGGCGTCGGGGTGGACATGATCTCCCCGGACCCGGCCAACCGCCTGGGCGAACGGCCCATGGGGCTGGAGGATGTCCCGCACCGGGTGCTGGTCTACACCGACCTCGTGTCCCTGGCTCCCAACAGGGACCAGAGGCCGCCGTCCCGCGCGATGGAAATCCACCTGACCGGCAATATGGAACGGTTCATGTGGGGCTTCGATGGCCGCAAGTTCTCCGAGATCGTCGAGCCGATCCGCTTCGAGCGGAACGAGCGGGTGCGGGTGACCCTGGTCAACGACACCATGATGGCGCATCCGATCCACCTGCACGGTCACTTCTTCGAACTGGTGACGGGCGGCCCGGCCGGGCATCAGCCGCTGAAGCACACGGTCAATGTCGCGTCGGGGTCCAAGGTGACTTTCGACCTGACCGCAGATGCGCCCGGTGACTGGGCCTTCCACTGCCACATGCTGATGCACATGCACGCGGGCATGTTCAACGTCGTCACCGTCCGCCCTCTGGATGGAGCGGCGTCATGATCCGCCTGACAGCCGCCCTCGCACCCCTGCTGCTGGCCGCCGGAGCCGCGACCGCCCAGGATCACAGCCAGCACACGGCTCCGCCGCCGAGGCCAGCTGAGGCACCGACGGCTGACCCGCACGCGGGTCACACCATGCCCCCCGCCTCGCCAGCACCGAATCCGCACGCCGGGCACGACATGGGCGCGCCGTCTCAGGCCGGCGATGCTCACGCCGGTCATGCGATGCCCGCCCAGGCCGATGCCCACGCGGGTCACGACATGGGCGCCCACGCGGCGAGCGGCCCGCCCGACGTGCCCACCAGCGCGGACGACGAAGGCCGTCCGCGCCAGCCGCCCCTGCCACACGCCGCCCTGTCGGGTCCGGCCCATGCCGCCGACGCCCTCTGGGGAGCGGACCGGATGGCCGGCGCCCGCGAAGGCCTGAGGCGCGAGAACGGCGACGTGCGCGCCACCGCCGTCATCGTCGACCGCCTGGAGGTCGGCTTCGGCGACGGCGAGGAAGGCTGGACCTGGGACGTCGCGGGCTGGACCGGCGGCGACATCAACCGCTTCTGGTGGAAGTCCGAGGCCGAGGGAGACTTCGACGGCGAGATCGAGGGCGAGGTCCAGGCCCTGTACAGCCGCGCCATCTCGCCCTTCTGGGACGTCCAGGCGGGCGTGCGCCAGGACTTCGGCGAGGGCGACGAGACCCCGACCCACCTGGTGCTCGGCTTCCAGGGCCTGGCGCCCTACTGGTGGGAGGTCGACGCGGCCGCCTTCCTGTCGACCGAAGGCGACCTGACCGCGCGGGTCGAGGCCGAATACGATCAGCGCATCACCCAGCGCCTGATCCTGCAACCGCGCGTCGAGGTCGAGGCCTCGGCCGCCGACGTTCCCGAACTGGGTCTGGGATCGGGCCTGACCCACGTGGAGGCGGGCCTGCGTCTGCGCTATGAAATCGCCAAGGAGTTCGCGCCCTATGTGGGCGTGGAGTGGACTCGCGAGCTCGGCGACACCGCCGATTTCACGCGTGCGGCGGGCGGCGACCCCGAACAGACCCGTTTCGTCATCGGCCTGAAGGCCTGGTTCTGAGGAGCACCGTCCATGCGCAAGATCATCCCCGCCCTCGTCCTGACCCTGGCTCTGGCGGCCCCAAGCCTTGCCCAGGCTGCTGCGGCATGCTGCTGCTGCGGCGAGATGGGGCAGGAGGCCCAGGCCGGGCACGCCGCGCACGGGTCGCAGCAAGCCCATGCGGCCCATGGCCAGACGGCGTCCGCCGACCATGCTGACCACGGCGTCGTCACCAGCCCGGCGGACGGCGACATGACCAATGGCTCGCCCGACTGGTTCACCGCCACCTTCCCCCACGCCATGACCCTGAAGGCCGTCACCGTGACCGCCGAGGGCCAGACCGCCGTGTCGGTGCCGGTCGTCGCAGCCGCCGCCACCACGCGGGTCTCCGCCGACCTGCCGACGCTGACGCCCGGCAACTATGTCCTGAACTGGACCGCCGAGGGCGCGGACGGTCACCAGATGACGGGCGCGGTGCGCTTCATGGTGCACTGATGATCGCCGCCCAGACCCGGCGCACCATTCTGGGGGGTGTCGCCGCCGCGATCGCCGCAGGGCCGGTGTCGGCCCAGGACCGTCGCATGACCGCCTACAAGACGCCGTGGTGCGGATGCTGCGACGGCTGGGTCGCGCACATGCGCGGCGCCGGTTGGACCGTCGAGGTGATCGAGCGCGACGATCTCGCCCCGATCCGCGCCCGCCACGGCGTGCCGGATCGCTACGCCGGATGCCACACGGCCGTGGTCGGCGCCTACGCCATCGAGGGCCATGTGCCGGCCGCCGATGTCGCGCGGCTGCTGCGTGAGCGACCACGGGCCGTGGCGCTCGCCGCGCCCGGGATGCCCGCCGGATCGCCCGGCATGGAGGCGGCGGGACGCGAACCCTATGTCACCCTGCTGATCGACCGCAGCGGCAAGGCCACCGTCTTCGGCCGCCACAACGGGGCCTGAGTCTCAGGCGGTTTCTCCCTGGAAGGCGGCGATGATCGGACACGGTCCGCTGTCCTTCACGGCGCAGGCGCTCGCCAGCCGCCTCAGGGCCGCTCTCGCGGCCTCCAGATCGGCGATGGTCCGGTCCAGCGCCTCCAGTCGCTCCGCCGCCAGCACGCGGGCCCGCGCCCGATCCTCGCCCGCATCCAGCGACAGCAGTTCCTTGATCTGCTCCAGGGTGAACCCGGCCGTCTGGGCCGAGCGGATGAACTTCAATCGGCGCACGTCCTCCTCGCCGTAGCGACGAATGCCCGCGCCGACGCCGTCGCGCGACCATCGCCCCGGCGTCGGCATCAGGCCGCGCCGCTGATAGAAGCGGATCGTCTCCACGCCGACACCACCCTCCCGGGCCAGGCCCGCGATCGTCCGCTCGGTCATGCTTGACTCCGTACCACGGTCCGGAACTTAGGGTGAGGGCCTCGAATTGAGAAGATCACGGAGGCTGCAATGACCAAGACCGCCACCATCCACCGCATGGTGATGCCCGACCACACCTGTCCCTGGGGGCTCAAGGCTCGTCATCTGCTGAAGAGCCGGGGCTACGAGGTCGACGACCGCTGGCTGACGACGCGCGAGCAGACCGACGCCTTCAGGGCCGAGCACGGGGTCAAGACCACGCCCCAGGTCTTCATCGACGGACGGCGGATCGGCGGTCACGACGATCTGCGCCGTTTCCTCGGTCTCAAGGTCCGCGACCCCAAGGCGACGACCTACACCCCGGTCCTGGTCGTCTTCCTAACCACCGCCGTCATGGCCGCCCTGCTGAGCCTGACCGTCTATGGCGCGCCCCTGACCGTGCGCGCGGGCGAATGGTTCATCGCCCTGTCGATGATGGTGCTGGGCATGCTGAAGCTCCAGAACGTCGAGAGCTTCTCGACCATGTTCCTGAACTACGACCTGCTGGCCAAGCGCTGGATTCCCTACGGCAAGATCTATCCCTTCGCCGAATTCGGCGCCGGGGCCCTGATGGTCGCGGGCGTCCTGACCTGGCTGTCGGCGCCCGTCGCCCTCATCATCGGCGGCATCGGGGCGATCTCCGTGTTCAAGGCCGTCTATGTCGACAAGCGCGAACTGAAATGCGCCTGCGTCGGCGGAGACAGCAACGTGCCCTTGGGTTTCCTGTCCCTGACCGAGAACCTGATGATGATCGCCATGGCGGTGTGGATGCTGGTCACGGCGTTCCGGGGCGCCAATCCGGCGATGGCGATGTAGGGCCACGACCGCACCACGCCCCGGGGCCTGCGACCGAACGCCGCTGAGGCGCATTGCTGGAACGGGCCCGGCCACCGGGCGTGCCGTCCGGAGGGACAATGAAACTTCAGCGCGCCGGACCTTATCTTGGACTCATCTCGGTGATCTTCGCTCTGAGCGCGGTCGTCGGGCGTCTGGTCGCCGGAGCCTGAACCCGATCTTACAGGGCCGAGGTGAGGTCGTGGTGCACGCCCCCGGTCTTCAACGACGCCTACGGGCTCGATTGGAGGATCAAGACCTGAGTTCGGGCAAATTCCTCTTCCTGTCGGCTGGGGCCGTGACGCGGTGACGGCGTGTTACCGTTTGCCGAGCGACAGTGTCCGACCATCCCAGCGGAGGGCCGTGACAATGGACGCGGATCTACGAATTCGCACGGCGACCGCCCGTCGACTGGCCGCGCAGATCGGCACGCCGAACCTGGCGCGCGCCCTGCTGGCCTCGGCGCGCGACCTGGATGAGCGGTTCACCGGCGGCCCAGGCCCGTCGGAGCGTACGATTGTTCCGTTGTGTGGACGCGCGCCTCAACAGACCTGACGGAGTCCGCGCCGCGCGTCGCCGGATCAGTGTAGCGCACGAACGTCTTCCAGGCGGCTGGAAGCCGAAGCAATCCGGCACGGAAGAGCCTCGCCCTCCGTCAGGCCGAGAAGCCTCGCCGCAAGCCGGCGACGCCAACGGACGGATGTTGGTCGCTTGAGCCGCAGCAGGCTGAAACCCAGCGGTCTGGATAGGCGCGAAGAGACGGACCCTGTAAAGCGGACAGCGACGGTGGGGGATTATGAGCGCTTTCGAATTCTTCTTCAGCTTCTATGGGCTGCTGCTGGGCCTTTCGGTGGCGGAACTGGTCGGCGGGCTCGCCCGTGTCCTGCACGAGCGGGAACGCATCCGCTTCGGTCTGCTCACACCGATGCTCGCGCTGTTCGTCGCGATCGACATCACCACCTTCTGGAACCAGGCCTGGGCCTTGCTCAGAGGCGCTCCCTACAATTTGGCCCTTCTGGTCATGGGCCTGGCCATCGCGGCGACCTTCTATGTCGCGGCCAGCATCACCTTCCCCCGAACCTCCGCCGAAGGGGCTAATGCGCGCATCGATCTCGACGCGCATTTCTGGGCCCACCGGCGGCTTATCTTCGCCTGCATCCTCGCCGCCAATCTGATCGTGGCCCTGCTGGTCATGGCGCTGGCGGCGGCCGACCCCGGCTTCGCCGAGATGGCGCGCTCGCCGAGACTCTGGATCGGGGTCGCCATCTTCGTCTGCGGCACGGGCGTGGCCGCCCTGGCGTCCTGGCGGCCGGCGGTGGTCGGGGCCCTCGGCGTCGTCCTGCTCTACTCGCTCTGGAATGTCGCCCGTGCCGCGGGCGGGCTCATCGCCGCCGGCGGGTGGTCTCCGCCATAAAGCCGTTCAGACGCAGCTAACGTTCGATCCCGTCGGGGCGGATGGCTCGAACCGCTCTCTCGGCGTCGGGCTCGCGCGTCGGCCTCGAACAGGTCCCTCGACAGCACGACCTCGGCTTTGTGCTCGCGATGCCTGTGACGCGCATCAAGGCGGCATGCGCTCGGGCCCGACAAGCCTCTGGTCCTGTCAGCGCCCCGAAAGCCTGCTCGGCGGCGACTGGTCTGATGCCGCGCTCCGCGATGCTTGGGCACCCGGCGTCAGTTATCGCCCTTGGGCTGTTTCCGAGCCGTCCGCCGCCCTGAAGAGCTTCTACGATGGCCGCAGCCGCAACCAGGCCGGCGATCCGGCCCGGCTGGGCCAGGCCCTGGTGGCCCTGGCGAACGCGGCGAACCCGCCGGTGCGCTGGGCCGCCGGATCCGACGCCCTGCGTCTGGTCCAGGGCAAGATCGACAGCCTCCAGGCCGAACTGATGGCTTGGCGCGAGCTGAGCGCCTCCACCGATGGCGACTTCGAATTCCGCGAGGAAGTCGCGACCGGCGCCTGGGCCTGACGGGCCGGCCGCCGCGCCCAGATCTTTCGCAGCTGGCTCACACGCATAAAGCGGACATGGCCGTACGCTTGACGCGACATAATGTACGCTATACCAGACATTATGTCTGGTGGGGAGTACTATGTTTCGGATTATCCTCGTTATGGCCGGCGGTTTGGGTCTGGGCGGCGCCTTGGCCTGGAGCTGGGCGATGTGGCCGCTCTGGCCCGGGCTGGTCGGCGCCGTACTGCTGGTTGCCGCGGCCGGCATGGCACGCCGCCGTTGGGACCACGGCGCCGCCGTCACCGGAGACGAGCCGGGCCCGTATGAGCGGCGGGCCTGGCACGCGATGGCGTCACTGTCGGTTGTCTCTAGCCATCTCTCCGTCGCCCTGCTTTCCGGCCTGGACCTCCACGTCGGCCGCGGAAACACCTTGGCCGTCGACAACTGGCTCCTGATCCTCGGGGCGACCGCAGGGTGGGTCATCCTGCGGCCCCGATCGATGGATCGCGACGAGCGGGACGCCGAAATGGCCAACCGGGGAGCGCGCGCCGGATATGGAGGCCTCATTGGCCTGCTGGTCGTCCTGCTGCTGACCCTCGGCTTCGCCCCGGTCGTGGTGACGGAGCGGCTGACTCCCTTCGTCATCGGCAATCTGCTCGTCGTGCTCATCCTGATCAGCGGCGTGGTGGCGTTCACCACCCAACTCCAGGGCTACTGGGGGGCGTCCAGGCCGGAGGACTCCGATGGCTGAGCACGCGATCGGAAATAATCTGCGGCGGCTGCGGTTCGACCACGACGAGATGACCCAGGAAGCCCTGGCCAAGGCGGCGGGCGTGACCCGACAGACAATCATCTCCCTCGAGGCGGGCCGGTACGCGCCATCGCTCGAACTCGCCATGCGCCTGGCGCTCGTCTTCCGGCGACCGGTCGACGATCTCTTCTACTGGCGGTCCCCGCCCGGCTGACTCTTTCCTCCACAGAAACGCGGCGCTGATGCGCCGACAAGGAGCTTGCATGCACCGCAAACCATGGGCCTCCCCCGGCGTCGCGGCCGTCGCGGCTCTCGCCCTTCTCGCGCCCGCAGGACAGGCCGCCGCCCAATCCTTCCAGATCGAACCGGCGGGAGCCGTGCTCCAGGGTCAGCCCGTGACGATCCGTCTGGCCGCCGTCGCGCCGGGCGCCGACGTGGAGATATCGGCCGAGCGTCGCTTCGGCAGGCCGCCCCTCCTTTATGCGTCCAGCGCCCGCTTCGTCGCGGATCCAAATGGCGAGGTGAATCTGGCCACCGCGATCCCGGTTGAAGGCAGTTATGAGGGCGCCGACGCCGCCGGCCTGTTCTGGTCGATGACGCCGTCGGATCGAACCCCGCCGGAGACCTGGAGACGCGGCGAGGTCCGTCTGACGGCGCGCATTGACGGGATCGTCGTGGCGGAGGGCTCGACGCAACTGATCGGCGGCCTGGCCGAGGTGATGACCGAAGCCGTCCCGGGGTTTCCCTCGGCGACGCTCTACCGCCTCCCCGGCCGAACGCCCCGCCCCGTGGTCGTCGTTCTCCACGGCGCCGATGGCGGCACGGGCGCTAGCGAGCGGTTCGGACCCAAGCTGGCGTCGCTTGGCTATGCCGTCGTGGGCCTGCCGTATTACTCACCCGACTGGGGAGAGCATGCGCCGCCCAAGGCAATCGCCGAGCTTCCGGGCAGCTTCATCGATATCCGGATCGACCAGATCGCCGAACTTCGCGAATGGCTGCGCACGCGACCGGAGGTCGATGCCGAGCGCATCGCGCTGTTTGGAGGGTCCAAAGGCGCCGAGTTCGCCCTGATCGCCGCCAGCAAATACCCGTGGCTCACCTCAGTCGTCGCCATCGCCCCGTCCGACCTGGTGTGGGAGGGGTGGGGACTGGAGACGATCGAGGCGGAAGGTGTCCGGTCATCCTTCTCGTTCGAGGGTCGGCCCCTGCCCTTCATGCCCTATGTCGGCTTCGTCGACGGCCTTCTGGCCGGGCCCGGCGCCGATCTTCTGAAAATCCACGAAGATGGACGCGCGGCACATCCCGAGCGTGAGGCCGATGCACGCATTCGCATCGAGGACTTTCCGGGCCCGGTCATGCTGGTTGCCGGAGACGCCGACAGCGAGTGGAAATCCGGCCAAATGGCCCGCAATCTTGCGGCGGCTCGCGATGTAACCGGGCTAGACACCACCCTGCTAGTCTATCCTGACGCTGGGCACGATGTCAGCGGCGACGGCTGGGCCCCGACAATCGTCGGACTGGACAGAGGGGGAGGTTCGGCCTCAGCCAATGCACGGGCTCAAATCGACGCCTGGCCGCAAATCCTCGCCTTTCTGAAACGAACGCTGACGCCCCATTGATCGCAGACACGGCTGTCTTTCCGCTGGATCTCATCGAGACCGGCCGTCGCCCAGATGCGACCAAGCCGGTCAGCTGTGTCCCGACCGCCGCCTCCGACGCCCGCGACGGCGACGCCGCTCCCCGACCGCCAGTCACACCTTCCGCGGAGACCCGTGACGCCCATGGTCGCAATCCAGGGCGTGACGGTCCCACGCGGCAAGGTCGGCGGCGGCCTCATAGGCCGACTGCAGGAAGTCCAGCAGCATGGCCTCCGGATCCGGCGCCGTGCGCACGGCCTCATAGGGCAGGAGGAATTCACCCAGGCTGGTATCGAAGCGCGCGGCGTCGGGCCGGATCGACGCCTCGGCGTAGCCCGCCGGCGTGGGATAGGCGTAGGCGTAGAAGGACGGCGCGATTCCCGCCCCTCCTGGCCAGAAGCCGGCGCTCGCCACCTCATGCGAATAGGCCTCCCGCGTCACGGCGTCGGGAAGGTTCGGGATCCCGCCGGGGTGTGGGGGCGCGCGTCGGCCCGAGAAGCGGGTGACCGCCAGATCGAAACTGCCCCAGAAGAGATGGACCGGGCTCGACTTGCCGAGGAATCGGGTCCTGAAGGCGTTGAACACCCGATCGATACGGACCAGGGCTCGCCACAGCGCGACGGCGGCGGCCGGATCATAGGACCGCGGCGCGCGGTCCTGCGAAAACGGGACGGCGTCCGGAATCTCGTTGGGTCGGTCGTCGATCGTGACTTCGAGCCCCATTTCGGCCAAAGCCCCACGAACCTGCGCATGGAAATCGGCGATGCCGCCCGCGACAAGGGCGATCCGGCGCTCCGGCCCGGCCGCGTCACGGATCACCAGCGCGCCGTCCACGACGTCGAACTCCATTTCGACGGCCCGGTCGCCGATGTGGAAGAGCGAGGTCGTCAGACCGCGCGCGGACACATAGAGGGTCGCGTGCCAGGAGTGGTTGACCCAGGGCGTGTATCGCAGCCGCACCTTGCCGACGATCTGGCTCCAGAGCTGCAGCGTCCGCGCGGTCTCGTCCAGCGTCGGACTTGTAAGGTCCGGCCAGAGCGTCGCGTCTGTCCCGCTCATACTCGTTTCCATCTTCGCGTCCAGGCTGTGCCCCGCGGCACGCAACATCTCGCAAGTCCCACGTCCGACCGGCCGGGGGCGCAGCCGGGTTCCGCGAGCGATCATGTTCCGACGCGCCATGCCCTGGCTAACACCATACCACACGTCGCGTTGCCGACGAGATCTCGGGCCCCTTGCTCCCGGCGCAAGACCGGACGGCACAACCCCCCAGATCGAAGGGGGCGCGGCTATCGCTCTGGCCTGAAGGCTTGCCCATGGTGACGCCCCGGCCCCGGGCGGGACCCGCGGTTGCCGGGTGCGCCCATGCGCAGCTAGGCCCTGACGGTTCGCCCAGGACGCAAGATGGCATGCCGCCCCCGGCGCCCGTCGCCCGCCGGACTCAGGGAACAATCGATGCGCGTGACCATTCCGAATGGCGAAGGAGACCTCCGTGATCAGCTTGTTCGCCGCCGCCGCACTCATGATCGCCGCTCCGGTGGAAATAGCTCCGGTCCCGGTCGGCGGCGCCGTGAAACGAGACCTTCCGGCCGTCGGCCCGGCGAAGAAACCCCTGGCCGACGTGTCCGTGACACTTAGCTGTGCGGTTGGGCCCGACAACCGGGCTGAGGATTGCCGGGTTATCCGGGACAGCCACCCCGGGCTCGGCTTCGCCGACGCCGCCCTCGCCCTGATAGAGGGAGAGACCTCCGACGCACCCGCCGGCGCCGCCTCCTTCGTCCGCACAATCCAGTTCCTTCCGTGACGGCGCCCGGCCCGCGCCTCCGATCCGACGCCCCCACGGCGAGCCCTGGCCCGCTCGCGGAGGACCCGGTTCGTGATCGCATCCGCGAGGGCATTGACCATCGCCGCCGCCAGGGGCTCCGGCTGCTGCACGTCGAGCTCACCCCATCGGACCTGAGCGCGCTGATGACGCCGGACGCCCGGCGTGTTCGGCGCTATCGCTTCCAGGGGCTCGAGGTGAAACCCCTGATCAATGTTCCGCGCAGCGCCGTGGTGGCGGGCTATCCGAACCAGCCGGGTCGCGTTCGCTACCTCTTCTGACCGCTCGGCATCCCGCTATTCCGAGCCGGGCAGCGCCATCTCGTGGCCGATTGTCATCATACTCCGGGAGGCGCGCGCCCGCGTCGCTCGGCGAGCCTCGCCAGAATGCGGCCCCGATCAGGGCGCGCGCCAGCCGCGGCGCGGACGCCCCGAAGTCCGGCGGCTCCGCCGCCGCCCTCACGGGACCCGCCTGCGGACCGCCACCGCCGGCCCGTTCTCAGTGCATCGGGCGGGCGCCCCGGACGCGCGCATGAGAGGTTCAGAGACGTCCATGCCTTCCCAATCGTCGAGCCCTTCGAAGATTTCGCTGCGTCGTCCCCGATCGTCGGGGTTCAGGCGCCGTAACCGGCCTTTGCCCGGAGCCGCTCGATCCGCTCGCGGCAGGCCTCGGCCACTAGGTCCCAAAGCCGGCTCGCGGCCCCTGTGAGCGCCGCAGATTCTCCGGCGTCACGTCGTACTGGTCGGAGTAGCGGGCCTCGACATAGGCCCGCTTCAGAAGCTCGAACCGACACCGATCCGCTCGAGCTTCCCAGGGCCATGCCGCCGTCAGCCGCCGATCCACGTCCTCGGCCAGGGAGCGGAGGAATTTGATGTTGTGGGAGCGCGGGAAATTCCTGCAACCGGTAAGGCTTGGTTTCTTAGCGGGAATTCCCATCTCCAGCGTCTCCCCCCATTCAAGTCATGGAGTTCCCCGATGGCCGGCGGCTGGACCCGCGATGGCGCGGTCCTGGATCAGATCGACGACACCGTCCTCGACGGCGTGCTCACAGCCCGCGCCCGCATGCCCGCCGGCGAGGGAACCGAAGACTGTGTGGAATGCGGCGACCCCATCCCCGAGGCGCGGCGTAAGGCGCTGCCCGGCGTCACCACCTGTGTTCCCTGCCAGTCCGGCCGCGACAGTCGGGTCGTCATCGCCGGCATCAACCGGCGGGGCAGCAAGGACAGCCAGTTGCGCTGATCGATGGACGACACCCCCTCGCTTTTCCCCGAACTGAGGCAGGCCCCAGCCGTGACCGAGCCCGTCGGCCTGCAGTACGCCGAAAACGCGGTTTCGCCCCAAGCCCGTGACAGTCTTGTCCGCCGCTTCCAGACCCTGGCCTTCGCCCCTTTCGACTTCCGCGGTTTCAAGGGCAATCGCCGGACCGTCGCCTTCGGCTCCCGCTACGACTTCACCCACAATCGCGTCGACCGGGCCGACCCCCTGCCCGAGTGGCTTGAGCCGCTGCGCGCGGCGGCGGCCGCCTTCGCCGACATCGCACCGGCCGATCTGACGCAGGCGCTCGTCACCGAATACGCGCCCGGGGCCGGCATCGGCTGGCACCGGGATCGCCCCGAGTACGGCAAGGTCGTCGGCCTGTCCTTCGGTTCGGCGTGCGTGCTCCGCTTCCGGCGACCGACAGACGAAGGCTGGCGGCGGGCGTCGCGACCTTTGCCGCCGGGTTCGGCCTATCTCCTCGACGGCCCCGCCCGCGAGGCGTGGCAGCACAGCATCGCCCCCGGCGATCAGCTCCGCTACTCCGTGACCTTCCGCACGCTCCGTCCCCGGGCCGGCTGATGAGGCCCGCCCGCGGCGGGTGCAACAGTCTGACGGCGGCCCCGATCGGAGGGTCGGCGCCGCCCAAGCGTCCCGCACGCGGCTTGACCGAGGACGACGGATCGAACAGTCCGAACTGACGTTGGAGCCCCCATGCAAGGGAATTCGAAGCGTTTCTCCGGAGGATGTGCATGCGGCGCGGTCCGCTTCAGAGCGCGGGCGGAGCCTTTGCGGGTCGGGCTTTGTCACTGCCTGACCTGCCGGAGGGCTCACGGCGCGGCTTTCAATCCCTTCGTTGTCTTTGACGCGGCGGCCGTCGAAGTGACCGGTAGCCCGCGCAGCTGGTTCAGCTCCCCCGGATATGACCGCCAGTTCTGCGACGCCTGCGGGTCACGGGTCATCGCGCTCAATGGCGACGAGGTGGAAATCTCGATCGGCAGCCTCGACGAAATTGGACTGCTGGAGCCGCAGTACGAATCCTGGATCGTCCGGCGGGAACCCTGGCTTAGCGCCCTGGACAAGCCCCAGCACGCGCACAAGCGGGCGCCCTAGAGCCCCCTCGCTACCGGCTTGCCGCCAGATCTCATCTGATGGCATGGTCTGCGCCATGATGATGAAGGCCATTTTCTTCCCGCTGATCTGAGGGCGTAATCGCCCGGCGCACCCAGGCGCCGCCTAGATCAATGTTCGGCCCTTCAGGGCCAGGGAAAATAATCGTCGCCTTATCCTGAGCCTGAGGGGCTGAGGGACCGTCAGATCCCCACTTTCCATCAAACCAGTCGGCGGGGACGACGGCTGGCACATCGATGTGAGCTTCGGCGATTCCCCGGATTTCATGGAATGGCGGGCCAATATCAAGAGCACCGGGGCGCGCTCCTGCTGCTGTTCCTGCTGTCCGATGTCGGCCAGAACGACGCCCCGACGCGCATCCGGCGCGGGTCGCTTTGACGATCGCTCGCGAACTCCCGCCTTGCGGAGAGCGGGGCGCATCCCTGCGGCAGGCGGCGGACGGCTTCGCCTCCCCCCGCGATTGCGGGGTCAGCCTGGCGACCGGTCCGGCGGGCACGTCTTTCTCTGTTATCCGTTCCTCGTCCATTCAGCCCAGGCGCATCGTGGATTTCGCCCCGCGCTTCATGGCCCAGCCTCCCCTGTTTCCCCGGGGCGAGTTCGATCCGGATCGCCGCCGTCGCCCGTACAGCTCTCCAAATGCCGGGCCTGCGGCTTGATTATGTGACGGGAGCGCCTGGGGGGCCTCCACCCCAGGCGCTCTTCGGCTCCGACCTTCCACCCGGACAAGCAGGGCATTCTTCCCTGGCTGTCGGTCCGCGCGCCGTTGCAACGATGGATCGAGCGACCGGACCCTGCAGGTGCTCATCGACACCTTCGAGCTCAGGCCGGCCCAGCGGCACTACGACCTGGCCATCGCCCATGCCCCCATCCGGGGAATCTATACCGCCACCCATCAGCCGCGCCTGATCGTGATCGACAAGGAGAACGGCGGTAAGGCCGACGCCCTCAACGCGGGTGTCAACGTGTCCCGCGCGCCCATCTTCTGCTCCATGGACGCCGACTCCCTGCTGGAGCCGGACGCCCTGCTCAGAGCCGTCAGGCCGTTCGTGGAGGACCCGGAGCGCACCGTCGCGGTCGGGGGCACCGTCCGCATCGCCAACGGCTGCGTCATCTCCCACGGCCGAGTGGTCGAGGTCCGCCCTCCGCGCAATCTGCTGGCGCTGCTCCAGACGGTCGAATATCTCCGCGCCTTCCTGATGGCGCGCCTGGCCTGGAGCCGCATCAACGCCCTGACCATCATCTCCGGCGCCTTCGGGCTGTTCCGGCGCGCCCGGGTCATCGAGGTCGGCGGCTACACCCATGGCACGGTCGGCGAGGACATGGAGCTCGTCGTCAAGCTGCACCGGCTCATGCGCGACAAGCGCCAGCCCTACCGGGTCGCCTTCGTACCCGAACCGGTCTGCTGGACCGAAGCGCCGGAGAGTTTCCGCGTCCTCGGTCGCCAGCGCGCGCGATGGCATCGGGGCGCCCTGGAGACCTTCGAGCGTCACCGGGACATGCTGGTGAAGCCGCGATACGGCCGCGTCGGTTTCGTCGGCTTCGGCTACATCCTGCTCGTCGACGTCCTCGGCCCCATCATCGAACTGCTCGGCTACCTGCTCATCCCCGCCTTCTGGGCGGCCGGCGTCCTGTCCACCGACTATCTGCTGGCCTTCCTGGCCGTCAGTTTCACCTTCGGCGTCGTGATCTCGGTAGGCGCCCTGGCCCTGGAGGAATCGGAATTGCGGCGCTTCCCGCGCGCCCGCCATCTTGTCCTTCTGACCGCGATGGCCGTGCTGGAGAACTTCGGCTACCGCCAGATCAACAATCTGTGGCGGCTTCGCGGCGTCTGGCAGTACCTCAGGAAAAGCCAGTCCTGGGGAACCATGACGCGCCGCGGTTTCGGCCCCACCGGCGGCGGAGCGGCCACGTGACAGCCCGGTCGCGCGGCGCCGCCGGCGCGCCCGGCCGCCCGGCGCTCCCGTCGTCGATCTCTTTCGGACGCGCCCGATGACCGATCCGCTCCAGCCTCTGCGTGAGCAGTTCATCGCGCGGTGCCGCCAGGACAGGGCGCGCCTCATTACGCCTGTTTCGGACGAGGACGTCGCTCACCTCATTCACCGACTGGCGGGCGTCTCCGGGGTCTTCGGCTACACGCAGCTCGGCGAGATCGCGGGTCGACTGGATGGCGCCATCGCGGACGGCGCCCGTCCGACGTCCCTCGACCTGGCCGAGCTCCTCGAAGCCCTCTCCAGCCTGTGACGACCGATTGCGGATCTTCTGACGGCGGTGCGCAGCAGGGCCGGAACCACGCCAGCCGGCCCCAAAGAACCGACGCGGCGAGCGGCCAGGGCCCCAAGACAGTTCAGGCAACCCGCGAGCGGCTGGAGGGCGCGCACTAGCGCAGCGCCAGCGTCACTCTCCCCCGGGCCAGGCGCCGGCGGAGGCGAGAGCGGCGTCAGCGTCGCCTGCACCTGACCCGGTCCCGTTCCGTCACCAGGACGGCGTCGAAGCCGGCGACGAGCTTTGGGAGAAGGCCGAGGGTCCGCTGCCCTCCCTCTATCTGTCGGTGGCGTTCGGCGGCCTTACCTACGCGGCCGCGCGCATCGAATTGCTCGCCGCCCTGACGCAGCTGGCCGATGGCGCGAGCGGCCGGCGCCTGCTGCTCGGCCTGGCCGGCGCCACCCGCCCTGCCAACGTCGACGATGACCAGCCTGTTCGCGCCGGCAGGCCTTCGCGCGTGAAGTGCTGGTAGAGCGCCCTCCCTAGGGATCTGCCACACAACGCCGGACTTCGGGAATATGCGTCGCTGGCCCGGGGTGACTAGGCCGCTGGGTCGTCGCCGCCCGGAAAGCCCGTACGGCTGCGGGCGAATACGGGGTGTCTGGTCATAGCGACGGGGTCTATGCTCGGGCGGCGGGATCTACTCACCTATCCGACGACCTGATCTTCCGTCGATGCCGAGACGCCGCCATCTTGCGGCATTTTGATGTGCACGAGATCTGCGCGGCTTAGACGCTGAGCCCGCAGTCATCGCACAAGGGGCGGGTCGAACCACGCTTCGTCGCCGCCCCCTTCGTCGTCAAGAGGACATAGGAACTGCCGGCTTCGCGACGGATTGGCGGACGGAGCGCGGGCACCGGCCGACCTGACGGTTTACGCGGTTCCAGACATGAAGGCTCATCCCATGGCCCGCGCGAAGACATCACCCTGCGGCACAGCTTCCGTTGGGTCGCCAGCCGACCGCTCCGTGGCGCCCGGCTCAGCCCGGCGGCGCGGCCCCCAGCCGGAGGCGCGCATCCTTGTCTGATACCGTTCAGGCAGCCGCCGGCGACGTTCTCGGCCCCACGCCACTCGTCGGTGGGCCCCTGCCGGACGACGGCCGTTCGCCGCGACGGGCGATCAAGGTCAGTCCGGCCTTGATCGCCTCGCGCCTCGCCGCCCGGCCGGGCAAGGGGCTGACGCTCATGCTGACGACCAGCGAGGCGCGGGCTGACGAAATCGGCCGCGCCCTCGCCGGCATGGCGGACCCGACCCTCGAGGTCCTGGTGCTGCCACCCTGGGACTGCCTGCCCTATGACCACGCGTCCCCCTCGCGCGAGAGCCAGGGGCGTCGTCTCGCGGTGCTGGACCGCCTCGCGGACCCGATAGGGCGCAAGCTACTCATCACCTCCCCGGAAGCGGCGCTCCAGCGCGTGCCGCCGCCCGCCGCGTGGTCGGCGGCCTTCGATCTGACGGTGGGCGCGACGCTGGACCGCGAGGCGCTCGAAGCCTTCTCCCGCCGGACCGGCTATGTGGTCGACGACCGGATCGACGAACCCGGCGAGATCGCCTTCCTCGGCGAAGTCATCGACATCTACCCGGCCGCGGAACAGCAACCGGTCCGCCTCGTCCTGGCCGACGGGCGGATCGACTCGCTGCGATGGTTCGATCCGCTGTCCCAACGATCCGAAGACGAGCTCGACGCCCTGACCCTGCGAGGGGCCTCCGAACTCCACCTGCCCGACGAGGAGCCGCGGGAGGTCGGATGCGAACACCGGATGGGAAAAATCGCCGGTCCTTTGGATAGCCTCTTCACCCTGGTCGAGGGCGCCGCGATCCTGGTCGAGGCGGAGACCGGGGATCGCTGCCGAGGCGTCCTGGACCAGATCGCGGACGCCCATGCGACGGCCCTGGCCTTCAGCAACGGCGGCGCGCCGCTCGGCCCGTCCGGCCTCTATCTGACGGCCGATGAGGTCGAGGCGGTCTTGGCCAGGGCGAGCCCGATCGAGAATCTCGACGACGCCGCGCCCTCACCGATCTTCGCCATGGAGCGCCATCCGGGTCGGGCGCTGCGCCAGTATGTCGAGGACAAGTGTAACGCGGGCCGCCGGGTGGTCTTCGCCGCCACCGAAGCCGAGCTTCGGCTGATCGGCCGTTTTCTGAAGCGGCACGCGATGGAGACGCCGGACCCCCTGGCCACCTGGAGCGAGGTCGCGGACGCCCTCCCCGGCCGATTGTTCACCGTCGTGGCCGATCCCGGCTCGGGGTTCGACGATCCGCAGACAGGCCTGACCCTCCTCACCGCCACCGACGCGCTGGGCGGCCGGGTGGCGCAGACCCGTTCGCCCGGCCGAAGCTTGATCGGCGAGCCCGAGCTGCGCGTCGGCGATGTGGTCATCCACGAGGATCACGGCCTGGGCGTCCTTCAGGCGCTCGAGCGGATCGAGATCGACGACCTGGAGCGCGACGTCCTGCGCCTCGAATACCACGGCGGCGCGACCATACTGGCGCCCGTGGAGGAGTTCGACCGCATCTGGCGTTACGGGTCGGAGCCCGACGCCGTGACGCTCGACAGGCTCGGGTCGGACGCCTGGCGCAAGCGACGCGCCGAGGTGAGCGCGCAGATCGACCAGACCGCCGCACGCCTCGTCGCCCTGGCTGCGGAAAAGGCGAAGGCCGAGGCCGCGCCCATCGTCCCCCCGCGCCAGGCCTATGCCGCCTTTGTGGCGCGCTTCCCCTACCCGGAGTCCGCGGATCAGGCCACGGCCATCGGCGCCGTGCTCGAGGATCTGGCGAGCGGCCGGCCGATGAGCCGGTTGATCTGCGGCGACGTCGGCTTCGGCAAGACCGAGGTCGCCCTGCGCGCCGCCGCCGCCGTGGCGCTCAGCGGTCGTCAGGTGGCCGTCGTGGCTCCGACGACGGTCCTGGCCCGCCAGCACCATGAGACCTTCGTCCGTCGCTTCCGCGACACCGGCCTCCCGGTGGCCCATCTCTCGCGGCTGGTCGACGGCGCGGAGACCTCGGCCGTCAGGGCCGGCCTGGCCGACGGGTCCATCCGCATCGTGGTCGGCACCCATGCGCTCGCGGCCGATACGGTGGCCTTCGCCGACCTCGGCCTGGTCATCATCGACGAGGAGCAGCGGTTCGGATCGAAGATCAAGGATGCGCTGCGGTCCCGGGCCGACCATGCCCTGACCCTGACCGCCACCCCCATACCGCGAACCCTGCAGGCGGCCTTGGTCGGGCTGACCGAGGTCAGCGTGATCGCCAGCCCTCCGGCGCGACGCCGGCCCATCCGCACGGCCCTGACCGACTACGACGCCGCCTCCCTGCGGACCGCCCTGCTGCGCGAAAAGCGCCGCGGTGGGCAGACCTTCGTCGTCTGCCCGCGCATCGAGGACCTCGAGCCGATGCGCGACCGACTCGAAGCGCTCGTACCGGAACTGAGCGTGGTCGCGGCCCACGGCAAAATGCCGGCCGCGGAGGTTGACGAGGCCATGGTCTCCTTCGCCGAGGGCCGGGGCGACATCCTCCTGGCCACCAACATCATCGAAAGCGGTCTGGACGTGCCGCGCGCCAACACCTTGGTGGTCTGGCGTCCGGATCGCTTCGGCCTGACACAGCTGCACCAGCTGCGCGGACGCATCGGACGCGGCCGGGCCCAGGGCTTCGCCTATCTGGTCACCGAGCCGGACGACGACCTCGCCGACGCGACACGGGCCCGTCTCGGGGCGCTCGAGGCCTTCGACCGGCTGGGCTCGGGTTTCGCCCTCAGCGCCCGGGATCTCGACCTGCGGGGCGGCGGCGACCTGGTCGGCGACGAACAGGCCGGCCATATGAAGCTCATTGGCGCCAGCCTGTATCAGCGCGTCCTCGAGCGCGCGGTGCGCACAGCCCGTGGCGAAGAGCTTCCGCCCGATCTGTCGCCCCCGCGCATCGGAGACACGGCCTATCTGCCCGAGGACTTCATTCCCGACGCCACGATGCGCATCAATCTCTATGCGCGCCTGGCCCGCGTCGTCTCCTCGGCGGAGGTCGATGCGTTGGAGGACGAGGTCGGCGACCGGTTCGGCCCGCCACCCCCGCCCGTCACGACCCTGATCGCGGCCACGCGCCTGTCGGCCCTGGCCGCCGAAGCCGGCGTCACCAAGATCTCGACCGGCCCCAAGGCTACCGCCTTCACCCTGTCAGCCGCACGCGCCAAGGTCCTGCGTCCCCGGCTGCCGGACACGGGCGCACGACGCTGGGCGGACGACCGTCTCATCTTCGAGGCGTCCAGCAACGTCGAACACGACCACGCCTTCCTCACCGCCGCCCTGGCCGACCTTGCCGCCTGAACCAACATCCCGCGCCGGTCGGAGAGCCTGCGGGCGCCCGAGCGTCGCCCTCCGGTGCGGGACGCGCGCCTGGAATGCGGGGTCCACCCTCCGCGCAGCCTTTGTCGGAATCTGCGCTCTGAGCTCGCTCCATGTCCGGTTCTGAGCCCCTGATCGTCACCGCCGCCCTGGACGAGCGCTCCTTCGCGCGCTTCGAGGCGCTTCGCCAAGCGCACTTTCCGCGTGAGCGGAACCTTGTCCCGGCGCATCTGACCCTGTTTCACGCCCTGCCCCATGACCAGGAAGATCATGTCCGGCGAACGCTGGACGCGGCCAGCCGATCGCGGCCCTCCCTTCCTCTCGCGGTCCGCGGCCCCTGGTCGCTGGGTCGGGGGGTGGCCTACAGGCTCGCCGGCGGCGAGCTCGATCAGCTCCGCCATGAGCTGGCGGACGCATTCGGCGAATGGCTGACACGTCAGGACCGGCAGCCGTTTCGGCCGCACATCACGGTCCAGAACAAGGTGCGTCCGGAAGACGCCCGCCGTGTTCTGGCGCAGCTGCAGATGACGTTCGAGCCCTTCTCCGTCGTCATCGAGGGCCTGCTGCTCTGGCGTTATCGCGGCGGACCCTGGTCGCTGGTCGAAAGGTTCGACTTCGACCGAGCCGAGTCGTGTGGCCCAGCGTGACGACACCGGACGCCGATAAAGCGTCTCGGGACGCGAGGCCGCTCGGGACTGTGTTCGCCCGACGCCGGGGGCTTATCGTCAGACCGCTAGGGAACATCACCGGCGGGCCGCGGTTGCCGTCCCCTGAAGGGAGACGCTCATGCCGCACCAGAATGTTTCAAGTTCCAACGCCACCGCCCAGAACCAGGCCACCGATCCGGTCCAGCCGAACGATCGCGCCGACGCCTCCGCGCCCCGGGAGCCCAGGTCGTATGTCGATCAGGATTGGCGGCAAGCCAGCGTGGCCGCGCCGGCGGCGGGAGAGTTGGCCGATGACATGGACGAGGGCGATGCGGTCGCCGCGGAAGGCCTGCAGCAGGGTCGGAACCATGTAAATCGGCCCGAGCGCACCGAAGCCTCGCGAGGCCAGGGTCCGAAGACCGCCGCCGCCAACCGGGACCAGCTGAAGGGCGACCGCTAGCCCCTCCTCTGGAGCACTAACGGGTCCGGGTCCCGGCGTACCGGGCCGGACAGGCCGTCTCGGGTCGAGCCGCCCAAGGGACGTCTCTGACCCATCTTCAATGGAGAGTAAGCAATGGATTCCTTCCCCTGGCTCTTTGTCGTCCTCGGGGGCGCGATCCTTCTGGGCATCGCGCTGGCCTGGGGTCAGTTTCAATCGCGAAAGCGCGATGATCAGGTCGACCCCCACACGCCCGGAGACGACCCTTCCAAGGGCCTCTGAAAGCGATAGGCGGAACAGGGTTACGCAGAGCGGGTTGGTCCGCGTGAAAGGAAATCATCATGCCTCGCGGAGACAAGTCGAAATACACTGACAAACAGGAGCGCAAGGCCGATCATATCGCCGAGGGCTACGAGAAACGCGGCGTGTCGGAAAAAGAAGCCGAACGCCGCGCCTGGGCCACCGTCAACAAGGATGACGGCGGCGGTAAACAGCCGGGCGGCTCCGGCCGAGGCAAGAACACCGGTCATCCCGCCGCCAAGACGGGCGGCCGCAAAGGCGGCGACGCCTCGTCGGCGCGATCGAAAGCCGATCGATCGGCCGCCGCCAAAAAAGGCTGGGAAACACGCAGGAGAAAGGCGAATGGCTGAGCGACAGAGCGACGGACGCAAGCGAAACGCAGCCTCGCCAGGCGGCAAGCCGGATCCGACCACCCCGGACAAGGACGTTGTGAAGGTCGGACGCGAGGAAAGACGCTCCGCCGGGCCCGACGGACCGGACGCCACTGAGATCGGCGCCACGTTCAAGAACAGCCCGTAGTTTCCCGATCCCAGGCGCGGCGGATCATCCTCGCTGGACGCATCGGGGCGACAGGATTTCCGTATCCGAAGATGCTCTCGAGGTCCGCCGCGACCGCAGTCGTCCCGGCGGGGAACGGGGTTGAGCCCGCACCGTTCATCCTTCGGAGGTGAACCATGGCCGAAACACGAGGCAAGGGCAGTCACGCCGCCAAGCGCGCCAACGCGGCCGCGAAGAAGGACGGAGAGAGCAATCCGCGGAAGTCTTCAAGGGCGCAGGCCATCCTTGGGAAAAAGGGCGGCAAGACCGGCCGGTGACTGAGGCGACGCCGCCCGTGTTCATCCGGGTCGTTGACCTTGAAACCGCCGGTTCCGGGCCGGATGACGTCTGCGAGATCGGCTGGCAGGACGTGGAGCGAACGCCCTCCGGATGGCGTCTCGCGGACCGGTGCGGTGCCGTCTTCGTCAATCCCGGGCGTCCCATCTCGGCTGACACCATGGCGGTCCACCACATCCTCGACGAGCAGGTGAAGGACGCGCCCTTCTGGCGCGAAACCGCCGACAGTATCCTCCGGCCCGGCGGCGACCTGATCGCCCTCGCCGCCCATCGGGCCAGTTTCGAGCAGCGCTATTGTCGACCCCGGTTCACGGGGGGCGCGCCCTGGATCTGCACCTGGAAATGCGCGCTCCGGCTCTGGCCCGAGCTCCCGCGCTTCTCCAACCAGATGCTGCGCTATCTGCGCCGCCCGGAGGGCCTGGCGCATGAGAGGGGCCTTCCGGCCCACCGGGCCTTCCCGGACGCCTATGTCACCGCCCATCACCTCAGGGACATGCTCAACAGCGTCCCGGTGGATACTCTCATCGCCTGGAGCGGCGAGCCGGGCCTCCTGCCGCGCGTGCCGCACGGGCCCGACCGGGGGCGCTCCTGGGACACGCTCGACAGCAAAGCCCTCGATACCCTGGCGCTCGATCGCGATCCCGATGTCCGCTTCAGCGCCCGGACCGAACGCGCGAGACGCGGGGGTCGGGACGAAACCGAACGGCCGTCAGCCCAAGCCAGCCTGCTCTAGAACGGTCGCTTCGGACCGATGGAGATCACGCGACCGCAGGGATCTGAGGCGCCCGGATCATATCCCAGGGCGAACTGCGCCAGCGGCGGATCGCGATCGGCGACATTTTCGATTTTCGCCCAAAGCGTCTCCGCTCGTCCCAGGGCCACGCCATAGCCCAGATCAAGGCCCGGCCAGGAGCCGATGCGGTCGCGCATGACGCCGCTGCGGCCGTTGCGGTGGCCACGCGTGTAGCGCGCGGTCAGGATCACGCTGTGGCCGGCGCCGTCCCAAGCCAGATCAAGCCGGCCCTGATTGCGAGGCATGGAGCGAGCCAGGGTGTTGAGGTTCGTCGATCCGACCGCCGACTGCAAGGGCGCCCCGTCGGACATGCGGATATCGAATCGATCGATGTGGCAGACGCTCGCCGAGGCGACCCGCGACCGCCCAGCACGCCGCGCTCATAGCGCACCGTCAGATCCCATCCCTGCGCCTTGATCGCCGCGGCGTTGACGAACCTGAGCCGCAGGCCGGTGATCGCACCTCGAAGCCGCCCGTGATGCGGGACTGGGCCTCCGTTCCTTCGCGGCCCGCGAGCGTGTCCGCCCCGGCCTGATCGAGGATGGGCTGGGCCTGTTCGCGAACCATCAGGTCCCGGTAGTCCCCCCACCATCCGTCGAGGCCGACGCCTCGTCCGACCCGGACCTGTCTGAAGCAGGCTCAGCAGGCCTCCGACGGGGATCAGGCCGGCCCCACCGTCGAACTCATCGATCGCTCGGGCTTGAGGGCGGCTCCGCCGCTGGTCAGCCCATTGACGAACACGAAGGCGCCCCGGTCCAGCACGGAGGGCTGGGGCGCCTGCGATCCCCCGGTGACGATCACCGGTGCTCCAAATGATCTCACCAAGCCTGCGTGCAACATCGCGGCCCGGGTCCATGCGACGATTGCGTGGAACCGTCATCCCGGACTAGGCATGGCCCGCGGCTGCGGCCTCCAAGACCGCCAAGGGAAGCTGTCAATGATTGATGCGACACACCGCCCGCGCCTGCCGGGGTCGATCGATCCCGACTTCCTCAAGGGTGTCGGGATCGCGCTCGCGGCGGGTGTGGTGCTGGCCTTCACCGGGGCCTTCGGCATGACCGGAGAAGGGTTCGGTCACAGGCTTCTCTACTGGCTCCCCCTGATGCTGGCCGGCGCCCTGTGGGGTCACCTCTGCGCCCGCCTGCTCGACCGGTGGATCGACAGCGACCGGCGCCCCTGGTTGGCGTCCCTGGCCCTGACCCTGGCCATCGGCCTGCCGCTTACCGTCGTGGTCTGGGGCTACACCGTCTTCCTCTTTCAGGCCGGACGCCACCCCACGGTCGGCCGTCTCATCGCCTTCTTCCCGCCGGTCCTTGTGGTGACGGGCGTCGTCAGCCTGCTGAATGTCTTCCTCCAGCGGAAGCCGATCCAGACCCATGCCGGCGCGCTCGACGCGCCCGCCCCGCGCTTTCTGGATCGCCTGCCGCCCCATCTCCGCGGCGCGAACCTGCGCGCCGTCCAGAGCGAGGATCATTATCTGCGCGTGCATACCAATCGCGGCTCCGACCTGATCCTGATGCGCCTCTCCGACGCCCTCGCCGAACTCGAGGGCCTCGAGGGGGCCCAGACCCATCGCGGCTGGTGGGTGGCCCGGGACGCTGTCCGCCAAGTCGAGCGCGGCGACGGCCGGGCCACCCTCACCCTCGAGGGCGGGGTCAGGGCGCCGGTCAGCCGCCGCTATGCCCGCGCGCTGCGCGAAGCCGGCTGGTACTAGGTCGCCCAGGCGCCATGGAAGCCGGCGGGAAGGGCGACATCGGCCCTCCAGCTGACCACCGGCCCATCGGCGACCCGTCCGGCCTCGAAGGCGTGCAGTTCGGTCACGCCCTCGTCCAGATTGATGGACGGCGCGACCAGCCAGGCGTCGGCTTCGCCGTGCAGACCCGGCTTGGGAACCCAGACCGCCTCCTCCATGATCTGTCGATCGCCGAAGTCGAAGACATCCGAACGCCCGGTCTCCCAGTCCTGCACCGCCAGGCCGGTGGGCAGGGGCCGTCCGCCGGTCTCGCCCGCCACATGCGACGTGAGACGACGCGTCGACCCGGCCAGGCGCGGATTGGCCTTGGGAAACTCCGCCGTCACGCCCGAGGAGACGAACTCGGCCCGCCCGTCGGCGTGAAGCGTCACCAGCGACAGGGTGGCCGGGTCGCCCGGCACGGTCCCGCGCTGCTCGACCAGCACCCGCGCGCCCTCGAGGGCGAAGCGGACGTCGGAGGCGGCCGCCACATCGAAGCGAATCCCGCCCGACCCGTCCTCCCAGGCGTCTCCCAGATGGAAATAGCTGAAGGCCGGAAGCTCGAAGATCCGAGTCCGTGTCACATCCGCCTTGTCGATCACCATCACCTCCGTCCCCAGTTCCGGCTTCCAGGCGAAGCGGGTCATGAAGGGCATGGTGTCGCGGTCGAACACCCAGGGCTGAAGCACCACCACCAGATGGCGCGCCGAGGCGGTGAAGTCGTGCATATAGCTGGCGCGCGGAAGCCGGACGACGTCGGCGGACCTCAAGGTCCCGTCGGCGTTCAGCCTCCAGACGATCATCCGGTCCCCCGCCAGGCCGATGTTCCAGATCGTCCCGTCCGGATCGATGCGCGGATGGGCCTGAAACGGCATCCCCTTCAGGTCGTCGCGCAGGGTGACCACCCCCCGCGTCGTCAGATCGGACGCGTCCATGGCGACCGGCGAGCCGCCTTCCCACAGCGCCCAGACCGCGTCGCCCAGGGGCAGGACGGCGGTGTTCGCCGCATTGGCGTCGTCCGGTCCGCCGACCTGGGCGCGTGCGTCGCCCGCCGTTCCGAAGCCGGGGGTCACGACCGCGTCGAGAGCGGTCTCGTGGCGGCGCTTGGCGGTGTCGGCGAAGCGCGCCTCCAGGCTCGCCTCGCCCTCCCGGATCCGAAAGGCCCGCATCAGGCCGTCGCCGTCGAACCAGTGGGTGGCGCTGCCGCCCGGCCGACGAAACTTGCCGGGCCCGTTGCGGAACAGCGTCCCTTCCAGGCCATCCGGCACGCGTCCGTGGACGCGCCGCATCGCCCGCGGCGCCACATCGCGCTCCAGATCGGCGGTGGCCAGGGCCCAGTCGGCGGTCGCCTCGAGCGCGGCCAGGGCCCGCACCGTCTCCGGGGTGGCCACGGCGGCCGACAGAGCGGCGGCGCCAAGCAGGAAGGCGCGGCGTGACGGGATCATCGAACAGGCTCCTCGCTCAGGGGACGGGTTCAACGCAGCACGATGGTCTGGGCGACCGCGCCGTCGACAGCCACCCGGGCGCGGTCCCAGCTCGCCGGGCCCATATTGCCCACCGCGTTGTTGGTGAAGGCGAAGGGCTCGGTCGGCATGCCGAAGGGATTGCGGCCCATGGCGCCGTCGCCGTCCACATCGTGGAAGGTCTTGGCGGCATAGTCGCCGGCCGGCAGGTCGTCGAAGGCCGCGTCCCGGGCGCCTTCGGCCAGCTCCACCCGGGCGGTGCGGACCGGCTGGCCACCGTCATAGGCCGCCGCGCTGTCGTACAGCGCGACCATGACGACGCCAGCGTCCGTTCCCGTCTCGAAGGTCAGGGCGAGGCTCGACCTTCCCGGTTCGGCGAGCGCCGGAGTGGAGGCGAGACACAGGGCGGCGACGACGGCGGCGAGGCGGATCATGGCGGTCAGTCCCGAAGAAGGCCCCGACGGCCGGGGCTGGCCACACCCGGTCTAGCCGCGCGACTGCCGGCCGCCACCCCGGATGCGGCGTCGACCGCCTTCGTTTCGCCAATGACCACGCGTGACGTCTTGCGAAGCGCGAATGACCACTTCGCCGAGACGTCGAACTCCCGGCGGTGCGTCATGCAACCCGATCGCCCCGCGCCGGTTCTCCTTCGCCACTCGGAGCGCGCCCGCGATGTCCTATTTCTGCCTCGTCAACACGCCCGGCGTCGCCGTGCGGGACATCGTGGCGATCCAGGCGAAGGATGACGGCGCGGCAGAGCGAGAGCTCGCGCGGGTCGCCGGACTCTGGCCCGGCTTCGAGACCATCGCGCTTTACCAGGATGAACGGTCCGTCGCCGTGCTGTCGAACCCGTCGCTCGGTTTTGCGACCGAGGCGCTGGACGTGGGCGACCTCGCCGCTTGACGACGCCGTTGATCACCATGCTGGGCGACTCTCTGACGGCCGGCTACGGGCTCCGTCGCACCGAAGCGCTCCCCGCGCGCCTGCAGGCCGAGATGGAGACACTGGGCCGCCCTTGCGTGATGGTGAACGCCGGCGTCTCGGGAGACACCACGGCGGACGGGCTGCGACGCCTGGACCGCGACGTGCCCTTGCAGACCACCCTCTGCGTGGTCGCCCTCGGCGCCAACGACATGATGCAGATGATCTCGGTCGACCGCATCCGCGCCAACCTGGACGCCATCCTCGACAGGCTCACCGACAGGGGTATCCCAGCGTTCCTGTGCGGCATGCGCGCGCCGCCCTGGCTCGGCGTCTATGCAATGGTCTTCGACGGTCTGTTTCGTGACGCCGCCGACCGTTACGACGTGGCCTTCGATCCCTTCCTGCTGGAGGGCGTCGCTCTCGATCCGCGCTATGCCCTGGCCGACCGCATCCACCCCAATGCGGACGGCGTCGCCCGCATCGCTCGCCGACTGGCGCCCCGCGTCGTTGCGGCCCTCGCGCGCGCGCCCGATCCGATGAAGTAGCGCTCGCTCGATAGCGATCGGCTCGCTCCGACGGCGCCGGACGGCCTCGCCTCCTCGCGCGAGGGTCGGTCTCATGGCGCTGCGAGCGGCGTCGGCACCGGTCGAGAGCCGACACCTCCCAAAACGCCACGTCAGGCCGTGCCCGAGCGCGGTTCGGCAGCTTGCGGTGCTGTTCGGCCAGGACGGCCTGCCGAACTCGCATCGTCCACAGCATGGGAACGTAGCAGGAACATCTCAGCTTGCATCCGAACGGGCGGTCGGCCTATGCGCTCGGCGGGGTCGTGGCGGACCAGCCGGAGCCTGCTCGTGCGTCCTCCAGATAGCCGCCGGATCCCGTGCCCCCGCGCCGAGCGGGCGCGTTGCGATGCGCGCGGAGATATCGCCCCCCTATATCCGCGCTTCGCGCGTTGGCGCGCCGGACACGCCCTTGTCCCCGCCAGGCCGGGCGTGCGGCGCACATTTGGGAACGTGTCGGGCGCCTCGGCCCCCCTCATGGCCGACGGCCTGGGGGTCGAGCGGGGCGTAACAGTGCGGGTCCTGAGTGTCCGCGCGGCTTGGCTAGGGTTCCTGGTCATCGAAGGCGGTCGACCCGGGTTCGACCGTGTCTCCCCGGCCCGTGGAGGCGGATGATCCATGGCCGCCAACCCGTCGCGGGCCAAGCAGCTGTCCCGCGCCGAGGATCGTCGCCTCGCCGGCCTGGCCCGATACCAGGCTCCGGGCTGGCGACTGGACCTCGGACCGCCGGAGCGGTTCGTTCCTGACAAGACGCTGCTGGGCTTCCTGCAGCGGGGCCAGACCGTCCTGCTCAGATGTCAGCGGAAGGATTGCGGGCGGCGGGTCGAGCCGGACATCGAGGCCCTGGTCCGGAGCGGCTATGGCCACCTTTCGAGCGCCGTCCTTCAAGAGGCGCTGTCGTGTTCCCACCCGCTGGGATGCGGCCTGGCGCGGCCGGTCGAGGCCTATCCCAGGGGCGTCCCGCTCATCGCCTATCTGGGGCACGACGGCCTGATGATCTCGATCACGTGCGTCGGCTGTCGCCGCGCCGTCACCCTGACGGTTCCGGCCATGATCGATCGACTGATCGCCAGCGGACGCGGCGACGCCTCCACCGGGATGCAGGAGCTGGCGCGTTGCGTGAGGGGCCCGTGTCGGAACTGCGCCGGCGGGCTGTTCGAACCCGCGCTCCTCTGGCCCCAGGCGCCGGGGTCCGGCGCATGAAAAAGCCCCCACCGATGCGCTCGGCGAGGGCTTCACAGTCTCCAGGTCGAACGGTCGTACGGCTTAGCCGAACACCTTTCCGATCCAGGCCGTCACGCCGTTCGCCGCGCTGGCGGTCGAGCAGCGCTTGTCTGCCTGGGCCTGCCGGATCGCGGTGATGCGCTGAGTGATGGCCTTGTCAGCGTCGGAACGGGCCATCGCGTTCCCAATCCCAAAGTCACCGAGGAATCCGGCTGCCGAGCGCCAGTCGACATTGGCCGTGTCGGCGATCTGGGCCTGCACTTGCTCGGCGCGGATCAGCTCCAACCGGAGGTCGTCGCAATCCATGGCGGCGGCTTCGGCCGGCGTGAAGGTGGTCGCGATCGGATAGCGCTTCGTCGCGCAGGCCGAAACGGAAACGGCCGCGATGACGCAGCTGAGAATGATGGCGGTTCTCATAGATAGCTCCCCAAGCGGCCGCGCCCCCTGCGCGACCGAAATTCGGTGATGCCCGTTATTCGAGAACCTGTCCAGTATGGCCAAGCTTGTGTCCAATGCCCGACGCAAGTGTTCGAAACCGTGCACAAGTGTGATGGCGGCGCCCCTCCGCCCGCCGATTCATGGTTTAACTCACCTACGTAGATTCCCCAGGGAGGCGAACGTGGAGGAGGCGGCTCGGCTATCGCCTCGCGAGCGGGAGGCGCTGACCGGCGTCGTCCAGCTGCTGAAGGTGCTTGAGATCGCCCACCGAATGGGCGTCACCGAAAACACGGTTGAAACCCACCTCCGGAATGCGCGCGCAAAGCTGGGCGCCTCCAGCAGCCGCGAGGCCGCGGCCATGGCCCGGGCCCGCGGCCTCCTCACGGAAAAACCCGTAGCCGGACTTTCCGGGATGGGCGTCGGAGCCGAACCACCGCTGGATCGGGGGGTCCACGGAGAGCCCGATGCTTCAACCGCCCACCCCACCCCAGGAGATGCTCCAGGCCGGCCCCCGACCGGAGGACAGCTATCCTCTCCCGATCAGCTGGGAGGACATCGAGGTCGTTCTGGAGGACATGGCGCCGGAGACGGCCAAGCCGCTCGCGGTCGAGATGGTCCGCAACCTGCGCATGGTCAGCTGGGCGCTCAGTCCCATGGACCTGCTGCAGCAGGTGATCCTGACCGCCCAGGCGGTCTCGACTCCCGAACCGATCTCTCCGGGGGCGTGGGTTCACGCCTTCAAGGAGCCGCCGACGGAGATCCTGCCGCGTCTGCACTGGGACGACATCGAGACGGTCCTGCATCACTCGACGTCGGGCAAGGCTCGGTCGGCGGCCATGGCGCAGTTCAGCCGGATCTTCCAGGAGCGCCACCTGTTCAGCCGCACGAGAGACATGCTGCGCGTGCTTTTCTCGCTGGTCTTCGCCTTGCCGCGCGCCCGGCTCCGCCGGACGAACCCCTCACCCCCGGAACGGCGGCGCGCCGCCTGATCGAGGTCCTGGCGGCCGCCGTGGTCATCGGACTTCTGCTGATCCTGGCGACCGCCCTGACCTACGGACTGATGCGTCTCTTCTAGGTCCGTATTTCCCACAACCCAGCCACCGTCCCGCGTACCCGCGCGGAGGAAGGATGCTCCATGTCCACCGTTACGCCCGCCCCCATCCGTCGCAGCCAGGTCGGCGATCAGATCCTCGCCCAGCTGCTGCAGACCGAGAACGCCATCGACCAGGCCCTGATCGAAACCGCCACCTTCATGCACCTGCTGCCGTCTCTCCGTCTGCAGCAGAACTATTCGGCGGTGCTGGCCGCGCCCGCCATCGCGCGCATCACCCGCGCCGCCCAGGCGCTGAGCGAAAGCCGCACCGAAATGGTGGCCGCGCATGGTGACCTGGCGGCCGCCGCGCCGGCGATCGGCCTCGGCGCGTACGCCATGGGAACGGGCCAGCCCAAGGAGGAGCCGATCAAGACCGGCTTCATCGCCACCGGCTCTGGAGAGACGAGCCTGAGAGCCGTGGGTTGATGTTGCGGCCAGCGCGACCCAAGGTGGCGACCCGCCACCGCGAGGCCACCGATGAATTCGATGATCGGCGTCATCGCCTTCGCGACCGCCATCATCGTGTCCCTGTCGGCGATCCTGGTCGGAGGTCGTCCCCGGCCGGTCGGGATCGTCATCCTGCTGGGCTGGACGGCGACCCTTCTGGTGTCTCGCCAGACCGAGGTGCACCGGGTCCAGGAAGGCGTGCTGATCGTCGACAGCCTGGCCCTGGTCGCGCTGGCCGCCCTCTACATCGCTCGACCGTCCTGGTGGCGACTGATCATCGCCGGCGCCCAGGTGAATGCGGTCCTCAGCCACGTCGTGATCGGACTGGGCACCGGCATGGTCGGCTACGCCTATGGCTCCGCCGTCTGGCTCCTCGGCATTCTGCAGCTGGCGCCGCTGACCGTCGCCGCTTTCCAGACATGGCGGTCCCCACGCGGCCTGACGCGCCGCCCAGGATAGCCGCGCAAAACCATCCATGACCTGCGACCTCGACATCCGGGGCGGGCTCGCCCTCCTGCCCGACGACGAACTGCTGGCGCTTCTGATCTCTCCCGCGGGTCGGGGCGTCCGCGTCGCCCGTCGACTGCTGCGAGACTTCGGCGGCCTGGACCGCCTGGCCGCCGCCCGGCCCAATTCCATTCTCAGGGTGGCGGCGGGCTCGGCCATGGCGCCCGCCCTGATCCAGCGCCTGGCGGTGACCCGCGAGATCGCCAGACGGACGCTGGTGGCGCGCGGGGCACGCAGCCCGGCCCGGCCTGGCCAACGAGAGCTCGAGGCCCTGGCTGTCGAAGCCCTGGCCCATCACCGCGATCGCCGCTTCGTGGTTTTCCACGTGGATGCGACCGGTCAATTGATCAGCCAGCGCATCGAACCCTGGGACTGCGAGTTCGCACTCCATGCCAAGGGGCAGCGCGAGATCCTGGCCTACGCCCTGATGGTCGGCGCCCACGCCGTGATAACGGCCAGCCGGATGCCCTTGAAGACCGACGGAGCCGCCTTCGCAGACGCCCTGGCCGGCCTGCGCAAGGCCGCCGCGCTTTTCGAGATCGCGTTCGACCTTCACATCGCCATCGACGAGGACGGGGCCTGCTCGCGTGTGTGCGCCCAGGCGAACCCGTTCGACGTGTCCGCCGGTCCCTTTCCGCTCGCCGCCTAGCCGTGACCGCCGCGGAGGTCGCGAATAACGGATGGAGGTCAGGTCCAGGCGGGCTCACCTCCGTTCGCCGCCGAACGCCTTCCGGATTGGCGAGGAGACGCGATCGCCATGCCTGAAGAGAAAAAACGATCTCACGATCCGCTCCTTCCCCTCAGCCATCACCGCCTGATCGAATGGTTGGTCGAACCCATGCCGACGGAAGTCTCTCGAGACGAAAAGCGCCGGCTGGCCAGGACCTATTTTCCGGACGAGATGGCCTATGTGTTCCGCGAGGCCGAGCCCGGCCTCTTCACCATCGTATCGCCGATCGTGACCGAGCTCTCCATCACCGGCGTTCCGCCCGAGGTGTTCCGCGACAAGGCGGCGCTGACGTCGGCTCGACCTGTCGAGGACTACATCGACGGCGGGCCCCTCGAACGGGAATGACGGCCATGCGCCTGCGCCCCCCACGCGATCCTCTGGCGGCGCCCATCCTACTGTTCGGGATTACCTGGCTGATCGTTCTGGTCGTCGGACCCTTGCTCGGTCTGGCGTGGCCCTGACGCGGAAAGCGAACACCGCCAAGGTTGGCTAGGGGTGGAAAGCGGATCTCTCAGAAGGCCCGCCTCACCAACGGCTACAGGCCGAAGGTCACCAAGCCTCGCTCATCGATGCGCCATGTCGGGTTGAAAGCGATCTCCCAAGAATGGTTGTCTGGATCGGCAACGTAGCCTCTAAACCCTCCCTGTGGGGGCGCATCCGCCCGGCGAAGGATCCGACCGCCCGAGCTTGCTAGGCGGTCCATCAAGGGGGCGACATCGTCTCGGTTTCTTACGTTATGAGCGAGGCTGAAAGCTCCAGGACGCTTCAGTCCATCCCTCAGCATGTCGCCCTCCAAGCCGCCGTCGAGCCAGGTTCCCAGGATGAGGCCGTTCATTTGATAGAAGACGATCTCCTCGTTCTCGAAGATGGGCGACCATCCAAACCCGACTGAGTAAAATCGTTTCGATCTCGCCAAGTCGGCGACGCCTAGAGTGATGACTGAAATCTGCTGTTGCATGGTCCACGTCCTTTGCTCGCAGCTTGCACCATGCAAACCGCGTTGAAGGTCGGGGGACTCGCCACAAACAGCGACGGACAGACCCGCTTATGCGAGGATCGGGCTAACCACACCGATCTGCCTTTTTCGACGAGCTCACAGTAGTGCAATGGACTGCATGGGCAAAGTCCGCTCGGGGGTCGGACCAGGACATCGGCTCCATGCCTGAAGCCGGACGTTCGGCCCCTGGCCGAAGAGCGGACTTTACAACTTCTGCTGGGGCGAAGCGGAAGCTGCGCGATGCAGCACGAACGTAAAAAATGTTTGACATGCCCATGAATGACAGCCAGATGTGTCGAATATTTTTGACACAAGGGAGGACTGAATGTCGTTCAGGGAAAAGTCGGCCTGGTTTATGGGCGCGCTGATGGTGGGAGCAGGCGCCTTCTACGTGAACATGGCCCTCGCTGTCTCAGGCGAGGTCGGCGCTGCCGCGCCGCCAATAGCCATCTTCATCCCCTTTACGCTTCTAGTCGTGATCGCCTCCGTGGTCGGCCAGACGACCCTCGCCTTGTTGACTCCTCGGGCAGCCAACGCCCCCGCTGATGAGCGAGAGAAGCCATTGCTCGACCGGGCAGGCCATTGGTCCGGGCTCGTTCTGGCCGCCGGTACGGTCACATCGCTGCTTTACTTCTTCGATCATCAGAATGGACTGCTGCTGTTCCATACGATCATGGGCAGCCTGATCGTCGCGCAGATCGCGGAGTATGGGCTTCAGATTGCACTTATTCGTCGACCCTCCTGAGAATGGCCAAACGTCCGCCAATTACAAATCGCGTGAGAGAAATGCGCGAACAGCACGGCAATATCAGCCAGTCCGCGCTTGGAGAGGCAATCGGAGTTACGCGACAGACCATAATAGCAATCGAGCAAGGTCGCTATTCCCCAAGCCTCGAAAGCGCCTTCCGAATATCGAGGCTGTTTGGCGTTGGTGTTGAAGACGTGTTCGGTTGGGGTGAGGACAGAAAGTCGTAGTGACTGAGGGCGTCCGCAATGGGTCGCCATGCGAAGTTGGATCCCACCCCGAAATCGGACACCGGCGGTTAGTGCTGTGACCGGACCTTCCGGACTTCGGGAAGGGGTGGTTAGCGGAACGTCGAACGCTAACGCTGTGTTCTATGTTCGTTGAGACTGAGAGACCGTTCGATGACCAATGACGCCGTTAGGAAGCTGTTCGATAACTACGCCGACGTCTTCAACGCCGCGCTAAGCGGAAAGCCTGACTTAGCTGCCTTGGCTGATCTTTATGAAGACTCATTTATCGGTGCCGCGCCAGCGGGCGTGATGGTGGGTTCAAAAGGCAAGGAGTTCGAGGAGGCTATGTCTGCGGGTTTTGATCGGAGCCGAAAAATCGGCATGAAAAGCATGACCGTCCAGGGGGTGGATGTGGCGGACATCGACCCGATCCACGCCATGGCGCGCGTGGACTGGCAGGCGGCGTACGAGACCAGCACCGACGATACGCTGATCGACTTCACCAACGTCTATCTGGTTCGCGAGATGGATGGTCGCGCCCAGGTTTTTGGTTGGATTACTGGCGACGAAGAGGCCGAACTGAAAAAGCACGGTATCGTCTGATCAGGTTGACCCGCGCAACGTCTGCTTTGGGTCGAAAACAGTCTTTTGCCTGTCGCCGTAAAACGGACACCCCGTCGGCGTGTTGCGCTCGGCGGCTGAGCGGTCCAGCGTCGCATCCGATGTGCAATCTCTACAGCCTCCGCAAAGGCCCCCAGGCGATCCTCGACCTCGCCCGCGCGATGGCTTCGCACGTCGGCAATCTGGAACCCGGTTCGATCTATCCGGACTATGCCGCGCCGATCGTGCGGATGGAGGGCGAGCGCCGCATCCTGACCCGCGCCCGCTGGGGCATGCCGTCGTCGAAGAAGGCGCTGTTCGACGCCGCCACCAAGCGCGCCGACAAGATGCGCGCCAAGGGAGAGGACGTCGACTTTCCGAAATTGCTGGAACTGGAACCCGACAACGGCACGACGAACGTCCGCAACACCACCTCCGCCCACTGGCGGCCGTGGCTGGCGCCGGAGCACCGCTGCCTCGTCCCCTTCACCAGCTTCTCCGAGCCCGGCCGCGATGCCGAAGGCAGGTACCGGCCGGTCTGGTTCCGCCTGGCGGGTGAGGAGCCCGAGCCCTTGGCCTTCTTCGCCGGCGTCCACCTCCGCGACTGGACCTGCGTGCGCAAGAAGAAGACGGGCCTGGAGACCTGCGACCTGTTCGCCTTCCTGACGACCGAGCCATCGGAACCGGTGAAGTCGGTTCACCCCAAGGCCATGCCGGTGATCCTCACCACCGAGGAAGAGCGCGAGACCTGGATGCGGGCGCCCTGGGACGAGGCGAAGGCGCTTCAGAGGGCGCTGCCCGACGACGTCCTCGTGACGGCATGACCCGTCGTCGCTCCTGGCTTCTCGCCGTGGCCGTATGGCTGGTTACGCCCGGGTCGGAACACCCTGCCCTCACCGATCTCGCCTGGGCGGTCTGCGAGGCGACGAGCGGTGACGACAGCTGGCGATGCGAGGACAGCTGGCGCAAGTTCGGGAGCGGCACGCCCCCCTGATCTCAAGGCCGGCGCGGCCCGAAGCCTTCCCACACCCCCTCCGGCATCCCGAAGCCGGGCTTTTGCGCGGCCGCCCCAGGACGGCGCGGGCGACGGGCGCGCCGCCGAGATCGGTCAGCGCGCGCTTTCGCCGACGCTCCTTGTCAGCGCCTCCGCCTCGGCCTCGGGACCCGGGCCGCGTTGCGCCAGGGCGGCGCGGGCGCAGGCCTGCGGCAGAGACGCGGCGCCGGATGCCGGGCCGCCAGCCGGGACGCCCAGAGCGCCAGTTGGGAATGGGCCCCCACAAGCTCCGCCAGCTTCGCCTCTATGCCTCCAGCCGCCTCGCGTAGCGCGCCCCATGACATCAGAAGCTCCAGCCGCAGCCGCCGTTTGAACCCCGCATCACCCTCAGCGGCGACCAGGAGCAGCCTGACCAGTCGCGCCTCGTCGAGGCGCGCGAGATCGGCCTCCGAAACCGTCTTGGTCAGTGGGGGCTGAGCTGGCCATCGACGGCATGGTGGCCCATTCGGACCGCCGATCAACGCCCGTCACGGACACGACCCGCGATTGAACCCTCAGGACCCGCCGGCCATTGTCGAGCGATGCGATACCCCCGGCCTCCCCCGCCGCCCTGCGCGCCGCAGTCCGCGCCGCCGACACGAAGGCTCGGACCGCCGACGAGGCCTGCCACCCGTGGCCAAAGGCCCCCGGGGTGAAGATCGCCAGCTTCAACATCAACGGGATCAACCGCCGACTGCCCAACCTCGTCGCCTGGCTGGAGGAGGCGTCGCCCGATGTGGTCTGTCTCCAGGAGCTCAAGGCTCCCGACGGGCGCTTTCCCGCCGCCCCGCTGGAAGCCGCGGGCTATGACGCCGTGTGGCTTGGGCAGGCGCGCTGGAACGGCGTCGCCATCCTGTCCAGGATCGGCGAGCCCCTCGTCACCCGCCGCGCCCTGCCCGGCCCCCCGGATGGCCAGAGCCGCTACCTCGAGGCGGCGGTGCGCGGCGTGGCCGTCGCCAGCCTCTATGCACCCAACGGCAATCCATGGCCCGGGCCGAAATTCGACGCCAAGCTCGCCTGGTTTCGGCGACTGATCGCCCACGCGGCGGACCTGGCCGCCAGCGGCGTCCCGGTGGTGCTGGCCGGCGACTACAATGTCGTGCCCACCGACCGGGACATCTACAGTCCGCGGTCCTGGAAGGACGACGCCCTGCTCCATCCCGAGAGCCGCGCCGCCTTCGCCCGCCTCATGGAACAGGGCTGGACCGACGCCCTTCTCGAACGGTTTCCGCACGAGCCTCCGTGGACCTTCTGGGCCTATCTGCGCCAGGCCTGGGAGCGGGATGCGGGCCTGCGCATCGACCATCTTTTACTGAGCCCCGCGGCGGCCCGGCGCCTCACCGACGCGGGGGTCGATGCCGCCGTCAGGGGACATCCCGGCGCCAGCGACCATGCGCCGGTGTGGATCGAGCTTTCGGACTAGGCGGCCGGCCGTCACGCCCGCGACCAGTGACGCCGCGTCCCGGCGCTGATCGGATCGCCCTCGCAAAGGGTCTCGATGCGGGTGCGGAAGGCGTCGGCTTCCGCGTCCCCGAGCAGCAACCGGAGGCTTCTGATGATGCGGCTGATGCGCAGATGATTGTGGTCATGCGGGGCTCGCCAGCCGCCCGTCCGCTCATAGAAGCCGAGCATGCGGCGGCTGGACCGGGCCAGGGCCGTCCTCGCCGCCGTCGAGCGTCGGATGCGGGCGACGTCCTCGCCGGCGAGCACCGGAGCCGTCGCGACCGCCCGGCTCGGCGCGTCCAGCGGAAACAGCCACTGGATAAAGTCGTGAGATCGTTCCAGCGCGCCGTCGTCGCTCGCCAGCACCGTCTCAAGATCGCGCCCCGCGGCGTCGACCCCGACGCCTTCCAGGAAGTCCGCGACCGCGCTCACTGCGCGCGCCCCATGGCCCGATGGACCTGGGACAGGACCAGGTCCTCGTCCTCTGGACTGTATTCGATGTGGCCGGTCCCGCCCGCGTCGAGGCCCTCGACGAAGACGTCCTCGCTCACCTCCGCGCCGTCCAGCATGAACCGAACCTGGCCCCGGCCGAGCTCCGGATTACGGACGAGGTCGAGCGTGGCCAAGGGGCTTCTTCCTCAAGGGCGCTGGGCGTCAGGCGACGCCTCCATCCCCTGTCCGGCCTCATCCGAGCGACGCCTCCAAGCGGCGCCGCCCGGTCGCGCGGGCCCCGACGGCCGCGGCCGGCTTTCCCGGGCGCTCCGGTCCATGCTCTATGGCGGTCATGACCCGTGTCCGTCTCGCCGCCCTCCTCGTCGCCTCGATCCTGATCGCGGGCGGCTGCACCGGACCCTCCGCGCCTCTCCACGACAGTCCCATGTCGGCGGGCCTGACGATCGCCGCCTGGAACATGGAGCATCTCGCCGCCGCCAACGGCACGGGCTGCCGGCCGCGCGACGATGCGGACTATGCCGCGATGCGCGCCTACGCCGAGGCGGTGGACGCCGATGTCATCGCCTTCCAGGAGGTGGAGAGCGAGGCGGCCGCCTATCGCGTGTTCGATCCCGCGACCTGGGCGGTGGTGATCGAAGACCGCGCGGGATCCGCCGATCGGCCCGAATGTCGGGGTCGCCCCGGTCTCACCCTGAACGCCCAGCGCACCGGCTTCGCCATCCGGCGCGACCTGCCTTTCGAGCGGCTTCCCGATCTGACGGCGCTGCAGCTGGGAGATCCGGATCTTCGATCCGGAGTCGATATCCGCGTCACCCCCCGGAACGGCGCGCCCCTGAGGCTTCTGTCGGTGCATCTGAAGTCGGGCTGCAGCGCCGGCGCCGACCGGGACGCCTGTCCCGTGCTGTTCGACCAGGCGCCGGTGCTCGAGGCCTGGATCGACGACCGCGCCCGGGAGGACGACCGCTTCGCCCTTCTCGGCGACTTCAACCGGCGCCTCGCCCGACCGGGAGACATGGTCTGGTCGGGATGGGACGACGCCGACCCGGCCAACGCGGATCTCAGGCTGGCGTCCGACGACCGGGGCGCGCGCTGCGACCCGCGCTACGCCGATTTCATCGACTTCATCGTGCTGGACCGGCGCGCGGGCGCGCAGCTGCGGGACTTCCACGAGCACAGGTTCCAGACCGAGCCCCTGAGCGATCACTGCGCGCTCTCGGCCCGGCTGGCGCCCTAGGGACCGTCGCGCCTGACCCGTCCGCCGCCGATCGAAGCCCTCAGCCGCCGTCGCGGAGTTCCGTGGCGAGGTCGAGGATGATCCGCTGCTTGGCCGGCGACAGCCCGCCGACGATCTCGGCGACCTTGATGGCCGTCCGCGACATGGGGCGGAGGTCGCCGGAGGTCTCGCCGTCGCCCGGAAGATCCTGAAACAGCGCGCCGGCCTCGACCCCGAGGAAGGTCGCGGCCTGGGCCAGCTTCGACGCCGAGAACCGGTTGGCCCCGTTCTCGTACTTCTGCACCTGCTGGAAACTGACCCCGATGGCGGCGGCGAGCTGGGACTGCGACAGGCCAGCGCGGATGCGCACCTCGCGCACACGGCGCCCGATCTCGACATCGAAGGGGTGCGGCGACCGCGCCGTGGTCTGGGAAGGGGTGATGACGGCCTCCGTGATGGACGGGAGACCGGTCCGGCCTCTCCCCCGGACAATAGGATGTTCGGCGCCGGGCGGAAGACGTGACGGCCTCCCGGCGCCGTCTCTTCCACTCAATTTTTGCGTCGACGCCGATCCGCCCTAGTCTGGCCTCTCAACCGGAGGTGCGGATGCTCACGCCCCAGGAGACGGAATGCGTGCGGCTGGCGGGGCTTCGGCTCCGCAACAAGGAGATCGCCCGACACCTCGACATCTCCGAGGGCACGGTCAAGAACCATCTGTCCAACGCCTACGCCAAGCTCGGCGTGTCCGGTCGCCTCGCGGCGGCCGGGCGTCTGGGTCTTTTGGATACAGTGCCCGAACGGCCCATGGCGTCCGCCGCCGACGTGTCCGTCTCTGGGGCCGCCGCCGATGAGCCGTCCTCGTCGCCAGGCCATGATCCGACCGGAATCCGGCGGCCTCGCCGCCTGGACCTGGGAGCGCCCCCGCGATGGGGCGGAAGCCGACTGGGTCCCATGCTGTCGCTCGGCGCGCTGATCGCGCTCCTGCTCGGCGTGGCGAGCATGTCGCTGAGATCCTGCGCCGAGCTCGTGGACAGCGCCCTGCGGCGCCCTCTCGCCGTCAGTCAGGACATCGCCCATGACCCCCTCCATCCCGTCCCCTCCCGATCGCGATCGGCTCGCCACGACCGTGGCGGCCGATCTGCGCGCCGTCGAACGCTCCGCGGACGAAACCCTCGCCCGCCTCGGCGCCCTGCTCCAGACCCTGCCCGAAACCCGCCTGGCCGGCGGTCTCGCCTCCAGCGTGGGCCACGACGCCCTGGTGTCGGTGGGAGAAGCCACGCGGGACCTGGTCCGGTTCCGCGGCCGTCTGATCCAGACCCATTCCCGTCTGAGCCGCGCCGCCGGTCTCCTCGGCGCCCGACCGGATCCCGCCGTCCTGGGCCCCCTGTTGGAAAAGGGCGATATCGATGAGATCGGCACCACCCGCCCCCAGGGCGTCCGGAGCCGCCTGGAGGACAGGGGCGAGGTCGATCAGATCGGCGCCGCCCGCCCCCAGGGGGCCGTCGCGGTCCCGTGAGCCCCGGCGGTGAGCCCGGCCCAGTCCGTGATCCTCCTGGGCACGGTCGTGGTGCTCGCGGCCCTGTTCGGGCTTGGCCGCCGCGAAGATCGCGCGGCCGTGCTCGTGCTCGCGGCCGTGGTCCTGCTCGAGCCTCTCGTCCAACCGGTGCAGGTCGGCACCTGGCGAGCGGGCCTGTTCCTCGTCAATCTCCTGGGCCTCGCCGCGCTCTGGACACTGAGCGAGCGCTCGGACCGCTGGTGGATCTTCCTGGCCGGTGCGCTGCAGTCCACCATCGTCTGGACCCATCTCCTGCCGCTCGTGTCTCCGGACCAGTTCAACTGGACCCTGGCGACGGTGCGCCTCGGCCTCTGGTGCCTGATGCTCGCCCTCATGGGCGGCAGGGTCGCGGCGCTCATGCGCGCCGACCGCGAAGCTCAGCCCGTCGAGGCGGCGGAGTCGGACAGGCGACCCGCCGCTTCGATGCGGCGGTCATAGGCGCCCGCCACCGCCGTCCTGGCCTGACCGGTTCCCGCGGCCAGGGCCGCCGAGACCCTGCGATGCTCCTCGACGAGACCGTCGAGCCGGGCGGCCTCGCGGCGACGGACGCGCTCGAGGCGTCCGGTCGAGGCGAGCCAGGCGGCCAGGAGGGCGCGATCCCCCGTGCCGCGCACCACATCGCCCAGCAGTCCGGCCAGGGCTTCCGAGGCCTCTGCCGGAGTCGTGGGCGAGCGCGCCGAGACGGGCGGCGGGGCCAAGGCCAGGGAGGTCGCGACGAGCCGCGCCTGGAAACGATAGTGTTCGGCGATCTCGCCCGCGCCCAGATGGGCGACGCGATAACCGCCCCGGTGCACCCGTCGCACCAGACCCTCGCCCTCGAGCCGCGCCAACGCCTCGCGCAACGGCGTCGGGGACAGGTCGAGAGCCTCCGCCTCCAGCATGACCACGACCGGATCGCCCCCGTTCAGGACGCCGGAGGCGATCCGCTCCCGCAGGGCGGCCAGGGCCTTGGCGTAGGGCTCGTGATCTCTCGCCATCATCATCGGCGCCACGTTGCCCCGTCGATACAGGCTCGTCGCGCGTGGCGCGTCTTTCCGCGCCTTTTCGTCGCCCTCCCCGGCGCGACGCCTCAGGAACCGCGCCGCGGGGCGCCGGTGTGATGGCGCGCAGGCCCCGGCGCAGCGACGCCCAGCTCATCGGAGCCGCCGCCAGGGCCGTACGGCGCGAAAGAAAGCTGACGGTCCGGGAGGTCGCGGCCGCCATGTCTCTACACGAAAGGACCTATGAAAGCTTCGAGGGCGGAGCGAACAGGATCAACCTCGATCATGTCGAGCGGTTCGCCCGGGCCACCAACTCAGACCCCTACGCCCTCCAGGCCGCGCTGTGGATCGGATCGCCCGCCTTCGCCGCCCGCTGCGCCGACAACAAGCTGATGCTGGTGCTGAGCATCGCCCTGCAGCGGCTCGACAAGCGTCTCGGCGACGACCTGCGGACCCTCGACACGCGCCTGCTGATCACCGTCTTCACCGAGGCCTTCGACCGGGTCGCTTCGGAGGCCGTCACCCGCGCCGAGACCGCGCGGGCCTGGATGCGCGAAGGCGAAGCCGACCTGCGGGACGGGCGGCCCACGCCCGGCCGCTGACAATAGTTCAAGTATAGATTGCGGCGGTTCCAGCGGAGGTGTGGTCTGGCGAAGCCTCAATCCTGGGGCGCTTCTCCAAGGAGACACGCATGACCCGTCTTCGCATCATTCGGCTCGGACAGGTGTCCGAACTGACCCGCGGCGGCTTCGACATCACCGTGACGGAAGCCGACCTCCAGCCCTACCGGCCCATGGCCTGACGGGCGCGCAGGCGGGCGCAGGTCGCGCCCGCCTGCACCGGAGACTGCCCATGATCGCGTGGCTCACCGCCCACAGTCACATGGCGCGTTGCGATGACGACCTCATCGTCCTGGACGCCGCGCGCGACGCCTATCTCCAGATACCCGATCCCGGCCGCGCGCTACAGCCGGGCGCCGGCGGCCTGTTGACCGGTCCCGAGGATATCCTGACGGCGCTCGCGGCCGAAGGCCTGGTCTCGCGAAGGGGCCCGGCGCCCCGCCGGCCGCTTCCGCCCCAACCGACGGCGCCCCATCCCGCGATCGTTTCGTGGCGGCTCCCCCTTGATGTCTGGCGGGTCCTCGCGGCTGTCCGCGGCCCGGTCGCCTCCCAAGGCGACATCCCCACCGTTTCGCCGTCCCGCCGCGTGGCCGCCGTCGCCGACAGCGCCCGCACCGCCTCCGTCATCGCGACGTATCAAGGAATGCTTCCCTTCATCACCCCGCAGGGCGAATGCCTGTGGCGCGCCCGCTTGCTTGGCGCGGCCCTGGCCCGCTCGGGCGTGAAGGCGGACTGGGTATTCGGGGTCAAGACCTGGCCTTTCGCCGCCCATTGCTGGCTGCAGATCGGTCCATACGCGCTTGACGACGATCCTGATCGCATCGGCCTCTATACGCCGATCATGGCGGTCTGAACCGGTGCGCTACCTGCATCTCCACGCGCCATCCCCGCGGCGCCTCGACGACCTCATCGACAGGGCCAAGGCCCATGGACTGGTCACCGCCGACCGGGCGGCCTGCGGCTGGCTGGGCTTCAGCGCCTCGTCCCCGCCCCCTCTTACGCGATATCGCGACCTGATCGTGGTCGGCCAGTGGTTCGGCAACGCTCCCATGGCGCCGCCCGCCCAGCCCCGGGACCTGATCGAGCGGGGATGGGGGCGCTATATCGCCATGACGCGCGATGACACCGGCCGTATCGCTTCCGTTCTGCGCGATCCCAGCGGCGCCCTGGAGGCGGCGATCTGGACCGCCGACGATGTCCAGATTGTCGCCGACGCCGCTCCCGACTGGTTGTGGTCCCGCCTCCCCGGCCCCGTCCGGCTCGATCTTTCAGGGGTCGCGACCCTGCTGTCGGACCCGCTGGCCTGTCTGTCGGCGCCCGGCCTCACCGGCATCGCGGTGCTGGACGCGGGCGAAGTCCTCGACACGCGAACCGGACAGCGTCAGCTGGCCTGGAATCCCGTCGACTGGGTCGGTCGTGCGCGCCGCCGCAGCGCCGCAGCCCGCGGCCGCAGGCTGGTGCGACTGGTGGATGACTGCGTCCGAACGCTTCACCCCGACGGTGCGGCCGTCGCCGAACTTTCCGGCGGACTGGATTCCGCCATCGTCGCCAGCGCCCTGTGTCGCGCCGAAAGGCCGCCGAGCCACGCCATCACTGTCTGGGCGGAGGCCCCCGGCGCCGATGAGCGGCGCTGGGCTGGCCTGGCCGCCGATCATGTCGGGGTCGATCTGCGGGAGGTTGCCCGCCCCCTGCGACCTCCGGCCGCCGGCGATCTCATGGCGCTTGGCGGAGACCTGCGTCCGGCTCTCGGCCGGGCCGACGCGGGGTTCGACGCCGCGATCGCCGACGTCCTCACGGATCTCGGCGCCTCGACGCTGTTCACCGGCAAGGGTGGCGACGCGCTCTTCCATCAGGGCTGGGGTCCGGAGGTTCTCGCCGACCATCTCGGGCGGCGCCCGGTGACGGGCTGGATCTCCCGCCTGCCGTGGCGCCTGGCCAGGCTGACCCGCCGATCGATCTTCGATCTCAGCCGCGCGGCGCGGTCGGGCGGGCCGTCTCCGTCACCGCCGTTTGGAAACAGCTCCGGCGCCTCGACGCCCTCCGCTCCGGTCCATCCCTGGCTGCGGGACGAGGACGGCCTCAGCCTGGCGGAGCGCCTGCGTCTGCGCGCCCTGGTGTCCAATCTCGCCTATGTGACCGAGAGCCGGCGCGGCTCGGTGGCCGATGTCATCCATCCCCTGATGAGCCAGCCGCTGCTGGAATGGGCCCTGGCGACGCCGGTCTCGGTCCTCATGGACGGAACCTGCGACCGGAGCCTGGCCCGAGACGCCTTCTCGGCGCGACTGTCACCCCGAACCTTGGCCCGGCAGTCCAAGGGAGATCATTCCATTGTGCAGAGCCGGGAACTGTCCGCCGCCCTGCCGCTGTTCCGGACCCATCTTCTCGACGGGACACTGCGCGCGCTCGGCCTGATCGACGCCGCCGCGGTGGAAGAACAGCTCGACCGCGACCGGCTGGCCTGGCAGGGCGGATCGGCGGCGGTCATGCGGCTGGTCATGGTCGAGAGCTGGGTGCGTCGCTGGTCGGGTCGTCAGGGCCCGGCATCCCGAAGGCCTGTCTGAAGAAGCCGAGGATCTCGGCATGCATGTGGCGGATGTTGGCGGGAGAGGACGGGACATGGCCCTCTCCCCGATAGACGACGAGGCGAACCGGCCGGTTCAGCCGCCAGAGCGCCGAATACATCGCCTCCGCCTGGGCAAGCGCGGGCTCACGGTCGCCGTGCAGCATCAGGAGGGGCGTTTCGATGCGATCGGCCCGAAACAGCGGGCTGGCCCTCACATAGCGCTGCGGATCGGTCCACGGCGGTCCGCCCATCGCGCCCTGGCTCGTCTCGGTCCATCCCTGCTGGAACTGGAAGGAGTCTCCGTGGCGTGGCGCGCCCCGGAACCAGGGCGAGAATTCTCCCCACATGGCGGCCAGGTTCGAGGGCGCGGAGGCGGCGACGATGGCGTCGAACAGGTCTGTCTGGGTGGCGATCTCCAGGCCGGCCCAGCCTCCGAAACTGTGCCCGAAATAGCCGAGCCGGTCGGCGTCGATGACATCCGGGTACTGGCCGATGGCCGCGTCGACGACCGCCGTCAGCTGTGCGGCGAGCTCCGGCCCGGGCTCCGCCGGATAGAAGTCGCGCGGCAGGCCCGGCTTGAGGACGGCGAACCCGGCCGAGGCGAAGAGCTGGGTCTGGCCGATCGGAATCCAAGCCGCCGGGTCCGACGGCGGCCGCACATCCGGACCGTCGAGGGTGTATCCCCCGGGGCCCGGATAGGTCAGGGCGACCAGGGGCGCCGGCCCCGCGACGCCCTTCGCGGGCCAGAGCCAGCTGACGAGCGGCTCGCCGCCCGGACCCGTGTGACGAACCGGAAGGGGCTCTGAAAACGCGATGTCGGCCAGGTCGCGGTTGAGCGTCGCCAGATCCCGGCGATCAGCCTCCGGCCCGACCAGCGCAAGCGAGACCTGCGCGCCCGCGCGCTCGACCTCCAGGCGCCACTCCGGCGTCGCCGCCAGGACAGAGCCTCGGACGGCGCCGCGCGGCTCGGTGCGCGGGTCTCCGCCGTTCCCGCCGGGATGAAGGGCCGCCATCCCCCCAGCCGTCGTCCGGACCACCAGCGGTCCGCGGGTCGGCCGGGGGTTCCAGCGCAGCCGCTGGGCGTCCCAGATGTCGAGGGTGGTCAGGGCGCGAACGCCTGTCGACCCGGGGATCTTCCGTCGTTCACCCGCCCGGAGAGACCATGCCGCGTCATCCGAGAGGACCACCAGCGCGTCTCCCCACTGGGCCTCGAGGGTTCGCGGGACGCTCTTGAAGTCGCCGGTCAGCAGCCGGGGACCTGCGGCCTCGAGCCTGTACCAGTCGGACCGGCCCCGGGAGTCCTCAGCGGCCAGCACCACGGGAGAGCCCGCGTTCCACGACGCCCTGACGGTCGTCAGGCTGGTGATGATATCGGCGCCCGGATCGGGACGAAGCCCGGCGAGCGGCCACCGCGTCACCGCGTCGCCGCCGTCCAGGCTCACCAGGCCGTCGTCCGCCGGGGCGCCGGTCTCGTCCACCGTGTGGACCAGGAGGCGATCGTCGTCGGACCAGCTCATCAGTCCCGCCACCACGGGCGTGTGGCCGAGCGGGCGGGAAACGGCGCCGTCGCGCCGATTGATCAGGGAGATTGTCCGTCTCGCCGGCCGATCGGCGGGGTGTAGGGCCGCGCCCGGCGCGCGGTCGAACCGCTCGCCCGCCTCCATGACGGCGACGACGTCCCCCGACGGCGACAGGGTCATGTCCCAGACCCTACCGCTCCACAGGACGCGCGCTGTCTGATCCTCCGCCGAGAGATCGAGCTCCACCACCCGGGCGACCGGTTTCGACGGCGCGTCGCGATCGTAAGGCGGGACGCCCCAGGCCAGGGCGGTCGGGGACTCTCCCCGCGCCATGTCGGCCCAGGCGGCGGCCGTGGACGCGCGCGCCTCGGGTTCCCAGGTGAAGTGATAGGGCAGCTCGCCGTCCAGCCGATCGACGAGGATCAGGGTGTCGTCATCGGCCCAGATCGCGGTTTCGCCGAAGACCGGCACATCGGGTCTGACCGGCAGGTCTCGGATCGCGCCGCTGGCGACGTCGAGCACGCTGGCCCCGAACCGGCGCCCGGTCAGGGTCCAGACCAGCAGACGACGTCCGGAGGGCGACCACGGCCCCGCCAGACAGCCCGTCCCGCGGTTTCCGCACACCTGCCGTGGGGCGCCGTCTCCATCGACCGGGGCGACCATCAGGCGCCGGGCGATCCAGGGTGTCAGAGGTCCCCGGTCGAAAGGGGCCGCCGTGGTCCAGGGGCCCTGGTGCTCGAACACCAGGTGACGGCCCGACGGATCGATCGACGCGCGTCCGAAACTCTCGGCGGCGAGCATGTGCTCGATCGACCAGAGGCGATCCTCACGCCCCGCCGGCTCGGCATTGACCTGTGCGGGCCAGACCGCGGCCCAGGCGGCCGCCAGCAGGACAGCGACCAGACGGGTCACCAGCGCTTGACCAGGTGCAGCGAGACGGTGCGGCCCAGCGGACTGGCCTGGCCGGCATCGAACCCATACCCGGTCGAGAGATCGACGAAGGGGGGGTCCGCGTCCGTGACATTGGCGACGAAGACCTGTGCCGTGACCCCGTCCCAACGCCCCTGCCCCGTCCACCCCAAACTCACGTCGCCTGTCGTCCAGGCCTCGATGGACTCGCCCTGGAAGTCGTCATAGCCGGCCACATGGCTGATCCCGAGCCGCGCATCCCAGGCGCCCTGGGTCCAGCCGAGAGACGCGCGGGCGCGGAGTTCGACCGGCTGTCCCAGCACCCCGACACGGTCGACCGCCGCGGCGTCCGGGGTGACGCGCCGCTCGTAATCGAAGAGTCGGGTCCCCATCGCTTCCGCGTCGATATCGCCCCATGGTGTCCGCCAGTGATGGCTCGCCGAGATGTCCAGACCGCGGACCCGCAGCTCTCCGGTATTCAGCCATCGCCCGTCGAGGACCGCGGCGAAGGCGGAGGCCGGAAAGGCGCCGGGCAGCAGGAACCGCGGGTCGGTGATGAGGCTCTCGACCAGCGCCAGATCCTCCGGATTGTTCGCGGGATCCACGCGCTGGACGAAGCGCGCCAGGGCCGGATCCGTGAGCGCGTTCAGGATGTTTTCGCCCACGGGCCGGGCGATGCGGTTTTCGAAGGCGATATCGAACAGCGTGGCCGACAGTCTCGGTCCCGTATCCGGTCGCCAGTCGAACCCCAGGGTCAAACTTTCCGCGGTTTCCGCCTCCAGCTCGGGGTTGCCGCCAAGCGTGATCACCGCCAGCCGTGTCACCCCCGCCTCGCGTGTCGTCGTGGGCCCGATCCGCACCGGCTCATTGAGCTCGTTCAGCGAAGGGGCCCTGAACGAGGTCCCCCAGCTGGTCCGGACGTCGAGCCCATCCATTGGCGTCCACGTCACCCCGACCTTGGGATTGGCCGTAGAGCCGAAATCGGAATAGCGCTCGGCCCTTCCGGCCAGGGAAAGGTCCAGGCGACGGAGTCCGGGCCGACCGTTGTCCGGGCCGACCAGCGGCGCCCGGAGTTCGGCGAAGGCCGCGGCGATCTCGCGGCGCCGCTCCGCGAGATTCGTGGTCAGAGGCGTCGTGCCTGAGGCCAGGCTGCGGGTCTCGCCTTCGAAGGTCTCCTCGCGCCACTGGGTCCCGACAGCGAGGCGGATCGGACCGCCAGGACCCTGTAGAAGCTCGCCCTGGGCCACGGCGCTCGCGGTGGTGAGGCCGCTTTCCAGCCAGTTGCGGCTGAAGCCGGAGGTCACGAAGGCGATGGTGTCAGGATCGTTCAGACCCCCGCTTCCGAAGGGATTGAAGTAGGCGTTGCGACCCGGCGACCACGCGGTCGCCGGGTCATCGGGTCGATTGCCGAGCGCTTCGTCAAGGAAGGTCGTGTTGACGAGCGGCGTGTCGCCTTCGCTGCGTTCTCGGCCGTGAGCCACGTAGATCTCGGCGTCCCAGTCCCCCGGGAGCTGGACATCAAGTCCGAGGCTGCCCGCGCGATGATCGACGGATCCGGTCACCCGGGGCTGGGCCATGTCGCCGATGAAACTGTAGGCGATCGCGTGGGCGGACGATCCGTTCGGCGACACGAATTGGGGATTGGCGGCCGTGACCGTCATGATCGGCGCGTGGTGATAGGTGAGGAAGTTGAAGTCGCGACGGCTGAGCCGGAGGTCAGCCCGAAGGTCCACGCGACTGGTCAGTTCCTGGCGAAGCCGGCCGAAGAGCGCCGAGCGCGTCTGGTCGGGAATGATGTCCACGTCCCGACGTCGATGGTCGAGGTTGGCCTCGCCCGCTGCGAAGTCCGCCGGGTCGTCGACGACCCCGTCGGCTCCCGGCCGCAACGCCCAAAGGCTCTCATAGCCTCCAAGAGCCGCGTTGAAGGCGACGATATTGCCGGGCGAGGCGAAGGGCGTTCGCCAGTCGCTTCCTCCATAGTCCCTGAGGTCACCGGTCGCGGTATAGGGACGATCGGAGGCGTTCAGTCCCTTCTGGACACGATGCTCGAGGGAGAACAGCGCCGATCCGGATGACCATTCGGTCCCCGCAAGATGCGAAAGCTGAACCTCCTCGGCGCCGCCCTTCGCCGCCCCGACCCGCAGACGGCTCTCCGCTCCTTCGTAGTCGTCCCTGAGGATCACGTTCACCACCCCTGCGACGGCATCGGAGCCATAGAGGGCGGAGGCGCCGTCCAGGAGCACATCGACACGGTCGACCGCCGCCGCCGGCGCCGCTGACAGGTCGCTGAACTCGCCCTGGCTTCCGCTGCCGGACAGACGGCGGCCGTCGATCAGCACCAGGGTGGCGTCGGGCCCGAGACCCCGCAGGTTCACGCCCGTGCTCAGGGTGGTGTTGGTGCTGCCGGCTTCGATCGAAGAGAGGAAGGCCGCCGGCGTTCCGGTGCCCCCGTAATTCTGCGGCAGAGCCTGGACGGCGTCGGCGACCGAGGCATGGCCCCGGCGATCGAGTTCGTCGAGGCTCAGGGAGACCACAGGCGAACCGACCGGTCCGCGACCCCGCAACAGGGTTCCCGTCACCACGATCTCCTCGAGCTGGGTGGCCTCCGACCGTTCCAGGATCCAGACCCCGGGGCTCGCTCTGCGCGCGACGAGGCCGGTGTCCCGAAGCAGCCGCCGCATGGCCTCGGCGGCCGTCGTCCGCGCCGACAATCCGGGAGTGGTCCGCCCGGCCACCAGACCGGATTCGTAGATGAGGTCGATGCCCGACTGTGCGGCGAGGCTTTCCAGGGCTCGCGACAGGTCCCCGGACGGGACGGTCAGGACCAGAACGTCCTGCGCCTCGGCCCCGGGCGTCCGGGCCTGGGCTTGAGCCTGCGCCGGCGACTGAACGCCCAGGCCCAGGGCGAGGATAACGGCTGCGACGGAGCCTTCGAACCCAGGTGTCATGTCTTCCCCCTCCCGCGACGGAACGGCCGCGTCGGGAGAGAGACGAACAGGCGGGGCGATCCCCCTAACCGGGCGTGAGAAAAATTGTCAGGGCGCCGGAGTCAGGAGGGTCGCGCCCGTGTCGTCGGTGCGCGCCTGCGCCGGAAGCATGGCGGTCAGGGCGCTCACGAAGCCGGCCCGGTCGCCCGCCGAAAAGACACCGCTCACCCGCGTTCGCTCAAGCTCGGGAGACAGCCGCACCGGTCTGTCGAAGTACCGGTTCATCTCGGCCACGACGTCGCGCAGCAAGGCGTCGCGGAACACCATCCGCCCGTCGATCCAGCCCCCGTCCGCCTCAGCCGGCTCCGTCGCGCGGCGGAGGCCTTCGGACGTGGCGACGGCGGCGTCTCCCGGTTGAAGCGACAGGGTCCCGCCGGCCCCCGTGAGAATGACCCGCCCCTCGTAGAGGTTCACCGCGACGCCGTCCGGCCCGAGATCGACGTCGAAGCGCGTGCCCAGCGCCGTGACGGTCACCTCCCCGGCCCGCACCGAGAATGGCCTTGCCGCATCGAAGGCGACGTCGAAATAGGCGCGGCCTTCCCGCAGTTCGATCGTCCTGCCGGTATCACGCAAGCGAACGCGCGCCTCGGAATCGGCGTCGAGCACCAGCGTCGACCCGTCTTCGAGGGTCAGCCGGCGGAGCCCATCCGGCGGACTGGCGTAGGTCTCTCCCCGCGTCCACCAGCCGGCGGCCGCGACCGTCACCAGGACCGTCGCGGCCAGGGCGGCGCCCCCGGAGACCCATCTCAGCTCTGGTCGCTTTCCGCGCGGCCTGAAGAGCGCCTGGCGTGTCAGCGCCTGGATGCCGGCGTCCTCCGACAGACCGCCGGCCGCGTCCCAGACGGACTGGATCTCGGACCAGGCGCGAGCGTTCTCGGCGTTCTCCAACCAGTCTCCGAAAGCGCGGATCTCGTCCGCATCCACCTGCGCCGCAGCCAGGCGCGCGTGCCATTCCGCCGCCTGAAGGCTGGCGTCTGCGGACGTGGATGACCGGCGTCCCTCAGTCATCCCCGCCCCGCATTCGCTCGACGCACCAGGTCAGCGCCCGCGCCAATCGCCACTCCACCGTCTTTTCCGAGATCCCGAGCCGCTGCGCGATCTCCCGATGACGGAAGCCCGCGATCCGGCTGAGCAGGAAGACGTCGCGAAGATGCTCCGGCATGTCGGCGACCACCTCGCGCAGAAGCGTGCTCTCGTACTGGCCCCCGCTGATTCCCTCGGGCTTGAGCCCCTCGGTCCCAAGCGACGGGCTCGCTCGATGGGAGGCGCGGCGCGCGCGGTCGGCGGCGAGGTTGGACGCGATCCTGATCAGAAGGGCCCGTGGCGATCCGATCGACGTACTGTCGTCGTAGCGCGAGAGCCGGACGAACGAATCCTGCACGATATCGTCCGCCTCTGCCCCCCAGCGAGCGCGCAGCCGCCGGACCAGCCAGCCGGCGTGACGCCGGTATAGCTCCGACAGCGTCGCGGACCCTGCCGCCGCCTTGATGTCGCCGGTTTGGTCCGACACGGGCTCGCCTCCGATGGGGAGGCGAGCCCGGCCGATGGACCGGGTGTTGAGAACACGCTTGAGGGCATGCGCCCGCGCCTTGGGTCATTAGACCTGGACATAGCGCGGACCGCCCGGACCGCCGCTCGGAATATCACGTCTCAAGCGAGGTTCTCACGCCTCGGCGCCGCTGACAGGCGCGGGTTCAGCCTCCGACATGAGGCGAGACTTTGCAAGTCCCTCGACCTGAGGTGGCGACGCAGCGCCGCGACAGGGCGGCCGATCGGGGGGGGGGGGGATTCACGGGCATCTAAATGAAGAACGCGCGCCAAACCCCTGAATGACGTCCGATCCGCGCAGATGCCGGCGGTCCGCCAGGAAATGCCCTGGCCCGAGCCATCAGGCCGGCTGATCGGCCAAGGCCGCGAGCTCCTCATAGATTTCATCGCCCGTCCGGCTCGCCGCGTCACGCCAGCGGGTTGCGCTCTCGGCATTGGCCAGCACGCCGTCGGACGTGAGCACCAGCACATTCGGAGAGCCCGGGAGTTCGGCGATCCCGAACCGGCGCGCGATCGCCAGGTTGGGCCTGTCGCCGCCTCTCGGCATTCCAATATCCACGAACACAAGCTCGTATTCGCGCTCGATGAGGTCCGAGAAGCGATCCGTGGCCAGCCAGCCGGCGAGCGCGCGACTGTCGTGGCACCAGTCGGCGCCCATCACCAGAAGGACACGCTTGCCGGACTGTGCGGCCCGCGCGAGCGCGGCGTCGACATCGGCCGATGCGTCATCGCTCGTTCTGTAGGCGCGGGCCTCGGGTGGCGAGCCCGCCACCGTTTCAGGCGTCGCCGCGCATGCGCTCAGAGCCAGGGCGGCGAACAGACTCAGACATCGTCGATGCAATCGGCTGCCTCCCGGGCGATCGAACCACGGTCCTGGCGCCTGGCGCGGATCCGTTGAGACGTTTGCGTCAGTTGCTGACATTGATCGCCCCGAGTCGCACGCATTTTCGTTCGATCGCGCCGCACGGCTTCGGTGCGACGCACGGCGTATCAAGGCTGTTCATCGGGCTCGAGCGCCTGGAGATGGCGCGCCCACAGTTCGAGCGCGTGTCGTTTCTCGGGCATGTAGGTGTGTCGATCATAAACGCTGGTCACGGCCGCCCCTTCTCGCGCTGTGTGGCCGAGCAGCATCCCCACCACCAGCCGCCCGACACCGAGACGGCCGACGAGGGTGGTCGCGCCCGAACGCTTCACATCATGAGGTGAGCCGGCTCCGAGATTATGCCGCCGGCAAATTCGGGCGAAGGCGCGTGTGACGGCCCGCGGCTCGAGGTGTTCGCCGTCACCTTTGGCGGCCGGGAATACGCAGTCGCCGTGAGGATGCAGACGCTTCGCCAGAGACAGCACCTCCAGCACTTCGGGAACGAGCGGGACCACGTGGATGTGGTTGGCCTTCGCACGGTCGCTGGGGATGGTCCATTGGCCGGCCTTCAGGTCGAACTCGCGCCATCGCGCGCCGACGACCTCGGAGCGACGCGTAAGGCTCAGCATCAGCAGGCGTATCGCCAGACCCGTCTCCGGCGCCATGCGAGCATGGATGTCCTCCGAAGGTTCACCGTCTGGGCGGGGCGTGGAGGCAATCATCGCCGCTCGCCAGATCACCGCGAGAGCATGGTCGCTGAACAGCCGCTCACGGGCCTTAAGCGCCAGTGGCCGGGCAAGTCCCACGGCCGGATTCGCCTCCAGTCGCTCCTCGTCCACCGCAAAGCCCAGAACGCCCTGAATGACGGTGCCGACCGACGCGAGGCTTGCCGGAGCGAGTCCGCTCTCCGTGGCAAGCGCCCGCATAAACGCCTTTATGTCGGCCCGGCGAAGCTCCTCGAACCGCCTGGCTCCCAGGGTGGGCGCCACGTGCTTGCGCCACAGACCACGTTCGTTGGCGATCGAAATCGGCCGCTTGGGCCTGCGTCTACCCCCGTGCAGTCCCTTCTCAGAGGCTTTCCAGTAGGTTTCGGCCAGTTCCGAAAGCGTATCGCCGGTTCTGGCCCGTTCCCGCTCTCGTGCGCGATCCTCTGCCGGGTCTTCGCCATTCACGACGCCCACGGACAGCGCCGCAACCGTCGCTTTCGCTTCCGAGAGCGACAGCCCAGGGTACTGCCCTAGTCGATGGCGTCTTCGCGCGCCGCTTCCCGCCACATAGCGATATTCAAACTTCTTGATCCCTGTGGGAAACACACGAACACAAAGGCCGCGGCTCTTTTCCACGGTGACTTCATAAGGTTTCGCGCCGGGTTTGAGCGCCGCGACCTGTCGATCGGTGGAGATTTTGACGGACGCCATCGCTGCCTCATTGCCGTAGCCGAACCGACGACTCTTCGCCCGTTTAGTGGGGCAGTAGTGGGGCAGTCGACGCAGAACTCGGCGCACAGCAGTGAAAACCTAAAGTGGTTTCAGATCAACCCATCATGATGAATTTATTGATTAAAGCTCACTGGAGGGAACAGGTGTAATAACCGGAAAAAGGGTACCTTGAAGGTTCACACCGAGGGGGTCACAGGTTCAATCCCTGTCGCATCCACCATCTCCTCTCCGCTGCACTAAAGGTTGCTCAACCTCTTTCGGCTGAGATGCTCGGCCGTGGGGGGGAAGCGCCGGGTTCATGGTTCGTCGATGCAGTCTTTGGGTCGCTGTCTGGCTGGCTGTCATCATGATCAGTGCGGCCGGGGTCCATGCCCAGGCTCAGGCCGCGCCCTCCGGCGCCGATGGCGGGGCGCTGGCCCGATTCGTGGAGCAGCGCGCGGCGGCGACCAGTTTCGCCGAGCTGGAGGCATTCGGTGAGGCGGCGCTGCTGCGCTCGGACCGCGAAGGCCTGAACCGCGTCTATCACGTCACCTGGACGATCCTGAACCAGGGCGAGTTTGAGCGCGCCGAGGGGTGGAACCGGAGGTTGGCCCTGGCGGCCCGGATTCAGAATGATCCTCGCTATGAGGACATCGCCCGACTGAACGCCCTGACCATTCGCTACGACCAGGGCGAGGTCGCCGTGGCGGCGGAGATGGCGCGCTATGCCGAGCAAGGGCGCGACTGGTTCGTGCGGGCGCACGCGGCGCGGCTGGCGGCGCTGAACCTGATCGATCAGGGTCGGATCGGAGATGGCCTGGGCCTGTTGACGCGGGCCCAGGCCGACATTCCCGAGAACGCGCCGTTCGCCGATACGGCGCGGGGCGGTGTCTGGGAGGTCGTCGGTATGGCGTTGAAGGCCATCGACGACATGGAAGGGGCGACCGCCGCCTTCCGCAAGTTCGAGATCGACTATTCCAATCCGGGCTATCCGCGCCCGGACTTCGACAGCCTCTATAATCTGGCCAAGATGGCGATCCGGGTCGGCGATCTGGATCGCGCCCGCGCCTATGCGGCGGCGCACCACCGGGTCGCCGGCAGCTCCGATTTGCCGACATTGGCCATCTATGACGCCGGCCTGTGCGCTCAGGTCGCCGACGCCGGGAAGAGGTCGGCGCAGGTGCTGGAATGCCTGAGCGGCTATGGAGAAGATTTGGGCGACGCGGCGTTTCTGGCGCTGGACGTCATCCCGGCCCGCGCTCTGGCGCGCGCCCGCACCGGCGATATCGCGGGCGCAAGGCGAGACCTGGCGCGGCTGCGCACGTTGGAGGCGGCGGCGGGCGACGGCTCTCGGGCGGCCGAAGTGGACGCGGCGATCCTGTTCGCCGAGGGGCGCTCGGATGAGGCCTTCGCCCTGCTGGATGCCCATATGCAGCAGCAGCGTGTGGCTGACGCGCGCGCCTTCGCCGCGGGTGTCCATCAGGTCACGGGCGACATGCAGCAACTGCTGGAGGACCGTCGGACCCAGCTGGAGGATGCTCGCGACAAGGCCCGCCTTCAGTGGCTCGTGATCGTGGTCGGCGTCGTCTTCCTCGCCTCGATCGCGGGCGGACTTGCGTGGCAGTTGCGTCAGGGTCGGCGGCTGAAGGCGGCCCAGGCCCGGGCTGAGGCGGCCAACCGCGCCAAGTCCGAGTTCCTGGCCAATATGAGCCACGAAATCCGCACGCCGTTGAACGGGGTGGTGTCCATGGCCGACGCCCTGTCGCGCCATGATCTGGACCCCCAGGCCCGTCAGATGACCAATCTGATCCGGTCGTCGGGCGAGACTCTGGAGCGGCTGCTGACCGACATCCTGGACAGCGCCAAGATCGAAGCCGGGCAGGTCACGCTGGAGACCGCGCCCTTCGACCTGAAACACACGGTCAATGACATCGCCCTGCTGTGGCGCGCCAAGGCGGAGGACAAGGGCGTTGCCCTGGCGCTGGACTATGGACCCGACCTGCCGCGCTGGGTCGATGGCGACGCGGTCAGGCTGCGTCAGGTGCTGACCAATTTGGTGTCCAACGCCGTCAAGTTCACCGACGCGGGCGTCGTGACCCTGGCGGTGAGCGTCGCGGAAGACGGGCGCGTCGGGTTCACGGTGCGCGACACCGGCATCGGCTTCGACGAGGCTCAACGCGCGCGCATCTTCAAGCGCTTCCAGCAGGCGGACGGGTCGATCACCCGCCGGTTCGGAGGCACAGGTCTGGGGTTGGCCATCTCGACCGCGCTGGTCGAGATCATGGGCGGCGACCTCGTGTGCGAGAGCGCGCCGGGCGAAGGCGCCGCCTTCGGCTTCGAGATCGCCCTGCCCGCCGCCGCCGCGCCCAAGACGCCGTGCGCGTCCCTGAGCGCGGGCGCCGAAATCGCCGCCCTGCCCCTGCGTGTACTTCTGGCCGACGACCATCCGGCCAACCGCAAGGTGATCGAGATCATGCTGGCGGCGACCGCCATGGAGCTTGTCACCGTGGAGAATGGGCGCGAGGCGGTCGAGCGGTTCCAACAGGAGTCCTTCGACCTGATCCTGATGGACATGCAGATGCCCGTGCTGGACGGTGTGTCGGCCACCCGCGAAATTCGGTCTTTCGAGGTTGCTCACGCGCGCGAACGCACCGCGATCCTGATGCTGACGGCCAACGCCATGGCCGAACACGTCGCCCAGGGACGGGCGGCCGGCGCCGACGGCCATCTGGCCAAGCCGATCACCCTGGCGGCCCTGTTCAACGCCATGACGGAGGCTTTGGGAGGCGTCGGTGATCGCCAGGCGGCTTGACCCGGGCCGCCCTCTCCACCATTTCGCCGTGATCCCAATCCATAGGCCCGCCGTCCGCCGCTTCCCGCGCCGACATCCCGCGCGCTGAACGCCTCTCTCTTATTCCGGACCGCCCCATGCCCTTCCCCGCCAGCCATCCCGCGCTCGACCGCGCCCTGTCCGACCGCGGCTATGCCGAACCGACGCCGGTTCAGGCCGCTGTTCTCGAGGCCGAGCAGGGCCGCGACCTGCTGGTCTCGGCCCAGACCGGCTCGGGCAAGACGGTGGCGTTCGGCTTGGCCCTGGCGCCGACCCTGCTTGGCGAGGCCGAGCGGTTCGACCAGGCCGCCGCGCCCCAGGCCCTGGTTATCGCCCCCACGCGGGAGCTGGCGTTGCAGGTGGCCAGCGAGCTGACCTGGCTCTACGCCGCCGCCGGCGCCCGCGTGGTCGCCACCGTCGGCGGCATGGACCCCCGCGCCGAGCGCCGGGCCCTGGAGCGCGGGGCCCATATCGTGGTCGGCACGCCGGGACGTCTGCGCGACCATGTGGAGCGTGGCGGGCTAGATCTGTCGCAGCTGCAGGCCGTGGTGCTCGACGAGGCCGACGAGATGCTCGACATGGGCTTTCAGGAGGACCTGACCTTCCTGCTGGACGCCGCCCCGGCCGAGCGGCGGACGCTGCTATTCTCCGCCACCCTGGCGCGCGACATCGTGCAGCTGGCCAAGACCTATCAGCGCGACGCCGTGCGGATCGACACGACGGCGTCGAACGCGCCGCACGGCGACATCGAGTACAAGGCCATCCGCGTGGCCCCCAATGAGGTCGAGCACGCGGTCGTCAACGTGCTGCGCTATTTCGAGGCGCCGGGCGCGCTGGTGTTCGCCAATACGCGCGAGCGGGTGAAGCACCTGACCGCCTCGCTGCGCGAGCGCGGCTTTTCCGTGGTCGGCCTGTCGGGCGAACTGACGCAAGGCCAGCGGTCCGAGGCGCTCCAGGCGCTGCGCGACGGTCATGCGCGCGTGTGCGTGGCCACCGACGTGGCGGCGCGCGGCCTGGATCTGCCGGATCTGGGCCTGGTGGTCCATGCCGAGATCCCGGTGAACAAGGCCGGCCTGCTGCACCGCTCGGGCCGCACCGGACGCGCCGGCAAGAAGGGCGTGTCGGTTCTGCTGGTCAGCTATACGCGCCGCCGCAAGGTCGAGCTGATGCTCCAGTCGGCCTCGATCCAGGCCGAGTGGTCGGGGCCTCCCTCGGCCGAGGAGATCCGCGCCAAGGACCGCCAGCGCATGCTGACCGATCCGGTCCTGACCGCGCCGGCCGACGAGGAGAGCCTGGAGCTGGGCCGGGCGCTCTTGGAGAAGTCGTCCGCCGAGCAAGTGGCCGCCGCCCTGATCCGCCTGTATCGCCAGAAGCTGCCGCCGCCCGAGGACGTCTATGACGACGAGCGGATGAAGCGTCAGCAGCAGACCGGCCGCAACGACAAGGGCCAAGCCGACGTGCCCTTCACCGACTTCGCGCGCGGCGGGGACATGGCCTGGTTCCGCATCAATATCGGCCGCGAGAAGAACGCCGATCCCAAGTGGCTGATGCCGATGATCTGTCGCCTCGGCCATGTGACCAAGCGCGACATCGGCACGATCCGCATCTTCGACCGCGACACCAAGTTCGAGATCACCCGCGAGGCCGAGGCCAAGTTCAACGCCGCCATCGCCGGGGGGCTGGAAGATGGGATCACCATCGAAACCACCGTGGCGCCGGGGCCAAAGGAAAAACCCGCGCCGCGCTGGGACAAGCCGCCGCGCGCCAACGCCGGCAAGCCGCGCCCCTCGCGCGACAACGCCGACAAGCCCGCCTGGAAGCCGCGCGAGGACCGGCCCGACGCCGGCAAGAAACCTTGGGTGAAGCGTGATGCGCCGAGTGAGGCCGCGACGGGGGACAAGAAGCCCTGGGTGAAGCGCGACGCTCCCTCGACCGACACCGCACCCGCAGGCGGCAAGAAGCCCTGGGTCAAACGGACCGAGGCGGACGCCACACCGCCGGGCAAGAAGCCTTGGGTGAAGAAGCCCTATGCCGGCAAGCCGGGCGCCAAACCCGACTGGACGCCGCCGTCGGACGCCTCGCCGGCGCCCTCGGCGGGTGACAAGCCGTGGAAGGGCAAGCCCAAGGGCGGCGACCGCCCCTGGGCTCCCAAGGATGCACGCGGCAAACCGCACGCGGCCAAGCCTGGCAAGCCGTTCAAGAAGAAAACTCCGAGAGGCTAAACCTCCGCCAGCCCGCGCAGATAGTCCGCATAGCCGCCGCCCATCCGATCGGCCGACGCCTTCAGTTCTTCGGCGTCGATCCAGCCGGCGGTGAAGGCGATCTCCTCGACACAGCCGATGCGCAGGCCCTGGCGGTGCTCGAGGGTGCGGACGAACTCGCCGGCCTGGATCAGGCTGTCGTGAGTGCCGGTGTCGAGCCAGGCGAAGCCCCGGCCCAGCTGTTCGACGTGCAGCGACCCCTCCTGCATATAGAGACGGTTGAGGTCGGTGATCTCCAGCTCGCCGCGCGGCGAGGGCTTGAGAGCGCGCGCCTTCTCCGAAGCCGTGCCGTCGACGAAATACAGGCCCGTGACCGCCAGGTTCGACCGCGGCTGGGCCGGCTTTTCCTCCAGGCCGACGGCGCGACCGTCGGGGCCGAGTTCGACCACGCCGTAGCGACGGGCGTCGGCGACCGGATAGCCGAACACGGTGGCCCCCTCGGCGCGGGCGTCGGCGCGCTGCAGCATGCCGGTGAAACCGCCGCCGTAGAACAGGTTGTCGCCCAGCACGAGCGCGCTGGGCCGGCCGTCGATGAAGTCCTCGCCCAGGATGAAGGCCTGGGCCAGGCCGTCGGGGCGTTCCTGGACCTGCCAGACGATCTTCATCCCCAGGCGCGAGCCGTCGCCGAGCAGGCGCTGGAAGGCCGCCTGGTCGTCCGGGGTGGTGATGACCATGACCTCGCGGATCCCGGCCAGCATCAGCACCGACAGGGGATAGTAGATCATCGGCTTGTCGTAGACGGGCAGCAGCTGTTTCGACACGGCCAGGGTCAAGGGGTGCAGTCGCGTCCCCGCCCCGCCCGCCAGAATGATGCCGCGCCTGTCGCTCATGCCCGCTCCCTGATCCGTCCGACCGTTTCGGCCACGGCCTCGCGCCACGGTCGGGGCGTGACGCCGAAGGTCCGCTCGACCTTGCCCGTGTCCAGCACCGAGTTGAAGGGGCGCCGCGCCGGGGTGGGCCAGTCGGCGGTCGTGATCGATTCGACCGGCGTCGCGATCCCGGCTTCGGCCAGAGCCGCCTCGGCCAATCCCGCCCAGGTCGTTGCCCCGGCGTTGGCGAAGTGGAAGGTCCCGTAGGCTTCGGCGTCGCCCTCGGCCCAGCGGGGCGCGGCGTCCAGCAGGAAGCGAGCGAGGTCGTCGGCCAGGGTCGGGCGGCCGTGCTGATCGGCGACCACACGCAAGGTGTCGCGCTCGGCGCCCACCCTCAGCATGGTGGTCAGGAAATTGCCCGGCCGTTCAGACACCACCCAGGAGGTGCGGATCACCGCCGCCCGGTCGGTGGTGCGCCAGATGGCCCCCTCCCCCTCCAGCTTGGTGCGGCCGTAGACATTGAGCGGGCCGGTCGGATCGTCCTCGCGCCACGCCTCCTCGCCGGAGCCGTCGAACACATAGTCGGTGGAGACATGGACCAGGGGCACGTCCGCGCGGGCGCAGGCGCCGGCCATCTGGCGCGGGGCGGAGGCGTTGATGGCGCGGGCGCGGTCCGGCTCGCTCTCGGCCCGGTCCACGGCGGTAAAGGCGGCGGCGTTCAGCACCAGATCGTGGGTTCCGACGTCCGACAGCGCCTCGGCCAGGGCGGCGGGGTCGCCGATGTCGACCTCGTCCGAGCCACGTACGGTCAGGGCGATGTCGCGCCCGTCCGCCGCCCGGATCAGGGCGCGGGCCAGCTGGCCGCCGGCGCCGAACTGAAGAATGCGCAGGGTCACCCCAGCCCCAGCCGGTCGCCGCCAAAGCCGCGGGCCCGCCAGCTGTCGACCCAGGCGGGGTTGTCGAGATACCAGGCCACGGTGGCGGCGATGCCGTCCTCCAGCGTCGTGGCCGGACGCCAGCCCAGATCGCGGTCTATCTTCGTGATATCGATGGCGTAGCGGCGGTCGTGGCCCGGGCGGTCGGTGACGAATTCGATCAGGCGGTCGTGCGGCGCGCCATCCGGGCGGAGACGATCCAGCTCTGCGCAGATCAGGCGCACCAGGTCGATATTGGTCCGCTCCGCCGCGCCGCCGACGCCATAGGTCTGGCCGACCCGGCCCCGCTCCAGCACCGTCAGCAGAGCCTCGGCGTGGTCGTCGACGTGCAGCCAGTCGCGGATGTTGGTTCCCTGGCCATAGACGGGGATGGGGCGCCCGGCGGCGGCGTTCAGGATCACCGTCGGGATCAGCTTTTCGGGATGCTGGCGCGGGCCGTAGTTGTTGGAGCAGTTGGTCAGCAGGGTCGGCAGGCCGTGGGTCTCGCGCCAGGCCCGAACCAGCATGTCCGAGCCGGCCTTGGACGCCGCATACGGGGAGTTGGGCTGGTAACGGCTGTTCTCGTCGAAGGCGGGATCGCCCGGCTCCAGCGAGCCGAACACCTCGTCGGTGGAGATGTGCTGGAAGCGGAAGCGCTCGGCGCGGTCGCCGGGCAGGGCCTGCCAATAGCGGCGCGCGGCCTCCAGCATCACGGCCGTGCCGGTGACATTGGTGTGCATGAAGGCCAGGGGGCCGTCGATGGAGCGGTCGACATGGCTCTCGGCGGCCAGGTTTAGGATGGCGTCGGGCTGGTGTTTGTCCAGGATCGCCGCGACGGCCGGGGCGTCGCTGATGTCGGCGTGTTCGAAGGCGTGGCCGAGTTGATCCCTGACCTCGGCCAGGTTCTCCAGACTGCCGGAATAGGTCAGGGCGTCCAGGGTCACGACCGACAGGCCGCGATCCAGCGCGCGGCGCACCACGGCCGATCCGATGAAGCCGGCGCCGCCGGTGATCAGGAGCTTCATGCGTCGCTCCATGCCCGGATCTTGAACGGCGAGGTCCAATCGCGGAAGGCCGGCGCCGCCGCGTCCTTGGCCGAGACCACGGCCGTGGCCGGGTCGATCCCCCAATCGATGCCGAGGTCCGGGTCGTCCCAACGCACGGCCCCGTCAGCCGCTGGGTCGTAGGGCGCCGACACCTTGTAGAGCACGCGGGTGTCCGGCTGGGTTGTGACGAAGCCGTGCAGGTAACCCTCGGGGACCAGCAGTTGCTCACCGCCCTCGGCCGTCAGGTCGACCGCCAGCCAGCGCCCGTAGGTCGGCGAGCCGACGCGCACATCCACAACGGCGTCGCGGATGGCGCCGTTCAGGACCATGACCAGCTTGGCCTGGGCGCTGGGCGGCGCCTGATAATGCAGTCCGCGCACCGTGCCGACGGCGGCGGAATAGGAGACATTGTCCTGGACGAAGGTCGTCGTGATGCCCGCGCTCTCCAGCGATCGCGCCGACCAGGTCTCGCTGAACCATCCGCGCGCGTCGCCATGCCGCGCGGGCTTCAGCCGCATCACGCCTGAAAGGGACAGGGCCTCGATATCCATACGGCCCTGCTTAGGGGAGCCTCGAGCAGGTGGCTAGGCTGTCAGAGGTCGCCCGGAGTCAGGCCGGTTGATCGCGCGATCCGCGCCAGCATGCGCGGTCCGACCTCATCGCCGTCGTGGAAAGCGAAAACGACATCCGGCCAGCCCTGCCGGGTCAAGGTCCGATGTGATCCCGAGCGTCGCTTCTCCGTCCAGCCAATCCGCTCAAGCGCGGCCAGCAAGCGTCGCGCCTTTACGGATGGCCAGGTGCTCACGCGGCCTGAAACAGGGCCGTGAGTTCCGGCGCGCGTTCACCATTGTCGAGCCGTTCGGCGATGACCCGCAACGCCAGCGCTTCGACCTTGGCGACTGCCTCAGCCTGCGTGGCGCCATAGGCTAGAACGCCCGGCAGTTCCACGATCTCCGCGATCCAGCGGCCGTCGTCTTCCTGGTCCACCTCGATCTTCATCTGCTGAAGATCGGTCGCCGTCGCCGAAATGTCGAGTCACGCCGCCCGGTTGGTCCCCTCCGGCGCGGTCCAGCGGAGGACCGGCGAGCGGGCGGCGCGGGTCTCGTCCAGGCGGCGCATGGGGGCGTGGAAGGGCGCGCCCTTGAAGCGGTCGACGTCGCCGGCTTTCGCGGCGCCGGCCAGGGCGCGCATGGCGGCGATGAACCGGTCCAGCTCGGCCTTGGATTCCGTCTCGGTCGGCTCGATCAGCATCGCGCCGTGGACCACCAGCGGGAAATACATGGTCATGGGGTGGAAGCCCTCGTCGATCATCGCCTTGGCGAAATCGAGCGTGGTCACATCCGTGCCCTTCAGCCACGTATCGTCGAACAGAGCCTCGTGCATGCAGGGGCCGTTGGGGAAGGCGGCGCTCATCACGTCCGACAGCCGGGCCTTGATGTAGTTGGCGTTCAGCACCGCGTCCTCGGCGACCTGGCGCAGGCCGTCCGAGCCGTGGCTCATCATGTAGCTGAGCGCGCGCACATACATGCCCATCTGGCCCTGGAAGGCGCACAGGCGGCCGAAAGCCTGGGCCGCGTCGCCCTCCTCTCGCTCGATCAGCCTGAAGCCGTCCTTGCCGCCGACGACCCAGGGGGCCGGGGCGAAGGGCGCCAGGGCCTCGGACAGCACCACCGGACCCGCGCCCGGACCGCCGCCGCCGTGGGGCGTGGAGAAGGTCTTGTGCAGGTTGATGTGCATGGCGTCGACGCCGAGGTCGCCGGGGCGGACCCGCCCGACGATCGCGTTGAAATTGGCGCCGTCGCAGTAGAAATAGGCCCCCGCCTCGTGGGTCAGGCGGCTGATCTCCAGGATGTCGCGCTCGAACAGGCCGCAGGTGTTGGGGTTGGTGACCATGATGGCGGCCACGTCGTCGCCCAGCTTGGACGCCAGATCAGCCACGTCGACGCGGCCGTCGTCTGTCTGTTTCACCTCGACCACCTGATAGCCGACAAAGGCGGCGGTGGCGGGGTTGGTGCCGTGGGCGCTGGTCGGGACCAGCACCTTGTTGCGCGGATTGTCCGAGCGCAGGCCGTGGCCGGCGGCGCGGTGGGCGGCGCGGATGGCCATCAGGCCGCACAGCTCGCCGTGGGCGCCGGCCTTGGGCGACAGGGCCACAGCCGGCATGCCCGTGAGGGTCGTCAGCCAGTGGGACAGGCTGTCCATCAACTCCAGCGCGCCCTGCACCGTCGATTGCGGCTGCAGCGGATGGATGTCGGAAAAGCCCGGCAGGCGCGCCATCTTCTCGTTCAGGCGCGGGTTGTGCTTCATGGTGCACGAGCCCAGCGGATAGACGGCCAGGTCGATGGCGTGGTTCTTCTGGCTCAGACGCACATAGTGGCGCATGGCCTCGGGCTCGCTGAGCCCCGGCAGGCCGATCGGATCGGCGCGGACCAGATCGCCCAGATCGCCGCCGTCCGTCTTCGGCTCAGGCAGATCGACGCCCGTCTTGCCCCAGCCGTCGCTTTCGAAGATCAGCGCCTCGTCCTGCAGCAGTCCGCGCGCCCCGGTCAGGGTGGCGGGCTTCTCGGAGACGGCGTTCGGGGTGGTCGGACGACCGACGGTGTTCATGGTGCTCATCACAGGACCTCCGCGAGGGCGGACTTGAGGGCCGAAATGTCGTCGTCGGTGGTGGTCTCGGTCGCGGCGATCAGCAGCACGTCTTCCATGCCGGCGCCCGGGTTCAACCGGCCATAGGGCACGCCGGCGAGGATGCCGCGCTCGGCCAGTTGATCAACCACCTCGGTCGCGTCACTGGGCAGGCGCACCGCGAACTCGTTGAAGAAGCGCGGGGTCAGCACCTCGACCCCCGGCACGGCCGCCACGGCGTCGCGCGTGGCCACGGCCTTTTCGTGGTTCAGCAGGGCCAGGCGGCGCAGGCCGGTCTCGCCCAGCAGGCTCATATGCACCGAGAAGGCCAGGGTGCAGAGACCGGAGTTGGTGCAGATGTTCGAGGTCGCCTTGTCGCGACGGATGTGCTGCTCGCGGGTCGACAGGGTCAGGACGAAGCCGCGCCGCCCCTCGGCGTCCACCGTCTCACCACAGTAGCGACCGGGCGTCTGGCGCACCAGCTTGTCGCGGGTGGCGAACAGCCCGACGTAGGGGCCGCCGAAGTTCAGCGCATTGCCGATCGACTGGCCCTCGGCCGCGACGATATCGGCCCCCATCTCGCCCGGCGATTTCAGCAGGCCCATCGACGCCGCCTCGGTGACGACGACGATCAGCAGCGCGCCGGCCGCCTGCGCCGCCTCGGCGATCTTGGAGACGTCCGTGGCGGTGCCGAAGATGTTCGGCGTCTGCACCACCACACAGGCCGTGTCCGGTCCGATCTGGCCGATGACCTCGGCTTCGCCATCGACGGCGGGGGCCAAGACCTGAGTCTCGACGCCCATGGCGTGGACCACGGTCTCGGTGGCGGCGACATAGTGCGGGTGCACCCCGCCCGAGATCACCGCCTTGTTCCGGCGCGTCACCCGCGTGGCCATCAGGACGCCCTCGGCCATGGCGGTCGAGCCGTCATAGAGCGAGGCGTTGGCCACGGGCATACCAGTTAGGTTCGCGACCTGGGTCTGGAATTCGTAGAGGTACTGGAGCGTGCCCTGGGCGATCTCGGGCTGATACGGCGTATAGCTGGTCAGGAATTCCGAGCGCTGGATGATGTGATCCACGGTCGCCGGCACATGGTGGCGATAGGCGCCGGCGCCGCAGAAGAAGGGGACGTCCCCGGCCACGGTGTTCTTGCCGGCCATGCGCTTCAGGGCGCGCTCGACCTCGAGCTCGCCCATCACGCGGGGCAGGTCGACGACGCCGTCTCTGCGCGCCGCCTCGGGCACGTCCACGAACAGGTCGTCGACCGACTTGGCCCCGATGGCGGCTAGCATGGCCGTGCGGTCGTCGGGCGTCAGGGGGAGGTAGCGCATCGATTTGGCCGTCTCCCCGGCGAAGGCCGGGGTCCAGGAGTGAAAGGGTGTTGTCGTCAGGCTCTGGCGCGCGCGGCTCTGGGCCCCGGCCTTCGCCGGGGAGACGGAGCCAGTCGCGGGTTTACAGCGTGCTGACGTACTGGTCGTAGGTCGCGCGATCCATCAGGGCCTCGACCTCGGCGGGGTCGGCGACCTTGATCTTGGCGAACCAGCCGTCGCCCTCGGGGTCGGCGTTGACCGTCTCGGGACCGCCGGCCAAGGCGTCATTGCCCTCAACCACCTCACCGGAGACCGGGGCATAGACGTCGGACGCCGCCTTGACGCTCTCGACCACGGCGAAGCTGTCGCCCCTGTTGACCGACTTTCCGGCCTCGGGGGTTTCGACGAAGACCACGTCGCCCAGTTGGTCGGCGGCGTGTTTGGTGATGCCCACGACGGCGATGTCGCCTTCGAGGCGGACCCATTCGTGATCCTTGGTGAATTTCATGGCGGCTCTCTCGGCTCGGAAGTCTGGGTTCGAAACGGGTGTCAGGCGGGTTTGCGGTAGTATTTGGACGGCACGAAGGGCGTGGCGACCACCTCGGCGGCGGCGGGACGGCCACGCACGATGACGGTCAATTCGGTCCCGAGCTCGGCATGCGACGGCGGCACGAAGCCCAGGGCGATGTTCCGGCCCAGGGTCGGCGACGGGCCGCCCGAGGTGACCCGGCCGATGACGGTTCCGTCCGCGTCGGCGATCTCGGCGCCCTCGCGGGCCGGGGCGCCTTCCTTGACGATCAGCCCGACCTTCTTGCGCGCCGGCCCGTCGGCCAGCTCCTTGAGGATGCGGTCGGCGCCGGGGAAATCGCCGCGCTCGCGGCGGGCTTTGGGCAGGCCGAACATCAGCCCGGCCTCGACCGGAGAGGTGGTCTCGTCGATGTCATGGCCGTGCAACGGCAAGCCGGCTTCCAGACGCAGGCTGTCACGCGCGCCCAGACCGATCGGCTTGACCCGGGCGTCCTGCAGCAGGGTGTTCCAGATCCGCTCGGCCTGATCCGCCGGGACCGAGATCTCATAGCCGTCCTCGCCGGTGTAGCCCGAGCGGGAGACGAAACAGTCGGCGCCGAAGAGCATCAGCCGGGCGCTGTCCATGAAGCCCATCTCGGCCAGCACCGGCTCGTGCGCCGCCATGACCTCGGCCGCCTCCGGTCCCTGGATGGCCAGCAGCGCCCGGTCGTCGAAACGGATCAGCCGCGCGTCGCCTTCAAGCCCGGCCTCCAGCAAGGCGAAGTCCTTGTCCTTGTTGCCGGCGTTCACGACGACATAGAGCCCGTCGTGGTCGGGGCGGCCGGCCATCAGATCGTCGATGACGCCGCCCTGCTCGTTGAGTAGCAGGCCATACTTCTGGCGGCCCGCCTTGAGGCCCTGGAAATCGTTGGAGACGAAGCGTTCGAACTGGACGGCGGCGTCCTCGCCCGTGATCCGCGCCTGGCCCATGTGGCTGACGTCGAACAGACCGGCGTGCTCGCGCGTCCAGCGGTGTTCGGCCAGCACCCCCTCGTACTGCACCGGCATGTCATAGCCGCCGAAGCCGACCATTCGCGCGCCCAGCGCGCGGTGCGCGGCGTTTAGGGGCGTGGTCTTGAGGTCGGTGTTCGCAGCGTCGGCCATGGAAATCTCGGGGTCGCGTCGGGAGGCGGAAGCTCCGCCGTGGTCGCGCCCCCGCTGTCTGGGAAGCCTGAGAGATTCCGGCGCCGACACTATGGCCGGGCCTTGCTCCGTCGGCGCGCCCGCATTCCAGTCAGACTGGCAGGGCGACTTTCCAGCGATCCTCAGCCCGCGCGGTCCTTTTGCCTGAGCGTTTCCGGGGCGGTTGCGCCTTCGGCTCCGAGCCCGCCGAAACGGCCCCGATCTCTCCCGCGAGAGCGCCGGACCCTGTGAACGACTCCGGCCGGAAGTCAAGCAAGGGAGGAACAGGACCGGGTTTGGGCGGTTGTTCTGTCGCCTCCCCGACAACAGGATACAACTCCATGTCTATTCTCGACAAAATCCTCGGAAACGATGATCCCAAGACCTCGCCGGCCAAGGCCGACGGCCAGATGCAAAAGGTCCTCGACAAGCAGACCGAGCTCGGCGCCAAGCCGATCGAGACCCTGAGCCCCGAAGAGGCCCGCCGCCAGCCGACGCCGACGGACGCTGTCAAAAAGCTGCTGAGCGAGCAGGGCCGCGATCCGAACGACGACCTTGGCGTCGCCACGCGCGACTTCACCATTCCCGGTCCCGGCGGTCCGCTGCAGGCGCGCCTCTACGGCACGCAGCAGGACAAGGACGACGGCAAGCTGAGCCCCGTGGTCGTCTATTTCCACGGCGGCGGCTTCGTCATCGCCGATCTGGACGTCTACGACGGCGGCCCGCGCGGCACGGCCAAGATGGCCGACTGCATCGTGGTGTCGGTCCACTATCGCCAGGCACCCGAGAACAAGTTCCCCGCCGCCCATGAAGACGCCGTGGCCGCCTACAAGTGGGTGCTGGAGAATGCCCAGACCTTCGGCGGCGACCCGCAGAAGGTGGCGGTGATGGGCGAGAGCGCCGGCGGCAACCTGGCCATCAATGTCTCCATCGCCGCGCGCGATCAGGGCCTGCCCGCCCCCGTGCACCAGGTGCTGGTCTATCCGCTGGTCGGCAACGACCTGGACAACGAGAGCTATGTCGAGAACGCCCAGGCCAAGCCGCTGAACAAGGCGATGATCGAATGGTTCGTGAAACACACCTTCAACGACGAGTCCGAAACCGAGGACCCGCGCGTCAATGTGGTGGGCGCCGCGAACGTGTCGGGCCTGCCCTCGACCACCGTCATCCTGGCCGAGATCGACCCACTGCGCACCGAGGGTGAAAAGCTGATCGACAAGCTGGAGGCCGCCGGCGTCGATGTCCGCCACAAGACCTGGCACGGCTCGACGCATGAGTTCTTCGGCATGGCCCTGGCCGTCCCCGACGCCATGGCCGCCCAGACCTTCGCCGCGCACGAACTGAAACGTGCGTTTGGAACGGCTATCCTGCCGATCTGACGTGTGTGACGCAGCCCGTCAGCCTCACGGGCTGCGTCATGTCGTCCCGCCCGCAACGCCGGCGACCGCTGGTCGTTAAAATGGCGTCTCGAACTTCAGGATGCCGATCATGATCACCTCTTTCGCCCTCGCCGCCTCGCTTGCCGCAGCGTCCTTTGCCCAGCCTGCCGATATCGGGATGGATCGGGCCGTCGAAATCGCGCGCGAAAACGGCATAGCTCGGGTTACGGACGTCGATACCGAAGACTACGGCTGGGAGATCGAAGGCTGCACCGCCGACAATTTCGAAATCGAGATCGAGATCGACCGCAGCGGGCGTGTCCGGGATATCGACCGGGATGACGACCGCTGCGATCCGGATCGCTGGAACCGGGGCGCCTAGGTCCGATCAAATCGAAATGAAAGGGGCCGGACGATCGCTCGTCCGGCCCTTGTTCTGTCCAGCGCTGGCCGATCAGCAGCTGTAGTACATGTCGAACTCGACCGGATGGGGATGCAGTTGCAGACGCATCACCTCCTCCATCTTCAGCGCGATGTAGCTGTCGATGAAGTCATCATCCATGACGCCGCCCTTCTTGAGGAAGGCCCGGTCCTTGTCGAGATTCTCCAGGGCCTCGCGCAGCGAGCCGCAGACCTCGGGGATCGATCCGCGCTCCTGCGGCGGCAGGTCATAGAGGTTCTTGTCGGCGGCGGCGCCCGGATCGATGCGGTTCTCGATGCCGTCCAGGCCGGCCATCAGCAGCGCCACGAAGGTCAGGTAGGGATTGCCCATCGGATCGGGGAAGCGCGCCTCGATACGCTTGGCCTTGGGCGACGACACCCACGGGATGCGGATCGAGGCCGAGCGGTTGCGCGCCGAATAGGCCAGCTTCACCGGCGCCTCGTAGCCGGGCACCAGGCGCTTGTAGGAGTTGGTGGTCGAGTTGGCGAAGGCGTTGATGGCCTTGGCGTGCTTGATGATGCCGCCGATGTACCACAGGCACTGTTCCGACAGGCCGGCGTACTTGTCGCCCGCGAACTGCGGCTTGCCGTCCTTCCAGATCGACATGTGCACGTGCATGCCCGAGCCGTTGTCGGCGAACATGGGCTTGGCCATGAAGGTCGCTGACTTGCCGTAGGCCGCCGCCACGTTGTGGATCACGTACTTATAGAGCTGCAGCCGGTCGGCCATCGTCAGCAAGTCCGAGAACTTCAGCCCCAGCTCGTGCTGGGCCGGCGCCACTTCGTGGTGGTGCTTCTCGGGCTCCAGACCGAGGTCGGACATGACGCTGAGCATCTCGCCGCGCAGGTCCTGGCCGGAGTCGACCGGATTGACCGGGAAATAGCCGCCCTTGGCGCCCGGGCGGTGACCCATGTTGCCCTCGGCATACTCCGAGCCGGTGTTGGCCGGCAGCTCGATCGAGTCGAAGGCATAGCCGGTCTCGTGCGCGGCGGTGGACCAGCGCACGTCGTCGAACACGAAGAACTCCGCCTCGGGCCCAAAATAGACGGTGTCGCCGACGCCCGCGCTTTCGACATAGGCCAGGGCCTTCTTGGCCATGGAGCGGCTGTCGCGGTTGTAGGGCTCGCCCGTGTCGGGGTTCAGCACATCGCAGAACAGGAACAGCGTCGTCTGCTGGTAGAAGGGATCGACATAGGCGGTGCTGAGGTCCGGCTTCAGCAGCATGTCGCTTTCATTGATGGCCTTCCAGCCGGCGATGGAGGAGCCGTCGAACATGGTCCCCTCCTCCAGGAAGTCCTCGTCGATCTGGCTGATGTCGAAGGTGACGTGCTGCATCCTGCCGCGCGTGTCGGTGAAGCGGAGATCGACGTAGCGGACGTCCTTGTCCTTGATCTCGGCGAGGATCTTCTTGGCGCTCATTCTGGGCTTTCCTGGTCGGGGAGGCGGAAAAGAAAACCGGCCGCCTGGATCGGGCGGCCGGGGTGTCGGTCAGATGGCCTGGGGGCCGGTTTCTCCGGTGCGGAGGCGGATCACTTCGTCGATGGTCGAGACGAAGATCTTGCCGTCGCCGATCTTGCCGGTGCGGGCGGCGGTCTGGATGGCCTCGACCACGCCGGGGGCCATGTCGTCGGACACCACCACCTCGATCTTGATCTTGGGCAGGAAGTCGATGACGTACTCGGCCCCGCGATAGAGCTCGGAATGGCCTTTCTGCCGGCCATAACCCTTGGCCTCCAGCACGGTCATGCCCTGGACGCCGATGTCCTGCAGCGCCTCCTTCACCTCATCGAGCTTGAAGGGTTTGATGACGGCTTCGATCTTCTTCATCGGCGGTCCCGAAACGGCGCCCCGGAAGCGAGGCCACGGCGCGGCGCGCCGGTATCGGCGACACTCTAGCGTGGCCAGGGGGTTCGGGCGAGCATCCCATCGTGCATCGCAGCATAAGGCAAGAGCGTTTTGCCTCCGGACACGGAGTGTGACCAGATTCCCCCATGAGCCGTGACATTCCTGTCGAAGCCGAGACCAATCATCCGGACCTGTGGCGCGCGGGCTTTCCGTGGCCTCGCGCGGACAGCCACAAACATGCTCGCGGGCGGCTGGGCGTCGTTTCGGGCGGGCCGTTCAGGACCGGCGCCGCGCGACTGGCGGCGCGGGCGGGCCTGAGGGTCGGAGCTGGTCTCGTTCGGGTGCTGGCGCCACGGGACGCCGCGCCGATTCTGGCCCCGACACTGGAAGCGGTCATGTTGGACCCGTTCCATTCGCCGGATCAGCTGGCCGATCTGGCCGATTCGCTGGACGCCGTCGTGATCGGCCCGGCCGCCGGTCTGGACGAGGCGACGGTGGCCAATCTGGAGGCGCTCCAGACCACCGGCGCGGCCCTGGTCGTCGACGCCGACGCGCTGAGCGTGTTCAAGGGCCGGCCCGAGGCGCTTTTCGACCTGATCGACCGTGACGACGTGCTGACCCCGCATGAGGGCGAATTCGAGCGGCTGTTCCCCGGCCTGCTGGATCAAGGGCGCGAGGCGGCGGCGCGCGAGGCGGCCAGGCGCGCCGGCTGCGTGGTGATTCTGAAAGGCCACGAGACCCTGATCGCGGCGCCGGACGGACGGCTGCGTCTCAATCCGAACGGATCACCCTGGCTGGCGACGGCCGGGACCGGCGATGTGCTGGCCGGCATGATCGGCGGACTGCTGGCCCAGCGCATGGACAGTTTCGACGCCGCCTCGGCGGCGGCATGGCTACATGCTGAGGCGGCGGCGGCCGTGGGACCGGGATTGATCGCCGAGGATCTGCCGGACGCTTTGCCTGCCCGGTTGCGGGCGCTGAGGGGCTAAACCGGCCTAAATTCCGAGCGGGCCATACAGCCAGGTCAGCCACAAGCCCACGGCCAGAAACACTCCGAACGGCAGGCGGTCCGCGCCGCTGACCTTGCGCCGGACGATCAGGCGGGCGGCGATGACGCTAAAGGCGGCCGCGGAGGCCCAGACCAGGACGCTGGGCAGGCCCAGCCAGCCGACCCAGGCGCCGGCCCCCGCGAACAGGCGCGGATCGCCGCCGCCCAGACCCTCGCGTCCCCTGCCCCGCCGGTAGGCCCAAGCCAGGACAGCGAGGGTGACGAAGCCAGCGACGGCCCCGATCAGCCGCGCGACGAGCTCCTGTGGCGCCGTCAGCCAGGCGGCCAGCAGTCCCGCCCCGATCAGCGGCAGGGTGAAGCCGTCGGGCAGCCAGAAATGCTCGCCGTCGACGGTGGCGATGAGGACCAGCGCCCATCCCAGCGCGGCCGTTAGCAAGGCCGCTCCCTCGCCGTCGTGGTGCGCGGCAGCCCATAACGCCACGCCGAGGCAGGCCAGCGGCAATCCCAGCCAGCGGCCGCGGCGCCGGGTCGTGGTTTCCTCCGGCGGCGGATCTTCGCCGGGAATCCAGCGCGGCAGTTGGTACGACAGCCACGCCAGCGTCAGCCCGACCGGCAGGGCCAGGGCGACGGCGATCAGGCTCCACAGCGTCAGGGGCATCTTGATTGCTTAGGCGGAAGCGTGCCGCTTGTCTCGACCGTCGGTCGGCGGCGCAGAAACCGAGCGTGACCATTCGCCGGGTCGCCCCGACCCCCGCCCCTGTGTAATCGGTTTCACTGAGCCCAAGATCGCCGTCAGGACGACAGCCGGAGACGCCTTCCATGCCCCACGACGCCACCCCGCCGCTCGGCGCCACGCGCCGCCGCCTGCTGGCTACCGCCCTGTTCGGGGGCGCCGCCGTGGTCGCCGCGCCCCGGATCGCCTGGGGGCAGGCGCTGCCCCACGCGGCCCGCATCGAGCAGCTGATCGCGGCCATGACGATCGAGGAGAAGGCCGGCCAGCTGAACCTGCTGAACGACCCCTTCCGTTTCCGCCCGCAGAGCGTCAATCCGACCGACGGCGAGGGTGATCCCGCGCGGGTCGCCGCCGAGATCCGGGCCGGGCGCATCGGCAACCTATTCAACGGCGTCGGGGCCGAGACCGGCCGCGAGATCCAGCGTATCGCGGTCGAGGAATCGCGCCTGAAGATTCCGCTGCTGTTCGCCGCCGACATCATCCACGGCCTGTTCACCGTCTTCCCCGTGCCCCTGGCCGAGGCGTCCAGCTGGGACACCGACCTGGCCTATCGCACCGCCCGGGCGGCGGCGGTCGAGGGCGCGGCCTCGGCCATCCACCAGACCTACGCCCCCATGGTCGATGTCGGCCGCGACCAGCGCTGGGGCCGCGTCGTCGAGGGCGCGGGCGAGGACGTGCTGCTGAACAATCTGATGTCGGTGGCCCGCACGCGCGGTTTCCAGGGCGAGCGCGGTCTGGCCGACCCGCAGGCGCTGCTGGCCACGCCCAAGCACATCGCCGCCTATGGCGCGGCCGAGGCGGGGCTGGACTACAACACCGTCGACATGTCCGAGGCCCAGCTGAAGGAGGTCTATCTGCCGCCCTTCAAGGCCGCGTTCGAGGCCGGCGCCCTGTCGACGATGAGCGCCTTCAACGACATCAACGGCATTCCCGCCACCGGCAACGAATGGCTGCTGACCGAGCTGCTGCGCGGCGAGTGGGGCTTCGAGGGCTTCGTGGTCTCGGACTACACCTCCGAGCAGGAGCTGATCGCCCACGGCTTCGCCGCTGACGGCCGCGACGCGGCGCGCATCGCCCTGCTGGCCGGGGTCGACATGAGCATGGTGTCGGGCCTGTATCTGGAACACATCCCCGACCTGGTCGCCTCGGGCGACGTGCCGATGGCGGTTGTGGACCGGGCGGTGCGCCGCGTGCTGTCGGTCAAGGCGGCGCTCGGACTGTTCGACGATCCCTATCGCGGGACCAGCGTGGAGCGCGAACGTCGCGAGGTCGGCACGGCCGAACACTACGCCCTGGCGCGCGAGGCCGGGCGCCGCTCTGTGGTGATGCTCAAGAACGACGGCGGTCTGCTGCCCCTGCCCAAGTCGGGCAAACGCATCGCCCTGATCGGCCCGTTCGGCCCCAGCCTGGATGTTTTCGGCCCCTGGACGATCTGGGGCGACGAGTCCAAGCGTGTGTCGGTCGAACAGGGTTTCCGCGAGGCCATGACCGACCCGTCCCTGCTGACCGTGGTCGAGGGCTCGGGCGTCGAAGAGGCGCTCGACGGCGGCATCGAGGCGGCGGTCGCCGCCGCCCGCGCGGCCGACATCGTGGTTCTGGCCCTCGGCGAGAGCCAGGGCATGTCGGCCGAGGCCCAATCCCGCGCCGACATCGTCGTGCCCCCGCCCCAGCAGGCCCTGGCCGAGGCGGTGGCCGCCACGGGCAAGCCGGTCGTGGTGCTGCTCAGGAACGGCCGGGCGTTGGAGCTGTCCGGCGCGGTGCGGGACGCCCCGGCGATCCTGGTCACCTGGTTCCTGGGGTCGGAGATGGGTCGGTCGGTAGCCGACATCGTATTCGGCGACCACGCCCCGGACGGCCGCTTGCCGGTCAGCTTTCCCCAGCTGTCGGGCCAGCAGCCCTTCTACTACAGCCGCAAGACCACCGGGCGCCCCGCCTCGTCGCGCGACGAGGGGTACAAGGCCCAGTTTCGCGAGGTCGGACACGCGCCGCTCTATCCGTTCGGCCATGGCCTGACCTATGGCGCGGTGACCTATGGCGCGCCGAGCGTAGGCGGCGGCGTTCTGCCGTGGGACGGGTCGCTGGAGGTGTCGGTCCAGGTTACCAACACCGGCCGCCGCGCGGCCTCCGAGGTGGTGCAGCTCTATATCCGCGACCGCGTCGCCACCATGACCCAGCCGCGCCAGCTGCTGAAGGATTTCAAGCGGATCGAAATCGCGCCGGGCGCCACCGAGACCGTGCGCTTCACCCTGCGACGCGAGCAGCTTCTGTTCGTGGGCCGCGACCTGGAATGGACCGTCGAGCCGGGCGAGTTCGACCTGTGGCTGGCCCCCTCTGCCGAGGTGGGCGAGCCGGTGCGGTTCAGGCTGGAGCGGTAGACGGCTTTCCTCCCCATCGCTGCGCGACGGGGAGGAAAGCGACCTCAGAAGCTGACCCGGAGCCTTGCGCCGTAGGTGCGCGGGCGGGTGAAGAAGCGGGTGTTGTCGAACTCGGTGATGATGATCGCCGCCTCGTTGACCGCCTCGGTCAGGTTGTTGCCGTAGACCTCGAACCGGTACTGATCCTCGGGACCGAAGGTCAGACCGGCGCCGACATCAAGGGTCCAGTAGCCCTCGACCTTGTCGCGCAGACGCATGCGCGGCGCGTTGGGGAACAGGAAATCCTCGCCGTTGAAGATGGTCATGTACTGCGACGAGCGGTAGCCGGCGGAAACGACCCAGTCGGCCTGGCCAAAGGATGTCGGGATCGCCTGGCTGAGGCTGGTGTTCAGTTGCAGCTCCGGGGTGCGTGGCAGGCGTTTGCCGTCGATCGAGCGGAAGATGGCCTCGGCCGGTGAGACGTCGGCTTGGAAGCGGAAGTCCTGGATCGGCTCGGCCTCGACCACCTCCGCCTCCAGAAACAGGGCGGTGAAATCCAGACCGAAGTTGTAGGGCAGATCGATGCCGCCATCGATCTGGGCCCCGTAAATCCGCGACGAGGCGGCGTTGTAGGAATAGCTGATGACCAGGGCCAGCGAGGTGTCCGGCGGGATCGGGATGTTCTGAGGCCCGCCCAGGAATTCGACGATCTGGGCCACCGACAGCAGAGAGGTCAGAACCTGGTCCTCGTAGTCGTTATAGAACAGCGAGGCGTTCAGGCGAGCGCGGTAGTCGCCGACCCAGAATTCGTTCTTGGAGCCGATCTCGAAGAGAGTGACGGTCTCGGGATCGTAGGTCGGGGCGACGCCGGCGTTGCCGATGTTGTCGTTGAACCCGCCCGACTTGTTGCCCGTGGCGATCAGTCCATAGACTAGGTTGTCGTCGGTGATGTCGTATTCGGCCCTGAGGCGCCAGTCGACGAAGTCGGCCTGCATGTCGCCCACCTGCTGGAAGATCTGGCCGGTGAAGGGCACGGCGAACGAGAACTTGCCGTCGGCCGGGCAGACGAAGAAGTCGCCGGTGATGGTGTCTAGGCAGTCGGGACGGTTCTCGGCGCCGCCCGGCACCGGGCCGCCCGCGAAGATGTCGTCGACGTTGTCGCGCGCGCCGAACTGAGCCACGCCGTTGAAATAGAAGTCGAGGATCTCCTGCTCGGAGATGGTCCCGTCACCGTTGGTGTCGGGGTTGAAGATGGTCCGGCCGCGACCGGCGAACTCGAAGCCCTCGGTGCCCACTCGGACGCCGCCGCAGCAGGAGAAGCCATCTCCGCCGATGGCGAAGCCGTAGCGAGCCGCCACGCCGCGCCGCTCCTTCTCGTCATTGGTGTATCGAAGGCCGACGGAATAGCGGAAGCGGTCGGTGACCTCGTAGGTCAGGTCGCCGTAGAAGGCGAAGCTCTGGGTGTCCATGTCCGGCACGTTGAATTCGATGCCCTGGAAGAACAGGCCCCGGTCGCCGGTCGAAGCCAGGAACGAGTACTGGTCCTCGCGCATGTAGAAGCCGCCCGCGCTCCAGATCAGGGGGCCTTCATTGTCGAAGAAACGGAGTTCATGGACCGTGCTTTCCGAGTCGGTGATGAACTGGAAGCGGGAGAAATTGTCGAGCACCTCGTCCAGCGGGCGATCGCCGGCGAGATCGTCCAAGACGCCGTCGTAGGACGGACCGAACGGCGTGGTGGCCTCGTAATCATACACCAGGTCGCGGTAGCTTCCGGTGTACTCCACGTCGAAGGCGTCGCCGTCGTAGAGGAGGTTGGCGCGCACGCCCCAGTGCTTGGTGTCCAGATCTGGCGTGATGCCGCGCGCGATCACCCGGCGCGGATCGTCGATGTCGTCGGGCGAGATGCCGTTGGCCAGGGGCTGGGCGTAGTTGGTGCCGGTGTAGCCGGTGCCGGTCTCGTGGACGTAATCGGCGGCCAGCAGAATCGAAAGCCGCTCGGTGGGTTCGTAGAGGAATTGGGCGCGGCCGGCGTAGTTGTCCTCCGCCTCGGCGACGTCGATGCCCTGCACCGGTCCGACATTCTCGTAATAGCTGTCGTGGCTCATGCCGTAGCCGGCGAGACGGATCGCCGCCTGATCGCCGATCGGGATGTTGAGCATGCCGCGCAGGGCGCGGTGGTCGTAGTTGCCGATCTCGGCCTCGACCTCGGCGTCATAGACCCCCAGACCCGGACGCCAGGAGATGATGTTGACCGTGCCGGCGGTGGCGTTGCGACCGCGCAGCGTGCCCTGCGGCCCCACGTTCACCTCGACCCGGTTGATGTCGAAGAAGGCCGAGCCGATGCCGTTGGGGCGCGGCAGATAGACGCCGTCCAGATGGGTGGCGGCCGCGGGGTCGCCGAGCTCCGTATTGTTCGACGAGCCGATGCCGCGGATCCAAACCTCGATATTGCCCTGGTTATTGGCGATCGACAGACCGGGCACCCGGCCCTCCAGGTCGGTCAGGTCCTGCACCCCGACCTTGGCCAGATCATCGCCTGACAACGCCACGGCGGTGCCGGCGTAGTTCTGAAGGCTCTGCTCACGTCGTTCGACGGTGACCACCACCTCGTCCAGGGTGGTGACGTCGCGGTCGTCATCCTGCTCGACCTCCCGATCGGGCGCGGCCGGCGGCGCGGCCTGCTGGGCCATTGCAGGGCTTGAGGCGAGGACGAGGGTCAGGGCGCTGCCGGCCAGCAGCGCGCAACGAGTATGGGACATCGGCTTCCTCCCGGTTCGCGATCTGTGACGCCGCGATGACGTTATCCGGCCACATTATGATAACGTTGTCAATCCCACCACGCGGGTGTTATGAGGACTTGACCTGAGCGGAGCGGCGACCGATCACCGGACGCGAGGGTGCGTCTTTCGACGTTGGGGACGGCGGATCATGGGCACGGTCACGATCAAGGATGTGGCGCGCGAGGCGGGGGTCTCGCTCAAGACCGTGTCGCGGGTCGCCAACAACGAACCCAACGTCACGGCCGCCACCCGCGAGCGGGTATCCGAGGCCATCGAGCGGCTGGGTTATGTGCCCAACATGGCCGCGCGGCGCATGGGTGGGGCGCGATCCTATCTGCTGGTCGCCTTCAATGACCGACGCCACACCCTGAGCAACTGGGAGAGCGGACGCGGCAACGACTGGGTCGATCAGATGCTGCACGGCGCCATGCTGGCCTGCGAGCGGCTGGGGTGGCGGCTGATGTTCGATCTGGTCGATGGCCAGGCCGACGATCTGGACCGTCGGGTGTCCGGGATCATTTCGTCGCTTCAGCCCGATGGCGTGATCCTGACGCCGCCGCATTCCGACGACGAGCGGATCATCGCCCAGCTGCGCGAGCGCGGCATACGGTTCGTGCGCATGGGGACCCCCGGGCCCGCCGATGGCGAACGGGTGTTCATGGATGATGAGTATGCCGCCCTGGACGCCACGCGACTTCTGGTTCGGCTGGGCCATCGCCGGATCGGCTTTATCGAAGGCAGCGCCCGCTTCGCGGCCAGCGAGTCGCGCAAGTCCGGCTTCGTCGAGGGCCTGGCCGAAGCGCAGGCGCGGCCGCGCGCGGAGTGGGTGCAGCCGGGCGACTTCACCTTCGACACGGCCGTGGAGTCGGCGCGGACGATGCTGACCGGTTCGGAGCCCCCGACGGCCATCCTGGCCGCGAACGACGAATCGGCGCTGGCGGTGCTGAGCGTGGCGCACGACCTGGGGATTTCGGTGCCGGGCCAGCTGTCGATCATCAGCTTCGACGACACCCCGGGCGTTCGCTCGGCCATCCCGCCCATGACTGCAATCCGGCAGCCGATCGCGGCCATGGCGGCGCGGGCGGCCGAGATGCTGATCGCGCGATCAAGGGGCGAGGAGCCGGACCTCAGCGACCCGAAGATGCCGCACCGGCTGGTCGAGCGCGCCTCGACGGCCCCGCCACCGCTCTGACGTCAGTGAAGGAGGGGCGCCAAGGCCGCGGCCAGGAACGCCAGACCGGCGACGAGGCCGAACAGGTCGAGGCTGCGCGCGCCGATGGATCGTGAAGGACGCATGACCGAAGGGTCGCGCCGCGACACCTAACGAGCCCTTAACAGCTCAGGGCAGCATCGCCGCCGGCGCCGGGAAGGGTCGACCGGCGGGTTCGATGTCGAGCGCCAGGGTCTTTTTCGCCAGCGCCCGTTCACGCCAGGCCAAGGCGGCGGCGCGGTATTCAGAGCGGATCGGCGAGTAAGCTTCTTCGTCCTGAGCGCCCGCGCCGCTCTGAGTGAGCGATCCGGCGTGCAGGCGCCCGATGGTCAACGGAAGGCGCAGTCGCGCCGTCTGGCGGAGGCCGAATCGCGTGGTCAGCCGCAGCCAGTGCTCCAGATCGCCGTCGATCCGCACCCGATCATAGTAGCCGATGGTCTCGCGAACGACGTGTGTCCGATAGAAGGGCGACGCCGGATTGGCGTGGGTGAAGACGCCCAACGATCGACGGAGGGCCGGCTCGCCGTCCTCGGCCATGCGGAACCAGTTGGAGCGGGTGGCGACCAGCCGGTCGTCGCGCTCCATGACGCCGACGTGGCGTTGAAGACGGCGCGGATGAGCCCAGTCGTCGGCGTCCAGGCAGGTGAAATAATCGCCGGTCGCGGCCTCCAGCGCCCGGTTGCGGGCGACATAGGTCCCGGCGTTGACCCTCGTCTCGAACACGCGAACGCGGGCGTCTTCGGCGGCAAGCCGGTGCAGGATGGCCACCGTACTGTCGCTAGAGGCGTCGTCGACGGCCAGGATCTCCAGATTTCGGTGCGACTGGGTCAGCAAGGAACGGATCGCCTGCTCCACCGTGGCGGCGGCGTTGAAGGTGCTCATCGCCACGCTGACCTTCGGACCGTCCTCGCGTGCGTCGGCGGGCGAAGTCTTGATGGCGTCGAAGCGAAGGTCGCCCGAAGGCCAGGTCGGCGTGTCCAGACGCGAGTGGTCAAAATAGGCCGCGATCCAGGCCCCTCGGGTTTGGCCGGCGCCCAGGCGGTGGGCCAGGGCCGCGCCGGCGAGGCACAGCTCAGGCGGCGCCGGATCGCCGCGCTCGCGCCGCCGCAGCAGCAGACCGCGCGCCACGGCCATCCCGGCGTGGGCGTCGCCGCCGATCGCCGTCAGCCACACGGCCAGGACCTCGGACGCCGGGGGCGGATCGTCGGTCATGGCCAGGCGCGCGGCCAGTCCCCTGCCCTCCTCCGAGGATCGTTTCCAGCGGCCGATTAGAGAGGCGCGCGCCACGGCGAGGGGCCGTCGCTCCTCTATATCCGGCGAGACGTCCTCGGCGGGCTCGCCCAGCACCAGGGCGGCGCGCATCCGGATCGACTGAGCCTCGAACACCGGGCCTGGGCCGGGGCAGTCGTCGAGGCCGGGGCAGGACGTCGCCAGATCGAGCGCGCGTCGAGCGGCCTCCAACGCGGCGCGGTAGGCCTGGGCGCGCCAGCTGAGAGCCATGTCCAGATAGGCGCCGGCGAAGGCGGTCACGGCGTCGGACCGCCCGCAATCGGCCAGCGCCCGCTTCAGGCGAAAGCCCACCCGGAAATCGGTCAGGCGGGAGATCTCGTCGATCAGGCCAACCAGGGCGCAGGCATCGGCGCCCCGGACCCAGGCCTCGAAGTCCTCCGGCAAGGGACCTTGGCGACGAAGAGGCGCCAGCACGGCCGGCCGCTGTTCCCAACCGGTCTCATCAGGATCGATGGTCCCCCCGATGTCCGCGGCCGTCGCCCACAAGGCAAGCGCCCGTTCGGGCTCGTCGGCCTCGGCGGCCCGGGCCTCCGCGATCAGCGCTTCGCGTCCGCTCACGACGGGCCCGCCCGGCTGGTCCAGCGGATCGGCGTGCGCCAGTCGGCCCCATAGCGCGCTTCGAGGAAAGCGCTGGGATCGGTGGGCCGGAGAAAGGTTCGGCCCAGAAATTCGATCGGTTTGAACGGCAGCACCGCGTCTCGTGACAGCCGGGCCAGCTTCAGCTTGTGCATGTAGAGCGCGACCTGGCTGTCGCCCCGGCGGCTGATGGGAAACAGATCGACCGGCGGTCCCTCTCCTCGTCGAAGTTGGAGCACCGGCTGGCGCGTTTCACCGAAGCTTTTGATCTCAAACCCTTGCGCCGCAAGAGCTTGCGCGAGGGCTGAGGTTTCGGCCTCGGCGCCGTCGGCGTCGGCGTTCAGCATGACCAGCATGTCCAGATCGTCGTCGTGGGCGATGAAATCGCCGTCTCGCACGGCGCCCAGGAAGGTGCCGTAGCCGATGGCCGCCTGGTAACCGGCGGCGGCCACGGCGCGTTCGACTTCGGCCATTGCGTCAAGATGCCGTTCGGGGTCAGCGCGTAGTCGGCTGCCGCTCAAGGTGTGCTTTCGGAACAGGATGGGATGCAAACGCGGGTCGCCGCCGGCTCGGGCGTGCAGGGCGTCGACGGCGGCCTCGACCCGATCCATCGCCTCGGGCGTGTCCAGCATCCGACCGAATTCGCTGAGCATCGGCCGACGGACCTCGCCGCCGCGATTGACCAGCACATGGGCGAACATCAGGGCGGTGGCCGCCTCCCGCCGCTGCCGGTCGGCCCGGTCGCGCGCGGCCTCGGCCTTGTCGATCACGGATGGGATGACGCCGGCGGCGCGCTCCAGATAGTCGGCCAGATCGGTCACGCCGCGGTCTGCGGCCCCGTCGGCGATGCGGTCCAGCAGGCGGTCGCGGGCGGCGGGCCCTCGCGCCGGTCCGCCGGCCAGCGCCGATGTCACATCCTCGAGAACGTGGCTGATGGCGTGTCCGGCCTCCGGCAGCCGGACGGCGCGCTCGCGCCAGGCCGCCAGTCGTTGCGACACCACCGCCGGATCATCGTTCACTGTCGTCACTGTAAGAGCGCCGTCGTCGCCCAGCACCGTGACCTCGAGGTCGTAACTGGCCTCGGCCCGCTCTCCGGGCTGAGCCAGCAGCCAGAGCGACGCCGGTCCGGGGCGCTCGAACTCGACCCGCCACCAGGGCTCGACGCCACCCCCGCGAAAGCCGTTCGCCAGGTCGCGATCCCAAGGCGCGCCACGGCTCGGCGAGGATTTTACCGCCAGGGCGCCGACAACCTCCGGGTCGGCGCCGCGAAGATGGATGGCCTTGAGGTCGATCGGCCCCGAGCCACGGCGTCGGATGCGGAAACCCGTGCAGCCCGAGTCGCCCACAATCTCCCAGCCCCCCAGGCCGGGATGCAGAAGCCCCGGCAGGGCCTCGCGCAGGGCGGCGGGATCGGGCACGGCGTCTCCGAAGCGGCTGACGCCCTCGAATAGCCGCCTGACACGCCGCACGAAAGGTGCGGGCCGGTGACTTCGCGCGCCAGACAGGCTAACGGCGCGCGCACATGTCCAAGCTGTCCCTTCCCGAGGAGGCCGGTCGCCGCCGGACCTTCGCCATCATCGCCCACCCCGACGCGGGCAAGACCACCCTGACCGAGCACATCCTGCTGTCGGGCGGGGCCATCCGCGCGGCCGGGGCCGTGCGGGCGCGGGGCGAGAACCGGCGCACGCGTTCGGACTGGATGAAGATCGAGAAGGAGCGCGGCATCTCCGTCTCGGCCTCGGTGATGACGTTCGAGCACGACGGCAAGATGTTCAATCTGCTCGATACCCCGGGCCACGAGGACTTCTCCGAGGACACCTATCGCACCCTCACTGCCGCCGACTGCGCCATCATGGTGCTGGACGCGGCCAAGGGGATCGAGCCGCAGACGCTGAAGCTGTTCGAGGTGTGCCGCCTGCGCGACATCCCGATCATCACCTTCATCAACAAGCTGGACCGCGAGGCCCAGGACCCGATGGCCCTGCTGGACGAGATCGCGTCACGCCTCCAGCTCGATCCCTCTCCCATCTGGTGGCCGGCCGAGAGCGGCAATCGTCTCAGGGGCATGGCCGAGGTCGGCACCGGCCGGTTCCAGCCCTATGCCCGCAAGACCGCCGGCGCCGACCACGACCCGGACCACCCCGAAGCCTTGCCGCTGGCCGACGCCTCAGCCCATTTCGAGGGTTCGGAACAGGCCGACCTGGCCGACGCGCTCGAACTGGTCGAGGCCGGCTACAAACCCTTCGACCGTCAGGCCTTCCTTGAAGGGCACATGACGCCGGTCCTGTGGGGTTCCGCGCTGCGCCACTTCGGCATCGACCAACTGCTCCAGGCCATCGGCGACTGGGCCCCGCCGCCCAAGGTGATGCCGGCCAGGAAAGAGGCCCCGCCCGAGACGCGCAACGCCCCCGCGCCCCAGGCCATCACCGTCGAGCCGGGCGCGACCGAAGTCACGGGCTTCGTCTTCAAGGTCCAGGCCAATATGGACCCCAACCACCGCGACCGCATCGCCATGTTCCGCATGGCGTCCGGCCGGTTCCAGCGCGGCATGAAGCTGAAGGTCCAGAACACGGGCAAGCAGCTGAGCGTCAACGCGCCGCTGATGTTCTTCGCCAGTGACCGCGAACTGGCCGAGGACGCCTACGCCGGCGATGTCATCGGGATTCCCAACCACGGCGTCCTGCGGGTCGGCGACAGCCTGTCGGAGAGCGGCCTGGTCCGCTTCGCCGGCCTGCCGAACTTCGCCCCGGAAATCCTCCAGCGGGTCCGGGTCAAGGACCCGCTCAAGGCCAAGCACCTGAAACGCGCTTTGGAAGGTCTGGCCGAGGAGGGCGTGACCCAGCTGTTCCGTCCCGAGCTGGGCGCGGACTTCATCGTCGGCGCCGTCGGCCAGCTGCAGTTCGAGGTCATGGCCGACCGTCTGGGCGAGGAATACGGCTTGGACGTCATCTTCGAGCCCAGCCCCTACGCCGAGGCCCGATGGATCGCCGGAGACAAGGCCGATCTCGAAGACTTCATGGGCAAGTATCGCCCCCAGATGGCCGCCGACATCGACCAGGCCCCGGTCTTCCTCGCCAAGTCGTCCTGGGAGACCGGCTATGTCGCCGAACGCTTCCCCAAGGTCGCCTTCACCAAGACCAAGGAGCGGGGCTGAGTTGGCCGCGACCCGATCGCGCGGCATAGCTGGGGCATGATCCCGGCCGAACTGCACATTGATCTTGAGGCCCTGGCGCGGAACTACCGCAGGCTGGAGGCCGTCTCAGGCAGGCCCGTGCATCCCGTGGTCAAGGCCGACGCCTACGGACTGGGCGCTACGCCGGTGGCGAGGCGGCTGCTGGCGGCGGGTGCGCGGACCTTTTTCGTCGCCCGCGCGGCCGAAGGGGTTCGGCTGCGCGCTGATCTTGGTCCCGAACCCGACATCTACGTCCTGGACGGCGCCGTGGCCGGCACGGAACGGGCGCTGATCGAGGCCGATCTGCGCCCCGTGCTGAATCACGGCGACCAGCTTCGGGGATGGCGCGGGGCCGGCGGCGGCGCCTGCGGTCTGCAAATCGACACCGGGATGAACCGATTGGGGTTCCGACCCGAGGACGCCCCCGCCGCCTTTGACGGCCTGGCGCTGGTGATGAGCCATCTAGCCTGCGCCGACGATCCGGCCGAGCCGATGAACCGGCGCCAGCGCGACGCCTTCGCCGCCGTCGCCGCCCGCTATCCGGATCAGATCAAGTCCTTCGCCAATTCCGGCGGCTGTTTCCTCGGCGACGACTACGGCTTCGACGCCGTCCGCCCGGGCATCTGCCTGTACGGCGGCGGGCCCGAAGGTCGCCCTGACCCACGCATCGCTCCCGTCGCCACCCTGACCGCCCGCGTGCTTCAGGTCCGCGACGTGCCCGCAGGCGAGAGCGTCGGCTATTCGCGCGGCTGGGTCGCCGACCAGCCCGCCCGCGTCGCCCTGTTCGCCGCCGGCTATGCCGACGGCCTGCTGCGCGCCTACAGCCCCGAGGGTCAGGCCTTTGTCGGCGGCCAACTTCGCCCCCTGATCGGCCGTGTCTCGATGGACGTCGCGGCCGTCGAGGTCACCGGCCTGGATGTCGCCGTCGGCGATCCGGTCGAGCTGTTCGGCGCCAACCGCCCCCTAGACGACGCCGCGCGGGCCGCCGGAACGATCGCGTACGAGCTGTTGACGTCGATCACGGCGCGGGTCCCGCGCGTCTATTCGGCGGCAGCCTAGATCAGGCGGCGGCCATCTCCGCGGTAGGATCCGGCGTGGCCGGCGTTCTGGGCCAGCTGACTACCGGCTCGCCCATGTCGCCATTGGCGCGGACTGCCCGCGACGTCTCGACCATGGCGAACCGATCGCCGTCCCAACGCCACCGGATGGTGTCGACCAGCACGCGCGTCCCGGCGTCGTCCTCGGGCGACTCCAGCACCGAGGTCAGTTCCTGCGTCGCCGGGTTCCAGGTGAGCGGCAGGGTCGGCGTCGGCTCATAGTCGGAACCCTCGGCGCCCATGTAGGCCAGCAGCGGCTGGCGCATTAGCTGGCCGTCCGCGGTCTGGACATAGACGGCGCGCCACCGCTGACCCTCGTTGTCGGAGCAGTCGGCCAGCACGCCGGTGGCTCCGCCCGCCAGGGCCAGGGCCTCGACCGAGCGCTCGCCCGCGTCCTCCGGCCAGCCCGAGCAGTTCTCGTCGGCCTCGATCCGACGGGTGACATCGGCGACCAGTTCGGCAGACGCCGCCGGCGTGGTGTCGACGGTCGCGGGCGCCTCTGTATCCATGGTCGGCTGGCATGCGGCCAGCACAATGGCGGTCGCCGCGACCGCGACGTGGTTGATCTGTTTCATGAAGTGTCCCCTCTTCCCGAGGCGCAGTTAGACGGGGTCGCCGGTCCAGCGTCAATCGCCGCCGTCGCCGCCCTACCGCCGGCGTCATTATCGGTCGTAGCCTGGGCGGGGCGTGCTCGCGCGCTGCCCAAATCCTGCTAAGCCTCGCCCATGGCCAAGGACAGCGCCCTTTTCGTCTGCCAATCCTGCGGAGCGGTTCACGCCAAGTGGGCCGGTCAGTGCTCGGCCTGTGGCCAGTGGAACTGCCTGGTCGAGGAGACCCGCTCGGCCCCGCCCGGCGCCATCAAGCCGACGACCAGTCGCGGCCGGGGCATCGCCTTCGAGAGCCTGTCCTCCGAAACGCCCGAACCGCCCAGAATCCGCACTGGCGTCGAGGAGTTCGACCGCGTGTGCGGCGGCGGCGTAGTGCCCGGCTCGGCCCTGCTGCTGGGCGGCGACCCCGGCGTCGGCAAGTCGACCCTGTTGCTGGAAGTCGCAGCCAAGACCGCCCGCACGGGCCGCCGCGTCGCCTATCTGTCGGGCGAGGAGGCGGTCGAGCAGATCCGCGCCCGCGCCCGCCGCATGGGCCTGGCCGACGCGGCGGTTGAGCTGGCCAGCGTCACGGCGCTGCGCGAGATTCTCTCGACCCTGAAGCGCGAACGCTTCGACCTCGTCATCATCGACTCGATCCAGACCCTGTGGAGCGACGCTCAGGACTCCGGCCCTGGTTCGATCGTCCAGGTGCGCGCCTGCGCCGCCGAGCTGGTGCGGCTGGCCAAGGCCGACGGCCCGGCCATCGTCCTCGTGGGCCACGTTACCAAGGACGGCCAGATCGCCGGCCCGCGCGTGGTCGAGCACATGGTCGATGCGGTCCTGTCGTTCGAGGGCGAGCGGGGCTATCCCTTTCGCATCCTGCGCGCGGGCAAGAACCGCTTCGGCGCCACCGACGAGATCGGCGTGTTCGAGATGGGCGACGCAGGGCTGCGTGAGGTGGCCAATCCGTCCGCCCTGTTCCTGGGCGAAGGCAAGGACCGGGCGCCGGGCGCCGCCGTCTTCGCCGGGATTGAGGGCTCGCGGCCGGTCCTGTGCGAGATCCAGGCCCTGGTCGCCCCGGCCGCCTACGGCACGCCGCGCCGCGCGGTGGTCGGCTGGGACTCGGGACGTCTGGCGATGGTTCTGGCGGTGCTGGAAGCGCGCTGCGGCGTCTCCTTCGGCGACCGTGACGTCTATCTGAACGTGGCGGGGGGATTGCGCATCAGCGAGCCCGCCGCCGACCTGGCCGCCGCCGCCGCCCTGATCTCCTCGGCCGTCGACAAGCCCCTGCCCCAGACCGCCGTCGTCTTCGGCGAGATCAGCCTGTCGGGCGAGGTCCGCGCGGTGGGCCGGGCCGACGCGCGCCTGCGGGAAGCCATGAAGCTGGGCTTCGACCAGGCCCTTGCCCCATCGGGCGGGACCGCAGCCGGCGTCCGCGTCGCCGGGATCAGCCGTCTGTCGGAAGCCGTGGAGAAGATCGCCGCGGGCTGACCCCATCTACGCAACCGATCCGTCCCCGTCGCGGTTACGCTTGTTCGGCAGACACGGAGGCTGGGCATGGCGGTGGAGAGAAGACGAGGCGGAGGGCTGCTGACGGCGCTCCATGGAGTGTTTCTGGCGTTCCCGGTCGCCCTGTTCAGCGGCGGGGTCGCGGCGGACATGGCCTATCTGCGCACCGCCGAGATGCAGTGGACCAACTTCTCCGCCTGGCTGAATGCGTTCGGCCTGGTGTTCGGCGGGGTGGTCGTCCTGTTCGCCCTGTTGGGACTGATCTTCGCGCGCGGCAAGGGATGGGGCCTGATCTACTTCCTGGTCGTCGCCGCGATGTGGATCGTCGGCTTCGTCAACGCCTTCAAGCACAGCCAGGACGCCTGGAGTTCGGTCGGAACCCTGGGCCTCGTTCTGTCCATCATCACCGCGCTCCTGGCGCTGATCGCCGGGCTGATGCGCTACGGCCGCTCCACTGTGGAGGTCCGCTGATGCGCCTTGCCCTGTTCACCGCCGCCTCTGCCGCGCTGCTGCTGGCCGCCTGCGGCTCCGAGAGTGATCCCTCGCTGAATCAGGTCGGCGCCCAGCCCGACCTGCCGGCGATCGACGAGAGCCTGGTCCCGCCGATGAAGATCGCCATGCCGACCGGTTGGGAAGGCGAACTGCCGACCGTGCCCGACGGCTATGTGATCACCCCCATCGCCACCGAGCTGCAGATCCCGCGTCAAATGCTGATGCTGCCCAACGGCGACCTGCTGGTGGCCGAGGGACGCGGCGGTGGCGCGCCGCCCATGCGGCCCAAGGACGTCATCGCCGGCGTCATCAAGAAACAGGGCAATACCCAGGTCGACAGCGGCAACCGCCTGACCCTGCTGCGCGACGCCGACGGCGACGGCCAGTTCGAGACCCGCACGGTGTTCATCGACGATCTGGATGCGCCCTACGGCCTCGCGTTCGTGGATGGCTCGCTCTACGTCGCCGAACAGGGCGCGCTTCTGCGCTTCCCCTATGTCGAGGGCCAGACCGAGATCACCGCCGAGGGCGAGGAGCTGACCAAGCTGCCGTCGCGGCTGAACCATCACTGGACCAAGGCCATGACGGCCAGCGCGGACGGCCAATTCCTCTATGTCGGCATCGGCTCCAATTCCAATGTCGGCGAGCGCGGCATGGCGGTGGAGGAAGAGCGCGCCGTGGTGTGGGAGATCACCCGCGAGACCGGCGCCCGGCGCACCCTCGCCACCGGCATCCGCAACCCGACCGCCCTGGCTATCGAGCCCACCACTGGCCAGCTCTGGTCCGTGGTCAACGAGCGCGACGAACTGGGTCCGCAGCTGGTGCCCGACTATCTGACCGCGGTTCGGGACGGGGCGTTCTACGGCTGGCCCTACAGCTATTGGGGTCAGAACGTCGATCCGCGCGTCATGCCGCAGCGGCCTGATCTGGTGGCCAGCGCGGTGCGTCCCGACTATGCGCTTGGCAGCCATGTGGCCGCGCTGGGCCTCAGCTTTGCGGTCGACGGCGGCTTTGGCGGGCCGTTCACCCAAGGCGCCTTCGTGGGCCAGCACGGCAGCTGGAATCGCCAGGACCTCAGCGGCTACAAGGTTAGCTGGGTGCCCTTCTCCGGCGGTCGGCCGGCCGGGGAAATGGTGGATTTCGTCACCGGCTTCCTGACCGGAGACGGCCAGGCGCGCGGACGGCCGGTGGGCGTGCTGTTCGATCCCCGCACCCGCGCCCTGTTCATCGCCGACGACCTCTCGAACACCGTCTGGCGGGTGGCCCCTCGCGGTGGAGCCGCGTCGGTCGCGGCGCCGCCGGCGACGACCGCCGCGCCCGCCACTGCCTCCCCGGCGACCGCAGGAGCCTGACCGGCGGGGGCGCGTTCCAGGCCGGGGGCAAGTGGAGGTTTCGACATGCGCATCGCCCTTCTCAGCGCGACGGCCCTGACGTTGGCCGCCTGCTCGCCGCCGGTTGAGGACGTTTCGGTCTCAGCCCCCGAAGCGCCTCAAGCCGGCGCCGGAACCGCGCCGCCCGCCACGAGAACGCCGAAGCCCGCAGACGACGGTGTCCGCGACATCGACTACATCGGCCGCTGGACCGCCGCCGATGGCCGCACCCTGGTGGTCACCGATCAGCCCCAGGGCGGCATGACGCTTGAGTTCGCCGAAGCCGGCGGACCGTCGCGCGCCCTGCCCGGCTCGGTTACCGCCGAAGGCCTGCGTTTCATGCGGGACAACGTGGCGGAGAGCGCAATCATCGTGGCCGACCCCAGCGACGCGTCCCGGAGGTGCCTCAGCGTCACCGACACTGAAACCTACTGCGGCTGATCGCGGACGGACCCCGATCCCACCTCGCTCGTTGTCCTGTGGACACCCACGGGAGCCGAGCCATGCTCAAGGACCGCAATTCCTCCGCCATCGTCGCCGTGTCGGACCTGGACCGAGCGCGGCGGTTCTACTCCGACACCTTGGGGCTGGAGCTAACAGCAGAGCCTCAGGACGACCTGCCGGTGCTGGCCTACCGCACCGGCGGCACCGGCCTGACCGTGTACCAGTCCGAGTTCGCGGGGACGAACAAGGCCAACGCCGTCACCTGGGACATGCAGGGCGATCTGGTCGAGAGTGTTCAGGCTCTCAAGGCCAAAGGCGTGACCTTTGAACGCTACGACCTTCCCGGCATGAACTGGCGCGACGGATGGCATGAGGCGGGTGCGGTGAAGCTGGCCTGGTTCAAAGACCCCGACGGCAACATCCTGCACCTGATCGAGAACATGTAGCCGACGTCAGAAGGCGACGCTGATCCCCGCCACCACCGCGTCCTCGTACTGGCGTCCCAGATCGTCGATGTCGGTCGAATGATACCGCACCTCGGCCTCAAGCGCGTCGGTCAGGGCGTAGGTGAAGCCGGCGTTCCAGCCGGTGTAGTCCGGGGCGTTATCCTGGGACCGGTAGCCCACGGCGGCCGTCCCTTCGAGGCGAGGCGTGAAGGCCCAGCCCAGCCGGGCTTCGGTCCAGGTGAAGGCCTCGGTCGAGCCGGCTCCGTCGGGCGAATACTGGATCTGCAACCGGGCGCTGGCCGGGCCGATCGACCGCTCGATGTCGGTGGTGAACTCCCAGGCTTCGTCGTCGACACCAGGGTTCGAATCCAGCCGCCACTTGTGGGCGACGTTGAAGTCGAAATCGAAGCCGCCAAACTGGGGCCGCCAGCCCCCGGCGAACTCGGCCTCGACGTTGGAGCCGCCGCTCTTGATGGTCTCAGCGGCCGGACCGAAATAGAAGGCCCCGTCGGCGCTCTCCCACTCGGCGCCGGCGAAGGCGAACGGGTCGCCATCTGATTTGGACGCGTTCTTGGACCGGTTGTCGGTGGCGGCGCCGGCATAGAAGCCCCATTGCCCCCCGGCCATCTCCTGGGCGGCGACCGGCGTGGCGAGCAGCGCCGCGAGCGTGGCGGTCGCGAGAAGGACGGTTTTCATGTCGAGGGGAGCCCGTTGGCTGTGAAGCGGTACGGCGCTCTTAGCTCCGTTTTCTGACGAAATTATCACAGGCCGCGTCGAACTCGGATTTGAGCCGTCCGACCAAATCGGCCGCGCTCGGAATATCGTGAACCGCCCCGGCCCCCTGCCCCGCCGACCAGACGGTCTTCCACGCCCGCGCCTCCTCGCCCATGTCCAGCTTGTGCTCGGGCAGGCTCTTGGGATCGATGCCGTTCTCGACCAGGGACGGCGTCAGGAAATTAGCCGGAATGCCGGAGACGGCCGGCGTGTAGGTGATGTCAGAGGCGCCCGCGCCCACGATCATCTGCTTGTATTCGGGCTGGGCCAGGCTCTCGGTCGTGGCGATGAAGCGCGTGCCCATATAGGCGAAGTCGGCCCCCATCATCAGCGCCCCGGCCACGTCCTGGCCGGTGGACAGACAGCCCGACAGGATGATGGTCCCGTCAAAGAAGGACCGCACCTCATTGATCAAGGCGAAGGGATTGACCACGCCCGCGTGGCCGCCGGCGCCGTTGGCCACCAGGATCAGGCCGTCGACCCCCGCCTCGGCCGCCTTTCGCGCATGGCGGACATTGGCGATGTCGTGGAACACCACCCCGCCATAGCCGTGCACCGCCTCGACTACATCGCGCACGGCGCCCAGCGAGGTGATGATCAGCGGCACCTGCTCCTCCACCGACACCTGCATGTCGGCCAAGAGGCGCGGATTGGTCGGGTGGACGATGTGGTTGACCCCGAACGGCGCGGCGCCCGGCTTCAGCCGCGCCTTGATGTCCTTCAGCCACTCCCGATAGCCCTCGGTGGTGCGCTGGTTCAGCGACGGGAATGTGCCGATCACGCCGGCGTTGCAGGCCTCGACCACCAGGTCCGGGCCGGACACCAGGAACATGGGCGCGGCGATCACCGGCAGGGTCAGTCCCCGGTTCAAGGACGCCGGAATGGCCATGGGCAGTCTCCCCGATTGTTGTCCGCGATGGTTAGGCCGCTGTCGCAGGGGAAGGCAACGCCCGTTGGCGCTCACGCCCGCCCGGCGCTATCACCCCGCCATGTCCGAGCCCGACTCCTTCGCCCAGACCAAGATCGCCGCCCGCGCCTGGTTCGAAGCCCTGCGCGACCGCATCCACGCCACGCTGGAGAAGTTAGAGGACGAGGCGCCAGCCGACCTATGTCGGGGACAGCCGGGCCGTTTCACGCGCAAGTCCTGGGACCGACCGGAAGGCGGCGGCGGCGTCATGGGCATGCTGCGCGGCCGGCTGTTCGAAAAGGCCGGGGTCCACGTCTCCACCGTCCATGGCCGCTTCCCGGACGACTATGCAAAGAACGTCCCCGGCGCCGCCGACGATCCGCGCTTCTTCGCGACGGGAATCAGCCTGATCGTCCATCCGCTGAACCCGCACGTCCCGACCGTGCACATGAACACCCGCTTTATCGCCACGACCCAGGCCTGGTTCGGCGGCGGCGCGGACCTGACGCCGGTGCTGGACCGCCAGCGCGACCAGAGCTTTCCCGACGCCGTCGATTTCCACGCCGCCTTCAAGGCCGCCTGCGACGCCCACGACCCGGCCTATCACCCGCGATTCAGGGCCTGGTGCGACGAGTATTTCTTCCTGCCGCATCGCAACGAGCCGCGGGGCATCGGCGGCATCTTCTATGATCACCTGCACTCGGGCGACCGCGCGGCGGATTTCGCCTTCACCCGCGACGTGGGCGAGGCTTTCCTGAGCGTCTATCCGGAGATCGTGCGCCGCCGCATGACTACCCCCTGGACCGAGGCCGATCGGCTGGAGCAGCGTGTCCGGCGCGGCCGCTATGTCGAGTTCAACCTGCTCTACGACCGCGGCACCACCTTCGGCCTCAAGACCGGCGGCAATGTCGAGGCCATCCTCAGTTCCATGCCCCCAGACGTGGCCTGGCCCTGAAGCCGAACCAGACCCCGGCGTGCGACTTCGTGGCGCCACACTGGCGCGCTAGGGTGGGTAATGACGACTCCTGAACGACACGCCCTCGCTACCCAGCGCGCCGAGGCCTACGCCCCTCGCCCCACGGGGGGATCCCTGATGGCGGGCTTATGCGGGTTGGTGTTGGCGGTCCTCGCCGACATTTCGGTGTCGGGATTTTATGGGTGGGAGTTGCGAGAACATCTTGCCCTGACAGCTATACTTGCAGCCTGCGGCTTCGCTACGGGTTTCGGAAGCTACAAGCTGGCAGTTCGAAAGAGCAGGCGCGCCCAGGCCAATGAACTCAGCCATCTAGCCGATACGGGGGTAGAGAACGACACGGCCAAGTCCTAATGGGAAGACCGCGCCGATCGCAGCCGCTCTTCTGTTCTAATTAGGCTCCACGTCCGACCAGCAGCCGCGCATCGTCTCCTCCGCCTCGACGGCGAGTTGGGCGACCGGCCCGTCCGACGCGCTTTCGATCGCCAGGCGCGCCCATCGGTCGCCGAAATAGACGCTGGACGTTTCAAGTCTCGCCTTCCAGCCGTCGATCACAATGCCTCTGAGTTGGGTCGGGACGGGCAGAGGTTCCGCCAGATCGGGCACGCCCGCCAGGTCGATGCTCGGGTGCGGCACGGCCTCGATCGCCTTGAGCACATCCAGCATGGCCGGGCAGGTGTCGATATCGGTGTAACGGATGCGAATCGCGAAGCCGCCGTCCTCGTCGCCCGGCGCGATCTCGGCCCAGCGCGCCAGCCAGACCCGCCGGCGCTGATCGCCCTCCGAGCGCCACACATGATGGAAGGTGACGACGGCGCTGTCGAACGTCATGTCTTGGACAACAGCCAGGGTGACGGTCGGACCGACGCCCCCCAGGTACTGTTGCGCGACCTCGGCCAGCGCGGCGCCGGCGTTCGCATAGGTACTCCCGAAGTTTTCCGCAGGCGCAATCTGGGCGGCTTCGACGTAGGTGATCGGCGGTTGGCTGTCTTCGGAATGATAAATCCAGGGAGGTCCGCTGATCATGAGAGCGATCGCCGTCAAGAGGAACGTGCTCATTACCCCGTCTCCTCAGGACAACCTACCCACCGGCGCGACAAGTGGTAAGGGATCATCGCCGCAGCCCGCAACCTTAACGCATTATTTGACCGTAAAGATTGCAGCGCGTGGCCGCCGTGCACGTCTCCAACGAAAACACCCCCCGGATCGCTCCGGGGGGTGTTGTCTCAATCCGGCCTCAAGCAGCTCGCCTCCGCGAGGCGAGCGATAGGCCAAGCGTAAAGCTTACTCGACGATCTTGGACACGACGCCGGCGCCGACGGTGCGGCCGCCTTCGCGGATGGCGAAGCGCAGCTTTTCTTCCATGGCGATCGGGGTGATCAGCTCGACGTCCAGCTCGGCGTTGTCGCCGGGCATGATCATCTCCACACCTTCCTTGAGGTGCACGATGCCGGTCACGTCCGTGGTGCGGAAGTAGAACTGCGGGCGGTAGTTGGTGAAGAACGGCGTGTGACGGCCGCCCTCTTCCTTGGTCAGGATATAGGCCTCGGCCACGAACTTGGTGTGCGGGGTGATCGAGCCCGGCTTGCACAGCACCTGGCCGCGCTCGACGTCCTCACGCTTGGTGCCGCGCAGCAGTACGCCGACGTTGTCGCCCGCCTGGCCCTGATCCAGCAGCTTGCGGAACATCTCGACGCCCGTGCAGGTCGTCTTCTGGACCGGACGGATGCCGACGATCTCGACTTCCTCGCCGACCTTGACGATGCCGCGCTCGACCCGGCCCGTGACCACGGTGCCGCGGCCCGAGATCGAGAAGACGTCTTCCACCGGCATCAGGAACGGCAGGTCGATCGGACGCTCCGGCTGCGGGATGTAGTCGTCGACCGTCTGCATCAGCGCCAGGATCTGGTTCTCGCCGATCTCGGGGGTCTTGCCCTCGACCGCGGCCAGAGCCGAACCCTTGGTGATCGGAATGTCGTCGCCCGGGAACTGGTAGGAGCTGAGGAGCTCGCGCACCTCCATCTCGACCAGCTCAAGCAGCTCTTCGTCGTCGACCATGTCGACCTTGTTCATGAACACCACCAGCGCCGGCACGCCGACCTGACGGGCCAGCAGGATGTGCTCGCGGGTCTGCGGCATCGGGCCGTCGGCGGCCGACACCACCAGGATCGCGCCGTCCATCTGCGCCGCGCCCGTGATCATGTTCTTCACATAGTCGGCGTGGCCCGGGCAGTCGACGTGGGCGTAGTGACGGTTGGCCGTCTCATATTCCACGTGCGCGGTGTTGATCGTGATGCCGCGGGCCTTTTCTTCCGGCGCCGCGTCGATGTCCGCATAAGCCTTGGCAACCGCGCCGCCCGACTTGGCCAGCGTCATGGTGATCGCCGCCGTCAGCGTCGTCTTGCCGTGGTCAACGTGACCGATCGTGCCGATGTTGCAGTGCGGCTTGTTACGTTCGAACTTTTCCTTGGCCATCGCCAAACTCCTGTGTGGCCCGGGTCCGTTCAGCGGATGGGCGGGGGGCTCATCAAAAACCTGGAGCGGGTAGACGGGATCGAACCGACATCCTCAGCTTGGAAGGCTGCTGCACTACCATTGTGCTATACCCGCGCAGAGAACGCGGGAGGCTCCTCGACCGAGGAGACGACCGCGCCCGGCCGATCCGTAGTCCCGGCGCCTTCGATCGGACCGCGCGTGGTGGGGGAAGCAGGACTCGAACCTGCGAAGCTTACGCAGGGGATTTACAGTCCCCCCCCTTTGCCGCTCGGGACATTCCCCCAGCGCGCGTGTCAGACCGACGGACCGTCGCGCCGAAGGTCTTTCGACCACCGGCGAAACAAAGGCTTAGAAGTCCGGCTTTGCCTGGTTTAGAGGGATGGCCGGACCCGAAAGCCCCAAGGGCTCCAAATCGGAGGGCGTCTTATAGTGTCGTCGAAAAGAGAAGGCAACGACCGCAACAAGGCAGGTTTCGGGCCGAAATCGCGCGGGCCGAAACCCAGGCCCCACGGTGGTTCAAGGGGCGGCGACGGTCCTCGCGAAGCTCGCGCCTGGTCACCGAAACCCGAGGCGCGACCGACCGGAGAACGACCGGAACGCGCCGGTCGCGGCCAGCGCGAAACCAAGGCTGATTCCGCCGACTTCCTGTGGGGGCGTCACGCCGTCATGGCCGCCCTGGAAAACCCGTCACGACGCGGGGCCGGTCGCCTGTTCGCCACCCCCGATCGCGCGGCGGAGGTCGAGGCCCTGGCCGGCGGCCGCACGGTCGAGGTGCTGGACGGCCCGGCGCTGGCCCGCCTCCTGCCGGCCGGCGCGGTGCATCAGGGTCTGGTCTTCAAGGCCAAGCCGCTGGACGGCGTCTCGCTGGAAGAGATGGCCGAGGCCGGGTCCGGCGTCATCGTCATGCTGGACCAGATCACCGATCCCCAGAACGTCGGCGCCATATTCCGCTCGGCCCTGGCCTTTGGCGCGCGAGGGGTGGTGATGCAGGAGCGGCACTCTCCCATGCTGGCCGGCGCTCTGGCCAAGGCCGCCGCCGGCGCCACTGAACGCCTGCCCTTCGCCCGGGTGACCAACCTGTCGCGGGCGCTGGAGACGCTGGCCGAGATGGGCTGGCGCGCGGTCGGCCTGGACGGCGCTGCGGACGAGACGCTGGACCAGGCCCTGGACGGCCGTCCGACCGTGCTGGTCATGGGCTCGGAAGGCGACGGCATCCGCCGCTTGGTCGCCGAGCACTGCGACGCCCTGGCCCGCATCGCCATGCCCGGCGGCTTCGAGAGCCTAAACGTCTCCAACGCCGCCGCCATCGCGCTCTACGAGGCGACGCGCGCCCGCTGATCAGAGCTCGGAAAACTCCGCCGACCCGACCACGGGGCCCAGGGGCGCGTCGGCCGGCGGAGTGACGCCCGGCGCCTCCATGGAAATGGCGATGGCGGTGGCCTGACCGGCCATGGGCCTGAGCCCGGCGTCCAGCTCCATCGTGTGTGCCTCGCCGCCGACGGCGCCGACCAGCCGCACGCCGCCGTCCGGCGCCATCAGCCACAGGTGCGGCACGCGTCCCTCCGCGTCTGCCTCGCCCGCCGGAGCGACATAGAGGCGGCCGGTGGCGGGGTCGTAGGCCAGGGTCAGCATCGTCTCGCCGCTCTCCAGCTGCAGCGTCGCAACCCGCGTGATCGACGGCTCGACCACCGGCGGCGCCGTGACCGGCGGCAAGGGCTGAGGCTGCGACGCCAGCACCACCAGGCCGACCATGCTGGCCGCCAGCAGGCCGGTCGCGCCGACCGCCCAGGCGCGCCAGAAAGCGAGCTTGCCGTTGTCGTTCGCCGCCGTCGGCGCGCCCCGGCCGCCGAACAGCCGCATAGTCACGGCCGGCCACACCGCCGCCGACGGCGCCACGCCTGGAATCTCGTCGGCCAGCCGCGCCAGATCCTCGTTCCAGCGTTCGACCTCACGGGCGAAGGCGGGCTCGGCCGCCTCGCGCACCCGCGCGGCGCGCTCGTCGTCCGGCGACAGCACGCGTAGCGCCAGTTCGCCGGCCAGGATAATATCGTCTTCGGGAAGGGGCGTCGCGCTCATCGCTCCAGACACTCCCTCAGCTTGATCAGACCGCGCCGGATCCAGCTCTTGACCGTGCCCAGAGGGGCTGAGGTCCGCTCGGCCACCTCCTCATAGGTCACCCCCTCGAAGAAGGCGGTGCGGATCGCGCCGCGCGTCCGGGTTTCCAGTTCGTCCAGGCAGACATTCAGACGGCGAGCGTCGTCGGCGGCCTCCACCCGCGCATCGGCCGGCATGGCGTCGTCGGCCAGATCGATGGCGTCCTCCACCGGCGTGGTCCTGACCCGCATGGGCGCCGAACGCAGCCGGTCGATGGCGCGGTTGCGCGCGATCGTCACCAGCCAGGTGATCGGGCTGGCGCGACCGGGATCGAAGCTCCCGGCCCGGTTCCACACGGCGACATAGGTTTCCTGCACGACATCCTCGGCCAAGGCTCGATCGTGCAAGATACGCAGCGCCACGCCCATCAGCTTCGCCGAGGTGGCGCGATAGACCGTCTCGAATGCCGATCGATCCCCCTGCCCCACGCGGGTCAGGGCCTGGGCCAAGCTCTCGCGGGTCATGGCGGCGTCAGTCATGCAGATAGTCCAGCCGCGTCTTGCCCGCCGCACGCATCTCTCCGAGATGCCGCTCGTGCTCGCCCGACAGCTTGGCCTGAGCCTCCGACGCCTCGACATAATGGCCGGCGTCTATGTGTTTCAGCAGGGCCTTGCCCGCCATCAGATGCCCGGGGAAGAAGAAGTCGACCGCCGAGCCGATGCCCCACACTCCGCTGGAGGCGGTGTCCAGCAGCAGATACCCCGCCATGCGGGCCAGCACCTTGGGCGGCGCCTTAGCCTCGAAGGCGTTCCAGAACATGTAGGCGGCGGCCCCGGCGCTGTAGACCGGGCCCGCCACGGGAATCCAGGCCATGACTCCGTCCAGGCCGACGCCGAACGGGCCGACGCCGACCACGCGGTCAGACAGCCGTTTGATTCGATCGACCCGGCCGCGAATTTTCTCGATGTCCCCGCGCGTCCTGGCCATGCCCGTCTGTCGCTGTCCCCGGCCCGACGCCGCGTCACCCAAACGGCCAAGCGTCGCCATTGGTTCACAAGCCTCTCCCGCGCGAGGCCCGGACGCGCTATCGCCGGTGAATGCTGAGGACCGCCGCCAACATCGTCGCCGCCCTGACCCTGTGCGCGCCGCTCGCGGTAGCGCTGGCGTCTCTGATCGGACACGGCCATCGCTGGCCGGACATCCTGACGCAGTTCCCGGCCCCGGCCCTGGGCGCGACCGTCGCCCTCTTGCTGGCCCTATGCCTGTTGCGCCTGTGGCCGGCGGCGGCGTTCGCGGGCGTGGTCGCGGGGCTGCTGCTGCTGGCCCTGCAGCCGCAGTGGTTCCCGGCCCAGGGCCGCGCCGGCGCCGGCGCCCGCCCGGGCTTCACGCTTTACTCCGCCAATCTTTGGGCCCGGAACGACGACGTCGCCGCCATGCGGCGCTCGATCGAGGCGGCCGACGCCGATGTCCTGGTGTTGATCGAATTCGGCGACGCGGCGAATGGCGCGATCGACGACCTGCTGGCCGGCTATCCGCATCGCGCCGTCACCCGCCGCCACGGGCGCGGCGCCGGCGGCCCGGTGCGCAGCGTCATCGCCTCGCGTCTGCCGCTGACCCCGCTGGACGGCGACGGCCGCAATATCGAAACCGCCGTGGCCCGCGTCGAGACGCCGATGGGCCCCGTCACCGTCGTGGGGGCGCACCTGACCCGGCCCTGGCCGTTCCAGTATCAGTGGGGACAGATCAACCAGGCCGACGCCCTTCTGACGCGCACGGCCGCGCTGGAGGGACCGGTGGTGATCGCCGGCGACTTCAACGCGACGGTCGCGGGCCGCATCGGCCGCAAGATGCGCTCCGAGGGCGGGCTGACCTCCGCCGGCGGCTATCCCGGCACCTGGCCGGTCAGTCTGCCCGCGCCGCTGAGGATCACCATCGATCAGGTCTATCACACGCCCGATCTGGTCGCGGTCGATCGCCGCCTGGGCCTGCCGACAGGCAGCGACCACCGGCCGGTGGTGGTGGAGTTCCGGCCGTCGGCCTGAACCCTCACATGTTCGGATAGTTCGGGCCGCCGCCGCCTTCCGGCGTGGTCCACACGATGTTCTGCGACGGATCCTTGATGTCGCAGGTTTTGCAGTGGACGCAGTTCTGGGCGTTGATGACGAAGCGCGGATCGGTCTTCGCCGCCTCGTCGCCATAGACCACCTCATAGACCCCGGCCGGGCAGTAGAGCCGCGCCGGCTCGCCGTACTTCGGCAGGTTCACCCGAATCGGCACGGTCGGGTCCAGCAACTTGAGGTGGGCCGGCTGGTCCTCGGCGTGGTTGGTGTTCGAAACGAACACGCTGGACAGCTTGTCGAAGCTGAGTTTGCCGTCCGGCTTGGGATAGGCGATCGGCTGGTGCTGGGCTGCCGGTTCGGTCGAGGCGGCGTCCGTCTTGCCATGCTTCAGCGTGCCCCAGGGCGACCAGCCGCCGAACAGCTGGGTGATCTGCATCTCGATCCCGCCCAGCAGGGTGCCGAGCGTGTTGCCGAATTTGGCCAGCAGCGGCTTTACGTTCCGCACCAGCTTCAGCTCGGCCGCGATCGAGGAGGCCTCATAGGCGGTCTGGTATTCGGTGAGGACATTACCCTCGCGACCGGCCCCGAGCGCCTCGAAAGCGGCGTCGGCGGCGAGGATGCCCGAACGCACGGCGTTGTGGCTGCCCTTGATCCTCGGCACGTTGACGAAGCCCGCCGAACAGCCCAGCAGCGCCCCGCCGGGGAAGGCCAGTTTCGGCACCGACTGATAGCCGCCCTCGGTGATCGCCCGCGCGCCATAGGCGATCCGCGTGCCGCCCTCCAGATGCTCGGCGATGGCCGGGTGGTGCTTGAACCGCTGGAACTCGTCGAAGGGCGAAAGATAGGGGTTCTTGTAGTTCAGGTGCACCACGAAGCCGATCGCCACCTGATGGTCGCCGAAGTGATACAGGAACGACCCGCCGCCGGTCTTGTCGTCGAGGGGCCAGCCCAGGGTGTGCTGAACCAGGCCCGGCTGGAATTTCTCGGGCGGCACCTGCCACAGCTCTTTCAGCCCGATGCCGAACTTTTGCGGTTCGGCGTCGTCGCACAGGTTGTGGCGGGCCATGATGGTCTTGGCCAGCGAGCCGCGCACGCCCTCGGCGATGAAGACGTATTTGCCGTGCAGCTCGATGCCCGGTTGGAACTCGCCGGTCGGCTTGCCCTCGCGATCGATGCCGAAGACGCCGGCGACAACGCCCTTCACGCGCCCGGTGTCTTCCTCCCAGACGACATGGCTGGCGGCCATGCCGGGATAGACCTCGACGCCCAGCGCCTCGGCCTGCTCACCCAGCCAGCGGCACAGGTTGGCCAGCGAGCCGGCGTAGCAGCCGTGGTTCTTCATATAGCCGGGCTGGGGCAGCAGGCTGATGTCCAGCTGTCCGGCCGGGCCCAGCACCAGGAAGCGGTCTTTGGTCACCGGCGTGTCCAGCGGCGCGCCGCGCTCCTTCCAGTCGGGGAAGAGTTCGCTCAGGCCGGCCGGATCGATCACGGCGCCGGACAGGATATGCCCGCCGATCTCGGCCGACTTTTCCAGCACGGCGACCGAGAGCTCGCGACCGTCTTTTTCAGCGCGCTGCTTCAGGCGAATGGCGGAGGCGAGCCCGGCCGGCCCTGCCCCGACGATGACGACGTCATACTCCATGACTTCGCGTTCGACGCCCTCCAGCGCCTCCGCAGGCGGCAGGTTGTCGATGATCGCTTCCTGGCGCGGGCTCGCGGCCCCGCCCTCGATCGCTTCCTCGGCCATGCCTGATCGCCCCATCGTCGGTGTGGATTTTCTGTCCCCGCTTATCCCGAGGTGACGCGGGGCCGGTCAAGGCTTATGCCGGGATTGTTCATGACACCGGGTCTCGACAGTCGCGCCGCCGAAAGCCTGCTCGCCTTCTGGGCCGAGGCGGGCGTCGACGCCTGTTTCGACGACGCGCCGGTCGATCGCACCCGCCTGCCGCCGCCCGCGCCGCGCCAGGCCACGCTGAAGGCCGTGGCCTCGGTCCAGGCGCCGGTCGCGTCCGGCGACATCGCCGCCGCCGTCGCCGAGGCCCGCCGCCTGGCCGCCGCCGCCGACAGTCTGGAGGCGCTGGGCGAGGCCATCGCCGCTTTCGAGGGTTGCGGCCTGCGCACCCAAGGGGCGCGTCAGGCGGTGTTCGCGCGCGGAAATCCGACCGCGCCGATCCTGGCCATCGGCGAGGGGCCGGGCGCCGAGGAGGACGCGCGGGGCCAGCCGTTCATGGGCGAAGCCGGCCGGCTGCTGGACCGGATGTTCGCCGCCGCCGGCCTGACCGATCGGGTGTTCATCACCAACACCGTCTTCTGGCGGCCGCCCGGCAACCGCACGCCGACCCCGGAGGAGCAGGCGGTGTGCGCGCCCTTTGTCGAGCGGACCCTGGCGCTGCTGCGGCCAAAGGCGGTGCTGTTGATCGGCGCGGCGGCGGCCAAGAGCGTGCTCCAGACCGATGACGGGATTTTGAAGCTGCGGGGTCAGTGGCGGGAATGGCGGCTGGCCGAAGGCGATATTTCCGCGCCCGCGCTGGCCACGCTGCATCCGGCCTTCCTGCTGAGGCAGCCGCTAAGGAAACGTCAAGCATGGTCGGACATGCTCGCGCTCTCGGCTCGCCTTGAAGGCGAGTCCTGATTCTGGCAGTCTTCACGACAGACGACCGATCGTAACAGTCGCGCCGCGTTCCGGAGTCGAGACCGGACGACTGCGCCGAACGAGGGGGCCGCCGCCCATGAGCTTGAGACGACGCCGCGCGCTATCCGCGCCCGCCATCGCGATTCTGGCCGCCGTCGGCGCCGCCCTGGCGACGCCCGTCATGGCCATCGAGGTTGAGGAAGCGATCGAGAGCGAGGTTCGTTCCACACTCGACGCCGCCCTGACCGCTACCGCCGGCGCCTCCGTTTCGGCCGCCGCCAACGACGCGCCGGTGACCGCCCTCTCCGCCGCCGATCGGCTCAGCTACACCAACGCCTTCGACGCCCTGCGTCGCGGCCAGATCGACGAGGCGCGGGCCAGCGCGCGGGGGGCGTCCGACCGCATCCTGGTGGGCCTGATCGAATTCGAGGCCCTGTTTCATCCCAGCCATACCGCCACCTACGAAGAGCTGAGCGCCTGGCTGGAGCAATATGCCGACCTCCCCTCGGCCGACCGTGTCTACGCCCTGGCCATGCGTCGCCGTCCCGACGGCGCGCCCGAGCCGCGTCGGCCCGGCGGCAACGCCGTGGCCCGCACCTGGGCCAGCGTCCAGGCCGCAGCCGACCAGTCGCCCGAGGAAATGGGGCCGAAGGCCGCGCGCATCGCCTATAACAACAACGACCTGGCCGAGGCCTACCGACTGGGCGTGTCGATTGGCGACTGGTGGACGGCGGGTCTGAGCGCCTGGCGCCAGAACGATCCGGGCCGGGCGCTGGACGCCTTCGAGCGCGTCGCCCACGACCCGACCGAGGACGCCTGGGTCCGCGCCGGCGCCGGGGTCTGGGCGTCGAAGGCGGCCGCCGCGGCGGGCCGTCCCGACAAGGTCCAGCCCTATCTCGAACACGCAGCCCAGTGGCCGGCCAGCTTCTATGGCCAGATCGCCCTGGCCCAGCTGGGTCGCGAGCCCACCATTCACAATGACGGGCCCCAGCCCTACCTCGCCCAGGCCTCCCAGACCTTCACCGGCGGCCCGTCCGACGTCGGCCCGGCGGTCGCCAATGGCGAGTTGAACGCCTTCCTGCAATCCGACCAGCAGGCCCGCCTGACCCTGGCCTTCGCCGAGGTCGGCCGGACCGAGGACGCGCGCGACGGTCTCAAACGAGGCCTGCGCACCGCCGTGGGGGAGGACGCGCGTCGCCTGTGGATCGGCCTGGCCCGCACGCTCGGAGCCCGCGTCGCCGGGCCGCGCGACGACGCCCGCCGCATCGACGCCAATGACTTCCCCTTGCCGGCGCTGGAGCCCGAGGGTGGTTTCGTCATCGAACGCGCCTTGGTCTACGCCCTGGCCCGCAAGGAAAGCGGCTTCAACGCCGAGGCGCGCAGCTCGGTCGGCGCCTATGGGATCATGCAGGTGATGCCCACCACCGCCGCCGAGCTCGCCGGCGATTCAGGTTTCGCCTCCGATCCGCAAAGGCTGTGGAATCCGGCGGTCAACATGCGGCTGGGGCAGGCCTATATTCGCAAGATGCTGGATATGAACGCCTTCCAGGGCGACGTCCTGCGCGCCGTGGCCAGCTATAACGCCGGGCCGGGACCGATGCTGGGCGCGCTGCGCAAGCTGGGCCCGGACGCCGATCCCCTGCTGCTGATTGAGACCATCGATGTGCCCCAGGCCCGCCAGTATGTCGAAGACGTGATGGCGGCCTACTGGATCTACCAGCGCCTGCTGGGCGGATCGCTGAACACCCTGGGCGCCGTCGCCGGAGACGCCCGGCTGATCCCCGCCAGCCTTGACGCCACGACGCCCTCCGTGACCGCGCCGGCCTTCCCGCTGCCCGACCCGGGGCGTCTGATCCAGGTGGCGTTCGACCCTCGCGTGGGCGGCTGAACGCGCCCACCTGACAGGGTCGTTCAGATCGCGTTCAGGCTGGAAACCCTGTCCTGATCCCACAATCGGGAGGCGCATCGCCCCCGCAGGGATTACTGGAGTGGTTCGATGGCCGTCCTGACCGTTGGCGACAATTTCCGTCTCGACATGCGCACGCTGGACCTGCGCGACCTGATCGGACCGGACACCTGGTGGGGCGACGACCACATCGAGGTCAAGCACGCGCCCGGCGACTACACCGACTATTACGGCGACTTCGACTACGACTGGTACGGCAACGTTTACGGCCGCATCTTCGAGATCGAGAGCAGCTATTACGACGAGCTGGATTTCTCGATCACCGGGCTGAACCTCGACGCCGAGGACTATTTCCGCTGGGCGGACAAGAACGCGCGCGAGAACGCCTATGTCGCCATGTTCAGCGGCGATGACGACTTCTATGGCGGACGCTACGACGACTGGCTGAACGCTTATGGCGGCGACGACTACATGTTCGGCTTCGGGGGCGACGACACCCTGCTCGGTGGCGACGGCGACGACTGGCTGGACGGCGGCACGGGCGCCGATTGGCTGGAAGGCGGACGCGGCAACGACGTCTATGTGGTCGACAACGCCGGTGACCGGATTCTGGAGCACGGCGGCGAGGGCTTCGATCTGGTCGAGGCGACCATCAGCTACACCCTGGGCGCCAATGTCGAGGATCTCACGCTGCGCGGCTCGGCGAACATCAACGCCACGGGCAACAGCCTGCAGAACATCCTCACCGGCAACGCGGGCGACAACATCCTCGACGGTCGCGGCGGCGCCGACTTCATGGAGGGCGGCAAGGGCGACGACATCTACATCGTCGATCATCGCGACGACGTGGTGGTGGAGAACAACCGCGAAGGCTTCGACGAAATCCGTTCCTCGGTCAGCTATGACCTGGCCGGGACCTATGTCGAGCGGCTGGTCCTGACCGGCTCCGGCGACATCGACGCGATCGGCAACAGCCAGGCCAACCGGCTGGTCGGCAATTCCGGCGACAACATCCTGGACGGGCGCGGCGGCGCCGACCAGATGGCCGGCGGGCGCGGCGACGACACCTATTATGTCGATCACGCCTCGGACCGGGTCTGGGAGAACCGGGGCGAAGGCCGCGACCACATCATCACCTCGGTCAATCTGAACCTGGCCCGCGTCTATGTCGAAGACCTGACCCTGACCGGTTCGGCGACCTATGGCATCGGCAACAGCCTGGACAATGTCATCACCGGCTCGGATGGCTTCAATGTCCTGTCCGGCGGCGGTGGGCGCGACACCCTGATCGGCGGCCGCGGCCAGGACCAGCTGACCGGCGGCTCCGGGGGCGATACCTTCGTGTTCCGGTCGATCCAGGACTCGTCCGTGGCCCTGTCGGACCGCATCACCGATCTGGCCGACGAGGATCGGATCGATCTCAGCCGCATCGATGCCGACACCACCCGCGGCGGCGACCAAGCCTTCGCCCTGGTCGACGCCTTCTCGGGCCAGGCCGGACAGGCGACCCTGACCTATCAGGGCGGCGTCACCTTCCTGAACCTCGACATTGACGGCGACGGCAGCTCCGATTTCCTGCTGCGGCTTCAGGGCGACCAGCGCGACCACGACAACTGGGCCTGGTAGGCCAGGCTTGACGGCCGGGCCCGGAGGCGCGACGCCTTCGGGTCATGAGCCGTCCCGCCGTTCTGATCGTCCAGCGTCATCTGGCGCCGCTGTCGGTGTTTCTGGAACCGACTTACGACGTCTTTCGCCTGTGGGAGGGTCCGCCGATCGAGGCGCGGGACGCCGTTCGCGCCCTGATCGTCGCGGGGGAGTTCCCGCTGGATTCGGTTCTGGTCGAGGGCTTGCCCCGGCTGGAGCTGATCGCCTGTTTCACCTCGGGCCACGACGGCATCGATGTCGACTGGTGCCGCGAACGGGGCCTGAAGGTCAGCCATGCGCCGGGGGTCAATCACGAGGACGTGGCCGACCATGCGATGGGTCTGATCCTGGGGTCGGTGCGTAACATCGTCCAGGGCGACCGGTCACTGCGCGCTGGCGGCTGGACACCTGAGGCCAAGAGCCTGTCGCCGTCGCTGCGTGGCAAGCGGGTCGGCATCGTCGGTCTGGGCTCGATCGGCGAGGCGGTGGCGCGCCGGGCCGAAGTCTTCGGCATGGACGTGGCCTGGTGGGCGCCGCGCGACAAGGCCGCCGACTGGCCCCGCACCGACAGCCTGATGGATTTGGCCAGATGGTCCGACATTCTGGTGGTGGCCTGCCGCGCGGATGAGACCAATCGCGGGCTGATCTCGGCCGAGGTGATCGAGGCGCTGGGCTCGGACGGTCTGCTGGTCAATGTGGCGCGCGGCCAGTTGATCGACGAGGACGCCCTGATTACGGCGCTGAAATCCGGCAAGCTCGGGGCGGCGGCGCTGGATGTCTTCGCCGAGGAACCGACCGATCCCGCGCGCTGGGCCGATGTCCCCAACACCGTCCTGACGCCGCACACCGCCGGCGCGACCGATCAGGCGGTGCAAGCCATGCTGCGGCTGTTGCTGGCGAACCTGGAGGCCCATTTCGCGGGTCGGGATCTGGTGACCGAGGCGCGCTGACGCCCTCATTTCCGCTTGCATAATCATATAAGGATATCCTTATATGATCCGATGAGTTTCAGCGCGGACCAGGCGATCGAGGCATTGCGCGCGGCGGGGGAGCCGACGCGCCTGAGGGTGCTGTCGCTGCTGGCGGCCGACGAACTGTCGGTGATGGAGCTATCCGGCATTCTGGAGCAGAGCCAGCCGCGCGTGTCGCGACACCTGAAGCTGATGGCCGACGCCGGGCTGATCGAACGGTTTCCGGACGGGGCGCGGGTCTTCTATCGCCTGTCGTCGGAGGCCGCCGCGCGGCGGCTGGTCGAGACGGCTCTCGATTTGATCGAGGACGACGCCTTCGACCGCGACCACCAGCGGCTGGAGCAGGTGCGCAAGGAGCGCGAGGTCGAGGCCGAGGCCTATTTCGAGCGCGTGGCGCCGCAGTGGGACCGGATTCGCAGCCTCTATGTCTCCGAAACCGCGGTCGAGGCGGCCATCGACCGGCTGATCGGACCCGGTCCGTTCGACCGGGTGGTCGATCTGGGCACCGGCTCGGGGCGGATGCTGACCCTGGTGGGCAAGCGGGCGCGGGTGGCGATCGGCCTGGACCTCAGCCAGAACATGCTCAACATCGCCCGCTCCAACGTGTCGCGGGCGGGGCTGGAGAAGGTCGAACTGCGCCACGGCGACATCTTCGCCACCCGCCTGCCGGCCCAGAGCGCCGAACTGGTGATCGTGCATCAGGTGCTGCACTATCTGTCCGATCCGGCCTCCGCCGTGGCCGAGGCGACGCGGCTGGTGGCGCCCGGCGGCCGCATCCTGATCGCCGACTTCGCGCCCCACGACCACGAGCGGCTGCGCGAGGAGCATCAGCATCGCCGGCTGGGCTTCACCGACGCCGAGATCGGCGAGTGGCTGCGCGAGGCCGGGTTGACCCCGGCCGCGCCCGTGGCCCTGCCCCCCGACCATGACGGCCTGACCGTGACCCTGTGGACCGCGCGCCGAGCGGTCGTCGAAGCGAGAGGCGTGGCCTGATGTCGATCCCCCTCGCCTCCCCCGTGGGACCGACCTTGGCCCAGGCCCGCGCCCTCTTGCTGTCGCCGCTCGGGCCGGTGGCGCGGGCGGGGTCTAACCATGAGCCGGTGCGGGTTTCGTTCGAATTCTTCCCGCCCAAGACCGACGAGGCTGAGGACCGGCTGTGGCAATCCATCCGCCGGCTCGCGCCGCTCAATCCGGCGTTCGTGTCGGTGACCTATGGCGCGGGCGGCTCGACGCGGGAGCGGACCCACAGGACGGTCCAGCGGATCATCGCCGAAACCAGCCTGCGCCCCGCCGCCCACCTGACCTGCGTTGAGGCCAGCCGCGACGAGGTCGATGAGGTCATCGCCGGCTACAAGGCCATCGGCGTCGACCACATCGTGGCCCTGCGTGGCGATCCGCCGGATGGCGCCGGCATCGGCGGCGTTTATCGCCCGCGCGAGGACGGCTACGCCAACGCTACCGAATTGACCGCCGCCATCAGCCGGGCCGGCGGGTTCGACGTGACCGTCGGCGTCTATCCCGAACGGCATCCCGAGAGCCCGTCGCTGGACCACGACATCGAGGTGCTGAAGGCCAAGGTGGACGCCGGGGCCACGCGGGCCGTCAGCCAGTTCTTCTTCGACATCGACGCCTTTCTGCGCTTTCGCGACCGGGTGCGGGCGGCGGGGATCGAGATCCCGCTGATCCCCGGGATCATGCCGGTGACCAATTTCGCCGGACTGAAGCGGATGTGCGGGGCGTGCGGAGCCAGTGTGCCCGATTGGCTTTCGGCGCATTTCGAGGGGCTGGACGACGATCCCGACACCCGGCGCCTGCTGGCGGCCTCGATCGCCGCCGAAACCTGCGCGCGGCTGCAGGAGGAGGGTTTTCAGGATTTCCACTTCTACACCCTGAACCGGGCGGGCCTGGTCTACGCCATCTGCCGGGTGCTGGGGGTGCGCGAGCACAGGGCCGCCCCATGACCCGCACCGAACGCATCGCCGCCCTGCATGCCGCCGCGCGCGAGCGCATCCTGGTGCTGGACGGCGCCTGGGGGGTGATGATCCAGCGGCGCGCGCTGTCCGAGGCCGACTTTCGCGGCGAGCGGTTCGCCGAGCGGCCCCTTCCGCAGAAGGGCAACAATGACACCCTGATCCTGACCCGGCCCGACATCGTCGCGGACCTGCACGACCTCTACTACGCCTCGGGCGCCGACATCTCCGAGACCAACACCTTCTCGTCCACGACGATCGCCCAGGCCGACTATGGGCTGGAGGACGCGGTCCATGACCTGAACGTCGAGGGCGCCCGGATCGCGCGCGAGGTCGCCGACCGCTGGACCGCGAAGGAGCCGCACAAACCCCGGTTCGTCGCCGGCGCCATCGGCCCGACGAACCGCACCCTGTCGATCAGCCCGGACGTGAACGACCCCGGCTTTCGCGCCGTTTCGTATGATGAGGTCTATGCCGCCTACAGCCAGCAGGCCCGGGCGCTGCATCAGGGCGGGGTCGATCTGTTCCTGATCGAGACGGTGTTCGACACCCTGAACTGCAAGGCGGCGATCAAGGCCATCCTGGACCTGGAAGACGAGGGCTATGAGCCCCTGCCCCTGTGGATCAGCGGCACCATTACCGACCGCTCCGGCCGCACCCTGTCTGGCCAGACCGCCGAGGCCTTCTGGAACAGCGTGCGCCACGCCAAGCCGTTCGCGGTCGGGTTCAACTGCGCGCTGGGCGCCGACCTGATGCGGCCGCATGTGGCCGAGCTGGCGCGGGTGGCCGACACCCTGGTCGCCGCCTATCCCAACGCCGGCCTGCCCAACGCCATGGGCCAGTACGACGAACAACCCCACGAAACCGCCCACTTCATCGAGGAATGGGCGACGTCCGGCCTGGTCAATATCGTTGGCGGCTGTTGCGGCACGACGCCGGAGCACATCGCCTGTGTGGCCCAGGGCGTGGCGGGGGTCGAGCCGCGCGCGATCCCGGTGCGTCCGACGGCCATGCGTCTGTCGGGACTTGAGCCGTTCGAGGCGGTGGCATGACCCCTCGAAGCGATTGGCCTCCGCCCCATCTGGAAGCTTTTTCCGCAGTACTCCCTGAACTCAACCGTGAAAGCGATCGGGGCTTGGTTCTGGTGGCGTGCAGCTTCATCGATAACCAGTTGGCTGAAGCAATCCGTGCTCGGCTCCTCGATGTTCCTGCCGTTGAGAAACTGATTGAAGGGTTTAGCGCGCCCTTGGGCACCTTCTCGGCTCGAATTGCGATCGCACGGGCAATCGGAGTGCTTTCCGAGACTGAACATGCCGAGTGTGAACGTCTGCGGAAAATTCGGAACGAGTTTGCGCACCGCGTCCATTGCTCGTTCGATGATACGAAAATCACCGCGCTTGCTAAAGCGCTAACGTTTAGCGCGAAGCCCTACGTCAAAGAGAATGGCGAGAAGGTGGAAGTCAATTCGCGTGGGCTCGTATCAACCGCTGTCACCGCTTTGATGCTGCAGTTCACCAATCGCGCGCACTACGCATCGAAACACCGCATTGCCGATCGGCAATGGGAGTACTGACCAAGATGCGTCCCAGCTTCATCAACGTCGGCGAGCGGACCAATGTCACCGGCTCGGCCAAGTTCCGGAAGCTGATCGTCGAGGGCGATTACGCCGCCGCCCTGTCCGTCGCGCGCCAGCAGGTCGAGGCGGGCGCCCAGGTCATCGACGTCAACATGGACGAGGGGCTGCTGGACGGCGCCCGGGCCATGACAACCTTCCTGAACCTGATCGCCGCCGAGCCCGACATCGCCCGCGTGCCGATCATGATCGACAGCTCCAAATGGGAGGTGATCGAGGCGGGGCTGAAGTGCGTCCAGGGCAAGCCGATCGTCAATTCCATCTCGATGAAGGCGGGCGAGGCCGAGTTCCGCGAACAGGCCGTCAACTGCCTGCGCTATGGCGCCGCCGTGGTGGTGATGGCCTTCGACGAACAGGGGCAGGCCGACACGGCCGCACGCAAGATCGAGATCTGCACCCGCGCCTATCGCATCCTGGTGGACGAGGTCGGATTTCCGCCCGAGGACATCATCTTCGACCCCAACATCTTCGCCGTGGCGACGGGGATCGAGGAGCACGACAACTACGCCGTCGACTTCATCGAGGCGACGCGGGCGATCCGCCAGACCCTGCCTCACGCCCATGTGTCGGGCGGCGTGTCGAACGTGTCGTTCAGCTTTCGCGGCAACGAGCCGGTGCGGCGGGCGATCCACAGCGTGTTCCTGTTCCACGCCATCGCCGCGGGCATGGACATGGGCATCGTCAACGCCGGCGACCTGCCGGTCTATGACGACATCGACCCGGAGCTGCGGGAGGCCGTCGAGGACGTCATCCTGAACCGGCCGCAGCGGACCAATGTGTCCAACACCGAGCGGCTGGTGGACCTGGCGCCCCGCTACAAGGGCGAGAAGGGCCAGGCGCGGGTCGTCGACCTGAGATGGCGCGAGGCCCCGGTCGGCAAGCGGATCGAGCACGCCCTGGTCCACGGCATCACCGAGTTCATCGAGGCCGACACCGAGGAGGCGCGGCTGGCGGCCGAGCGGCCGCTGCACGTCATCGAGGGGCCGTTGATGGACGGGATGAATGTGGTCGGCGACCTGTTCGGCGCGGGCAAGATGTTCCTGCCCCAGGTGGTGAAGTCGGCGCGGGTGATGAAGCAGGCCGTGGCCTGGCTGGAACCCCATATGGAGGCCGAAAAGGCCCAGCACCCGCGACGTCAGGCCGGCAAGATCCTGATGGCCACGGTCAAGGGCGACGTCCACGACATCGGCAAGAACATCGTCGGCGTCGTGCTGCAGTGTAACAACTACGAGGTCATCGACCTGGGCGTCATGGTCCCGGCCGACCGCATTCTGGACGAGGCCGAGGCCCACGGCGTCGACGTCATCGGACTGTCGGGCCTGATCACCCCCAGCCTGGACGAGATGGTGTTCGTGGCCTCGGAGATGCAGCGGCGGGGCTTTGACCGTCCCCTGCTGATCGGTGGCGCCACCACCAGCCGCACCCACACGGCGGTCAAGATCGAACCGGCCTATCAGCGCGGTTCGACCACCTATGTGATCGACGCCTCGCGCGCGGTCGGGGTGGTGTCCGGCCTGCTGTCGCCGACGGACAAGGCCAGAAACGAACAGGCCACGCGCGACGACTATGTCCGCATCCGCGAGCAGTACGCCCGGGGGCAGGACAACAAGGCCCGCGCCCCGCTCGAAAAGGCCCGCGCCAACCGCTGGCGGCCGACCGAGGATCAGGCGCCGGCGGGCCGGCCGTCGTTCCTGGGCGTGCGGGCGTTCGACGCCTGGGACCTTTCGGATCTGGCCGACCACATCGACTGGACGCCCTTCTTCGCCAGCTGGGAGTTGACCGGCCGCTATCCGCTGATCCTGGAGGACGAGGTGGTCGGCGAGGCGGCTCGTGACCTTTTCGCCGATGCGCAGGCCATGCTGAAGCGGATCGTCGAGGAGCGCTGGTTCACGGCGCGCGGCGTCGTCGGCTTCTGGCCCGCCAATGCGCGCGGCGACGACATCGTGGTCTGGACCGACGAGGGTCGGACCGAGGAGCTGGCCCGGTTCCACGGCCTGCGCCAGCAGATCGCCAAGTCCAACGGCAAGCCCAACCTGTGTCTCTCCGACTTCGTGGCGGAAGACGGCGACGACTGGATCGGCGCCTTCGCCGTCACCGCCGGGCATGGCGAGCTGGAGAAGGCGGCCGAGTTCAAGGCGGCGGGCGACGACTATTCCGCCATCATGGCCACGGCCCTGGCCGACCGGCTGGCCGAGGCCTTCGCCGAGCGGCTGCACCGCGAGGTGCGCGCCACGCTGTGGGGCTATGCGCCGAACGAGGCGGCCGCGATCGAGGATCTGATCGCCGAGCGGTATCAGGGCATCCGCCCCGCCCCCGGCTATCCGGCCCAGCCCGACCATACCGAAAAGGCGACGCTGTTCCGGCTATTGGAGGCGGAGGCGAACGCCGGCATGGCACTGACCGAGAGCTTCGCCATGACGCCGCCGGCTTCGGTGTCGGGGCTCTATTTCGGACATCCGGGCAGTCACTATTTCGGCGTCGGCAAGATCGACCGCGACCAGGTCGAGGACTACGCGCGCCGCAAGGGTTGGGACGTGGCCACCGCCGAACGCTGGCTGGCGCCGATCCTGAACTACGACCCCGGCGCGGCGAGCCGCAACGCCGCCTGACCGCACCCGGCCGCAACGGCGTCGTGAGCGCCGGTCATGGCGATCGCCAGCATGCGCACCTTCGGCGCGAGATAGGTAAGCCGCTGATCTCAAAGAAAAAAGGCGGCGAAGCCGAAGCCTCGCCGCCCTTTCCGTGACCCCAAAGGATCGCGGTTTTTAGAAGTCCGCGGTCAGGCCGAAGAACCAGTACTGGCCCAGGGCGTCGTAAGACTGCGGATAGGTGTTGCCGTTGCCGGTGGTGCCGACGCTGTAGGACAGCGGCGGATCGTTATCGAACACGTTGTTCACACCGATGCGGAAGTTGACGTTGTCGCGGATCTGCCACGCCGCCGAGAGGTCGAAGTAGTTCTCGGCGTCGAAGTAGCGGTCGATCCGGTTGCCGCCATCACCGTTCAGGACGAACAGCTCAGCTTCACCCATGTGGCGCCACGTACCCGAAATGTCGACAGCCCACGGGGTCACCCAGGTCAGGCGCGCGCGGTGACGATACTCCGGCGTCGGCTGGCCGCACTGGTTTCCGTAGAAGCCAACGCAGTCGTAGATCGTCGAGCCGTCACCCACATCAACGATATACTCGTCCAGCAGGGTGGCCGAGAAGTTCAGAGCCAGCTGGCCGTAACGGTCCATGCCGAAGTCGGCCAGGTCCAGACCGTAGTTGACGTTGAAGTCGATGCCCTTGGTCTCGAGGCTACCGATGTTGATGTTCAGGTCTTCGACGAAGCCGCTGCCGACCCACAGCTGACCATTGGGGTTACGGTTGATGCGGTCGCACGCCGTCTGGTCGTTGTTTTCGTAGCAGGCATTCAGCGTGTTGAGCGCACCGAACGTCGAGACCAGACCATCGATCGAGATGTCGAAGTAGTCCACCGAGGCGTTGAAGCCGGGCAGGAAGCTGGGCGTGAAGACAACGCCCATGGTGTAGGTGTCGGACTCTTCGGCTTCCAGTTCGGGATTGCCCCCTTGCAGGAAGTTGTACTGACCGGCCGGGCTGTCGAGACCCGGAGTGCCGTAACGATCGGTGGGAACACCCGTGGCGACGCACTGCGCCAGAGTCGCCGTTTGGGCCGGACCGCAGGGATCCTCGTCGAGGTCGAACAGGTTGAAGCCCTGAGCCGTGAACAGTTCGATCACGTTCGGAGCGCGGACGGCGCGGGCGTAGCTGGCCCGCAGACGGATGTCCTCGATCGGGGCGTAGTCGGCGCCGACCTTGTAGGTGTCGGTGGCGATGCCGGTCGAATACTCCGAGTGGCGATAGGCCGCGTCGATCGAGGCGTAGTCAGCCCAGGCCTGACCTTCGGCCAAGGGGATCTGGACTTCGGCGAAGACGTCCTTGGTGTCGATCGAACCGCCGAAGCCGATGGTCGGTCCGCCCTGACCGGCGCCATCGCCGGTGGCGAAGGCGGCGTCCGTGGTCGAATCCAGAGCGTCCCGACGATACTCGGCGCCGAAGGCGACCTGAACGCCGCTGTTGGCGAACGGCGACTGGAACCCATACATGCCCAGGTCGCCGGTGACGGCCGCGGTCACGATCTGCTGCGTGGTTTCACCGGCCTGGATCAGCGGGATCTGGAGATAGTCCAGCTGCTCCTGGGTGATGCCGCCGACCGAGAACGGATCGTAGGGCACGCACGCCGGATCGGTGCCGTCGATGACCGACCGACAGGTCGGCACGCCACCAACGGATGTCACGTCCAGCGCGCGGGCGAGACGCGAAACCGAAAAGTCGTTGAGATAGACCCGGTCCAGATCGACGCGGCTGTACTGAGCCGCGATGTCGTAGTTCCAGCCCTCGGTGATCAGGCCGCGCAGGCCGACAACCATCCGGTAGGACTGATAGTTGATCGAGTCCTGACGACCGCCGCCCTCGACGTTACGACGACCGATATACAGGGGCACGTCGGTGCCGGCGGTGATGTCGGCGGGGCTGCAACCGATGGCGGCTGACTGCTGCGCCGACAGCAACGGGTTGTCGCAGCCGATGGTGCCGTTGTTGTAGAAGCTGCCCGAGGGGGCGATCTGCGCCACGGACGAGTAGTCCGTGAACATCAGCTGGGCAAACGCTTCGGCGTGCTCGTTGAACTCGTAACGACCGAACGCGCCGAGAGTGTAGCGCTCGTCAGGACGCTGATAGTAGTTCAGCGGGCCGAAGTTGTAGGCGTTCGCGGCGGTGCTGTACGGGATGAAGTCGCCGGTCGTCTGATCGACGGTGAAGTTGTAGTTCGCGAAGTCCGTGAACTGGCCCGGGAACGATGTGCCCGACCCGCCGCACTGGTGATTGTCGCCGACGCTGGGGATCGGCGTTCCGGCCGGCACGCCGAGGGCGCACGCCGAATAGTCGCGGAAGCCCTGGAGGACTGGGTTGTTTTCGCGATAACCCGCGTAGGCGGTGATGTTGCCACGGCCGTCGGGAGCGTTGATGCCCATGGACAGCGTGACTTCGCGGCTTTCGCCGTCCACCACCGTGTCGTCCGGCAACCGGAACTGATCGGGGTTGGTCTCGCCGCGACCGGCGATGACGTTGCGCAGGTTGCCGCTGCCGTCATAGTCGTTTTCGTGACGGTAGAAGCCGTACTGGGCGTCGATCTGAACGCCCTCGTAGTCCTTGCGCATGATGAAGTTCACGACGCCGGCGACGGCGTCCGACCCGTAGACGGCCGAGGCGCCACCGGTCAGGACTTCAACGCGCTCGACCAGCTGACCCGGGATCTGGTTCAGGTCGGCGGCGGTGTCGTTCGGCGAGCCGTAGCCCATGCGACGACCGTCGATCAGCACCAGGGTGCGGTCGGAGCCGAGACCGCGAAGCGACACGGTGGCGGTGCCGGTGGCGCCGTTGGCGACGGTGGAGTTCTGCGCGGCGAAGGCCTGCGGCAGCTGGGTCACCAGGTCCTCGACGCGGGTCACGCCGGCGACGTCGATGTCCTCGCCCGTGACCTGGGTAACCGGGCTGGTGGTCACCAGGTTGGCCTGCGGGATGCGGGTGCCGGTGACGACGATCTCTTCGAGCTCGGTGGCTTCGGGCTCGCCGGCGTCCTGGGCGAGCGCCGGAGTGGCGGCCATGGCGGCCAGCGCGATGCCGCCGATCATCGTCGAGGCCAGCAGGCGCTCACGAGTGGTGCGAACTTTCAAAGTTAGTCCTCCTGAGTCCGGCGACGAAATCCAAAACTGGACCTCCCCCCGCCGGCGAATTTTTGTGTCATACGACCGCCCCGGCACGCCCCTGCGGCATTCCGGCACAGGTTGACTAGCCACCGCGTCGCGAAAAGGGTCAAAGGAAATGTGATCGGATGACGACGGTCGCGGACAAACTGTCGCATTCCCGCCACGCCTCCATCACCGAACGGTCGCATCTGGCGCCAAGGCGCCCGGTGTGGTGAAACCTCGGCGCCCAAGGCGCCCGGTGTGGTGAAACCTCGGCGTGGCTTATGGAGACACGGATATGACGTCGCCCCGCTTCGGACTGGCCGTGGCCGCGTCCCTGATGGCCATGAGCACCGCAGGCGCGGCGTCCGCCCAGGCGACCAGCGAACGGCCGGCGTTGCTGAACCAACTGGTCGAATGCCGCAGCCTGACAGACTCCGGGGCGCGGCTGGATTGCTATGACCGCGCCTCCGAGGCGCTGGACGCCGCCGAGCGCCAGGGCGAGGTCGTGGTGGTGGATCGCGCCCAGGTCAGTGAGACCCGGCGCCAGCTGTTTGGCTTCGACCTGCCGTCGATGCCGTCCTTTATCACGCGCGGCGAGACCGAGGAGCGGCTCGACGCCATCGAGACGACCTTGGTGCGCGCCAGTCAGGCCGGCGACGGCAAATGGACCTTCCGGTTGGCCAATGGCTCGACCTGGAGCCAGATCGACAGCGGGCGGGTGCGGTTTCGCAATCGGGAAGGCGAGGCGGTCCGCATCCGCCGCGCCGCGCTGGGCAGCTATCAGATGGTGTTCGACGGCAGCCGGGCCGTTCGCGTGCGCCGCCAGTAGGAGCGATCGATGACCGATTTCCGCATTCTGACCGATGATGTCTGGGCCTCGCCTCAATTAACGCCCGCCGATGTTTCCGAGGCGGCCGATCGGGGCGTGACCCTGATCGTCAACAACAGGCCCGAGGGCGAGCAGCCGGATCAGCCGACGGGAGCCGAGATCGAGGCGGCGGCGCGCGAAGCCGGGGTCGCCTATGCCGCGGTTCCGATCCAGGGTCGTCCGACGCCCGACCAGGCCGCGCAGGTCGGCGACCTGCTGGCGAGGAACTCCGGCAAGGCGCTGATGTACTGCCGCTCGGGCATGCGGTCGACGGCGGCCTGGGCCATGGCGGCCACGGCTTCGGGCGCGATCTCGGCCGACGACGCCCGTGCGCTGGCGGCCTCGGCGGGCTATGATCTTTCGGGCCTGCCGCTCTAGCGGCTGATCGCCACGCGGGTGGCGTAAGGCGCGGGCTCCGGGGTGCAGGAGGCGACCATCAGTTGCGCCGCCATGAGACACAGCACGGCCGCCGCCACCGGCTGCAGCCGGTTGGAGATGGAGATGATGTCGAAATGACGCATTCCGGCCCTTCCCTGCCCTGTTCGAGGCCGATGGCCGCAAGGGTCGCGCCATGATCCCCTTCGTCCGCGAGTTCGATTTCGAGTACGGCCGGGTCGACCGGGTGTCGCCGCGCCTGCGTCGGGTGATCTGCAACAATCCCGGCCCCTTCACCTTCACCGGTACGGCGACCTTCATCGTCGGCGACGACGAAGTGGCGGTGATCGACCCCGGCCCGATCGACGAGGCGCATCTGACGGCACTGATGGAGGCCCTGAAGGACGAGCGGGTGACGCATATCCTGCTGACCCACACCCATGCCGACCACTCGCCCCTGGCCAAGGCCCTGCAGCAACGCACCGGCGCGCCGATCCTGGCCGCGCCTCCTCCGGCCCGGCCCACCAGCGCCTCGGCCAATGAGGGCAATGGCGGCGAGGGCTGGGACGAGACGGCGGTCTTCCCGCCCGACAGGGTGCTGAGCGACGGCGAGACGATCAACGGGCCGGACTGGTCGCTGACGGTCATGGCCACGCCTGGCCACGCCTCCAACCATCTGGCCTTCGTCCTGCCGCAGGAGAACGCCCTGCTGGTTGGCGACCACGTGATGGGCTGGTCGACCAGCGTGGTCGTGCCGCCGGACGGCTCGATGGCCGATTACATGCGCAGCCTGGACCGGGTGATCGCCGGCGACTTCTCGGTGCTGTGGCCGACGCACGGGCCGCCGGTGGTGCATCCGGCCGCGTTCCTCGAAGCCTACAAGGCGCACCGGCTGGACCGCGAGCGGCAGATTCTGGAGCGCCTGGCCGCCGGAGACACCACGATCCCGCAGATGGTCGCGGCCATGTATGTCGGCCTTGATCCCCGGCTGGTCCCCGCCGCCGGCCAGTCGGTGCTGGCCCATCTGATCAAGCTGGTCGAGGACGGGCGGGTGACAGCGACGCCGGCGCCGACCGTGGATGCGAAGTGGCGGCTTACCTGAGACTACGCGCTCGCCAGAAAAAATGAGTCCAAGAGTCCAACGTCGACGTGCGGGCGCGAAACGTTTCTCAATGGTTTCAATGGTTGGAAGCGGAGACAGACGCGCGGCGACGTTAGACTCATGCCTGATCTGAGTGTCCAGCGGCGCCTCGCCGGTGGGGCGGCGGGCGTTGTGGGGGAGCTGTCGAGCGGCGGCCATGGTCGCAGTATGAGGCGCCCGGCCGGGGGGTCGTAGATCCGGACACTGCGTCGGCTCTGATCCCCGCGTGGCGCGACGCGAGCGCCCCGAATGCGGGATCAGGCCCTATTCCGCCAGCGCCTCGGCCACGGCGAGGGCGGTGCGGCAGGCGGCGCCGCCGTCGGCGCGGTCCTCGCGGCCGGCGACAAGGACATCGGTAGCGCCCGGGCGGATGCGGATCACCACGTCCTGCTCGAAGCCGTACCAGAAGCTGGAGGTCCGGCCCTCGGCGCGGAACGGGCTGACGCCCAGCACCTGGAGGTTGGCCGCTTCCAGAGCCGCCCTCGCCTCCTCCGGCGCGGCCTGGCGAGGCACGGTGGCGAGGCCCGGACACCACTCGGCGTCGCCCTGGGTCAGCAGCGGCTGGGCGCCGGCTCCGCGCCGCTCGGCCATGATCTCGCTGGAGAAGCCGGGGCGATCGGCCCAGTCGCTGGCGGCCTGACTGACCGGCGGGTTGGTGGCCAGGTCATTCCGCTCCTGCGCTACCCACAGATAGATCACCACATTGACGATCAGGGCCGCCACCAGGGCAAGGCCGATCACGCGCTGGCCGCCGCGCCAGGCGATGACCGCCCCGCCGGCGCCGGCAAGCCCGCCCAGAATGCTGAGCACGAGGACGGCGTTCAGGCCGATCGTCCGGTAGCCGAATTCCGCGCTCCACACGCCAAAGCGCGCGCCGAAGACGCCCAGCACCAGCGCCAGCGGACCCAGCAGGGCGACGATCAGGAGCGCCCGGGACGCCATCGGGGCCGCGCGGGACGGCGACGCTGACGAGCCTTGCGTCATCCGGCCTCCGGCAGACGATAGTCCTTCATCCGCTCGCGCAGCACCTTCTTGTCGATCTTGCCGGTGGCGCCCAGCGGGATGTCGTCGACGAAGACGACGTCGTCGGGCATCCACCATTTGGCGATCTTGCCTTTGAGGAAGTCGAGGTGCTCGGCCTTGTCGCCGGTCTCGCCGTCCTTGAGCTTGACGAGCAGCACGGGCCGTTCGTCCCACTTGGGATGGGCGGCGCCGATGACGGCGGCCAGCTCGGCCTTGGGGTGGCCGACGGCGATGTTCTCGATCTCGATCGAGCTGATCCATTCGCCGCCCGACTTGATCACGTCCTTGGCGCGGTCGGTGATCTGCATGAAGCCGTGGTCGTCGATGGTGGCCACGTCGCCGGTGTCGAAGAAGCCCTCGTTGTCGAGGATCTCGCCGCCCTCGCCCTTGAAATAGGCGCCGGCGACCGTGGGCCCGCGCACCATCAGCCGGCCATAGGTCTTGCCGTCGCGCGGCATCTCCTGGCCGGCGTAGTTCTTGAGTTTCAGCTCGACGCCCAGCGGCGGCACGCCCTGTTTGACCCGCCACTTCATCTGCTCGTCGTAGGGCAGGCTTTCCAGCTCGGGGGTCAGGTTGGACAGGGTGCCGATCGGCGAGGTCTCGGTCATGCCCCAGCCCTGAACGACCTCGATGTCGAACTCGTCGTGGAAGGCGCGGATCAGGCTCTCCGGCACGGCCGAGCCGCCGATCAGCACGCGGCGCAGGGTCGAGAACTTCAGCCCGTTCTGCCGGACGTGGCCCAGCAGGCCCTGCCACACCGTCGGCACGGCCGCTGAGAAGGTGACGCCTTCGCTCTCCAGCAGCTCATAGATGCCTTCGCCGTCCATACGGGCGCCCGGCATGACCAGCTTGGAGCCCGCCGCCGGACCGCCAAAGGCGATGCCCCAAGCGTTGGCGTGGAACATCGGCACCACCGGCAGGATCACCTCCTTGGGCGTCGCGCCCATGACGGTGGTCTGCAGGCCGAGCAGGGTGTGGATGAAGTTGGAGCGGTGCGAATAGAGCACCCCCTTGGGGTTCCCCGTGGTGCCCGAGGTGTAGCAGAGGCCGCAGGCGGTCTCTTCCGAGAAGCCGCCCCACTGGACGTCCTCGGACGCGCCCTCGATCAGCTCCTCGTAGCAGTCGACCACCGGCAGCGGCGTCTCGGGCATGTGCGCGCGGTCGGTGAAGATCACCACCCGCTCCACCTTCGGGCAATGCGGCAGGATGGCGTTCAGCAGTGGCACGAAGGTCAGGTCGACGAAGATGATCCGGTCTTCGGCGTGGTTGATGATGTAGACCAGCTGTTCGGGGAACAGGCGCGGGTTCAGGGTGTGACACACCGCGCCGATGCCCATGATGCCGTACCAGGCCTCGATGTGGTCGGCCGTGTTCCAGGCCAGGGTGGCGATGCGGTCGCCGGGCTTCACATCCAGATTCAAAAGGGCGCTGGACACCCGCCGCGCGCGGCGGTGGATTTCGCCATAGGTGGTGCGTTCGATTGGCCCCTCGACCGATCGGGTCACCACCTCGCGCTCGCCATGCCAGTTCTTGGCGTGATCGAGTATCCGGTCGACCGTCAGCGGCCAGTCCTGCATCAAGCCCAGCATCGTTCCCTCATGTGCGTCTGTTTCGGCGCTTGGCGACGACGCTATGCGGGTGAACGGCGTTTAGCAATCTGACGTGGGGTCAGCTTCGATGCGGCCTTTCGTCCGGCGGCGCGCACGAATAGAACGCCGACATGCCGCTTCTCATCGCCATCACCGGGGGCTCGGGGTCGGGCAAGAGCACCCTGGCCGAGACCCTGGCCGCCGCCCTGCCCGCCGGTCGCGCCGTGCTGGTGCGCGAGGACTGGTATTATCGGGACTCGGCCAGGGTGCCGGGGTTCGACGCGGCGACCTTCGATTTCGACGACGTGGCGGCGCGCGACCATGACCTGATGATCCGCGATATGGCGGCGCTGAAGGCGGGACGCGACATCACCGCGCCGATCTATTCCTTCGTCACCCACGGGCGCGAGCCGGGCGGCCAGAACGTCGTCGCCGCCGATCTGGTGGTGGCGGAGGGGACGCACCTGCTGTGCACACCCGAGCTGGCCGCGCTGTTCGACATCAAGGTGTTCGTCGACACCCCCGCCGACATCCGCTTCATCCGCCGGCTGCTGCGCGACCAGGTGGAGCGAGGGCGAACAGCCCAGTCGGTGATCGACCAGTATCTGCTGACCGTGCGGCCCGGCCACGAGCGGCTGACCGAACCCGCGCGGGCGCGCGCCGACTTCGTGGTGGCCGATCAGACGGCGGCGGTGCGTCTGGAGGACCCACAGGCGGTGGTGCGGCTGGCCGCGCCCCTGCTGGCCGACCCTCGCGTCGCGGCCCTGCTGGCCTAGAGCAAGGCCCCGTCGCGGATCGGATAGGGGAAGGCCTCCAGCAGATCGTCGAAGTTCAGCTTGGGTTTCGGCAGATAGGCGAACTCGGACACGGCCCGGATATTCAGGTCATTGATCGCGCCGGGGTCGAGCGTCGCCACGCGCACGCCGTCGCGGTCGATGGTGGTGAAATAGTCCTCGAACTTGAAGTCGCCGCCGATCAGACCCGCCTCCTTGATGCGCAGCCAGACCCAGGGCACGCCGTAGGCCTGGGCCACGATGACGCCGTGCAACGAGGTCGACAGCACACACTGGGCCGAGGCGATTTGATCGACCACAACATCAGGCTGATCCTGAACCTCGACAGTGTGAAAGCGCGAATCCGCCAGTCCCGTGAACAGCGGCTTGTGCGAATAGTGAGGGACCAGCACCACCTTGTCGCGCAAATCCTCGCGGAGCCGTGGCGCGTAGAAACGCGGTAGAAGGCTGGCCGGATCGCCGAAGACCCGCGGGGCCGTCCAGCCCAGCTTCCTCAACTCCTTGAAGGTTCTCCAGCCCCTCACGGCGTGGATTCGCGCCGGCTCTTTATCGGCGAGATCGCGCATATGGTCAGCGCCGAGCGCGCAGATGGATCCCGCGCCCCAAATCTCTAGGCCGGGCCTGTCCAGCGAATGGACCAGCGAACCCGCCGTCGCCAATCCGGTGATGCCGTCCTTGTCGGCTCGGTGGCGGATGTTTTCGGTCGATCGCCCGGTCATCAGTTCGACCAGCCAAGGACCGATGAGGTCACCGAAATTGGTCTTCTTGGCCCACCAATAGAGGCGGATGGGATCGGTCTCGGTCATGACTTGGCCTTGGCCGCCTGGGCCTTCGCGAAGCTGTCGGCGATGAGAGGCATCGCCTCCTCGTCGCGACCGGCGAGGATAAGCTCATAGATGTCGCGGGTGGGCTTGCGGGCCGAAGCCAGGGCCGCCTCGCGGTGCCTGCCCAGAAACTCACGCACCAGCTCAAAGCCGCGGGCGCGTGTCGCCGGATCAGCGCCAGGCAAGCTATGGATGTGACGCATTAGCCGGTGGTCGTAATCGATGCGGATCAAGCTGGTGTCCGGAAAACGCTCGCTCATCCGGTGCTGGGCGACAAGCGCCTGGGTCAGTTCGATCTGGCGGAAGCGGCTGGTCAGGTTCGTCTCGGTGAGCCGTCCCTGGGTGATTGAGCGGTTCTCCGGGTCGTGGCGCTTGCGATAGAAATAGGTGACCAGCGGCAGGGTCGCGACGGTCTTGGCCAGGGCGTAGGTGTGATAGCTGAAGACGAAGTCCTCGCTGGTCATGCCCACGGGGAATTCGATCTGGTTCCTGACCAGAAACTGGCGTCGGAACAACTTGCCGTGGATGGCGATGACGTTGAGGATCCGCTCGATGGACTCGGGCTTACCCACCTGCTCGGCGGTGAACATCGCCTTGGTCGTGTAGTTGCCCGTGCGATCCCAGTAACGGCGACGGTTCGACAGGACGATGTCGGCCTTGGTCTTTTCCGCCGCGTTCAGCAGCGCGCGGGCCGCCCCCGGCGCCAGCCAGTCGTCGCCATCCAGATAGAGGATGTAGTCGCCCGAGGCCTGGGCCACGCCGACATTTCGCGCCGCGCCCGGGCCGGCGTTCTCCTGGGCGATCACGCGGCACTTGGGCTCGCCCTTCAGGAAGCGGCAGGCGCGCACGAAGGTTGAGTCCGAAGAGCCGTCGTCGATGACGATGATCTCGGCGCCCTCGATGCCCTGATCGACCACCGACGACAGGGCGCGGTCGATATAGTCTTCGATATTGTAGGCGGTGACGATGAAGGTGACCGGGGTCTCGGGTCCTTCGTGGAGCTTCTTGCCCCCGGCGAGCTTGGCTGAGATCGGGCCCGTCACGGCGCACTCCACATATTGCGGCCGTCGGGCGGGCGCCGGGTCGAGGTAGCCGCCCCCCTCCCCGCGCGCAACCCAGGCAGGGCGACGCATCGACGAAGCTTCGGTGACACCCTATCTGAGCGGACAGACTTCAGGAGCGCCCATGGCCCACGTGATCCGCGACGACCGACCCGCCGACAAGGCGGAACGCTATGCCGAGGTCGAGGGGGAGATCCTGGCCGTGCTGGACGGCGAGCCCGACCTGACGGCGCGCATGGCCACGGTCGCCTCGATGCTCAACGACGCTTTCCCGGACTACTTCTGGACGGGCTTCTACGTCGTCGATCCGGCCAAGGGGGACGAACTGGTGGTCGGCCCCTATCAGGGCACCTTGGGCTGCCTGCGCATTCCGTTCGGCCGGGGTGTGTGCGGCGCGGCGGCGGCGACGCGGAAGACCCAGGTCGTCGAGGACGTCCACGCCTTTCCCGGCCACATCGCCTGCGACAGCCGTTCGAACAGCGAAATCGTGGTCCCGGTCACGGACGCGGCCGGTCGGCTGATCGCGGTGCTGGACGTCGATTCAACCAAGCACGCGACCTTCGACGCCGTGGACGCCGAAGCCCTGGAGCGGCTGACGGCAAAGGTGTTCGGCGCCGGCTGAACGCCGCAGGCCCCGTCCGGCCGTCAGGGCTCGTAGATCGCCAGGACCGGCGCGAGGCGGGCCGCCACCGCTGGATCGTCCGCGCGGGCGTCACGCAGCGCTCGGGCGTCGGCTAGAAGCTCGTCGCCGCAGCGCAGCTCGTCCATGCGGGCGTTCAGCTGCTGGTCGCGTTCGGAATTGTCGCCGCCGAATTCGCCCGCCATGTGCTCGCACTGGACCGCCCGCCACTCGATCGCCTCGAGCGGGTCCGACGGTTGGGCTTCGATCCCGCGATAGCGATCCTGGGTGGCCTGCCAGGTGGTGGCCGCCGGCAAGTCGGCGCTCAGGGTCGGGCCGGACGCGGGGGCGGACGCCTCAGCCGGGACCGGTGGGGCGGTTTCCTCCACGGGATCGCAGGCGCAAAGAATGAAGGCCGTCAGGCCGGTGGCGACGATACGAAACATGGAGAGCCCCTCCCCCGGGCCGGTCGAGACGCGACGGTGAGCGGTCCCGGCAGACATAGCAAGGGTCTTTGAACGGCCGACGGCGATCGTTTCGCCCTGTCGATCCCCAGGCGCCGATGCTGTCAAAGAATTCACGGGTCAACCAACGGAAATCGTTAGATGCTCGGGGCCCGCGGATTTGTGGAGGCGACCATGGCGACTGGGTTCGAAATCGGAGCGGCCGCCGTGGTGTGGGCCGCCATGGGCGGCGCGGCCTTGGCGCAGGGGGCCGCACCCCTGACCGCCAGGGACGTGATCGGCGAGTGGACGCTGGCGATCACGCCCGCCGAGCGGCGCGGCATGAGCATCACCGTCGAGGCGCCCGAGGGCGGCCGGCCCGACCTTCCCCTCGAGATCACGGCGGCGTCCGGCGATCGGATCGCCTGCGTGCTGCGCGCCAGACCCGCCGAGTGCCTGGTGAGGAATGGAGAGTTAGTGGTGGTCATGCCCACAAGTTCGGGCTCGGCCAGGATGACCTTCACCCTCACCGAAAGACTGGCCCAGGGATTCAGGGGCTCGGCCAACGTCCGGGTCCGACTGCTGCCGTTCGGCGGCCACATCGGCGCGGTGACGATGACGCGGCGGTAGCGGTGGGGCTCGACAGCGGCCGCGTGGGCGGCGGGGGTCGAGGCGGCGTGACGTAGCCGGTTGCGGGGAGCGTCCCGATAGCCGCTGTCGACCCGTTGCGGACATCTCGACTTCGCTGCTGATTGCTGGTTTCGTCTGATCCGTTGGGAGGCGACGATGCTCAAAACGGGCGGTATGCTGCCATTAGGCTTCGGCGCGTTTTCAATTTTCGCGGTGCTGGCTGGGCTTGCTCTGCTTGTAGGCGCGATCCATGCCTCGCCGGGCTGCACTGGCCCTAAAGTCCAGCGATGTGACTACGTGGCGACGGCGACGGCTGCCGTTACCCAGTTTGAACACCATCCGTTCCAGTCAGACCTCGGTTTCGAAATCTTCGATCAAGGTTCGTCGGTCTTGGTCCAGCAGTTCACCCCGCCGGGCGAACCCTCTTTGAACCACGCGCCCTCTGTCCTGATAGACAAGAACAGCTGCCGCGCGTGCAGCGTAGGCTGGCAGTTGCCCACGCACGGGGACCCACGCGACCCCTATGTCGGCCCCCTCATCACCCGCGTCCCCGCTGAAGACACCGCAGGGGCAGCGGAACGAGCCAAGCGATGGGAAGGCGGGCCGGGCGGGGTCGCCCTTCTTTAGCGCCCATGTCCGCTTTCCACCCTTATCAGCCAGGCCGTCAGTCCGCTTTCCGTCTCCAGACGCAAAAACGGCCCCGGATCGCTCCGGGGCCGTCTCTGTGCTTGCGCGGCAAGTCCGGGTCTTACTTGACCTGGACCTTGGCGCCGGCTTCGGTCAGCTTCTTGGCGATTTCGTCGGCGTTCTGCTTGGAGACGTTCTCGACGACGTTCTGCGGGGCGCCTTCGACCAGGTCCTTGGCTTCCTTCAGACCGAGGTCCGAACGCACGCCGCGGACTTCCTTGATGACGTTGATCTTCTTGTCGCCACCGTCCAGCAGGACGACGGTGAATTCGGTCTGCTCTTCAGCAGCCTCGGCCGCGCCGCCGGCGGCGCCGCCACCGGCCGGCATGGCCATGGCCACCGGAGCGGCGGCGGAAACGCCCCACTTTTCTTCCAGCAGCTTGGACAGTTCGGCGGCTTCGAGGACGGTCAGTTTGGACAGGTCTTCGACGATCTTGGACAGGTCAGCCATGGGATAGTTTCCTTCGGAGGATTGGGTTGGATAGTGGAGTGCGGAGATGGATGGGCGTTACGCCGCGTCCTTGGTGGCATAGGCGTTGAACACCCGGGCCAGCTGGCCGGCGGGCGCCTGAACGACACCGGCGATCTTGGTCGCGGGGGCGTTGATGAGGCCCAGCAGCGAGGCGCGGATCTGATCCAGCGACGGCAGTTTCGACAGGGTCGAAACACCGGCGGCGTCCAGAACCTTGTCACCCATGAAGCCGCCCTGGACGACGAACTTGTCGTTGCCCTTGGCGAAGTCGGCGGTGACCTTGGCGGCCGTCACCGGATCGGGCGCATAGGCGATGCCCACGGGGCCCTTGAACAGGCCGTGGTAGTCGCTGCCCTCTTCGGCTTCGAGCGCCTTGAGCGCCAGGCGGTTCTTGACCACCTTGAACGCGCCGCCTTCCTTGCGGAGGCGGCCGCGCAGGTCTTCCATGTCCGCAACGGTCAGACCCAGGTTGTGGGTCACGACCACGGCGCCGGCGTCGGCGAACACGCCCTTGAGCGTCTCGATCGACTCGGCCTTTTGTGCGCGGTCCATTGCGGTCTCCAGTCAGTCGTTCGCCGCCGGGGCGATTCCCGACGGCGTGGGGTCCGGACACGCTTGCGTCGCCGCGAGCGGATCAGGGCCGGTCTTGATTGTCCGAAGGAAGCCGATATCCCCGTCCATCCCGGAACCGGGCCGACAGGCGGGATCGTCTGCATCCCCATCTCCCCTCGGCGACCAGGGGGCTCCCTGGCTGGTTACGGCATGGGTGACCCCCACGCCCCGAAGTTCTCGGACAGGCATCGCCCCGGCGGACCGGAGCGAAGAAGGCGCGCTCTATACAGGCTTGCGCCGGGAAATCAACCGGCGGGCTTGCTGTTCCTGGCGGCACCGGGCGCCTCACAGTCGAACTCAGCGCAGTATTTCGCCATCAGCGAGGTCATCATCTCGATCAAGGCGCCCTGCATGATGGCTTCCTGTCGCATGCCGACCTGGAGTTGATTGGTCGCGATGGTCTGGCCCAGAGGCGTGGAATAGAAGTCGACCAGGGCCTGCAGCTCCGCCTCGCTGTGGAGCTCGGCCATGACCGGGACCATCTGGGTCATCACGGAATTGACCATGCGCTGCACCGCCGGCACGCCCTGACGACGCATGAAGTCGCGCTGCTCATCCGTCGCCGCACCGTCAGCCGCCATTTGCTGGCCGACGGCCTCCTGGATCAACTTGCCCAACTGGTCGGTCTGAACCAGTCGGACATATTCCTGAGCCAATTCGGTTCGGCGCTGGGTGTCGTCCTGCGCCAGGGCCGGGCTGGCCAAGGCCATCGCGCCGGCTACGATCAACAGCACACGCAACATGGGACGCCCTCCAATGATCCTGCACCGTTAGGTCGCGCGCCGCCGTTCGGCAAGCGCTAGGTCTTGAGGGCCCCGAAGGCCTCGATCAACGCCGTCAACTCCGGCTCGTCGACCAGGGGCGCCGCCTCTCGAGGGGCCATCCAGCGGCGCTCACGTTCGTCGGCCTCGGGCCAGGCGTCCGCCTCCTCCGTCACCTCGAGCGGGAACAGATCGACCACGCAGGGCTGGAGCCGATTGTTCTTCAGCCGCTTGTCGTAGTGGAACGCGCCCAAGGGCTCAGGCGCGATCACACCACGCACCCCCGCCTCCTCCCAGGCTTCCTGAGCGGCGGCCTCGGCGGCGGTCTTCCTGGGCATGGGCCAGCCCTTGGGCGTCACCCAGCGGCGCGTCTCACGCGAGGTCACCAGCAACACCTCCACGCCATCGGTCGCGCGCCGCCACGGCAGGGCGGCGACTTGACGACGGTGGTCGCGAACGACCCTGACGCCCTTGCGGCGGGACATGGCGGACAGCGCTCCGGGAACCGCGAGTCGCCCGGTCGGCGCTTTCGCAGGGGCGAGGCGTTTAGCCCCCCGTCCGGTCAACGTCAAGAAATCCGGCCACGGACCATTTTCTACGCCAGTGGTGCGGCAGCTTGACGCACCCCGATTCATGGCAGATTACAGACCGGTAATCATCCGTCCTCCCTGAGCTTTCCTCATGAATCTGGGCTCTCCCCAGTCCGACCTGCTGCGGCAGGCCGGCGAGCGCCTTGCGCGCATGGATCCGCACGGAGCGCTGGACCTGATTGACCAGGCCGAGCGGATGGGTGGGGCCACCCACAACTCCATTCTCAACCGGGCCCTGGCGCTGAGGCTGATGGGCGACTTCCATGGCTCGCTGGCGACGATTGAGGACGCGCTGGCCATTCAGCCGTATGACTTCATCGCCCTGCTGGCCAAGGGGGCCCTGCTGGAGAAGATCAGCCGCCCTAAGGCCGCCGCCGAGGTGTTCCGGAACGCTCTCAAGATCGCGCCGCCACGCGAACGCTGCCCGCCCGCGATCCTGGCCCAGATCGACTACGCCGACGGCCTCGTGAAGCGCCATGCCGAGCGGCTTGGCGAGGCCATGCGCCGCGCCGTGGCCGACATCGGCTCGGACCTGGACGAGGCCACGCGCGACCGGTTCGAGGAGGGGCTGGAGATCTACGCCGGCCTCAAGCCTGCGCCCAAGCAGGAGCCGATCCTGCTCAACTACCCCCGCCTGCCGGCCATCCCCTTCTACGACCGCGCCCTGTTTCCCTGGCTGTCGGAGCTGGAAGCCGCCACCGACATCATCAAGACCGAGCTGGAGGCCTTGCTGGCCGCCGATCTCGACGCCTTCGCCCCCTACATCCAGTATCCCAAGGGGGCCCCGGTCAATCAGTGGGGCGAGCTGAATCATTCGCGCAAATGGACCTCGCTGTTCCTGTGGCGCGACGGCGAGAGACAGGACGAGGCCTGCGAACGCTGTCCCCGGACCACGGCCCTGCTGGAAGGCCTGCCGATGGCGCATCAGGACGGCTTCGCGCCGACCGCCGTCTTTTCGGCGCTGCAGCCTCATACCCACATCCCGGCGCACACCGGGTCGGCCAATGTGCGGCTGTTGACCCATCTACCGCTGATCCTGCCCGGCCCGGCGCGGTTCCGGGTCGGCAACCGGACGCGGGAGTGGGAGATGGGCCGCGCCTGGGTCTTCGACGACACCATCGAGCACGAGGCCTGGAACGACGCCGACGCCTTGCGGGTCATCCTGATCTTCGACGTTTGGAACCCCTATCTGGCCGAGGGCGAAAAGGCCCTGATCACCGCCATGATGAAGGCCCAGCGCCAGTTCGCGCAGGACGAGTAGCGCGCCAGGTTCGTCGGCCGTTGGCGACTGTCCGGTTCATCACAACGAACACGACGAAGGCACAGCGGGCACGACGGGATCGTGCGCGCTTTAAGACCAGCAACATCATCGTTTTGATTTGATCGATGCCGTGGCGTCGATCCAGGCGCCCCTGCCGTACCCGCCTTATCGTCTCGACGACGACAGCGCCTCACACCCCGTGGTGTTCGTCGTGAGCCCGTGGTGTTCGTTGTGATGAACCCGCCTTCGCATATGGCCGTCAACGGCAAACGAAAAACGGCGGCGCGGATCGCTCCGCACCGCCGCAATATCTAGTGGCCTATCGCCCTTGGAGCGATCAGGCGCCCAGCGAGGCCGGGTCGATCTTGAAGCCGGGGCCCATGGTCGAGCTCAGGCTGATCTTCTTCACATAGGTGCCCTTGGCGCCCGAGGGCTTGGCCTTGTTCAGGGCGTCGACGATCGCCTTGACGTTGGCTTCCAGGGCGTCCTGGGTGAAGGAGGCCTTGCCGATGCCGGCGTGGACAATGCCCGCCTTCTCGACGCGGAACTCGACCGCACCGCCCTTGGCGTCCTTGACGGCCTGGGCGACGTTCGGGGTCACCGTGCCGACCTTGGGGTTCGGCATCAGGCCGCGCGGGCCCAGCACCTTACCCAGACGGCCGACCAGGGCCATCATGTCCGGCGAGGCGATCACGCGGTCGAACTCCATGAAGCCGCCGTTGATCTTCTCGTACAGGTCTTCGGCGCCGACGTGCTCGGCCCCGGCGGCCTTGGCTTCTTCGGCCTTGGCGTCCTTGGCGAAGACGGCGACGCGGACGTCGCGGCCGGTGCCGGACGGCAGGTTCACGACACCGCGGACCTGCTGGTCGGCGTGACGCGGATCGACGCCCAGGTTGACGGCGATCTCGATCGACTCGTCGAACTTGGCCTTGGCGTTGTCCTTGACCGCCTTGATGGCGTCGGCGAACGGCAGAGCCGTCTCGCGGTCGCCGGTCCAGGCCTGAATACGCTTGGGTTGCTTCGCCATGATCAAGCCTCCACGACCTTGAGGCCCATCGCGCGGGCCGAGCCTTCGATGATCTTGGTCGCGGCGTCGAGATCGTTCGCGTTCAGATCCTTCATCTTCTTCTCGGCGATCTCCTGCAGTTGCTTGCGGGTGACCTTGCCGGCGGTCTCGCGGCCCGTGAGCTTGGCGCCCGACTTCAGGCCGGTGGCCTGTTTCAGGTACCAGGTCGCCGGCGGCGTCTTGGTGATGAAGGTGAAGCTCTTGTCCTGATAGACGGTGATGACGGTCGGCAGGGGCGTGCCCTTGCCTTCCTTCTCGGTGCGCGCGTTGAACTCCTTGCAGAAGCCCATGATGTTGACGCCGCGCTGACCCAGAGCCGGGCCGATCGGCGGCGACGGGGTCGCGGAGCCGGCGGGCACCTGCAGCTTGATATAGCCGAGGATCTTCTTGGCCATTGATCTCTCCTAACGATGAAGCCCCGTCAGATCTGACGGGGCCGGTGAGCCGTGGTGCGGCATGGCGGCCTCCCACGGATTTGAGCCCTCTTTCGAGGGAGGCGGGCGTTTAGCAGAGCGGCGGAGCGGTGGCAATCTGAGCCGCCCCGGACCGGCGGGGCGATCACCCCCCCGTCTTCTCCACCTGGCCGTATTCCAGTTCGACCGGCGTCGGACGGCCGAAGATGGAGACGGCGACGCGCAGGCGGGCGCGTTCCTCGTCGACGCTCTCGACCGCGCCGTCGAAGCTGGCGAAGGGACCGTCGATGACCTTGACGTTCTCGCCGATGTCGAAGCGGATCGTCGGCTTGGGACGCTCGACGCCCTGCTCCGGCGAGCCGATGATGGCCTGGACCTCGCGCTCGGACACCGGCAGCGGCCGCGTGCCGCCCTGAGATCCCAGGAAGCCGGTCACCTTGGGTGTGTTCTTGACCAGGTGATAGGCCTCGTCGGTCATCTCCATCTTCACCAGCACATAGCCGGGGAAGAACTTGCGCTCGGAGTTGATCTTGCGGCCCCGGCGGATCTCGACGACCTCCTCGGTCGGCACCAGGATCTCGGAGAAATTACCCTCCAGCCCCTGCTGCTTGGCCTGATCGCGCAGCTGCTCGGCGACCTTCTTTTCGAAGTTCGAATAGGCGTGGACGATGTACCACTTGTGGCGGGGATTGGCGGGGGCGGCGGGCGCGGCGTCCGTCATGGGCGCGTCTCCTGAAATCTTGTGTCTTAACGGCCGAGGGCGATGATGCGCTGGAACGCCGCGCCCAGGGCGAAGTCGACGCCCCAGAAGAACAGCGCGGCGATGATCACCATGATGAAGACCATCACCGAGGTGATCCAGGTCTCCTTGCGGCTGGGCCAGGTGACCTTGCGGCCTTCGGCGCGGACCTGGCTGATGAACTGCATCGGGCTGGTGCGCGGCTTCTTGGGCTCGGGCGCGTCGACGGTCAGGGTGGCGCCCGAAGCGCCGCCGCCGGCTCGCGTTCCCGAAGTCTGCCCCCCGGAGCGGCGTCCGCCCGGAGTCTTCGCCTTGGCCATGATGTCTCTACTCGGCTTTCGTGGTCCCCTATCGTCGCCAGATGGGAAAGCCCGACCGGTTTCGACAGGGGGAAGGTGGCAGGAGTGGAGGGACTCGAACCCCCGGCCCTCGGTTTTGGAGACCGATGCTCTACCAGCTGAGCTACACTCCTAGGCTCCCGGACAAGGAACAGCGCGCCGGAGGGCGGACCCTTCGGCGCGCATGGCCTTGGCCAGACCGGCGCGTTTATCAGCGCCCCCCGCGAGAGGCAAGGACGGGTCGGAGCCGGCACGGCGGAAAATGGTCCCAAGCTAACGGTTCGCTAGCCTATTGCTGATATCCCGCGCGGTATCGGGCCGTCAGAGCCCGCGATGGTGATCGAAGGATACGAGCATGGCGGGGGCCGAGCGCTTCACGGAAAGGTTTCGGCGCGACCAGTCGGGCGCGACGGCCATCATGTTCGGGATCGGGGCGCTGGTCCTGATCCTGATGACCGGCTTCGGCGTCGACTACTACCGCTGGACCATCGCCAAGAGCGAAACCCAGGGCGTGCTGGACGGTGCGGCCCTGTCGGCGGCGGCGTCGCGCGAGATCGATGAATCCGCGCTGAGCACCATCGCCGACGCCCATGTGGCCGCGAATTCGCCGAACATGCGCAAAGCCTTCGTCGATCCCGACTACGACACCGAGCTGACCTATGCCGACGAGAAGGTGACCGTCACCATGACCGGCGGCGTGCCGACCATCTTCATGGGTCTGGCGGGCGTTCAGACCATGCCGCTTAATGTCACCGCCGTGGCGCAGCGTGGCGAGGCGGAGGCCGTCGAACTTGTTCTTGTGCTGGATAACACCGGCTCGATGAACCAGATGGACGCGGGCGGCCAGACCCGTATCGCCGCCTTGAAGGCGGCGGCAGCCTCGCTGGTCACCAAGGTCAAGGAACGCGAGGAGGCCGATGTGAAGGTCGGCGTCGTGCCCTATGCCGAGTACGTCAACGTCGGAAAGGCCAACCGCGGTCAGGCGTGGCTGAGCCTCGAAGAGTACGACAAACATGTGCCTGCCAAAGATCCAGGAAAGCAGGCGGACGAGATCGAGGAATGCACGGCGTACGGCCCGTATTACACCGTCAACCGGACACGCCAGCTGGACGGGCGCACCGAAAGCTACACCGAGCAGCGTCGCGACTGCACCAAGAAGGAAAAACGCCCGAACCCGAACGCCGGCAAGCCGACGGGCGGTCGCGCGGCCTATACCGAACAGTTCCGCTGGGAAGGCTGTGTCTACTCCCGCATCGGAGACCTGCGGCTGAGCGATACGGCGCCCATGAGCCCGTATGCGGGCATCATCGTCAACGACAAGAAGCGCGACTGCCAGACCGAGATCGTGCCGCTGTCCGACAACCGCGCCACCGTCCTCAGCGCCATCAGCGGGATGGTCACGACCAAGCAGCGCGGCGGCGATCCGATGACCTTCATCCCGGGCGGCCTGATCTGGGGCGTCAACGTCCTCTCGCCCGGCGCGCCGTTCACCGAGGGCCGCGCCTATGGCCCCGCCAACCGCAGTCCGCGCAAGATCATGGTGCTGATGACCGACGGCGTGAACACCATGACCTATCGTCCGAACGGCACGAAGTTCGGCCAGCACATCGCCACGACTGCGGCTGGCCAGCTCAAGCAGACAAACGACGACGTCACCGCCATCTGCAACTACGCCAAGTCGCAGAACATCGAGATCTACACGGTGGCCCTGGGCATTGAGGACGACGCCTCGACGACCATGCTGCGCGGCTGCGCCAGCCAGGCGGACTATTTCTTCAACGCCTCCAACAACGCGGCTCTGGGCGAGGCGTTTGACGCGATCGCGGCCTCGATCAATCGGGTGCGTCTGGTCCAGTAAGCAGGGCGGCGCTAAGCGGAGCGGATGCTGGTCACCCGCTTCGCCCCCTCGCCCACCGGACGGCTGCACAAGGGTCACGCCTTCTCGGCCCTGACCGCGTGGCAAGCGGCGCGCGAGGCCGGCGGCCGGTTCCTGCTGCGCATCGAAGATATCGACCCGATCCGCTGCCGGCCCGAGTTCGAGGACGCGATCCTGGAGGACCTGGCCTGGCTGGGGATCGATTGGGACGGGCCGGTCCGACGGCAATCCGATCATCTCGGCGATTACGCCGCCGCGATCGACGATCTGCGGGCGCGCGGTCTGCTCTACCGCTGCTTTCGCACCCGCAAGGACATCCTGGACGCCATCGGCGACGCCCCCCACGGCGCGCTGGAGGCGGCTCGACCCGGCCCGCATCCGGCCGATGAGGAAGCCAGTCTGCTGGCCCAGGGCCGTCCCTTCGCCTGGCGTCTGTCGCTGGACCGGGCGCGCGAGGTTCTAGGCGAGGCGGCCTGGTCGTCGCTGAGCTTCGTCGAGGAGGGCGCGGGTCCGGATGGCGAGACTGGTCGCATCCCGGCCCGGCCCGAAACCGCCGGCGACGTGGTGCTGGCGCGCAAGGACGCCGCCGTCGCCTATCATCTGGCCTGTGTCCACGACGACGCCTTGCAGGGCGTCACCCACGTGATCCGGGGTCAGGACCTGTTCGAGGCCACCCATATTCAGGTGCTGATCCAGACGCTGATGGGCTGGCCGATCCCGACCTATCGCCACCACCGGCTGCTGACCGGCCCGGACGGCCGTCGGTACGCCAAGCGAGACCAGAGCGTGACCCTGGCGGAGATGAGGGCGGCGGGGGTGACGGCGGCGGACCTGCGGGCGGAGCTCGCTCCATAACCGTGTCCCGGGCGAAGGCCGGGGCCCAGATTCACGCGCGGGAGTGAGACGGCGGCCAAGAGACGGCGCTCCTCGCGGCCATAGTCTGCGTCTTACAATCTGGACGCCGGCCTTCGCTCGGGGAGACGGACCTTTTTCACAGCCCTGAGCGGTCGCGGCCCAGCCAAGGCGCAATCCCCATGACAACCGCCCCGGCCGGGTCTATCGGCCGTCGATGAGCCGCATCTCCCAGCATCCCCTGCTTCCCCTGGCCGTGCTGGTCGGGGCGGCCATGGTGTTGGGGCTGGCGCCGATCCTGGTCCGGTTGGCCGACACGGGACCGACGGCGGCCGCCTTCTGGCGCTTCGTCTTCGCCCTGCCGCTGCTGCTGGCGATCGCCGGGCGGCCGGGCGGCGGAGGCTTCGGTTCGCCGACACGGCCGATGGCCCTGGCGGCGCTGTTCTTCGTGCTGGACTTCAGCTTCTGGCACTACGGCATCGTCATGACCTCGGTCGCCAACGCCACCCTGCTGTGCAACCTGGCGCCCGTCGTGGTCACCCTGTTCGTCTGGCTGGCCTGGGGCGAGCGGCCGGGACGCATCTTCATCCTGGCGCTGGTGCTGGCCCTGGCCGGCGCCGCAGCGATGGCGGCGGGGGCCAGCGGCGAGCAGGGCTCGAATCCGCTGCTCGGCGACCTCCTCTCGACCGGCACGGCGGTGTGGTACGCGGGCTATTTCCTGGCGGTTTCGGTGGCGCGACGGCGCGCCTCGGCCATGCGGGTCATGGTGTGGACCACGACCCTGGCCACGCCCGGCCTGCTGGCGGTCAGCTTGATTCTGGGCGAGCAGATCTTCCCCGCCAGCCTCGGCGGGTGGCTGGCCTGCGCGGCCATGGGGCTGATGCATGTGGCGGGCCAGGGCGGGGTCACCTGGGCGCTTGGCCGCGTCCCGGCCAGCCTGACGTCGCTGGTCGTGCTGATCCAGCCGGTGGCGGCCGCGATCCTGGCCTGGTTGCTGTTCGCCGAGACGATGACGGCGGTCCAGATGGCCGGCGGCGTCCTGGTGCTCATCGGGATCGTTCTGGCCCAGCGGGCCTCCAGACGCACGACGGGCGCGATGGCCAAAGCCCCCGCGCCCGTCGCATCCTGATCGAAGCGGTCCGCAGACCGCCGGAAATCAGAGAACCTTGAGGTTCACCGCCGCCGTCTTGCCGCGCTGGTTTTCCAGCTCGTACTCGACCTTGGCGTTCTCATCGAGGCCGGCGAGGCCCGCCTTCTGCACGGCGGTGATGTGCACGAACACATCGGCGCCGCCCGCTTCGGGCTGGATGAAGCCAAAACCCTTGGTGGGGTTGAACCACTTGACCGTTCCGGTCGCCATTGTGCGTCTCCAAATCTAACGCGCTTTCCAGGCGAGAGCGCCGAGACGCCCCCGACAGCCACTCTGGACAGCTCGTTCCAAGAGAAGGAGCGACCGCAAGTTCCTAGCTGCGCAGGGGTTGTCACCCGGTCAAACGAGACCGTCAACAGATAAACGATGACACGGCGTCAACGGCACAGGCTGTAAGGCGCCCCGTCCAGGTGCAGGTGATCGCGGTGCGCCTCGTTGTAGTCCGGGCTGAGCACCACGCCGAACAGGCGGCAGGCCCCGTCGCGCGCGGCGCGGATGAAAGCCTGACCATCACGCCCGGCAGGTCCGTCGCCGTCCCAGTCGGTGAGGACGGACACCTGCCGTCCGTCGGCGAGGGTGACCCCCGCGACGTCCAGGGCGTTGGCCCGCGCATGTTCGCTGGGCCGGTCGCCGTCGGACTGCGAGCCATAGATGCGGCGGCAGGAATAGGTCCCCATGTTGTCGACCGCGGCCGGGGGCGAACCATAACGCGAGCGCGCCAGCGGCTGCAGCACCTGGCGGTCCCAGATGACATAGCGGATGGCCAGCGGGCACTGCATGACAACCCCGCCGGGGCGCAGCGGCGTGACCGCCCCTCCGGTGATGCGGACCGCGCCCTGCACCACGCAGAAGCCGCCGTCGTCGGTATCCTCGGCCCGTTCGACCTGAACGCCGGCCGCGCGCAGGGTGGCCATGCACTCCTGGGTCGTCTGTTCGATGAGGGGCGGCGCCGCGGTCCGGGGGATGTCGAAGTCGCGCACCTGGCGGGCGGTGGCCTGACCAATCGGCCGCTCCAGATCCAGCGGCTTCCAGAACAGGTGTTCAGGCGGCGCCAGGGCGTCGAGCATCAGGAACAGGGCCGCCGCGCCCAGCGCCAACTCCCACAACAGGTTCCAGAAGTCGGCCAGATCACGACGCATGCGGCAGCACCCTGCCCGCTCGCCGAAGAGTCGGCAATCAGGCCTGAGCCGCCATCTCGATCAGGCGCGCGGCCAGGGGCGCGCAGTCATCGGTGTCGCGATTGGCGATGACAGCAGCGGCGAGGCCACGCGCGGGCGCGACGAGGGCGGCGCAGCGCCACATCGTGTTCGAGCCTTCGTGCGCCAGACCGGGCCCCGCCCCCGCCCAGGGCGCGCGCGGCGCCACGCCCCAGCCCAAAGCGTAGGTCGAGGCGGCGTCGGGCCACGGCCGGGCAAGGCGCGCCAGACTGCCCTCGGAGACGAAACCCTGCGGACCACCGCCCAGGAAGACCCGCAACCAGCCGCCATAGTCGGCCAGGCTCATGTGGGCCGTCCCGGCCGGACCGAGCGCCAGCGGATTGTCCGCGCCCGGACTGGCCGGGTCCATGGGGATCAGCTGACCGAACAGGTTGCGGTGGCCCCAGGGCGCGGGATCAGGCGGTGCGCCCCAGCCTGCGGACAAAAGGCCCAGCGGTTGGAAAACCTGCTCGGCGATCGCGGTTTCGGCGGGCCTGCCGGTGATCTGTTCTATCGCGGCACCGACCAACATGTAGTTGAGATTGCCGTAGGCGTACTGGCCCGGCGTCCCATTCGGCGGCGCCGACAGGGCGCGGTCGATCAGGGCGAGGCGCTGCTCCGTCAGACTGCGCGGATCGGCACGAGCGGTGGCGAACCAGCCGTCCAGATGGCCGGCGTCCAGCAGCCCGGCGCGGTGCGCCATGAACGGCTCCAGCGTCATACCCGCCCAGGCTGGATCGACCGAAATCACGGGAAACAGCTGCGCCAGCGGGGTATCCCAGGCCGCCCCGCCCGCCTCGACCAGACGAGCGTAGGTCAGGGCCGTCATCGCCTTGGTGTTGGAGCCGAGGTGCCAGCGATCGCCGAGCGTCACCATGGCGTCGCCGCCCCGACGCCGAACGCCGGCCACATCCGACCAGACCACGCCGTCGCGATCGACCACGATCGCGCCCATGGCGGGAGCGTCGGCCGCCGCTCGCGCCCGATCCAGAGCGCCGGCCATGCCGGGGCGCGGAGGCGACGGCTCGCGTCCGCAGGCGGCGCCTGCCAGGGCGCTGAGGCTAAGCCCGGCCAGGATGTCGCGTCGGCGCATGAATCGATCCCTCTTTCGCTAACTCCGGTTTCAGCCCATCGTCGTTTCATGGGCAAGAAATCCGACAAGAAAGCCTACGATCGCGATCTCGAGGCGCTGCAGATCGAATGGGTCAACACCCAGGCCTGGACGATCGAAACCGGCCTGCGGACCCTGATCGTGTTCGAGGGCCGCGATACCGCCGGCAAGGACGGGGCGATCAAGCGCATCACCGAGGTCGCCGCTCCGCGCCAGACGCGCGTCGTCGCCCTGCCCAAGCCGTCGGATCGCGAGCAGAGCCAGTGGTATTTCCAGCGCTATGCCCCTCATCTGCCGGCCGCCGGCGAAACGGTGATCCTGAACCGGTCCTGGTACAACCGCGCGGGGGTCGAGCCGGTGATGGGCTTCTGCACGCCGGAACAGCACGAAGCGTTCCTGAAGGACGCCCCGGTGTTCGAGCGCCTGCTGGCCGACGACGGCATCAAGATCATCAAGCTGTGGCTCGACATCAGCCGCGAGGAGCAGGCGGCGCGGCTGGAGGCCCGGCGCGAGGACCCGCTGAAGAAGTTCAAGATCTCGCCCCTGGACGGCGAGGCGCAGAAGCGGTGGGACGCTTATTCCGCCGCGCGCGACCGCATGCTGGCCGAAACCGACCACCCGGCCGCGCCCTGGACCGTGGTCGCGACGGACGACAAGAAGACGGCGCGGATCAATATCCTGCGCCATGTGCTGCGCGCGATGGGGCGGCCGGGGGCCAGGGTCGAGGCGCCGAACGTGGATGTGGTGTTCCCCAGCGCCGACAGTCTGGCGCGGCTGGCGACGTGAACCACATCTCGGCTTGACGCCGTCTGCTCGCAGCGAGAGACAGCCCCGGCGCAGTTTCCGGCACGTTCCAAGGACCAGCATGACCCCAGTTGCGACCGCCGGCGAACCTATCGACCTCTACTGGTGGTCGAAGGAAAAGAATTTCGGCGACCTTATTGGGCCCTGGATGGTCGAGATGATGTCGGGACGACCGGTCCGGAATGTCATGGGTCGCCGCCACGAGCCTGACGCCGTAGGCCTCGCCACGGTCGGATCACTGATCCAGACGTTTGATAGACCGGGGCTCGAGGTCTGGGGCAGCGGCTCGATCCGGCACATCAGCAAGGCCCGCGCTGAACGGCTCAAGCCCATGCGGCCTCGACGAATCCATGCCCTGCGTGGTCGCAAGACGCTCTGGTATGTCCGTCATCGCCTGGGATGGGAAGCGCCCGAAGTCTTCGGGGACCCGGCCGTTCTCCTCCCGCGTCTCTACCAACCCAAGCCACGTCCCGACGTGGCGGGAAAGACGGCGATCGTCGCGCACTATGTGCACAAGCCCACGCTCGGCGGGCTGAGCCGCGACCGCTTCCACTGGGTGGATGTTCAGGACGACCCAGACAGCGTCATCGATCAGATCGCGGCGGCCGATCGGGTCATCAGCAGCTCGCTCCACGGACTGATCATCGCCAGCGCCTATGGCGTGCCGTGGGTCTGGCTGTCGGTGGGTGACGAGCCACTGTCAGGCGGTCGCTTCAAGTTCGAGGATCATTTCACCACGCTCGACGCCAAAAAGGTCAGCGAGGCGTTGATCGCTCCCGTCGAGGTCAGCGACGATCGTCTGGCTGCCATCGCAGACACCGCGACGCTGCCGGAGTGGACGATCAGTCACGATCCGCTGTGGAACGCCTTCCCCTACCACAAGCCGGGATAGGGTCGCGGTTCAGCCCAGAGCGGACGTCGATGTCGACCGGAAGGCGAACTCGCGGTCGATGAAGCGGGTGGGGTCCAGCTTCACCCCGCCGCGACGGATTTCGAAGTGCAGGTGCGGGCCGGTCGAATAGCCGGTCGAGCCGATCCGGCCCAGGCGCTCGCCACCCGACAGGCGGTCGCCACGCTTCACCTCCACCCGGCTCATGTGGGCGTAGAAGCTGGTCAGGCCATTGGCGTGCTTGATCTCCGCGAAGCGCCCGTAGCCGCCGGGCTCGTAGCCGGTTCGGACCACCTCTCCAGGAGCCGTGGACAGCACGGCGACGCCCACCGGCGCGGCGATATCGACGCCCTGGTGCGGGCGCGGCTTGGCCTCTCCGGCCAGATGACGGAGGCCGAAATTGGAATTCACGTCATACCCGTCAACCGGCTTGAGAAAGCGGACAATCTGGATCGGCGGGCCCAGCACCTCGGCCTCGGCCTGAACCGGCGGCGCGGTGGGGGCGTCGTCGCCCTGGATCTGGACCAGCGGATCGACGGGCGTCAGCGGCGCCATGGCCATCGCCAGGCCGGCGGCGGCGATCAGACCGGCCGATTGACCGGAATGGATCAGGAAGGATTTCACGCGGGCCCAGCGAGGGGCCTGAAACGAAAAAGTCGGCGTTAGGCGTCGCATTGCGGCGGCGTCTCCGTGTCGGCTCTATGTTGGAAGGTCGCCGGAGCGGGCGCCCTCCCGGAAGGAGCGACGCGCGGGCCCGGAGATGAGCGGGCGGCGACCGAATGGATGGGTCTTATGCCGACCGGTCCGGGCCGGAATGAGGCAGGGAGCGCGGCGGATTGTCGCGGCAACGGAACCCGACACGCGCTTGCGTAACCCGCGCTAGACGAACGCAAAATGTCGGACAGAGCGCGAGAAAAAGGCCGCCCCTGCAGGAGAGGCGGCCTCCAAACTTCAGCAATCGACGTGGAATTTACGGCAGGGTCAGGGTGAAGGCGACGCCCGCCAGATGGCTGTCGGCCGCATCGCCGAACCGGCCTCGATAACCCGCCGATACCCGCATGGTGTCGCTGATGCGGGCGCTGATCCCCGCCTCGGCCAGCCACTCCTCGCCCTGCGGCAGGTCGAAGTCGCGCTCCAGGATCTGGGCGGTGTTTCCCAGGATGCCGACGCGCACGGGATCGGCGGAGTCGTCGAAGGCGTGGCGATAGCCGCCCGAGGCGTAGAAGCCCAGGTTCTCGTCGCCGCCGGCCAGGGCCAGGACGGCTTCGCCCGACAGCGCCTCGACGGTCCGGTCCTGGAATTCCAGCTGCGCCGCCGGACCGGTCTCGCGATAGCCGTCGACTTCGGCCGAGATCCAGTTCAGCCCCACGCGCGGGACGAGGGCCAGACCGCCGAGGGGCACGGCCACGCCGCCCTCGATCTTGGCGCCGACGCTGAAGGCGTCCGTCCCGGCGGTGTGGATGGCCGGGGCCAGCTGGGTCATCCGCTCGATATCGTCGTAGTTCTCGGCCGAGACGCCGCCGTAGGCGTTGACGAACACCATGCCGGAGCGCCAGCCGCCCCAGGCGTCGAAGCTGAGGCTCTCGCTGTCAAAAGTCATCGCCCCCGCGTCCGCGTCGCCGGAGAGGATCGACCCCGCCAGGCCGAACCGCCAGGTGTCGTTGGGGCTGTGCTCCAGCGCCAGGCGCGCGCCGCCCGCCTGGGTGTCGGTTTCGGCCACCACGCCGCGCGCGTCATAGGTGGTGTTCTCGTACAGGCCCATCATGGTCAGACGCGTGCCCGCGCCCCAGCCGGCGGCGTCGGCCATCAGCGCGCCGGCGTCGTCCAGCGCATCCTGGCGCCGGCCATAGGCCATCTCGCCCAGCACCGTCGCCTGGGCGCCCCAGTCGCCGTAATAGATGTAGTCCCGCGCCAGGGAGGCGATGATCCGGTGTCCCGCGGCCGTGGGGTGCACCCCGTCCCAGTAGAAATAGCCGTCGGGGTTGGCGCAGATCGATCCGGTGGTCTCGTTCAGGCAGGTGTCGGTGATGTTGGTGATGCCGAAGCGCTGGGCGTTGGGGGCGATGAAGTCGCCGGCCCGGAACAGATCGACATAGATGATGTTGCTGTCCGTCCCCGCCGCCGTGGTGCGCAGACCGGTCAGCAGGGCGGTGTTGAAGGTGCCCACGCCCTGGTCGGCCAGCGGCCCCGCCGGGCTGTTCAGGAACTGGGGCGTCAGCGACAGGCGCGGCAGGTTGACGACCATGATGGTCCCCGCCCCCGCCTGGGCGACCTGGGAGACCAGGGCGTTGACGTCGGCGGCGGCGGCGCTGGCCACCAGGTTCAGGGCCGCGATGGGGGTCGGGCTGGTGGCCGCGCCGGGAATGCCCTGGAACAGGTTGTTGGCCCCGCCCAACACGCTGACCAGGTCACCGTCGCCGAAGGTCCCGCCATTCTGCAGATAGGCCGCGAGCTGCAGCCGCATGCCCGGGGGGCTCATGGCGAAGTCGGTGCGGGCGCCGCCGAAGGCGTAGTTGACGCTGCCCGAGGTCGTGCCGAAGCCGGTGGCGTCGAAGCCCAGCAATTCGGTGAACACCGGCCCGTTCGAGAACCGGCCGTTCACATAGAATGGCGCGGGCGGCTGGGTTCCGCCGGTGAAGGCGAACAGATTGCCGTTGTCGCTGAGGCTGTCGCCGAACACGACCAGCCGGTTGTAGGTCTGGGCCTCGGCCGCCTGGGGCGCGGCCATGAGAGCCGCCGCCATCAGGGCGCAGGACGCGGCGCCGCGAAGAAGTCGAGACATGATGTAGTCCTCCCGTCGGCCGTCGATCCCGCGACCGTTGCGAGACAGTGTGAACCGCTTCGCGAAAGGTGCAAGATGCCGTTGGGGAAGGTTTCGCTATGACTTGGGATTGGTGCTCTTCACCATCTCCGCCAGATTGAAGCCGATCCGCCGGGCTGGCCGGGCCTCGGGCTTCTTGCGGGCATCCAGCAGCAGGTTCACCTGGGTGTAGTGCTGGATCAGGCGCACCGGCTTGCCGTCCGGGTTCTTGCCGAAGAACAGGATCATGTCGGGGCCCCAAAAGCCGATGTCGTCGATCTGAAGCGTGGCGTCGCCGGGCGCGCCGACCAGCCGCACCCCGACCTCGTCGTCCTTGTCAAGCTTGGACTCGAACTCCTCGACCAGCTTGGACAGGCGCACGAACGCCCATTCCGCCGGGTTGTCGCGCATGCGCACATCGGCGGTCATCTGACGCCGCTCGTCGGGGGTGGCGGCTGGCACCATCGGCTCGGGACACGGCGTGTCGCCGCAGTCGGAAAACATCGCCGGATCGGCCTTGACCGGGGCGGTCTGGGGCGCGGCCTTCTTCGAGGCGGCCTTGGCGGGTTTGGTCTTCGTCTTGGTCATGGCCGCACCCTACACCGGTCCCCGGCGGCGCCGTCCACCCCAGCTGGCTCAGAACAGCGCCTGGCCCTTGGGGAGTTCGCTGTAGCGGTGCACACGGACCGCCATGATCAGACCGAAGCCGATCATCAGCGTCATCATCGACGATCCGCCATACGACAGCAGCGGCATCGGCACCCCCACCACAGGCGCCAGGCCCATGACCATCGCCCCGTTGATCAGGATGAACAGGGCGAAGGTCGAGGCGATCCCCGCCGCCGCCAGTCGCCCGAAATGGCTGTAACTGAGCGAGGCGATCCGAAGCGAAATCAGCACGATGGCGGCGTAGCAAAGCAGGATGGTGAAGGAGCCGACGAAGCCGAACTCCTCCGACAGGGCCGAGAAGATGAAGTCGGTGTGCCGCTCGGGCAGGAACTCCAGCTGGCTCTGACTGCCCAGGCCGAAGCCGCGTCCCAGCAGGCCGCCGGAGCCCAAGGCGATCTTGGACTGGATGATGTTGTAGCCGGTGCCCGCAGGGTCCGCTTCGGGATTGAGGAAGGTCAGCACGCGATTGCGCTGATAGTCGTGCATCACGAACATGACGAAGGGCGGAATGATCGCCACTGCCGCGCCGACGCCGACCGCGATGATGCGCCAGCTGAGCCCCGCCAGGAACATGATCGCCGCTCCGGTCAGGGCGATCAGCATGGCCGAGCCCAGGTCGGGCTGTTTGGCCACCAGCAGGAAGGGCACGCCGACCATGGCGGCCGGGATCAGCAGCTTCCACGACAGCCGGGCGTCCTGGGCGGAATGCGCATGGTACCAGCGGGCCAACGCCAAAACCAAACCGAACTTGATGAACTCGGCCGGCTGCAGACGGATGAAGCCCAGGTTCAGCCAGTTACGGGCGCCGCCGGCCGTGTAGCCCAGCGGCGTGAACTCGGTCATCAGCACCAGCAGCAGGAACAGGCCGTACAGCGGATAGGCGGCGCGGAACCACCATTTCAGATCGATCAGGGCCAGGCCGAGCATGACCACGGTCATGACCGAGAAACGGATCACATGGTCCGCCGCCCATGGGCTCCACCCGCCGCCGACGGAATAGAGCATCATCGCGCCCGTCCCGCCGACCACGGCGAGCAGGATCACCAGGCGCCAGTCGATCTCGGTGATCTTCTCCGACAGCCGGTCGCGTTGGCCCGGCCGGGTCAGGGCCGAGGCGGTCATCCGCGCGGCTCCGACAGATAGGGGCGTGGCCCTGTCGGGGTGGCCGCGGGCGCAGCGGTGGGCGGCGCGGCCGCCGGGGCCAGGGATTCCGGCACGTCGTGGGCGCCGGGATCCTCGGTCTCGACGAAGCCGTTGCGCTCGATGCGCTCGCGCAGCTCGGCGTCCTTGAGCAGAGTGACCCGCATCACCTCGCGGGCGCGGGGCGCGGCCGCGGTGCCGCCGCCAAGGCCCCCGTGCTGGATGATGACGGCCATGGCGTAGCGCGGCTTGTCGATCGGGGCGTAGGCGATGAACAGGTTGTGGTCCTTCATGGCCCAGGGCTGGCCGGCGCCCTTGCGTGAGCCGGCGCCGTAGTTGCGCACCTGGGCCGTGCCGGTCTTGCCCGCCATGCGCACGGCGCCCAGGCCCAGCTGACTGTTGCGGAAGGCGGTGCCGCCCGCCTCGGTCACCGCATTCATGCCGTCGCGCAGCACCTGGATGCGGTCCTCGGGGAAGGGCAGCGGCTGGAAGGCCTGGCGCGGCTGCTCGACCCCGCCGACCGAGTGGATCAGGCGCGGCAGCACGTTCTGTCGACCGTTGGCCAGGCGCGCGGTGTAGACGGCCAGTTGCAGCGCATTGACGCTGACGGCGCCCTGACCGATGCCGAAGCTGGGGTTCTCGCCGGGATACCAGTTGGGGTCGCCGCCCACCGGATTGCGCCGCCGCCAGGCGCGGTCGGGCACCAGACCTTCGCTCTGGCCGCCGATGCCGATGTCGAACTCCTGTTCGAAGCCGAACTTGCGGGCCGTCTCGGCGATGGGATCCGGCCCCATCTCGACCGCCAGCGTCATGAAATAGACGTTGCAGGAATTCTTAATGGCGTCGCGCATGGTCTGGGCGCCGTGCGTGGCGTGGCAGGCGAAACGCCGGCCCAGGTAATATCCGCCGGAGCAGTTGATGACGCGGTCGGGGTTCGCCCCGCGCAGCATGGCGGCCATGCCCACCACCGGCTTGAAGGTCGAGCCCGGCGCATAGGTGCCGGTGGTGGCCTTGTCGAGCAGCGGGCGACGCTCATAGTCGGCCCAGGCGCGGTAGATCGAACTGGGCACCCCCGAGACGAACAGGTTCGGATCGAACGCCGGGGCCGAGGACATGCACAGGATGTCGCCGTTCCTGACGTCCATCACGACGCAGGCGCCGGATTCCTCGCCGAATACCTCCAGAGCGCGCTTCTGGATGTCGGCGTCCAAAGTCAGGACCACGTCCTTGCCCGGAACGGCGGGGCGTGATCCGGCCTGGTCCTCGGCGACCACGCGGCCGCGCGCGTCGACCTCGACCCGATTGCCGCCGGCCTCGCCGCGCAGCTGGGCGTCCAGCGCCTTTTCCACCCCCATGCGGCCGATGCGGTAGCTGGGGTTGAACACCACCTGGGGCACGTCCTCGCCCCGGTCCTTCATGGCGTCGACGTCTTCGGCCGAGACCTTGGCCACATAGCCGACCACATGGGCGAAGGCGCCGCCATGCGGATAGTAGCGGGCCTCGTTCATGTCGGCCATCACGCCGGGCAGTTCGGTGGCGTGCAGATTGACCTTGGAGAACTCCTCCCAGGTCAGGTCCGACTTGACCGGCACGGGCGAGAAGCGCGGCGCGGCGTTCACATCGCGGATGATGGCGCGGCGCCGCTCCAGGGTGTCGGGCAGGATCTTGCCGACGTAGTCCAGCGTCTGGTCCAGGTCGTCGATCTCGTCGCGCACCACCAAAACGCGGAAGCTGGGGCGGTTTCCGGCCAGGACCACGCCGTTGCGGTCCAGCACCCGGCCGCGCGGCGGCGGCACCAGGCGATAGTTGAACTGGTTCTCGGTCGCCAGCGTCGAATATTCCGCCGCCTGGACCACCTGAATTTGACCCAGCCGCGCGCTCAGCACCGTCACGCCCAGGGCCGTGCCGCCCCCGAACAGCAGGGTGCGGCGCAGAAACGACCCCTGGCGCTCATTGGCGTCGGAGAAGAAGATCGAGGGTTCGGACTTCTTGCTCATAAGCCTACTCAGCGGAACCCGACGTCCGCGTCATCGAACCGCCGGATCAGCCAGTCGGCGGCGGGAAACAACACAAGGGTCGGGATGATCTGCCACACCACCGGCCAAAAGTGCGGCCCGGCCCCCAGGTCCAGTCTGAGCGTCCAATAGGCCACGAAAAAGGCGATCAGGACGGCTCCGGCGAACCAGAAGAACAGCATGCGCGTGTCCTGTCCCGCCAGCAAGCTTCGCCCAAACAGAACAAGGCCATAGACGATCAAGAGTGAGAGAGGCCACAGCCCCAGCGTCCCGCCCCAGAACAGATCGAGGAACACCCCCAAGCCTAGCAGCGCGACCGGCGCCAGCACTGATGGCCGGATCAACGGCCAGGCGAAAGCCAGCACCAGAGGCGCCACCGGCTCGGGCAAATGCGCACCCCAGAATCGCAGGGGAACGGCCAGCAGGATGGTCACCCCCAGAGCCGCCAGGGCCGGCAGTACGATCCACTCCAGCGGACTGAAGCTGCGCGATCCCCGGCCCCGCCTCACGGTTGGGCGGCCGGCTGGGTGGGCGCGGGCGAGGTTCCGGCGCCGGGCTGCGCCGGCGCGGTCGCCTGCTGGCGCGCTCTGGCTTCGGCCGCAGCCTGGGCGGCGGCCTCGATCCGGGTCTGCTCCTGGATGCGGGCGCGCAGGATCGCCTCCTCGCGCTGGCGAGCGGCGGCCTGTTCCTGGGCCAGGCGTCGGTTGGCGGCGTCGGTGACGGCGGCGGCCAGCTCAGGGCTCGGCGACGGCGCGGTGTTCAGCCCGGCCAGGGGCGCTTCGTTGAGTTCGCCCTCGCTCACCAGCTGGGCGAAGTCCTGGAACAGCAGCACCTTGACCACATCGACGGGATTGCGGTCCGAGAACAGCTTGACCCGCCAGGCCCCGTCCAGCCCCTTGGCCGCCACGCCGACTGGCACGCCGCGCGGGAAACCGCCGCCGTCGCCGGAGGTGACGACGCGGTCGCCCTCCTGGATCACGTCCTCGCCGCGCACGAAGTCGAGGCGAGGATTGTTGGATGCGTCGCCCGCCAGCAGGGCGCGCGCATTGGTGCGCTCGATCATCACCGGAATGCGGCTGGCCACGTCGGTGACGAGAAGCACCCGCGAGGCGATCGGCGTCGTCCCGACGACGCGGCCTACCAGTCCGTCCTGGCTGACCACCGGATTGCCCACGCGCACCGCCTTGTTGGCGCCCGCGTTGATCAGCCGGGCGTTGGCGAAGGGGCCGCGCGCATCGGACACGACCCTCGCGCCCACCGTCGGCACCGGCGGCTCGGGCTGGACGCCCAGCAACGCCTCGTAGCGAGCATTTAGGTTCGAAAGCGCTCGGGCCTGATCGCGCCACTGCTCAAGTTCGACGATCTCCGCCTTCAGGCGGCGGTTCTCGGAAACGGCGTTGAAATAGCCGCCGACATAACTGCCGGCCCCGCGCAGCCAGCGCCCCGGCAGGGACAGCACTCCGCCGACCGGCGCGGCCGCCGTGTCGAAGGCCTGACGCGTCGGGGCGTAATTTTCGGCCGCCATCGCCTCGCGCCGGTCGCCGAGCAGCAGCATCACCGCCGCGATCAAGGCGACGATCACCGCCGCGGCGGCCGTCCAGGCCACCGGCAGTTTCAGCTTCTCGAACGGTCCGTCGCGAAACGCCACGGCGCGCCTTCCTGGAAATGGCCCCGGTCGGGAGAGGTCCCGTCCCTTTGGGCCGCGAGTCTATCGCGATTGTCGATTCCCGGTCACGCCCGGCCGCAAACGACCGCGTGATCCGGCGCGGGGGCTCAGAGCGTGGCGTCGAGCACGCCCTTCATCCAGCGCGGATGCTCCAGCACCCGGCCGCAGCCCACGGCCACGCATGACAGCGGATCGTCGGCCACGGAAACCGGCAGGCCGGTGTGATCGCGGATTTCGGTGTCCAGACCGCGCAACAGGGCGCCGCCGCCGGTCAGCATGATGCCCTTGTCGGCGATGTCGGCGGCCAGTTCGGGCGGGGTCGCTTCCAGCGCCACCTTCACCGCCTCGACGATCTGGACCACAGGCTCGGACAGGGCCTCGGCGGCCTGGCGCTCGGAGATGCGCACCTCGCGCGGCACGCCCTGCATCAGGTCGCGGCCCTTGACCTCGATAAACAGGCCCTCGCCATCCGGCGGCATGCGGGCGGTGCCGATGTCCTTCTTGATCCGCTCGGCGGTGGTTTCGCCGATCAGAAGGTTATGGTTGCGGCGCATGTAGCTGATGATGGAGTCGTCCATCTTGTCGCCGCCGACCCGCACGCTGCGCGAATAGACGATGCCCGACAGCGACAGCACGGCCACCTCGGTGGTGCCGCCGCCGATGTCGACGACCATCGAGCCCTGCGGCTCATGAATCGGCAGGCCGGCGCCGATGGCCGCGGCCATGGGCTCATCGATCAGGCCGACGCGGCGCGCGCCGGCGTTCAGGCAGCTGTCGTTGATGGCGCGACGCTCGACCGCCGTGGCGCCCGAGGGCACGCACACGATCACCTTGGGGTTCACGAAGCCCTTGCGGTTGTGAACCTTGCGGATGAAGTACTTGATCATCTCCTCGGCGACTTCGAAGTCGGCGATGACCCCGTCGCGCATCGGGCGGATGGCCTCGATGTGGCCGGGCGTGCGGCCCAGCATCTGCTTGGCCTCGATGCCCACGGCGTGGACGATCTTGCGGCCGCCGACGTTTCGGAGCGCCACGACCGAGGGCTCATTGAGCACAATGCCCTTGCCCTTTTGATAGATCAGGCAGTTGGCGGTGCCCAGGTCGATGGCGATGTCATTGGAGATAGCGCCAAACAGGGAAAAGCTCATGGGGGTCGGTACCGTGCGGGAGGCCAGATGCGAAGCGATCAGCCGACCCCAGCAACGCCCCCACGATGCGGGACCCCTCATCCGAGATGTCCGGCGACCTGATCGTGATCACTGCGACCGACTGTCGCCGGTTTGCCCGTCCCCGCCCCTCATGGCAAGTGCGCACACCGCCTGAATCCGGGCTTTGCCGCGCTTATTCAGACTGGGGTCCAGCCAAGCGCTGATTCCCCACGATAAAGCCGCTCCGCCTCGGCCGAATGCGCGCCGTCGGCGGTCTGCAGAATCAGCGGCGGCAGCAGGGTGACGGGCCCCTTCGACGCCTTGGTGGCCCGCACCAACACGCGAGTCGCCGCTCGATTGGGTCGGGCGTGGACCGGTCGGATTCGCATATCGCCCATCGCGGCCCCCCACCCGGCCAGGATATCGGCCAGCCGCTCGGCGCGGTGGATGATGACCGCATGGCCGCCTTCCCTCACCGACCGGCGCAGATAGGCCAGCCACGCGTCCAGCCCGTCCTCGGCCATCCAGGCTCCGGCGCGGCTGGCGTCCGGCGTCCGCATCGCGCCTGGGTCGTCGAAGAAAGGTGGATTGGCCACGGCCCAGTCGAAGGCGGCGCCCGGTGTCGGCGCGGGCCGGTCGGCGATAGCGCCCGCGACCACCTCGGCCCGTTCGCCCAGCCGGTTCAGTTCCAGGTTCATCCGCGCAAGCGCCACGGCCGCCGGATCCCGCTCCAGCCCGGTCAGCATCACGCCCGGCCGCCGCGCCGCCACCTGGCAGAGCACCGCCCCCGGCCCGCAGCCGACGTCCAGGATCCGCTGCCCCGGCGCGGCCTCCACCGCCGCCGCCAGCAGAGCCGCGTCCATGCCGGCGCGATAGCCCCGCGCGGCCTGACGCAGCCGCACCCGGCCGCCCAGCAGGGCGTCCTCGCGCCAGTCGCCGTCGCCGCCCACGCCCATCTCCCGCGCTTCAATCCCCGTCTGTGTCGTCGTCACCATTGTGCGCCGTCGCGCCGTGGGGCAAGGAGCGCGCAATCTTCCTTTGCACGGACCGACGCTTGCCGCTCGCCCCTCGCCCTGCTCCGGACGCCCGCTCGCCGGGAGACGTCGAGGCCCTGATCGGTCTCGCCGCCGGGGACATGGCGCGCGTGGACGCCCTTATCGTCGAGCGCATGCAGTCGGACGTGCCGGTCATTCCGCTGCTGGCCGAGCATCTGGTCCAGGCGGGCGGCAAGCGGCTGCGCCCGCTGCTGACCCTGGCCGCCGCCCGCGCGGTTGGCGGATCGATCGAGGCGCCGCTGCGCCTGGCCGCGGCGGTCGAGTTCATCCACACCGCCACCCTGCTGCATGACGATGTGGTCGACGGCTCCAAACTGAGGCGCGGCAAGGTCGCCGCGCATCTGATCTGGGGCGCGCCGTCCAGCGTGCTGGTCGGCGACTTCCTGTTCGCCCGCGCCTTTGAGCTGATGGTCGAGACCGGCCAGATGCGGGCCTTGGCCGTGCTGGCCCGCGCCTCGGGCGTGATTTCCGAGGGCGAGGTGCTGCAGCTGACCCGCGCCCACGATCTCAACCTGGATCAGGACACCTACCTCCAGATCATCCGCGCCAAGACCGCCGAACTGTTCGCCGCCGCCGCCGAGTCCGGAGCCATCGGCGCCGGCGCGACGGAGCCCCAGGTCGAGGCGCTGCGCGACTACGGGCTGAACCTGGGCCTGGCCTTCCAGCTTGCCGATGACGCGCTGGACTATTCAGGAGAGACAGGGGCGCTGGGCAAGAACGCCGGCGACGATTTCGCCGAGGGCAAGGTGACGCTGCCGCTGCTGCTGGCCATCCAGCGCACGCGCGGCCGCGAGGACGCCTTCTGGACCCGCGCCATCGAACAGGGACAGCGCGCCGACGACGATTTCGCCCGCGCCCGCGAGCTCGTCATCGGCTCCGGCGCCCTGGTGGCAACGCTCGAGGCCGCCGGTGCCTACGCCGATACCGCCAAGGCCAGCCTGGCGACCCTGCCCGACAGCGACTGGACCCAGGCCCTGGCGTCCCTCGCGGATTTTGCCGTCAGCCGGGCGGCGTAAACGTCAGCGCAAGCTGGCGCAGAACCGCTGGATGCGTTGGCAGGCCTCGGTCAGCGCGTCCTCACCGGTCGCATAGCTGACGCGAAAATAGGGGCTCAACCCGAACGCCGAGCCCTGCACCACCGCCACGCCCTCGGCGTCCAGCAGCTCCTTGGTGAAAGTCTCATCATCCGCGATCGTCGTCCCGCCCGGAGTCGTCTTGCCGATCAGTCCCTCAATCGAGGGATAGACGTAGAAGGCGCCCTCCGGCGTCGCGCAGCGCACGCCCTCGGCCTGGTTCAGCATCGACACCACCAGGTCGCGGCGCCGCTCGAAGTGGCCGGCGCGTTCGGCGATGAAGTCCTGCGGCCCGTTCAGCGCCTCGACCGCGGCCCACTGGCTGATCGACGACGGGTTCGACGTGGTCTGCCCCGCCACCTTGCGCATCAGGTCGATCAGCGGCTTGGGCCCGCCGGCAAAGCCGATGCGCCAGCCGGTCATGGCGTAGGCCTTCGACACCCCGTTCATCGTCAGCGTCCGGTCGATCAGGTCGGGCGCCGCCTGGGCCAGGGTGACGAACTGAAAGTCGCCATAGGTCAGGTGCTCGTAGATGTCGTCGGTCAGCACCCAGACCTGGGGATGGCGCCGCAGAACCTCGGCCAGCGCCTCCAGCTCGGCGCGGGTATAGGCCGCGCCGGTCGGATTGGACGGCGAATTGAGGATCAGCCAGCTGGTCCGGTCGGTGATCGCCGCCTCCAGCGCCTCGGGCTTCAGCTTGAAGCCGTCCGCCTCGTGCCCGACCACCACCACCGGCTCTCCGCCGGCCAGCAGCACCATGTCGGGATAGGATACCCAGTACGGCGCCGGCACGATCACCTCGTCGCCCGGCGACAGGGTGGCGACCAGGGCGTTATAGATCACCGCCTTGCCGCCCGGCGCCACGTGGATCTGGCTGGGCGCGTAGCTCAACCCGTTCTCGCGCTCGAACTTGGCCGAGATGGCCGCCTTCAGTTCCGGCAGGCCATCGACGTCGGTGTATTTGGTCTCGCCGCGCCGGATGGCGTCGATGGCCGCCTCCTTGACGTTGTCCGGCGTGTCGAAGTCCGGCTCGCCGGCGCCCAGACCGATCACGTCGCGCCCCTCGCGCTTCAGCTCGCGCGCCCGCGCGGTCACCGCGAGGGTGGCGGACGGCTTGACGCGGGCCAGGGCGGAGGACTGCAGGGTCATGCGAAACGCCTCTTCAATCGGGAGCCCGCCGTTCTTACGCACCTGCGAAGGGCGTGAGAAGGGCGCATCCGAAGCCAAGGTCGCCAAGCCGAACGGCAAATTGGCGGCCTCGTCAGCGGCGGCGATGCCTTAACCAAACCGATCAATCGCCGCTTAAGGGAAGGATGAAAGGCTACGCCACTCAACATTGTGGAGACGGCCGTGCCGCTCATCCGTTCCGACTCAAAAGGCTTCGGGATTCAGGCCGCCTTCGCCGCCGCCTTCCTGTTCTTTTCGCTGCGCAACGGCTTGCTCGATTTGCCGGACGTGCTCAGGAGCTATGATCGACTGGTCTTGTGGCTCCTCATCGGAACAATTCTCTATGCTGGCCTGTTCGTGGGCGGCCACCATCTGCTCCGTTGGAAAGGCGTCGGCTCCAGAGGGGCCTATGCGGCACTGGGCGCAGCCGCCCTGGTGATGCTGCAGGCCGTGATGCAGGGCCCTCAAGATCTGGCGGCGGCCTTCACGCGTGGCGTGGGCCTGATGCAGTTCATCTTTCCCGCCCTGCTCGGCGCGGCCTTCGGCTTTCTCTACGCCAAGCGAGCAGGCTGGGAAGAAGCGCCTGATGATTGGAGCAGGCTTGACGGCGCAGGGGCGCCTAGTTCGGCGTCGGACGGTGCGGTCCAGGCCGGCGGATCGACCTATTTCGCCGGACCAGTGCGCGTCAGGACGTCAATCCCGATCATACTGCTGGCGGCGCTGGGCGGCATGCTGTTGTGCGGGCTGGCCCGCATGGCCTTCTACACCAGTTGGGAAATGTCCTTGCTCGGTGACGCCAGCACAGCGGACGCCCTTCGGCATGCAGCCGGGGCCAGCGCCTTTGGCGGGTTTATGATGGTCGCGGAAGCGGTGATCGGTGTGCCGATCCTGTTCGTTTCCATACTCGCGGGCCACTACGTGGCGCGAGGCTTCGGGCGGTCAGACTACGGCGCTTACTTCGGGATCGGCTTGGTCGCTCCAATAATTCTCGTCGTCGTCGGCATGTTCGTCCTCGCTCCACTCGCCCTTGCACTGGCGCTCGCGAACGGCGTAGCGATGGTCCTCTATCGGAACCTCGCGGGATTAGAGCCCGTGCCGGTGAGAGAAGACATAATCGTCGCTCGCGAGCAGGATCTCGTCCCGGCGAACCATCCGCGCCGCGCCTTCGGTAGGGTGGTGAGGAGCCGCTGATCGCCGGTGAACCGACCGGTCACCGAGATCGTTTGCTCCGACGACCCCGCGATTCTGGAGACGCCGATGCTCAAGCTTTATTACTCGCCCGGCGCCTGCGCCATGGCCTCGCACATCGCTCTGGAGGAGGCCGGCGCGGATTATGAGGCCGTGAAGATCGACCTGAAGAAGGGCGAGCAGAAGACGCCCGAGTATCTGGCCATCAACCCGGCGGGCGTGACCCCGGCCCTGGTCACTGACGAGGGCGTGCTGACCGACAATCTGGTGATCATGGGCTATGTCGCCCAGACCCATCCCGAGGCGAAGCTGGCCGACACCGACTCCGCCTTCCGCTTCGGCCAGATGCAGGCCTTCAACGCCTTCCTCGGCTCGTCCCTGCACCCCGCCATCGGCCGCGCCCTGTTCTCAAAGCCGCCGCTGGAGGGCGAGGCCAAGGATCAGGCGCTGGAGAACGCCCTGGTCAAGTACCGGCTGGTCGAGGACCACCTGTTCAAGGGTCCGTGGGCCATGGGCGAGGCCTATACCGTCGCCGACGGCTATCTGTCGGTGTTCAGCCGCTGGGGCCGCCAGGCCGGCTTCCTCGACACGGGCCGCTTCCCCAAACTCAACGCCCACCTCGACCGCGTCCAGCAGCGCGACGCGGTCAAGCGTGTGTTGGAGCAGGAGGGGATCGAGGCGGTTTAGGGGCCACACCCGGCGCACCTTCCCGCCTCCCCGGCGAAGGCCGGGGTCCAGATTGTAAGACACCGAACGCGCCGATCAGGCACGGTGAGGCAATATCCAACACACTCCGGCGCTCTGTAATCTGGACCCCGGCCTTCGCCGGGGAGACGGTGTTTATCCCGCCCGCCGCGCGTCCAGCCACCGCACCGCGTCGGCATCCCGCGCCGACAGGTCGGGATAGTCGGGGTCCGAGCCCACGTCAGGAACGCGGCGCCAGGAACGGGCGCATTTGGCGTGATCCGCCGGCTTGATCTCGACGCTCACGGCGTCGCCGCCGACCCGCAGTTCGGCGCCCGAGGTGCGGAACACCTCGGCGGGGTCCAGGGCCTGAAAGGGAGCGAAGGCCTCGCCCGGGCCGCTGACCACCGGCCAGGCGTCCAGGGCGCCGCCGATGATCTTGTCGCGGCGGGCAGCCTCCAGGGCCTCGTTGACGACCTCAAGTACGGCCTCGACCTTCGCCCACCGCTCGGCCTCCGCGTCGTTGCGCCATGCCCCCGGCGTCTCCGGCATCACCCGCAGGCAGTTCGAGCCGGCGTTCGGGAAGCGGGTCGTCCACGCCTCCTCCATGGTGAAGGGCGTCAGCGGGGCCAGCCAGGCGGTCAGCCGCTCGAACACCGCGTCCATCACCGTGCGGGCCGCGCGCCGGCGGATCGCGTCGGGGCGGTCGCAGTACAGGCTGTCCTTGCGGATATCGAAATACAGCGCCGACAGATCGCCCGAGCAGAACTCCAGCACCGGCCGCACCACGTCCTGGAAGTCATAGGTCTCATAGGCGCGGCGCACCTGGCCATCCAGCTGCCACAGGCGGTGCAGGATGAACCGCTCCAGCGGCGGCATCTGGTCCAGCGGCAGGCGCTCGCTCTCCTCGAACCCGTTCAGGGCGCCCAGCAGATAGCGGACGGTGTTCCTCAGCTTGCGATAGGCGTCGACCGTGGTCTGGAGGATCTGCTTTCCGATCCGCTGGTCCTCGGCATAGTCGACCAGGGCGACCCACAGGCGCAGGATGTCGGCCCCGCTCTCCTTGATCACCACCGCCGGATCGGTGGTGTTGCCCCGGGACTTCGACATCTTCTCGCCGTTCTCGTCCTGGGTGAAGCCGTGGGTCAGGACTGCGTCGTAGGGCGCCCGGCCACGCGTGCCCGACCCTTCCAGCAAGTTGGACTGGAACCAGCCCCGATGCTGGTCCGAGCCCTCGAGATAAAGGTCCGCCGGCCAATGGCTGGGCCGATCGCCCTCATAGCCGTGGGCGGGATCACGCGGCTCCAGGGTGAAGGCGTGGGTGCAGCCGCTATCGAACCAGACGTCCAGGATGTCCTCGATACGCTCATAGCGGGCCGGGTCGTGGGTCCCCAGGAAGTCGGCGTCGGGCGTATCGAACCAGGCGTCGGCGCCGCCCTGTTCGATGGCCGTGAGTATGCGGGCGTCGACGGCGTCGTCGTGCAGCGGCTGGCCGGTGTGTTTGTCGACGAACATGGCCAGGGGCGTGCCCCAGGCGCGCTGGCGGCTGATCAGCCAGTCTGGACGCCCCTCGACCATGGTGCGGATGCGGTTCTTGCCCGCCGCCGGGTGGAAGGCGGTGGCGTCGATGGCGGCCAAGGCGCGTTCGCGCAGGGTGCCGTCGTCGTCCAGCGGCTTGTCGAGCCGGATGAACCACTGCGGCGTGTTCCGGAAGATCACCGGCGCCTTGGAGCGCCAGCTCATCGGATAGGAGTGCTCCATCCGGCCGCGCGCCAGCAGGTTGCCCGCCTCGATCAGCCTTTCGGTGACCGCCTTGTTGGCCGGGCCGAACTTTCCGATCTTGTCCTTCTTGCCCTCGGTCTCGATGACCTTCAGGCCGGCGAACAGCGGCACGTGCGGATAGTAGGCGCCGTCCGCGTCCACGGTGTCGGGCACTTCGTGATGCCCGTGGGCCTTCCACACCTCGAAGTCGTCGGCGCCGTGGCCGGGAGCGGTGTGGACAAAGCCCGTGCCCGCGTCGTCGGTGACGTGGTCACCGGCCAACAGCGGCACGGAGAAGCCATAGCCGGGATCCAGCGACGCCAGCGGATGGGCGCATTCCAGGCCCGACGGGTCCAGATCGTCCACCCGCGTCCAGGACGCCACCTTGGCCGCCTTGAACACCGCCTCCGCCAGCTTGTCGGCCATGATCAGCCGGTCGCCCGGCCTGGCCCAGGGCTCGAACTCCAGCCCCTCTTCCATGGCCGTGACCTCGTACAGGCCATAGGCGATGTCGGGGCCATAGCTGATCGCCCGGTTGGCCGGGATGGTCCACGGCGTCGTCGTCCAGATGACGATGGCCGGGGTGGCGTTGCGGAACGCCAAAAGGTCGTCCGGGTGGCTGTCGGTCGCCCCGATCACCGGGAACTTGACCCACACCGTGGGCGAGACGTGGTCGTGGTACTCGATCTCGGCGTCCGCCAGGGCGGTGCGCTCAACCGGCGACCACATCACGGGCTTTGAGCCGCGATACAGCTGGCCTGAATTCTTGAACTTGTGGAACTCGCGCACGATGGCCGCCTCGGTGGCGAAGTCCATGGTGGCGTAGCGGTTGTCCCAGTCGCCCAGCACGCCCAGCCGCTTGAACTGGTCGCGCTGCACGTCAATCCAGCCAGCGGCGTATTCGCGACAGGCGGCGCGGAAGGCGGCCTTGGAGACCTCGTCCTTGCGCTTGCCCTCGGACCGAAACCGCTCCTCGATCTTCCATTCGATCGGCAGGCCGTGGCAGTCCCAGCCGGGGACGTAGTCGACGTCATAGCCCAGCAGGAACCGCGACCGGACCACGAAATCCTTCAGCGTCTTGTTCAGCGCATGGCCGATGTGGATGTCGCCGTTCGCATAGGGCGGGCCGTCGTGCAGCACATACAGCGGCGCGTTCTGGCTCTGCCGCTCAGCGCGCAGCCGGCCATACAGGTCGCCCCAGGCCTCAATGATCGTCGGCTCCTTCTGGGGCAGACCGCCGCGCATGGGGAACGGCGTCTCCGGCAGGAAGACGGTGTCGCGATAGTCGCGGCCGGTGGAAGCGGGAGTGTCGGTCATCTGGGGTCTCGTCGTGTGATCGTCGGGAGGAAGCGTCGAACCCGGCGGGCGCTGGGGACACTCCCCTCGGGCGCTACGCCGGGCGGCTAATCACGATCGGACGGGTCCCGAAGACGAACATGGGCCGCAGATAGCAGACGGCGCGGGTCCGGGGCCAGCGGTTTAGGCCGGCCGCGGGCTCAATCCCGGTCCCACTGGAACTCAGGGTCGATCCAGTCGCCCAGCCGGCCCTCGGGCGTGGCCAGGGCGTGCAGCCGGTCCATCTCCTCGCCGGTCAGTTCGAAGTCGAAGATGTCGAAGTTCTCGCGCGCCCGGGTTTCCTTGGTGGTGCGCGGAATGGCGATGACGCCCTGCTGGACCAGCCAGCGCAGGGTGACCTGGCCGGCGGTCTTGCCGTGCGCCTCGGCGATCTCCTTGATCGTCGGATCATCGGCGATCTTGCCCTGGGCCAGGGGCGACCAGGCGGTGATGGTCGAGCCCAGCTCGTTGGCCGTGGCCATCAGGGTGTGGAGCGACAGATAGGGGTGGTACTCGACCTGGTTGGTGACCAAGGGCGCCTTGGAGGCCTCGGCCGCGCGCCGGAACTCCTTCGACGGATAGTTCGACACCCCAATCGACCGGGTGAAGCCCCTGTCCTTGGCATCGTTCAGCGAGGCGATGGTGTCCTCGATCGACGGCGTCGTCTTGGGCCAGTGCAGCAGCAACAGATCGGGGGTGAAGCCCAGGCTCTCGGCGGATTCCGCGGCCTGACGCTGCAGGTCGCCGTCGGCGAAATGCGCCACCCAGATCTTGGTGGTCAGGAAGATGTCCTCGCGCGGCACGCCCGAGTCGCGGATGCCGTCGCCGACCGCCTTCTCGTTCTTGTAGATCCAGGCCGTGTCGATGTGGCGGTAACCGATCCTCAGCGCCTCGGCGACCATGCGCCGCGCGTCCTCGGGCTCCAGTTGCCAGGTGCCGAAGCCCAGTAGGGGAATCTCGACGTCGCCGGACTTGACGGTGGGCTGGTCGCTGAAGGGCATACGGGGTCTCGCGATCGGATCGAGGAGAGGAGCTTGGGCATATAGAAACCCCTCGCCGCGCCGCCAGTTGCCGCACTCCGAGCGCGGCTCTTTACCGCGCCTCAACGCCTGATGTGTTGTGCTGACGACAGTACCGGGGATGGGAACGGTTACAGCGAGCTTTCGGGCTCGCATTCCCATTTTCAGTGACACGCGACCCCGCTAGCGTGCGGCGACTCAATCGACCGGACCCTTTTTTCGATGGCCTTCCTCAAATCGGTGCAGATTCTGCTGGTGGACGACAACCAGCACATGCGCGCCATCGCCTCGGCCATCCTCGCCTCGGCCGGCGCGTCGAAAATCCGGGAGGTGTCCGACGGCGCCCAGGCCTTGCAGGCGCTGCGCGAACAGCATTTCGATCTCGCCATCGTCGATTTCAACATGGCCCCCCTGGATGGCGTCGATTTCACCCGCCTGGTCCGCAACAGCCCCGACAGCGCCAACCCTTATCTGCCCATCATCATGATGACCGGCCATTCGGAAAAGACCCGGGTGCAGGAGGCGCGCGACGCCGGCGTCACCGAATTCGTGGTCAAGCCGATCACCGCCAAGGCCATGCTGGACCGCATCCAGGCGGTGATCCTGAGGCCCCGCCCCTTCGTGAAATGCGACGGCTATTTTGGTCCTGATCGACGCCGGATGCAGAAGCCGGACTATGCGGGCCCATTCCGCCGCTCGACGGACACGTCGGACGCCAACGTGGCATAGACCGCGGGCGGCCAACGCTTGTGGGTCCAGAACCACTCCCACGGCCGCGCCCGGATCTGTCCCTCGATCAGGTCGGTGATGGCCTGGGTCGACGCCACCACATCCGCCGCCCTGTCGCCGGTGTCCGGCACGGTCAGCGTGGGATGAATGACCACCTTCAGCCGCGCCGGCCCGATCCGCTCCACCGTGATCGGCTGGATCACGCACCCGAACCGCTGGGCCAGGCGTGACGGCCCGGTCGCCGTATTGGCCGGATGGCCGAAGAAGCTCACCTCCGGCCCCTCCGAGAATTTCTGGTCGTTCAGCAGGGCCACCGACAGCCCCCGCTTCATCCCGGCCATCAGGTCGCGCGCCCCGTCGCCGCCCTTGGGCGCGAACAGCTTCACGCCATAGGCGGCGCGGCTGTCGATGATCCGCCGGTCGATCAGCGGATTGTTGGCGGCGCGATAGGTAATCTGGGTCGGCGCGCCCGAAGCCACGATCGCCGCCGCCATCGCCTCCCAGTTCGAGAAATGCCCCGACACCATCACCGACGGCCCGCCGCTGTCGCGAATGGCGTGCAGCCGCTCCATGCCCTCGACCACGATCCGACCGTTCTCGACCGTGATCCGGTCCATCAGCGAGAATTCCGCCACCAGCCGCCCCAGCTCGGCCCAGTGACGCACTGACAGATCACGCCGCGCGTCGTCGCTCAGCTTGGGAAAGGCCAGGCGCAGGTTGCGCTGCACGGTCTTTTCGGTGCCCGTCCGGGGCCCCAGCCGTGACAGCACCCAGGCCCCGAAGTTCGACGCCGTCTCGACGTCCAGCAACCGCATCGTCCCGGCGAAGAGGCCGAACAGGGCGTCCTCGACCCGCCACTTGATCCGGCGGCTCAGCTGAGGCTTCGGTGAGGACCCCTCACCAGGCAATGGTCAGCCCGCCATCGACCACCAGGGTCTGGCCGGTCATGTAGCGGCTGGCCGGCGCCGACAGATAGACCACCGCGCCGGCGATCTCGTCCGGCTGGCCGATCCGCTTCAGCGGGGCCGGATCGGTCACGGTCTTCAGCAGCTCGGGATTCTCCCACAGGTATTTGGCGAAGTCGGTCTGGACCAGGCCGGGGGCCACGCAGTTCACCCGCACCCCTCGCGCGCCCCACTCCACCGCCAGATTTCTGACCAGCTGCATGTCGGCGGCCTTGGAGATGTTGTAGGCGCCGATCAGGGCGTTGCCGCGCATCCCGCCGATGGAGGAGATCACCGTGATCGCCCCGTCGCCCCGCTCCAGCATCTCGGGCGCCACCATCTGGATCAGCCAGTGGTTGGAGATGATGTTGTTCTGCAGGATCTTTTCGAACTGCTCGTCGGCGATCCCGGACATCGGCCCGGCGTAGGGGTTCGACGCCGCGTTGCAGACCAGGATGTCGATGCGCCCGAAGGCGGCGCGGGTGTGATCGACCAGCCGCTGCAGGTCCTCTTTCGACCCGATGTTGGCCGGGATGGCGATGGCCCGACCCTCGCCGCGCTGGGCGTTGATGGCCTCGGCTACCTCCTCGCAGGGCCCGGCCTTGCGGGACGAGATCACCACCCGCGCGCCATGTTCCGCCAGACGCTCGGCGATGGCCCGGCCGATGCCGCGCGACGAGCCGGTGATGATCGCCACCTTGCCGGTCAGATCGAACAGTTCCATCGTCCCTTATCCCCTCGAAATCGTCCTTAACCGCCCGGCGGCGGCTTGAATGTCGCTGGTCGCGCGAACCTGATACCCTGATACTTGACCGATTCCACGGGGAAAGGCGGGCTGACCGATCCCATGAAGACCCTGACCCAAGGCTTGCTGTTCGCGGCCTACGCCTTTCTGGCTCTGACCGTCGCCGCCCTGATCTGGCGCGGCGGCCTTGGCCTGGGCGGCGCCATCGCCGCGACGCTGGGCGGCGCGGGCCTCTTGGTGGCTGTGCACGCGCTGGTCCAGGGCGGCGCCGAGCGCACCCGCCTGCGCAAGGAGGTCGAGCAGATCCGCCAGGCCCACCGCCTGCTCGCCGACGCTCTCGAGTCGACGCAGGGCGCGCTCGGCGACCTGGCCCAGGCCATCGAGACCGGCGCCATCGACCGCACCGAGGCCCTGACCGGCGAAGTCCGGATGCTGGAATCCCTCATCACGCAGATGAGTGACAGCCTGGCCGAGCGCCTGGCCGCGCCCGAGCCCGTGTCCAGCCCGTTCGAGACCCGCCGCCACCATCAGTCGAACGCCCTGCTCAAGACCGTCCACGACGCCCTGGCCGAGAACCGCGTCGACCTCTACCTGCAGCCGGTCGTCACCCTGCCCCAGCGCCGCACCGTCTTCTACGAGAGCTTCACCCGTCTCCGGGACTCCACCGACCGGGTGATGATGCCGGCCGAATATCTGTCGATCGCCGAGGGCGAAGGCATCCTGCCGGCCATCGACAATCTGCTGCTGTTCCGCTGCGCCCAGATCGTGCGCCGTCTGGCGCGCCAGGATCGCAAGGTCGGGGTGTTCTGCAACGTCTCCCTGTCGTCCCTGGGCGACGAGACCTTCTTCCCCCAGTTCCTGGCCTTCCTGTCTGAGAACCGCGACCTCAACCAGGCTCTGATCTTTGAGATGGGCCAGGCCGCCTTTGATGCCCGTGGGGCGGGTGAAGCGAGGAATATGGCCAAGCTGGCCGACCTCGGCTTCCGCTTCTCGATCGACAAGGTTCAGATGCTGGACCTCGACTTCGCCGACCTGCAGCGCTCGGACGTCAAGTTCATCAAGGTCGGCGCCGACCTGCTGATCGAACAGCTGCTGGACCAGGACGCGGGCGCCGCCCTGCCCTCCCTGCGTGACATCCGCGCCGACGACTTCGCCGCCCTGTCGCGCCGCTATGGCCTGGAGATCATCGCCGAGAAGGTCGAGCACGAGCGCCAGGTGCCCGACATCCTCGAGCTCGACATCGCCATGGGCCAGGGCCACCTCTTCGGCGAACCCCGCGCCATCAAGGAACAGGTCCTGGCCGAGGCCGACGCCCCGTCGGAGTTTGTGCGGTCGACGCTCCAGAGCATCGAGCGGCGGCGACGGATGGGGTAAAGGTCTTCTCCCGGCATGCGGGGAGAAGTGGCCTCTGGACCGAAGGGACAGAGGTCGATGAGGGGAAGTCTGTGACGCATCACCCACCGGTGGGCCCTCATCGACCCTTGTCGCTACGCTCCAAGGCCCACTTCTCCCGCAAGCGGGAGAAGACAGCTCCTTAGGCCGCCTCGGCCGCCGCCACCCGGCCCGACTTCAGCCGTTCCGCCACCAGGAAGGCAAGCTCCAGCGCCTGATCGGCGTTCAGGCGCGGGTCGCAGTGGGTGTGATAGCGGCTGTGCAGGTCGTCCTCGGTCACCGCCTGGAAGCCGCCCAGGCATTCGGTGACGTTCTGGCCGGTCATTTCCAGATGGACGCCGCCGGGGTGGACGCCCTCCGACTCGGCCACGTCGATGAAGCCGCGCACCTCGGCCAGGATGCGGTCGAACGGCCGGGTCTTGTAGCCCGTGGACGCCTTGAGGGTGTTGCCGTGCATCGGGTCGATCGACCAGACCACGCGCTTTCCATGCGCCTTGGTCGCCGCCATCAGGCGCGGCAGGCGGTCGGCCACCTTGTCCGCCCCGAACCGCCCGATCAGGGTCAGGCGGCCGGGCGTGTTCTCCGGGTTCAGCACGTCGATCAGGGCCAGCAGGTCGTCCGGCTCCATGGTCGGTCCGCACTTCAGCCCGATCGGATTTCTGATGCCGCGCACGAACTCGACGTGCGCTCCATCGATCCGCCGCGTCCGCTCGCCGATCCAGACCATGTGCGCCGAGGTGTCGAACCATTCGCCGGTCGCCCCGTCCCGGCGCGTCAGGGCGCTCTCGACGTTCAGCAGCAGGGCCTCGTGGCTGGTGAACACCTCGACACGGCCCAGGTCCGGGTGCGTCTCCGGCGTCACCCCCACCGCCTCCATGAAGGCCAGGCTCTCGCCGATCTTGTCGGCCAGCTCGCGATAGCGGGCCGCATAGCCGGCGTCATCGGCGAACCCCAGGGTCCAGCGATGGATGTTGTGCAGGTCCGCGAACCCGCCGTCGGCGAAGGCCCGCAGCAGGTTCAGCGTCGCCGTCGCCTGATGATAGGCCTTGATCAGCCGCGCCGGATCGGGCGTCCGCTCGTCGGGCGTGAAGCCCATGCCGTTGATGATGTCGCCACGATAGCTGGGCAGGGCGACGTCGCCGATCGTCTCGATGTCCGAGCTGCGCGGCTTGGCGAACTGACCGGCGATGCGGCCAACCTTCACCACCGGCTTCCTCCCCGCGAAGGTCAGCACCACCGCCATCTGCAGCAGCAGGCGGAAGGTGTCGCGGATATTGTCGGTCGAGAATTCCTTGAAGCTCTCGGCGCAGTCCCCGCCCTGAAGCAGGAACGCCCGCCCGGCCTCGACCTCGGCCAGCCGCGCCTGCAACCGCCGCGCCTCGCCCGCGAACACCAGCGGCGGCAGCGTGCGCAGCTCGTCCTCGGCGTCGGCCAGGGCGCGCGCGTCCGGATAGTCCGTCGGCATGTGGCTGACGGGTTTCGTTTTCCAGCTCTCGGGCGTCCAGCGGGCGGTCATACGGCCAAGATAGGCCGGGGCGGCATGAGGGACAACGCAGGCTGTCTGCGGAAAATGCGCGCGCCGCTGCATCCGAACGGCCCACGCGCCGCCTCATGGGGTCAACCGAGGGATGACATGATGAGTTTCAGACGCTGGACACGGCGCGCGGCGTCGGGCCTGGCCGCATGGGCGGCGCTCGCGACGGCGGCTCCCGCCGCCGCCCAGACCGACTGGACCGCCCTCTATGACCGCCTGTGGCAGGCGGTCGACACAAACTTTTATGATCCACATTTCCTCGGAACGGACTGGGAGACCGTGGGCCAGACCTATCGCGCCCGCGCCGCCGGCGTGACGTCGGAGGCGGAGTTCCTCGATCTCGCCAACGCCCTGCTGGGCGAGATCGGATCGTCGCACCTGCACGTGTCCGCCCCGGCGGCCACCTCGGGCCGGATAGGACGCACCTCGATCGCCGCCCGGTTCGAGACGATGGACGGCCGCCGGGTTGTGGCCGAGGTCGCGCCCCTGTCCGACGCCTGGCGCCAGGGCCTGCGTCCCGGGCACATTCTCACGTCCGAGCCCTCCGCCCTGCTGGGCGACATCGGGACGCTGGCGGAGTTCGAGGTCACGACCTGCGAAGACCGTCCCCTGAGCCTCCAGGCCCGGCGCGAACAGGCCTTCTGGCCGCCCGAGGGGCCGGGCTTCCGCTGGTCCAGGATCCGCACGGGCGCGGACGCCCGCCTCGGCTATATGCGCATCGACCGGTTTGACGACGGCGCGGCCGAGCTGGCCGATCAGGCCATGGCGGCCTTCGATGATGTCGGGGCCATCATCATCGACCTGCGCGGCAATTCGGGCGGCAATGTCTCGTCTCTGCGGCTAGCCAGCTATTTCGCCGATAAGCCCGTGCCCGGCGTCATCCTGATGTCGCGCCCCTATCTGGAGGCCCTGGGGCGCCCGGCCACGCCCGCCGACCTCGCCGCCGCGCCGCGCATTGACCGGGGCTATACCGGCGGGGCCGTGTTCGAGGCCATCAGCCGGCACGGCGGCGCCGCCTTCTGGACCGAGGCGGTGGACACGCCCTTCACTGGACCCGTGGTGGTGCTGATCGGTCCCGAGACCGGCAGCGCGGCCGAGGGCTTCGCCTGGTTCATGCGCGAGCACACCGACGCCCGCCTGATCGGCGAGGAGACGGCCGGCGCCCTGCTCAGCGGCGACCGTTTCGACCTCGGCGACGGCTGGAGCGTGACCATCCCCGTCCATGGCCTGTGGGGTGCCGACGGAACCGACTATGGCGACCGCGCCGTACCGCCGCACACCCCTGTCGTCACAGGCCGCGACGACCTCTGCGCCGGCCGCGATCCGGTGCTGGAGGAAGCCTTCCGTCAGGCCGAAGGCGACATCTCGACAGGGGCCGTCGCCCGCTAATCCGTAACCGGCCTGGCCGCGATCCCCGCCTCGGCCAGGGCCTTCCACAACTCAGCCAGGGCGGCCGCCACCGCGTCGGCGTTCTTGCCGCGGATCACCAGATTCGTGCCGACCTCGCCGTCCGAGCCGTGGCCGAACGGATAGCTGCCGACGCTGAGGTCGCGGTGGCGGTCGGCGAATGGGCCCAGCACCTCGGCCACCGTCCCCTCGCCCACCCCGCTGACCCGCAGGGTCCGCGCATGGGTCACCGCGCCGGTGCGCAGGCGGGGCGCCACGTCCTCCAGCATCGCCGTCATGATCTTGGGCACCCCGGCCATGACGAAGACATTGTCGATCTGAAACCCCGGCGCATCGGTGACCGGATTGGCGATCAGGCTGCCGCCCTCAGGAACGCGCGCCAACCGCCGCCGCGCGGCGTTGAAGTCGTCGCCATAGCGGGCCTCAAGGATCGCCACTGCGTCGGGGTGTTCCGGCAGGGGCACGCCGAACGCCTCGGCCACGCAGTCGGCGGTGATGTCGTCGTGAGTTGGGCCGATGCCGCCGGTGGTGAACACATAGTCGTGGGCGGCGCGCAGGGCGTTCAGCGCCTCGACAATCTGGTTCGCCCGATCTCCGACCGTCCGCGCCTCAAGCACGTCGATGCCCAGGGCGGCCAAAAACCGCGCGATGGTGTTCAGATTGGTGTCGCGCGTGCGGCCCGACAGGATCTCGTCGCCGATGATCAGGACAGCGGCGGTCGGGCTGTCACCGGGCACGGGCGTCCGTCTCGTCGTCCGCGGGACCGCAGGTCCTGAAGGTCCGGGTCGACCAATATTTGAACCCCTGGTCCTCTGTGCAGCGCCAGCCGCGCGTCTTCAGGCGGCGCCCGACCATGTGATTGAAATAGCCGTGGGCCAGCACCAGCACGTCGTGGCCCGCCTTGGCCCGGCCGATCAGGGCCTCGGCGGCGCGGTCGGCGCGGACCTCGGCCTCCCTGCGGCTCTCCTCCCCCTGGTGATGGTCGAAGGCCCACCACCAGATGCGGGAGATCACCCCCCACCAGCGCGGCGACAGGCGAACCCAGCTGGGGAAACGCGGCGGCGGCAGGGGGGCCTCGATGAACAGGGCGTCGGACGCCACTTCCCGACCCGCCGCCACGGCCGCGGCCGTCTGCACCGCGCGCGGACGGGTCGAGGACAGCACCACCCCCGCCCTCTTGGCCGCCTCGATCAGATGCGGTGGCGGCGTCTGGCCGGGCAACAGGCCGCCGACCTCATAGTCGGCCCACCAGCGGCGGTACTGGTCCGAGGTGATCAGGCATTTGCGCGACAGGGCCGGCTCGCCGTGCCGCGCCAGGATGATGGCGCCGCGCCGGCCGGCGGGCTCGGACTCGATCACCGCGGCCGGAGGATCGGCGACGATGTCAGGGGGGAAGGGATCGGATGTCGCCATACAGGGGCGCGGTCAGCCTGAGAAACGACCGGAGCGCCTAATCCTCCCCAAGCGCCTGAACATGGGCGACGGCTGATGCGCCGAGCCCTTGCAGGTCGTAGCCGCCCTCGAGGGAGGAGACAACCTTGCCGCCGCACCGTCGACGCGCGACCTCCAGCACCGCCCGGGTCGCCCAGGCGAAGTCTTCCGCCTCCAGCGACTGATGCGCCAGAGGATCGCGCCGGTGCGCGTCGAATCCCGCCGAGATCAGGATCAGGTCCGGTGCGAACTCGTCCAGCGCCGGCATCAGCACCCCCGCCAGCGTGTTCCGCCAGGCCTCGCGGGCAGCATGCGGCGCAACGGGGGCGTTGACGATATTGCCGACGCCCCTCTCCTCGGGCGCGCCGGTGCCGGGATACAGCGGCATCTGGTGGATCGAGCCGAGGAACAGGCTGGGGTCGGCTTCGAACGCCGCCTGGGTGCCGTTTCCGTGGTGGACGTCAAAATCGATCACCGCCACCCGATCGGCGCCGCCCGCCCGGGCTGCCTGGGCCGCCACGGCGACCGAGGAGAACAGGCAGAACCCCATGGCCCGGGCCGGCTCGGCATGGTGGCCGGGGGGGCGCACGGCGGCGAAGGCGCGGGCCGTCTCGCCCGCCATCACGTCCCTGACCGCCTGAACCGCCGCCCCGGCCGCCAGCCGCGCCGCCCGCACGCTGCCCGGCGACAGCACCGTGTCCGGGTCCAGCTGCACCGCGCCTGTCGCCGGCGATGCCCCCAGGATGCGCGCCACATAGTCCGCCGGGTGCACCCGCTCCAGATCGGTGACCTCGGCCTCCGTCGCCTCGCGCCGGTCGAGGGCCAGCCCCGAGTCGTCCAGCGCCGCCAGCACCGCCTTGAGCCGGGCCGACCGTTCCGGGTGCCCCTCCCCCGTCCGGTGCTCCAGCATGTCGAGATGGGTGTAGAGGGCGACGCTCATGCGGTGGAGAATAGCGGATTCCCCGCGCCGGTCATGCTAGGCGACGGTGATGATCGACACCGCTCCCCAAGCTGTGATCCGCCACGCCCGGCCGGCCGACGCCGAACAGCTGGCCGAGCTGGGCCGCCGCACTTTCCTCGACACGTTCGTCGAGGGCTTTGGCATTCCCTATCCGTCCGAGGATCTGGAGCCGTTCCTGGCTTCCAGTTTCGATCCGGCCGTCCTTGCCCGCCGCATCGCCGACCCGGCCGAGGCCTGGTGGGTCGCCGAGCGCGACGGCGCCCTGCTCGCCTTCGCCAACGCCGGTCCGAACACCCTGCCTCACCCGGAGGGCCGGCCCAGCCACGCCGAGCTGCGCCGCCTGTATGTCGCCCGCGAGGCCCAAGGCCAGAGACTGGGCACGCGGCTGCTCGATATCGCCCTGGCCTGGATGGACGACCACACCGACGGCCCCCTGTGGATCGGCGTCTGGAGCGGCAACGCCAAGGCCCAGAAACTCTACGCCGCCCACGGCTTCGCCAAGGCCGGCGAGTACCAGTATCCCGTCGGCCGCTGGCTGGACGACGAGTTCATCCTGCGGCGGGGGTGAGCTATACTGTCGCCATGACCCGCGCCGAACTTCTGGAAAAGCTGCGTGAACTGAAGCCTTGGCTGGAAGAGCAGGGCATCGTCAACGTGCGCCTGTTCGGCAGTTACGCCCGCGACGAAGCCGGTCCCGACAGCGACGTGGATCTGCTGGTCGAGATGACGAAGCCGTTGGGCTTCAATTTCTTCAGTGTAGAGGACGAACTGTCCGACGTTTTGGGGGCGCGCGTTGAAATGGGAACTGAACGCGCCATGCACCGTCTGGTCCGCGAACGCATCCTACCCGAACTCATTCATGTCTGACTTCAGGGACCGCCTCCATCTCACCGAGATGCTTGAGGCCATAGCGGACCTCGAAAGCGACACTGCGGCCATCACGAAGGCTGAGTGGGCCGAGAACGGCTCACTTGTCCGGGCGGTATCGATGAGTCTCATCGCTCTTGGCGAAGGGGCGGTTCAGCTGAGCGACGATGCGAGAGCCAAAGCTCCGGACGTGCCGTGGCGCGCCATGATCGGGCTACGCAATCGCTTGGCGCATGCCTATGCTCGCGCCGACCGCGACGTCATCTGGGACGCGGCCGCGCTGCATGCTCCAGTCATTCGCGAGGAGCTGAAACGGCTGCTGGTGAGCCTGAGCGATCCCGACTGATGCTCCTCCCCTTCTTCACCGCCCTTCGCGAGGCGCGGGCGCCCGTGTCGATGAAGGAATGGCTGCATCTGATGCAGGCTCTGGACAGGGGCGTGGCGGCGCCGGACGGGTCGATGCCGGTCGAGGACTTCTACCGCCTGTCGCGCGCCATCCTGGTCAAGGACGAGCGTCACTATGACCGCTTCGACCAGGCCTTCGCCAAGGCCTTCAAGGGCATCGAGATCGTGGGAGGCGAGGGCGCGGGCCCGGGGGCCGTCGACCTGCCCGAGGACTGGTTGCGTCTGCTCAACGAGAAATTCCTCACCGACGAGGAAAAGGCCGAAATCCAGGCTCTCGGCGGTTTCGACAAGCTGATGGAGACACTACGCCAGCGTCTGGCCGAACAGACCGGCCGGCACGAAGGCGGCTCAAAATGGATCGGCACGGGCGGAACCAGCCCCTTCGGCCATGGCGGCTACAATCCCGAGGGCGTCCGCATCGGCGGCCCCGGTCGCCAGGGCCGCGCCGTCAAGGTCTGGGAGAAGCGCGAGTATCGCAATCTCGACGACTCCGTCGAACTGGGCACCCGCAACATCAAGGTGGCGCTCCGCCGCCTGCGCCGCTTCGCCCGCGAGGGCGCGGCCGAGGAACTGGACCTGGACGGCACCATCGCCGGCACCGCGCGCCAGGGCTGGCTCGACATCCAGATGCGGCCCGAGCGGCGCAACACCATCAAGCTGCTGCTCCTGCTCGACATCGGCGGCTCGATGGACGCTCACGTCACCCTCTGCCAGGAACTGTTCTCGGCGGCGCGATCCGAGTTCAGGAACCTGGAGTTCTGGTACTTCCACAACTGCCTCTATGAGGGCGTCTGGAAGGACAACCACCGCCGCCATGCCGAAAAGACCCCGACCTGGGACCTGATCCACCGGCTGAACGGCGACTGGCGCTGCGTCTTCGTCGGCGACGCCTCGATGAGTCCCTATGAGATCACCATGCCGGGCGGCTCGGTCGAGCATTACAACGAGGAGGCCGGGGCGGTCTGGATGCGGCGCGCGCGTGACCAATGGCCGCGCTCGGTCTGGCTGAACCCCACGCCCGAGCGGTTCTGGCGGCATACGCCCTCGACCGGCATGATCGGAGAGCTGATGGAGGGGCGGATGTTCCCCTTGACCTTGGGCGGTCTGGATGACGCCATGCGCACCTTGGTGCGCTGACGGCGCCTCGGGAGGGCCTGCCCATGTTGATGAGCGTTTTCGCCGTGCTGGCCCTGTCGCAGGATCCGACCACCGCCGGCGTCTCCTCGCCCGACATCCGTTGGGCCGAACCAACGCCGGAGGTCGCCGCGCCGCCTGCCGAGCCGCCGCCACCCATCCCCGACAGCGCCCGGGCCGATCCCTTCGGCTACGAGCGAGCCCAGTGCAGTCCCTATGTCCGGGACGAGGGCGAAAGTCTGGAGGCCTGCCAGATGCGGGTGCGACAGGCGCTGGCGGCCAATCTGGGGTCTGATCTTCCGGAGGGACTGGCTCTGGAGCGTCGCGCCCCGGACTGCACGCCTGGTCTGGAGGGGCAGAGACCCCTCGAGTGCGATCGCCCCCGTCGCCAAAGCGGCATCGTGCGTCCGACCCTGGCCCAGACCTGCCGCACCGTGCCCCAGAGCGATGGAAATGACCGCGTCACCTGGCGCGAGGAATGCCGCACCGACGGAGCGGAGGAAGAAGGCGAAGGCCTCAAACTGCGCCTGTTCGGCGGCGACTAGACGTGACAACGCCGGCGCGGATTGGTCCGCGCCGGCGTGTTAATCAATCATTGATCGCCTTGTTTAGTGGCGATTGTCCTTGAGGCTGTCCTTGACGCCGCCGACGGTGTTCTGGACCTTGCCCTCGACCTGTTCGGCCTTGCCTTCGGCTTTCAGCTTCTCGTCGCCGGTCACATTGCCGACGCCTTCCTTGATCTTGCCGCCGATGTTCTTGGCGGCGCCTTCGACTCGATCATGATCGGCCATGGGGAGGTCTCCTTGTGGATGAATCCAGAGCGCGCCGAGCGGCGACGCTTCGGAGTTTCAACCCCCGGGCGCGATGCTTGTTCCGGTGGTCACGGAAGCCTGATCGCGCAGCCAGGTCGTGACCGCCCAGGCATGCGCCTCGTGTCGCAGGGTGCGCACCGCCTCGACCGGGTCGATCCAGCGCAAATCATGGTCGTCCTCGCACTTGGCCGCAGGATCATGGGCGACGACGGTTCCGGTCCAGAAGCCGCCGGTGTTGTTCACGGCCCGACCGTCGGACTTCAGCACATACTGGCCGGCCTCGATCATGCGCCGCCCGGCCGTGATGGTCAGGCCGGTCTCCTCGACGAATTCGCGGACCAGGGCCTGGGCCTCGGTCTCGTCGCCGTCGACGGCGCCGCCGGGCAGGTCGAGATAGCTGTTCTCGCCGCGCTCAACCCGAACCACGGCCAGCAAGCCATCGCGGACCACCACGCCGAAGGCGGTCGGGCGATGATCGTAATCGCGCGCCGCCTGCCTATGGCCGAACTGCAGCGCCATGCTCACAGGTCGAAGGCCAGCCTGGCCCGGCACCCCTTGTGCTCGGGGTCGAACTCCACCGCCGATCGCAAGCCCGAGGCCATGGCGGCCATGATCTTCGAGCCCAGACCCGTGCCGCGCGGCTGGTCGGTCTGAACCATTCCCGGTCCGTCGTCCTCGACCATCAGGAGGGCGCGGCCCTCACTGTCAGGTCTCAGGATCACCCGGATCTCGCCGCTCTCGCCGGGTCCATAGGCGTATTTCACCGCGTTAGTGATCAGCTCGGTCACGACCACGCCCAACGACACCGCCTGGTCGGTGTTGACCCGCATAGGCTCGGCTTCCAGCACCAGCCGCGGTCCGGGGCCCTCGGCGCTCATCGACTTGCCCAGTTCGTCGATCAGCCCGGCCAGATACTCGTCCATCGCCACGCTGGCCATGTCCGAGGAGGTGTAGAGCCGCCGGTGCACATGCGCCACGGCCTCGATCCGCGACTGGGCCTCGCGCAGCGCCGCGCGCGCGCCCTCGTCAATCAGGTCTCGCTGTTGCAGCGACATGAAGCTGGACACCAGCTGCAGCGAGTTGCCGACCCGGTGGTTGACCTCCTTCAGCATGGCCTCGGCCCGGTCACGGGCCAGGCGCACCTCGTCCTGGGCGCGCTCGTTGGCCTGTTGCAGGCGCCGGCGCTCCATAGCGTCGTCGATGGCGGCGCGCAGCAGCGAGAAGAAGTCCTCGGTGATGTCCTTGATCACATAGTCGGCGGCGCCGGCGCGCAGGGCGGCGATGGCGATCCGCCCTTCCTCCGCGCCCGTCACATAGACCACGGGCGGCGCATCGGGGATGGCCAGCATCTCGGGCAGCACGTCCAGCCCCTCTCGGACCGGCATGTAATGATCCAGCGCGATCACATCATAGACTTCGCCGGCCCGCAGCAGTTCCAGCCCCCGGTCGCCGTCGTTGGCGCAGGTCACCTCGAAGCCGTGACGCGCGAGCGCCTTATCGACGAGCCGGCAAAGGCCGGCGTCGTCGTCGATGTAGAGCAGCCGCTTTCGGGCGTCGTCGCTCATCGGCGGCCTAGTCGATGTCCGGCGACTGCATCACCGACAGAAACAGGCCAAGCTGGCGGATGGCCCCCGCGAAGCTCTCATAGTCGACCGGCTTGGTGATGTAGACGTTGCAGCCCAGATCGTAGCAGCGCTGGATCTCGACCTTGTCGTCGGTGGTGGTCAGCACCACCACGGGCGCGCGGCGCAGGCGCTCATCGCCCTTCACCTTGGCCAGGATGTCGGTGCCCGACATGTCCGGCAGGTTGAGGTCCAGCAGGATCAGCAGCGGCCCGTTGGCGCGCACCTCAGGGCTGAACAGATAATCCAGCGCCGACCCGCCGTCGTCGAAGTGGGCGATCTCGTTGGCGATGTTCGCCCGGCGGATGTTCTTCTCGATCAGCTTGGCGTGGCCGTGGTCGTCTTCGACCATGACGATCTTCACTGGATTGTTGGTCACTGGAACTCCTCCCCCGACGCGAGGACTAGGCGTTTCGGAAATTTCAGACGGAAAGTCGAGCCCTTGCCAAGCTCTGACTCGATATCGATGGTCCCGCCAAGACGGCGAACGCTGTTGCGCACGAAGGCCAGACCCAGCCCCTCGCCCGGCCGGTCCTGACGGCCCGAGCGACGGAACAGCTCGAAGATGCGCTCGTGGTCGCGATCCGAGATGCCGCGTCCGTTGTCGGTGACCTCATACTCCACCCAGCCTCCGGCCGTCTCGCGACCGCCGACCGTGATCAGCCCGGGCCGGTCGCGGTCGAGGTACTTGACCGCGTTGTCGATCAGGTTGCCGAAGATCTGCTCGATTGCCAGCCGATCGCTCTCGATCGTCGGCAGGTCGGCGACCTGGATTTCCGCGTCCGCCTCCGACGTCTGATGCTGCACGCTGTCGGCGATCTTCTGGCACAGGCCCGTCATGTCCAGAGTTTCGGGCGTCAGGGTCTTTCGTCCCTCGCGCGACAGTTTGAGGATGGCGTTGATCAGCCGGTCCATCTTCTCGGTCGAGGCGCGGATGAAGCCGATCGCCTCGGGCACGTCTTCGCGGACCGCCACCAGGGCGTCCTGCTCCACCAGATCCGGCTGGGCCGTTTCGACCTTGGCCATCTGCAGGTCGATGGTCTTGCCCGCCTGCTCCAGCTCGGACGTGTAGCCCATGACATTGACCAGTGGGGCCCGCAGGTCGTGGCTGACGATATAGGCGAAGCGCTGGATCTCCTCGTTGGCCCGGCTGAGCGCGCCGGTCCGTTCCTTGACCTTCTGTTCCAGGGAGGCGTTCGCGGCCGCCACCTCGTCACGCGCCTCGGCCAGCTCGCCGATGAACCGTCTGAGGATGATGAAGCTCATGGTGGCCAGGATCAGCATCAAGAGCCCGGCCGCCGCGTTGATATAGACCGTGCTGCGCGAGGTGTCCTCGGACTGATCGGTCCGGCGGCGCAGCAGGTTGCGCTCCTGAGTGTCGAGCACGCTGATCTCGTCGCGAAGCTGCACCATCAGCTCGGAGCCCTGCCCTCGCCGCACCACGGCCAGGGCGTCGGCGTTGCGACCCGCTCGCGCCATGTCCATGGCCGTCTCCAGCACAGCGACGCGATCCTCGGCCAGGTCGCGGATGGTCTCGGCGCGGGCGTTCTGTTCGGGATTGTCCAGGGTCAGGCCGACCAGCGCGTTCAGCCGCTCGGGCAGGATTTCCGCGGCCCGCTCATAGTTGGTCAGATAGTCAGCCCGTCCGGTCAGCAGGAAACTTCGCTGACTGGTCTCGGCGTCCAGCAACCAGGCCAGCACCTCGCGCGCCGTGGTGCGCACCTCCTGGGTGTGATCGACCTGCGCGTTGTCGTCGGCGATCCGCTGGATCATGAAGAAGGTCGTCAGATTGACGACCAGCAACAACAGCGTCGCCGCCGTCGCCAGCAGCAGCACCGTGCGATAGGGCGAACGCGTCCTCAGGAACTGCCGAAAGGCGGCCCAGCGGCGGGATGTGCGGGATTCCATCGCCGGACCTTTAGACGGTCCCGAGCGGGTGTCCAGCGGCCACGCTTCAGACCTGGCCCAGCGTCCTAAGGCGAGCCCTCGGGTGAACCTCGTTCTGGCTCATCACCACCGTCTGGCCGCGGAAACGTTCGATGATCGAGCGAACGTATGGGCGCACCTGCGGGCCGGTCAGCAGCACCGCCGCCTCGCCCGCCATCGCGCTGCGTTCGAAGATATCGCGCACCGTGCGGATGAAGTCCTGCAAGCGCGACGGGGCCATGGCCAGCTGCTTGTCCTCGCCCTGGCCGACCAGACTTTCGGCGAAGGCCTGCTCCCACTCCGGCGACAGGGTGATGATCGGCAGGGCGCCGTCGTCGCCGCGATGCTGCCAGCACAGCTGGCGGGCCAGGCGGGTGCGGACATGCTCGACCAGCTGGGTGACAGAGCTGGTGTGCGGCGCGGCTTCGGCCAACCCCTCCAGGATGGCCCCCAGGTCGCGGATCGAGACCCGTTCGCGCAGCAAGGACTGCAGCACCCGTTGCAGGGTGGTGGCGGTGACCACGCTGGGAATCATCTCCTCGACCAGCTTTTTCTCCTCGGGCCCGACTTCGCGCAGCAGCTTCTGCACCTCGGCGTAGGAGAGCAGGTCCGCCATGTTCTCCTTGAGGATCTCGGTCAGGTGGGTGGTCAGCACCGTCGAGGGATCGACGATGGTGTAGCCCCGGATCGCCGCCTCCTCCCTCAGCGAATCGTCGATCCAGGTGGCGGGCAGGCCGAAGGCGGGCTCCTTGGTGTGGTCGCCCGGCAGCTCGACCTGACGGCCGGCGGGATCCATGACCATCAGCTGGCCCAGCCGCACCTCGCCCTGGCCCGCCTCCATCTCCTTGATCCGGATGGCATAGCCCTGGGTGGCCAGGCGCATGTTGTCGAGGATGCGCACCGCCGGCATGACGAAGCCGTACTCCTGGGCCAGCGACCGGCGCAGCGCCCGGATCTGGTCGGTCAGGCGGCGGCCCTCCAGGTCGTTGACCAGGCTGAGCAGCGAATAGCCCAGCTCGATCTTGACCTCGTCGATGGTCAGGGCGGTGCCGATCGGCTCCTCCATGTCCTCGGCTGGCTTGGCGGCGACGGCGGGAGCCGGCGGCGGGCGCAGCCGCTCGCGCCCCAGCCTCCAGGCCATGAAGCCCGCGCCCGCCGCCAGCGCCGCGAACGGCAACAGCGGCATCCCCGGGATCAGGCCGATCAGGCCGGCTGCGCCCGAAACCACGCCCAGGCTGACCGGATTGGTCGCCAGTTGCTTGACCAGCGCCTTGTCCGCCGTGCCCTCGACGCCCGCCTTGGACACCAGGAAGCCGGCGGCGATCGACACGATCAGGGCCGGCACCTGGGTGACCAGGCCGTCGCCGATGGTCAGCAGGATGTAGGTGTTGGACGCCTCGCCGACCGGCATGCCGTGCGACGCCACCCCGATCAGGATGCCGCCGATGGCGTTGACGAAGGTGATGACCAAGCCGGCCACGGCGTCGCCACGCACGAACTTGGAGGCGCCGTCCATGGCCCCGAAGAAGGTCGATTCCTGCTCAAGCTCCTTGCGGCGCAGCTTGGCGGTCTCTTCGTCGATCAGGCCCGAGGACAGGTCGGCGTCGATGGCCATCTGCTTGCCGGGCATCGAATCCAGGGTGAAGCGGGCCGAGACCTCGGCGATACGGGTCGAGCCCTTGGTGATGACCACGAAGTTCACCACCAGCAGGATCACGAAGATGATGATCCCGATGATGAAATTGCCGCCCATCATCAGGGCGCCGAAGGCCTGGATCACCTGCCCGGCCGAGTCGTGGCCTTCGTGGCCATGGGTCAGGATCAGCCTCGTCGTCGCCAGGTTCAGGCCCAGGCGGTAGAGTGTCGCGACCAGCAGCACCGTCGGAAAGATGGCGAAATCCAGCGGCCGCTTCATCATCAGCGCCGTCATCAGGATCAGCACGCTGGCCACGATCGAGATGGCCAGCAGCATGTCCAGCAGGATGCTGGGGATCGGCACGATCAGCAGCATGATCACGCCGATCACGCCGACGGCCATCAGCACTTCGCCGCGCACCACCCAGCCCAGCATGTCCTTGCCAGTCGGGCGGGCCATGCCGTCCTTCATCATGATCGGGGCGTCAGCCATGTCCCAGCGCCCCCAGTCCCGCGCGCATCGCGTCGGCGATGACGGCGTCGCGCTGTTCCGGCGTGGTCGCCTCGGGCGCGTCATAATAGGCGGCGACCAGCATCAGCCCGCCGTCGGCGTTCCAGATCAGGCCGATATCGCCCGTCGGGCCCTCTCCGGTCCCGGTCTTGTGCGCCACGGTCCAGCCGGCGGGGACGCCCGCCTTGATCCGGCCCGCGCCGGTAGGCGTGTCGGTCAGCCACTGGGTCAGCAAATCACGATGCGCCCCCACCCCGCCGCCGACGAACAGCCGCTGCAGATTGCGCACCACTTGGGCCGGGGTGGTGGTGTCCTTGTCCCCGTCGGGGGTGTTGAGCTCGGTTTCGAGGCGATCGACACGCGTTGTCTCGTCGCCAATCGAGCGGTACCAGCCGCGCCAGGCGTCCAGCCCACTTAGCTCGCGGATCAGGATGTTGGCGGCGGGGTTATCGCTGACTTCGACCGCAGCCTGACACAGCGTTTCGATGGTCAGGGTAGAGCCCACGGCCGGCTCGGTCGCCGGGGCGTGCGGGGTGATGTCCTCGGCGGTGATCGGCACGGCGCGATCCAGTCGCTCTTCGCCCCGATCCACGCGGTTCAGAGTGGCGGCCGCCAGGAACAGCTTGAAGGTCGAGCAGTAGAGGAACCGCTCCTCGGCGCGCCAGCCGACGTCGCCGCTGGGTCCCTGGAGGCGGAAGCCGATGCGGCCGCCGGCGTGACGGGCTTCCAGGGCTGACAGGTCGAGGCCCACGTCAGACGCGGGGCCGTCCACTGCTCCTCGACCGCAAGCTGACACCGCAGCGGTGGCGCCCAACGCCGCCAGAATGGCCCGGCGATCGGTGATCGTTTTCACAACACCCACCCCAGACGCTCAAAGCCCTTCCCCCTGGAGGGGGGAAGGGTTGGGATGGGGGTGGAGGCGCCGGGCGCACGCTCTGAGCCGGACACGTCGAACACTGAACGTGGCTCAGCCGCCGCCACCCCCATCCCCGGCCCTTCCCCCTTCCAGGGGGAAGGGAGAAGGCAGCCGTCTGTCGCGACCACGCCGCTTGTCATCTAGGCGGCCGCATAGCCCGAGGCGCCGGCCACGCCCGACTGCGGCGCGGGAATGGACGTCCCCTCGTCGGCGTATTCGTTCAGCTTGTTGCGCAGGGTGCGGATGGAGATGCCCAGGATGTTGGCGGCGTGGGTGCGGTTGCCCAGACAGTGGTTCAGCGTGTCGAGGATCAGGGTCTTCTCCATCTGCGCCACGGTCTGACCGACATAGGCGCGCGACACCGCGTCCGCCGTCTGGGCCGCCCGGGCGGCCGGCCCGGCGTCCACGCTGCCGTGAGTCGCCGCCGGCGCCGAGACGCCTCCGCCTCCCAGGCTCAGCGGGCTGCCGTCCGGCAGGCGGATGGCCTCCAGATCGATCTCCGCCCCAGTCGCCAGCAGCACCGCGCGGTGCATGGCGTTCTCCAGTTCACGGACATTCCCCGCCCAGCGATGGCCGACCAGGGCGCGCTTGGCTTCCGCCGAGATCGCGCGCGGCGCCACGCCGTTGGCGGCGGCGTATTTCTTGACGAAGTGATCGGCCAGCACGGCGATGTCGCCCGGCCGCTCGCGCAGGGCCGGCAGACGCAGGTTCACCACGTTCAGCCGGTACAGCAGATCCTCGCGGAAGGTCCCCTCCGCCACCGCCTTGGCCAGGTCGCGGTTGGAGGTGGCGATGATGCGGATGTCGACCTTGACCGGGGCCGAGCCGCCGACCCGGTCGATGACCCGCTCCTGGATGGCGCGCAGCAGCTTGGCCTGCAGCCGGGCGTCCATTTCCGAGATTTCGTCCAGCAGCAGGGTGCCGCCGTCGGCCTCCTCGAACTTGCCGATGCGCCGCGCCACCGCGCCGGTGAAGGCGCCCTTCTCGTGCCCGAACAGCTCGGATTCCAGCAGGTTGTCGGGAATGGCCGCGCAGTTGACGCTGATGAAGGCCTTGGAAGCCCGGCGCGATCCCTGGTGCAGATGCCGCGCCATCACCTCCTTGCCGACGCCGCTTTCACCGGTGATCAGGATCGAAGCCTCGGACTTGGCCACCTGGTCGGCCAGCTTGATCACCGCCGCCATCGAGGGGTCGGCCGAGACCATCGGCCGCTCGTCGTCGGCCACCGCCGCCAGCACCGCCGCGATCAGGTCTGCCTCGGGCGGCAGGGGGATGAACTCCTTGGCCCCGGCGCGGATGGCGTCGGCGGCCTCCTGGGCGTTGGCGTCGACGCCGCAGGCCACCACCGGCACGTGGATGCGCTCGGCCTCGTTGGCCGAAATCAGGGCGGCGATGTCGACGCGATAGTCGACCATCAGCAGGTCGGCCCCCTGCCCCCGGCGCAGCTGCTCGGTGGCCTGGTCTCCACGCTCGACGTGGCTGACCTTGGCGCCGTGCGTCATGGCCATCTTCACCGCCGTGGCGAGTTGTCCGGACAGGCGTCCCACGACCAACAGGCGCATCGCTCTTCTCCCCTAAATCCTACGTGCGGTCGCCGATCAGGCGCCCGTGTCCTCGGTCTTGATGATTTCGGTCATGGTCACGCCCAGCCGATCCTCGACCAGCACCACCTCGCCGCGCGCGACCAGACGGTTGTTGACAAAGATGTCGATGGCCTCGCCGACCTTGCGGTCCAGCTCCAGCACGCTGCCGCTGTCCAGCTTGAGCAGCTGGGCCACAGTCATATGCGCCTTGCCCAGCACCGCCGAGATGTTGACCGGCACGTCAAAGACCGTGGCCAGGTCGTGGGCGGTCTTCTCCAACGCGCCGTCCTCGGGCGCGGCCAGGGCCGTGCCGGGCTGGAACTCCTCCAGGGCGAGGTCTTCGGCCATGTCAGTCAGTCCTCTTCAGGGGTTCGCCGTGCCCGTTTTCGGCGGCCAGGGCGGCGGCCAGCGCCTCATTGACGCGTCCGGCAACGGCCTCGGGATCGAATTCGGCGCGGCCGTCGGGCCACTCCAGGATGAAGGCGGCGGTCGCCATGCCCGGCTCGTCGCGGAACACCACCTGACCGCCAACCCCGGCCTGATCGCAAGCGGCCTCGATCTGGGAGCGGGCGTCCTCGTCCAGTCCGGCGGTGCGGATCACCAGCCGGGGCGCGCCGCCGATCTCCTGGGCCAGGGCCTCGATGGCGGTCGACAGCGGCGCCTCGGGGCAGCGCTCCAGCGCCCCGCCGGCCATGGTCCGCGCCGCCGCCATGGCCAGGGCCGCCGAGTCCGCCCGGTGCGCCAGGGCCACCGCCGTCAGGGTCGCCGCCGCCTCGCAGGCCGCCCGGCCGATCTCGCCCAGCGCCATCGACCGCATACTCTCGGCCTCGGCCAGGGCCTCCGCGCGCGCCTCCGCCCGCGCCTGGGCCACCAGGGCGTCCACCTCGGCCGCCAGGTAGGTGCGCTTGACCGGCCGGATCGGGGCGCCGGACGCCACCACACGCCCGGTGGCGTCGAACTCGGTGTCGAAGGCGAAGGGACGGGCCTTTTCTGGAGACAGGGTCATGTCAGTAGATCAGCTCGTCGTCGGCGCCCTGGCCGGCCAGCATGATCTCGCCCTTGGCCGCCAGATCCTTGGCCACCTGCACCATGGTCGTCTGGGCCCCGTCGACGTCCTTCAGACGCACCGGCCCCATGGCCTCCATGTCCTCGCGCATGATCTTCGACGCCCGCTCCGACATGTTGGAGAAGAACATTTCGCGCAAGGATTCCGACGCCCCCTTCATGGCCAGGGCCAACTGATCCTTCTCCACCGCCCTGAGCAGGGTCTGGACCCCGCCGGGGTCCAGTTTCGACAGATCCTCGAACACGAACATCAGCGCCCGGATGCGCTCAGCCGCCTCGCGGTTGCGCTCTTCCAGCGCCCCGATGAACCGCGCCTCGGTCTGGCGGTCGAAGGCGTTGAAGATGTCGGCCATCATCTCGTGGCTGTCGCGCTTGGAGGTTCGCGCCAGGTTCGACATGAACTCGGTGCGCAGGGTCTGTTCGATCTTGTCCAGAATCTCGCGCTGAACCGGCTCCATGCGCAGCATCCGCTGCACGCATTCCAGGGCGAAGTCCTCGGGCAGCGCGGTCAGAACCCGCGATGCATGCTCCGGCTTGATCTTGGACAGCACCACCGCGACCGTCTGCGGATATTCGTTCTTCAGATAGTTGGCGAGGACGGCCTCGTTCACATTGGCCAGCTTGTCCCACATGGTCCGGCCGGCCGGCCCGCGAATTTCCTCCATCAGGCCTTCGACCCGGTCCTGGGGCATGAAGGAGGCCAAGAGCTTCTGGGTCTGCTCGTAGCTGCCCATGACGGCGCCCGATCCGCTCATTCCGGCCACGAACTCGACCAGCAGCTCCTCGACCACCTGGGCGTTGACGGTGCCCAGCCCGGCCATGGCCTGGGAGATTTCTTTGATCTCGTCCTCGTGGAGCGACTCCCACAGCTTGGTGTGGTCCGCTCCCAGCGCCAGCAGGATGACGGCCGCCTTCTCGGGCCCCGTCAGCTTCCTGGCGTCCTCGACGACCGGCTTCTTGGTGACCAGACGCGCCGCCATCAGCCTTCATGCACCCAGTTGCGCAGGATGGTGGCCGACTCGTCGGGATGCTTCTCGACGAACTCGGCCACGCGCCGCACGGACGAGGCCTTCACCTCGCCTTCGAAATGCGCGTTGTTCAGCCGCTGCTCCATCTCCGACGGCGGGCCGGTCAGGAGAGGCGCGCCACCCGCGGTCGCGGCGGCCAGCATCCCCGGCGCCCCGCCCGGTCCGCCCGCCGGCGAGGTGGCCAGGTGGGTCACCGGCATTCCGCCCTCGCCCCGCGCCGTCTTCAGCAGCGGCCGCACCACGAAGAAGATCAGCGCCAGTCCGGTCAGCACCAGGACCAGCAGCTCCACCCCCCGCATGATGTCGTTCTTGGTGAAGTCCATCAGCGACGATCCGCCGTCCTCGCCGACCGCCAGGCCGGTGTCGCGGTTGAAGCGGACGTTGGTGACGGTGATCTGGTCGCCGCGTTCGGCGTCGATGCCGGCGGCGGCGCGGACCAGCGCCTCGATCTGCTGGATTTCCTCAGCCGGACGCGCCGCATAGGTCGCCTCGGCCCCGTCGGCGCCGGGGGTCAGCACGCCGTCGACCGCGACGGCCACCGACAGCTTCTGGATCTGCCCCGGCTCACGCACCGTGGTCGTGGTGGTGTTGGAGATTTCGTAGTTGGTGATCTCGGCGTTGTCGCCCGAGGTCGAGCCGATCGGAATGGTGTTGGCCTGCTCGCCGCCCGGGATGTTGTTGGTCGCCGTCACCCCGCCGTCCATCTGGCCCGAGGTGTCCTGGCTGGTCGAATTGTTCATCGACGACGAGCGCACCACCTGACCGTCGGGGTCGAAACGCTGCTCCTGGGTGGTCTGGCGGCTGGTGTCGATGTCGGCGGCGACCGTCACCCGGGCGTTGCCCACGCCGACCACGCCCTCGACCAGTTCGCGGATGCGGGCGGTCATCTGGGCCTCGATCTCGACCTTCTTCTGGCCCGCCAGGCCCGAGGTGAAGCCCTCGTCGGCGCTGCCGGCGGCCAGGGTCCGGTTGGCCTGGTCGGTGACCGTCACCCGGTCGGGCTTCAGGTTCGGCACGGCCGAGGCGATGACGTTCCGGATCGCGCGGATCTGGTCGCCCGACAGCTCGCGCGCGCCCAGCCCCACCACCACCGCCGCGGTCGGCTCGGCCGACTGGGCCTGGAACAGTTCGCGGCGCGGCATGGTCACATGCACCCGCGCGGAATTGATGCCGCGCATGGTCAGGATAGTGCGCTCCAGCTCCCCCTGCAGGGCGCGCTGTTCGTTGAGGTTCTGCTGGAATTCGGTCTGGCCCAGCACAGACTGGTTGTCGAAAAGCTCGTAGCCGACCGAGCCGGTCGAGACGATGTCTCCCTGGGCCAGGATCATGCGGGCCCGGCCGACGTCGTCGCGGTGCACCATGATGGTCGAGCCGTCGCCCCGGCTCGCGTGTTTGATGCCCTGCTGGTCCAGCGCGGCGGTCACCTCGCCGGCCTCGCGCAGGTCGAGATTGGAATACAGCAACGCGTCCGGCTGTTGGCCGATGCGCAGCATGACCGCCACCAGCACGGCCGCAACGCCCGCCGCGACGCCCAGCACCGCAGCCAGCCGGCCGATGCCGAATCTTTGGATCGCCGCCGTGAAGCCGCCCACGCGTCCCGCCCCGTCAACGCGGGAACACACTCGAACGCCCGCTAGGCAGAAACTGCCGCCCGCGTGGTAAACGCCGCGTTAAGTCTGATGGAATGCGGGCACATCGATCCCAATCCGTTCCCCACCAGCGGCTGGGCACCGGCCTGCCGCGCTGGCGCTAGATCACGTTCAGCGGCATCTTCAGGAACCGGCGGCCGTCCGCTTCCGGCGGCGGCATCGCGCCCGCTCTGATGTTGATCTGGAGCGAGGGAAGGATCAGCTGCGGCGCCTTCAAGGTGGCGTCACGGGCCTCGCGCATGGCCACGAACGCGTCTTCGGACACGCCGCCGCCGACGTGAATGTTATGGGCGCGCTGGTCGCCGATGGTCGTCTCAAATCGGAAATCGGCGCGTCCGGCGGGCAGGTAGTCGTGCCCCACGAAGACCCGGGTCTCGTCCGGCAAGGCGAGCAACGTCTGGATCGAGCGATAAAGCGTCCGGGCGTCGCCGCCGGGGAAGTCGGCGCGGGCGGTGCCGTAGTCCGGCATGAACAGGGTGTCGCCGGTGAACAGGGCGTCGCCGATGCGATAGCTGACACAGGCCGGGGTGTGACCGGGCGTGTGTATCACCTCGACCGTCAGGTTTCCGAGCGGGAAGGTGTCGCCGTCGGCATGCAGCCGGTCGAACACAACGCCGTCGTGCGTCACGTCCTGCGCGTCGAACAGGGGGCCGAAGGTCGATTGGACCGCGGTGATCCGTTCGCCGATCCCGATGGGCACACCTTCGGTCATACGAAGGTGGTCGGCGGCGGTCAGGTGATCAGCATGGGCATGGGTTTCCAGCACCATGGTCAGGGTCAGGCCGGCCTCTTTCAACGCGCGCATCACAGCGTCGACCGAGCCGGTCGAGGTCCGCGCCGAGGCGGCCTCATAGTCCAGAACCGGATCGATGATCGCCGCCTGGCCCGTCTCAGGGTCGCTGACCAGGTAGGTGACGGTATGGGTCGCGGGGTCGAAGAAACCTCGGACGTCGGGATTTGCAGCCATGGGAGGAGCTCCTTTCGATCCCCCATATATTAGCCATTGCTTATTTAGCAAGTCCGCATATATTCCCGTCCATGACCGACCCCGACGCTCTTCCGCTCGAATTGTTTCAGGCCAGCGCCGGCCAGGCCGCGGGCCTGTTGCGGACGCTGTCCAACGAGAAACGCCTGATGGTGCTGTGCCAGCTGGGCGACCGCGAACTGTCGGTGGGCCAGCTGCTGCCCGCCGTCGGCCTGTCGCAGTCGGCTCTGTCGCAACATCTGGCGCGGCTGCGCGAGGAGGGGCTGGTCGCGACCCGCCGGGACGGCACGACCATCTTCTACCGCATCGCCGACCCCTCGGTGCTGAAGGTCATCGCCGTCCTGGCCGAGATCTTCTGCCCCCCGCTTTCACACGACAAGGACTGATCCCATGACGACCCTCATCCCCCTGAAGCCCGCCGACGTCGCCGAGCGCCTGAATGCGCGCCGGGCGATCCTGGTCGACATCCGCGAACCGGACGAGTTCGCCAGGGAGCATGTCGCCGGTTGCGTGCACGCGCCCCTGTCGCGGTTCGACGCCGCCACGCTGGATCACCAAGCCGGGCAAGAGGTGATCTACACCTGCCGGACCGGCAATCGCACCGGCGTGAACGGCGTGAAGCTGGCGTCCTGCGTGCCTGGCGAGGCTTTTGTGCTGGAGGGCGGCCTGGATGCCTGGAAGGCGCACGGCCTGCCGATCCAGGCGGATCGGTCCCAGCCCATCGAGCTGATGCGTCAGGTCCAGATGACGGCCGGCGGGCTGATCCTGATCGGCGCGGCCCTGGGTCTTCTGGTGCATCCCGCCTTCTGGGGACTGGCGGCGTTCGTCGGGGCGGGACTGTTTTTCGCGGGCGCCACGGGCTTCTGCGGCATGGCGCGTCTCCTGGCTGCGATGCCGTGGAACCGCAAGGCGCTCGGGGCCGCGTGACGCCGTGACGACCGAGATGATGCCCCTGTTGCTGGCGGCTCTCAGCGGCGGCGTCGTGGCCCTGCTGCTGACACTGTTCGGCGGCGGGGGATCGGTGCTGGCGGTGCCGCTGCTGCTCTATGTCGTCGGCGTGGTCGATCCCCATGTCGCCATTGGCGTGGCGGCGGCGGGCGTGGCGCTGAACGCCCTGACGGCCCTGGCCGGTCATGCGCGTGCCGGACGGGTGCGCTGGCCGTGTGCGACCCTGTTCGCGGTCACGGGCGCCGCCGGGGCCTGGGCCGGGTCATCACTGGCCAAGGCCATCGACGGGCGTCAGCTCCTGCTATTCTTCGCGATCGCCATGGCGGCTGTCGGCGTATCGATGCTGCGGCCCAGAACAGTGGTCGTTCGGCCGGAACCCCGACTGAGCTTGGCCATGTCGCCGCGTGTCGGCGCGGCGGGTGTCGGCGTGGGATCGGCCGCGGGCTTCTTCGGCATCGGCGGCGGTTTCCTGATCGTGCCGGGCCTTATGGCGTCCACGGGCATGAGCCTGGCCACCGCCCAGGCCACCTCGCTGCTGAGCGTTGCCGCCTTCGGGGCGACGACGGCCGGCAATTATGCGCTCTCCGGCTGGGTGGATGCGGGATTGGTCGGCGCGATGGCCGTCGGCGGGCTGATCGGGACCTTGGCGGGGCTGCCGCTGGCCAGACGCTTGGGATCGAATGCGGCGCTGGGCCGGACGCTGTTCGCCGGATTGATCCTGATCGTCGCGGCCTATGTCGCGCTTCGAGCAGCGACGGGAGCCTAGTCGCCGAGGTCCCCCACCGCATCACGTCCGCCGAAACCTTGGCCGTTCTCGCGCGCTGTTATCCGACCACAGCCCCTCATCCCCGGGTCCAGCATGTCCTCCATCCTCCGCCCTACCCCGGCCCAGCGCACGCGCCGGCTGATCGTCCTGGTCTGCGCCGTCTTCGCCGTGCTGGTTCCCGCCATCCAGGCGCTGGCCGGGCTGGGTCAGAGCCAGGCCGAATTCGCCGCCGCCGGCGACTCCACCCTGCGCATCGCCGGCTGGACCTTTTCGATCTGGAGCCTGATCTATCTCTGGATCCTGGCCTACGCCGTCTGGCAGGTGCTGCCCCAGACGGGCGAGAGCCCCCTGATCACCCGCATGGGCTGGCCGTCGGCCGCCGCCTTCGTGCTGATCGGCGCCTGGATCGTGGCCGCCGCCGCCGACGCTCAAGCCGCCACCGTGGTCATCATCGTCGCGGCCATGCTCAGCCTGGTCGCGCCTCTGTTCCTCAATGCGCGAGAGGTCCGCGCCACCCCGACGCGGGATCTGGATCGCTGGCTGCTGCTGTGGCCTCTCGGTCTGCTGGCCGGCTGGCTGACGGTCGCCACCGCCGCCAATATCCTCGGCGTCGCCACCGCCCTGAACGCCCTGCCCGCCGCCCTGTCGCCCACCGCCTGGGCCGTCGTCGCCGTGATCGTTGTCGTCGCCCTGGGCCTGATCGGCGCCTGGCGCCTGCGCCTGCTGGCCTATCCCCTGCCCATCGCCTGGGGCCTCATCGGCGCTTTCGCGGCCGAGCAGGATCGCAACCCCACCCTCGCCTTCACCGCCCTGGCCGCCGCCGTCCTCCTCCTCCTCGGCGCCGTCCTGATCGTCTTCCAGCTCCGCCGCGGGGTCGATCGCGTCGATTGACCCCACAATCCGGCCAGCGAGCCGCTCGGGGGCGGCTTGACATGATTACTTTGTCATGCAGAGTTATCAGGACGTGCAGGGGAGCAGCTCAATGACCGTCGAAGACCCGGCCGATCTCGCCTATCTCAAACGCATGGTCTTGGCGGGCCGTGGACGCGCCGCCCCGGCCCTGGTGCTGATGGCCGTGTTCGGCCTGGTGTACGGCGTGACCTTTCTGCTTAGTCATCTCCTTGTGGTCATCGGATGGGACCGGGTCGAGGCGTCGGGCTGGTGGCCGGTCTTGCAGACCATCTTCATAGCCAATCACATGATCTTCCTGGCCGCCCTGGTGTGGACCGGATGGCGCTATCTGCAGCCGGATCGACCCCGGGTAAGCCGCGCGGCTGGTGCGGTGTGGTCGGGCGCCTTCGCCGCCTTTGTCGCCGTCACCGTGGCCATTCTCCTGTTTTCGCGCGACGAACCCCCGTCCGACGAGATTTACGTCGCCTATTTCCACGGCCCCGTCCTGCTGGTGCTCTGGGGCATGGCTTGGTGGGCCACGGCCTTCCTGACAGAGCGCCGCTGGCTGCTGCTGGTTTCCGCTGGCAGCTTCGGCTTCGCCCTTGCCATCGCCTGGGTCGGCAACACCTGGCCCATGATGGCTTTGATCGGCGCCAGCCTGCTGCTGCTCGCCTTCCTGCCCGCCGTCATCCTGTTGCGCGAAGGCCGTGCGTGAGCGATCCGCGAGCGCTGTTCGCCCATCGCGTCCGGGCGGGGGTCGTCGCCTATCTGTGGGATCAGGGCGCGGCTGATTTCGCCACCCTGGCCGCCGCGCTGGAGGTGGCCAACAACCAGCTGTCCGGCCACCTGGACCGGCTGGAACAGGGCGGGGTGATCCAGAGGCGGCGCGGCTTCCTCGGCCGCAAGCCGCGCACCACGGTGGTTCTGACCACCGACGGACGCGCTGCCTGGCGGCGGCATCTGGACGGCTCGCCTTAAGACTTTCTTAACTATGACGGCAAAAGCTTGACCATAAGCGCCTGATTCTACGCATAATATTCTGCTGGTTTGGGAACCTGTCCACAGGATGTGGATTAACCATGAGACGACCGGCCTCAGAACGCGGCCCCCTCATCCCAAGCAGAGATCGCCATGTTCATCGCCATCGCCCGTCCGGCGGTGGAACCTCGTGACCCCGACGCCGTCGCCGTCCCTGGCTCCCCCGCCATTCCTGTCCTGTCCCCCCGCGCCCTGCATGCGCGGCTGCTCGACAACGCCGCCCAGAGGCGGCGGCGCGGGCTGGAACGGCTCGCCTGCGGCCGCCGCGACGACGCCGATTACTGGCTGGGGGCCGCCCCGGTCGCCGTGCGCCGGGCCTGTTCGCTCAGAGAAGAACGCAGCTTCGCCCCCCTGCCCTGAGCCCTCCTCAGGGCTTTAGCCGGGCCGCGTGGAAGGCGAGGTGGTCGTCGATGAAGCTGGCCATGAAGAAATAGCTGTGGTCGTAGCCGGGCTGCATCCTCAAGGTCAGTTTCTGCCCGGCCGCCCTGGCCGCCGCCTCCAGCAGCTCCGGCTTCAGCTGGTCGGCCAGGAAGGGGTCGGCGTCGCCCTGGTCGACCAGGATGTCGTCATAGACGCCCGCCGCCGCCCCGCCCTCGATCAGCAGGGCGGCGTCGTGCTCGGCCCAGGCAGCCCGGTCCTCGCCCAGATAGGCCGTAAAGGCCTTCTCGCCCCACGGGCAGCGGGCCGGTGAGGCGATCGGGGCGAAGGCCGAGACGCTCTGGAACAGCTCCGGATTACGTAGCGCCAGGGTCAGGGCTCCGTGCCCGCCCATGGAGTGGCCCATGATCGACCGCGCCTTGGTCGTTGGGAACTCGGCGTCGATCAGGTCGATCAGCTCGCGGGTGACATAGGTCTCCATCTGGAAGTGCGGCGCCCACGGCGCCTGGGTGGCGTCGACATAGAAGCCCGCCCCCTGGCCCAGGTCATAGGCCGGGTCGTCCGCGACCCCCTCTCCGCGCGGCGAGGTGTCGGGCGCCACCACGATCAGCCCCAGCTCGGCCGCCTTGCCATAGGCCCCGGCCTTGGTGGTGAAGTTGTCCTCGGTGCAGGTCAGGCCCGACAGCCAGATCACCACCGGAAACGGCCCCTCCCCCGGCGGCGTGAAGATCGACAGGGTCATCAGCGTGCCGGTCACGGCGCTGTCATGCTTCAGATAGCGCAGCGTTCCGCCGTGGACGGTGTGGGTTTTGGTGGTCTCAAAGGTCATGGGCCTGGGCTATCCCAGAGGGGTCGGCGGGGCAACGGCGGGCGGCCGCCGCGCGTTGGGCTGCGAACGGACGACGGAGCCCGCGCATGATCACCATCACCGCCCTGAAATGGGTTCCCGACTTCCCGCGCGGCCAGGTCCGCGACTACCGCGCCCGCTGGATCCTCAAGGAAGCCGGTTGGGACTACCGCGTGCGGCTGATGGGCGGTCGCGAGGACTCGGCGGGCTTCAAGGCGCGCCATCAACCGTTTGGTCAGGTGCCGGTCATGGAGGAGGACGGCCGCCCCACCCTGTTCGAAACCGGCGCCATCGTCTGGAGCGTCGCCGAGCGCGCCGGGGTGTTGATCCCTTCCGACCCGGCTCAGCGCGACCTGACCCACTGCTGGATGATCGCGGCCCTCAACTCGGTCGAGCCCTATGTGATGAACATCGCCGAGGCCCGCTATTTCATCGAAGACACCGAGGCCGCCAAACGCCGCGAGGGCGAGGCCATGCCGATGTTCGAGACGCGCATGGGAGAGTTGCAGGACACGCTGGGCGACCGTGACTGGCTGGTCAGCGATGGCTTCACCGTGGCCGATCTGATCATGGCCGGGGTGCTGCTGATCGCCGATCGGATGGAGCTGCTGGCCAAGTGGCCGGGCCTCCAGGCCTATGTCGATCGCGCCACGGATCGCCCCGCTTACCGTGAGGCCGTGGCCGAGCAGATCGCCGATTTCGAGGGCCATGGCCCCGAGGACATGGGCTGGGATCCCAAGGACTTCGAGGGCGCCGAGATCAAACGCTGACCCCTCAACCCGGCCGATGCAGGGCGCAGATCTTGTTGCCGGCGGGGTCCCGGAGGTAGGCCAGAACAAGCTTGCCGAAGGGGCCGTTGCGCTCGCCGGGCGGATCCTCGATGGCCGTTCCGCCGGCGGCGACGCCCGCGTCGTGGAAGGCCTGGACCATCTCCGGGGTCTTGGCGTGGAAGCCGATGGTGCCGCCATTGGCGTGGCAGGCGGGGTCGCCGTCGATCGGCTTGCCTATGGCGAAGGCCCCGCGTTCGGTCCGCCACCAGTAGCGGCCCCTGGGATCGGGCCCTTTCGCGGCGGGCAGGCCCAGCGCGCCCAGCGCGGCGTCGTAGAACCGGCGCGACGCCTCGATATCGTTGGCGCCGACGGTGACGTGCGTGAACATAGGTTTTCTCTCTCGTTCCTGCAGGTCTTAGCGAGACAAAGACAGCCACGTCCATCTGACTCCCATGGCGCGATTGCCGGCCTGCAGGGACTCCGCCTGGACAGCAAGCCGGACCGAGAGACCATTGCGGCTTGCCAAGGCAATGGTTTCGTCGGCGGTCGTTGCGAACACGGGCCGGGTCGCGGCGCCCGGGCCATGCCGCACCGAAAGGATGATCTGCCCGCCGTCGGCGACGAGGGCTGCCAGAGTCGCCATGGCGCGAGCACGCATCGTTTCATCCAGATGCTGCCAAACCGCCGAGAGGACGATAAGATCAAACTGCTCGTGCAAAGCGCGGACGACGTTCAGCTGCGGTAGCTGGTCGTCCAGCCAGCGGATCCGATCCCCCCGGATTCGTTCCCCGGCCTGAGGCAAGGCATCAACGGGCTCAACCGCCGTCGCCTCATGGCCCTGCTTGGCGAACCATCCCGCGACGTAGCCCGTGCCCGCGCCCACATCGAGCATCCGCCCCGCCGTCGTCGACAGCACAGCCGTCACCGGAGCCAGAAGCTGCGCCGGGTCGAAGCCTTCCATCCGGCCGATTTGGTCCGCCGACGCATCCGCATAGCCGCGAAGGACCGTCTCGAGCGCCATGGCCTCAGAACACGACGACCGACCGGATGCTCTCGCCCGCGTGCATCAGGTCGAACGCCTCGTTGATGCGCTCCAGCGGCAGGGTGTGGGTGATCATGGGGTCGATCTCGATCTTGCCGTCCATGTACCAGTCGACGATGCGCGGCGTGTCGGTGCGGCCGCGCGCGCCGCCGAAGGCCGAGCCCTTCCAGACCCGGCCGGTGACCAGCTGGAATGGACGGGTGGCGATCTCCTTGCCCGCCTCGGCCACGCCGATGACGATGCTTTCGCCCCAGCCGCGGTGGCAGGCCTCCAGCGCCTGACGCATCACCGTGGTGTTGCCGGTGCAGTCGAAGGTGTAGTCGGCCCCGCCGCCGGTCAGCTCGACCAGATGGGCGACGACGTCCGACACGTCCTTGGGATTGACGAAGTGGGTCATGCCGAAGCGGCGGCCCCACTCCTCCTTGTCGTTGTTGATGTCGACGCCGACGATCATGTCGGCCCCGACCATTTTCAGCCCCTGGATGACGTTCAGCCCGATGCCGCCCAGGCCGAACACGACGCAGTTGGCGCCCGGCTCGACCTTGGCGGTGTTAACCACCGCGCCCACGCCCGTGGTCACGCCGCAACCGACGTAGCAGGCCTTGTCGAAGGGTGCGTCGGGCCGGATCTTGGCCACCGCGATCTCGGGCAGGACGGTGTAGTTCGAGAAGGTCGAACAGCCCATGTAGTGGGCGATGGCCTGGCCCTTGTAGCTGAAGCGGCTGGTGCCGTCGGGCATAAGGCCCTTGCCCTGGGTGGCGCGGATGGCGGTGCACAGGTTGGTCTTGCGGCTGAGGCATGACTTACACTGGCGGCATTCGGGCGTGTACAGCGGAATGACGTGATCGCCGACGGCGACGCTGGTCACGCCCGGCCCGACCTCGACCACCACGCCGGCGCCCTCGTGGCCCAGGATCGAGGGGAAGATGCCCTCTGAATCGAGGCCGTCCAGGGTGTAGGCGTCGGTGTGGCAGATGCCGGTGGCCTTGATCTCGACCAGCACCTCGCCGGCCTTGGGACCCTCGAGGTCGACCTCGACGATCTCCAACGGCTTCTTGGCCTCAAAGGCGACGGCGGCGCGGGTTTTCATGGGCAGGCTCCTGGCTTCACGACAGCGCCCGAGGCGTCGCGCAGACGGAGCCCGGATTCAAGTGCGCGCGGCCCGACGATCGCCCAAATAAATTTGAGTCCAGGAGTCCAACTCGTCTGCAGATCGCGGAACGATACGCCGCGATATCAGCTGCTTGCGCCATCTCCGCCCAAACATGGGCGTTGGACTCCGCCTGGATCGGGGTCCACAGCGTCTGCCGCCGGCCTGTTCTGAGCCCCATGGTCATTAGCCCATCATGGCGCACATCCAGTGGGGGTCGGCGATTGTGACGCTGGCCCCGCCCTACGCCTTGCGGGGCGAGGCCGTCAGCCTCGAAATGGGGGAACAGGCGAGGTGCGGGAGACGACGGCGCGCCGCCTCCCGCAACGGCCCTACCAGCGGCCGGCCGGACGCAGCGAGCTGACCTTGTCGTTGAAGTTGGTGCGGTCGAGGTCACCGAGATTGCCCGGGAAGACGCGGCAGTCGCCCCGGAAATAGGCGTCGGTGCACAGCTCCCACGAGCCCGAACCCCGGATCGAGCTGATCCGGTCGTTCAGGCCCGAGTTGTCGAGGTTCGGCACGGCGCCACGCAGGGTGATCGACCGGCCGCGATAGCCGCGGTCCTCATAGACGGTGATCGAGTCGGAGCCGCCACCCCAGTTCGACCCCGAATTCCAGCCGCCGCCGTAGCCCGATCCATAACCGTAGTCGGAGCCATAGCCGTAGCCGCTCCCGTAGCCGCCCCCGTAGCTGTAGTTGCCGCCATACCGATCGTCGCGGTCATAGCGATCGTCCCAGCGGTCATCGCGGTCGTAGCGGTCCCCGTAGCGATCGTCGTACCGGTCATAGCGGTTGTCGCCGTACCCGCCGCTGCTGTAGCTGCTGTAGCTGCTGGAGCTGCTGCGCACGGTGGTCCAGCGCCATTCTCCGCGGGCGTCGCGGCAGTAGCCCTGCCAGGCGCCATCGCGGTAATCCAGGTCCCTGCAGCGCGAGGCCAGGTCGCCCGGCGGGATCGGCTGGGCGCCCGCGGGGGTGGGGGTCGAGACGGCGGCGGCGGCCAGGCCCAGGCCCGCCGCCAGTCCCGCCACGGTCAGCATTCGGGATGCGGTCATGATCGGTTTCTCCATCTGGTGACACGCGAACGCGCCAGAGGAGACCGAGGTTCACCCAGAACGGATGAACCTCGGCTGATCGCGGCCTTCGGACCTACCAGCCCCAGCCGTCGCGAACGGGCCTGAGGGAGGAGATCTGATCGTTCATCAGCTGGCTGGCCAGGTTGGAGACCGAGCCGTCGAAGGTCTGGCAACGGCCGCCGAAATTGGCGTCGGTGCAGGCTTCCCAGCGCCCCTCCATCCGCATGGAGCTGATCTGGTCGTTCAGGCCGACGGCCGAGAGGTTGGGCTGTTCGCCGCGCAGGTCCGACGACGAGCCCATGTAGTTGGCGTCGCGATAGACGGTGATGCGCGGCCCCCGGTCACCTCCACCCCAGCCGCCGCCGGGCCGGTCCGGTCGCCATCCTCCGCCGCCGCCTTGGGCGGGTCGCATGGAGGAGATGCGGTCGTTGAGGCCGTAGTCAGACAGGTTGCGGATGTCGCCTTCCAGGATCTGGCACGAGCCGCCGAAACGGGCGTCGGCGCAAACCTCCCAGCGGCCGCGCAGCCGCATCGAGCTGATCTGGTCGTTGAAGCCGGTGGCGACGAGGTTCTGCTGCTCGCCGTCGAACCGGGTCTCGGCGCCCGTATAGTTGGCGTCGCGATAGACGGTCGCCGAGCCGCCGCCGCCCCAGCCGCCGCCGGGGCGATCCGGCCGGCCGGGCCGGTCCGGGCGGTCGGGTCGGCCGGAGACGGGACGCAAGGAGGACACACGGTCGTTCAGCGCCCAGTCCGAGAGATTGCGGACCGCGCCGTCCAGGGTTTCGCAACGCCCGCCGAAGTTGGCGTTCTCACAGACCTCCCAGCGACCCTCGAGACGCAGCGAACTGGCCTGATCGTTGAAACCGGACGACGACAGATTGGCCGTGGCGCCCGTCACGGACTGGCTGCGGCCCTGAAAGTTGGAGTCCCAGTAGAGGGTCGCGGTCTGGGCCTGGACGGCGCCGGCGGCGAGGCCGAGCGCGGCCAGCGCCGTGGCGGCGACAAGACTGCGGGTGGTGAAGGTCCTCATGATACGCCCTCCCCGGCGTGCGGTGATCATCGAACGACATCATGCCGAAGCTGAACCGGAGCTGTATAGGGCCGACGTCGTCTATCTGGGCGTTTTCATTCCCGCCGAATGGGCCTATAGGCGAAGGATCAGCGCCCGGCCGAAAGGTCGGGCGCCGTCGTATCCGGAACCCGGCGCGGGCCCCGCGCCTTGCGGTTCCAAAGACACCGAAGGACGGGACGAAGACGCCCATGACCAATATCCTGATGCCCAAGGCCACCGCCGTCTGGCTGGTCGACAACACCTCGCTGAGCTTCGAACAGATCGCCGACTTCTGCGGTCTGCACCCTCTGGAAGTGCGCGGCATCGCCGACGGCGACGTGGCCCGCGACATTCGCGGCGTCGATCCGGTGACCGGCGGCCAGCTGACCCGTGAGGAACTGGATAAGGCCCAGGCCGACGAGAATTACCGCATGGTCGCGGTGGTCAGCCGCCACGCCGACCTGCTGACCAAGCCCAAGAGCGGGCCGAAATACACGCCGGTGTCGCGCCGCCAGGACCGGCCGGACGCCATCGCCTGGTTCGTGCGCAACCACCCCGAGGTGACCGACGCCCAGATCGCCAAGATGCTGGGGACGACGAAGGCGACCATCGAGAGCGTGCGCAATCGCACCCACTGGAATTCGCAGAACATCAAACCGGTCGATCCGGTGACCCTGGGCCTGACGGGTCAGGTCGAGCTGGACGAACTCGTGCGGAAGGCCGCCGAGAAGAAAGCCCGGGACGACGCCAAGAAGGGCGGACCGGCTCTGCAGCCGGTCGAGCCGGAGGCTGCGCCGGAGCCGGAGCCCGAACCGGAGGCCAAGGGTCCGGAGCCGACCGCCGAATCCGTATTCGGACGCGAGTGATACCCTGGCTGTCCGATCGCCGCGTGGTGGTCGGGCGGAGGGGGTGGGTTTGAGCCGGCTGGTCATACTGACCGGCTCAGGCGTCTCCGCCGAGAGCGGCGTGCCGACGTTTCGGGCGGCGGACGGGCTGTGGCTGGGACACAGGGTCGAGGACGTGGCGACGCCCGAGGCCTTCGCCCGCGATCCGGCCCTGGTGCAGGACTTCTACAACCGGAGACGCCGCCAATTGGCGGAGGTCCAGCCCAATGCGGCGCACCGGGCGCTGGCCCGGCTGGCGGCGGAGTGGCGAAGCGATTGCCTGCTGGTCACGCAGAATGTCGATGATCTGCATGAGCGGGCGCAGGCCGGGACGTCGCCGGGGTCGGGGTTTCGGCTGATCCAAATGCATGGCGAACTGCTGAAGGCCGTGTGCACCGCCAGCGGCAGGGTGTGTGAGTGGCGGGACGATCTACAGGCGCGCCACCCCTCCCCTCACGCAGCGGATGGGCTGCTGAGGCCGCACATCGTCTGGTTCGGGGAATTGCCGCTGGAGATGGACACGATCGAGGCCGCGCTGGGGCGCTGCGACCTGTTCGTGTCCATCGGCACCTCGGGCGCCGTCTGGCCGGCGGTCGGATTCGTGCAGCAGGCGCGCCGGGCCGGAGCGCGGACGGTCGAACTGAATCTGGAGCCCAGCCTGAATCAAGAGATGTTCGACGAAGGCCGTTACGGCCTGGCCAGCCAGATCGTCCCGGCCTTCGTCGATGAGCTGCTGGCCGACCGCTAGATCGTGTCGACCAGCACCACCTCGGCGTCCGACAGCGCCTTGACGGTCACTGTGCCTTCCTCGGCGATGGCCGCGCCGTCGCGGGGGCCGACGCGGACGCCGTTGACCTCGATCTCGCCGACAGCCGGGACGAGATAGCCCTTGCGATCGGCGCCCAGCGGATAGATCGCCGTCTCGCCGGCCTTCAGGGTCGCGGCCGCCACCTTGCCGTCGGTGCGGATGGTCAGGGCGTCGTCATCGGCAGTGTCGCCCGAGGCCATGACCACGAACCGTCCGGCCCGATCGCCCTTGGGAAAGGGCTTCTGACCCCAGCTGGGCGCCTCGCCGGTTTTGGTCGGCAGGATCCAGATCTGGAACAGGGTCGTGGTCTCGTCTTCCAGATTGTATTCGGCGTGGCGGATGCCGGTGCCGGCGCTCATCACCTGAACGTCGCCGGCCGGAGTCCGGCCCTTGTTGCCCAGGCTGTCCTCGTGAGTGATGGCGCCGGAGCGGACATAGGTGATGATCTCCATGTCGGCGTGCGGGTGTGGCGGAAACCCCGTTTTCGGGCCGATCTCGTCGTCGTTCCACACGCGCAGAGCGCCCCAGTGCATGCGCGCGGGGTCGTGGTAGCCCGCGAACGAGAAGTGGTGCTTGGCCTTCAGCCAGCCGTGGTCGGCCCCGCCCAGGCCGTCGAAGGGTCGAACCTCGATCATCTGTCGTCTCCCGATTGGACGCCGGGGTGAACCGGCCTTTGCGTCCATATAGGTAACAGTTCCGGTGGCGAAAAGGGCGCCCGCCGTGCCTGGCGCCCCGGGCAAACGAAAAAGGCCCCCGGATCGCTCCGGGGGCCTTGGTCGTCGGATCGGTCAGAGCGCCTTAGCGGGCGGCCTGGAAGGTTTCGACCTGGGCGCTGACGCGGGCGTTCAGCGGCTGCAGGCTGTCCTTCATCGAGGTGGTGAAGGTTTCGGTCATGCGGGTCATTTCCGCGATGTAGGTTTCCATCGCCGATTTGGCGAAGTTGGTCTGCAGTTCGATGGCTTCCTGGACCGAGCGGGCCTGGGCGATCGACTGGGCGGCCGAGACGCTCTCTTCCCAGCTCTTCTTGGAGTAGGCCATGGCCTGCTGGCCGAGGGCCTCGGCGCCGCGCTGAGCGGCCGTGGTCGCTTCGACCATGGCTTCCAGGTTCTTCTTGCCCTGGGCGTTCAGCTCGGACAGGCCGGCGACCGAGCGCTCGACGCCGTCACGGAACACCTTGGTCCCGGCGGCCTGGGCGGTTTCGGCCTGGGCCTGAACTTTTTCCGACTGCGCCTTGGCGGCGGCGGTGGCTTGGTCGATGGTCTTCTTCACGGTTTCGGTGGCGTCAGCCATGATCATAACTCCTGATGAGATAGAGCGGGCATTGCCGCGTGTTTCTTGGCCGGGATTTGTTCGGCGATGACGGGCATATGGTGCAAGTGCGAAGAGTCGTCAAGGGGTTTTGTGCAGCGCACAATATTATCAGCGATCACTCTTCACAATCTCGTTGAGGGCTTGTTAACCAGCCCGCAACCGGCGATCCCCATGGTGTGGGGTCTGGCGCGCGGCTCGGGGGCTGAAGTCGCGCAAGAATTTGGTATCAGAGGGTCGGCCACATGATCGCATTCGCCCGTCGCGGCCTCGTCCTGCTCATGGCGCTGGGCGTCATGATGGCGCTTCCCACGCCGGGCGCGCCGCCGCCGGTGGCTCAGGCCGACAACTTGAAATACGCGGCCATCGTGATCGACGCCGAGAGCGGCGAAGTGCTGTTCGCCCGCCACGCGACCGCGCCGCGCTATCCGGCCTCGATCACCAAGGTGATGACCCTGTATCTGGTGTTCGACGCCCTGGAGCAGGGCAAGATCAAGCTGGACGACCGGATCATCGTCTCAGCCCGCGCCGCCAGCCAGCCGCCGTCCAAGCTTGGCCTCGCAGCCGGTCAGTCGATTACGGTCGATGACGCGATTCGATCATTGGCGGTGCGCTCGGCCAACGACATGGCGGTGGCCCTGGCCGAGCACGTGGCGGGGTCCGAGGCGCGCTTCACCTCGCTGATGACGCTGAAGGCCCAGGACCTGGGCATGACCGACAGCCGCTTCGTCACCGCCAACGGTCTGCCGGACAGCCGTCAGCTGTCGAGCGCCCGCGACCTGGCCATGCTGAGCCGCGCCGTGATGCGCGATTTTCCTCAGTATTATCATTATTTTGGCCAGCAACACTGGTACTTCAACGGTCGCCAGTACAACAACACCAACGGTCTGCTGCATCAGGGCCGGGGCGTGGATGGGATCAAGACCGGCTACACCAATGCGTCGGGCTATAACCTGGCCGCCTCGTCGGTGCGCGACGGGCGGCGGCTGATCACCGTGGTGCTGGGCGGACGGTCCAGCGCGACCCGCAACGCTCATGTGGCCGAACTGATGAGCACCGGGTTCGAGGTCGAGCGGCTGCGCGCCCAGGGCCAACTGATCCCGGTGGCTCAGACCTTCTTCGAACAGCGCGGCTACGGCATCTCCAGCGAGTCGTCGTCGGTCCAGTACGCCTCGATCACCAGCGTGGCGCCGCCGACCGAGGGAACCGGCTCCGACAGCGAACCCAATGTGGTGGAGTACGCCAGCCTGCCCTCACCCGCCCCGACCCCGGCTCCGACCATGGTTCAGGCCAGCCCGGCCCAGCCCTATGCGGCGACGGCCTCAACCGCCTCGCTGAACCGCGGCAATGCCCTCAATGGCGACACCTTGACCTCTCTGCTGAACGGCGGCGAGGCCCGCGCGGCCGAGCGTCGTCCCACCCGGGCCGCCGCCGCGACGGCGGCGGGTGGTCGCTGGTCGGTGCAGGTCGGCGCCTTCAAGGACGAAGCCGTGGCGCGGAACTGGCTGACGGAGGTGGCGCGCCGCTTCCGGGGCCACTTCGAGACGGCCGAATCGCGGGTTCAGACGGCGTCGGGCTGGTACCGCTCGCGTTTCACCGGGCTCAGCGAGGACGCCGCCCGTGCGGCCTGCGGCGCTCTGGCCGAGCGGCGGGTGACCTGCATGGTGATCCAGCCGGACTGACGCAGAGACACACGGCGTGATCGACCCGAGCGCCGCCGCGCCTTGATGCGGCCATGCCGCCACATATGTTGCGGCGCACAATGACAAGCGCCGTTCCCTGCCTCGATGACCGCCTCGCCGTTCCCGCGCGGTCACCCGCCCAGATCGCTCTGGTCCTGATCGCCCTGGGCATGGGCGGGTTCGCTATCGGCATGGCCGAGTTCGCGGCCATGAGCATCCTGCCGCAATTTCAGGCGGGGCTGGGGCTGAACGCCGCCCAGGCGGGCCATGTGATCAGCGCCTATGCCGCCGGCGTGGTGGTCGGCGCGCCGATCCTGGCGGTCATGGGGGCGCGGGCCCCGCGCTGGCTGCTGCTGATCGGCTTCATGGCCCTTTTCGCCGTCGGCAATGTCCTCAGCGCCCTGGCGCCCACCTATGAGTGGATGCTGGCCTTCAGGTTTCTGTCCGGGGTGCCCCATGGGGCCTATTTCGGGGTGGCGGCCCTGGTCATCGCCGCGATCGTGCCCCTGGCCTGGCGCACACGAGCGGTGTCGACGACACTGCTCGGCCTGACCATCGCCACCGTCATCGGCGTGCCGATCGCCAGCGCCGCCAGCCAGGCCTTCGGCTGGCGCTGGACCTTCGCGGGGGTCGCCGTCGTGGCCATCCTGACCATGGCGCTGGTCTTCCTGTTTGCCCCGCGTGATGGCGGCAACCGCGCCGCCACGCCGATGCGCGAACTGACGGCGCTGAAACGCGGTCAGGTCTGGCTGACGCTCGGCGTCGGCGCCATCGGCTTCGGCGGGCTGTTCGCGGTCTATGCCTATCTGGCCTCGACCCTGGAGGCGGTGACCCAGGTAGGGCCGGGCGTGCTGCCCTGGGTCTTCGCCGTCTTCGGTCTCGGCATGGTGGTCGGCAATCTGGTGGCCGGCTGGGCCACGGACCGATTCGGCATGGCGGCGGCGGGTGGCCTGTTGCTGTGGAGCGCCGTCTCTCTCTCGCTCTACCCGGCCGCCAGCCAGAATCTCTGGTCGATCCTGATCGTGGTCTTCATGATCGGTGGCGGAGGCGGCCTGGGCTCGGTGCTCCAGACCCGGCTGATGGACGTGGCCGGCGAGGCCCAGACCCTGGCGGCGGCCCTCAACCACTCCGCCTTCAATGCCGCCAATGCGCTGGGGCCGTTCCTGGCGGGCCTCGCCCTGACCGCCGGCTGGGGCCTGGCCGCCACCGGCTGGGTCGGTGTGGCGCTCAGCGTCGGCGGACTGGTGATCTGGGCCGTGGCGGTGTTGGACGCGAGACGTCGGCGCTTCGCCACCGTCGATTGATCTGCTATGGTCGCGTCATGGCCGAAGTGACCAGCGACCTGATCTATGAGGTGCTGAAGAGCGTTCAGCGCGACGTGACCGCCACGCGCAACGATGTGGTTGATCTAAAGCATCAGATGAACGCCGTCCGCACGCACCTGACCGCCATCCAGCAGGATGTCGGGAATATCTACAATCGGCTCGGACATCTGGAAGACCGTGTCGACCGCATCGAAGTCCGCCTGGGACTGGTCGAACCCGCGCACTGACAGCCGCCGCGAACCCTGCTAAAGGCCCGCGCCATGAGCGCCGCCGTCATCGTCTTTCCCGGATCCAACTGCGATCGCGACTGCAAGGTCGCCGTCGAACGCTCCACCGGCGAGCGTGTCGAGATGGTCTGGCATGGCGACACCGAGTTGCCGTCAGGCCTGAACCTGATCGTCCTGCCGGGCGGCTTTTCCTATGGCGACTATCTGCGCTGCGGCGCCATGGCGGCCCAGTCGCCGATCATGCAGGCGGTGAAGGCGGCCGCTGACGACGGGGTGGCTGTCGTCGGAATCTGTAATGGCTTCCAGATCCTGTGCGAGGCCGGGATGCTGCCGGGCGCCCTGCTGAGGAACGCCGGTCTCAAATACGTCTGCAAGCCGATCAGCCTGACCGTCGCCAACGGCCAGACCCGCTTCACCGCCGGCTATCAGGGCCAGCGCGAGGTGGTGATGACCCAGGGCAACGGCGACGGAAACTTCTTCGCCGACGCCGAGACCCTGGCCCGGATCGAGGGCGAGGGCCAGGTGGTGTTCCGCTATGTCGACAATCCGAACGGTTCGGTTGCCGACATCGCCGGCATCCAGAACGCGCGCGGCAATGTCCTGGGCATGATGCCCCACCCCGACCGGGCCTTCGAGGCCGAACTCGGCTCGGCCGACGGCGCGACGCTGTTCCAGAGCGTGATGGCGGCGGCCTGAGTCGCTCCGAGAAATCTGGAAGCTGAAAGCAAAAACCCCGGCCGCGAGGACCGGGGTTTTCGTTTCAGATGGTGCCGCCGGGGGGAATCGAACCCACGACCTCAGCCTTACCAAGGATGCGCTCTACCACTGAGCTACGGCGGCCAAATCTGAGGAACCGGGCCTATAGCCAATGAGGTCGGCGGGGGAAACCCCAAATTCCCCGACTTGATCGAAAACCTTCCCGGCGCTCTGATCGCACGCATGAGCACCCGCGACGCATCGTACAAAACCGCCGCCGACAGAAAGGCGGACCGCCTGGCCCAGGCGCTGCGGGCCAATTTGCGCCGCCGCAAGGCGGCCGGGCAGGCGCCGAAGGAAAAGCCGCAGCCGGACGACGCCGCGCCCTTTTCCGACGGGGCCGAGCCGCGCTAGATAGCCGACCGCGCCGCTCCCTCATCCCCTTCCCAACCGGCGACGCGGCCGAAGGACGACATGGACCGTATCGCCATCCAAGGCGGCGCGCGGCTGAACGGCGAGATCCCGATCAGCGGCGCCAAGAATTCCGCCATCAAGCTGATGGCCGCGTCGCTGCTGACCGATCAGCCGCTGCGCCTGACCAATATGCCGCGCCTGGCCGACACCCGGTTTCTGGGCGAGCTGCTGCGCCGGCTGGGCGTGACGGTCGACGAGCGGGAGGGCGCGGACGGCTCCGAGACCCTGTTCAACGCGCGCGAGATCACCTCCACCTTCGCCCCCTATGAGCTGGTCCGTCAGATGCGGGCCTCGTTCAATGTGCTGGGGCCGCTGGTGGCGCGGACCGGTCATGCGCGGGTGTCCCTGCCTGGCGGCTGCACCATCGGGGCGCGGCCGGTCGATCTGCATCTGCATGCCCTGTCGGCCTTGGGCGCGGCGATCGAGCTGGAGGAGGGCTATGTCTCGGCCCAGGCGCCGAACGGCCTGCGCGGGGCGGAGATCACCTTCCCCTTCGTCTCGGTCGGCGCGACCGAGCATGCCCTGCTGGCCGCTGTTTTGGCCGAGGGCACGACGGTCCTCAACAACGCCGCCATGGAGCCGGAGATCGGCGACCTGGCCCGCTGCCTGACCGCCATGGGCGCGAAGATCGACGGGATAGACACCGCGACCCTGACCATCACCGGGGTGACCAGCCTGTCGGGCGCCGACTGGCCGGTGATCCCCGACCGGATCGAGGCCGGCACCTATGCTGTGGCCGGGGCCATGGCCGGCGGCGAGGTCACTCTGACCAGGGTGCGGCCGCAGCTGCTGACCGCCCTGACCGCCCGCCTGCGCGATGCGGGGGTCGAGGTGACCGAGGGCGAGAACAGCCTGACCGTCCGCCGCGACCCGTCGCAACGGCTCCAGGCCGTCAACATCACCACCGAGGTCTATCCCGGCTTCGCCACCGATCTGCAGGCCCAGTTCATGGCCCTGATGACGACCGCCGAAGGCCAGAGCGTCTTCTCCGAGACCATCTTCGAAAACCGCTTCATGCACGCGCCGGAGCTGAACCGGCTGGGCGCGGACATCACCGTGCACGGCTCGGAGGCGCGGGTGCAGGGGGTCGAGACCCTGATGGGCGCCGAGGTCATGGCCACCGATCTGCGCGCCTCGGTCAGTCTGGTCATCGCCGGACTGGCGGCCGAGGGTCAGACGACCATCAGCCGGGTCTATCACCTGGATCGCGGCTTCGAACGGCTTGAGGAGAAGCTGGGGAACTGCGGGGCGTCGGTGACGCGGATCGAGGGGCCGAGCGATGAGCCCTGATTCCGGCGCCGTCGATCCCACGCGGTCAGGTGGCGGCGAGATCCAGCCACTGCGGCTGCTGGCCGAGGACGAACTGGATCTGCAGATCATCTCCGCGGCGCTGCAGGACGCCCTGATGCTGCCCGGCGATATCCGCTGGGACCGCCAGGCCCGGACCCTCACCATCTCGATGGACCGCTTCTGCTGGGAGTGCGGCGGCACGCGAGTGCGGGCCGCGTTGCAGTTCGGCGATGTCCAGGCCGTGTCCAGCCGGGATCTGGAGCGTGAGTCGCCGCTGAAGCTGGAACTGCTAGCCATCGACTTCGCGGCGGGCGATCCGCCGGGCGGCGACGTGCTGATGATGTTCGCCGGCGGAGCCGATCTGCGCGCCCGGGTCGAGTGTCTCGACGCCGTCCTGGCCGACCTCGATCGTCCCTACAAGGCCAAGGCCGCACCGAAACATGCCGCCGACGACGCGGACGAAAACCAGCCGGAGCCGGCGTGACCGACGATCGCCTTGAGGCCGTCGAGATCGACCCGGCCAGCCTGCCGGCCGCCAATGATGAGATCATCCGCGATCGTCAGCGGGCCATCGCCGACCTGATCGCCGCCGGCGGCTTTCGCCCCGAGGGCGCCGAGGGCGGGCCGTTCGCCCTGCGTCTCTCTCTCCAGGACGCCAAGCTGGCGTTGCAGGTCACTGGGCCACACTACGAGCGCGGCCATCTGGTTTCCCTGACCCCGCTCAAGCCGGTGATCCGCGACTACCGGATGATCTGCGAAAGCTATCATGAGGCTCTTCGCGGCGCCTCGGCCAGCCGCATCGAATCCGTCGACATGGGCAGGCGGGGCCTGCACAACGAAGGCGCCGAGGCGGTCAAATCCCGGCTCGCAGGCAAGATCGCGCTGGAGCACGAGGCGGCCCGCAAGCTGTTCACCCTGCTGGTGGCCATCACCCGCAGGGCGTGACCGGCGGTTCCCAGCCTCGACTAGCCCCTGATTTTCGGGCATAGGGCCGCACCCTGTCGCTCGCGCCCCCGCCCGGCGCGCGCGACCGTTGTCGTTTCCACACGGGCGAGAGAAGGCTGCATGGCCAAGGAAGAACTGCTCGAGTTTCCCGGCACGGTCAGCGAATTGCTGCCGAACGCCACCTTTCGCGTGACGCTCGAGAACGACCACGAGATCATCGCCCACACCGCCGGCAAGCTGCGCAAGAACCGCATCCGCGTGCTGGCCGGCGACAAGGTCCTGGTCGAGATGACGCCCTATGACCTGACCAAGGGCCGCATCACCTACCGCTTCCGCTGAGGCGCGCGGCCGTGACCGGCCCTGATTTAAAAGCGCGTCCGCCCCTGGTCCTGGCCTCGGCCAGCCCCCGGCGCATCGAACTCCTGGCCCAGATCGGCGTCCGTCCCGACGCCGTCGTCCCCGCCGATATCGACGAGACCCCCAGAAAGGGTGAGACCGCCCCGATTCTGGCCGCCCGGCTGGCGCGGTCCAAGGCCGAGGTGGTCGCGGCGCTGCAGCCCCATGCCCTGGTCCTCGCCGCCGACACCGTCGTGGCGGTGGGCCGCCGTTTCCTTGAGAAAGCCGCCGACGAGGCCGAGGCGACGCGTTTCCTGCGCCTGCTGTCCGGCCGCAATCACCGGGTGCTGACTGGTGTGGCGCTGGCCCGACCCGGCGGCGCGATCGCCGTCCGCGCGGTCGAGACCCGCGTGTCGTTCAAGACCCTGTCCGAGGCCGAGATCGCCGCCTATGTCGCCACCGGCGACTGGCGCGGCAAGGCCGGCGCCTACGCTATCCAGGGGCCGGCCGCCGCCTTCGTGCGCCGCATCGTCGGCAGTCACCCGGCGGTGATGGGCCTGCCGCTGTACGAGACCATGACCCTGCTGGTCGGCGCCGGCTGGACGCCGCCGCCCGCGCCATGAGCGCCATCGAGGTCTTCCTCGACGAAACGCCCGGCGAAACCCGCGCCGTCATCGCCCGCGACGGCCGCTGGGACCGGATTCTGATCGAGCGCGACGACGACCGGCCCGAGCATCGGCTGGGCGCGCGGCTGGTGGGTCGAGTGGCCGACCTTGTCCCCGGAGCCGGCGGCGCCTTTGTCGACCTGGGCGCGGGCGAGCCGTTTGGCTTCCTGGCCGTCGGCAAGGCGGCGGTCCTGGCACAGGGCCAGGCGGTCGAGGTCGAGGTCACCGCCGAACCGCGCGGCGATAAAGGGCCGACCTTGCGGCGGCTGGGCCCGGCCGAAGGCGATCCTCGCATCCTGGTCCCGGGGCCGTCGATCGCCGACCGGCTCGCCGTCCTCGCGCCTGACGTCCCGCCGGTCACGGGAGCCGAGGCGATCCGGGCCGTCTGGGAGGCCGAGGAGGAGGCGCTCGCTGCCGCCCAAGCCTTCCCCGAGCAAGGACTCGACCTCTCGGTGGAGCGGACGCGCGCCCTCATCGCCGTGGACATCGACCATACGGCGGCGCCCGGACGCGACGCGCGACGAGCGCGACGCGAGGCCAATCGACATGGCCTTGATCAAGGCGCGCGGCTGATCCGGCTCAAGGCTTGGGGCGGGCTGCTCGCCATCGACCTGATCGGCGTGGGTCACGACGGCGAGGAGATCGGCCGCTGGGCTCGCGCGGCCTTCGACGGGCCCGGCGTCGCCTTCGGCCCGGTCAACCGGTTCGGCGTCCTGCAACTGTCACTACCGTGGGGGTCGCGCCCGATCGAGGAGCGGCTGCTCGGCGCGGACGGACGGCGCCCCCTGACGACCCGGGCCATCGACCTGACACGCCGGCTGCGTCACGCCCTGCTGACCGACACCGCCTCGCCGCGCCTCCAGGCCCGATGCGCGCCGGAGGAGGCGGAGGCGGCCGCGCCTCTGGTCGCGCGTCTGGGGCCGCGCGCGGCTGTGACGGCCGATCCGACCGTGCGCCCGGGCAAGGCCGTGGTAGAAGCGCCGCGATGACCGACCGCCCCGCCCCGCTCTGCCCGATCTGCAACGACCGCCCCGCCGCGCCCGATTACCGGCCGTTCTGCTCGAAACGCTGCGCCGACATCGATCTGGGTCGCTGGTTCACGGGCCGCTACGCCGTGCCCGGTCCGCCCGCGACGGATGAGCCGGGCGAGGACTGACGGACCGGGCGAAAAACCCATGCCGCGCCCGCTGGACAGCCCAATCGGCCTCGCCTATAGACGCCGCTCCCCGCCGACGGCGGGCGCCGAATGGCCTTGGCCTGGATAGCTCAGTTGGTAGAGCAGCGGATTGAAAATCCGCGTGTCGGTGGTTCGAATCCGCCTCCAGGCACCACTCCCCTGCACACAGTTTGTTTCGCGCGACGGGTCGCCGCGCGTGGGTTCGGCCGCTGTTGTCGGAGCGAGCTAAGCCGTTCGGATTCAATGAACTGACGTTAATCCTCATGGCGCGAGCAAGGCCGGCGGAATCACCGGCGCGTCCCGGCGCGGCGAAAGACTTTGCCGATTTCCGCATCTTCCTTTCGCTTTTGCTTCTTCGGAAGCATGACACGTGCGTCACATAGTCGTCGCACGGTCGTGGGAGGTGAAAACGGGGTCAGCGCCCTTGACGCTCTGGTAACGGTTCGCCAAAGGGTTTCGACCGCTGCCATCGCGCTCGATGACCGACGGCCCGGAAGTTCGCTTCCGACCGGCGATCGCCACCTCGGCGACATCGAGCACGAGCCCAGCGTTTCGGCGACGGACCGCCGGTCCGGGCGTCGCTCGACGTTTTTTCACTCAAGGGAGCAGCCGCCTTGGCGGAGGTTCCTTCGGTCCCACGAGTCAGACCAAGCAGGAACTGGCGAATTATGCTCGATAGCAAAAAGACGAACCCCCTGATCGCCCTTGCCGGCTTTGCCGTGCTGATGGCGGCCTCGCCGGTCCTCGCTCAGGACGCGACCCCGGCTCCGGCCCCGGCGGAAGCCACGGCCACCACCCCCGCCGATCCGGCCGCGGTTGACGCCGCTGCTCCGGCGCCGGCCGCCCCGGTCGCCGCAGAGGATCCGGCAGCTGTCGGCGGCGAAAGCCACGGCAAACTGACCGTCGCCAGCATGTTCGCCGAGGCGGACCTGGTGGTTAAGATCGTTATGGCCGGCCTGCTCTTGGCCTCGGTCTTCTCCTGGACGCTCCTGGTCATCAAGCTGATCGAGTTCGGCAGCCTGAACCGCACCTCGGACAGGTTCCTGGAAGCCTTCCGCGGCGCCCGGTCGATCGACGACATCCACCGTGTCTCGACCTCGGAAGATTTCGAGGGCAACCCGCTGGCCGACATGGCCGCCGCGGCCACCGAGGAAGTCCGTCTGTCGCGACAGGCCGGTCTGTCCACCTCCGGCGACCACCGCGACTCGACGCTGCTGCGCGCCCAGACCGCGGTCTCGGCCGTTCAGTCCTCGATCGCCAAGCGCCTGTCGGGCGGACAGCAGTTCCTCGCCTCGGTCGGTTCGAACGCCCCCTTCATCGGTCTGTTCGGCACCGTCTACGGCATCATGAACTCGTTCATCGGCATCGCGAACACCAACACCACCAACCTGGCGGTCGTGGCTCCGGGTATCGCCGAGGCCCTGCTGGCCACCGGCATCGGTCTGTTCGCGGCCATCCCGGCGGTTATCTTCTATAACTACTTCAACACCCGTATCGCCGCCTACGGCGTTCGCTCCGACGGCTTCAACGCCGAACTGCTGAACGCCCTGTCGCGTCAGCTCGACAAGGGAGCGTAACCCAGATGGCCGCCAAGATCGGAGGCGGCGGCGGCGGCAAGTACGCCATCGAGCAGAACAGCGAGATCAACGTCACGCCGTTCGTGGATGTCATGCTCGTTCTTCTCATCATCTTCATGGTGGCGGCTCCGCTCGCCACCGTGAATGTGAAGATCGAACTGCCGCCCGCCGTCGCCCCGCCCGCCCAGAACCCGCCCAAGCCGATCTACATCTCCATCCAGAGCGATGGCGACGTGTTCATCGGCGACGGTCGGACCGACCCCTCGATCATGGGGGACGACCTCCGTCGCTTGATCGGCAACCGCAATCCCGACGACGAGCGCATCTTCATCCGCTCTGACCGAACGACCCGCTACGGGGACTTCATGCAGGTGATGAACGCGCTGCAGGACAACGGCTTCTACAGCGTGGCCCTCGTCGGCGAAGATCAGAGTTGAGGCCCGGTCGCATAGCATGACGGAAACACATCATCGCGACCCGATCCTGGATCCCCCGCGGCGCAAGAAAAAAGGTCTTTCGACCGGCGTCATCGTGGGGATCGCGATCTCGGTCTTCGTGCACGGCATCGCCGCCGTGTATCTCATCAACCAGCGGTTCAAGCTGAAGGAGTTCAATTACGTCGACGAGGCGGTGGACGTGGAGCTGATCGAGCCGATCCCGCCTCCGCCTCCCCCGCCGCCGCCTCCGCCTCCGCCGCCGCCCGACACGCCCCCGCCGCCCAAGCTGCAGGTCCGCGAGCCGGTCATCACGACGGAAGCTCCGCCGCCCCCGATCACCCTTCCGATCGAGGCGACGAAGAAGGAGAACCGCGTCGAGTACAAGGGTCCCCCGGTGATCGTCCCCGGACCGCCCCCGCCGCCGGCCCCGCCGGCGCCGCCGCGGCCCCCGGTGATCACCAACCCGAGCTGGGACCGTCGTCCGACCATCGAATTCCCCGAACGCGCTCTTTCGCGTGGCATCGAGGAGGGACGGGTCGTCGTGGAGTGCGTCGTCAACCCCAACGGATCGGTTTCGAACTGCTCGATCCTGTCGGAAACGCCTTCTGGCGCGGGATTTGGGCAAGCCGCTCTGTCTGGCGCCCGACGCGCCCGACTGTCGCCGCGATCCGTCGATGGTGTCGCGGTCGGCGGGCGGGTTCAATTCCCGCTCAGCTTCCGCGTCCAGTAAGACCGGCAATTCGACCATATGACGCCCCGGAGCTTCGGCTCCGGGGCGTTTTCTTTTGCGTGAGGGGGCGCATCCCGCAGGGCCGTCGGGGCGTTAAGCGACACCGTATCCGAACAGACCCGAGGTCATCGCCATGCCCCTCCGCCTCACCCGCGCCGCGCGCCGCCGCGCCCTCCCCGTCGCCACCGTCGCCGGAATGGTTGGCCTGATGGCCCTGGGCGCCTGCGCCTATAACGAGGCGCTGGGGCGCAATCAGCTGATCCTCGCCGACGACCAGGCGATCAGCGCCCAGTCGAACGCCGCGTGGACCGAGCTGCTGCGTACCGAGACCGTCTCGACCAACGCCGCCCAGAACCAGCGTGTCCGCACCGTCGGTCAGCGCGTCGTCCAGGCGGCGGGTATGGGTAATCGGACCTGGGAGTACGCCGTCTTCGTGGACGAGAGCCCCAACGCCTTCACCCTGCCGACCGGCCAGATCGGCGTGACCACGGGCATGCTCAGCCTGGTTCAGAACGACGACCAGCTGGCGGCCGTGATCGGCCACGAGATCGCCCACGTCGTCGCCCGCCATGCTCAGGAGCGCTATTCCCAGACCGCCGCCAGCTCGCTGGCGGTTCAGGCCGGGCAGGGCCTGGTCGGGTCGGACTACGCCCAGATCGCCGGCATGATCGGCAGCGCCGGCGCGCAGTTCGGCGTGCTGCTGCCGTTCTCGCGCAATCACGAGCTGGAGGCCGACCGTCTGGGCGTCGACTATCTGGCCGCCGCCGGATACCGCCCATCCGAGTCCATCGCCCTGTGGCAGCTGATGGGCCAGCAGCGCCAGAACTCGGTCCCTCAGTTCGCCTCGACCCACCCGTCGGACAGCACCCGGATCGAACAGCTGCGGGAGTACATCGCCAGCCGGGGCTGGAGCTGACGGTTCACGGCCAGACGCCGCTTGATCGCGACGGCGCGGCCCGCTAGAGACCGCTCCTTCGCGATGTCGCGCAGCCTTAGCTCAGATGGTTAGAGCGCCGGTTTGTGGAGCCGGAGGTCCTCGGTTCGATCCCGAGAGGCTGTACCATCCCTGAAACTCCACACATCCCCAAATGACCGACCCGGGATCGCCGGGGCGGTCTCGAGCGTTGTCATGGCCTCGCCCGTTCAAGAGGTGACCATGATGTCTCTGCGTCCGATCCGCCCCGCCCTCGCCGCCCTGCTCGCCGTCAGCCTCGCCGCCGGCGCGGTTCACGCCCAGCCACCTGCGGACGACCCGGTGGCCGACCTGCTGAGCGACGACGCCTCCCAACCAACCCGCGATGAGGACTGGAACCCGGCCTGGGACGAACCCGCGCGCCCTGCGGGCGACGAACCGACCGGTCAGGACACTTCGGCCATGCCCGACGCCCAGGAGCGCGCGCTGGGCTGGCAGAATTCCTCCGACGAGCCGCCGCCCACTCCGGCCGAGGATCCGGAAGTGTCGATCACCCAGCAGCTCAATCAGGGCGTGGCGGAGACCAACATGGCCGCCGACGCCACCGACTTCGAGGCGCGCGCCCGCTGGGAGGCCGAAACCGACGCCGTCAGCCAGGTCGGCCCGATGGAACAGACCGAATACCAGCGCGCGCTGGAGCAGCACGCCCGCACCGTCGCCGCCCAACAGGCCGAGTACGACGCCCGCATGGCCGCCTGGCGCGCCCAGGCCGACGCCTGTCGCAGCGGGGTCCGCGAGGCGTGCGTGACCTGGCACAGAGAGAGGTAGTGTCGCGGGGTTCTTGAGTCGTGAGTCTTGACCCGTGAGGAGCGCCGACACGCTGGCCGCTGGCAACCTTACCACCACTCACGAATCACGATGTCACGACTCACGCTATCCACGCAGAAACGCCGGCCCCTTTCGGAGCCGGCGTTTTAGGTTCCTGACGGATCAACCGCGGAAGAGCGACAGCAGGATCTGCGGCGCGCCGTTGGCGATGCCCAACGCCTGAACCCCCAGCTGCTGCTTCGTCTGCAGGGCCGTGAGCTTGGCGCTTTCCTTCGCCAGATCGGCGTCGACGAGATTGCCCACCCCCGCCTCGAGCGCATCCTGCAGCTTGCCCACGAACGTGGCGTGGGTCTGCAGGGCCTTGGACGTCGTGCCGATCCGCGCGAGCGCGGCGGAGACGTTGGCGATCGACTCATCGACGTCCGTAAGGGCGTCGCTGGCGTCGGTCATGGTGTCGATCGTCTGTGACGAGGTCACGCTGACGATCGAGCCGCTCAGGGCCATCACCTCGGCATCGACGGTGATGGTCGAGGTTCCGTCCGCATTGGCGAGGGCCGCGAAGCCGGTGGCGCTTTCGCCCAACAGGTTGACCCCGTTGAACTCGGCGTTCTCGACCACGCTGGCGATCTGGTCGCGCAGCGCCGCGAAGTCCTCGTTGAGGGCGTCCCTCGAGGAAGTGCTCAGGGTCTCGTCTGTCGCCGCGAGGGCCAACTCCTTCATCTGCAGCAGCAGGTCCGAAACGCTCTCGCCCGCCGCCATGGCTACATCCACCGCCGACACCCCGCGCGCCAGCGACTGGCTGACCGCATTGAGCGCCCCGATCTCGGCGCGCTGACCCTGGGCGATGGCCCAGATGGCGCCGTTATCCTTGGCGGACGCGACCTTCTTGCCGGTATTGATCCGGCTTTGAGTTGTCGCCAACTCGGCGTTGGTCGCGTTCAGGTTCTGGAGCGCGATCATCGCGCCCACATTGGTGTTCACCGAGCTCGACAGCATCGGATAGCCTTCCATTCTGGATGAGAAGCGGCCTTCTGGCCGCCCGGATCTTTTGATCCGCGCGCGACGTCGCAAACGCCGGGCCAACCAGAACACCGGCCAAGCCGCCGCAGCGCTTGAGGAATTGCCGTGCGCGAACGTTTCGCCCTGTGCCGGTCGGCAAGTTTTGACCGGCGGAGATATCACCGGAGCGCCATGGCGGCCGGGAGGTCTTGCCCCCCGCTCTCGAGCCGACCAGTGTGCCGGGCATGATCCGAACCGTCGCGCTCGCCGCCTCCGCCCTCGCCCTGTTCGCCGCCACACCGGCCCTTGCCCAGGTTCCCGATGTCGCCTCGGCCCTGGCCCGGCCGGTTCCACCGATCCCGGAGGCTCAGGACCGCGACTATCCCGGCGTGATCCAGCTGACCGTCGACGCCACCGATCTGGACCGCAAGGTTATGCGGGTGCGCCAGACCATCCCGGTGGCTCAGGCCGGGCCGATGGTGCTGCTCTATCCGAAATATCTCCCCGGCAATCACGCCGCGACGGGACCGATCCAGCTGGTGGCCGGGTTGCAGATCTCCGCCGGCGGACAGCGGCTGGAGTGGGTGCGCGATCCGATCGACCCCTACGCCTTTCACATCGAGGTTCCGGCGGGGGCGAGCCAGATCGACGTCGCCTTCGACTTCCTCAGCCAGCATGAGGGCTGGCGGGTGCTGATGACGCCGGAGATGGCCAACCTGCAGTTCGAAAAGCACATGCTGTATCCGGCCGGCTACGCCCATCGCCGGATCCAGGTGCAGCCGTCGGTGCGCCTGCCCGAAGGCTGGGGCTATGGCGTCGCGCTTGAGCCCGTATCGAGCCAAGACGAGCTGACGCAGTTCGCCCCGGTTTCGGTCGAGACCCTGGCCGACAGCCCGATGTTCGCCGGCGTCCACTATCGCCAGTACGACCTGGACCCGGGCGCCGACATCCCCGTGCGGCTGAACATCGTCGCGGACGAGGCCGGAGACATCCAGCCCAGCGAGGAACAGCTCGACACCCTGCGCAGTCTGGTGACCCAGGCCGACCGCCTTTTCGGGGCCCGCCCGTTTGACCGGTACGACTTCCTTCTGGGCCTGACAGACACTCTTGGCGGCATCGGGCTGGAGCACCATCGGTCCAGCGAGAACACCGTGGTTCCGGGCTTCTTCGAGGACTGGCCCGTCAACTACGGCGACCGCGAGCTGCTGCCGCACGAATATGTCCACGCCTGGAACGGCAAGCGCCAGCGGCCGGCCGACCAGCTGACCGCCAACCTCAACATCCCGGTCAGGAACAGCCTGCTGTGGGTCTATGAGGGCCAGACGCAGTACTGGGGTTCGGTGCTGGCGGCGCGTTCCGGACTGGTCTCGCCGGAGGAGGCGCGGATCAACCTCGCCAATATCGCGGCCTTTTACGAGAACCAGGCAGGGCGCGAGTGGCGGGCCCTGCAGGACACCACCAACCAGAATCTGCTGGGCTATCGCTCATCGACCCCGTGGCCGTCGTGGTCGCGAGGGACCGGCGACTACTATCGGGAATCCCTGCTGGTCTGGCTGGACGCCGACACCCTGATCCGCGAGGAGACGCGCGGCCGTCGGTCGCTGGACGACTTCGCGCGCGGCTTCTTCGGCGGCGACAATGGGTCGTGGACGCCCCGGCCCTACACCTTCGAGGATCTGGTGGCGGCCCTGAACACCGTGCATCCGCACGATTGGGCGACGTTCCTGAGGTCGCGGCTGGATGCGGTCGGCCCCGAGGCCGAGGCGCCGCTGGACGGGCTGGAGCGGGGCGGCTGGCGGCTGATCTATGTCGAGGAACCGAATGCCGCGGAGAAGAAGCTGAACACCAGCTGGCAGCGCGACTTCCAGTATTCGCTGGGCTTCACCCTGAGCTCAAGCAACCGCATCGGCGGGGTTCGCTGGAACAGCCCGGCCTTCGAGGCGGGGCTGGTCAACACCTGGGAGCTGGTGGCCGTCAACGACGTGGCCACCACGCCCGAGCGGCTGCGCGAGGCGGTCACGGCGGCCAAGGGCGGCGGTCCGATCCGCCTGCTGGTCAAGGACGGCGACCGCTTCCGCACGGTGGACCTGGCCTACACGGGCGGCCTGCGCCACCCGCGCCTGGAGCGCATCGACGGCGCGCCGGATCGCCTGACCCCGATCTATGAGGCGCGACGGCGGTAGGGCAGCCCTAGCCCACCGCCCGGATGATGCCGAGGAAGTCCTGGGCCTTCAGCGAGGCGCCGCCGACCAGGGCGCCGCCGACCTCGGCGGTCGACAGGATGTCGCGGGCGTTGTCCGGCTTGACCGAGCCGCCGTAGAGGATGGGCGCGCGCCCCCCGGCCTCGCCGTGTGTCTCGCGCAGGATGGTGCGGATTTCTCCATGAATTTCCGCGATCTGCTCAAGCGTCGGGGTGTGGCCGGTGCCGATCGCCCAGACCGGCTCATAGGCCACCGCGAACGGCCGACCGGACAGCGATTTGGGTAGTGACTGGCGCACCTGACGGCCGACCACCTCCAGCGCCTGTCCGGCCTCGCGCTCTTCCAAAGTCTCGCCGACGCAGACGATCGGCTCCAGTCCGGCCCGCACCGCGGCCTCGACCTTGCGGCAGATCAGGGCGTCGTCCTCGCGGAAACCGGCGCGGCGTTCGGAATGGCCGACGATGACCAGGCTGGCGCCCGCGTCGGCCATCATCTCGGCCGATACGCAGCCCGTATAGGCGCCGGCCGCCTCCGCGCGGCAGTCCTGGCCGCCAACCTCGACCGGAGAATCCTCCAGCGTAGTGGCCAGCCGGTGGACCAGGGTGGCCGGCGGACAGATGGCCACCCGGGCGCGACTGGGCGTCTGGGCCAGCTCCGAGGCCAGCACGCGCGCCTCGTTCAGCGCGGCCGAGCCGCCGTTCATCTTCCAGTTCCCGACGATCATCTTGCGCACGCTGCTCATATCGCCCTCGTATAGGGCCAAGCTCACCCCGCCAAGGACGGCGTTCGGTCGCGGCATCACACTGGCGCGAGCGCTTGCCGCCCCCGCCCCTGCTCCCCTATACGGCCCTGCCGGCGCCGCGTGCGCGCCGCGCCCACGGGACCCGCCTCGATCATGATCTCCAGCCTTCGCAAACACACCAAGTCCTGGCTCTTCATGCTGATCCTGGGCGCTATCGCGATCAGTTTCGTGATCGTCGGCAATACGGACTTTCTCGGCGGGCCGAGCGCTGGGCCGGTGGTCAAGGCGGGCAGCCGCGAGATCACGGCCCAGCGCTTCGTCACCGACTGGAACCGCATCCGCGATCTGCAGCAGGAACGCGCAGGCCAGGCGCTGACCACCGAGGAAATGGTTGCTCAAGGCGCCCTGCCCTTGGTGTTGGACCAGATGGTGCGCGAGGAGGGCTTCGCGGCCTGGGCCTGGAAGGCTGGGCTGCGCGCCGGCGAGGGGCTGGTGATCGACGCCATCCGCGAGTTGCCGGCCTTCTTCAACCAGATCACCGGCCAGTTCGACGAGGAAACCTACGCCAGCGCCCTGGCCCAGCAGAACTTCACGCCGCAGGACTTCGAGCGCGGGCTGCGCGACCAATTCGCCCTGCAGCATTTCGGCTCGGCGATCACCGGCGCCCTGCGCGCGCCGCGCGTCTATAGCGCCGTTCTGGCCAACCACGCCCTGCAGAGCCGCGACGCCCGCTGGTTCTTCGTCACCCAGGCCATGGCCGGAACCGCCGGCCAGCCCACCGACGAACAGCTGAACGCCTTTATCCAGGAAAACGCCGACCAACTGCGCCGGCCGGAATTCCGCGCCGTGTCGCTGATCCTGTTCAACGACGCCCCGGGCGCCGCCGCGCCCGCCCCGACCGAGGCCGAGATCCAGGAGCGCTACGAGTTCCGTCGCGACGCCCTGAGCCAACCGGAAACGCGCAGCTTCACCACCCTCAGCGTCGCCGACCAGGCGGCCGCCGGGCGCATCGCCCAGGCCCTGCGCGCCGGTCAGGCCGTGTCGCAGGTCGCCGAGGCCAACAATGTCGAGCCGGTCACCTATGCGGACCGCGCCCAGGCCAGCGTCAGCGACACCGCCGTGGCCGCGGCCGCTTTCGGCCTTCAAGCCAATGGGGTCAGCGATCCCGTGCGCGGCAATGCCGGCTGGACCGTTATCCGTCTGCAGGCGATCACCCCCGGTCAGGACGCCACCCTCGACGCGGTGCGTGGCGAGATCATCGCCGAACTGCAGGAAGAAGCCGCGCGTGGCCGCACCTATGAGCGGGTCGAGGCCTATGAGGCGGCCCGCAATTCGGGCGCCGAGGTGGACGCCGCCGTCCAGCAGGCCGGCGGACGCGTCGTCAACCTGCCGCCCTTCACCGCCGAAGGTCAGCTGCCCGACGGCCAGCCCCTGAACGGGCCCGAGCAACTGGTCTCGACGGCCTATTCCCTGCCGGAAGGCGGCGCCAGCGACGTCATCGACGCCGGTCAGGGCCAGTATTTCGTGGTCCGCCTTGTCGGCATCGAACCGGCCGCCCTGCCGTCGCTCGCGGATGTGCGCGAGCCTCTGACCGCTCAGTGGATCGCCCGCGAAAATCAGCGTCGCCTGTCCGCCACGGCCGATCGCCTGGCCGCTCGGGCGCGCGGCGACGAGTCGATCGAGGCGGTGGCCGCCTCAGTCAACGCCCCGGTCGTCGTGCGCACCGGTATTCGCCAGGATCAGGCGGCGGTCGAGGCCGACGGCCAGGGCGTGATCCGCGCCGTGTTCGGTCAGGGTCGCGGCCAGGTCTTTTCCGCCCCCGCGGAGCAAGGCTTCGTCATCGGTCGCGTCGACGCGGTCAACGCCCCGGCCGCCGCCGAGACGGGCCAGGCCGCCGCCCGGGTGCTGCCGCAGTTGACCCAACAGCTGGCCCAGGACATGGGCCCGGCCGCGCTCAACGGGGCCGCCGGTCTGGTCAAGGCGCGGGCCTGGCCCGAGCGCGCCCGCGCGGCCCTGGGCCTGCCGGCCGAGACGGCGCCGGCGACGAAGTGACCGACGGGGCCTTTTCGGCCTTCGCCGACGCCTGGGACGCGGGTCACGCCCAGGCGGTCAGCCGGCGTCTGGTCGATGACATCGAGACGCCGGTCTCGGCCTATCTGAAGGTGCGACAGGCCAGGGGCGGGACCGCGCCCCACGCCTTCCTGCTGGAGTCGGTCGAGGGCGGCGAGCGCAACGGCCGCTATTCGATCCTGACCCTGGAGCCCGATCTTGTGTGGCGCGCGCGAGGCGATCGGGCCGAGATCGCGCGGGGCTCCGAGGCTGTGGCCGACGGTCGGTTCGACGCCCAGGATGCACCAACGCTCGCCTCTCTGCGCGCACTGATCGCCGAAAGCCGGATGCAGCTGCCGGACGACCTGCCGCCGATGGCCGCCGGTCTGTTCGGTGTGTTCGGCTATGACATGGTCCGGCTGCTGGAGCCTCTGGGCCCCGCCAATCCCGACCCGCTGGACCTGCCCGACGCGGTCCTGACCCGGCCCTCGATCGTGGCCGTGTTCGATTCGGTGCGGCACGAGATCGTGGTCGTCACCCCGGCCCGGCCGGACGGTCGCCCCGCCGCCGAGGCCTGGGCCGAGGCGCAGGGTCGACTGGACGCCTTCGAGAGCATCCTGCGCCAGCCGCTGGTCCGGCCCGAACCGCAAGTGGCGAGCGCCGGAGCCGACTTCATCTCCCCCGTCGACGAGACCGGGTTCGCCACCCTGGTGGCCCGGGCCAAGGACTACATCGCCGCCGGCGACATCTTCCAAGTGGTGCTCAGCCACCGCTTCTCGGCCAATCACGACGGCGATCCCTTCGCCTTCTATCGGGCGCTGCGCCGCCAAAACCCCTCGCCCTATCTGTTCTTCCTCGACCTCGGCGACTTTCAGCTGGCCGGGTCCAGCCCCGAAATTCTGGTCAGGCTCAAGGACGGGCGGGTCACCATTCGCCCCCTGGCCGGCACCCGCCGACGGGGGGCCGACGCCGCCGAGGACGCCGAACTGGAGGCGGAACTGCTGGCCGATCCCAAGGAGCGGGCCGAACACCTGATGTTGCTCGATCTGGGCCGCAACGACGTCGGCCGGGTCTCGGCGCCCGGGACGGTCGAGGTCACCGAAAGCTTTGCCGTCGAGCGCTACAGCCAGGTGATGCACATCGTCTCGAACGTCACCGGCCAGGCCGATCCGAAACTCGACGCGGTTGATGCCCTGCTGGCGGCCCTGCCCGCCGGCACCCTGTCGGGCGCGCCCAAGGTCAGGGCCATGGAGATCATCGACGAACTGGAGACCGTCAAGCGCGGCGTCGGTTACGGCGGCGGGGTCGGCTACATCTCCGCCTCGGGCGAGGCGGATATCTGCATCGTGCTGAGGACCGCCCTGTTCACGCCCGGTCAGGCGCACATCCAGGCCGGCGCCGGCGTGGTCGTCGACAGCGATCCCCTGGCCGAATATCTCGAGACCCGCGCCAAGGCCGGCGCCCCCATGGCGGCGGCGCGGGAGGCGTGGCGGTTCGGCTGATCGGAGCAAGCGCGGCTTTTGCCCTTGTGATCCCCCGCCAACCCGGCCCAAATCCCCGCGATGACGATCAGCTTCTCCGCCGCCGCGCGCTCTCTCAGTCTTCGGGTGCTGGTCGCCCTGGCCCTGGGCCTCGGCCTGGGGGGGCTGCTGGCCTCGACCACGACCGTGCCCGACGCGGTGGTGGAGGCGGTGCGGGCCGTGGGCGGCCTGTGGCTCAGCGCCCTGCAGATGACCGTGGCGCCCCTGGTGTTCTCGGCTCTGGTCACCGGCATCGCCGCGGCCTCGGACGCCGCCGCCACCGGCCGGCTGGCGGCGCGGGCGGTGGCGCTGTTCATCGGCCTGGTCGCCCTGGTCGCGGCCCTGACCCTGGTCGCCATTCCAGCCATCCTGGCCGTCTGGCCGGTCAATGAGGCCGGGGTCGCCGCCCTGATGGCCGGCGCCGGCGGCGCGGGCGAGGCGCCGACCGCGCCCGAGGGCGGCTTCGCGGCCTGGCTGTCCTCCCTGGCGCCCGGCAATCCGATCCGCGCGGCGGCCGAGGACGCCATGCTGCCGCTGGTGGTGTTCGGGGTCTTCTTCGGCTTTGCGGTGACCCGCCTGCCTGCTGAGCAGAAGCGCAGCCTGGTCGGTCTGTTCGAGGCCCTGACGGCGGCGATGATCACCATCGTGCGCTGGGTGCTGCTGGCCGCGCCGATCGGTGTCTTCGCCCTGGCCTTCGTGCTGGCGCTGAGGGGCGGGATCGCCTCGGCGGGACCGCTGCTCCACTACATCGTCCTGGCCGTGGGCGCCTGCCTGGCCACCCTGGTCATCAGCTATCCGCTGGCGGTCGGCGTCGGCCGCGCCGGCCTGGCTCGCTTCGCCCGCGCCTGCGCGCCGGTGCAGGCCGTGGCCTTCTCCACCCAGTCGTCCCTGGCCTGCCTGCCGGTGATGCTGGAGCGGGCCCGCGACGACCTGGGCATCTCCGAGCGCACCGCCGGGGTGGTCCTGCCCATGGCGGTGGCCATCTTTCGCATCACCAGCCCGGCGGCCAACCTGACCGTGGCGCTGTTCATCGCCCATGTCAGCGGCATCCAGCCCGGCTTCGGCGCGCTGGTCGCCGCCGGCCTGGTGTCCATCGCCGTGTCCATCGCCACGGTCGGCCTGCCCGGCCAGGCCTCCTTCTTCGCCAGCCTGGCGCCGATCTGCCTGGCGCTGGGCGTGCCGATGGAGCTGCTGCCCCTGCTGCTGGCGGTCGAGGTCATTCCCGACATCTTCCGCACGGTCGGCAATGTCACCGCCGACATGGCCGTGACCTCGGCCCTGGCGCGCGGCGAGGCCGATGAGCCCGTATCCGCCGAAATCGCAGCCGTCTGATGCGCTGGCCGTGGTCCGAACGACGCGGCTGGTCCTGGTCCGCCTTCACCGAGCTGGCGGCGCGGTTCGGCTATGGCGCGCGCGGCTTCGTCTATCTGTCGATCGGGGCCCTGACCCTGTTCGCGGCGATGGACCAGATCCCCGACGCCGGCTCCTCGACCGAGGTCTTTCAATGGCTGGCCGATCAGCCCTTCGCCCGCGTTTGGCTGCTGATTCTGGGCGGCGGCCTGTGGGCCTTCGTCGGCTGGCGGGTGCTTCAGTCGGTGTTCGACGCCGACCACGAGGGAACCTCGCTCAAGGCCTGGGGCCTGCGCGCCGGCCAGGCGATGAGCGGCGTCTTCTACGGCGTGCTGGCCGCCACGGTGTTCGAGCTGGTCGACGAGAGCGAGCCGGGCGAGATCGAGGGCGCCGACGCCGACCAGCAGGCCGCCACGGTGCTGGGTCTGCCGTTCGGCGAGTGGCTGCTGCTCGGCGTCGGCCTGGGCATTTTGGCCATGGGCGTCGGCAATATCATCAAGGGCGCGAAAGGCGACTTCGCCGGCTCGCTGGCCTGCGACGCCGACACCTGCCGCAAGGTCACGCCCATCGCCCGCGCCGGCTATATCGCGCGCGGGGCCGCCTATCTGCCTCTGGCCCTGTTCGTCATCCTGGCCGGCATCCGCGCCCAGGCGTCCGAGGCGCGCGACTTCTCGGCCTCGCTGGAGGCGCTGGAGGCCCAACCCTTCGGCTCGTGGATCCTGGCGATCACGGGGGTGGGCCTGATGGCCTTCGGCGCCTTCGCCTTCGTTGAGGCCCGCTGGCGGCGCATCCGTCCGCCCAGGGATCTCAAGCCCGGCTGACGGAACCGGCGTTTCGGCGACGGGTTCGATCACCGTTCCCGGAGATCGCCCATGCGCCCCCTGTTGCCCGCCCTCGCCGCCCTGGCCCTGACCGCCGCCTGCGCCTCGACCGTGCCGCCGGATCAGGTGCGCGCGCCCCAGCCGCTGAAGCCTGTCGACGCCGAGCGCTTCTATGCCGGCCGCTGGCTGGAAATCGCCCGGCCGCCGGCCTGGTACACCGATGGCTGCGTCGCCGGAGCCAGCAACTTCGCGCTGGAGAGCCCGACCGAGGTCGCCGTCCGCGACACCTGCCAGGTCGGCTCTCCGACGGGTCGAGAGCGGGCCATCTCGGGCGACGGCGAGATCCTCGATCCCGGGACCAACGCCAAGATGCGGGTGCGCTATCCGTTCTTTCAGACCTGGGAATACTGGGTGCTGGATCGGGCCGACGACTACAGCTGGTACATCTCGGCCAGCCCCCGCTTCGACAAGCTGTTCATCTTCACCCGCGAGGTTCCCGACGCGGCGATGATCCAGCGGCTGACCGCCCGCGCCGCCGAGCTGGGTTACGACACCTCGACGCTGGAGTTCCCCCAGCTGTCGGAACGCTGAGATGCGCGCCCCGCGCCGGTGGCCGGGCGTCGCGGGCGCCGTCGCGGCCCTGACGCTGGCGGCGTGCGGCGGCGGAAGGGCCTTGCCTGAAAGCGCCGGCTACGGCCCGAACCCCACCCTTCCCGCGCCCTCGAGCCGCCTGTTGCCGACGGTCAAGATCGCCCCGGCCGTCGGCTGGGCCTCGGGCCAGACGCCCACGGCGGCTCCCGGCTTCGCTGTGAACGCCTTCGCCCAGGGACTGGCGCATCCGCGCTGGCTGTACGTTTTGCCCAATGGCGACGTGCTGGTCGCCGAATCCGACGCCCCGCCCAAGCCTGAGGACAAGCAGGGGGGCTTGCGTGGCTGGATTCAGGGCCTGGTGATGCGACAGGCGGGCTCCCAGACCCCCTCGGCGGACCGCATCACCCGGCTGCGCGACGCGGACGGCGACGGCTTGGCCGAGACCCGGTCGGTGCTGCTGTCGGGCCTGACCTCACCCTTCGGCATGGCCCTGATCGGTGACCAGCTCTATGTCGCCAACGCTGACGCCCTGATGCGCTTTGCCTATGTCGAGGGCCAGACGACGATCACCGCCCCGGGCGTCAAGGTGGCGGACCTGCCGGCCGGCCGCAATCACCACTGGACCAAGAGCCTGGTCGCCGCGCCGGATGGCTCGCGCCTCTATGTCGGGGTCGGATCCAACTCCAACATCGGCGAGAACGGACTGGACGAGGAAACGAACCGCGCCGCCATCCTTGAGATCGACCCGGCCACGGGGGCCAGTCGCGTCTTCGCCTCTGGCCTGCGCAATCCGGTCGGTCTGGACTGGAACCCGGCCACCGGCCAGCTGTGGGTGGCGGTCAACGAGCGTGACGAGCTGGGGAATGACCTCGTACCCGACTACATGACCTCGGTCAGACCGGGCGGTTTCTACGGCTGGCCGTGGAGCTATTACGGTGGGGTCGTGGACGAGCGCGTCCAGCCGGCTCGGCCCGACAGGGTCGCGATGGCGATCAAGCCCGACTATGCCCTGGGCGCCCACACCGCCTCCCTGGGCTTGACCTTCTACGACGGCGAGGCCTTCCCGCCGCGATATCGCGGCGGCGCCTTCATCGGCCAGCACGGGTCGTGGAACCGCAATCCTCCCGCCGGCTATCGCGTGATCTTCGTGCACTTCGCGGACGGTGCGCCCCAAGGCCTGCCCGAGGACATCCTGACCGGCTTCCGCAACCCCGAAGGGGAGGCCATGGGCCGCCCAGTGGGAGTTATCGTCGACGGTCGCGGCGCGCTGCTGGTCGCCGACGACGTGGGCGACACGGTCTGGCGGGTGGTCCCGGCCGCCTGAGCCCGGCCCACGAAAGAGGGCCCCGGCGAACCGGGGCCCTCGTCTCGACCTCCATCGCCGATCAGCTCAGCGGTTCGACCACGATGCGCGGCGCGGGCGTCGCGGTCTGGCTTTCAACCGCGGGCGCGGCGTTGAGCGAGGACGTCGCGCTGGCTTCGCCGCCTTCGCCATCGGCGGCGACCACAGCGTCATAGGCCAGCGGACCCGTCAGTTCGGCTTCGGCGACCGGCGCGGCGTCCGGCTCCGCAGCGACAGCGGGAGCGGCGGCCTCAACGCGACGGACGGGGACGGCGCGCTCGACCGGCGCCGAGGCGCGCGCCACAGGGGCGGGTGCGGCGGCGGGCTGGACCGGAGCCAGCGGCTGGGCCTCGACAAGCGGCGCGGCCGGAGCCGGCGGCGCGGCCACGGGCGTGGCCTCGACGGCCGGGGTCGCCGCGACGGGAGCCTCGGCTTCACCCCCTGACATAAGGGCGAAGGCGCCGACGGCGGCCACGGCCAGGGCGGCCGGAGCGGCGATCAGGGCGATCTTCATGCCCTTGCCGCCCATGGCGCCGCCCTTGGCGCGGCGGGTCTTGCGGCTGCGTGCATAGACGGGGGTGTAGGGCTCATCGCGAACTTCGTCGCGGGCGGTCAGGTTGTCGTAAGCACGATCGGTATAGGTCATGGTCATGATCAGCTCTCCTCCAGTCGTTGGGAAGCGAACCCCAAGAAGAGATCACGGTTCCGTCATGACAAGGGCGGCCCCGAAATGATGCCGAAACCGCCTCAGCTGGGGCGATACGCGCCCCGAATAAGTCTCAAAGACCTATGTTCTCGCCCCGGCTTGGCCGTGATTGTCGGGTCCCGCAATCATTGCTCGCTGACCCTAGGTAAAGTTCCAATCTTGTGGCGCACGGGACACGACGCGGAGGTCGAGCGTCCCTGAAACGCGGCCGTTTTCCCCTGACGGTTGACCGCGCGACCGGCGGCGCCGCATCACGGATGGGCATGGCGTGATTTGGAGGGGCGACGGCGATGGGCGTGATCAGCGGCGTGAAACGCGACCTGCGCTATGTCGCCGGCCTGCGCCGCCTGCTGAAGCGCATCAAGCCGATCCAGCTGGATAGCGATGTCCTGGTCGCCGACGACTTCGAGGAGGTCGTCGACAAACATCCCGACAATCTGGCCATCGACGACGGCGAGCGGCGGCTGAGCTATCGCGAGCTGGACGCCTTGGCCAACCGCTACGCCCACTGGGCCACCAGCCGGGGGCTGCGGCGGGGCGAGGTCATCGCCCTGATGATGCATAATCGGGCCGATTATCTCGCGGCCTGGATCGGTTTCTCCAAGGTCGGGGTGGCCACCGCCCTGATCAACACCAACCTTGACGGCCAGCCCCTGGCCCACTGCCTGGCCATCGCAGGCGCCGCCAATGTGGTCACCGACGCCGACTGCTGGGCCTGCGTCGAGCGCGCCCGGCCCTTCGTCGGCCGACCGATCCAGACCTGGGTTCTGGGCCTCGGCATGGACGACGAGGCTAGCGAACGGCGGGGTCTGGATTCGGCGGTCAAGAGCGCCTCCAGCGTCCGACCCGCCAAGTCGGCCCGGGCCGGCCTGACCAACCGCGACACGGCGCTGTTCATCTACACTTCGGGCACCACCGGCCTGCCCAAGGCGGCGCGCATCCCCCACTCCCGGGCGCGGACCTATATGCGCGCCTTCGCCGGCGCCACCGCCTCGACCGAGAAGGACCGACTGTACTGCTGCCTGCCGCTGTACCACTCCACCGGCGGACTGGTCGGGGTGGGGTCGGTGCTGCTGAATGGCGGGGCCATCATCCTGAGGCGGCGCTTTTCCGCCGGGTCGTTCTGGCCCGATGTGGTCGAGAACCGCGCCACCACCTTCGTCTATATCGGCGAGCTGTGCCGCTATCTGGTCAATGCGCCGCCGAACGAGCAGGAGCGCGCCCACAAGCTGCGCCTCGCCTTCGGCAACGGCCTGCGTCCCGAGGTCTGGCCCGAGTTTCAGTCGCGCTTCGCCATTCCGCAGATCCTCGAGTTCTACGGCTCGACCGAGGGCAACGCCTCGCTGTTCAACTTCGACGGCAAGCAGGGCGCCATCGGCCGCATCCCCGGCTTTCTGCGCAATCAGCTGAACATCCGCCTGGTCCGCTTCGACGTCGACGAGAACGAGGTCATCCGCGGTCCCAACGGTCTGGCCCAGGAGTGCCGCCCCGGCGAGGTCGGCGAGGCGGTCGGCGAGATCCGCAATGACGTGCGCCACGACTTCTCCGGCTATGCCGACAAGGCGGCCTCCCAAAAGAAAATCCTGACCGACGTGTTCAAGCGCGGCGATCGCTGGTTCCGCACCGGCGACCTGATGAAACAGGACCGTGACGGCTATTTCTATTTCATCGACCGGATCGGCGACACCTTCCGCTGGAAGGGCGAAAACGTCTCGACCTCGGAAGTCGAGCAGTGCCTCGCCCAGGCGCCCGGCGTGGCCCAGGTGGTGGCCTATGGCGTGCCCGTGCCGGGTCAGGACGGCAAGGCGGGCATGGTCACCCTGATCGTCGAAGACGACTTCACGCCCCAGGGGTTCGCCCAATACGTCGACACCGCCCTGCCGCCCTATGCGCGCCCGGTGTTCGTGCGTCTGGCCAAGGCGCTGGAGACCACCGGCACCCACAAGTACCGCAAGATGGACATGGTCGCGGACGGCTTCACGCCGGGCGCCGGCAAGGGCGCCGTCTATGTGAAGGGCGGCAAGAGCGGCTACGCCAAGCTGTCCGCCAAGGCGCACGAAGCGATCCTGTCGGGCGAAACGCGGCTATGACCGCGCCGCTTTGACTTCACCAGCAAAACCTATTTCATTGACGCGACAAGGTTCGGACACACGATCCAGGGGCGGAAATGATGGGCAAGGGACTGGCGGCGTCTAGGCGCGCGCTGCTGAAAGGCGGACTAACAGCCACGGCTCTGGCGGCGGGATCGCCGGCCCTAGGCCAGACCGGGCCCGGGGCGGCGGCGACCTCCCCCCGCCGGCGGCTCCGGCTGTCGGACGGCTGGCGTTTCGCCCTGGGTCACGCCCACGACCCTGACCGGGACTTTGGTTTCGGCCGCGACCAGCGCACCTACGCCAAGGCGGGCATGCGGGTGGCCGAGGCCGCCGAGGCCGAGTTCGACGACGCCGGCTGGACCGAGGTGCGCCTGCCGCACGACTGGGCCATCGACCTGCCGTTCACGCCCAGCCCCTCGCCGCCCCCCGAGGGCGAGGAAGACCCCCGCGCCGCCCACGGCTTCAAGCCGCTGGGCCGCGAATACCCGGACACCAGCGTCGGCTGGTACCGCCTGCCGCTGACCCTGCCCGCCGACCTGGCCGGCAAGCGGCTGTCGCTGGAGTTCGACGGAGCCTTTCGCGACGTCACCGTCTTCCTGAACGGCCACATCGTGCACGAGCACGAGGGCGGCTATTCGCCGTTCCGCCTCGACATCACCGATGTGGCGGCGGTCGGAGAGCCGAACATCCTGACCGTCCGCGTCGACGCCAGCCTGGGCGAGGGCTGGTTCTATGAGGGCGCGGGCATTTATCGCCACGTCTGGCTGGTGGTGACCGACCCGGTCCACGTGCCGCAGTGGGGCGCCCTGGTCCGCGCCACGCCGGAGGGCGACGGCGCGAACGCCGAGGTGGTCGTCGATCTGGCCAACGAGACCGATGCGCCAGCCGACGCTGAGGTTCGCCTGACCGTGCTGGACCCCAATGGCGCCCGCGTCGCGGAGCAGCGCCAGACGGTTCGGCTGGACGGCTGGGGCAAGGGTCAGGCGACCGCCGCCCTGGCCTGGCCGCGCGCGCCGCTGTGGTCGATCGAGACGCCGCGCCTGCACCGGCTGGTGGCCGAGGTCTCGGTCGCGGGCCGCCCGGTCGATCGCTATGAGCAGAGCTTCGGCGTGCGGACTTTCCGCTTCGATCCCCGGCAGGGCTTCTTCCTGAACGGCCGGTCGATGAAGCTGCTCGGCGCCTGCTGCCATCAGGATCACGCGGGCGTTGGGGCGGCCGTGCCGGATCGGCTGCAGTATTGGCGGATCGAACAGTTGAAGGCGATGGGCTGCAACGCCTATCGCGCCTCGCATAATCCGCCGACGCCCGAACTGCTCGACGCCTGCGACGACCTGGGCATCGTGGTGATCGACGAGACCCGCCGCATGGCCTCGGACAGGGCCGCCATGGCCGAGCTGGAGACCCTGGTGCGGCGTGACCGCAACCGGCCCTCGGTCATCGCCTGGTCCATCGGCAACGAGGAGCAGGCCATCCAGGGCAACGCCCGCGGCGCCCGGATCGGCCGCACCATGAAGCGGCTGGTCAACCGGCTAGATCCGACCCGCCCGGTTACCGCCGCCCTGGACCAGTCGTTCGGCGAGGGGGTGTCGCCGGTGGTCGATGTCCTCGGCTTCAACTATCGCACCCCGCTGATGGAGGGCTATCACCAGCGCGTGCCGGGCCAGCCCATCCTGGGCAGCGAGACCGGCTCGACGGTCCAAACGCGCGGCGAGTACGTCCGCGACGACGCCCGCCACATCGTCCCGGCCTATGACACCGAACACCCCTGGTGGGCCTCGACCGCCGAGGAATGGTGGACGATCGCGGCCGAGCGGCCCTACATCGCCGGCGGCTTCATCTGGACCGGGTTCGACTATCGTGGCGAGCCGACGCCGTTCAACCGCTGGCCCAGCGTCGCCTCCTATTTCGGAGCGATGGATTCCTGTGGCTTCCCCAAGGACAATTACTGGTTCTACCGCGCCTGGTGGCGGCCCGAGCCCCTGGTCCACCTGTTCCCCCACTGGGACTGGCCGGAGCGGCTGGGCGAGACCATCCCTGTGTGGGTCCACGCCAATGTCGACAGGGTCGAGCTGGTGGTGAACGGTCAGTCGATGGGCATGAAGGACGTCGTCCCGAACCGGCATCTGGAATGGGCCGTGCCCTATCAGCCCGGCTGGATCGAGGCGCGGGGCTGGAAGGACGGCCGGGCCCTGCCGCCCGTGCGGCGCGAGACCACGGGCGCGCCGACGCGGCTGGCCCTGAGCGCCGACCGCGAGCGGCTGGACGCCGACGGCCAGGACGTCGCCATGCTGGCGGTCAGCGTGCTGGACTCTCGGGGGCGGTTCTCGCCGCGCGCCAATGAACAGGTGACGTTCGAGATTGAGGGTCCGGCGCGCGTCATCGGCGTCGGCAACGGCAATCCGGTCAGTCACGAGGCCGACCGCGCCGCGACCCGCCTGACCTTCAACGGCCTGGCCCAGGCCATCGTCCAAACCGAGAGGCGCGGCGGACCGATCACCGTGACGGCGCGGGCCCCGGGCCTGCGCGCCGCGACGGTCCGACTGCGTTCAACCTGAGGCTCACACGGTCCGCTTCAGCCGCCACCAGGGCCGCCACGGCTCGCGGTGATGCTCCAGGTGGCGGCCGAAGTGAAAGCAGGTCAGCAACGACAGCCAAAAGCCGTAGTTCGAACTGCGGGCGTTATGGCCGTCGACGAAGCCGCCCTCTCGCTCATGCCGATGCGGCAGCCAGGTGCCGAAGGTGAACAGCTGCACCGCCGACAGCACCGCCGGCAGGGCCCAGAACACCAGCACATTGACCAGCGAGGCGCCCAGCACCAGCACGGTGATCAGGCCCGCGACGGTCAGGACGGTGAACTCGAACAGGCCGAAATAGCGACGGATGAAGCCGACGATCCACGGCCGGAAGGCGTGCGGCGCGTCGGGATGGAAGTCGGGATCCTCGGCCGATCCGGGCGCGCGATGGTGGGCGTAATGGGCCTGGGCCAGTCGGTCGTAGCGAAAGCCCGCGTACAGAAAAAGCGCCAGCCGCCCGACCCAGCGATTCACCCCGGGCCGGCCGGGCGCCAGCGAGCCGTGCATGGCGTCGTGGGCGGTGATGAACAGGCCGACGTTCAGCCAGGTCTGGACCGCGATCACCAGCGGGGCGACGACCCAGCTCCAGGCCGTCCAGCGGTGGACGTGCACGCCATAGACATGCAGCCCCAGCCAGCCGCCCAGGATCAGGGCGGCGAGGCCCAGGCCGATCAGGGCCTGATTGGGAACCACGCGGGGCTCGGTCGCGATGTCGGCGGCGGCGGTCATCGTCGCCAGCATACGCCGCGCGTGGCGCCTTGTCGCTTGCCGCGCCCGCGACCCCGTGCGACCTGTCGCCCATGCCGCCCTCCCCCACCGGCGATGCCGAGGCTCCGCTGCTGCTGGTCGGCGGTGGCCTGGCCAATGGCCTGATCGCCTGGCGTCTGGCCGAGACGCGACCGGAGGTTCCGGTTCGTGTTCTGGAGGCGGCCGACCGCCTGGGCGGCGTCCACACCTGGTCCTTTTTCCAGTCCGACCTGACCGAGGGCCAACGGGCGTGGATCGACCCGCTGATCGCGCATCGCTGGCCCGGCTACGAGGTGCGCTTCCCCAGCCACAGCCGCCGCCTGACCACCCCCTACGCCAGCGTGACCGCCGAGCGGTTTCATCAACGGTTGATCGAGCGCCTCGGAGCCCGGGTGACCCTTGGCGCCGCGGTCACTGCCTTGGGCGCCGACCATGTCGTGCTCGGCTCGGGCGAGACTCTGCGCGGCCGCGCGGTGATCGATGGCCGGGGCCCGGGCGCCACGCCCGACCTCGCGCTCGGCTTTCAGAAATTCGTCGGCCAGGAATGGCGGCTCTCGCAGCCGCACGGCCTTACCCAGCCCATCGTCATGGACGCCACGGTCAGCCAGGAGGACGGCTACCGCTTCGTCTATGTGCTGCCCTTCGACGACCGCACCGTGCTGGTCGAGGACACCCGCTACACCGACGGCGACGCCCTGGACGCCGAGGCCTATCGGGAGGGCGTGCGGCGCTGGTTGTCCGACGCCGGCTGGACGCCCGAGACCCTGATCCGCGAGGAGCACGGGGTGCTGCCGGTGGCCCTGGACGGCGATCTGGAAGCGCATTGGGACCGTCAGGACGCCTCCGCCCTGTCCGGCCTGCGCGCCGGCCTGTTCCACCCCACCACCGGCTATTCCCTGCCCGACGCGGTGCGCGCCGCCGATCTGATCGCCGCCCTGCCCGTGATCGACACCGTCACGGTGTCAGCAGCCTTGCGCGATCACGCCTTGCGTCTGTGGCGCGAGCGGGCCTTCTATCGCCTGCTCAATCGCATGCTGTTCCGCGCCGCCGCTCCCCACCAGCGGCGTCGCATCCTGGAAAGGTTCTATCGTCTGCCCCAGCCCCTGATCGAACGCTTCTACGCCGGCCGCGCCACCCTGGGCGACAAGGCCCGCATCCTGGCCGGCAAGCCGCCGGTGCCGATCGGCCGCGCCCTGGCCTGCCTGCCGGAACGGGGCGCCGCCCCCAGGAGCGTCGCATGAGCCGGATCGCCGTCATCGGCTCGGGCTTCGGCGGCCTGGCCCTGGCCATCCGTCTGCAGTCGGCGGGCCACGCCGTCACGGTGTTCGAGGCGCGGGACAAGCCGGGCGGCCGCGCCTATGTCTATCAGGACCAGGGCTTCACCTTCGACGCCGGCCCCACGGTCATCACCGACCCCTCGGCGCTGGAAGAGCTGTTCGAGGGCGCCGGCAAGCGGCTGTCGGACTATGTCGAGCTGTTGCCCGTCGCGCCCTTCTACCGGCTGTGCTGGGAAGACGGCGACGTGTTCGACTACGTCAACGACCAGGGCGAACTGGACCGCCAGATCGCGGCCCGCAATCCGGCCGATGTCGAGGGCTATCGCCGCTTCCTGGCCTATTCCGAGGAGCTGCTGCAGGAGGGCTACGTCAAGCTGGGCGCCAAGCCGTTCCTGGATTTCGCCAGCATGATCAAGGCGGCGCCCGAACTGGTCCGGCTGCAGGCCTGGCGCTCGGTCTATGACAAGGTGGCGTCGTTCATCCAGGACGATCACCTGAGGCAGGCCTTCAGCTTTCACTCCCTGCTGGTCGGCGGCAATCCGTTCGCCACCTCCTCGATCTACGCCCTGATCCACGCCCTGGAGCGGCGCTGGGGCGTGTGGTTTCCGCGCGGCGGCACCGGCGCCCTGATCCAGGGCATGGTGCGGCTGCTCCAGGATCTGGGCGGCGAGGTCCGGCTGAACGCGCCGGTCGAGCGCATCACCACCGAGGGCGGCCGGGCGACGGGTGTTGTCGTGGGCGGTGAGACCCTGGCGTTCGACGCCGTCGCCTCCAACGCCGATGTGGTCCACACCTATCAGAAGCTGCTGGGTCATGACCCGCGCGGTCGAGACGAGGGCGGACGGCTGGCCGAAAAGCGACACTCGATGTCGCTGTTCGTCATCTATTTCGGCCTCAACCAGGTCCATCCGGAGGTGCGGCACCACACCGTGCTGTTCGGGCCGCGCTATCGCGAGCTGATCGGCGAGATTTTCAAGGGACCCGAGCTGTCGGACGACTTCTCGCTGTACCTGCACGCCCCGACGCGCACCGACCCCAGCCTGGCCCCCGAGGGCTGCGACGCCTTCTATGTGCTGGCGCCCGTACCGCATCTGGGCGCGGCCGAGATCGACTGGGCGGTCGAGGGGCCGAAGTATCGCGATCGCATCCTGAAGTACTTGGAAGACCGCTACATCCCCGGCCTGACCGACCAGCTGGTCACCTGCCGCATCTTCACGCCCGAGGATTTCCGCGACCAGCTGAACGCCCACCGGGGCTCGGCCTTCTCGCTGGAGCCGATCCTGACCCAAAGCGCCTATTTCCGGGTCCACAATCGCGACGACCGCATCCCCAATCTTTATTTCGTCGGGGCCGGCACCCACCCGGGGGCGGGCGTGCCCGGCGTGATCGGCTCGGCCAAGGCCACCGCCGGTCTGATGATCGAGGACCTCGCCTGATGTCCGACGTCGTCGTCGAGACCAGTCGCCGGACCATCGAGCAGGGCTCCAAGAGCTTCGCCACGGCCTCGCGCCTGTTTCCCCACGACGTGCGCGACGACGCCTGGATGCTCTACGCCTGGTGCCGGCACTGCGACGACGAGATCGACGGCCAGGTGCTGGGTCACGGCGCCGTCGGCATCGACGCCGAGCTGGCCACAGCCAAACTGGCCGAGCTGCGTCGCCAGACCCTGTCGGCCATGGCCGGAGAGCCCCAGACCGATCCGGTGTTCCAGGCCTTTCAGCGCGTGGTCACCCGTCACGCCATCCCCGAGCACGAGCCGATGGACCTGCTGCACGGCTTCCAGATGGACGTCGAGGGCCGGCGCTACGAGACGCTTGAGGACACGCTGGAGTACGCCTGGCACGTGGCCGGTGTGGTCGGGGTGATGATGGCGCGGGTGATGGGCGTGGCCGACGCGCCGACCCTGAGGCGCGCCCAGGATCTGGGGCTAGCCTTCCAGCTGACCAACATCGCCCGCGACGTGATCGAGGACGCCAAGGGTGGGCGCGTCTATCTGCCCGGCCAGTGGCTGGACGAGGCCGGGGTGCCGCGCGACCAGGTGGCGGCGCCCGAGCATCGCCGCGCCGTCGCCGCCACGGCCCAGCGCCTGGTGCTGGCGGCCGAGCCCTACTATGCCTCGGCGCGCTGGGGCCTGCCGCAGCTGGGCGGGCGCTCGGCCTGGGCCATCGCCACGGCGCGCGGCGTGTACCGCGCCATCGGCCGGCAGGTGGCCCGCATCGGCGCCGAGGCCTGGGATGGCCGCCCTAGCGTCAATCGTCGCGGCAAGTTGGCCCTGGTGGCGCGCGGCTTCCTGATCGCCATCTGGGTCCGCACCATCGACAGCTGGCGCACCGCCCCGCTCCGACCGGAGCTGTGGACCCGGGTGTGAAGCCAGATGTCCTCCCCCGCCTGCGGGGGAGGGGACCGCGAAGCGGTGGTGGGGGCAGCCGCGAGCGCCGGCGCGTGACGTTCGCCCCCTCCACCATGCTGCGCATGGTCCCCCTCCCCCGAAGCTTCGCATCGGGGGAGGAAAGGTTCAGCCCAGCCGCCGCCGACGCTCGGCGGCCAGAGCGATCATGAAGCCTGCGGCGGCCGTGCCCGCCAGCACCAGCCAGGCCCCTTGGACCACGCCGTCGATCTCGCCGCGCCACAGCACCGCCTGATAGGCCTCGATGGCCCAGGCGTGGGGGGTCAGCCAGCCCAGATCGCGGAACAGCTCGGGCATCAGGAAGCGCGGCACCATCGATCCGCCGAGGGCCGCCAGCAGCAGCACCACCACGGTCGACAGCGGCTGGGCCTGGTCCCGCGCCCGACACCACAGCACCACCGCCAGGGCGAGGCCCGAGCCCGCCGCCGCGACCAGGATCAAGGTCAGCAGCCCCGCCGCGATCGATAGCGGCTCCAGCGGCGGCAGGGCGCGCCAGGCGATGGCGAACACGACCAGACTTTGCGCCGCGCCCACCGTGGTCATCCAGGCGAACCGCGCCCCCAGCACCGGCGGCAGGCTGCCCGCCGCCAGGGACAGCCGCGCCGTCAGGCCCGAGCGCCGGTCGTCCAGCGCCCCCATCGCCCCATGCATGGCGGCGAAGAAGACGAACATCACGCTGACCGCCCCGGCGTAATAGACCGCCTGCATGTCGCCCTCTGGGCCCACCGCGCGCACGGTCACCGCGCTGGGCGTCGCTTCGGCGGGCGACAGGGCCGCATCGAGCTCGGCCCGCACGGCCTGGGCCGCCACCGTTCGACCCGAGGCGGACAGCACCTGGATGGACGGCAGGGGTGAGCCCGGCGCGATCAGCACCCCGACGTCTGCGCGCCCGCTCTCGACCGCCCGCTCGGCGTCGGCCGCGCCGGCCAGCAACTCGGCCCGCGCCGCGCCCTCGACCAGGCCGTCGGCGAGGGCCCGGCTGGCCGGAGTCTGGGCCCCGTCGTGGATCGCCAGCGTCAGGTCGAGCTCGCCGCGCGATCCCGCGCCGAAGATGGCGGAGAACATCAGATAGACCAGCGCCGGCAGGGCCAGGGTCATGACCAGACCGGGCAGGTCGCGCACGAATCCGCGCGCATGGGCCAGGAACAGGGCGATCATGCCGATTCCTCCACGATCCGCGCCACCAGGTCGTCGAGCCCGGGCCGCCGGACCGCCACCTCGCCGCCGGCCTCATCGACCAGGGCGGACAGCCCCGCCGCCTGATTGGCTGCGTCGGCCGCCAGCCGCCGCCAGTGTCGCCCGCCGTCCCGCGGCTCCAGTCCACAGGCCTCCAGCGCGCGAGCCAGCGCGGCCTCGGCCGGCTGGGCCAGACGCACGGTCAGCAGCCGCGCCTCGCCGAAGGTCTGGTCCAGCAGGGCCTGGGGCGCGCCCTCGGCGGCCAGCCGCCCCCGCGCCATGACTCCGACGCGATCGGCCGTCGCCTCCACGAAGGCCGCGTCGTGGCTGATCATCAGACAGCCGGCGCCGCCGGCCACGGCCGAGCGCACGGCCCGGGCCAGCTGGCCACGGGTCTCGGCGTCGACGCCTTCGGTCGGCTCGTCCAGCACGATCAGGTCCGGGTCGCCGACGAGGGCCGCCGCCAGATTGGCGCGCCGTCGCCAGCCTCCGGACAGGGACGCCACCCGGTGATCGGCGCGCGGCGCGGCGGCGGTGATCTCCAGAGCGCGCTCGACCGCCTCGCCCACCGCCCGGCCGCGCAGTCCCGCCAACCGCGCCACGGTCGTCAGCGTCTCGCGCACGGTCAGGGCAGGAAACAGCGCCGTTTCCTGCGGCGCCAGACCGATGCAGCGGCGGGCCCGGTGGTCGAGGACCACCTCGCGCTCGCCGACCTCGACCAGCCCGGCATTGACGTTCAACAGCCCGCAGGCCACCCGCGCCGCCGTCGACTTTCCGGAACCATTGGGGCCCAGCAGGGCGTAGACCTCGCCCTGGCCGATGGTCAGGTCCAGGCCGTCCAGCACGGGCAGGCCGCCATAACCGGCGCGAACCCCGGTCAGGACCAGGGCCGGCCGCCCGCCCCGCTCGCTTTCGACTGCCGCGTCACGACGCCCCAGGATGTCCGCTCCCGCCTTCACGCCCCCCGCGGAGCCGACTACGGTCCTATTCCGCCCGAACCGGCGGCCGGATGCAACGGGCCAGGGAGCGCCACGCATGGATGAAGCGGCCCAGGCCCTGATCCGACGCAAGGACGAGCATATCGACCACGTCCTGGCCGGGCGCGGCCGTGGCGCGGGCGGTGCGGGGTTCGAGGTGGTGCGGTTCGCGCACGACGCCCTGCCGGAGCTGGACCTGGACGCCATCGACCTGACGGCCTCCCTGCTGGATCGCCCCTTGCGCCTGCCCTTCCTGATCAGCTCCATGACCGGCGGGCCGTCGCGGGCCGAGGCCATCAACGCCCATCTGGCCGAGGCCGCCGAGCATCTGGGCATCGCCCTGGCGGTCGGCAGCCAGAGGGTGGCGCTGGAGACCGACGGCGGATTTGGCCTGACCCGCGACCTGCGCCGCCGGGCTCCATCGGTCCCGCTGCTGGCCAATCTGGGGGCGGTTCAGTTTACGCTGGGCTATGGCGTCGACCAGGCCCGCCGCGCGGTCGAGGAGATCGGCGCCGATGGCCTGATCCTGCATCTTAACCCGCTGCAGGAGGCCATCCAGGAGGGCGGCGACCGCGACTGGCGCGGGGTCGAGGCGGCGATCGGCCGCGTGGCCCAGGCCTTTCCCGGCCGCCTGATCGTCAAGGAAACGGGCGCGGGCCTGTCGGGCCCGGTCGCGGCGCGGCTGAACGCCTTGGGCGTGGCGGCTCTGGACGTCGCCGGGTCGGGCGGCACCAACTGGGGGCTGGTCGAAGGCGCGCGCGCCGAGGGCCGCCGGGCCGAAAAGGTCGCCGCCGCCTTCGCCGGCTGGGGCGTGCCGACCGCCCGCGCCGTCCACGATGTCGCCCGCGCCGCGCCGGGCCTGCCGATCATCGGTTCGGGCGGTGTGCGCGACGGCCTGGACGCGGCCCGCGCCATCCGCCTGGGCGCCAGCGTGGTCGGCCAGGCGGCGGGGGTGCTGGAGGCCGCCCTCGACTCGACCCAGGCCATCGTCGAGCATTTCGAGGTCATGGCCGACCAACTGCGGCTGGCCTGTTTCTGCACCGGCTCGGCCGATCTCGCGGCCCTGGCTCAGACGCCGCTGCTGGACGACATCCGCTTTTGAGCCAGCTCGGCCTTCAGCGCCCGGGCGCTCCTCACCCAAAGGAAGCCGAAGGAGACGCAGCCCTCCTTGGTGTGCACGGCGTGGTGCAGCCGGTGCGCCTGGATGCGGCGCTTCCAGAAGCCGGACTTGCCCGAGACCACGGTGGGGAACCGGCGGTGCACCAGTCCGTCGTGGAAGAAGAAATAGATCATCCCATAGGCGGTGACGCCCAGCCCCACCGGCAGGGCCCAGATCCAGGCGTGCAGGCCGATGGCGATCAGCACGATGGCCGGCAGGGCGAAGACCAGGGCGAACAGATCGTTCTTCTCCAGCAGGCCGTCGCGCGGCTCGTGGTGGCTCCTGTGCCAGCCCCACAGCGGTCCGTGCATCACCCAGCGGTGCATCGCCCAGGCGAAGGCCTCCATGCCCAGCACCGTGGCCAGAAAGATCGCGATCATCGCCGCCGTCTGCATCGCGCCAGACTACGCCCGACTGCGGCGCGACGCCATCGCCGCTTGACGTTCGGGTTCGGTTGGCGACCCTTGGCCGCATGATCCTGGACCTGATCATCACCACGGCGGCGCTGAGCCTGATCATCGGCCTGCGCTATCTCGGCGTGGCCTGGCTGTTCCACGCGGTGCTGTGGAAGGGCCGGGGTCGGGGCCGGGCGCTGACCCGCGCCCCGCAACGCGCGCGGATGCGGCGAGAGATCGTCGCCTCGCTGATCGCCTGCCCGATCTACGCCCTGCCGGCGGCGCTGGTCATCGAGCTGTGGAAGCGGGGCGGGACGGCCATGTACGCCGATGTCGCGGCCCATCCGCTGTGGTGGCTTCCGCTCAGCGCGGTGATCTATCTGCTGGCCCACGACGCCTACTACTACGGTGTTCACCGGGCGCTGCATCATCCCCGGGTGTTTCCCTGGGCGCATGCCGAGCACCATCGGTCGCGCGAACCCAGCGCCTTCGCTTCCTTCGCCTTCGACCCGGTGGAGGCGGCGGCCACGGCCTGGTTCCTGCCGGCCCTGACCCTGATTATTCCGATCCATGTCGGGGTGGCGCTGGGCCTGCTCACCCTGATGACCCTGACGGCGGTGCTGAACCACGCCGGGCGTGAGGTGTGGCCCGAGGCGTGGCTGCGGCGCGCGCCCCTCAGATGGCTGATCACCGCCACCCACCACGACCAGCATCACCGCCGGTTCACCGCCAATTACGGCCTCTATTTCCGCTTCTGGGACCAGTGGCTGGGCACCGAGGCGGCGGATCGGCCGGCCCGGCCCCGGCCGTCGACGGCGACGCACGAAGCGACCGAGGCTCCATGACTGCACGCGGCCTGGCGCGCGCGGCGGTCTGGGCGATGGCCGCGCTGGCGACGCCCGCCGTCGCTCAGCCCACCCCGACCACCATCGCCGCCCTGCCGCCCGAGCGGGTCGGGGATCGGGGGGCGATCACGCCCTTCGTGTCCTATGAGGCCGAGGACGGACGGACCGACGGCGAGGTGATCGGTCCCAGCCGCGCCCTGGGCGAGATCGCCGCCGAGGCGTCGGGGCGGCGCGCGGTGCGACTGGCGCCGGGTCAGTCGCTGAGCCTGGTGCTGGCCGAGGCCGCCGACGGCCTGACCCTGCGCTACGCCATGCCGGACGCCCCCGACTGTCACGACGGCGACGGCGCGGTCACCCTGTCGATCGACGGCGCGCCCGTAGCCAGCGCGGCCCTGACCCCCTGTTTCTCGTGGCTTTACGGCGCCTATCCCTTCACCAACGACGCCTCGGCGGGAGGTGGTCACAAGGCCTTCGCCCACGTCCGCCTGCGCCTGCCCCGGTCCGCCGACGCCGGAGCGCGCCTGACGATCGCCCCCTCGGGCGGCCAGGCCTGGACGGTGCTGGATGTGATCGACGCGGAGCGGGTTTCGTCGCCCCGCTCGCCGCCGCCGGACGCCCTGTCGGTGCTGGATCATGGGGCTGATCCGGGAGGCGAGCGATCGTCGCTGGCCGCCTTTCAGGCCGCGCTGGACGCCGGCGCGTCATCGGGCCGGCCGGTCTGGGCGCCGCCGGGGCGCTACCGGGTCGACGGCCATCTGCTCGTCGATGAGGTGACGCTGGAAGGCGCCGGGGTCTGGCATACCGAGCTGTTCGGCGACGGCGTCGGCCTGCGCGGCCACGACGCCGAGGACGGGGGCAGCCACAACGTCCGCCTCGGCCATTTCGCCATCCTGGGCAAGGTCATGGACCGCGACGACCGCGCACCCCTGAACGGCGTCGGGGGCGCGCTGTCGGACAGCGTCATCTCGGATCTATGGATCCAGCACACCAAGGTCGGGGTCTGGGTCGACGGCCCCATGGCGCACCTGCGCCTCATCAATCTGCGCATCCTCGATCAGATGGCCGACGGGGTGAATTTCCACGGTGGGGTCACCGGCTCGTCGGTCGAGAACAGCTTCGTGCGCGGCGCGGCCGATGACGGCCTGGCCATGTGGTCGCATCCGACCCCGAACCGGGACAACGCCTTGATCCGCAACACCGTCATCGCCCCGACCCTGGCCAATGGCGTCGCCATCTACGGCGGCGAGGATGTCCGGCTCAGCGGTAATCTGTCAGCCGACAGCCTGACGCGCGGCGGCGGTCTGCATCTCGGCGCCCGCTTTGACGCCACGCCGTTCGGCGGCGACATCACGGTCGAGGACACCCTGCTTGTCCGCGCCGGTTCGATCGACCCGGCCTGGAAGTTCGGCGTCGGAGCTCTGTGGCTCTACGCCCTGGACCAGCCGATCGACGACGCCGCGATCCGGGTCGAGGGCCTGGAGATCATCGACCCCACCGGGCCGGCGCTGCTCACCCTCGGGGAGCGGATCGAGGGGGTGACCATCGAAGGCGTGGCCCTAGAGGAAGCACCCAACTTGCTGGACGCGCGTGGTCCGGGCGCAATGCGGCTGGCTACCGGTCTGGGCGCCGTGACCCTGTACGATCCTGAGTTCGTCGTGACCCCGCCCTAGCCGCGCGTCAGGGCGCGGGGGAAGTCGCGGCCCAGAGCCTCGGCCATGGCCTGCTGGGCGATCAGCATGACCATGTCCCGCAGATGATAATTGTTGGACAGCACCACCACGGTCACGTCCTGATCGGGCTGATAGAGCACCAGATTGCGGAACCCCGACCAGCTGCCGGTGTGATAGACCTGCATGTCGCTGAACGGAGCGTCGGTGCGCTCGCCCAGCCGATCGGCGTAGAGGCCGTAACCCAAGGCCCGCGACCGTCCGACCCGCTCGCCGGTCTCATCGATAGGGGCATGGTCCATGACCATCTGGGCGTGGGAATAGTCGCTGAGCAGATGTCCCCGGTGCAGCGCCTGCTGCCACACCAGCATGTCGTCCAGGGTCGAATAGAGCGCGCCCGAGGCGAAGACGACGCTGACATTGGCGTTGGGTTGCGGCGTCAGGCCCTGCGGGAAGTCGCCGTAACCCATGATCACATCGTGGCCGGCCGCGTCGGCGTCAGAGCCGGTGTCGGCCATGCCCAGGGGCTCGAAGAACTGGGTTTCCAGGAAGTCCTCGAAACTCATCCCCGAAGCCCGCTCGACCACCACGCCCAACAGATTGTAGCCGGCGTTCGAGTAGCGGATCGCCGTCCCCGGCTCGAACGACAGACGGTATTCGGCGGTGGTGGCGGTCAGCTCCTCAGGGGTGCGCGGGGTCTGCCGGATCAGGCCCCAGCTGCTCTGCTGCATCAGGTCGGGCACACCGGCCGTGTGGGTCAGCAGGTGGTGAAGGCGGATTGGCCGCCAGGCCTCGGGGCATTCGGTGATCCATTTGCAGAGCGGATCGCGGATATCCAACACGCCCCGATCCTGCAGCCTCAGGATGGCGGCGGCGGTGAACTGTTTCGACACCGAGGCCAGGCGGAAACGGCTGTCCAGCTGCATCTGCCGGCCCGCCTCGCGGTCGGCCATGCCATAGACCTGTCGGAACAGAACCTGATCGCCCTTGGCCACCAGCACCCCCCCCATGAACCGGGGATTGGCGTCCAGCGCCGCTTCGAGCCTGGGCAGCGCCTCCACCTCGATCAGGGGCGGCCGGGTCGGGAGAGGCAGGCCGTCCGCCTCGGATTCGGCGACGGCCGGCGTGTCGCCCAGATAGGTCCAGGCGATCAGCCCGCCGCCGATGACGGCGACCGCCGCCAGGGCGGCCAGAACGATACGCGGATGATTGCCGGCGCGGCGGGGAACGTGGAAAGCCAAGGGACTGAAGGAACTCTACGCTTTGAAAACGGTCACGCGTCGTAATCGAGGCCAAACTGGGCGTACAGGGCGCGGCTCTCCTGCCAGCGCGGATCGACCTTGACCGTGATGAAGAGGTGGACCGGCCGGTCCAGCAGCACGGTCAGCTCCTCGCGCGCCTTCTGTCCGATCCATTTCAGCGTCTGGCCACCCTTTCCCAGGATGATCGGCCGCTGGCTGTCGCGTTCGACATAGACGGTCTGCTCGATCCGGGCCGAGCCGTCGGGCTTGTCCTCGAAGGCGGTGGTCTCGACCGCCGCCGCATAGGGCAGCTCCTCGTGAACTCGCAGATAGAGCTTCTCGCGGGTGATCTCGGCGGCCAGCACCCGCATCGGCACGTCGGCCGACTGGTCCTCGGGATACAGCCACGGTCCCTCGGGCATGGCCCGCGCCAGCCGCTGCTTCAGGTCGTCGACGCCATCGCCGGTTTCGGCCGAGATCATATAGACCTCGCCATAGACGCCGGTGGCGAACAGGTCCTGGGACAGCTTCAGCAGGGTGTCGCGGCGCATGCCGTCGATCTTGTTCAGCGCCAGGATGACCTGTTTGCCGGACTGTTTCAGCGCGGCGATGACCGTCTCGGTGTCCTCGGCCGAGCGCCGGTCGGCGGCGGTGCCGGACGTGCCTTCCGAGGCGATGTGCGAGCGGGCGTCGATCAGATGGACGACGGCGTCGGCCTCCTCCGCCCCGCCCCAGGCCGAGGCGACCATGGCCCGGTCCAGACGACGGCGCGGCGAAAAGATGCCGGGCGTGTCGACCAGCACCATCTGGGCGTCGCCCTCGATGGCGATGCCGCGCACGGGAAAGCGCGTCGTCTGGATCTTCTGGGTGACGATCGAGACCTTGGTCCCGGTCAGCCGGTTGACCAGGGTCGACTTGCCCGCATTGGGCGCGCCGATGAAGGCGACGAAGCCGGCGCGGGTGTTGGGGGTTTCGGTGTCGGTCAAATCACGCCCTCTCGCGTCAGCATGGCGGTCGCCGCCGCCTTTTCGGCCTCCTGGCGCGAGCGGCCGGACGCCCGCGACGGCTCCACCCCCTCGACCCGCGTTTCGACCGTAAAGGTGGGGGCATGATCCGAACCGGTCCGCTCCACCACCGCATAGCTCGGCAGCGGCCGGCCCAGGCTCTGGGCCCACTCCTGCAGCGCCGACTTGGGATTGATCACCGCGCGGCGCGGCGGCGCGTCCAGATCCTCGCCCCACCCGCGACGGTACACGCCGCGCGCCGCCTCCAGCCCGCCGTCCAGATAGACCGCCGCCAGGAGAGCCTCCATCGCATCGGCGATGATCCCGTCCTTGCGCCGCCCGCCGGTCTTGGTTTCGCCGGCCGACAGGCGCAGCGCCGGGCCGACGCCCAGCCGATGCCCCACCCGGGCGCAGGCGCTCTTGTCGACCAGGGCGTGCAGCGCCGAGGACAGCTCGCCCTCGGCGGCGTCGGGATAGGCGGCATAGAGATGTTCGGCCGTCAGCAGGCCCAGCACCCGGTCGCCCAGATACTCCAGCCGCTGATAATCGATCTGGGGACGGCCGCCGGGCTTGCCCCCCTCCCCCACGCTGGGGTGGGTCAGGGCCTGATCCAGCAGGGATCGGTCGGCGAAGTCATGACCCAGGCGCTCGGTCAGGGCCCGGACGGCCTCGGCCCGGCTGTTGGTCGGCCTATGGTCCGGGCCGCTCACTCGAGCCGGGTGAAGAAGCGGCTGGGACGCAGGTTTGCGAACCAGCTGACCGGGTTGAACAGGCTGGCGCCCGGGGTCCAGCTGAACAGGATGACCTGGGCCTTGCCGACCAGATTTTCCTCCGGCACCAGGCCGACACCGCCCGCCGACATGGCCACGCGGCTGTCGATGGAGTTGTCGCGGTTGTCGCCCATCATGAAATAATAGCCGTTGGGCACCTCATAGACCGGCGTGTCGTCCAGCTGCAGGCCGGGGCCGAACTCCTGGGTCAGGAAGGTCTTGCCGTTGGGAAGGGTTTCGCGCGCGATCACAGCCGGCCGGCTGCCGAAGGCGTCCACCACCTCTTCGGTCCGCACCACGGCGTCCTGGACCGGCGAACCGTTGATGTGCAGCACGTTGGAGATCATCTGCACCCGGTCGCCGGGCAGACCGATCACCCGCTTGATGTAGTCGGTGCGATTGTCGGCGGGCAGCTTGAACACCACCACGTCGCCGCGCTGGGGCGCATTGCCCAGGATGCGGCCGTCGAACACGCCCGGGCTGAACGGGATGGAGTGTTTCGAATAGCCGTAGGACCACTTGGAGACGACGATATAGTCGCCTTCGTACAGGTTCGGCTCCATCGAGGCCGAGGGGATGGTGAAGGGCTGGAAGAACAGCACCCGCAGCACCACCGCGATCAGCAATGCATAGAAGACGGTCTTGATGATCTCGACGGTTTCGGACGCGGCGCCCTTGGTCTTGTCGTCGCGCGCCTCGTCGCCCGCCGGAGCGTCGCGGTCCAGGGCGACGGCGCCGCCGTCGGGCTTGTTGGTGTCGCTCATGCGCGAAGGGTCCGTCTCGCCGCGGCGGCGCGGCAATTCCAAGGCCTCTCGCTAAAGCCTCAGCCCCCGGCGGGCAAGGCTTCGATGACCACGAAGGCGAGAGCGTAGGGATGCTCGTCCGACAGGGTCAGATGAATGCGGGGGTCGTGACCCGTCGGGGTCAGACGCGCCAGATGCTCGGCGGCATGACCGGTCAGGGCCAGGGTCGGCTGGCCCGACGGCAGGTTCACCACCCCCATGTCGCGCCAATAGACATCGCGCCGCATGCCGGTGCCCAACGCCTTGGCGCAGGCCTCCTTGGCCGCGAAACGCTTGGCGTAGCTCCAGGCCGCGTCCGGCTTGCGGTCGGACCGGGTGCGCTCCAGCTCGGTGAAGCAACGCTGTTTGAACCGGTCCCCGAACCGGTCCAGCGAGGTCTGGATGCGGCGAATGTCGCACAGGTCGGCGCCGACCCCGATGATCACGCCGGCGCTCCCGTCGCGGCGTCCATCGCCGCACGCATGCGGCGGATGGCGGGCTCCAGTCCGGTGAACACGGCCTCGCCGATCAGGAAATGGCCGATGTTCAGCTCGACGATCTCCGGGATGGCCAACACCTCGGCCGCGGTCCCGTAATCCAGGCCGTGGCCGGCATGGACCTCCAGTCCCAGAGCCTCGGCCTGGGCCGCCGCATCCGCCAGCCGCGCGAACTCGCTCGCGCGCGCCTCGGCGGGCAGATGGCAATAGCGCCCGGTATGGAACTCCACGACCTGGGCGCCGATCGCGCGGGCCGCCGCGACCTGGGCCGGAGCGGGCTCGATGAACAGGCTGACCCTGATACCGGCCTCGGCCAGTCTGGCGACCACAGGCGCGATCCGCGCCTCGTGCCCGGCCACGGCAAGGCCGCCCTCGGTGGTGACCTCCTCGCGCCGCTCGGGCACCAGACAGGCGGCGTGCGGCCGGTGCCTCAGGGCGATGGCCAGCATCTCCTCGGTGACCGCCATCTCCAGATTCAGCGGCCGATCGGCCTCCAGGCACAGCGCGCTCAGCACCGCGATATCGGCGTCCGTGATATGGCGCCGGTCCTCGCGCAGATGCGCCGTGATCCCGTCGGCTCCGGCCTGCAACGCCACCTCGGCCGCCCGCGCCGGATCGGGATGCAGGCCGCCCCGCGCGTTCCGCACCGTGGCGACGTGATCGATATTGACCCCAAGGCGAATGCGCCGGCTCATGCCTTGGCCAGCCTCCGACTACCCGGATCCTCGACCGGCAGGGCCGCCAGTTCGGGCGGCAGGGCGTCGGCCGCATAGGCCGGCACGTCCAGGGTCGCCAGCGCAACCAAAGGCACGCCGACATCGGCCCGCCCGCCGGAGCGATCGACGATACAGGCCGCCGCCACCACCTCGCCTCCTGCCTGGCGGATGGCCTCGATGCACTCGCGCGACGACAGGCCGGTTGTGACGATGTCCTCGACCATCACGACACGCTCGCCCGGCTCGATGTGAAAACCGCGCCTCAGTTTGAACGCGCCGCCTTCGCGCTCGACATAGAGCGACCGCACGCCCAGATGCCGCGCCGTCTCATAGCCGGGGATGATGCCGCCCACGGCCGGCGAGATGGCGACATCCACCGCACCCACCGTGGCGGTGATCTTCTCGGCCAGCGCACGGCACAGCCGTTCGCAGCGGCGCGCGTCCATGAACACCAGGTTCTTCTGCAGGAAGACCGGACTGTGCAGTCCCGAGGACAGCACGAAATGCCCCTCGCGCAGGGCGCCCGCCTGGCGGAATTCGTCGAGAACGTCGTCGGAGGTCATGGGTGACCCCTAACGCGTCCGCCGTGTCCGGAAAAGCGCCTAGGCGAGGCCCGACCGGCGCCGCCAGACCACGAATGCGCCGGTCGCCGCCATTAGGCCGCCCAACAGGATCATGGCCCATTCCTGCAGCGTCGGGACGACGGCCGCCGGGTCCGCCAGTTGGCTCGAGACGATGGTGTAGGTGCAGACCCCCGCGGCGCTGGCCGTGCCAGCCGTGCCTTGCAGAACGAGGTCGACGCTTTGACCCGCCGCCAGATCGACCCCCATGCTGTAGGTCGTGCCGTCGCCGGTCGAAGAGCCGATGTCCGCCAGATAGCCATCGGAGATGTCCGCCGGATTGAAGGCGCCATCGTAGACGATGGCGTGAACCTGCGGCGCGGCGCCGGGGCAGTTCGCGGTCACATCAATGGTGACGCACTGCGCCGGCCCGCTGTTGACCAGGGTGTGGGTCTTGTAGGCGTAGCTGTCCGCGCCGAACGTCCCCGGAAACGCCTTCGGCGCGCCGCAGGCCGAGGTCACGGCGTCCCGGAACAGCCGGGTCGGCGTGGTGCTGGTCCCGTCGGTGGTGTCGAAACTGTCGGCGATGTTGACCTGCGCGAACGCCGGCGTTCCCGCCAGGGCCAGGCATGCCACAGCCGCCAGCCCCACCAATCCGTTATGTCTCATCGCTCGACCCCCGTCTTTGTCCGATGATCGACTCACTTAACGGAAACTCGGTAACGACGCTATTCGAAAATCAGACGATCTCTTCGCCCGGCTTCAGTCCGCCCTCCAGCAGACACCTCCACACGCTCTCGGCGTCGTCGGCATAGGCGAACAGGTCCATGTCCGAGGCCTTGACCATGCCGTGCTCGATCAGGGCGTCGAAATTGATGACGCTGGTCCAGTAGGCGCGATCGAACAGCACGATGGGGATCGGCGGCGCCTTTCCGGTCTGGCGCAGGGTCAGAAGCTCGAACAGCTCGTCCAGGGTGCCGAACCCACCCGGAAACACCACCAGCGCATTGGCGCGCATGGCCAGATGCATCTTGCGCATGGCGAAGTAGTGGAAGCGGAAGGTCAGCTCCGGCGTCGACCAGGCGTTCGGGTATTGCTCGTGCGGCAGGGTGACGTTGAAGCCGACCGAGGGCGCGCCGGCCTCGTGTGCGCCCTGGTTGGCGGCCTGCATGATGCCCGGGCCCCCGCCGGTGGCGATGACATTGTCGCGCGGCTGACCCGGCGAGCCGCGCAGCGCTCCGCCCCTCTCCGAGGCGATCTTTCCGAACAGCCGCGCCTGCTCGTACCAGAAGGCGTGGCGGCCCTCGCCATCCGCGCCCACCCGCGCCGAACCGAACACCACCAGGGTCGAACGCACGCCCCAGGCCCTCAGCGCCTCCTCGGCCTTGGCGTACTCCATCAGGAAGCGAACCCCCCGCATCGAGTCGCCCATCAGGAAGTCCGGATCGGTCGCCGCCAGACGGTAGGACGGCGACTTCAGATGAGCCTCGAGCCCCGGAGGAACGGCCGTCGCCTCGTAGGTCATCCCCGCGCCCGCTCCACCTCGTCGACGAACGGATTGGCGCGCAAGGCGGCCATGATCAGCGTGGCGTGACGGGCGTCGGCGACGTCGAGATCGATCTCGACGTCGAAGAAGTCGTGCTGGCGACGGGTCATGATCAGGTTGAGGATGTTGCCGCCGGCCTCCCCGATCAGGGTGGCGACCTGCCCCAGGACGCCCGGCGCGTTCCTCATGGTGGCGACGATCTTGGTGGTGGCGACGGCGTCGTGCTGGGCCTGAGGCGTCCACTGCAGGTCCATCCACACCGAATCGTCGTCCGAGGCGTCCGCCAGGCGGTTGCAGTCGATGGTGTGGACGGTCAGGCCCTGGTCGGCCTCCAGCACACCGATGATGCGGTCTCCCGGCACCGGCTGACAGCAGGCGCCGAAGTGGATCACCACACCGGGCGTCAGTCCCGAGCCGCGCACGAACAGGCGCGCGTCCGTTCCATCCTCGATCCGCCGCCGGCCGCTGTTGGCCACGCCTGCGCCCTTCAGCCCTGGGAACAGGATTTCCACGACCCGCGTCGCCGAGATACGCCCGCGACCGATGGAGTCATAGAGATCCTCCTCCCCCTGCAGCACCAGGGTTTCGAGGGCGGGCGCCAAAGCGACGTCGGCCAGCACCTTGTCGACCCGCGCGAAAGCCTGTTCCAGCGTCGCCTTGCCCAGTTTCTGGAACTCGTCGCGCTCGCTGGCGCGGATGAAGCGGCGGATGGCGGCGCGGGCCCGGCCGGTGATGGTCAGATTGCGCCAGTCGCTGGGCGCCTCCTTCTTGGAGCCGCGCACGATCTCCACCACGTCGCCGTTCTGCAGCAGGGTGCGCATCGGCTTCAGCTCGCCGTTGATCTTGGCGCCCACCGCCGTGTCGCCCACCTCGGTGTGGACCGAATAGGCGAAGTCCAGCGGCATGGCCCCGCGCGGCAGGGTGATCAGCTGTCCTTTCGGCGTGAAGACGAAGACCTGATCCAGGTACATCTCCAGCTTGGCGTGCTCGACCCAGTCTTCGCCGCCCTCGCCTTGCTCCATCACCTGCACGAGGTGCCGCAGGGTCAGCAGCGGATCGCGCCCGCCGTCCTTCTCCATCCCTTCACGGTCGAAGCCATAGGACTTGTTCTTGTAGCGCCAGTGCGCCGCCACCCCGTCCTCGGCGACCCGGTTCATCACCTCGGTGCGGATCTGCATCTCGATACGCAGGCCGCCGGGCCCGACCACCGTGGTGTGCAGGCTGCGGTAGTTGTTCGACTTGGGGGTGGAGATGAAGTCCTTGAAGCGCTCGGGCACCATCGGCCATTCGCGGTGGATGACGCCGAGCGCGCGGTAGCATTCGTCCTCGTTCTCGACGAGCACGCGGAAGCCGTAGATGTCCGACAGGGCAGAGAATCCCACCGACTTCCTCTGCAGCTTCCGCCAGATCGAATAGGGCGTCTTCTGCCGGCCCAGGACCCGCGCCTGGATGCCGGTGTCGGACAGCACCTGCTCAACCTCCTCGGCCACCTTCTCGACCGCGGCGCCGTGCTCCAGCTTCAGCGCGTCGAGGCGCCGCTGAATGGCGGTGCGCGCCGTCGGGTTGAGATGCTCGAAGGCTAGCTCCTCCAGCTCGGAGGCGATGGAGTGGATGCCGATCGACCGGCCCAGCGGCGCATAGACCTCAAGCGTCTCGCGGCTGATCCGCTCGCGCTTGTGCGGCTTGACGAACTGCAGGGTCCGCATGTTGTGCAGACGGTCGGCCAGCTTGACCAGCAGCACCCGGACATCGCGGCTGATGGCCAGGATGAACTTGCGCAGATTCTCGGCCTGCCGCGTGTGCTCGGCCTGCATCTCCAGCCGGCTCAGCTTGGTCACGCCCTCGACCAGCTCGGCCACCTCGTCGCCGAACATCTGGGCGATGTCGGCCTTGGTCGCCGACGTGTCCTCGACCACGTCGTGCAGCAGGGCCGTGACGATGGTCGCGGTGTCCAGCCGGTAGTCGGTCAGGATGCCGGCGACCTGGATCGGATGGGCGAAATAGGGATCGCCCGAGGCCCGCATCTGCGAGCCGTGCATCTTCATCGCATAGACATAGGCCCGGTTGATCAGGGCCTCGTCGGCGGTCGGATCATAGGCCTTGACCGCATCGACCAGCTCGAACTGGCGCAGCACGCGGCTCTTGGGCGCCGGCGCGGCGTGGTCCGGTGTTTCGGGCACGGCGGGCCGCACGACGACGCTGGCGGGCGCCGACGCGGGGCCGGTTTCGGGTTGTGCTGGGGCGGGCGGCGTGGCGGCCCGCGCCGTTTGGAGGTCTACGACGGTGGCGGAGGCCCTCGTCAGAAGCGCTCCTCCTGGCCGCCGTCCCGGTCGCTTTGCAGCGCGCGGATCAGGTCGGCCTCGGCCATGTTCATGTGCTGCGGCTGGGCCAGCAGGGCGACGGTCTCGGCCTCGTCCTCGGCTTCGGTGCGCTCGTCGACGCGCTGCAGGGTGACGACCACGCTCTCGGTCAGCTCGTCCGGCTTGACGGTGTCCTCGGCCAGTTCGCGCAGGGCCACGACCGGGTTCTTGTCATTGTCCCGATCGATGGTCAGGGCGGCGCCGTTGGCGATGCTGCGGGCGCGGTGACCGGCCAGCAGAACCAGACCGAAACGGTTCGGAACCTTCTGAATGCAGTCTTCGACAGTGACGCGGGCCATGGACTTCCTTCGGGACTCGGGAGCGGGGAGAACCGCACAAAATACAGATTGATCGACGATTGTGCAACGCGGCAGCGGCGGAAGTTTGGCGATCAGCCCTTGCGCGCGCAGATCACCACGCCCCAATCTCGCGAAGTTCCCGCACAAGATCGTCCGGCAGGTCCGTCTCGCCGGCCTGGCTCAGGTCGGCCGGCACGTCCTTGTCGAAATAGCGCCAGCCCTGGAACGGCCGCCGCGCCAGCGGGGCCGTGCGGATGACGCGAGCCTCCAGAATGATCTCGCAGCGGCTGGCCCGCCCCTCGCCGATCGTCTTGATGTCCAGCACCGGCTGGCGGCAGCCGACCACGCCCTTGACCACCCAGTACAGCGATCCGCCGTCCTCGACCTCCCGGGCGCGCTTGGGTGTCATCCGGGTGTGGACGGTCAGCGGCCCGCCCCTGGCGGCGCGACGCTCCAGCCATTCGACGTCCGGCACGCCGACGCCCAGCTTGATCAGATTGAGGGACATGAAGCGCGCTACCTAGTCGCCCGCCCCGGCCCGCGAAACCCCTTCACCCCCGCCGCGTCAGCATCCAGTCGACACTGGCGCGCAGCAGGTCGGCGTCCTCGCCGAACGGATCGAGGTGGCGCTTGGCCTGGGCGGTCAGGTGGGTGACCCGCTCGCGCGCGGCCTCAATGCCCAGCAGGGTGACGAAATTGGTCTTGCCCTGGGCTGCGTCCTTGCCGCCGGCGGCCTTGCCCATCTCCTCGGCCGATCCCTCGGCGTCCAGCAGGTCGTCGACGATCTGATAGGCCAGGCCGATGTCGTGGGCGAACATCATCAGCGCCTGACGGTGCTCATCGCGGGCATGGGCGATGATCAGGGCGATCTCGAAGGCGTACTGGAACAGCGCCCCGGTCTTCAGCCGCTGCATCCGGGCCACCCCGCCCAGATCGTCGCGCACGCCCAGCAGGTCGATCATCTGGCCCCCGGCCAGGCCCCGCGCGCCTGACGCATAGGACAGCCGCCGCGCCAGTTCGCAGCGCACGAACGGATCGTCGTGGGTTTCGATGTCCAGAAGGATGTCGAAGGCGGCGGTCTGCAGGGCGTCGCCGGCCAGCACCGCCGTGGCCTCGTCATAGGCGCGGTGCAGGGTCGGCCGACCGCGCCGGATGTCGTCGTCGTCCATGCACGGCAGGTCGTCGTGGACCAGCGAATAGGCGTGCACGCACTCCAGGGCGCAGGCCGCGCGCAGCACCGGCTTCTCGTCCAGATCGAACAGCCGCCCGGCCTCCAGGGCGAAGAAGGGCCTCAGACGCTTGCCGGGCCCCAGGGCCGCATAGCGCATCGCCTCGGTCAGCCGCGATTCCGGCCCGTCCGCGCGCGGGAGAAGTTCGTCCAGCGCCACCGTCACCAGATCGGCGACCTCGGCCACCCGGTCCAGCACCGCCTGCTCCGGCGAATTGGCGGCGATCAGGTGCTGGGGCGGAGCGGCGGCGGCGCTCAAAACAGCCTCCCGCCGACCACGGCGTCACGATCGACTCCGGTCAGAACCACCTCGCCGTCGGCGTCGGGAAAGCCCAGGGTCAGAACCTCGGACATCATCGGCCCGATCTGGCGCGGCGGGAAATTGACCACCGCCGCCACCATCCGCCCCTCCAGCTGATCCAGCGTGTAGTGCCGGGTGATCTGCGCCGAGGATCGCTTCACCCCGATCTCGGCCCCGAAATCGATGGTCAGCCGATAGGCCGGCTTGCGCGCCTCCGGGAAGGGCTCGGCCCTGACCACCCGGCCCAGCCGGATGTCGACCTTCAAAAAGTCGTCGAACGAAATCGTCGCCGCCGCCGGTCCCGGCGTCGCGGCGGACATCAGCCGAACTCCGCCGGCTCGACGCCGCGGGGCTGCCCGTCCGAGCCGACCACGATCTTCTCGACCCGAAGTTGCGCCGCCTTCAGCCGCGCCTCGCAATGGGCCTTCAGCGCCGCGCCCCGCTCATAGATCTCGATCGAGCGTTCCAGCGGGACTTGCCCGCGCTCCAGCTCGTTCACGATCGTCTCCAGCTGCGCCAGCGCGTCCTCGAAACTGAGGTCGGCGGGAATGCCAGCGGCGGGGGTCGGGGCGTCGGTCATCGCCGTGACCCTAGTCAGCCCCAATGCCGGGAGCAACGGGGAACCGCGCTCTCATTCCAGACTTCGCCGCGTCCCGGCGTCGCGCCCGCCCCGACGGTTGAGTTTCCATGCTACAAGACCCATCTGCGCCCCTTCGCAGCCTGGACCCCTGATGTACGACGCCGACGACGAACTGCTGACCCGCACCCACGCCATCCGCACCTACGCGCCCGAGGATTTCGAGGGCATGCGCCGGGCCGGGCGCCTGGTGGCCGAGGCGCTGGACATGATCGCCGCCGAGGTGAAGCCTGGGATCACGACCGGCCGTATCGACGACCTGATCCGCCAGTTCACCTATGACCACGGCGGCCTCCCGGCCTGCCTGGGCTACAAGGGCTACACCAGGACCACCTGCACCTCGATCAACCACGTCGTCTGCCACGGCATTCCCGGCGACAAGGTTCTGAAGGACGGCGACATCGTCAACATCGACCACACGGTGGTGGTCGATGGCTGGCACGGCGATTCCAGCCGCATGTACGCCGTGGGCCAGATCAATCCCCGCGCCCGCAAGCTGATCGACGTGACCTATGAGAGCCTGCGCATCGGCCTGGAGCAGGTGAAGCCCGGAAACACCTTCGGCGACATCGGCTACGCCATTCAGAAATATGTCGAGGGCCAGCGGATGTCGGTGGTGCGCGACTTCTGCGGCCACGGCATCGGCCGCATCTTCCACGACAGCCCCAATGTCCTTCACTACGGCCGGCGCGGCGAAGGGGCGGAACTCAAGCCCGGCATGTTCTTCACCGTCGAGCCGATGGTGAACCTGGGCAAGCCGGCGGTGAAGATCCTGTCCGACGGCTGGACCGCCGTGACCCGCGACAAGTCCCTCTCGGCCCAGTGCGAGCATTCGGTCGGCGTGACCGAGGATGGCGTCGAGATTTTCACCGCCAGCCCGGCCGGACTGTTCAGGCCGAACTGAGGTCGATAACGTCGCCTCGGACGCGAGGGGCGATGCCGGACGACACACCCAAACCCGTAGCCAAGCCCCACCACGCCGGCCATCGCGAGCGGCTGCGTGAACGCGCGCGCTCGGCGGGCGTGAACCACCTTCCCGACTATGAACTGCTGGAGCTGTTCCTGTTCCGCAGCCAGCCCCAGGGTGACGTCAAGCCGATCGCCAAGGCGCTGCTGGCGCGGTTCGGCTCGCTGGCGGCGGTGCTGGGGGCCTCGGTCGAGGAACTGATGACGGTGCGGTCCGAAGACGCGCGCGGCCGGATCAAGGGCGTCGGGGCCGAGACCGCGCTCGATCTCGTCGCCCTGCACGAGGTGGCGCGCCGGGTGGCCAGGGAGCCGGCGACCAAGCGGCCCGTCATCTCGTCGTGGACGGCCTTGGTCGCCTATGTACGCGTCTCTCTGCAGCACGAGCCGCGCGAGCAGTTCCGGGTGCTGTATCTCGACAAGAAGAACCAGCTGATCCTGGACGAGACCGCCAATCGCGGCACCGTCGATCATGCGCCCGTCTATCCGCGCGAAGTGGCCCGCCGGGCGCTGGAGGTCTCGGCCTCGGCTCTCATTCTGGTCCACAACCACCCGTCGGGCGATCCAACCCCCAGCCGCGCGGACGTCGACATGACCAAACAGGTGGTCCAGGCCGCCCGTTCGCTGTCCATCGAGGTGCACGACCACCTGATCGTCGGCCGCGACGGCGTGGCCAGCCTCAAGCAGCTGGGCCTGATGTGACCGGGCCGAACCGCCGCACCGCCATGGGTCTCGGCCTCGGCGCCGCCGCCGGATTGGCGACCGCGACGCCCGTGCTTGCAGACGACCGACGCATCGTCATGGTGTCGACCTGGGACTTCGGCGCCGCGGCCAACGCCGCCGGCATGGCGGCGCGCGCCAGGGGCGGCTCGGGGCTGGACATGGTCGAGGCGGCGGCCCGCGTGGCTGAGGCGGACATCAGCAACAGCTCGGTGGGCCTGGGCGGACTGCCCGACCGCGAAGGCCGCGTCACCCTGGACGCCGTGATCATGGACGACCGGGGCGGGCTCGGCGCCGTCTGCGCGCTGGAGGACGTCGTCCACGCCATCTCGGTGGCCCGGCGGGTCATGGAGAAGACGCCGCATGTCATTCTTGTCGGCCAGGGCGCGCGCGATTTCGCCCTCGCGGAGGGGTTCGAGACCACAAACCTGCTGACGCCGGAAGCCGAGGCCGCGTGGCGCGCCTGGCTGGTCGAAAGCCGCTATGAGCCCCGCGCCAACAGCGAGAACACCGACTGGCGCGCCCGCCGCGACGGCCGTCCCGGCGACGCCTCGGATCACGACACCATCGGTGTGCTGGGCATCGACTCCGACGGTCGACTGGCCGGCGCCTGCACCACCTCGGGCATGGCCTTCAAGATGCGCGGCCGGGTGGGCGACAGTCCCATCGTCGGCTCCGGCCTCTATGTCGACGCCGAGGTCGGCGCGGCCACCGGGACCGGTGTCGGCGAGGAAATCCTCCGGGTCTGCGGCGCTCATTCCGTGGTCGAGGCTATGCGTGGCGGCGCCGACCCCGAGACGGCATGCCGCCTCACCCTGGAACGCCTGGTCCGCCTGCGCGGCGCCGCCCTGGGCGACAGCCAGGTGGCGCTGCTCGCCCTCGGCCGCGACGGCCGTGCCGGCGGGTTCGCCCTCAGACCCGGCTTCACCTTCGCCGCCACCGATGCTGCGGGCCGCACCGAGGTCCGCTCTGCTCCCGCCCTGTTCCCCGAGACCTGAATGACCACCATCGAGACGTCCCGCCTGATCCTGACCCCCGTGGCCGTGACCGACTTCGAGGACCTGGCGCGCCTGTGGAGCGACGCCGACTTCACCCGCCACATCATGGGACGCGGTCTGTCGGAAGAAGAAGTCTGGTTTCGCCTGCTACGCGATCTGGGCCACTGGTCGGCGCTCGACTACGGCAACTGGTCCATCCGCCTCAAGGGCGACGGCGCCTATGTCGGCAGTGTCGGCGTGCTGGATTATCGCCGCGACCTCGATCCGCCCTTTGACGCGCCCGAGCTCGGCTGGGGCGCGGCGCCGGCCTTTCAGGGTCAGGGTCTGGCCAGCGAGGCGCTGCGCGGCGCCCTGGCCTGGTGCGATGATCGGCTCAAGGCGCCCCGAACCGTGTGCATGATCGCGCCGGAGAACGCGCCGTCCGTCCGCATGGCCGAACGCGCTGGTTTCCTGCGTTACGCAGAAGCGACCTATAAAGGCGCCCGGGTCGATCTGTTCGAAAGGCGCGCCTAGCGGTGGGCGCCAAGGTTAGAAACCGTCGTCAGGCAGCGTGTAACTCGGCGCTATCCAGTAGAGGATGCCGTCTTGGTTGAAGCCCGGGGTCCAGCCCCCGCCCTTCCACGCCAGCGATCCCATGGGCTCCATGCGGACTTCACCGCCGGGGCGAATATCAGCTTCGACAAAGGGATCGGTCCAGCGGATGTCCACCAGGGGCGCGTCCGGCTGACCGGCCACGGCCGACATCGCTCCGCCAGTCTCGGTCTGATTCGCAGCCTGCGTGGGATGGCCTCCGCCTGACGAACGGTCGGCCGAGTCCGGCATGACATTGGGAAGGAAGTCGTCCCACTCAGAGAACGGCGTCGCGAGGGAGGGCGGCGCCGCGGCGCCCATGCCATCCGCGATCGGCGCGGGAGCGTCGCCGGCGTCGTACAGGACTTCCGACCACTCGAAGTCGAACGCGCCGCGCGAAAGGACGAGATCGCCGATGCTGGACAGCCCATAAGCCATGCGAAATGACCCTCCTCCCGATCCGCCCACTTTAGCGGAACAACGTCGTGCGTTGCAACCGGTGCTCGCGCCGTCAGCGCCGTCAGGATGTCGCGCCCGCCTCCCATTCCAGGAAGTCTGGCTGACTCAGCAGGGTCTCGATATAGGCTAGCGCCGTCCCGTCGTCGCCCAACGCCTCCAGGCTCCACCCGTAGTGACGTATGCGCGCCGCCACCGGGGTGAAGAAGGCGTCGGCGATCGACCACTCGCCAAACATATGGGGTCCGCTCGCTCCGAATCGGGCCCGCGCCTGGCTCCACAGATCGATCAGCCGCCTCAGGTCCGCCGCCACCGCCGCCGACGGCCTGGTCTCCGCGCCCCAGTCGCCGACCATCGGGTGATCCGGTCCCATGCCGCCCTCGGTCCTCAGGGCGGCGAAGGCGGAATGCATCTCGCACACCGCCGCCCGGGCCATCCAGCGCGCATGGCTGTCCGACGGCCACAGGCCGACGCGAGGATAGCGCTCCTCGGCCCACAGCGAGATGGCCAGCGAGTCCCAAATGGTCTCGCCCTCGACCTCCAGCACCGGCACCTTGCCTGAGCCGGTGTGGCGCGCGATGCCCTCGGCCGTGTCCGGCCGGTTCAGCGGCACGATCACCTCCTCGAAGTCGGCCCCGCAGCGCTTCAGCACCAGCCAGGGACGAAGGGACCAGGTCGAATAGGCCTTGTCGCCGAGGATCAGTCGCATGATCGCCTCCAATGAATCGCCAGCCGCCGACATACCACGCCCGGCCTTTACCCGCGCCCGTCTCCGTCGCAGGGTTCGCGCCGCCGATCGACCCGAGGAATTCCCAGCATGCGTTTCGCCCTACTCGCCGCCACCGCCCTGATACTCATGCCGGCCGCTGCCCTGGCCCAGGAGGCGACGCCCGCCCCGCCCGCCGAAGTCGCCGTCATTCCCGGCCTGGTCGCCCAGGTTTCGGCCGATCGGATCGAGGCCGACATCCGCACCCTGGTCGGCTTCGGCACCCGTCACTCGCTATCGGAGACCGAGAGCGACACCCGCGGCATCGGCGCGGCCCGCCGCTGGGTCCATGCCGAGTTCGAGCGCATCTCGGCGGCCTGCGGCGGCTGTCTGGAGGTGATGTACATCGGCCGCGAATACACCGGCGAACGGGTGCCCGACCCGACGGAAATCATCAGCGTCGTCGCCATCCAGCGCGGCACGGCCGACCCGAACCGCCACGTCCTGATCGGAGGCCACCTGGACAGCCGAGTCACCGACGTCATGAATTTCACCGACGACGCGCCCGGCGCCAACGACGACGCCTCGGGCGTGGCCGGGGCCATCGAGGCCGCGCGCGTGCTCAGCACTCAGCGCTTTCCCGGCTCCATCGTCTATGTCGCCTTCTCGGGCGAGGAGCAGGGGCTGGTCGGCGCCCGCTTCGTCGCCGAGCACGCCCGCGAGCAGAACTGGCGGCTGATCGGCGTGCTCAACAACGACATGATCGGCAATATCCGGGGCATCACCGGCGCCATCGACAACGGCACGGCGCGCATCTTTTCCGAGGGTCCGCGGGTCACCGAGAGCGAGACCGAGGCCCGCCAGCGCCGCTTCACCGGCGGGGAGATCGACAGCCCGTCGCGCAATTTGGCCCGTTACATCGACGGCGTCGCCGACCGCTACATCGCCAATCTCGACACCCAGCTGGTCTATCGGCTGGACCGCTTCGGCCGGGGCGGCGACCATCGCTCGTTCAACGACCTGGGCTTCCCTGCCGTCCGCGTGATGGAGACGCTTGAGAATTACGACCGCCAGCATCAGGACCTGCGGACCGAGAATGGCGTGGCCTATGGCGACGTCATCGAAGGCGTGGACTTCGACTATGCGGCCAAGCTGACCTCGCTGAACGTCGCGGCGCTGGCGGCCTTGTCTCTGGCCCCGCCGCCGCCGGCCGATGTGACCATCGAGGGCGCGGTCAGCGCGGACACCACCCTGAAATGGAGCCTGCCGTCCGCCCAGCAAACGCCCAATCTTGCCGGCTACCGAATCTATTGGCGCGAGACGACCGCCCCCCAGTGGACCCACAGCCGCTGGGTCGGCCGGGTGGCCGAGCACACTCTGGAGAACACCATCATCGACAACTACGCCTTCGGGATCGCCGCGGTCTCGACCGACGGCGCCGAAAGTCCGGTTGTCTTCCCCGGCGCGGCCGGCTCGTTCGGCGGCTACTGAGCCGCGCGCCCCTCCGCCCAGGCCTCCTGCGGCGTGCGGTGGAAGCGGCGGCGAAAGCGGGCGCGGAAGTCGGGGCTCTTGGGCGGAAAGGCCCAGTGGCGCATGGCCGCGTCCGCGTTGGCGAACCGCCCGGCGCGCAGATCGGCCTCCAGCGCCTCCATGCGCCGGTCCTGCAGATAGGGCCGCGGCTCCAGGCCCAGCGCCGTAAAGGCGGCGATCACCGCGTCCAGCGGCCGCTCGAGCCGGTAGGCCGCCTCGCCGAAGTCCATGCGGCGCGGGCAGGCGGCCAGCATTTCGGCCACGCAGGCCTCGACCAGGGCGCGCGCCTCGGCCTGCCAGTCCTTGTCCCCCTCGCTCAGCCCGACCGCCGTCATATCACCGGATTAGCGCGCGCTTCGGACGGAGCGATGACGGCCTGATGACGGATTGATTTCAGCGCCGCCGGCTTGACAGCGGCCGGGCCCCGTTTCACTGTGCCATCATGTTGAAACACGCGGACAAGAACCGCCCGGCGGATGCCGGAGCGGACGGTCTCTATCGGGCCCTCCTCGCGCTCGAGACGCCTGAGGAGGTCGAAGCCTTCCTCAAGGATCTCTGCACCCCCGCCGAGGTGCGCGCCTTCGCAGAGCGGTGGGAGGTGGCGCGTCTGCTGGACGCCGGGGGCAAGTCCTATCGCGAGATCGCGGTCGAGGCCCAGGCCAGCCCGACCACCGTCGTCCGCGTTGCCCGCTTTCTGAAAGAGATGCCGCATCAGGGCTACCGCCTGGTGCTGGACCGTCTCAAGGCCTGACCCCCTCCCCCTGAAAGTCTGATCTCATGAGCACCGTGAAGGGCCGGCTCCGCATCGCCGTCCAGAAATCCGGACGCCTGTCCGACCGCAGCCTCGACCTCGTCCGCGACGCGGGCCTGCGCGTGGTCAAGGGGACCAACGACCTGCTCTACCGGGTCGAGAACTACCCCATCGACCTCTTGCGGGTCCGCGACGACGACATCCCGACCTTCGTCGCCGACGGGGTCTGCGATCTGGGCGTGGTCGGCGAGAACGTTCTGGAGGAAGGCCGCAACGGCGGACCGGTCGCAAAGGTGGTGATGCCGCTGGGCTTTGGCCGCTGCACCCTGAAGATCGCCGTGCCGCCGACGCTCGACTACACGGGGCCGACCTCGCTGCAGGGCCGCCGCGTCGCCACCAGCTATCCGCGCGTGCTCACACGCTGGCTGGGCGATCAGGGCGTCACCGCCGACATCGTCACCATGCGCGGCGCCGTCGAGGTCGCCCCCCGGCTGAAGCTCGCCCACGCCATCTGCGACCTGGTCTCGACCGGGGCGACCTTGGAGGCCAACGGTCTGCAGGCGCGCGAGACGGTGCTGGACAGTCAGGCCGTCCTGATCCGCTCGCCCGTCGCGCCGGATCCGGAACTGGCGGACCTGCTGGACAGCATCATCGAGCGGATGGCCGGTGTGGTCGCCTCCCAGGGCGCCAAATACGTCATGCTCAACGCCCCGCGCGCCGCGCTGGATCAGATCACCGCCATTCTGCCGGGCGCGGGTTCGCCCACCGTCATGCCGCTGTCGGGCCGCGACGACGCCGTCGCCGTCCACGCCGTCTGCCAGGAGGCGGTGTTCTGGGAGACGCTGGAGAAGCTCAAGGCCGTCGGCGCCTCGGCCATCCTGGTCCTCCCCATCGAGAAGATGATGTGATGCGCCAGATCGAGTGGTCATCGCTGGATGGACAGGGACGCCTCGACGCCCTGGCCCGGCCCACCCGTCGCACGGACGGCGAGGTCGCCGAGATCGTCGCGACCATCTTCGCCGAGGTCGACCAGCGCGGCGGCGCGGCCGTGGCCGACTGGGCCGAGCGCATCGACGGCGCCCGCCCGCGCCGCATCGCCATCACCGATCAGGCGGTGGCCGAGGCCCGCGCCGCCCTGCCGCCCGCCGACACCCGCGCCCTGCGCGTGGCGGCTGAAAACGTCCGCGTCTTCCATCAGTTTACCCGCCCGGAAGACAGCGCCTGGGTCGAAACCACGCCCGGCGTGCGGTCGCGTCTGGTCTGGCGGCCGATCCGCTCGGCCGGCATCTATGTGCCCGGCGGCACGGCGCCGCTGTTCTCGTCCCTACTGATGCAGGCCATCCCGGCCCAGGTGGCGGGCGTCGGCGATCGCGTGGTGGTCACGCCCCCGACCCGGGACGGCGGCGTCCACCCGGCCATGATCGTCGCCGCCGGCGAGGCCGGTCTGGACGCGATCTGGCTGATCGGCGGGGCCCAGGCCATCGCCGCCCTGACCTTTGGCGCGGTGCTGGACGACGGCGAGATTCCGGCCTGCGACAAGCTGTTCGGACCCGGCAACGCCTTCGTCGCCGAGGCCAAGAAGCAGGCCTCGACCCTGACCGGCGGCCCGGCCGTCGACATGCCCGCCGGGCCGTCCGAGCTGATGGTCATCGCCGACCGCGACGCCGATCCCGAGATCGTCGCCGCCGACCTCCTCAGCCAGGCCGAGCACGACGCCGACGCCCAGGTCATCCTGGTCTCGCCCAGCCGCACGGTGATCGCGCAGACGATGGCGGCGGTCGAACGCCAGCTGGAGACCCTGCCGCGCGCCGAGATCGCCCGCGCCTCCCTGGCCGAGGCCCGTGCCGTGCTGGTGGCCGATCTCGCCGCCGCCGTGGAGGTCGCCAATCTCTACGGCCCCGAGCACCTGTCGCTACAGGTCGAGGACGCCGAGGCCCTGGTCCCGGCCCTGACCGCCGCCGGCGCCGTGTTCGTCGGCCGGTGGGCCGCCGAGACCCTGGGCGACTACGCCGCCGGCCCCAGCCACGTCCTGCCCACCGACGGCGCCGCCCGCACCCTGGGCGGCCTGACCACCGCCAGCTTCATGACCTCCATGTCGGTGCAGCAGGTCACGCAAAAGGGCGCCCAGGCCCTCGCCCCCATCGCCGCCCGCCTGGCCCGGCTGGAAGGGCTGGAGGCTCATGCGCGGGCGGCCGATCTGAGGATGGCGCCATGACCCTGACCAATCTGCCCGCTCCCTTCGCGCCGCTGGTGTCCGGCGGCGAGGGTCTGGAGCGCTATCCGGGATCGGGCGCGGCGCTGGCGGAGCGCATGGCCGCCCTCTACGGCCAGCCGGTCGAGCGCATCTTGCCGGTGCGCGGCCTGACCCACGGTCTGGAGCTGGTCTTCCGCCTCGCCGCTCGCGACGGCCTAGCCGTCGAAGCCCCCGACGCCGAACCCTTCCTGACGCTGCGCCGCATCTATCCCCTCACCTCTCCGCGCCCGCAGGGGCGGGGGGAGGACAGGCGGCGCGAGCCGCCAGGAGGGGGCGTCGCCGCCGTTGTGATCCGCGCCACCGGAACGACGGACGCTCTAGCCGAGATGGCCGAGCGCGTGGCCCCGGCCCTGCTGGTGCTCGACGAAGGCCTGATCGAGTTCGCCGACACCCCCTCCGCCGCGCCGCTGGTCGCCGATCACGCCAATCTGGTGGTGCTGCGCAGCCTGTCGATGGCCTACGGGCTCGCTGGCGCGCGGATCGGCGCCGCCATCGCTCAACCCCACACCCTCGGGCGACTGTCCGAGGTCATGGAGCCTTATGGCCTACCTGAACCCTCGGTCCGTCTGGCGCTACAGGCGCTGGACCCCTCGCGCCTGATCGAGACCCGCGAGCGAATCGCCTCCGTCCGCCGCGAGCGCGACCGCTTGGTCCAGGCGCTCGAACGCCTGATGCCGATCGAGCCCGGCGTCGGTCCGGTGATCACGACCCGTCCGTCCGACCTTGAGCGTGTGACCCAGGCCCTGGCGCGCTTTGGCGTCGCCTCCGACGGCGCGGGAGGCTGGCTGCGGCTGCCGGTGTCGGCCGTGGCCGCCGTCAACGATCGCCTGCTGGCCGCCTTCGATCTGGCTGCTCCCGCGCGCGCCCACCGCGTCGGCGCCGTCACGCGAGACACCAAGGAGACCCGCATCGTTTGCGCCGTCGATCTGGACGCGCCCGGCCCCGTCGCCATCTCCACCGGCGTCGGCTTCTTCGATCACATGCTGGAGCAGATCGCCGCCCACGGCGGCTTCTCGCTGCGCCTCGCCTGCGAGGGCGATCTGCACACAGATCCGCACCACACCATCGAGGACTCGGCCATCGCCTTGGGCCAGGCTTTGAAACAGGCGCTGGGCGAGCGGCGCGGCATCGCCCGCTACGGCTTCGTCCTGCCGATGGACGAGGCCCGCGCCAGCGTCACCCTGGACCTGTCCGGCCGGCCCTATCCGGTGTTCGAGGGGTCGTTCGACACCCCCATGATCGGCGACTATCGCACCGACCTGACCGCCCACGTGTTCCGCTCCCTGGCCGAGCACCTGGGCGCCGCCATCCACGTCTCGGTCACCGGCGACGACGACCACCACAAGACCGAGGCCGCCTACAAGGCCTTCGGCCGGGCGCTCCGCCAGGCCATCCGCGTCGAGGGCGAAGCCGTGCCGAGCACCAAGGGGGTGCTGTGACGGTCGCGGTTCTCGCCTACGGCGCCGGCAATCTCGCCTCGGTCCAGTTCGCGCTGGAGCGCTTGGGCGCGAGCCCTCGCATGGTCTCCACCCCGGATGAGATCGCCGGGGCCGAGCGGCTGATCCTGCCCGGGGTCGGCGCGGCCGGCTACGCCATGGCGCGACTGGAGGCCTTGGGTGTCACAGAGGCGATCCGCGCCTTTACGCGCCCCCTCCTGGGCGTCTGCCTGGGCCAGCAGCTGCTGTTCGACAGTTCCGAGGAGGGCGACGTCCCGCTGCTCGGCCTCATCCCCGGCCGCGTGGTCCAGATGCGGCCCGCACCCGACCGCCCCGTGCCGCACATGGGCTGGAGCCGCCTGACCCGAGAGCGCCACGACCCGCTGCTGGAGGGCGTCGAGGACGGCGCCTACGCCTATTTCGTCCACGGCTTCGTCTGCCCCGACGGCCAGGCCACCCTGGCCCGCGCCGACTACGGCGGTCCCATCCCGGCGGTCGTCCGCCGCGACAACCGCTGGGGCTGCCAATTCCACCCGGAGCGCTCGGCCGAGACCGGCGCGCGGGTGCTGAAGAACTTTCTGGAGCTGCCCGCATGATCCTCTACCCCGCCATCGATCTGCGACACGGCGCCTGCGTGCGGCTGATGCACGGCCGGTTCGACCAGGTGACGCGCTACGACGATCACCCCGCCGCCCGGCTGGCCGCCTTCGCCGCCTCGGGCGCCGAGTGGGCTCACATCGTCGATCTGGACGGCGCCGAGGCGGGCCGCGCCGTGCAGCACCCCCTGATCGGCGAGCTGGCGTCCTCGGTCGCCATCCGCATCCAGGCCGGCGGCGGCGTCCGCTCCGAGGACGATGTCCAGGCCCTGCTGGACAATGGCGCGACCCGCGTTGTGGTCGGGTCGCTCGCCGTCAGCCAGCCCGACACCGTCGCCGGCTGGCTGGAGCGGTTCGGGGCCGAGGCCCTGACCCTGGCCATCGACGTCCGGCCTGACGGCGACCGCTACGTCCCCGCCCTCAAGGGCTGGACCGAGGCGGCCACGGTCGATCTGTGGGCCGCGCTGGACCGGTACCCGCCCGGCCTGGCCCGCCACCTGCTGGTCACCGACGTCAGCCGCGACGGCGCCCTGACCGGGCCGAACCTCGACCTCCTGGCCCAGATCATCCGGCGCCGCCCCGATCTCGATGTCCAGATGTCCGGCGGCGTCTCGGGGCTTCAGGACATCGCCGAGGGCCGCCGCATCGGCTGCGCCGGCGCCGTGATCGGTCGCGCCCTCTACGAAGGCAAATTCACCCTCGACCAGGCCCTCGCGGCATGACCGCCCGGCGCATCATCCCCTGCCTCGACGTCAAGGATGGCCGCGTGGTCAAGGGCGTGCGCTTTCAGGGCCATGCCGACATGGGCGATGCTTCGGAGCTAGCTCGCCGCTATCGCGACCAGGGCGCCGACGAGCTGGTCTTCTACGACATCACCGCGAGCCCAGAGGGCCGCACCCTCGACTACGCCTGGGTCCGCGACATCGCCCGGGCGCTCGACATCCCCTTCTCGGTGGCCGGAGGCATCCGAACCAACGATCAGGCCGGCCGCTGCCTGGACAGCGGCGCCGACAAGGTCTCGATCAACTCCCCGGCCCTCGAACGGCCCGACCTGATCGCCGAGATGGCCGACCGGTTCGGCCGCCAGTGCGTGGTGGTCGGCGTCGATTCCCGACGCGAGGGCGACGACTGGGTGGTGCATCAGTACACGGGCGACCCCGACGCGAGCCGGAGATCCGGTCGCCGCACCCTGGACTGGATCGTCGAGGCTCAAACGCTCGGCGCCGGCGAGATTGTGCTCAACTGCATGGATCAGGACGGGGTCCGGCGCGGCTATGACATCGAACAGCTGAAGGCCGCCCGGGCCCGGCTGACCATCCCCCTGGTGGCCTCGGGCGGGGCCGGCTCGGCCCGGCATTTCCGCGACGCCTTTGTCGAGGCCGGCGTCTCCGGCACCCTGGCCGCCAGCGTGTTCCACACCGGAGCGCTCACCATCGGCGCCCTCAAGACCGAGCTCGCCCGCGAGGGCGTGGAGGTGAGACCATGACCCTCGACCCCGACAGCCTCGACTTCGAAAAAGGGCATGGCCTGATCCCCGTGGTGGTGCAGGACCACGCCACCCTGCAGGTCCTGACCCTGGCCTACATGGACCGCGCCGCCCTGGACGAGACCATCCAGTCGGGCGAGGCGACCTTCTTCTCCCGCTCGCGCGGCGGCCGGTGGAGGAAGGGCGAGACCTCGGGCAACCGGCTGAAGGTCGTCTCGATCACGCCTGACTGCGACGCCGACGCCCTGGTCCTGACCGTCCGGCCGCTGGGCCCGGCCTGCCACCTGGGAACGACCAGCTGTTTCGGAGACGCTGACGCCCCCGGCCTCGGAACCCTGGCCCGCCTGGAAACCACCATCGCCGCCCGCGCCCAGGCCGATCCGGCCGAGAGCTGGACCGCCCGCCTGCTGGCCGAGGGCCCCAAGCGGGTGGCCCAGAAGGTCGGCGAGGAAGGGGTGGAGACGGCCCTGGCCGGCGCGGCCGGACCCGACGAGGAGCTGACCGCCGAGGCCGCCGACCTGGTCTATCACCTGCTGGTGCTGCTGCGCGCGCGGGGTCTGGCGTTCGAGGACGTCCTTGCGGTGCTGCGCGCCCGCGCGCGCTAGTCTGTGGGCGGCGTCGCCGGCTGCCACAGCTCGATGGCGTTGCCCTCGGGATCGTGGATGCGGGCGAACCGGCCGATCTCCGGCATGGTGTCCCATTCCGCCTTCTGGATCACCTCGATCCCGGCGGCCCTGAGCGAGGCCATCAGGCCATCCAGGTCATCGACGCGCAGATTGATCATGAAGGCCTTGTCGGCGGCGAAATAGTCGCTGTCGGCCTTGAAGGGCTCGAACACGGTGGGGCCCGCCTGCTGGTCCCAGACCCAGACACCCTCGGGCGCGCCGACGCCCAGATGCTCCAGCCACCAGGCCTTCAGCGCCTTGGGGTCCTGCGATCGAAAGAAGAAGCCGCCAATACCGGTCACGCCCATCGTTGATCTCCCTCCTCCAGCCGCGGCTCCACACCCAGGCAGTCCGCCAGCTGACGCAGTCGCTTGCTCACGGTCTCTCCGCCCAGCACGCTCGGCGTGGCATGGGAGAGGCTGACCGACCCATCGCCCAGTCTCAGGCGGGCGCCCTCCAGAACCCGCGGCGAGCGGGCCGAGAGGTCCGAGCCCAGCCGGATGGCCAGGCCCAGGACGCGGGCGCGGTGGATGCCGGCTTCCGAAAGAACCCGCTGGGCCAGGCGCGGATCGGGCGTTGCGGCCCCCCCGCCGTGCCGGGCGTTTATGACCCCGGCCAGGAACACCCGCTCGGCATGGCTCTGTCCGGCCAGGGGCACCCTCAGCACCTGATCGAAGGCGAGATCGCTGCGATGGTCGGGATGGAAGCGGCCGCCGATGTCGGCGTACAGGCAGGCGGCCCGCGTCAGGACGGCGTCGCGCTTGGCCCCAAACACCGGCGGCAGGCCGTCCGTCACCCCGACCACGAACCCGTGCAGGGCGTCGGGCAGCCCGGGCGACACGCCCTGGCGCGCCGCCAGCACCGCCGCCCCCGCCAGCAGGGGATCGCTGTCCGGGTCCAGGTCAAGTCCATCGACCAGCACGCCTTCGCGCACGCCCCAGGCCGAAAACGTCACCGTCTCGATCCCCAGCGCCTCGATCAGCCCCTCCAGCACCAGGGCGGCGACCGGCAGGGTCTCGGCCCGGCGTCGCGACACGCCCGGAAGCTTGTCGAGGGACGCCTTGGACTGACGCCCCACCACACCCGCCACCTCGCGCGCCTCTTCGGCGGTCATGGCGTACTGGTGCACGATCTTCAGCGGATAGTCGGCCGTGGCCATGTGCAGCTGCGCCAGGCTGCGCCACGCGCCTCCGACGGCGTGGAAGCCCGGCCCCGCGAAGTCCCGCGCCACCGGGGCCAGGGTGCGGGCGATGGTCTTCCTCAGCCTGTCGGCGTCCACTCCCTTGCCGTTGGTCAGGGAGAAGGGCCCCAGCGGCAGGGTCACGCCCGTCTCGATCCGCCCGCTCCCGACCCGGCTCAGCTCAAGACTGGCCCCGCCCAGATCGCCCACAACGCCCCGCGTATCGGGCGCTCCGGCCACCACGCCCCGGGCCGAGAAGCGCGCTTCTTCCTCGCCCGACAGCACCCGGACCTGAAGGCCGGTTTCGGCGGCGACGCGTTCGACGAAGGCCGGGCCGTCCTCGGCGTCACGCACGGCGGCGGTTGCGAACACATGCAGGGCCGAGGGCTTCATGGCCCCGATCAAACCGGCGAACCGGGTCAGGGCCCGCAGCGCCGTCTCGACCCCCTCCTCCGACAGTTGACCGCTGCCGGCCACACCCCGGCCCAGGCCCGCCAGCACCTTCTCGTTGAAGATGGTCCAGATCGCGCCGCCCTCGATCCGATAGACGGCCAGGCGCACCGAGTTCGATCCGATATCGACGACCGCGACCTCGCGCGTCTCCTCGACCGACGGGCTCATAGTTCCAGCGTCTTGGGCAGGGTCTTCACCTTGCGGCCACGCCCGGACAGGCTGGGGTTGGTCATGAAATACTGGTGCGCCGAGAACGGCGTCTCGCCCGCGCGCGGCTGGACCCGACGATACGCCCCGTCCGGGTCCAGCAGCCAGCTCTGGGTATCGTCCTTCAGATTGGCGACCATGATCTGATCCAGCACCTGATCGTGCACCGTTGCGTTCAGCACCGGCGTCATCAACTCTACCCGGCGATCCAGGTTGCGCGGCATCCAGTCGGCCGAGGAGATGTACAGTTTCGCCTTGTCATGCGGCAGGTCGGCTCCGTTGGCGAAGCAGACGATTCGGCTGTGCTCCAGGAACCGCCCGACGATCGAGCGAACCCGAATGTTCTCGCTCAGCCCCTGCACTCCGGGCCTCAGACAGCAGATGCCCCGGATCACCAGTTCGATCCGCACGCCCCACTGGCTGGCCCGGTACAGGGCGTCGATGATCTCCGGATCGACCAGCGAGTTCATCTTGGCCCAGATCGCCGCCGGCTTGCCCTGCGACGCCGCCGACATCTCCTTGCCGATCAGACCAAGCAGCGTCGACTTCATGTTCAGCGGCGAGACGACCAGCGCCTCCAGATCCTCCGGCGTCGCATAGCCGGTGATGTAGTTGAACACCTTGGACGCGTCGCGACCCAGAACCGGATTGCAACTGAACAGGCTGAGGTCGGTGTAAATTCGCGCCGTCACCGGGTGATAGTTGCCGGTGCCGAAGTGGCAATAGGTGCGCAGCGCCTCGCCTTCGCGCCTGACCACCACGCTCAGCTTGGCGTGGGTCTTGTACTCCACGAAGCCGAAGACGACGTGGACCCCCGCCCGCTCCATCTGCCGCGCCCAGCGCAGATTGGCCTCCTCGTCGAACCGCGCCTTCAGCTCGATCAGGGCGGTGACGTTCTTGCCGTTCTCGGCCGCCTCGATCAGGGCCGCGACGATCGGGCTGTCCTTGGAGGTGCGGTACAGCGTCTGCTTGATCGCCAGCACATTGGGGTCGCGCGCCGCCTGCCGCAGGAACTGAACCACCACGTCGAAGCTCTCGAACGGGTGGTGGATCAGCATGTCCTTCTCGCGGATGGCCGCGAAGATGTCGCCGGCGTTGTCACGCACCCGCTCGGGATAGCGCGGCTCATAGCCGGGGAACTTGTGCTCGGGATGGCCGCCGGGGATCAGCTCGGACAGCTGGGCCAGGCCCAACATGCCGTCGATCAGCACCACGTCCTGCGGCGCCGCGTTCAGCTCCTCGGTGATGAAGCCGCGCAGATCGTCCGGCATGGACGCCTCGATCTTGATCCGCACCACGTCGCCCAGGCGGCGTTGCTTCAGCGCCTCCTCGAACTCCATGACCAGATCCTCGGCCTCCTCCTCGATCTCGATGTCGGAATCGCGGATCAGGCGCAGCACGCCCTTCTCCAGCACATCGCAGCCTGGGAACAGGTGGTCGATGAACAGGACCAGCAGGCTCTCGAGGGTAATGAACCGGCGCTTCTTCTTCGAGCGCCCGTCGGTCGGCAGGGCCCAGAAACGCCTCACCTGGGTCGGCACGGGCACCAGGGCGTAGAGGGTGCGGTTGTCCCGCTGGCGACGCAGCTTCAGCGCCAGCGAGAAGCCCAGGTTGGGCAGGAAGGGAAACGGATGCGCCGGGTCGATGGCCAGAGGCGTCAGCACGGCGAACAGCTGGCTGAGGAACTCCGGCTCCAGCCGCTCGCGCTCCAGCGGCGTGATGGCGTCCGGCCCGACGATCTCCAGCCCGATCCCGGCCATGGCCTTGCGCGTCTCGCGCCAGCAATCCTGCTGCTCGTCCATCAGCGCGCTGGCGGCGGCGTTGACCCGCTCCAGCGTCTCCTCGGGCGTAAGGCCGTCGGGCGAGACCACGCGCAGCCGCTGGCGCACCTGGCCTTTGAGCCCCGCCACCCGGGTCATGAAGAACTCGTCCAGATTGCCGGCCGAGATGGACAGGAAGCGCAGCCGCTCCAGCAGCGGATGGGCCGGATTGGCCGCCTCCTCCAGCACCCGCGCGTTGAAGGCCAGCCAGGACAGTTCGCGATTGAACAGCCGCTCGGGCGAGGCGATCAGGTCCTCGTCCAGCCGCAGTTGCGGCGCCCGCGAGGGCGGCACCTCGGCTCCGGTGCGGGCGTCGATGGCGACGGCGTCGGTCATGCTTCCAGCCTTGTGGCGGGTCGGGGAAAGGGCCGCAAGCTCTGGCGACGCCGCGTGACCGTTCAGTGAATCCTCAGGCGTTGTCGGCGGCGCCCAGCACCTGCCGGGCCAGGGCGCGCGTGACCGGCCGATGCGCGGCGTCCAGCGCCTCAACCACAGCCTCCGCCGCCTCGGCGGACCGGTCGATCCGCTTCAGCAGATAGGCGACGACCTCCTCCCCCGGCGTCATGCTGCGCCGAGCGAAGGCCGCTTCCAGCAGCACGGTCATCAGAACGTCGTCCGGCGCCGCGATCGCCGCAACCGGCGTGGCGTTCAGGCGCGAGCGCAGGTCCGGCACCGTCGTCTCCCACGTCGCCGGCGCGGTGCGCGACACCAGCAACAGCGCCCCGCCGCCGGACTGGGTCAGGTTGAACAGGTGAAACAGGCTTTCGTCGTCGGCCGCCTCGGCGACATCCAGCATCACCGGACGCCCCTCGATCTCCAGGGGATCGATCAGGGCCGCCTCGGCGCCGTGCAGCGGAACCGCCCCCACCCGCTCGGCCCAGTCCTCGGCCATCCGCGTCTTGCCGCAGCCCCTGGGTCCGACCAGCGCCAGTATGGCCCCAGGGGCTTGCGGAAACGTCTCCATCGCCGCCGCCGCCGCCGCGTTGCAGCCAGAAACGACCAGCGGCCGCGCGGCTTCGTTGCGCTCCAGCGGCAGACGCATCTGGGATTGGGGGGCCACGCTCATGCCCCTAGGGTTAGCAAGCGGCCGCGTCCTCACCTCAAGCGGGGTTCCACCACGCCCGGTGGGTAAGGGATTCGCCCCTGTGGAGAACTTTCCGCCTCAGTGTCCCGCGTGCTCGTCAGGCGCATCGGCGCCGACGCCCGGCGATCCCGGCCGTCCCCGACGCCCCGGCGCACCCGCCTGCCCCGGCACGCCCACCGGCGCCTCCAGCGTCACCGCTGCGGCCCGCTCGAACGTCAGGGTCAGCGGCAGGGACTGGCCGCCCTCCAGCGGCGCCGCCAGGCCCATGACCATGATGTGGTCACCGCCCGGGGCGAGTTGCGCGCCCTGACCGGCCGGCAGCGCCAGGCCTTCGGCCATCTCGCTCATCCGCATGATGCCGCCCTCGGTGCTCATGGAATGCAGCTCGACCGAGGCAGCGCTTGGCGACGAGACCGACACCAGCCGGTCCGGCTGGCTGGCCGTCAGGGTGGCGTAGCAGGCGGTCTGGCTCTGACCGCGCGGCGTTTCGCGGCACACCAGATCGGCGACCTCGACCACCGCCGGTCCCGCTTCGCCCTGCTGGCAGCCGGCGAGCAAGGTGGACGCGGCGAGCGCGACGAAGACGAAAGCGTGGCGGATCATGGGGCGACCTCCGGACGGGGACGATGAATCAGTCGGACCAGCCGGTCCACGCCAATCGCGGCGAGCAGCGACAGCCCGGTCAGGGGATAGAGAATAGCCAGCGGCAGGACGATGCCCAGCACCGCCGCCCGGACGCGCGGGCCCGGCGGCGCGGTCGGCGCGCCCAGCCCCGGTCGACCCGCCCGCCGTTTCCACCACATCACCCCGCCGCTGATCGCCAGCATCCAGATGGCGATACAGCCCAGCAGCATGACGATCCGGTTGGTCCAGCCGTACTGCGTCCCTTGGTGCACCGCGATGCCCCACTCGAAGGCCTGGGCCCCGGCGCCGAACTGAGCCCAGCGCGCATCGCCGATCACCGCACCGGTGCGGCCGTCGACGTACAGGCTGCGGGCGTCCTCGGCGCGTGTGGTCACCGGCGCCACCGTCCAGGCGCGCCCCGGATCGCCCGGGATCGACACCGTATAGGGTCGCGGCATCGCCTCGGCCTCCGCCGTGGCCACGACCCTGTCCAGGGACGGCGCCCCCTGGCCGTCGGCGCGCAGACCCACCCCCTCCATCGTCCAGCCCTGCCCGGCCGGTGCGTCGTGTCCGGCGTGGGACCAGGGATTGGCCGCCGGAGCGGGCGGCCGTCCCAGGCCGCTCTCGCGCATCTGGGTCAGGAACACATCGCCCCACACCGCCGACCACGGCATGCCGGTCACCGCCAGAAAGGCGATCACCGCCCCGGCGTAGAGCCCGGTCACCGCATGAAGATCGCGCCAGAACGGCCGGCGCCTCGGATCACCCGCGCGCGGCTTGGCCGTCGCCACGTCCCGCCCGCGCGGCCACCACAGATAGAGGCCCGTCGCCACCAGAATGATCGCCCAGCCGGCGACGATCTCGATCAGGATGTTGAACGGTCGGCCGAGGATCTCCAGGCTGTGCAGCCGCTTGACCGAGCCCATCACGCCGTCGCCGGTCACCGAGCCGATGACGCGGGCGTCATAGGGGTCGACGAAGGCGGTCCGGTCCCCAGCGTCCGTCCGCACCTTGACCTGCACGGCCCGATCCGGCCGGTCGGGCACGAACACCGAGGTCGCCGTGCCGCCCAGCCCGACCTCCGCAGCCGCCGTCCAGCGATCCGGCGACACGGTCTCGCCCCGCGCCTCGACCGCCGACAGCCCGCCGTACAGCGCGCCCTCGATCTCGGCCTTGAACAGATACAGCCCCCCGGTCAGGGCCATCAGCATCAGCACCGGCAGCACCATCAACCCGGCATAGAAATGCCAGCGCCAGACCGCGCGATAGGCGCCGGACAGGCCGGCTGTATTCGGTTTCGACATCGCCACCCCCTTAGAAGCTCAGCCGCACGCCGACATAGGCCGATCGACCCTCGCCGGGCGTGAAGACGTCGGTGGCCGCCACACGGGCGTCGGTAACCGCATTGGCGTTCGAGACGTAACGCTCGTCGGTCAGGTTGCGCAGATCGGCGAAGATCGCCACGCCGCCCGGCAGGTCGACCCCGGCGTTCAGCGACACCACGGTGTAGCCCGGATACTTCAGCGTATTGGCGAAATCGACGAAGACGTCGTTCGGAACCCACTCCACCGATGGCGCCACGAACCACCCCGCCGGGTGCTCGAACTTCAGCTCGGCCCGATAGGCGTGCTCCGGAATGATCGGCAACTGGTTGTCGCCATAGGTGGCGTCACCCTCGAAGAAGAAGTCCGACCAGGTCCAGGTCTGGCGCAACGTCAGCCGCCCCGGCGCCCCTTCCAGCAGCCGCCAGTCCAGCCCGGCCTCGATGCCCTGGTGCACCGTGTCCTCGGCGTTGAAGCTCAGCGCCGGATTGTTCGGGATGACCACATAGTTCAGCAGCTCGCCGTCGATGTGGGCGCGATAGGCGGCGATGTCATAGCGGAAGGCGCCGCGCTCTCCCCTCATCCCGATCTCGCCGGTCCAGGCCTTCTGGGCGTCCAGGTCGACGAACTGCGGCACGGGAGTCTGCACCAGTTCCAGGAAGGTCGGCGGCTCCACCGAGCGCGTCACATTGGCGTAAACCTGCGACCCGTCCGGATTCTCCCACAGCAGACCGACCCGGGGCGCAAACCAGTCGTAATCGCGCGTGGCGCTGTTGGCGGGGGCCAGCCGGTTGTCGACCTCCCGTTCGGCGCGTCCCCACGATCCGCCGCCGATCAGGGCCAGCCTGTCAGTCACGAACAGCCGCCCCTCGGCGAAAGCGTCCAGTCCGGTGGCGGTCTGGAGCGTGCTGCCGATCTGAAACCCCGGATTGCCGCCGCCGGTGTTCAGAAACACCGCGCTGTCGTTGTCGCCGGTCCGCACATAGACGCCGGCGAAGGCGTCGGCGCGCAGCCCCGCGATCTGACCGGTCCAGTCCAGTCGCCCAAAGCCACCCCAGAAGCGATAGTCGTTCTCCAGCACCACCGGCACCGGATGGAACAGGGCCTTATCCGCGACATAGGCGCCGCCCTCGAACACCAGGCTGTCGCTCAGCCGCCAGCGCGTCTGGGCCGTCACCCGCACCGACTTCACGTCCCGGCCGAAGTCCAGCTCCCGGACATAGGGATCCGGCCCGGTCGGATCGTTCAGCGCCTTGTCCAGCGACTGCGTGCCGGAGATGTCGAGATCCAGGTCGTTGGCCTGGACGATCAGCCGGACCTCGCGATCCTCGCCGAACCGCCGGCCCGCGCTGACGGTCAGCCGTTTCGAGTCCGAGTCCTGATGATCGAGAAAGCCGTCGCTGCCGCTCCAGGTCCCGGCCGCATAGAGATCCCAGTCGCCGTAATCTCGAGCCACCGCCAAGTGGGCGCGGCGCGTGGCGAACGAGCCGCCCTCCAGCCTCAGCAGATTGTCGTGACCGGCGTTTCGCCCGGTGGGGGTCAGCACATTGACCGCCCCGCCCAGGGCCGCGCCGCCGAAACGGATCGCGTTGCCGCCCTTGTACACCTCCGTATAGCGGGCGATCAGCGGGTCCAGCTCCTGGAAGTCGCCGAACCCGTCCGGTGCGCTGATCGGCACGCCGTCCTGGGCCAGCAGCACGCCGCGAAGGTGCAGGCTCTGGCCGATCCCCGAACCCCGGATCGATAGCCGCACCTCCTCGCCCCAGCGGCGCTGGGCGAAGACGCCGGGCACGTTGCGCAGGGTGTCGGACAGGGCCAGGGCGTAGCGGTCCTCATAGCTCTCGGCCGCGACGACGGCGACCGCGCCGGGCGTACGGCTGAGACGGGCTCGGGCCTCAGCCACGACGGGCGGATCGTCCGGATTGCGCGTGGCGGTGACGATGATGCTGTCCAGCTGGGTGACCGGACCCTCGTCGCTGCCGGTCTGGATTGGGGCGGTCTGGGCGAAGACGGGCGTGGCCGCGCACAGGGCGGCGAGCAGCGCCAGCGGCGCCGTGGACGTGCGGAAAGTCATGAGGAGAGGTGTTCCTGAACAAACGAAGGCGGCGCGCGAGCCGGGGCTCACGCGCGGGCGATGGCGTCGTTCAGGCGGGGGGTGGTGCGGTGGAGTGCGGCCGGGGCGGCGCGCGGGCCGGCGGCGGAACGCCCTCGGCCGAGGCGGGGATCAGGCTGGCGTGAATCACGGGCGACGGCGCGACGGCATCCACGACCGGCGGCAAGGGCGCGCCGAGACCGCCCAGCAGGGCCATGGCGCAGCTCAGGCTGCGCTCGGCCTCGTCGGCGGGATGTCCGTCCTCATCCAGGTCCAGTCGGTCGCCGGAACACAGGATGATGGCCTGCCCCGTGGCCGGAGAGGCCGCCACCGCCGCCGGCATCAGCGACCCGAACACGATCGCGAAGGTCGCCGCCAGGAAGGCCAGCGACTTCGACAACGACCAGACCTGAGGGCGTGCGGGGGTCACGAGACGCCCGCTAGCGGATATCGCCGTCCGCGAAAAGGCCGGGCGGCGCGGTTGCGATCTCGCGACCTACTCCGCCGCCGGCTGTTCGAACTGCTTTCCGTGCTCGGCCTGCTGATCCAACGTCGGCACGCCCGAGGCCAGCCGCACCGAGTCCGGAATGAGGTCGCGGTGATAGTCGCCCTGGCTGACCGGCTGCCCCGGAGCCGTCTGATACTGGGTGCCATAGACCTGGGATTGGCCGATCGCCTGCAGATAGCGGTCCAGGGTCGCCGCCGCGATCCAGGTCGCCTCGCCCTTGCCCATCCCGGCGGACGCGACGGCCAGGGCGTGGGCCAGCAGATAGTCTTCCGGCGTGTCGCCATGCTGGACGATGAAGGCCGCGCGCCAGTAGTCGTCGGCGCTGTTCACCCGGCCCTCGGCCATCAGTTCGCGCACGCGCTCGCGCCGGGCGCGGTCATCGGCCGCGAGGACGGACCAATCGATGGCGGCGCCGCCGGTTCGGCCCGCCTGGTCCGCCTCGAACATCTCCGCCAGTTCCTCATCGCTGGCGACATCCGGGCGATCGACATAGGTGCGGGTCGGGTCAAGATCGGGCGCCACCGCCAGAGCCGGCCTGGGCCGCATCAGCGGGATCGCCGGCGCATCCTCGGCGCCCGGGACCCGCAGTTCGGCGTGGTCTTCGCCGACCGCTTGCAGCCGATATTCCCGCCGGGTGTCGGCCTCGGGCGCTGCCGGATCGAAGACGGCGATGTGAACGCCGTCCGACGCCATCGCGACCGTTTCGACCCGCCGCTCGACCACCGGGGGCGTCGCCCCGACGACCCCGAGCGCGCCGCCGGACAGGGTCATGGAGAACCGCTCCGGCCGCGCCAGCGTGCCCTCCAGACCGCCCGCCTCATCGGCCGCCAGCCTCAGCACCATGACGTTACGGCCCTCGACATTGAACACCCAGTCCCCAGACAGGTCCTGGGCCGGCGCCGCCACGGGCGCGAAGGCCACCACCAGGGCGACCAGCAGGGCGGCGAGGCGTTGGAGCGCGGTCATCGGCGTATCCCCTTGGCGAAGCGTCGCCATTCGACATGGGGACGCCACGGCCAAGGTCAAATCGGGCGCGGCCCAGCCTGCCGAATCTTGACTTTCCGGGGCGATGATGCGCCCTAGCGCCCTCCCGATTTCGCGGCCTTTGCGGCCCTCTGCGCAAGACGATCCGATCATGCACGCCTACCGCTCCCACACCTGCGGCGCCCTTCGCTCGAGCGACGCCGGGAACGCCGTCCGCCTGTCCGGTTGGGTGCATCGCAAGCGCGACCACGGCGGCCTGCTGTTTATCGACCTGCGCGACCATTACGGCCTGACCCAGTTGGTGCTGCACCCCGAAACGCCGGGCTTCGACGTGGTCGAGCGGCTGCGCGCCGAGAGCGTCATCAAGATCGACGGCGAGGTCGTCCTGCGCGAAGGCTCGACCGTCAACGCCAACCTGCCGACCGGCGAGATCGAGGTCCGGGTCAAGGCCGTCGAGGTGCTGTCCGAGGCCGCCGAACTGCCCCTGCCCGTCTTCGGCGAGCCGGAGTACCCCGAGGACATCCGCCTCAAGAACCGCTTCCTCGACCTGCGCCGCGAGACCCTGCACAAGAACATCGTGCTGCGCTCGCGGGTCATCTCCTCGATCCGCAACCGCATGGTCGAACAGGGCTTCCTGGAATATCAGACCCCGATCCTGACCGCCTCGTCGCCTGAGGGCGCGCGCGACTTCCTGGTCCCCAGCCGCCTGCATCCCGGAAAGTTCTACGCCCTTCCCCAGGCGCCCCAACAGTTCAAGCAGCTGCTGATGGTCTCGGGCTTCGACCGCTATTTCCAGATCGCGCCCTGCTTCCGCGACGAGGACCTGCGCGCCGACCGCTCGCTGGAGTTCTACCAGCTCGACGTCGAGATGAGCTTTGTCACCCAGGAAGACGTCTTCGCGGCCATCGAGCCCGTCATGCATGGCGTGTTCGAGGAGTTCGCCGACGGCAAGCCGGTATCGCCCATCGACGGAACGCAGACCTTCATCAACGATTTCGGCGATGCGTTCGAGCACAAGGGCTTCGAGCGCCTGACCTACGCCCAGTCGATGGCCTGGTACGGCACCGACAAGCCGGACACCCGCAACCCGATCAAGATGCAGGTCGTCTCCGATCACTTCCGCGACGGCGGCTTCGGCCTGTTCGCCAAGATCCTGGGCGCGGACGAGAAGAACGCCGTCTGGGCCATTCCGGCCCCGACCGGCGGTTCGCGCGCCTTCTGCGATCGGATGAACTCCTGGGCGCAGGGCGAGGGCCAGCCGGGCCTCGGCTACATCTTCTGGTCCGACGACCAGGGCGCCTGGGGCGGCCCCATCGCCAAGAACCTGGGACAGGAGCCGACCGAGGCCCTGATGTCGTCGCTGGGCCTGGGCCAGGGCGACGCCGCCTTCTTCACCGCCGGCGACCCGGCCGTCTTCGCCAAGTTCGCCGGCCTGGCCCGCACCCGCGTCGGGACCGAGCTGAAGCTGATCGACGAGGACCAGTTCAAGTTCTGCTGGATCGTCGACTTCCCGATGTTCGAATGGTCGGAAGAGGAGAAGAAGGTCGACTTCTCCCACAACCCCTTCTCCATGCCCCAGGGCGGGCTGGAGGCGCTGGAGACCCAGGATCCCCTGACCATCCGGGCCTATCAGTACGACATCGTCTGCAACGGCTATGAGCTGTGCTCGGGCGCGATCCGGAACCACAAGGCCGAGATCATGCTCAAGGCCTTCGCCATCGCCGGCTATGACGCCTCGGTGGTCGAGGATCAGTTCGGCGGCATGCTGAACGCCTTCCGCTACGGCGCTCCGCCCCACGGCGGACTCGCGCCCGGCATCGACCGCATCGTCATGCTGCTGGCCAACCAGACCGCCATCCGCGAGGTCATCGCCTTCCCGCTGAACCAGCAGGGCGAAGACCTGCTGATGAACGCCCCGACCGAGGCGGCCGAGCGCCAGCTCAAGGATGTGCACATCCGGACCGCCCTGCCGCTGAAGGCCTGACGCGGCGCCTCTCCCTCCCCCTCACGGGGGAGGGTGGTCGCGCAGCGACCGGGTGGGGGCGCCCGCCACTAGAGCATTTGCAGGCTACTTGACCGGAAACGCGTCAAACGCTTGCACTGTCCGCTTGCGCACCCCGCTTATTGGGGGCAATTTGCTAGCATGAACAGCAAGCACCGAAAGACGCTTGCGGCGATCTTCGCCAATCCTGTGTCCGGTGGGCTCGCATGGGACGCAATCGAGCGACTGTTCCTGGCGGTCGGATGCGATGCCGTCGAAGGCGACGGCTCGCGAGTCCGCTTCGTCAAGAACGGCGTGGTGGGCGCATTTCACCGGCCGCATCCCGCCAAGGAGGCCAAACGCTATCAGGTTCGCGACGCGCGCGAATTCCTGTCAAAGCTGGGAATCGAACCATGACCAAGGCCAGCAGCTACAAGGGCTACGCCGCCCGCATCGAGTTCGATGCCGAGGACGAAATCTTCACCGGCCGCATCGTCGGCATCAACGATGTCGTGGGCTTTCACGCCGACACGGTCGAGGGTCTGAAGGCGGCGTTCCACGAGGCCGTGGATGACTATCTCGACGCCTGTAAGAAAATCGGCAAACGCCCGGACAAGGCCTATTCCGGCCAGCTCATGCTGCGCGTCTCGCCCGAAACCCACGGCGCCGCGGCCCGGGCTGCCGAGGTCTCCGGTGACAGCCTGAATGCCTGGGCGGACCGCGCGCTGCGCGAAGCGGCGCGAGCCGCCGGCTGACGCCTGTTCGCTTCGAACCCTACCCCTCGATCTCCACCACCTCGACCCGCGCGCCGTTCAGCACCAGGGCGATCTCGCCCCGCTTGAGCTTCAGCGCGTCCTCGCCGAACAGTCGGCGGCGCCAGCCCTTCAGGGCGTCCACGTCGGCCTCGTCGTCCATCGCGATCTTCTCCAGATCGGCGACGGTGGCGATCAGCTTGGGAGCCACGCCCTCATTGTCGGTCTTGGCCTTGAGCAGCACCTTCAGCAGCTCGACCACCGAAGGCGGCGGCGGCTGCGACGGGCGGGCCGGACGCTCCACGACCGGCGCGTGGCGCTCGGGATCGGCCAGCACCCGCTGCAGCTCGGCGATCAGTTCGGTCCCCAGCCGCGAGCCGCCGAACCCCTTGGGCACCGAGCGCAGACGGTTGAAGCCCTCCACATCTGTCGGCGCCTGGGTGGCGATCTCGTCGATGGCCTCGTCCTTGAGAATGCGGCCGCGCGGCTGGTCCCGCTCCTGGGCCGCGCGTTCGCGCCAGGTCGCCGTGGTCGTGAAGGCGGCCATGTAGCGCGGCGTCCATTTCTTGGGCTTGAGCCGGCGCCAGGCGTTCTCGGGGGTGGTGTCGTACAACGCCGGATCGATCAGCCCGGCCATCTCCTGCTGCACCCAGTCCAGCCGCCCGGCCTTCTCCAGCCGGTCGCGCAGCTTCGGATACAGCGCCGCCAGGTGGGTGACGTCGCCGATGGCGTAATCCAGCTGGTTCTGGCTCAGCGGCCGGCGCGCCCAGTCGGTGAAGCGGCTGCCCTTGTCCAGGTCGCGCTTCAGCATCTGGCGGACCAGCGAATCATAGGCGACCTGATCGCCGAACCCGGCCGCCATGCCCGCCACCTGGGTGTCGAACATCGGCGTCGGCATGGCGCCGAGTCGGTTGAAGATCTCCACGTCCTGGCGCGCCGCGTGAAACACCTTCAGCACCGAGGTGTCGCGCAGCAGGTTCAGGAACGGCGTCAGATCCAGCCCCTCGGCCAGGGGATCGATGATCCCCTCGTCCTCAAGCGACGCGGCCTGGATCAGGCACAGCTTGGGCCAATAGGTGGTCTCGCGCATGAATTCGGTGTCGACGGCGACAAACGGCGCGGTGGACAGGCGGGCGCAGAAGGCTTCCAGCGCCTCGGTTGTGGTGATCGGCGTCATTGAAATGCTATAGCCCGGCGCGCGCCCGTCATGGCAAGGGCGTCCGCCGATTCATGTTCATCTTTTCCAAGGCTGTGTCCGCATGTCCCAGGGTCCGACCGACACGACAGGCTCCCGGCCCAACGGCCTGACCTATGCCGACGCCGGGGTGGACATCGACGCCGGCGAGATGCTGGTCGAGGCGATCAAGCCCCTGGCGAAATCGACCCGACGGCCCGGCGCGGACGCCGCGCTCGGCGGCTTCGGGGCGTTGTTCGACCTGAAGGCCGCGGGCTTCCGGGACCCGCTGATCGTCACCACCACCGACGGCGTCGGCACCAAGCTGAAGATCGCCATCGAGACGGGTCGCCACGACGGCGTGGGGATCGACCTGGTCGCCATGTGCGTCAACGACCTGCTGGCTCAGGGCGCCGAACCCCTGATGTTCCTCGACTATTTCGCCACCGGCAAGCTGGAGATCGACGCCGCCCGCCGCGTCGTGGCCGGCATCGCCGAGGGCTGTCGCCAGGCCGGCTGCGCCCTGGTCGGCGGCGAGACGGCGGAAATGCCCGGCATGTATCAGGGCGGCGACTACGACCTGGCCGGCTTCTCGGTCGGCGCGGTCGAGCGCGACGCCGTCCTGCCCCGGCTGGACCGCCAGAATCCCGGCGACGTCATCATCGGCGTCGGCTCGTCCGGCCCCCACTCGAACGGCTATTCCCTGATCCGCAAGATCGTCGAACGCTCGGGCCTGGGTTGGGACGCCGACGCGCCGTTCGCCAAGGACCGATCCCTGGCCCAGGCGCTGATGGAGCCGACCCGCATCTATGTGAAGTCGGTGCTGCCGCTGATCCACCAGGGGCTGGTCAAGGGCGCGGCCCACATCACCGGCGGCGGGCTGATCGAAAACCCCGGCCGCTGCATCGCCGAGGGCCTGGAGGCGCGCTTCGACTGGAACGCCTGGCCCCTGCCCCACGTCTTCGAGTGGCTGGGCGAGGTCGGCGGTGTCTCGGACCACGAGCTGCGCCGCACCTTCAACTGCGGCGTCGGCTTCATCCTGGTGGTCGCTCCCGAAGATGTGGAGGCCGCCCTGGAAGGCCTGCTCGCCGCCGGCGAGACCGCCTTTGTCTGCGGGCAGCTGGCTCGGATTTGAACCCGGCCATGGCCAAGGCCCGGGTCGCCGTTCTGATCTCCGGCGCGGGCTCCAACATGGCGGCCCTGATCGACGCCGGTCTGGCGCCCGGCGCGCCCTATGAGGTCGTGCTCGTCCTCTCCAACCGTCCCGACGCCGGCGGCCTGGCCATCGCCGAGGCCAAGGGCGTGACGGCGCGCGCCATCGATCACCGCGATTTCTCCGATCGCGAGTCCCACGAACGCGCCCTCCACGCCGCCCTGGGCAAGGCCGATGTCCAACTGATCGCCCTGGCCGGTTACATGCGCCTGCTGACGCCATGGCTGGTGGATCGGTGGGAGGGCCGGATGCTCAACATCCACCCGTCCCTGCTTCCGCTCTATCCCGGCCTCGACACCCACGCCCGCGCCATCACCGCCGGCGACGCCGAGGCGGGCTGCACCGTGCACCGGGTCACACGGGGCGTGGACGAGGGCCCGATCCTGGGCCAGGCCCGCTGTCCCATCCTGCCCGACGACACGCCCGAAAGCCTGGCCGAAAGGGTCAAGGTGCTGGAGCACGACCTCTATCCCCGCTGCCTCGCGGACGCGGCGCGGGACCTTTCGCGCCCATAGAAAAAGCCCCCGGCGTCGCCGGGGGCCCTTCCAGCCTCAATCGAGACGGTCGTCTTAGCGGGGCGTGGTCGCCGCGCCGGCCGCGCCGCCGAGCACGGCGCCGGCGACGGTCGAGCCGGTGTCGCCGCCGATCGCCTGGCCGGCCGCGGCGCCCGCCAGGGCTCCGGTGGCGGCGCGCTGTTCCATGCTGTAGCCGCAGGCCGACAGCGAGGCGACCAGGGCAGTGGCGGCGGCGATCTTGAGAACGGTCTTCATGAGAGAACTCCTTCGGGGAGGTTGAACCAGTGCGGGGGGAAACGTCGGCTAACCGTCACGGTTCCGAACCGCCGTTCTGCCGGCCCGCGACCCCGCGCCGCACGAAAAAGCGGCCGGAGGTCGCCCCCCGGCCGCCCGATGTCTTTCGATCGCGCCGAAATCAGCCGACGATCTGGTCGTCCGAGAAGAACTGCTCGATCTCGATCTTGGCGTTGTCCAGGCTGTCCGAGCCATGGACCGAGTTCTCACCGATCGACAGGGCGAACTGCTTGCGGATGGTGCCGTCGGCGGCCTGTTCCGGGTTGGTCGCGCCCATCACTTCGCGGTACTTGGCGACGGCGTTGTCGCCTTCCAGCACCTGCACCACCACCGGCTCGGCGGTCATCTGCTCGACCAGTTCGCCGTAGAAGGGGCGCTCGGCGTGCACTTCGTAGAACTTCTTGGCCTGGGCCTCGGTCAGCTTGACGCGACGCTGGGCGACGATGCGCAGGCCGGCGTCCTCGATCACGGCGTTGATCTTGCCGGTCAGGTTACGGCGGGTTGCATCGGGCTTGATGATCGAGAAGGTGCGTTCGGTCATGAGGAGGTTTCTGTTTGGGAGTTGAGGGTCGCGGGCTTATAGCGACGGCCTTCACCCTTTCCAAGGCGTCCCGATGCGCGCGGCCCGGCCGCATGCCGCCCGGGATCGCGACACAGTTCTCCGGCTCTCCCGACCATGCTCCAGATTACCGACCTGACCTTCAACGCCTGGGGCCGCAAGTTCCTGGTCGACGCCTCCGTCAGCCTGCCGCCGGGGGCCAAGGTCGGGCTGGTCGGGCGCAATGGCATCGGCAAATCGACCCTGTTCAAGCTGATCCTGGGCGAACTGGCCGCCGGCGGCGACGAGATCAGTCTGCCCAAGACCGCCCGCATCGGCTCGGTGGATCAGGAGCACCCGGCCACACCGGTCAGCGTCATCGACACCATCCTGGAGGCCGACGTCGAGCGGCACACCCTGCTGGGTCGGCTCGAAACCGCCGAGCCCGAGGAGATGGGCGAGATCTGGGCCCGGTTGATCGAGATCGACGCCGACGCCGCCCCGGCTCGCGCCGCCGAAATCCTGGCCGGCCTCGGTTTCGACCACGACAACCAGCAGCGCCCGATGTCGGAGTTCTCCGGCGGCTGGCGCATGCGCGTCGCCCTGGCCGCCGCCCTGTTCGCCGAGCCGGACATGCTGCTGCTGGACGAACCGACCAACTATCTCGATCTCGAGGGCGCGCTCTGGCTCGAGGCGCGGCTCAAGAAATACCCGCACACCGCCCTGATCATCTCCCACGACCGCGAGATGCTGAACGAGGTCTGCACCCACATCCTGCACCTCGCCAACCACACCCTGACGCTCTACACCGGCAACTACGATCAGTTCGAACAGGCCCGCGCCGAAAAGGCCCGGCTGCAGCTGTCGGCCAAGGCCAAACAGGACGCCGAGCGCGCCCACCTCCAGGCCTTCGTCGATCGCTTCAAGGCCAAGGCCTCCAAGGCCGCCCAGGCGCAGTCCCGCATGAAGCGTCTGGCCAAGATGCAACCGGTGGCGACCACGATCGAGGAACGGGTCGCCCCGTTCACCCTGCCCTCGCCGCCTCGCCCGCTGGCCCCGCCGCTGATCCGGCTGGAGCACGCCAATGTCGGCTATGAGACCGGCAAGCCCATCCTGCGAAACCTGAACCTGCGCATGGATCTCGACGACCGTATCGGCCTGCTGGGCGTCAACGGCGCGGGCAAGTCGACCTTCGCCAAGATGATCGCCGGGGCGCTGCAGGTCGAAACCGGTGAGCTGCACCGCGACCGCAAGATGCGCGTCGGCTGGTTCCACCAGCACCAGATCGAGGCCATGGACCCCACCGACACGCCGCTGGAGATCATCCGCCGGGCCATGCCCGACGCCGCCGAGAGCGCGCGCCGCTCGAAACTGGCGCAGTTCGGTCTCGGCTATGAGAAGCAGGAAACCACGGTCGACAGCCTTTCGGGCGGCGAGCGGGCGCGCCTGTTGCTCAACATGGTGGCCATGGACGCGCCCCACGTCCTGATCCTCGACGAACCGACCAACCACCTGGACATCGACAGCCGCCGGGCCCTGCTGGATGCGCTGAACGACTACAACGGCGCCGTCATCCTGATCACCCACGATCGGTCGCTGATGGAGATGGTCGCCGACCGCCTGTGGCTGGCCGCCGACGGCACGGTGAAACCCTATGACGGCGACATGGAGGACTACGCCAGGTTCGTCCTCGACCGCGCCAAACAGGCCGCCGTCAAACCCAGCCAAATCAAGAAGGAAGAGGCCGCCGCGTCGTCGCCGGAGAATGGTCGCGGCCCTGGCGATAAGGCCAACAAGAAGAAGCCCTCCGGCCCTTCGCCCTCGACCCTGCGGCATGCGGTGAAGAAGGCCGAAGAGCGCGTCACTCAACTGACCGCCGAGATCGCCCGCATCGACGACGACCTGGCCAACGCGTCTGTGTCGAACCCAAGCGCCCTGGAAGGCCTGACCCGCGCCCGCGCCAAGACCCAGTCCGATCTGGACGCCGCCGAAGCGCAGTGGATGGCCGCCGAGGAAGCCCTGGCGGAGGTGGCGTGACCCGCGCCATCGACGTTTCGTCGGACGACCGCCGTCGCCTGGCCACAGACCTTCGCGCTTGGCTGAACGAGGAACTGGACCTCGACATCACCGGGCTGCAGGCCGAAATGCTGCTCGACGAAGTCACCCGCCGCCTCGGTCCGGCCGTCTATAATCAGGCCCTCTACGACGCCCAGACCCTGCTCGCGGCCCGCATCGAGGCCCTGGGCGAAGACCTGCTCAGCCTGGAGCGTCCGGTCCCGCGCTGAAAGCAGCTGGCGCCAGCCGACCCTATTCCCGCCGCATCCGCGAACCACGTTTCACGATCGTCCCGTCCCAGGAGCGTCCCATGCGCGGATTTCTGACCCTGACCACCCTGATCACCATGGCGGCCGGCGCGGCCACGGCCCAGCCCATGCCGGACACCGCGCGCTATCGCGTCGATCTCGAGGCGCCGTCCGAAGGCCGTACGATTCATCTCTCCGCCACCGCGCCAGCGGGCGGCCGTGCCGACGCCCGCGACGCGGGCCCGGGCGCCCATGCGCTCAGCGTCCGCATCGATCCCGTACGGATGCAAGGCGAAGACAACCTGCAGGCCGCCATCGAGATCTCGCGGACCGAGGACGGGCAAACCGTGGTCCTGTCCTCCCCCCGCATCACCTTCCTCCCCGACGGTCAGGCCCGGATGAGCATCGAGACCGAGGACGGCCCCATCGCCGTCAGCGTCACCCCGGCAGGTTAGATCGGCCTGGCGCGAAATAACCTCTGATCCCTCTCCCGATGGGAGAGGGATCGTGCCTATTCCCCCATCCGGCCACGCGAAGACCCCGCCCTACGCCCCTTTCCGCCGCGCCAGCGTCCGTATCTCCGACCCCGCCCGGGCATCCCCCATCATCGCCGGATGGACATCACCGATACCCTGCATCCCGACGATGAGCGCTGGGACCGCGTTCGAGACTATTATCTGGACGGCGAACCGGCCTGGAGCGTTTGCCAGAACTTCGGCATCGCCCTGTCGACCTTCCGCGCCCGAGCGAAACGCGAGGGCTGGCGCCGCTGCGACCAGCCGGCCGACACGACTCCGCCGCTGGATGACGCGCTCGACGACGAACCCTTCGATCCCGACCTGTTGGTCATTCGCGCCCGCGCCCATCTGCGCCGCGCCGTCACCTCGGGCGACGCACTGAACGCGCTCAGATGGATGAAGATGGTCGAACAGCTCACCGACTTCGCCCGCCGCGAACGTTGCGTCCGCGTCCGCCACGCTCCCGACCCCAACCGGGCCGAGGACGAGGCCCGCGAAGCCGCCTGGCGCCGCCGCGAGATCATGGAGGGCCTGACCGCGCCGGATCTCGACCCCGACGACGACCTGGATTCGCCCTGCGTTCTGGACTCCGCCGTAGACCCCGAGTCCAACCCCAGCGCCGCCGCAGCGCCCGTTCAAGCCCCTGATCGCCTTGAACAATCAGAGGCGCTCTGCGACGAGCTGGACTCCCTGGACTCATTTTTCTCGACGGCCGAATTGGCCGCTCGCCCCGAGCTCGCCGACGCGGTCCGGGCCATGAGCGCCCTGTCGCCCTTTCTCAGGGACCAGGCCCGAAAACGCGCGGGGCCGTGACCCCATGTCCGCCTCCCCGGCGCAGGCCGGGGCCCAGGAGGGCTTGCGTGAGATTCCGATGACAGGCTCGGGCCCACGGCCTCGGCGCTCACCCTCTGCGGATGAGACGTCCCCTCCGCCCACGCCGCCCCGACAGATGTCGGCCTTACTCCTCGATCGTCGCCAGGCTCGGTCGCTCGCCGCGTTTCGAGGCGGCGACCGCTTCCACGGCGCGCATCACCCGCAGGATGTTCTCGCCGGCCAGCTTTCGGATGTCGGCCTCGGACCAGCCGCGCGCCATCAGGGCGGCCAGCAGGGGCGGATAGGCGTCCACGCCGGTCATGCCGTCGGGCAGGCTGGTGATGCCGTCAAAGTCGCCGCCGATGCCGACGTGGTCGATGCCGGCGACGTCACGGACATGCTCGATGTGGGCCACGACGTCGTCGATCCCGGCCGTGGGCGTCGGGTTGGCGGCGCTCCAGGTTTCCAGTCCGCGCGTCACCGCGCCGGGATCGCCGGGATGAAGCGATGTCAGCCGAGCGCTCTCTGCCGCCCGCGCCGCGCCCCAGGCGCGCACCTGTTCATTGATAAAGCCGGGCACGAAGGTGACCATGACCACGCCCCCATCCTGGGGCATCTGACGCAGCACGGTGTCGGGCACGTTCCGGGGATGATCCGTCACGCCGCGCGCCGAGGAGTGGGAGAAGATCACCGGCGCCTCGGACACGCGCAGCGCATCCATCATCGTCTCCTCCGAGACGTGACTGAGATCGACCATCATGCCCAGGCGGTTCATCTCCCGCACCACCGCCTCGCCGAAGGGCGACAGGCCGCCGTGCTGGGGCGCGTCCGTGGCGCTGTCGGCCCAGGTGGTGGTGCGCGAATGGGTCAGGGTCATGTAGCGGGCCCCCGCCGCGTGGAATTCGCGCAGCAGGCCCAGCGAATCGTTGATCGAATAGCCGCCCTCCATCCCGACCAGGGAGGCCACCCGGCCCTCGCGGTGGATGCGCTCGATGTCGTCGGCGGTGGTCGCCCATTCGAAGACATCGGGGTGGGCGGCCAGGATGCGGCGCACCGTGTCGATCTGCTCGAAGGTGGCCTGCACCGCCTCCTGCGGCATCAGGGAGGCCGGCACATAGACCGACCAGAACTGGCCGCCCACGCCGCCGGCGCGCAGGCGGGGGATGTCGGTGTGCAGCAGGGGATCGGTGTCGACGTGGTCCCGCGTCAGGTCGGCGCGATAGGGGTCATTGCCCCACTCGCCCCTGAGCGCCCAGGGCAGGTCATTGTGGCCGTCGATCAGGGGGGTGGTGCGCAGGATCTCCCGCACGCGAGCCTCGTCCTGGGCGGCCGCGGGATGGGCGGCGGCGAGAACGGCGGCGGCGGCCAGGGCGGTGCGGATCATCGGCGGGCTCCCCTCTGCGAGTCAGACAGCGAAGGTGGCACGGCCGGGGCTGCGCGGGAACCGGGGTTGCGCCCGCCGCCCGGAAACGCGATCTGGCCCCCATGACCGCGCCCCACGCCCTGATCGGCCTGTCCGAGATCGCCGACCGCTATGACGTCCTGCTGTGTGACGTCTGGGGGGTCATCCACAATGGCCGCGAAAGCTGGCCGGCGCCGCTGGAGGCGCTGACCCGCTTCCAGGCCGAAGGGCATGGCCAGGTCGTGCTGATCTCCAACTCGCCGCGCCCGTCCCAGGATGTGGTCGCCCAGCTGGACGGGCTGAATGTCCCGCGCGGGGCCTGGCGAGCCTTCGTCACCTCGGGCGACGCCACACGGGCCGAGCTAGCGCGCCGGTCCCCGGGCCCCGCCTGGGCCATCGGGCCGGAGCGGGACAATGTGCTCTACGAAGGCACCGGCGTGGTGCTCACCGCTGCGCCGGATGAGGCGGCCCTGATCTCCTGCACCGGCCCCTATGATGACGCGACCGAGACGCCCGAGGACTATCGCGCGCGGTTCGAGGGCGCCGTCGCGCGCGATCTGGAGATGATCTGCGCCAACCCCGACATCGTCGTGCAGAAGGGCGACAGGCTGATCTATTGCGGCGGCGCCCTGGCCCAGCTCTACGCCGCCATGGGCGGCCGGGTGACCATGGCCGGCAAGCCGCACGGGCCGATCTACGACCTCGCGATCAAGGAGGCCGAGGCCTTGCTCGGCCGCTCGGTCGATCGCTCGCGCGTGCTGTGCATCGGCGACGGGGTGGTCACCGACGTGCGCGGCGCCAACGCCCAAGGCCTGGATTGTTTGTTCATCGCCTCGGGCATCCACGGCGGCGCCGCGCGGGGTCAGGACGACCTTGTCGACGCCGAAAAGGCCGCCGATCTTCTCAGGGCCGAGACGACCTACGCTCGCTACGCCATGCTTGAGCTGACCTGGTGAGGCTTCCCCCCTCCCCCCTGCGGCGCTAAACCGCGACATGGTCGGACAGCACCCCTCGGGCGGATACATCCTGGAAGAGCTCTCGGTCGGCATGAGCGCCGAGAAGCCGGTCACCGTCACCGAGGAGCGGATCCAGCGCTTCGCCGAGGCGTCGGACGACTTCAATCCCGTGCACATGGACGAAGCCTATGCGGCCAAGACCGCCTATCGCGGGCGGATCGCGCATGGCCTGCTGTCCGCCAGCTTCGGATCGGCGGTGGTCGGCACCATCCTGCCCGGCGCCGGCGCCATCTACCTGAGCCAGACCCTGGCCTTCCACCGGCCGGTCAAGATCGGCGACGTGGTGGTGGCCAAGGTCACCGTGGCGGCGGTGGATGAGGAGAGCGCGCGCGTCACGCTCAGCTGCGAGGGCTATGTCGACGGCCAGCTGATCATGGATGGCGAGGCCCTGGTCCGCGTCCCGCGTCGCCGCCGGCCGGCAAAGGGCTGAAGGCTTTGACCCTCCGCGTGGTCCGCGACTGGCGCGACCTGCCCGCCGCCGACCGGGGCGCGGCCGTGGCCATCGGCGCCTTCGACGGCGTGCACCGGGGACATCAGGCGGTGATCGCCGAGGCCCGCGCGGCGGCCGAACGGCTCGGCGCCCCGCTTGGGGTGGTCACCTTCGACCCTCACCCGCGCCGCTGGTTCCAGCCCGACGCCGCCCCCTTCGCCCTGATGACCGAGGCCCAGCTGCTGCGCGCGCTGGCCGCCGAGGGGGTGGAGATCGCCTACCTGTTGCCGTTCGACGCCGAGATGGCGGCCATGACGGACGGCGCGTTCGCCCGCCGGGTGCTGGCCGAAGGCTTGGGCGTGCGCCACGTCGCGGTCGGATTTGACTTCACCTACGGCAAGGGCCGCTCCGGCAGTCCGGAGGCCCTCACGCGCGAGGGCGAGGCGCTGGGCTTCACCGTCTCGGTCACCCCGCGCCGCGACGACCGGGACGGGCTGAAGCTGTCGTCCAGCGCGGTGCGCGAGGCGGTCCACGCCGGGGACATGGCGCGGGCCCGCGCCATCCTGGGCCGGCCCTTCGCCATCGAGGGCGAGGTGATCCACGGCGACAAGCGCGGCCGTCAGATCGGCGTCCCGACCGCCAATGCGGCGTTGGGCGACTACATGCGTCCGGCCTACGGCGTCTACGCCACCCGGACGCGCCTGGCCGACGGCCGGGTGATCGACGGCGTCGCCAGCCTGGGCGTCCGACCGATGTTCAAGCTGGATCAGCCCCTTCTCGAGGTGTGGCTGTTCGACTTCTCCGGCGACCTCTACGGCCAGACCATCGAGACCGAGCTCGTCGCGCTACTGCGCGGTGAGCAGACCTTCGAGGACCTCGACGCCCTCAAGGCCCAGATCGACGCCGACGCCCGAGCGGCGCGGGCCGTGCTCGCCGGCTAGAGATTCTCCCTAAGCCATCCGGCCGCGCGGCCGAGGACAGAGCGGCTCTGGACGCGGGGCGCGTCGGCGGCGGTGATCTGGCGGGCCATCAGCTTGCGGGCCGAGACGGCCTCGCGCGGACCATAGGCGGCCCGCAGCAGCACGCCGGAGGCGGCGCAGAAGGCCGGGCCCGAGGCGGCGTCGGCTAGGTGCGGCGCGCGCTGGGGGCGACCCAGGCGGACCGGGCGGTCGAACACCCGCACGGCCAACTCGCGCACGCCGTTCAGCTGGCTGGCGCCGCCGGTCAGGACCACGCCCATGCCGGGGTCCAGGCCCGCGCCCGACGACCGCAGCCGGTCGCGCAGCATCTCCAGCGTCTCCTCGACGCGCGGGGCGATCACGGTCTTGAGCATTGCCCGGGGGACATAGACGGGGCCGGCCGAGGGGTCCTCGCCGCGCGGCGGGGCCTCGAGCGTCTCGCGGTCTTCGTTGGCGCTGGCCATGGCCGAGCCGTGCAGCGTCTTGAGCCTCTCCGCGCCCGCGCGGCTGGTCGACAGACCGCGAGCGATATCGGAGGTTACATGGTCGCCGCCGACACCCAGCGTCTCGACGTGCAGCAGCGCGCCGCCGCCCCACAGAGCCGCCGAGGTCGAGCCGCCGCCCATGTCGATACAGACGGCCCCCAGCTCCATCTCGTCCTCCTCCAGCGCCGCCAGGGACGACACCACCGGCGCGGCCGCCACGCCCTGCAGGTCCAGGTGGGCCAGTTCAATACAGTGGCTGAGAGAGGCGAATACGCCCTCGGACATCGACACCACCATCAGGTCGAGACCCAGGGCAGAGCCCTTCATCTGGCGCGGGTCGCGCACGCCGCGAGCGCCATCGACCGACCAGCCGATCGGCAGGACGTGGATGGGGCGGCGATTGGGGAAGCGCAGCTGATCCAGACCGGAGGCGATGGCGCGGGCCAGGTCGGCGTCGCCGATCGGCTGGCTGCCCAGGGAGACGCGGGTCTTCACCCGGTGGCCCTGCATCTGGCCGATGGCGGTGGTGACGACCACGCCGGAGACCGGCGCGCCGGCGGCGCGCTCGGCGCGCTCGACCGCCTGGCCGATGGCGGCGGCGGCCTCGTCCATGTCGACGATGGCCCCGCCCCGGACGCCGCGCGACTGAACATGGCCGACGCCGGCGACGCGGATGGTCCGATCGGCGTGGCGCACGCCCTCGGGCGTCATGATGAAACAGGCGACCTTGGTCTGGCCCAGGTCCAGCGAGGCCACCACCGGCGCGCGCGCGTGGGCGGCGGTCATGCCCAGCCGCGCCTCGACCGTCTGTCCCTTATCCTTCTTCATCGACCGACCCGCATCCCTTGAATTCTCATACCGACCCCGCGTCCCGACCCGGGCGAATGGCCACCGCTTCCGGCGAACGCAGATCGACCCGGGCGAAACCGAGGTCGAGCAGCCGCTCGCGCTGATCCAGGGCGTCCAGCTGGATCAGCGCCGCCTCCTCATCAATGGCGGGCAGCTGGATCACCGATCCGTCCTTCAGCCGCACGTCCCAGCGTCGCTGATCGACCCGCACCAGCGCCTCGGTGCGTTCCATCAGCCGGGGCCGCTGGGCGATCAGGGGCAGGATCTCGGCCGCCGCCTGATCCGCGCCGGCACCGACGATCAGGGGAAGCTCGGGATGGCGGCCGGGATCGGCGCCGGGAATGACATTGCCCTGGGGGTCGACGACATAGGCCTGGCCGGCGGTCTGCCACACGGCCATGCGGTCGTGCTCGACGACCGAGACGATCAGGGTGTCAGGCAGCAACCGCACCACCGTGGCCTCGCGCACCCAGCCGACCTGTTCGACCGCCGCCTTGAGCGCGTCGAGGTCCAGGCCGGTGATCGGTTGGCCGGGCTGCAGCGGCAGGGCGGCGCGGATGGCGGCCGAGGCCTCGGGCGAGGCGCCCTGTAGGTGCACGCGCTGGAGCCTGAGGCCCATGCCGCCAAGAGTGGTGTCGACCTTGTGCGAAACGGCGGCGCCGATGCGGTCGGCGCGGGCGCCGGTGAACAGCACGCCGCCCAGCAGCAGCACGCCGGCCACGGCGCTGATGATCACCGCGCGAGGGCTCATGTCGACGCGTCCGACGGCCGAGACCTTGCCCGGCACGGCGGCGGGGCCGCGTCCGCGTGGGGCGGGCGCGCGGCCCTTGGGCCCGGACTGACGGCGACCGCCGCGCACTACCGCCGGCATGAGGCGTCCTCCACCATCCACCGGACCAGGGCCGGATAGTCCATGCCGACATGGGCCGCCTGTTCGGGGGCCAGTGAGGTCGGGGTCATGCCGGGCTGGGTGTTGATCTCCAGCACCACCAGCAGGTCGCGCTCGGCGCCATAGCGGAAGTCGGTCCGGGTCACACCGCGACAGCCCATGGCCGTATGGGCCAGCTCAGCCTCGCGCAGGCAGCGCTCAAAGACGGCGGGCGGGATGTCGGCCGGCAGCTGATGGATCGAGCCGCCCGGCGCGTATTTGGCTTCATAGTCGTAGAAGCCTTTCACCGGCGTGATGTCGGTCACGGTCAGGGCGCGGGGACCGCTCGCCTCGCCCAGCACGGTGACGCACAGCTCGCGCCCGGCGATGAAGGGCTCGACCATGACCTGCTCGCCATAGGTCCAGTCGTCGGCGCCGACCGCTGCGACGGGCGTCTCGCCCTGGCGCACCAGATAGACCCCGACCGAGGACCCCTCGGCGTTGGGCTTGATCACATAGGGCGGGTCGATGACGTGACCGGCGGCCACGGCGCGGCGGTCGAACAGGCCGCCGCCGGGCACCACGACCCCCGCCCCCGCCAGCACGGCCTTGGACCGATGCTTGTCCATGGCCAGCGCCGAGGCCAGCACGCCGGAGTGGGTGTAGGGAATGGCCAGGGTCTCGAGCACGCCCTGGACACAGCCGTCCTCGCCCCAGACGCCGTGGAGCGCATTGAAGGCGACATCGGGCTTCAGCTCGGCCAGGACCTGGGCCAGGTCGCGGCCGGCGTCGACGCGGCTGACCCGCGCGACCTGCCCTTCCAGCGCCTCGGCGCACATGCGGCCGGACGACAGCGACACCTCGCGCTCGGACGACAGTCCGCCCATCAGGACGGCGACATGAAGCTCGGAGAGCGGGCGGGACATGCGGATGCGGGAACTCGACGAGGAAAGCGGACGGCCGGCCGCCTAGATCGCCCCATCAAGGTTTACGGCGAGTTTACCAAGGACGATTCGCCTGAGGTTTTCCGCGCCGGGCGATATCGTCCTGGTCGCCCTCAATCGCAGACTGGCAGCCAGTCATCGCCCAGCACCGCGATACCCAGTCCAGGCGCGGCCCGCTCTGCTAGCGTTTCCAGATCGGGGTCATCCGCACGAGCTCGGTCCTCCACTCCCGAAACGCCGTAACAGCGCGCCAGAAGCTCGGCCGACGGGAACAGCACGGGGTCTCCGTCCGGCAGGCGCGCCCTCTCTTCGGCCGTCAGGCGCTCAAAGCCGGTGTCGATCAGCAGGGCAGGCTCGAAACCGATCCGTTGCGCAAAGGCGCTCTCGCGCGTGCGATAGCCCTCAATGGTCGCCCTCATGGACTCGGCCTCGGCGGTGATCTCATCCGCGCTCATCCCGCCGGCCTGCGCGGCCTCGGTCATCCGGGCGATCTGCCGGTCCAGGTTCATGGACGTCAGGGTGCCGTGAAAGCCGAGGAAGGAATCCGCCTCGACGATTTTCCGACGACCGGCGAGGAACAGGTAGTTGGCGCAGCTGGAGATGCAGTGCCCACGCACGACCACGTCCAGATCGCGGTCGCGGATGGCGTTGGCGATGTCGAGCGCGGCGTCCGCGTCCCCGCCCCTCGAGGTGACGATGACGGTTCTGGTCGCGCCGTCGATCAGGTCTGAGAAGGCGTCGCGCGACGCTTCGGTGATGCGGCCTTGGAAGACGAGGGTTTCGGCGTCCTGCCGCGACCAGCCGGTCGGCGCGGCCGGCAACTCCGCGGCGGTTTGCTGAACCCCGGCCAGGGACAGAGCCGAAAGAGCGTAGAGGAAAAAGCTCATCGTGGCTCCAGATCTTGGCCAGCGTCGGACGGCGGCCGCCCGATGCGCTTGATTTCCCAGTCCAGCTGCACGCCGGTCTTGGCCAGAACGTCGGCGCGAACGGCCTCGCCCAGGCCTTCGATGTCGGCGGCGGTGGCCTCGCCGGGGTTGATCATGAAGTTGGAATGCAGCTCGGAGAACTTGGCGCCGCCGCCGGTTTCGGCGTGCAACCTGCCGCGCCAGCCCGCCTCATCGACAAGTTTCCAGGAGGAATGGCCGGGCGGGTTCTTGAAGGTCGAGCCGCCGGTCTTCTCGCGGATCGGCTGGGTCTGTTCGCGGCGGCTGGTGATCTCGGCGATGCGCGCGGCGACGGCCTCGGGCGCGTCGGGGTTGCCGCGATAGGTCGCCTCAACCCAGATGATCTCGGCCGGGGCCTCGGAATGGCGATAGGTGTAGCCGAAGTCGGCCAGCGCATAATCCACCCGCTCGCCCGCCCGGTTAAGGCCCCAGGCGGAGACGAGGACGTCGCGGGTCTCCGAGCCGTAGCAGCCGGCGTTCATGGTCAGGGCGCCGCCGATGGTTCCGGGGATGCCGGCGTAGAACTCCAGCCCGGCGATCCCGGCCCTGGCGCTGGCCTTGGCGACCATGGCGTCCAGCGCGCCGGCGCCGGCGGTCACCGTGTCGCCCTCGGCGGTGATCTGGGCCCAGGCCCGGCCGGCCAGGCGGATGACTACGCCCTCGACCCCGCCGTCGCGCACGATGACATTGGAGCCGACTCCCAGCACGGTGACGGGTACGGCCGGGTCCAGTTCTTTGAGGAAATCCGTCAGATCGTCGGCGTCGGCCGGGATCAACAGGGCGTCGGCCGCGCCGCCGACCCGGAACCAGGTGTAGGGGCCGAGCGGCTCATCTTGCAGCAGCTTGCCGCGCACCTGAGGTAGACTGTGTCGCCAACTCAACGCGGTGCCTCCGTCGAAACTGACCGGAAGGTGACGTAGCAGCAATCCGGGCCTTCAATCGCCGTGACCACCTCGACTTCGCGGCCGTAGGTTTCCAGGATCCAACGCCGCCAGACCCAGCCGATGGCTTCCGCGTTGGCCCGCGCAATCTCCGCATGAAAAACCGGCTCATCCGGTTTCTCGCCTTCGTAGAGAAGGCCTACGCCGTTGGTGGCTTCCTCTGCGGTGGCGATGTCAACGACGCCGCCGTCGAACTCGGACTGGTCAAGAAGGCCGTCTACCAAGCTGCGGTCGAACGCCGGCTCTACAAATAGACCGCCCCTGTAGGCGACAAGGGTCGGAAAAAGCAGTCGGTAATGCGCCAAGGTCTCGCGCGGGTTGCTGCCGAGAAACATGATGTCAGCGTCCGCGCCCGGTGCTTGGACGGAGCCAAGGGTTTCAAGAAGGTGGACGCTCGCCTCGCTCACCCTAGCCCCTCCAACTGCCCCGGAAGCGCATAGGCCCACTGGGTGATATCACCGGCGCCGAGGAAGACGACCAGGTCGCCCGGCTTGGCCTCCTCGGCGATCATGGCGGGCAGGTCGTCGACCGAGGCCAGAGCCGAGACGCGGCGGTGGCCGAAGCGGCGGACGCCTTCGACCAGGGCGTCCTTGTCCACGCCCTCGATCGGCGTCTCACCGGCCGGATAGACATCGGCGACGAACACCGAGTCCGCATCGCCGAAACAGGTGGAGAAGTCGTCCATCAGGTCGCGCAGGCGGGTGAAGCGGTGCGGCTGGACCACGGCGATGACGCGACCGTGGTCCTCGCCCTCCCCCGCCCCTTGCGTCACCTCGCGGGCGGCCTTGAGCACGGCGGCGATCTCGACCGGGTGGTGGCCGTAGTCGTCGACGATGCGGACGCCGTTGACGATGCCCGTAGTGGTGAAGCGCCGACGCACCCCGCCGAAGCCGGCCAGGCCCTGACGGATGGCGTCCTCGGTGACCTCCAGCTCGCGCGCCACGGCGATGGCGGCCAGCGCATTGGCGACATTGTGCCCGCCGGTCATGGGCAGATGCAGGTTCTCCATCCGCTGGGGCGTGTCGAGCGCGGCCAGCCCCTGGCCCTGGATGACGACGTCGAAGCGGGCGCCGTCGGCGGCCATGCGGACGTTCTCGGCCCGGACCATGGCCTGGGGGCTATGGCCATAGGTGATCAGCCGCCGGTTATCGATCTGGGCGACCAGCCGCTGGACCTCGGGGTGGTCCAGGCAGACGGCGGCGAAGCCGTAGAAGGGCGTGTTCTCGACGAAATCGACGAAGGCTTTCCGCACCCCGTCAAAATCGCCGTAGTGGTCTAGGTGCTCGGGGTCGATGTTGGTGACGATCGCCACGGTCGACTTGAGGCGCAGGAAGCTGCCGTCCGACTCGTCGGCCTCGACCACGATCCAGTCGCCCTCGCCCACCTTGGCGTTGGCGCCATAGGCGTTGATGATGCCGCCGTTGACGATGGTCGGGTCCATGCCGCCCGCGTCCAGCACCGCCGCGACCATGGAGGTGGTGGTGGTCTTGCCGTGGGTGCCCGCCACCCCGATCGAGAACTGCAGCCGCATCAGCTCCGCCAGCATCTCGGCGCGGCGGACCAGGGGGATGCGGCGCTCGCGCGCGGCGCGGAGCTCGGGGTTGTCCATCTTGACCGCGGTCGAATAGACCACCGCCGAGACGTCGTCGCCGATCTGTTCGGCGTCATGGCCAATGTGGATGGTCGCGCCCAGGCTTTCGAGACGCTGGGTGTTGGTCGAGGCCTTGGCGTCGGAGCCCTGAACCTTGTAGCCGATCTTGAGCATGATCTCGGCGATGCCGCTCATGCCGATGCCGCCGATGCCGACGAAATGGACCGGACCGAGGTCGAAGGGGACGGGGCGCAGGCGAGGGCTCATTGGGGCGTCTTAGCGAGGTTCAGGGGTGGTGCAAACGCATCCTTATCCCCGCCTCCCCGGCGAAGGCCGGGGCCCAGGGCCACGAGCGCAAGCCTTCACCACGAGCTCACGCAGACCCACCTGGACCCCGGCCTTCGCCGCGGAAACGGGCTTAGATCAGCTTCACACTATAAAGACACCGCATTGACACGCCGGGTCGTGGCCACCACGTTCGCGCGCTTTTTCAGCCGGACCCCCGAATTCATGCAACTCGTCATCGTCGAAAGCCCGGCCAAGGCCAAGACCATCAACAAATACCTCGGCTCGGACTATCAGGTGCTGGCCTCCTACGGTCACGTGCGCGACCTGCCGTCCAAGGATGGCTCGGTCCTGCCCGACGACGACTTCGCCATGAGCTGGGAGGTCGATGCGCGGGCCTCCAAGCGCCTGTCCGAGATCGCCGAGGCCGCCAAGAAGGCCGATCGCGTCATCCTGGCCACCGACCCCGACCGCGAAGGCGAGGCGATCAGCTGGCACGTGCTGGAGGTGCTGACCAAGAAGAAGGCGCTGAAGGACACCGACGTCCAGCGTGTCACCTTCAACGCCATCACCAAGAGCGCCGTGCTGGACGCCATGGCCAATCCGCGCCAGCTGGATATGGAGCTGGTCGAGGCCTATCTGGCCCGCCGCGCGCTGGACTATCTGGTCGGCTTCACCCTGTCGCCGGTGCTGTGGCGCAAGCTTCCCGGCGCCCGCTCGGCGGGGCGCGTGCAATCCGTCGCCCTTCGCATCGTCGTCGATCGCGAGATGGAGATCGAGCGGTTCCGGGCCCAGGAATACTGGTCGGTCGAGGCCGACGTCACCGCCGACAGCCCGCCCTTCACCGCTCGACTGGTCAAGCACGCCGGCAAGCGCGTGCAGCGGCTGGACATCAAGGACGAGGCCACCGCCTCGGCTGCCCGCTCGGCGATCGAGGCCGCCAGCCTGTCGATCCGCGCCATCGAGAAGAAGCCGGTCAAGCGCAGCCCTGCCCCGCCCTTCACCACCTCGACCCTGCAACAGGAAGCATCTCGCAAGCTCGGCTTCACCGCCCAGCGCACCATGCAGGCGGCCCAGAAGCTGTACGAGGGCGTCGACGATCAGGGCGGCCTGATCACCTATATGCGGACCGACGGCCTGTTCGTCTCGCCCGAGGGCATCGCCCAGGCGCGCGAGGTGGTCGGCCAGCGTTTCGGCCCCGCCTATGTCCCGGGTGAGCCCCGCTACTACAAGTCCAAGGCCAAGAACGCCCAGGAGGCGCACGAGGCCATCCGCCCGACCAACATCGCCCGCGCGCCCGAGACCCTGCGCCTGGAGAGCGATCTGGCGCGGCTCTATGAGCTGATCTGGAAGCGAATGGTCGCCAGCCAGATGGAGAACGCCCGTCTGGACCGCACCACGGTCGAGATCGAGAGCGCCGACGGCCAGACGGGTCTGCGCGCCACCGGCCAGGTGGTCGCCTTCGACGGCTTCATGGCCGTGTACGAAGAGGGCCGCGACGAGCGTCAGAAGGGCGCCGAGAGCGAGGAGGACGACGACTCCACCCGCCTGCCGGCGCTCAAGGAAGGCGCAACGGCCAAGCCCGAAGCGATCCGCACCGAGCAGCATTTCACCGAGCCGCCGCCGCGCTTCTCCGAGGCCACCCTGGTCAAGAAGCTGGAGGAGCTGGGCATTGGCCGGCCCTCCACCTACGCCTCGATCCTGACCACCCTGCGCGACCGCGAATATGTCCGCATGGACAAGAACCGCTTCTATCCCGAGGACAAGGGGCGGCTGGTCACGGCGTTTCTGGAACAGTTCTTCGCCCGTTGGGTGGAGTACGACTTCACCGCCGCCCTGGAGACCCGGCTGGACGAGGTGTCGGCGGGCGATCTGAACTGGAAGGTGCTGCTGCGCGACTTCTGGACCGACTTCCATGCGGCGACCCAGGCGGCCGGCGAGCTGCGCACCTCGGCCATTCTCGATCACCTGAACGAGGCGCTGGGCCCGCACATCTTCCCGGACAAGGGTGACGGCTCCGACCCGCGGGAATGCCCGCTGTGCCACGAGGGCCAGCTGAGCCTGAAGACCAGCCGCTTCGGCGCCTTCATCGGCTGCTCGCGATATCCCGAGTGCCGCTACACCCGCCCCGTGGCCTCTCCCGATGCGACCGATGGGTCCGCCGAAGGCGGCGATCGCCAGCTGGGCGTCGACCCGGAGACCGGCCAGCCGGTGGAGCTGAAGATCGGCCGCTTCGGCCCCTATGTGGAGACCACCCCGCCAGGTGCTGAGAAGCCGAAACGCTCGTCCCTGCCCAAGGGCTGGACGCCGGGCGGCATGGATCTGGAGAAGGCGCTGCGTCTGCTGACCCTGCCGCGCGAGGTCGGGCCGCACCCCGAGGACGGCAAGATGATCACCGCCGGGCTGGGGCGTTATGGGCCCTTCGTCCAGCACGCCGGCACCTACGCCAATGTCTCGGACATCGAGGAGGTGTTCGAGGTCGGACTGAACCGCGCCGTGGCGCTGTTGGCCGAAAAGCGCGCCGGACGGCCGGGACGCGGCTCGGCGGCGGCGCCGCTGAAGGCGCTGGGCGACCACCCGGAGACGGGCGAGCCGGTTCAGGTGATGGCCGGGCGCTTCGGCCCCTATGTGAAGTCGGGCAAGATCAACGCCACCCTGCCAAAGGGCATGGATCCCGAGGCCCTGACGATGGAGGAGGCCCTCCCCCTCATCGCGGCCAAGGCCGCCTCGGCGCCGGCGAAGAAGGGCGCGGCCAAGAAACCGGCGGCCAAGAAGAAGCCTGCGGCGAAGAAGAAGCCCGCCGTGAAGGCGAAGGCGACACCGAAATCCGCCTAGGAGCCTGGCCCACCGAATAACGGCGGATGATCAGCCCTCGCCGCCCTCGCCATCATCGACCTCGGGGCCGTCTTCGCCGTCGCCAGCCGCTTCCGGCAGGCGTTCGACCGAGACCACACGCTCGCCCTCGGCGGTGCGGAACACCGTGACGCCCTGGCTGGCGCGGCCGACGATGCGGACCTTGTCGACGCGGGTACGGATCATCTGGCCGCCCGAGGTGACAAGCAGCAGTTCGTCGGACTCCTCGATCGGGAAGGCGGCGGCCAGGCGCGAACCGGCGCGACCGCCCAGACCGTGGGCCGTCAGCCCCTTACCGCCCCGGCCGGTGCGACGATATTCGTAGGCGGAGGTCCGCTTGCCGAAGCCCGTGTCGGTGACCGTTAGGATGAACTGTTCGGCCGCGCCCAATTCGGCGATGCGCTCCAGACTCAGCACGGCGTCTTCGGCGACCGGATCGCCCGCGTCGTCGTCCGAGGTCCCGGCGACCGGGACCTCATCGTCGGCGCCCTCGACCGCGCGGCGCATGGCGTTGGCGTGTTTGACGTAGGCGGCGCGCTCTTCCGGCGTCGCATCGACGCGCGCGAGCACCGCCATGGAGATGACCGCGTCGTCCTCCTGCAGACGCACGCCGCGCACGCCGGTCGAATCGCGGCCCTTGAAAACGCGCACGTCGTCGGCCTTGAAGCGGATGGCCTGACCGCGGGCGGTGGTCAGCAGGATGTCGTCCTCGCCGGTGCACAGGGCCACGCCGACCATGTGGTCGCCGTCCTCCAGCTTCATGGCGATCTTGCCGGCGCGGTTCACCGTGGCGAAGTCGCTGAGCTTGTTGCGCCGCACGTCGCCGGACTTGGTGGCGAACATGATGTCGTAGTTCGCCCAGTCGGCTTCGTCCTCGGGCAGCGGCAGCACGTTCATGATCGAGTCGCCGGGCTCGATCGGCAGCAGATTCACGAATGCCTTGCCACGCGAGGTCGGGCCGCCCAGCGGCAGCCTCCAGACCTTGAGCTTGTAGGCCTTTCCATTGGTGGCGAAGAACAGAACGGGTGCGTGGGTCGAGGCCGAGAACACGCCGGTGATGGCGTCCTCGTCCTTCATCCGCATGCCGGACTTGCCCTTGCCGCCGCGATGCTGGGTTCGATAGGCGTTCAGGGCGACGCGCTTGACGTAGCCGGTATGGGTGACGGTGACGACCATGTCCTCGCGCGGGATCAGGTCCTCGTCCTCCATGTCGCCGTCGCCCTCGCCGATAACGGTGCGGCGCGGCACGGCGAACTCGGCGCGCACGGCGAGCAGGTCGTCGCGGATCAGGGCGATGATGTGCTTACGGTCACTGAGCAGGGTCAGGTGGCTCTGGATGGTGTCGGCCAGGCTGCGGGCCTCGCCCATGATCTCGTCGCGGCCCAGGCCGGTCAGGCGGCTGAGCGTCAGGGCCAGGATGGCGCGGGCCTGTTCGTCGGTCAGACGCAGCTTGTCGCCGTCGATGACGATCGAGCGCGGGTCGGCGATCAGCTCGACCAGGGCGATCATGTCGCCCACCGGCCACGGCTTGCCCTGCAGCCGCTCGCGCGCCTCCGCGGGATCGGCCGAGGAGCGGATGATGTGGATCACCTCGTCGATGTTGGCGACGGCGGTGGCCAGGCCGACCAGCACGTGGCCGCGGTCGCGCGCCTTGGCCAGCTCGTACTTGATGCGCCGGACGACGACCTCTTCGCGGAACTCCAGAAAGGCGTCGATCAGGGCGCGCAGGCCCATCTGTTCGGGCCGGCCGCGGTTCAGCGCCAGCATGTTGACGCCGAACGAACTCTGCAGCGCCGTGTAGCGATACAGCTGGTTCAGCACCACGTCGCCCGAGGCGTCGCGCTTCAGCTCGATGACGATGCGCATGCCCTGGCGGCTGGATTCGTCGCGAACGTCGGAAATGCCCTCCAGCCGCTTTTCACGCACCATCTCGGCGATGCGCTCGATCAGGGTCTGTTTGTTCACCTGGAACGGGATCTCGGTGATCACGATGGCTTCGCGATCCTTGCGGATCTCCTCGATCGAGGCCTTGCCGCGCACCACCACCGAACCGCGACCGTCCAGCAGGGCGTTGCGCGCGCCCGTGCGGCCCATGATCTCGCCGCCGGTGGGAAAGTCCGGGCCCGGCACGATGTCCAGCAGCTGGTCGTGACCGATGTCGGGGTCGTCCAGCACCGCCACGCAGGCGTCGACGATCTCGCCCAGATTATGCGGCGGAATGTTGGTGGCCATGCCGACAGCGATGCCGCCGGCGCCGTTGACCAGCAGGTTCGGATACCGCGCCGGCAGGACGACGGGCTCCAGCTCCTTTTCGTCATAGTTCGGCTGGAAGTCGACGGTGTCCTTGTCGATGTCGGCCAGCAAGGCCACGGCCGCCGGAGCCATGCGCGATTCCGTGTATCGCATCGAGGCCGGCATATCGCCGTCAACCGAGCCGAAGTTGCCCTGCCCGTCGACCAGCATCAGCCCCATAGAGAACGGCTGGGCCATGCGCACCAGGGCCATATAGACCGACTGATCCCCGTGCGGATGGAACCGGCCCAGCACGTCGCCGACCACGCGGGCGCATTTCGAATAGGACCGGTTCGGCTCCATCCCCAGGTCGTGCATCGAATACAGGATGCGCCGGTGCACGGGCTTCAGGCCGTCGCGCGCGTCGGGCAGGGCGCGCGACACAATCACGCTCATCGCATAGTCGAGGTAGGACCTGCGCAGTTCGTCCTCGATGGAGATCGGGGCGATGTCTGAAGGCCCGCCCGGGGTCGGGGCGTCGATGTGGGAATCGTCGGTCAAGGGGGGTCTTTTGAGGCTGCTTCTGGGCCGGGAATCGGAACGCTATCCGGACCCCGACAGTTAGCAGTCCCAGCCCCTCAAAGCAAAGAAACGCGGGCCTTTCGCCGCCCGCTTCGCCATCTGGAGAAAGCTCAATGCGCACCCTCTTCGCCCTCGCCGCCGTTTCCGGCCTGACGCTGGCCGCCTGCACCGCCGAGGAGGCCGCCGCGCCCGCCGCCGATCCGGCCGCGACCACGCCTTCGCCCACCGCCCCGACCGTGGCGCGCGCGCCGGTCGGGGCCTCGGCCACCGTGCCCCTGCGCACCGCCGAGGGCGGCGACGCGGGCAGCGTCAACATCCGTCAGGGGTCTCAGGGTCTGGTCATGACCGTCGAGGCGACGGGCCTCACCCCCGGCTGGCACGGCATTCACCTGCACCAGGTCGGCACCTGTGACGGTCCGGCCTTCGAGAGCGCCGGCGGCCACATCCACATGGGCGAGGACGCCCCGACCCACGGCCTGCTGAACGCCGACGCCGACGACAGCGGCGACCTGCCCAACATCTGGGCCGGCCAGGACGGCCGCGCCATGGCCGAGATCTTCACTCCCTTCGCCCGTCTGGCCGACGCCGGTCCCGGCGTGCACCTGCTGGACGGCGACGGTTCGGCCATCGTCATCCACGCCAATGCCGACGACTATCAGAGCCAGCCCATCGGCGGGGCCGGCGACCGCGTCGCCTGCGGCGTCATCGCGGCCGGCTGATCCGCACTTACGAACCGACCGCGACGGCCCGCTGACCCCTCAGCGGGCCGTTCGCTCGTCCAGCATCCGCCGCATCAGCTCCAGTTGCTCGTTCTGGCGCTCGATGATGGATTGAAGCTGCTCGTTGCGGATCATCTCCAGCTTGTCGTGCAGGGCCATGATCTCAATTTCGGCCTTGAGATTGACCTGATAGTCGTTGGCCGCGTCCAGCCGATCCTTCGCCGCCTGGCGGTTCTGGCTCATCATGATCACCGGCGCCTGCAGAGCCGCCACCATGGACAGCATCAGGTTCAGGAAGATGAAGGGATAGGGGTCGAACGCGCCTCGCCCCAGGATCAGATTCAGCGCGGTCCAAACCGCCAGGAACACCCCGAACAGGCCGATGAAGGTCCATGATCCGCCGAACGCCGCCACCCGGTCGGCCAGCCGCTCGCCCAGGGACGCCTTGTCGTCATAGGCCCGGTTGATGTCCCGGGACACCGGCCGACGCCGAGCCGCATGGCCCAGCGCCTGTTTCTCCAGCGGCGGCAGCTCCCCCGCCGCCTTGTCGAGCCAGCGCCTGGAGAGGCTGTCGAGATCGAGATGGGTTTCGCTCATGTCCGGGGCTCCCTGAGACGGAGGGATCATCCACCCGCTCAGGCGCCTTCGGCAATCCGCCTATTCCCTCATCAGCGCCCACCCACGCACCGCCCCGGCAACCCCTACGACCGATTCCGTCGCCTATAATAGGAATATAATCCTCCACATGGGAGGGCCGCGATAATCTTCGGCTCCAGCGACAGCCGAGGATCATTATGGACACAGCCGCAAAGCCCTTCGAACCCTGGGGCGTGACGCTCAGGCGCGACCGCGAGCGGGCGGCGGCCATACTGACACTCACCGCCCTGAGCTTCGACGTGTCGCGCGACACGCTTGTCCGCGCCCGGCGCTGCGACGGACCGGCCTGCGTGGCGCGGCGGGCGGCCATCTATCTGGCGCGGATCACCTTCGACTGGCCGCTGCACCGGGTGGCGCGAGCGATGGGTTGCGACCGCTCCACGGTCGGTCTGGCCAGCCGCTGGATCGAGGACCGCCGCGACGATCCCGCCTTCGACGCCGTCATGTCCCGGCTGGAGGAAGCGCTGGCTCTGATCGAGGGACCGGGTCGATGACAAATCTCGACGACCGCGCCCGGCGCTTGCTGTTGCGCCCCGGAGCCTGGGTCGAGCAACGTCTCGACGCCGAGCCGCCCTATGCGCTCAGGCTCAACCCCGACCGGCGGCGTCGGCCTGTCTTGGAGTTCGACGAGGTCACCTTCCGCGCCCTCGCCGCCGAGCCGGGACTGATCGTCCAGTCCGCCCGCGCATGGCGCGCCCGCCCAGGCCCGTCCGACGGGCCCACGCCCGAACCCGGAAGACCAGGCATGATTCAGGGCCGCCGCCAGGTCATGACGCCAGACGGTCGCTGGCTGCCTTTGGGGGCCAACCTGACCCAGTCGCCGATCGCCTGGCTGGCCCGCCGGCGCGATCTGGATGGCCAGCCGTGGCTCAATCCGCTGCAGGCGGCGGCGGGAGAGCGCCTGCGCGCGGACGCCGAGCTGGCCAGCCTGGGCCAGCGCCTGACCGCCAACCACGACGCCCTGCCGCGCACAGGATCGGGTGGCGGCCGCGGCTACGCCCGCCATCCGACCCACATCGCAGCAGCCCGCCGCGTGGCCCGCGCTCTGGCCGCCGTCGATCCGCTGTTTCGTCCAATGGTCGAGGCGGTCTGCGTGAACGGCTCCTCGCTCCAGCTGGCCGAGAACGACCTCGGCGTGCGCCGCCGCGAAGGCAAGCTCGTGCTGCGGGAAGGTCTGGCCCAGCTGGCCCGGCACTATGGGGCGTGATGAATTACGCTTCCTCCCCCGACGCTGCGCGTCATGGGAGGATTACGTTACCCCGCCTCGACCGCCAGCGCGGCTTCGCGGATGCGGCCGACCATGGCGTTCAGGCCGTTGGCCCGCTGGCGGGTCAGGGCCTGGGGCAGTCCCAGCCGGTCCAGCGCGGCGCGGGCGTCGAAGCTGAGGATCTCGTCCGGCTCCCGCCCCGAGTACAGCCTGAGCAACAGCGCGATATTGCCCTTGGACAGGGCGCTGTCGGAGTCCGCGAGGAAGCTCAGGCGCGGCCCGTCGCGGCGGATCGCCAGCCAGACCTGGGCGGCGCAACCCGGCACCTTGTTCGGGTCGATCCGGTCGACCTCCGGCAGGGGCGCCAGTTCCTTGCCCAGTTCGATGACATATTCGATCCGGCTCTCCCAATCGCCCAGCAGATCGAATTCCTCGACCAAGTCGGTGAGCACGGCGTCTATGGAGGGCGGGGTCGTCATGACGGGCAGATAGGCCGCGCGGCGATCCGGGGCAAACCCGGCGAACTGGACAGACTGGACAAACTGGACTCTGCGCCGACCGCGACACGCCATCATCCTCCTGGCCTCCTCGTTCCCCTGCGGCGCGAACGGGGTCGCTGTCGGGCGGTCATCCGACTAGCCTCAGCCTCCAAACCGGGCCTATGCGCCTGATTCCGGGCCGATGGAGGGCCCCCGCCGGGTGATCAAGCGTCGCTTCGCCCCCTTGAACCAGTTGCCCAGCCTCGACGGCGAGGCGGTCGAGGCGCGCGCCGAGACCGCGCCCCTGGTCGCCGTCTGGGGGCTGGCGGTCGCCGCCGCCTTGGGTCTGTCGGCCCTGACGGCCGGCTGGCTTGAGGCCGACCGGATCGAGCCGTCCGTGGTCCCGGCCCTGCTGCTCCAGACCCTGCCGGGCCTGGCCGGCGTCTGGCTGGCGCTGAATTCCACCGTCACCGCCCGACGCCTGATGTTGCTGGCCTTCGCCCTGGCCGGAGTGGCGGCGGCGGCCATGACCGGCGGCCTGTCTGGCCCGGTCCCGGCCCTGGTCTTCCTGCCCCTGTTCGCCGGGATGGCCCTGGCCGCGCCGGAGGGGCGATCCGCCTCGCCGATCCTGCCGCTGGGCGGCGCCCTGGCCTCGGGTCTGGCGGCCGCGACCGGCCTGATTTCGGCCCTGGCTATCGGTGTCGGCGCGCCGGCGCCGACGCTTTCGGCCGTCACCACCCTGATCCTGCTGATCGCGGGCGCCGCCGCCATCGCCCTGGCCTGGAGCGGGGGCGGCCAGGATCACGTCGCCCAAGAACTGGGCGAGGACGACGCCCGCGCCCTGCTGGCCGATTTGCCGGGCCTGTCGGTCGTCATGTCCGCCTCGGGTCGCGCCCGCACCGCCTTCGGCTCGCCCCCGCCCGGGGTCACCGCCGACGCCTTGTTCGGAGAGGGTCTCGCCGACACCGCCGAAGCCGCCGACCGGCCGCTGGTCCAGTCCGCCCTGGATCGCGCCAACGCCGGGGAGGAGGTGCAGGTCGTGTTCACCCCGCGCACCGCGCCCAACCGCCGCGTCGCCGCCGTTATCCGCCCCCACGACGGCCGGCTGATCGCCCAGCTGTGGGACGCCAGCCCCCAGCGCGCCCGCGAGGCACGGCTGGACGCCGCGCGCCAGGCCGCCGAGGACCAGTCCGCCGGCAAGACCCGCTTCATCGCCTCCATGTCGCACGAGCTGCGCACCCCGCTGAACGCGGTGCTGGGCTTCTCGGACATCATGCGCAAACGCCTGTTCGGCCCCCTGCCCGACCGTTACGCCGAGTACGCCGACTCGATTCACCAGGCCGGTGGTCATTTGCTGGACCTGATCAACGACGTGCTGGACGTGTCCAAGATCGAGGCCGACCGGTTCGAGCTCAGCCCTGAGCGATTCGACGCCCGTGAGCCGGTCCGCGCGGCGCTGGATCTGGTCCAGCTGGCCGCCGCCCAGAAGTCGATCACCATCGTCGCCACGGTCGCCGACCAGGCCATTGAGGTGTTGGCCGACCGCCGCGCGCTGAAGCAGATCGCGCTGAACCTCTTGTCCAACGCCGTGAAGTTCACCCCGGAGGGCGGCGCCGTGACCCTGCGGCTCGAAGCCGTCGATCATGAGCTGGAGCTGCTGGTCGCCGACACCGGCGTCGGCATCGCGCCGGGCGATCTGGACCGGATCGGCAAGCCGTTCGAACAGGCGGGGTCGGCCGGACAGAAGGCGCTGGGGACCGGCCTCGGCCTATCCCTGGTCCGGTCTCTCGCCGAACTGCATCAGGGCCGCATGACCGTCGATAGCCGCCTCGATCACGGCACGGCCATTCTGGTGCGTTTGCCGGTGGTAGAGAGCGGGCCGGCGGTCGCCGACTGATCGCCTACAGCGGCCCCATCGACACGAAAGCCCGCGCGGCGGCGAAGTCGCCCGCCTGGTAGCGGACCCTCAGCACGCTGTCGTCGCGGAACAGGAACTCGACCGTGAAGGTCTCGCGCGGATCCAGCTCGGCGATGGCGGCGGCGGCGCTTTCGGGGAAACGCCAGACCTCGGCCGACCGGCCGGCCGGCGCCAGGGACGCCTCGGCGCGGCCCGTCTCGGTGGCCCAGACGAAGCGCCGGGCGGTCCGCGGCGGCAGGGGCAGGATCGAGGCCTGGACCGTGGGCAGGTGCGGAGAGCGGGCCCGCGCCGGGTCGCGCGTCACCACCCGCGCCGCATAGGGGCGAGACTTGCCGTGGAAGGCCACCACGGCGCTGAAGCTCAAGGGTTCGGTCCCGGCGGCGGCATATCCCACAGTCACCGGCGACGCGCCGACCCGGCCGTCCTGGGCAAGCCGCCAGGTGGGCCGCTCCTGCCGCACCCGATCGGCGCGCCATTGGCGGGCGCCGGCCTCGAACGTCATGCGGGAGCGGTCGCGCCAGCCGGAATAGGCCTGACGCACCCGGTCGACGACCTGAGCCAGGTCGGCGGAATCGCAGGCCGTGGTTCGGGCCCGTGTGCGTCCACGCAGGGCGGCGGCCTCCAGGTCGGTCCGCGACACTCCGGCTCGCGCGGCGGCGGAACGGGACTGAGCCGCCGAGACCTGCAGGGCCCCGCGCGTGTCCTCCGAGAACAGACCGCAGCGCCGGTCGGCTTCCAACAGCAGCGCGCGCTCATAGACGCCATCGGTCGGCGCCGCGCGCGCCGCGCCGGCGATCATGCAGGCGAAGGCCAGCATGAGGCCCAGGGCCGCCTTCAACGGGTCGGGGATGCGTCCGATCATGGCTCCATGCTAAGCGCGGCCTTGCGAAGACGCGGTTTCCGGATGTGGTGAACCGTTGATTGACGCCGGAGACGCCCGCGCCATGGAAATCTCGAGCGATGTTTGGGTGGCCGGCCTCATCCGCCGGGCCGAGATCGGCGGGGCCTTCGCCACCGTGGTCAAGCGCGGCGACGCACGAGGCGGAGCCGTGATCGTCAAGGCCTACGACACCTCCACGCGCCGCGCCCGGCTTTATAGTGAAGCCTTCGGGATGGATGGCGAACGCCGCTGGATCCAGCCGATCGAGAGCGAGTTCGAGAGCGAGCTCGACGCCTATGTCGATCGCCAGCGCCGCTATGACCCCGACCTCTGGGTCGTCGAGATCGAGGACCGCGAGGGCCGCAGCTTCGTCGAGATCTGACCGGGCGGCGCGTCAAGATTCCGTCAGTCTTTCAGTCGCAAACGCTTAACCGCGTTCGTGAACGGGGCGAAAAGCGTGGGCGGCCTAGGGTGTCGATACGGGCCAGAAGGGTCCGCACCTGAAGGGCGTACCCGATGCTGTTCCTGCTCAACGACGTGGTGTTCGATCTGGACCAGACCTGCCCGGTCTCGGCCGTCGACGCGCGCCGGTTCGAGCGCCTGGGCCTCGACTATGTCGTCGAGCTGGGTTGTGAGCTGTTTTCGGAAGACCCCATGCTTCACCGCAACGACCCGGAGCGCGCCCGCCGGCTGGCGTGGCTGATCGCCGCCCGCTCGCCCGACGTCAACGCCGCCCTGTTCGCCGCGCCCGAGGCCGGCTGCCCTGCCGATCTGGTCGAGCCGCGCTTCTGCGCCCTGCCCCAGACGGCGATGCAGCAGCTCCACCGCCGCGACGAGCGCGGCCGCCTGGATGCCGTCGCCGCCGACAAGGCCGTCTGGAACCGCATGGCGGCCTAAGGCCGTCACTCGCCTCATGCGATCGTCATCGGTCGGGATCACGCGTCATGCGCGAGCCCGCTAGCGTGTCCGCACGCGGGAGGACAGTTCATGTACGACGACTTCGCCTTCGAGGCGCCGATCAAATTTCCGGTGGATTTTCTCCGCCGACGGAAGAGGCTGGCGGGTTGGCCGTCACCTTCGGCGCCCGACACGCCGACCTGACCGCCGCCGCCGACCTGCGTCTGGGCGCGGCCCGATCGGAGCGATCCCGTCAGGTCGTCCGTGTCGACGCCAGTTGTCCGGACGACTCCAATGATCTGATCGTGGGGCTGGTCATCAGCGAGGCGTCTGGCGATGCCGCGACCTGGGAGAACGTCCGGCTGGTGCTGAGCCATGATCTGGACTTGGCCGACTCATCGACGCGAGCCATCCCATCGGAGGATCTGCCCGCATTCCTGGAGTGAGCCAGGCGACAGCCGCCAGGCGCGCCGGATTAGCCCCCCGTTAACCCTACTCCCGGCATTTTCTGCCCGGTAGCGTAGGTGTTCGAGGACGGCAGAATGAGCGGATCGGAAGTGCTGGACGTGGGGCGCGACGCCCTGTGGCTGACCATTCAGCTGTGCGCGCCGGTGCTGCTGGTCGGCCTGGTCGTCGGCGTGGTCATCGGCCTGTTTCAGGCCCTGACCCAGATCCAGGAAGCCACCCTGATCTTCGCGCCCAAGATCATCGCCATCTTCGTCTCCCTGCTGCTGTTCCTGCCTCTGATGGGGGCGCTGCTGGGCGGTTTCTTCCAGGAGATGACCGCGCGCATCGCGGGCATGTAGGGTGGAGCCTTACGCCACCGCCGATCAGGTCTGGGTGGGCGGTCTGATCTTCGCCCGCATGGGCGCCATCTTCTTCAGCCTGCCGGGCATCGGCGAATCCTACATCCCGCCCCGCGTGCGCCTTTCGCTGGCGCTGCTGGTGTCCTTCGTCCTGTGGCCGGTGGTGGGCGGAGCGCTGCCGGGCCTTCCCGAGACCGTCGGCGGCATGGTCGGCTGGGTCATCCGCGAGGTGCTGACCGGCCTGGCCATCGGCGTCATGCTGCGGATGCTGCTCAGCTCGCTGGCCGTGGCCGGCGAGATCGTGTCCCTGCAGACCACCCTGGGGTTCGCCCAGACCGCCAATCCGATGCAGGCCCAGCCGGGATCGACGCTCGCGGCCTTCCTGACCATCCTGGGCCTGACCCTGATCTTCGCCACCAATACCCACCACCTGTTCATCGCCGGCCTGGTCGGCAGCTATGAGGTGATCGCCCCCTCCGCCCCCCTGGCCGTCAATGACTTCGCCACCCTGGCCGTGCGGGTGGTCGGCGATAGCTTTCTGCTGGGGGTTCAGCTGGCGGCGCCGGTGCTGGTGTTCGCCCTGATCTTCAACCTGGCGACGGGTCTGGTGGCGCGGGTCATGCCTCAGTTCCAGGTGTTCTTCGCCTCGGCGCCGCTCAGCGTTCTGCTGGGGCTTTCCGTCTTCGCCCTGTCGCTGGGCGTGGTGGGCACGGTCTTCATCGACCGGTACCGCACCCTGGCGCAGCAGTTTGTGGGAGGGGCCGGTGGCTGACACGCCCGATCCCGAGTCCAAGACAGAAGAGGCGACTCCGCGAAAGCTGGACGAGGCGCGAAAGAAGGGCGACGTCGCCCGCACCCCGGACCTGCCCAGCTGGCTGGCGCTGCTGTTCGGGTCGGCCGTGCTGCTGTACGGCGGGGGCCTGTTTGCGACGCAGTTGGCCGAGAGCCTGGTTCCCTTCATCGCCAGCCCGCACGAGATGGTCGGCGCCTTCCACGCCGGCGGCGGGGTCGAGATCGGCGCGCGGGCCATCTGGGGGACCATTCCGCTGCTGGGCGCCGTCGCCATCGCCACCATCCTGGGCGGCGCGGGCGGCAATCTGGCCCAGTCCGGCCTGATCTTCTCGGCCGAGAAGATGAAGCCCAAATGGTCGAAGGTGAACCCGATGGAAGGGTTCAAGCGCATCTTCGGCCCTGACGGCCTGGTGCAGTTCATCAAGACCTTCCTTAAGCTGGTCGCCACGGGGGTGATCTGCTGGCTGGTGCTCAAGCCCCACGTCCGCGAGATCGAGGCCCTGGCCGCCATGAGCCCGGCGACCATCCTGCCTTTCGCCCGCGACCTGGCGCTGGCGCTGATGATCAGCATGCTGGTGTTCCTGGGCTTTACCGCCGCCGCCGACCTGATGTGGCAGAAGTTCCAGTTCGCCAAGCGCATGCGCATGACCAAGGAAGAGCTGAAGGAAGACTACAAACAGGCCGAGGGCGACCCCCATGTGAAGGCCAAGCTGAAGCAGATCCGCAGCCAGCGCAGCCGCCAGCGGATGATGCAGGCGGTGCCCGAGGCCACGGTCGTGGTCACCAACCCGACCCACTATTCCGTCGCCCTGCGCTATGAGCCCGACAAGGGCGATGGCGCGCCGGTCTGCGTGGCCAAGGGGGTCGACGCCCTGGCCCTGCGCATCCGCGAGGTGGCGCGCGAGCACAATGTTCCGGTGGTCGAAAACGTGCCCCTGGCCCGCGCCCTCTACGCCAAGGTCGAGGTCGACGCCGTCATTCCCCGCGAGCATTTCGAGGCCGCCGCGAAAGTGATCGGCTTCGTCATGAACCGGCGGCGGCGGCGCTGAACGAACACCCACCGTCTCCCCGGCGAGGGCTGGGGTCCAGGACCGCGAGCGACGGCGCGTGATCCCCTGGGCCCCGGCCTTCGCCGGGGACGCGGTTCTGGGGCGCGGCGTTCCCCATCATAAAGGCGTATGCTGACACTCGCGAATCGGCGCAGCGAGGCAGGATGGCGGCGCGAAAGAGCACAGCCCCCCGGATCGATCCCTGGCTGATCGCCGCGATGGTCGCGGCCGCCGTGGCGGTGGCCCTGGCGGCGTGGCCGGCGTTTCAGGCCGACCCGATGTCGGCGCCGGGCCTGATCCTGATCGCCACCCTGACCATCATCGCCGGCATCGCCGTGTTCGGTTTCGGCCGCGCCGAGGCCCAACTGGCCCAGGATCAGGTCGACTCCGACGCCGTCGTCGCCCTGCTGGACGCCATCGCCGAGCCCGCCGCCCTGGTCTGGAAGGGCGGCAAGGTGCTGGCCTTCAACGCCGCCTGGGCCGAGGCGGGGGGAGCCCAGGCCACCCTGCCGCCGTCGCGATCCGCGTCCGCCGTCTATATGGCCTTCGCCCAGGCGCGCGGCGGGCAGCCGGCCCGCGCCATCCTGAGCCTGGGCGAGCGCGAACTGGAGGTTCTGATCGGCTCGGTCGGCGACGGGCGGTTTCTGGTGCGCGAGGCCCCGGCGGCGGAGACGGTCAGCCCCGCCGCCGCCCTTCCCGTCCAGACCACGCGGCCGGGCGAGGGCCGCGCCATGGCGGCCGGCGCCCCGTTCGGCTCGGCGGTGATCCCGGGCGACGATCTGTTCGCCGGGCGCGCCGAGGAGGCCAATCTGGCGCTGGAGGCGCTGACGGGGCCATCCGCTTCGCGCGACGCCGCCTTTGGCCATCTGTTCGATCCCCGGGGCGTGGAGGAGGCCCGCCGCGCCCTTACCGAAGGCTCCTCGGGGCCCATCGCCCTGGTCGCCCGCGCCTTTCCGGACCGGACGCTTCACCTCTATGTCGCGCCCGAGGGCGAGCGTCGGCGCGTCTGGCTGTTCGACGTGACGGCGCAGAAATCGACCGAGATGCAGCTGGCCCAGGCCCAGAAGATGCAGGCGATCGGCCTGCTGGCCGGCGGGGTCGCCCACGACTTCAACAATCTGCTCACCGCCATCGAGATGCAGCTGGACGCCCTGCTGCAACGTCACCCCGTGGGCGACCCGTCCTATGAGGGGCTGAACGAGATCAGGAAGACGGGCCACCGTTCCGCCGACCTGGTCAGAAAGCTCCTCGCCTTCTCCTCCAAACAGACCGTCCGCCGGGAGCGGCTGGATTTGGGCGAGCTGATCTCGGAATTCGAGGTGCTGCTGCGCCGCCTGATGCGCGAGGATGTCCGCCTCGAGACCGATTACGGTCCCGACCTCCCAGCCGTGGTCGCCGACAAGAGCCAGGTCGAGACCGCGGTCATGAACCTGGCCGTCAACGCCCGCGACGCCATGCGCGGCGTGACCGAGCCGGGCGCCGGCGTCGTCCGCATCCAGACGCGGCGACTGGACCAGACCGCCGCCGAAATCCTGGGCTGGCCCTCCGCCCCGGCCGAGGGCGCCGCCCTGATCGAGGTCTCAGACACCGGCCCCGGCATCCCCCCCGCCCTGCTGGACAAGATCTTCGAGCCCTTCTTCACCACCAAGGCGGTGGGCGAAGGCACCGGCATGGGCCTGGCCACCGTCTACGGCATCGTCCAGCAGGCGGGCGGACACATCACCGTCGGCAATCTGGAGGGCGCGGGCGCCGTCTTCCGCATCTTCCTGCCCATCGCCTCGGATGTCGAACTGGCGCAGGTCGTTCCGGTCGAGCCGGCCAAGGCCGTGCCGCGCGACCTCTCCGGCGCCGGCCGCATCCTGTTCGTCGAGGACGAGGCCGCCGTTCGCGGCATCGCCGCCCGGCTGCTGCGCGAGCGCGGCTATGAGGTGATCGAGGCCGCCGACGGCGAGGAGGCGCTGGAGGTGGCGGAAGCCAACGCCGGCCAGATCGACATGCTGATCTCCGACGTCATCATGCCCGGCCTCGACGGCCCGGCCCTGCTGAAGAAGGCCCGCCCCTGGCTGGGCGACATCCCGGTGATGTTCATCTCCGGCTACGCCGAAAGCGACTTCTCGGACCTGCTGGAGGACGAGAAAAACGTCTCCTTCCTGCCCAAGCCGCTGAACATCAAGACGCTCGCGGAGCGGGTGAAGATGTCACTGCGGGCGGAGTAGGCTCCCTGGCTCTGACTAACCCCGCGTGCGGTCCCAGGTGTGGAACTCGTGGGCGATGCAGCGGTCGATCAGGGTGCGCCATACGGGTTCGGCGATGTCGGGGGACAGGCCGGCGGGGGCGGCGGCGGCCAGCACCTTGGCCACCACATCCTCGATGCGCGCGTCGTCATGGACGACGTCGCGGCTGGGCTTGATGCGGGCGGCGGCGTCCATGTAGCGCTGGCGTTCGGCCAGGAGCGCGACCAGGGCGCGGTCCAGGGCGTCGACGCCGTGGCGCACCTCAGCCATCGTCGCCGCGTCTTCGGGCGAGACGCGCGGATCGATTGACAGGGTCGTGGGCGCGCCGCTCATCCGACGAAGGCCCGTTCCAGGACGAACTCGCCGGGCTCGGCGTTGGAGCCTTCGCGGAGGCCGAAGCCCTCCAGCAGGGCCGCCGTCTCCTTGATCATGGCCATGGAGCCGCACAGCATGACCCGGTCGCGTGCGGGATCGAAACCGCCGTCCAGCCCCAGATCGCGGAAATAGTCGCCCGAGCGGATGCGGTCGGTGATGCGTCCCGGGTGGTGGAAGGGCTCGCGCGTCACCGTGGGGTAATAGGCCAGCTGGGCCGCCGCCTCCTCGCCGATCAGGGGGTCGTCCTTGATCCCGGCTTCGAAGAACTCGCGGTAGGCCAGGTCGGCGGCCATGCGCACCGTGTGGCTGACGACCACCCGGCCGAACCGCGAATAGGTCTCCGGGTCGCGCGCCACGCTGAGCCAGGGGGCCAGGCCCGTACCGGTGCCGATCAGATGCAGCCGCTCGCCACCCGTCAGGGCGTCCAGGACCAGGGTGCCGGTCGGCTTTTTGCCCATCAGCACCGTATCGCCGGGCTGGATCAATTGCAGGCGCGAGGTCAGGGGGCCGTCCGGAACCTTGATGGAGAAGAACTCCAGCTCCTCGGCCCAGAAGGGGCTGGCCACCGAATAGGCGCGCAGCAGGGGTTTCGCGCCCTCCGCGCCGGGCAGGCCGATCATCACGAACTCGCCCGAACGGAAGCGGAAATCCTCGGGCCGGGTGATGGCGAAGGAGAACAGCTGGTCGGTCCAGTGGCGCACCCACAACACCCGGCCCTCATGGAAGGGGCTGGGCCTGGGTGGCGCGGCGGAGGGCGGCGAGGCCGGTGCGGAGGCGTCGGTCATCGCGGCGTGGTCTAGGGGTTCGGCTCTCGAAAGGGAAGCCGGTCGGAAAGTCACGCCGGTCGGCGAAGAAACCGGAAAAGAGGGCTTGCGGCCCCTCCGCCCCCTCCGCTATACGCCCCGCTCTCGACTGAAGCGCGGGCGTAGCTCAGGGGTAGAGCATCACCTTGCCAAGGTGAGGGTCGGGCGTTCGAATCGCCTCGCCCGCTCCAGTCGAAGACCTGAAAAGCCCGGCCATCGCGCCGGGCTTTTTGCCGTCCGCCCCTCGCCAGTCGCAGGCGGCGATGTCGCCAAGCTGTCATGACATGGCGCGGCGAACTGTCACGGGGAACGCCTAGCCAGAGCCCGACGGCCGCCCAAGCGAGCGGCCGTTCGATGTCGCGCACGCCGGGGGTCGGCAGCGCCTTTGATGGGGCCATCGTCATGTCGTCAGTCTACACGCCCGCCCGCGCAGGACGCCTGCGCGCCGCGACCGCCGCCTGCGCCCTGCTGGGTGCGACGATGGCCGGGCTGGCCCTGCCGCAGGCTGCGCTGGCTCAGTCCGCCCAGGGCTCGATCGAGGGTCGGGTCAGCGATCAGCAGGGCGGCGCCTATTTCGAAGGGGCGCAGGTGGAGATCGTCGAGCTGGGTCGGCGCGCCGTCACGGGGCCGGACGGTCGCTATCAGTTCATCGGCGTGCCCAACGGCAGCTATACCCTGCGCACCACCTATCTCGGAGCGCCGACGACGGAGACGCGGATCGCGGTGCTCGGCGCCGCGCGGGCCGACGTGCGCCTGGGCGACGACGTCACGACCCTGGACAACATCCTGGTCATCGGCCAGCGCGCCAATCTGGCCAGCGCCATCAACCAGAAGCGCAACGCGTCGAACATCATCTCCGGCGTCACTTCGGACTTCGTCGGCCAATTCCCCGATCAGAACGTGACCGAGGCGGCCCAGCGCATCCCCGGCGTGTCAATCAACCGCGACCAGGGCGAAGGCCGGTTCATCTCGATCCGCGGCGCCAATCCGAACCTCAACGCCATCACAATCAACGGCGTGGGCGTGCCCAGCGCCGAGGGCGATCAGCGCCAGGTGGCGCTGGACGTCATTCCCGCCGAACTGATCGACACCCTGACGGTCACCAAGTCCCTGACGCCGGACATCGACGGCGACTCGATCGGCGGCGCGGTCAACATCGAATCCGCCACCGCCTTCGACCGCGCGGGCTTTTCCGGCTCGCTGACCGCCGAGGGCTCCTACAACGACCTGCGCGGTGAGTGGTCGCCCCGCCTCAGCGGGTCGGCGTCGGACATCTTCGACGTGGGGACGGGCCAGCTGGGGATCGCCGGCTCGATCAGCTATTTCGACCGCGAGCTGGGCTCGGACGGCATCGAGAACGGTGACGGCGAGCTGGACGAGGTGGACGGGGTCGCCTTTCCCGTCACCGCCGAGCCGCGCGACTATGTGCTGGCCCGCACCCGGTTCGGCGCGGCGGTCAATTTCGACTGGCGGCCGGACGCCAACAACGATCTGTATCTGCGCACCTTCTATTCCGACTTCGCGGACGACGAGGTGCAGGGCGGCACGCTGTTCGAGCCGGACACGGACGACGGCGGCAATGTCGTCTCGGCCAGCGGAAACACCGTGCTACTCGCCAATCAGGAGGTCGAGAGCTACGTCTCGGACCGCAAGGAGACCCAGACCATCCTGTCGCTGGCCGCCGGCGGCGAGAGCCGCTTCGGCGCCACCACGGTGGAGTATCAGCTGGCCTATGCCGAGGCGGGAGAGGAGAACCCGGACTATATCGAGTTCATCTTCGTCGGCGACTTCTCAGACAGCGGCGCGCTGGTCGGGACCAATCTGGATGATCCGCGCCGCCCGCTGATCGTCACCGACGACCTGGCGACGTTCAACGATGCCTCGCTCTACGAGCTGGACGAGGCCATCTTCGAAAGCGGCGTTACCGAGGACACCGAGTGGTCGGGTCGCGTCGATGTGCGTCACGACATGAACTTCGGCGAAAACCCGGGCTTCGTGAAGTTCGGCGCCAAGGCCCGGCTGCGCGACAAGATGGCCGATCTGAACGTCGATGTTTACGGCGGCGCCGATCAGGACTTCACGGTCGCCGACTTCCTCAACTCCGACATCGACTATCCGTTGGGTTTGATCGCGCCCCAGGCCGATCCCAATGCGGTGGCCGCCGCCATCCGCGCCAATCAGGCGGCCTTCGACGAGGATTTCGACGAGGAAGGCAGTTTCATCGACTCCAACGTCGAGGACTACGACGTCACCGAGGATGTCTTCGCCGGCTACGGCATGGGCAGCGTCGACATCGGCGCCCTGACCCTGGTCGGCGGCCTGCGGGTCGAGCACACCGAATACGCGGCGCAGGGCAACCAGATCACCCTGGACGAGGAGGCCGGCACGCTGGATCTGGTCCCGATCGATGTCGAGGACAGCTACACCGACCTGCTGCCCAGCGTGAACGCCCGCTATGAGCTGAGCGACGACGTCATCCTGCGCGCCGCCTACTTCCGCTCCGTGGTCCGTCCGATCCTGGAGCAGAACCGTCCCGCCGGCCTGATCGAGATCAACGACGAGGGCGAGATCGAGGCCGAGTTCGGCAACACCGAGCTGGAGCGCTACAAGGCCGACAGCGTGGATCTGGCCATCGAATATTACCCGGGCGGCGTCGGCCTGCTGACCGCCGGCGTCTTCTTCAAGAACATCCAGAACCCGGTGTTCGGCGTCGATCTGGCCGGTCAGGACGGGTTCGAGGGCTTTGACGCCTATGAGACCTTCATCAACGGCGACGACGCCACGGTAATGGGGTTCGAGACGGCCTGGCAGCAGGATCTGACCTTCCTGCCCTCGCCGCTGGACGGCCTGCTGATTTCGGCCAACTACACCTTCGTCGACACCGAGTCGTCCATTCCCCTGCCGGACGGCGGCTCACGCGACATCGCCCTGCCCTTCCAGGCGCGCCACACCGCCAACCTGTCGCTCGGCTATGAGAAGGCGGGCTTCTCAGGGCGGGTGGCGGTGGCCTATCGCGACCGCATCCTCGATTCGATCGGCGACCCCGAGGACGCCGCTTTCGACGTCTATATCGACGACCACGTCCAGGTCGACGTCACCGCCGCCTACCAGGTGACGCCGATGATCCAGGTCTTCGTCGAGGGGACCAATCTCAACGACGAGCCGCTCTACAGCTACAGCGGCACGCGCAACGTGAACGTCCAGTACGAGGAATACGGACCGTCGTGGACCCTGGGACTGAAGGCGGTGTTCTGAGGCCGATCAGCCCGCCTGGCGCAGCGCTGACGGGCTGGCCAGAAGCCTGTCCACGGTGACCCGGAAGCTGTCGAGGCGGAGCGGCTTTTCCAGCGAGGCGTCGGCGCCCAGGGTCATGGCGGCCTTCAGATAGCTGGCGGGCGAAACACGGCCACCACTGGAGATGGCCAGGATCGGCACCTGGGGTTTCAGCGCCTTCATCTCCAGCAGGGTTTCCAGTCCGTCGCGGTTGGGCATCAGCATATCCAGCACGACCAGATCGACCGGCAGCGCCTTGAACAGGCGGATGCCCTCCACGCCGTCGGCGGCCTCGACCATGGCGTGGTCGGAGGCGCGCAGCAGTTCCGCCGCGATCAGGTGGATGGTGGGATCGTCATCGACGACCAGGATCGACGCCATGCAATGTCTCCGCGTCCTCAGGGTGACGCCGATCCTTTGCCGATCCGCCAACGGTCATGGTTGACGGCGGATGACCGTCAAGCGGGTGGCCCCGCGCGGCGGCTGCGCTATATGAGGCCCTTCCCTGACGCCTACAGTCCGAGACCGCCATGACCGACGCCGCCGCCCCGACCTATGATGTGATCATCATCGGCGGCGGACCTGGGGGCTACAACGCCGCCATCCGCGCGGGACAGCTGGGCCTGAAGGTCGCCTGCGTCGAGATGCGCCAGACCCTCGGCGGCACCTGCCTGAACGTCGGCTGCATGCCGTCCAAGGCGCTGCTGCATGCCTCGGAGCTGTATGAGGCGGCCAACACCGAATTCGCCGGCATCGGCATCGAGGTGAAGCCCAAGCTGAACCTGGACCAGATGCACAAGGCCAAGGACGACAGCGTTACGGCCCTGACCAAGGGGATCGAATTCCTGTTCAAGAAGAACAAGGTCGACTGGCTGAAGGGCCGCGGCCGGATCGCGGGCAAGGGCAAGGTCGAGGTCGAGGCGGCGGACGGGTCAAGGGCCGTCCATCAGACCAGAAACATCATCATCGCCACGGGCTCGGAGCCCATGCCCCTGCCGGGCGTCGCCTTCGAGGACGGCAAGGTGATCGATTCCACCGGGGCGCTGTTCCTGCCCAAGGTTCCAAAGCATCTGGTGGTGGTCGGCGCGGGCGTCATCGGTCTGGAGCTGGGCTCAGTGTGGCGCCGGCTGGGGGCCGAGGTCACCGTGGTGGAGTTCCTCGACAAGGTCGGCGCCGGCATGGACGGCGAGATCGCCACCGCCTTCCAGCGCGGCCTGACCAAACAGGGCATGACCTTCCGCATGGGGACCAAGGTCACCGGCGCCAAGAGCGGCAAGGACGGGGTCGAGCTGACCCTTGAACCCGCCGCCGGCGGGGCCGCCGAGACCCTGAAGGCTGATGTGGTGCTGGTCGCCATCGGCCGGCGTCCCTACACCGCCGATCTGGGGCTGGAGACCGTCGGGATCGAGACCGACAAACGCGGCTTCATCGCCAATGATCACTTCAAGACCGGCCAGGACGGCGTCTGGGTGGTCGGCGACGTGACCCACGGGCCGATGCTGGCCCACAAGGCCGAGGAGGACGCGGTCGCCGCCGTCGAGCTGATCGCCGGCAAGGCGGGACACGTCGATTACGACCTGGTGCCGAGCGTCATCTACACCACGCCCGAAGTGGCCTGGGTCGGCAAGACCGAGGAGCAGCTGAAGGCCGCCGGGGTCGCCTACAAGAAGGGCAAGTTCCCCTTCACGGCCAACAGCCGCGCCAAGATCAATCACGAGACCGAAGGACTGGCCAAGGTCCTGGCCGACGAGAAGACCGACAAGGTTCTGGGCGTGCACATTTTCGGGCCCCAGGCGGGCGAACTGATCGGCGAGGCCTGTATCGCCATGGCTTTCGGGGCGTCGTCGGAGGACATCGCCCGCACCTGCCACGCTCACCCGACCCGATCCGAGGCCGTGCGTCAGGCGGCCATGGGGGTCGAGGGCTGGACGATGCAGGCCTGACCGTCAGTCGATCACGCGCGCCGGCCGGCGTCGGAGCGTGCCGAAGCGCACCTCTCCGCCAACGAAATCAAGGGTGACGGAACTGAAGGCGCCGATCAGGTCGGAGCCGAGAAGCAGCGCGGGCCGATCCTCGAGCCCCAGCACGCGAAAGGCGTGAAGATCGGCGAAGACAGCCGGCAGCTCGGTGAGGGTGGCGGCGCCGATCCGCAGGGCCCGGATGACAGCCACCTCGCCGATCAGCCGTTGTCCCGTGACGCCCATGACCGGCACGTCATAGCGCCGCCCTCTGACGCCCGCCCGGTCAACCGCCAGCGACCGCAGCAGCGCGGGGTTGCCGACAGAATACTGCGCGCCAGTGTCGATAAAGGCTTCGACCGGAACGTCGTCGGCAGAGACGCCGATGAGGGTCAGTTGATCGCCGCGCCGACGCACGACGACCGTGGTCTCGCGCCGGAGACGGCTGCCGGTAACGAAGCCCGAGCCGCCGGTGACGACGCCCCTCACTCGGCTGGCCAGGGTGACGAGCTGAGCGGCGTTGTCGATGGTCAGGCGGAATTGGCCCAGGACATCCAGGCCCAGAAGGCCTTCGGCGCCGAGTTGAGCGAGCGGCGCCGTGGGCAGGGTCAGATCCCGGAAATTCTGACCTCTCACCTCAATCACCGGCGTCAGCGCCGAAGGGAGAACTTCGGGCTCCGTCACGCCGTGAACCAGCACCGACGGTCCCGGCTTCAGCCCCAGGCGAGCAGCCAGTTCGGCGGCCAGCGCCGAGCGTCCCGCCCCGGTGTCGATGATGAACAGCGCGGACTGCCCGGCGACCCGCACCGCGATGCTCATGCGGGTGACCTGACGGCTGAGCAGGGCCAGCACCAGGTCGGGCGAGGGCTCGAACGGCGGGGCCGCCTCCTGAGCCCAGGACGCTGCCGGCGCGGTCAGCGCGGCGGCGATCAGACCCCGGCGGCTCCAGCGCACGCGCGCCCCCTTTCCGCCCCCCGATCCTCTGCGATGCTAGGCCCGACAGCGCCCCGGCGCCTAGCCGAGAAGTGATTTCCAAGGCCGGCGGTCATCGACCTAGGATACAGATGCTCAACGGAGGGACATCATGCGCTGGCTCGAACTGCTCGTCGCCGCCTCGCCGGAACAGGCGGTGCTGCCGCCCACAGATCCCCAACCTTCCATCCCTGTCGAGGTACGGGCCCCGTGCGACACGCGGCTTTATCAAACACGCGGTTCCCGCCCGGAAATCCGTCGGCTGGACGAGTCCGATGAGTCCGTGCGCATGTACTACCTGGTCGAGAACCGGGTGAACGGCTGCTCCATGCCCGTCATCGCCATCGAGCATCTGCCCGAGGCCGATCGTGCTCGGGGCCGGGAACTTGGCCGAGACCGCTCATGGTCCGACCGTCAGTCGCAGCGTTAGGTCAGCCTGCGCCTGGATGGGCGGGAGAAGCTGATTTCCGACCGGCCGTAATCTAGCACCACCCGATCAAAGCGCTGGATGACGTCGCCGCCGATCAACAGGGCCGGGCGCTCGATCAGATCGAGGACGCGAAAGGCGTGGAGATCTGCGAAAAGCAGCGATGTGCGCCCGAGGCCCTGATTGGCGAGCCTTAGGCGGGGAGCCGAGCCGATGTAGGCGTCGACCGATTGGCCGATCACGCCATACACCTGTACCGACCGGGCGCCGCTGGGGCTGACGTCGATGCCGATGGCGCGGGCCAAGGCCATGTTGCCGATCGAGTATTGAGCGCCGCTGTCCACGAAGGCCTCCACCGGAACGCCCCCGACAGTGGCGTCAGTGACGATCAGTTGGCCGAACCGGCCCGATCGCGCGTATCGCGGAACTGTCCTGGTCAGACGGGAGGGGGTTGCGTGGGTTCGGCTGACCTGAACCACGTCCGGAGCCGAGGGCGACATCTCCACCTGGTTTCGCTTCAGATCGAAGCTCAAACGAAAACGGGATAAGGCGTCCAGCCCTAGCAGGCCGTCGGCGCCCAGGAGTTCGCGGCTGAAGACGGGCGTAACAAGGTCGTCGAAGCGGATCGGACCGAGATCGAGGCGGGCAACCCGAACAGATCGTGCGACTTCGGGAGATGTCAGGCCGTGAACCAGAATGTCGCCGGCAGACGGCGCTGCGATCGCCTCGGCCACATCGCTAGCCAGAGCCGTACGGCCCGCGCCGGTGTCCACCACAAACACGCACTTGCGCCGCCCATTGAGCTCCAGCGCGAGAGACATGCGGGTTAGCAGGTTCGATCCGAGATCGGCCTCGCTCGCGCCTTCCGGAACGGCTTGCCAAACCCCGGCGGTAAGCGCGCCGGCCACAAATGACCGCCGATCGAGACGCCGTATCTGTGGTGTCGGCTCGCGCATGGATATCAGCCCCTCAAGGCCCTCCCAATCTAGCGCTTGAAGACGGATGGAGGGGAGTCCCCAGTCGTTATTGGCGTGGATGAGCCGCCGCATAGGCTCCAAGCAGGCGCTCGGCATCGACGGCGGCGTATTTCTGGGTGGTCGACAGGCTGGCGTGGCCCAGCAATTCCTGAATCGAGCGCAGATCGGCGCCGCCGCCCAGCAGATGGGTGGCGAAACTGTGCCTCAGCGCGTGCGGCGTCGCCGAGGCCGGCAGACCGAGACGTCCGCGAAGCCGTGCGACCGCCGCCTGGACATGTCGCGGGCTAAGCGCGCCGCCGCGTTTGGCCCGAAACAGGGGGTCGGCGGGCGCCGCCGGGAAAGGCTGGACCGCCAGATAGGCGTCGACCGCCTGGCGAACCGCCGGCAGGGCGGGGATCAGCCGCGTCTTGCCGCCCTTTCCGGTGATCCGCAGGCGCTCCGCCAAGGGCGCATCGGCGCGGGTCAGCGACAGGGCTTCGGAAATCCGTAGCCCGCAGCCATAGAGCAGGCTGAGCACCGCCTGGTCGCGGGCGGCCTCCCAGGGATCGAGATCGGGATCCAGGCCCGGCTCGGCGATCAGGCCCAGAGCGTGATCGGCGCTAATCGGGCGCGGGAGGCCGGGCTTAAGCTTCGGGCCGCGCACCAGGGCAAGGCCGGGAGCCGGGGCGCCGAGGCGACGGTCGAGAAAGCGGTGAAAGGACCGGATCGCCGACAGGGTCTGGCTGATCGACCGAGCGTTCAGGGGGCGATCGCCCTGGCGTCGTTCCGCCAGATGGGCCCGCACCTCGGCGGCCGTCACGGCGGCCAGGCCAGAGACGGTGAGCGCCTCGCCACGATGACGTTCCAGAAAAGCGAGATGGAGCCGAACGATGTGGCCATAGGCCTCCAGGGTGCGGGGTGAGCAGCGGCGCTCGTGCGCCAGATGCTCCAGCCAGGCTATCAGGGCCTCGGCAGCGGTCATTCCAGCACCGGCCACCGTTCGGCGGTGCGCGCCGTCACCCCGGCGAGGAAGGCGACCAGCTCGCCCCCCATGGAGGCGGTGAACCCCTCGGCGTCGAACGAGCCGAAAGCGCACAGGGCCGGCCGCTCGGGCGACCACAGGCTCATCCGCACCAGGGCGACGCTGTTCACCTCGGCGCTGGCGGCTCCGAACAGCTCCAGCCCCTCGAACACCGGCCCCAGCCACAGCATGCCGTCCTGACCCAGCAGCTGATCGACCCGGGACGCCTCCAGGGCGCGCCAGCCGAAGGGCACGCCTCCGGGCTTTTCCAGAGCGATGGCGGCGCCGGCCAGGCCGAACCGCTCACGCGCGGCGGCGTCCAGGCGGCGGGCCAGGTCGGAATGATTGCGGGCCTCCAGCAGGTCCAGGCAGGCGGCGTGGGTCTGGGTCTGAGCGGCGAAATTGGCCTCGGCCACCTGTTCGACGGCCTTGCGCTGTCCCGCCTCGCGCTCGACCACCGCCTCGAGCCGGACCAGGGCCGCGCGGCCGAGGTCGACGACATTGCGGCCGGTGTGGCGCAGACCGATGTCCTCGAGCAGCGCCCGGTCTTCGCTCAACAGGTCGGGGTTCGACAACAGCCAGGCGCGCACGCGCGGCCAGTGCAGGCCGTCATCCGGATCCGCCATGGAAAGCTCACTGTTGGACGCCACGACGCAGAACTCCTGGCCGTGGAGCGGCGCGGTCAGAGTATGGACTGACCCGTCTTGCCCCAGTCGGCGAGGAATTGATCAAGACCCTTGTCGGTTAACGGGTGCTTGACCAAGGCCTTGAAGGTGTCGGCCGGCAGGGTCGCGGCGTCGGCGCCGGCCAGGGCCGCGGCCGAGACATGGCCGGGATTACGCAGGGACGCCGCCAGGATTTCGGTCTCGAAGCCGTGGATGTCGTAAAGGGTGCGGATCTCTTCCAGCAGGCCGATGCCGTCGGCGCCGTTGTCCTCCAGACGACCGACGAAGGGCGACACGAAGGTCGCGCCGGCCTTGGCCGCCATCAGGGCCTGGGCGGCCGAGAAGCACAGGGTGACATTGGTCTTGATCCCCTTGTCCGAAAACGCCCGCGCCGCGCGCAGGCCGTCCCAGGTCAGGGGCAGCTTGACCACCACATTCGGGGCGATCTGGGCCAGCTTGTCGCCCTCCTTGACCATGGTCTCGAAGTCGGTGGCCACGGCCTCGGCGGAGATCGGCCCCTCGACCAGGGCGCAAATCTCGGCGATGACCTCGGCGATGTTGCGACCGGATTTGGCGATCAGAGAGGGATTGGTGGTCACGCCGTCCACCATGCCGGTGGGCAGCATGTCCTGGATGACGGCGACGTCGGCGGTGTCGAGGAAGAGTTTCATGGCCGGGTGTCTAGCCGACTGGAGCCAAGCGTGAAAGTCGCCTCGGTCCTCATTCCCCTGCCCGTGCCCGAGGCCTTCGACTACGAGGTTCCCGACGGCCTTGGCCTGGCGCGCGGCGACCAGGTGGCCGTGCCGCTGGGGCCGCGGCGACTGCGCGGCGTGGTGGCCGAGGTGCGCGAGACGACGGGATCGAACCGGCGGCTGAAGGCGGTTGAAGGGAAGCTGGACGACCCGGCCCTGCCGGAGCGGACGCTGGACTTTCTGGAGTGGGCCGCGCGCTGGACGCTGAGCCCGCCGGGCGAGATGGCGGGCGTGGCGCTGAATGGCCTGCGCGCGCCGCCGCCCCGTCCGGAGCGCCGGGTGCGCCGGGTCGGCGACCGCCAGCCGGCGCGGGCCACCCCGGCGCGGACGGTGGTGCTGGAGACGTTGAGCGAGCGCGCTCTGCCCGCCGCCGAGTTGGCGCGGCAGGCTGGGGTGTCGTCGGGTGTGGTCAAGGGTCTGGTCGACGAGGGGGTGCTGGAGATCATCGAGGTCGCCGCCGAGCATGGCTTCGACGCGCCCGATCCCCGCCACGCGCCCGCGACGCTGAACCCGGATCAGGCGGCGGCCGCCGAAGCCATGGCGGCGGCGGTGGGCGGCGGCTTCCAGCCCATCCTGCTGGACGGGGTCACCGGCTCGGGCAAGACCGAGGCTTATCTGGAGGCGGTGGCGCGCCTGCTGAGCGCCGAGCCCGAGGCGCAGGTGCTGATCCTGTTGCCCGAGATCGCCCTGACCCAGGCGCTGATCGAGCGGATCACCACGCGGTTCGGCGCCGCCCCGGCCGAGTGGCATTCCGGCGTCTCGCCGCCGCGCCGTCGCCAGGTCTGGGAGGCGGTGGTCGGCGGCCGGGTGCGGATCGTGGTCGGGGCGCGCTCGGCCCTGTTTCTCCCCTTCACGCATCTGCGCCTGATCGTCGTCGACGAGGAGCACGACAGTTCGTTCAAACAGGAGGACGGCCTCGTCTATCACGGCCGCGACCTGGCCGTGGCGCGGGCCCGGATCGAGGGGGCGGCCATCGTCCTCGCCTCGGCCACCCCCTCGCTGGAAACGCTGTGGAACGCGCGCCAGGGCCGCTATCGGTGGCTGAGGCTGGGGGCGCGGCACGGGACGGCGGTGATGCCGGATATCCGCCTGATCGATCTGCGCCAGACCCCGCCCGAGCGCGATCACTGGCTGAGCCCGCCCCTGGTCGAGGCCATGGTCGAGACTCTGGGCCGCCGTGAGCAGGTGCTGTTGTTCCTCAACCGGCGCGGCTATGCGCCAGTGGTTCTGTGCCGGGCCTGCGGGCATAGGCTGACGGCCCCCGACACCGACAGCTGGCTGGTCGAGCATCGCTACACCGGGCGGCTGGTCTGTCATCTGACAGGGTTTTCGATGCCGCGTCCCGCGCGGTGCCCGGAATGCGGCGCGGCCGACAGCCTCGTCCCGGTCGGGCCGGGGGTGGAGCGGGTCGAGGAGGAGGCGGAGAGCCTGTTCCCCGACGCGCGCATCGCGGTGTTCAGCTCGGACACAGCGCCCGATGCGCGGTCGGCGCGCGAGCTGATCCGCCGCATGACCGACGGCGAGATCGACATCCTGGTAGCCACCCAGGCGGCGGCCAAGGGGCACAACTTTCCGCACCTGACCCTGGTCGGGGTGGTGGACGCGGACCTGGGCCTCAGAGGCGGCGACCTGCGAGCGGCCGAGCGCACCTGGCAGCTGCTGACCCAGGCGACCGGCCGCTCGGGCCGTCACGACAAGCCAGGTCGGGCCCTGCTCCAGACCTGGACGCCCGACCATCCGGTGCTGCAGGCGCTGCAGCACGGCGACCGCGAGGGGTTCGTCGAGACGGAACTGGCCGAGCGCGAGGCGGCGTCCCTGCCGCCGTGGGGCCGCCTGGCCGCCCTGATCCTGACCGGCGAGAAGGCCGAGGCGGTCGAGGACACGGCCGCCGCCCTGGCCGCCGCCATTCCCAACGCCGAGCGGCTCGAGGTCTATGGCCCCGCCGACGCGCCTCTCGCACTGGTGCGCGGGCGTCGTCGAAAGCGTTTGCTTGTGCGGGCCGATCGCGATGTCGACCTTCAGGCCTTCCTGCGGGCCTGGCTGGCCCGGGTGAAGATCCCGGGCTCGGTTCGGCTGACGGTCGATGTCGATCCCTACAGCTTCCTGTAGGACGACCCATGATTTGCCGCTTTCGTCGCGATAATCGCCGTGTTTACTGGTCCCGACACGGAGCGCCGAGATGACCGACGCCGATCAGACCGAACAGCAGCCGGGCGGCGGCCGCGTCGCCTATCAGGGCGCGCCGGGGGCCTTTTCGCACGAGGCCTGCGCGGAGTTGCGCCCGTGGGACGAGGCCGTGCCCTTCGACAGTTTCGAGGCGGCGCTGGAGGCGGTGCGGACCGGAGACTGCGGCTGCGCCCTGATACCGGTCGAGAACACCACCATCGGCCGCGTCGAACCTGCCGCCAGTCTGGTCGAGGCCTCGCACCTGGCCACGATCAGCGAGGTGTGGCGGCCGATCCGTCTGGCCCTGTTGGGGGTCGAAGGCGTGCGCCTGTCCGACATCCGCACCGCCGAGAGCCACCCGGTGGCGCTGAGCCAGTGCGTGCGCACCCTAGGCCAATTGGGCGTCGACCCGGTCGAGGCCTTCGACACCGCCGGGGCGGCCCGAGCCGTGGCCGAAGCGGGTGACCGCAGTCGGGCCGCCGTGGCGCCCTCGGCCGCCGCCGGCGTCTACGGACTGTCGATTCTGAGACACGATGTTCAGGATAACGCCGACAATCGCACGCGTTTTGTCCTGTTATGCGCCCAGAACGCTTGACCGCGCACGATCCTTGCGTCTGAAAGGTCAGGCGGGCCGATTGGGTCCGCCACCGGCAGAACCGGACCGACCCATGACCGCCCCGCGCGCTTCGATCGTCGAACTCTCCACCGCTTCGCGCGCGGCCGTCTTCTATTTCGGCTTCGGCTTTCGATACGCCGGCTGAGGCGTCGGGCGACACACTGACCTGACAATCTCGCCGGCGACCGCTTCTGAACGGAGCGGCCTTTCGCCCATCGACTGTCGTTCAAGCCTTTCTCCGGTATTTCCGCTCATGACCACATCTTCCGCCCCCCGCCGCGCGGAGTCCGCCCAGGCCCGATGGCCTCGTCTCGTCCAGGGCGCCGGCGCTTCCGATCCCATGACGCTCGACGCCCTCAGGCTCGAGATCGACCATCTGGACGACCAGATGCTGGCCCTTTTCGAGCGACGTCTTGCCCTGGCCTCGCGCGTCGGTCGGGCCAAGGGCGCGCCGGACGGCCCCCACGCCAAGCTGCGGCCCGATCGCGAGCAGGCCGTGCTGGACCGCATGACCGGCCAGGCTTCAGAGGATACCCGCCAGGCCGTCGCCGGCCTGTGGCGGGAGGTCGTCGGCTGGGGCCTGGCGCGGCAGGGCGAGCTCAAGGTGGCGGTCTGGTCGCCGACCGAGCCGGCCCTGGCCTATGACGGCGCGCGTAGCCGCTTCGGCCGGGCCGCCGCCATCAAGATGGCCCGCACCCCCGAGGCGGCTCTGGCCCAGGCGGCGGAAGGCGGGGGCGTCGCCGTCCTGGCCATCAACCACGCCGAGCCCTGGTGGATCGGCCTGAGACGCGACTGGTCGATGCTGTCGGTGTTCGATGGATTCGGCGACGGCCCGATCCCGTCCAGCCTGGCGATCGGTCGCATTGACCCGGCCGCCCTACCCTCAGGCCCTCGTGTGCTGGTTCAGGCCGGCGGCGACGCGGGCGAAGGCCGGGTTCGCCGGCGTGGATTGCACACCCACCACGGCTGGACCCTGTCGCTGGTCGAGGCCGACATCCCGGTGGGCGAGGACGGCTGCGTCGGCGCGATCGGCTGAAGCACCACGAAAAATCCAGCGTGGTCAAATGGCTACGCTGGACTCGCCCCGCTTGAGAACATAGCATGAACGGATGGCCCAGCTCGACCTCCGACGCAAGCTCTCCATTCTGGCTGATGCGGCCAAGTACGATGCGTCGTGCGCCTCGTCAGGCACCAGCAAGCGCAGCTCCGCGGACGGCAAGGGCCTGGGTTCGACCGAAGGCATGGGCATCTGCCACGCCTATACGCCGGACGGACGCTGCGTCTCGCTGCTCAAAATCCTGCTGACCAACTTCTGCGTCTACGATTGCGCCTATTGCATCAATCGGGTGTCGTCGAACGTCGAGCGGGCGCGGTTCTCGGTCGAGGAGGTGGTCAAGCTGACCCTCGACTTCTACCGGCGCAACTACATCGAGGGCCTGTTCCTGTCGTCGGGCATCATCCGCTCGGGCGATTACACGATGGAGCAGCTGGTGCGGGTGGCGCGGAGCCTGCGCGAGGATCACCAGTTCCGGGGCTATATCCACCTGAAACTGATCCCCGAGGCCGATCCGCTGCTGGTCGAGGAGGCGGGGCTATATGCCGACCGGCTGTCGGCCAATATCGAACTGCCGCGCGACGAGGCGATCCGGCGACTGGCGCCGCAGAAGGATCCGGGCGTCATCAAGAAGGCCATGGGTCAGGTGCGGCTGAAGGTGGAGGCGGCGCGACCCGGCAAGAAGGATCGCGCCAAGCCGCCGAAGTTCGCGCCGGCGGGGCAGTCGACCCAGCTGATCGTGGGGGCGGACGGGGCGCCGGACACCGAGATCATGGCCCGCAGCGCGTCGCTTTATGGCGGCTATGGGCTAAAGCGGGTCTATTATTCCGCCTTCAGCCCCATTCCGGATTCGTCGGCCATCCTGCCGGTGTCGCGGCCGCCGCTGATGCGGGAGCATCGACTGTATCAGGCCGACTGGCTGATGCGATTCTATGGGTTTTCGGCGCCCGAGATCGGACAGTCGGCGACGGACGGCATGCTGGATCTGGCCATCGATCCCAAGCTGGCCTGGGCGCTGAACAGCCGAGAGCAGTTTCCGGTCGATGTGAACTCAGCGCCGCGCGAGATGCTGTTGCGGGTGCCGGGGCTGGGGGTGAAGTCGGTCAACCGGATGATCCAGGTGCGGCGCTGGAAGGCGCTGAGGCTGGAGGATGTGGGGCGGCTGACACGATCGGTGGACAAGATCAGACCGTTCATTACGGCGCTGGACTGGACGCCAGGCGGGCTGACGGATGCGGTAGATCTGCGCCAGCGGATCGCGCCGGAACGACCGCCGGAACAGCTGAGCCTGTTCTGATGCGGGTCGAGACCCTGGCCCACGAGATCGACATCGACGGCTGGCGGGCGGCCGCGCGTCGGCTGCGACTGGCCGGGGTGGCGCCCGAGAACGCCCGGTTCCGCGTGGCGGGGTCCGGTCAGGGCGGGCTTCTGGATCAGATCGAGGAGACCCCCGTCGAGGCGGCGCCCGCGCCGGCCTTCGCCGTGCCCAAGGCGTTTCTCGATCTCGCCGGAGAGGTGATCCTGCATCGGTCAGCCGATCGGTTCGACCTGATGTACCGGCTCCTGTGGCGGCTACGCGACGAGCCGAACCTGATGCGGATCACCACCGATCGGGATGTGGCCGACGCCCTGGAGCGGGCCAAGAACGTCAGTCGCGCCAGCCACAAGATGAAGGCCTTCGTGCGCTTTCGGCGCATCGAGGATCAGGCGGGGGAAGCGTGGGTGGCGTGGTTCGAACCGGCGCACCGCGTGCTGGAGAAGACGGCGGGATTTTTTGTCAGGCGGTTCGCGACCATGCGCTGGTCGATCCTGACGCCGGATGGCTCCGCGATGTGGGACGGCGAATCCCTGGCGTTCGGGCCGCCGGCGACCCGCGACATGGCGCCGGACGGCGATGCGGTCGAGGACTACTGGAAGACCTATTACGCCTCGACCTTCAATCCGGCGCGGCTAAAGACCAAGACCATGCAGGGCGAGATGCCCAAGCGGTACTGGAAGAACCTGCCCGAAGCGTCGCTGATCCCGGAACTGACGGCCCTGTCCGCGGTTCGCACGACGACCATGGTCGAGGCCGCCCCAACGCCTGTGAATGCCCGCCTGGCGCGCGCCGTCGCGCCGGATGCGCGCGTGTCAGGCTCGGTCGACGACGTGGTCGCCGCCACCCTTCCCGAACTCGACCGCGCGATTCAGGGCTGTCGTCGGTGCCCGCTGTGGCGCGACGCGACCCAGGGCGTCTGCGGCGAGGGACCGCGACAGGCGAAACTGATGGTGGTCGGGGAGCAACCCGGCGATCAGGAGGATCTGGCTGGGAAACCTTTCGTAGGACCCGCCGGTCAGGTGTTCAATGCGGCGCTCGAGGACGCGGGGATCGACCGCGCCGACGTCTATGTCACCAACGCCGTCAAACACTTCAAGCACGAACCGCGCGGCAAGCGCCGCCTGCACAAGACGCCAAACGCCGGAGAGGTCACGGCCTGTCGCTGGTGGCTGGATCAGGAGCGCAGGCTGGTGAAGCCGAAGGTCATTCTGGCGCTGGGCGGGACGGCGGGTCTGGGCGTGCTGGGCCGCAAGCCGGCGGTGACCAGGGAGCGCGGCCAGCCGATCGCGCTCGAGGACGGCGCCACCGGTCTGATCACCGTCCACCCCTCATACCTATTGCGACTGCCCGACGAGGCGGGGCGCGTCCGCGAGCGGGCGGCGTTCGTAGAAGACCTGAAGGCGGTCCGCCGCCTGCTGTGAACTTCGCGCCACGCCGCGCGCTTTGCGGGAATGGACCGCTAGCCAAGGCGGGGGGATCGGCTAAAGAGGGTCAATGGCGCGGGCGCAGTTCGACGTGGGGGAAGAGGGCGGCGACCGCGAGGGCGGATCGACCGTGCTCGCCCTGCGTGGCGACTGGAGCGCGACGGAGCTCGGCGACGCGCCGCGCCGGTTGCCGCGACGCCTCGAGGGCGTTCAGGTCGGCGGTCTGGACCTGACCGATCTGGGTCGGTTCGACACCGCCGGCGCCCTGGCCCTGATCCAGTCCGGCGTTCATCTGCCCGAAGACGCCTGGTCGGACCGCCCCGAGGCGGGCCGGGTCTACGCCATGGTCGAGAAGCTGGAGCGCGATCAGGCGCCGCCGCCCAAGCGCGGACCCTGGGCGGTCCGCGCCTTTGGCCGGGTCGGTCGCGGCGTGGAGGACGTGTGGTCCGAGATGGTGCTGTCGATGGCCTTCCTCGGCCGTCTGCTGATCGCCATGGGTCGGGCCATCGTCGCGCCCGGCAAGATCCGCTGGCCGGCCTGGGTCAGTCAGATGGAGCGCGCCGGTCTGGACGCCCTGCCCATCATCGCCGTGACCAACTTCTTCATCGGCGCCGTCATCGCCTTTCTGGGGGCGGATCTGCTGACCCAGTTCGGGGCCGGGGTGTTCGCGGTTCAGCTGATCGGAGTGTCGGTGCTGCGCGAGTTCGCGGTGGTGATCACCGCCGTGCTGCTGGCCGGCCGCTCAGCCTCCTCCTTCGCTGCCGAGATCGGCTCGATGCGGATGAATCAGGAGGTCGACGCCATGAACGTGATGGGCGTCGACCCCTTCCAGGCTCTGGTCATTCCCCGCCTCGCGGCCCTGCTGATCATGCTGCCGCTGCTGACCTTCGTGGCGGTGCTGGCGGGTCTGTTCGGCGGCATGCTGGTGACCTGGAGCCAGTTGGGCCTGGGCCCCGCCTTCTTCATCCAGCGGATGTACGAGGACGGGACGATGTTCATGCACCTGATGGTCGGCCTGTCCAAGGCGCCGGTGTTCGCCATCGTGGTCGCCGCCATCGGCTGCCGCCAGGGCATGGCCGTGGCCGGCGATGTCGAGAGCCTGGGCCGACGCGTCACGGCGGCGGTGGTCCAGGCCATCTTCGCCATCATCTTCCTCGATGCCGTCTTCGCCCTGATCTATCTGGAGCTGGGTGTATGACCGAAGCCCGGACCGACGAGCCAGACGTCCGCCTGGATGACGACGGCGATGTGCCCGTCATCGAGGTCAAAAATCTGCTCAGCCAGTTCGGCGAGCGGGTGATCCATCAGGATCTCGATCTGGTCGTCGAAAAGGGCGAGGTTCTGGGCGTGGTCGGCGGCTCGGGCACCGGCAAAACGGTTCTGCTGAATACGATCGTCGGCCTCAAGGATCCGGAAGGTGGGACGGTCAAGCTGTTCGGGGTCGATCGCGCGGAGATGAATCGGCGCGAGCAGGCTGAGATCGAGCAGCGCACCGGATTGCTGTTTCAACAGGGCGCCCTGTTTTCCTCGCTGACGGTGCTGGAAAACGTCGCCTCGCCATTGGTCGAGCACACCGACCTGTCGCGCGACGTGATCCGCGAGCTGGCCGAAATGAAGATCGCCATGGTCGGGCTGGGCCCCGAAAGCCATCACCTGAAGCCAGCCGAACTCTCGGGCGGGATGAAGAAGCGGGCCGGCCTGGCGCGCGCCCTGGCGCTGGACCCGGAGCTGCTGTTCCTGGACGAACCGACCGCCGGACTCGATCCCATCGGCGCCGCGGCTTTCGACGATCTGATCCGCCAGCTGTCGGACGACCTCGGTCTGACCGTTTTTATGATCACCCACGACCTCGACAGCCTTTACGCCGTCTGCGACCGCATCGCGGTGCTGGCGGACAAGCATGTTGTCGAAAAGGCCACGATCGAGGAACTGGAGCGTTCCGACCATCCGTGGATCAAGGAATACTTTCTGGGGCCGCGCGGTCGCGCAGCCCAAAAGACTGCCGCCTGAGGAGGGCGGACGATGGAAAGAGACGCCCATTACGCCGTTGTCGGGATCGCCACCGTGGCGCTGCTCGGCCTGCTGGCCATCTTCGCCATCTGGCTGGCGAGGATCAGCTTCGCCAACGAGTATGACCTGTACGACATCGTCTTCTACGGCCCGGTGCGCGGCCTGTCTGAAGGCGGTGAAGTGCATTTCAACGGCATCCGCGTGGGCGAAGTCACCGACCTCAATCTCGATCCGGACACCGGCAGCGAGGTGATCGCGCGGGTCCGCCTGGACGCCACCACGCCGGTGCGGGTGACCTCGCGGGCGCAACTTGAGCCCCAAGGCATCACCGGGCTGAACTATATCCAGATCACCGCCGGCAATCCCGAAAGCCAGCTGCTCAAGACCCAGTACGCCGAGAACGTCGTGCCGGTGATCCAGAGCCAGCCCAGCCCGATCGCCGAGTTGCTGCAGGGCGGCGGCACCGTGCTGGCCCAGGCCGTCGATGCGCTGAACCGCGTCAACCGCGTGCTGTCGGACGACAATATCCGCTCCTTCTCCACCACGCTCGACAATGTCGAGAGCCTCAGCACCGAGCTTGAGGCGCGCAAGGGCATGCTGGCCGATCTGGAACGCACCCTGGCCTCCGCCGCCGACGCGGTCGAGGAGTATGAAGCCCTGGGCGCGGAGGCCCGGCGCCTGGTTGCGGGCGACGGCGCCAAGGCGATCGCCAATATCGAGCAGGCCGCCGATGAGGCGCGTCAGGCGATGGAGACGATCAACGAGACCGCCAGCGGCCTGCAAGGGCCGATCGACAACTTCGCCACCACTGGCCTGCCGCAACTGACCACCGCCATCCAGGGTCTGGAAAACGCCACGGAGTCTCTGGAAGAACTGGTCGATCAGGTGCGGACCAGCCCGCGTGACTTCATCGGCCGACCGGCCTCCACCGAACTCGAGGTCGAACCATGACCCGCGCCCTCCCCTTCGCCGCCACGGCCGCCGCCGCCATCGCCCTCAGCGGCTGCGCCCTGCTCAGCACGCCCGACCCGGTGCAGCTCTACCGCTTCGGATCCGTCCCCGCCGAGGCGGCGCCAGGCGCGCCGTCGGCCCGGACCACATCGGTGGCCATGCGCCGGATCACCTTCCCGGACGCCACGCGGGCTCAGCGCATCCTGGGCGTGACCGGCTCAGAGGCCGCCTATATCGGCGGCGCGCGCTGGGTGTCCGACGCCGACACCCTGTTCACCGACAATCTCCAGAACGCCTTCGCCGAGCGCAGCCGGTCGACCCGGATCATCGGCCGCCAGGAGCTGACCCCCGCCGACGTGTCGCTCGATCTCGACGTCCGCTCGTTCGAGGCGCGCTACGAGTATGAGGGCGCAGCCCCGACCGTGGTGATCGCCGCGCGCGGCCGCATCCTGGGCTTCCCCGATCGCCAGGTCATCGCAGAGCGGAACTTCAGCGTCAGTCAGCCGGCCGGCGAGAACCGGGTCTCGGCCATCGTCCAGGCCTTCGATGTCGCCAGCCGCCACATCAACACCCAGATCATCGACTGGACCGATCAGGTCGCCGCCAGCCGTCCGCCCGCGCCGCCGGCCGACTGACCCAAACCGCAGACGGAGCGCGACTCCATGGCCGAAGCCGCCCCCGAACTCGTCTGGGATCTGAAAGCCGAACTGGGCGAGGGCCCGGTTTGGGACGCCGCGCGCGCCTCGATCTGGTTCGTCGACATCAAGGGCCGACGGCTGCATCGCTACGGCCATGACGACGGTTCGACCGAAAGCTGGGACGCGCCCGATCAGATCGGCTTCGCCCTGCCGGCTGATGACGGCTCTCTGATTTGCGGCGTGCGCGGCGGCCTTCATCGGTTCGACCCGGAAAGTGGCCGGTTCGACCTGATCGCGCCGGTCGAGCGCGACCGGCCGCAGAACCGCATCAACGACGGCTTCGTGGCGCCCGACGGCACGTTGTGGTTCGGCACCATGGACGACAGCGAGGGCATGGTATCGGGCGCGCTCTATCGCTGGCGCAACGGCGAGATCACCCGCCACGACGACGGCTATCGCGTGACCAACGGACCGGCGCTGAGCCCCGATGGACGAACGCTCTATCACCACGACACCACCGAACGGCGCATCTACGCCTTCGACCACGCCGACGGCTACCTCTCCAATCGACGCCTGTTCGCCGTCACCGAGGACGGTTTTGCGGACGGACCCAGCGTGGATTCGTCGGGCGTCTTGCATGTCGGCCTGTTCAACGGCTGGGGCGTGGCGCGCTTTTCCCCAGCGGGCGAGCGGATCGGCACCATACGCCTGCCGGTCCAGACCGTGACCAAGGCCGCCTTCGGCGGGCCGAATCTCACCGACCTCTACTGCACCACCGCCTGGCTGGGGAACGCCGACAAGCGCGCGGCCCAGCCGACCCTGGGCGGTCTCTATCGCGTAAAGGTTGATACGCCCGGCCTGCCCCAGGCGCGCGTGCGACTCAGTTCAGCTGCATCCTGACCCGCGCCCGGGCCATGTCGGCATGAACCGCCGCGTGGCCGTCGAGGCCGCGAGCCCGGTCAAGCGCCTGCAGCGCCCCGGCCAACGCGCCCTGCTTTTCGCGGGTCGCGGCCACGTCAAGCCAGGGTCGGTGATCGTCGGGGTTCAGCAGGGCGCAGCGCAGCGCCGCTCGCTCGGCGCCCTCGTAATCCCGCGAGCGAATGGCGCGGTTGTAGAGCACGTTCTGCAGCCGGATCAGGGCCTGACGGTCGGTGACGGGGGTCATCAGCAGGTCGAGGCGGTCGGCCACATGCGGCGTCAGGCCCGCCAGCAGGGCGCGGCGGGTTAATTCCGACGGCAGCACCAGTCGGCCCTGGCTGAAGGGGTCCAGGGCGACGGGCCCCTCCTCCGTCTCGACCCGCAGGAGGAAGTGGTTCGGGAAATCGACACCGTGCGCCCCTATCCCCGCCGCCCGGGCGGCATGCAGATAGAAGATGGCCAGCGCGGCCGACAGGCCGCGTCTGCGCTCGGCGACATCGATCAGATCGGTGTTCGCCGGGTGGTCGTAGTTCAGGAGATCCCCGGTCAGGCGCAGGTCGCCGGCCAGGGTCTCGGTCAGGGCCTCATCATGGGGTTCGCCGCCGATGCGGCTCTTGAGACGCTCGGCCGCCGAAGCCGCAAGATCGCGGGCGGCGGTGACGTCGCGAAACGGCTGGTCGTGGATGGCGCAGGCCAGCCCCGCCTCGAACAGCGGAAAGGCGCCGTCTTCGGCTGTGCCCGCGGCGCCGAGGATCGCCTCGGCCTCTTCCCTGATCATTCCCCCGCTCCCCCGACTCACCCCTGGGGCAGATCACGAGCATGGCGCGGGAACCGTCCGGGGGCCAGCGCCACCATGTCGAGTGCGAGATCAAGTTTTCGCCATTGCGGACGGCCGCGCTGGATCATCTGGCCGGCGGTGAGCAGCCGTCGGCGTTGCTCGACCGTCAAGGCCTGGAGCGCGGCCTCCATCGTCTGACGGCGCTTGACCTCGACCACGACCAGTCGCCGTCCCTGACGCGCCAGGATGTCGATCTCGCCGGCGCGGCTGGGCAGGCGAAAGCCGAGGATCTGATAGCCCTTGGCCATCAGCAGCAAGGCGGCGATCCACTCCGCGCGCCGCCCGGCCCCGCGCGACCGACCGCCGAGGTCGGAGCGCCAGGCGCGCGGCGGACGGCTCATCGTCCCTGAAGCTCCAGCGCCCGGGCGTAGACGGCCTTGCGCTTCAGCCCCAGGGCCTGGGCCACCTCCCGCGCCGCATCGCCGGGCGACAGGCGCGTCAGGGCGTCGGTGAGGGCCATATCCACATCGTCATCGCTGGCGGCGACCTCCTCGCCCGGGCCGATCAGCACCACGATCTCGCCCTTGGGGCCGTCCAGGCGCGGGTCGATGGCGAGGGCCGGCAGCGTTCCCCGAACGCACTCCTCGTGCAGCTTGGTCAGCTCGCGCGCCACGGCGGCGGGCCGGTCGCCCAACACCTCGGCCATGTCCGTCAGGCTGTCCTTCAGGCGCGGTCCGCTCTCGAACAACACCAAGGTGGCGCGCGTGGCCTTCAAGGTCTCCAGCGCCGTGCGCCGCGCGGCGGATTTCGGCGGCAGGAAGCCGGCGAACAGCACCCGGTCGGCGGGCAGGCCGGCGATGGCCAGGGCGGCGGTCAGGCTGGATGGGCCGGGAATCGGATGGATCGGCAGACCGGCCTCGACCATCGCGCGCGCCACCACGAAACCGGGGTCGGAAATCAGCGGGGTGCCCGCATCCGACACCAGAGCCACGACCTCGCCCTCCCCCACCCGGCGCACGGCCTCATCAGCGACGGCCTCGCTCGCGTGATCGTCGGCGCGCCGTAGGGGCCGTTTCAGCCCGTAGGCGGTCAAGAGCTTTGCGGTGACGCGGGTGTCCTCGGCCAGGATCAGGTCGGCGGCGGCCAGGACGTCCAGCGCCCTGAGCGTGATGTCGCGCAGATTCCCGATCGGGGTGGAGACCAGATACAGGCCAGGCGACACGGGCCGGGGCGGCGGCGCCGCGGGCGGAAAGGGCGAGGGGCCGTCCATGGCCTTGATGCTGCCCGAGGGCGGGGCCGGGCTCAAGCCGCGCGTCTCAGCGTCAGATTGATCCGCCCGCCGCCCGGGATCAGTCGCGATGAACCCGGGAGGATGCGATCGACGCCATGCCGAGCCAGCCGCGCCTCTCCCGCCAGAAGACAGACATCGCCGGAGGCCAAGCGGAAACTCCGGGTGCGTCCGCCCTCGGCAGGACCGATCCTGAACTTCGCCGTGTCGCCCAGCGAGACGGAGAGAACGGGCGCCGAAAAGTCCGCCTCGTCCCTGTCCTGATGCAGGCCCATGCGGGCGTCGGCGTCGTAGAGATTCACCAGGCAGGCGTCGGGGCGCCAAGTCGCGTCAGCAAGGTCACGCCAGAGGTCGAGCAGCAGAGGCGGAATGGCGGGCCACGGGCGGCCGGTTTCCGGGTGTGTGGGCTGATAGCGATAGCCCCCACGGTCCGAAACCCAGCCCAGCGGCCCGAAGTTCGACATGCGCACGGAGAACGGCCGCCCGCCGGGCGTCACCGGCCGGTATAGCGGGGCCTCGGCCAGACCCGCCGTCACCGCCTCAAGCAGCGCCGCCTGCTGAGCAGCGTTGAGTCGCCCGGGCCACAGGCGAAAGCCCGCGACCGGCCCGGCCGCCCCCGATCCGTCAGCGGGTGTAGGTGTAGGTTGTGATTTCGCAGACGTTGATATTGTAGCGCTCGAGCGACTGGCCATCCTCGAAGACGGCCTTGAAATCATAGCGGCAGGCGCGCGAGCCGTCGTCGATATTCGCCGTCACGCTGTCGCCGTCCTCCAGGATGTCGGAGCCGAGAATATCCTCCTCCCAGCTGTCGACGCCCTGACGCGAGGCGTAGAAATACATGATGGTCCGGCCGGTATCGTTGATGATCCGCACCCGGCGGTCCATGCCGTCGTTGGACTGCGCCTGAACGACGACCGGCGTCGCCGACAAGGCGAGCGCCATCGCCAGGACCGCGCCACGGGCCAAGGTCTTGATGGTCATGATCTTCTCCCCAGGTTCGCCCCCGGCCGCCCGGAGCCGCGAACGCCTCTCCCATACGCCCGACGAACGCGGTTCGCCACAGAAATTCGGCACGTGTCGAGAGGGAGCAAGCCCTTGCGGCGCATGCGGGCTTTCCCATATCCCGCACGACCCCGGCGCATGCCGGAACCAACCTGTCCCGCCCCTGGAAATCCGGGGGTTCGTTCAACTGGGGGCGGTCACGCGCGGCGCTTCCTCGAAGGCCGCCGCACCGCCCGCCGCAAGAAGTGAGACTAGAGAGATCATGGCCAAGATCATCGGCATCGACCTCGGCACGACCAACTCGTGCGTCGCCGTCATGGACGGCAAGAACCCCAAGGTCATCGAGAACGCGGAAGGCAACCGCACCACCCCCTCGGTCGTCGCCATTCAGGACGGCGGCGAAATCCTGGTCGGCCAGCCGGCCAAGCGCCAGGCGGTGACCAATCCGTCCAACACCTTTTTCGCCATCAAGCGCCTGATCGGCCGCAACTTCGATGACCCGGTGGTGGCCAAGGACAAGGGCATGGTGCCCTATGAGATCGTCAAGGGGCCGACCGGCGACGCCTGGGTTAAGGCCCACGGCAAGGACTATTCCCCCCAGCAGGTCTCGGCCTACATCCTGGGCAAGATGAAAGAGGCCGCCGAGTCCTATCTGGGCGAGACGGTCACCCAGGCGGTGATCACCGTTCCCGCCTATTTCAACGACGCCCAGCGTCAGGCGACCAAGGACGCCGGCAAGATCGCCGGCCTCGAAGTCCTGCGCATCATCAACGAGCCGACCGCAGCGGCTCTGGCCTACGGTCTGGACAAGAACGACGGCCAGAAGATCGCCGTCTATGACCTGGGCGGCGGCACCTTCGACGTCTCGATCCTGGAGATCGGCGACGGCGTGTTCGAGGTGAAGTCGACCAACGGCGACACCTTCCTGGGCGGCGAGGACTTCGACCTGCGTCTGGTCGATTACCTGGCCGACGAATTCAAGAAGGAACAGGGCGTCGATCTGCGCCAGGACAAGCTGGCCCTGCAGCGCCTGAAGGAAGAGGCCGAAAAGGCCAAGAAGGAGCTGAGCTCCACGACCCAGTATGAGGTCAATCTGCCGTTCATCACCATGAATGCGTCGGGCCCGCTACATCTGAACATCAAGCTGTCGCGCGCCAAGCTGGAGGCCCTGGTCGAGGACCTGGTCCAGCGCACCATCGAGCCCTGCGCCAAGGCGCTGAAGGACGCGGGCCTGAAGGCCTCGGACATCGACGAGGTGGTGCTGGTGGGCGGTATGACCCGCATGCCCAAGGTGCAGGAGGCGGTGAAGGCCTTCTTCGGCAAGGAGCCGCACAAGGGCGTGAACCCCGACGAGGTCGTGGCCCTGGGCGCCGCCGTTCAGGCCGGCGTGCTGCAAGGCGACGTCAAGGACGTGCTGCTGCTGGACGTCACCCCGCTGACCCTGGGCATCGAGACCCTGGGCGGCGTCTTCACCCCGCTGATCGAGCGCAACACCACCATCCCGACCAAGAAGAGCCAGACCTTCTCGACCGCCGACGACAACCAGTCGGCCGTGACCATCCGGGTCTTCCAGGGCGAGCGGCCGATGGCGGCAGACAACAAGGTGCTGGGTCAGTTCGACCTGATGGGCATTCCGCCGGCGCCACGCGGCATGCCGCAGATCGAGGTCGCCTTCGACATCGACGCCAACGGCATCGTCCACGTCACCGCCAAGGACAAGGCGACCAACAAGGAGCAGTCGATCCGCATCCAGGCCAACGGCGGCCTGTCGGATGAGGACATCGACAAGATGGTCAAGGAGGCCGAGGCCAACGCCGCCGCCGACAAGACCCGCAAGGAACTGGTCGAGGCCCAGAACGGCGCCGACAGCCTGATCCACTCCACCGAAAAGGCTATGGCCGAGCACGGCGACAAGATCGGCGGCGACGACAAGTCGGCCATTGAGGCCGCCATCGCCGACCTCAAGGCGGCCAAGGAAGGCTCGGACCCGGCCGACATCACGGCCAAGACCAACACCCTGGCCCAGGCCTCGATGAAGCTGGGCGAGGCCATGTACGCTGCCCAGCAGGGCTCGGGCGACGGTGAAGCTCAGACCGAGGCCCAGCCCGCCGACGACGGCGTGGTCGATGCCGAGTTCGAGGACGTCACCGAGGGCGACGACAAGAAGAGCGCCTGATTTCGTCCGCCGGAAACGGCCCCGCTTGCCAGGCGCAGGCGGGGCCTTTCTTTTGCACCGGTTGCATCATCGAACCCGGTTCCCATCTGAACCGGACAGGGTTCCGCGACGACCGCCCGCAAGAGGCGGGGCGCAAGGAGCCGCAGGGGAAGAGGACATGACGCCCGATGGCGCGTGACTATTACGAGATTCTGGGTGTCGAGCGGACCGTCGACGCCCCTGGACTGAAGGCCGCCTATCGCAAGCTGGCCATGGTCCATCATCCCGACCGCAACGGCGGCTCGGAGGAATCGCTGGCGACGTTCAAGGAAATCTCCGAGGCCTATTCTGTCCTGTCGGACGATCAGAAGCGGGCCGCCTACGACCGGTTCGGACATGCCGGGGTGAATGGCGGCGGCCAGGGCGGCGGTCAGGGTTTTCACGACATCAACGACATCTTCTCCCAGGTGTTCGGCGAGGCGTTCGGCGACGCCTTCGGCGGCCGGGGTGGCGGACGCGGCGCGCGCGGGGGACCGCAGCGCGGCTCGGACCTGCGCTTCGACCTCGAGATCACCCTGGAGGACGCCTATCGCGGCCTGGAGCGCGAAATCGCCGTCCCGACGACGATGACCTGCGACACCTGCTCCGGTTCGGGAGCCAAGGCGGGCGCGCAGCCGACCAACTGTTCGACCTGCGGCGGCCAGGGCCGCATCCGCCAGGCCAACGGCTTTTTCGCCATGGAGCGCACCTGCCCCCACTGCGGCGGGGCCGGCAAGCGACTGAACCCGGCGGACGCCTGCCCCAGTTGTCGCGGCCATGGACAGGTGCGCAAGACCCGCAGCCTGAACCTGAAGATCCCGGCCGGCGTCGATGACGGCTCGCGCATCCGCTTGTCGGGCGAGGGCGATGTCGGCATGCGCGGCGGTCCGCGGGGGGATCTGTACGTCTTCCTGTCGGTGAAGCCGCACGAACTGTTCGAGCGGGACAATCTGGACCTGCTGGTCCAGACCCCGATCCCGGTGTGGACGGCGGCCCTGGGCGGCCAGATCGAGGCCCCGTGCCTGGTGTCCGAAGCCTGCGACGGTCAGTGCCGGGCCGGGGTCAAGGTCCCGGAGGGCGCCCAGACCGGCCAGACGGTGCGGATCAAGGGAAAGGGAATGCCGCATCTGAACGGCAAGACCCGTGGCGACCTGGTGGTCGAGCTCCTGGTCGAGACCCCGACCAACCTGACCGGCCGTCAACGTGACCTGATGAAGGAGCTGGGTGAGATCTGCGGCGAGAGCCAGAGCCCGCGCAACGCCGGTTTCGCCGGCAAGGCCAAGCGATTCTGGGCCGACATCACCGGCGACAAGGAAGCGGCGCAGTAGTAGAGATTTCCGCCTCCCCGGCGTAGGCCGGGGTCCAGAGACGCGGGCGCCGCGCCGTCACAGGCATCTCACGCAAGCCCTTCTGGGCCCCGGCCTTCGCCGGGGAGCGGCTCTGTCGGAGGGGAAGCAGCCATGACCACCATCGTCCACGTCGGCATCTCCGGGGCGCGCGGGCGCATGGGACGGGCGGTGTCGGCGGTGCTGGATGCGCGCGACGACATGGTGACGGCAGCGCGCTTCGATCGCGGGGAAGAGCCTGACCTGAGCCGTTGCGATGTGATCATCGATTTCTCCACGCCCGAACATTCGGTGGAGTTGGCAGAGGCGGCGGCATCGCGGGGCGGCCCGGCGCTGGTGATCGGCTCAACCGGGCTATCCGACGCCCAGGAGCAGGCCATCGCCCGGGCGGCGGAAAAGGTCGCCATCGTACGCAGCGGCAATTTCTCGCTGGGCGTCAACATCCTGGTCGGGCTGGTCGAGCGGGCGGCTGCGCGGCTGGACGCGGCGGACTGGGACATCGAAGTCTCGGAGGCTCATCACCGGATGAAGCGTGACGCACCGTCGGGGACCGCCCTGATGCTGGGCGAGGCGGCGGCGCTGGGGCGCGGCAGGACCATGGCCGAGGTACGCGCGCCGGTTCGCGATGGCGTCGGGGACGCTCGCGTCGAGGGTTCGATCGGCTTTTCAGCCCTGCGGGCCGGCGGCATCGTCGGCGATCACACGGTGCTGTTCGCCTCGGACGACGAGGTGATCAGCCTCAGCCACCACGCCATCGATCGCAGCCTGTTCGCCAAGGGCGCCGTGGTGGCGGCCAACTGGGTCCGTCCCCGCCCGCCGGGCCTCTATGACATGCAGGATGTCCTGGGCTTCCGGCAGGCGTAAATGACGGCGTGACTTAGAACGGGATGTCGTCGTTCAGGTCGTAGCTCTCCTTGGGACCCGAGGGCTTGTTGGCGCCGCCGGTGGAGAAGCCCGAGGAATAGTCGTCGTCGCCGCGACCGCCGCCCGCGCCCGCACCGCCGCCGTCACGGCCGCCCAGCATGGTCAGTTGGCCGTTGAAGCGCTGGATCACCACCTCGGTGGTGTATTTCTCGACGCCCTGCTGGTCGGTCCACTTGCGGGTCTGGAGTTGGCCCTCGACATAGATGGTCGAGCCCTTTTTCAGATAATTTTCAACGACCTTGACGATGTTGTCGTTGAAGATCACCACCCGGTGCCACTCGGTCTTTTCCTTGCGCTCGCCCGAGGATTTGTCGCGCCAGGTCTCCGACGTGGCGAGCGATAGCTGGGCGACACGGTCGCCGTTGTTCAATGAGCGAATTTCGGGGTCGCGGCCCAGATTGCCGATGAGGATGACCTTGTTGACGCTGCCGGCCATGGCGGAATGTCCTTCTGACTTGATGCGAGGGCCAAGGGCGAACCCCTAGCCGATGTTCCTATTTAGTTCCAGTCCGCCGCTACTGGGCGGTCGTGGCGGGTTGCGCGTCCGCTTGGGCCGCTGCGGCGCGAGCCTCGGCGGTATTCCAGTCGATGGCTGAGGGCACGATCAACCGGCCATCGCCGCTGCGGGTCATGGTGAAAAAGCGGCCGCCATCGAAGCTCTGCGCCACCCAGACGCCCTGGCGGTCGATGAAGATGAACTGGCCGCCGTAGGCGCCGGTGATCTCCTGGACGGAACCACCCATGCGCAAGAAGCTGAGGCGCATCACCTCCAGCTGGGCGGCGCAATGCTCCAACGACTCGACGTTCTCAGCGACCTCGTTGAACCGCGGCTCTTCGTTCTTCACGCCCGGATTGCCGAGGTGGTAGCAAACTTGCGGCTCGGACGGCGCCTCGGGGCCGGAAGAGCAGGCGGCAAGAAGGCCAAGCAAACCGACGGTTGCGATCAGACTTAGTCGCATGGATCAGATCCCCGGAAATTGGCAGGCGTCGTTCTGATCGACATAGGTGCGGAAGCGGTTGTTGTCGGGCGATTCCTCGACGCGTCGGGGAACGAGTCTCAGGGTCGTGTCGCCCCAACGGCCGTAAAGGGCGTCTCCCGGCGCCACGCAGGTGCCCGAGAACAGCGCCTGGACACAGGCCCCCTTGCCCATGTTGCCCGACAGCTGACGCCAGCCACCGCCGACGTGGCGCAGGCAGGCCGCACCGTCGGCGGTGGGCCGGCTGGGCACGGCGCCCGGCGGCGCGCGCTCCACGATCAGATCGGATGGCGGCAGGGCCGAGACATCCTCGGGAAGCTCGGGTGGCGGCGCCAGCGAGGCGGTCGGCGCGGCGATCAGTTCTCCCGAGGCGTCGACCCCGACATCCAGGGCGTCTGTGGCCAGGCCGTTTCTCTGCGCGCAGTCCGCCAGGGTGGCCATGCCGACATACTGCCCCTCGACGTAGCACCGCAGCTCACGGGCGGGATCGAGCTCCGGCGCATCGGCGACATCGACCTGCAGAGCGCCGCGCGGGCCGTCCTGTCGCGCCGGGGGATTGTCGCCGCGTCCGACGCCGAAGGCGATGGCGGCGCCCGCGATCACGGCCAGGGCGGCGCCGCCGATCAGAATGGCGCGGTTATCTCGGGGAACAGGCATCGACGGCTCGTTGATGGCGGGGGGTCAGTAACCCCGCCGGACCGGTCCGCGTCAACCGGACCTTTCGACCCGCGTCACATGCCGCCGGTCAGTCGCGACAGGGCGGCCTGATAATTGGCGATCTGGGCCGTAAGATAGGCGGGCGCCGGGCCACGGTTCGCGTTGGCGGCCGTCTCGGGCGCGAGCGCTCTGTAGGCGTCGCGGATGGCCTTCATCGCCGCCTGGATCCGTTCACCGGCGGCCTTGATGGTCTCGGCGGTCGACAGCGACAGGGTGGCGGGCAAATCGAGACCGTAGGTTTTGATGTCATCGTCCTCGCTGCTGGTCGGACCGATATAGCCGGGCGACACTCCCAGACCCGCGAGGGCGTCGCGACCGCCGGGTCCGGCGGATAGGGTCGCACCCTCATCACGGCCGCTTCGCGCCGAGATCGACAACCGCTGCCAGCCGCCCGCCGTGGTGCGGGTCTCGCCGTCGGCTTCGGTGCCGGTGACATAACCGCCCTCGGACGCGACGGTGACGCGCAGCCGCATCTGCGAGGCCTGCTCGATCTTGCGGGCCAGGGTCTGAAGCGTGTCGCGCGCCTCGATGGTGACCGTGCGCGGGCGGCCGCCGTCGATCGCGATGGTGAACTGGTCCCCGACCCTTAAGGAGGTCCCGTCGACCAGCCGCTTGGAGGCGCTCTGATCGATCGCGCCCTGGGGCAGACCCAGACGGTCCAGCACGCTGGCGCCATTGGATGCGATCGCCAGGCTGGCCGGCGCCGCCTGATCGCCGTCGCCCTTCCAGGTGCGGCTGCTGGCCACAGCGCCGGTGGAAAGGTTCACGCTGGCCAGATAGGCCTGGCGCGGGGCGTCGTCCTTGGCGCCGATGGGACGGTCGTGCTGGCCGGTGACCCAGACCTGACCGTCGTGAAGCTTGACGTCGGCGACGGTGTCGTCGCCCTCGCCGCCCAGATAGGTGACGCGGTCGCCCGACCCAGCGGTCAGGGAGGCGTCGAGGCTGAGCACGAAGGCGTCCGTGCCGCCGGAATGAGCCGCCGCCGCGGTCACGCCGCCAAGCGCGCCATTCCGGGTCGTGCCGGCGATCACCACGCGCCCGTCCTCGACCATGATTCCGGCGATGTCCCCGCTCATGGCGCCGAGATCGCGCGTGGCCGACAGGGTCAGCTGGCCGGTTCCGGACAGGGCGTACTGGCGTACGACCGCGCGTCCGTTCTCGACCGAGGCGGCATAGACGCTGGACCCCGAAACGGTGACGGCGGCGACCGAGTCCTCGCCCGCCGTGCCGAACTGGACGATGTCCTCCAGACGCGCGGTGACGGGCGCGACCGGGTGAGCCTGATGCTGGCTGAAGGTCTGGATGTAGCCGTCCCAATTGCCCAGCGGCCCGCCTCCGGGCATGGCCGACCTGGCGCGACCGGCCACGACCACCGTGCCGTCGGCGGCGAAGGAGACGGCGGTGGCCTCGTCTTCGGCGCGGGCGCCGCGCCTCTGAGTCCACAGCTCACCGCCCTCGGCGTCGAACACGGTGACGAAGCTATCGGCCACCTTGGCGTCGTCGCCCTCCAGCTTGCCGGTCAGGGCGCCCAGCGAGCCGGTCACCGCGAGACCGCCGGTGACCGATCCAGCCACGGCCACCCGCCCGTCCGCGCCGACGGCCAGAGCGAAGCCCGAGGCGGTGTCGGCCGCCCCAAGCGTACGGGTCATCATCAGCCGTCCGGCGCTGTCGAAGCGCATCAGGGCGACGTCACGCTGACCCTTGATCGGCTGGTTGTCGCCGCCGGCGCTCAAGTCGCCCAGCACCCAGACCGAACCGTCCGGCGCGGTGGCGCTGGCGCGGATGGTTTCGACACCCTCGGGCAGGTTGGTCTGCGACACCCGGCCATCGACCCAGTGGGTTTCGCCGATACGGGACGCCCCGCCGCCCTCGGCGTCGAACTTGAGGAGCTGATGCCCGCCTGCGGTCCCTGCGCCTTGGGTGACATAGATGGCGTCGTTTTCCTCAGGCGCCGAGAAGCTGACGTCTTCAACGACCGAGCCGCGGATCATCAGGGCCCATCGATCGGCGCCGCTGGGCAGGGTGACGGTCTTGTCGCCGACCTGAACGGTCTTGGGTTGGGCGGCGATCTGCTCGCGACCGATCCGGGTGGCCACCCCGGCGTCCTCAAGCTTGCCGTTGATGAAGCGCAGGACATTGTCGAGGCTGCGGGTTTGGCCGCCCATCTCGGCCAGATCGATCTGCACGTCGCTGACGTTGTTCAGCTTCTTGACGGAAATGGTGAAGCGAACGTCGCCTTCGAAGGCCGCGACCGCCTGATCGGTGCGGCCTTCATGGATCGGCCCGGTCAGGGACTGGGCGGAATCGCGTTGGATGGCCGCCGTGGACTTGGACAGGGACGCGGTGACGCCCTGCGTCAGACGCACGCCCTCGAGTTCGGCCGTCTGCATCCACCCCGAGAGCTCGGCCATCCCCGCGGTGAAGCGCTTGTCGATCAGCGATAATTCACTGGCCGGCACGCCCTTGGTTCCCGCCCGGTTCACCAGGGCGTTCAGGCTCTCGAGACCGTTGTAGAGGGCGAACAGCTTGCGGTAGTCGGCTGAGGCGCCGCCGAGATCGACCTTCGCCTGCGATTCATTGATCAGTTTTCGCCCGCCCAGAGCGGCGCGCAGGAGAGCGCTGGGCTCGGGCGCCTCAACCGTGGTCGACCACGGCGCGGTGGGCTGAGTGCGAGGCTTGGGGACCGACACTCCGGTCGCGCCGAGCCCGGACGTCGTCGAGGACGACATCCCGAAAAGGCCCAGCAGATAGGAATTGTCGATCAAGCCCATGGCCTCCCGGCCGCCAGCTTAGCCGCCGTCCGGTAACGAGGAGTTTAAGCCCGCCGCGGAACGTTCGCCGCCGAACAGTGTTCAGCGCCCACGACAACCACGATGGAGCGCCAGAATGCGCCGTCTGTCCGACCTGCTCGCCAAGTTTGCGCGGCTGTACGGTTTCGGAGCGAGAGGCTTCCACCGCCGGACCGACCCCATCCGCATCGGCTACGGTCCCCCGGACCGCCGCTATGGCTAGCGGAACAGTGACAGGATGATCTGCGGCGCCTGGTTTGCGATCGACAGGGCTTGGGCGCCCAGCTGTTGCTGGACCTGCAGGGCCTGAAGCCGCGCGCTCTCCTTGGCAAGATCGGCGTCCACGAGGTTGCCGATCCCCGTTTCAAGAGTGTCCTGCAGCTTCGAGACGAAGGTGTTGTGCGCTGCGATCTGCTTGCCCTGAGACCCCATCTCGCCCAGCGCCGAATTCAGATTGTCGATCGAGGCGTCCAGCAGGGCCAGCACGTCATTCGCCTCGGTCACCGTCTGCAGGTTCGAGCTGGTCGTGATGCTGATGATCGAGCCCGACAGGCTCAGATCCTTAGACGACAGGGTGATGAAGGCGTCAGCCTCGGCATTTGCCAAGAAACGGATACCGTTGGTCAGGCTACCATCAAGCAGGTTCGAACCGTCAAACTCCGCGTTCTCGGCCGCCTGCTGGATGGCGCGGAGAATGGCCTGGAAGTCGGCGTCCAATAGTTCGCGCGACTGAGTCTTCAGAGACTCGTCGGTGGCGGCGACCACCTTTTCCTTCAACTGATTGAGCAGATCCGAGATGTTCTCGCCGGCGGCGAGGGCCACATCCACCACCGAGGTGGCGCGATCCAGGCTCATCTTGACGGCCGACAGGGCGCTCATGTCGGCGCGCTGGCCTTGGGCGATGGCCCAGATGGAGGCGTTATCCTTGGCGCCGTTGACCTTCAGCCCGGTGTTCACCCGGTTCTGGACGTCCGCCAGACGATCGTTCGTCTTGTTTAGATTCTGCAGCGCGATGAGCGCTGAGTTGTTGGTATGGACGCTGTTGGTCATTTGGGTCTTCGCCCCCGGGATGTTCGCCGGGAGGCTAGACCGTGATTCGTGTGCACATGGTTAATGCGCGCTAACCATGAGGTCAGCCCGCTTGCGGAACGCTTCGGGCGCGTTCCAAACCCTGGACGGGTCCGTCGATTTCAGGCCCGGGTGTCGATCACGGCGCCGGAATCGTAGCCGATGTGCGCCGCCAGATTGACCACTTCCTCACGCGGCAGCTGACGCACGACTTCACCCGTCACTCGGTCCAGCATCTTGTAGATGAAGGAGCCGGCCTTGGCGCCTTCCTCGATGACCAGTCGATAGCGCGACGCACGGTCGGCCTCTTCGGCGATCTGTTGTCGGGCTGGATTGTCGGCTGGTTCGGCGACGACGATGGGGGCGATCCCCACGGCGACGGCGGCGATGTTCAGATCGGTTGCGGCATCCATCTCCTTAAAACGCCGAGTTCTTCAGCGCCCTTCCTAAGCCAGGGGCAGGCGATCGGCGGACGGGGGTCACCCCCGTCCGCCTCGCGAGCCTTAGCGGAACAGTCCGAGCAGGATCGAGGTCGAGGAGTTGGCGATCGACAGCGCCTGCACGCCCAGCTGTTGCTTGGTCTGCAGAGCGGTCAGTCGGGCCGATTCCTTGGCCAGGTCGGCGTCCACCAGGTTGCCGACGCCGGCTTCCAGGGTGTCCTGGAGCTTGCCGACGAAGGTCAGGTGGGTGCCGAAGGACTTCGACCCGGTGCCCAGGCGAGCCAGGGCGGCCGAGACGTTGGCGATCGAATCCGTCACGTCGTCCAGCGCGGCGCTGGCGTTCGTCATGGTGTCGATCGAGGAGGTCGAGGCCAGGGTCACGGCGCTGCCCGATTCACCGATCGCCATCTCTTCGGCATCGATGTCCAGGGTGTCGCCATCGACGTTCGACAGGGCCTTGAAGCCCTCGGTGCCCGTCAGCAGATTCACGCCGTTGAACTCCGCGTTGTCGATCACCGAGGTGATCTGGTCGCGAAGGGCGGAGAAGTCCTCGTTGAGGGCATCGCGCGAAGCGGTCGACAGGGTCTCGTCGGTGGCGGCGAGCGCCAGTTCCTTCATCTGGACCAGCAGGTCCGACACCGATTCACCGGCGGCGATACCGACGTCCACGGCCGACTGGCCACGCTGAAGGCTGTCCTTGACGGCATTGAGCGCGCCGATTTCAGCGCGTTGCCCTTGGGCGATGGCCCAGACGGCGCCGTTGTCCTTGGCCGAGTTGACCTTCTTGCCGGTATTGATCCGGCTCTGAACCGTGCTCAGCTCTTCATTGGTGCGTTGCAGGTTCTGGAGGGCGACCATCGCGCCCACGTTCGTGTTAACGCTGTTCAGCGCCATGACACAAAGTCCTTCTTTCAAGGTGTCCGACGCCATTTTGGCTGCCGGGAGCGTTTTACTCGAACCCCGCCAAGCAAGACCGAGGCCACCCTGATATCCCAGCAACATTCTGATATTGCTGCGTTATCTTTTTGATAACCGTGATCTTGCCCGGAAGTTGACGGCGTCGAACGCGCAGAGGTCGGCAAGTTCTGCCGGCGCTGCGGCAAATCCTGCCGGGTGACCGTTAGCGTGGACGGCCGTCGAGCCAGTCGTCGACCAGACCACGCTCGACTTCCAACGTTTCCACCGCAAGGCGGCGCGCGACGTCACAAGCGACCAAGGCGGCCCCGCGCTCGGCGTAAAGCCGGTCTAGATCCTCTTGGCTGGCGTCGGCCGCCAGTCGCGGCAGGCTGCACGGCCGCACGGCCTCCGGCGGCAGCTCAAGGCGCGGGGGCGCAGCCCTCAAGCTCGGGGGCGAGCCCGCACAGCTCGCGATCGAGATCGCGCAGGCGGTCGCGCCGATTGATGTCCAAAGGCGCATCATCCTGTCCTTTTGTCTCTGCCTGGAAGCGGCCGACGGCGTCGGCGGCCGCGCGCACGCGTGTCTGGGCGTCGAGGCGGCGCTCCGCCTGCCGGCGCTCACCTTGGACCTCGAGCCCCCGAGCTTGGGCGTCGGATTGAGCGTGGGCGATGGCCTGTTCGCGCGCCGCCTCTCGCCGGGCCTCCCAGCCCAGCGGGTCCCAGCGCAGGCCGAGCCCCCGGCCCAATGCGATAGTGACGACCACCACCGCCAGCAGGGCCAGGCCGCGCCCCATCCATCGAAGAGCGGCCGGGCTCACGGATAGGCCTTCCGGTCGAGTTCGAAGTGCGGACCGTCACGCAGTCGCGGCCAGTCGCCGCCCCAGACAATGGCCACGCCGCGTTTCGCGGCCGCCTCGCGAACCGCCCCGGCGATACGGGGGTAGAGCGGCCAGTCCCATCTCACCTTGCCCTCGACAAGGGCCGCCACATCGACCGCGTGACCGGTCAGGTGGCGTGAATTCAGGGTTCGGCTGGCGCCCGCCTTGACCAGAGCCCGCTGACGTTCCGGGCTTCGGATCCCCTCGGTCACCAAGAAGTCGACGGGCGTCAGCTCAATGGCGCCCTCCATGACGGCGACGAGGTCAGGATGGACCCCGGCCATTCTGGCGCGCGAGCGGGCGGAGAGACGAAAGCTCATCGCGGTCCTCCCCCCAGACGCAATCGAGCGGCGGTGATCAGTTCCACCAGCTGCTGGGCGCTGGGCGCGACCAGATAGAGAATCAGCACCAGGCCGAGCAGCTTCATCAGGCCCTCTGCGATGGGAACGGCCGCCGCTGCGGGGGCGCGCTCCACCACACGCGCGAGCAGGGCGGTCAAGCCGAGGCTGATGGTCCACACGATCAGCCGTCGCCATAGCCATTGCGCCTCGGGCAGGCCCAGGGACTTCAGCGTGCGATCAGTCGCGCTCATGGTCGTCTCCTCGTTGTGGTTTGGGCGTTAGGCGGTCGTCGCCGAGCGCCTCCAGACACTGGACGGGGCCTTCTTCGGCCGCCTCGTCCCAAAGCTCCCGATCCAGGATCGGCAGCGGCTCCAGTCGATGATGGCGTCTCATCGGCTCAACCCAGGGCGATGATGACGGCGCGACCGCCGCCGCCGGGTCCGCCTTCGCCGCCGGTCGTCGAGCCAGCGCCTCCGCCGCCTCCCCCACCACCCGGCGAGCCCCCGGCCCCGCCGGCTCCGCCGGCGCCGGACGGCTGGGCTCCGCCGCCGCCGCCGCCGCCGCCTGCCAGGCTGATTTCACCAGCCGCCGCTTCAGCCCCGGCTCCTCCCGCCGCGCCGGCCGCGCCGCCGCTTCCCCCGGCCGTCCGCGCGCCACCGAGGATGTAAGCCCCGATACCGCCGGACCCGGCCGAGCCGGTCGCTCCGGAGCCATCGAGAGATGCGCCGGCGCCGCCCGCGCCCGGTGCGTCGTACCGTCCGGTGATCAGGCCGGATCCGCTGGAGGAGAGGCCGCTGGAACCACCGCCGTTCGAACGGGTGGCGCCGAAGCCCCCTCCGCCGCCCGTTCCGGCCGTGGAGCCCCCCGTCCCGCCACCGAGGCCGCCGCCGGCCGTCAGGATGATGCCGCCGCTGGCGGAGATGGTGCTGGTCCCGCCGCCAACGCCTGACGCGCCTCCGGTGCCGATGGCCACGCTGAGGGTCGTCCCAAGGCTGTCTGCCGGCCACTCGCCATCGCTGCGTCCCGCGGCGCCGCCCCCGCCGCCGCCGAAGCGCGACCCCGAGGCCGCTGCGGCCCCCGCGCCGCCACCGCCGCCACCGCCGGTGAGCACGACTCGCACGCGCCGGGCCCAGGCGGGGATTGCGTAGTCGCCGCCGGCGCTCAGCGTCGTGGTCTCGCTGCGGCCGCAGCCGGCGGCGAAGCTGGCGCGACCCGTAGCGCGCGACACCCGGAGCGCCTCGCGCCAGGTTTCGCCGTCCTCGCTGACCTTCAGACTGAAATCGTCATCGCCGACCAGCCCGAGCTCGGCCCGGCCCTCGAAGCCGCTCTGCAGCAGCAGCGACAGCACGTCGGCCGCGCCTTCCTTGTTCATCACGTAGCGCAGGTCGCCCGTGCCGCCGTCGGCCTCGGTCAGGGCGGTCCACAGCGCGGTGTTCAGGCGGGCGGCGAAGCGATTGGTTTCGTCCGCCGTGGTGTTGACGCCCAGCAGGGGCAGGCTTTCGCCCAGGTCTTCGCCGCCCAGATCGATCCAGGTCTCCCCTGTCCAGATCGTCAGCACGGACTCATCCGCGACCCAGGCGACAAGGCCCGGCGCACGCTCGACCGTGAACCACTGAGCGCCATCCGCCCGGACCAGGGCGCCGGGCGCGGCGTCGTTCCAGTCACCGGATGCGGCCCCGGCGGGCAGAATGTGCATCAGCCCATTGGGCGGATCGGCCGGGGGTTCGGCCTGAGACCGGCTCGCCACGGCACACTGCACCAGCGCATCCAGCCGGGTCAGGGCCTCGTTCAGAGTCACGTGCTTCTGCATCTGGCCGGCGGCCAGATAGGGCAGGCCCAGGCGGGCGGTGTGGTCCAGGCTCATGGCCATCTCCATTGTCTGTCGATGGTCAGCATGGGGGAATCCGGCCAGGGGTTGCGGATCGCGACGCTCCCTCGACGCAAAGGCCCGCCGCGCCTGGGTCACGCGTCTTCAGAAGGGGGATTAGTGTCGCGTTCCGCGGCCGGAGTGCGGCTTGACGCCCGCCCCTCCCCGCCGCATCACCCGACGCGTGACGACGCCCTCAGACGCCCCCTCGCCCGCCTTCGCCGATCTGGCCGACGGGTTCGACGCGCCCGACATTCAGACTTGGGCGCGGATGGCGCAAAAGGGACTGAAGGACCGGCCGCTGGACCGCCTCACCCTGCGCACGCCCGACGGCGTTGAGATCCGCCCCCTTTATCGCGCCGAAGACGTCGCCTCCGCCGCCGCTGTCCGCGCCGCGCCCGCGGCCGACCGAGCTCGCCCTTGGGACGTACGCGCCGTGGTCGATCATCCCGAGCCGGCTCAGGCCAATCGCCTGGCGCTGGAGGCGCTGAGCATGGGCGCCCATTCCCTGTTGCTCCGGCTGGACCCGACCGGCCGTGACGGCGTCGCCGTGGGCGGGCAGGACGATCTGGATCGCCTGCTGGCCGATGTGCTGCTCGACGCCGCGCCGGTGGCGCTGGACGCCGGGCTGATCGGCCCTCAGGCGGCGAACTGGTTGGCGGTGGCGGCCAAGGGCGCGCCGAACGCGCCGCTGGCCTTCGACCTCGATCCGATCTCAGCCTTCGCCGTGTCGGGCCAAACGCCGGGCGCCGCGACCGGCCATCTGAACGCCGCCGCCCAGGCCGCCGCGCGCCACGCCGGCGCCTATCCCAAGGCGTCGCTGTTCCTGGCCTCGGGCCGGTTCGCTCACGAAGCCGGCGGCTCGGACGCCCAGATGCTAGGCGTCGCCCTCGCCTCGGCCGTGGCCACCTTGCGCGCGCTCGGAGACGCCGGGCTTTCCGTCACCGAGGCCGCGCCGCGCATCGCGTTGGGCCTGTCACTGGACCAGCGCTTCCTTGAAGGGATCGCCGTGATGCGCGCCGCCCGCCTGTGCTGGGCGCGACTGATGGCGGCAGCCGAGATCGACCCGGCCCCAGCCGCGCGCATCGACGTGCTGGGCTCGCGACGCATGCTGGCCGCGCGCGGCGTCCACACCAACCTGCTGCGCCAAACGGCGGCCGGCTTCGCGGCGGCGGCGGGCGGCTGCGCCAGCCTGACGCTCGACTCCTTCACCCGGCCGCTGGGCGGCGCCAACGCCCTGTCGCGCCGTCAATCACTGACTCAACAGTTCGTCCTCATGGACGAGGCTCACCTCGGGCGGGTCGCCGATCCGGCCGGGGGCGCCTGGGCGCTCGAAAGCCTGACCGACCAGCTTGCCCGCGCCGCCTGGGCCGAGTTCCAGCGTATCGAGGCCGAGGGCGGGCTGATCGCCTCGCTGGAGGCGGGCGCGCTTCAGGACCGGGTCAAAGCCGCGCGCGACAGTCTCCTGGCCGAAATCCATTCCGGCGACCGCCCGCTGCTCGGCGTCACTTTGCACCCTCAGGACGAAGCCGCGACCGTGGTTGATCCCCGCCCTCAGTACGCGTCCGCCGCGCCTGATATCCGCCAGGCGGGCGACGACAGCCGCGGCCGCCCGCTCGCGCCGATCCGCCTCGACCAGGAGGCTGGACAATGAGCCTGCCCGACTTCTCCAAGGTCGCTTTCGACGGTCCCCTCGCAGGCCCCGCTGACGCGCCCGCTGCGGCAAAGCCCTGGCTGACTCCCGAGGGCCTGACGGTCGACCCCGCTTACGGTCCCGACACGCTCACGGGCCTCGACCATATCCACGGCCTGCCCGGGATCGCGCCCTATCTGCGCGGGCCCTATCCGACCATGTACGCCACCAATCCGTGGACCATCCGCCAGTACGCGGGCTTCTCCACGGCCGAGGAATCCAACGCCTTCTACCGTCGCAACCTCGCGGCGGGGCAAAAGGGCCTGTCGATCGCCTTCGACCTGGCCACCCACCGGGGCTACGACTCGGATCACCCGCGTGTCGCCGGCGACGTCGGCATGGCCGGGGTAGCGATCGATTCCATCTACGACATGCGCACCCTGTTCGACGGCATCCCGCTGGACAGGATGAGCGTATCGATGACCATGAACGGCGCGGTGCTGCCGATCCTGGCCCTCTATGTCGTGGCCGCCGAGGAGCAGGGCGTCGCGCGCGACCAGCTGACCGGCACTATCCAGAACGACATCCTGAAAGAGTTCATGGTGCGGAACACCTATGTGTATCCGCCCGCGCCCTCGATGCGGATCATCTCCGACATCTTCGCCTATACGGCGGCCGAAATGCCGAGATTCAACAGCATTTCGATCAGCGGCTATCACATGCAGGAGGCCGGAGCCTCGGCCGATCTTGAGCTGGCCTACACACTGGCCGACGGGGTCGAATATGTCCGCGCAGGGGTCGCGGCCGGCATGGAAGTCGACGCCTTCGCGCCGCGCCTCAGCTTCTTCTGGGCCGTCGGCATGAACTCTTTCATGGAGATGGCCAAGCTGCGTGCGGGGCGTCTGTTGTGGGCGCGTCTGCTGAAAGACGAGTTCGCTCCGCAGTCGCCCAAGTCCCTGGCCCTGCGCGCTCACTGCCAGACCTCGGGCTGGTCCCTGGCGGCCCAGGACGTGTTCAACAATGTCTCGCGCACCATGATCGAGGCCATGGCCGCGACCGGCGGCGGCACCCAGAGCCTGCATACCAATTCGCTGGACGAGGCCCTGGCCCTGCCGACCGATTTCTCGGCCCGGATCGCCCGCGACACCCAGATTCTGCTTCAGGCCGAAACCGGCATGACCGCCATCGCCGATCCCTGGGGCGGCAGCTGGTATCTCGAACGACTGACCGCCGACCTGGCCGCCCGCGCCCTGGCCCATATCCAGGAGGTCGAGGCGCTGGGCGGCATGGCCAAGGCCATCGAGGCCGGGGTGCCCAAGTTGCGGATCGAGGAGGCGGCGGCCAAGACCCAGGCCCGCATCGACACGGGCGCCCAGGTCGTGGTCGGGGTGAACCGTTATCTGTCGGACCTCGCCGACGACATCCCGGTGCTTAAGGTCGACAACGCCGACGTCCGCGCCCGCCAGATCTACAAGCTGAAGCGTCTCCGCGCCGAGCGTGACGAGGCCGCCTGTCAGGCCGCACTCGACGCCCTGACCGATGGCGCGCGGGGCCAGGGCAATCTGCTGGCCCTGGCGGTCGAGGCCGCTCGCGCCAAGGCCACGGTCGGCGAGATGTCCGACGCCCTGGAGGCCGCCTTCGGCCGCCATGTCGCCGAGGTGAAGACCGTCTCTGGCGTCTATGCCCGCGAGGCCGGCGCCGATCCCAAGGTCAGTCGCGCCCGCGACACGGTCGCCGCCTTTGTCGAAAACGACGGCGGGGCGCCGCGCCTGCTGGTCGCCAAGCTGGGCCAGGACGGCCACGACCGGGGCCAGAAGGTGATCGCCTCGGCCTATGGCGACCTGGGATTCGACGCCGAGGCCGGCCCCCTGTTCCAGACCCCCGCCGAGGCCGCCGCTCGCGCGGTGGAGAGCGGCGCGCATGTGGTCGGCGCCTCGTCGCTGGCGGCCGGCCACCTGACCCTTGCGCCCGAACTGCTGGCCGAGCTCAAGAAACTGGGTCGCGAGGACATCATGGTGGTGGTGGGCGGCGTCATCCCGCCCCAGGACGTCCAGCCCCTGCTCGACGCCGGGGTCGCCGCCGTCTATCCGCCCGGCACGGTCATCGCCGAGGCCGCCGTCGACCTGCTGGAAAAGCTGAACCAGCGGCTGGGGTATGCGCAAAAGCCGGTCGGCTAGGCCTTGGCCGCCCCAGCTCTGAGGCCCCGCTCGGCCAGCGCCACGACGCCGACCCCCAGCATGGTGATCGCCGACCCGGTCAGGATCTGGGGCGTCAGCACGTCGCCCATCAGGCCCCATCCGATCAGGATCGACACGATCGGTGTGGCCAGGAAATAGGGTGTCACCCGCCCCGCCTCGCGCCGCTGGACCAGCCAGAACACCAGGCTGGTCGCCACCACGGACGATGCCGCCCCGGCCCAGATCACCGCCGCCCAGACCATCGGCGTGGCCTGGCTCAGCGCCTGCCACTGGCCCGTCTCGGTCACCAGCGAACCGATCCCCAGGCCCGGCAGGGCGACCAGGGCCAGCAGCCCCTGCATCTTCAGCGGCGGCACGCTTGTGGTCCGCCTCGCGATCACCGTGGTCATGGCCCAGGAGGCGCTGGCCGCCGCCCCGACCAGAATGGCTTTCCAGTCGGCGATGGCGTGGGCGTCCAGCGTCATCCAGACCACCCCCGCGAAGGCCACGCCCATGCCCGCCAGCGCCGCCCAGCTGACCCGCTCCCGTAGCACTAGAAAGGCGAACAGGGCGGTGAACGGAATCCACAGCTGGGTCGCCACCGACACCGGGCTGACATCCTGGGCCAGCCAGAAGGCCAGATAGATCAGGCCATAGTGCAACGGCCCGCCCAGGCCGACGATCAGCAGCAGGCTCTTCCAGTTCGGAAACGGCGGCCGCACGAACCACACCAGCAAGGCTCCGGCGACGGCGAACCGCAACGCGCCGGTGAACAGCGGCGGCAGGCTCTCGGTGGCGAACTTGGCGGCGGCGTTGTTCACGCCCCAAATGACGCAGATCGCCACGATGGCGGCGATCTCCAGCCCACTCAGGGCCGACGATTTGTCAGGGACGGGGCTCACGTCGCCTCATGGCACGGTCCCGTGAGCCGCGCGCGTCACGATCGGTGACCGGGGGTTTCGATCGATGGATGCGGGGCGACTTCAGCCAGGAAATCGAGCAGGAGACGACTGACATCCTCGGCCCGTTCCTGCTGGATCCAGTGGCCGGCGTCCCCCAGCACATGATGCCCTCGCAGATCGGTCAGCCACTGATGCTGTCGCTTCTCGTGACGCCCGGCATAGTGGCGAACCGGATCCCGGGCGCCGGTGATGAACAGGGACGGCTGATCGATCCGCCGACCCTGCAGGAAGGCGGTCAGCGACCAGTTCAGATCGAGGCAGCGATACCAGTCGAGCGGGCCCCGAAATCCCGACCGGGTGAAGGCCGCGACATAGTCCGCGAAATGGCTCTCGCTCATCCAGGGCGGCAGGGTCGCCTGTTCGCCGATGCCGCCCAGCATCGAGGTCGCCGTTGCAATGAAGCCCGTCGACTGGTCGGCGGGCGCGGTCGCGCCGTCATAGGCCCAGAACATCTTGCGCAGGGCCGTGGCCGGGTCCGCGTCCATTTCGGCGTGGGCGTCGTCGGCCTGGAACCGGCTGATGTAAAGATCGCCCGCTCCGGCCCGAGCCGACAGCGCCGCCATGATCTCGGTCGGCGGGCCCGAGGCGACCCGCGGCTGGAACGGCACGCTCAAGCCCGCGACCGCCGTGACGGCGTCCGGCCGCATCAGGGCGCACTGCCAGGCTACAGCCGCACCCCAGTCATGACCGACCACCACGGCCGATTCGGCGCTCAAGGCGCGGACCAGATCGACCACATCGCCGACCAGATGCAGGATGGTGTGATCCTCGCGCCTGTCCGGCCGTTCGGTCCCGCCATAGCCGCGCATGTCCGGCGCGACCGCGTGATAGCCGGCCGCCGCCAGCGCCTCGATCTGAGCGCTCCAACTGACCGCCAGTTCGGGAAAGCCGTGCAGCAGGAGCACCAGAGGCCCCTCCCCGCCCTCCAGTATCCGCTGCCTGAGCCCGTCGGTCTGTATCAGGCGCGTCGTTGGCACGATCACGCCTCTCGCCCTCAGGCCAAGGACTTCAGTTGATCGACCAGATCGGTGTTTTCCCAGCTGAACCCGCCGTCCGCGTCAGGCTCGCGGCCGAAATGGCCATAGGCGGCGGTACGGGCGTAAATCGGCTTGTTCAGGCCCAGATGCTGGCGGATGGCCCGGGGCGTGCCGCCGCCGATGAAGCCCAGTAACCGCTCCTCCAGGACCGTCTCGGTCACGCCCTTGCCGGTACCGTGCAGGTCGACGTGGATGGATTGGGGCTCCGCCACGCCGATGGCGTAGCTGATCTGGATGGTGCAACGGTCCGCAAGGCCCGCCGCCACAACGTTCTTCGCAAGATAGCGGCAGGCATAGGCCGCCGAACGGTCGACCTTGGTCGGATCCTTGCCCGAAAAGGCGCCGCCGCCGTGGGGAGCCGCGCCGCCATAGGTATCGACGATGATCTTGCGGCCGGTCAGACCACTGTCGCCATCCGGTCCGCCGATCTCGAATATGCCCGTGGGATTGATGTGCCAGATGGTTTCGTTCGTGATGAAGCCCTGCGGCAGCACGCGCTCGACCACAGGTTTGACGACCGCGGCCACCTCGGCCTGCGTCATACCCTTTCGGTGCTGGGTCGAGACGACGATCGAGGTAGCGCGCACGGGCTTGCCATCCTCGTAGCGCAGCGTCACCTGGCTCTTGGCGTCGGGCTCCAGCGCCGTCTCGCCGCCATGACGCAGCTCGGCGAGCGCCTTCAGAATCCGGTGGGAATAGGCCAGGGTCGCGGGCATCAGCTCGGGCGTCTCGTTGGACGCATAGCCGAACATGATGCCCTGATCGCCCGCGCCTTCGTCCTTGTCGCCGGCCGCGTCGACGCCCACGGCGATATCGACCGACTGGCCATGCAGATAGTTGGAAAACGCGAACGTCTCCCAGTGAAACCCATCCTGCTCATAACCGATGTCGCGCACGGCCTGGCGTACGGCCTGTTCGATCTCAGCCTCAATGCCGGAGGCCCAGGCGCCGTGTTCCCAGATGCCCTTGCCGCGGATTTCGCCAGCCAGCACCACGCGATTGGTGGTCGTCAGAGTTTCGCACGCCACCCGCGCCTCGGGATCCTTGGCCAGGAACAGGTCCACCACCGTGTCGGAGATGCGGTCCGCGACCTTGTCGGGATGGCCCTCGGAAACGCTTTCGGAGGTGAACAGGAAGGAGGATCGGGACACGGGCGGACAGGCTCCGGACGACTGGGGCGCGGAACATATAAAGACATGCTTATATGTTCAAGCCAGCGGGCCGGCGCGCTTGAGGCTTTCCCCATGACGAATCAACTTGCGCCTTTCGCGGTTTTAGCCGAACGTTGGTCATCGGACGCTGATTTCGGGGAATAGCATGGCCAAGGGGCTAGGTGCGGTAGCGGCGGGATGCGCGCTTCTGGCGCTTGCTCCCCCTGCACTAGCGGCGACGGTTGCTGTCAACGGGGTCGTGGACGCCGCGGATCCGGATATGGCCGTGGTTTTCATCGCCACCCCCAACTGCGCGGGTCAGGGAGCGACGCCGATCGCCTATGACCTGGTCGAGTTCACGGTCGATCAGACCGGATCCTACCAGTTCGACCTCACCAGTCCGGGTGGCGGCATTCACCTGTATGTCCACGAAAACAGCTTCGACCCAGCCGCGTCCTTTCCCACGTGCATCGCCGGCTCGAACGACGATCCGGTAACGCTGAACGTCAATCTGACGGCGGGCACGACCTATTTCGCGGTGCCGTTTGACGACACTTTCGCCCAGGCTGGCGACAGCTGGGATCTGACCATCGATGGCCCGGGCGCGATCACGGTGGTCGGAGCGACCGCCGTTGTGCCGACGCTGACCGAGTGGGCCATGATCCTGCTGGCGGGCCTGCTCGGTCTCACCGCCCTGGCGTTCGCCCGCCGTCGGATCGCTCGTCTGGCCTGAACCCTCGCGAAACCGCGACGAAGCCGAGCGCCAGCACCGCGGATTTTACGACAGCGCCGATCACAAACGGAGCCAGACCGCCGTCAACCGCGGCCTCGGCCCCGATCGAATGGGCCAGCCACAGGGCGCCGCCGGTCAGAAGAATCGCATGGCCGGCCAGACCCGCCATCAGGGCGGGAAAGAAGCGTCGCATCCACCCCCGCCGCGCCGCAAATCCGACCGCGACCGCGCCCAAGGGGAAGGCGTAGAGATATCCGGCCGTAGGTCCCGCGAACCGATCCAGGCCGGCCTCGCCGCCCGCGAACACAGGCAACCCCAGCGCGCCCGCCGCCAGATAGAGCGCCACCGCCCCCAGGCCGCGCACCGGACCCAACAGGGCGCCGGCCCCCAGCACGGCCAGGCTCTGCAGAGACATCGGCACCGGGCGCATCGGCACATCCAGCTGCGCCCCCACGGCCATCGACGCCGCCGCCGCCAGAAGGGCCGCGGCCAGAGGCCAGCCGGTCGGTCGGTAGGGGGGCGTGGGGGTGCCGGTCATGATTGTTGAGATGATCCACCGCGCGCCTCGTGCCAAGCCTGATCGCGCGGGAGAGGAGACCGGCATGAGACGATCGGGCGCCCTGGCGGCGATGATGGCGATTTGGGCGACTGCGACACCGAGCTTCGCCCAGGACGCTCTCGACGGCTATCGCTTGGTGTGGTCCGACGAGTTCGAGACGCCCGGCCTGCCCGATCCCGCCAACTGGGCGTATGACACCCACGCCAACGCCACCGGCTGGTACAACAACGAGCTCCAGTACTACGCCGCCGATCGGCCGGAGAACGCCCGGGTCGAGGACGGCAAGCTGATCATTGAGGCGCGGCGCGAGACGCTCGACACCCTGCCCGACCACGGCGGCCAGACCTATTCCTCGGCGCGGCTGGTCACCGCCGGCCTGCACAGCTGGACTTACGGATTCTTCGAGGTGCGGGCCAAGATTCCCTGCGGCAAGGGCACCTGGCCGGCCATCTGGATGCTGTCGGAAAACGCAACGGACTGGCCCCTGGATGGCGAGATCGACATCATGGAGCACGTCGGCCACGACAAGGGCGTGATCCACGGCACGGTCCACACCGAGGCCTTCAACCATACCCGGGGCACCCAGCGCGGCGGCCAGAAGCGGGTGCGCGACGCCTGCGAGGCCTTCCACGATTATCAGGTGCTGTGGACGCCCGAAACGATCCGCTTCGGCATCGATGGCGGCGGCTATCACGAGTTCCGGAACGACGGCTCCGGCGATGTCGAACGCTGGCCCTTCGACAAGCCTTTTCACCTGATCCTCAACATCGCCGTCGGCGGCGACTGGGGCGGCGCCGAAGGCGTCAGCGAGCGATCGTTTCCCGCGCGTATGGAAATCGAACATGTCCGCGTCTGGCAGCGGATGGACTAGCCCGACTGCCCTTCCCGCCCGCGCCGGATCGCGGCATGGTCACTTCATGCAGGAAGACACGACCCTCGTCTGGCTCGGACTGTTCGGCGCCGGCGGCCACGCCCGCGAGATGGTCGAAAGCGCCCTTCGTGTCGCAGAGCAGACGCCGGGCCTGGCGCCCGATCGGGTCGTTCTGGTGGATCGTGCGGGGTCCGGCCCGGTGAGCGGCGTGGCCGTCCTTTCAGAGCAGGAGTTCGCGTCCCGGCCCGGAAGACGGCTGTTCGTGACGGCGGTGGGAGACGGCCGGCTTCGGCGCAAGCTGGACGCCGCCGCGCGCGCGACCGGCGCGGAGCCGGTCTCGGTGATTGATCCCTCGGCACGGGTCTCGCCCGATGCCGTGGTTCGCGCTGGCGCTCTGATCTCGCCCTTCGCCCTGATCAGCGCCGGCGCCGTCGTCGGCGAAGGCTTTCAGGCCAACTACTACGCCCATGTGTCGCACGACTGCCGGATCGGCGACTGGGTCACCCTGGGCCCCAAAGCCGGGGTCAACGGCCATGTCGAGATTGGCGACAACGTCACGATCGGCGCCGGCGCGATCATCCGCAACGGCGGGCCCGACCGGCCCCTGCGCATCGGCCGCGACGCCGTGATCGGCATGGGCGCCGTGGTGATAGCCGACGTACCCGAAGGCGCGACGGTCATGGGCAATCCGGCACGGGTCCGGCCGAACTCCTAGGTCTGGGAAAAGTGGTGCCGCCTGCGTGACTCGAACACGCGACCCCCGCATTACGAATGCGATGCTCTACCGGCTGAGCTAAGGCGGCCTCTTCAGCGTCGGCGGGGCGGGCCCGCGTGCGCGAGCCGTTCTCTATACGCGCGGCCGCGGCTTGCCAAGCGCCTGAGTCAGGGCGGCGAGCAGGCGGGACTCGTCGGGCCGCGCGGCGATCTGGATGCGGGGCGCGACGTCCGCGAGCGGGCGGGCCGCCGCCTCGGAGATGGCGACGACGAACGGCCAGACCCGTGGCGTAGAGTCCGACGTATCGGCCAGGATCGCGGCGGCCTTGGCGGAATGGATCAGGACGGCGGCCAGCGCGCTGTCGATCAGGGCGCGGCGGCCCTCGTCGGCGGGCGCGGCGACGGTCGCGTGAACGGCCACGGCGCGCGCCGTGACGCCCCGGGGCCTCAACAGCGCGGGCAGATCGCCCGAAGGCTCGCGCGGGCCCACGACCAGCACCTCGCCCGAGGGAGGACGGGCGGCGATCAGGGCGGCCAGATCGTCGAGGTCGCCCGAAGCCGAGCGCACGTCCGCGACCCCGTGATCACGGATGGCCTCGGCCGTGGCGTCGCCGACAGCATAGGCGGGCAGTCGTCGCCAGGCGTCGCCCTCGGCCAGGCGCGCGAAGGCCACCACGGCGTTGGGGCTGGTGAAGGCCAGGGCGCCCACCGTTTCGAGGTCCAGTCGAGGCCGCAGCGGAACGACCGTCAGCAACGGCGACACCAATGGCCGGAAGCCCAGGTCGGTCAACCGTTCCGCCGTGGCGTCGGCGCCCGGTCGGGTGCGGGTCACCCACACCTGTGGCGCCGGGCCGGCGTCAGACATCGATCCGCTGGTCGCCGGCGTCGTGGTGGACCTCGGCGCCGAGACGTTCGCCCAGCGTGCGGGCGCTGTCGGGTGTCGGCAGGTCGATCTCGCCGCGTCGCCGCCAGCGGGCCGAGCCGTCGGGCGCCAGCATCTCGGTGGTCAGGGCCAGGCGCGCGCCCGTCAGGGCGGCGATGGCCGCGACGGCCGTGCGGCACGAGCCCTCCAGCGCCCGCATGGCGCCCCGCTCGGCGGCGACGCAGACGGCGGTGTCGGCATGGTTCAGGGCGGCGACCCAGTCGGCCCCGATGTCGTCCTCGCGCGTCTGCAGGGCCAGCGCCCCCTGACCCGGGGCGGGCGGGAAGCGATCCATGTCCAGCCGCTCGGTGATGACGGCCTCGCGCCCCAGCCGCGCCAGGCCGGAACAGGCCAGCAGGATGGCGTCGAAATCCCCCGCCTCCAGCCGCCTCAGCCGCGTGTCGACATTGCCGCGCAGCATTTCGATTTTCAGGTCCGGCCGCGCGGCCAGGATCTGGGCCTGACGACGCAGGCTGGCGGTGCCGACCACCGCGCCCTCGGGCAGTTCGTCGAAGCCGGGCCAGTCGCGACTGACGAAGGCGTCGCGCGGGTCCTCGCGCTCGGGGATGGCGGCGATGCAGAGGCCCGGCGGCTGGTCGGCCGGCACGTCCTTCATCGAGTGGACGGCGACATCGACTCGTCCGTCCAGCAGCGCCTCCTCGATCTCCTTGGTGAACATGGCCTTGCCGCCGATCTCGAGCAGGCGGCGGTCCTGCACCCGGTCGCCGGTGGTGACGATGGGAACCAGCGGCACGCGCGCCTCGATCTCGGCCTCGGCCACGCCCAGGGCCCGGCCGATGGCGCGCTGCATCATGCCGGACTGGGCCAGGGCCAGGGCGGAGCGGCGCGTGCCGATGCGGACGAGGGGAGAGGCGGCCAAGGCGGCTCCGGTTGCGGCGGGAAGGCGGGACCGCTACCTCGCGGCCATGGATCAGGCGGCTTCTAGCAGACCCAGGGACGGGGTGAACCCCGGCGCGGCGCCCTCGGGCGGTCCCGGCGCGGCCTGGACCGTACTGGGGCTGGAGACCAGCTGCGACGAGACCGCCGCCGCCGTGGTGCGGCTGGACGAGGACGGCCGGGCCACGGTGCTCAGCTCGGTGGTGCACAGCCAGACCGACGAGCACTCCCCCTTTGGCGGCGTGGTGCCCGAGATCGCGGCGCGCAGCCATGTCGAGAAGATCGGCGAGGTCGCCCGCCGCGCGGTCGCCGAGGCCGGAGTCGGCATGGGGGGCCTGACCGGCGTCGCCGCCACCGCCGGGCCGGGGCTGGTCGGCGGGGTGATGGTGGGCCTCAGCTTCGGCAAGGCGGTGGCCCTGGCGCGAAACCTGCCGCTGGTCGCCGTCAACCATCTGGAGGGTCACGCCGTGTCGGCGCGTCTGACGGAGGACGCGCCCTATCCCTTCCTGCTGCTGCTGGTGTCGGGCGGCCACTGCCAACTGATGGAGGTGCGCGGCGTCGGCGACATGACCCGACTGGGCGCCACCATCGACGACGCGGCGGGCGAGGCCTTCGACAAGATCGCCAAGGCGCTGGACCTCGGCTATCCCGGCGGCCCGGCGCTGGAGCGGCTGGCGGCGACGGGGGACGGGTCGAAGATCGCCCTGCCCCGCGCGCTGCTGGGTCGCGACGGCTGCGACTTCTCCTTCTCGGGCCTGAAGACGGCGGCCGCGCGGCTGGCCGCCGAATGCCGGACGGACCAGGACCGCGCCGACCTGGCGGCAGCTGTCCAGTCGGCCATCGCGCGCCAACTGTCCGAACGCTCCGAGCGGGCCATGCGGGATTATGCTGAACGCCACCAACACCTCCTGTTCGTGGTCGCCGGCGGGGTGGCGGCCAATGGCGAGGTGCGGCGCGTGCTGACCGAGACGGCGACGCGTCACGGCTTCCGCTTCCTGGCCCCACCGCTGGCCTATTGCACCGACAATGCCGCCATGATCGCTCTGGCCGGCGCCGAGCGGCTGGCGTTGGGCCTGGCCTCGGACATCGACGCCGTGGCCCGCCCGCGCTGGCCGCTGGACGAGGCCACCGCCGCCGCCCAGCCGCTGCACCTCAAGGCCGGCCGCAAGGGGCCGAAAGCATGAGGATGGGGGCGTGAGCGACGCGCCGGAACCCGTCCCGACCGAGCGCAACCGCGTCTGGAAGACCCCGCCGGGTGTCGCCCTGTGTGCCGAGGCTGACCTCGCCGATCCCGGCGCGCGCGGCTTCGTGCTGCAGATCGGCGAGGCCTATTTCCACGGCTTTCTGGTCAGGAAGGACGGCCGCGTCGTCGGCTGGGTCGACCGCTGCCCCCACGCCGGTTTCCCCCTGGCCGTCGAGCTGGACCGCTACCTGACCCCGGACGGCGAGCTGCTGCTCTGCGGCTGGCACGGCGCGGTGTTCAGCCCGCTCAGCGGCGCCTGCGTCGGCGGCCCGGGCATGGGGGGAAGGCTGACGGAATGGCCGGTCGAGGTGGTCGGCGGGGTGGTTCGGACGGCTTAGCCACCCCTCACCCACCGCTCGAAATGCGCCAGCATCTTCGCCCACCCATCCGCCGCGGCATCCGCCTTGTAGCTGGCGCGGTAGTCGGCGTGGAAGCCGTGCCCTGCTCCGGGATAGACCTCGATGGATGAGCCCTCGGCGCCCTCTCGCGTCAGGGCGGCGCGCATGGCCTCCACGCTTGTCAGCGGGATGCCCCGATCCTCTTCGGCGTAGAGCCCCAGCACGGGCGCCTTGAGGTCGGCGGCCAGGTCGACGGGCCAGGGTTGGCCGCTCTCGATCTGTTCGGGCGAGGCGTCGGGCGCGGGGGCCAGGCGGCCGTACCAGGCCACCCCCGCCTTGAAGGCGGCGAAGCGAGCCACGCCCTGCCAGGTCACCTTGCCGCCCCAGCAGAAGCCGGTGATCCCCAGCCGTCCGCTGTCGGCCCAAGGCTGCTGCTCCAGCCAGGCCAGGGCGCCGGAGATGTCGCCCATCACCTGCTCATAGCCGGCGGCGGCGACGATCCGCTGGATCTGCTGCATGTCCTCCAGCGGGGCCGGATCCTCGACCCGCACGAAGAAGGCCGGGGCGATGGCGGCGTAGCCGGCCTTGGCCAGGCGGCGACAGACATCCTCGATATAGGCGTGGACGCCGAAGATTTCAGACGCCACCACGATGACCGGGAACGGGCCGGCGCCCTCCGGCCGCGCGATATAGGCGGGCATCTCGAAGCCGTCGGGCGCGGGATAGGTCACGGCCTCGGTAACCAGGCCGGCCTCGTCAGTCACGACCGGCTCGGCGGATTGCGACAGGGCGGCGGTGGCGTAGCCGGTGAACAGCACGCCGCCCAGCAGGCCCAGGCTGCGGCGGCTGAGCTTCAGATCGTCGGCCGTCTGGCCCTCGGGCGTAAGGAGGTGAGGCATGGTCGGGCTCCGCTGTGAGCGCCGACTGTGGCCCGGCGTGCGGCCGAACGTCGAGTCACGAATGCGCGGTCAGGCGGTGCGGAATTGCAGTGCCGCCAGCCGCGCGTAGAGGCCGCCGCGCGCGATGAGCTCGGCGTGGGTCCCCTCCTCGACCACTTGTCCGCCGTCGATCACCACGATCCGGTCGGCGCGCAGCACGGTGGCCAGGCGGTGCGCAATGACCAGGGTGGTGCGCTCCTCCATCGCCTGATCCAATGCGGCCTGGACCAGCTGCTCGTTCTCAGCGTCCAGCGCCGAGGTGGCCTCGTCCAGCAGCAGGATCGGCGCCTGGCGCACCAGGGCGCGAGCGATGGCCAGGCGCTGACGCTGGCCCCCCGACAGCGATTTTCCGCGCTCGCCCAGGGGGGTGGCGAAGCCTTCGGGCAGAGCATCGACGAAGGCCAGAGCCTGAGCCTTGTCGGCGGCTTCGCGCGCCTCTTCCTCGGTCAGATCCTCGCGGCCGAAGCGGATGTTCTCCAATGCCGAGCCGGAAAATAGCGGCGCCTCCTGGGACACCCAGGCGAAACGTGTGCGCGCCTCGGCCGGGTCGGCCTGGCGCAAATCGACGCCGTCCACGGTGATCGCTCCGCTCTGTGGGTCGTAGAAGCGCAGCAACAGGCGGAATACCGTCGACTTGCCCGCACCGGACGGGCCGACCAGGGCCACCGTCTCGCCAGGCCGGACGGTCAGGTCGAAGCCGCGCAACGCCGGCAGATCGGGACGCCCCGGATAGGCGAAGTCCACGCCGCGCATGGTGACTTCGCCGCGCGGCGGCGTCGGCAGGGCCACGGGGTGGGCCGGCGGCGCGATGGCCGGCTGGGCCCGCATCAGCTCATCGATCCGGGCCATGGCGCCGGCGGCCTTCTGGACGTCGCCCCAGCTTTCCCCCAGCGCGCCCACGGCCCCGCCGGCGAACACCGACAACAGCACGAACTGCAGCAGGGCGCCGGGGCTCATGCTTCCGGCGATCACGTCACGCGCGCCAAGCCACAGCACCAGGGTGACGCCGCCGAACATCACGGCGATGATCATGAAGGTCATCACCGCCCGGCTGCGCATGCGGATCAGGGAGACGCCAAAGGCCATGTCCACCGCCTGATCGAAGCGGCCGATGGCGCTCTTCTCGCGGCCGAAGGCCTGAACCGTCTCGATGGCGTCGACGCTCTCCCCCGCGAAGCCGACGGCGTCGGCGAACCGGTCCTGGGACTCGATGGTCAGCTTCCTCACCCGCCGACCAAACACGAACAGGGGCAGGATCAGCAGCGGCGTCACCAGCATGACCAGGGCCGTCAGCTTCGGACTGACGATGAACAGCAGGATGGTCGCGCCGATCAGGGTCAGGAAATTCCTGAGCGCATAGCTGATTGAAGTGGTCAGCAGGGCCTCGATCAGGGCGATGTCGGTGGTCAGGCGCGACAGCACCTCGCCGACCCGCATCTTCACATAGAAGGCCGGATCCAGCGTCAGCACCCGCGCGAACAGCCCCTGGCGCAGGTCGGCCACCACTCGCTCGCCGGTCTTGGTGACGTAGAAATAGCGGACCGCCGTGGCCAGCCCCAGGAACAGGGCGTTAGCGCCCAGAAGCAGGAACCAGCCGTTGATCGCCGCGCCGCCGTCGGCGAAGCCCTGATCGATCGCGCCGCGCGCCGTCACGGTCAAACCCAGCGACGCCGTGGTCGACAGCAGCAGCCACAGCGCCGCCAGCAGGGCGTCGCCGGTATGCCGCATCAGATAAGGAATCAGCCGCCCCAGCGGGCGCACATCCTTGGCCCGCTCGCGGCGCTTGCCCGCCTCGCCCATCTGTTCGACCAGCAACGCGCCGGTCGAGGGGCGGCCGTCGAGGGAGGCGGAGGTTTCGGTCATGGCCGCGCTATTGCCTGAAAGGCGGGTCCGGTGTAAACGCCGCCCTCCTTCCCGCCGGGCGTTCTCGGCGGGTTTCCTGTTTCATGCGCACAGACGGTCGGAATCGTCGCCGCGCAGGCGGAGCCGAGACCATGAAAGCCGACACCCACCCCGACTACCACTTCATCACCGTCACCCTGGTTGACGGTTCCAGCTATCAGACGCGCTCCACCTACGGGAAGGAAGGCGCGGCTTTGAACCTGGACATCGATCCCTCGACGCACCCGGCCTGGACCGGCGGCAACCAGCACCTGATGGACCGTGGCGGTCGCGTCTCGCGCTTCAACAACAAGTTCGGCGGCTTCATCAAGAAGTAAGCCCTGTCGCCGATCGGCCCGATCCGGGGTCATCACGCGACTCTGACGACACAGTGAAGCGCCGTCCGCTGGGGCGGCGCTTTCTGTTTGCCCGGAACAGCGATAATCTGACGCGCGTTCAGGGTTTCGTGCGTGGGGCGTGACGCCGGCGACGGCGAAGGGAAGGCTTGGGTTTCTCAATGAACAGACGGCAACTCGGACTCGGTGCGGCCGCCGCCGCCCTGGCCGCCGCCGCGCATGCGCAGGACGCGGGCCAGCTCAATACGCAGCCGCCGCTGGGCGGGCCGCGCCCCATGCCCACGCCGCCGCGCGATCCGGCCGCCGTCGCCTTCTACGAGGCCTTCAACCGCCAGATCGGCAATATCGACGAGACTCTACGGGCCGACGTCCAGACCTTCTACGAGATGAACGGCTGGCGACCGGTGTGGAACCGGGATCGGCTGCGCGCCCTGAACAGCGTCGCCCTTCGCAGCGAGCGCCACGCGATGCGGGGGCAGGACTATTTCGACTTCGTGGGTCTGGCCGCCGATCCACCGACGGCCGAGATCCGCACCACCGCTGCCGCCATCCGATACGCCCGCGCCCTGTCCGAGGGCCAGGTCCGGCCCGAGACGGTCGAAGAGCTGTGGGAGATGCAGAAGAACCGCGTCGACCTGCCGCGCGGCCTGCACGACGCGCTCCAGTCAGAGCGCCTGCTGGACTGGATGGAGGGGCTTGCTCCTTCCGACATCGGCTACACCAATCTGTCGGCCGGCTACGTGCGCTATCGCCGCCTGATCGCCGAGGGCAAGGCCTGGCCGGCGTTCCGCTCCGGCCCGACCATCGAGCCGGGTTCCAGCGACGGACGCATCCCGGCCCTGGTCGCGCGCCTGGTGGCCGAGGGCGACCTCAGCCAGGGCCAGGCCGACATGGTCACCGGCAATCGTTACACGCCCGAGCTGGTCGAGGCGGTGAAGGGGTTCCAGGTTCGTCACGGCCTGAGCTCGGACGGCCGCATCGGCACGGGCACCCAGCGGTCCCTGTCGGCTTCGGCCGAGGATCGCGCCCGCCAGATCGCCCTGAACCTGGAACGACGCCGCTGGCTCAAGCGCGACGTCGCGCCCGAGCGGATCGAGGTCAATGTCGCCGCCGCCATCATGGTCTACTGGAAGGACGGCAAGCCGATCCATTCAAACCGTGTGGTGGTTGGCACCGCAGAGAATCAGACGCCCAGCCTGGAAAAGCCCTTCGCCTCGGTGGTCGCCAATCCACCCTGGTATGTCCCGGCCGGAATCGCCCGACGCGAAATCCTGCCGCGCGGCCCTGGCTATCTGCGCAGTCAGAACATGTATGTCACCGAGCAGGGCACCGTGGTGCAACGCGCCGGCCCCCAGGCGGCGCTGGGCTATGTGAAGTTCGAGCTGCAGGACAGCTACGCCATCTTCCTGCACGACACACCGTCCAAGGCCGCCTTCAACAACGCCTTCCGCCACCGCTCGCACGGCTGTGTCCGCGTGCAGGGCGCCATCGATTTCGCACGGCTGTTGCTGTCGCCTGACCCGACAAAGCTGGGCGAATTCGATGACGCCCTGGCGTCCAAGGACACCACCCGGGTGACTACAGGACGCGAGATTGGCGTGCGGCTGCTGTACTGGACCGCCTTTGTCGATGGCCAGGGGCGCGTCGCCTTCCGCGAAGATGTCTACAAGCGCGACGAAAAGCTTGCGGACGCCTTGGGCATCGCCATCGACCTGCCCACGCCGATCGACGACGGCCAGACCGACGCAGACGACGTCGGGCCGTAGGCGGTCTTTGCGCGAAAGAGCCTGGACGCGCTGAGAAGCGCTGGCCTGCTGATGGTTGCGGCTTCAGACCGGACGGTCACGGTCGGTCTAGGTCGGGCGACACTCGCGGCGGAAAGACCTAGTTGCCCTCGGCCGCCTGGGCCTTGGCGCGGGCTTCTTCTTCGGCCTTGACCACCTGACGGAACAACAGCTTGTCTATCCGGCGGTCATCCATGTCGATGATCTCGACCTCGAACCGGCCCAACTGCAGCATCTCGCCCTCGGACGGCACGCGCGACAGCTGATGCAGAACCAGGCCGGCGATGGTGTGGAAGCTCTCGTTGTCGCCGAAATCCTCGCCAAGCGCGTCGCCCAGCTCGTCCAGATCCGTCTGTCCGTCGACCATCCAGGTTCCGTCCTCGCGCTGACGGATGTGGTGCTCGGCGTCGTCGTGGCCCTCGTCGAAGTCACCGGCGATCATCTCCAGGAGATCGGTCGCCGTGACCACGCCCTCGAAGGCGCCGTATTCATCGACCACGAAGGCCATGTGCACCTTGGAGCTCTTCATGATCTCCAGCGCCTTCAGCACCGAGCTGGACTGCGGAATGAAGGCCGGGGTGGCGATGTGGCGTTCGACGTTGAACTCGCCGTTCTCCAGGAAGCTGTCGAGCAGGTCCTTCTTGTGGACCACACCGAGCGGGTTATCGACGTCGGCGTCCTTGGCCACCACGATCCGCGAATAGGGGCAGGCGCGAACCTCCTGGCGCAGCACTTCCTCGCTGTCATCCAAGGCGATCCAGAACACCTCGTGGCGTGGCGTCATCGCCACGCGCACCGCCCGGTCGCCCAACCGCAGGATTTCCTCGATCATCAGCTGTTCTTCAGGCTCGATCAGGCCTGCGGACGTGCCTTCCGCCAGGATGGTTTCGACCTCTTCCTGGGTGACGTCCGAACCATCCTTGTCCTTGACGCCCATCAGTTTCAGGATTCCCGAGGTCGAGGCCGTCAACAGCAGCACGAAGGGCTTCAGCAGCGTCGCCACGGCCGAGATCGGCGCCGACATCTTGGCCGCGATGGCCTCCGGAAAGATCAGGGCCAGACGCTTGGGCACCAGCTCGCCGACGATCACCGAAATGTAGGTGATGCAGACGACCACCAGGGCGGTGGAGAAGACTTCCGAATAGGCGGCGAGCGCGGGAAAGGAGCCCTCGAGGATGCGGTTGAGCTCGCCGGCGATGGCCGCCTGGCCGTAGGCGCCGGAGAGAATGCCGATCAGGGTGATGCCGACCTGAACGGCCGACAGGAACTGGGTCGGCTCCTCAGCCAGCCTCAGGGCCTTGCGGGCGCCCTTGTCGCCGCGCTCGGCGCGGCTCTGCAGCCTGGATTTACGGGAGGACACGACCGCGAGTTCGGTCATGGCGAACAGGCCGTTCAGCACCACGAGGAGCAGGACAACGGCAATGGCTATGGCGAGCATTTAGGGGGCTTGGAACCCGTTGCGCGGCGCGTCAGTCGGCGTCCGCTAGGCAAGCTTACGGCATGCGAACGGATTGCGCCATCGGCTTATCCTCCGAAGTCCCCGGCGGCGTAGGGTCCGCGCTCGACCTGCTGGCCGCCTGGAGCCGTGCCGCATGCCGACAAGCCGATGATCAGGCCAATGAACAGGCCGGTGCGAATAGCTCGCATCATGGTCAACAAATCCTTAACGTCCGGCCACGAACGTAAGGATGATCCGCCGGGTTCCCGCAAGTCGCTTCGCGCGGCGGGCGAGCCGATCAGGCGGCAGGTTTTGTTCGGAGGCCGTTGGCGCGTCGCCGCAACCAGCGAAAAAACCGCCAGCCCAGCCAGACCGTCAACGCCAGCAGGATCGGGATCAGCACGGGGGCGAGGAACGCCAGGACGACCAGCAGAAACGCCCAGACGTCCTCCATCAGGCTCACGGCCGGGTTGCCGACCCCGGCGGTCGAGGCGGTGACGCCCGGCCGAACCACCGCCTTGCCGCCGTGGCTGGCTAGGGCGACCGGAGCGGCGATCATCGCCAGGATCGGCGCCAAGGCCGGATCCGAGCCGCTGAACGAAGCCCACACCACCACCCCGCCCAACACAGGTCGGACCAGGGTCATGACCGCATCGGTGGCGCTGTCCACGGCCGGAACCTTGTCCAGCACGAATTCCGCGACCACGGCGAACCCGAGGGCGGTTAGCGCCGTGTTGGTTTCCAGCCAGGCGAACCGTTCACCGAAATCCAGCCCGCCGATGTCGAACCGCGCCATCACCGCCACCATCAGAAGGGGCAGAAAGGCCCGAAGCCCCGTGGCGGCGGCAAGGCCCAGTCCAAGGCACAGGGCGAGAAGGAGACCGACAGCGTCCATAGACGGTAACCTAGGCTGATCCCGTTCTTCCGTCTCCCGAAACCGTCGCGTCGCGGCTATAGGGCTGGGATGACCCAACCCACGCCCCGCCGCCTCGGTACGCCCCTGTCCCCCACCGCCCTGCGTGTCATGCTTCTGGGCTCTGGAGAGCTCGGCAAGGAGGTCGCCATCGAGCTGCAACGGCTGGGGGTCGAGGTGATCGCCGTGGATCGCTACGCCGACGCCCCGGCCATGCAGGTGGCGCACCGCAGCCACGTCATCGCCATGACTGACGGCGCGGCCCTGCGGGCCCTGGTCGAGAGTGAACGACCCCACCTGATCGTGCCCGAAATCGAGGCCATCGCCACCGAGGAACTGGAGCGGATCGAGGGCGAGGGTCTGGCCACGGTCATCCCCAGCGCCAGGGCGGCCCGCCTGACCATGAACCGCGAGGGCATCCGCCGCCTGGCCGCCGAGGAGCTGGGCCTGCCGACCAGCCCCTACGCCTTCGCGGGATCGGCCGAGGAGCTGGCGGCGGGCGCCCAGACCGTCGGCTATCCCTGTTTCGTCAAGCCGGTGATGTCGTCCTCGGGCAAGGGTCAGAGCTTCGTCGAGGACGCCGACCAGATCGCCTCGGCCTGGGACCACGCGGTCCAGGCCGGCCGGGTCGAGACCGCGCGGGTGATCGTCGAGGGCCGCATCGCCTTCGATTATGAGATCACCCTGCTGACCGTTCGCTCGCTGGGCCCGGACGGCCAGGTCGGCACCGACTTCTGCGCCCCCATCGGCCACCGTCAGGTCAAGGGCGACTATGTCGAGAGCTGGCAGCCCCAGCCGATGAGCGACGCCGCCCTCGCCCGCGCCCACGACATCGCCGGCCGGGTCACGGACGCGCTTGGCGGGCTTGGACTGTTCGGTGTCGAACTGTTCGTGAAGGGCGACGAGGTCTGGTTCTCGGAGGTCAGCCCCCGCCCCCACGACACCGGCCTGGTCACTCTGGCCACCCAGCGGTTCTCCGAATTCGCCCTGCACGCCCGCGCCATCCTCGGCTTGCCGATCGACGTCGCCCAAACCGCGCCCGGCGCCAGCGCCGTCATCTATGGGGGCATGGACGCCCGGGGTGTAGCCTTCGAGGGCGTGGCCGAGGCTCTGGCCGTGCCCGGCGCTGACCTGCGCCTGTTCGGCAAGCCAGAGGCTTACGAAAGACGGCGCATGGGCGTGGCCCTGGCCACCGGCGGGGACATCGATGAAGCCCGCGGGAGGGCTCGAAACGCCGCCTCCAAGGTCCGCGTCGTCAGCGACTGAAAGTATCGGCTTCGGCGGTCACGACCGCGATGGCGGCGTCGAGGGCGAGATCGTCGCCCCGCAGCACGGCGTCCCAGTCGTTGGGGACGGCAAGGTCCGGCGCGACGCCATGGCCTTCGATGCGATCGCCGTCGGGCGTGATCATGTCGATCATGCCGACGCTGAGCGCTCCACCATCCGGCAGATCGATCGTGCGCGTCCCGATCACCGCGCCGCGCGTGGTTTCGCCGATCAGTTTGCCGCGGCCTTCTTCACGGACCACCGCGGCGAACACCTCGGCGCCGCTGGCGCTGGCCGGACCGGTCAGCACCGCCACGGGTCCGCGATACGGCGTCGCGGACCCATCCGCGCGCCAGCGCCGGTTGATCAGTCGCCCATCCCATTCCGCGACCTCGATGCTGCGATCGAAGAGATGGGCCAGCATCAGGGCGGTGATGTTGAAATAGCCGCCGCCATTCGTACGAAGGTCGATCACCAGCCCCCGCGGCGGCGTCACGGCGAAGTCGGCGAAGAGACCATCCGCCCACTCCAGCGTCGGCGGGTCGAAATCGTCGAAGCGAACCACAGCCACGCCGTCGTCTCTGAGCTCATAGGATCGCCGTGGCCAGCTCGGCACCTCGGCGCCCACGAGGCTGTGGGTATGGCGGCGCCCATCGCGGCTCTCGAACACGAATGTCGTGGCGTCTCCCAGGCGAGCGCTGGGGCCAAGATGCGGCGGCCCGCCATCGATGCTGATGACCTGCCAGCCCGGCTCGATCCCGGCTAGCGCGGCCGGCGAGTCCGGCGTCACGCGCGAAACCCAGCGCGCGTCGCCCTCGGGACGCACCTCGAAGCCGTGACCGGCTGCCTGTTCTCCGCGTCGCCGGGCGACGATCCGCGCACGCGAGGTTGGGCTGTGGACATTGGTGTGATCGTCATTCAGCCGATCGATCAGCGCCTTGAGCCCCAGGTAGAAATCCGCCTCGCTCTCGGCGCTGACCACCTGGGCGCGTCGGGCCGCGGCCTCGGCCGGCCAGTCGAGGCCGCCGAAATCGCGCCGATAGAACAGGCGTCCGACATAGCTTGTAGCGGCGTCATAGACCCGAGCGTTCAGGGCGTGGCGCTCGGCCGACCCGTCCTGGGGCTGCACGGCCGGAGGCAAATCCTCGAGGCGCGCATAGGGAACCGACTGGCACGCGCCGAGCGCCAGCACGGTCGCCATCGCGAAGACGGAAAGACGGAAACGGTTCATGCGCGAACTTCGCCGCACGGCGGCCAGTCTGTCCAGCCGCCCGAAGGTCGCATCAGCGACGCGTCATTGTCGTCCCCGCAACCGCGCTCATACGCAGCGCCCCGATTGCCGCGTCCAGGCCCGGGTCGACGCCCGCGCGGCGCTGGTCCAGCGAGGTGGGCGCCGCGATGTCAGGAACGACTCCGTTCCCCTCAAGCCGCCGACCGCCGTGGGTCAGGAAGTCGGCGCGGCTGAGGCTCAGCTTGCCGCCATCGGGCAGGCGCGTCTCCTGCGAAATCAGCACCACGCCGGGCGTCCTCTCGCCGATCACCACGGCGCGCCCGGCTTCCTGAAGCGCCGCGGGGGTCAATTCGGCCGCGCTGCGGCTGCCGGGCCCGACCAGCACCACCAGATCATTGTCGAACGGCGTGTCGCGATCGCCGCAGTCGCCGTCCACTTGCATCACCTCAGGCTCGCGTCCGCGGAACCGCTGCACGGCCCAGGCCTGGCCGCGCGGCAAGAAGCAGGACAGCACCGCCTCCGCCTCCGCCAGCCGCCCGCCCGGATTGCCGCGCAAGTCCAGCACCAGATCCGTCTCGGGCGGCAGCTGCTCCAGGGTCGCCGCCAGCCAGTCGCCAAGGCCCGGCTCGAAAGCCTCGATCCTGAGCACGGCGGTGTCGTGGTTGGCCCAGGACGTCGTGAACAGCGGAATCGGGTCCATCACCCGCGGCGTCAGCGTCAGGTCGCTTAGCCTGCCCGTCTGGTCACGCAGCGTCAGGATGACCGGGACGCCGTCGGTGAGGATCAGGTCCGGGCGCCACGGCTCGCCGTTCATGGCCACCAGCGCCCAGCCGCGCTCCAGCCGCGCCTCGTCGGCGACCGAACCCTCGCGGATGTCCTCAATCTTCCAGACCCCATCGTTTTCCGGCGTCATCGATAGACCCAGCACCGCGCGACGGGTTCGGGTCAGCTCGCGATTGATCACACTGGCCGGCGACTGGGCATTGGCGTGCTGGTCCTTCAGCTCGCCCAGCATGTCGCGCAGCACGGCGTAGAGCTCGTCCGCATCGTCGGCCTCCAGGGCGCGCGGCCGATAGGTCTGGCGAGAGGCGTCCCAATCGAGCCCATGCAGGCCGGGATCGTAGTACCGCCTCTGGGTGTCGCTCCACACCGTGTCGAACACGCGGGCGTTCAGCGCCTGGCGCGCCGCCGGGCTGTCGGGCGTCGCCGCCACTGTCGCGCATCCGCCCAGGCCCGAACCGGCGGCGATCAGGCCGAACGCGATCAGGGCGGGACGAAACCTCAGCATATCAGGCCGATACGGCGGCTGGCCGCGATCGGCAAATCACGAGGTCGGCAGGCGTGAGACGCACGCGACGCCGCCTGTCGATCACGCGCTGTTTCAGCCCGGCCCTTGAATCCCGCCGCCGCCGGTTCCATTGACACTGCCGACCAGACATCCCGCCCCAAGGAGCCCCCCCATGCCCGTTCGCGTCGCCATCAACGGCTTCGGCCGCATCGGCCGCCTCGTCCTGCGCTCGATCGTCGAGCATGGCCGTCGCGACATCGAGGTGGTGGCGATCAACGACCTGGGGCCTGTCAGCACCAACGCCCACCTGCTGCGCTACGACTCGGTTCACGGCCGCTTCCCCGGCACGGTCGAGGCGGGCGACGACTGGATCGACGTGGGCCTGGGCAAGATCCGCGTGACCTCCGAACGCGATCCCGCGAACCTGCCGCACAAGGATTTGGGCGTCGACATCGCCTTCGAGTGCACCGGCATCTTCACCGCCAAGGACAAGGCCTCGGCCCACCTCAAGGCCGGCGCCAAGCGCGTGCTGATCTCGGCCCCCGGGGACGGCGCCGACAGGACCATCGTTTACAAGGTCAACCACGACAGCCTGACCGCCGACGACATCGTCGTCTCGAACGGCAGCTGCACCACCAATGCGCTCGCCCCCGTGGCCAAGGTTCTGCACGACCTTTTCGGGATCGAGCGCGGCTATATGACGACGATCCACGCCTATACCGGCGACCAGCCGACGCTGGATACGATGCACAAGGATCTCTACCGGGGCCGCGCCGCCGCCCTGTCGATGATCCCGACCTCGACCGGCGCCGCCAAGGCGCTCGGCCTGGTCCTGCCAGAGCTAAAGGGCAAGCTGGACGGCTCCTCGATCCGCGTGCCCACGCCCAACGTGTCGTGCGTGGACCTCAAGGTGGTGGCCGGCCGCGAGGTCACGGTCGAGGAGATCAACGCCGCGCTCCAGGCCGCCGCCGATGGCCCGATGAAGGGCGTCCTGGCTGTGACCACCGATCCGGTCGTCTCCACCGACCTGAACCACATCGCCGCCTCCTCCACCGCCGCCCTGCCCCAAACCCAGGTCGTCGACGGCAAGCTGGCCCGCGTCCTCAGCTGGTACGACAACGAATGGGGCTTCGCTACGCGGATGAGCGACACGGCGCTGGCGATGGCGAAGTTCCTGTAGGGTGACGGCTGCTGGGCGAACGACGGCTGTCTGCGCCGCCAGTCTTGCCGCCCTGTCTACCGGATGTGATCAATCGCTATCAGCGGTAGATCTCGTCCTTATGCGGGCAGAAGGTCCGTCGCCGTTCACAGTCACAGGCCCTCGAGCCACCCCGCCTCGGCTATACGCAGTGTCGAGCGAACAGGCTGATGCGGCTCTTCGGGATTGCACTCGTCAGCATTGGCGCTTGATCGGTGAGCGGAAGCAGCAAGGATTCGCTGTCGGCACTGGGCGGACCCTCGACTTTGCCTGCACCGCTCACGAGGTAACAATCTTGGCAGAGGTCCTCATTGACCCCGCAGTAGGCATGGACGGCGTGACCTTCGCGGCCTGTGGGCCTCAGGACTGTCCCGAGCCGGTATCCGCATTTCAACACGGTTTCGCGAGAACCAATCCATGACCTTCCGCACCCTCGACGACGCCCCAGACCTCGCCGGCAGGACCGCCCTCGTCCGGGTGGACTTCAATGTCCCGATGGAGGACGGGCAAGTCACCGACGACACCCGCCTGCGCGCCGCCGTGCCGACGATCCAGCGGCTGCGCGACGCGGGCGCCAGGGTCGCGCTGCTGGCCCACTTCGACCGGCCCAAGGGCAAGCGCGTGCCCGAGATGAGCCTGGAGCCGTTGTTGGACGACCTGTCCCGCCTGATCGGCGCGCCCGTCCGCTTCGCCAAGGACTGCGTGGGCGATGAGGCGAAGGCCGTACTGGCCGACCTAGACCCCGGCGGCGTCGCCCTGTTGGAAAACGTGCGCTTCCACCCCGGCGAGGAAAAGAACGACCCCGACTTCGCCCGCCAGCTGGCCGCCCTCGGCGACCTCTATGTCAATGACGCCTTCTCCGCCGCTCACCGCGCCCACGCCTCGACCGAGGGCCTGGCCCGCCTGCTGCCCGCCTATGCCGGCGAGAGCATGCGGCGCGAGCTGGAGGCGCTGGACCGCGCCCTCGGCAACCCGGAAAAGCCCGTCCTGGGCGTCGTCGGTGGAGCGAAGGTCTCGACCAAGCTGGACCTGCTGAAGAACCTGGTCGCCCGGTTGGACCGCCTGGCGATCGGCGGCGGCATGGCCAACACCTTCCTGTTCGCGCAGGGCGTGGACATCGGCGGCTCCCTGGCCGAGCGCGACATGGCCGACACCGCTCGCGACATCATGGAGGCCGCCCGCCGCGCCGGCTGCGAGCTGCTGCTGCCCGTCGACGTGGTGGTGGCCAAAGAGGTCAAGCCCGACGCCGAGGCCGGGGTGCGGGCGCTTGACCGCATCGCCGCCGATGACCTCATCCTGGACGCCGGGCCCGAGACCGTCGCGCGGCTGAAGCGCGCCATGGACCTGTCGAAGACGCTGATCTGGAACGGCCCCCTGGGCGTGTTCGAGGTCCCGCCCTTTGATAAGGCCACGGTCGAGGCCGCCCGCCACGCCGCCGAGCTGGCCAAGGCCGGCAAGCTGATCGCTGTCGCCGGAGGCGGCGACACCGTGGCCGCCCTGAACCACGCGGGCGTGGCCGATGACATGACCTTCGTCTCCACCGCGGGTGGCGCCTTCCTGGAGTGGATGGAGGGCAAGGCCCTGCCCGGCGTCGAGGTCTTGAAAGCCTGATTTCGGGTCTTTCCCCAGGGGAATGAAATTTCCCTTATGACGGGTGGAACCGGGGTCTTGGCCGGGGGTTCTCGCCTTGCGGCTCGCGGGACCTATCCTGATCGCGTGAGAACGCCGAGGCGGTCCGGCTCCCTCTCACGCCCCCCCGACGAGTCGGGTCGGACCGCCCCATTCCCCTCGCAAAGCGCCCCATGACCGCCAGCCCCGCCCTTGACGCCGAGGTTCGCTACGCCGGCGATCTGGCGCGCGGTTTCGGCGGCGCCCTGCTGTTCAGCACGCCGCTGCTGATGACCCAGGAGATGTGGAGCCTCCCGGCCGAGATGGCCCCCGCACGCCTCTTGCTGTTCGTCGCCCTGTCCCTGCCGCTGCTCTACGGTCTCGCCTATTACGCGGGCTTTCGATCAAGCGTCGGCGTCGTGGCCAATGCGCTGGACACCCTCGCCGCCGTCGCGGTCGGCTTCATCCTCGCGGGGGTGATCCTGACGATGTTCGGCATCATCGACGGCCGCGGCTCCCCGGCCGAACTCGCCGGACAACTGGCGCTGCAGAGCATCGCCGGAGCCTTCGGCGCCCTCTTGGCCCGCCGCCAGCTGGCCCCCGCCACCGACGATGGCGAGCCGGACGAGGACGCCGACGCCGACACCTACTTCGGTGAGTTGTTCCTGATGGTGGCCGGGGCCCTGTTCATCGCCTTCAACATCGCCCCGACCGAGGAGGTGATGCTGATCGCCCACATGATGTCGGGCTGGATGACACTGACGCTCGCTGTGGTGTCAATCGCCCTGCTGCACGTCATCGTCTACCGCATCGGCCTGCCTGGCCAGCATGAACACGACCGGCCGGTCCACGCCTTCTTCGCCTTCAGCGTGGTCGGCTACGCCCTGGCCCTGGCGGTGTGTCTCTATGTGCTGTGGACGTTCGGGCGACTTGATGGACTGCCGCCCCACGAGATGCTTTCGGTGGCCATGGTCATGGCGTTTCCCGCCTCCATCGGCGCGGCCGCTGCGCGTCTGCTGGTTTAGGACAGAGAATGGCCAAGTCCCGTCAGCACGAAACCCGCACCCCCATCCTGGAATGGGCCACGGCCGCCGTCGGTCTGGTGTGCGTGCTCGCGGCTCTGGGCGTAGTGGCGTCTTCCGCCGTGCAACCGCGCACGCCGCCCGCCCTCGACGTCCGGATCGTCTCGGTCGCGACCACGCCGCGCGGGTTCACCGCCGAGATTGAGGTCACCAATTCCGGCTCAGTCACCGCCTCGGGAGTCGAGATTGAAGGCCGACTCGGCGCCGAGACATCCGCCGCCACCCTGGACTATGTCGCGGGCGGCGGTCGCGAACGGGCGTCGCTCGCCTTTTCCGCGGACCCGCGACAGGGTGATTTCGACCTCGCCGTTCGCGCCTGGACCGAGCCCTGACGATCGGCGTTCGTCGCCGTTAACGGCGAATTGGTCGTTTCCCCTCAAGCTCGCGCGCGAACTACGGGGGATCGGCCATGAAGGGCGTCGTTTTCAATCTGTTGGAGGAAGCGGTCGGCCGCGCCTTCGGGCCCGACACCTGGGACACGCTGATCGAGATGTCGGGCGTGTCCGGCGTCTACAGCTCGCTGGGCAATTATCCGGACGAAGAGATCGAGGCGCTGGTCGCCGCTGCGGGCCAGGCCCTGTCGCTGAATCGGGACGCGGTCCTGCGCTGGTTCGGGGTCAACGCCATGCCGATCCTGGCCGAGCTCTATCCGGACTTCTTTCGCGCCCCCGATGCCCGCGCTTTCGTCGAGGGCGTCAACGACATCATCCATTCCGAGGTCAGGAAGCTCTACCCTGGCGCCGCCTGCCCGCACTTCCGCCTGCAGACCCATCCCTCGGGCGACCTGGTGATGGACTATCTGTCGACACGCAGCATGTGTGCGCTGGCCCAGGGCTTCGTCGAGGGCGCCGCCGCCTGGTTCGGCGAGAGCGTCGAATTCCAGCACACCAGCTGCACCCAGCATGGCGCGCCGCACTGCACCTTCCAGATCGCCTGGGGACCGGCCAAGTCCGAGACGGCCCAGGCGGCGTGATCCCTCCGCTCGGCAGCGACGAGTCCCCGAACCTCCAGATCGAGCGTCTGGAGCGCCGTCTGGCGCGCGAACGCGAGGCCAGGAAGGCCGCCGAGACCATCGCCGAGAGCAGCCTGCGCGACCTCTATCGCGAGCAGCAACGGCTGGCCCTGGTCGAGACCATCGCCACCGCCGCCAACCTCAGCGACCATCCCGATGAGGCCTTCGCCCTGGCGCTCAGGGCGATCTGCGATTTCACCGGTTGGCGCGTGGGGCAGGCCTATATGTTCGCTGACGCCGCGCCCGGCGGGCCTCTGGTCTTCTCGGGTGTGTGGCACGACGCCGATCCGGAGCTTCGCCGCGAGTTTCGGCAGATCTCCGACCGTCTGAGCTTCGACCGGGGCGAGGGGCTGCCGGGCCGGGTTTGGGCTTCGGGCAAGGCCTGTTGGATTCAAGACGTGGCCGCCGACCCAAACTTCCCCCGCGCCGAGCCGGCCAAGCGGGCGGGTCTGCACGCGGCCTTCGCCTTTCCCGCCCTGATCGGCGAGGAGGTTGGCGCCGTCCTGGAGTTTTTCCTTGAGCGACCCGCGCCGCCCGATGAGGTTCTGCTCAAGACGCTGGACCAGATCGGCGCCCAGCTGGGGCGCGTTGTCGAACGTCACCGGAATCGCGGCCGAACCCGCGCGCACACCTTGGCGCTGGAGGAGAAGACCGCGGCCGCCGAGGCCGCCAGCCGCGCCAAGTCAGCCTTTCTGGCCGTTACCAGCCACGAGATCCGCACGCCCCTGAACGCGGTGCTGGGCCTTTCCCAGGCTCTGCAGCGCGAACCTCTGACCGCGACCCAGCACGAACTCAATGACGGTGTTCTGGCCTCCGGCGAGATGCTGCTCCGCCTGCTCAACGCCGTGCTCGACATGTCCAAGATCGAGGCCGACAAGGCGGTGGCCGAGATGGGCGATTTCGACCTGCGCGCCAAGCTGGACAGCATCCTCAGCATCTGGACGCCGCGCGCCGAGGAAGCCAGCGTGCTGCTGACCCTGGACGCCGACCTGCCACAGGCCCGGATCCGCACAGATCAGGGCCGGATCGAGCAGACCTTGGTCAACCTCGTCTCCAACGCCCTCAAGTTCACACCAGCAGGCGGCGAGGTGCGGATCGGGGCCGCGCTGTTCGGTGACCGGCTGCGGCTCACCGTCACCGACGGAGGACCCGGCGTCGCGCCGGAGGATCGCCAGCGCATTTTTCAGCCCTTTGAACAGACCGACGCCGGGCGCGACGCCGGTGGGGCCGGGCTCGGCCTGGCCATCTGCGCGGGCAACATCGCCCTTCTCGGTGGTCAGATCGGCTGCGAACCCGCCGACGGCGTCGGCGAGCGGTTCTGGTTCGACGTCCCCGTCAGCGTGGCCGCGCCGATCGCAACGATCGCCATTGCGTCACCCGTCAACGCCACGTCCAATGACCGCGCGCTTCGCGTCCTGGCCGCGGAGGACAACGCCGGCAACCGTCGCGTGCTTGAGGTTCTTCTGGCGCCTGCCGGTGTCGAGCTGACCTTCGCCGAGAACGGCGAGGCGGCCGTGGCCGCCGCTCTGGCGGACAGTTTCGACCTTATCCTGATGGATGTGAACATGCCCGTGATGGACGGGGTCGAGGCGCTGCGCCTGATCCGCGTCGCCGAGGGCGAGGCCAGCCACACCCCGATCCACATGCTGACCGCCAATGCCTTCGCCGACGACGTCGCGCGCTACATGGCCGGCGGCGCCGATGGCGTGCTGACCAAGCCGATCCAGTTGCCGCAACTGTTCGCCGTACTCGAAACCTGCCTCTCGCCGGTCGCCCAAGCCGCCTGACGCGAGCCTGTAACAATGCGTGACTTCGGCGGCGGGCGGGGCTAGAGGATCGCCGCAACGATCCAGTGCTTGGGGAGAACGCTCATGGACCTTTCCGCTCTCAATCAGGTCGCTGAGGCCATGGTGGCGCCCGGCAAGGGAATCCTCGCCGCCGACGAGTCCACCGGCACCATAAAGAAGCGGTTCGACGCCATCGGGGTGGAAAACACCGAGGACAACCGCCGCGATTACCGCGAGCTGATGTTCCGCGCCGAACAGACCATGCGCGAGCACATCTCGGGCGTCATCCTGTTCGAGGAGACGCTGTATCAGGACGCCTCCGACGGAACGCCGCTGGTCGACATCATCAGGGCCGCCGGCTCGATCCCTGGCATCAAGGTCGACAAGGGCGCCTCCAAGATGGCCGGCTTCCCCGGCGAGACGGTGACCAAGGGGCTCGACGGCCTGTCCAAGCGTCTGCGCGGCCATTACGAGCGCGGCGCCCGCTTCGCCAAATGGCGCGGCGTTATCGAGATCGCGGACGGCATCCCGACCTGGGCCTGCGTCAAATCGAATGCCCATGCGCTGGCTCGCTACGCCCGCATCTGCCAGCAGGAGCAGATCGTGCCGATTGTCGAGCCCGAGGTGCTGATGGACGGCGCCCACGACATCGCCCGCTGCGACGAGGTCACCCGCTGGGTGCTCCAGACCGTCTTCGCCGAACTGGCCGAGCAGCGCGTGGCGCTGGAGGGGATGGTGCTCAAGCCCAACATGGTCATCTCCGGCAAGGGCAGCGTCCGCCAGGCCTCGGTCGATGAGGTCGCTGAACGCACCATCGCCGCGCTGAAAGCCACCGTGCCCTCGGCCGTCCCGGGCATCGCCTACCTCTCCGGCGGCCAGACCGACGAGCAGGCCACGGCGCACCTCGACGCCATGAACCGCATCGGCGGCTTCCCCTGGAAGATGACCTTCTCCTACGGCCGCGCCCTGCAGGCGGCGCCCCAGCGCGCCTGGGGCGGCAAGCCCGACAACGCCGCCAAGGCCCAGGCCGCCTTCCACCACCGCGCCCGCATGAACGGCCTGGCCTCGCTGGGCCAGTGGGAAAAGAAGCTCGAAAAGAAGGCGGCGTAAGCCACCGTCTCCCTGCGGGAGAGGGATTGAGCGCACGGCGGCGACGCCGCCGTCCTTGCGCGAAAGGGTGAGGGGTTTCACTGTCGGCCAATGGTCCCCCACACCCTCGGCGAAGACGATCCCGACGCCGAAACCCTGGCCGTCGTGCTCCCCCCCGACGTCTCCGGGCGGCTCGACAAGGCCTTGGCCGAAGCCGTCGCCGCCATCCGCTCCGAAATCTCGCGCGCACGGTTGCAGGCCCTGATCGCCGAGGGCCGCGTCACGGGGCCGGGCGGCGCCCCCGTCTCGACCTCGGCCAAGGCCCGGCCGGGGGATTACACCGTCGCCCTCCCCGCCCCGGTCGCCGCCGATCCCCGGCCCGAGAACCTGGTCCTCCCGGTTCTCTTCGAGGACGCTCATTTGATCGTGGTCGACAAGCCCGCCGGCATGGCGGCGCATCCGGCGCCCGGTTCGGAGACCGGCACCCTGGTCAACGCCCTGCTGCATCACTGCGGCGACAGCCTGTCCGGCATCGGCGGGGTGCTGCGCCCCGGCATTGTGCACCGGCTGGACAAGGACACGTCCGGCGTCATGGTCGCCGCCAAGTCTGACCGCGCCCATCAGGGCCTGACCGACCTGTTCAGCCGCCACGACATCGAGCGCCGCTACATCGCCCTGACGCGCGGCTCCCCCTCTCCGATCAGCGGCCGGATCGAGACGCGTCTCGGCCGCTCCCAGCATGACCGCAAGAAGATGGCCGTGCTCCGCTCCGGCGGGCGTGAAGCCATCACCGACTATCGCGTCGAGCGCGCCTTCGGCCGCCCCGCCCGCGCCGGCGGCGCGTCCCTGGCCGCCCGGGTCGAATGCACCCTGCACACCGGCCGGACCCACCAGATCCGCGTGCATCTGGCGTCGATGGGCGCGCCCCTGCTCGGCGACCCCGTCTATGGCTCCGGCGCCCCCGCTGCCCCCGTGCGCGCCGCCGTCGCCGAGGCCGGCCTGACCCGCCAGGCCCTCCACGCCGCCGTCCTTGGCTTCGTCCACCCGATCACCAGCGAGGCTCTGAGATTCGACACCCCACCGCCGCAGGACATGGTGACGCTCGAACGCCTCCTGACCGAACTCTGAAAGGACCCGCCATGCCCGATCCCGACATTCGCGACGACGCCGACGGCAAACGCTACGTCCTCGATGTCGACGGCGTCGAAGCTGTGGTCACCTACAATCTCAACGGCGAAAACCTGATGATCACCGAGACCCTGGTGCCCCAGGCGCTGGAGGGCCGCGGTCTGGCCAAACGCCTGGCCGTTCACGTCCTGGACGACGCCCGCGCGCGCGACCTCAAGGTCCTGCCGGTCTGCCCCTTCTTCGCCGGCTACCTCCAGAAGCACCCAGACTACGCCGATGTGGTCCATCCGACCTATCGCGGCATCCTGGGCCTCTGACCCATTTGACGCGCCCGGGCGCCGCGAGGCTAATGGAAGTATGTTGCGCACCCTCTCGCTCGGCCTGATCATCATGGCCCTCACCGCCTGCGCCACCCGCCCGGCCGCGCCAGACGCGCCTCTTCGCGTACTCTATCTGTCGCAGTCGGTCGGCTTCGTTCACGAGACCGTCCGCCGCCCCGACGACGACGTCTCGACCGGAGGCCTCGCGCCCTCCGAGATCGCCCTCCAGCAGATCGGCCAGGCCGGCGGCTTCAGCGTCGAGCTGACCCAGGAAGCCCGCGACATCACGCCGGCTCGGCTGGCGGAGGTGGATGTGCTGGTCGTCTCCACCACCGGCCCCCTGCCCATCGACCGCGCGGCCTGGAGCGCTCTGGTCGCCGCCGTCGAGGCCGGACGCCTCGGCGTGGTCGGAATTCACTCCGCCGCCGACACCCAGCTCGACTTCGAAGGCGGACGCGAAGCCTGGACCCGGTTCCTCGGCGGTCAGTTCGACGGCCATCCGTGGATGGAGGGTGCGCCAATCCGCCTGACCAACCTCGAGCCCGATCATCGGCTAGCCTCCATGTGGCCCGACGGAGCCGCCTACGCCGAGGAAATCTATCAGTACGAGGGCTTCGATCCCGCCTCGGTGCGCGTGCTGCAGAGCCTGGACATGCGGGGCGATCCCCTCAGGCGCGCCCACCCGGTGCCGGTGACCTGGATCAAGCGCATCGGTGAGGGCCGGCTCTTCTACACCAACCTCGGCCACACGCCCTCAACCTGGGATGATCCGCGATTCCGGGACCAGATCATCGCCGCGGTCCGATGGACCAGTGGTCATCTCGCCACCATTCCGGACGGCCCCAATGCGGATGCTCAGGACCGCGACGCCGTTCGCGCCTTCCTTACCGTAGAAGGCCTGCCGACCCGCGAAGCGACGACGCCCTCTGGCGTGGCCGACCAGATCCGCGCTTTGCAGGCGTTGCATCCCGAGAAAAGAGACGGCGACGCCACCGCCTACGACACCGCCCGGGCCGCGATCCGCAGCCGCCTCGGTTACTAAGTCTTGATAAAAGACCCACCCTCTGCTATACGCTCCTCATCGCCGGTTCAGGCCCGAACCTGAGACCGGAAAGTCACGGTCGCCCATCACCGTGACAATGTGCGCCTAACAATCGGCGCAACCGATCCATAGGTGTGCGGTTGAGGGGTGAAGGAGCCGGCGCACAGCCGTGGCCGTTCCGCCAAGCCCGCTCGTTTATCGGAGGGACCAAGGCCCATGGCCAACAAGACGCTCGCGATCATGTCGCCGGAACAGGGACTGTCGCGCTATCTCACGGAAATCCGCAAGTTTCCCATGCTCACCAAGGACGAGGAATTCATGCTGGCCAAGCGGTGGTCAGAGCATGAGGACCCCGAGGCCGCGCATCGATTGGTCACCTCCCACCTGCGCCTCGTGGCCAAGATCGCCATGGGCTATCGCGGCTACGGCCTGCCGATCGGCGAGGTGATCTCCGAGGGCAACGTCGGCCTGATGCAGGCCGTCAAGAAATTCGATCCCGACAAGGGCTTCCGCCTGGCGACCTACGCCATGTGGTGGATCCGCGCCTCGATCCAGGAGTATATCCTGCGCAGCTGGTCGCTCGTGAAAATGGGCACCACCGCCGCGCAGAAGAAGCTGTTCTTCAACCTGCGCAAGGCCAAGAGTCAGATTTCGGCCTTCGAAGAAGGCGACCTCCATCCGGAGCATCTCTCCGCCATCGCCACCAAGCTGGGCGTGTCCGAGGAAGAGGTCACCAACATGAACCGCCGCCTCGGCGGCGACGCCTCGCTGAACGCGCCTCTGCGCGCGGATGGCGAGAGCGAATGGCAGGACTGGCTGGAGGACGACACCGCCGTCTCCCAGGAGACCTATGTCGCCGAAAACGAGGAGCGCTCGATCCGCATGGGCCTGCTGCAGGAAGCCATGCAGGAGCTGACGGATCGGGAGAAGCACATCCTGACGGAGCGCCGTCTCAAGGACGACCCGGTCACCCTTGAGGAGCTGGCCGGCCAATATGGCGTGTCGCGCGAACGCGTCCGCCAGATCGAGGTCCGCGCCTTTGAAAAGCTGCAGCAGGCCATGCGCGCCGCCGCCGAAGAACGCAATCTGGTCGACGCCTGATCCAGCAAGCGGGCGGGTCTACCCCGCCCGTTTCAGGCTCTCCGGACCAGCCAGCGCCAGCACCGCCTGAACCGGCCCCGCCAGCGCGGCCCGGGTATTCGCGCCGTGCGCCATCGCCGCCTCGAGCGTGCTCGCCTCCACCGCCAGTGCGGCGTCTGACTGCTTCAGCGCCAGCGCCTTCAGGTCAGTCGCCTGGGCCCGGATCGCCCGCAGGGCTTGGGCCGGATCCTCGTCAAAACGAGCGATTGCCGATGCTAGAATCTGCATCGCCTGTTCGCGGGCATTGGCGGCCGCTTCGGCCGCCGTGCAGGGCGCCTCGCCCGACCGCTTCTTGGGCCCTTCGTATTCCGCCGAATTGAACCGTCGCCGATCCGGTCCGACGTAGCCCAGAGCCTCGATCCAGTCGCGCGGCTTCAACGCCACCGCCGCCACGCGCTTGGTCAGGTCGCCGGCGGTGAAGGGCTTTCTCAGAAACTCGTGCACGCCCGCGTCCCGGGCGCCCTTGATCGTCGAGGCGGTGGCTTCACTGGTCACCATCACGATCGGCGCGAACCGCGCCTCGAAGGTCGAGCGCCGGATGCGCCGGGCGAAGGTCTCGCCATCCAGGTTCGGACCCGAACGCTCGATGAAGATCAGGGTGGGATCGAAGTCCGCCGCGATCCTCAGCGCCACCACCTGATCCGCCTCAGTGACCACGTCCCGCGCGCCCAGGCTGCGCACCACATCGGTCAACAGCTTGGCCGCCGCCGCATTGGCGTCGACGATCAGCACTCGCTTCAGCGCCGGGGCCAGCTTGGCCATCTGTTGCGACGTCAGGGAAAACACGTGGGGCCCGCTCCGATCCGAAACCCCAGCCTGCCTCGCTTTGGGTAAAGATCGCGTTGAGGACGCCCGCTAACCTTAGCCCTGGAACGGGTCTCGCATCAGGATGGTGTCGTCCCGCTCCGGGCTGGTCGACAGCAGGGCCACGGGCGCCGCGATCAGTTCCTCGATCCGCCGAACGTACTTCACCGCATTGGCCGGCAGGTCCTTCCAGGACCGCGCCCCTTGCGTGCTCTCGGACCAGCCTTCGATCGTCTCATAGATCGGCTCGGCCCGCGCCTGGTCCTTCAGTCCCGCCGGCAGATAGTCGTAGGTCTCCTCGCCGATCCGGTAGCCCACGCAGATCTTCAGCTCGTCAAACCCGTCCAGAACATCCAGCTTGGTCAACGCGATGCCGTGGATGCCGTTGATGGCGATCGACTGGCGCGCAAGCACCGCGTCGAACCAGCCACAGCGCCGCGCCCGCCCCGTCACCGTGCCGAACTCGCGCCCACGCTCGGCGATGCGCTCGCCGTCCTTGTCGAACAGCTCGGTCGGGAACGGTCCCTCGCCCACCCGCGTGGTGTAGGCCTTGACGATGCCCAGCACATAACCGACCGACCGCGGCCCCAGGCCTGATCCCGCCGCCGCCTGGCCCGCCACGGTGTTGGAGCTGGTCACATAGGGATAGGTCCCGTGGTCGACATCCAGAAGCGTCCCTTGCGCCCCCTCGAACAGAATCCGCCGCCCCTCGCGATAGGCCCGGTCCAGCAGCCGCCACACGGGCTCGCCGGCGAACCGCAGCACCCTCGGCGCGATCTCCAGCAGCTCGGCCTTCAGCCCGTCCGCATCGACCTCAGCCAGGTCCAGCCCCTTCCGAAGCGCATTGTGGTGGGCCAGCAGCCGCTCGATCTTGGCGTCCAACGCCTCGGGATCGGCCAGGTCACCGACCCGTATGGCTCGCCGCCCCGCCTTGTCCTCATAGGCCGGGCCGATGCCCCGCCCCGTCGTGCCGATCTTGGTCGCCCCGGCCTGGGCCTCGCGCGCCTGGTCCAGGTCGCGGTGCAGCGGCAGGATCAGACAGGCGTTGTCGGCCAGGGTCAGGATCTCCGGGGTGATCGCCACGCCCTGCCCCTCGACCCGCGCGATCTCGTCCAGCAGCGCCCAGGGATCGACCACCACGCCATTGCCGATGATCGACGGCTTGCCCTGCACCACGCCGCTCGGCAGCAGGCTCAGCTTGTAGACCTTGTCCCCGACCACAAGCGTATGGCCGGCGTTGTGACCGCCCTGGAACCGCACCACCACATCGGCCCGGTTCGACAGCCAGTCGACGATCTTGCCCTTGCCCTCGTCGCCCCACTGGGCTCCGACCACCGCCACATTCGCCAAGACGAAACCTCCGCTGCTCGCGGGCGGAGCCTATAGCGGGGGAATCGCCGCGTGTCGCGTCAGAGGGCCGAAACAACCGCGTCGAACGCCCAATTCAGCCACGGCCCCACCGCCTCGACATCGGCCGTCTCCACCGTCGGCCCGCACCATAGCCTCAAGCCCGCCGGCGCGTTGCGGTGGCTCTCGACGTCGAACGCCGCGCCCTCGCTCTCCAGCACTACCTTCATCCGCCACACGAACGCCTGACGCGCTTCGTCGTCCAAGGCCGTGACCCGTTCATCGACGATTTTCAGGCACACCGAGGTGGTCGATCGCGTCGCCGGGTCCGCCGCCAGGAACTCCACCCACGGCGTCCGCTCGACCCAGGCCGCCAGGGCGGCGAAGTTTCGATCCGTCCGCGAGATCAGCGTCTCGACCCCGCCGACCCGCTCGGCCCACTCCAGGGCGTCGATCCAGTCCTCGATCACCGCCACCGAGAAGGTGTTGATCATCGCCCCCTTCGCCAGGGCCCGGTCGAGCCCCTTGCCGTCCTGAATCCGCAGCACCTTGGGGACCGGCCACGGCGCCCGGTGCGTGTCCAGCCGCTCCACGGCGCGAGGCGAGAGCACCATCACCCCGATCCCGGCCTCCCCGCCCAGCGCTTTCTGAAAGCTGAACGTCACGACATCCAGCTTCGGCCAGTCCAGAGGCATGGCGAAGGCCGCCGAGGTCGCGTCGCAGATGGTCAGACCCTCGCGCTCCGCCGAAATCCATCCCGCGTCCGGCACGCGAACCCCCGACGTCGTGCCGTTCCACGGAAACACCACATCGGCGGCGGGATCGACCCGGCTCAGATCCGGCAGCGCGCCCCACTCCGCCTCCAGCACCTCCGGCTGGACCCCCAGGTGATCGCGCACATCCGTCGCCCACACCTGGCCAAAATTCTCATAGGCCAGCACCTGGCACCGTCGCGCGCCCAGCATCGACCACAGCGCCGCCTCTACCGCCCCGGTGTCGGAGGCGGGCACGTACAGCATCACATGGTCCTCGGGCGGCTTCAGCACCGCCCGCGTCAGCCTCAGAGCATGGGCGAACCGCTCGACCACTTCCGGCGCGCGAATGCCTCGCCCACTCAGATCGGTGCGGCTGACGTCCCGGCTCCAGCCCGGCCGCTTGACCGTCGGACCCGAACTGAACCACGGCCGCTCGGGCCGCACCGAGGGTTTGTCCATCCTCAGCCGCCCGGCCGGTAAGGCCGCTTCGCCCGCCAGTCCTCGGCCAGCTTGACCAGCTCGGCGTCGACCTCCTCCGGCAGCATGATCACGATCCGCGCCAGCAGGTCGCCCCGACGCCCGCCGGCGAACGCGCCCCGCCCCTTTAGCCGCAACACCTTGCCCGAGTTGGAGCCCTTGGGAATAGTCATGCTGACCGTCCCCTCCGGCGTCCGTAAAGGCACCTTGGCCCCCAACACCGCGTCCGGAACCGACACCGGCAGGTCCATGCTCAGGTCCGCCCCCTCGCGCTTCCATACAGGGTGAGGCGCGATGCGTAGCTCGATCAGGGCGTCGCCCGCCGGACCGTTGCGCCCCGGCGCGCCTTGGCCCTTGAGGCGCAGAACCTGCCCGTCGGCCGCTCCCTTCGGAATGGTCACGTCCAGCATCCGCCCATCCGAAAACTGGATGCGCCGCGTCGCGCCCGCGATGGCCTCTTCCAGGCTGACCTCCAGGGTCGCCCGCACATCCTGGCCCTTGCTGGTGAAGTCGCGCGGCCCCCGCTCTCGCCCCCGGCCGCCGAACATGCCGAACAGCTCGTCCAGATCGATGTCCTCGAACTGGGCGTTGCCGCGCTGACCAAACCCGCCCGGCCGTCCGCCGGCATAGGCGCCGCCCCCCGGATAGCCCCGGAACTGCTCGCGCCCGTCCGCGTCGATCTCGCCCCGGTCGAATTTGGCGCGCTTCTCTGCGTCGCCCAGCAGGTCGAAGGCGGCGGTGATCCGCTTGAACCGCTCCTCGGACTTCGCGTCGCCCGGATTCTTGTCGGGATGCAGATCCTTGGCGAGCTTCCGGAACGCCTTCTTGATCTCCTCGGCGCTCGCGCCCTTCGAGACCCCCAGCTCCTTGTACGGATCGCCCGCCACAGACCGCTCAGCTCCACACGCCCGGCATGGGCGCCTAGGGGTGAGTTAGGCCATCACGCCGCCCACGCAAAGGGCGAGGCAGGTCAGGTCAGCGCAATCCGCGCGCTCGCGCCCCAGCCGAACACCGCCGAGCCCTGCGCCACCTCGACCCAGGCTTCGGCGATACCGTCCGGAAAATCCGCCTCGACCTCGCCCGCCGACCACATCGCCTCCGTCGCCTCGACCTCCCAGCGCCGCACCGCCGCCTCACCCGCGCCGACACTCACCCGCCATCGCTCCGGCAGGTCGGCCTGCAATGTCTCCCCGTCCCAACGATCCCCATCCAGTCGCGTCCGCGCGGTCCAGCTAAGCCGATAGCCGCCCTCGCCGTCAGATCGCGCCGCCAGATGCGCCGGACTCCACGGCCGCGCCTGCACACCGCGCCAGGTCGCCTCGACCTCCTCAAAACCATCTCCGCCCGGCGGCGCCCCCGCCGGACCCGCCCGCCAGATCAACGGCAGGCCCCGCTCGCCCCCGCTCACCTCCAGCCGCACCAGGGCATCATCCAGCACCACCACTCGCGCCCCGATGGCCGAAACGACCCGCATCTCGCCGTCCGTCCCCTGCTGCCCGCGCAGCAGGCCGCTCAGCCGCCACAGCCCCGGCTCGATCAGGTCCGCCCGCCGGTACTGCACGATCTCCCAGCCGCTTCCGGCCTCGACCGCCACCGCGCCGGCGCCCGCCAGGATCGACCGCGCGCTCCGGCTCTCGGGCGCCTGTCCCTCCAGCCGAACGACCAATCCGTTGACCTCATCCCAACGATGCAGCGGCCCGGCCCCCAGCGGCGCTTTCAGCACCCCGACGGTGGCGGGCTGGGTCACGTCCCCGCGCGGCGTCAGCCCCTCGACACCGCCGCCGGCGTGGACCCTCATCGGCCGCCACGGCTCTACCGCCACCGCCGCCAGCGGCCGGTCGTCACCCTCGGCCCCCGGCAGGGGCGGGAGGTCCAGGATCGCCACGAACGGCCGTCCGCTCGTCCCCGGCGGATCGCCCGGCCGCCAGTCTGGATCGACCTCGACCGGCGGCCCGGGCAGATACAGCCGCGCCTCGGCTGATGGCTGCTCATCACGCGTCACCCGCCCGACCCGCCACAGCCCCTCTCGTCCCGCCACCCGCACCCCGTCTCCGGGCTCCAGCCACAGGGCCGTGATCGGGTCCAGCGCCAGGGTGATCACCTCGGCGCTCGCCCCCTCCAGCAAGCGCCGCGCCGCCCGCCGCGCAAAGCCCGTCGTCGCCGCCAGCGGCAGGTCCACATCCGCCCCGCCCCCGCCCGTATCCGCGCGCCGCGCCGACACCGCTCCGGTCTGATAGTCGGCCGTCTCGTCGATGAACCGCACCCGCACCTGATCCGGTGTCGCCTCCAGCGTCCGCGTCGTCCGGATCGCCGGCCCCTCCTCCGGCAAGGCCAGGCTCGAACTCGACACCTCGACCACAGAGTCCGGCCGGCCGATCACCGCCACCCTCCCGCCCTGCTCCGCCGCCTCCGCCCCAAATGCCAGCAGCAGCGGCTCCAGCGCGTCTCGTGTCCGCATCGGCCGGTCGATCAGATAGCCGGCCGCCGCCCCCTCGACGCCCCGGATCGAGAACTCCGCCTCCTCCAGACCGCCGCGTTCCAGCACCGCTCGGATCAGGTCAGAGCCATCCCCCATGGCCCGCCCGTTCAGCCAGTGGCCGCCCGTCCAGTTCGGCCCGTCCGCCCACACATCAACTCGCGCCGGAAAGTCCGGATAGGGCCGCGCGTCCCAGCACCAGGCATCCAGCCCCTCGATCATCCGCCCTGCGTATTCCGTCGCTTCCGGATTGTTCGCCGGATCGCGCCAATGCCTCAGCATGGCCTCCAGCGCCCGCCGCTGCATCAGGTCATCGCGGTCGCCGGTCGAATAAGGCGGCAGGTGGCTCTCGCTGCTCTTGGGATCGACGAACAGGTTCGGCGCATTGGCCCCCTTGTCCACCGCCGCGCAACCGAACTCGACCAGCCGGATCGGCTTCATCCCAGCCGTCCAGGCCGTTGGCGTCTCCGCCCGCACCCCGTCCGGCCGGTCGTGGTGCGCCCGCCCCCACCAGTTTCTCAGGTCCTTGCAGCGATAAACCCATGGCTCGTCATGCGCGCCGTCCGTGATCGGCGTCCGCGTCTGGGCATCGCGGTCCATCGGGTTGGCGTAGAACCAGTCGAACCCTTCCCCGCCCTCGATCCGGCTGTCGAGATAGTCGGGGCCATGCACCCCATCCCAGCCCTCCAGAGCGTCCAGATGCGCCTCGCCCCCGCGCCAGTCCGTGATCGGCGCGTACCAGTCGATGGCCACGTGATCGACCGCCGCGTTCGACCACAGCGGGTCCAGGTGAAAGGCGACGTGCCCCGACCCATCGGCCGGCTGATGCCCGAAATACTCACTCCAGTCCGCCGCATAGCTGAGGCTGCGCCACGCCCCCAGGATCGCCCGGCATTCGCCCGCCAGGGCCACCAGTTCCGTCACCGCAGGATAGCCCCCCGCCTCGTCCCGCAACGTCGTGACCCCGCGCAGCTCCGAGCCGACCAGCATTCCGTCCGCCCCGGCCTCGACCGTCAGTTCGGCGTAATGGCGCGCCATCCGCCTCAAACCCCAGTCGTCCGGCCCGCCGAAAAAGGCTGCGACCTCGCCCGCGACCGACGCCGTCCGATCCGATCCCGTGATCCTTCCGCGCCACGGATAAGGCGCCTGCTCGAGGCCTCCGTAGGGGTCGTCCAACCCGTTCTCCGGCGCGATGTCCATGAACACGAACGGATAGATCACCACCTCGTAGCCGCGATCCTTCAGCATCCGCACGGCGTCCACCACCGTCTGGTCCGAAGGCGTCCCGCCATAGGCCGGCCGGCCCTCATGCCCCGAGATCAGGTGCGCGTCGTCGCGCCCCAGCCCCGCCACGCCCCATTCGATCGGTTCGGTCGGCTTGTCGCGCCGCTCAACGCCCGGCCAGATCCGGCACTCCCCTGCTCTTAGGTCCGTACCGAACCAGCCCACGACCAGATTGACCCGCTTCACCCGCGGAAAATCCCGCTCCAGCTGATCGACCGCCACCCTCAGGTCCGGCGACCCGATCAGGTTGTTCAGGTTCTCGGCCGTCGTCCGGGTCAGCCCCTCGCGCCGGAACACTGGCTGGGTCGCCAGGGTGAACTCCCCGGCCCCGGGGATCAGACAGACTCCCTCCAGCATCTCTTCCAGCCCGTCCGGCGCCGACACCCGCCGCAGCACCTCGAAACTCAGCTGCGGCGGCCGGTTGCCGAACGGGGCCAGCGGCAGATCCTCGAACACCACATAGGCCGTCCCGCGATAGGCCGGCGCCGCCCCCTCGACCGCCTCGATCAACGGATCGGGCTGCTGGACCTCGGTCCCGCGATGCACCCGCATCGTCGCCCCATCCAGGCGCAGCGGCTGTCCGTCCGCCCACACCCGTCCAATGCCGTCGATCGGCCCCTCGCACAGGGCGACGGCGAAGCTCAGCGAATAGTCGTAGTCGACCGTGCGCGGCCCGCCCTTGCCGCCGCCGTTCTCGTTTCGCCGTTCCAGAAACCGCGCCGCCCAGATCATTTGGCCGGTCACGCGCACCCGGCCCAAGGCGCAGGCCATCGGCTGGCCTTCCGCCGTCGCCTGCAGCCTCAGCGTCTCCAGACGCGGCCCCCGCTGACGCGGCGCCGCCAGGCTCGACACCAGCAGACCGTCCAGCGCCCGCCCAGCCAGGGCCCCCAGCGCCCGCCCGATGCCGCCCCCGATCGCCCCGCCAACCCCGCCCAGGATCACCTGCGCCATGCATCGTCCTCCGGCCAGGTGAAGGCCGCGACCAGTCGCCGCTTCCACCAGTCGCCCATCCAGCTCTCGATCACCGACCGCCCCCAATAGGCGTGGATCATCCGCGCCCCCGGCTGGCCCACCGCGCTCAGAACAGCGCAGTGTTTCACCGGCGCCCCTTCCGCCATTCGGAACAGCAGCACATCCCCCGGCCGCGCCGCCTTGCGCGCGACCGGAACCAGCCAACGCCGCGCCGCCGCCAGCATCAGTTCCTCGCCGCTCCGCTCGGCCCAGTCCGGCGAATAGGGCGGCAAGACCTCAGGCTCGTCGCCGTAAAGCCTTCGCCACACCCCCCGCATCAGCCCCAGGCAGTCGCACCCCGCCCCCTTGACCGAGGCCTGATGCCGATACGGCGTCCCCAGCCACCCCCGCGCCTCTTCCAGAGCGAGACGCCGCGCCTCTCCCTCCCCTTCAGGGGAGGATGATCGCGCCGGCGACCGGGTGGGGGCGCTCCGAGATCGGTCGGGGCTCCTCACCGCCGGCTCCCCCCATCATGCCGCCCCCCCTCGGCCGGCACGGCCGTCAGGAAGTCGTCGCCCGGAATGTCCGGAAAGCCCCGGAACCGTGTCGCATTGCCGAACCGCTCCCGACACGTCCGAAAACTGCGGTCGCACACCGTTTCGTCGGGCCAGGCGCTGAGATCGACCCCGCAACGCGCATCGCCCAGCATCGCGTCGCAGAGCCGCCCATAGGTCCGCCCGACCACCCGCTCCAGCTTGGCCAGCGGCCCTTCCACCTCGGCGGTGAAGACCTCGCCCGCCCGCGTGATCCGGCTCAGCCGCCCGACCCACAGCCGCACCCGCAATGCCGGCTCGGACCAGTCCACGCGCCACAGCGAGACCTCCGCCCCGTCCCACAGCCCGGCCGCCACATCGCCTTCCGAAATGGTCTCGGCGTCCAGCACCCCCGACGCCGACGCCTGCCCCGGCGCCGTCCCCTCCGCCGTCTCCGCCGCCCCGGCGGCCCAGCCCGTCCCCGCCCGGCACACGACCCCGTCCACCTCCAGATCCCGGTCGTGATCCGTGAACCCAAAGCGCGCGCCATCGCCCCGCCTGGCGATCCACACATGGCAAAGCATCGCCGCTCCGCCCGCCACGCGGTCGGAGAGGCCCGAAGGCAGGATTCTCATAACAATCTCCTCTCCCTCCCCCTCGGGGGAGGGCAGGTCGCGCAGTGACCAGGTTGGGCGCTCCGCCCCTAGACCCTCACTTCAATCAACGGCATCGCCGCCATCCGGCCCGCGCCGAAGGTCTCCAGCGTCACCTCGATCCGGTCGGAATCAAACCGCACCGGCGTGTCGAACAGAAACCCCGCAGTGATCGCCGCCCCGGCCTCAGGCGGCGTCTCGAAGACCACTTCGCCGAGTCCCGGAACCGGAACCCGAACAGCCGCCCCCGCCGCGCCTCGAAGAACTCCGTCAGCGCCGCCATATCCTCCAGCGACCTCAGACCCGCCCCGATCAGATAGCGCCGGCGCCCGTTCAGCCACGGGCTCGACCGCCGTTCGAACCCGGACCCCAGGGTGGCGATCTCGGTCCGCCGCTCCACCCCGCCCGTCGATCCGAACGCCAGTCGCGCCGGCAGCCGCACCTCGTGAAAATTCATGGTCCCGACCCGCGTTCTCTTGCGCGCGCCTCCGAAACGCGGCCAACTCGCGGCCGCACTTCAGGGGAGGCTTCAACGTGCGTGGTGAAATTCTCAGCTTCGATGACGTCAGCGGCATGGGCCTGATCTCGGGCGACGACGGCCAACGCTACGCCTTCGATCGCGCCGGCTTCCCCGGCCTCGGCGTTCCGCGCGCCGGCCAGCGGGTCGATTTCGTCGCATCGGGCGACATCGCCACCAACATCATGCCCCTGGCCGGAGAGACGTCCGCCCGCCCCGGCTACACGCCCGGCGTCGCTGGCTCGGGATCCGGCCTCGGCTCGGACATCGACTGGAAGCACCTGATGCTGTCCTTCGAGGGTCGCATCCGCCGCAGCCATTTCTGGATCGCCTGGGTCATTCTGCTCGCCATCGGCATCGTCACCAGCTGGCTGCCTCTGATCGGCGGCCTGATCGGTCTGCTGCTGATCTGGCCCAACCTGGCCATCTCGGTGAAGCGCCTCCACGACATGGGTCAGACCGGCTGGTGGGTCGCCCTGCCCTGGGTCGCCGGCATCATTCTGTTCTTCGTCGGCGTGGGCATGATCGGCATGGGCGCCATCACCACGGGCCAGACATGGGACGACAATCCCTGGGCCATGATGGCCGTCATGGGACCCGCCATGGGCGCGTTTGGCCTCAGCGCCCTGATCGGCCTGGGTTTCCTGCTCTGGATCGGCCTGATGCCCGGGACGGTCGGACCCAACCGGTTCGGCCAGGACCCCAAGGGCGGCGTCGCTCCCGAAACGTTCGACTAGGCGTCACAGCCGCCGCGCGCCCAGCGCCACCGCCCGCGCCAGGGTCTGGGCCAGCTGCGCCTCGGACCGCAGCAGCCCCTCGGCCGGACCGGTCAGGCTGACATTGACGGTCACGGGGGCGCCGGTCTCGATCTGCCGCGTGGCGCTCCGCTCGATCGTTGTGCGCCGCTCCAGGCTCGGTGCGAGGGCCCCGAGCGGTGCGCTCAGCTTCCTGAAGGCTATGCCCGGCGGCGCCGTGGGTGGGACAGCCGATGATGGCTGGGCATGACTGGGAACGAGTCCGTCGCGGCTCCCTGCGGTCGAAGACACGCCTCCGAACACCGCGCTCAGGATTCCGCCCAGGCCAGACCCCAGGGTCGCGACCAGGACCTCCAGTCCGCCCGTCGCCCGACCGCCGCTGAACAGCCCGTTCAGCGTATTCAGCATCAGCCGCGCCAGTTCCGCCAGGCTGATCTCGCCATCCGCCGCCGCCCTCGCCAGCGACCGCGCCAGGCTGGATCCCGCCCGCGCAAAAGCGTCGTCGATCGCCTGGGCCGCCCGCTCCGCCGGCTCGCGCAACCCCTCCAGCGCCTCGGCCGCCTCGCCCAGACGCAGCAGGTCATCGGCTTGGTCGTTCACGGGTGGTCCGCGCTCGTCAATCATTGATTGCCTCTCCCGTCCGGTCCGGCTATGCCTCGGCCAGCGCCTCCAGCTCGCGCCGCGACATCGGCGTCGGCACAGCCGCCGGTCCGGTCAGCATCCGCCACTCCCGCACCGACAGTCGCCAGAACGCCTCGGGCGCCACGCCCATCAGCCCGGCCGCTCGCATCGCCTCGCCCCAGTCCATGATCGGGTCAGGCCGCCGCCGCGAACGCCCGCGCCACGGCGCCGGCCGCCGCGCGCGGATCGACCCGCGCCTCGCCCAGCCCGCGCGCCAGCTCGCTCTCGCCGCCGCCCCTCAACAGGGCGGCCAGCACAACCATCAGGTCGCGCGCCGACAGCGTCCGCATCCGCGCCGCCAACGCCTCGAACCCCTGAACGCCCAGGTCCGTCTCGATCTCGGCCAGCGCTCCCAGCGTCAGGCACAACGTCCGCTCCGCCCCCGCCAGCTCCGCCGTCACCTCTCCCCGCGCCCCGTTCGGCATCAGGCGACCTCGAACGTCAGCTCGCCCGCGCTCTCCAGCCCGACCGAAAAGCTCGCTTCGCCCTCGTGTTCGCCGGCGTACTCCAGCTGCGTGATCTGGAACGGCCCCTCGATCGTGCCGAAGTCCGGCACGATCAACCGCCACCGCCGCGCCGCCTGGTCGAAGAAGGCCTCGCGCATCCGGGCGTCGGACTCCGCGTCGCGGAACACCCCCTGACCCCGCACCTCCGCCGATCGCACGCCCGCGCCGGCCAGCAGTTCACGCCACCGACCGGCGCTGTCGGAATCCGTCACATCCACCGTGCGCGCGTTCAAAGCGATGGTCCGCGCCCTCAGCCCCGCCACCGTCTCGAACCCCTCCGGCGACCCGCCGTCGCCGATCTTCAACAGAATGTCCTTGCCGCGTTGAGCCGCCATTGTTCGTTCCCTCGTGAGTCGTGATTGGTAAGTCGTGAGTAGGAAGAAGGCGTCGCGTGACGGAGACAGGCCCCGTTCATCACGACTCACCACTCACGACCTCACGCGTCCTCCGTCACCGCCCTCAGCCGCAGCACCCCATAGGCCCGGGCGAAGCCGCGTCCGTGAAAGGTCTCGGCCATCATCGCCGTCAGGCTGATCACCCTCAGCCCCTCGATCTCCGGCCGCGTGTCGTCCAGACAGGCCCGCGCCGCCGCAATCGCCGCCCGCGCCTCTTCCACCCCGTGAAAGGCCGAAGAGCAGGTCAGGGTCAGCCGGTGCTCGACGCCGCAGCCCAGACCTCTGACCGGCCGGCTCTCCACCGCTCCCAGGGTCAGGAACGGCTCGCCCGCCTCCGCCGGCGCCCGGTCCCACACGCGTGGGGCCACGCCCAGCACCGCCCGCACCCCGGCGTCCGCCTTCAGCCAAGCGATCAGGGCGGCGACCAACAGCCCCGCGTGATCCGCAATCCCATGCCCGCTCATCGCGTCGTCCTCTCCAGGCTCAGCGTCGCCCGCCCAGGCCGGGGCTGGTCCGGATCGACCAGCCGGATGCGCCAGTCCCGGCCGTCCAGCCGGACCACCCGGCCTGCGACCAGACGCGGCTCCATCCGCGTCACCGCCTCCAGCCGCTCGATCGTCTCGGTCTGGCCCGCCGTGGCGCCCTCGCTGCGCGACCGCTCGCCCAGCGCCAGCCACACCACGCCCAGCGGCTCATAGCTCACCGCCCGACCGCCCTGCGCCGTCTCGGTCTCGACCGCCTCCAAGAGCTCGCCGAGACGCCGCATTCGCCCTGCGCTCGTCACAGCCGGGCCTCGCGGTACGGCGCCAGCCAGGGCTCGACCTCCGACAGCCCCACCGACGCCTCGCCCCGCTCATAGGCGGCTAGCGCCAGCATCAGGATGGCCAGCCGCAAGCCCGCCGGCGAGGTCGAGGTCAGAGACATCCCCACCGCCCCCTCGACCCGCGTCCGCGCCGCGTCGATCAGCGTCTGGATCAGCGCGTCCTCGTCCCCATGCGCCACGCGCAGGAACAGCTTCGCCTCGGCCAGGGAAACCGGTGCGGTCATGGATCACCTCGAAAAAGAAGACCCTCTCCCGGCGGGAGAGGGCTTGAGCGTACGGTCGCGAAGCGGCCGTCCTCGCGCGAAAGGGTGAGGGGTCAGACCCTGGAACTCTGGCGTCACGCCCCTCACCCGACCGCGCCAGAACAACGGCTGCCGCCGTCGTGCGCGGTCTCCCTCTCCCGCCGGGAAAGGGAGGACTCATCAGGCCGCGCCGAACCGCATCACCTTGATCGCGTCGAAGTCCTGCACCCCGCCGCCGACACGCTTTGTGGTGTAGAACAGCACATAGGGCTTGGCCGAGAACGGATCCCTCAGCACCCGCACCCCCGCCCGATCGACGATCAGATAGCCACGCTGGAAGTCACCGAAAGCGATCGACAGGCTGCCCGACGCCATCGCCGGCATGGTCTCGATCTCGGTCACCGGATAGCCCAGCAGCGTCGGCGTATCCCCGGCCCGACCTGGCGGCAGCCAGATGTAGGCGCCGTCCGAGTCCTTGAACTTCCGCACCGCCGAAACCACGCCCCGGTTCATGACAAAGCGCGCGTTCGGCCGGTACTGGGCCTTGGGCGCATAGACCAGGTCGATCAGCCGGTCGGTCGGATCCTCCACCGCGAAACCGCCGTCGGCGCCGGACAGCACCTCGCCGATCTCGCCCCACGCCTGGGTCCCGTCCGTCACCGTCGGATAGTCCAGGAAACCGCGCGGCTTGTTGACGCCGTCACCGCGCACAAAGGCCTCGGTCTCCTGCGCCGCGAAGGCGTCCTCCACCTCGGCCGCCAGCCATTCGTCCAGGTCCAGCAAGGCGTCATCCAGCAAGGTCTGGGTCGCCGCCGGCGAGGCGTAGAGCTCGCCCGCCGGAAACTCGAGCAGCTTCAGCATCGCCGGATCGGTCTCGGGCCGCGGCGCCGTTTCGGCCACCCAACCAGAGGCCACGCCGTCGACCGACACCGGCTTGCGGTACACGCCCGCCGCCACCGTCCGGACCGTGGCGATCTCGCGCATCGGGCTGCCTGCCATCAGACGTCGCTCGATGGCCCGCTCGGTCTGCGGCGGCACTACATAGCCGCCCGAGTCCGCCGCCGAGGACAGACCCGACTTCACCTCCAGACCGACGCCGGCCCTGAGATAGCTGTCGAACGCAGACTTCTCCTCCCCATGAAATGGGGAGGGGGACCGCGAAGCGGTGGAGGGGCTCGCACCCCCAAGCGCCGGCCTGCGCCCCTCGCTCGCCAGCCGTTCCAGCCGCCCCTGCGCCGAGGCCACCGCCCGGTCGATCCGCGCCACCTTCTCCTCCAGCAGCACATCGGCCGAGGCCTTCTTCTCGATCTCGTCCAGCCGCTGGTCGTTGGCCTCCTTGAAGCCCTCGAACGCCGCCATCACGGCATGCAACGCCGCCGTCGCCTCCGGCGAAGCCGGAGCCTGTTTGGTCTCTTTCATGATGTCTCCGCTGTTCTCCCTCTCCCGGCGGGAGGGGGCTTGAGCGCGCGAGAGCGAAGCGATCGCCCTGGCGCGAAAGGGTGAGGGGTGACGACGCCGCCGCCTTGACCCCGATCCTCGAAAATCCGCTACTGCCTCAGCCGCCCTCGCGGCCGGAGCCGCCCCATGCGCCTGATCCTGATCCTGGCCGCCCTGTTGACCGCAACCCCGGCGCTCGCTCAGGAGCCTTCAGTTCCCGCGCCGCAGGCCTCAGCCCCCGCCGCCCCCGCCGACGTCCAGTCGATCGACGCCATCGTCGCCGCCCTCTACGACGTCATCTCCGGCGACGCCGGCCAGGCCCGAGACTGGGATCGTTTCCGCAGCCTCTTCCACCCCACCGGCCGCCTGATGCCCACCGGCCGTGATGCCCAAGGCCAGGCCACGGTCCGCGCCGTCTCTCCCGACGACTACATCGCCCGCTCCGAGCCCTTCATGCTCGACCAGGGCTTCCACGAACGCGAACTGGCCCGCCGCACCGAACGCTTCGGCGCGATCGCCCACGTCTTCTCCACCTACGACGCCCGCCACAGCCTCTCGGACCCCGAGCCCTTCGCCCGAGGCGTCAACAGCATCCAGCTGTTCCACGACGGCGCCCGCTGGTGGATCCTCTCCGTCTACTGGCAGGCCGAAAACCCGGAGACGCCGCTCCCGGCGGAGTATCTGCTCCCGAGCCTGGCCCGCTGAATGAGCCGCCTGGATGAGTCTTGGGACCGCTTCGCCATGTTTGCAGGACGGCGACTCCCTCGCATCGCGCAAATAGTCTGGCTTGCCTCAGAGGCGATCGTCTTCGCCGTGGCGATCCTTCACATTTTCGGAGATCGACAGCAGGCCGAAGCGTGGCTGGGCCAAAGTTCATCCGGCCGCTTGTCTCTCCCCTCGGGAAGCACCCCCATCTTTGTCCTCACGATGATGGTCCTGCTGGCGATCATTCACAGACATCTCGTCTCTCGCCGGGACGCGATCCTCGGAAAGGGCGATGATGAAGTGTCTCTGATGCGCCTGGATGGTCAGGACGAACAGCGCGCCAGGTTTCTGGTCGTAGTTATTTTCGCGATCGCAGCTATTGCGATCCTGATCTTTCGTTGGTGACCCACCCCCTCATCGGAAGTTGCAGCTCGTCCCGCCCCACAGATTGGTGACCCGCGCGGTCTCTCCGGTTCCGTTCAGAATGCCGAACACGCCGCCCGCGTCGAACTCCTGACCCAGGCTCGTCTCCTCGACCTCGACCACCGTCGGGCCGCCGTCCAGCTCCGCGCGGGTCGTGCCCACGCCCAGTCCGCCCATGGTCGAGGCGCCGCCGCCTTCGCCGTTCAGCGCCCAGCCGACAAAGACGCCGTCCTGGAACCAGGCCGTCAGCCCGTCGTCCCAACTCGCGTACTGCAGCGGCCCCGTCCCGCAGTCGGAATTGGTCCCCCGCTCGTCCGCCGCCTGGCCGCGAACCGTTTCCAGCTGGCGCATCACCTCCGCCTCGGCCTGACCGAATTCGATCAGCCGCGTGGAGCCGCTGGCCAGGATCACCGCCCGCAACCCCTCGCCATCCAGCGCCAGGGCCGCATCCGGATTGCCCGCCGGCGCCGCCTCGGTGTTCTCGACGGGCGGCGTGGTTTCCACCGCATCCGCCTCGACCGATGCGGCCGGCGCCGCCTGCTCGGCTGACTCATTGGAACAGGCCCCCAGGGCCATCACGGCGATCCCGACCATCAAACGGCGCATCCGACACTCCTTCGCGGCTCGTCCGATCAAAGCGTCTGGCCCAAAGCGCCGTTCCCATTCTCGCCGCCGACCACCCCGAACCGCGCCCCCGCCAGCATCGGAAACGTCACCAGCGACACCTCCCAGAGGTCCACGCCCGACAGCACCCTTAGCCGGCCCTCGCGCCGCGCCCGCGCCGTCCGGAACCCGATCGACAGCCCGTCCAGCGCCCCGGCCCGGGCCAGCGACCGCGCGAACCGCGCTTCGGCCGACCAGTCGAATAGCCGACCCCGCACCCGTAAGCCCCGCCCGTCCTCGACCATCTCGTCCCACACCCCGACCACCGCGCGCTCGTCGTGCTGATGCAGCATCCGCACCCCCGCCGCCCCGCGCCGCGTCAGGCTCTCGGCGAAGGCTCCCCGGGCCACCACGTCCCCGTTCAGGTCCGCCTGACCCCAGAGGGACGCGTAGCCCTGGATCGTGAGTGGTGAGCCGTGAGTCGTGAGTGGTGGTCGGTGATTAGCCGCCATCGCCTGATCCATCCTCATCCCCCTACTCACGATTCACGATTCACGACTCACGACCCGCGCCTCGATCCGCTCGACCGCCGCCCGCGTGGCCAGGCTCTGCTCCTCCAGCCGCGCCAGCCGTTCCGCCACCATCCGCTGCTCGGCGACGCGGTCCTCCAGCGTGCCGATCCGCGATGCGGCGCCCCCGGCCCACACCAGCCCCGCCACCGCCTGCGCCGCGAGCGCCACCAGCAGCGCCGTCGGCACCCGCCTGACCTGATGCTCACTCATCCCCCGACGCCGGCCATCCGCCGCCGCTCCTCGACCGACAGAAAGCTCGCCGCCTCCAGCCGCGCCCACAGCGCGTCCCGCTCCGGCTGCAGCGCCGGCACCGCGTCCAGGTCCGGCTCGATCCGACACCCCGGGAACCGCACAGCCAGCCACGCCGTCATCGCCCCCGCCGTCTTCGTGACCAGCGGCAGCACCGTCTGCCGCCAGAAGGCGACATTGGCTTCGCGATAGTTCGAATAGGTCGCGTCCCCGGGGATCCCCAACAGCTGCGGCGGCACCCCGAACGCCAGGGCGATCTCCCGCGCCGCCGCGTGCTTCCCGGCCGCGAAATCCATCTCCTGCGGGCTCAGGCTCATCGCCTTCCAGTCCAGCCCGCCCTCCAGCACCATCGGCCGCCCGGCGTTCAGCGCGCCCCGATGGCTGTCGTCCAGCTGCGCCTTCAGCGCCGCGAACTGCCCGTCGGTCAGCCGCGCTCCGTCCTTGGCCCCGTAGACCAGCGCCCCCGATGGCCTGGCCGCATTGTCCAGCAGGGCCTTGTTCCAGGCCCCCGACGCATTGTGCACATCGATAGCGAAGGCCGCCGCCTCCATCGGGCTCTGGCCGTACCAGTCGTCGCGCGGATTGAAGAGCTTCAGGTGCAGCACCGGCGAAAACCCGTCCGCCGCCCGCATCATCCGCGCCGTCCGCCCGGCCACCTCATACTCGTACCCCGCCGGCCAGCCGTTCGGCCCGGGAACCACCCGCACCCGGTCGGGCCTCAGGGCGTACAGCTCCTCCGGCGCCCCCTCGCCGCCATTAACGGCTTCCAGATAGGCGTTCCCCGCCGTCTGCAGCGCGCCGTACAGCGCCTCCAGCAGTTCCCCCGCCCCCTGCTCCGGATTGGGCCGCGCCAGCAGCGCTGTCAGCGGATGATCCGCCCCCGCCCGCTCGCCGCCATCGAACACCACCAGCGGCACGCTCGCCGCCGCCTCCGCCACCATCCGAACGCAGCGATAAGCCACCGGATTCCGCGCGAACCCCTCCTCCGCCAGGCTCAGGTAATCCCGAGGCGTCCACACCGCCCTGCGCCCCTGTGAAAACGCGATCAGCGGCCCCGCCGCCGACGCCTTCTCCTCCAGCCCGGCCGTACGCGACCGCCACCAATCGAACATGACTGCTCCAATCATCACCTCTCCGCGCGCGAAGGCGCGTGGGGAGGACAGGTCGCGCTCGCGACCAGGAGGGGGCGTCGCCGCCGCCCAATATTCTCTTCAGAGGTTCCGCACCCGCGGCCCCTCGCCGCCCGGCGCCCGCATCAGTTCGCTCACCGCCCAGACCAGCGCATCCGCCCGGTCCGGCGACCGCGTCGGCCCGTCCTCGGACCCCAGCGCCATGAGTTCTTCCTCGAGCTCGCCCAGCGCATCCCCATGCGCCACCCGACCCTGCTCATAGAGCAGGGCCACCGGCTCGGCCCGGGTCCGCTTGCCGCGCGTGGCGTGGGCCAGTCGGATCGGCCGGGTCACTCCTGCCTGATCCAGCACCGCCTTGACCATCTCGCCGCCCTGGTTGGCCTCGGCCAGGATCAGGTCGGCTTCGACCACCTCGGCCGTCCGCTTCACCGCCCCGGCCCAGGCCTCGGGCGAGCATCCGCGCACCGACCGGTCGGCCAGCACCCAGATCTCCGCCCCCGCCCGGCCCGCCGCGACGATGCCGCAGGCGTCGCCGTGCGCGCTGGCCGGCGGATCGACCGCCACCACGATCTTCTCAAACCGTTCCGGCCAATCGCCACGTCCCGCATCCCGAGCACGCCGCATGTCCTCGGCCTTGAACAGCGCCCCGCCGTCCTCGACCACCAGCCCGTCCAGTTCCTGGGTCTCCAGCCGCGTGCCGCCGTACAGCGCCTTCAGATTGGCCAGGAAGCCCGGTGACAGGTTCGCCACATTCTCAACGGTTCCGCCGCGCGTCACCTCCGTCCCCGCCTCGGCCATCAGCCGCCTCAGCGCCCGGATCGGCTTGGGCGTCGTCGTCACCACCAGCCGGGGCGCCACCCCCAGCCGCAGTCCCAGCCGCAGATTGGCCAGCACAGCCTCCGGCTCGCGCCAGGCGCAGAACTCGTCGGCCCAGGCCGCGTGAAACTGCGGTCCGCGCAAACTCTCCGCATCCTCCGCCGAGAACGCCTGCGCCACCGCTCCCGAATGATCCCACACCAGCCTTCGCCGGCTCTGCTCCCAGCGCGGACGCTCAACGCCCTCCGGCGTGGCCCGCAGGCCCGAAGGCCCCTCCACCATCACCTCGCGCACGTCGTGCAGGGTTGGCCCCACCAGGGCCAGCCGCGCATTGTCCATCCGCGCCTGCATGGCCAGCCATTCGGCGCCGGCGTATGTCTTGCCCGCCCCCCGGCCGCCCAGCATCAGCCAGGTCAGCCACTCGCCCTCAGGCGGCAGCTGGTGCGTATTCTGATCCCATCGCCGCGCCGCCTCGCGCGTCAATTCCTCCTCCGACAGCGACGCCACCCAGTCGCTCGCTGCCCGCTTCCGCTCGGCCGGACTGCTGGTCGATGAGACCGTGAAGTCGGGTCTCCAGACCGGCGCGGATTCGCTCCACCCGTTCGAAGTCATGCGCCTGCGTGTCGCCCATCTGATCCTCGCCCGAGGGGTTGCTGTTCGCCGCCGTCTCGATCATCGGCGGCAGGTCCAGGCTCGCCACCTCGCGAACCGCCCCGGCCATCATCCCGAGCCAGCGCGCAAAGCGCTGGTGCTCCAGCCGCGGATCGTCTTTCGAGACCTTCGGCGCCAGGGCGATCGCTTCGCGCGTCAGCCCGTTCAATTCTGTGAAGGCGTGTGCATGGAGGGCGCGGCCTTCCGGCCCCACCCTCTCCATCGCCATGTCGCTTTTCTTCGCCATGACAAGAACATAGCAGACTCCCGCCCCCCGTCGGACATTCGGACGCTGCCTCGGTTCTGGTCCAGCGCCGGCGGGATCGCCGCCTCGCGAAAGCGGGATTAGCGAGCCTTCAGCCGCGCCGCAGGGACGGTCGAGCGGCCGTTCCTGGTCCGGCCAGCGCCTTCCTGATCCGTTCGACCAGGGCCTCCGGCGTGAAGGGCTTCAGCACATAGCCGTTGCCGCCCATGGCCATCACGTCCCGCACCGTCTCCGCCGACTGGTTGGCGGTCATCATCAGGATCGGCGTCGTCTGCCGCCGCTCCTTGCGCACCACCTGCAGCACATCCAGACCGCTCAGCCCCGGCATGGAGATGTCCAGCAGGATCAGGTCAGGCTTGACGTGCGGCAGCATCTCCAGCGCCATGGCCCCCGTCCGGGCGCGGGCATGGGTCATCCCCGCGCGATCCAGGATCATCTCGACCATCTCGCCCAGCATCTCGTCGTCTTCGACGATCAGGATATGGCTCATGCGGGTCGCCTCCGGACGCAAGCGGTTACGGACGTCTCGTCTCTCAGATGGCGCGCGATGGTCTCGGCCAGGGCCGCCGGACTGACCGGCTTGGCCACATGGTCGTCCATGCCCGCCTCGCGACAGCGGGTCACATGCTCCGGCTGCACATTGGCTGTCAGGGCCACGATCGGGGTTTTCGCCACGGCCTCGTCCAGCGCCCGGATGGCCCGCGTCGCCGCCAGGCCGTCCATGCCCGGCATCTGCACGTCCATCAGCACCAGATCATGCCCGCCTCGCCTCAGCGCTTCGACCCCCTCGGCCCCATCCGTCGCCGTCTCGACCTGCAGGCCCAGATTCTCCAGCAGGGCGCCGACCATATCGCGGTTGGCAGCCGAGTCGTCGACCAGCAGAACCCGCGCGCCGCGCAGGTCCTTCACATCGCCACCGTCCCGCGGCTCTTCGGCGCCCATCGTCCCCGCCATCGGCAAGGTCACCTCGAACCAGAAGGTCGAGCCCTCGCCCGGCCGGCTGGTCGCGCCGATCTCGCCGCCCATCAGTTCGATCAGCCGCCGCGAGATCGCCAGGCCCAGCCCTGTGCCGCCATAGGTCCGCGTGGTCGATTGATCCGCCTGGGTGAACCGCTCGAACAGGGCGTCGATCCGCTCCTCGGCGATCCCCACCCCGGTGTCGGTGACCGCCACCCTCAGCCGCCATCCCCCGGCCACCGGCGTTCCCCCCAAAACCACGGAAACGCCGCCTTCCGCCGTGAATTTGCAGGCGTTCGACAGGAAATTCAGCAGAACCTGCCGCAATCGCCCTTCGTCGCCGATCAACGCTTCCGGTGCGCCGGCCGCGACCTCCACGGAGATCGCCAGCCCCTTCTTGCCGCACTGGCCCTCCACCAGTCCGATCGCGCCTTGCGCCCAGGCCTCGAGGTCGAACGGCTGGGGATCCATCTCGACCGCCCCGGCCTCCAGCTTGGAATAGTCCAGGATGTCGTTGATCACCGACAGCAGGGCCTCCGACGCCGTGGAGATACGGTCGGCATAGCGCCGCTCCATCTCGCCCAGCCCGTCGCTGGCTTTCAGCAGCCCGGCGAAGCCGATGACGCTGGTCAGGGGCGTCCTCAGTTCGTGGCTCATGTTCGACAGGAACTCGTCCTTGGCCCGGGCCGCGGCCTCCTGCGCCCGGATACGTTCGGTCACGTCCTGGAACACCCCGAACAGCGCCGCCGGCGCGCCCTCGTCATCCCGCTGCAGCATGGCGCGCGAGATCACCCGACGCTCCTCGCCGTCCGCCCGGATCAGGCGCTGCTGGAACTCGCCGGGTTCGCCGGTCTCCACGATGCGCTGGACGAACGCTTCGACCGCGGCCCGGTCGTCCGGATGATAGAAGTCGATGGCCCCGCCCAGATTGGGATCGAACGCGTCCGGTGCCACGCCGTGGATGCGATAGACCTCGTCGGACCAGCTGACCGCCTGCGTCTTCAGATCGACCCGCCAGTGCCCCAGGCCCGCAATCTGTTCGGCCATCTCCAGTAGCTGCAACCGGGCCTTCTTTTCGCGACGCAGCCGGGCTTCCTCCAGCAATTCGCCCGACAGCGCGGCCAGGTCAGCCAGGGTTTCCAGCTGCTCGGCGGTCGGCGTTTCATGCGGCCGGGTGTCCACCGCCGCCACCGCCCCGATGGCGCGCCCCGCTCGGTCGCGGAACACCGCCCCGGCGTAGAACCGCACCTTCATTCCGCCGGTCACGCTGGCGTAGTCGGCGAAGCGCGGGTCCCGGGTCGCGTCCTCGACCACCATCAGATCCAGGCCCTCGACGATGGCCCGGTTGCAAAAGCTCTCCTCCAGTGGAACCGACCCCGCCTCCAGGCCGACACAGGCGAAGAAGCCCTGGGCGCTCTCGTCGATCCGGGTCACCACCGCCATCGGCGTTCCAAAGGTGCGCGCGACCATGCGCGCCACCCTGTCGAAACCGGAGCTCGTCTTTTGCGCGGGGCGGGTCGTGTCCATTTACCGAGGTTGGCGGCAAAGTCCCAAGTCTTGGTTAGCGCCCGGGTGGCTTCTTCAGCCGTCGGGCGGCTGCGTCCCGCGCTCCTCGCGCCAGTCGGGCGCCTCGAAGTCCAGGGCGTCCTCGGCCTCCTTCAGCACCGTCTCCGAGATGGTCTGTCCGCGCACCGACACGCCGGCCTCGTGCACCGTCTCGCGGTCGCCCGACACCAGATGGTGCCACCAGGCCAACGGCCGCCCCTCCCACAGTCGGCGATAGCCGCACGACCTGGGCATCCATTCCAGCGCCTCGATGTTTCCGGGCGTCAACTTGATGCAGTCCGGCACATGGGCCTTGCGGTTCGCATAGTCCGAACACGCGCACCGGTCCGGGTCGAACAGCTTGCAGTGCACTCGCGTCGGGATCACCTCGCCGGTGTCCTCGTCCTCGAACCGCACCAGACAGCACAGGCCGCAGCCGTCGCAGACCGCCTCCCACTCGGCGGTCGTCATTTCGTCCAGGCGCTTGGTTTCCCAGAAGGGCTTCATGCGGCGGGCTTCTACGCCTTCCGGCGCTTGCGGGCGACCGCTGAATCCGGCCAAGTGCGCGGGCTGTCAGGGGAATGTTCGTCCATGTCTCGCCGTTTCACCGCCGCCCTGCTCGCGGCCGCCTGTTGCGCCGCCCTTCCCGCCGCCGCCCAGCCTGTGGCCGAGCGCCCGGCCTTCATCCCCAGCCCGCTGCAATCGTCCGGCTACGACGCCTCCATCCCCACGCCCGAGCAGATCCTCGGTCACCAGCTGGGCAAGCGCATCACCCCGACCGCCGCCGTCCACCGCTATTTCGAGGCGCTTCAAGCCGCCGCCCCCGACCGGATGCGCATCGGCCAGTATGGTCAGACCCACGAGGGCCGTCCGCTCCTCTGGTCCGTGATCGGCTCGCCCGAGAACATCGCCCGTCTCGACCAGATCCAGGCCGCGGCCCAGGCCCTCGCCGACCCGCGCCGCACCGACGCCGCCCGGGCCCAGGCTCTGATGGCCGATCAGCCGGCCATCGTCTGGCTGGCTCACTCCGTCCACGGCAACGAAATCAGCCCGGCGGAATCGGCCATGGCCATCGCCCGCCACCTGCTGGCCTCGCCCGACGATCCGCGCGTCCAGGCCATCCTCGACAACACCCTGGTCTTCATTCTGCCGACGCAGAACCCGGACGGACGCGAGCGTTTCATCGCCTCCTACGCCGCCGCCGCCGGCATCCGCATCGACCCCGATCCCCTGTCGGCCGAGCGCGCCGAGCGCTGGCCCACGGGCCGGTTCAACAGCGCCCTGTTCGACCTCAACCGCGACTGGTTCGCCCAGACCCAGCCCGAGACGCGCGGCCACTCCGCCCTGCTGCGCTCCTGGTCGCCGCATGTCGTGGTCGATGCCCATGAGATGGGCACGGACGACACCTTCTTCTTCCCGCCAGAGGCCGAGCCCCACAATCCGCTGCTGCCGCCGCGCCAGATGGAGACCCGCGCCGTCATCGGTCGAAACACCGGCCAGTGGTTCGACCGGCTTGGCCTCGATTACTTCACCCGCGAGGTCTACGACGCCTTCTATCCCGGCTACGGCGACGCCTGGCCCAGCTATCTGGGCGCGGTCTCCATGACCTATGAGCAGGGCTCGGCGCGGGGCCTGGCCGCCCGCCGCTCGTCCGGCGACATCCTGACCTATCCCGAGACCATCCAGGGCCATTTCACCGCCGCCCTGTCGACGCTCGAGGCCGCCGCCCGAGAGCGCGCTCGCCTGCTCTCTGACCACTGGGCCCACAGCCGCGAGGCCGTGGCCCGGACCGGCGGCTGGCTCCTGCCGCGCGACGCGGCCGATCCCGGCGCCGCCGACCGCCTGGCCGAGCTGATGGCGCTTCAGGGCGTCGAGGTCAGCCGCGCCTCCGGCGCCGCCTGCGGCCAGTCGATGCCCCAGGGCGGCTACGCCATCGCCGAGGGCCAGCCGATGGGCCCTCTGGCCCGCGTGCTGTTCGACCGCTCAATCGCGCTGCGCCCCGGCTTCCTGGAGGAGCAGGAGCGTCGTCGCGCCCTGGGCCTCGACGCCCAGATCTATGACGTCACCGCCTGGTCCCTGCCGCTAGCCTTCAACACGCCGGTGATCGACTGCCGCGCTCTGCCGACCGGAGAGCGTCTTGAGCCCGGCCGCCGCCGCGTCGGTGCCGTCACCGGACCGACCGACTCCCCCGCCTGGATCGTTCCGGCCGGAACCCAGGCCTTCCGCTTCATGACCGCCGCCCTCGACGCGGGGCTTCGGGTCCGCAGCCCGGAGGCCGGCTTCACCCTGGACGGCCGCCCGTATCCGGCCGGCTCGATGATCGTCACCCGGGGCGGCAACCCCGACGATGTCGACGCGACGATCGCCCGCCTGGCCGCCGAGACCGGCGCCGATGTCACCGCCGTCGGCGACACCTGGGTGACCGAAGGTCCCAGCTTCGGCTCCGACCGCTCGCCGGTGCTCAAGGCCGCCCGCGTCGCCCTGGCCTGGGACGACGGAACCTCGCCCACCGCCGCCGGCTCCGTCCGCCATGTGCTGGAACGCGAATACGGCTGGCCGGTCACGGTGGTCGCCGTCCGCAACCTGGCCCGCGCCGACCTGTCGGGATTCGACGCCGTCATCCTGCCCGACGGCGGCTATGGCGGCTTGGGAGAAGTGGGCCTGGCCAATCTGCGGGGCTTCACCGAGCGGGGCGGCGTGCTGGTCGCCATGGCCGGCGCCGCCGAGGCCATCGCCGATCCCAAAGCCAGGCTCCTGGCCGCCCGCCTGGAAGGCGCCGCGGCCGAGGACGCCGAGGCTGAGGACGCGCCCGACACAGCGGACGCTGCTCCCGAAGGCGATCTCCTGACCGACGAGGACGCCTATCTGACCCGCGTGCGCGGGACCGACCGCGAGCTGGACCAGGTCGCCGGGGCCTTCCTCGGCGCGCGGGTCGACCGCGACCATTGGCTGGCCGCCGGCGTACCCGAGCACATCAGCATCCTGTACGGCGGCGCGGCGGTGTTCCAGCCCCTGACCCTGGAGGACGGCGTCAATGTCGTCCGCTTCGAAGGCCCGGACACCCTGCTGGAGGCCGGCCAGCTGTGGAGCGAGAATCGCGCCCAGCTGGCCTACAAGCCCGCCGTCATGGCCCAGCCGCTCGGCGACGGCTGGATCGTCGCCTTCGCCCAAGACCCCACCCTGCGCGGCTTCCTCCGAGGCCAGGATGGCCTGCTCCTCAACGCCCTCTTCCGAGGCCCGGTGCGGTGATCATCGGCGGCGCGTGACCCGGCGCGCCGCGCGCCCTATACCCCGCCCCCATGGCCGCCAGACCTCCCCTCGTCGCCCTCAAGGATGTTCGTCTTCAGGACGGCCCGCGCCCCCTGTTCGACGGCGTCGACATGGCCATCGAGCCGCGCGCCCGGGCCTGCCTGGTCGGCCGCAACGGAGCCGGTAAATCGACCCTGATGAAGCTGGTCATGGGCCTGATCGAGCCCGACTCCGGCGAACGCTCGGTCCAGTCCGGCGTCCGCTTCGCCTATGTCCCGCAGGAGCCGGAGATCACCGGCGACACCTTGGCCGACTACGCTTCATCCGGCGCCGCCGAGCGCTGGGACGCGGAGGCCTGGCTGACCACCTTCGGCCTCGACCCCGAAAAGCCGGCCGCGAACCTGTCCGGCGGGGAGATCCGCCGCGCCGCCCTGGCCAAGGCCTTCGCCGAACAGCCCGACCTGCTGCTGCTCGACGAGCCGACCAACCACCTGGACATCCTCGCCATCGAGCGGCTGGAGGCCGAGATCCTCTCGACCCGCTGCGCCATCCTGGTGGTCAGCCACGACCGCGCCTTCCTCAACCGCGTCACCGACACTTCCCATTGGCTGGAGGGCCGTCGCGTCCGCACCCTGAACAAGGGCTTCAAGGCCTTCGACGACTGGGCCGCCAAGGTCATGGAGGAGGAGGCCGAATCCCTGCGCCGCCTGACCAAGAAGATCGAGGCCGAGACCTACACCTTCTACCGCTCCATCACCGCCCAGCGCACCCGCAACGAGGGTCGGGCGCGGGCGCTGCAGGCCATGCGCGCCGACCGCGCCGAGCGGGTCCGCGACCTGCCCAAGGAGCTCAATCTCGGCGTCGACGCCGGAGCGCTGTCCGGCAAGCTGGTCGCCGACATCAAGGGCGTGTCCAAGAGCTATGGCGGTCGCACCCTGTTCAAGGGCCTGACAACCCGCATCATGCGCGGCGATCGCCTGGGCATCGTCGGCCCCAACGGCGCGGGCAAGACCACCCTGGTCAAGGTGCTGCTGGGCGAGACCCAGCCCGACGAGGGGACGGTGCGCATGGGGGCCAACCTCGAGCCCGTCTACCTCGACCAGGCCCGCGACGACCTGAAATCGGACATGACCCTGTGGGACGCCCTGACCCCCGGTGGCGGAGACTCCATCCTGGTGCGCGGCCGTTCCATGCACGTCGCCGCCTACGCCAAGGACTTCCTGTTCCAGGAGGGGCAGCTGCGCCAGCCGATCTCGACCCTGTCGGGCGGCGAGCGCAACCGCCTTCTGCTGGCCCGCACCCTGGCCAAGCCTGCCAATCTGCTGGTGTTGGACGAGCCGACAAACGACCTCGACATGGACACCCTCGACAAGCTGGAGGAGCTGCTCGAGGAGTACGACGGCACCCTGATCCTCGTCAGCCACGACCGCGACTTCGTCGACCGCCTGGCCACCTCCACCCTCGCCCTCAACGGCCGGGGCGACGTCGTTGAAACGCCGGGCGGCTGGTCGGACTTCGTACGTCAGAACCCGGGGTTCATCAGCGAGGACGTCAAGCGCGCCAGCGATCGGCGGGAAGACGACGCCGCCGCGCCGTCGGCGGCCCTGCCGACCACCACACCCGCCGCCAAACCCCGTAAGCTGTCCTTTAAGGACGCCCACCGGCTTCAGGAATTGACGACCCTGCTCGAAGCGCTGCCGAACACGATCGCCGCCCACGACGCCACCCTGTCGGACCCGGACCTCTACGCCCGCGATCCCGCCGCCTTCGACCGCGCCATGAAGGCTGCCGCGGCGGCGCGCGAACAGCTCGACGCCGCCGAGACGGAATGGCTGGAGCTGGAGGAAAAGAAGGCCGCCCTCACGGGTTGAGGACGGCCTCCGGCTTGGCTCAGGCCAACATGCGGACCTTGGGTTCGCGATCCCACTGACGGGTCGACGCGGGCTCCACGAAACCGTCCGCGCCGTCCGATAGATCCACCACCCCGGCGTCCGCCTCGACCCCCGCCTTGTCCAGCAGCGGCTGCGCTTCGGCGGTGTGGCCGATGGCCTTCAGGTGGCCGAAAGCGTCCTTGGCGAAGTCGATGGCCGCGCCTTCCTTCAGCAGCTCAGCGCAGCCTTCCTCCGACACCACGATGGCAATGGCGTCGAACATCACCGACGGCGTTCCGGCCAGCTGCCCATCGGCCTTCAGAGCCTTGCCGCCCTTCAGGGTGACGCCGCCGATCTTGGGGGCCACGATCTTGACCGAGGCCCCGGCGCCTTCCGCCGCTGCCTTGACCGCCTCGACCACCGCGCCGTCGGCCCCGTCCGTCACCAGAATGCCCACGGCCCGGCCTTCCAGCCCGCCCGGATATTTGCCGACGATGCTGAGCGCCGGCGAGGGATCCATATCGAAGGGCGCGCTGAACGCCTCATTCGCCTCGGGCAGGTCGACATTCAGCCCCTTGGCCACGCGCTCGGCCAGGGTCTCGTCGACGTTGCGCAGATTGCCCAACACCCGGTCCCGGACGTGGTCCAGCGTGACCTTCGACAGCTCGAAAACGATGGCGCTGGCCAGGTGGGCCTGCTCCGGCTCAGTCTGCGAGCGATAGAACAGCCGCGCCTGGCTGTAGTGATCGGCGAAGCTCTCGGCCCGCAACCGGACCTTGGTCTGTTCTACCGGCGCGGCGAAGCTGCGGAAGCCGCCCTTGGGATCTTCGCGCGGACCGCCTTCCTCGCCGGCCTCGGCCAGGCTGTTGGGCTCATAGTTGGCCCGGCCGGTGAAGACCTGGGTCTGCATCTGGCCGTCGCGCTGGAAGTTCTGGAAGGGGCAACCCTTGGCCTGGTTGATCGGCAGCTGGTGGAAGTTGACTGTGCCCAGCCGCGACAGCTGGGTGTCCTGGTAGGAGAACAACCGCCCCTGCAGCAGCGGGTCTTCCGAGAAGTCGATGCCCGGCACGATGTTGGTCGGCAGGAAGGCGACCTGTTCGGTTTCGGCGAAGAAGTTGTCCGGGTTGCGGTCCAGCACCATGCGACCGATGACCCTGAGCGGGTGCAGCTCCTCGGGGATCAGCTTGGTCGCATCCAGCACGTCGAACGGCAGGGCGTCGGCCTCGTCCTGGGTCAGGATCTGCACCGCGAACTCCCACTCGGGGAAATCACCCTTGTCGATCGCTTCATAGAGGTCGCGCCGGTGGAAGTCGGGATCGGCGCCCGCGATCTTCACCGCCTCGTCCCAGGTGGTCGACTGGGCGCCCAGCTTGGGCCGCCAGTGGAACTTCACGAACACCGCTTCGTCGTCGTCATTGACCAGGCGGAAGGTGTTGACGCCGAAGCCTTCGATCATCCGCAGGCTGCGCGGAATCCCCCGGTCCGACATGGCCCACATGATCATGTGGCTGGTCTCGGGCATCAGGCCGACGAAGTCCCAGAAGGTGTCGTGCGCGCTGGCCGCCTGGGGATAGCCGCGATCGGCCTCCATCTTCACCGCGTGGACCAGATCCGGGAACTTGATCGCGTCCTGGATGAAGAACACCGGGATGTTGTTGCCCACCAGGTCCCAGTTGCCTTCCTTGGTGTAGAATTTGACCGCGAAGCCGCGCACGTCGCGGGGCGTGTCGACCGAACCGGCGCCCCCCGCCACGGTGGAGAAGCGCACGAACACCTCCGTCTTCTCGCCGACCTCGGTCAGGATCCTGGCCCGGCTGAATTCTTCCAGGCTGTCGGTCAGCTCGAAATAGCCGTGAGCCGCCGAGCCTCGGGCATGGACGATCCGCTCGGGGATGCGCTCGTGGTCGAAATGCTGGATCTTCTCGCGGAGGATAAAGTCCTCCAGCAGGCTCGGCCCGCGCGGCCCGGCCTTCAGGGAATTCTGGTTGTCCGAGATCGGCGCGCCGTGATTGGTCGTGGTCCGCGCCTCGCCGCCCGCGCCCGTCTGCTGATGGGTCTCACCCCCCTCGCCGTGGGTGGTCGAGAAGGTCGTGTCGGTCTTGGCGTCGGCCATGAATGCGCTTTCGTCTGCGGGCGCGCGACATCGCCGCCCCGCAGCCACAACAGACCCCCGTCCCGCCTGTTCCGGTCTTTCCCGAAACTTCCCACAATGACGTTGCGAGGCATTGGCATTAGCGGGTAAGGAGCAGCCTCCTCCTCAAGAATGGTTCTCAATGTCGCTCCGCCTCGCCTTTCGCGCCGCCCTCTTGTCCGGCGCCGCGCTCGCCGCCGCCCTGCCCGCACATGCTCAATCGCGCGCCCAGGACGAGCCGACACGGCTGGATGAGATCGTCGTCACCGCCCCCAACTATGTCACCACCGTCGGCGAGAGCGGGACCAAGACCGACGCGCCCCTGACCGAGGTGCCCCAATCGGTCAGCGTCATCTCCCGCGACCAGATCGACCTCCTGGGCTGGACCAGCCTGATGCAGGCGGTGCGCTACACCTCCGGCATCACCTCCGAGAACTACGGCCCCGACGAACGCTATGACTGGCTGACCCTGCGCGGCTTCAACCCGGTCCAGTTCATCGACGGCCTGCAGGCGCCGACCGGCTCGGTCGCCAACATTGGCACCGACCTATGGGGCTTCGAGGCGGTGGAGATTCTGAAAGGCCCCTCGGCCGCCCTCTATGGCCAGAGCCCTCCCGGCGGCATCGTCAACCTGACCAGCCGCCGGCCGCAGGACCGTTTCGGCGGTGAACTCGAGGTGCTGGGCGGCAACTTCAGGCAGTTCCAGCTGGCCGGAGACGTCACCGGCCCGATCGCCGCCCGGGCCGACGGCCGCCTGACCGCCCTCTGGCGCCAGCGCGACACCCAGCTGACCGGCGTGGAATCCAAGCGCGCCTATGTCGCCCCGGCCCTGTCCCTTGACCTCGCGCCGCGCACCGACCTGACCCTGCTGGGCTATTGGCAGGACGACGAGGTCACCGGCGACGGCGGCGGCTTCCTGCCGGCCTATGGAGTGATCCTGCCCAATCCGCTGGGTGACGTTCCGACCTCCACCAACCTGGGCGAGCCCGACTTCAATCGCTTCGATCGCGAGCAGGGGGCGATCGGCTACGACCTGCGCCACGCCTTCTCCGACACCCTGACCCTGACCCAGAACCTCAAGTTCTTCACCAACGAAGCCTACCAGACCGGCCCCTATGGCACCGGCCTGCTCGACGCCGACTTCGACGGCGTGCCCGACGACTACCGCACCGTCACCCGCTCCCAGTTCGCCTTTCTGGAGGATGTCGACAGCTTCGCCGTCGACACCCGGCTGAACGCCAAGTTCGCCACCGGCGCCCTTCGTCACGACCTGCTGGTCGGGCTGGACAGCCGCTCCACCGACAACCGCCAGGCCTCCTATTTCGGCGCTGCGCCGTCCATCGACCTGTTCGAGCCGGTCTATGGCGCCGAGATCGTGGAAGGCCCGCTATTCACCTTCCTGGACCAGACACAGCAACAGGTCGGCCTCTACGCCTCCAATCAGATCCGCTTCACGCCGGGCGACGAGGGGCTGGTCCTCAGCCTGTCGGGTCGCCAGGACTGGGTCGAGACCGACAACCACCTGACCGATGTGACCATCGACGACGAGGCCTTCACCGGTCGCATCGGCCTGAACTACGTCATGCCGGGCGGCTGGGCGCCCTACGCGGCGTACGCGACCAGCTTCCAGCCCGTCGCCGGCGCCACCTTCGAGGGCGAGCTGTTCCAGCCGTCGGAGGGTGAGCAGATCGAGGCGGGGATCAAATACGACGGCCGCGACCTGCCGGCCGGCATCGACCTGTTCGCCACGGCGGCGGTCTACGCCCTGACCCAGACCAATGTCCTGACGCCCGACCCCGTCCCAGGCCGCCCCTTCTTCAACGTCCAGACCGGCGAGGTGGAGGTAAAGGGGCTGGAGATCGAGGCCGTGGCCCGGATCAACGAACGGATCAGCCTGAACGCCGCCTATGGCTACACTGACAGCGAGGTCACCGCCTCGAACGGCGCGGACCTGGGCAAGCAACTGCCCGTCACGCCGCGCCACAAGGCCTCGCTGTTCGCCGACTACACCTTCCAGGACGGCCCTCTGGCCGGTCTCGGCGTCGGCGCCGGCGCCCGCTACATGGGCACGGCCTTCGGCGACGGCGCCAACGCGTTCGAAATCCCGTCCGTGACCCTGGTCGACGCCACGATCCGCTATGACCGCGACGACTGGCGTCTGGCCTTCACCGCCTCGAACCTGTTCGACAAGGAATATCTGTCGCGCTGCACCGCCCTGACCCAGTGCTTCTACGGCACGCGCGGCCTCTACGCCGTCAGCCTGAGCCGGCGGTTCTGATGACGGTGGGTCTGGCGCGCACGACGAGCCCGACGGCGCCGCCCGTCGCCGCGCCCGCGCGCCAGGCCTCCCGCACGCTTTCCCGCTTCGACCCACGCCGGCTCGCCACCCTGCTGCACCGCTATGTCGGTCTGGCGCTGGCGGGGTTCCTGATCCTGTCGGGCCTGACCGGCTCGGTGCTGGTCTTCCAGCGCGAGATCGACGCCTGGCTGAACCCGCAGCTGTGGGCCGTGACCGCCGAGGGCCCGGCCCTGTCGGCGTCGGAGATCGCCGCCCGCGTCGAGGCCCACGACCCCCGCGTCCGCGCCCGCTGGATCCCGCTGGAGCCCGACGAGGGGCTGGACGTCTGGGTGGATCCCAAAATCGATCCGGCCACCGGCGCCCCCTACGCCATCGGCTACAACCAGATGTTCGTCGATCCGGTCACCGGCGAGATCAACGGCACGCGGCGATACGGCCCGCCGACGCTGAACCGGGAAGAGTTGATCCCCTTCATCGACCTGTTCCACCGCACCCTGTCGATCCCCGGCCTGTGGGGAACGTGGCTGATGGGCGGGATCGCCCTGATCTGGCTGTTCGACTGTTTCGTGGGCGCGTATCTGACCCTGCCGAGAGGCGCCAAGGGGCCACGCGCCTTTCTGTCGAAATGGAAGACGGCCTGGACGCTGAAACCCCGCGCCTCTTCGACCCGCCGCAATCTCGACCTGCACCGCGCCGGGGGCCTGTGGCTGTGGGGAGTACTCGCGACCCTGGCGGCCAGCGGCGTGGCTCTGAATCTCGAGCATGAAATCTTCGAGCCGGTGGTTGGGGTCTTCTCGCCGATCTCGGAGAACGAATTCGAGCATCAGCCGATGGACTTCGCCAACCCGATCCCGCCGGCCTTCGGCTTTGACGAGGCCATCGTCCGCGCCCGCGACCTCGCCGCCATTCCGGCCGATCAGCGCGTCTCCGGCATCTATTACGCGGCCGAGATCGGCGGCTATGGCGTGGCGTTCGGAGAGCCTTACGAGGCCGGACTGGGGATCACCTGGGCCTATGTCGGCAATGACGGCTCGCTGATCGAACTGACCCGCCCTGGCGTCGGCACGGCCGGCGACATCGTCGCCCAGGCCCAGTTGCCGCTGCACTCCGGCCAGATCCTGGGCCTGCCGACCCGCATCCTGATCTGCATCGCCGGCCTGGCCACCGCCGGCCTGTCGATCACCGGCGTCATCATCTGGGCCAGAAAGCGCGCGGCGCGGCGTCGATAGGCCCGCCAATGACGCAGAGACGTCGACGCGATGGAAACCTGTGGATATCTGAAGATGATGGATTCGCGACGGAATTTTCATCCGTCCACCGCCCTTCACAGGCTTATCCACCGCCACTCCCGATCTGGCCCCCAGGGGCGGAGATTCGGGCGCTTGCCCAATAGCCGGTTTCGTCGGAACGTCAACGGGCCGAGGGACACGGCGGCGCGGAAAACCGGGGAGACCCGGGGCTCAAAGCGAACCGGTCCGGCTCTCTGATCAGGGCGCCAAGGGCGGTCTTCGGACCGGTCCAGGCGACCAGACAGGGCCCAGGCTTCTGATCCGGATGGCTTCGGCCGTACGGGACAGGGGGACCAGGCCGGGACTTCAGGACGACGTGGCCCAGCGCCGCGGAACGCCGGAAGCCAGGAGTCGCCAGAATACAGCCGACCTTCGCCGGGTTCGCCCGTCGATGTGAAGGCCAGGGTTCTGAACCTCAACGGCCAAGTCCAACCCGGACTTGGCGGGGGGACGCAGAGGAAGACGGCTTCGGCCCGAACCCTCGGCGTCCCCCCGCTCAATTCGGGCCCCGCTCTTCCCGACATCCCCCGCTTTTCACCGCCGACCGGGCCGCCTAGGTTGCGGTCATGCAGCGGCGCGGGAATCGGTCAGGTCGGATCAGCCGTCGCGCCCTCGTGTCCGCGGCTCTGAGCCTGGGCGCGCTCGGCCTGGCGTCCTGTTCGCGCGATGTCGCTGAGGCCCCCAACAGCCCCCGGGTCCGCCTGCGCGTCGCCCTGGACGCACGGCCCAGCGCCCTGCACGGCGGCCTGTTCCAAGCCATGGCCGACGGCCTGTATGCGCGTCGCAATCTGACCGTCGAGCCGATCTCTGGCGAGGTCCAGCCGGGCGCCGCCCAGCGGCTGGCGGCCGGGACGGCCGAGCTGGCGCTGGGGTTCGACAGCCAGGCCCTGCTGAATCTCCGCAGCGGCGGGGCGCCGGTCCGGGCCGTCGCCGCCTTCTTCCAGAAGGACGCCCGCGCCCTCGCCGTCCGGGGCGAGACGCCCCTGACCGATCTGGCCGCCCTCGCGCCGCGCCCCTTCGCTTTCGAGGAATCGGACCTCGCCGCCTTCTGGCCGCTGATCCAGGCGCGCTACGGCATCGCGGCGGACAGGTTGCTGAGCGGCGACTCCGCCCTGGAGCTGTTCCAGGCTACGCCCGACGCGGTGCTGGCGGTCGATATCGGCCCGGAACTGGAGGCCGCCGCCCGCGCGGCCGCCCAGCCGTTGCAATGGCGTCTGCCGGCCGAGGAGGGCTTCGCCGGCTATGGCTCTCTGGTCATAGCCCCGGACGGCTTCGCTCGCGACAACGCCCGGGCTCTCAGCGCCTTCATCGTGGCCACGGCCGAGGGATGGCGTGACTATCTGGCGCGTGATCCGGCGCCCGCACACGGCCTGATCTCGCGCGCCGCGCCGGGCGTGACGGCCGAGAGCCTGATGGCGCAGCGCCAGCGGATCATCGACGCGGGGCTGGTGCTGGGCGGCGACGCGCCGGTCTATGGCATCGGGTCCATGACGCTGGAGCGGTGGCGCGACTACGTCGAGGCCGCCGCCGCGGTCGGCGCCGTCGCGACCGAAACCGACCCGGCCGACGTCTTCACGGTCGACTTCCTGCCCGGGCGGGGATGAGGTCGAACCTCAGCGCAGGGCGATAGATCGACCGTCCCGCGCCCGAACATCCGCGTTAGCCCGGTTTTAAGTCGGGCCGTCTATGGATCACGGTGAGTTCCCCTGACCGGAGGCCGCCCATGCGCCCCACCGCGACCGACATCGCCCGCCTGTCCCGCCCCCGCCTGCTGCGCGGAGGCGGGCGGCTGGCCCTGATCGCGGGATTGGCCGGGCTGATGGCGAGCCCTGCGCTGGCCCAGCAGAGGATGGGCTCGCGCATGCTGAACTGGGCCGGAAAGCCGGTCGTCGCCGCCCAGTCCCAGGCTGCGGTCCAGCCCGACATGGCGGTTGTCGCTGAGGCGGCGCCCGTTGTGACGACGGTCGAGCGGGCTCCGGTGATCGGCGGATCACGCTACAGCGGGCGGCCTTCGGCCGCGCTCCAGGCGCCGCCGCGTCAGGTGACGGCCGACGCCGCGCCGGGCCTGCAACCGCAGCCTCGCCTGGCCGACGCCACGCCTGCGCCCTATCAGGCCCCGCCGCGCACGCTCGCCGCCCCGTCCTATCCGTCGATGCGCGAAGCGCCGCGCCTGCGGCCCGCCCCCTATCCCTCGATTCAGCCGGTCGATCGTTACGCCGAGGCTGCGCCCAACCGTCGCGCGCCCGTCTATCGGCCCGACCCCACGCCACCGGCGGCTCAGCCGCGCTATGCGCCGCCGCCCGTGCAAGCGGAACCGGCGCCCCAGCCGACGCCAGCTCCGCAACCTGAGCCCCGCCAGGTCGAAGCCGCGCCTGTCCAGCCAGCGAGCCGACAGCCCGAATGGGAGCCGCCCCGCGCCGACTTGACCGACTTCGAGGCGGAGGCCGACGCTCGCGCCGAGGCTCCAGACCCGCGCGCTCCTCGGGCCGACGCGCCGGTATTCCGTGTCAGCCCGGCCCAGAACAGCGCCGCCCCCTCGACGGAGCCCGCGTCTGATCGGGAAGCTCTGTCGCCGTCGCCGGTCCCGAACGCCGCCCCAGTGGCCGATCCCAACGCCCCGCGCCGCGACGCCCTGATCTTCCAGCTGAACCGGCCCCAGGCCGCCCCCCGTCCCGACGTCGCCGCTGAAACTCAAGGCGCCGATGCGACGGCGTCCGAGGCGCCTGAGCCGCAGCCTTCCACGCAGGCGTCAGCCCAAACCCCGCCTCCGCCTGCGCGGCGACGGGCCGAGGATGACGATAGCGCCCGCTATTATTCGGTCCACCGGCAGGCTGGCCGCCAACCTGATCCGACCCCGATCCCCGACCCGGTCTATCTGGACTTCGCCCCGGTCGATCTGGCCGAGCCGCCGCCCGCACCGGTGATCGCGCGCCAGAACGGCCTGGCCCCGTCGGTGGCCGAGAACCCTCTGCCATGACCCAGACGGCCGCAACCGTGGACCAGGCATCACGTCTGCCCGACCTGATCGCCATGGCCCACGAGGGCTCCAGCGAAACCCGCCGCGCCCTGCTGCGCGAACTCACTGACCATTTCTTCGGCGCGCCGGTGCGCTCCCAGGCCGAGGACGCCCTCTATGGGGAGGTCATGGCCCGGCTGGCGACCGAGATGGAGGCGGCGGTCCGCGGCGAACTGTCCGAACGTTTCTCCGTCTCGCTGGACGCGCCGCACGCCCTGGTGCGCACGCTGGCGCTTGACCCGTCACCGGAGGTTGCCAACCCGGTGCTAAAAGGATCGCCCGTGCTGCAGGACGCCGACCTGCTCGAGGTCGTGGCGCGTCGCGGCCAGTCCCAACTGCGCGCGGTGTCGGGCCGAGTCACGGTGTCCGAGGCGGTGTCGGACGTCATCGTTGAGCGCGGCGACGACGAGACCCTGGGAACCCTGCTGCGTAATCAGGGCGCGGCCCTATCGCGTCAGGCGAACGAGACGGTGGTCAGCCGCGCCCAGGCCAATCCGGGGCTGCATGCCGCCGTGGTTGAGCGCACCAGCCTGCCGCCCGACCTGCTGAACGAGATGTATTTCATCGTCGAAGCGCGGCTGCGTCGCGTCATTCTTGAGCGCAACGCTCGGATGGATCCGGCGATGCTGGACCAGGCTTTATCCGCTGGACGCAACCGCGTCGCGGCCGATGACGGCCAGCTTCCCGACGATTACGCCGAGGCCGAGGTCTATGTGCGCGAACTGGCCGCGGCCGGTCAGCTGACGCCCCATACCCTGGCGCGCCTGCTGCGTTCGGGCAGCCGGACGGCCTTCCTGATCGCCTTGGCCGACATGGCCGAGATCGACTTCCACACCGCAAAACACATTGTCGATCGTGGCGAGATCGACGCCCTGGCCGTTGTGTGCAAGGCGGCCAATCTGGACCGCTCGCTGTTCCTCACCTACGCCGTGGTGCTGCTGGCCCGCGAGCAGGACGCCCTGGCCAAGGCGCAGAGCTACACCAGCCTCTACAACGACCTGCAGCGCGAGACGGCGATGCGCACCCTGCGATTCTGGCGGCTTCGGCGCCAGGCGCACGAGGCGGCCTGATCTAACCCGCGTCGCTCCAGACGGTCTTGTAGAGGTCGAAGCGGCGGTCGCGCAGGTTTCTGACCGTTCCCTGCGCCTTGGCCCAGGCCAGGTCGGACAGGTCCAGATCGGCCACCGTGACCGTCTCGACATTCTCGGACGCCTCGGCCGCCACCCCATCGCGCGCGAAGGGGAAGTCGCAGGGCGTCAGGATGCAGGACTGGGCGTACTGGATGTCCATGTTCTCGACGTTCGGCAGGTTCCCAACGTTGCCTGACAAGGCCATGTAGCACTGGTTCTCGATGGCCCGCGCCTGGGAGCAGTAGCGCACTCTGAGGTACCCCTGCCGGTTGTCGGTGCAGAACGGCACGAACAGCAGCCGCGCCCCCTCGTCCACCAGCCGCCGGGCCAGCTCCGGGAATTCGGAGTCATAGCAGATCAGCACCCCGATCGGGCCGCAGTCGGTGTCGATCGCATGCACCTTGCTGCCGCCCTTGATGTTCCACCAGTGCCGCTCGTTGGGGGTCGGATGGATCTTCTCCTGGGCGTGGACCGAGCCGTCGCGCAGGAAGACATAGGCGACATTCTGGATCTCGCCCTCGTCGGTCTGGGTCGGGTGCGAGCCGCCGATGATGTTGATGTTGTACTCAACCGCCATCTTGCGCAGCGCCTCGACGAAGCGCGGCGTGTAGCGCGTCAGGGCCTCGATCGATTCCGCCGGCGTCAGCTTCTTGGGCTCCAGCGAAAGCAGCTGCAGCGTGAACAGCTCGGGAAAGACCACGAAATCCGAGCGATAGTCCGAGGTGATGTCGACGAAATATTCGACGTTGTCGATGAACTCCTGGAAACTCGACACCTTGCGGGCCTGCAGCTGCACGGTCGCCACCCGCACCGTCTCCTTGGTGGCGAAAGCCGCGCCCCGGCCCTCGTGCTCGGTGTAGTACGGATTGCGCCACACCATGTGGGCGGCATTGCCCTGGGACTCCTTGTCCGAGCCCAGGTAGCCCTTCAGCACGCCGATCGGCTCGAATCCGCCACGCAGGTGAAAGCCGATCACCGGGTCGCTCATCTTGCGGGCCGTCACCGCGTCGAGATAGGCCTCGGGCTCGGGATAGGGGTTCTTCTTCTTCGACAGGCCCGGCATCCGGCCGCCGAAGACGATCCCCTTCAGGTTCTCGGCCTCGCACAGGTCGCGCCGGGCGTCGTACAGCCTCTGACCGATGCGCAGGCGGCGGCGGTCGGGATCGACGCACACCTCCATGCCATAGAACCATTCCCCGGTCGGATCGTGGCGCGCCGCGTAGCCTCCGCCGGTGATCTCCGACCAGGTGTGCGGCCCCATCGCCGCTGTCTCGTCGATGCGGAACCCGGCGGCGTAGCCCACGACCTCGTCATCATACTCGACCACGAACTGCCCGTCGGGAAAGTTTGAGATCTGCCCCCGCAGCATACCGGGCGAATAGGCGGGCATGTCCTTGTAGACCTTGGCCACCAGGGCCGAGATCGCCGGCACGTCGGCCGAACGGGCGTTGCGGATGGTCAGGACGGCGGGCTTGTTCTTTTTTGTCATGCCGCCTGAACGCACCAGCTTGGCCGTGGATCACCCGCAGCGCACAAAAGCCGTACGTCAAAAACGGACGTCGTCGTGCCAGCGGGAAAAAGAACATATTGGCAACCGGAACAAACCATGCACATAGTCAGCCGGTCGCAAGGGTGGGTCGGTAGCGGGCCTCTTCCAGAACGACGTACGGGAATCGTGGCACAAGGACCGAAAGTCATGGCGCAGGCGGCATTGAAACTGGTGGGCAAGGACGACGCGGACAAGCAACGGGCGCTGGAGGCGGCGATCGCCCAGATCGATCGCGCCTTCGGCAAGGGCTCGGTGATGAAGCTGGGCAAGGGCGGGGTGGTGGCCGAGATCGAGAGCGTCTCGACCGGCTCGCTGGGCCTGGACATGGCGCTGGGCATCGGCGGCCTGCCGACCGGACGGGTGATCGAGGTGTTCGGGCCGGAAAGCTCCGGCAAGACCACGCTTGCGCTGCACACGGTGGCCGAGGTGCAGAAGAAGGGCGGGGTCGCCGCCTTTGTCGACGCCGAACACGCGCTGGACCCGAGCTATGCCCAGAAGCTGGGCGTCAATCTGGATGACCTTCTGGTCAGCCAGCCCGACACCGGCGAACAGGCGCTGGAGATCGTCGACACCCTGGTGCGCTCGGGCGCTGTGGACATCGTGGTGGTCGACTCGGTCGCGGCGCTCACGCCCCGCGCCGAGATCGAGGGCGAGATGGGCGACAGCCTGCCGGGCCTGCAGGCGCGTCTGATGAGCCAGGCGCTGCGCAAGCTGACCGGGTCCATCTCCAAGTCCAAGTGCATCGTCCTGTTCATCAATCAGATCCGCCACAAGATCGGGGTGATGTACGGCTCGCCGGAGACGACCACGGGCGGCAACGCGCTGAAGTTCTACGCCTCGGTGCGTCTCGACATCCGCCGCACCGGCGCGATCAAGAGCCGCGACGAGGTGGTCGGCAACACGACCCGGGTGAAGGTGGTCAAGAACAAGGTCGCCCCGCCGTTCCGCGAGGTCATCTTCGACATCATGTATGGCGAGGGCATCTCCAAGATCGGCGAGATCATCGACCTGGGGGTCAAGGCCAACATCATCGAGAAGTCGGGATCGTGGTTCTCCTACGACTCCACCCGTATCGGCCAGGGCCGCGAGAACGTCCGCGAGTTCCTCAAGACCAATCCTGACATCGCCGCCCAGATCGAGGACCGGGTGCGCAAGTCGACCTCCAAGATCTCCGAGGAGCTGCTCGGCACGCCCGAGCCCGACGAGGGTCAGGACCTCGAGGGCTAGGCTCTCGTCTCAGAAATCCGGGCGGGATTCCGACCCCCGCCCGTGATCTTCGCCCGGCTGGTCCTGCACGACCCGCCACCGACCCCGCGCGGGATCGGCTTGGGCGAGGCCGGGCCGCCGATGGAAACGTCGGCGGCCCATCTTTTTCGATTCTGACCCCGCCGATGGAGACATCGGCGGGGCTTTTCCTTCGGCGTCAGCCGCCCGCGAAAATCTGGGCGACGTCAGCGGCCACCGGCTTGGGCCGGCCGCGATCGTCGAACAGCAGCGGCCGATCGTTCGGCCCCCCGCCATCCTCGCGGAGACGCATCCAGCTGTCGGAATCGCGAGCGCCCCAGACCGTAAAAGCCCAGCGCTGAGCGGGCGGCAACGCCATGAAGGCCTCGGCCAGTTCGACCACCCGGTCGCGCTGCTGGCTCTCGCGCGTCGCGTCCGAGCGGACATCCACCCGGCGGCCGCTCTCCAGCGACGCGTCCAGCTCGGACACATGGATAGGCAGGCCGAATCCGGCCAGTTCGCGCATGAAGGCGGTGATCTGACCCTCGGGAATGGTGATGTCGAGGTGCGATTGCGTGCCTAGACCGGTGATCGGGGTCCCGGCCGCCAGCAGCCGCTCGACCAGCCTCAGGTAGCTGGCGCCCTTGGTCGGATTGTTCTCGAGGTTGTAGTCGTTGAGGAACAGCACAGCCTCGCCGTCGGCCTCGCGCGCCACGTCGAAGGCCCGTCGGATATAGCCGTCGACCCCACCGAACCGTCGGCTCCACAGGCACTCGCGATAGCCGTTCCCGTCCTCGGCGACCGGCTCGTTGACCACGTCCCAGCCGACCGCCCGACCACGGTAGCGCTCGACCGTGGTGCGGACGTAGCGGTCATGCTCGGTCGCGAACCGGTCCTCGGGCAGGGCCTGAAACCACGGATGCTCCTGAGCGTACCAGATCAACGTATGGCCGAAGAGGCGCATCCGCTGATCGGCGCAGAAGTCGGCCAGCCGGTCCGAGGCGGTGAAGTCCAGCGTCCCGTCATCCCTGACCAGCCGCTCCATCTTCATCTCCCACTCCGGCGTCAGCTGGGAGAAGTGGGTCGAGACCAGGTCGACCCAGGCCGGGTCGTCCAGGTGGCCGGTCATGGCGCAGACCCCAACCGGGAACGGCGCCGTGGATTTGAGCGAGGGCAGGTCGATCACCGGCGATGCGGTGGGCGCGCGGCTACAGCCCATGAGGGCGAGGGAGGGGGCGGCGGCGAGAATATGGCGGCGGCTCAAATCCTTCTGCCCTTGGGGGAGAAGGTGGCTCGCGCAGCGAGACGGATGAGGGGGCTGTGTCATCAGATCGAATGTCCGAAAGGGATGCGCGGGCCGACAGCCCCCTCATCCGAGCGGCTTCGCCGCCCACCTTCTCCCACGAGGGGAGAAGGACCGCGACTATGCACGTCGTCTCAGAGCGATCTCGTCGAAGGCGGCGTTCTCGCGCTTGGTCGCAGCGACCAGGGCCTTGAGCCGGGTCGCCTCGGCGACATGCTCGAACTTCTTCAGTTCCTCGAAAGCTCCGGACAGGGCGTCGCGGGCCCCCGCCTCCTCGGCCTCCAGCACCACCACATCGCCCTCGGCGGCGCCCTTTCGGGCCTTCCAGCCATTCAGATAGGCGTTGAGCATCATCTGGGCGGACGGGTCGGCCCGAGCGCGGTCGCGCTCGATCTCGGCCTCGGCGTCCAGCACGCCCAGACGGATGTGGGCGGCGGCTCTACGGTCGGCGATGTCGGCCAGGCGCTTCTGCAGCGTCTCGACCTCATAGGTGGAGATGCGGATGAGTGATTGCGCCCAGGTCGTCATGCGGTCAGCCCCTTATGCCGGTTCGGCCATGCCCTGGTTCAGGATTGCCTCCAGGCGGGTAAAGGACTCGTCAAGACGGGTGGCGTCTTCCGGCGCCTGGGTCAGGAATCCCTCCAGCGCGGGGTTCAGGGCGATGGCCCGGTCGACGATCGGATCGGCCCCGGCGCGATAGGCGCCGATGCGGATCAGCTCCTCCATGTTGGAATAGGCGCTGAGGCACTGGCGCGCCCGCCGGTTCAGCTCGCGCTCCGGCAACGTCTGGCATGCCGGCATGGTGCGGCTGACCGACTTCAGCACGTCGATGGCGGGAAAGCGGCCCCGCTCGGCGATCTTCCTGTCCATCACGATGTGGCCGTCCAGAATGCCGCGCACCGCATCCGCGATCGGCTCGTCATGGTCGCCACCGTCAACCAGCACGGTGAACAGGGCGGTGATCGGCGCCGCCTCGGTGCCGTCCGGACGGATCGGCCCCGGCCCAGCCCGCTCCAGCAGCTTGGGCAGTTCCGAAAAGCAGGTGGGGGTGTATCCCTTGGTGGTCGGCGGCTCGCCCGCGGCCAGGCCGATCTCGCGCTGGGCCATGGCGAAGCGGGTCACCGAGTCCATCAGGCACAGCACCTCCAGGTCCTGATCCCGCAGATACTCGGCGCAGGCCATGGTCATATAGGCCGCCTGGCGGCGCGTCAGGGCCGGTTCGTCACTGGTCGCCACCACCACGATGGCGCGCTTCAGCCCCTCCTCGCCCAGGGTCTCCTCGATGAACTCCCGGACTTCGCGGCCCCGTTCGCCGATCAGCCCGACCACCACCGCGTCACAGGTCGCCTGGCGCGCCAGCATCGACAGCAGCACCGACTTGCCGACGCCCGAGCCGGCGAAGATGCCCAGGCGCTGACCCCGGCAGGTGGTGGTGAAGACGTCCATGGCCCTGACGCCAAGGTCCAGCCGCTCGCCGACCCGGCCGCGCGCATGGGCCGGCGGCGGCGGAGCCCTCAGCGGATAGGGCGCCGGCCCCACCGGCAGCGGCCCCTTGCCGTCGATCGGCTGGCCAAAGGCGTTCACGATCCGGCCTAGCCAGGCCAGGCTGGGGCGCACGCTGGCGGCGGTGTCGATGATGCGGATGTCAGCGCTCGGCGCCACGCCCTCGACCGGGCCGAAGGGCATCAACAGCGCCTTCTCCCCCTGAAACCCCACGCATTCGGCCGGCAGGGCGTCCAGTCCCCGGCCGCGGCCGATCTCGGCTCGGGCGCCCACGGCCAACCGGCTGATCCCGCCCCGGGCTTCAATCAAGAGTCCGGACACAGCCGCCACCTTCCCGGTCACCACCAGGGGATCGACGGCGTTGATGGCTGAAACGAGATTGCGCACCCCAAGACGGATGCGGGATCGTGGTTAACGGCGGGTTAGGGTCCGGCGCTAACCCTCGATCATCTCGGTGACCTTGGCCGCCAGGTCGGCGACGACGAAGGGTTTGGTGATAACCGCCATGCCGGGCTCCAGGTGGCCGTTGCCGATCACGGCGTTCTCGGCGTAGCCGGTGACGAACAGAACCTTGAGGTCGGGCCTCAGGGCGCGGGCGGCATCGGCGACCTGGCGCCCGTTCAGCCCGCCCGGCAGGCCAACATCGGTGACCAGCAGATCGATGGCCATCTCGGAGCGCAGCACCTCCAGACCCGACGCGCCGTCTTCCGCCTGGAGGACATGATAGCCGGCTTCGCCCAGCACCTCGACGATCAGCATGCGCACGGTGGGCTCGTCGTCGATGACCAGCACCGTCTCGCCATGGCCGTTCGGCTCAGCAGCCGTCAGAGCCTCGGGATCGATCTCATCTGCCGCGCCCAGATGGCGCGGCAGATACAGGCACATGGTGGTGCCGTCGCCGGCCTCGGAATAGATGCGCACCTGGCCACCCGACTGACGCACAAAGCCGTGCACCATCGACAGCCCCAGCCCCGTGCCCTGCCCCATCGGCTTGGTGGTGAAGAAGGGATCGAAGGCCTTGTCGATGATTTCGGGCGTCATTCCCGTGCCGGTGTCCGTGACGCAGAGCGACACATACTGGCCCGGCGGCAGGTCGCGTTCGCGGGCATGGCGATCGTCCAGCCATTTGTTGGCGGTCTCGATGGTCAGCCGACCGCCTTGGGGCGCCATCGCGTCCCGGGCGTTGATGCACAGGTTCAGCAGGGCGTTCTCCAGCTGAGACGGATCGACCCGCGTGGTCCAAAGGCCGCCCGCACCGACCACCTCGACCTCCACCGCCGGGCCCACGCTGCGTCGGATCAGGTCCTCCATGCCCCCAATCAGCCGATTGAGATCGGTCGGCCGGGGGTCCAGCGTCTGGCGTCGCGAGAAGGCCAGTAGCCGCTGGGTCAGGCTGGCCGCCCGCTGGGCCGATCCGGAGGCCGCCTCGATATAGCGCTCGATGCCGGACAGGCGGTTCTCGGAAAGCCGTTTGGACAGCAGCTCCAGACTGCCGATGATCCCGGCCAGCAGATTGTTGAAGTCGTGGGCGATGCCGCCGGTCAGTTGGCCGATCGCCTCCATCTTCTGGCTCTGGCGCAAGGCCTCCTCTGCCTCGCGCAGCCGCGCCTGCTCAGCCAGCCGGTCTGTGACGTCATTGACGATCTGATAGGCCCCCAGCCGGTCGCCGTCGGCGCTCATCAGAGGGTAGTAGCGCATTTCGTAGAAGCGCCGGTCCCGGGAGGGATCGCCGAACTCCTGGACCTCGGTGAAGGGCGCCTCGGCCAGGGCGCGATCCCAGATCGCCTTCACCGCGGCCGCCTCGCCCGGCAGGTGAGCGATGGCGTCGGACATCTTCTGACCGGCTTCGGGACGGACGCCGAAGATGCGCTCGAACTCGGTCGCCGAGGCGTTGTTGATGGCTAGCCACCGGCCCTCGCGGTCGACCACCTGAACAAAGGCGTCGGCGCTCTCGATGATGTCGGCCCACAGCTTCTTCTCGGCCACAGCCTCGGCGACGCGATGCTCCAGGGTGGCGTTGAGGGCCTGAAGCGACCGCTCGGCCTGTTTTCTGTCCGTCAGGTCCTTGAACAGCACCGCAACCTGGCGACGCTCGGGATCGCCGACCCGAAAGGCCGCCAGCTCCAGCCAGCGCCCGGTGGCCTCCAGCTCCTTTTCAAAGCGTATCGGCTGGCCGGACGTCAGCACGCCGCGATACAGCTCGACCCAGCTTCCCGCTTCGTCCGGGACCATCTCGCGGACCTTCTGGCCCACGACATTCGAAATGCCGGCGTTGGCCTCATAGGCGGCGTTGGCCTCGACATGCACATAGTCGCTGAGCGGGCCCTCGGGCCCATCCAGGAACTCGATGACGCAGAAGCCTTCGTCGATCGTCTCGAACAATGTGCGATAGCGCAGCTCGCGCTCCGCCAGCGTCTCATCGGTTCGACGCCGTTCCGTGATATCGAAAGTGACTCCCGGGAAACGAATGGTCCGGCCGTCCGCGTCCCGCTCCGGCCGCCCGAGCGCCGCGACCCAGCGCACCTCGCCGTCCGCCTGGACCAGCCGATACTCCGACCGGAACGGCTCGCCGGTCGATAGGGCGTGAGAAATCTCGCCCTGCACCCGTTCGGCGTCGCCTGCATGCATGGCGGCGAAGAACTGTTCGATCGCGGCGCCGTCGCTGGCCATGCGGGGATCGACGCCATACAGCCGCGCGAACCGCTTGTCGGCATAGACGCGGTCGTTCGGCACGTCCCAGTCCCACACTCCGACGCCGCCGCCGATGTCCAGCGCCATGTCGAGCCGTTCCTCGCGCACACGGCTGCGTTCGTCGGCAAGGAAACGCTCGGTGGTCTCGGTGACGAACACCATGACGCCGGCCGGCCGGCCGGTCTCGTCGGGCACGGGCGTGTAGTCGAGGTCCATCCAGGCCGGCTCAGGCCCCTGGCCACGACGATCCAGGACCAACTGCTGATCCTTCAGCGAGACGGGCTCGCCGCCCAGCACCCGGCGAATCATGCGGTCGTTGTGTTCGGCGATCTCGGGCCAGCCCTCGCGCGTGCCCATGCCGAGCAGCTGGGGATGCCGTTCTCCGGCGAAGCGGGCGTAGCCGTCGTTGTAGATCAGCACCCCTTCGAGACCCCAAAGCAACACGATGGGATTAGGCGCCGCAACCATCAGCCCGACGGCGGTCCTGAGGCTCTGGGGCCAAGTGGCAATGGGACCGAGCGGCGTCGTGGCCCAGTCGAAGGCGCCGATACGGCGCGCCATCTCGCCCGTGCTGTTCAGAAAGGCGGTGTCGGCAGGCGGGCTCAGTGGTCGGTCTCCCCGGCGCCGCCCGTGACTACCCAGGTCGGCGTCCGGCCCCAACGTCCTGCCGGGCAAAAGGCTTCATCACGCAGCCTCAATAGGCGCGCGCCTCGGGCCCCTTGCGCACCCAGGCCAGCATGACAAAGAACAGCACCAGAGCGATGGGGATATCCAGGAAGGTGGTGAAGATCAGCCACATGTCCTGAGACAGCAGCGCCACCGCCGCCGCGTTCATCCCCGCCGATGCGAAGCCGAGAATGCCCATGCCGATGCCCAGTCGCCGCGCGTCAACATCGAACACGAAATAGCGGGCCAGGCGCGCGGCCAGTCGCTGACCGCCTGTCAGGCCGTCGATCAGGAACGGTATGGCCCCGACGATGCCCATGATGGTGCCGCGATGCTGGATGATGCGGTCATCCTGAAAGATCAGGGCGAAGGCCGCCGAGAGCAAAGCCATGACGATGCCGAACATGGCCAGGCCGCCCAGCAGGTCGATCTTGGTCAGTTTCTGCGCGACCCACAGGATCAGGCCCGCCGCGGCGCCGCCGACCGCGGCGGTGACCAGGCCGAACTCGCGCGCCACGAAGAAGAAGCCCAGGCCCAGCACGATGTCGGTCGCCAGGGACGGCCAGTTGCGCTTCAGCGCCGCCTCGTTGCGGGCCTTCATCTCCGGCGTGTTGTTGGCCTCGGCCCATTTCAGATAGGCCTGCATCTTCGGTCCGTAACCCAGCGCCTTGCCGGGATGGGTCTCGAACACGGTTTCGCCGTCCAGCCGGGCGTGGCAGCCATAGCTCCAGGTGTTGGCCGGCCCGATCTCGACGGTCAACACGCGGCCGTCGGGCCGGGCCCAGGTCAGCAGATGGTTGCGCAGGGGATCGGGCTGGCCCTTCTCCACCCCGTCCTCAGCCACGACCTCGCCATCGACCTTTAGGGTCGAGCGGCTACTCTCGACAAAGGCTTCGTGCTCAACCGCAAGGGTCTGGCCGTCGAGCGGGAAGGACTTGCGAAAGCGGGACAGGCGCATGGGCATCCGGCGTCTTTAGCCATGCCGTCGCCTGGTCACAACGGACCGGTTGTCGCTGCCTCGCCCGCTTCCTAGATCAGGCAATCCGGGAGCGCTTGGCGTTCCGCTTGCGCCCCCCGTTCGGAGCCCTCGTCCAATGTCCGACACCGTCACCCCATCGTCCTACGACGCCGCTCGCCACAGGAAGTCCGGCCGCGGCAAGGTCTATGACTCGATCCTGGACACCATTGGCGACACGCCGCTGGTCGGGCTGCCGCGCCTGTCGGCCGAGCTGAAGCCGAAGGCCACGGTGCTGGCCAAGCTGGAGTTCTTCAACCCGATCGCCTCGGTCAAGGATCGGATCGGCGTGGCCATGATTGAGGCGCTGGAGCAGGCCGGTCGCATCGGTCCCGGCTCGGTGCTGATCGAGCCGACCAGCGGCAATACGGGCATCGCCCTGGCCTTCGTCGCCGCCGCCAAGGGATATCGGCTGATCCTGTGCATGCCCGAGAGCATGTCGATGGAGCGCCGCAAGATGCTGGCTCTCCTGGGCGCCGAACTGGAACTGACCCCGGCCGAGAAGGGCATGAAGGGCGCCATCGCCCGCGCCGAGGAACTACTGGCCGCCACGCCCGGCGCCGTCAGTCCCTCGCAGTTCGAAAACCCGGCCAATCCCGCCATCCACCGTGTCTCCACCGCCGAGGAGATCTGGGCCGACACCGGCGGCGCGGTCGACATCGTCATCGCCGGCGTCGGCACCGGGGGCACCATCACCGGCGTCGGCCAGGTGCTGAAGGACAGGAAGCCGTCGGTCCGCATGATCGCGGTCGAACCGGCGGATTCTCCCGTGCTGTCCGGCGGCCAGCCGGGCCCGCACAAGATCCAGGGCATCGGGGCCGGCTTCATTCCCCCGGTTGTTGATCGCGCCGTGATCGACGGGGTCGAGACGGTGACCAACGACGAAAGCTTCGAGATGGCCAGGAAGGTCGCCCGTGTTGAAGGCATCCCGGTCGGCATTAGCTCCGGCGCCGCCCTTGTGGCCGCCTTCCGCCTGGCCGCGCTTGAGGAAAACACCGGCAAGACCATCGTCGCCATCATCCCCAGCTTCGCCGAGCGCTATCTGTCCACGGCGCTGTTCGAAGGGCTGTAGGCGATCGGCATCATCTGTCCTGCGGCGTCGCGGCGGTGACCACATAGGCGGCGCGGCCTTCCGGATTGGCGGCGTATTCGATGCGACAATGGCGCACTACCAGCCGACTGCGTCGCAGGAGGTCGACGAAGTTGTGATTCCAGCCCACCCGCCTTTCGGCGGAGCGCTCCGGCCGGTCTGGGGGCAATCCGCCGGCCAGGAACGTCAGGGCGGCTCCCGGAGCGGAGAACCCGGTGAAGAGGGCGTCGATCTCGTCGGGCGAAAGGTTGCCGAAGACGTTCATGGCCACGAACAGGACGCCAGGCTCCTGATGCCGCTCCAACATGGCCAGAGCGTCCCCGCTCTCGAAACTCAGGCCGGAGTGTTCGGCGCGCGCGCGCTCCAGTCGCGGCCCCTCCAGGTCCGACGCGACAAGGGGGATGGCCGGATATTGAGCCGAGAGGTGGGCCGCGAAATCCCCGTTGCCGCATCCGATCTCTACGATCCGGGTCAACCCGGTCAGTTGACCGATCTGCCGAAGAGCGTCGCTGTAGAGCGGCTGGGTGTCGAACTGCATCCGTCTGCGGTCCGAAAAGTCGGCATTCTGCGCCCAGGACGCCCGCAGGTCGGACTGGCGACGCGCCCCGAGGTCTTTCGATCGATCATCAGGGCTTTCGGCCATGACGAAGGCTGCCGACTGGCGCCCGGCACTGTCAAGACACGCCGTCACCCTCGGTTAACCGCTTGGCCTGTAGCGTCGGTGCATGTCCGACGCACTGCTGCTCGACGACGAGGCCCTGGGCCTGCCGCGGCAGGCGAGTTTCCGCGCGCGCCATGCGCTGCTGAAGCGTCTGGCGGACGTCGTCTCCCTGCCGGCCAGCCGGATCAACGCCTTCGAACGGGCGGTGACGGGCGACCTTCTGGTCGAGATGTTGCGCCTGGCCTCGGAGGACGAGCGCGAGAAGGTGGCGGTCCGCCTGGCGCCGCTCAACGAATTGCCCAACACCCTGACGCGCCTGCTGCTGCGCGACGAGCCGCGCATCGCCCGGCACCTGTTCGAACAGTGCGCCAGCCTGACCGACGCCGATCTGGTGGCCGCCGCCCGCGACGCGCAGCAGGCTCACCGCGAGATGATCGCCCACCGACGCGGCCTGTCGGAAGTGGTGTCCGAGACCCTGCTCAGCTTTGGCGAGACCGAGGTGATCCAGGCGGTTCTGAAGAACCAGACGGCCCGGCTGTCGCAGGTGGCGATCGAGGGCGTGGTCAGTCTCAGCCGCGAGGCGCCCGAGCTGTGCGGCCTGCTGCTGCGCCGACCCGAACTGCGGCCGTCGGGCGCCTATGTCATGTTCTGGTGGGCCGGGCCGGAGGATCGCCGCATCATCCTGTCGCGCTTCGGCGTGTCGCGCGAAGTGATGCAGGAGGTGTCCGAGGACATCTTCCCTATGGCGGCCCGGGAGAACTGGCAGGACCCGGTGTCACGCAAGGCGCTGCAGTTCATCGAGCGCCGCCAAAGGAACCGCGCCGCCATCGAGAAGTCGCCCTACGACAGTCTGGAGCAGGCGGTGGCGGCGGCCGAGGCCGGCTTCAGTCGCGAGATCGCGGCTGAGATCTCCTACCTGGCCGGCATCAAGCCGCTGACGGGGGCCAAGCTGCTGTCCGATGCGGGCGGCGAGCCCCTGGCCATCCTGTGCAAGGCCACGGGCATGACCAAGAACGATCTGACCCGGCTGTGGCGCGCCATGCGGCGGCCCGAGGTGCTGTCGGACGGAACGCTGAGCCCGGCGTGGGAGCGGGTGCTGGTCACCTACGACATGATGGCGGTGGACCGGGCCCAGACGGTGCTGCGCTACTGGAACTGGTCGCTGTCCTCGGCCCTGACGCCAGCCCTGTTGCGGGCCATCCGCGAAGGCGACGAGCAGAGCGCCGACGAATACTCGGCTCCGGAGCGGGCGGCGATGCTGGCCCTGGCGTCCGACTTCGGTCGCTGATCCGGTCTAGCGGCGCGCATTACTCACGCACAACGCGAATCGAACCCGCACTTCGGGAGCGATTTGCTTTCATCCCCCATTCTGATTATTGACGACGCGTCCGGGGCGGGCCGCGCCTCAAGTCCAGAGAAGAACATCACCGATGGTGGAAGAGACCCACGTGGACGAACAGTCCGCCCTGCTTGAGATGACCGCCGACATCGTGTCGGCCTATGTCGGCAACAACAGTGTCGCCGCCGGCGAACTGCCCGGCCTGATCCAGAACATCCATGCCGCCTTGACCTCGGTCAGCTCGGGTCCGTCCGAGCCGGAGCCGGAGCCGCAGGAGCCGGCCGTCTCGGTTCGCAAGTCGATCACGCCCGACTTCCTGATCTGCCTGGAGGACGGCCGCAAGTTCAAGTCGCTGAAGCGCCACCTGCGCACCAAGTACGACATGAGCCCCGAGGACTATCGGGCCAAGTGGGGCCTGCCCAAGGACTATCCGATGGTCGCGCCGAACTACGCCAAGGCCCGCTCGGACCTGGCCAAGTCGATGGGCCTGGGCCAGGGCGGCCGCAAGCCCGCCCGCGCCGGCCGCGCCCGCAAGTAACCAGCCGCTTCGGTTGAACGAAGCGCCCGCCTTCCGGAAGGGAGGCGGGCGTTTTGCTGTCCGGGATTGTCGCCCGGGCAGAGTCCAGTTTGTCCAGTCTGTCCAGTTCGCCGCTCAGTCGGCCGCGCCGACCCCGGCCTTAAAGTCCGGCATGGCGGCCGACGGCGGCTCGGCGACACGGGCCCAGCCAGCCACTGCGGCGCCGATCACCAGACAGGCGACGGCGGTTACGGCCAGACCGCGACGCGCGCCCTCGCCGACCGGGGCCAGAGGCCGGACCAGCATCAGGATCATCAGGGCGAACAGGCCGAGCGCGCCGGGCAGGTCCATTCCGACCGCGAGGGCGACCCCGTGCCAGTTGACCATCAGCCAGGCGCCGGCGAAGGCGGTGGCGACCAAGGGTGGGATTTGTCCGACGATGCGATCAAGCCGGGGGTCGAGCACGGCGCTCACGCCCAGCGCGACGGCGGCGACCGCCAGTGGCCAGACCACCAGCACGGCCGCGCCCGGGCTGACCGCCTGAAGGGCGCAGCCGATGACGAAGACCACAGCCGTCAGACCCAGCCAGCCGCCCCAGACCTGAGGCTCGCCGCGACGGGGCAGCAGCCACAGGCCGGCTGCGATGACGGCGGCTGCGACGGTGACGATGTCGAAGGTCCAGAGCAGCGTGGCCGCTAAGGCCATGACGGCCACGGCGACGGCGACCCACGGCCGGCGGATCGCGCCGCCCGCCAGCAGCGCAAGGGCGATGGCGGCGAAGCCCAGGGTCACGCCGCCCTCCAGCCACAGCAGCCGGGCCATCATGACGTAGTAGTCGAGTCCGCTGTCGACCGGCCCGCCGCTGAGCCCCCGCATGAAGCTGGCGACGACCAGGCCGGTGGTCAGCAGCGCCAAGCCGTCAGCGAGGCCCCGTCCAACACCGCCGAGGCTGAGCCGGCCGGCCCGTCGGGCGCGCCAGCCGGCGAAGGCCATCAGGGCGGCGGTGAGGGCCAGGGCGACCCAACCCGAGACCATCGGCAGCACCAGCACGGTCACGCCCAGCAAGTCGGCATAGACGCTGTTGACCGTCTCGCCCGGCAGGGTGTCGGCGCGGGCCAGGCGGTCGGCCGAGGCCAAGGCCTGGGCGCCGATATGCTGGACGCTGCCCTGATCCAGAGCGTCGGGCGTGGATTCGGCGGTGTGGTAGTGATCGGCACGGCCGGTGAAGGCGAGGTTCAGGCCGGGAATGCCCCGGTCGCGCGCCAGGGTGTAGTCGGTGCCGTTAGGCATGGCCTCGTAGATGGCGATGGACGCCGAATTGCTGGCGACCCCGCCCTCGACGCCCCGCGTCGCGGCGACGAAGGCGGCGATGGTCTGGGCATTGTCCGGCCCGGTCTCGAACATGGAGGCCAGGCCGCCGCCGCCCCGCGCCTCCAGATTGATGACCATGCCGATGCGATCGGCCAGCGGATGCGTCTCGAAAAAGGCGCGGGCCCCGTCGAGCCCCAACTCTTCGGCGTCGGTGAACAGCACGACGATGTCGCGACGGACCTCGCCGCGCGCCTGGATGGCCCGCACCGTTTCCAGGATGGCGGCCACGCCGGTCGAGTCGTCGGCGGCGCCGGGCGACAGCCAGGTGGTGTCGTGGTGGGCCATCAACATCAGGGCGGGCAGGTCGCGATCCTGACCCGGCAGCACGCCGATCAGATTGGTCAGCCGGCGCGAGGCGGCCTGTTCGTCGCCCCAGTCTCGCAGCCGCTCGACGCTGGCCTCCGGCAGGGCGGCCTCCTGGGTCGAGACCTCCAGGCCCAGCCCCGTCATGCGTTGGAGCAGATAGGCGCGAACGCGCGCATTCTCTTCCGAGCCGGTCGGATGCGGCCGCTGGGCGATCTCGCGGATGTCGGCCATGGCCCGCCCGGCCGAGAAGGCGGTGTCGGGCGCATCGACCGGCGCCGGGGCAGGCGTCTGCACACTCCAGACCGTGAGCAGAAGCGCTAGGCCAAGCGCCAGTGGCAGCAGCAGTATGCGGATCATGGACAGTCCCCCGTTCGCAGGGATGATGCGTCAGAGGATGGGCCCGGGAAAGCCTCAGCAAACTTGGTGACCCATCGTGGCCCGGAACTTCCGGCCTCTCGCGCCTCCCCGCGTCCCCGGCGAAGGCCGGGGCCCAGAAGGGCTTGCGTGAGGTTGGGGTGACGTCTGCGCTCGTGGCCCTGGACCCCGGCCTTCGCCGGGGACACGGCTTACTACCCTTGAGGAGAGTCGCTTTCTTCCACGCCGGCCCCTTGGGGGCCTGAAGCGAGCCCTACGCCGCCCGGTGGATCCTCGGGCGGGCCGTCTTGACGAACAGGCCGGGACGGCCCGACACGGCGCGGAAGGCGGGGTTGCCTTCGCCCGGGCTTTCGCCGAGCCCCAGGAACAGGCAGCCGTCATCGACCAGGCTGGCCTCCAGCCGCTCCAGCACCCGTTGACGGCGGGTGACCTCCATGTCGGACAGGACATAGCGGCAGAAGACCACGTCATAGCGGCCGCCTTCGGGAGGCACCGCGTCCATCAGATTATCGCGCTCGAACCGAACCATACCGCGCAACTGGGGGGCCACGCGCCAAGCTTCCTCGTGCGGCTCGAACCACTGCAGCAACTGGCGGGCGGCGAGACCGCGCTGGACCTCGAACTGGGTGTAGAGGCCGGCCTTGGCCTTCTCCAGCTGGCGCTGGGCCAGGTCGGTGCCCAGGATCTCGGCGTGGACCCCCGCGCCGGCCGCCATCATGGCCAGGGACCAGGCCTCCTGGCCCGCGCCGCAGCCGGCTGACCAGACCCGTACCCGGCCCCCGGGCCGGACGGTCGAGATGGCCGGAGCCAGTTCCTCGCCGAAGGAGGCGAAAGGCGCGCGGTCGCGACGGAACCAGGTCTCGGCGTTCAGCATGGCCTCGATCACCGACCAGGCCAGGCTGCCGACCGGCAGGTCGCGCGTCGCCTTGAGTAGATCCTCGACGGAGGCATATCCCTCGCGCCGCGCCACCGGCCCCAGGCGATGATCGGCCAGATACATGCGGTCGCGTGTCAGCGCGAACCCCGCCCGGGTCAGGAGCAGCGACTGCAGATGCTCGAAATCCTCGGGGCGCATCGTCAGCTCAGACCACCCCCGCCTCGGCGAACTTGGATTCCAGGATCTCGCCGTCGAACGGCTTCATGACGTATTCGTCGGCGCCGGCCGCCAGGGCCTCGGCGATACGGGCCACCTCGGTCTCGATGGTGCAGAACAGGATCTTCGGCCCATCCCCGCCCGGCTGGGCTCGGAGGCGTTTAAGGAAGGTCAGGCCGTCCATCACGGGCATGTTCCAGTCCAGCAGGATGACGTCCGGCAGGGCGGTGGCGCACCAGGCCAGGGCCTCGGCGCCGTCGGCCGCCTCGTCCACCTCGAAGCCGAAGCCCTCGACAATGCGACGGGCCACCTTGCGGATGATCCGGCTGTCGTCGACGATCAAACAGGTGCGGGGATCGGGCACGGGGTTCAGGCTCTGTGACACACGAGGCGTGACGCCTCCCATTGTCGGCCTTAGGCGGTTAACGAGCGGTATGGCTGGCGCCGTCGCCCGCCGTTTATTGCGGGACCCGCGCCGCCAGGGTGACCAGACCGTCTCCGGTCTCGACCACCAGAGCACCGCCCGCGTCGATGACGGCGCGCCACAGCCAGTGCGGCTGGATCCATTGCCCGGGCAGACCGTCTCCAACCGGCTCGCCGCGCAGACCGGCCAGCGCCTCGGCCTTGAGGCGCGCGCGAGGGCCCTCGGCGCGACCGGCGACAACCAGGGCGCCGCCGTCGTCCAGCCGCCCCTCGATCGTCGCAACCCCGCCACCGGGAAGCGCGGCGGCCGTCTGTTGACCCAGATTGACCAGGACCCGCGCCTGGGCCTTGGTCAGGGTCGATGGGCTCACCTTCCAGTCCAGGGTGGTACGGCCACCGCCGACCACGCCCTCGACCAAGGGCTTGAGTTCGTCCGAAGCAAAGGTTTCCGCCGTCGTCGCCGCGCCGTAGGCGACTCGCGCAAAGGCAACCAGGGCGGTCAGTTTCCCGGCGCTGGAGGCGACCATGGCCATGACGTCATCGCGCATATCGGCGTTAGCCGGATCGGTCAGCAGATCGAGGCCGGAACTGATCGCCCCCGAGGGGCTGATAAAGTCGTGGCAAAGCTTGCCGGCGATCAGGCTGGCCAAGGCCGGGCCGTCGGGATGTTCGGCGGAGGCGGCGTCGGTTGGGGCCCTGTCGGTCGAGGAAGCGGAGGTCATGGGCGGGCGGAATCCTTCTGCGACGACGCGGCGCCCCGTCATAACGGATTTGGACGATGGGAAAACCGCCACTTAGGCGTTAATGACCCCCGGTGACCCAGATCGATCCCCTCGCCCGCGACCTCGCCTCCGGCGCCCTGCCCGTCATCCTGTCGGAGATCGCCGAACAGGCGGCCGAGGTGATCCTCCCGTTCTGGCGCGCCGAGCATGAGGTCTTCTCCAAATCGGACGAGAGCCCGGTGACCGAGGCCGACCGCAAGGCCGAGGCGCTGATCCTGAAATGCCTGGCCAAGCTCTACCCGGATGTCCAGGTGGTGGCCGAAGAGGCGTCGGAAGCCGACGGCCTGCCCGACGCGGCCCATGCCCGGTTCTTCCTGATAGACCCCTTGGACGGCACCAAGGGCTTCATGCGCGGCGGCGAGAGCTTCACCGTCAACATCGCCCTGATCGACGACGGTCGGCCGGTGGTCGGCACGGTGGTGGCGCCCGCCATGGGCGTCAGCTGGCGCGGCGGCCCGGACGGCGCCTTCCGCCGCCAGAAGGGCGAGGACTGGCGCGCCATCCGCGTGCGCGTCCGGCCCGAGACCAACGCCGCCGCCGTCGTCAGCCATTCCATGACCGACGAAGAGGCCCAGCGCCTGGCCAATCGCCACGGCTGCGGCGCCTGGCAGGGCGCGGATTCCTCGGTCAAGTTCTGTCTGGTCGCCGAGGGGCGCTGCGATGTCTATCCGCGCACCGGGCCGACCATGGAGTGGGACACCGCCGCCGGCCAGGCCGTGCTGGAGGCAGCCGGTGGGCGGATGGTGACGCCGGAGGGGGAGCGCTTCGCCTATGGCAAGCCGGGGTTCCGCAACGGCGCCTTCGTGGCCATGGGCGGCTGAGGCCGACCGGGCTCGGCCGGGCGCCGACCCCCGGGCGGTTGCCACAATCCTCGTCGGATTATATACGATTCATATACGTTTCGTATATCCGGAGGCTCGAATGGGTATCGTCAACATCGAGGATGAGCTGCACGAGCAGCTGCGTCGGGCCAGTCGTGCGTCGTGCCGGTCGATCAATGGCCAGGCTGCCTTCTGGATCAGGATCGGCATGCTGTGCGAGCTGAACCCCGGCCTGTCGTTTCAGGAGCTGGCGGCGCGCGAACTGAAGGCGGCCGGGGTGGCCGCGCCCGATCTGGCCGCATGATCAAGTCGCCGGCGGAGGTCGAGCTCATGGCCGAGGCCGGACGGCGGCTGGCGGCGGTCTTCGCCCATCTGGACGGCCTGGACCTGCTCGGCATGAGCACGCTGGCGATCAACGACCGGGTCGAGACCTTCATCGTCGACGAGCTGAAGTCCCGACCGGCCAGCAAGGGCCAGTACGGCTATGGCTTCGTGCTCAACAGCTCGCGCAATCAGGTGGTCTGTCACGGTGTGCCGTCCGCGGACGAGGTGCTGGCCGACGGTGATATCGTCAACCTGGACATCACCCTGGAGACCGGCGGATTCATCGCCGATTCCAGCAAGACCTATCTGATCGGTTCGGCGGCGGCGCCGGCGCGCCGGCTGGTGCGGGCGACCGAGGAGGCGTTGTGGAAAGGCATCCGCACCGTGCGGCCGGGCGCCACTCTGGGCGATATCGGCCATGCCATCGAGCGACACGCCAAGCGCTACGGCTATTCCGTGGTTCGCGACTTCTGCGGCCACGGGATCGGTCGTGAGATGCACGAGGAGCCCCAGGTGCTGCACTATGGCAAGCCCGGGACCGGCCTGACCCTGAGGGAGGGCATGGTGTTCACCATCGAACCGATGCTGAACCAGGGGCGCCGCGCGGTTCGCACCGAGGACGACGGCTGGACCGTGGTCACCGCCGACGGCTCGCTGTCGGCGCAGTTCGAACACACTGTGGCGGTTGCCCGTGACGGGGTGCGGGTGCTGACCGAGGCCCCTGCACACAAGGTCGCGAATTGAGGCGGTCGATCGGCGTTATCCCTGTATAGGGATCCTTCGTTGGAGGGATTTCTTATGCGCGTCGTTTCGTTCCTGGCCGTGACGGCCGCCGTGGCCATAAGCGTTTCGGCCTGCCGCCCCGCCGACACCCAGACGACAGCCGGTGGCCCTGACGCCGTGGCCGCGGACGGGGCGGCCGCCCAGAGCGCGGCGGTCATACCGGCGTCGGCCGACACCGCCGAAACCTTCGTGCGCGACCTCTATGCGAATCTGGAGACCGGGCCGGCCCCGCTCGGCGTCGAAGCGCTGTGGTCCGAAGCGGCCTGGGCCGAGATGGAGGCCTATCAGGCCACCGAATCGGGCGGGTTCAACTCCGATCCGCTGTGCAACTGCCAGGATCCCTTCCAAATCGTGATCCGAGACCTGGCGGTGACCGAGACGAGCCCGGACCGCGCCGACGCCGCCGTGACCATCACCCAGGGCGAGGCCCAGACCTCAATGGTGCTGAACCTGATCCGCGAGGCCGGCGCCTGGCGCATCGACAACATCACCCGCGAAGGCGATCCCACCTTCCGCGACGAACTGGCCCAGTGGACGGCCGAGGCCGAGGCCGCGAGCTGATCGCAGGCCTGAGGCGGGACGATGGCCGGTGCGACCCTTTGCCAGACAGACTGGCGCGGCTAACTCGGTCAACACGAGCTGATGACACGTCTCGCCGTTCTCACCCTCGCCGCCGCCTCCATCCTGGCGGCTTGTGACCCGATCGACACCTCGGCCCTGACCGAGATCGAGCAGACCGTGGCGGACGCCCGCCAGACGGTCGAATTCGCCAATCAGCGCCAGGCCGAGATCGCCCAGGCGGTCGAGAACCCTTTGGGCGCCCTGCAAGCCGTCGCCGGAGCCCAGTTGGCGCGGACCCCGACCGATCAGCCGGGCGTGTTCGTGCTGACCGATGTGCTGACCGGTTGCCAGTTCCTGGCGACCTATGCCGAGGGCGCCACGGGCCCCTCCTCGATCACGCCGCGCACCGAGCCGAGCGCTGACGGCGCGCCGGTTCAACGCTGTCTCGGCGCCAAGGACCGGGCGGCGCTGGCGGACAGCCAGCCCGAGGGCTGACATGCCAGCAGCGAAGGTGTCCTTTATTCACGGGCGAACGCCCCCACGCGTCGCATGGTGCGTCAGAACAAGGATCGGCGGCCCTGCGGGGTCGGTCGCCATGCAACGGCGCTAACGCGGCGGAAAGGCTCGATCGCCGCGTGTTTCCCGCGCCAACGGGTTGCGAAGTTCAGATTTACGGACGCCCAGTAGCGCGGCATAGTCGGCGTTCGCATTGGAGACCGCTCCATGAGCCTGCGGCCGCATGTCAGTCTGGCCGACGATGTCGAGACGGTGTCCGGCGCGGGTTGGATCGTGGTGATGGCCGCCGTGATCGCCGCCTTCACCATGCTGGCGATTATTCCGTGGTCGACGCCGCCTCTTAACTTCATACCGACGCTGTTGTTCGCGGGGATGCCCATGGCGGCCTACCTCTACGCGCACCACGGGCGTCGCCCGCTGATCCTTCGCCGGATCGGGCCGAAGACCGTGATGATCGCTATCGGCTTCGCGCTGCTGACAATCGTCTGCTCCTTCATCGCCGGCCTGGCCCTGTCCCGGGTCACGACCCTGGCCTCAAACTCGATCGTCTCCAGTCTGACGACCGAAAGCCTGTCGGACCTGATCATTCTGCTGGCGCGCAGCGCGATCCAGCTGGTCGGCGAGGAACTGGTCACCATCCTGCCGCTTCTGGCTGTGCTGTGGCTGTGCACACGCCGCCTCGGCATGAGCCGCCGCACGGCGACGCTAGCGGCGGTCGTGGTTTCTACAGCGTGGTTCGCGGCCCTGCACCTGCCGACCTACGACTGGAACTTCGTGCAGTGTTTCGGGACCATCGGAGTCGCAAGGCTGGTGCTGACCACGGCCTTTCTGGTCACCCGCAGCCTGTGGGCGTCGTCGATCGCACACATCGTAAACGACTGGTCGCTGTTCCTCTTTGTTTTCATCGGCGGTCACGCCCCGATCGGCACGGAACAATGACGGTGCGAGCAGGCTCTGACTTCACGCGGCGCGAGCGTGGTGAACAGGGGGGCCGGCCATGAACGTCCTGACCATCCTGCGTTCGGTCGAGGAGTTGCTCTACGAGGTGATCTCGTGGCTGCTGTTCTATCCGCGCACGCTGCTCAAGACCCTGCTCGGCCCGCTCAAGATCATGAGCTACTCGGACCGGGAACAGGCCGACAAGCCGGAGAAGCAGTACCTGGAGACGCTGAGCCCGCCGCTGTTTCTGGTGCTCAGCATCCTGGTCAGCCACATCGTCGAACTGGCCTTCGGCTTCGACATCCCCACCGAGACCAACGAGATCGGCGAGGTCGTGACCAGCAGCGATCAGACCCTGCTGGCGTTCCGCGCCCTCTTGTTCAGCATGTACGCGGTCGTCTTCGCATGGCTGGCGCTAAGATTGGCGGGAAAGCGGATCGACCGCGAAATCCTGCGCGCGCCCTTCTTCGCCCAGTGCTACCTGTCGGGCGCCATCGCCATCCTGACTGGCCTGGCGACCACCGCGATGCGGTACGATCAAGGCTTTTCCCGGCAGGCCGGGCTGGTGGTCATGGGCCTGGTCGCCGTGTGGTATCTGGCGGTTCAGACCGCGTGGCTACGACGCGAATGCGGGCTGGACCTAGTCAAGGCGGGTGCGTTCGCAACCGTCGCGGCTATCGGCGCGACCATCCTTGTGATCCTGATCGGCTATGTCGCCGCTGCGCCTAGCTGAACGGCTCGACGTACAGCACCTCGCCCGAACCGCTGACCCGGCAGCGCGAGCGGTAGGATCCCGTCGCCATGGTCAGCTCGTATTCGTTGCGGCCCAGCTCACGCATGCTGATCGGGACGCTGGAGCCCGCCGGCCGGCTCATGAAGTCGTCGGCGCGGCGCGAGCAGGCGTCCTGGGCGGCGTCGGGCACACCGCGAATCCAGCGGCTGTTGGCGTGCCGACGGTTCGACGACTCGCTTTCGCCCGCCAGATAGCCCTCGTGGTACCCCTCGGTCTCATGCCGGTCGTCGTAGTTGGCGCCATAGAGCCCGGCCTGATAGCCCCGCTCGTACTCCCGATCATGATTGTCGTCGGCGTCGTCGTGGCGATTGTTGTGCGCGGCGAGCGCCGCCGCCAGGCCGACGAGGGCCACGCCGGCCGCCACAGCCGTGGCGTTGGATGACCCACCGCCACCACCCCCGCCGCATTCGTTGCGTCCGGCCTGATTGATCGAGGCGTAACGGCCATCGCGGGTCATGATCGCCACGCAGTCGTTTCCGCGCCGCCAGTAGGTCATGCGGCCATCGCCGACCACTTCGCTGCGGTTTGTGGCCTGATAGCCGCGACGCTGAAGCTCGCCTTCCGCCTGACCGGCGCGGGCGCCGACCATGTCGGACAGGGCCGGCGGAGTCTGCGCCAGGACCGGGGTCGCGGCCATCGCCGCGATCAGGAAGGGGGAAATCCAGCGAACCGCGCGACCCATGACGATGCTCCTCTTCGGATTATCGCCAAACGCCGATACGCGCCTTCCGCTCCCGGCCATCGTCGTTAATGAGATGTGGCAACGATAAACGCCCGCCGGATCGCTCCGGCGGGCGTCTGATCTTGTGGCCGGCGTCTGGCCTCAGGCGGCGGCGCTGGCGGGCTGGGCGCCCTCCTGCGGGTCGCGCAGGACGTATCCGCGGCCCCAGACGGTCTCGATATAGTGCTTGCCGCCGGCGGCCGTGGCCAGCTTCTTGCGCAGCTTGCAGATGAAGACGTCAATGATCTTCAGCTCGGGCTCGTCCATGCCGCCGTACAGGTGGTTCAGGAACATCTCCTTGGTCAGGGTCGTGCCCTTGCGCAGGGAGAGCAGCTCCAGCATCTGGTATTCCTTGCCGGTCAGGTGGACGCGGTGACCGTTCACCTCCACCGTCTTGGCGTCCAGGTTCACGGCGATCTCGCCGGTGTGGATGATGGCCTGGGCGTGACCCTTGGAGCGACGCACCACCGCGTGGACGCGGGCGATCAGCTCGTCCTTGTGGAAGGGCTTGGTCATGTAGTCGTCGGCGCCGCCGCCGAAGGTCTTGACCTTGGTTTCGATCTCGTGCGTGCCGGACAGGATCATCACCGGCGTATTGACCTTGCCCACGCGCAGCTGACGCAGCACCTCGATGCCGTTCATGTCAGGCAGGTTGAGGTCGAGGAGAATGAGGTCGTAGTCGTAGATCTTGCCCAGATCCACGCCTTCCTCGCCAAGGTCGGTCGTATAGACGTTGAAGCCTTCCGACTTGAGCATCAGCTCGATGCTCTGCGCCGTGGCGCTGTCGTCCTCAATCAGCAGAACACGCATTCAGCCCCTCCAGGCGTAAGCTTGGCCTTAACCCCGGTGTCGGACACTCGGGTAACCTTGCTCTCAGGTTAAGCTATCAAAACCTTAAGAGAGGTTAACGTCATCCATTAAGGCGAATCGTAGGCTGATTTGCGAATCGTCGTCCAGCGCCGTTAACGATTCGAGTCAAAGGGTGCGACGCCTGCGGTGGGATGTCGCATTTCCGCTCGCATGGCCCGAGCCGTTTGGTTAGACAGCGGCCATGGAATTCCTCGCCTCTCCCGAACTCGCCTCTCAACTTTCGGCCCTGGGCAAGGTGCTGGCCATCGACCTGGTGCTGGCCGGCGACAACGCCGTGGCCGTGGGCCTGGCCGCCGCCGCCTTGCCGCCCGAGCAGCGCAAGAAGGCCATCCTGATCGGCCTCGCCGCGGCCGTGGTGATGCGTATCGGCTTCGCCCTGATCACCGTGCAGCTGCTGGCCATTGTCGGCCTGCTGATGGCCGGCGGCTTCCTGCTGCTGTGGGTGTGCTGGAAGATGTGGCGCGAGCTGCAGGAGCAGCGCACCCACGACCAGGCGGAGTCTTCGGCCGAGATGGAGGCGGCTCTGGCGGCCCACCACGGTGGCGGGGCGACGCCGGAATCCATGGGCATCAAGCGCAAGACCTTCGGCGCGGCCCTGCTCCAGATCATGATCGCCGACATCACCATGAGCCTGGACAACGTCCTGGCCGTGGCCGGCGCCGCGCACGACCATCCGTGGATCATGGTGTTCGGCCTGGTGCTGTCGATCGCCCTGATGGGCGTGGCGGCGACCTTCATCGCGCGCATCCTGAACAAGCACCGCTGGATCGGCTATGTCGGCCTGCTGGTGGTGCTCTATGTGGCGCTGCACATGATCTGGGACGGCTATCGCTCGGTGGTGGTCAGAACCGGCCGGATGGAGGCGCATAACGCCGCCACCCCCGGCTGGCTGGACATCACGCCCGCCGAGGAAGCCAAGGCCTGGAAGGGCGTGCGCGAAGAGGACAGCGCGCTGCCCGGGACGGGCGAACCGACCGCGCCGCCCCCGGTGACGGTGACGGCGCCGGAATAGCGCGGGCGTTCTCCCTCCCCGCCAGGGGAGGGCAGGTCGGCGCGTCAGCGACGACCAGGTGGGAGCGCTCCGAAAGCGGCGCGCTGCGGTGTTCGCAAGTCCGGAGCGCCCCCACCCGGTCGCTGCGCGACCACCCTCCCCCGAGGGGAGGGAGATTTCATTTCATGTCCCAGTTTTCACTTGCGGTCGCCGCGCCGCAGGCCTGAATTGCGCCGTCGCAATTCCGGGAGCCCGCCATGATCGATCGTCGTCGCCTGCTGATGTCCGCCTCGGCCGCCGCCGCCTTTGGAGGCATGGCCGGCCAGGCTCTGGCTCAGGCCGCTCCGGCCGGCGCCTCCCCCGCTGGCCCAGGCGACGCCGCCCTGAACGCCTTGATGGACAGGATCTTCAACGAGCAGATCCTGTCGTCGCCGGAGTTCATGACCAGCCTTGGCCTGGACAAGGGTCCCAACGCCGAGGCCAAGGCCCGGCTGGACGACCGCTCCCAGGCCAAGATCGACGCCGACGAGGTCAAGTTCCGCGCCGCCGCCGCCGAAGCCAAGGCGATCGATCGCGACAGCCTGTCGCCGCGCTCGCAGGTCTATCACGATACGATCAACTACTTCGCCGATACGGTGATCACCGGCTACGACTTCCCCTATGGCGGCGGCCTGTTTCCCTCGCCCTATACGATCAGCCAGCTGGGCGGCTCCTACCAGTCGGTGCCCGACTTCCTGGACAGCCAGCACGCGATCGACACGGCGGCGGACGCGGAGGCCTATCTGTCGCGGCTGGAGCAGTTCGGCACGGCGATGGACCAGGAAACCGCGCGGATGCAGGCCGAGTTCGGCGCCGGAGCCATTCCGCCCGACTTCGTCATCGACCGCGCCACTGGCCAGATGGACGGCATCCTCAACACCCCGACCGCCGAGCTGACGCTGGTCCGATCCGTCGCCCGGCGGGCCGAGGAAAAGGGCATCGCCGGCGACTGGGCCGCGCGCGCCGAACGGATCGCCGCCGACAGCGTGATGCCCGCCCTGCGTCGCCAGCGCGACGCCCTGTTCGCCCAGCGCCCGAACGCCACCCACGACGCCGGCTGCTGGCGTCTGCCGGACGGCGACGCCTATTACGCCTACGGCCTGCGCTACTATACGACCACCGACATGTCCGGCGAGGACATCCACCGCATGGGTCTGGAGCAGGTCGCCGAGCTGTCGGCCCGGGCTGATGAATTGCTGAAGGCGCAGGGCCTGACCCAGGGCTCGGTTGGCGCGCGGATCGGCGAGTTGAGCAAGGATCAGCGCTACGTCTATCCGAATACCGACCCGGCCAAGGAAGAGCTGCTGGCCGAGCTGAACGCCCAGATGCGGGCGGTGGAGGCGAGGATGCCGGAGTATTTCGGCCGCCTGCCCAAATCACCGGTCGAGGTGCGTCGCGTGCCCGTCGATATCGAGGCCGGGGCGCCGGGCGGATACTACCAGTCGCCGGCCCTGGATGGGTCGCGGCCGGGCGCCTACTACATCAATCTGCGCGACACGGCCGAGTGGCCCAAGTGGACCCTGCCGACCCTCACCTATCACGAGGCGACGCCAGGGCATCACTTCCAGATCGCCCTGCAGCAGGAGAACGACGCCGCGCCCATGCTGATGAAGGTGCTGGGCTTTTCCGCCTATTCCGAAGGCTGGGGCCTGTACGCCGAACAGCTGGCCGACGAGATCGGCATGTACGAGAACGATCCCCTGGGCCAGATCGGCTACCTGCAGTCGCTGATGTTCCGGGCTGCGCGCCTGGTGGTCGATTCTGGCCTTCACCACAAGCGCTGGAGCCGCGAACAGGGCATCCGCTACATGGTCGAGGCCCTGGGCGACCAGGAGAGCGCGGTCACGACCGAGGTGGAGCGCTACGCCGTCTGGCCGGGCCAGGCCTCCAGCTACAAGGTCGGCCACTCCGAATGGGTGCGGCTGCGCGAGGAGGCTAAGGCCGCCCTGGGCGACCGGTTCGACATCAAGGCCTTCCACGACACGGGCCTGGAAGCCGGCGGCGTGCCCCTGACCGTGCTGGAGCGCGTCATCAAGGACTGGCAGGCGGGAATGGCTTAGGGCGGATATCTCCCTCCCCCGAGGGGGAGGGAGAATTGGGCCTCACACCTTCGCCGTCAGGCCCTCGCGTTCCCTGAGGCAGTTGTGGATCGCCGTGGCGGCCACGGCGGCTTCGGCGGTGGCGACGGCGATCTGGTTGAGGCCGCGCACCACATCTCCGGCGGCGTAGAGACCGGGCACGCTGGTGGTCTGGCGCAGGCCGACTTCCAGCCGGCCGTCCTCGCCAACCTCGGCGCCCACGCCGTGCGCCAGCTCGGCCAGGGGATGGGTGCCCAGCGCCGAATAGACGGTGTCGAAGGGCGCGGCCTGGCCGCCCCAGCCCAGGGCGGTGACCCGGTCATTCTCGATGGTCACGTCATCGATCGAGGTCTCGACCAGGGCGACGCCCAGCCGAACCAGCTCGGCGCGGTCCGCGGCGCTGAGGGCTTCAGGTTCCGCAACGTGGATCAGGGTGACTCGGTCGGAATAGCTGCGCAGGAAGGCGGCTTCGCGCACGCCCTTGTCGTCCTCGCCGATGACGGCGATGGCCTGATCGGTGGCTTCGAAGGCGTCGCAGATGGGGCAGATGCGGATCAGGCCGCGGGCGATGCCGCGCTCGACCCCCGGCAGGTCAGGATGGTGATCGACCACGCCGGTGGCCAGCAGCACGGCGGCAACCCGGATCGTGCGCCCGTTCAGTTCCGCCTCGAAATTGTGATCGCCGAGACGGCGCAGGGCCGTGACCTCTCCGCTCTCGATGACGGCGCCGTACTCTTCGGCCTGTTCGCGCATCCGGGTCAGGATGGCCTCGCCGGTGATGCCCTTGGGAAAGCCCGGCATGTTGTGGCTGACCGGAATCCAGCAGGCGCGCGGCTCCCCCCCGTCGGCGACCAGCACCCGACGGTGGAAGCGGGCCAGATAGGTGGCGGCGGTCAGGCCGGCGGGGCCGGCGCCGATGATAAGGACCTCGGGATCGTCGCTCACGGCGCCGTCCTCCAGTAGGTCGGCCACAGGTCGGGCGGGACGCCCCAGCACTCGGTCATGGCCGACTCGGCCGTAAGCACGAAGGCCCGGCCGCTCCACACCCAGGTCTGAGACACGCCGCAGTCGCCGACACCCCGCCCCTTGTTGAACGCCTCGATGGTCCGGGTCTCGGGGTCATAGCCGGCATTGACCAGCACATTGTCGACCTCGCCCGTGGCGCTCGCGAACTGGGCGGGGCGCGGGTCGCGTCCGCCCTCGGCGGTGATCCAGTAGGCCGAGCCGAAATTATAGGCACCGGTGAAGCAGGGCACGCCCCAGAGTTCGACCCCGTCGCCAAGGCGCGCCACGGTCGGGCGGGTGAATTCGGCGTCGAGGTGGCCGACGTCGGCGGCGCATTCCAGCAGCGCCGGATCGCGCGACAGACTGTCAGGCAGCATCGGCACGTCGGGCAGGCCGGCCTGGCTGACGGCGGGCGCGACCGGCACGCGCGGCAGGGGCGGCGGCGGCGGCACGGCCCCGGCCGGCCGATCGCCGCTGCGGCGGATCAAAGCGGTCGGGGTGTCGAGGCGGCCCTGACGCTCGTCGATCCACAGGAAGGCGGCCGCCGCCCCGGACAGCGAGACGGGCATCGTTTGGTCGCCGCGGCTTATCGTCATCGTCTCGCCTTGGGCGATCGCGGCGATGAGCGCGTCGATATCGCCCCGGACCCGTCCCACGGGCGGGTCGTCGACCCCGGCCGCTGCGTCGAGTTCCACCGGAAAGGCGCGACCATCGATAGCCAGGGACATCGGACCGTCCGCCGACACCCCGGGCGGAAACATGCCGATCATGACCTGAGGCCGACCCTCGGGGCCCGGTTCGACGGCCACCCGCACGAACCCATTCGCGAAGGCGAAACAGGCGTCGCCGTTGTCGCAGACCGCGATCCAGTCACGAAATCTGCGCTCCTCGGTGGGGGCGCCCGACGCCGCCGTGGACGCCCCGGCCTGATCCTCGGCGTCGGCGGGTCGAGATATCGTTTCGGCGCTCTCCTGAGCCTGGCACGCCGACAGGGCGGCGGCGATCGCCAGCGCCGGAACGGTCAGCGCCACTGCGTTTCGTCGTGCCATCCGTTATTCCCCCAGGTGAGGCGTCGACCTTGCCGGGCGCGGGGGTCGGGCGCAATCGCCCTCAGGCCTTGCGCAGCTCCTCGGGCGTGTGGGCCGCGCGGGCGCCGGTCTTGTCGCTCTCGACCAGATACTCGGGATGGTCCTCGGAGGCGGCGACCTTGTGGCCCTTGATGTGGGTTTCGCGCGTCAGCTTCCTGACCACCTTGCCGGTCGTCGTCCCCTGGCTGTGGTCCCACTTGACGGTGTCGCCGGCCTTGAAGGTCTTGTCGGTCATGTCGCGGCCTCCTCGTCGTCCAGGTCGGCCATGACGGCCCGCATCAGCTCTGCGTCGACGATGGAAGGCGGTTCTCCGAAGCGGCGGGTCCAGCAGTCGGCCAGTCTCTGTTCGTCGTCGCTCATAACGTCTCACTCCACGCGTACCGAGCGACAGGAATGGGCGAGGGTCGATTCGGGTTTCAGCTTGGCCGTGGCGGGGACAGGCTTTGCGTGGGCGAAGGCAGCCCGCTATACCGCCGCCAAACCTCCCGGAACCCCCACGAAAAGGCACCCCGCATGGCCAAGATCCAGGTCGAGAACCCCATCGTCGACATCGACGGCGACGAGATGACCCGCATCATCTGGACGATGATCAAGGACAAGCTGGTCTTTCCGTTCCTGGACCTGAAGCTGGACTACTATGACCTGGGCATGGAGAACCGCGACGCCACCGACGACCAGGTGACGATCGACGCCGCCCACGCCATCCAGAAGCACGGCGTCGGCGTGAAGTGCGCCACCATCACGCCGGACGAGGCGCGGGTCGAGGAGTTCGGCCTGAAGAAGATGTGGAAGTCGCCGAACGGCACCATCCGCAACATCCTGGGCGGCGTGGTCTTCCGCGAGCCGATCATCTGTTCGAACGTGCCGCGCCTGGTGCCCGGCTGGACCCAGCCGATCGTGGTCGGCCGTCATGCCTTTGGCGATCAGTACAAGGCCACCGACTTCCTGATGCCCGGGCCCGGAACCCTGACGATCAAGTTCGTCGGCGACGACGGCCAGGTGATCGAGCACGAGGTGTTCAAGTCGCCGTCGGCCGGCATCGCCATGGGCATGTACAATCTCGATTCGTCGATCCGCGACTTCGCGCGGGCCAGCTTCGCCTACGGCCTGAACCGCAACTATCCGGTCTATCTGTCGACCAAGAACACCATCCTCAAGGCGTATGACGGTCGCTTCAAAGACATCTTCCAGGAGATCTTCGACGCCGAGTTCAAGGCCGAGTTCGACGCGCGCGGCCTGACCTATGAGCACCGTCTGATCGACGACATGGTGGCGGCCGCCATCAAGTGGTCGGGCGGCTTCGTCTGGGCGTGCAAGAACTACGACGGCGACGTGCAGTCCGACGTGGTGGCGCAAGGGTTCGGCTCTCTGGGCCTGATGACCAGCGTCTTGATGACGCCGGACGGCAAGGTGCTGGAGGCAGAGGCGGCCCACGGCACCGTCACCCGCCACTATCGCCAGCATCAGAAGGGCGAGGCGACCTCGACCAACTCCATCGCCTCGATCTATGCCTGGACGCGCGGCTTCAAGCATCGCGGCAAGCTGGACGGCAACCAGGCCCTGATCGATTTCGCCGAGACCCTGGAGAGCGTTGTGGTCGAGACCGTCGAGGACGGCCACATGACCAAGGACCTGGCGCTGCTGGTCGGGGATCAGCAGGGCTGGCTGACCACCGAGGGCTTCATCGACAAGGTGGCGGAGAACTTGGCCAAGGCTGTCTCTCAGTAAGGGCGCTATCGCGAGCGACGCGGTCGCTCGCTGCTTGAGCGCATGAAGCGAACGAGGCCCGTCGGAGCGATCCGGCGGGCCTTTTCATGAACGGACGGCAATGAACCTGTCGGGATGGTAAGTTGCCCCGGCCGGACGCTCGCGCCTAGCCTCCCACGGATGACCAGTCTGACCGCGCTCGCTGCCGCCATCGCCCTGCTCGATCCCGCCGCCGCCTGCGATTTCGATCGCGACGCCATGTTGGCCATGGACGAGCAGACCTTTGACCAGACGCCGGAAGGCTGGCGCTCGTTGCACGGCGAAGGCTGCATCGATCAGGCCGCCCAGCTGATCGCCGACTATCGGGCGCACACCGGCTCGGAAGGCCACATGCTGTATTGGCACGAGGGCCAGCTGCGCGCCGAGCAGGGACAGTCCGACGCGGCCATCGCCCTGCTCGACCAGGCGCGTCAGCCGGCCTTGGATTTTCAGGGCTGGGATCACTACGTCGACGCCAGCATCGCCTTTCTGAACCAGGACCGTTCGGCGCTGGAGGCCGCGCGCGAGCGGCTGGCCGCCACGCCGACGCCGGACATGGAGATGATCGCCACCCTGCCGGACGGCCGCCGGGTGCGCGTGCCCTGGCCACCTAATCTGAACGTCGTCGATGGTTTCGTGCGCTGTTTCGACGAACCCTACGCCGTGGCCTATCGCGCGCCGTGCCGCGAACAGGTGGCGTTCGAGCCGGTCGAGGAGTGATCAGCTCCGAGCCGCACGGCTCGATTTGGGCGGTGACGACGGTCAGCCTATCTTGGACGGCATGACCGATCCCGCGCCGCCGCCACCGCCCGCCTCCCTACCGGTCAAGACGCCCGAGGCGACGCCGGTGATCGCGCGCGACGAACCACCACCCCCGGCGCCGCCTCCCCCGCCTCCTCCGCCCGCCCGCGGCGGCGGCTTGAGTTTCGGCCGGGCGCTAGCGGGATTACTGATCGTCGCCGTGGCGATGGCGGCGATGGCCTTCGTGACCGCGCCGATGGTGGCCTTCTCAGCGGTGCGCTCGGCGGCCGAGGCGGGTGACGTTCAGGGTCTGACCCGGCTGGTCGATTTCACCGCCGTGCGCGCCTCGCTGAGGCCGCAACTGGACGAGACGGCCCCCGTGGTCGAGGCGCCGCCGCCCAGTTTTCTGGACAATCCGGTTGAGGCCATCCGGCGCCGACTGCAGGACCAGCCGGTGTTTCGTCGCCCCGTTGGGCCGCAGCCGGACGACTATCTCAGTCCCACGGCGCTGAACCGCCTTACCCGGGGCGTCGGCCGCGAGGCCTGGCGCGAGACGGCGGCGCCCGAGCGCGAGCCCGCCGCCCGGCTGACCTACTGGGGCGTTGATCGCACCCGCATGGCGGTGACCGGTCCGGAAGGCCGCACCGTCTTCACCTTCGAGCGGCGCGGGCCCTTCGCCTGGCGGCTGGTGCACATCGGCCTGCCGCCGCGCGCTGAACCGAACGGCCAAGCTGGCGTTCAGCCCGGGAACGGCTGAGGGAGACCGATATGATCCGCTTCATCGTCCAGGCCATCGTCACCGCCCTGGGGCTGTGGCTGGCCGAGGTCATCGTGCCGGGCGTGGGCTTTACCGACACCGCCAGCCTGATCCTGGCGGCGGTGCTGCTGGGTCTGATCAACGCCTTCGTGCGGCCGATCCTGGTGGTTCTGACCTTCCCGATCACCGTCCTGACGCTGGGTCTGTTCCTGCTGGTGGTGAACGCCGCCACGATCGGTCTCACGGCGGTGCTGCTGGACGGCTTCGTGGTCGACGGCCTGTGGGCCGGCGTCGGCGCCGCCATCGTAACCGGCGTGGTCAGCTGGGTGGCGGGCGCGCTGATCGGGGATGATCGGAAGCGGGTGCGGGACTGAGGCCCTACCCCACCTTCACCCGCGTCGCCGCTTCCGGGAGGTCTTCGCCGAACGCCCGCTGGTAGAATTCAGCGATCGTCGGGCGTTCCAGTTCGTCGCATTTGTTGAGGAAGGTCAGGCGGAAGGCCGTGCCGATGTCGCCGCCGAAGATCTGGGTGTTCTGGGCCCAGGTGATGACGGTTCGGGGGCTCATGACCGTGGAGATGTCGCCGTTCATGAAGGCGTTCCGCGTCATGTCTGCGACGCGGACCATGGCGGCGATGGTGCGCTTGCCCTCCGCGTCGGCCCAGTCGGGGACCTTGGCGGCGACGATCTCGGCTTCCACGTCGTGGTCGAGATAGTTGAGGGTGGCGACGATGTTCCATCGGTCCAGCTGAGCCTGATTGATCTGCTGGGCGCCGTGGTACAGGCCGGTGGCGTCGCCCAGGCCCACGGTGTTGGAGGTGGCGAACAGGCGGAACCAGGGATTGGGCCGGATCACCCGGTTCTGGTCCAAGAGGGTCAGGCGGCCCGAGGCCTCGAGCACCCGCTGGATCACGAACATGACGTCGGGCCGGCCGGCATCGTATTCGTCGAAGACCAGGGCGATGGGCCGCTGAATGGCCCAAGGCAGCATGCCTTCACGGAATTCGGTGACCTGTTTGCCGTCTTTGAGGACGATGGCGTCCTTGCCGACCAGATCGATGCGGCTGACGTGGGCGTCGAGATTGACCCGCACCATCGGCCAGTTCAGGCGGGCGGCGACCTGTTCGATATGGGTCGACTTGCCGGTGCCGTGATAGCCCTGAACCATCACCCTTCGGTCGTGGGCGAAGCCGGCGGCGATGGCGGTAGTGGTCAGGGGATCGAATTTATAGCTCTCGTCGATCTCGGGCACATGGTCGTCGCGCTCGGAAAAGGCCGGCACAGTCATGTCGGAATCGATACCGAAGGCTTCGCGCAGGGTGACCTTTTTGGTCGGCAGAAGCGTCAGCAGCGGATCGGCGGCGGGATCGAGGGAGGAAACCATGCCTTCCCTTAGAAGCGCCGCGCCGGACGGTCCAGCCGTCAGACCGCTTCGCCGCGCAGCAGCCGGGGCAGGTCGCCGGTCGCGCCGCCCGCCTCATGCATGAAGGCGCGTCTCAGCGGGGCGATCCGGTTGACCGCCGCCATGCCCAGATCGCGGGCCAGCCGCACGGGAGCGAGGTCGTTGGAGAACAGCCGAACGAAGCCGTCGAAGCCGGCGGCCAGGGCGGCGGTGTCGAACCGGCGCCAGCGGGCGTAGCGGTCCAGCACCGTCTCGGCGCCGATATCCTCGCCCAGCCGCATCGCCTCGATCAGCACCTCGGCCAGGGCGGCCGCGTCCTTCAGCCCCATGTTCAGACCCTGCCCGGCCACCGGATGGACGGCATGGGCCGCGTCACCGATCAGCGCCGCGCGAGGCCCGGTTAGTCGCTCGGCCAGGGTGAGCGACAGGGGATAGACGAAGCGCGGCCCCTCGACGCTCAGATCGCCCAGGAAATCGCCGAAACGACGACGCAGATGGCTGAGGAAGGCGGCCTCGGAGGTTTCGCGTAGGGCCTCGGCGCGGCGGGTGGTCTCGGTCCACACCAGACTGGCGCGGTCATCCGGCAGCGGCAGGATGGCGAAGGGGCCGGAGGGCAGGAAATACTCGTGGGCCACATTGTCGTGGCCGCGCACCATGCGGGCGGTGGCGACCACGCCCGACTGTTTGTAGTCCCAGCCCAGGGTGTCGATCCCGGCGCTCTGGCGGACAAACGAATTCCGGCCGTCGGCGCCGATGATCAGGGCGGCCGACAGGGTTCGCCCGTCGGCCAGGGTCACATCGGTTCGGCCCGGCGCGGCATCGATCCCGACCACCTTGGCCGGCGCCATCAGGGTGATGTCCGAACCGCGCACCGCCTCGGCCAGGGCGTGACGGATGTGGCGGTTCTCGACCATATAGCCCAGCGGCTCGCCGCCGGTGCGGTCGCCGATCTCGTCGGCGTCGAAGCGCAGAAAGGCGGGCGAGGCGGACCGCGAGGCCGCGCCCGGCCGCCGCCCGTCGGTGACCAGAATGCGGTCCATGCGGCAGGCGTGGGCGCGCAGCCCCTCCCCCACTCCGAGCGCATCCAGCATGCGGAAGGTCGAAAAGGCGACGGCGGTTGAGCGACCGTCGAAGGTCGGGGCCAGCTGGACCTCGAACGGCTGGGGATCGACCAGGGCGACGCGCAATCCCCCCTGCGCCGCCGCGAGCGCAAACGTCGCTCCCGCCATGCCGGCGCCGGAGACGATCAGGTCGAAGCTTTGGTTGGGCGCTGCCATGGTCGCCTATGTCGCGCCCGGTCGCGCCGCCGTCCAGTGGCGGACGCAGAAAGGGCGCGTTGCATCATTACGCCCCACTGGCCGTATTCCCTTGAACGGTTTATGAGCGACCCGCCCCGATCAGAGGGCGAATGTGTGCAGGGACGGACCTCAGATGCGCGTCGGTGTGCCGAAGGAAATCAAGAAGAACGAGCACCGCATCGGGCTGACGCCCACGGCGGTGCGGGAATATGTCGCCCACGGCCACGAGGTCATGGTCGAGACGAACGGCGGCATGGGCGCCGGCTTCACCGACGATGACTACACGCGCGCGGGCGCGACCATCGCGCCGGACGCCAAGTCGATCTTCGCGGCGGCCGACATGATCGTGAAGGTCAAGGAGCCCCAGAAGGTCGAGTGGGAGATGCTGCGCGAGGACCAGATCCTCTACACCTACCTCCACCTGGCCCCCGATCCCGAACAGACCAAGGGGCTGATGGCGTCCAAATGCGCCGCCATCGCCTATGAGACGGTTACCGACGCCAAGGGCGGCCTGCCGCTGCTGGCGCCGATGTCCGAGGTCGCGGGGCGGATCGCGGTCTTTTCGGCGGCGGAGACCCTGTTGAAGCACAATGGCGGCATGGGTCTGCTGTTCTGCGGCGTGCCGGGCGTGGCCCCGGCGCGGGTGCTGGTGCTGGGCGGCGGCGTGGTCGGGCTGAACGCGGCGCGCATGGCCATGGGCCTGGGCGCCGAGGTGGTGGTGCTTGAGCGCTCGATCCCGCGCATGGCCTATATCGACGAGGTCACCGGCGGCCGGGTCATCACCCGCTATTCCTCGATCAACGCGATCGACGAGGAGATGGTCAAGGCCGATGTCATCATCGGCGCCGTGCTGGTGCCGGGCGCTTCCGCGCCCAAGTTGATCAAGCGCGAGGATCTCAAGGCGATGAAGAACGGCTCGGTGCTGGTCGATGTCGCCATCGACCAGGGCGGCTGTTTCGAAACGTCCAAGCCGACCACCCACGAAGACCCGACTTATGTCATCGACGGCGTGGTCCACTACTGCGTGGCCAACATGCCCGGCGCCGCGCCGCGCACATCGTCCGAAGCCCTGAACAACGCCACCCTGCCCTTCGGCCTCGCCCTGGCCGATCACGGACTGGAGGCGCTGCGCAAGGATCCGCACCTGGCGCGCGGCCTGAACGTGCTGAAGGGCGAGATCACCTATCCGGCGGTGGCCGAGGCCATGGGCCTGGGCTGGACCGATCCGTTCGGCGTCTGGCCCAAGGGTTGAGCGTGAGGTGAACGAAGATGAACGGCCCGCTCAATGGCCGTTCAGCTTAGCGGCGCTAAACCTGACCCTGCGCCGCCGGTTATTCTTCAGCCCCCCTGTCGATCGGCGACGTACAGACCCCCGGCGGAGCGATCCGTCGGGGGTTTGGTGTTTTCAGAGCGCTATCGCTCGCGGCGGGCCCACAGCAGGTATTCGTGATTGCCGTCACCGCCCTGGATGGGGCTGTCGGCGGTGGCCTGAACGGCCCAGCCCTGATCCGTCAGCCAGCCGACGACGCGGTCGAGCGCGGCCTGGCGGGCCTCCTCGTCGCGGACCACGCCCCGGCGGCCGACATCGGCGCGGCTGTCCATCTCGAACTGCGGCTTGACCAGGGTGACCAGGTCGGCGCCCGGCGCGGCGAGGGCCAGGGGTGCGGGCAGAAGCTTGGCCAGGCCGATGAAGCTGGCGTCGCAGACGATCAACTCGGGCGGCTGGGCGATCAACGCGGGCGTCAGATCGCGGGCGTCGGTACGCTCCAGATTGGTCACGCGCGGGTCGTCGGCCAGGCGCGGATGGAGCTGGCCGAAACCGACATCGACGGCGAAGACATGCGTGGCCCCGCGCTCCAGCAGCACCTCGGTGAAGCCGCCGGTCGAGGCGCCGAGGTCGAGGCAAACGCGACCCTCGACCGGGACCGGCCACAGGGTCAGGGCATGGTCGAGCTTCAGCGCGCCGCGCCCGACGAAGCGATGGGCCTCCGCATAGCTGACCTCCGCGTCCTCGGCGACCTTCTGGGCGGGACGCTGGGCCGTCTCGCCACCGACCGTGACACCGCCGGCCTCGATGGCGGCGCGAGCCTTGGCGCGCGTCTCGGCCAGACCGCGCGCGACGAGGAGCTGGTCGAGCCTCACCCGACCGCCGCCAGCCGCGCCAGGGCCGCCTGCAGGCGAGCCTTGCCGGCCTCGGCCTCGGCCAGCTTGGCGCGCTGTTCCTCCACCACCTCGGCGGCGGCGCGGGCGACGAAGTTGGGGTTGCCCAGCTTCTTGCCGAAATGGGCGATGTCGCTGTCGAAGGCGGCGATTTCCTTGGTCAGGCGCGCGCGCTCGGCGTCGAGATCGATGATCCCGGCCAGCGACAGGGCGACCGTCGCGCCGCCGGAGACCAGGGTCACCGCGCCTTCCGGCGCCGCGTCGGCCGCGCCGATGTCCGACACCCTTGCCAGGGTGGCCAGCAGATCGCGATGGCGGTCGATGCGGGCGGTGGTCTCAGAGCCCGGTGCGATGACGGTCAGCGCCGGCTTGGCCGACGGCGGCACGTTCATCTCTCCGCGCATCTGGCGGATTTCGGTGACCAGATCGACCAGCCAGCCGATCTCGGCCTCGGCCTCCGCGTCGACGAAACTGTCCGGGAATTCCGGCCAGTCGGCGCCGATCAGCAGGCTTTCGCGGGCCGGGCCTTCCTTGCCCAGTTCGGCCCACAGCTCTTCGGTGATGAAGGGCATGACGGGGTGGAGCAGCTTCAGCGTCTGATCCAGCATCCAGGCGGTCATGGCGCGGGTCTCGGCCTTGGCGGCCTCGTCCGAGCCCTGGAACACCGGCTTGGCCAGCTCCAGATACCAGTCGCAGAAGACGTTCCAGATGAAGCGGTAAAGCGCCGAGGCCGCATCGTCGAAACGCCCGCCCTCGATGGCCGCCGACACCTGGCGCTCGGCCTTGACCAGTTCCCCGCGAATCCAGCGGTTGATCGTCTGCTCGACCGTCGAGGGATCAAAGCCCTCGATGCGGCGCGCCTCGTTCATCTGGCTGAAGCGGGCGGCGTTCCACAGCTTGGTGCCGAAGTTGCGATAGCCCTCGATGCGCTGTTTCGACAGCTTGATGTCGCGCGTGCCCGACAGGATGGCCATGGTGAAGCGCAGCGGATCGGCGCCCAGGTCGTCGATGATGGTCAGGGGATCGATGACGTTCCCCTTGGACTTGCTCATCTTCTGGCCCTTCTCGTCGCGGACCAGACCGTTGATGATCACGCGGGCGAAGGGCGTCTCGCCGGTGAAGTGCAGGCCCATCATCATCATCCGGGCGACCCAGAAGAAGATGATGTCCGCCGCCGTGACGAGATCACTGGTCGGATAGAACCGCTCCAGATCCTCGGTCTTGTCCGGCCACCCCATGGTCGAGAAGGGCCAAAGCGCCGAGGAGAACCAGGTGTCGAGGACGTCTTCGTCCTGGGTCAGGGGCAGGTTTCCGGCCTGCGCTTGAGCCTCCTCTTCCGTCTCGGCCACGAAGATCTGGCCGTCCGGTCCGTACCAGGCGGGAATGCGGTGGCCCCACCAGAGTTGGCGGCTGATGCACCAGGGCTCGATGTTGCGCAGCCATTCGAAATAGATTTTCTCGTAGCTCTTGGGCTCGAAGACCGTCGCGCCCTCCTCGACCGCCTTGATGGCCGGCTGGGCCAGGGTGTGGGCGTCGACGTACCACTGGTCCGTCAGCCACGGCTCTATGACCACGCCCGAGCGGTCGCCGTGCGGGACCATGTGGCGAGTCTTTTCGATCTCCTTCAGCCAGCCCTCTTCCTCGGCGCGGGCGACGATGGCCTTGCGGGCGGCGAAGCGGTCCATGCCCTCGTATTCGGCGGGCACGTCGGGCGTGTCGGCGGCGGTGATGCGGCCGAAGGCGTCGAGCACATTCAGGGTCTGGAGCCCCGCCCGCTTGCCGACCTGGAAGTCGTTGAAGTCATGCGCGGGCGTGATCTTCACCGCGCCCGAGCCCTTGGTCGGATCGGCGTAGTCGTCGGCGACGATGGGGATGCGGCGGCCGGTGATCGGCAGGATCACAGACTTGCCGACCAGTTCGGCGTAGCGCGCGTCGTCCGGGTGCACGGCCACGCCGGTGTCGCCCAGCATGGTCTCGGGCCGGGTGGTGGCGACGACGATGTGGTGGCGGGTCTCCCACTCGGTGGCGTTCCCGTCATCGTCGAAGGCGACCGGATGCTCATAGGTCAGGCCGTCGGCCAGCGGATAGGCGAAATGCCAGTAGTGGCCGTCGACCTCGCGCTGCTCGACCTCGAGGTCGGAGATGGCCGTCTGGAAATGCGGGTCCCAGTTCACCAGCCGCTTGTCGCGGTAGATCAGGCCGTCCCTGTGCAGCTGGACGAACACCTTGCGGACGGCCGCCGACAGGCCCTCGTCCAGGGTGAACCGCTCGCGCGACCAGTCGCAGGACGAGCCCAGCCGGCGCAGCTGGCGCACGATGGTCCCGCCCGACTCAGCCTTCCATTCCCAGACCTTGTCGACAAAGGCCTCGCGGCCCATCGATCGGCGATCCGCATTGCCCGCCTTCGCCAGTTCGCGCTCGACAACCATCTGAGTGGCGATGCCGGCGTGGTCCGTGCCCGGCAGCCACAGCACCGCCTTGCCCTTCATCCGGTGATACCGCGCCAGGATGTCCTGCAGCGTGTTGTTCAGCGCATGGCCGATGTGCAGCGAGCCGGTCACGTTCGGCGGCGGAATGACGATGGAATAGGCCTCGGCGGCCGTGTCCTGACGAGGCGCGAACAGGCCCGACGCCTCCCACTCAGCGTAAAGACGCGGCTCGGCGGCCTGGGGATCGAAGGTTTTCTCAAGCATGGCGGTCGTTTCGGGTAAGGCGCGCCGGAAGTCCAGCGGCGCAAAGGAAAAGGGCGGCTCCCGCCGGGGGAGCCGCCCTTTGAAGGGATCGCGATGTGCGACGGGTCAGCTGGCCGAGCGGGCGATGCGTTCGACTTCCTTGCGTACCTGGGCCTCGACGATGGCGGGCAGATTGGCGTCGAGCCAGTCCTTGAGCATCGGCTTCAGCAGTTCGCGCACCAGGGCGTCGATGGTCGGGCCGGACACGGCGGGCGCGTCCGGAGCCTCGGGCTTCCTGAGCGACGAGGCCAGGCCCGCGAAGGCCGAGGCCGAAGCGGCGGCGGCGGTGTCGCTGACCAGCGGCGCGGATGGCGCGGCGGGAGCCGGCGCGGGCGCGGAGGGGGCCACGTCGAGGTCGCCGATAGTCTCGGCCGGCACCTCGTAGGTGTCGGTCAGTTCCAGCACGTCCTCGTCGGCCGCGGCAGGTTCAGGCTCCTGAACCGAGGGCGTCTCGTCCATCATCGCGGGCGAATCCGCGACGGCTTCGGGCTCGGGCTCCGGAGCGGCGGCTTCCGTGACAGGCACAGGCTCGGCAGGCGTCTCCGGCGCGGGCTCTTCGTCGGCCGCATCTGCGGCGGGCGCCGCCTCGGCCGGAGCGTCGTCTTCGGAGATGATCCGCCGGATGGAGGCGAGAATCTCCTCCATCGTCGGTTCCTGAGCGGCCTGATCCGTCATGCCTATCCCCTGCGCCGCCCGAACCCGGGCGTGTCTCGACTCAAATGATCGCCAGTGGTCGCATCAAGCGGGCGGCAAATCAACGGTTCTCGGTTCGCGCCAGAGGCGAATGTCCGGTCAGGTCCCCGGCGCGGTCTGGATGACTTCCGACTTCAGTTGGGCGTCGACCGGGGCGTCTTCCTGATCGTTGGCGGGGACGATGGCCGGGGCGGCGATGCGGTCCAGGCTCTCGACCAGGAACTCCCACGGCACGGCGCCGCGGTTGCGCACGCGCTGGAAGTTGTCGGCGGGATCATAGGCCTCGACCGGCGCCAGGCTGGCCCCCGACAACTGGCCCATGGCGGCCAGCAGGGCGGCCTGGGCGACGTATTCGTTGCGCCGGGCGTTCGCCAGGGTCACCTGGGCGGCGCGCAACTCCAGTTCCTGGTTCAGCACGTCCAAGGTGGTGCGCAGGCCGACCTGCGCCTCCTGGCGCACGCCCTCGGCGGCGATGGTCGCGGCGCGCACCGCCTCCTCGCCCGCCTGCAGGGTGGAGCGGGCGGCGATGACCTGGGCATAGGCCGAGCTGACCAACTGCAGCACGTTGCGGCGCTGGCCCTCAACGCCGATCTGGGCCGCGTTGGCGCGCTCCAGCGCCTGGGCGACGCGCGAGGCGTTCAGCCCGCCGGTGAACAGGGGCACGCTGATATTGGCGGTGGCGCTGAACTCGCGGCTGCTGTCGTTGAGGTCCAGGTTGCTGAGGCTGTCGAAACTGTTGCCGAGCGAGGCCGACAGCCCGACGCTGGGGCGGTATTCGGCGCGGGTCTGGGCCACCTGGGCCTCGGCGGCGCGCAGATTGTACTCGGCCGCGGCCAGGGCGGGGTTGCGGACCAGGCCGGAGTCCAGCGCCACGTCGAAGTCGGTCGGCGCGGGCGGCAGGGCGGGGGTCGCCTCCAGGGTTGCGGGGGCCTGGCCGACCACGGCGGCGAAGGCGGCGCGCGACACCGACAGCTGGGCCTCGGCGACCGCCAGGTCGGATTCCGACTGGGCCAGTCGCGCCTCGGACTGGGCCACATCGGTGCGGGTGATTTCTCCGACCTCGAACCGCGCGTTGGACTCCTCCAGCTGGCGTTGCAGCACGGCGATGTTGTCGCGACGGATGACCAGAACCTCCTCGTCGCGCAGAACGTCGACATAGGCCTGGATGACGCTCTGCATCACCTCCTGCTCGACGTCGCGCAGGTTCTCCCGCCCGGCCAGCACCGAGGCCTCGGCGGCGTTGATGCCATGGGCGATCCGGCCGCCGGTGTAGAGGTTCTGGTTCAGCGAAACGCCGACGCTGGCGGTGGTGCCGTCAGAGATGTTGTCGCTGCCCGGATCACCCGGAAAGTCCTCGATGCCGTCCCCGTCGAAATCGAAACCAGGGGTTGGAGGCGTATCTGGCAGGTCACGGTAGCTATACCCCGTGCCTCCAGAGACGCTCAGCGTCGGGCGCAAGCCGCTGCGGGCCTGAACATAGGTCTCGTCCAGGGCGCGCTGGTTGGCGCGCTGGGCCAGCAGGGTCGGGTTGGTGCGGTACGCCAGGGCGATGGCGTCCTGCAGCGACTGGGCCTGGGCTGTCGTGGCGAGGCCGGCGACGGCGATGGCCAGGGCGGCGGCGGTGGCCAGGGCACGCGAGCGGTTCGACATCAGTTCATCCCAGGCGGACGCATCGCGCGCCCCAGTATCCGTGTGGTCCGGCGACAAGTGACCGCTGAGGGTGCGCCTGGCCAGTTAAGTTTTTTTCACGCGGCCGGGCCCGCTTTCCGTCGCGCCTAAAGGGCGAAGGCCGGGCGCGGCGTCATTCCCGCCAGCATCGTTGGCGCCGAATCGAACAGGACGCGACGCGACACACCCGCGCGGCCCCGCTCGTAAAGCACCGCCTTGCCGCCGGGGCCGGAGCGTTCGACGAAGGCGGCGCGGCCGCCGACGCGCAAGGCCTCGATCCACGCGTCGGGCCGGACGCCGACCGCGCCCTCGGAGATGATCACGTCCCAGCCCTCGCCCTCGGGCGCGTCCAGGGCGGACACCACGGTCCGGACCCCGAAGTCAGACAGGGCGGCGCCGACCACCTCGAATACGGCCGGGTCCGCCTCCTGGGCAGTGACCGTCAGCCCCATGCGGGCCAGGATGGCGGCGGCATAGGGCGCGGCGATGGCCAGGGCGCGCTCGCCCGGCCGGGCATCCAGCGCCTGCAGCAGCTTGGCCACGTCCCGGGCCTGCATCAGGGTGCGGTCGCCGGCGATGGGGACATCGACCTCGGCATAGGCGGAGAAGGCTCGGTCAGGGGCGCAGAAGCGCTCGCGCGGCACGACACGCAGGGCCGACTGCAGGGCGTGGTCGGTGACGTCGTTCACCCGGATCTGGCTATCGACCATGATTTGGCGGGCGGCGGCGAAATCCGGGGCGGAACTCATGCGGGCGATCCTGAACGGCGCGGGTCGGGAAGGCCCGGCTTATAGGCCGAGCGGCATTCAGCGAAAAGCCCGCGTTGCGGCCTCCGTCGCGATCTGATAGCGAACCGCTCCCGTCGCGGACGCTTCGCTCGTCCACGACCCGGCGGCCTGATGGCGGAGTGGTTACGCAGCGGACTGCAAATCCGTGTACCCGAGTTCGATTCTCGGTCAGGCCTCCATCCCTTCCCCGCGACATCGAGAACGCTCGCCCCGGCCCACGGCCAAGGTTAGGGTCGGCGGATGAAGCTCGCTCTGATCGCCGTCTCCGGCGCCGCCCTCGCCCTGGCCGCCTGCTCCAGCGAGCCGGCCGCCGCCCCCGAAGCCGCGCCCGAGGCGACGAACCCGCAGGACGCCTTCTTCGCCAACTTGTCGGCCCTGTGCGGCCAGACCTTCGAGGGCGAGGTGGCGACGGAGGATCCGCTGGACGCCGACTTCATGGGTCAGCGGCTGGTGATGACCGTCACCGACTGCACCGACGATCAGGTGCGCATCCCCTTCCACGTCGGCGAGGACCGCTCGCGCACCTGGGTGGTGAGCCGCACCGTCGACGGCCTGCGCCTGAAGCACGATCACCGTCACGCCGACGGGACCGAGGACACCGTCACCCAGTATGGCGGCGACACCGCCGACGCCGGGACCGAGACGCGCCAGGAGTTCCCGGTCGATCAATTCTCGATCGACATGTTCACCCGCGAGGACATGACCGTGTCCAACACCAATGTCTGGGCCATGGAGGTCCATCCGGGTCGTCAGTTCGCCTACGAACTGCGCCGCGAGAACCGGCATTTCCGGGTCGAGTTCGACCTCGCGGAGCCGGTTTCGGAGGCCGGACCGGCCGCCTAGAGCAGAATCAGCGTCGCCAGGCCGAGGAAGCTGAGAAAGCCGACCACGTCGGTGATCCAGCTGACGAACACCGGTGAGGACACCGCAGGGTCGCGATCCAGCCGGTCGAGCAGCAGCGGGATCAGCGTGCCCGCCAGCGCGGCCGCCAGGATGTTGATCAGCACCGCCAGGCCGATGACCAGCGACAGGTCGGCGCGCCCGAACCACACCCCGGCGATGATCGCCAGCAGCACGCCGATGGTCAGGCCGTTGGTCAGGCCCACGCCGACCTCGCGGCCGACGATGCGCAGGGCGTTGGCGGCGCTCAATTCGCGTGAAGCCAGAGAGCGGACGGCCACGGTCAGGGCCTGGGTCCCGGCGTTGCCGCCGATCGAGGCCACGATCGGCATCAGGATGGCCAGGGCGACCAGGGCCTCAATCTGATCGGCGAACTGGCCGATGACCAGCGAGGCCATCACCGCCGTGCCCAGGTTGATGACCAGCCAGGGGATGCGCGAACGCACCACGCCCATGACGTTGGAGCCGCGATCCTCGTCCGACACACCGGCCAGGCGCAGGATGTCCTCGCGGTTTTCCTCCTGGATGATGTTGACGATGTCGTCGACGGTCAGCTGGCCGACCAGCCGCCCGGCCGAGTCGACCACCGGGGCCGAGATCAGGTGGTATTTCTCGAAGACATAGGCGACCTCTTCCTGGTCCTGGCCGACGACGATCTCATTGATCGGCTCCATCAGTTCGGTCAGCGGCACATCGCGCCGCGCGCGCAACAGGCGGCTGACGGGCACCCCGCCGATCGGTCGGTTGACCGGATCAACCACATAGATGTCGAAGAACAGCTCGGGCAGGTCGTCGCCCTGGGACCGCAGGTGATCGATGGTGTCGCCGACGGTCCAGAACTGCGGCGCGGCCATCACCTCGCGCTGCATCAGGCGGCCGGCGGTGTCCTCGGCGTAGCCCAGCGAGCTTTCGATGGCGGCCCGGTCCACCTCAGGCATGGCGGCCAGCACACGCTCGCGCTGATCGTCCTCCAGATCCTCGACCACGGCGGCGGCGTCGTCGGAATCCAGCTCCTGCAGCGCGGTGGCCAGGGTCAGGTGCGGCACCCGCTCCAGCACCTGTTCGCGGATGCCGTCGTCCAGCTCGGGCAGGGTCTCGGCCAGCACCTCGGGCGGCAGGCTCTGGACCACGACCGAGCGGTGCTCGGCGGTCAGAAAGCCCATCAGGTCGGCGATGTCTGCGGGGTGCAGCTCGTGCAGCAGTTCGGCCAGCCGCGCGGCGTCGCCGGCGTCGGCCGCGTCCACCACCTTTTCGACGAAGGCGGCCGACAGGGCGTAGTCGTCGCGGTGCGGATCGTTCGGGTCGGCTGCGACGTCGAGGTTCAAGCCAGGCGGGCGCGCGGTCTCGATGCTCATCGCCTCGCCCTCCCCTCAGATATCGCTCAGTTAGCCGACGGCTGACCCTTCAGATGATCGATGGTGCGGTCGAGAAGACTCGAACTTCCACGGGTTGCCCCACAGCGACCTCAACGCTGCGCGTCTACCAATTCCGCCACGACCGCTCGCATCGGAGCGGGGCTGATAGCGGAGGCCGGGCGATAAGGGAAGTGGGGCCCGAAAAACTCAGACCTCGAACACGCGATAGGGCAGATCGCCCAGTTCGCGCAGCACCGGCAGGGCGACATTGAACACCGGCACGCCGCCCTTGGTCGCGCCCGCCGGGGCGCCCCGGTGAGCATGGCCGTGAACCACCAGCTTGACGTTCTCATAGCGGTCGATGGTCTCGGCCAGGCGCGACGAGCCGAGGAAGGCGTGGATCTCCGGCGGCTCGCCGATCACGGTGTCGACCACCGGCGCATAGTGCAGCAGCACCACCGAGCGTTCGGTCCGCAGCGAGCGTATCGAGGTTTCGATCTGGTTGGCGTCCTCCACCGCCGCCTGGACGAAGGTCTTGACCGCGTCCTCGCCGAACGAGCTGAGCATGTAGCGGCCGAAACCCCCAACGAAGCCCTTGCCGCCGGCGAAGCCGACGCCCTCGATCTCATAGGAGCGGCCGTCGGCGATCATCTTGACCCCCGCCTCGCACAGCATGTCCATGACCACTCCGGGCTGGCCGTGCTCATGCTCGTGGTTGCCCATGACCCCGACCATCGGAATGCGGCAGGCGCGCAAATCCTCGATCAGGATCTCGACCTCACGCGTCTTGCCGAAGTTCACCAGGTCGCCGCACAGGGCCAGGACATCGGCGTCCTCATGCACCCGATCGAACAGGTCGCGATACGGCCGTTCGCTGGACTCGCCGACATGCAGGTCGCCCACGGCGGCGACCCGAAGCTTCTTCGACGGGCCAGCGTCGAGGCCGGGCTGGGGGGTCTGGGGATCGGTCATGCAATGCGCCTGTGGTCTAAAGCGACTGACATCGGTACGCGCGGTCCTGGGCCCCGGCTTTCGCCGGGGAAACGGGGTATTTCTGCGCTCAAGTAGCGAGCCGCCGCGCGGCGAACGATAGCGCCCTCCTAGTGTATCGGGTCGTGGCGTTCTTCGAGGCCCTTGCCGACCACGTCGCCAAAGCCCCATTCCGAGATGTCGGTGACATAGTCGCGCGGGCTGAACAGCCGGCCCCGGCACACCTTCACCCGTGGCGGCGGCAGGTCGACCTGGGCCGCCAGCCGCTCGGCCAGCTCGGTCATCAGCCAGCCGGGCACCCGGCCCCGCTCGGTCGGATAGGCGAAGCGGAAATTCAGGAGATGCGCCATCAACACCTCCCAATACAGGTCCATCTGATCCAGCAGGCTCTTCCAGTCGATGGATTCGGCCTGTTTCAGGATGACGTGGTTCACATCGGCGCCGTCGTACCGATATCGGTCCTGGATGAAGACCTTGGACAGGATCAGGGCCGTGGGCGGGGTGATTTGCACCTCATGGCCGTAGACGGTGATCCGGTCGCCGCCGAACCAGCTGTCATTGACCGCGATGGTGCCGTTGGACATGGCGAAGATGACGTCGAAGAAGTGTTTCTCGTCCTTCCAGACCTTGGCGATCCAGCGCTCGTCCTCGACGTCGGTCCGATAGCCGCGCGCCTGGAAGAAGGCGAGGATGCGGGGATAGTCGCCGGGCTTGCAGAAGACGTCGAGGTCCTTGGTCGGCCGGCTGATTCCCGTGTAGGCCGTGACCGCATAGGTGCCCGACAGCAGGAACGGAATGCCGGATTCCTTCAGCAGCCGCAGGCTCTCCTCGTAAAAGGCCAGGGCGTCGGCGGGCGGCTCAAAGGTGGGGGAGATGACGACGTCGGACACCGGGCGCTCCGGGTGGAAGGTCGGGAAACGGCGCGCGACCGGCCAAGGTTCCTGAACGCCGGCCTGCCCGTCCATCAGCGCACCGCTTCGAACACCTTGTATCCGTTGCGGTCCGCGACCGGCCGGACTCGCGAGAAGGTCTCGGCCAGCGGCCGCTCGTAGGGCAGGTGCCGGTTGGCGACCAGCCACAGGACGCCGCCCTTTCTAAGCATCGCCGCCGCCTTGGCGATGAAGGCCTGGCCCAGCCGTCGATCCTCGGCGCCGCCGTCGTGGAAGGGTGGGTTGGAGACGATGAAATCCAGATCGCCGGAGGCCGCAAGCGTCCGCACATCGGCCCAGGCGACGTTGGCGCGCGGATCGTCGAGGTTACGCCGGGCGGCCTCGACGGCGCGCCGGTCGAGGTCTGTCAGGGCCAGCGCCTCCACCCTTTCCGAGCTCAGGACCGCGCGGGCAAGCGCGCCCCAGCCGCAGCCGAGGTCGGCGCCGCGCCCCTTGAGCGCCGGCAGGTGCTCGATCAGCAGGGCGGAGCCGGGATCGATCCGGTCCCAGGCGAAAATGCCCGGCTGGGTCCAGGCGTCCAGAGCCTCGATCCGGCGCGGCCCACCCTCGGCGATGGCCGCGTGCAGACCCGTCACGGCGTCCGGCCGGACCGCCTCGCAACGGCGATGGTGCGCCTTGGCCGTCTCGCCGACCTCGACACCGAAGCCGGCCAACTCCTTCTTCAGCCGCGAGCCGCCCTTGTCCTTGGGCGTCATGACGTCCAGCCGCCCGCCCGGCTTCAGCGCCCTTAGCGCGAGGGCCAGCACATGCCGTCGCTCGACGACGCCCGGCGGCGCGTAGATCACCGTCTCGTCCAGCGAACCCGGCCCCACCGCCTCCAGCGACGCCGAGCCGGGGATCAACGGCGAGACCTGCAGCGCGTCCGACGGCGGATCGAAGACCAGCGGCGGCCGGCCATAGACGACGCGATCCATCGCCTCAGCGCGCGCCGGCGCGGTTGGTCGGGATGACCTCCTCGCCGACCGGCGCCTCGATCTCGGGCGCGGGGATGCTCGGCAAGGGGCTCAGCGCATCCAGCACCACGCCCTCGCGGCGGCGATCCGCCCCGCCGGTCCAGCGGCCATCTCGCCACAGAACGCCGTGCAAGCCGGAGTTCTCGGCGTCGTTGGGCCGGAGCGCCAGACCGGCCTCGGCCAGGGCCGCCTCCATCTCCATCGAGAACATCGCCGTGTCCGCGCCGACCGTTTCGCCGCGCGCCACCAGATTGGGCAGGTCGATGGCGTCCTGGATCGGCAGATCCCAGATCAGCATGCCGACGAGGGCCTTCAGATTATAGGCCAGGATGGCGTTGCCGCCCGGCGAGCCGATGGCGGTCACCAGCCGGTTCCGATTGTCGATGACGATGATCGGGCTCATGGACGAGCGCGGCCGCTTGCCCGCCGCCACCGCATTGGCGACCGGCGCGCCCGAGGCGTCGGTGGGCGTAAAGGAGAAGTCGGTCAGCTGGTTGTTAAGGAAGAAGCCCGCCGCCATCCGACCGGAGCCGAAGATCGACTCAACCGTGGTGGTCATGCTGACCGCGTTGCCGCGCGCATCCACCACGACGAAGTGCGAGGTGCCGGCCGGCTCCTGAGTGGCGTCGGGGCCGGTGAAGATGCCGCCGGGCGGCGAACCGGCCGGGATCGGGCCCCGGCTGGACAGCGCCAGCTCGGCGCGGCCTTCTGTATAGCGCCCGTCCAGCATCCCCTGCACCGGCACCCCGACGAAGCCGGGATCGCCCACATACTGGTCGCGATCGGCGTACATGGCGCGCTGAAGACGGCCGAAGGCGATCCAGGCGCGAGCGTCCTGCGGGCCGTACTCCAGTTCGGGCGCGTGCTCGGCCATGGCCAGGAACTGCAGCACACCGACCCCGCTGGACGGCGGCGGCGGCACACAGACGACATAGACGCGGAACGGCCGGCACAGGGCGCCGCGCTCCAGCGGTTGATAGGCGGCGATGTCCCGGGTCGTCAGGCCGCCGGGACGCGGACCTTCCTGAACCGCCGCGACGATGGCCTCGGCGATCGGCCCGGTCTGAAAGGCCTCGGCGCCGCCCGCGGCGATGCGCCTCAGGGTGTCGGCGTAGGCGGGGTTGCTGAGGGTGTCGCCCGCCTGGACCCGACTGCCGTCCGGCATGGTGAAATAGCGCCGGGCGTCGGGCGAGGACGCCTGGGGCGCCTCCGACGCGATCATCCCGGCCAGCCGCGGCGAGACGGTGAACCCTTCGGTCGCCAGCCGCTCGGCGTCGACGAACAGCTCGGCCCAGGGCAGGTTTCCGTGGTCGCGATGAGCCAGGGCCAGCATCGGGATCGCCCCCGGCGCGCCCGTCGAACGACCCGACAGGATGGCGTTGCGATAGGACAGCAGTTCGCCGTTCTCGTAGAACAGCTCGGGCGTGGCCGAGGCCGGCGCCGTCTCGCGCCCGTCATAGGCGGTGAGCTCGCCGGTGACGGCGCTGTAGCGCATCATGAACGCTCCGCCGCCCAAGCCGGAAGACTGGGGCTCGACCAGACCCAGCACCGCCTGGATGGCTACGGCCGCGTCGACCGCCGATCCGCCCCGCTTCAACACTGCCATGCCCGCCTCCGCGGCCAGCGGATTGGCGGCCGAGACCATCGGCCCGACCCGCGCGTATTCCGGGGGCTCAGTCGGCCCCGTGGCGCAGGCGGACAGGATCAGGCCGGTCGTCACCAGAGCGGCAAGAACGCGACGAGGCGCGTTGAGGAGGGTCATCAGCTTCATCCCTCCGCCCTAGAACCCCCGCCCCTCCCCGCCAAGCCCAGGCGAGATTTTCGCACGACCTCTTGCATCGCGCCCCGGCGCCCGCTAGGTGACCGCCCTTCGCGAAACACGCGATCAGCGCGCCCGTAGCTCAGCTGGATAGAGCATCAGACTACGAATCTGAGGGTCGGACGTTCGAATCGTTCCGGGCGCGCCATTCTTTTCAAAGACTTAGCGGTCTGCCTGACCAACGCAGCCAAGCTGTTTTGCAGCTATTTGCACCCGGTTTTACAATGCCGGTTCACGATCCGTTCGCCGCCTCCTAGCGCGGACGGCCAGCCCCTGACGACGCAGTCGACACGAGATTGCGCCGAGTCCGCCACGCGGAGCTTCAGAGCGCGGGTCTGAGCGATCGACTTGTCCCTATCGTCGCAAAACAAACGCAAAATCGTCGTGCGAAAGTGAGAGCGCGGCTGACGTCGCCCGGGCAGGATGACGTGATGCGCGCACCATCCTTCTCACGCGAGTTGATCCGACGTGCGGTCGAGTGGGGGCTGGGCGGGGCGCTGACGGCTGTCGGCGGAGCGTGTCTGATCGTCGCCACCCATCCGCCCGCACCGCTCTCCCCTGCGCCAGTCGTCGATCAGGACCCCTCCGTCGAGAGCCTGGCCGTAGCGAACACGGCATTTGCGGAATCACCCGATGTCGGCGTGTCATCGGCCCCCACTCAGTACAGGCTGTTTGGCGTGCGCCAGGCGGGGCCCGCGTCCTCCGCCATCCTCGCGATGGAGGATGGGCGACAGCATGCCGTGCGGATCGACGCGCTTCTTCCGGATGGCGCGATACTGTCCAGTGTGGCGTCCGACCACGTCATCCTGACGTTGGGCGAGCGCCGTGTCCGCGTCGAATTCACGACCGAACCCCCGCAGACAGGCTCGCCTGACGTATCGGCTGGCGATGCTCCCTCTTGGCTGACGGACGTCGGCGCGTCCCGGTCGCGCCTGGACGGTCCACGCGGCGCGGGCGACGCCACCTCCTTCACCTCGGCGTTGCGGCCGGTGCGCCGAGGGCAGGAGCGAGGATTCGTTTGGCGCCCGGGCGCGCGAGTGGACGTGTTGGCCAAGGCGGGCTTGCGTCCCGGCGACACCCTCGTCGGACTCAACGGCATGGAATTTCACGATCCCGAACGCCTTCAGGAACTGGCCGACGAGCTGGCGATGGGCCGGGCCGTCTCCCTGACCTATGTGCGTGGCGGCCAGCGGCATGAAGCCACGGTGGGCGCACGATAAACGGCCGACGCACCCGCGCGGCACCGGGTCGGCCGACCTTGCGGTTACGACGAATTTATTATGTCAGAACCCTGATAATATTCGAGAAATCCCGGAGAAGGGTGTCATTCAATCATTGCAAAGCCCGGGCATGGGGCGGGTCGGGGGTCGACGGTGAGCGCGGCTCCGTGACCGCATCAGTCTCAGCCGGGGATACCCTCCTATGTCTCGCATCACGAAGTTTCTCTTGGCCGGCGCGGCGACGCTGGCCCTCGCCGCCTGCGGCAGTTCCGAAGTCGCCTCGCCCGGGGAAGGCGGCTTCGGCGGCGGCGGCGGCGGCAATGGCGGCGGCGATGGCGGTAACGGCGGCGGCGGCGGCGGAGCCGCGCCGGATTGCCCGACCGGTTTCTCCAATGTCGGCGTCATCAACGACCTGCGCAATTGCCAGCTGCCCGCCACCATCACCGGAAATCTGGTGGTGCCCGAGCGCGACGGCACCATTTACTCGCTCGGCGGGCGCACCGATGTCGGCACCGACCGTGGGCCGGATCCGTCCGCACCGCGCGCCGGCAGTGCGCAGGGGATCCTGACCATCGAGCCGGGCGTCACCATCTTCGGCTCCAGCGGCGCCGATTTCCTCGTCATCAACCGCGGCTCGCAGATCTTCGCCGAGGGCGAGGACGACAATCCGGTGATCTTCACCAGCCGTCAGAGCGTGCTGGGCGAGACCGGCGTGGACTCGATCGGCCAGTGGGGCGGCATCGTCATCCTCGGCCGCGCCCCGACCAACGCCTGCCCGGCCGGCGTGACCCCCCCGAACATCGCCTGCGAAGCCCAGGTCGAGGGCACCAATGCCTTTTACGGCGGCAACACCCCGGCGGATAACTCGGGCCGCCTGCGCTATGTGCGGGTGATGCACCCGGGCTTCGAGGTGCTGCCGGGCAATGAGCTGAACGGCATCACTCTGGCCGGGATCGGCTCGGGCACCACGGTCGAATACGTTCAGGTCCACAACAGCTCCGACGACGGCATCGAGAACTTCGGCGGTCGGGTGAACCTGAAGCACATCGTCTTCACCGGCATCGACGACGACAGCTTCGACACCGACACCGGCTGGCAGGGGACGATGCAGTTCCTGATCGCGGTCCAGCGCGAGAACGGCGGCGACCGCATTTTCGAAATGAGCTGCGCCGGCAATCCGGCCCTGTGCTCCTTCCCGCAGGTGTCGAACGCCACCCTGGTCCACCGTCAGGCCGGCGGCGACAACATCATCCTGAACTCGGGCACCGACTTCCTGCTGCTGAACTCGGTCTCGACGCGGATGGGAACCGGCGGCGCCTGCCTGCGCATCGACGGCGCAAACACCGCAGCGGCCAATCCGACCTTCAACTCGGTCTACTTCTCCTGCCCGACGCCGTTCTCCGACAGCGCCTCCTCGATCGGCGCCTCGGCGACGGCGGCCTACTTCAACGCCGGCCAGAACAACACCGCCAACGGGACCTCGACCCTGACGCAGATGTTCATCAACGGCGCCAATGAGAATGCGGTCACGGCGACCAATCCGACGACGTTCAACAGCGCCTTCACGGCCGTGGACTACATCGGCGCGGTCCGCGACGCGGCCGACGACTGGTGGGACGGCTGGACCTGCGGCCTGACCTCCGACGCGACCTGCTGAGGGTGATCGGGCGGCGGGATGTTCCCGCCGCCCGGCTCTCATCTTTCGCCCTGTCCGATGCGCCCCTCTCGAAGGCCTGATCCCATGAAGATGACCACCCCCCGCCTGGGCGCGCTGCTGCTCGCGACCAGCGCCCTGATCGCTCCGGGTCTGGCCCTCGCCCAGACCACCGATCCCAGCCCGCCGCCCCAGCCGGAAACCGTCGACACCGCCCCTCAGGACGAGGTGACGCAGGTCGAGGAGATCGTGGTTCTGGGTCGCTACATTCCCCAGCCCCTGCGCCAGACCTCCGAAGTCGCGGCCTTCATCACCACAGAGGACCTGGAGCGCACCGGCGACGCCAACGCCGCCGAGGCCCTGACCCGCGTCACCGGCCTGACCATTTCCCAAGGTCGCTTCGTCTATGTTCGCGGATTGGGAGAGCGCTATTCCTCGGCCCGCCTGAACGGGTCGCCCCTGCCCAGCCCCGAGCCGCTGCAGCGCGTGGTGCCGCTGGACCTGTTCCCGTCCAGTATCCTGGCCGGCGTCACCGTCCAGAAGACCTATTCGCCCAACTATCCGGGTGAGTTCGGCGGCGGCGTGATCGACCTGACCACCATCTCGACCCCGTCCGAGCCCTTCCTGACGCTCGGCGTCGGCATCGGCGGCAACACAGAGACGACGGGCAAGGATGGGCTGGTCTACTACGGCTCGCGCACCGATTTCACCGGCTTCGACGACGGCACGCGCGACATGCCCGGCGAGCTGAAGGCGGCCCTGGCCACCGGCAACCGCATCGTCGCCGGCGCGAACTTCACCGATCAGGAAATCCAGCAGATCGGCTGGGATTTCGTCAACGCGCCACTGAATCTGCTGCAACGCCAGCGCCGTATCCCGGTCGATTTCGGCTTCGACATCTCGGCTGGTCGTTCGGCCGACATCGGGGGCGCCACCCTGGGGATCATCGGGGTGCTCGGCTACGATAACGGCTGGCAGACCCGATCCGGCGTGCAGGGCGAGGGCTTCCTCGACCTCGACGAACTGGTCGCCCGTCGCAGCTACGACTTCATGTCGACCGAAAACAATGTCGGCTGGGACGGCCTGCTGGGCCTGAGCCTGGAGAACGGCGACCATCTGGTGCGCTGGACCAATCTCTATGTCCGCCGCACCACCAAGGAGGCGCGCACCCGCGCGGGCTTCGACTTCGATGCGCCGGGCAACAACCTGGTCCGCGACGACTTCACCGCCTGGTACGAGCGGCAGCTGTTCAACACCCAGCTGGCCGGCGAGCACGCCTTCGGCAATCTGGAGATCGACTGGCGCGCGGCCTACGCCATGACCGAGCGCAACGCGCCGTACGAGAAGTACATCCGCTACTCGGTCGGCGACGACGGCGTGCCGTTCCACGAGGGTCAGCGCAACTCCACCTCATTCAGCGAGCTGGACGACAACGTCCTCAGCGGCGGCGTCGACCTGAAATACACCCTGCCGCTGTCGGACCTGCGCGAGATCGTGTTCTCGGTCGGGGCCGAGACCCTCGACAACGAGCGGGACTCCGAAACCCGCATCTTCCGCTTTCAGGGCAGCGGTCTGTCGGAAGAGTTCCAGCGCCAGCGCGTGGACTTCTTCTTCGCCGACTTCAACCAGGGCCCGGGCCTGATCCAGTTGGTGGAGATCACCGGCTCGGACGGCGCAGCGGCCTATGAGGCGGAGCTTCAGGTCGATGCAGCCTACGCCCAGATCGACGCGGAGCTGATCCCCCTGGTCCGCACGGCGATCGGCGTGCGCTATGAGGACGCGGTGCAGACGGTGACGCCGTTCGATCTGTTCGGGGGCGCTTCGCCGTTTATCCCGACCTCGATTGAGAACTCCTACTGGCTGCCGGCCGGCACCCTGACCTGGAACTTCGCCGAGGACCTGCAATTGCGCCTGGGCGCATCCCAGACCATCGGACGTCCCCAGTTCCGCGAACTGGCGCCGCAACAGTATCTCGATCCTGACAGCGACCGCCTGTTCATCGGCAACCCGTTCCTGACCGACACCGAACTGACCAATCTGGACGCGCGGCTGGAGTGGTATTTCGCCCAGGGCCAGTATCTGACCGCCGGTGTGTTCCACAAGGATCTGGATCGCCCCGTCGAGTCGGCCATCAACGACATCGGGTCGGTCGTCCAGCAGACCTACATCAACGCCCCCGCGGCCACGCTCACCGGCTTCGAGATCGACGGCAAGATTTATTTCGACAGCCCGATGCAGGGCGGTTTCTGGGACTCCAAGCGCTGGCTGATCCAGGCCAACTACACCTACACCGACAGCCAGCTGGACGTGGGCGCCGACGACGTGGTCTTCCCGCTGTCCAGCGCGGGGGTGGCCCAGCCGGCGACCAACTACTTCCGCGACGGCGACCAGTTGCAGGGCCAGTCCGAGCACCTGGCCAACCTGCAGTTCGGCTTTGAGGACGACCTGGCCCGGTCCCAGGCGACCATCCTGGTCAACTACGCCTCGGAGCGGTCGGTTGCGCGCGGACGGCCGGGCGAACCCGATCTGCTGTTCGATCCGGGCGTCAATCTCGACTTCGTCTACCGCAAGGGTTTCGACGCCTTCGGTCGCGAGATCGAGCTCAGCTTCGAGGCCCGCAATCTGCTGGGGACCGAGTTCGAGGAGTACCAGGAGCAGGTCAACCGCATCGACATCAACCGCTACGACCGTGGGACCAGCCTGTCGCTGGGTCTGAAGGCGAGCTTCTGATCGACCGGGCGTCCTCCCCGGCCGCGCGGGCCGGGGAGGACGCTGTCACAAGCCTGTCGCGCAGCCGTCATCGCGGCGAGCGAGTAGCGTCATCATCCCCGCGCTAAGACCCGCCTCGACGGATCGTCGGTGGGAAAACTCCGTGTTCAGCGCATTGTCACAGGACCAGGCCTGGCGTCTCCCGACGCTGTCGCTGCCCAAGCGCAGGGTCGGAGGCACTGTCCGAATTCTCAAGTTCGACCGCTCAACGGCGCTGCGTTACGCCGCTGTCGGCGGTGTGATCACGGCGCAGATCGCGGCGGTTGGCTGGGTGATGGCCACGCCGCCATCCGCCCCGGCGACATCGCTTACGTCGGCCCCCCCGCCGACCCTCCCGGCCCTTCAGCCCAGCGCCGGATTCGATCCCTTCTTCCGGGTCGGCGCCCAGGGGGCGTTGGCCGAGGCCACCGCGTCGGCGGGCGGCGCGCTCAGCCTGTTCGGCCTGCGCGCGGGCGGCGAAGGCGGCGGTTCGGCGATCATCGGCCTGCCCGATGGACGCCAGGTGTCGATCGCGGTCGGAGAGGCCGTCGAGCCGGGCCTGATCCTGGCCGAGGTCGGCGCCGACCACGTGGTTCTGGCGCGGGGCGCCTCCCGCAGCCGTCTGGGGTTCGGTCAGGCTTCCGTCGATGCTCCGGCTCGGCCGACGCCGCCCGCGCCGCCGACGCCCGCGACCGATCAAATCGTCACCCCAACCAGCGGCGGGGCGGTCGAGGCGGTCGATCCGAAACAGGCGCTGGCGGCCATCGGTCTGCAACCGCGCGAGGGCGGCGGCCAGATCGTTTCGGGCCCCCAGGCCATGCTTGGCGCGGCGGGCCTGGAGGCGGGCGACGTCATCCTGGCCATCGACGATCGACCGCTGAACGGGCGGGTGTCCAAGGCCATGCTGGCGCTGCGTTTCGCCGGGCGTCGTTCGGTCGAGCTCCAGATCGAGCGTGATGGCCGACCCCTCACCCTGACGGCGGGGCTGGACCGGTCGTGAAACGCCTTCTGATCCCGGCCCTGGCGGCCATCCTGGCCGCGACGCCGCCGTTGATGACGGCCGGGCCCGCATGGGCCCAGGCCCAGACCCTGAATGTTCAAGGCGCCGACATCCGCGCCTTCATTCAGGACATCGCCCGCACCACGGGTCAGACCTTCATCATCGATCCGCGCGTTTCGGGCACGGTCAGCGTGGTCTCGGACCGCCCCTTGTCGCGCACCGAGCTGTTCGAGGTCTTCCTGTCGACGCTGAGGGCCAACGGCCTGGTGGTGGCCCGGACGTCCTCGGGCGCCTATCGCGTCGCCCCGGCCGAGGGCGCCGCCCAGGCCCCGGCCACCGGCGGCGCCGAGGGCTTCGCCACCGAGGTGTTCCGACTGAGGAACATCGACGCGACCTCGGCCGCCGAGACCATTGCGCCTCTGGTCGGCGCCCAAGGGTCGGTCACGGCCAACCCGCGCGGCAACACCGTGGTCGTCGCCGATTTCGCCGACAATCTCAGCCGGATCCGCTCGCTGATCGCCAGCATCGATGTCGATCGCTCGTCTTTCGAGGTCGTGACCCTGACCAGTTCATCGGCGCGCGAGATCGCCCGGGTGATGAATGAGCTGCTGGCCCCGGCCGGCGGCCAGCCGGGCCAGGGTATGGTCACGGTGGTGCCGGTCGAGAGCTCCAACTCGGTCATCCTGCGCGGTGATCCCGACGCGGTGGCGCGGGTTCGACCCCTGATCCAGGACCTGGACGGTCGCGCGGGCAGCGCCGGCGATGTGCGCGTCATCTTCCTGGACCACGCCAGCGCCGATCAGATCGTGCCGATGCTGCAGCAGATCGTCGGCCAGACCACCGGCGTCCTGGCGGCGACCCAAGGCGCCGCGGTCGAGACCGGCGAGGACGGCGCGGCGCCGATCACGCCCGCCGCCACGGGGCCCACGCCGGGCGCCCGCGCCAACATCGCCCTGTTTCCCGGGGCCAACGCCCTGGTGGTGTCGGCCCCGCCCGAGACCCAGCGCATGATCGCCGAGGTCGTGCGTCGGCTCGACACCCGCCGCCAGCAGGTCCTGGTCGAGGCCATCGTTGTCGAACTGTCCGACGACGCCGTGCGCCAGCTGGGCGTCCAGTGGCTGGTCGCCGGCCGCGACGGCAATCCCCTGGCCGCGACCAACTTCTCCAACATGCCGGGCATCCTGCCGATCGCGGGCGCGGTGGCGGGGCAGAACAATCTCGACGAGGATTCGCCCCTGCTCGACGATCTGCGCGACGCCGCCCTGGATACGATCCTGGGCGCGCGGGGTCTGATCGGTGGCGGGGGCGGCGGCCTGGGCGGCGATGGCCTGTTCGGGGCCATCATCAACGCGGTCAAGGCGGACGGGAATTCCCACCTGCTGTCGACGCCCTCGCTGATGACCCTGGACAACGAGGCGGCGACCATCCTGGTCGGCCAGGAAGTGCCGATCACCACCGGCGAGGTTCTGGCCGACAACAACGCCAACCCCTTCCGCACCACCCAGCGCCAGGACATCGGCGTGAAACTGGAGGTGCGGCCGCGCATCAACGCCGAGGGGGCCATCACCCTGGAAATCCGTCAGGAGGTCTCCAGCGTGAACGGTCTGCTGACCGCCAACGCCAGCGACCTGGTGCTGAACAAGCGCGAGATCGAGACCACCCTGATCGTCGACGACGGCGACATCGCCGTGGCCGGCGGCCTGCTGGACCAGAACGACACCCAGACTGTCGAGAGCATTCCTCTGCTGGGCGACATCCCGGTGATCGGCAACCTGTTCCGCTCGACCTCGCGCGAGCGCGGCCAGACCAATCTGATGGTCTTCATCCGGCCCACGATCGTGCGCACGCCCGACGAAGCGGCGCGGCTCAGCGCCGAGCGTTGGGACTATATGCGCCAGCGACAGCGCATCGCGGACCCGCTGTCCGAGCCCAGCCTGGACCAGATGGTGCGCGAGTATTTCGGCGCCATTCCGCCCCCGCCGCCGGTTCCGGGCGAGGTCACCGCCACGCCCACGGGCCTGGTCCCCGGGCAGGTCACGGCCGAGCCCCTGCCGCCCGTTCAGCTCCGGCCGGATCAGATCCCCTCGGGCCGCCCATGACCGAGGCGCGGACCGACCCCGTCCTGCCCTACGCCTTCGCCAAGCGCCACGGCGTGGTGCTGATCGAGATGGGCGAGCGGGCGCGGCTGGGCCTGCGTCAGGGCGGCGATCCGCTGGCCCTGGCCGAGGCGCGGCGCGTGCTGGGCCGCCCGGTCAGCGTCGAGCCCCTGGCCCAGGCCGAGTTCGACCGTCGCTTGTCGGAGGCCTATGTCGATCACGGCATGGCGTCCTCGGCCGAGGACTTCGACCTGCCGAGCGATCTGGACACCCTGGCGCATGAGCTGCCGGCGGCCGCCGATTTGCTGGACACCACCGACGACGCCCCGGTGATCCGCCTGATCAACGGCCTGATCGCCGAGGCCGCCCGCACCGGGGCCTCGGACATCCACATCGAGCCCTATGAGAGCGCCCTGGTGGTGCGCATGCGGCGCGACGGCGTGCTGCGCGAGGCGCTGCGGCTGCCGGCGCGGATCACGCCCATGCTGGTGTCGCGGGTCAAGGTCATGGCCCGGCTGGACATCGCCGAGCGCCGGGTGCCGCAGGACGGCCGCATCCCCCTGACCCTCGGCGGCAAGTCTCTGGACGTGCGGGTCTCGACCCTGCCGTCGCGGGCCGGGGAGCGGGTGGTGCTGCGCATCCTCGACAAGGAGCAGGCCGGGCTGAAGCTCGAGGAGCTGGGCATGGATCCGGTGTCGCTTGAGCATTTCCGCGCGGCCCTGACCGAGCCCAACGGCATCATTCTGGTCACCGGCCCCACAGGCTCGGGCAAGACCACCAGCCTGTATGCCGGCCTGGCCCTGCTGAACGACGCCAGCCGCAACATCCTGACGATCGAGGATCCGGTCGAATACGCCATGGAAGGCGTCGGCCAGACCCAAGTGAACACCAAGGTCGGCATGACCTTCGCCTCGGGCCTGCGCGCCATCCTGCGTCAGGATCCGGACGTGGTCATGGTCGGCGAGATCCGCGATGTCGAGACCGCCCAGATCGCGGTCCAGGCGTCGCTGACCGGCCACCTGGTGCTGTCGACCGTGCACACCAACGACGCGGCCGGGGCCGTCACCCGTCTGCGCGACATGGGAGTGGAGCCCTTCCTGCTGGCCTCGACCCTCAGGCTGATCATGGCCCAGCGGCTGGTGCGCAAGCTGTGCCCCCATTGTCGCCGGCCCGAACCGGCCGATGCCGCCACCGCCGCCAGCGCGGGGCTGGAGCCCGGGGCCATGGTCTGGCGGCCGGTCGGCTGCGACGCCTGCGGGCAGCAGGGCTACGTCGGCCGCATCGGCGTCTATGAGGCGATCCGCATCGACGACGCCGTGCGTCGCCTGATCGTCGCCGACGCCGACGAGAGCGAGATCGCCGCCGCCGGTTTCCGACGCTCGACCAGCTTCGTCCAGCGCGCCCGCGAAATGGTCCTCACCGGCGTGACCAGCCTGGAGGAGGCGGTGCGTGTCATTCGTCAGGACGCGCCCGCTCCGGCCCGCGAGGGAGCCGACCATGGCGGCGTTTGACTATCTGGCGCTGGACGCCGCGGGCGGCACGCGACGCGGCCGGGTCGCCGCGCCGGATGAGGCGACCGCGCGCGCCGCGCTGGACCGCAGGAAGCTGTTGCCGCTGGAGCTGGCGCCCGCCGCGACCGGCCGCGCCAAGACCGAAGCGGTGGCCAGGGTTCGCGCGCCGCGCCTGGGCGCCAAGGGCCTGGCCCTGGTCACCCGCCAGCTGTCGACCCTGATCGCCGTGTCGCCCCTGGAAGAGGCGATCCGCACCATCGCGCTCCAGTCCGAGCGGGCCCCGGTGAAGCGGGTCCTGGAGGGCGTCCACGCCTCGGTCCTGGAGGGCCAGCGTCTGTCCGACGCCATGGCGCGCCAGCCCCGGGCCTTTCCGCCCCTGTACCGCGCCATGGTCGCGGCGGGCGAGACGTCCGGCGCCCTGCCGCAGGTGCTCGACCGGTTGGCCGACCATCTGGAGCGCCAGGAGCAGGTGCGCGGCAAGGTCATCACCGCCCTGGTCTATCCGGCCGTGCTGTCGGTCGTGGCCGTCGGCGTCATCGTGGCCCTGATGACGTTCGTGGTGCCCAAGGTGGTCGACCAGTTCGCCGACATGAACCAGACCCTGCCGCTGCTGACGCGCATGGTCATCGGGGTGTCGGAGGCGATGCGCGCCTGGGGCTGGCTGGCCTTGATCGTGGCGGGTCTGGGCGTGGCCGCCTTCGTCTTTGGCCTGAGGCGCGAGGATTTCCGGCTCAAGGTCGATGCCGGGCTGTTGCGACTTCCGGTCGTCGGCCGGCTGATCCGCGACCTGAACGGCGCGGCCATGGCCCGCACCCTGTCGATCATGCTGTCGAGCGGCCTGCCGGTGCTGGAAGGGCTGACCATCACCGGCCGCACGGTGGAGAACCGGGTGCTGCGCGACGCGGTCGTACGGATGGCCGTATCGGTGCGCGAGGGCGGTGGCCTGTCCGCCGCCATGCGCCGCACCGAGGTGTTCCCGCCGCTGCTGGTCTACATGGCCGCCTCAGGCGAGAGCAGCGGCCGGCTTGAGACCATGCTGGACCGCGCCGCCGACTATCTGGAGCGCGAGTTCAACACCTTCACCGCCGTGATGCTGAGCCTGCTGGAGCCGGCCATCATCGTGGTCATGGGCGGGGTGGTGGCGCTGATCATCCTGTCGATCCTGCTGCCCATCCTTCAGATCAACACCCTGGCGATGGGGTGAGGAGGCAAGATGCTTGACGTTGGTCCTATCGCTCGCCGCTTGAAGGACGTTAGTCCTACCGCTCGCCACGCGGTGGCTCGCTGCATGAGGACCGAGGCCACTTGCGCTCAAGCAGCGACGAACCGCGTTCGTCGCGGTAGCGCCAGAAAGCCCAATGGATTCACCCTGGTCGAGCTGATGGTCGTCATCGTGATCATCGGCCTGCTGGCCACGGTGGTGGCGATCAACGTGCTGCCGACCCAGGACCGGGCCATGGGCGAAAAAGCCCGGGCCGATATCGCCGTGCTGGAGACGGCGCTGGAGACCTACCGCCTCGACAATCTGACCTTCCCGGAGAGCGCCGAGGGGCTGAATGCTCTGCTGACACCGCCGGCCTCGCTGGCGCGGCCCGAACGCTATCGCGAGGGCGGCTACATCCGCCGCCTGCCCGAGGACCCGTGGGGAAATCCCTATCAGTATCAACGGCCGGGTCGCGACGGGCGGCCGTTCGACATCTATTCGCTCGGGGCCGACGGCCGCGAGGGGGGAGAGGGCAATGACGCCGACATCGGCACCTGGGGCTAGAGCTCGCCGGCCGGGCTTCACCCTGGTCGAGTTGATGGTGACCATCACCGTCATCGGTCTGGCCGCCTCGGTGGTCGCGCTGTCCCTGCCCGATCCCCGCCCCGACGCCCTGACCGCGGCCGAACGCCTGGCCGCCCGCCTGATCCACGCCCGCGAGGACGCCATGCTGACCAACCGCCCCGTCGCCGCCCGCCTGGACGCCCAGGGCTACGCCTTCGTGCAGATGTCGGGGGGTGAATGGAGCGCCGTGTCCGAGGGACCGCTGCGCCGCCAGGCCTGGCCCGAGGGCGTGTCGCCGAACTTGGCGGGCGACGCCGAGCGGCTGATCCTGTTCGACCCCAGCGGGCTCAGCGCCCCGGCCACCATCGAACTGCGCGCCGAACAGCCGGCCTCGGTCCGGATCGACGATCAGGGTCGCGTGCGGGTTCATGGCTAGGCGCGGCGGCTTCACCCTGATCGAACTGCTGGTCGCCCTGGCCGTGTTCAGCCTGGGCGCGATGGCGCTGTTGAACCTGGGTGGCGAGAACACCCGGGCGGCCATCCACGCCGAGACCCGCGCCCTGGGCGGGATCGTCGCCGAGAACCGCGCCATCGAGGCCGTCATCGCCACCGCGCCGCCCGAGCCGGGGATCGACGAGGGCCGCGAGACCCTGGCCGGCCGCGACTGGACCTGGACGCGGACGGTGTCGCCCACGGCCCGTCCGGAAATTCTGCGCATCGATGTCGCCGTCAGCCTGGAGGGCCAGCAGGCCGCCAGCCTGACCGTATTCCGCGGGGTCGAGGCGTGACCCGTCGCACCCGCGCATCGGGCTTCACCTTGGTCGAGGTGCTGGTCGCCCTGTCGATCTTCGCCATCCTGGCGGTGGCCGGGGTCAGCGTGCTGGCTGTCAGCATCGACAATCGCCAGTCCGTGGAGGTCGCCAACCGCGCCACGGCCGGGCTGCAGACCACCCGGGCCCTGCTGCGCGCCGATCTTGCCCAAGCGACGGACCGGCGCGTGCGCGACGACCAGGGCCGCGCTGAACCCCAGGCCTTCTCCGGCGGCGAGGGGCAGCGGCTGCTGGCCCTGACCCGCGCCGGCTGGGTCAATCCCGGCGCAGAGGCGCGGCCGTCGATGCAGCGGGTCGAGTACTGGCTGGTCGAGGGCCGGCTGGAGCGGCGCGCCCAGCCTCTGCTGGACGGGGCCGCCACCCTGCCGCCGCAAGTCCTGCAGGAGGGGATCCGCGCCGCCGAGATCGCCTTTCTGGACCGCGGCGCCGAAAGTCCGGCCTGGACCCCCACCCTGGAGCGCAGCTTGCCACAGGCCGTGCGCCTGACGCTCGACACGCGCGATCAGGGTCGGGTCAGCCAGTTGTTTCTCGTCGGCGTCGGCGCATGAGACGGCCGGCGCGCGAACGGGGCATGGCGCTGCTCACGGTGCTGCTGCTGGTCGCCGTCATGGCGGTGGTGGCCACGGCTCTGATCGACGATGTCCGCTTCGCCCTGCGCCGCGCCGCCAACGCCGAGACCACGGCGCAGGCCCAGTGGTATGCGCTGGGCGCCGAGGACCTGGCCCGGGTTGAGATCGCCCACCTGACCCAGGTCGATCCGCGGCGCACGCCCCTGACGCCCGAATGGAACGGACGGCCGTTGAACTTTCCGATCGAGGAGGGCGCGATCCAGGCGACCCTGAGCGACGGCCAGGCCTGTTTCAACCTCAACAGTCTGGTGGAGGGAGAGGGAGAAACCCTGAACGCCCGGCCCCAGGGCGCGGCGCAGTTCACGGCCCTGGCTCGGACCCTGGGGGTGGGCGCCGGGGCAACCCTGGCGGCCGCCGTCACCGACTGGATCGACAGCGATCAGACGCCGGTCGCCGGCGGCGCTGAGGATGGGGCCTATGCGGGCGGCAGGCGGCCCTATCGCACCAGCGGCACGCTGTTGGCCGAAGTCAGCGAACTGCGCGCGGTGCGCGGGTTCGATTCCGCGACCTATGTGACCTTGCGGCCCCACCTGTGCGCACTGCCAACCACCGACCTGTCGCCGATCAACGTCAATACCCTGACCGAGGCCCAGGCGCCCCTGCTGGTCATGCTCAGCGGCGGCGCCCTGGGCGAAGGAGCCGCGCGTCAGGTCATCGTGCGTCGTCCGGCCGAGGGTTGGACCGACGTCAACGCCTTCTGGGCCGAGCCGCTGATGGCCGCCGTCTCGCCGTCGGACGCGCTTTACGACCAAGTCACGGTCCGCACCCGCTTCTTCGCCCTGGAGACGCGCGTGACCTACGCCGACGCCGAGGCGGTCTCGACAGCGCTGCTGGAGGCGCCGCTGGCGGGGCCGGTCCGCACCGTCGCCCGCCGCTGGAGCCTGGCCGAATGAGCGCGACGCGCCTGATCCTGCTCGAGGACCGCGATCCGCCCTCGGCCGATTGGCTGACCTTCGACGCCCAGGGGCAGGTGCTGGCGCGCGGCCGCCTGACCGAGGGCCGCCCGTCGCAGGGGGCGATCCGAACCGTCGTGGTTGTCCAGGGCACCGAGGTCACGGTGCGCTGGCTGACGCTCGCCGCCCGCAGCGACGCCCAGGATCGCGCGGCCGCCGGCTGGATGCTGAAGGACGCCCTTGCCGGATCGACCGATCAGTCGCTGATCGCGCTGGGCGAGACCGACGGCGATCAGCGACTGGTCGCGGTGCTGGCGCCGGAGGCCCTGGCGCGCTGGCTGGACCACTGTCGTCGTCTGGGCGTGACCCCCGACGTCATCACCCCAGCGTCCCTCGCTATCCTGCCCCCGGTCGATCCCGGTCAGGCCCTGGCCGTTCCGATCGGCGACGAGACCGTCGTCCGCGCCCGCCGGCTGGCCGTGGCGGTGGAGGCCGAACTGGCCTCCGTGATGGGCGGCGACCTCGCCCTGCATGAGGAGACGCGCCCGGAGGTGATCGAGCGGCTGCTGATTCAGGCGGCGTCGGCGCCGCCCATCAATCTGTTGCCCCGCGCCGCCGCCGGCTACACGGGCGGGTGGCGGGAATGGCGACTGGTCGCCGTGCTGGCGGGCCTGCTGCTCCTGTCGCCGTTGATGTTCCTAGCCGCCGACGCCTGGCGGCATGATCGGGCCGCGGCCCGGACCGACCGTGAGACCGAAGCCCTGGCGCGGCGCGCCTGGCCCGATATGGCGCCCGGCGCCGATCCCGTCGCCGAGGCCGAGCGCCGTATGGCCGGCGACGCCGCGCGCGGCGGCTTCTCGCGCGTCGCCTCGGCGTTGTTCGCTGCGATCGAACAGGTCGAGGGCGCCGAGCTGGACGCACTGTTTCTCGATCCCGACGGCACGATCCGGGCGACCCTCAGCCACGGCGACTATGGCGACCCAGACCGCATCGGCGCCCTGTTGTCCGAGCAGCGCCTGACCGTGACCGAGGCCAGCACCCTGGAAGAGGACAACGGCCGCATCGTCAGCGACCTGGTGATCGGAGCGACGGCATGACGGCGTCTAACTCCGCGATCGCCCGCCTGTCCGACGCCTGGTCCGCGCGCACGCCGCGCGAGCGCCTGATGCTGGCGGTGATGGCGGTGGCTGTTGCGGCTTTCGTGCTCTGGTTCGCTGTCATATCCCCACTACTGACTTGGCGGCGCGACGCTATCGAGGACTATGGCGACGCCGCCCAGGCTCATGCGACGGTTCAGGCGTCGGTCCAGCCCGCCGTGACGCCGAGCGCTGTCGGATCGGCCCAGACGCGCGTGGCCCGGCTTGCTCAGGATCACGGACTTCAGGCGGCGATCACCGAGGCCGATGGTCAGGTGGAGGTGCGAATCGAGGCGGCTCCGGCCGAAGCTGTGTTCGCCTGGATCGCGGCCCTGGAGGCCGAGCGCATCGCGGTGCGCTCTCTCTCGGTGCTGGAGAACGCGGACGCGACCGTTCAGGCAGAGGTCGCCATGGTTCCGAACGCTCGGCCCTGATGTCGGAATGAATGCGAGATCTGCCGGGTATCCTTTCTCACGTCCTATCGTGAATTGCCGCCGTTCCGCGCATTACGGGTCTGTACACGATCGTGAAGCAACCCGGCCTTGAGATTGTGCTGGGCTGGGCTTATCCGTATCCGTCTTAGGTGCAATTCGAGGAGGCTTCCGCCAATGAGAGTTTCAATGCTGGTCGTCGCCGCGACCCTGACCCTTGGCGCCGGCGCCGCCGCCATGATGTCTCCCGCCGCCGAGGCTCAGGACGCCATGACGCGGGTTCCCGCCGAGGTGCGCGCCGGCACGTACGCGCTGGATTCGGCGCATGGCAAGATCACCTGGTCGGTCGATCACCTGGGCTTTTCGACCTATGTCGGCCAGTTCGTGAACGTGGCCGCGACCCTGACGCTGGACCCCGCCAATCCGTCGGCCAGCACGCTGACGGCGACCATCCCGCTGACGGACGTGGATTCGAATTCCGACGGGCTGGACCAGCATCTTCAGACCGACGATTTCTTCGACACCGCCAACCATCCGACCGCGACCTTCCGAGCCACCTCGATCGTGATCGACGACGACGATCCGACCGAGGCCGACGTGATCGGCGAGCTAACCCTGCGCGGCGTCACCCGCCCGGTGACCATGGAGGTCGAGTTCAATCAGGCCGGGCCGTCTATGGGCGGTGTGTACAAGGTCGGCTTCGACGGCGAGGCGACGATCCGTCGTTCCGAGTTCGGCATCAACTTCGCCCTGCCGGCGCTGGGCGACGAGGTCGAACTGCATATGGAGGGCGAGTTCGTCCTTCAGGACGGTTCGGCCAGTTCGTAAAGTGCCCGGGCCTCGGGGGCCGGCCCGCGCCGCGCCCCCAGGCCCACGACCGTCAGCTCGATCAGCCGTTCATTGAGCACGAACACCAAGCGGTCACCGGGTCGGACAAAACGGCTCGGCTTGTCCAGCCTCGCCTGACGTCCCTGATGGGTCAGCCTAACCGCCCCCGCCTCGATGAAGCCCGCCGCCTGGCCGCGCGTCTTGAAGAAGCGCGCACGCCAAAGCCAGACATCAATGCGGCAGGGTTCGGGCGCGGTGTCGCTCATGAGCCGACAACCCGGCGACGGGTCAAACGGCTCCCGCTCCATCAGCGGGCGCCGCGCTTTCTGACCCACATGGCGGCATCGGCCTCGGCCAGCCAGGTCTCAGGGTCGTCCTGGCCGACATAGGCGCGGATGCCGAAGGCGCCGCCAAGGGATGCGGTGCGGCCCTCCCACTCGAAGGGTTCGGACGCCATGCGTTCGGTCAGAAGGCGGGCCTTGTCGCGACCCTGCTCCAGCCCGGCGTTCAGCATCACCAGGGCGAATTCGTCACCGCCGAGCCGACCGACGGCGTCGGACTCGCGCACATTCTCGCTCAGCAGACCGGCGACCTTGATCAGGGCGGCGTCGCCGGCGGCGTGGCCCAGGGTGTCGTTGACCCCCTTGAAGCCGTCCAGGTCGAGATACAGCAGCACCGCCTCGACCTGATGGCGGGCGCAATAGGCCATAGTGCGCTTCAGCACCTCGACGAAGCCGCGGCGGTTCAGGGTCGGGGTCAGGACGTCGTGGTCGGCCAGGGCCTCTGCGGTGACGGCCCGGGCCTCGAGCTCGGCGGTGCGGGCGCGCAGGGCCGCGACCTCGGCGCGCAGGCGCTCCAGTTCGGCCGTTCCGGTCACGTCCAGAGTGGTCAAGATCGCCGTCAGTCCCTCAGGCCCGGGCGACTCACCCCGGCTCCGACGGGTCCGATGATAGGGCCGCCGGTTGCGGGCGCAACGCCGCGCGTGTAGTCCCGCGCTTTCCCGCGCAGAGAGGGGCGCGCATGGCCCACGCCAACCCACCCGTCGCCATCGTCATGGGTAGTCGCTCGGACTGGCCCACGATGAAGCACGCGGCCGACGCGCTGGACCGGCTGGGCGTGGCCTGGGAGGCCCGGGTGGTCTCGGCGCACCGCACGCCCAAGCGGCTGTGGGACTTCGCCCACGGCGCAGCCGAGGCGGGGTTCAAGGTGATCATCGCCGGAGCGGGCGGCGCGGCCCATCTGCCGGGCATGGTGGCCTCCATGACGCCGCTGCCGGTGCTGGGCGTGCCGGTCCAGTCAAAGGCGCTGAGCGGGCTCGACAGCCTGTTGTCGATCGTCCAGATGCCCGGCGGCGTGCCGGTCGCGACCCTGGCCATCGGCGAGGCGGGAGCCAAGAACGCGGGCATCCTGGCCGGCCAGATCCTGGCGCTGAACGATCCGGAGTTGCTTGGACGCCTCAAGGCCTTCATCGAGGCCCAGGCCGAGGCGGTCCACGAGACGGTCGAGGACTGAGTGACGGCGGCGCTTCCCCCCGGCTCGACCCTCGGCGTCCTGGGCGGCGGCCAGCTGGGCCGGATGCTGGCCCAGGCGGCGGCGCGGCTGGGCTTCGACACCGTCATCCTGGACCCTCAGCCGAACAGCCCTGCGGGCCGGGTGGCGCGCGAGCAGATCGTCGCCGCCTATGATGACGCCGACGCCCTCGATCGACTGGGCGCCCTGGCCGACGCCGTCACCTTCGAGTTCGAGAATGTGCCCGCCGCCTCGGTCGAGCGTCTGACCCGTGCGGGCGCCCGCGTCGCGCCCGGCCCGCGCGCCCTCGCCGTGGCCCAGGACCGGCTGGAAGAGAAGACCTTCCTGAACGGCGTCGGCGCGACCACGGTCGCCTTCGCCGCCGTGGAAGACCGCGTCTCCCTCGATGAGGCCATCGCGCGGCTGGGCCTGCCGGCCGTGCTCAAGACCCGGCGCGAGGGCTATGACGGCAAGGGTCAGGTCTGGATCCGCGAGCCGGCTGACGCGGAGACCGCGCTCGGCGCGATGGCTGGCCGCGCCGCCATCCTGGAGGCCCGGGCCGACTTCACGCGCGAGCTTTCGATCATCTGCGCCCGTTCCTGGAGCGGCGAGATCGCCGTCTATCCGCTGGGCCAGAACGTTCATGCGAACGGCGTCCTGGCCACCACCGTCGCCCCCGCCGAGATCGACGCCGCGACCGAGGCCCGCGCCCGCAAGATCGCCACGGCCATCCTGGACGGGCTCGATTATGTCGGGGTCATGGGGGTGGAGCTGTTCCAGCTTTCGGATGGGACGCTTCTGGTCAACGAGATCGCGCCGCGCGTGCACAACACCGGCCACTGGACCCAGGACGGCTGTCTCTGCGACCAGTTCGAACAGCATGTCCGCGCCGTCATGGGCTGGCCGCTGGGCCCGACCGAAGCGCGGGCTAAGGTAGAGATGACCAATCTGCTGGGCCCGGCCGTTCAGGACTGGGCGACGCTTGCCGCCGATCCCGGCGTACGGCTGCATCTCTACGGCAAGGGCGAGGCGCGTCCTGGCCGCAAGATGGGCCACCTGAACCGAATCATCGACTGAACGCCCTCAGTCGGAGGCCGCGACCACCTGATCCGCGCCCTCGATCAGCGCCATGGCCGCCGGGCGGACATCCGGGCTCAAGGCTTCAAGGCGGCTCGGGACGGGCTCATCGAGTTCGATGCGCCAGATGACGTCCGGCCGGAGCCGACGCGCCGTCTCCAGGGCGCGAACCTGATCGTCGGTGTCCAGGCCGGAGATGATGCGGGGCGGGCCCTCGGTCGCCGACGCCAGACGGGCCGCAATCGCTTCGGCGTCGGCCGAGTCCAGGCGAAGAGAGTCGAACGCCGACACCGCCACCCCCTCCTGGGCCAACAGCGCGACCATGTCGCCGACCACTGCCCGATCCTTGGCCTTGGCCGCCTCGCTCAGCGTATCGTAGGGCACGAGGTCGGGGTGGCGTTTGCGGGCGTTGTCGCGGACCGCGGCGTGACGCCAGCCGATCAGCTCCGCGCTGGCCGCCCAGCGCCGATGCTCGGTCCGGGCCGCCCGCTCAATCGCGGCGTCGGTCAGGGTCGGCGGCGCGCCGGCGCCCGGCCGCGTGGTCCAGCCCAGGGACGCGAGGCGAAGTGGGATGTAGTCGGCCTGGTCCCGGTTGGCCTGGCGATAGGCTTGTCCGAGGCGCGGCCAGGGCCGCTGGCTGGGCTGGGTCGGGCCGCCGGCGGGGAGCCGGCTGATATACCCGTCGTGGATGGCGCGGGCCCGGCGGTCCAGGCGCGCGCCGGTCAGGGCCTCCAGGTTGCGGGCCTCGTCGCCTCCGAAGCTTGAGATGCGGGTAAGGTCGACATCGGGGATGGGCAGGGCGGACAGCTGGCGGGTCAGGTCGTGCGGGCCATGCCGCCGCAGACGGATCGGCGGGGCCAGACGGCCCAGTCGGGCCCAGCCGCGCCGTAGCGCCACCGCCATCAGCACGCTGGTCGGGTCATCGGACAGGCAGACGAAGACGATGTTGGCCTCGCCCAGAGGGCCGGCCAGCAGGCGATCAATCTCGCCCTCATCGCCCGGGTCCAGATCGCCTTCCTGGAAGGCGATGGTCTCCAGCGGCGCGGGGCGGCCGTGGCGTTCCCGAAAGGCCCGGCCCTGACGCGCGGCCTGGCGATCGACGACCACGATCTGGGGCGGCTGGTCGGCGACGATGGCGGCGCGGGCCAGCTGCAGGGCCAGCGCCTCGCCCGTGGCGCCGAAGCCCAGGATGGCGGCGCGCACCGGCTCGCCGCGCTCCACATCGACCGAGCGATGGAGCGGCTCACGGGCCAGCAGGTCCCTGACCCTCGCTTCGGCGGGCGAGGCGATGTGCAGGGCCACGCCGGGCAACACGTCCTGGCCGCGATAAACCTGATCGACCAGGGCCCTCAGGTCGGGATCGGCCAGGGCGCAGACCACGTCGATGGGCTCCAGCTCGGTCGACCGGTCTCGCGCCGCCTCGGCCACGGCCAGGGCGGCGGCCATGCCGGCCCGGTCGTCACTCTCCAGGATCAGGGCGGCCCGGGCGCGCAGCACGCCGGCGCGGCGCCAGGTTTCCGGATCGGCGCTGTCGCCCACCAGCACCGCGCCCCGCCCGGCCGACAGAGTGGCGGCCTCGGCCTCGTCTCCCGCCAGAATGACGCCGTCCTCGGCCGATTCGCCCTTGCGGCGCCGCATCAGCGCGGTGGTGTGATCGGTCGCGCCGGTCAGGATCAGGTGCCCCCGCTTCATGCCGACGGAGGCGGCGCCGATCGGTCGGCGGATCTTGCGGACCAGGGCCGTGGCGCCGAACCACAGGAACAGGGCCGGCATGGCGAAGCGCGCCACGTTCAGGGTCCAGGGGATGTCGTCGCCCGCCGCGGATCGGACGTCCGTGGGGAACTGCGCGAACAGCAGCTGGACCGTGCGGAACAGGCATTCGATATAGGCCTCGGGCGTCGCCGGCCGATAGATTTCGACGAAGCCCAGAAACCCGAGCACGCAGGTCGCGGCGCCCAGCACGGTCTTCAGCAGGGTGGCCTTCTGGCCTCCCAGATTGACGACGGTCCAGCGCAGCGAGGTCGGCGTCACGGGCACTTGGCCATGACGAGGCGCACCTCCGAGCGGCGGTCCTGGATCACCAACTGGGTCGGCTCGGGCCGCAGCTCGACGACATTGCCGCGGTCCTCCTCGGGCGTAAGGGCCTCGGTGAGCACGAGGCCGTCGGTCACGCTGATGACGCGACCTTCGTACCGGGTGTCGCTGCCCTGGGAGACCACGCGGATCTGCTCGGCCGACGGATCGCGCACCACGCTGTAGGTGTAGACCGAGTCCGCGCAGGTCGGCGTGCCCCAGCGCCCTTCCAGGGCGGCCAGGGTGATGTCTTCCGCGCTCGGTTCAGGGGTCGTTTCGGGGGTCGGACGCGTGGCGAACCAGACCCCGACGGCGACGACGGCCAGGAGGGCGACACCGCCGCCGATCAGCATGGGCAGGGGCGGCGTGCGGGATTTCGGCGCGGCCATGCCGACGCCGGCTTCCGCCTCGCGTCCCTCCAGCGTCGCCCGGACCCCCGCGATCACCGCCTTGATCCGGGGGTCGTCGGCGCGGCCGGTCCAGCCTGTCAGATCGATGCCCTGGCGCTCGCCGAAGAACATCGGCGGTTCGCACGGCTCAATGAAGGTCTGGACCAGCTGATTCTTGCCGCGCGCCTTGCGGGCCTCGGCCTTGACGTTCTCGGACGCCACCGCGGCCTTGGACCAGCACACCACCAGGCAGCGGGCCAGGCCGTGCTCCTTTTCGATGGTCTCTTCCCACGGGGCGCCGGTGGGGATGTCTCGATCCCACCAGACCGTCAGCCCGTCGCCGCGCAACGCCTTGACCAGCCGCGCGACCGCCGGCTCGTCCTCGCGCTTGTAGGATACGAAGACGTCCGCCAAGCCGCTCTCTCCCCCGGCCCCCCTGGGCCCTCCTCATGTGAAGCGGATTTCGCCGTTCCGCGCCAGAGGCTGGGCTCCGGGAGGACTAGTCCCGAAGCAGTTCGTTCACGCCGGTCTTGGCGCGGGTTTGGGCGTCCACGCGCTTGACGATGACGGCGCAGTAGAGCGACGGCCCCCCGTTCGGGCCGGGCAGGGCGCCGGGGACGACGACGCTGTAGGCCGGAACCTCGCCGCGGAACACCTCGCCGGTGGCGCGGTCGACGATCCGGGTCGAGGCCGACAGATAGACGCCCATGGCCAGGACGGCGCCCTCGCGCACGATCACGCCCTCGGCCACCTCGGCGCGGGCGCCGATGAAGCAGCCGTCCTCGATGATGGTCGGATTGGCCTGCAGCGGCTCCAGAACGCCGCCGATGCCGGCGCCGCCCGACAGGTGCACGTTCTTGCCGATCTGGGCGCAGCTGCCGACCGTGGCCCAGGCGTCGACCATGGAGCCCTCATCGACATAGGCGCCGATGTTCACGAAGCTGGGCATCAGCACGACGTTCCTGCCGATGAAGGCGCCCTGGCGCGCCACCGCGCCCGGCACGGCGCGGAAACCGGCCTTTTCGAACTCGGCGTCGGTCCAGCGCGACCACTTGCCGGGCACCTTGTCCCAGTAGGGACCAGGGGTCGGGTCACTGAGCCCCATGAAGACATCGACCGGCCCCGCCATACGAACATTGGGGTTCAGCCGGAAGGACAGCAGCACCGCCTTCTTCAGCCATTGACGCGTGGTCCACACGCCGTCCTCACCGCGTGAGGCGACACGGGCCTCGCCGGAATCGAGCAGCGCCAGCGCGGTCTCCACCGCCTCCCGGACCTCGCCTTTCGTGGCGGTCGAGATGTCCGCGCGCGCCTCCCAGGCCTGTTCGATGACGGTTTCCAGCTGGGCGCGGTCGGTCATGCGGCGTCTCCCTTGAGCACGGCGGTGGCGAGGAAGGGGGCCAGCGCGAGCGCCCGGTGATCGACGAACGCCGCCTCGGAGTCCAGCGCCCTGGGGCCGACCAGAACCGTGGTCATGCCCAGCGCCTTGGCCGGGTCGAGATTGCGCTCGGTGTCCTCGAAGAAGGCGGTGTGGACCGGGTCCAGAGCGAAGCGGTCCAGCATGCGGGAGAAGGTGTCGGGGTGGGGCTTGGGCCGCATGTCGGCGTCCTCGATGGCGAACAGGCCGTCGAACAGGTCGCGCACGCCCAACTGCTCGGCCACCCGCTCGCCGTGGCGGATCGAGCCGTTGGTGAAGATGTAGCGGGGGCCTTCCAGCCGCTCCAGCGCCGCGCGCAGACCTTCGGTCGGCTCCAGGTCGTCCAGCGCCACGTCGTGGACGTCATGCAGAAAATCGGCGACGTCGATCTCGTAATCGGCCATCAGCCCGCCCAGGGCCGCGCCGTGGTCAGCCAGATACTTCAGCTGCAGCGCCCGCGCCTCGTCCTCCGGCAGGCCGGTCAGGCGGATCATGTAGTCGCGGATGCGGCCCGAAACGCGCTTCAGGATTTGCCGCTCCGGCGGATAGAGGGTGTCGTCCAGATCGAACAGCCAGGTGCGGACGTGGCTGAGGTCGGCGCCGAGTTCGGTGGCCGGCTCTCCCTCCCCTTCGGGGGAGGGCAGTCGCTGCGAAGCGGCGACGGGTGGGGAGGGCCGATGACCGCGAGCGCCGGCGCCTGAAGATTCTGGAGCGTCCCCACCCGGTCGCTCTGCGACCACCCTCCCCTGTGGGGGAGGGAGACGGCCTTCGCTGTCCATCATGCCTTCACCAGGGTGCCGGCGCCGTGCTCGGTGAACAGCTCGACCAGCATGGCGTGGGGACGGCGGCCGTCCAGGATGACCACCGCCTCGACGCCTTCGCGCACGGCCGCGACGGCGGTCTGGAGCTTGGGGATCATGCCGCCGGTGGCCGTGCCGTCGACGATCAGCGCCTCGGCGTCCGCGACCGTCATCTGGCGGATGATCTGGCCGTCCTTGCCCTTCACCCCCGCCACGTCGGTCAGCAGCAGCATGCGCTTGGCCTTCAGCGATCCGGCCATCGCCCCCGCCACCGTATCAGCGTTGACGTTGAAGGTGCGGCCGTCCTCGGCCACCCCGATGGGGGCGATCACCGGCACCCAGTCGGCGTCGGATTCGATCAGGCGGACCACCAGCTTGGGATCGACCTTGGTGGGCTCGCCGACGAAGCCCAGATCGACCTCGTGCTCGATCAGGCTGTCGGGATCGCGCTTGGTGCGGCGCGTCTTCTCAACCGTCAGCAGACCGGCGTCCTTGCCCGACAGGCCGACGCCGCGCACATCGGCCTCCTTGCCGGCCACCGAGATCCAGTGGGCGATCTCCTTGTTGACCGCGCCCGACAGGACCATTTCGGCGATCTGCATGGTGTCGCCGTCGGTCACCCTCAGGCCGTCGACGAAGTCCGACCGCACCCCGGCCTTGTCCAGCATGGCGCTGATCTGGGGACCACCGCCGTGGACCACCACGGGGTTCACGCCCATCAGCTTCAGCAGCACTACATCGGCGGCGAACTGGCGGGCCACCGCCTCCTCGCCCATGGCGTGACCGCCGTATTTGATGACTACGGTCTCGCGGTCATAGACCTGGATATAGGGCAGGGCCTCGGCCAGGGTCTTGGCGGTGCCCCAGGCGCGTTCCTCGGATTGGCGTTCGGTCTCGTCCATGATGCGGCCCGCCTAACGGATCGCCCCGGCCCTGTCATCCGAAACCCTTTGCGAGGCGGCTCGTTCAGCCCCCATGCGCGAACATGAGATCGACGATCACGGCCTGACCCCCAGCGATCCCGCCGACCCGTCGGCCCCCAGCGGCATCGACCCGAGTCAGTGTCCCGAATGCCAGGGCCTCGGAACCCTGCCGGACGGCGAGACCTGCCCGGTGTGCGACGGCACGGGACAGGCCACGGCGCGCACCGGCGGGGGCTGAAGTCGGCTTAGTGCGCCTCGCCGTGGCGCGGCGCGGGATCGAGATACTCGCTCTCGGCGCGCTCATGGGCGCTCAGCACGAAGCGGCGGTCGCAATAGCCGCACTCGACGAAGTCGTCCTCGCCCATGTCCATATAGACCAGCGGATGGCCCAGGACGCCGCCGCCGTCGCAGGCGACCCGCTTGGTGGAGACGACGATCTCCTCGGGCGGCGGGACGAGGACGTCGGGGTGGCGCGGCGGCATGGCGTTCGGGCTCGGCACTTGGCGAAGGAGAGGTCGGCGCATACCTATGCCGCGCCCCGTCCAGCGTCAAAGCCGAAAGAGCCGCATGCCCGAAGCCGAAGCCCTGCCCGACAACGCCATCTCGGTCAGGGGGCTGAAGAAGACCTACGCCGGCTCCAAGAAGGCGCCGCCCAAGACGGCGCTGCACGGCATCGATCTGGACATACCGCGTGGCTCGATGTTCGGCCTGCTGGGGCCCAACGGGGCGGGCAAGTCGACCCTGATCAATATCCTCGCGGGGGTGGTCAACAAGTCCGAGGGCGTGGTCCAGATCTGGGGCCGCGACATCGATCATCGGCCCCGCGACGCCCGTGCGGCGCTGGGCGTGGTGCCCCAGGAAATCACCGCCGACGTCTTCTTCACGCCACGCGAGGCGCTGGAGGTTCAGGCCGGCTTCTATGGCGTTCCGGCCGACGAGCGACGTTCGGATGAACTGCTGGCCGCCCTGGGTCTGTCGGACAAGGCCAACGCCTATGTCCGGGCGCTTTCCGGCGGCATGAAACGGCGGCTGATGGTGGCCAAGGCCCTGGTCCACAATCCGCCCATCCTGATCCTGGACGAGCCCACCGCCGGGGTGGACGTCGAGCTGCGCCGCCAGCTGTGGGAATACGTCCGGCGCATCAATGCCGAGGGCGTCACCATCGTCCTGACCACCCACTATCTGGAGGAGGCTCAGGAGCTGTGCGACACCATCGCCATCGTCAACCACGGCGAAGTCATCGCCTGCGAGCCGACCGGCCAGCTGCTGCGTCGGCTGGACACCCGCAATGTGGTGGTCACGCCGGAGCACGACCTGACCGCGCCGCCGGTTCTGGAGGGGTTCGAGGTGAAACCGCGCGCCAACGGGGCCTTCTCCGTGACCTACCGCTCCGGCCAGTCCAGCGTGGAGCAGGTGCTGGCCGCCGTGCGCGCCGCCGGGGTGACCATCCGCGACATCACCACCGAGGATCCGGACCTGGAGGACGTCTTCCTGGCCATGACCTATGGCGACAAGACCCGGGCCGATCCGACGAAGGACTGACGGGTCGCGCCCGGCGATCCGCATGGTATGACGAGCCAAACGCGGCCACGGGCGTTCAGTCCGGGTCGAAGCGGATCAGGAGAGGCGCATCATGGGCGGCAACAAGAACTGGATTCCGGTCCGGGGCGCGCAGGGCGTCCATTCGCGCCAGGCCCACGCCGACCTGCCGGCCGGCACCTATGAGCGGGAAATCTCCAAGGAGGGCTTCTTCGGTCCGGCCGCCTTCCTCTACCACCCCAATCCGCCGACGGGCTGGTCCAGCTTCGAGGGGCCGCTGCGCCCGCGCGCCTTTGACCTCAACGGTCTGAACGAGGCGGCGGGCTCGCCCTGGAACGCGCCCAAGGTGCTCCACAACAAGTCGGTCGAAGTGCGTTTCTGGAAGCTGTCCGGCGTCATGCCCGACCTGGCGCGCAACGCCGACGGCGACCAGCTCCTGTTCGTCCACTCGGGCCAGGGCGACCTGTTCTGCGACTACGGCCGACTGCGGTTCGAGGCGGGCGACTATCTCTATCTGCCGCGTGGGACCATGTGGCGGCTGGCCCCGGAGGGGCAGGCGGCGATCCTGATGATCGAGGCCACCAACGGCCACTACACCCTGCCGGACCGGGGGCTGCTGGGCCCCCACGCCATCTTCGACCCCTCGATTCTGAAGACGCCTGAGATGGACGAGGCCTTCAAGGACCATCAGGCCGAGAGCGGCGAGTATCCGGTCAGGATCAAGAAGCGCGGCGAGGTCTCGACCGTCACCTTCCCGTTCAACCCGCTGGACGCCGTCGGCTGGCACGGCGAACTGGCGCCGGTGAAGCTGAACGTGCGCGACATCCGCCCCGTGGCCAGCGCCCGCTATCACCTGCCGCCCAGCGCCCACACTACCTTCCTGGCCGACCGCTTCGTGGTCTGCACCTTCGCGCCCCGTCCGTTCGAGACCGATCCGGGCGCGATCAAGATCCCGTTCTTCCACAACAACGACGATTTCGACGAGGTGCTGTTCTACCACGCCGGCGACTTCTTCAGCCGCGACAACATCGACGCCGGGATGATGACCTTCCACCCCTCTGGCTTCACCCACGGGCCGCACCCCAAGGCGCTGAAGAACATGCTGGTCCAGACCAAGGAAGCCACGGACGAATACGCAGTGATGATCGACACCCGCGATCCGCTGGACGTCGGCGATGGCGCCGCCTCTGTCGAGAACCACGCCTATGTCGACAGCTGGAAGGCGCGGTGACGAAGACCGACACGCCGGGCGTCATCGCCCCGCCGCCGCTGATCTATCTTGGTTTCCTGCTGGTTGGCTGGGGGACCGAGGCCCTGTTCCGCGACGTCACCTTCGGCCTGGAGGGCGATCGCCACAGATACCTTGGGTTGCCGCTGCTGATTGCCGGTTTCCTGATCGAGGGCGAGGCGACCATGCGCTTTCGCCGGTCCGGCACGGCGGTCGAACCCTGGAAGCCCTCGACACGGTTGGTCACAAACGGCCTCTACCGGTTCAGCCGCAACCCCATCTATGTCGGCATGGCGGTGCTGTACGGCGGGCTCGCCCTCATTCTGGACTCTCCGCTCGCCCTCGCGCTGCTTATCCCCTGCCTGTTCGTGATCGATCGCGGGGTGATTGCGCGCGAGGAGCCGTATCTCGAGGCCCGTTTCGGCCAGGACTATCGCGACTATCGCTCTCGGGTGCGCCGATGGCTGTGAGCGAGGACGAGCTGCGGGCGCTGGCCGAGGAGGAGCTCGCCGCGGCCTGTTCGCTCAGCTTCGCCGAGCTGTCCCGGATCACGCCTTGGGGCGACAGCCATCGCGGTTTCTCGCCCTCCGGCGTCGAGGTTGAGTTCGAGCGGCGCTATCTGTGGGCCGACCAGCCGGACGGTATCCTGGTCGAGGTCGAGGTGCGCTGTCCGCCCGACAATCCCACCACCGGCGCCGAGGCCCGGCGCATCGTGCGCAAGGGCTGATCGGCGCACATCCCCATCGCGATTCAGTCGGCGCTGGGGTAGACAGCGGCGGTGACCTTCACGGCCGACGAGCACGACTTCGACCCGCTGCGCGACTGCCCGTCGCTGGGCGAGGCCCTGCGCGCCGCGCGGCAGTCGTCCGGCCGCTCGCTTGAGCAGCTCTCGGCCACGACCAAGGTCCATGTCCGCTATCTGACGGCTTTGGAATACGGCGATTACGGCCTGCTGCCGTCGCGGGTGTTCGCCCTGGGTTACCTGCGCGCCTACGCCCAAGCCCTGGGGCTGGATGAACACGCCGCCGCACAGCGATTTCGCCGCGAGGCGCCCGATGACGGCGCCAAGCTCAGGGGCCCGGTCGGCGTCGCCCACGACGAGATTCGCACGCGCGCTCCCCTGGTGATCGGCGGTGTCGCCGTCCTGCTGGTGGCGGTGATCGGGTGGAACATCTTTCAGCGGGTGGTGCGTATCGCACCGCCTCATCCCTCAGAGATCGCCGTGGCGCCCAAGGAGTGGGCCGAGACGCCGGGGCTCGATCAGACCGGCCTGACTTTGGGGGCCCCGACCCCCGCGCCGGAAGAACAGACCGTACCCCAGCTCTATGTGACGCCCGGACTTGAGGCCCAGCTTCTGGGCATCGATCCGGAGGACGCCGCCCTGGCCGCCGTCGCCGCCGCGAACGCGCCGCCGGTCCAGGCCGCGTTCAATCCGCGCGGGCCGGTGCATGGCGCGGGAGCCGCCGAGTCGGACGTGATCCTGCAGGCCGACCGAGCCTCGGTGCTGGTCATCCGCATCGGCGACCGGGTGCTGTTCGCGCGCCAGATGGCTGAAGGTGAGAGCTGGCGCGCGCCGCGCGGCCTGGCCGCCACCATCGACGCCGCCGACCCTCAGGCCTTCAGCATCTATCTGAATGGCGAGCACGCCGGCCGCTTGGCCGCCGCCGAAACGCCGCTGCAAAGGCTCAACGCCCAAGCCGCCTCGGCACAGCAACAGGCCGCCGCCGTCCAGGCCGCCCGCGCCGAAGCCCTGCGCGCGGAGGCCCTGAAACTGGAAGCCCAACGCGCCCTGGCCGCCCGCCAGGCCGCCGAGGCATCGCCGCCCGCGGCGCCCGCGCCCGGTTGACAGGATCGCGCCGCGCGGCCATCTGCCCGGCCTCCCTCCCGCGCAACTGGCCCGCCGTCCGCCTCCATGACCTATATCGTCACCGACGCCTGCGTGCGCTGCAAGTTCATGGACTGCGTCGAGGTGTGTCCGGTCGACTGCTTCTATGAGGGCGAGAACTTCCTGGTCATCGCGCCGGACGAATGCATCGACTGCGGCGTGTGCGAGCCCGAATGCCCCGTCGACGCCATCAAGCCGGACACCGAGGACGAGCCCGACGGCAAGTGGCTGCAGGTCAACGCCGAGTACGCCAAGGTCTGGCCCAACATCACGGTCAAGGGCGCGCCGCCCGCCGACGCCGAGGCGTTCGAGCGCGAGACCGGCAAGTTCGAGAAGTATTTCTCGGAAAAGCCCGGCAAGGGCTCCTGACCCCCGAAACCACCGTTATCGGGTCGGGCGCTGCGCCAGCGTGGCCGCCGGGGTCAAGGACGTTTTGAAATTTCGCAAAAATGTGGTAGGTTCTCCACATTGGGTCGGGCGGTCTGCGAATTCCTCGCGCCGCCCGCTGTTGTGAATGAATCCCGCCTCAGAAGCGGGGTCGACCAGAGGTTGGGTGTTCCGTTTCCGCTGATGATCCCGCCGTTTCGCTCCGACACCTCCTCGTCGGCGCGCGATGACGTGACCCCGCGGTCCAGCGCCTTCCCGGTCGGGAAAGGAACGATATGACGAGCAAGAGCGGTCTGGAGTTCAAGGTCGGCGACGCGGTCGTCTATCCGGCGCACGGAGTCGGCAAGGTGGCGGCGGTCGAGACGCAGGAAGTCGCCGGCATGAGCCTGGAAGTTTATGTCGTGACCTTCGACCACGAGAAGATGACCCTGCGCGTTCCGACCAAGAAGGCCAAGACCGCCGGCCTGCGCTCGCTGGCCGCCGAGGATGTGGTGACCAAGGCCCTGACCACGCTGAAGGGCCGCGCCCGTATCAAGCGCACCATGTGGTCGCGTCGGGCCCAGGAATACGAAGCCAAGATCAACTCCGGCGACCTGATCTCGATCGCCGAGGTGGTCCGCGACCTGTTCCGCGCGGACAGCCAGCCCGAACAGTCCTATTCCGAGCGCCAGCTCTACGAATCGGCGCTGGACCGCATGGCCCGCGAAGTCGCCGCCGCCAACAAGATCGACAAGGACGCCGCCGTGGCCCTGCTGGCCAAGTCGCTGGCCGCCAAGAAGCCGGTCAATCCCCCGGCCGCCGAAGCGGCCTGATCGCGGCGACAGCGTTAAGACTTCGAAAGGCCCGGGAGCAATCCCGGGCCTTTTGTCCGTCCGGTCTCAGGGCGTCGTCACGAGCAAGAGACCCGATGTCCCTTCTGGCCGCGGGACGTCGTGGTCAGCGACATTGCACAGTGATCGATCCTGGCGCGGAAAGGCGATCAGGCTGAGAAAATAGCCGATAATAGCGCTGCCGCCGTATCCGACCAGGGGCGTCGGATAGTTGCCCAGGGCGGCGGCCACGATCAAGCCGACCCAGACGGCGCCGAACACCACCCGCGTATCCTGATCCCGCCCCGTACCGAGCGCGGGCAGGACCAGCAGGCCCGCGCCGAGCAGGACCGCCACTCCGGCGGCGGGGTTCTGGAAGCTGGTGAAGAGGATCTGATCCACGAACGGCATCGCCGGTGACGCATCGGGCCGGACCAGCGTCACCGCGAACCCCGCCGCGGCCGCCACCGCCGCCAGGCGCGTCAGGCCGGACGGCCGCACTAGGGCCAGAGCCATCATTCCCGCCGCGACGGCCCCGGCGGTCCCGCGATCCGGCTGAAACGCCAAGGCCATGGCGACGACCGCAATCCCCATCAGGCTCCATGGTCCGGGCGACCGCGCGAACAGCACCGCCGCCAGCGGAGCGATGATCAGGCCCGGCTGTATCGCCAGCGGGCCGATGGACACCCATCGGGTGACCCCGTCGGCCGCGATTCCCCACTGACTGACCGCAAGAAGCGACACGCCCAGGGCGAGACTCAGCGGCCCCGCACCCAGGTGACCGCGTTTCAGGGCCAGGGCGACGAAGGCCACGGCCAGGACGCCGAACACGGCGGCTCCGGCGTTGATCAGCAGATAGGCGGGCGGGGCGTCGCTCATGGCCATATAGATCAGGCCCAGGATCACCGCCGCCAGACCGCAAAGGCCTGCGAACGCGCGAGGCGCAAAGAGGGGCGGTCGGGTCATGGCGCGGGCATCCTCCGAAAGGCCGATCGCGCGATGACGGCTCGGCGCGGCGACACCCGCCGCCTCCCGCAGCGCCCACCCGACGAACGCCACGGCGAACAGCCAGGACTGCGTCGTGGGCCCGGTGGTCCGAAGCTCCGCCTCGGCCGCCTCACCCCAGCGGGCAAGGTCCGGTGGCAGCCAGCTCCGCGCCAGACGCACGAGCAGAAGGGGCACGCGATGGATCAGGCTCATGCGAGACGCCCCGAAGGCTCGGCCGCGCCCTGCGGCGCGGGGTTTTCCGCGGCCAGGCGGCGTCCGGCGACCGTCAGACGATAGACGTGCCGAGACGGGCGGCCCGGCGTTTCGGGCGGCCGCCACTCGGCGTCCAGATAGCCCTGAGCCTCCAGCCGCGCCAGAAGCGGATAGAGCGTGCCCGACAGGATGCCCGCCTCGCGGCACAGGTCATAGCCGTGCCGCCAGCCGCCCGTAACCGCCAGGGCGGCGAGCAGGCGACGCGCCTGAGGCGACAGGGATCGGGACCGAACCATGCCTCATAACTCTACATAAATAGATTTGAGTCAAGCCCAGCTTCATGCGTCATGCCGCCGATCCTGATATCGTCCGACGACCTCAATCGGGCGAGCGACAATGGCCGGCAAGCACCGCATCTACACCACCAGCGTGGCCAGCGTTCACGTCCACTACGTCGCCAAGGCGGAGAAGAAGGGGCGCACGCGAGCTGAGGTGGACCAGATCATCCGCTGGCTGACCGCCTACAGCCAGGCCGAGCTGGAGGCGCGGCTGGCCGACAGGACCGACTTCGAGACCTTCTTCGCCCAGGCCCCGGCGATGAACCCGGCGCGCGAGCGGATCACCGGGGTGATCTGCGGCATCCGGGTGGAGGAGGTCGAAGACCCGCTGATGCGCGAAATCCGCTATCTCGACAAGCTGGTTGACGAACTGGCCCGGGGCAAGGCGATGGAGAAGATCCTCAGGGCGTGACCCCGCCCGCCTTGCGCGACCGGCTCAAAGCTGGCACACGCCCGCCGCAACAAGGACCCGCGTCCGGCGACGGACCAGCGGGTGGCTATCCCGGCCGCCGATCCGCCGGGAAACCGACAGGCCCAGACTGATGTCCACCCCGGCGAGGCGCCGGCGGGCCTGACCTGATTGTGTAATTCTCATGCTCGTCTTTGAATCCGCGCGCCAGCAATGGCTGGCGAACCCGCGCCGCGACCTGTTGGCCGGCACGGTCGTTGCCTTGGCCCTGATCCCCGAGGCCATCGCCTTCTCCATCATCGCCGGCGTCGATCCGGCCGTCGGCCTCTACGCCAGCTTCGTCATCGCCGTGACCATCGCCTTCGTCGGCGGCCGCCCGGCCATGATCTCGGCGGCTACGGGCGCGATGGCGCTGCTGATGATCACCCTGGTCCGCGATCACGGGCTTGAGTACCTGTTCGCGGCCTCGATCCTGACCGGCGTCTTCCAGATCATCGTCGGCCTGTTGAAGCTGGGCCGATACATCAAGTTCGTGTCCCGCTCGGTGATGACGGGCTTCGTCAACTCCCTGGCGATCCTGATCTTCATGGCCCAGCTGCCCGAGCTGATCGGCGCCAACTGGCAGACCTACGCCTTGGTCGCAGCCGGCCTGGCGATCATCTACGGCCTGCCGCGCCTGACCCGGGCGGTGCCCTCGGCCCTGGTGGCCATCGTGCTGATCAGCGGCTTTGTTATGTGGAGCGGGCTGGATGTGCGCACCGTCGGCGACATGGGCGAGATGCCCTCCACCCTGCCGATGTTCCACATCCCCATGGTCCCCCTGACCTGGGAGACCCTGGCCATCATCGGGCCGGTGGCGGCGACCCTGGCCTTTGTCGGTCTTCTGGAGAGCCTGCTGACCGCCAACCTTTTGGACGACATCACCGACACGCCGTCGGACAAGGACCGTGAAACCCGCGGTCAGGGCATCGCCAATGTCGCCGCCGGCTTCTTCGGCGGCATGGCCGGCTGCGCCATGATCGGCCAGTCGATCATCAATGTGACCAGCGGCGCGCGGGGCCGTCTGTCGACCCTGTGGGCCGGTCTGTTCCTGCTGTTCCTGATCCTGGTCCTCCAGGACTGGGTGGCGATGATCCCGATGGCCGCTCTGGTGGCGGTGATGATCATGGTGTCGGTCGGCACCTTTGATTGGGGCTCGGTGATGAAGCTGCGCTCCACGCCGTTCCAGTCGTCGGTGGTGATGTTGGCCACCACGATCACGGTGGTGCTGACCCACGACCTGTCCAAGGGGGTGATGCTGGGCGTGCTGCTGTCGGCCATCTTCTTCATGCGCAAGGTCGGCAAGACCATCGTGGTCGAGCGGATCGAGGTCCCGGAGCCCGGCCGCCTGAAGTACCGCGTCACCGGCAATCTGTTCTTCGCCTCGGCCGACGTCTTCGCCGCCAGCTTCGAGCATCACGGCCACCCGACCCATGTCGAGATCGATATGTCCCAGGCGCATCTGTGGGACCTGACCGGCGTCGCCGCCGTCGACAAGGTGGTGTTCCGCTATCGCCGCCAGGGCGCCGATGTGATCGTCACCGGCATGAGCGCGGCGGCCCACACCCTGGTCACCCGCGTCGGCCGCCACGACAAGGAGCATCTGCCCGGCGAGGCGGTCGCGCATTGAGGCGTGGTCAGCGCGTCCGTCCCCGCCACTGCTCCCGCGTCTGGCCCCAGATGTTGACGGCGATGTCCTCATAGGGGGCGGGCATGCGGCCCGGGCCGCGGTTGGTCGAGCCGAGGCGTTCGGCGACCCTTTCCGAGGGGTGGTTGTCTGGGGCGATGCAGTGGATGACCTCGTCCCAGCCCAGCACGTCGAAGGCATAGTCGAGCGCGGCGGCGGCCCCTTCGACCGCATAGCCCTTGCCCCAGGCGTCGCGGTGCAGGCCCCAGCCGACCTCGGGGCCCGGCCAGCCCTCGGGGCGCCACGGACCCAGACGGCCGACCCACAGGCCCGAGCTCTTCTCGATCACCGACAGCATCCCCACCCCGGTCAGATGCCAGGCCCCGGCCACGCTCATCATGCCGCGCCAGGCGGTGGACGGGGGTGTCGGGCCGCCCAGAAATCGCGTGCTCTCCGCATCGGCCATGAACTCCGCCCAGCGGGAGAAGTCCTCGATCTGAATCGGCCGCAGGATCAGGCGTTCGGTCTCGATCGAAAATCCGGCGCTCACAGGGGATAGCTCCGCTCCAGCTGATAGGCGGACCCCTGCCCGCCCAGGGTGCTGGAATACAGGCCGAAGCGGTCGATGCGGAAGGGCGGAGAAGCCAGCAGATTATGGCCCGTCACCCAGGCGCCCACTCGGGCCGGATCAGCCTGGGGCTTCAGATAGGCCAGGGTAACGTGGGGGCGATAGTCGCGGCGTGGCAACTCGATGCCGGCGCGCCGCCCGGCCGAGGCGCAGCGCCCGGCCAGGATGGTGAGCGGCTCGCTGTCCGCCACGCCCGCCCAGATCGCCCGCGTGCGCCAGTCGTCGCCGAACGCCCCGACGCCCTTCAGGCTGAGTTCGAACGGCGCCCCGCGCACCCGCGCTAGCTCGGCGTCGAGATCATCGGCCACCGGCTCCGTCACCTCGCCATAGAAGGCTAGGGTGATGTGCAGCGCCTCGCCCGGCCGCCAGCGCGCGCCCGGCAGCCCCTGCTGCCGCCGCGCCAGGGTCTCGCCGATATCCGGCGGGATCTCCAGAGCGGTGAACAGGCGGATCATCGAGGCCCCTATTCGTCCTCGTTCTGAGGCGTCGGCTCCGGCAATTCGGTGGTGGGAGGTTCGCCCGCCTCGCCGGCTTCGGCGTCCGGATCCTCGGGCGGAGTGTCGGAGCCGACCAGCACGATGTCGGGCGCCGCCGCGATCCGGTCGACTTCGCCGCCGGCCCGCAGCAGGTCCAGCGCGCGCTTCAGCTGATAGTCGTCCTCCTCCGGCCAGGCGTCGGTCGGCGATTCATAGGGCACGTGGGCGCCCTTGCGCTCGGCGCCGATCGAGGAATCCAGCGCGGTGGCGTAGGCGTCCTCGGAATAGATGAAGCTGGAGCGCGACACGATGCGCGCCTCGGCGGCGTTCCGCGCCACCTCCAGGTCCGGCTCGATGCCGATCTTCTGAATCGAGGCGCCGGACGGGGTGTAGTAGCGCGCCGTGGTGATCGACAGCGCCCCGTCCTCGCCGCCGCGCATGGGAATGACGGTCTGCACCGAGCCCTTGCCGAAGCTGGTCAGGCCGACGATCGTCGCCCGTTCGTGATCCTTCAGGGCGCCGGCCACGATCTCCGAAGCCGAGGCCGAGCCGTAATTGATTAGCACCACCACCGGCGCGCCGTCCGTCAGGTCGCCGGGCTTGGCGGTCCAGCGCTCGATCTGGTCCGGGCGGCGGCCCCGCTGGCTGACCACCTCGCCGCGCTCCAGAAACGCGTCCGAAACACCAATGGCCGCGCTCAGGAGACCTCCGCCGTTGTTGCGAAGATCGACCACCCAACCGGCGATGTCAGGGTTCTCGGCCTTCAGTCGCGCGATCTCGGTTTCCAGCTCGCGCACGGTGTTCTGATTGAAGGTGGCGATGCGGAGATAGCCGAAGCCCTCCTCCATACGGGCCCGCACGGAATCGACCTTGATCACCTCGCGCGTCAGAACGACTTCGCGCGGCTCCTCGCCGTCGCGCAGGAAGGTCACGGTGATCGATGTGCCCATGGCTCCGCGCAGCTTCTCCGACACCTGGCTGACGCTGAGGCCCGAGGCGCTCTGGCCCTCGATGGCGGAGATGACGTCGCCGGCCTGGACCCCGGCGCGCGCGGCCGGGCCCTCGTCCATCGGCGAGATGACCTTGACCAGCCCACCCTCGGACGTGATCTCCAGCCCCACGCCGGAATACTGGCCCTCGGTGCGCTCGCTGAGGTCGCCGAAGTCGTCGGGCGACAGATAGTTGGAGTGCGGATCCAGCGCGGTCATCATGCCGTCCAGCGCCGCCTCGATCAGCTTCTGGTTATCGACCTCGACCACATAGGCCTGTTCGACCACCGCCAGGACGTCGCCGAACAGCTCCAGCATGCGGAAGGTCTCGCCGCGAGGCGTCTGGCTGGCCACGGCCGCGGCGCTGCCGCCGAGAGCCAGGGCGGCGCAGCCGATCATGAGCAGTTTGCGCATTCAGGAACCTTCAGCGGGCTGGGGAGGTCGGTCTAGGGTCGATGGCGGGCGGAACCAAGGCGACCCGACGCCGCCCCCATAAAATCAGGGTGATCGCCCGGCGTCGAGATGCGGCGGAGTCGGTCAGTCGAGGAACGGCGCCGGATTCACGGGTCGATCCTCCCGCCGCAGTTCGAGATACAGGTCGCCGCCCTCACCGCGCGGCATTTCGCCGACGCTCTGACCCTCGGTCACGCGCTGGCCCTCGGCCACGGTTCGCACCTCCATGCCGGCCAGCACCAGTCGCCAACCGGGCCCGAGGTCCAGGATCACCACCTCGCCCCAGCCGGTCAGAGATCCCGAGAACGCCACGGTCGCCGGCGCGGGGGCGGCGACCTCCGCGCGGGCCGAGGGCCGCCAGATCCAGCCGGGCGAGGCCTGCGAGAACCGCTGCACCGGAGCGCCGCCGACCGGCGCGGCCAGCCGCTCACGCCCGCCGGGCAGAAGGGCGATGGCCGGACGCGGCTCAGGCGCGGCGTCGTCAATGCGGCCGCCCAATGCCCTAATGCGGTCCTCCAGCGTGCTGGCCGCGCGGTCGGCGCGGTCGGCCTGGGCGTCGAGCGAGGCGGCCAGGGACGCGCGGCGGGCACGCAGGGATTCGATTTCGGCGCGGCGGTTCAGCCGGTCGCTCTCGGCGGTGAAGAGGGCCTCGCTCTGCAGCGCCGCCTCGCGCCGCAGTCGCCCGATCTCCGCCTGGCGATCCGCCAGGCTGCGCGCCCTTCGCTGGACCTGGGGCGTGACGGCGCGGATCAGGATGGAGGCGCGCACCGTATCGATGGCGTCGTCCGCCGGGATCAGCAGCGGCGGCGGCGGATCACGGCTCATCAACTGGAGGGCGGAGAGCAGCCGGCCCAGCACGGCCGCCTCGTCGGCGCGCTCGCGGGCCAGCAGACGTTCCCGGCGGCCCAGTTCATTCAACCGCGCGCGCTGGCCTGCGATGCGGTCGTTCTCGACGTCGGCGGCTCCGGACAGACGCGACAGCCGGGCGTCCAGCGCCACCATCTCGCGCTCGGCCTCGGCCGCCTGACGACGCAGGGTCAGGGCGCGCGCCCGCTCGTCACCGCGTTCGGCCTGCAGCCGGTCCAGCTCCTGCGCCGAGCGCTGGCCGACCGCCGGCGCCGCCAACGTCAGCAGGGTCAGACCCAGAATCGCGGAAAGCGCTCTCATCAGTCGCGATGATAGGGCGAGCCGGCCAGAATGGTCATGGCGCGATAGACCTGTTCGGCCAGCATCGCCCGGGCCAGGGCGTGCGGCCAGGTCTGGGGCCCGAAGGCCAGGGTCGAGCGCGCCGCCGCCCGCACCGCCGGGTCCAGCCCGTCCGCTCCGCCGATGGCGAAGACCAGCCGGCGCTCGCCCTGATCGCGCAGCCCGGCGATCATGCCCGCGAAATCGCGCGATCCATAGGCCCGGCCGCGCTCGTCGCAGGCGATCAGATGCGCGCCCTCGGCCGCGGCCAGGATCAGTTCGGCCTCGGCCGCCATGCCGGCCTTCTTCGGCTCCAGATCGATCAGCTCGACCGGCCCGAGCCCCAGCGCCCGCCCCGCGAGGCCCGCGCGCCGCGCATAGTCGTCGGCCAGAATCGTTTCGGGTCCGCGACCTGGTTTTCCGATGGCGATGATGCCGACCCTCATGCCCCAGCCATGCCGTTCACCGCCCGACGACGCAAGCGGACGCCCGCCACGGCGGCGCTTGGCCGTAAAAACGTCGAAATCGAACACGGCCGCGTGAACCGATCGTGATCGGCGGCGTTATGCCGTCTCCACGAACCGAGGGGATACCTCCATGCGTAAGATCTTCATCGCCGCCGCCTCCGTTTTCGCCATGGCCGGCCTTGCCGCCTGCGGTGAGAGCGCCGCCGACGCGCAAGCCGAACAACAAGCCGACGCCCTGGAAGAGCAGGCCGCGGCCGCTCCGACCGAAGCCGAGGAAACCGCCCTCAACGCCGAGGCCGACCGCATCGAACAGGAAGCCGGCAACGCCGACGGTGGCATGACCACCGAGAACACGCCGAACACCTCGCCGAGCGCGAACGAAGCCAACCCGAACATGTAAGACGCTTGGCGGGGGTCATGACCCCGCCACACGAAAGCGTCCCGTAAAGGGTCGAAACCCCCGCCGGTCCGCCGGCGGGGGTTTTTCGTGGCCGCGCGGCGACTTGCATTCCCGGGCGGATGGGGGCTCTGTCGCGCTCGAACCGAACGAGGCTTTTCGATGCGCTTTCGACTTGTCGCCGGGCTGGCCGCCCTCTCCCTGTCCGTCGCCGCCACGCCCCTGATGGCGCAGGAGGCCCGGCCCTTCACCTATCAGGACCTGGTCGAACTGAACCGGGTGTCCGACCCGAAGGTGTCGCCGGACGGCGACAGCGTCTCCTACTCCGTGCGCGCCACCGACCTGGAGAACAATCGCGGCGTCACCACCCTGTGGCTCGCCAATCTGACGGGCGACGCCGAACCGCGACGGCTGGCTGTCTCCGACGAGGGCGCCTCCACCGGCCGTTGGGGACCGGACGGCAGCCTGTACTTCCTGTCTAACCGCTCGGGTTCGACCCAGGTGTGGAAGACGGACGTTGAGGGCGCGACCGCGACCCAGGTCACCGACCTGCCGCTGGACGTCCAGACCTTCCGCATCGCGCCGTCGGGCGACCGGCTGGCGGTGTCGCTGTCGGTCTATCCGGACTGCGAGGCCCTGGCCTGCACCGTCGAGCGCATGGCGGCCGCCGAGGACGAAGCATCGACCGGCCAGGTCTATGACAAGCTGTTCGTCCGCCACTGGGATACCTGGATGGACGGAACCCAGAACCACGTCTTCACCCTGCCCCTCGGCGCCGAGGGCGCGGTCGGGGAGCCGGTCTGGGTGTCTCAGGGCTTTGACGGCGACGTTCCGTCCAAACCCTTCGGCGGCGAGGAGGACTACGCCTTCTCCCCTGACGGCGACTGGGTGGTGTTCTCGGGGCGCACCGCCGGGACCACCGAGCCGTGGAGCACCAATTTCGACCTGTGGCGCGCTCCGGCCGAGGGCGGCGAACTGACCAATCTGACCGAGGCCAACGAAGCCTGGGACGCCGGGCCGGTGTTCTCGCCCGATGGTCGCACACTGGCCTATCGCGCCATGGCCCGCCCGGGGTTCGAGGCCGACCGCTGGCAGATCACCCTGATGGACGTCGACAGCGGCCAGACCCGCCAGATCGCCGCCAACTGGGATCGGTCTCCCGACAGCCTGTCGTGGTCAGAGGACGGCCGCACCCTCTACGCCACCGCCCAGGACATCGGCAAAACCAAGCTGTTCGCCATCGACGTGACCTCCGGCCAGGTCACGCCCATCACCGGCGAGGGCCACGTGTTCGGCGTCGAGACCACGCCTTCGGGCTTCGTCTTCGGCATGGACAGCATGGGCGCGCCGGCCGACCTCTATGTGAAGACCTATCGCGGCCGCGAGATGCCGCGCCGCATCACCGACCACAACGCCGACACCCTGCCCAACCTGGCCATGGGCGAATACGAGCAGTTCAGCTTCCCCGGCTGGAACGGCGAGACGGTGCACGGCTATGTCGTCAAGCCCGCCAACTTCGTCGAGGGCGAAGAGTATCCCGTCGCCTTCCTGATCCACGGCGGGCCGCAGGGGTCGTTCGGCGACGCCTGGTCCTATCGCTGGAACCCCCAGACCTATGCCGGCGCGGGTTATGCAGTGGTGATGATCGATTTCCACGGCTCGACCGGCTACGGCCAGGACTTCACCGATTCCATCACCCAGCACTGGGGCGACCGGCCGCTCGAGGACCTGCAGAAGGGCTGGGAATACGCCCAGCAGCAGTACGACTTCCTCGATGGGGACAACGCCTGCGCGCTCGGCGCCTCCTACGGCGGCTACATGGTCAGCTGGATCGCCGGCAAGTGGCCGAATGAATTCAAGTGCCTGGTCAACCACGACGGTGTGTTCGACACCCGCTTCATGGCGTTTTCGACCGAAGAGCTGTGGTTCACCGAGTGGGAGAACGGCGGCACGCCGTGGGAGCGGGGCACGACCTATGAGCGGTTCAACCCGATCAATGAGGTGGCCAACTGGCGCGCGCCCATGATGGTGGTCTCGGGCGGGCGCGACTATCGGGTGCCCACCGACCAGTCCATCGCCGCCTTCACCGCCGCCCAGCGGCAGGGAATCGAGAGCAAGTTCCTCTACTTCCCCGACGAGAACCACTGGGTGCTCAAGCCCGCCAACTCCCTGCACTGGCATGAGGAAGTCGAGGAATGGCTCGCTCGCTGGTTGAGACCTGAGGCGTCGGCGGCGAACTGAGTTAAGGTCGGCGGCGTTCAAGGGGCGGGCCGGATTCGGTCCGTTCGTTTCGATCCCGCCGAGGCGCCATGGCCAAGTTCAGTCCCGGAATGTTGCTGGCGCTCGGCCTGGGCGGCGCCATGGTGCTGACCGCCGCCGGGGTTCAGTGGTTCACCGGCGACGGCGAGCCCAATGGGCGCGCGGACGCGCCGGCGGCTCGCGACACCTCGACCGCCCCCTCCCCCGACGCCCTGCGTCCGGCCCTGCCCGATGGCGAGCGGGTCAAGATCGCCGTGGTCGATCCGGCCCCGCCGATGCGCATCCAGCCCGGCCCGCGCATGGAGGTCATGTCGGCGGTGGAAAATGGCTTCAAGGGCTTCGTCCGCCGCTCGCGCCAGACCCTGGCCCTGAACCGCGCCCCGCCCCCCATCGTCGATGCGCCGGCCGACGACGCCGGCGCCCTGATCAACGGACAGACGTTCGCCGAACTGTCGGCGGACCGCATGGCGGGCGCCGGCGCTTCGGAGTGGCGTGACGAAGCGCCCCGACCCCGCGTGCGCACCTGGTCGGCCACAGTGGTGACGGGCGACGATCCCTGCGATCGTCTCGGCTCGCGCGCCGATCGACTGGTGTGTCGCGAGCCGCGCCTGGCCGAGGCCGACGCCCGGATGCGTCAGGCCCTGGACCGCGCCGCCGAGGGTCCCGAGCGCGATGCGGTGCTGTCGGATCAATCCCGCTGGCTCGCGGCGCGCGAACGCGCCGCCCAGGACGGCCCGGGCGCCGTGGATCACATGTACGCCATCCGCCTGAGGGAACTGGAGGGCCGCTAGGCCCTCACGAGGCCTTGGCCAGGGCCTCTTCCAGACCGTTCTCGCGAACTTTGCGATACAGCGTCGAACGGCCGATGCCGAGCCGGCGCGCGATCTCCGACATATGACCGGCGTAGACCGAGATGGCGTGCTCGATCAGGTCGCGCTCGATATCTTCCAGGGTGCGCATATGGCCCCGCTCATCCAACACGCGGATCGGGCTGTCGGGCGCGGGCGGCAGGGAGGCAAGGGTCTCCAGCGCCGACATCGGCGAACCGGCGACACTTTCGGGCGCCGGGGCGTCGGCCTGCACCTCCGGCATGCTCAGCGGCGCGGCCAGACCGGACACCGCCGGAAAGTCGTGCGGCTGCAGCCAGGCCTGATCGGCCAGGATGAGGGCGCGATAGATCGAATTCTCCAGCTGGCGGACATTGCCCGGCCAGTCGAAACCCTGGAGCAGCGCCAGCGTTTCGGGCGCCAGGCCCTGCACGCGTTTGCCCTCCTCGACGTTGAAGCGCCCGATGAAATGGGCGGCCAGGGCGGCGATGTCCTCGCGCCTCTCGCGCAGCGCCGGCGCCTCGATCGGAAAGACGTTCAGGCGATAGAACAGGTCCTCGCGGAACCGGCCCTCCTTCACCTGGCCGGCCAGATCGCGGTTTGTCGCCGAGACCAGCCGCACGTCGACCTTGACCGGCCGCTTTGAGCCGACCGGGTCGATCTCGCCTTCCTGGATGGCGCGCAGCAGCTTGACCTGCATGTCCAGCGGCAGCTCGCCGATCTCGTCGAGGAACAGGGTGCCGCCCGAGGCCTCGGCGAACTTGCCCAGGTGCTTGTCGGAAGCGCCGGTGAAGCTGCCCTTCTCGTGACCAAACAGGATGGATTCCACCAGATTGGCCGGCAACGCCCCGCAGTTGACCGCCACGAACGGCTTGCCGGCGCGGTCCGAGGCGCCATGCAGGGCGCGCGCGATGACCTCCTTGCCGACGCCGCTTTCGCCGGTGATCAGGACCGGGATGCCCGACCGCGCGGCGCGTTCGCCCAGCGCCTTGACCATGCGCATGGGCGGGCTGTCGCCGACCAGATCGTCGAAGCTGGTCTTGCCCGAGACGTGTTTCTTCAGCCGCACCACCTCCTGGGTCAGCTCCCCCATCTGCAGGGCGTTGCGGATGCCGATCAGGATGCGCTCGGGGCTGGCCGGCTTGACGAAGAAGTCCTGGGCCCCGGTCTGCATGGCGCGCACCACGCCCTCGATCCCGGCGTTGGCGGTCAGCACGATCACCGGCGTCCGCACCCCCGCGGCGCGCGCCTGTTGCAGGGTCTCCAGCCCCGACAGGCCTGGCATGACCAGATCCAGCAGCACCACATCGGCGCCGCCGCCCCGGGTCAGACGATCCAGCGCCTCCTGCCCATTCTCGGCATGGACGACCTGATAACCGTCGCGGTCCAGCACCGCCTGGACCAGTCGCCGCTGGGTCGGATCGTCATCGACGACGAGCACCGTCTTGGCCATTCGAACACCTTCACCATCATCACGGACGGCCGTCCTCGTTGATCGGGATCGGCTCGTTTCGGGACAGTTATGGGCGCGAGCGGGTGAAGATCGGGTTTAAGGCGTATCGGCCACCTGGGCCTCGGCGGCGATCGGACAGGTGGTCTCGTCGACGAGCGGACTGGCTTCGCCGCCAATCTCCAGATCGGGCCAGCGGCGCGGCCTGGGCGTCAGACTCCCGTCCCGCATCAACTGGCGCGCGTCCGGCGCGTCTTCCGGCCCGCAGGACAGACGTCGATACTCGCCCTGATACGTCCAGGCGCCCGCCGCGTTGCGCGCGAACAGGTGGACCGAAAAGACCTGCGCCAGCAGCAGCTCGTCGGCGCCATCCCCGTCCAGATCGAGCGCCTGAACCAGGCAGGCGTCCGCCGTGTCGCATTGTGCGCGGGGATCCGGCAACGCCACAGGGGCGAGGAAATCGGTCGGCGTCACGGCATCGGCCGGCCACGGCTGGATGACCGGCGTGACCGTCTGCACGGAGGTCTGGTCGACCCCGAGCTGATAGCGCTCCTGGACCGCCTGCATGTCGGCCGCCCGGCGCGCCACCTCGGCATCGTCCGAGCGGGCCAGATCGCCCAAGGCCCGCTGGCCCGCGCGTCCCGCGTCGAACCGCAAAAAGGCGTAGTCGAACTCCTCCGCCGAGACGGCGCCGCGCTCCAGTCGGTCAAGCTGATCATTGATGGACAGACGGACGGGGTCGGCCACGGGGCTGAACAGAGCCAGAATCACCAGAACCACGGAGACCGCCGCCGCCACATTGGTCCGCTCCAGCGGCGCCATCCAGGCGCGGCGACGCAGGGTCGCGACCGCCGCCCAGCCATAGCCGCCGGCATAGACGGCCCCGACCAGGGCGCAGCTGAGGGCGATGATCCGCTCGGGCGTCAGGCCGTGCTGGCCGATCCTGAGCGCCAGGCCCCATAGCGCCAGGGCTACCAACGGCGTCAGCAACAGGGCGGCTGCGGGCGCGGCCCAGCGCAGGGGCCGGGCGGGCCGATCCTCGGGGTCGCCGTCCTGGTAGGCGGCGTTGATCAGGATGATCAGGGCGGCGGCGGCGGCCAGCATCATGGCCGTGGCGCTGGGTCCTCTGAACAACCCGTCGAGCCCCGTGAACGGCAGGGCGATCAGGAAAGCCGCCACCAGCCCGGTCATCACCGGCAGCAGCCAGCTGAGCAGCATCAGGGCCACGGTGCGCACGCCCCGGATCAGCCCGTCGCGCACATCGGTCAGATGCACGGCGGCGGCGAAGCTGAGCGTGGTGGCGGGGGCGGCGAACCAATCCTTGCCGATCAGGTCGGACAGCGCCTCGACGCCGATAACGCGGAACAGGCCGGCCCCCAGGAACAGCAGCAGCCAGAAGGCGCCGACGAACGCCGCCGACAGCGCCAGCTGGACCCCCGCCTTCCAGGCCGTGTCGAAATAGGCCGGATAGGGCGCGATCCAGCGTCTTGCCTGCAACGCCGGCAACAGCAGGTGATGCGCGACGAACAGGATGGCCAGCGACGCCATGACCGTCGGGAAGGACGGCTCGAACGACCGACGCCACTCGGGCGCAATCTGGTTCATCGCCTCCCAGGCGCCGAAGCCGCCGACCACCCCCGCCGCGACCAGGCCCCAGACCGCCAGCCAGCGCCAGCGCATCCGCCCGGCCGCGCCGAGCAGGACGATGGGCGCCATCACCGTCGCCAGCAGCAGGGCCGCATAGAGCACCGGCTGGCTGGCCGGCCAGGCCAGGGTCGGCGGCGCGGCGTCGGCGGGCATGAAGGCGCGGCCGCCCGAGGCGCTGCGGATCAGCCACCAGACCATCGCCCCCTGAGCCAGCCCGACAGCCAGCCGGAACAGGCCGACGGCGCGGCGGGGCGTCTCGGCGGGAGCCGGAGACGGGGAGAGATCGCCGGTGTCGGTCATGAGGGGTCGGCTAAATTCGTGGGATAGCGCTCGCGCATGCGCTCGACCGACCATTCGCACAGTTCGCGCAGGGCGGTCTGGTCCACCTGATCCAGCCGGTTGATGTAGAGACAGCTGACGCTTGTCTTCACCTTGCCCAGACGCGCCATCAGGTCGGGCCGCTCATTGAAGCCCGGCATGATGTAGACGGTCAGATTGGCCTTCCTCGGCGACAGGCCGATGACCGGCCAGTCGGCGGGCGTCTTGGTCGTATTGACATAGGTGTAGCGCCCGAAACCGATGATCGACGGCCCCCACATCACCGGCCGCTCGCCGGTGATCTCGCCCAGCATGGCGGTGACGGCCCGCGCATCCTCGCGCCGTCGCGCGTCGGGCACGGCGGCCAGGAAGTCCTCGACCGAGGCTTCGGTGGGTCGGGTTTTGAGCTCGGACATGGCCTAGAGCCCCTTCACGATCCCCTCGACCATCTTCTTGGCGTCGGCGAACAGCATCATGGTGTTGTCGCGGAAGAAGAGTTCGTTCTCGACCCCGGCGTAGCCCGAGCCCATGCCGCGCTTGATGAACAGGACGGTGCCGGCCTTTTCCACGTCCAGGATCGGCATGCCGAAGATCGGCGACTGGGGGTCGGTCTTGGCCGAGGGGTTGGTGACGTCGTTGGCGCCGATGACGAAGGCGACGTCGGCGGAGGAGAATTCGGAATTGATGTCCTCCAGCTCGAACACCTCGTCATAGGGGACGTTGGCCTCGGCCAGCAGCACGTTCATGTGGCCGGGCATGCGGCCGGCGACGGGGTGAATGGCGTATTTCACCTCGACCCCCTCGGCCTTCAGCAGGTCGGCCATTTCGCGCAGCGCATGCTGGGCCTGGGCCACGGCCATGCCGTAGCCGGGGACGATGATGACCTTGGAGGCGTTCTTCATGATGAAGGCGGCGTCCTCGGCCGAGCCCTGTTTCACCGGCCGTGTCTCGGCGGGGCCGCCCGAGCCGGCCGCCGCATCGCCGCCGAACCCGCCCAGGATGACCGAGACGAAGCTGCGGTTCATGCCCTTGCACATGATGTAGCTGAGGATGGCGCCCGACGACCCGACCAGGGCGCCGGTGATGATCAGGGCGATGTTCTCGAGCGTGAAGCCCAGCGCGGCCGCCGCCCAGCCGGAGTAGGAGTTCAGCATCGACACCACCACCGGCATGTCGGCCCCGCCGATGGGGATGATCAGGGTGGCCCCCAGGATCAGGGCTATGACGAACACGCCCCAGAAGGCCCAGACCGCCGTCCCGCCCGTACCGATCAGGATGCCGATCAGGAACACCAGCGCCAGCCCCAGGCCGATGTTGATCAGGTGCCGCGCGGGCAGCAGGATCGGCGCGCCCGACATGTTGCCGTTCAGCTTTGCGAAGGCGATCACCGAGCCGGTGAAGGTGATGGCCCCGATGGCGACCCCGAGGCTGAGCTCGACGATCGACAGGGTCTTGATGCCCCCCAGGCCGTCGTCGATCCCGAACGCCACGGGCGCATAGACGGCCCCGATGGCCACCAGACAGGCGGCCAGGCCGACCAGCGAGTGGAAGGCGGCGACCAGCTGGGGCATCTGGGTCATCTGCACCCGCCCGGCGATCAGGGCCCCCAGCCCCCCGCCGACCACCACACCGCCCGCGATCAGCCCCAGCGTCAGCGGATCCAGCGCCCGGCTGGCGCCCAGGGTCAGCAGGGTCACCCCCACCGCCAGGGCCATGCCGATCATGCCCAGGGTGTTGCCGCGCCGGCTGGTCTCCGGACTGGACAGGCCCCGGAGCGACAGGATGAACAGGACGCCCGCGACCAGATAGGCCAGGGCGGCGATGGATGCGGTCATTGGTATCCCCCCAGACGCGCGCTCATCCCCGGCCCCCGTCCTTGCCCGAGGTGCGGCCCAGGCGGACCAGGGCGGCCAGGATGAACAGCGGTGAGATGACGATCAGGAACCAGTCGATCGGGGTCATGGCGCGGTCCATCAGGGCGATGCGGGCCAGCACCGCCGAGAACACCAGCACCATGCCGCAGTCCTGGAACCGCAGCTTCTGGACCGGGTGCTTCTCGCCGAACCAGCTGTAGAGCCACAGGCCGAATCCCAGGCCGGTGACGGCCCAGGTGGCGGCGACGATCAGGGGAAAGGACGACGTGCTCATGCCGGCGGTCCGACGGCGGCGCGCCGCTCCTCGCCGGTCCAGCTGGGGCGGGTGCGCAGGGCCGCGGCGATCTGCACCGCCACCGCCGCGATCAGGGCGACGACGGCCAGGCGAACGTTCAGGTCACCCTCGGTCTGGGCCAGAATGCTGGGCCCCTGGAACAGCGCCAGGCCGGTCAGGAACAGGCCGAGGCCGGTGAAAAGCCGGATCAGTCGCGGCCGGCGGATCACCAGCCAGGCGTAGCAGGCCAGGGCGGCGACGGCCGCCGCCAGGCACAGGGCGCCGAGCAGGGAGCCGCCTATCACTGGGGTTTCTCCTTCTTGCGGTACATGGCCAGCATCCGCCGCGTGACCATGAAGCCGCCGAAGATGTTGACGCTGGCCAGGGTCACGGCGGCGATCCCCGCCCCCTTGGCGACCCAGCCGCCCGGCCCGTCGCCCGACACCGCCGCCGCCGCGATCAGGCCGCCCACGACGATCACCGAGGAGATGGCGTTGGTCACCGCCATCAGGGGCGTGTGCAGCGCCGGCGTCACCGACCAGACGACATAGTAGCCGACGAAGATGGCCAGCACGAAGATGGCCAGGCGAAAGACGGTGGGATCGACGTGTTCCATCATGTCTTCCTTTCGAGGCGATAATCGATGCTGAGGAGGACCAGCAGTATTCCTCCCATCGTCAGGGTCTCGCCGATCGACCAGGCGATGCGCTCCCAAGCGGAAACCATGCTGACATGGTACGGCAAGTCCGGTGGGCGAATAATCGCTGAAACAATTACGCTTCCCGACCTGACGAGCCCGAGCAAGATGTAGCCCCACGCGGCGAGTGTCAGAACGATCCTCAGCCTTCGCCCGATCATGCCGAACCCTCCCCCGTCACCAGCGCCGCCTTGAGAATCTCGTCCTCCAAGTCCGGGGCCAGGGCGCCGTCCTTGATGAGCAGGCCCACGAAGGCGGCGAGGTTGCGGGCATAGAGGGCGGTGGCGTCGGCGGCGATGCGGGCGGGCAGGTTGGAGAAGCCCAGAATGGTCGCGCCGTTTGCGGTCGTCACGGCCTGGTCTGCTTGCGCGCCCTCGACATTGCCGCCGGTCTCGACGGCCAGGTCGATCAGCACGCTGCCGGGCTTCATGGTCGCGACCTGATCGGCGGTGACCAGGCGCGGCGCCGGGCGGCCGGGGATCAGGGCGGTGGTGATGACGATGTCCTGCTTCTTCAGATGCTCGCCGACCAGGGCGGCCTGTTTGGCCTGATACTCGGCCGACATCTCCTTGGCGTAGCCGCCGGCGGTCTGGGCGTTTCGGAACTCCTCGTCGTCGACGGCCAGGAACTTGGCGCCGAGCGACTCGACCTGCTCCTTGGTGGCGGGGCGCACGTCGGTGGCGGTGACAACGGCGCCCAGGCGGCGCGCGGTGGCGATGGCCTGCAGCCCCGCGACGCCCACGCCCATGATGAAGACCTTGGCCGGGGCGACGGTGCCGGCCGCCGTCATCATCATCGGAAAGCCGCGCCCGAAGGCTGAGGCCGCCTCGATCACGGCGCGGTAGCCCGCCAGGTTGGCCTGGGACGACAGGGCGTCCATCACCTGGGCGCGGCTGATGCGCGGCACGCGCTCCATGGCGAAGGCGGTGACCCGGGCGGCGGTCAGGGCCTCGATCGTGGCCGTTTCCCGCGTGGGGTCGAGCATGCCGACGACCACGGCGCCGGGCTTCAGCGCGCTGATCTCCTGGGCGGTGGGGCAGCGAACCTTGAGCAGGATGTCGGCGCCCGCCAGCACGGTCTGGAGGTCGGGCGCCACCGCGGCTCCGGCCTCAACATAGGCGGAGTCGGGGATTGAGGAGCCCTGGCCGGTCCCGGCCTCGACGGTGACAGTCGCGCCGGACGCTATCAGCGTCTTGACCGTGTCGGGCGTCAGGGCGGCGCGCGCTTCGCCTTCGCGGCGTTCGCGGGTCACGGCGACGGCTACGGTCATGCGAACTCCCGGCGTGTCTTCCCGCCGGGAGGTTAGGACGTTTCCAAAAGCGAGGTAAAGCGGCGTTCGATCGCCGCCGCCCTAGTGGCCGCCGGCCTTGGGCTTGCGGGCCAGGAAGACGCCACCGATGACCATCAGCACCACGGTGGGGATGAAGGCGCCCATGAAGCCGGTGCCGGGCGCCAGGATCAGGAAGGCGAACAGGGCCAGGCAGAAGCTGATCAGCGTGCCCCACTCGGCCAGGGTCTGGAACAGGCTCCAGGTCGCCGACTGCTCCTCGATGGTCATGGTCCCGCGCTGATAGGCGACGGCGTCGTGATCGGCGTGCTCGGTGGCGCGATCGCCGACGTGCGGCTCTTCATGCGGGAAGGCGGGGCTTTCGGGCGTCACGGCCATGCGGGCGGGTCTCGAAACTGGAGGTCGGAAAAGCGGCGCGGACTATAGCGATTGCCGGCCGCCGCTCAACCCCGCGGCGCGGATCAGGCCGCCAGGCGCCAGGCGTCGCGATCGGCCGGAGCGCGGGCCTCGTCCCACAGCAGGTCTTCCTCGGCGTAGCGGGCGGCGGGAGCGGCGATGACGTCGACGACCTGCTCCTCCAGCCGGTCCCAGATGACCTTCAGCCCATTGTCGCAGGGCACGGTCAGATAGCGGTCGGCGAAGCGGGGAGCGGTGGAAGCGGTGCGGGTCATGTCGGCGTCCTCATCGGCTGGGCTTGTCTGATGAGGCACCGTGAGGCAGGGTTACGCCAAAATCGGACGTATCGGCTATGCGGCACGACAAAGCGGTCATCCTCATCGATCTGGCCCGGCGCATGGCCGCCAGCGCCGAGGGGATGACGCTGGACGACATCGCCAACGATCTTGATGTCGGGCGACGCACGGCCGAGCGGCTGCGCGACGCGGTCGGTCTGCTGTTTCCGACCATGGAGGAGATGTCGGATCCGCCCAACAAGCGCTGGCGTATCCGGGGCGGGCTGTCGGCCTTCGAACAGGCGCCGACCACGGCCGAACTGGCCGAGCTGTCCAACGCCTCGCGGCGGTTGCGGACTGATGGCGAACCGGCCCGGGCGGCGCAGCTGGAATCGCTGGAGCGCAAGATCAAGAGCGCGGTCAGGTCCACCACCCTGAACCGGCTGGCCCCCGATCTCGAGGCGCTGGTCCGGGCCGAGACCATCGCGGTGCAGGCCGGGCCGCGCCCCACCGCCGACGAGGCCATGCTGGCCGAGATCCGGAGCGCGGTGCTGGCGGGATCGGCGCTGGCCTTCGTCTACAGCCGCCCCGGCGCCGAGGCGCGTCGGCGCGCGGTCGCCCCGTGCGGCCTGATGTTCGGCCGGGCCAATTATCTGGTCGCCGCCGACCTGACGTCCCAGCGCATCCAGACCTTTCGCCTGGACCGGATGAGCGCGGTCGAGGCCCTGGGCCAGCCCGCCTCGCCGCCCGAGGACTTCGACCTCGCCGCCTTCGCCAGCCAGTCGTTCGGCATCTATCAGGACGCGGTCGAGGACGTCGTGCTGCAGATCGCGCCGGAGGGGGCGGCCGAGGCGCGGGCCTGGCGCTGGCATCCCACCCAGGCGATCGAGGACCGACCCGACGGCTCGGTGATCGTGCGCTTCACCGCCTCGGGCATGCGCGAACTGGCCTGGCACCTGTTCAGCTGGAGCGGCCAGGCCCGCATCCTGGCCCCCGAACGCCTCAAGACGGTCATGGCCGCCGAACTGGAAGCGGCGCGGCGAGCGCTGACCTGAGCACGAACTTTTTTGAGTCCAGGAGTCCAACGGCGGCCGTTGCCGCTGAAGATTGCTGAGCCTTTTCAGGGACGCGCGCGGCGACAAGTGCGCGCTACGCGTTGGACTCTCGCAGCGACGCGAGTCCAGGTGCGGGTGAGGGCGGCGTTTTGCAGCGTCCATTTTCCCATCATGAGGCAGTCCGGCCCTGGGGCGGACGTCGTGACGCTGAATCGCAGGAATCCGCCGGGACGCGGAGCCTGGGCCACGTGGGATGGGGGAACAGCAGCGCACCTCTCAAGCGCCGGAGCCGGAACCGGGCCCCGGGTGTGACGACTCGGTAAGGTGACGGCGGCCCGGCGCTCGCCTAACGGACGGGTATGATCCGTCTTTTCCGCGCGCCGCTGGCGCTGATGATCCTCGTCCTCGCCGGCTGCGCCACGGCCCCGGCATCAAGCTCACAAGGGGCCGACGCCGACATCCGCGTCGAAGTCGCCCGCGCGGGCGACCGGTTCACCGCCGATTACGTCCTCGACCGCGACGCGCCGGTGTGGGCCTTCGTGCGCTCCAGCCTGATCATGGAGGTGCGCGAGCCGTGGCGGCCGCGCCAGTGGACGGTCGAGACGCCCGGCGTGCTGCTGGAGCGGCGCGGAAACTACGACGTCCTGCGCGCCGTGGACGGCGGTCCGGTTCCACGCTCGGTCAGGCTGACGCTGCGGCCCGAGGCGGTCGATCTGGAGGCCGACTACGCCACCCTGATGTTCTCGGACGGCGCGGTGGCCATGCCGACCCACATCTTCGATGTGTTTCCGGTGTCGAGCCTGGAAGCCGTCGAGGCGCTGCCGCGTGACCTGAACGGCGTCAGTCTGGCGACCGGGCCGGCCGAGGTGAGATGGACGGATCCGGCGGGCCAGATCCTGTTCCGGGGCGAGCGCTGGGACGGGATCACCACCAACGACGCCGACACCTATGTGCTGTTCGGCGACGCGCGGGTGACGCGCGGCGAGCGCCTGACCACCGTGCTGGACCCCACCCTGCCCAGCTGGGTGCCGCAGCAGATCGGCGAATTCGCGCCCTGGGTGGCCGACTTCTATGAGGCGCGCCTCGGGGAAGGCGCCTTTGGGCAGCCGACCGTGATGGTCAGCTGGAACGGTCCGACCGAGCGCATGACCTCGATGAGCGGCAGCGTCATGCCGGGCCTGATCGTGATGAGCTACGAGGGCCAGGGCATCGTCACGCCGGACCAGGAGATGATCGACCGCTCGCGCTGGTTCATCGCCCATGAGAGCGCCCACTTCTGGCTGGGCCAGACGGTGCGGTACGCGGGCCCGCCTCAAGCCTGGATTACCGAGGGCGGCGCCGACCTGATGGCGATTCGCGCCCTAGCGGCGGCCGACCCGACGTGGGACGCCCGCGCCGAGCTGCAGCGCGAGGTCGACGACTGCGTTTCCCTGACCGACGGTCGGGGCGTGCAGGGCGCCGGATCGCGCGGCGAGCACCGGGCCTATTACGCCTGTGGAGCGGTGCTGTGGCTGGTCGCCGAGGCGGCCCAGGGGCGGCGCGACGGCGGCGACGGCTTCGACTTCCTGCGCCCGCTAATCGCGGCCAATCGCGAGGACGAGGTGCTGTCGCGCCAGGACTGGCTGGCGGCGCTGATGGCGGTGTCGGGCGACGTCATCTTGCTTGGTGATGTCGAGCGGCTGCTGGACGATGGCTCCGACGACCCGGCCGAGATGGTGGCGGGACTGCTGGCGCGGGTCGGCATCGCCCATCGCATCGAGGGCGAGCGGGTGGTTCTGGGCTGACGGCTCAGCGGTCGGTCAGACGCTCGACCAGATCCGGGTCGGCCCAGCGCGACCAGCTGGGGTCGAACAGGCCCCAGCTCTCGACCGCTCCGACCTGGCGGCCGTAGCCCGAGGACTGGGTTCCGTTCAGCGGCTGCCAGCTCCAGTCGATACGGCTGTCGCGGGCGTAGCGGGCGAAGGCCTCGACATAGGCGGTGTCGGTGGGCGGACAGGCGCCGTTGTGGTCGGGCTGAAGACAGCCGCCCCATTCGCTGACCCAGACCGGAGCCTGATGAGGGAAGTCGCGATCGCGCACAAAGCCCCAGCGTTCATGGGACCGTTCGGCGAACAGGCGCGGATCGGCCCGCTCCTCCTCACTGCGCCACCAGGGATAGTCGTGGACGGCGTAGACCAGCCGGTTGGGACGCGAAAGCTCCACCGGATGCTGCCACACGCCGTGCAGATTGTTCTGCCAGTCGATGCCGCCGACGATCACCAGCAGATTCGGATTGGCCTGGAGCACCGCCTCGCCGCCGCGCCCGGCCGCCGCCTGCCAGTCGGTCAGCAGGGCGCCGTCGCCCCAGGTCGGGGTCAGCCCCTGGCCGGGATCGGGCCGGATGCCGTTCCTCAACTCGGCCCCGATCACATGCGGCAGGTGACCGTAGCGCACGGCCATGCGCCGCCAGTGCTGGAGCCAGACCGCTTCGGGATAGGCGGCGGTGTGCCACAGGCCGTCGCCGTGAGCGGTGTCGCAACACCAGTCGGCGCGGCTGCGGTGGTTGTCGAGCACCACCATCACCCCCTCGGCGCCCAGGGCCTCGACCACCCGATCAAACACGCCCAGCGCGCGCAGGCCCTGAAGCTCGGGATTGGCGGCCAGACGGTCGGCGGCGATCAGGGGATTGCGCGCCACCATCTCGTTCGACCAAGGCAGCCGCACGACATTGAAACCCGCGTCGGCGATCTCTCCGGCGATTTCGGCCAGCGGGCGACGATCCAGGCCGCCGACCACGAAATCGGGCGATTCCGCGCCGTACCAGTTCACCCCCTTCAGCATCACCCGGCGGCCGCGCTGGTCGACGATCTCCGCGCCTTGGGTGCGCAGCGGCAGCACGACGCCCGGAACGGGCTGTTCGCGCGTGACCCCGGCCGGTCCGGTGGCGCAGGCGGCGAGCAGCAGGGTCACGCCGAGCAACAGGGCGGTCAGGCCGGTCTTCACGGTCAGGCGGTCTCCGGGGAGGGTCGAGGATGGTTGGCGCATAAAGGCGGGGATCGCCGTTCGGATCAATCGACAAGGCTCAAGCCGGGCCACAAAGACGTTGCCACCCGTGCATCGAGATTGCATGGGTGAAACATGACGTCGTCCATGGACAGCGCCGATCTGCTCGCCCTCGACTGGGGCACGACCAGCGTTCGGGCCTACCGGCTGGCGGCGGATGGGACTGTGGTGGGGCGTCGGCACGACGATCGCGGCGCGTCGAAACTGACGCCCGACGCCTTTCGCGGCGTGCTGGAAGACTTGGCCGCGTCGTTGGACGCCGGGAGCTTGCCCGTGATCGCCTGCGGCATGGCCGGGTCGAAGGAGGGATGGGCGCCCGCGCCCTATCTGCCCTGCCCCGTCGGCCTCGACGATCTGGCCCGCGCGGTGCTCAGCCCGCCCGATCGGCCCGATGTCCGCATCGTGCCCGGCCTCTGTCTCGAGGACGAGGGCCTGGGCGACGTTATGCGCGGCGAGGAGATTCAGGCGCTGGGCGTCGAGGCGCCGGCGGCGCGCTTCACCGTGCTCGCGCCAGGGACGCATTCGAAATGGATCCGGCGTGAGGGCGACCGGATCGTGGGGTTTCGGACCTTCCTGACCGGCGAGCTGTTCGCGGCGGTGAGGGACGCCACCCTGATGGGACGCGGCATGGCGACGCCCGGCCAGGACGACCGCGCCTTTTTGGACGGCGTCCGCTTGGGCTTCGACGATCCGGCGTTGACGGCCACCCTGTTCCGGGTGCGGGTGCGGCGTCTGGCGGGGACGCTGGACGGCGCGGGCGCGGCGGACCTGCTCTCTGGGCTTCTGGTCGGGGCGGAGATGGCGGGCGGCCTGGGCGAGGTCGACGGGCCGCTGGTGCTGGTGGGGACGCCGGCCCTGACGGCGCGTTACGCCCTGGCGCTGGAGGCGCTGGGCCGACCTGCGGCCAAGGTGGTCGATGCCGAGGTCGCGGTGGCCGCCGGACTACATCGCCTGTGGAGAGCCCTGTCATGACCGACCCGCTGGCCTGGATGGATGAGCTGCCGCTGGTCGCCATTCTGCGCGGCCTGACGCCGGAGGATGCGGCTTCGGTCGGCGAAGCCCTGGTCGAAGCGGGCTTCCGCTGTCTGGAGGTGCCGCTGAATTCGCCCCGGCCGCTGGAGAGCATCAGCCGGATGGTCGAGGCGGTGGGCGACCGGGCGGTGGTCGGAGCCGGCACGGTGCTGACCGTCGAGGCCACGCGGGCGGTGGCCCAGGCCGGTGGGCGGCTGGTGATTTCGCCGGGCATGGACGCGGCGGTGATCCGCGAGACCAAGGCGCTGGGGCTGGTGTCGCTTCCGGGCGTCTTCACCCCGACCGAGGCCTTTCAGGCTTTGGCGGCCGGAGCCGACGGGCTGAAGCTCTTCCCGGCCGAGATCGCCGGGCCCGCGGGGCTGAAGGCTTTGCGCGCGGTGTTGCCGGCGGAAACCCGAGTGCTGGCCGTCGGCGGGGTGTCGCCCGAGACCATGGGCGACTGGATGCAGGCCGGAGCCGCCGGCTTCGGCATCGGCGGGGCGCTCTACAAGGCGGGCGACAGCGCCGCGGTCGTCGGCGAGCGGGCGCGAACGTTCGTCGAGGCGTGGCGCCGCATCCGCTAGGCGGCCAGTACGGCCGGGCGGCCGTCCTCGACCACCCAGGCGGCCAGGGTGGAGACCGTGGTGGCAGGATCGCGGACATCGGAGACGGCGCGGTAGGCGACCGCCATCCGATCGGGCGTCAGATCGGCGGTCATGTAGCCGCGCACCCGGCCCTCGAAGAAGCGAATCTGGGGATTGTGGCGCATGAAACCCATGATGGCGTCGTGGGGCGGGCCGCCCGAGGTGATCGAGCTGCCGACGAACTCGGCGGCGACGGTGGCGGATGAGGGATCGGCGGGGTCGCGCTTCACCTCATTGGCCCAGAAGGAGTGATAATCGCCGCTGAACACCACCGGGTTGCGGGGCCTGAGTGTCGCCAGCGCCTCGGTCAGGCGCGCGCGGGCTGCCGGAAAGCCGTCCCAGGTGTCGGTCCAGTAGGGGGTGTCCGGCCCGCCGTCGCCGAAGCGCAGCCCGGCCATGACCAGGTTCTGGCCAAGGATCGTCCACCGGGCGTCGCCCTGGCCGAGGCCGTCGTACAGCCACCGTTCCTGGTCGAAGCCGAGGAAGGTGCGGGACGGATCCAGCCGGTCGGGACACAGGGCGTCGGCGATGACCTGGCCCTTGCCGCCGGTCTCGGGATCCGGACACGGCTGTCGCGACCGGTGCTGGCGGCCATCCAGCATGTGCAGCTCGGCCAGACGGCCCCAGCGGGCGCGGCGATACAGGCGGCTGGACAGGCCCGATCGGCGCACCGGCATGGCCTCGAAGAAGGCCTGGTAGGCCGCCGCGCGGCGGGCCTGGAATGCGTCCGGAGTGACGCCGGGGGTCTTGGACCAGACGCCGGAGTAGTCGTCGTGGACCTCGTGGTCGTCCCACACCGCCAGGCACGGCGCGGCGGCGTGCAGCGCCTGCAGGTCCGGGTCGGTTCGGTGCAGGGCGTAGCGGTTGCGATAGCCGGCCAGGGTCGTGGCTTCCTCCAGCCCATAGGGCCGGACGACCTCGGCTGATCGGTCGCGCCCCAGGCTGTACTCATAGATATAGTCCCCGAGGAACAGTGTCAGGTCCGGCCGCTCCTCGGCCATATGGCGGTAGGCGCTGAAATAGCCGCGCTCCCAATTCGAGCAGGAGGCGATGGCCAGGCGCAGGCGATCGGCGTGGGCTGCGGGCGCCGGCGCGGTGCGGGTCAGGCCCACCGGGCTGCGCTGTCCCTGGGCGGCGAAGCGGTACCAGTAGGGCCGGCCGGGACGCAGGCCGGCGGTCTCGACATGGACGCTGTGGGCGCGGGCGGATTCCGCGATGGTTTCGCCCGAAACAGCGATGCGGTTGAAGGCCTCGTCCTCGGCGACCTCCCAGCGGACCGGCACGGCCCCGGCCATGCCGCCCTGGCCGTCGGCGGCGAGCGGGTCCAGGGCCAGGCGGGTCCACAGCACCATGCCGTCCGACGACGGGTCACCGCTGGCGACACCCAAGGGAAACAACGACGCCGACGCCGCGCGCGCGGCCCCGAACCGCAACACCCAGGGCGCGGCGACCAGACCGGAGATCACGGCGCGGCGGTTGGGACGCATGGGCGAGCTCCTTAAGCAGGCGGCGGAAAATCGCCCCGACCCTATAACTTTGGCGCGGTTTGGCGACGATTGGGCGCCGCTCGGCTGGCTATTCTCTCATCGGTTGCGTCATGGCCTTTCCCGACACCCGAGGGGAGCGCCATGACCGAGACCCAGTTCGACTCCGTTTCCGGCCAGTTCGCCGGTCAGGTTCAGGAGACGCCGGCCGAGATGAGGGCGCGCGCCGCTGACCTGCTGCGCGCCGCAGAGAAGTCGCCGTTCGGCATGGACCGGGCCGTTCTGCGCGGCCTGGCCGGCGAAATGAAGCGTCGCGCCGAGGTCGCCGACCGCGCGGCCCGCGTTGAGTTCGAGCCCGAGCGCCGGACCTGGTGGATGCGTCTGCTGGGCCTGTGACCGCTCAGGCGTGGATGTCCGCGTCCTTGCCCTCGCGCACGAAGATCAGGCCGACGATCACGGTCAGGACGGCGATGACGATCGGATACCACAGCCCGGCGTAGACATTGCCCGTGGCCGCCACGATGGCGAAGGCGGTGGTCGGCAGAAAGCCGCCGAACCAGCCATTGCCGATATGATAGGGCAAGGACATCGAGGTGTAGCGGATGGCCGTCGGGAACATCTCGACCAGGGCCGCCGCGATCGGCCCGTAGACCATGGTCACATAGAAGACGAGCACGAACAGAATGCCGACGACCAGCGGGACGTTGACCAGGGCTCGGTCCGCGGCGGCGGGATAGCCGGCGGCCGCGAGGCTTTTTCCAACCTCCCCTTCCCACGCGGCGCGTCGCTCACCCAGCTGCGTTACGGGCAGCTGGTCGCCCCGGAAGCTGTCGATGGTCTGATCGCCGATGCGGACCTGGGCCACCGATCCGGTCGGGGCGGACACGGTCTCATAGGTGACGCCGGCCTTGGCCAGATAGGATTTGGCCAGGTCGCAGGAGCTGGCGAAGGTCGCCCGGCCAATCGGATCGAACTGCAGCGAACAGTCGGCCGGATCGGCGATGACGGTCACGGGGCTCGAGGCGACGGCGGCGGCCAGGCGCGGATTGGCCGCCTGGGTCAGGGCGCCGAACAGCGGAAAATAGGTCAGGGCCGCCAGCAGGCAGCCGGTCAGGATGATCGGCTTTCGGCCAATCTTGTCCGACAGCCAGCCGAACACGACGAAAAAGGGCGTGGCCAGAAGCAGGGCCGCCGCCACCATCATGTAGGCCAGCGAGGCCTCGACCTTTAGCACCCGCTCCAGGAAGAACAGGGCGTAGAACTGGCCCGTGTACCAGACCACCGCCTGACCGGCGGCCAGGCCGAACAGGGCGATCAGCACCAGTCGGAGATTGGGCCAGCGGCCGAAGGAGTCCTTGAGCGGCTGGGTCGAGCCCCGGCCCTCGGCCTTCATGCGCTTGAAGGCCGGGCTCTCGGCCAGCCTCAGGCGGATCCACAGGGACACGCCGAGGAGCAGGATCGAGACCAGGAACGGGATGCGCCAGCCCCAGTCGGCGAAGGCCTCCTCGCCCACCGTCAGGCGGACGCCCAGGATGACCACCAGGGACAGCATCAGCCCGGCCGTGGCGGTGATCTGGATGAAGCTGGTGTAGAGGCCGCGCTTTCCGGGCGGCGCGTGCTCGGCGACATAGGTGGCGGCCCCGCCGTACTCGCCGCCCAGCGCCAGCCCCTGGATCAGACGCATCAGCACCAGGATGATCGGCGCCGCCACCCCGATGGCCGCATAGGACGGCAGCAGGCCGACCACGAAGGTCGACAGGCCCATCAGCACCATGGTGACCAGAAAGGTGTTCTTGCGTCCCCACAGATCGCCCAGCCGGCCGAACACGATGGCTCCGAACGGCCGGACCGCGAACCCCGCCGCGAACGCCATCAGGGCGAAGATGAACCCCGTGGTCTCGTTCACCCCCGAGAAGAACTGGACCGTGATGATCGCGGCCAGGGAACCGTACAGATAGAAATCGTACCACTCGATCACCGTGCCGACCGAGGAGGCCAGGATCACCAGCCGGTCGTCGCGCCGGATCGGTTCGGTGGTCTCGCCCATTGCCCGTCCCCCCCCTGTCGCCGGGATCAGGCGACGGGCGACCTTAACAGGCGGTCAGGCGCTGGCCAGTCAGGTCAGAAGTATTCGGCGTTCGCCGGGCATTGGGCAGCGAGGCGTTCGGCAGTGATGCTGGCGGGGATGAAAGGGCTCCAGATGCCGGCGGCGCGGATCGAGGCGCCGCCGCGGAAGCTGAATTCCTCGGGCTGGTAGGTTCCATCCAGACGGACGCGGACCTGGCGGCCGCTCTTGGAGACGCAGCTGCCTTCGAAGCGGGCGTTGCCGTTACCCACCTGACGCACCGGATAGGTGCAGGTGTAGCGGCGGGTGGATAGCCCGCCGAAAAACCGGTTGATCTCGGAGGCGCGCACGCACTTGGTTTCGGTATCCTTCGCCCCCAGTGCGCTGGTGGTGTAGCGCCAATAGCCGGGCAGGACCGTATCAGCCTGCGCACTCTGGGCGTTGAGCGAGGCGGCAGGCGCGGCCAGCATAAGGCCGCCGGCCACGGCGGGCAGGGCGACGCTCAGGAAACGGGTCAGGATCGGGCGCTTGGTCATGGGCATGGGCTTACAGATGGGGGGTTGAATGCCGGCTGAACAGCCCGGTTCCCGTTTCGACAGCCCCCGCGGCGCTTGACGGCAAGGCCGGGTTTCGCCTATACGGCCGCCTCTCTCGCGCGGGGTCGATCCCGCGCGACTTTCGTTTCATGCGTCAGGCGCGGCGATTTCACGTCGCGGCCCTCGCCCCGAAGGATAGAACGATGTCGCGTCGCTGCGAACTCACTGGCGTCGGCCCCATGGTCGGCAATCGCGTCAGCCACTCGAACGTCAAGACCAAGCGCCGCTTCCTGCCGTCGCTGAAGTCGGTCAAGGTCCACTCCGAGGCCCTGGGCCAGACCTTCAGCCTGCGTATCTCGAACGCCGCGCTGCGCACCCTGGACTTCAAGGGTGGGCTGGACCCCTTCATCGTCAAGGCCCGCGACGAGCAGCTGTCGATCGCCGCCCAGCGCATCAAGCGCCAGGTGCGCGCCAAGCTGGCGGAGCAGACCGCCGCCTGATCGGCGACCGTCACTGCGATTTTGCGAAAGGCCGGCGGAAACGCCGGTCTTTTTTGTTGCGGCGCCGGCGTTAACCGGGCGCCAATCTGACTACGGCTAGGCTTCGCGCGTCGCTTCGTCCCAGAACAGGACCTCGCCGTGACCGATCAGACGCTCGCCCTCACGCCCGCCTCCCCGCTCGCCGAGCCCGCCGCCCAACAGCGGTCCGCCCGCGATGAACGCCGGGGCCTCTTCAATCGTCGACTGAAGGACCGCCGCGGGGCAGAGAGCCGCATCAACGCCCGAGCGCCGCGGCTGTCCAATCTGAAGATGGCGGCCTGCTGGGCGACCTCGGCCACGGTCAGCCTGTTCGTGATCGCCCTGATGATCGGCGAAGTCTTCTATGGCCGCACGCTTTATGGCCCGCTCAGCGTGATCGGCGCGCTGGTGGCGCTCAGCGCCATCGCGGTGATGCTGGGCATGATCGAGGAGCGGCTGATCGAAATCCGGCTGGAGCTGATGATGCTGAACGGCGGGGGTCGCCGCAGCGATCATGCGGCCGGCGCGTGGGATGGGGCGGACCGCCGCGCCGGCGACCGCCGCCAGCGGACGGGTGGGGTCGAAGACCGCAGGGCCTAGGCTGTGGGACCGCCCTGGTCGAAATCGAAGCCGGGATCCTGTCGCCGCTGCTGATCCCCGCCGCCGAAGGTATAGGTGAAGCCGACGTACAAGGTCGGCTCATTGAAACGGCTGACGGAACGCTCCTGAAAATCGGGGGTGTCGATGACCCGGACGAATTCGGCGCTGTCCAGGACGTTATTTGCGGTCACGACCAGGCTGAGCGCATCGCTGACCTTGCGGCGATAGCCAAGGTTGAGAATGCCGAAGGGTTCGTTGGATCCCTGAGCTTCGACCCGCTCGCCGCGCCAGAAGCCGTTGAGCTGGAAGAAGTCGTTGTCGGTCGGCTGCCAGTTCAGCGAGGCGCGGGCCGAGCCCGTGGTCCCGCTGCGCGCTCCAATCCCCGGGGTGACGATCTCGTTGCGATAGAGCGAGCCTGAGACGTTATAGGTGAACTGCGAGCCGAAGCGGCCGTTGGCGATGAATTCGGCGCCGAGCCGTTCGCTCTGGGCCAGATTCTGGCGCGTGGTCAGGAAGACGCCGTCCCCAAGGTCCTCGACCACGTCGGTGATTCCGCCCGAGCTGTCGCGGTAATAGCCGGTCACCGAATAGAAGGTCTGGCCGTCGCGGAGCTGCCAACCCAGCTCGAAGGAATCGGTGATTTCCGGCTCGAGGTCCGGGTTGCCGCGCCGAAGGTTCTGGGGGTCGAGATAGACCGTGAACGGGTTGAGGTCATTCGGCCCGGGCCGGCTGATCCGGCGGCTGTAGCCGCCGCGCAGGCGCTGGCCGTCCGTCAGCTGATAGCCGAAATTGACGGTCGGATAGGCGCGGAAATAATCCTGGCTGGCGACCGCCTCGCCCGGCACGGTCAGGTCGAACGCCACCTGCTCCAGACGAAGGCCGCCCTGGAAGTCCAGATCACCGAACGGCCGCTCATAGGTGGCGTAGGCGGCGTGGACCCATTCCTCATAGTCGAAAGCGCTGGTCAGTGACGCGATCGGCGCAAGCGACCCCTCATCCGGCCCCCGCTCGCCGGTCGAGCGATAGTCCTCGCGCTCGACTTCGCCCTCATAGCCGACGCGCAGCAGGCGGCGCTCGCCCATGGGGCGGACATATTCGACGTCGGCGCTGAAGCTTTCCTCGTCGGTCTCGGATTGGAAGCGCTGCAGATAGCCGGGCTCGGCGCCGGCCAGGGTGACGGCGGTGATCTCCTGGCTGCGGTCGGAGCCGCCGGTCTCGGCTTCCACACTGGCCGTCAGTTCGTGCTGATCGCCGTCGAACTGGCGGCGCCACGAGACCTGCGCCTCGGCGTCGGTGCTTTCCGACGCGCCGTTCTGATCGCGCGCGATGCGGTCGGTGACGTCCCCATCATCGGCCCGCTCGAAGGTTTCCAGGCTCTGGTTCTCGCCCTCCCAGCCGCGCAGACTGACCTCGCCGCTGAGACGGTCGCGGGCGTTCAGGTCGTAGTCGACGCTGAAGCGGCCGTTTCCGGAGGTGTTCCGGCTGCGGCTGTCGAACTGGCTGAGCTCGGTGATGAGTTCGCCGTTCTCGCCGGTACGGCGCCGATCGCGCTCGCTAGCGCCGTCGCCTGTGCTGCGGCGCGCGCTGAGGTCGCCGGCCAGGGTCAGACCCTGGTCCGAGCGGCTGCCGCTGACCGAAACATTGGCCTGATCGTCCAGATCCCAAGAGCCGCGGACGGAAGCGGTGGCGGCCGAGGGCGCGCGCGTGCGCGTGACCAGGTTGATGATGCCGCCGCTGCCTTCGGGGCTGAAGGCGGCCGAGGGATTGGTCATCACCTCGACCCGCTCGATCTGGGCGCCGGACATGGCCTGGAGCACGTCGGCGCGCGAGGCGCCGCGGAACATGCCCGAGGGCCGCCCGTCGATCAGGATCTCGACGCTGCCGTCTCCCCTGAGGCTGACATTGCCCTGCAGATCGACCTCGACGCCCGGCACGTTGCGAAGCACGTCAGCGACCGATCCGGTCTGGGCCTGCAGGTCGTTCCGCACGTCGAAGATCATCCGGTCGGCGGCGGTGATGATGTCCGGCCGGGCCGCCTGGACGACGATCTCCTCGAGCTCCGTCGCCTCCTCCTCCGGTTCCGCCTCAGCGTCATCCTGCTGAACGGGCGGCGCGGGCTGCGCATCCTGCGCCCACGCTGCCGGGGAACTGAAGAGGGCGGCGAGCAAGGTGCTCGTCAGCAAAGCGACGCGAAAGGACATGAGGAGGCCATAAGATCGGTCGCGAACGGGAAGGGCGACACGGGGAGGCGCGCTCCTTGGACGGAGTGTGTGGCGGCTTCAAGTTGACTGGTGGAAAGGTCGCGAGAACTTGATCGAAAAAGGGTCAGTCCCGACCGTCGCTTATCAGATACGGCCGCGCCGCCAGGATGGCCTGGCTTCGGTTTGTGACGCCCAGTTTGCGGAAGATAACGTTCAGGTGCTGCTTCACCGTGCCCTCGGTGATGTCGAGGTCGTGGGCGATCTGCTTGTTGAGCTTGCCGTCGGTCAGGGCGATCAGCACGCGCAGTTGGCCGCCGGACAGGGTGGCGAGACGCTTCTGGAAGTCGATGGCGGCCGGTTCTGGCGCCGCGCTCGTTTCCGGGAAGAGCGTCTCCCCTCTCAGGAAAGCCCCGACGGCGCTGACCAGCATCTCCATCGGGGTCGCCTTGGACAGATAGCCGACGACCCCGAACGTGCGCGCCATCGATACGGAATGAGCGTCGTCGCGCGAGGAGACGATGGCGATCGGGATGTCGGGGAGGAGCGCCTGGAGCTTCATCACCGCCGTAAAGCCAGTGACGTCGGGGAGCATCAGGTCAAGCAGCACCAGTTTGATGCGGTCGCCGTTCTTCTTCGCATAGGTTTCGGCCGCCTCCGCCGAGGCCGCCCGCCCGACATCCAGGTGGGGATAACTGGCACGGATCGATAGCTCAAACGCCTCGCCGACCAGCGGATGGTCATCAACAATGAGGACGATCCAACGCAATTCTCTGAAAACCTCACGAATGGCCGAGATCGACTTGAGTGAAACCGATCATGATCAGAATGATGAATCAACTCTTAATATGACGTTGCTCGGCCGAGCCCTGTCTCATTCCGGGATAACGCCCTGCTCTGCTCGGTTGGCTATACGAGGAACCTATAACTCTGGTTCGATTTCAGCCCTTTCCAGGGTTCGTCGCGTGGACCGTCACCGCGATTGGGAGGACACCCCCTCCAACGCCGCAGCCCCCGCGGCATTGGAGAGACCCAAATGACCCGCACCGCCCTGACCCGCACCGCCGCCGTCGCCGCCGCCCTGGCCGCCACCGCCTTCGCCGCCCCCGCCCTGGCCCAGTCGTCCGGCTCGGCCACCGGCACCGGCACCATCACCATCGTCCGCCCCCTGACCGTGACCAAGAACGCCGACCTGCGCTTCGGCACCGTCGTCCGCCCGGCCTCGGGCTCGGGTTCGGTGGCGGTCACCGCCGCCGGCACCCGCTCCGTCACCGGCGGCGTGGTCGGCCTGTCCTCGGGCGACACCCCGCAGGCGGCCCAGTTCACCGTCGATGGCGAAGGCGGCCAGTCGGTCTCGGTCACCGTTCCGGCGACCTTCACCATGGCCAACGGCACGGACGTGCTGACCGTCACCACCACCAACAACCTGTCGGGCTCGGCCGCCGCCCAGACCCTGTCGAACAGCCTCGGCTCGGCCGGTTCGCTCAGCTTCCGCGTCGGCGGCTCGGTGCCGGTCGCCTCGACCTCGCCCAGCGGCGTCTACACCGGCAGCTTCACCGTTTCGGCCGCTTACAACTAAGCGTCCGGGGTCGCGGGGGCGCCGCGGCCGGAGGCTTGACCCTTCTCCCCTCGGGTTAACCTCCGGCCAAGGCGTGCGCGGCCATCATGTCCCCTCGGGGGCTGAGACGGAGACCAAGATGTTCAGAACCCTGATCGCCGCCGCCGCCCTGACCCTGGGCCTGGCGCTGTCCGGACAGGCCGTGGCGCAGGTGGGCGCCGACCTGAACATCTCGCCCAAGCGGGTCGTGTTCGGCCCCGGCGAACGCACCGCCACCGTCTATGTCTTCAATCAGGGCGATGAGCCGGCGACCTATACGGTGGAGCTGGTTGATCGTGTCATGCTGCCGGACGGCCAGATCGCCGCCGCCGCCGATCATCCCGAGCAGCCGATCGCCTCGGCGCTGGAGCTGGTCCAGCACACGCCGCGACGCATCACCCTGGCGCCGCGCCAGAGCCAGGCCATCCGCGTGCGCGCCCGTCCCGGCGCCGGCGAGGCCGCAGAGCGCCGCACCCATCTGACCGTCACCGCCCTGCCGCCCGAAGACGCCGGCTTCACCGCCGAGCAGGCCGCCGTCGAAACCGGTGACGACGTGGCGCTGAGGGTCGTCGCCCTGTTCAGCGTTTCCATTCCCGTCATCGTGCGTGACGGCGTCGCCGATGCCCGCGCCGCCATCGAGAACCCCGTGTTCCGTCCCGCCTCCGAAGTCGGCGGCCAGGGCGGCGTCGCGCTGGATCTGGTGCGGCTGGGCGCCAATTCCGTCTATGGCGACGTCGAGATCCGGGCCGGCCAGGGTCGCGACGGCCGCGTCGTCGGCCTGGTGCGCGGCGTGGCCGTCTATCCCGAGGTCGAGCGCCGCACCGTGGTGGCTCCCCTGGCCGAAGCGGTCGCGCCCGGCGAGCCCCTGACCCTGATCTATCGCGACGACGACGCCCGGCCGGGCGAGACCCTCGCGACCGTGACCCTTCTGGCGCCGTGAACCCGGATGCGCGCCAGATCGATCCTGTCATCCGCCCTCGCCGCCTCGCGCGGGGGCCTCGCCTCATGGCGGGCGTCGTGATGGGCGCGCTGGCGATGTCGGCCGGACACGGCGCGCGCGCCCAAGCCATAGACGGCCTGCTGGCGGCCGCCCAGCCCCAGCCCTTCACCGCCGACGATGTGCTGTGGCTGGAGGTCCGGCTGGAAGGTCAGCCCCTGGCCGAGTCGATGGACGCCTATTCCTCGCGCGCCGGGGTTTTCGTGCCGCTGGGCCAGTTTTCCCGCCTGCTCGACCTGGCGGTGGGCGTGTTCCCGGCCCAGCAGCGGGCCGAGGGCTGGGTGCTGACCCGTGATCGCCTGCTGGTGGTCGATCTGATCGCGGGCGAGGCTCAGGTCGGAGGCCGCACCCTGCCAATCGCCGCCAACCAGGCCGCCATCTTCGACGACGAACTGTTCGTGCGGCTGGATCTGGCCGAACAGCTGCTGCCCGTGCGCCTGACCGCCGACCCCAGCGCCCAGCTGCTGGAGGTCCGCGCCACCGAGCCCCTGCCGTTCCAGAGCCGGCTTGAGCGCGAACGGCGTCGCCTGGGGCTGGAGGCCGGCCCCGGCGAGATCGAAGCCGCGACCCGGGTCGAGACCCCGTATCGCCTGTTCACCCCGCCGACCGTGGATGTGAACCTGGGCGGCCAGCTGACCCGCGACGGCGACGATCAGCTGCGCCGCTACGACGTGCGTCTGGCCGGCGATCTGGCGTACGCGGGGTTTCAGGGATTCCTGGGCTCCGACGAGGACGGCGAGCTGAGCAGCGTGCGGGTGTTGCTGGAGCGCAAGGATCCGTCGGGGCGGGCGCTGGGCGCGCTGGGCGGGACGCGGGCGGGGATCGGCGACGTCTTCACGCCGTCGATGGCGCTGGGCGCGGCCAGCTATGGCGGTCGCGGGCTCTACTATTCCTCGGCGCCGCTGGAGAGCCTGGACCTGGCCACGCCCCTGACCCTGCGCGGCGAGCTGGCGGTGGGCGAGGAGGTCGAACTCTACGTCAACGAGATTCTCCAGGGCGCGCAGTCGGCGCCCGAACAGGGTCGCTACGAGTTCCGCAACGTCCCGCTGAGGGTCGGGCTGAACACCATCCGCCTGGTTTTCTATGGCTCTCAGGGCCAGACGCGCGAGCAGGTGCGGCGCATCAACTTCGGCAGCGGCCAGGTCGAGGCCGGCCGCACTGTGGTGCGTCTCGGCCTGGTCGAGCAGGGCCTGCCGGTGATCGACGCCGGCGCGCCGATCGCCGACGCCTCGGCCGGCGAGGCGCGTCTGGTCGCCACCGTCGATCATGGGCTGACGGCCGGCCTGACGGTCAGCGGCGGCGCGGCCCTCTATACGCCCCGTGAGGGCGAGGCGCGCAGCCTGGGCATGCTGGGCCTGCGGAGCTCGCTGGGCTCGATCGCCACTCAGGTCGACGCCGCCGTGGACGACCAGGGGGGCCACGGCGTGGCCCTGGGCGCCGCCGCCCGGCCGTGGGGTGTGTCGGTTCTGGCCCGCCATGCCGAGTACGGCGGCGGCTTCATCGACGAAACACGGCAATTGGGCGTCAGCGCCGCCGAACCCCTGGTCCGGTCCAGCACCCTTCGCGCCGATTTCCAGGTCCAGCCGATCGCGGGCCTCACCCTCCCCGTCTCGCTGGACATGCGCCGGGCCGAACGGATGAACGGCGAACGTCAGACCGTGGCCGAGCTGCGCTCTTCGGCGGCGGTGGATCGCTATTACCTGTCCGGCAGCGTGATCTACGAGGACGAGGTCACGGCCCAGGGCCGCACCGAGCGGGTGCTGGGCGGCGCCGACCTGGCGACCCTGATCAACGCCGCCGTCCAGCTGCGCGGCGGCTTCACCTATGAGATCAGCCCGGACGCGCGGCTGGACACCGCCTATGTCAACGCCGACGTGCAGATCAGCGAGACGGACGCCCTGCGTCTAGGCGCCGTGCGGGCGCTGGGCGCGTCGGGCGAGACCAGTCTGCAGGCGTCGTACCTGCGTCGGGCCCGCCGCTTCGACATCGCCCTGAACGCCGCCTACGAGACCCGCTCCGAGGAATGGCGCGTCGGCCTGCAGCTGGGACTGGCCCTGGCGTGGGACAGCGGGCGCGGTCGCTATGCGATGGTGCGTCCGGGCGCCTCGACCGGAGGGGCGGTGGCGGTCAATGCCTGGGTCGATCGCGACGGCGACGGCGTGCGGGACGCGGACGAGCCGGCCGTGCCGGGGGTGGTGGTCGAGTCGCCCGCGGAGGCCGTACTGACCGACGCCGACGGCCAAGCCTTCGCCACCGGCCTCGGCGACGGCGCCGCGGCGCGGGTCCGGCTGAACGCCGAGGGGATCGAGGATCCCTTTCTGATCGGCGGGCCTTCGACCTTCGAGCTGACGCCCCGCGCCGGTCGCGTCGCCCAGATCGCCTATCCCATGGTTCCCGGCGCCGAGGTCGAGATCACCGCCCTGCTCGCGCGTGACGGCGGCGAGGCGCGCCCGCTGTCCGCCCTCGATCTAGAGCTGGTCGGCGCCGATGGGGCGGTGATCGCCACGCGCACCGATCACGCCGGAGTGGCCTTCCTCGAGGCCGTGCGGCCTGGCGACTACGCGGTCCGCCTGAACCCCGAACAGGCCGCGACCCTGGGACTGGAGCTGGCCGCGCCGGCCCGCCTGACCGTTCCGGCCGAGGGCGGCTTCGTGCGCGGTGATGATATTGTCGTCCGTCTGACGGGAGGGGCCGAATGAACCGCCTGATCGCCATCATCGCCGCTCTGGTCGCCGGACTCGCCCTACTGTCCGTCGCCTCAGCCTCGGCCGCCCAGGCCCCGACCGTCAGCCGCTCCCCCGCGACGTCACCCCAGTTGGGACGGGTCATCGCCGGGGCGACGACCACCACTTTCTCGATCAGCACTGCGGGGGCGGTGACGCGCACCTCAGGAGACGCCATCCGCCTGACCAATACCTCGGTGACGGCCCCCACCGTCACAATCTCGTGCGGCTTGCTCAATCTCAACAGCGTCTGCGCGCTGCGGAACATTCGGGTGACGGTCACGGCGACCGGCGCCACGGGAGAGACCCGCATCGTACGACTGCGCGCCGGAACCCTGACCGGCTCGACCTATCGCGCCGGAGGGGTGCGTGAGGGGACGACCCTGACGTTCGACATCAATCCCATTGGAATTCTCGGCAGCGCCAGCTTTCCTCTGGGCATGGATGTCCAGGTGGACGCCGGGGCCCAACCGGGTGCAGACAGTTTCACCTACACCGTCACGGCGCAGTTTCTGTGAGATCGCTGACCCTCCTCATCATCGCGCTGTTGGGTCTGGCGTCGCCGGCCCTGGCTGAGCCGCGCTCGGAGACCGCCGCCCGCGCCAGCCTGACCGTCGTACGTGGCCTTCAGGTCGGCACGGTCAGCCCCATGCAGCTGAGGCCTCGGCCGGGCGTCCGAGACGACTTCGGCGGCCTGCGCGCCCGCGTCGCGCCGGATGCGCCCGCGGTGATCCGCGTCAGCGGCGATCCTCGCCGCGCCTATCGCATTCGCGCGCCGCGCCAGGTGGTGGACCGCGACCGCTCCGTGCTGGTCGAGGACGTCGCGGTCTGGAGCGCCAACGTCGGGGACCTGTCGCACGGCGGGATGTCCCGCATGGACGCCCAGGGCCACGACTATCTGCGGATTTCGGCCCGCTACGCCGGCGGCGCGACGGTCAGCGGCGGAGGATCGGCCATCCCCTTGGCGATCGACTACGAATAGTCGCGACCCAGCAGGTCCAGCGCCTCGATCAGCGGCGTTACGTCACCCGGCATTGGGGGGTCGCCCGCGGCGAACCGGGCGTCGAGCGCCCGCGCAAGGTCGGACACGACCGCGAACCCGAACAGCCCCGCCGCGCCCGCCAGAGCGTGCACCGCCTGTTCGGCCTCGCGCGTCGACATCTCGCCCCCTCGGTATTGGCGCAGCAGCGCGGCCTCATCGGCCGCCTTGGCGGCGAAACGGGCCCTCAGCGCCGCTAGGGGATCGGCGGTCGTCACCCTTTATGGGCCGCCAGAATGCCGCGCACCTCGGCCGCCAAGGTCATGGGGTCGAAGGGCTTGGTGATAACGGCCAGAGCGCCCAGGGAGATGTAGCGGTCCTGCTCGCGGGTCTGGGCGCGGGCGGTCATGAAGATGACCGGCGTGAACTCCAGCCCGTCGATATCGCGCAGCCGCGCCAGCGTCTCGGGCCCGTCCATGCGCGGCATCATCACGTCCAGCAGTACGACGTCGGGCCGGAACCCGCCGGCCAACAGCGCCAGCGCCGCCTCGCCCGACTCGGCGCTGGTCAGGGCGATGTCGGGATCGAGCTCCAGCGACAGGCTGGCGACCTCGCGGATATCCGGCTCGTCGTCGACGTGGAGAATGGTCAGCGTCATGCGGGCGATCTCGGCTGGAGGGTGAGGCGGCGAACCGTGCGGGCGAGGCTGGCGAGCGAGGTGCGGGACTTGGTCAGCACCGCCTCGGCGCGGCCGGCGAGGGCGGCGTCCATCTCCTGGGCGGAATAGATCACCACCGGAATGGGCTCGTCAGCCTCGTCCTTGAGGTCGCTCAGCAACTCCAGGCCCGAGCCGTCCGGCAGGCCCAGATCGAGAATCACCAGGTCCGGTCGGCGACGCGCAAGGGACTGACGGGCGTCGGCCAGGCTGACCGCCGAGGTCATCTCCACCGCAGACCCAAGGGCCGAGGCGGTGACTTCAAGGATGTCGCGGTCATCGTCGATGTGCAGCACCACGGGGCGCCGCGACTGGCTGCGCGCCAGAACCGCGTCCACGGCGGCACGCAGCCGGTCCTGGTTGAAGGGCTTCTCCATCCAGTCGACCACCTCCAGCGAAGCGCCCCGGGCCCGGCCACGCGTCACGTCGGCGGACACGACCACCACCGGAAGTTCGTGGGTGTCCGGTGAGGCCCTGAGCGCCCGGATCAGGCCGATCCCGTCGGCGTCCGGCAGGTTCAGATCGACCAGCACGGCCGCGTAGCCGCCGCGCCGCGCCGCCGCCAGCCCTTCGCGGGCGGTCCGGGCGGTGTCGGCGATGAAGCCGTCCTGGACCAGCATGGTCGCCAGCACTTCCGCGGCGTCGGCGTCGTCCTCGACGATCAGCAGACGCGGGCCCTCGCCCTCACGCGCCTCCACCTCGGCGACCAGGGGCAGGTCCAGATGGAAGGTCGCGCCCTCGCCTGGGGTCGATTCGAACCACAGCCGGCCCCCATGGCGCTCGGCGATCTCCCGGGAGATGGCCAGACCGAGGCCCGTGCCGCCCTTGGCTCGCGTATCCGAGGCGTCGGCCTGGGCGAACTTGCCGAAGATGCGCGAGCGGAACTCGTCGGGGATGCCCGGGCCCTGATCGATGACGCTGAGACGGGCGATGCGGGTCTGGGGATCGACGCAGACGACCACCTCGCCGCCGGCCGGCGAAAACTTGGCGGCGTTGGACAAGAGGTTGACCACCACCTGGATCAGCCGATCGGCGTCGCCACGCACGGGGGCGGCCGGGCCGTCGCGCAGGACCAGCGACACCGACCGCTCCTCGGCGTATCCCGCCGCGCTCTCCAGCGAACGCTCGGCGATGGCGCGCAGATCGAGGGGGCTCATCTCCAGCAATAGTTTACCGGACTCGATCTTCTCGACATCCAGAATGTCGTTGATCAGCCGCACCAGGCGCTGACTATTGGCGTGGGCGATGCCGATCAGGCGCTGGGCCTTGTCCGGGAGGGCGCCGGCCGCGCCGCCCGCCAGCAGGCCGAGCGATCCCGCGATCGAGGTCAGGGGCGTGCGCAGCTCGTGGCTGACGGTGGAGACGAACTGCTCCTTCATCTCCTCGATCCGCCGCCGCTCCGAAATGTCGCGCACCACCGCGACGATGTGCGATCCGGTCGGCAGCTCCATAATGCCGAGCGCCACGTCGACGGGGAAGGTCGCCCCGTCGCGGCGCCGCGCGGTCAGCTCGCGGACGATGCCGCCCTGAAGCGCGCCGTGCGACGCGCCCAGCCGCTTCAGAAAGGCACCCTCGCCCTCGCCGGCCAGATCGACCAGCACGGCGACGTCGCGGCGGTCCAGCTCGGCCGCGCTCCAGCCGAACATGCGCTCGCCCGCGGCGTTGATGCTTTCGATGCTACCGCTGGGATTGAGGGTGACGATGGCGTCGATGGCGCTGTCGAAGATGGCCTGTTGCCGCGCCACCGTGGCCTGAACCCGGCCCAGTAACGATCGGCGCGTGCGGACATAGCGCCACATCAGAAACGCCGTGCCGATGACCACCGCCACCAGGATCGCGAAGACGCCGACGACCATGGCCTCGGCGCGACCGCTGCGCGCCTCTGACCGCGCGCTCAAGCTTTCAAGGAAGCCGGCCTCGGCCTCGACCATGCGGTCGACCACCACGCGGATCCGGTCCATCGCCGTCTTCCCCACGCCGGTCGAAACATAGGCGATGGCCGCGTCCTGGCCTTGGTCACGCCGGATCGATATGCCCTCTTCCAGGGTCTGTTCCTTGGCCTCGACCAGATCGGCCAATCCGACGTAGTCGGCGGCTTGGACGGGATGCCCCTCGAACAGCTCCGCGAGGTCGGCCATCTGGTTAGACAGCTCGCCGCGCGCGGCGACATAGGGGCCGAGAAACTGGTCCTGGCCGGTGATGACGAAGCCCCGCTGACCCGTCTCGGCGTCCTGAAGCAGCGAGAAGACGCGCAGGATCTGGGCCCGCGTCTCATGCGAACGCTCGACCTCGGCGCGCAACACGCGTCCGCGTTCGAATTCCCGGAATAGCTCCCAGCCGGCCAGGGCGAGCAGCGTCGCGGTCGCCAGCGCGGCGATCACCGCCGCCAGTCGCAAGCCGCGTCTGGAATCACTTAGAGCCATGTCGCCTCCCGGTGCGGAAGGTGCGATTCACGCCCGCGATGGTCAACCGACGTGAACCCGTCCGCGCACGCTAAGGCAACAGCTCCACATCCCAGTAGAGATAGTCCAGCCAGCTCTGGTGGAGATAGTGCGGCGGAAAGCGGCGGCCGGCTTCCTGGAGCTGCCAGCTGTTGGGGCGGTGGGGGCTGCGGCGGATCGGCATCGAGGCCTGCCGCGGGGTGCGGCCGCCCTTCCTGAGATTGCAGGGCGCGCAGGCGGCGACGATGTTTTCCCAACTGGTGCGGCCGCCCTGAGACCTCGGCAGCACATGGTCGAAGGTCAGGTCCTGGCTGGAGCCGCAGTACTGGCAGGCGAAGCCGTCGCGCAGGAAGACGTTGAAGCGGGTGAAGGCCGGGGCCCGGTCCTGATCGATATAGGACTTTAGCGACACCACGCTGGGCAGCGCCATCTCGATCGACGGCGAACGCACCACACGGTCATAGGTCGAGACCACGTCCACGCGGTCCTGGAACACGGCCTTGACCGCCTCCTGCCAAGGCCAGATCGACAGAGGGTAATAGCTGAGCGGCCGGAAGTCGGCGTTCAGCACCAGGGCGGGGTGGCCGGACGGCGGGCGGGTCAGGACCTGCATCAGGCCCCTCCCGGCGCGGGTCGGAGGGTGGCGGCGGCGACGGAACTGAAGACACGTCTCCTCTCCGGTCAGAGACGTGACGGTAGCGCTGATTCTGTCGCTTGGCGATGACCGGGGCGTGGCGCCCGCGTGACACCCGCGCTAGCTTCGGAGCATGTCCGACGCCCTGTTCTTCGGCGCCTGCGCCCTGATCGCCGCCGCCGTCATCGCCCTGGCTCTGGTGTGGCCGGCCGGCGACGCCGGCGAAGGACCGTCCGAACGCCCCACCGCCCCGGCCCCCGCCAACCCCGCCGAGATCAGCGCATCGTCGGGATGACGAAGGAGCTGTCGGCGTGCTCCAGGTCGCTGTCGGGCCAGCGGGCGGTGACGGTCTTGACCTTGGTCCAGAACTTCACGCCCTCCATGCCGTGCTGGTTGGTGTCGCCGAAGGCCGAGCGCTTCCAGCCGCCGAAGGTGTGATAGGCGACCGGCACCGGGATCGGGACATTGATGCCGACCATGCCGACATTGACGCGGGCGGCGAAGTCGCGAGCCGCGCGGCCGTTCTGAGTGAAGATGGCGACACCGTTGCCGTATTGATGCTTCGACGGCAGGGCCAGCGCCTCCTCGAAGCTCTCGGCGCGCACGATCTGCAGGACGGGACCGAAAATTTCCTCCTGATAGGAGGCCATCTCCGGCTTCACGTGGTCGAACAGCGATGGGCCGATGAAATAGCCCTTCTCGTGGCCCTGCAGGCTGAAGTCTCGGCCGTCGACCACCAGTTCAGCGCCGTCCTGAACGCCGCGCTCGATCCAGCCGGCGACGCGCTCGCGGTGCTGGGCGGTGACGACCGGGCCGTAGTGGGCGTCCGCATCGGTCGAGACGCCAACGCGCAGGGACGGAATCTCGGCCTCCATGCGCTCGCGCAGGATGTCGGCGGTCTGCTTGCCCACCGGCACCACGACCGGCAGGGCCATGCAGCGTTCGCCCGCGCTTCCGAAAGCGGCGCCCGACAGGTCCTTGATCACCTGGTCCATGTCGGCGTCGGGCAGGACGATACCGTGGTTCTTGGCCCCGCCCATGGCCTGGACCCGCTTATGGTTGGCGGCGCCGGTCTGATAGACATAGTGGGCGATATCGGACGAGCCGACGAAGCTGACGGCGTGGATCAGTGGATGGGTCAGGATGGCGTCGACCGCCGCCTTGTCGCCGTGGACGACGTTCAGCACACCGGCGGGAGCGCCCGCCTCCATCATCAGCTCGGCCAGGCGCACCGGAACCGAGGGATCGCGCTCGGACGGCTTGAGGATGAAGGTATTGCCGACCGCGATGGCCACGCCGAACATCCACATCGGGATCATGGCGGGGAAGTTGAACGGGGTGATGCCGGAGACCACGCCTAGCGGCTGGCGCATCGAATAGACATCGATGCCGGGCCCCGCGCCCCAGGTGTATTCGCCCTTCAGCGCATGGGGGATGCCACAGGCGAACTCGATGACCTCCAGGCCGCGCTGCACGTCGCCCTTGGAGTCGGCGATGACCTTGCCGTGCTCGCTGGACAGCAGCTCGGCCAGCTCGTCCATATTGGCCTCGACCAGGCGTTTGAACTCGAACATCACCCGGGCGCGGCGCTGAGGGTTGGTCGAGGACCAGCCCTCGAAGGCGTTCTGGGCGGCCTGGACGGCGCGATCCACCTCGCTCTCGGTCGCCAGCTGGACACGCGCCTGCACCTCACCGGTGTTCGGATCGAACACGTCCGAGAACCGGCCGGAGCCGCCCTGGAAGCTCTTGCCGTCGATGAAGTGATGGATATCGCGCATGGGTGTTCCTCGCCGTTTCTGCGTTGGGCGCGGTTTAGCGGGCGGCGCGGCCCGCGGCCAGAGCCCGGACCCTCACAGGGCGTTGACCACCTTGACCGTGCGCTCGGGATTACGCCGCGACACCACCGTGCCGTCGGCGGTCCGGCGGAAGGCGAGATCGACCGTCTCGCCAGCCATGTCGAGGCGGCTCAGGTTCAACTGCTCGATGCCTGGCGGCAGGATCGGATCGTCGACCGTCACCACCTTGTCGACCGCGTCGATGGTCAGGCCCAGCGCCGCCTGCAGCATCTGGAAGACTGAACCGGCGGCCCAGGCCTGGGGCATGCAGGCCACCGGATAGGCGATCGGCGGCTCGCCCGGCTCGCGCTCGAAGCCGCAGAAGAGTTCGGGCAGACGCAGGTCGAAATGGCTGGCGGCCGAATAGATCTCGTGCAGCAGCATGGCCACCGCGTCGCGCTCGCCGTAACGGGCCATCCCCGCCACCCCCATGGCTGTGTCGTGCGGCCAGACCGAGCCGTTGTGATAGCTCATCGGATTGAACCGCGCCTGACCGTGGGCGAGCGTTCTGAGCCCCCAGCCGCTGCGGAACTCGGCGCCCAGCATGCGCTGGATCACGCGATGCGCGCGGTCCTTTGACGGCAGGCCGGTGAACAGCAGATGCCCGGCGTTCGAGCCTATGGCGCGGCAGGCCTGGCCGTCGCCGTCCAGAGCGATGGCGTAGAAGCCTTCCTCCTCGATCCAGAACCGGTCCTCGACCAGGGCCCGCATCCGCTTGGCCTTGGCCAGGTAGCCGGCCGGAGCCTCCTCGCCGATCAACCGCGACAGGTCGGCCATGGCCCGCCAGGCGGCGAAGGCGTAGCCCTGGACCTCCAGCAGCGCGATCGGTCCCTTGGGGAAGCGTCCGTCGGCGTGGAAGATGGAGTCCTCGGAATCCTTCCAGCCCTGGTTCGACAGTCCCGTGTCGGCGGCGCGCTGATAGGCGATCAGCCCCTCACCCGTCGGATCGCCATAATCAGACATCCAGGCGGCGGCGGCCTTGAGGTTCGGCCAGATGGCGCGGATCGTCTCCAGATCACCGGTGCGCCGCGCATAGGCCCCTGCCAGCGCCACGAACAGACAGGTGGTGTCGACCCCGCCGTAGTAGAGGCCGAACGGCACCTCTCCCAGACGCGACATCTCGCCCTGGCGGGTCTCGTGCATGATCTTGCCGGGCTGGGAGTCCTGGAAGGCCGAGGTCTCCGTTGCCTGCCGCGCCGCCAGATAGGTCAGTACGCCCTTGGCCAGGGAGGGGTCCAGCCACAGCATCTGCCAGGCGGTGATGATCCCGTCGCGCCCGAACGGCGTCGAGAACCACGGCACCCCCGCATAGGGATAGGGCCCGGTCGACAGATCGGTGGTCAGCAGGGCCACATCGGCTCGCGACTGGTCCAGCCACAGATTGAACCGCGGACTGCGCGGCCCCCTCAGCGAGGCGCCGCGACGCCGGCGGGCGCGCATGGCCAGGCGGGCGTCCACGGCGCAGCGGCGGAACCGATCCTCGTGCGGCGTGTCGTCAGGGCGGACGCCGACCTCGACATAGAGATCCTCGCGCCGGCCGGGAGGCAGGGTGAAGACGAACTCGGCCCGCGATCCGCTCAATCGCGAGGGCGGCTCGGAAAAGGCGACGCAGCTGGTGCGCCGGACGCCATCCAGCCCCTCATAGGCGAAGGTGACGCGCCGCCCGTCGGTGACCGGCGCCGCGATCTCGCCGTGCCGGGCGCGGGGGGTGCCGCGCACCTGGAAGATGTCGTGAAAGTCCGCGCCAAAGTCGAAGGCCAGCGGCAACCAGACTTCCTCGATCCCGTGGTTGGAGATGCGGATGCGCTCGAATAAGCGCCGGTTCCGTACGAAGCGCCGCCGCTCGATGTGCAGCACCCCCCCCGGCGTCGACCGCTTGCCCATTGGCGGCAGGGGCCGGTTGGTCGAATGGCAGATGAAAAAGACGTTGTCCTTGCTGATCCCGGCGCTCAGCCGCGAGGGCCTCTGGCGACCCACGGTCATGATCCAGCGCGACAGGATGCGGGTATCCTGATCGAACAGGCCATCCGCCCCGCCGTTCATGTCGCCGAAGTCGTCGGACACGGCGAAGGTGTCCGCGTCCTTCAGCGCCATCAGGCGCGTTGTCGGTTCGGGCTCGCCGGTGACGGCGTCCGTGACCTCGGTGGCGGTCGTCTTCACCGAATAGGCGTCGTCCATGGGAGCTCCGCGTCCGTCTCGGGTCGTGAGGATGACCAGAGCATGCGAACGCACGATGGCGTCCTGATGTTCAGCGCGTGGCGCGCCGAATTCAGATCGGGCGTCAGGCGATGGCGGCGAAGCTGCGGTCTTCGGACGGCCTCAGGCGCGTGACCACGTCCGGCAGAGCCTCCTCGGCGAACGGACGCCTGGCCAGCAGGTCGCCGTAGACGTCGAGATAGCGCCGCGCCATGGCGGTTGCCGAATAGCGCAGGTCGAACCGCGCCCGGATCGCCGCCCGGTCCAGCAGATGCGCGCGCCCGGCCGCAGCCACCGCCTGTTCGATGGTGTCCACCAGATAGCCGGTGTGGCCGTCATCGATGACCTCGGGCGTCGAGCCGCAGCGGAACGCCACAACGGGCGTGCCGCAGGCCATGGCCTCGATCATCACCAGGCCGAAGGGCTCGGGCCAGTCGATCGGGAACAACAGGGCCTCGGCCCCGCCCAGGAACTCGGATTTCTGATGATCGGCGATCTCGCCGACGAACTCGACCAGGGGATTGGCGTCGACCATCGGCTTGATGACCGTCTCCCAGTAGATCTTGTCCGCCGCATCGACCTTGGCCGCCATCTTCAGCGGCTTGTTCAGGGCGGTGGCGATCTGAATGGCGCGGTCGGGGCGCTTTTCCGGGGAAATGCGGCCGAGGAAAGCGAGATAGCCCTTCGATTCCGGCGAGAACCGATAAAGCTCGCCCGGCATGCCGTGATGCACGGTCGCCTTCCAGCTGGCGAAAGGCAGCGGCCGGCGCTGGTCGTCAGAGATCGACACCAGGCCGAACTCGGGCCAGCGCTCGTAGACGCCGGCCAGGTCCTTCAGATCCAGCCGCCCATGCAGGGTGGTGATGGTCCGGTCGGCCATGCGGCTGAATACCGGGAAATGGATCATGTCGGTGTGGAAGTGGATGATGTCGAACTCGTCGGCGCGCGCCAGGACTTCGGACACCATGGTCAGGTGGGCGGCCAGATCGGACTTCAACGGCGCCGGATCCAGCCGGATGGCCTGATCGCGCACGGGGATGAGGCGCGCGCGTGTCTCGGCGTCGGCGCTGGAGAACAGGGTCACGTCGTGGCCGAGATCGACCAGGGCATCGGTCAGGTGGGCCACAACCCGCTCGGTGCCGCCGTACAGCTTGGGCGGAACGGCTTCGTACAGAGGGGCGACTTGGGCGATTTTCATGGGGAGGCGCTCCGACACGGCCGGGTTGCGGCCGGTCTACTCGCGTCAATCATTTCGCAAGCGCGAAGTTCCCGGATCGGTGATATTTTTCAGGGGGTTTCAGCGGAGTTTCATGATTAGGCTGGGCTATCGCTGATCCAAAACCCGCCGTCGCCCGTTGTCCTGCCGGCAGAGGGAGGCGCGGGTGGCGAAGGGCGAACTGAAAACCTACCAGGCCAAGCGCAAGTTCGACCTGACGCCTGAGCCCAAGGGGGCCAAGGGCAGGGCCCGCAAGGGCGAGCTGACCTATCTGATCCAGCGCCACGCGGCGACGCGGCTGCATTACGATTTCCGCATCGAGATCGACGGGGTGCTCAAGTCCTGGGCGGTGACCAAGGCGCCGTCGCGCGATCCGGCGGTCAAGCGGCTGGCGGTCGAGGTCGAGGACCATCCACTGGATTACGGGACGTTCGAGGGGACCATCCCGTCCGGCAACTATGGCGCCGGCACGGTGCAGCTGTGGGACCGGGGAAGCTGGCGGCCGCAATCGCCCGACACTCTGGCTGAGGACTGGTCGCGCGGATCGATCAAGATGTGCCTGGACGGCGAGCGGCTACAGGGCGGCTGGGCACTGGTGCGGCTGAAGTCCGATCGCGGCAAACCCTCGAAGCGCAACAACTGGCTGCTGATCAAGGAGAAGGACGAGCACGCCGTGCCCGGCGAGGGCGACGCCAATATGGAGATCGACGCCTCGGTGGCCTCGGGGCGCAGCCTGTCGGAGATCGCGGAGGGCAGGAAGCAGTGGACGTCGTCCAAGCCCGTGGCGCGCAAGGGCCCGGCCAAGCCGAAGCCGACCAAGGCCGAAGCGTCGGTGGCGAAACCCCGCGCCTTCCTGCCGATCCAGCTGTGCAAGGTCGCCGACCACCCGCCGGGCGGCCAGGGATGGGCGCACGAGATCAAATTCGACGGCTACCGAATCCAGGTCTCGGTCGGGGGCGGCCAGGCGCGGCTGTTCACCCGGCGGGGCCATGACTGGTCGGACCGGTTCCCGGAGATCGCCGCCGATGCGGCGAAATGGCCGGACGGCGTGCTCGACGGCGAAATCTGTGCGCTGGATGCCGATCACATGCCGGATTTCTCGGCGCTGCAGACGGCGATCGCGGACGGCAAGACGGCCGATCTGGTCTTCTTCGGTTTCGACCTGCTGCATGAGGGCGCGGAGGATCTGCGGGCCCTGCCGATGTCGCACCGCAAGGCCCGGCTCCAGGCCCATATCGACCGAACTCCGAGATCGGCGGCCAAGCGGCTGCGCTTCGTCGAGCATTTCGCCACCTCGGGACAGGCCATCCTCGACAGCGCCTGCCGGATGGATCTGGAGGGGGTGATCTCCAAGAAGCTGGACGCGCCCTATCGCGCCGGGCGGTCCTCAACCTGGCTGAAGTCCAAGTGCCGGGGGCGCGACGAGGTGGTGATCGGCGGCTGGTCGTCCGAGGGCGGCACGCGGTTCCGATCGCTGCTGGTCGGGGTGCGGGACAAGGACGGGCTGAGGTCGCTGGGGCGGGTCGGCACCGGCTACTCCGCCGCCCTGCTCAAGACCCTGGTTCCGGCGCTGAAGGGCGCGGCGGCGGATCACAGCCCGTTCACCGGCAAGGGCGCGCCGCGCGGGGGTAGGGACATCCACTGGGTGAAGCCCGTGCTGGTGGCCGAGATCGAACACGGCGGTTTCACCGAATCCGGCACGCTGCGTCACGCCTCCTACAAGGGTCTGCGCGAGGACAAGCCGGCCAGCGAGGTGACGGATGACCCGCAGGCCCCGTCGACCAAGGCCAAGTCCGCAAAATCGGGCCAGTCGGCGCCCTCTGCGACCGTGTCGAAGCCTGGCAAGGTGATCGTCGCGGGAGTCACCATCTCCAACCCCGATAAGGCGCTATGGCCAGCAGCCGCCGGTAAACCCGCCCTGACCAAGGCCGATCTGGCCCGCTATTACGAGATGGCGGCGGAGCGCATCCTGCCGCACGTCGCCGACCGGCCGGTGTCGATCATCCGAGCGCCCGAAGGCATTGAGGGCGAAACCTTCTTTCAGCGCCACGCCATGCCGGGCTCCAACCCCCGGCTGAAGCTGATCGATGTGAAGGAGCGCAAACCCTATGTCGGGGTGGTGGACGTCGGCGGCCTGGTGGCCATCGGTCAGGCGGGCGGGCTGGAGCTGCACCCCTGGGGCGCGCGACCGGGCGATCCCGAGACGCCGGACCAGATCACCTTCGACCTCGATCCCGACGAGGGGCTGGACTTCGACGACGTGATCGAGGCGGCGCGGATGGTGCGCAAGCAGCTGGAGGGGCTGGGCCTCAATCCCTTCGTCAAGACCACCGGCGGCAAGGGGCTGCATGTCGTCGTGCCGATCAAATCGGACGGCCGCAGTCGGATCGAGTGGGACCAGGCCAAGGCCTTTGCCAAACAGGTGTCCGAGATCATGAAGCGCGAAAGCCCCGACCGCTTCACAACCACCCTGGCCAAGAAGGCGCGGGGTGGAAAGATCTTCCTGGATTATCTCCGAAATGGCCGCATGGCGACGGCGGTGGCGCCGTGGTCGCCGCGCGCTCGGCCGGGCGCGGGGATCGCCTATCCCCTGGCCTGGATCCAGGTGAAGAAAGGCCTCGATCCCAAGGCCTTCACGATGCACGAGGCGGCGGAGCTGCTGAAGAAGCCCGATCCGTGGAAGGATTTCAGGAAGGGGGAGGTCAGTCTGCGGTCCGCTTTGAAGAAGGTCGGTCTCTAGGGACCGCGCTTGCGCCCGGAACGCAAGGCGAACATAAAAGGCCGATGACCGCCGCCGCCGTGCATCTGGAGTTGGCCTTTTCTCGCCCCGAGACGACCCTGGGCGTCACGCGCGGGACGGCGCGGCTGATGGCGGATCTGGGCTATGCGCCGCTACTGGAGGTGGGTCTGCCCAATGGGCGGCGCGCCGACGTCATGGCCTTAGGGCCGCGCGGCGAGATCGTCATCTGCGAGGTCAAGTCGGGGATCGAGGACTATCGCTGCGACCGCAAGTGGGCCGAGTACGGGCCCTTCTGCGACGCCTTCTATTTCGCCGTGGCGCCGGAGTTTCCGCAAGCCGTGCTGGACGAGGCCTGCGGCCTGATCGTTGCCGATGCCTTCGGTGGGGCCGTCCTCCGCGAGGCCGCGCGCACGCCGCTGGCTCCGGCGCGTCGCAAGGCGTTGACGTTGGCGTTCGCGCGGCTGGGCGCCCTGCGGTCCATCAGGGACTAGGGCTCAACGCGGCGCGCGCTTGGCCAGGATGCGCTGCAAGGTCCGGCGATGCATGCCGAGGCGACGCGCCGTCTCCGAAACATTGTGGTCGCACAGTTCATACACGCGCTGGATATGCTCCCATCGGACCCGGTCGGCGCTCATCGGATTGTCCGGCGGTTCGGGTGTCTCGCCCTCGGCGGACAGCAGAGCCTTGACCACGTCGTCGGCGTCGGCCGGTTTGGACAGATAGTCGACCGCCCCCGCCTTGACCGCCGCGACGGCGGTGGCGATGGCGCCGTAGCCGGTCAGCATGACGACGCGGGCCTCGGGTCGGGCCTGGCGGAATTTCTCCACGATGGCGAGCCCGTTGCCGTCCTCAAGCCGCATGTCGATGACGCCGAATGCCGGCGCGCGTTCGTTGAGCGCGGCCTCCGCTGCGGAAACGGATTCACAGGTGGTGACCTGGAAGCCGCGCGACTCCAGGGCCCGGCCCAGCCGGGTGCGCAGGGCCTGGTCGTCGTCGAGCAACAACAGGCTCTTGTCGGGGAGGGCCTGGAGGCGATCCTCCAGGGAAGGAAGAACGTCGGTCATATTGGGGAAGTCGTGCCGACCGCGCGAAACGTCAAGGGTCGACGGCCAGCGCCGCCTGCGGCCAATCGACCACCACCCGCGCGCCGGAAAGCCGAGAGCGCGACAGTCCGGCGCCGTCTCCGAACCCTCGCAGCGCACCGAGACGCGGCTGCGGTCCCAGCACGGTGACCCGGCCGCCGGTGCGCTCGATCAGGGTGCGGGCGATGAAGAAGCCGAGGCCCAGGCCCTCCCCCTCCCCGCCTGTCGGCGCGCCGCGTCGGCGGGCGATGGCGGCGCCGAGCCGGCCGCGGGCGCGACCTCGGCGGCTGACGAAGGGGTCGCCCAGACGGGCGATGACCTCGGGCGCGAAGCCCGGGCCGTCGTCGGCCACCTCGATGACGATCCGGCCGTCGATCAGCCGGGCCGCCACCTCGACCTCGGCGCGGGCGAAGTCTGCGGCGTTCTCGACGATGCCGAACAGGGCGTGGACGATCTCGGGTAGCCGCCGCACACTGAGCTCGGCCGTGTCCGGCGCGACCATGAGGGACAGCTTCAGGTCAGGCCCCCTGTGAGGGTCCGCGACCTCCTCCAGCAGGGCCGCCAGAGTAATTGAACGATAGAGCGCGTCGCCGTCCTCGGGCCGCTGGGACAGGCCCCGCAAGATATCACGACAACGAGCGGCCTGATCGAGGATCAATTGGGCGTCCTCGGCCAGCGCCGGATCATGGCGTGTGGCCCGGACCATCTCCCTGGCCGCCACCTGGATGGTGGCCAGGGGCGTGCCGAGTTCATGCGCCGCCGCCGCCGCCAGCCCGCCCAGAGCCGCCAGCCGCTGTTCGCGCTCCAGCACCTCGGAGGTGGCGGCCAGGGCGTGCTGCAGGCGCTCCGCGTCATGGGCGACGCGCCAGGCGTAGCCGGCGGTGAACACCACCCCGACCGCCAGGGCCAGGCCCATGCCGAGGCGATAGAGCGCTGGAATCTGCAGATCGACTCCGTGCCGCCACGGGATCGGCATGGACCAGAAATACATGGCGGTGATGGCCGCCAGCGCCAGCAGGGCCAGCACGGTCGCCGGGCGCGCGGGCAGGGCGGCGGCGGCCACGGTCACGGGCGCGACCAGCAGCAGGCTGAACGGATTTTCCAGCCCGCCGGTGAGGGCCAGCATGACGCTGAGCTGAAGGATGTCGAAGCCGAGCTGCAGCGCCGTGGTGGGGCCATCGGGGCGGCGTGATCCGGGCTCGCCCAGCCGCGCCATGGCCGCCATGTTGAACAGGCATCCGGCCAGAATGGTGGCCAGGCAAGGCTCGAGCGGCAGGTCGAAATGCAGCCATTGGTGGGCGAACAGCACCGCCGCCAACTGCCCGGTCAGGGCCAGCCAGCGTATGATGACCAGTGTGCGCAGCGACAGGCCCCGCGCCGGCCCGGCGGGCGAAACCTGCGTCGACGGGGGCTCTGGCGACAGGGTCACCGGAGCCGTATAGACCGCCTCGATCGGTCCGCCCAAGCGACCGGACGCCTCAGGAGGCCGATTCCGTGCCCAGCCGCCGCATTCTCTTCTTCGCCCTGGCCTGTGTGGTTCTGGCTGTCGCTCTCGTGGGCGCGACCCTGATCGTCCAGTCGCGGCGCGCGGACGCCGATCTGGGAACCACGGTGGTGACCACCGGCGAGGCGCAGGTCGGCGGACCGTTCCAACTGGTCGACCAGACCGGCCAGGCGGTCGATGAGAGCGTGTTGGACGGGCGATGGAGCCTGGTCTTCTTCGGCTTCACCCACTGCCCGGACTATTGCCCCACGACCCTTCAGATGCTGGACGCCATCCAGCGCCAACTGGGCGCCGAGGGCGAGGACATGCAGATCGTCTTCATCTCTATCGATCCAGAGCGCGACACGCCTGAGGCCCTTGCGGACTATCTCCAGACGTCCAGCTTTCCCGAGGGGGTGATCGGCTTGACCGGCACGCCGGAACAGGTCGACCAGGCCGCCGACGCCTACCGCGCCTTCTACGAGAAGGTGGGCGAGGGCGACGCCTATCTGATGAACCACTCGCTGGCGATCTATCTGATGGGGCCGGACGGTCGCTTCCGGACGACGCTGAGCTCCGAGCTCGGGCCCGAACGCTCGGCAGAGTTGATTCGGCGCGCCATGTCGCGCGGCTGAAAGGCCCGCGTCTCTTAGCCGCTGGCGGTTTCGCTTGCGTCTTGCGTTGTCTGTTTCGATATTGCGTTCACGCGACCGGGCCTGATGCCCGGCCTCAAGGAGACCGAACTCGCCATGAGCGACTTCAACAATGGATTTTCCCGCCCGGCCCAGGCCCCGGCCCGTGCCGAGGTCGAGGTCGACGCCGGCCTGCGAACCTTCATGCTGGGCGTCTACAACAAGCTGGCCATCGGCCTCGTGGTCGCCGGCGCACTGGCCTATGTGACCGGCAATGTGCCGGCGGTGCAGGAGCTGCTGTTCGTCCAGACGGCCAATGGCGTCGGCCTGACCCTGCTGGGCATGATCGTCCAGTTCTCGCCTCTGGTGATGCTGTTCGGCTCGATGTTCTTCATGAAGAACCCGTCGGCGCGTGGCGTGAACCTGCTCTACTGGGCCGTGGTCGCCACCATCGGCGCGGGCCTAGGCATCGTCTTCCTGCGCTACACCAACGCCTCGATCGCCTCGACCTTCTTCGTCACGGCGGCCGCGTTCGGGGGCCTCAGCCTGTTCGGCTACACCACCAAGCGTGACCTTGGGCCGATGGGCAAGTTCCTGATCATGGGCGTGATCGGCCTGATCATCGCCTCGCTGGTGTTCATGTTCCTGCCGGCGGCGCAGAACCCGGTCTTCTACTTCGCCATCAACATCATCGGCGTGCTGCTGTTCGCGGGCCTCACCGCCTACGACACCCAGCGGCTGAAGATGACCTACTACGCGCTGGAGGGCGATAAGCACGGCCTGGCCGTGGCCACCGGCTTTGGTGCGCTGGGCCTGTTCATCAACTTCATCAACATGTTCCAGTTCATGCTGGCGCTGATGGGCGGACGCGAATAGCGCACTGGCCTTTTCGATCCTCAGAACCCCCGGCCTCGCGGTCGGGGGTTTTTGTTTGCGCGGCGCTCAGGCGGCGCTATCCGGGGCGGCATGAAACTGCTCATCACCGCCCCCTCCCCCTACGCCCGCAAGTGCCGGATCGTCGCCCGCGAGAAAGGTCTCGGGAACCGCGTTCGCGAGATCGTCGCCGATCCGTATGCCGACGCACCGGAACTGGTCGCCAACAACCCTCTGGTCCAGGTGCCGGCCCTGATCGCCGAGGACGGCCTGCCGCTGACCGACAGTCCGCTGATCTGTGAGTATCTGGATGGTCTGGGCGCGGGTCCGCGGCTGTTGCCCGAGACAGGGCCGGAGCGGCTGCGGGTACGGCGGATCGAGACGCTGGCGTCCGGCGTGCTCGAGGCCGGGGTCAAGCTGGTTCTGGAGAAACGGCGGCCCGAGAGCGAGCGTTCGCCGTCCTGGATGCAACGCTGGACGGCGGGAATGGAGCGATCGCTGGATGCGCTCGAAGCCCTGTCTCTGGAGGAAGAGCCCCTGCATCTGGGCACGATCACCACAGCCGTGGCGGCAACCTGGCTGGGCTTTCGCCACCCGGACACCGACTGGCTGGCGACGCGGCCTCGACTGGCCGCGCTGACGGCGCGTCTGGAACAGCGCGAAAGCTTCCGGGAGACGCATCCGGCTCAGGCCTGACCGGCCTGAGCCATTCCGGCGCTCAAGCAGCACGGCTCCGCGAGCCGTGCGTTAGCACCAGCATCATGGCGCGAACCCTGCCAGCTGGAGCCCTTGATAGGCTGCCAGGAGCAAAACCAGCGCCCCGACCATGAGGGTCAAAACGCGCGTCGGGATGCTCTTTGCGATCCACCCGGCGAAGGGGGCGGCGATCAAGCCGCCGACGATGAGGCCGGCAACGGCCCAGCCGTGGTCCTGAAGCGCGCCCGCCTCGTCCCAGTGCCCCGAAAGCAGGGCCCAGACGAAGGTCGCCGAGATCGCGATAGTGACCAGGAATTCGGCGGTGTTGACGGTGCCGATGGCCCGGCGCGGCTCCTTGCCCGCTCCGACCAGGGCGGTAGTGACGGTCGGTCCCCAGCCCCCGCCACCGACGGCGTCCATGAAGCCTCCGATCAGGCCCAGAGGCGCCCCCCAGACGCTGCGGATGTGTCTCGGCCGAATATCCCGAAGACCACGGATGAGGATCCAGGCGCCCAGAATACCGAGATAGGCGAGGATGAAGGGCTTGATGACGTCTCCTTCAATCCCTGTCAGCACATAGGCGCCCAGCGCACCGCCGATGACGCCCGCGGCGGCCAGGGGGATGAACAGCCTCCAGGTGACGTTCCTGTGCAGCACATGGCTGGAAGCCGAGGCGCCGGTGGTGAACACCTCGGCGGCGTGGACCGAGGCGGAGGCGACGGCGGGCGGTACGCCAAAGGCCAGCAGCACCGTGCTCGACACCACGCCATAGGCCATGCCCAGCGCGCCATCGACGGCCTGCGCCAGAAAGCCCACCAGCACGAAGAGGGCGAAGGTTTCCATGTCGGTGACGTCCGTCAGCCCGGGGAGGCGCAGGCCGTGGGCGACATTGAGCGCGAATCCGCCGCGTCGGCAATCACGATTTCGCGGTCGATCCCAACCATTCGGCGACCGGCTCTCGCTCGAGAAACGCGTCCGGATCCGGACGGCGACGGATCACCGCCCAATCATCGCCGTCGACCAGGACTTCCGGCACGAGCGGCCGAGCGTTGTACTCGCTGGCCATGGTCGCCCCATAGGCGCCCGCGGTCAGGATGGCGACCAAGTCCCCGGCTCGAAGCGCCGGCAAGAGCCGACCGCGCGCCAAGGTATCGCCGGTCTCGCACACCGGCCCGACGACGTCATAGATCACCTCGCCCTCACCGTCCGGGGCCACCGCGACGACCTCGTGCTCGGCGTCATAGAGGGCCGGACGGCTGAGGTCGTTCATGGCGGCGTCCAGCACCAGGAATCGGCGGCCATCAGGGCGCTCGGTGACCTGGATCACCCGGCTGAGCAGCACACCGGCCTCGGCCGCGATGACCCGGCCAGGTTCGAGAACAAGCTGAACATCGAGATCGCGGACCGTTTCGGCGACCACCTCGGCATAGGCGTCAAACGGCGTGTCGGGGTCGCCGGGGCGATAGGGCACGCCGAGGCCGCCGCCGAGATCGAGCCGTTCGATCGCCAGACCCTCTCCGCGCAGGGTTTCGACCAGCCCGCGCATGACGGCGAAGGCAGACCTCAGCGGCGCGACATCGGTGATCTGGCTGCCGATGTGGCAGGCCAGGCCAGCAGGCCTGACCGCGCCTGAGGCGGCGGCGCGGGCGTAAAGCTCCAGCGCCTCGGCGACGGGAACGCCGAACTTGTCGCCCGCCCCGCCGGTGGTGATCTTGGCGTGGCCTCCGGCGCCGATGGCCGGGTTCACCCGGATGGCGATGTCAGGAACGCGGCTCTGTTCGCGGGCCACGGAAATCAGTCGCTCCAGCTCCGGCGCCGACTCGACATTGATCTGACGCACGCCGGTTGCGACGGCGAAAGCCAGTTCGGCGTCGGTCTTGCCCACGCCGGAAAAAACGATGCGGTCGGGCGGCACGCCGCCGGCGAGCGCCCGGCGTATCTCGCCTTCGGAAACGGTGTCGGCGCCCAGGCCTTCCGCCGCGAGCACCGACAGCACCGAACGGTTGCCATTGGCCTTGACCGCAAAGGCGATCAGCGGGTCGACGATATCAGGATGGGGGGCCAGGGCCTCGCGCAGTCGCCGGGCCTGCGCCCGAAAACCGCCGGCCGAGTAGACATAGACGGGCGGGCCGACCTCTCGGGCGATCGTCGACAGGGCGATCGATTCGGCATGAAGCGCCCCGTCCCGGCGGGGGAAGGGCGTCATGGGGTCAGTAGGGGTCGCGGCCGGCCGCCGTGCCGCCGATCAGGTCGTTGGGGCCGCCGTCGATCGGGTTCTGGCTGGGCGGACGATTGGACATGGCCGGGTCGGACAGAGGCTTGTCCCAGGCATTGCGCATGGCGCGTTCGGTCTCGCGGCCGTCGGGCGATTCGAGCGCGCCCATGCGGCCGCAGGCGGCGACGCCGAGAATAAGGAGGCCGCAAGCGGCGATCTGCAAGGCGGTCTTCATGCCAGGCGCTCTTTCCAGTCGGCGATGCGCGCGCGGACCCCGTCCGGCGCCGTCCCCCCGAAACTCCTGCGGCTCGCGACCGAGGCCTCCGGCGACAGCACTCCATAGACGGAATCGGTGATCCCCGCCTCAAGCTTCTGCAGTTCGGACAGCGGCAATTGGTCCAGACCGACGCCCAAGGCCTCCGCCCGCTTCACAGCCGCGCCGGTCACGTGGTGGGCGCGGCGGAACGGCATGCCCAGTTCACGCACCAGCCAGTCGGCCAGATCGGTGGCGGTGGAGAAGCCCGCACCCGCCGCCGCCGCCATCCGCTCGCGGTTGGGGATCAGGGCCGCGACCATGGCGGTCATGGCCGTCAGCGCCAGGTCCAGAGCGTCGAAGGCTTCGAACACCGGCGGCTTGTCCTCCTGCATGTCCTTGGAATAGGCCAGCGGCAGGCCCTTCATCACCGTGGTCAGAGCGATCAGCGAGCCGGTGATCCGCCCGGTCTTGGCCCGGACCAGCTCGGCGGCGTCGGGATTCCTCTTCTGAGGCATGATCGAGGAGCCGGTTGTCAGGTCGTCGGGCAGGGTCGCGAAGCCGAACTGGGGGGTCATCCACACCACGATTTCCTCGGCCAGGCGCGACAGATGCCCGGCGGTGATGGACGCCGCGGCCAGGCTCTCCAGGGCGAAGTCGCGGTCCGAGACGGCGTCCAGGCTGTTGGCCATCGGCCGGTCGAAACCCAGCGCCCCGGCCGTTGCCTCACGGTCGATCGGAAAGGGGGACCCGGCCAGGGCGGCCGCGCCCAGCGGACTTTCGTTCATCCGTGAACGGGCGTCGGCGAAACGCCCGGCGTCGCGGCCGAACATTTCCACATAGGCCATCAGGTGATGGCCGAGCGTCACCGGCTGGGCCGGTTGCAGGTGGGTGAAGCCAGGCATCAACGCGTCGGCGTTGGCCTCGGCCTGGTCCAGCAGGGCATGTTGCAGGGCGTGGATCTGGACGACAGTCCGGTCGCAGGCGTCGCGCACCCAAAGGCGGAAGTCGGTCGCCACCTGGTCATTGCGGCTGCGCGCGGTGTGCAGGCGTCCGGACGGCTCGCCGATCAGCTCTGCCAGACGCGCCTCCACATTCATGTGGATGTCTTCGTACTGGTCGCGGAAGGGGAAGTCGCCGTCCCTCAATTCGCCCTCAATCGTGTCGAGACCGCCCAGTATCGCCTCTGCGTCGGCGCTCCCAATGATCCCTTGCGCGGCCAGCATGCGGCAATGCGCCCGCGAGCCGGCGATGTCCTGTTCCCACAGGCGCTTGTCCACCCCGATCGATACATTGATGGCCTGCATGATCTCGGCGGGCTTGGCCGAGAAGCGTCCGCCCCATAGAGACTGGCCCGTCGGCTCCTTTGGGGGCGTGGATTGGTCGGACATGGCGACGCCTCCTCAACGAAAATCGCGGCGCGGGATCGCCGTGGCGGCGGGGCTCCTCGGCCTGATCGCGGTCGCCGGGGTGGTGGCCTATGCATCGGGCTTTGTAAACCGCGATCGGGGTCTGGAGGCTCTGGCCGTGGGAGAGATGGCCGGGCTGACGATCGCCGAGACCCCGACGCCCTCCCCCGCCCTGCCGTTTACGGGTCCGGACGGCGGCGAAACAACGTTCACGGCCTTCGAAGGCCAGGTGGCCGTGGTCAATCTTTGGGCCATGTGGTGCGCGCCGTGCCGTGAGGAGATGCCGACCCTGGCGGCGCTGCAGAAGGCGTATGATCCGGGAGAGGTCGTGGTGGCGGCCATCAATGTCGATGGCGATCCCGCACAGGAAGCCCCCGCGCGGGCCTTTCTGGCCGAGCACGCGCCGCTGGCCTTCTATCGCGAGGCTGGCTTTCGGTTGCCCTTCGAATTGCCGGGCGCAGGGGCCATGCCGCAGACGGTCCTTATCGACCGCGAGGGCCGGATCCGCGCCTGGAAGACCGGCGCCGCCGACTGGTCGAGCCCCGAGGCGCGCGCCGTTATCGACGCGCTCAGAGCCGAGTGATCAGAGGCCGGGAAGCTTGAAGCCGCGGTTGTCGCCGCGCTGGATGACGATGGCCTGACCGCCGGTCAGGGCCTGGAGCCGGGCCTGCTCTGATGCAGCGTCGATGGTGACATTGCCTTCGGAACCCACCGTGGTCGTGGCGCCCTGGGTGGAGGCGTCGTCTCGGCGCCAGAACATCAGCCGGTCGGCGAAGCTCTGCTCCTTGTGAGCCAGGTCCCCGAACTCGTCGTCGACGACAAAGCGCGCCAGCGGATCGGCGCGGTCGGCGCCCGCCTGGGCGACCAGGGCCTGTTCGCCGGTGGTGCGGGTGATGGCCTGACGCTGTCCCAGCAGGATCTGACGGGCGGCGCTCTCAGGAGCCAGTTCCTGCGGACGGGGCTGACCCGGCTGCGGCGGGGTCAGGGCGTATTCCGGCGGAACGGTGAGGGGCGCGGTCGAGACGGTCAGGAACTCGTCGGGACGGACCCGCTCCAGGCCGACGGAGTTGCGGAAGCTCTGGCAACCCGACAGGGCCACGGCCGAGGCGGCGGCCAGGAGGATAAGGCGGGTGGGACGCATGAAAGAAAAACTCCGGTCTCGCCGATCGGGCGCGAAGGAACTGGAAAGCGGGGGATTACGACTTTTCGGGGGCCGCGCCAACCGAGGCGGCCGCGTCGTCGCGTCGCTTGGCGGCGTCCGCCTGCTGCTTGGCGCGGCGTTCGGAAAGGAGGCTGTCGAGGATCAGCAGGACCACGCCGATGGAAATGGCGCTGTCGGCGACGTTGAAAACCCAAGGGAAGCCAATACCTGAAAAATCGAGGAAATCGACGACGCCGCCGAAGCGGATGCGGTCAATCACGTTTCCGAGGGCGCCGCCGATCACAGACCCAAGCGCCAGGGCCAGCAACGGCCGATCGGCCCGCCTGGCCCACCAGGCGAGGCCGCCGGCGACGATGATCGAAAAGGCGGTAAGCAGCCAACGGCCCGTCTCGCCGCCGGTCAGCAGGCCGAAGCTGACGCCACGGTTGAGCACGAACGACAGGTTGAACCAGGGATCCAGGACCAGGATCTGGCCGACCTCGCGCAGATGCAGGCCGAACAGCATCCAGGCCTTGGTGATCTGATCCACGATGATGACGCCGAGCGCCAGCGTGTAGGCGACAAGAGCGAGCCGGGTCGGCGTCATCACTCTTCGCCTTCCGGGGACTGGAGGTAGGGCTCGACCGGACCCTGCAGCTTGACGGTCAGGGGGTTGCCCTTGCGATCAACCCTTTTGCCCAACGCCAGGCGCACCCATCCCTCGGAGACGCAGTATTCCTCCACGTTGGTCTTTTCCTCGCCTTTGAAGCGCACGCCGATGCCGCGCTGGAGCAGGGCTTCGTCGTAGAAGGGGCTGTTCGGATCAACCGATAGGCGGTCGGGCAGGGTGTCGCTCATGGCCCGGCTCTTAGCGGGCCCGAGGGCTTCGGGCAACGCGGCGATGCGAAGCTTGTCAGCTAACGGTCTGGCGCGGCGTCTCGGCGTTCGCCGGGGCGGCTCGTGCCGGAGCGTAGGGGCGAGGACCCGAGGCGGGCGGCGTTTCCTCGGCGGCCTTTTCCGCTGGCGGGGTACGGGCGGGCTGGGGCCGCGGGCGGACTGGAGCCGGTCGTGCGGCGCGCTGAGGCGCTGGCGCGGCCGCCTCGGGCCTGGGCGGTTCCGCAGCCGGCGTGGCTTCGTCCGTGGCTGGCGCGGTGGCGGCGGCCGGGGTCGCCTCGGCGGTGGCGGCGCGCGCTGCGGCCTGCTGCGCGGCGAAGCGGCGGGCCAGTTTCTCGGTCAGTTCGCGCGCGGCCGGCGCCGGCATCTGGGCCAGGATCGCCGCCAGGGCGCGGGGCCGCATGGCGCCGGCCACCGGCAGTCGGACGCTGTCGTCCAGGGTCGTGAACACCGCCGCCGCTTCCTTGGGCCGCATGGCCTGATAGACGGACACGAGGCGATCGGTCTCGGCCTGCTCCCGCTCCGACACCTGCCCCACCAGGGTCTGCAGTTCGGCCTTGAGCGCATTCATGGCCTGGACCTTGGCATCCAGCTTCTGCTCGGCCGCGACCATGAGGGGCAGCATGGTGGCGAAATCGGTGTCACGCGCGTCCAGCTCGCCGCGGCGGGCCGACAGGCTCTGAATGATGCGCAGCTCGGCCGGCGAAATGCCGGCCTGCTGAGCCAGCTGTTCCGAGGTCAGGGCGCAGACCGCCGGCGGGCGGCTTTGGGTCGTGGCGTCCAGCGAAGGGGCGACATTGCCGGCCGCCTCCTCGGCCCAGGCCTGGGCGCCCTGAAACAGCTCGGGCCCGACCCCGGCGACGCGCATGACCGCCACGCCGCCGATGGCGACGGCGATCAGCGGCAACAGGCGAGGCAGTTTGGACATCAGGAGGTCTCGGCTTCAAAAAATCGGACGGCGCGATCGTCCCTCAAGTCGCCCCGTCGCCGCGCGGCGGGGCATAGGGACACAGATCAAGCCGCGAACAGGTCTTCATCGAGATTACGCCGGGCGCGGTTCAGGCTTTGTTGAGCGGCGTGGTTAGCGGCCAGGGCCTGCAGCACCGGCCTGGCGCGGGGCTGCTCCTCGAACAGGCTTTCGGCTGTCGTCGCGACGGGTCGCTGCGCCTCGCCCGAGTGACGATCCAGCCGGCCGCGCGCCTCCGCGAACAGGGTTTCGATCCGCGACCGGCTTTCAGCCGGCGGAGAGATGGGGGCTTTTTCGACGACGGAACGAGGAGCCGGGGTAGCGGGCTCTGCCAACGGCGCATCGATCCTGGCCGCCTCGGCGCGCGGAGCCTTGCGGATCAGGACTTCCAGTTCGTCCTTGAGGGCGCGGGCCTTCATGATCCGGTCGTGCAACAGGTCGGCCTCCTCGCCGGCGGCGCGCAGCGAGGCCAGGGCGCTCTCGGCCCGCCCGGCGGCGCCGTTCAGCTCGCCCACCGCCTTGCCGAAAGCGGCCTGACCATCGCGCAGCACGGTCAGCTTCTTCTCCAGGCGGACGCCGTAGCCGACGGCGGCGACCAGCAGCAGGATCAGGATGGAATCCAGGATCAGTCCGGCCATCAGCTTTTTCCCTTCTTGATCAGGCTGGCGGGGTCGACCTTGACGCGCTGGTCCACACGCACCGCGATGTTTTGGCCGCGACGGCCCATGCGGCCGGTCGTCACCGGGATGGCCCCACAGCGCAGCGACACGGCCGAATCGGGCGAGGCGTTCAGCATCAGGGTGTCGCCGACCTTGAGATCCAGCACGCTGGACAGGGGGGCCGACAGCTCGTCCAGCACGGCGCGCACCTCGGTGTGGGTGGTCCAGAGTTCGGTGGCCAGGTGGCCTTCCCAGATGTTGTCGCGCCCGAACTTCTCACCCATGAACTGCTGCAGCAGCATCTTCCGGATGGGTTCCAGGGTGGCGTAGGGCAGGAGCAGCTCGACCCGTCCGCCCCGGTCCTCCATGTCGATGCGCAGCTTGACCAGTATGGCCGCGTTGGCCGGCCGGGCGATGGCGGCGAAGCGCGGGTTGGTCTCCAGCCGATCGAGGTTGAAGCTGACCGGCGTCAGGGGCTCGAAGGCGGCCTGGGCGTCGGCCAGGATAACCTCGACCATGCGCTGGACCAGCACCCGCTCGATGGTGGTGTAGGGGCGGCCCTCGATCCTCAGCGCCGCCGTGCCGCGACGGCCGCCCAGCAGCACGTCGACGATCGAATAGATCAGGTTGGAATCGACCGTCAGCAGGCCGTAGTTGTCCAGCTCCTCGGCCCGAAACACCGCCAGAATGGCCGGGAGCGGGATGGAGTTCAGGTAGTCGCCGAACCGGATCGAAGAGATGTTGTCGAGGCTGACTTCGACGTTGTCGGAGGTGAAGTTCCGCAGGGACGTCGTCATCAGCCGCACCAGGCGGTCGAAGACGATCTCCAGCATCGGCAGCCGTTCGTAGCTGACCAGGGCGGAGTTGATGATGGCGCGGATGCCGCGCTTGTCAGCCGAGTCGTCGTCGCCGAGATCGAAGCCCAGGAGGCTGTCGATCTCCTCCTGATTCAGCACGCGCTCGGCCAAGGGCGAGGCGCCGCCGCCCGCTTCGGCCAAGGCTTCGTCGAGGGTGTCGGCCGCACTCATCCGTCAGTTCACCAGCATCTCTTCGATCAGCACGGCGTCCACCTTGCCGGGCGCGGCGATCAGATTGACGCGGCGCTGGATCTCGGCGCGCAGCTGATAGCTGGCGGCCGAGCCGGCCAGTTCCTCGGGGCGCAGCTCGCGCAGGAAGGTCTGCATCATATCCTTCACCCGCGGCGCGTCGGCCATCAGGGCGTCGGCGACGTGGGCGTCGTGGGTCTCGAGCGTCACCGTCATCTTCAGAAAGGTCGGGCGGCCGTCGGCGGACTGCAGGTTCACCACCATGTCCGGCAGGGTGTAGAAGGTCGCGCCGTCGGGGCCCGAACTGATCTTGCCCAGCTCGGGATCGGCCTCGCCGTCCTCCCCGCCGCCGTGGCCGCCGCCCTTTTCCTTCTTGGCGCCGTGATCGGCCTTGGCCTCGCCGTGGCCGCCCTCCTCGGCCGCGGCCGGCTTGGGCTTCATCAGGAAGAAGGCCGCGCCGCCGCCTCCGCCCAGGACAACCAGGGCGGCCGGGATAATGATGAACAGCAGAGGCAGCTTCTTCTTGGCCGGCGCCGCGCTCTCGGCGGCGTCGCCCTCGGCCACGGCCGGAACGGCCGCGTCGACCGCGGCGGCGTCCTTCTTCTTTCCGAACTTCGGAAGCTTGAGCATCGGCTCCGGGCCCTCACGCACTGTCCCTCGGTCAGATGCGCCGGGTTTGGTTAACGAGACGTTCAGAACCGGCAATTCCTGCCGGGCTCGAGACCCTCGGATCAGGCCGAAGCCCATACGGCGCGGGCATTAACCCTGCTGGCCCGACCCTTGCGAAGGCTGGGGCGAAGGAGTTCCGCCCCGTGGAAAACGCCGCCTACATCGGACTGTCCCGCCAGGTCACCCTGCGCCGCGAGCTGGACATCGCCGCCAACAACATCGCCAACGCCGACACCACCGGCTTCAAGGTCGAACAGCTGATGCTGGGGACCCAGGTGGAGGCCAAGGCGCGGAACGAAGGCGTGCGTCCGGGCGTCAGCTTCGTGCTGGATAATGGCGTGGGCCGCGACTTCGGCCAGGCGGCGCTGAAACAGACCAACCGGCCGCTGGACTTCGCCATCGAGGGCGAGGGCGCCTTCTTCGCCGTGCAGGACGGCGCGGGCGAGGCCTATACCCGCAACGGCGCCTTCACCCTGGACCCCGAGGGCCGGCTGACCACCCAGGACGGCAAACCGGTGCTGGGCGACGGCGGCGAGATCATGCTGGACCCGCAGCTCGGCGCCGTCAGCGTCGCCCAGGACGGAACCATCAGTCAGGACGGCCAGCCGGTCGGCCGGCTCAGCGTGGTCCGTTTCGATCTGCTGTCGGTGCTCGAGAAGGGCGGCGACGGCCTCTATCGCAACACCTCCAACGTCCAGCCGACAGACGCCCCCGAGGTGCAGGTGCGCCAGGGCATGCTGGAGGGGTCAAACGTCAATCCCCTCTTGGAAATCACCAATCTCATCGAGATCAGCCGCGCCTATGAGCGCGTCACCAAGATGATCTCCGACGCCAATGACCTGTCCAAGCGCGCCGTCGAGCGCCTTGGCAAGCCGAACTAAGGAGCCTCTAGATGCGCGCTCTCAGAACCGCAGCCTCGGGCATGGAAGCCCAGCAGCTGAACGTGGAGGTCATCTCCAACAACATCGCCAACATGAACACCGTGGGCTTCAAGCGGCAACGCGCGGAGTTCCAGGACCTGCTCTACCAGAACGTCGAACGGATGGGGGCCCAGTCCTCGACCCAGGGCACGGTGGTGCCGACGGGCATCCAGATCGGCGCGGGCGTCAAGGCCGGCAGCGTCTATCGGATCATGGAGCAGGGCACGCCCAGCATGACGGGCAACCCCTACGACCTGGCTATCGACGGTCGGGGCTATTTCCAGATCACCCTGCCGTCGGGCGACCAGGCCTATACCCGCGCCGGCAATTTCGCCGTGAACGCCGAGGGGCTACTGGTCACCGACGACGGCTATACGGTCGAGCCGGCCATCAACATCCCGCAGGACGCCATGGAGATCTCCATCTCCAAGTCCGGCCAGGTTCAGGTCGTGACCCAGGGCGAGCCCGAGCCGCAGGTCGTCGGTCAGCTGGAGCTGGCCACCTTCTTCAACGAAGCGGGGCTGGAGGCGATCGGCGACAACCTGTTGCTCGAGACCTCGGCGTCGGGCCCGGCGACCACCGGCGTGCCGGGAGAGGCGGGCTTTGGCCAGCTGCTCCAGGGCTACACCGAATCCTCGAACGTCGACGCGGTGTCGGAGATCACCTCGCTGATCGTGGCCCAGCGGGCCTATGAGATGAATTCCAAGGTCATCACCACCGCCGACGAGATGCTGAGCGTCGCCTCGCAGGTGAAGTCATGATCCGCGTTCTCTTCCTGATCGCGGCGCTGTTAATGGCCGCGCCCGCTTTCGCCGGCCCCGTCGAGATGTGGGTCGAGCCGACCGACGACGATGGCCGCGTCACCCTGAGCGACCTGTTCCCCCAGGCCGGATCCGCAGGCGACACCCTGATCGCTCGCCGCAGCGGCCCGACCGTGGTGCTGGACGCCCGCATGGTGCAGACGCGGGCTCGGGCCGCCGGTCTGGACTGGGCCAACACCACCGGCCTGCGCCGCATCGTGGTGCGCGCCGGGGCCGAGGGCGTCACGCCCGCCTCGGCCGCCGGTCAGGCCGCCGCCTCAGTGTCGCGCCCCGGCGCCACGGTCGAGGCCCTGACCTATGTCCGCTCGCTGCGCGCGGGCGACATCGTCCGGCCCGAGGACGTGGCTTGGTCCGAGGTCCAGGCCCATCTGGCCCAGGCCGGTGGCCCTCAGGACGCCGAGGCCGTGATCGGCCTGTCGGCCCGCCGCGCCCTGCGCGCCGGCGCGCCGGTTCAGATCCGAGACCTGACCGCGCCCCAGGTGATCAAGCGGAATGATCTGGTCCAGGTGGCCTTCATCCAGTCGGGCGTGCGCCTGACCATCACCGGCCGGGCCATGGCCGACGCCGCGGTCGGCGAAAATTTCCCGGTCCGGAACACCACGTCCGACCGCACCATCGAGGCGGTCGCCACCGCCCCTGGTCAGGCCGTGGTCGGCGCGGCCGCCCGTCAGGCCCGCACCCAACAGTTCGCCGCCCTCCGCTAGGATTGGATCGCCGTATGCGTATCGCCGCCGTTTCCGCCGCCGCTCTGGCCACGCTCGCCCTGGGCGCCTGCTCCACCGCCATGGAGGCCGTGCGCGGGCCCGAACTGGCTCCCATGGCCTTTCCCGCCGCCATGATCCCGGCCCATCAGCAAATCCTGCCGCCCCAGGCCCCGGCCTATGCGCCCCAGCGGGCGAGCGCCAACAGCCTGTGGCAGGCCGGCTCTCGCAGCTTCTTCGGTGATCAGCGGGCCCGCAACATCGGCGACATCCTGACCGTCGCCATCGAGATCGACGACCGCGCCCAGACCCAGAACACCACGTCGCGCACGCGCTCGAACGAAATCAATTCCGGGATCAGCAACTTCTTCGGCATCGAGACCGAGGTGGCTGACGCCGTCGGCGGCGCCTTCGACCCCTCGGCCCTGATCGGCTTCGGCGGGGGCTCGACCTCGACCGGCACCGGCGTGATCAGCAGGGCCGAACGGATCAATGTCACCGTCGCGGCGGTGGTCACCCACGTCATGCCCAACGGCAATCTGGTCATCCAGGGCCGCCAGGAGGTGCGCACCAACCGCGAGGTGCGCGAGCTGACCGTGGCCGGCATCGTGCGGCCGCAGGACATCTCCAGCGCCAACACCATCAATCACACCCAGATCGCCGAGGCGCGCATCAGCTATGGCGGCCGCGGCGACGTCAGCCGCATCCAGGGCGCCCCGGCCGCCCAGTCGCTGGTCGAGCGCTTCAACCCGTTCTGAGGCGATCAGCCCCTCGGCGTCACGTCGCCGACCCGGGTCGGCTGGCCGCCGAACTGGTCGGCGTATTCGGGGCCGAGCAGATTCTGGAAGGTCGAGAGCGGCAGGACGATCTCATAGGATCCCTCCGCATAGGGCCCGACCATGTAGGGACCGATCAGGAAGGTCAGGCCGCCGGCCTTGCCGGGCGTTGTCGAGGCCGCCAGGGCGTAGGGCGTGGCCGACGCCTTGGGGCAGGCCCAGTCGGTTCCGCCAGGCCGGATGGTCGGGGCCGAGGGGTCGCGCGCCTTCTTGGCCGCGTTGATGGCCGTGCACAGCGCCTGGTCCAGCCGGGCCATGTCGGCGCCCGGGGCGAACAGGGTGTCGGCCCTGACCGGCCGACCCAGCGCCTTGTCCCAAAGCATCGCCGAATACAGGGTGTTGCCGTGCGCCCCCCCGGTGAAGTCGTAGTCGGTGCGGGCCAGGCTGATCAGGCCGTCGGTCTCGGCTGTTTCGGTCCAGGTGATCTCCTTGGCGTAGGGCGGCAGGTCCTCGGCGCCGCCGAACTCGGTGCGGTCCGCCTGGGCGCCCTCGTTGAAGGTGGCCAGCTCGTCGACGCCCTCGCGATACAGCCGCGAGACCAGTTGCGGCTGGTCCTTGATGGTTTCGGGCAGGGTCAGCTCGACCGCCGCATACGGGGTCTCGCTCTGATAGGTCAGGGGTGTCTCGGTGGCGGGCGCCGGGGCGCCCGTCTGTTGGGTGTCGGTCTCCGCCTCGCGCCGCTGGCAGGCCGAGACCGCGATCAGGGCCGCGAGGGCTGGGACGAGAAGGCGGGCGGATCGACGCATGGGAAAACTCCGGAGGCGGCGGGGAGGACTTTCAGACGGTCAGGGCGCCGATCACGATGGCGACCAGCAGGATCAGGCCGGCCTCCCGGTTCGACTTGAACAAGGCTAACGCCCGCGCTGGATCGTTCAAGCTCATCTGGCGCACCTGGTTCAGCAGATGGGCCGCGAAGGCAAGCAGTCCGAGATAGAACATCGGGCCCAGACCCGCCGTCGCCCCCGCCGCCCCGGCGAAGATGACGGCGATCAGATAGAAGAAGGCCACGCCGTCGCGCGCCTTGGGCCCCAGCCGTCGCGCCGACGATTTCACCCCGACCAGGGCGTCGTCCTCGATGTCCTGCAGCGCATAGAGAGTATCGTAGCCGAGGGTCCAGAACAGGCCGGACAGATACAACATAACCGCCGGCTGATAGGCCGAGCCGTGCAGGCGGATGCCGAACTCGCCCGCGATCGGGGCCTGCCACCAGAAGGCGCGAAACTCCGCGATCGCCTCGGGCGGCAACAGGGCGGCGGCGGCCAGCGGCAGGGCGGCGGCGAATCCCATCAGGGCGCCCCAGTTGAAGGTCAGGCCCAGCCACGCCTGGGGCCACCAGGTGATCCGCTTCATGAAGGGATAGGCGGCGACCAGCACGAGCGAGGCCAGGCCCAGCTGGATGGCCGTGATCGGCAGGGTCAGCAGGATCAGCAGGCTGACCAGGCTGCAGCCGACCACGAAGGCCCAGGCCTGTTTCACCGAAATGCGTCCGGACGGGATCGGCCGCGCCGCGGTGCGCGCCACCTTCGCGTCGATGTCGCGATCGACGATGTCGTTGTAGGCGCAACCGGCAGACCGCATCAGCACGGCGCCGAGGGCAAAGCCGAGGAACAGCCAAAGTTCGTAAGGGCCAGGGAGGCGCTTGTACTGCGACAGGGCCAGGGCGATGCCCTGCCACCCGGGCAGCAGCAGCAGCCACACCCCGATGGGCCGATCGACCCGCCCCAGCTTCAGCCACGGCTTCAACCCTTCCGGAGCGCGCCGGTCCACCCAGTTGTCGCCGGCGTCGGGAAGGGGCGCGGAGGTCATGCCGCTGTCCTAAGGCGCGTGGCGTCGGAGGGCCAGCACGCGCATGAAGTTCTTGCTTTGTTCTCTTTTCGGCGCCATGGTCTCCGTCATGGTCGAGACGGCGAAGGGACGCGGGGCGCGGAGCAATGCCAGCGGACGGTATGAAACGGATCGCAGGGAAGCCTTCGATGATGGCTGGGATGCCGACGACGTCGAAGCCCCGCCCCTGCGCACCCAGCTCATGGCCGAGCACCCCAAGACCATCATCGCCAAAAACACCTCGCCCGACATCGGTTTCGACCGCTCCATCAACCCCTACAAGGGCTGCGAACATGGTTGCATCTACTGCTACGCCCGTCCGTCCCATGCCTGGATGGGCCTATCCCCGGGCCTGGATTTCGAGAGCCGCATCTTCTTCAAGCCCGAAGGCGCGCGTCTCCTGGAACAGGAGCTGTCCCGGCCCCGGTACCGCTGCAAACGCATCAACATAGGCGGCAACACCGACCCCTATCAGCCGGTGGAGCGCGAGACGGGAGCGACCCGCGCGATCCTCGAGGTGCTGCAGCGGTTCAATCACCCGTTCTCGATCATCACCAAGTCGGTGCTGATCGCCCGCGATCTCGACATTCTGGCCCCGATGGGTCGCGACGGCCTGGCCTCGGCCTATGTCTCGATCACCACGCTGGATCGGGCTCTTGCCCGGGCGATGGAGCCGCGCGCCTCGACCCCCGCAAAACGGCTGGAGGCGATCAGCCGTCTGGCCGAGGCGGGCGTTCCGGTGGGCGTCGGCTTCGCCCCGGTCATTCCCGGCCTGAACGACCATGAGCTGGAGGCCGTGCTGGAGGCGGCGGCCAAGGCCGGGGCGACCAGCGCCATGTATGTGACGCTTCGCCTGCCGCTTGAGATCAAGGATCTGTTCCAGGAGTGGCTGGCGGACGCCCGGCCGGACCGGGCCGCGCGTGTCATGTCCCTGGTGCGCCAGACGCGCGGCGGCCGCGATTACGACCCCGACTGGAACACGCGGATGAAGGGGGCAGGGCCGCTGTCGGAACTGCTCGCCGTCCGCTTCAAGGCGGCGGTGAAGCGATATCGACTGGACCAGCCGCGCCATCAACTGGACGAGACGAAATTCCGCGTGCCGCCCGAGATGAAGCGCCAACTGGAGCTGTTCTGACCAGCGTCAGCGCCGGAAGACCCCGACCAGTTCGACATGGGTCGACCACAGGAACTGATCGACCGGCGTCACCCGCTCCAGCCGCCAGCCCGCGCCGACCAGGGCCCGGGCGTCGCGAACGAAGGTCTGGGGGTTGCAGGAGACGCCGACGATTACTTCGGCCTTCGTCCCACTCATCTGCTCGACCTGGGCCTGGGCGCCGGCGCGGGGCGGGTCGAAGACGATGGCCTCTACGCCCTTCAGGTCGAAGGGACTCAGCGGGCGGCGGAACAGGTCGCGGGCCTGGGCCTCGATCGGCTTCAGGCCCGAGGCCGTGGCGGCGCCGGCCTTCAGCGCGGCGATGGCCGAGGCCGATCCGTCGGCCGCAATGACTGAAGCGACCTCGGCCATGGGAAAGGTGAAGGTTCCGGCGCCGCAGAACAGATCCGCGACCCGTTTGACGCCCTCGATCGCCTCGACCGCGAGCCGGGCCATGGCGGCCTCGGCCTCGGGTGCGGCCTGCAGGAATCCGCCAGGAGGCAAGGGCACGGTCGCCCGGCCGAAACGGACCGTCGGCTGGCGCTGCATGGCCAGCACCTCGCCATCCAGGCTGAGCCGCGCCAGATCGGCCTGCATCGCCAGACGCACGGCATGCTGGGCGCGGTCGCGCGACCAGCCGCGCTTCTCCACGCCGGTGACGTCCAGATCGAGCCCGGTGTCGGTCAGGGTGACATGCAGGGTCGGGGCCGATCTGGCGCCGACAAGAAAGGCTTCGGCCACCTTGCGCAAGGCCGGCAGTGCCGCGACCAGGCGCGGGTCCGACACCGGACAGGTCTCGATCGGCACGACCCGCCAGGACCGCCGCGCCTTGAAGCCGAGCACGACCTGGCCATCCTCTCCGCGCCGCGCGTGCAGCGCCAGCCTGCGCCGGCTGGCGGGCGAGACCGGGATGATGGCAGCCACCTCGGCGTCCAGACCCTCGCGCTCCAGGGCCTCGACCACCAGCGATCGCTTCCAGTCCAGATAGGGCCCGGTCGCCCAGTGCTGCAGCGGGGCCACCCCGGTTTCGGCGTGGGCCGTTGAGGCCACCGGGACCCGGTCAGCGCTTGGTTCGAGCACGGTCAGGCCATCGGCCCGGCCATCCACGACCCGATCGACCCGGACGCGCTCGCCAGGCAGGGCGCCGGGCACGAAGACGCGCCCGTCAGACCCTGTTGCGAGGCCGTCGCCCTGGTGGCCGACGCTATCGATGAGGAGATCGAGGCTCATCGCTCAGGCGCGCCTCAGCCCTTGGCCGCATAGCCCTTTCCGCCGTTGGACGGACGGCGACGGCGGAACTTGAACTCGCCCTTGGGCTTGGCGGCGCCCGCCTCGGCCGCGACCGGCTTGGGACCGCGATCGGCGGCCATGGGGTCGAAGGCCGGACGGGCGGCGGCCGGACGCTCGGCGTGGTGGGTGCGGTCGCGCGGCGGACCCTTGCGGACACGGTGCGGCTGACCCTTGCCGCCCTCGGGACGGACGCCGTCACGGCGCGGATTGCGGTTGCGCCCACCCCGGCCCTGTCCTTCGGACTTGCCGGCCGAGTCGATGCTGGCCTTCTTGCCCACGCCGGCGGCCATGATCGAGGCGTCGAGCGCGGCCAGGGTCTTGTCGTTGCGACGGTCCTGGGTCGGGATTTTCTGGCGGGTGACCTTCTCGATCTCCTTGAGCAGCTTCATCTCGTCGCCGGCGACGAAGCTGATCGCCGAGCCGTCGGCGCCGGCGCGCGCGGTGCGGCCGATGCGGTGGACATAGCTCTCGGGCACGTGCGGCAGCTCGAAGTTGACCACGTGGGTGACCTTGTCGACGTCGATACCGCGCGCGGCGATGTCGGTGGCGACCAGGACGCGCAGCTTGCCCTGTTTGAAGGCCTCGAGCGCGCGCTCGCGTTGGGGCTGGCTCTTGTTGCCGTGGATGGCCCCGGCCTCGACGCCGCCGGCTTCCAGATAGGCCGCGACCTTGTCGGCGCCGTGCTTGGTCTTGGTGAAGACCAGGCAGCGCGTGTAGGCGGGATCGGAGAACATCTCGGTCAGCAGGGCGCGCTTCTTGCCCTGTTCGACCCAGACGATCGACTGCTTGATGCGTTCGACGGTGGTGGCCTGGGGCGTCACCTGGACCTTGACCGGATCCTTGAGCAGTTCGCCGGCCAGCTTGCCGATCTCGGTGGGCATGGTGGCCGAGAAGAACAGGTTCTGGCGCTTGGCCGTCATGCGGCTGACGACCTGGCGGATCGGCTTGATGAAGCCGAGGTCCAGCATCTGGTCGGCCTCGTCCAGCACGAAGATTTCGGTGGCCGACAGGTCGATGTTGCGCTGCTGGATATGATCCAGCAGACGGCCGGGCGCGGCGACCAGGACGTCGAGGCCCTGCTGCATCGCGCGTTCCTGGGCGCCGTATTTCACGCCGCCGAAGACGACCGCGACGCGGAAGCCCAGATGCTTGCCATAGGTCTTGAAGCTCTCGCCGATCTGGGTGGCCAGTTCGCGGGTGGGCGAAAGGATCAGGCAGCGCGTCGTGCGCGGCACGGGCGCGGTGCGGTTGGCGGCCAGGCGGTGCAGGATCGGCAGGGCGAAAGCCGCCGTCTTGCCGGTGCCGGTCTGGGCGATGCCCAGCAGGTCCTTGCCCTGCATCACGTCAGGGATGGCCTGAGCCTGGATTGGGGTCGGGGTCGTGTAGCCCTCGGCGCTGAGCGCCTGAAGGAGGGCGGGGTTGAGGCCCATGGCCTCGAAAGTGGTCTTGGTCACGTGAGTGCGTCTTTCGAATGCGATCGCGCGCAAACGAGCCTGTTCATCAGGACCGCGCACGACCGTCCCGACGGATCGGGAGGAGATCGGGCGCCGTCCCGCGTGTCCGGACGACGAATGAATCTGAAAATGAGCCGGCCGCTCGACAGTCAGGCCTTCGTTTCTGAAGACCCACACGCGCTGGAGCGCGCCGGACATCGCATGGTGCGATGCACAATCATGTGCGCCTCGATTGCGGTGAAGTCAAGGCAAGCGGTCGGCCCGTCAGTTTAGTGTGCGCCGTTCAGCAGGCCATAGACCTCCTCATAGCGGCCGTCGATCTCGGCGAAGCGCAGCGGCTTGACCCGCTCCACCAGAATCTCGCCGCGCGGCGTCTCGCCCCGCTCGATCAGTCCGACAACTTCGGAGATGTATTCGGCCAGCGGCATGGAGGCCGGGTTTTCAGCATGGCCGGGCATCAGGTCGGTGGCCACCCCGGGCGGCGCCAGTTCCAGCACCTCGATCGCCGTGGAGGCCAGCTGGGTGCGCAGGGATTGGGTCCAGGAATGGATCGCCGCCTTGGTGGCGTTGTAGGTCGGGGTGGCCACCAGCGGGGTGAAGGCGAGACCCGAGGTCACCGTCATGATGGTCGCCTGGGGCTGGGCCTTCAGGTGGGCGATCAGGGCCGAGGTCAGGCGAATAGGGCCCAGCAGGTTGGTGGCGACGATGGCCTCGGCGGTCGCGGTCTCGAAGTCGTCGGCGGCGATATCCTCGGGACGCATGATGCCGGCGTTGTGGATGACGGCGTTCAGACCGGGGTGGTCGCGGGTCACCTCGGCGCCGAAGGCCCTGATGGCGGCGGGGTCGTCGATATCGAGCGTGGCCCAGGCCATGCCGGGATTGGCGTCGGCCACCGCCTTCAGCGCCGCCTCGCGGCGGCCGGCGATGATGATCTTCGCGCCGCGCGCGTGGAAGGCCTCGGCAAGGCCCTGGCCGATGCCCGAGCCGCCGCCGGTGATGAGGATGGTGGAGGTCTTGATGTCCATAGTCTGTCTCCCTGGGGCTGGACCGTGCGGAAACCCCAGCTATGGTCATCACTCTCTGATGGGAAGTAGGCACCGAAACCTTCCCTACGCACCGTTTGGAAAGCATCAGCCATGACGGCTCTCGCCCCCGCCCGTATTAGGAGCCCCGAGACCGGTGAGACAGCCGATCCCAGGGTCGAGGCTCTGGTCAACGACGTCATCGGTCGGGTGGCGGACAAGTGGACCATGCTGGTTCTGGAGGTGCTGGCCGAGCATGGCGAGCAGCGCTTCACCCAGGTTGGCGCCCTGGTCGGCGGCATCAGCCAAAAGATGCTGACCCAGACCCTCAGGGCCATGGAGCGCGACGGGCTGGTTGTGCGCACCGTGCATCCGGTCGTGCCGCCCAAGGTTGAATACCGGCTGACCGATCTGGGCGGTTCTCTGGCCGAGGCCTTCTGCGGCGTCTGGACCTGGGCCGAGGCCAATGTCGAGCGGATCGAGCGGTCCCGCGCCGCCTTCGACGAGGCGCGGCGATGAACGACCCCATCCGTCCGCTCGTCATGGGCATCGTCAATGTGACGCCGGACAGTTTCTCCGATGGAGGGCGTCTGACGGATACCAAGGTGGCGATCGCGCACGGACTGAGGCTGATCGAGCAGGGCGCCGACATCCTCGACATCGGCGGCGAAAGCACCCGGCCGGGGGCCGAGCCGGTCGGGCTGACCGAGGAGCTGGATCGCGTTCTGCCGGTAATCGAGGGGCTGGCCGCGCGGACAGACTGGGCGATCAGCGTCGACACCACCAAGCCGGAGGTGGCCGAGGCGGCGGTCGCGGCGGGCGCGTCGATGTGGAACGACGTGTCGGCGCTGGCCGCGCCCGGGGCGGCCGAGACGGCGGCGCGGCTGGGGTGCGAAGTGGTGCTGATGCACAGGCGGGGCGACCCGCGCACCATGCAGGACGCCCCCCACTATGACGACGTGGTCGCCGAGGTGATCGCCGAGCTGTCCGCCTTCGCCGAGGCGGCGATCGCGGCGGGCGTGGCGCGCGAGCGAATCTGGCTGGACCCCGGCATCGGCTTCGGCAAGACGGCGGCGCACAATCTGACCCTGGTCCGCTGTCTGGACCGGCTGGTGGCGCTCGGATTTCCGGTGCTGTTCGGGGCCAGTCGCAAGCGGACGATCCAGGCGATCGATCCGACCGCGACCGACGCTGATGACCGTCTCGGCGGATCTCTGGCCCTGGCGCTGGAGGCGTCGCGGGCGGGCGCGCGGGCGATCCGGGTCCATGACGTGCGCGAGACGGTTCAGGCCCTGAAACTGCAGGCGGCGATCCGCGAGGCTTGACGGCGCGACGCCGTGAGGGCGATGCAGGGTGACGAACGGGAGGCCGGATGGCGGGACGCAAGAAGACCCTGGCGCGGCGGCTGGCGACGCTGGTCTTCCTGATCGCCCTGATCCCCTTCGCCGGGGTGACGATCCACGCCGTTCTGCCTGTGCCCGTCACCTCGCTGATGGTCATCCGCGCCTTCGAGGGCGAGGGGCTGGACTATCGATGGCGGGGCTTTGACGACATCTCGCCAAACCTAGTGCGCGCCGCCATCGCCGCGGAGGACGCCCGGTTCTGCAGCCACTCCGGCTTCGACATGGAGGCGATCCAGAGAGCGCTGGCGGCCAATGAGGCGGGCGGCAATCTGCGCGGCGGCTCGACCATCAGCCAACAGACCGCCAAGAACGTCTTCCTCTGGCCCGGCCGCAGCTGGCTGCGGAAGGGGCTGGAGGCCGGCTACACCGTGCTGATCGAGGCGGTGTGGTCCAAGAAGCGGATCGTCCATGTCTATCTGAACGTCGCCGAGTTCGGACCGGGCGTGTACGGCGCCGAGGCCGGAGCGCGGCACTGGTTCGGCAAGTCGGCACGCGACCTGACGCCCACCGAGGCGGCGCGGATGGCGGCGGTGCTGCCCAGTCCCCGCCGTTACAACGCCGCCAGCCCCGGCCCGTATGTGCGGCGGCGGGCGTCGCGCATCCAGGCGGCGATGGGGACGGTGCGTGGCGAGGGCCTAGACGCCTGCGTGTTCGACGGCTCAGCGCCGCCGGCGGCTTCGGACGACGCACGAGACAGGTCGGCCCGCCGGGCGCCGCAAGCGCCGTCGGCCCCAGCCCCTCAGGCCGCAGAGCCGACCCCCACGGCGCCGGACAGTGATGACCAAATCGAAGGTCCTCGGCCCTATCTGGCTCCCGACCCGGCTGAGGCGCCGCTTGAATCCGCGTCGCCGGTCAGCGCCGCCCCGGTAGCCGCGCCCGTCGAACCAGCGCCGGCCGAGCCCTGAGCCGACCGGTCCAGCCGGGGGTCACTCCTCGTCGGCGTAGATGGCCACCTCGGCGTCGCTGTCGGACGACACCGCGCCGCGATACATGCCCGAAGTGTTGAGCGCGAAGGCATGCCCGCCGTCCGCGCCCATGACGATGACGCCGCCGTCGCCGCCGATCTGGCCGACCTCGGCGATCTCGGCCTCGCCCGCCGCTTGGGCGTCGTCGCCGCGCCCTATCCGGCCGCAGATATCCCGCGCCACCGTCGCCCGGATGAAATACTCGCCCGAGCCCGTGGCCGATACCGCGCAGCCCTCGGCGTTCGACGCATAGGTGCCGGCGCCGATGACCGGCACGTCGCCGACCCGGCCCCAGCGTTTCATGGTCATGCCCCCGGTCGAGGTGGCGGCGGCAAGATTGCCGGTCGCGTCCAGGGCCACGGCGCCGACCGTGCCGAACTTGCGCTCATTCAGGGGCGGGGCGGGAAGATCGGCGCGGTCCTCGCCTTCGGCCGGAGCGCCCTGGGGTCGTTCCGGGATCGGCAGGCCGGCCTCGGTCAGGGCGCGGACAAGGCCCTGCCAGCGGCGCTCGGTGAAGAACCAGGCGGGCTCGACCTGCTCCAGATCCTGTTCGGCGGAGAAGACGTCGGCGCCCTCGCCGATCAGGAAGACGTGGGGCGACTGCTCCATCACCGCGCGGGCGGCCGCGACCGGGTGGCGGGTGCGGGTCAGCCCGGCCACGGCCCCGGCGTTCAGGGTCGCACCGTCCATGATGGCGGCGTCCAGTTCGTTGCGTCCGGCGGCGGTGAAGACCGCCCCACGCCCGGCGTTGAACAGGGGATCGTCCTCCATCGGCTCGATGGCGGCCTGGACGGCATCCAGCGCGGAGCCACCGTTGCGGAGGATCTCGGCGCCCGCCTCCAGCGCGCGGCTCAGGGCGGCGCGATAGGCGGCGTCCTGCTCGGGGCTGAGGTCAGAGCGCTCGATCACGCCCGCCCCGCCGTGAATGGCCAGCGACCAGCGCAAAGCCCCGTCCTGGGCGACGGCCGGCGCGGCGATCAGGGCGAGGGCGAGCGCGGTGGCGACGGATTTCATGCAAGGGCTCCCAAGGACTTCGCGGCCACTGTGGACCGCGAAACGTCGCCGTCAAACCCTCAGCGCACCCCCGAAGTCGGCGGCTTTGGCGGTAGGGGTCCGTTCTTTCGCTCCCACAGCTTGCGCCAGATCAGGCCGCCGACCGAGGGGACCAGGCCGACGACGACCGAGATCAGGACGATCTGCAGAAAGCCCGCGAAGGGCCAGACGTTGACCGCCAGCCCGGCGGCGATCCCGGCGAAGCCGGGGCCGAGCCAGGGCAGCCAGTGGGGCGGCTTGGGCACGCCGCCGTCTCCCTAGGCGTCGACCTTGATGACGCCGCGCCGGATCTGGTCCAGCTCGATGGAGTCGAACAGGGCCTGGAAATTGCCCTCGCCGAAGGCCTGATTGCCCTTGCGCTGGATGATCTCGAAGAAGATCGGACCGAAGGTGTCCTGGGTGAAGATCTGCAGCAGGATGCCGTCTTCGTCGGACCCGTCGATCAGGATGCGGTTCTCGCGCATGCGCGCCACGTCCTCGCCGTGGTTGGGCAGGCGTTTGTCGATCAGGTCGAAATAGGTCTCGATGGTGTCCTGGAAGGGGATGCCGCGCCGCTTCATCTCCTCGACGGTCTCGAAGATGTTGTCGGTGGCCAGGGCGATGTGCTGGATGCCCTCGCCGTTGTAGCGACGCAGAAACTCCTCGATCTGGGAGTTTTCGTCCTGGCTCTCGTTCAGCGGAATGCGGATGGCGCGGTCAGGCGCGATCATGGCCTGGGACAGCAGGCCCGTCGCCTTGCCTTTGATGTTGAAATATTTCTGCTCCTCGAAGGCGAAGACATCGCCGTAGAAGCCGGACCAGTTGCGCATCTGGCCGCGCCGGACGTTGTGGGTCAGGTGATCCAGGGTGTGCAGCCCGACGGTGTTCTCGGCCTCCTTCGCCTGCCAGCCGTCGACCTCGTCCCAACCCGAATAGAGCGAGCCCTTCGAGCCGTAGTCGTCGATGAGGTAGAGCAGCGAGCCGCCGATGCCCTTCAGCGCATAGGCGCCCTCTCCCAGCGCGCCGCCCTGTGAACCTTCCGCCGCATGGGCGCCGCGCTTGACCGCGCCCTCGAAGGCCGCCTTGGCGTCCGAGACGCGGAAGGCCATGCCGTTGGCCGAGGGGCCATGATCCCTGGCGAACTCCTCGGCCTGACCCTGGGGCGTCATATGGAGCAGGAAGGAGATATCGCCCTGTTTCAGCCGGATCACGCCGCCGTCGGGGCGGGTGTGGGAATGGGTGAAGCCCATCAGCTCCAGCCGTTCCTTCATCGACTTCGGATCGGGGCCGGTGAATTCGACGAACTCGAAGCCGTCGACGCCCAGCGGATTGGCGGCGTCGATAGCGGCGGCGGTGGTTTCGGTGCTCATGGGGAGCGTCTCCTGAAATCTCGAGGGGGCGGTCCGATGCGCGCGCGACCCTGCACGCCGGCGCGGCCGCCGATTGACCGGGAACCTAGGCCCTCGCCCTTGCCCGAACAAGGCGAGGCGCAGGATGCAGGTCGCGTGAGGGGCTGAAACGAAGAGGTGAGGCGCACGGTCGCGTCCCCTTACGTCCCGAGCAAATCCTGCTATCGCCGAAGCATGAGCGATACTCCTCCCGGCGGCCGGCATAGCGATACGGGCCACCACGGCTTCATCGGGATGATCCGGTCCCTGGCGGACGGCGCGGGGCCGGACGGCATGACCATCGGCGAGATCCGCGACCGGCTGGACGAGCGCTCGTTCGGGCTGATGATCCTGATCCTGGCGGTGCCGTGCCTGGTGCCGGCGCTGTATGGCGTGCCCCAGATCGTCGGCGTGCCGATCATCGTCCTGGCCGGCCAGCTGTTGTTCGGGCGCGAGGAGCCGTGGCTGCCGGGCTGGATGCTGCGACGCACGGTCTCCAGGGCCTGGCTGGAGCGCATGGCCGACTTCGCCGAAAAGCGCATGGGCTGGTTCGAACGGCTGAGCCGGCCGCGGTTGAAGCTGTTCGCGGAGGGCTTTGGCGAGAAATTCGCCGCCGTGTTCATGATCATCGCCACCCTGACCATCGTGCTGCCCATGACCAACACCGTGCCCTCGGTGGCGCTGAGCCTGATGTCGGTCGGCCTGATTCAGCGCGATGGTCTGTTCGTGCTTGGCGGGGCCATCGTGGCGGCCGGATGGGCGCTGGCCCTGATCACCGTCATCGTCGGCCTGGCCTTCGGCGCCAGCTGGGTCGCCGGCCTGGGTCTTCCCTCCCCGTTCGGCGGGTGAACGGCCGCATCGACGGCGGCGCGCGGGCGGTCTAGAAGCGCTGACGATGCGCCCGGCCTATCGCCTCCTGACCCGCTGGTGGACCGCCTTCGCCGCCCTGGCCGCCCTGGCCATGCTGGGCGGCGCCCATGCGTTCGAGCGGTTCGGCGGGCTGGACCCTTGCCCCCTGTGCCTGCGCCAGCGCGAGGTGTTCTGGGCGGCGCTGGCCGTCGCCGTGCCCGCCACCCTGTGGACCGTGTTCAGCCGCGCGACGCGAGGCACGCCGCGCGTGGGAGCCTTCATGCTGTTCGTGGTCTTCGCCACCAGCGCCATCACCGCCGGCTTCCATGCTGGGGGCGAGATGGGCTGGTGGGCCCTGCCGGCAAGTTGTCAGGCCGGCGGCGAGCTGGCCGACATCGCGGCCCTGCAGGCCCTGGCCAACGGCACGGCTCCGCCGCCGGAATTTCCGAACTGCGGCGAGGTGGCCTGGAGCCTGGGCGGGATTTCGATGGCGGGATGGAACGCCCTGATCTCGGCGGCCCTGGCCATCTTCAGTGTCTTGGCGGCCAAGCGGCCCAAGGACGCGCGCGCCCCGCACGAGCCGCTGGTGGTCGCGACAGAGCCCCGCCCGGAGACCGCTCGGTGAGCGCCCGCGACATCCCCCTGCCCCGGCCCGGCCTCGGCGCACCGCGCGCTCGTCTGGCCGAGATTCTCAGGGTCGATCACGCCGGGGAATACGCCGCCGTCCATATCTACCGGGCCCAGCGCGCCGTGCTGGAGGGGCGCCGCGGCCAGGAGGCGATCAGCCGCGACCTAGCGGAGATGGAGGGGCATGAGGCTGTCCATCTGGCCCGGTTCGACGCCTTGTTGAACGAACACAAGGTGCGACCCACCGCCCTGATGCCCCTATGGCGACTGGCGGCCACGGCGCTGGGGGCCGGCACCGCCCTGATCAACGACAAAGCCGCCCACGCCTGCACAGAGGCGGTCGAAAGCGTGATCGAGAAACACTACGCCGACCAGATCGCCGAACTGCAGGACCGCGACCCGGTGCTGGCCGCCGAGCTGACCCGGTTCCGCGACGAGGAGCTGGCTCACCACGACCACGCCATTGAGCACGGCAGCCGCGAGGCCCCGGCCTATCGCCTGCTGTCGGCGGTCATCAAGGCCGGCTGCCGCGTGGCCATCAAGGCGTCGGAGAAGGTCTAGCCGGCCCCGGCGCGGTGAGCGCGCCGATCACGCCGGCCAGGACGGCGCCGGCGGCGCAGGCGAGCATCACGGCGCGAAAGGCGGCATGAAAGGCGTCGATCGCCTCTGGCGGCAAATCGGCGCCGCCGGCCATGACTTCGCCCAGCAGCGCGCGGGCCTGGGGATCGCCCGTCCCGGAAACAAACACCGCCGACAGGACGACGCCGAGCAGGGCCACGGCCAACAGGCCGGCGACGCGCGCCACGGCGTTGTTGACCCCCGAGGCGACGCCGGCGTGGCCGGGTTCGACCGCGCCCATGACCGCCGCAGTCAAGGGGCCGACCGCCAGGGTCATGCCGATCGCCAGCACCGTCATGCCAGCCAGCGGCCCGTCGACATAGCCGGCGCCGGGAGCGGGCCAGGCCAGCAGCGCCAGGCCCAGTCCGGCCAAGATCGGCCCCAGTCCCAGCGATAGTCGCGCGCCGAACCGGTCGGCCAGCCGACCCGCCAGCCCCGAGAACAGCCCCATGACGACGGCGAACGGCAGCATGGCGGCCCCCGCCAGGGTGGCGCTGAACCCCTGTACGCGGATCAGGTCGAAGGGCAGGAAGAACATCGCCCCGCTCAGGGCGAAATAAAGGAGCAAGGTCAGCAGGTTGACGCCGCTGAACACCGGCGAACGAAACAGGCCGAGGGGCATCATCGGATGACGTTGTTGAGCCTCGGCGATGACGAAGCCCGCCATCAGGGCCATGCCGCCGACCCCGGCCGCCAGCACCCGAAGGTCGCGCCAGCCGAGATCGGGGGCGACGGTCAGGGCCCAGGTGACCCCCGCCAGCCCGGCCATGGCGAGGACGGCGCCCAGCCCATCCAAACCTTTCGCCGTCTCGTCGCGGCTCTCCGGCACGACACGCCAGGTCACGATCACCGTCAGCACGGCCAGGGGCAGGTTGATCCAGAAGATCAGACGCCAGTCGGCGTGGTCGGCCAGCCAGCCCCCGATCAGCGGGCCGACCATGCCGAACAGGGCGCCCGCGCCCGCCCAGGTCCCGAAGGCTCTGCCGCGCTCCTCGGGCGGGAAGCTGGCCCCGATCACGGCCAGGGCGCCGGGCGTCAGCAACGCAGCGCCAAGGCCTTGCAGCGCGCGCCCGGCGATCAGCAGCTCGACCGTGGGGGCCAGGCCGCAGGCGGCCGACGCCAGGGCGAAGACGACGACCCCGATCAGGAAGACGCGCCGCCGGCCGAACCGATCGCCGGCCGCCCCGCCGATCAGAACCAGGGCCCCCAGGGTCAGTAGATAGGCGTTGGACACCCACTGGACGGCGGCGGTTCCGGCCTGGAGATCGCGCTGAATGCTCGGCAGGGCGACGCCCAGCGCCGATCCGTCGATGAAGGTCAGGGAAGATCCCAGAACCGTCGCCGCCAGCACCCATCGCTTTCTCGTCGGACTGAGCCCCGTCTCGGGTCGTGGGGCGGCCTGGACTTCGCCCCGGTCGCACGGGCCATGGAGATGGCTGGCCATGGCCCGTGCGCCGGCCTGTTAGTTCGGCACCAGGCTCATGTCGCGGCGGGCCATCATCTTGTCGAACTCGGACCAGACGCCGTCTGCGCCATGCCAGGCGCCTTGGGTCGCGGCCTTGGAATATTCGGTGGCGCGGGCTTCGAAGAAGTTGGCGTGTTCGACGCCCGACAGCAGGGCCTGCAGCCAGGGCAGCGGGTTCTCGCGACGACCGCCGTACAGCTCCGGCAGGTCCAGCTGGCGCAGGCGCCAGTCGGCGATGAAGCGGATATAGGCCTTGATGTCCTCGGGGGTCATGCCCTGGACCTCGCCCGCCTCGAAGGCCAGGTCGATGAACTTGTCCTCCAGCTTCACCACGGTCGCGCAGCACTGGACGATGTCGTCGGCCACGGCCTTGGTGACGCAGCCGGTTTCCTTGTTGAAGGCGTGGTACAGTTTGATGATGCCCTCGCAGTGGAGGCTCTCGTCACGCACCGACCAGCTTACGATCTGCCCCATGCCCTTCATCTTGTTCTGGCGCGGGAAGTTCATCAGCATCGCAAAGCTGGCGAACAGCTGAAGCCCCTCGGTGAAGCCGCCGAACATGGCCAGGGTCCGGGCGATGTCGGCCTCGGTGTCGACGCCGAATTCCTGCATGAAGTCATGCTTGTCGCGCATGGCCTCGTATTCCATGAAGGCGCCGAACTCGCTCTCGGGCATGCCGATGGTCTCGAGCAGCAGGGCGTAGGCCGCGATATGGATGGTCTCCATATTGCCGAACGCCGACAGCATCATCTTCACCTCGGTCGGTTTGAACACCCGACCGTATTTTTCCATGTAGTTGTCGGCGACCTCGATGTCCGACTGGGTGAAGAAGCGGAAGATCTGCGTCAGCAGGTTGCGCTCCCGGTCGTTGAGGTTCGCCGCCCAGTCCTTGCAGTCCTCGCCCAGCGGCACCTCCTCGGGCATCCAGTGGACCTGCTGCTGCTTCTTCCACATGTCGAAGGCCCACGGATAGCGGAAGGGCTTGTAGGCCGCCGAGGGGGTCAGCAATCCGGCGGTGACGGGCTTGATGAGGGTGTGGGCGTTCATCGGCGCGACTCGCGAAACGGGGTGGGGAAACAGGCGTTCACCATGCGTCCGACCACGCGCGGCGCCAAGCCGAAATGCGGCTATTTAGCGATCACTTTTTGGGCGACCACTAGATGTGGTGTCTAGCTGTCTGATTTCCGGGGAGGAATTTGGGGATGACCTATATCGTCCACGGCGCGTCCGGCTCTGGCTCCATGCCGGTCGAGGCGGCCCTGACCCTGATCGGCGCCGACTATCGGGTTGTCGAGGCGGTGACCTGGGAGGGCGAGACCGAGCGCGACAAGGTCGCCGGGGTAAATCCCATGCGTCAGATCCCGGTTCTGACCGCACCGGAGGGCGAGGTGATGACCGAGAGCGCCGCCATCCTGATGTGGCTGGCCGAGCGCCACCCCGAGGCCGGCCTGGCGCCCCTGCCCGGGGGCCCCCGCCGGGGCCAGTTCCTGCGTTGGATGAGCTTCATCCCGGCCTCGATCTATTCGATGTACTGGGTTCGGGACGAGCCGGAGCGGCTGCTGGGCCAGCATGTCGATGTCGCTGGGGACACGCTGCTGGAGCGCACCGCCGATCGTATCGCCCATTGCTGGGGCGTGATGGAGAGCCAGACCGACCCCGGCCGCTTCATCCTGGGTGACGACCTGACGGTGCTGGATCTCTACGTGACCGTGGCCAGCCGCTGGACGCCGCGGCGAAAGCGCTTCGCCGAGGTCGCGCCGCGCCTGCATGAGGTTGTTCGCCGGGTCGATGAATGGCCGGCGCTGAAGGATTTCTGGGCCGAGCGCTTCCCGTTCGAAGAGGACGAGCCGCGCTGATCGCGGCGTCGAGGTCTTGACGCAGCCGCCCGGCGCCGGGCCTTACAAGCGCATGGCCAAGACCGTCCGCCTCGACCGCCTGCTGGGCAACCTCGGCTATGGCTCGCGGGCCGAGATTCAGCGGTTAGCACGCGCCGGCGGGATCGAGCTGGACGGAGCCGATCTCAGCGATGCTTCGAAGCGGATCGCCGTAACCCCGGACCTGAGCGCGCGGATGACCGTGGACGGCCGCCCGCTGGATCCGCCGCCGGGGCTGGCCATCGTGATGCACAAGCCGCTGGGCATGACCTGTTCCAGGAAGGAGGATGGGCCGCTGGTCTATGACCTGTTGCCCTCGCGCTGGCTGAGGCGCGATCCGGCGATCTCGACCATCGGGCGGTTGGACAAGGAGACCTCGGGCCTGCTGATCCTGACGGACGATGGCGATCTGCTGCACCGGGTGATCTCGCCGCGCCGCCATGTGGCCAAGGTCTATCGCGCCACCCTGGCCCGACCGCTGACGGGGATGGAGGCCGCGTTGTTCGCCTCGGGCGAGCTGATTCTGGAGGGAGAGGACAAGCCCCTGGCGCCGGCGGTTCTGGAGCCGGTCTTGGCGACCGAGGCGCGGCTCACGGTGACGGAGGGGCGCTACCACCAGGTGCGGCGCATGTTCGCCGCCGCCGGTAATCACGTCGAGGCGCTGCACCGCGAGCGACTGGGCGGCCTGGCCCTGCCCGATGACCTCGCGCCAGGTGATTGGCGGCTACTGACGGAGGCTGAGATCGCGTCGATCTTCGCCGATCCATCCAAGGCTCTCGGGGAACCTTGATCGCCGCCGCGCCCTTTGGCTCCGCTTCCTTGGAGCAGACATGGGCGCCACCGACAAACGCGATCTGAGGACCGGGCGTTCTCTATGGGCGGACAGTCATGGCCTGGGCGTACCGGTCAAGCCGCTGACCGAGGCCGTGGCCTGCGACGTGGCCATCGTCGGGGCGGGCATCTCCGGCGCTTTCATGGCGCGCGAACTCAGCCGCGACCACGCGGTTGTGGTGCTGGATCGGCGGCCGCCGCTGATGGGCTCGACCATCGCCTCGACCGCCATGCTGCAGTGGGAGATCGACCTGCCGTTGACGGCCCTGTCCGAGCGGATCGGGCCCCGGGACGCCAACCGCGCCTATCGCCGGTCGAAGGCGGCGGTGGAGGCCCTGAAGCGGATCGTCGATCGCGAGGGCATCCGCTGCGGCCTTAAAGACAAGGCGACCCTCTATCTGGCCGGCGACGAGTACGGTTCGCGCGCCCTGGACGCCGAGGCCGAAGCGAGGGCGGCGCTAGGCTTGGACAGCGTCTATCTCAAGCCGGCCGAACTGCGCGAGCGTTTCGGCCTCGACCGCACGGGCGCCATCCTGTCCCAGGGTTCGGCCAGCGCCGACCCGGCGCGACTGGCGGCCGGGTTGCTGCGTCGCGCAGCGGGCGATGGCGCGCGGATTTTCTCGCCGGTCGAGGTCTGCGAGGCGGCCAGCGACCCCCAGGGCGTCACCCTGCTGACCGATGTCGGCCATGCGGTCAGGGCGCGCCATGTCATCTTCTGCTGCGGCTATGAGTTTCCCAAAGGGGTGCCGACGCCCGGCGCCGAGGTGATCTCGACCTGGGCTCTGGCCACGCACGAACGCACGCCCTGCCCCGCCTGGCTTAAGGATACGCTCGTCTGGGAGGCGTCAGACCCATACCTCTATTTCCGCATGGGCGGCGATGGTCGCCTGATCGTCGGCGGTGAGGACGAGGCCTCGCCCACGGCGCACACAAGCGAGGCCAAACGGCGCGCCAAGTGCGAGACCATCTCGAGGAAACTGAAACAACTGCTGCCCGAGCTGGAATTCGAAGTCGACTACAGCTGGGCCGGGGCTTTCGGCGAGAGCGCCACCGGACTGCCCTCGATCGGCCCCGTGCCCGCGATGGACCACGCCTGGGCCGTGATGGGCTTCGGCGGCAACGGCATCACCTATTCGGTCATCGCCTCCGAGGTGGTTTCGGCGGCGATCCGGGGCGAAAGCGATCCGGACGCCGATCTCTACGTATCTTGATCACCCATCACCGAGCGTGACTTCGCCATGACCCAAGCCAAGATCTGCGGCCTGACCACGCCGGAGGCTCTCGACGCCGCGCTGGACGGCGGGGCCGCCTATGTCGGCGCGGTGATCTTCCCGAAGAGCCCGCGCCACATCGACATCCTGGCGGCCCGAACCCTGTTCGAGCGCGCGCGCGGACGGGCCCAGGTCGTGGCCGTGCTGGTCGATCCCGACGACGAACTGCTCACAGAAGTCGGGCTGATCCTCAGGCCAGACCTGATCCAGCTGCATGGCGCGGAGACCACCGAGCGCTGCGCGGAAGTGGCGCGCCTGACCCGTGCGGGGATCATCAAGGCCGTGTCGGTGTCGGGGCCGTCGGACGTCGAAGGGGCGCTTCCCTACGAGGCCGTGGTCAAACACCTGATGTTCGACGCCCGGCCGCCTGAGGGCGCCGCCCTGCCCGGCGGCGTGGGGGCGCGGTTCGACTGGTCCGTGCTGAGCGGACGCGCCTTCGACAAGCCGTGGTTCCTGGCCGGGGGGCTGGACCCCGCCAATGTGGCCGAGGCCATCGCGGTCACCGGCGCGCCGCTGGTCGATGTCTCCTCTGGCGTGGAAAGCGCGCCGGGTGTTAAGGAGCCGGCCCTGATTTTGGCCTTCCTGAAGGCTGTCCACGCCGTCTCCCCGCGGCAGGAGTGATCGTGACCACCCTTCCTAACGACTACGCCTGGCCCGATGCGGAGGGTCGCTTCGGCCCCTATGGCGGGCGCTTCGTGGCCGAGACGCTGATGCCGCTGATCCACGAGCTGGACGCGGCCTATGAGGCGGCCAAGGCCGACCCGAGCTTCCAGGCGGAGCTGGACGGCTTCCTGACCGACTATGTCGGCCGCCCCAGCCCGATGTACCTGGCCGAGCGCCTCTCCGAACACCACGGCGGGGCCGACATCTGGTTCAAGCGCGACGAGCTAAACCACACCGGCGCCCACAAGGTGAACAACTGCATGGGCCAGATTCTGCTGGCCATGCGGATGGGCAAGACGCGGATCATCGCCGAGACCGGGGCCGGCCAGCACGGCGTGGCGACCGCCACTGTCTGCGCCCGCTTCGGTCTGCCCTGCGTTGTCTACATGGGCGCGACCGACGTCGAGCGGCAGCAGCCCAACGTGTTTCGCATGAAGCTGCTGGGCGCCGAGGTCATTCCGGTGACCAGCGGCCGGGCGACCCTCAAGGACGCCATGAACGAGGCGATGCGCGACTGGGTCAGCAATGTCGCCGACACCTATTATCTGATCGGCACGGCGGCGGGGCCGCACCCCTATCCGGCCATGGTGCGCGACTTCCAGGCGGTGATCGGCCGGGAGGTGCGGGCGTCGATGCTGGCGCGGCGCGAGAAACTGCCGGACGCCTGCGTGGCGGCCATCGGCGGCGGGTCCAACGCCATCGGCCTGTTCCATCCCTTCATCGCCGACGCCGGGGTGCGGCTGATCGGGGTCGAGGCGGCGGGCAAGGGGCTGGACGGGCCGGACCATGCCGCCAGCCTGCAGGGCGGGCGGCCGGGCGTGCTGCACGGCAACCGCACCTATCTGCTGCAGGACGACGACGGCCAGATCCTGGAAGGCCACTCCATCTCGGCCGGGCTCGACTATCCGGGCATCGGGCCTGAGCATGCCTGGCTGAAGGACATCGGCCGCGCCGAGTACCGCGCCGCCACCGACGCCGAGGCTCTGGAGCAGTTCCAGCTGTGCGCCAGGCTGGAGGGAATCATCCCGGCCCTGGAGCCCAGCCACGCCCTGGCCCGCGTCGGCGAGATCGCCCGCGAGGTCGGCAAGGGCGGCGACGTGGTGCTGAATATGTGCGGTCGCGGCGACAAGGACATCTTCGCCGTGGCCAAGCATCTGGGAGTGGAGTTGTGACCACCGCCCGTATCGATGCGCGCTTCGCCGCGCTGAAGGCCGAGGGTCGGGCCGCGTTCGTGGCCTATGTCATGGCCGGCGATCCGTCCCGCGACGAGGCGCTGGAGATCCTGCGCGGCCTGCCCGCCGCCGGGGCCGACATCATCGAGCTGGGCTTTCCCTTTTCGGACCCGATGGCCGAGGGGCCACCTATCCAAAAGGCGGCCTTGCGGGGCCTCAGGGCCGGTCTGACGCTGAAGGGCACGCTGGATCTGGCGCGGGCCTTTCGCAATGGCGACGCCGACACGCCCCTGATCCTGATGGGCTATCTCAATCCGATCGAGACCCACGGCTATGAAGCCTTCGCGCACGACGCCGCCGATGCGGGGGTTGATGGGCTGATCGTGGTCGATTGCCCGCCGGAGGAGGCCGGGCCGCTGTCCGACGCGCTGGACGCCCATCAGGTGTCGCTGATCCGGCTGGCCACTCCCACGTCGGACGACGCCCGGCTGAAGGTCATCGCCGAAGGGACGTCGGGCTTTGTCTATTACGTCTCGGTCGCGGGCGTGACCGGGGCCAAGGAGGCGGTGGCGGGTGACGTGGCCCCGGCCGTCGAGCGCGTGCGCGCGGCCTTCGGGCTGCCGGTCGCGGTCGGGTTCGGCATCAAGACGCCCGAACGGGCCGCCGAGATCGCCCGGGTGGCCGACGCCGTGGTGGCGGGCTCGGTGCTGGTCGATGAGGTGGCGGCGGCGCTGGCCGCGAACGAACCGGCCGCGCCCCGCGTTCTGGCCAAGGTGCGTGCGCTCTCCGACGCCGTGAAGGGTGCGCGCCCCCTAAAGAGCGTCTAGGAAGCCGACATGGCCGACAAGAACAAGCCCCAGGACGGTAAGCCCCAGCCCGAGAAGCGCGGCGGCTGGCTGTCGCGGTTCGCCCCCGGCGTCCGCAAGATCGTCACGCGCCGGGACACGCCCGACAATCTCTGGGTCAAGGATCCGGATTCCGGCGAGATGCTGTTTCGGGCCGATCTGGAGACCTCGCTATGGGTCACGCCATCGGGCCGGCACATGCGGATCGGCGCCAAGGACCGGCTGCGCTTCACCTTCGACGAGGGCCGCTACGAACAGCTGCCGACGCCCGAGGTGCCTGAGGATCCGCTCAAGTTCTCCGACGGCAAGCCCTATCGCGAGCGCCTGGCCGCCGCCCGCAAGGGCACGGGCGCGCGTGACGCCATGGCCATCGGCGTGGGCGAGATCGGCGGCGTGCCGGCCGTGGCTCTGGTCCAGGACTTCAAGTTCATGGGCGGCTCGCTGGGCATGGCGGCGGGTGAGGCCTTCATCGCCGCCGCCCGCGCGGCGATCGAGCGCGACTGTCCTTTGGTCTGTTTCACCGCCGCCGGCGGGGCGCGGATGCAGGAGGGGGCGCTGTCCCTCATGCAGATGGCCCGCACCACCCTGGCCATTCAGGAGCTGAAAGACGCGGTCCTGCCCTATGTGGTGGTGCTGACCGACCCGACCACGGGCGGTGTGACGGCCAGCTACGCCATGCTGGGCGACGTTCATCTGGCCGAGCCAGGCGCCCTGATCGGCTTCGCGGGCCCGCGGGTGATCGAAACGACGATCCGTGAGAAACTGCCGCCGGGGTTCCAGCGCGCCGAGTATCTTCAGGAAAAAGGCATGGTGGATCGCGTCGTGCCGCGCGGCGAACTGCCCAAGGTGTTGGCCGACGTCCTGTCGATCCTGATGGGCGGGCGTCGCAAGGCCGCCTGACGATCACAACCTCGCTTTGCGGCGCCTGCGACTTGGGTTAGCCCTGTCCTCATGGACACGGGGGTGACATCGAAGGGGCCGCACGCCGCGTCGAGCTGGCTGCGATGGATAACGCCGCCTCGGGAGCTGCCTCGGCCCACGCCAGTCGCGCGCCGCCTCATCGACCTGTTGTGGTTCGCCTGCCTGATCTTCGCGGTCGGCGTACAGATCGTGGCTAATACCTTCTACGTCGAGCGGGTAACCAAGGTTGAGCCTGCCTTCGCGGCTCTGGGCCTGACGGTCGATGATACCGATCGCCGGATGTGGGCGGTCCTGCCTAACTTTGACGAAACTGGCTTTTCCCCCTGGGCCGGCTTTCCCACGACCATCGACGGGCGAGACATCACCGGTCTGCCGCCCGAAGCCGTCGCCAACATGATCGCGGGGCCGGATGGCGGCGTCGTGGCCATGGGCATGCTGGACCTCGAGACCGAGCAGGTGATGGTGCGGCGGCTGGTCCGATCCGAGGCCAATCAGGCGGCGGTCTACCGGGAGAATCAGCGCCCGCTGATGCTCGGCGCCGCGGTGTTCGATGTCATTCTCGCCGTCGCTCTTGTCGCGGGAGGCGTGCTGCTGCGCTGGCGACGTTTCGATCAGCCGGTCGCGATGGTGTTCAGCTTCGCCCTGCTGCTGCTCGCCACGGTGGGCACGACGATCTTCTGGGAACGACTCCATTTTCCCGAAGGTGAGGCCATGGTCGACGCGGCCTGGCTGGCCCTGTTCCTGGTTGGAATTCCGGCGCTTCCAAACGGTCGCTACACCCCGTCGTGGGCGCGGTGGTTCATGGTTGTGGGCCCTGTCGGCGGCCTGATCCTCGGCATGCCGCATAGCCCCGTCGAACTGTCAGAGACCGCGCGCGTGGGTCTGCTCGCCGCCGCCTTCGCCTGTGTGGTGATCCGCTTTCGCTACACTCCCCGGGGGATCGAACGCCAACAGATGAAGTGGGCGTGCCTAGGCCTCGCCGCAGGTCTGATTCTCTATCTGCTGAGCCAGGTCGCCAAATGGGTGGTGCTGCTGCCGGATGTTCTCGGAACCGTTCTGGTGGTCCTGATCTGGGCGGAATTCATCCTTCATCGCAGCGCCTTCACGGTGATGGGGGCGGGCGTGCTGGTGGCGCTGCTGAACTACCGGCTCAACGACGCGGACGCCGCGATCGGACGATCCACAGGCTATGCGGTGGTGACCGGCGTTATCGCCATAACCTGGGCGTTCGGGGCGGCCTGGATCGACACCACTCTGACGCTGGTCACCGGGGCGAGCAACCCGACGCTGGCCACGGGACTCTCGACCCTGGCGGCCATGGCCATCCTTGCCCCGGCGCAGACGCGGGTGCTTGCCTGGATGGAATCGCGGTTCCAGCGCGCGCTGGTCCGACTGCGCGACCTCCCCGCCCGGCTGGCGAGACTGCGGCATCACGCCGATCCTCACCCTGTAGCCGACACAGCGCTGAAGGCTGTGGTCGAGGGCGTCAACGCCACCCAGGCCGCGCTGGTAGCCGAGGGCGAGGCGGGACTTCGGGTGCTGGCCGTCCACGGCCTCAGCGAAGAGCGAGTGCTGGCGGACATGCTCCTTGAAGCGGATCACCGTAGGTTGGCGGTTCGGTATCCGCTGCGAGACATGGATGAGCACGTCGGCTGGCTGCTGCTGGGGCCGAGGTCTGACGGCGCCAGCTACAGCGGTGACGAGCGCCGCGCGCTACACCTGATCCTCGACCCACTGGCCGACGCCATTCGGCTGACCACGCGCCGGCACGACGAGACGGCCGCGCTGAAATCGGTCATCGCGGCCATGGAGGCTCGCGTGGCCAGGGTCGAGGCTGAGCGGACCGCCACCGGACGCGCCCGGCGTCCGGCCCGGCCGCGAAGGCAGCCGGCGTGACCGCCGCGGACCCCTTCAGTCGTCGGCTTCTGGAGCGTCATCCGCAGAAGATCGATCTGTCGCTGGACCGCATGCGCGCGGTGTGCCGAGCGCTGGGCGACCCCCAGGACCGGCTGCCGCCGGTGGTTCACGTCGCAGGCACCAACGGCAAGGGATCGACCGTCGCCTTCCTGCGCGCCATGGCGGAGGCGGCCGGTCTGACGGTTCATGCCTATACCTCGCCGCACCTTGTCCGGTTCAACGAACGCATTCGGTTGGCAGGCACGCTGATCGACAACGCCACCCTCGCGGCCGCCCTCGATGCGGTCGAGGCGGCCGAGCGGCGGTCGGGGGTCAGGGCGACGGTGTTCGAGGCGACCACCGCCGCGGCCTTCCTGACCATGGCCGAAATCCCCGCGGACCTCGCCCTGATCGAGGTGGGGCTGGGCGGATCGTTGGACGCCACCAATGTGATCGGACGACCGCTGCTCAGCGTCATCACTCCCGTCGATCTGGACCACGCCGAGTTCCTGGGGCCGCATCTGGAGGGCGTGGCGGCGGAAAAGGCCGGGATTCTCAAGCCGGGCGCTCCAGCGGTGATCGCGCGTCAGGCCGAAGTGGCCATGGCGGTGATCGCCAGACGCGCAGAGCAGTTGCACGTGCCCATGCGCACAATGGGCGAGCATTTCGATGCCTGGGGCGAGCGCGGCGGTCTGGTATTCCAGGACGACGCCTGTTTCCTCGATCTGCCCGCGCCCGCCCTGGTCGGTCCGCATCAGATCGACAACGCCGGCCTGGCGGTGGCTGCGGCGCTGGAGCTGGATCTACCCGGCGAAGCCATCGCCGACGGACTGACTGAGGCGCACTGGCCGGCGCGGATGCAACGGCTGACGGGCGGCCCCCTGGCCGAGATGGCGACCCGGTTAGACGCGGAGCTGTGGCTGGATGGCGGGCACAATCCCCACGCCGCCCGCGCCCTGGTGGAGACCGTCGCCGAGCGTCACGCGAGATCGCCACGCCCCTTGGCGCTGATCGTCGGTCTTTTGACGTCGAAGGACGCGGCCGGGTTTCTGGGGCCATTGGCCGACCTGAACGCGCGGGTGCTGACTGTCAGCTTCGAGTCCGGCACTGCTTGGGACGCGCGCGATCTGGCCGATCAGGCGCGGGCGTCAGGGCTGGACGCGGACGCGAGCCCTGGAGTCGAGGCCGCGTTGCATCAAGCGCTCGTGGAGGGCGCGCGCCGCATCGTCATCTGCGGGTCGCTGTATCTGGCGGGCGAAGTGCTGGTGCTGTCTCCCGACACTTGGCCGGTGTGACTGCGAGCCTTTAGGCAGCCTCGCTCTTGGAGACGCCAGCCTCGGCCAGCCATTCGACGATCTTGCCTTTGGGCAAGGCGCCGACCTTCATCGAGGCCATCTGCCCGTCCTTGAAAAGCATCAGGGTCGGGATTCCCTTCACGCCCAGACGCGAGGGGGTCATGGGGCTGTCGTCGATATTCAGCTTGGCGATGGTGACCTGCTCGCCCAGTTCGTCGGAGATCTGCTCCAGGGCCGGGCCGATCTGCTTACAGGGCCCGCACCACTCGGCCCAGAAATCGACCAGCACGGGGCGGTCGGCCTTGAGCACGTCGGTGTCGAAGCTGTCGTCGGTGATCTTCACGGTGGCCATGCGGCAAGTCCCCTGTCAGCGCCGGATGGCGCGAGTGTCCGAGCCCAGATGTGGGGCGATTCCGGATGGATTCAACGGGTGGCGAGAAGGGCGTCGTCCATCATCGCCGCCGGGACTTCCATCAGCTTCGGCCCGTCGGTCCAGACCAGGGCGGCCTCGACCGGGCGGTCGTGATAGAGGCGGGACAGCACGGCGCGATAGGCAGCGAGCTGCAGAACATAGGCCGGGGCGGCGTCTTCGATGCGGTCGGGGGCGGGGCGGTTAGTCTTGAAGTCGATCACCAGCACCCGGTCGGGCGTCACCACCAGCCGGTCGATGCGGCCGGAGATCGATACGCCGGGCGGCAGGGCCTCGGCCGCGCCGGCCAGAGCGACCTCGGCGCGCGAGCCCGGACCAAAGACGGCGGCGAAGCGGGCGTCATCCAGCACGGCCAGGGCTGCGGCGATCATCTCGGCGCGGGCGTCGTCGCCAAGGCCGGGCTCTCGCGCCAGCAGGCGTTCGGCAAGGGCCGCGCGGGCCTCGGCCGCCACCTCCGGCAGGGTCTGGAGCAGGCGGTGGATCAGGTCGCCGCGCCGGTAGCGATCCAGCCGCCCGTCGGCACCCCGCGCCAGGGGCGAGGGCGCGGCCATGCCCTCCGAGCCCAGCAGGCGTGACGGCGACAGATGGCGCGCGCCGGCCTCGCGAGGCGGCGGCTCGGCCAGCCAGGCGGGCAGAGCGTGGGTGTCGGAGGTCGCCTCGGCGGCATGGCCCAGCACCGGCGGGCGCTGGCCGTATTCGAGGATCACCCCGGCCTCAGTTTCGACCGAGCGGCCGTCCAGTCCGGTGATCGCCTCCTCCAGGGGACCGCGCCAGGCGACTCCGGTGTCGGTGCGGTTGGCCGCCAGCCGGCCACCGACGATCAGCCGGTCGCGGGCGCGGGTCAGGCCGACATAGAGCAGGCGGAGCGACTCCTCCTCCGAGCGGCGTTTCCTCGCCTCTCGCGCCACGGCCGAGGCAGCGCAGTCGCGGCTCTGGGAGGCGCACCACAGGAAGCCGCCTTCGTCGGTCGCCAGCAAAGCGTCGCCGCGGGGCTCCTGAAACAGGGTGTCAGGCAGGATGACGATGGGCGCCTCAAGCCCCTTGGAGGCGTGGGCGGTCATGACCCGGACCTCGCCGCGCGGCTGGTCCATCTCGCGTTTGACGGTCTGGTCCAGTTCGGCGAGGGCGGCGGTGAATCGCTCCAGATCGACCAGCCCGCGCCCTTCAGCCGCCTGGGCCTGATCGAGAAAGGCGTCCAGCGCATCGCCCGCCTCGGCGCCCAGCCGGGTCACGAACCGCTGACGAACGCTGAGGCCGGTCCCGTCGGTGCGGGCCAGTAGTCGGGCGTAGAGATCGAACGGCGCGGCCCGTCCGGCCTCTTCGGCGAAACCGCTGATCAGGGTGCGGGCGGCGGCCCATTCCGGACGCTCGCCGGCGCGGGCGACCAGCGCCGACCAAAGCGATCCCTTTCGCCCATGCGCCAGGTCGAACAGACCATTTTCGTCGATGTCGCAAAGCGGGCTGCGCAGCACCCCCGCCAGGGTCAGATCGTCGGCCGGATAGAGGGCGGCGCGGCCCAGAGCCAGCAGGTCCTCGAACACCGGATGTTCCGACAGGCGAAGGCGATCGGCGCCGGCCACGGGCACGCCCGCCTGCTTCAGGCCACGCAGCACCGCCTCGAACATGGCGCCGCGCTTCTTGACCAGCACCAGAACGTCGCCATAGCCGGCCGGCCGCCAGCGGCCCCGGTCGGTGCGGTCGCCGGCGTGGACGCCCTCGCCGGTCTCGACGACCCGCTTTACCGCCTCGACGATGCGCATGGCGGCGCGGCGATAGGCGCTGTCGGGCGAGGGGGCGTCGACAGGGGCGTCCCAGGCGTCGCGGTCCTCTTCCTTGGTCTCCTGCTCGACCGGCCAGACTTCGATCAGTCCGGGCAGGTCGCGCCGACCGGCCTCGTGGCGGATCACCGGATCGGCGGGATCGCCCGCCAGACCGCGGCCAGGGCTGAGAGCGGAAGCGCGCTCGGGCGTGGCGAAGACCCGGTCGACGAAAGCCAGAACCTCGGGGGTCGAACGCCAGGACTGGATCAGCTCCACAGCCTGAAAGCGCCCGCCGGCGCCGGTGATCAGCCGATCATAAGCCTGGCTCTCGGCCAGCAGCCGCTCGGGCGCCGCGCCTTGGAAGGAGAAGATCGACTGTTTCTCGTCGCCGACCACGAAGACGGTGCGGCCCCGCCGCTGTTCGGCCAGGTCGGCGCGGGCTCCGGCGCCGGCGAAGAATTCGGCGGTCAGGGCGCGGGCGATGTCCCACTGTTCGGGCGAGGTGTCCTGGGCCTCGTCGATCAGGATGTGGTCGATGCCGCCGTCAAGCTTGTACAGCACCCAGGCCGCGCCCGGCCCGTCGGTCAGCAGCCAGCGGGCGTGGGCGATCAGGTCGGAGAAATCCAGCGCCCCGCTCTCGGCCTTGGCCGCTTCATAGGCCCCGGCGTAGGCGTGGGCCAGCAGCATCGCGGCCAGGCTGTCCTCGGCGACGGCGACGGCCCGGAGCCTGTCGAGCACGCCGCCGATGCGCGCCTGTTCGTCCAGCAGCCAGTCGCACAGGTTGGCCTTCTTCGCCGCCGCGCTCTTGCCGCACCAGGTGGCCAGCGAGCCGGTCCCGGTGAAGAACAGCGAGGTCAGGACGGCGGGGTCGGGCGCCCCGCCACGCGCGGCAGCCTCGGCCAGCGCCAGCATCTGGGCGCCGCGCTTCTGGTCCCCGGCGGCGGAGGCGTCGGCCAACACGCGAGCCGCCTCGCGCCAGCGGGCCTCGTCCCAGTCGGGGGCGGCGAAGACCTCGGCCAGAATCTTGTCAGGGTCGGCGTCGAGATAGCGCTCGAAGCCGACGCTCTGGGCGATGCGGTCGGGCAGGGTCTGGATTCCGCCGTGGGCGTCCACGAAGGCCGCGATGGCGTCGCGTTTCGCCTCGAAGGTCAGGAACATGCCCTCGAAGCTCTTGAAATCCAGCTGACCGGCGAACCGCTCATAGGCGGCGGTGAGGCCGGGCGGATCGTTATCGAGCGAGGCCTCGGCGACCCGGTCGCGGGCGCGGGCGCGGATGGCGGCGGCCTGGACCTCATCGATGACGGTGAAGCGCGGCGAGACCCGGGCCTCGACCGGGAAGCGGCGCAGCAGCTGTTCGCAAAAGGCGTGGATGGTCTGGATCTTCAGCCCGCCGGGCGTCTCCAGGGCGCGGGCGAACAGGCGGCGGGCGCGAGACAGCCGCTCGGCGTCCATCGGCGCGTCATTGCCCTCCAGCTCGCGCAGTTCGCGGGCCAGTTCGGCGTCCTCGGCCACGGCCCAGGCGCCCAGCTTCTGATACAGCCGCCGCTGCATCTCGGCCGCCGCCGCCTTGGTGAAGGTCAGGCACAGGATGGCGGCGGGCGCCGAGCCGGCTAGCAGCAGCCGCGCCACCCGATCGACCAGGGTTTTCGTCTTGCCCGATCCCGCGTTGGCCATGACGAAGGCGTTCAGCGTCGGGTCGGCGGCGATGGTCTGGGGGTCGCGGGCGATTAGCGTCTCGGTCATTCCTCGCCTCCCTCCGCGGCGATCGACCATTCGCGCACGCGGGCCAGATGGTCGTAGTCGGACACTGATTTCTGGGCGAACTGGGGCGCGGTTCGCGAGCCATAGGCAGTGCGGTCGTCGGCGAAGCGTTCGACGCGGGCGATCAGCCCTTGGTACGCCCGCTCCGCCAGGGCCTCGGCGCCGTCGTCGCCGGAGACATCGGACACTGGGTCCTTCGCGCTGTCCCGGCCGCTGACCGCGACATAAATCAAGGCTTCGGGTGCGGGTGCTCCCAGACCCCCAAACGCGCCGCGCGCGGACATGGCGGCGGTAAGCGGCAGCTGGGCCGCGAAGCCCAGCCGGACCTGTTTCTTGGTCGGCGCCGCCCCAGTCTTGAAGTCGATGACGGTCAGGCGGGCGTCATGAAGCTCCAGTCGATCGGCCTTGGCCTCTAGGGTGAAGGTTCCTGCCAGGGTCGGGATGGGCAGCTCGGCCCGTTCTTCGACGAAGACGCGGCGGCCGGTTTCGCGGCGCTCGGTCTCGAACGCCACCATGAACCGCCCGGCGCCCTCGGCCAGGGGGCGTTCGCGGGCCAGGGCCGCGCGCGGCATGCCCTCGCGGGTCAGGGCGTCCATATAGAGGTCAGCGAAACGCCGGACGCCGTCGCGCGCGCCCTCGCTCTCCCACTGGCGGGCGAAGACCTCGATGGCGTGGTGGATGGCCGTGCCCCGGATGCGGGCGTCGACCCGCTCGTCCGGCCGCGACATCTGGCGCAGGTTCAGCACATAGCGGACATAGGTCGCATAGGGGTCGCGCACCCATTCCTCGACGCGCGTCACCGACATGGCCATGGGCCGGGCGGCGACGGGCGGGCGCGGCTGCGGACGCGGCGCGGGCCTGAGCGACGGCGGGGACGCGGCCGGGGCGGCGTCCAGCGTCCGGGCCCAGGCCTCGATCTCCGGGCGGCCGGGCAAAGTACGATCCGCGCCGCCGACCAGGATCTCCAGCCGCCACAGCCAGCGCGACTTGACCGAGGGCTGGCCGCCCCGACGTTCGGTATGGACCAGCACCACTTCCGGGGCGGCGGCGGCCTGGGCGAAGTCGTGGGCCGACAGGCCGATGCGGCGCTCGGGCGACGGCAGGTCGATGGCCGCGCGCATCGGGCGCGACAGGAAGGGGTCCAGCCCCGCCCCCGCCGGCCAGACGCCCTCCTCCAACCCGGCCAGGACCACGGTGTCGGCCCGCGCCAGCCGCGCCTCGATGGCCCCGAGAATTCGCAGGCGCGGATGGACGTCGCCGCCGGTGCGGACGACCTCGGCCGCCAGCATCCGGCCCAGCATTTCGGCATAGGTCGGGGCGTCGAGCGGGCCGCTGGCCGCGCCCTCGGCGATCAATTGAGCCAGCAGTCGGGCGACTGCCTCGCCGTCCGCGCCGCGCCAGGCCCGGCCGGGGCCGCCGCAGACGGCTTCCGCCGCCTCGACCAGACGCCGGGTCCAGTCCGCCGCATCGGCGGGTGCTCCGTCGAACAGGGGCGCGAGCTTCGGCTCGACATCGGCGGCGAGGGCTGCGGCGCGGTCCAGAGCCTCCAGCCTGTGCGGCGGGGGTTCGCGGCCGTCGTCGCGCGGCGCGCGGGCGGCTTCGAAGCGGGCCTTGAGCGCGTCCCAGTCGCCGGGACGCGGCCCGCGCAGGCCGTATCGCTCCAGATCCGAAAGGGCGGCGTCGGTCTCCTCAACTCGCACCGCCGGATGTTTCAGCACGGCCAGTAGCGCGACGCCCGACAAGCCGTCCGCCATCAGTTGCGTCAGGGCGCCGATCAAGGCCCCCGTGGCTGTCCGGGACAGGGGCTCGCCGGTCGAGCTGTCGGCCTGGAGGTCCCAGCGCGCCAGCCGCGCCTGAACCCGGCGGGCCAGGGCCTGATCGGGGGTTATCAGGGCGGCGGTGCGGCCAGGCGTTTCCAGCGCCTCGCGCAGCAGGGCGGCGATCAGCCCGGCGCTCTCCTCCTCGGTGCGGCCGGTGACGAGCCCGAGGCCCTGAAGCCCGGCCGCCAGAGGGTCGGCCGCGTCCCGGGTCATCTCGTCAATGGCGTGGCGCCAGTCAGCCGTGGCCTCGGGCGGCTTAAGCGCTTCGGCCAGCAGGCGACGACGGGCGCGGCCCCGAGCAGTGGCAGGGGGCTCCTCGGGCGCGGGCCAAGGCCGGACCTGATCGCGCGAGACCCCAAAGTCTTCGATTAGGGCCTTCATCGCCCCCTGCGGATGCTGGTCCTCGACCCTGGCCCAGGCGGTGTCGGCGAGGTCGAGGTCGAGGCCGGGCAAGACCACACAGCCCAGCGGCGCACGGGCGGCGGCGTCCAGCACGGCGGCGGCGGCCGGGACGGTGCCGGTTGAGCCGGCGGCGATCACCGGATGCGCGGGCGGCCGCTCGGTCCAGCTGTCCGCTAGCCGGCGCAACAGGGTGACGCGCCGCGCCGCCGGATCGATCAGACCCAGTTCACGCAACCGCTCGGGCCAAGTCTCAAGCGCGATGGCCAGGAGGGCGGCGGACTCGCGCCAGTGTTCGGCCAGGTCCGCCTCGATCAGGGCGCCGACGCGGGCGGGGTCCTTCACCTCCTCGATCTGACAGGAGTCGAGAAAACGTCCCAACGCCTCGGCCATCTCCAGCGACGCGAGGGCGCCTAGTGGTCGGTGGAAATGGGTGCGCACCAGCCCGGCCAGCTCGAACCGGCGGGCCAGGGCGCCGATGGCGGGCGGCAGGCCGGCCTCGATCTCGCCCGGCGCGAAGGGGGCCTCGTCCTCCTCCAGATCGCCCAGCGGCCGCACCTGCGGCAGCAGCACCGGACGGCCGTCCGACGCCACGCCGAGCGCCTCAGTGAAGGCTCGCGCGGCGCGACGATTGGGGAGCAGGACCACGGCGTCCGACAGGGTCTCGGGTCGATCCTCCCCCAGCCACGCGAGCACCCCGGCCGCCAGATCGCCCAGGAACGGCCGGTGCGCCGCGATGGAGAACCAGCGTGGGCCGGGGACGGCGAAGGGGTCGAAGCGGGTCATAAAGCGGCCCTATCGCTCGCCGCGCGGCGGCTCGCTGCTTGAGGGCGCCCAACAGTCACGCGCTGTTCCTCAATCTGGCCTCGGCCTCGTCCCGCGCCTGGGGGTCGCCGACGTGCATCCAGTCGCCGGACAGCACGCAGCCGTAGAGACGCCCCGCGTCGGCGGACCGTCGCCACAGGGGGCTGAGCGAAAAGGGGCCGTCCGGGCCGGGGTCGGCATAATCGGGCCGGGTGATGTGCACGCCCATATAGGCAAAGGGGGCGCTGGCGGCCTCGCCGCGGAAGGTCAGTTTTCCGTCGTCAGCCAGGAAGAAATCGCCGTCGCCTTCGAAGCCGATCGTGCCCTCGCGCCGGGCCAGCAGCAGGGCGGCGTCCATTCGCTCCGGATCCCACAGGCGGACCAGATCGCCGAGCGCATCCCCCCGGTCGATCCAGACGCTGTCGATATTGGCCACGAATACCGGGTCGTCGCCCAGAAGAGGCTGGGCCTTCTTGAGGCCGCCGCCGGTCTCGAGCAGTTCGGCGCGTTCGTCGGAAATGACGATCTCCGGCCCGCGCCCGCGTGCTTTCAGATGCCCCTCCAGCCGGTCGGCGAACCAGTGGGCATTGACCACGGCCCGCTCGACCCCCGCTTCGGCCAGCCGGTCCAGCACATGGTCGATCAGGGCGCGCCCGCCGACCTCGACCAAGGCCTTGGGACGGTCATCCGTCAGCGGGCGCATGCGCGTGCCCAGGCCGGCGGCGAGGACCATGGCGGTCTTGGGTCCGGTCATGCCCGCGTCTCCTCAGGAACATAGCGCTCGAACCAGGCGCGGACCTCGGCCAACGCCGGATCGGTCAGGTTCGCCGTCAGATGCGCCCACATGCGGGGAAGGAACTGGCGATAGCGCGGCTTTCCGTCGCGGATGATCAGGCGCGCGAAGATGCCGAGGATGCGGGCCTCGTTCAGGGCCGCGAGCGCACGATACTCCGACAGGAAGGCGGCGCGGTCCACCTCGGGCCGGGCGGCCAGATAATGGTCCAGCGCCAGGCGTTCCAGGCTGTCGGGCACGTCGCGGCGGGCGTCCTGCAGCAGATGGATCAGGTCCCAGGCGGGGTGGGCGCGCACGGCATCCTGAAAGTCGATCATCCCAACGCGGGCGGCCCCGTCACGCTCCGGCAGCCAGATGAGGTTTTCCGCGTGAAAGTCGCGGTGGGCCACGACCGTGGCCCCCTCGGCGCCGCGCGCGATGATCGGCGCCCAGGCTCGGTCCCAAGCGGCGAAGGCCTCGGCGTCCAGAGCGATGCTCGGCTCCAGCTTCGGCCACCACTCGACGAACAGGTCGGCGCCGCCCTTCAGCGCCGTTTCGTCATAGGCCAGCAGAGGCCAGTCGCCGCCGGGGCCGGTCAGGAGCTCGGGCGGCGCCGCGGCGTGCAGCGCGATCAGGACGTCGACGGCGGCGAGATAAAGGTCGGGCTCGCGCTCCGGCTCGGCCTCCAACACCCGGGCGAACAGGGCGTCGCCGAAATCCTCCAGAACCGCCAGGCCGCGCGAGGCGTCCAGCGCCACGATCTCCGGCGCCGAAAGGCCCAGGCGGCGCAGATGATCGGCGACGGCCGCAAAGGCCTCGATCCGTCCGGCCGACAGGCGGGCTGTGGCGTTCCAGCCCTCGGCGCGGCGCCGCTCGGGCGACCAGGCGGGATCGCACGGGGGGCTCTCGGCTGCGGGGGCCTGGTCCATCAGCATCAGCGAGCGGCCGTCCTCGGCGGTCAGCCGTTCGTAGCGGCGGGTCGAGGCGTCGCCGGGCAGGGGATCGCGCCGCGCCCGGCTCAAGCCTGCGCGTTCCAGAAACTCGACGCGTTCCGCCTCGCGTTCGTTCATCGCCATCCCGCCATCCGCAATCGATCCTGCCAATCGCCCGCGACAGAAACGGTCGCAAGGCGGCCGTCGCCTTTTTCCGCCAGGATGATTTCGAGCCGGTTCTCGCCCAACGCCCCGTCCAGCAACGGCCCCAGGCGTTCCGCCCATTCGACCAGCACCGCGCCGCGATCCAGGGCATCCTCCAGCCCGATCTCCCAGGCCTCCTCGGGCCGGGTCAGGCGATAGAGGTCGAAATGGGCGACTGGCGGATCGCTCTCATAGAACTGCACCAGGGTGAAGGTCGGCGAGGGCACGTCCTCGTCGGGCGTGGTCAGCGCCCGGATCAGCCCACGCGCCAGGGTCGACTTGCCCATTCCCAACGGCCCCGACAGCAACACCGCGTCCCCGGCCCGCAGCAGCGGCGCCAGTCGGGCGCCCAACGCCGTTGTCGCGGCCTCGTCCGCCAGGTCGATCCTCATGCGGCCGCTCCGGGATCGAAGGCGGCGTCGGGATCGTCCGACAGCACCCGCTCGACATGGTGCTTCAGCGCCCGCGTGGTGCGAGGGGCGTCCGGGTCCAGCGCCTCGGGCGCGATGGGCTTGCCGACGATCAGGTCGAACCGGCCGCCCGTCTTGTTGAGCATCTCGTGAAACAGGGTGATGTCCCTCAGTTCCGGCGAGACCCGGTCGAACAGGTGGAAAAGCCGCGACCGGGGCCCGGACAGGTGGATCGGCACGATCGGCGCACGGTGCTTGCGCGCCAGGGAGGCGGCGGTCGGGGCCCAGGGCGGATCGACCAGCCGACCCTCGCGGCTGCGCGCCAGTCGACCGGCGGGGAACATCACCACCACGCGCTCGGCCTCGAAGGCGGCGCGGGCGGCGTCCAGGGTGGCGCGGGTCTTGTCGCGGGTGCGCTTGGCCTCCACCCACTCCACCGGGATGATCACCTCGCCCAGCCGCGGCGACACCCTCAGGGCATCGGCGTTGGCGAAGAAGACGGCGTCGGAGCGCACCGTCCTGACCGCGTCGGCCACGGCGATGCCGTCGGCGATGCCGGTCGGGTGGTTGACGACGATCAGACAGCGACCCGTCGCCGGCAGCCGCTCCAGGCCCGTGGCGCGAACGTCCAGCGACAGCAGGGTCGAGACGTGGTCCAGAGCCTCCAGCCCCGAACGGACGGCAACCGCATCGGCCATGCGCCGCGCCTTGCCATAGCCGAGCAGGGCATGGAGGCCGGGGCTGACCAGTGGCCAGAACGGCGAGGCGGTCAGCCGCGGTGCCCGTTCGGCGATCAGCACATCGACGATGTGGGCCGGGCCCCGCGCCGACGGCGCCGAGGCCGCCGCCGGAGTGAGCGCAAGGACCATGCCTGAGGATATCCCGCGCGTCGCGCGCGGGGGCAAGGGCGAGGTTGGCCGCGACCTCCAGATCGCGTTGACCGTCCCGGACCTTTCCGCTATAGGCCCCCGCTCTTTACAGGTTTCCGCGCCGTGGACGGGCGTCCGCGGCGTTTCCGTTTGATAGGTTCTGATCGATGGCCAACAACCCCGGCGCCAAAAAAGCGATCCGCAAGATCGCCGCCCGGACTGAAGTGAACAAGGCGCGCCGCACCCGCGTGCGCACCTATCTGCGTCGTTTTCAGGAGGCTGTCGCCGGCGGCGATGCCGGCGCCGCCAAGGCCGCCTTCATCGAGGCGCAGTCCGAACTGATGCGCGCTGTCTCCAAGGGCGTTGTCCACAAAAACACGGGTTCGCGAAAGGTCTCGCGTCTGGCCGCCCAACTGAAGAAGCTGTCGGCCGCCTGATCGGTCCGCCCGCTGACTTAATGGCGGAAAATATAGCGTTTACAACGGCGAAGCGGCGACAGCTGCTTCGCCGTTTCGCTGTCCGGCGCTAAGCCGAACGCCGGGTCCGGAGAAAATTTCGCTCAGTCCACTGTGGCCGAATAGTGTTTTCCCTAGGCGTTGTCTGGGCTTGCGCGAGTCAAGATTTTTATCCTCCCGAATCACATCGAATCGCCGTTGACGGACCCCGCTCGAAAAGTAACTTTGGGGGTCTGACGCACCTCCGCGGCGGCGCCCGAGCGCCTGATACGGAGACGGCGGGAAAGCGAGCTTTCCGCCGGCGCAGCAGTCTGATCTCCAGGGCGACCCCGCCCGCCGGACACCCTGTCCGGCGGACAGGAGAAGTCGTCCCTGAACCCGACAGGCTGGGGATGGTGGTGACTTCGAAGGATCGAGAGAGAGCATGGCGGGGAGCATGGGGGCGGCGGCTGCTGCGATGACAGATCCAGACCGCATCTGGTCCGAGGCGGCCCAGCGCCTGCGCGTTGAGATCGGCGAGGGAGCCTTTTCTTCCTACATCGCGCCGTCGGCGGTGCGTTGCGACACCACCGGCCAGCTGATCCTGGTGACCCCTACCGCCTATGCGCGCGACTGGGTGCGCAAGAATGCGCTGCGCCGCATCAATGAGCTGTGGCTGGCCTATGACCGGTCCTCGCGCCGCCTGGATGTGCGCTGCCGCGCCGAGATCGGGTCGGCGCCGCCGGTCGGTCTGGGCGGCCGCGCGGCGCCGCCCGCCACGACGGATGGCGTTCGCGCGCCGACCGTGGCCCAGCCCTCGGCCGACAGCCCGCGCGCGGTGCGCGCCGCCGGTTTGCAGGAGCGACTGACCTTCGACACCTTCGTGGAGGGAACCGGAAACGCCTTCGCCCTGGCCATCGCTCGTCAGACCGCCGCCTGGGCGGAGGGCCATTTCAATCCGATCTTCCTGTGCGGGCCCTATGGTTACGGCAAGACCCACCTGCTGAACGCCATCGCCTGGGAGGCCCAGCGTCTGAAGCCGGACGCCAAGGTGGTCTATCTGACCTCCGAACGCTTCCTGACCACCTTCGTGCGCGCCGTTCAGGACCGCCAGACCGCCGCCTTCAAGGACGGGTTGCGCTCGGCCGACATGCTGCTGCTGGACGATGTCCAGATGCTCGCCGGCAAGACCCAGACCCAGGAAGAGTTGCTGGCCACCCTCACCGCCCTGATGGAGGACGGCAAGAAGGTGGTGCTGGCCGCCGACCGCGCGCCCCTGGCGCTGACGGACATCGAACAGCGCCTCCGCTCGCATCTGTCGTCGGGCCTGACCTGCCCGGTCGAGCCCGCCGATCGCGATCTGCGGCTGCAACTGGCCGCGCGCCGGCTGAAGTCCCTGGCCGAGATCGGCCTGGTCGAGGGCGAGGCGCGTCCGGAGGTGCTGGAGCATCTGGTCGAGCGCACCCCGGGCACGATGCGCGAGCTTGAAGGGGCTATCAACACGTTGGCGGCCGCCGCCGGTCGCCGGCTGGCAGGACTGAGCCTGGAGGAGGCGCAAGGCCTGCTGGGCGCGGCGCTGCGCTCCGGACCCGAGCGCCGAATCACGGTGGATGAAATCCAGAAGGTCACGGCCGACCACTTCGGTCTGAAACAGGCTGATCTGCTCAGCGAACGCCGCACCCGCACCATCGCCCGCCCTCGTCAGATCGCCATGTATCTGTGCAAGCAAAACACCACGCGCTCCTATCCGGACATTGGCCGCCGCTTTGGCGGGCGCGACCACACTACCGTGTTGCACGGAGTGCGCCGGATCGAAGAGATGCTGACGACCGACGACCAGATCGCCCGCGACGTTGAGGCGCTGACGCGGAAGTTGAGGGGTTAGGGCCGGTGGGTCGGATTCCCTAGCCTCAAGCCCCTTCCCTCGCCAGCCCAAGCCGCTAATGTCCGAGCCACTTGAAGACGCGGCCTTTCGGCGCCGCCAGACGTCCGGGGCGTGAACCTATGCAACTGACCATCGAACGCTCGGCCCTGATCAAGGCCCTGGGCCACGTGCAGAGCGTGGTGGAGCGTCGCAACACCATCCCGATCCTGTCCAACGTCCTGCTGTCCGCGGGGCGGGACAAGCTGGCCTTCGCCGCCACCGATCTGGACATGGAGATGGTCGACGAGGCCGAGGCCATGGTGAATGTCGAGGGACAGATCACCGCCCCAGCCCACACCCTGTATGAAATCGTGCGGAAACTGCCGGACGGGGCCGAGGTTTCGCTGAGCTATTCCGGGGATGATCCGCGCCTTGTGGTGTCGGCCGGGCGCTCGCGGTTCAATCTGCCGGTCCTGCCGGCGGGCGACTTCCCGGTAATGTCGTCCGAGGCCGGCGGCGCGCGCTATACGCTGGCGCGCGAGGAGCTGGCCCGGCTGATCGACAAGACCCGCTTCGCCGTCTCGACCGAGGAGACGCGCTATTATCTGAACGGGCTCTATCTGCACACCGTGGCCGAGGGCGGCGTTCCGCTGCTGCGCGCCGTCGCCACCGACGGCCACCGCCTGGCCCTGGCCGAGACCCCGGCGCCGGAAGGCGCGGCGGGCGGGCCGGGCGTCATCGTGCCCCGGAAGACCGTGGACCAGGTGCGGCGTTTGCTGGACGCCGGTCAGGGCGAGGTGTCGGTGCAGGTCTCGGCCCAGAAGATCCGTTTCGAACTGGGCGAGGCCAGCCTGACCTCCAAGGTCATCGACGGCGCCTTTCCCGACTATCTGCGCGTCATCCCGCGCGGCAACGACAAGACCGCCGACATCGACAACAGCCTGTTCGCCCAGGCCGTCGACCGGGTGGCCACCATCTCGGCCGAGAAGAGCCGCTCGGTGAAACTGGCCTTCGACACCGACCGGGTGAAGCTGACGGTGCGCAATATGGAGGCGGGCCAGGCCGAGGAGGAGGTCGAGATCGGCTATTCCGACGAGCCGTTCGAGATCGGCTTCAACGCCCGCTACCTGATGGACGTCGCCGGCCAGATCACCGGCGAGAACGCCAGCTTCAAATTCGCCGACCCGGCCAGCCCGACCCTGGTGCTCGATCCTGGCGATCCGGGCGTGCAGTATGTGTTGATGCCGCTGAGGGTGTGAAACCGACAATAATCCGGGCGGTGCCTGCTTGGGCGTCGGCAGCGACAGTCGTCATCGCGCTCACGTTTGTCGGGATGCTGGCTGACTTTCTTATCGGCGCTTGGCCGGAGTTAACCTGGCTTCGCAAGTCCATCACCTTCGGGAGTGCAGCAGCCATTGCGGTGGCTGCAACATTGGCTGCGGGCGAGTTGCTGAGGCCCACCCGACTGGTCATCGATGATCTGGGCGTCCGCACTGTCGGTCTCTGGCGCACGATGAATATACCTTGGCGAGACATCGAGCGGTTTGTGCTGTTGGATCAACGGCAAGGCTGGGGCGTCAATTGGCATGTCGGGTACGTACTGACGGATGAAGCTCGAGCAAATCGCCGTGACACATGGCGTCGCTGGGCCGCCCTGAATGTGTGCGATGGCGTTCTCGCCTCGTCTCCGTGCCGGCCTCGTGCCCGTTTGCATAAGTTGCTCGAACTCCGACTTCGACGAGCTTCCGAACGTCAACATGAAACCAATGGGTCGGTCCGCACTCTCTAGAGGAGGTGACGGCGGCGGCTCAGGCCGCTAGAGCATCCGGCCCATGACCGACCTCGCCCAGCTCGAACTCGATCTCATCCAGGCCATCGGCCAGACCGCGACCACCACGGAGGTCGAGGCCCTGCGCGTGCAGGCGTTGGGCAAGACCGGGACCATCTCCGGCCTGTTGAAGGGCATGGGAGCGATGAGCCCCGAGGAGCGGCGCGAGAAGGGGCCGATGATCAACGGCCTACGCGACCGGGTCGGGGCGGCGCTGGCCGCCAAGAAGGCCGAGCTGGAGGCCGCCGAGCTGGACGCACGGCTGCTGGCCGAGCGCATCGACCTGACCCTGCCCGCGCCGCCGCGCCGCCGGGGATCGGTGCATCCGACCATGCAGGTGATGGACGAGATGATCGCCCTGTTCGCCGAGATGGGCTTTGCGGTCGCGGAAGGCCCGGACATCGAGGACGATTTCCACAATTTCACCGCCCTGAACTTTCCGCCCAAGCATCCGGCGCGGGAGATGCACGACACCTTCTTCCTGAAGCCCGATCCGGAGACGGGCGAGCGCAAGGTGCTGAGAACCCACACCTCGCCGGTGCAGATCCGAGCCATGCGGGCGGGCGAAAAGGCGCCGGCGCCGTGGATCGCCTCGGGCCAGGAGCCGCCGATCCGCATCATCGCGCCGGGCCGGACTTTCCGGAAGGATTCGGACGCCACCCACACCCCGATGTTCCACCAGATCGAGGGTCTGGTGATCGATCGCGACATCCACATGGGCCACTTGAAGGGGACGCTGGAGGCGTTTGTCGCCCGCTTCTTCGAGATGGATCAGGTCGACGCCCGGTTCCGCCCTCACCACTTCCCCTTCACCGAGCCCTCGGCCGAGATGGACATCCGTTGTGACCGGTCCGGCGGGCGGCTGCGCCTGAACGAGGGCGAGGACTGGATGGAGATCCTGGGCTGCGGGATGGTGCATCCCAAGGTGCTGATCGCCTGCGGCCTGGATCCCGACGAATGGCAGGGCTTCGCCTTCGGCATGGGGGTGGATCGCCTGGCCATGCTGAAATACGGCATCCCGGACCTGCGCCCCATGTTCGACGCCGACACCCGCTGGCTGGCCCATTACGGGTTCTCCGCCTTCGCCGCGCCCAACCTGGCCACCGGCCTGAGCTGATCGAGTAATGCCATGACCGACAAGACCCTCGACGTGATGTCCGAAACCTACGGGCGCGCGCTCGTCGCCGAAACCGCCTACGAGAAGCGCGCGATCTGGCTGCCGCTGCTGGCCGTTCACACGCTCAACGCCGGCGAACCGGTTATCAAGGGCAAGACCTTCACCGACTGCGTCATCGAGGGCCCCGCGCTCGTGGCCGTGTTGCAGGGCACCACGTTCGAAGGCTGCGACATGGGTGCGTCGAGCGACGCCAAATCGCTGCTGTTCACTCCGCACGGGCCGCGCTTGGTCGGCGCCATAGGACTGCAGGACTGCAAGTTTGTGCGCTGCCGGTTCCGCCAGATTGCCTATACCGGGTCGCCAGCCTTCATCGAAGGAATGAGCACGGAGATCACCGGGCGCGGAGGCGCGGGACGATGAGTTATGTTCCGATCAACCGACCTGTCCAGGTGGCGGCCAATCTCAACGCGACGAGCTTCGAGGACGCAGACATCAACCTGTTCGAATTGTTCGTCACGGTGATGGGCGGCACCAAGCCCGGGCGGATCGAAGGCCGGACCTTCCGGCGCTGCCGCCTGCAGGGTCCGGCGATCCTGCTGCTGGCGGGCGGCGTGGAGCTGGAAAGCTGCAACCTGGGCGACAGCGGCGGCGACATCCGCAATCTGTTGCTCCAACCCTTGGGCGACTTCTCCTTGGGCACCATTCCGATGCGCAATTGTCGTTTCGACAACTGCGAATTCTTCAATGTCGGCTTCACTGGGTCGCAGGCCGTGCTCGACATGCTCGCCGGCGTTTCCCCTGGAGCGCGGGCGTGAAGTTCACCCTCGACTGGCTGAAAGACCACCTCGACACCGAGGCCGACGTCGAGACGGTGGCGCGCGCCATGACCATGGCCGGGCTGGAGGTCGAGGACGTCATCGATCCGGTGGCGAAACTCGCGCCCTTCACCGTGGCGCGGATCGTCTCGGCCGAACAGCATCCCAACGCCGACCGACTGCGGGTGTGCCAGGTGGAGACCGTCGACGGCATGAAGGAGATCGTCTGCGGTGCGCCCAATGCGCGGGCGGGACTGGTCACCATCTATGCGCCGATCGGGGCCTATGTGCCGGGCCTGGGCGTGACCCTGGTCGAGAAGCCGGTGCGCGGCGTGGTGTCGAACGGCATGCTGTGCTCGGCGTCGGAACTGGAGCTGTCGGATGAGTCCGACGGCATTCTGGACCTGCCGGGCGACCTGACGGTGGGCCGGCCGGCGGCGGGCGTGTTCGGCGCCCAGCCGGTGATCGATTTCGAGGTGACGCCGAACCGGCCGGACTGGCTGGGCGTCGCCGGCATCGCCCGCGATCTGGCGGCGGCGGGTCTGGGGACGCTGAAGACGCCAGCGATCGAGGCCGTGCCGGGGGCCTTCCCCTCGCCTCTCTCGATCCGCATCGAGCGGCCGGACCTGTGCGCCGTCTTCGCGGGACGGCTGATCCGGGGCGTGCGCAACGGGCCGTCGCCGCAGTGGCTGCAGGACCGGCTGCGGGCCATCGGCCTGAGGCCCATCAGCGCCCTGGTGGATATCACCAATCTGGTCTCCTACGACCGCGCCCGGCCGCTGCACGTCTATGATGCCTCGAAGCTGGTAGGCGGCGAGCTCGTCGCGAGGGGCGGACAGAGCGCGCGCGACAGCGGCGAGCCTGAACATCTGATCGCGCTGGACGGCAAGACCTATGCGCCCGGCCCCAACGCCTGCGTCATCGCCGACGCGGCGGGCGAGCGGCCGATCGGCCTGGGCGGCGTCATGGGCGGGGAGTCCACCGGCTGCGACGAGGCCACGGTCGATGTCTTCGTCGAGAGCGCCTGGTTCGATCCCCTGGCCACGGCTCAGACCGGACGTGATCTCGGCATCATCTCGGACGCCCAGTACCGGTTCGCCCGCGGCGTCGATCCGGCCTCGGTGGTTCCTGGACTGGAGCTGGCGACGGCGCTGATCCTGGAGCTGTGCGGCGGGGAACCGTCGGAGATGGTTGTGGCCGGCGAAGCGCCCGCATCGCCGGCGTCCTTCGCCTTCGATCCCGCCCGGGTCGAGCGGCTGACCGGGCTGGAGGTCGGGGACGAGCAGATTGCCGATATCCTGACCGCCCTGGGCTTTCAGATCGCGCGCGGCGACCACTGGATCGTCACCCCGCCCAGCTGGCGACGCGATGTCGAGGGGCCTGCCGACCTGGTCGAAGAGGTCGCCCGCATCGTCGGCTATGACGCCCTGCCGTCCACGCCCCTGCCCGAAACGCAGCGCGCACCATCCGGCGTGCTTTCGCCGCGGCAGGCGCGGATGCGGACGGCGCGCCGGGCGCTGGCGGCTCTGGGCTGGCGCGAGGCCGTGACCTGGTCCTTTACCTCGCGGAAGATCGCCCAGCTGTTCGGCGGCGGAGACGAGCGGCTGGTGCTGGACAATCCGATCGCCTCCGACCTGGACTGCATGCGGCCCTCGGCCCTCCCCAACCTGATCCAGGCGGCGGCCAGGAACGCCGCGCGGGGCCATGCCGACGCGGCCCTGTTCGAGATCGGCCCGGTCTATGCCGGCGACCGACCGCAGGACCAGACCACCACGATCACCGGCGTGCTTGCGCCCCACGCGCCACGCGCCTGGACCGGAGCGCCGGTTGATCCTCTGTTCGCGCTGAAGGCCGATCTGTTGGCGCTGCTGGAAGAGCTGGGGGCGCCCGTCGCGTCGCTGCAGCTGGTCCAGGGGCAGAACCCCGGCTGGTGGCATCCTGGGCGCTCGGCCCGGCTGCAACTGGGGCCCAAGGCCGTCGTCGCCCAGTTCGGCGCGTTGCACCCCGGCGTGCTGAAGGCGCTGGACGCCGACGGGCCGATGCTGGCGTTCGAGATCGTGCTGGACACCCTGCCGCAACCGCGTGCGGCCAAGAGCGGATCAAAGGCACGGCCGGCCGCCGAGCTGTCCGCGCTGATGCCCCTGACCCGCGACTTCGCCTTCGTCGCGCCCGAGGATCTGGTCGCCGGCGATCTGATGCGCGCAGTGCAGGGCGCGGATAAGGCCCTGATCTCCGAGGCGCGTCTGTTCGACCTGTATCGCGGCAAGGGAGTGGACGACGGCATGAAGTCGCTGGCGGTCGAGGTGGTGATCCAGCCGCGCGAGGCCACCCTGACCGAGGCCGAGATCGAGGCGCTGTCGACCAAGATCGTCGCGGCGGCGGACAAGCTGGGCGCGCGGCTTCGCAGCTGAGGTTACGGGGCCATTAACCTTGTGGCCGCACATCAGCCGTAAAAGCGGGTGACCGTCGCCGGACGAACGCCCGCGCGCGACGGGCGAAATCAGTCTTTCGGAGCCCGCATCATGCACCGCCGCACCCTCATCACCACGGGCCTCGCCGCCGCCGGCCTTTCGGCCTGCGCCACCAACCGGCCGCCGAACGATCCGAACTATCCGGTGCCGTCGGACCGCAACGCCCAGGCCTATTCCTTCGAGGAGCTGACCGCCGCCGGATCGCGCGAGCTGGGCATCGCGGCCGAGGCCGTGGGCGGCGCCATCGAGCGCATCTTCGCCGATCAGGGTGACCGCCCGACCGCCTATATCGCGGGCGAAGAGGGCGCCGGCGCCGCCGCCGTGGGCCTGCGCTATGGCCGCGGCGCGCTGCACATGAAGGACCTGTCGGCGTCGCAGGAGGTGTTCTGGCAGGGCATTTCGATCGGTTGGGACATCGGGGGCAACGCGAGCCGGGTCTTCACTCTGGTCTACGGCCTGTATCACCCGGACATGATCTATCGCCGCTACCCCGGCGTGGAGGGCACCGCCTATGTGGTCGCCGGTCTGGGCGTGAATTATCAGCAGGCGGACGGAATCGTGCTCGCCCCCGTGCGAACCGGCGTCGGCCTGCGCCTCGGCGCCAACGTCGGCACCATGGCCTATAGCCGCCAGCGAAATCTTTTGCCTTTCTAGGGATCGCTAACGCCGCAAACGCGGTTCTCGGCTGCTTGAGCGAGGTTGGGCGTCTCGCTGGCCGGCAGGCGCGCTCTTGGCTAGCAGCCCCCTCATCCGTCTCGCTACGCGAGCCACCCTCTCCCCCGAGGGAAGAAGGATAATCGGTCGCTCAGGTAGCGAGCCGCCGCGCGGCGAGCGATAGCGACCCTCTAGATATGAATGGCGTGGCCCAGCGCCCTGAGGCTGGCCTCGTGGAAGGCTTCGCCGAGGGTGGGGTGGACGTGGATGGTGCCGGCCACATCCTCCAGCACCGCACCCATCTCCAGCATCTGGGCGAAGCTGTTCGACAGCTCCGAGACGTGCTGGCCGACGGCCTGGATGCCTAGGAGACGGTGGTCGGACTTCGACGCGATCACCCGCACGAAGCCGCCGTCGTCGCCCGCCTCGATGGCCAGGGCGCGGCCGATGGCCATCAGGGGGAAGACCGACTGGATCACGTCATCGCGGCCCTCGACGTCCTGCGGGCCAAGACCGGCGGAGACGATCTCGGGCTCGGTGAAACAGACGGCGGCGATGGTGACGGGGTCGAAACGCTTGTCGTGACCGGCGATGATCTCGGCCACGACCTCGCCCTGGGCCGAGCCCTTGTGGGCCAGCATGGGTTCGCCGGTCAGGTCGCCGACAGCCCAGACGTTCCGCATGCTGGTGGCGCAGCGGTCGTCGATCTTCACGAACGGCCCGGCCATTGCCACGCCCATGTTCTCGAGGCCCCAGCCCTGGGTGCGGGGCTTGCGGCCGACGGTGACCAGCACCTTGTCGGCGGGAAGCGTGATCGCCTGTCCGTCCTTGTCGGTGACGTTGAGCTTGCCCTTGTCGAAGCCGCCCGCCTTGGCGCCCAGCATCAGGGTGACGCCGTGCTTCTCCATCCATTTGGCGACCGGATCGGTCAGAGCCTTGTCATAGAGCGGCAGGATGCGGTCGGCCATTTCGACCACGGTGACCTCGGCGCCCAGCTTGCGATAGGCGATGCCCAGCTCCAGCCCGATATAGCCGCCGCCTACGACGACGAGCTTGCCGGGCACCTTGTCCAGCGACAGGGCCTCGGTCGAGGAGATGACGTCGCCGCCGAACTTGAGGAACGGCAGTTCCACGGGATCTGAGCCGGTGGCCAGGATGACGTATTCGGCGGTGATGGTGATGTCGCCGTCGGCCGTTTTGACCGTGCAGGTCTTGGCGTCGGAGAAGGTGGCCCACCCCTTGATCACCTTGACCTTGGCCTTCTTGAGCAGGGCCGCGACGCCGCCGTTCAGCTTCTTGACGATGCCGTCCTTCCACGCCGTGGTCTGGGCCATGTCGATGGCGGGCTTGGACGCCGTGATGCCCAGGGTGCCGCCGTCCGCCGCCTTGGCCACGGTCTCGAACTTGTTGGCCGCGTGGATGATCGCCTTGGACGGAATGCAGCCGACGTTCAGGCAGGTGCCGCCCAGGCCATCGCCGCCGTCCACCAGCACGGTGTCGAGGCCCAGCTGGCCGCAGCGGATGCCCGCGACATAGCCGCCGGTGCCGGCGCCGATGATGAGGACTTTGGTTTTGAGCGTTTGTGTCATTGCTTACCTGCCGAGCGCATCTGAGCGACGAAACCGGCAGCTACCAGCGCGCCGATCCTTCTCAATTCATTTTCGTGAAGCTGAACGGTCCATTTCACCGCATCCACTTCCCCGCCTAATTCGAAGCCAACGAGGTATTTCCCCTCGTTAACCGGCTTGCTCGAACGTAAGCCCGCATGCGCTGAAGCATTTCTTAGGTCGTCCAGCGCGTCGAAAACGTTCTTCTGGTCGAGAGGGGACGGCAGCGACCAAGGGGCGTCACTAGCAGGGAGCTCTTTCCATCGCTTCTTCAGGTCGGCTCCTAGATGCTCTTCTGACTTCTTCACCCGCTGGATCACCCAAGCGAGGATCGTGGTGAAGTAGGCCAGCGCTTCGGTTGTCGAGAAAGGCCGCCCCGGTGTTTGGCGAAGCATCTCCGCCAGCCGTTCAACCACCTCAAACTCGAGGGCCTTCTGCTCGATCTGGCCCATTCGCTCACCCCATCCACAACGTCGCGGGATGCTCCAGAAGCCCCTTGATCCGCTGGACGAAGACCGCCGCGTCGTGGCCGTCGACGATGCGGTGGTCGAAGCTGGAGGAGAGGTTCATCATCTTTCGCACGACCATCTGGCCGTCCTTCACCACGACCCGCTCCTGGATCTTGTTGGGGCCGACGATGGCGACCTCGGGGTGGTTGATGATGGGGGTGTGGGTGATCCCGCCCAGCGTGCCCAGCGAGGTGATGGTGATGGTCGAGCCGCTAAGCTCCTCGCGCTTGGCCGAGCCGTCCTTGGCGGCGCCCGAGACGCGGGCGATCTCCAGGGCGGTGTCGTAGGGATCACGCGCCTCCGCGTTACGGACCACCGGCACCATCAGACCGTTCGGCGTCTGGGCGGCGATCCCGAGGTGGACGGCGTTGTGCGTCGTCAGGACGCCGGCCTCGTCGTCATAGTGGCTGTTGATCGTCGGCTGGTCGCGCAGGGCGACGACGATGGCGCGGGCGATGAAGGGCAGGACGTTGAGCTTGGGCTTGCCCGTCTTCTTCGCCTCGGCGTTGAGGTGAGCGCGAAGCTCCTCCAGCGCCGTGACGTCGATCTCCTCGACATAGGTGATGTGCGGGATGCGGCGCACGCTCTCGGCCATCTTCTCCGCGATCTTGCGGCGCAGGCCGATGATGCGGGTCTCGGTGGCGCCTTCGGCCTTGGCGAAGGTGGACCCGGTCGATCCTCCGTGACCGGACGATCCCCTGCCGCCCCCGGACACATAGGCGTCCAGGTCGCCGTGCTCGATGCGGCCGGCGGGGCCGGATCCTGGGACGAACTGCAGCTCCACACCCAGGTCGCGCGCGCGCTGACGCACGGCGGGCGAGGCGAGCGGGCGCTGGCCGCGTTCGGAAAGCTTGGCTTCCGAGCCCTTCCCCCTGGAGGGGGGAAGGGTTGGGTTGGGGGTGGAGGCGGTGGATCTGGCCTCGACCTTCGACGCGGCGGCCGCCGAGGGTGCGGACGGATTTCCACCCCCATCCCCGGCCCTTCCCCCCTCCAGGGGGAAGGGGGCAGGTTGGACATTCCCCTTGCCCTCAACCTTGAAGCTGACCAGCGGGCCGCCGACGGCGAGCTGCTGGCCGGCCTCTCCGTGCAGGGCGACGACAGTTCCGGTGACGGGCGAGGTAATCTCCACCGTCGCCTTGTCGGTCATGACCTCGGCCAGGATCTGGTCTTCCTCGACCGCGTCGCCGACCTTGACGTGCCAGCCGACCAGTTCGGCCTCGGCCGTGCCCTCGCCGACGTCGGGCAGTTTGAAGACATGGTTGGCCGATCCTGAGCCCTCCCCCTGCGCCAACGGGGAGGGTTGGGTGGGGGTGGAGGCGGTGGCTGCCGGTTCGGCGCCAAACGCGTCCGACTCAGAGTTCGCGGACGGGCTTCCACCCCCATCCCCGGCCCTTCCCCCCTCCAGGGGGAAGGGAGTTTCGGCGGCCGCGGCATTGCCGGCGCCCTCGACCTCGAACTCGACCAGGGGGCCGCGGACGGCCAGCATCTCGCCGGGTTCGCCGTGCAGTTTCGACACCGTGCCGGAAACCGGGGCGGTGATCTCGACCGTGGCCTTGTCGGTCATGACGTCGGCGACGATCTGGTCCTCCTCGACCGCGTCGCCGACCTTGACGTGCCAGCCGACCAGCTCGGCCTCGGCCGTGCCCTCGCCCACGTCAGGCAGTTTGAAGACATAGCGACCCATCTCAGCGGCCTCCCGACATAACGGACTTGAGCGCGTCGGCGACCCGCTCGGGGCCGGGGAAATATTCCCACTCGAAGGCGTGGGGATAGGGGGTGTCCCAGCCGGTCACCCGCGCGATCGGCGCCTCCAGATGATAGAAGCAGCGCTCCTGGACCAGGGCCGAGAGCTCCGCGCCGTAGCCCGAGGTGCGCGGCGCCTCGTGCACGATGACGCAGCGGCCGGTCTTCTTCACCGAGGCCTCGATGGTCTCGATGTCGAGCGGGACCAGGGTGCGCAGATCGATGACCTCGGCGTCCACCCCGGCGTGTTCGGCGCCCGCCAGGGAGACCCAGACCATGGTGCCGTAGGCCAGAATGGTGACGTCGGCCCCTTCCCTCACCACCCGCGCCTTGCCCAGCGGCTCGACATACTTGCCGGTCGGCACCTGAGCGAGCTCCTGGGCCTTCCAGGGCGACACCGGCTTTTCGTGCCACCCGTCGAAGGGGCCGTTGTAGAGCCGCTTGGGCTCCAGGAAGATCACCGGATCATCATCCTCGATCGCGGCGGTCAGCAGACCCTTGGCGTCATAGGGATTGGACGGGATCACCACCTTCAGGCCGGCGATGTGGGTGAACAGGCTTTCGGGCGACTGGCTATGGGTCTGGCCGCCGAAGATGCCGCCGCCATAGGGGCTGCGCACCACGATCGGCGAGGTGAACTGACCGCCGGAGCGGTAGCGCATCTTGGCCGCCTCGGAGACGATCTGGTCGTAGGCCGGATAGATGTAATCGGCGAACTGGATCTCGACGACGGGGCGCAGTCCATAGGCGCCCATGCCGATGGCGGCGGCGACGATGCCGCATTCCGAGATCGGGGCGTCGAAGCTGCGGGTCAGGCCGTGCTTCTGCTGCAGTTGGTCGGTGACGCGGAAGACGCCGCCGAAATAACCGGCGTCCTCGCCGAAGCTGAGGACGTCGGGATCCTCAGCCATCTTGACGTGCAGCGCCGAGTTCAGCGCCTGGATCATGTTCATCGGCCCTACGCCGCCCGAGGCGGGCGCCACGGAGGCGGGGGCGGCGTCCTGGTCGACCATGTCGGGCTCGATGCCGTCGGCGCGGTCGGATTCGGTGAAGGTGGTTTGCTCGCTCATGATCAGACCCCCACCTCGCGACGTTGCTCGACCAAGCGCCAGTCGTCGGTGGCGTACACCTCCTCGAACATGGTCTTCACGCTGGGGCGCGACTGGCCCAGCGTGCCGATGGCCTCGGACTCCTTGCCGGCGGCCCGGACCTGGGCGACGGCATCGGTCTCGGCCTCGGTCTGCTGGTCATCCGACCACTCGCCCAGCGCGATCAGATGCTGCTTCAGGCGCTGGACCGGATCGCCCAGGGGCCATTTCTCGTGCTCGTCGCCGGGGCGATAGCGGCTGGGGTCGTCGGAGGTGGAGTGAGGCGCGCCACGATAGGTGAACAACTCGATCACCGTCGCGCCCTGGTTCGACCGGGCCCGCTCCTCGGCCCACTGGGTCGCGGCCCAGACGGCCAGGAAGTCGTTGCCGTCGACGCGCAGCGCCGGCAGGCCGTAGCCTATGGCCTTGGAGGCGAAGGTCGTCTGATCGCCGCCGGCGATGCCCATGAACGACGAGATGGCCCACTGGTTGTTGACGATGTTCAGGATCACCGGGGCGCGATAGACGGCCGCGAAGGTCAGGGCGTTGTGGAAGTCGCCTTCCGCCGTTGCCCCGTCGCCGATCCAGGTGATGGCCAGCTTGTCGTCGCCCTTGTAGGCGCTGGCCATGGCCCAGCCGACCGCCTGCGGCACCTGGGTGCCGAGGTTGCCCGAGATGGTGAAGAAGCCGTGGTCCTTGGCCGAATACATGATCGGCAGCTGGCGGCCTTTGATCGGGTCCTCGGCGTTGGAATAGATCTGGTTCATCATCGCCGCCAGCGGATAGCCGCGCGCGATCAAGAGTCCCTGCTGGCGATAGGTGGGAAAGCCCATGTCCTCGCGGCTCAGGATCATGCCCTGTGCCACCGCGATGGCCTCCTCGCCGGTGCACTTCATGTAGAAGCTGGTCTTTCCCTGGCGGTGGGCGCGGTGCATCCGGTCGTCGAAGGCGCGGGTCAGGATCATGGCCTTCAGGCCCCGGCGTAGGGTCTCGGGGTCCAGCTTGGGATCCCACGGGCCCACCGCCCGCCCCTGATCGTCCAGCACCCGGATCAGGCGAAAGGCGTGGTCGCGCATCTCGGCCGGCGCCGTCGAGGCCTCGGGGCGATCCACCGCGCCGGGCTCATCGAGCTTCAGATGGCTGAAGTCGGGTGTGTCGCCGGGCCGGCCCGAGGGTTCGGGCACCCGCAGCGACAGGGGCTGGCGATTGGCTCGGCCCGCCGGAGCGGCGGCGGTGGTCGGCTCGGTCATGCGGGGCCCTTTTAGGTCTCTGCGCGGCGTTTCCTTTAGGGGCGGACTTAGCACGTCGCAAATGCAGGTGCTTGCCAAAGGTCCGCCTTGCAACCGGCCCGTCTCGGGTATTTTATTGCGACGAATGCCGGATAGGGGAAACACATTGGCGGCCGATCTCGATCCCATCGACGCGCGCATCCTCGACATCCTGCAACAGGACGCCGGGCTCTCGGTGGCCGAGGTGGCCGAACGGGTGGGGCTGTCGGCCTCGCCCTGCTGGCGGCGCATCAAGCGGCTGGAGGACGCCGGGCTGATCGTGCGGCGGGTCACCCTGCTGGACGCCGAGAAGCTCGGCCTGGACTTCGAGGTCTATGCGATCGTCAAACTGAACCTGCCGTCGCGGGACAATCTGAACCAGTTCGAACAGGCGGTGCACGCCTGGCCCGAGGTGGTGCAGTGCGCCACCATCACCGGCCGCGAGGACTATGTGCTCAGGATCGTGACGCGCGACATGCACGCCTTTGACCTGTTCCTGAGGGACAAGCTGCTGAGCCTGGGGATCGTCTCGGACTGCGAGAGCCATATCGTCACTAGGGGGGTCAAGAACGTCACCGCCCTGCCGCTCAACCTGATCACGCCGCATCTGGGACAAGGCTCATGATCGACCTGCTGATCGACGCGCGTCGCAAGGATCTGGGCGGGTTCGAGGTCGGGCGGGTGCTGCCCTATGCGGGGCGACGCATGGTCGGGCCGTTCATCTTCCTAGACCAGATGGGCCCGGCGGAGTTCGCGCCGGGGGCGGACGCCATCAATGTGCGGCCGCATCCGCACATCGGCCTGTCGACCCTGACCTATCTGTTCGAGGGCGAGATCATGCACCGCGACAGCCTGGGCGTGACCCAGGCGATTCGGCCGGGCGAGGTCAACTGGATGACGGCCGGAAAGGGCATCGTCCATTCCGAGCGCACCGATCCGCTGAAGAAGAGCCAGGGCGGGCCGATGCATGGGATGCAGGCCTGGATCGCCCTGCCCGACGACAAGGAAGAAACTGAGCCGGATTTCCAGCATCACGGCGAGGAGAGCCTGCCGACCTATCAGAACGGCGGCCTGTTCGCGCGGCTGGTGGCGGGCTCGGCTTATGGCGAGACGGCCAGGGTTCAGGGGGCGTCGCCGCTGTTTTATGTGCATTGGGAGATGGCCGAAGGAACGACGGCCGCGCCGCCGCCGGGGCGGGGCGACGGCGGCTATTCCGAGCGGTCGGTGTTCGTGGCGCGCGGGGCGGTCGAGGTCGACGGCCAGACGGTTCGGACCGGCCAGCTGGCGGTGCTGAAGCCAGAGGCCCAGCCGACGATCACGGCCCTGGAGCCCTCGACCGTCATGCTGCTGGGCGGCGAGCCGGTCGGCGAGCGGCTGATCTGGTGGAATTTCGTGGCATCTTCGCAGGCGCGGATCGATCAGGCCAAGGCCGACTGGAAAGCCGGCCGCATGAAACTGCCGACCGACGACCAGCTGGAGTTCATCCCCCTGCCGGAAGAGCCGCCGGCGTCCAGGCCTCCGCCGCCGACCGACCCCGTGTGAGGCTTGCATAGACGGCCGTCTGGTCCTTTAAGCGCGGGCGCGCGCCCTCCCCCTCCGCCGCGCACGATCGAAGGATTTCGCCCATGTCCGTTTCCGATGCTCCCAAGAAGGTGGTCCTTGCCTATTCCGGCGGATTGGACACCTCGATCATCCTGAAATGGCTGCAGACCGAATATGGGGCGGAGGTGGTCACCTTCACCGCCGATCTGGGCCAGGGCGAGGAGCTGGAGCCCGCGCGGGAAAAAGCGCTGAAGATGGGCATCAAGCCCGAGAACATCTTCATCGACGACCTACGCGAGGAGTTCGTGCGGGACTATGTCTTCCCGATGTTCCGGGCCAACACCCTGTACGAGGGTCAGTATCTGCTCGGCACTTCGATCGCCCGGCCGCTGATCGCCAAGCGCCAGATCGAGATCGCCCGCCAGGTCGGCGCCGACGCCGTCTGTCACGGCGCCACCGGCAAGGGCAACGACCAGGTCCGGTTCGAGCTGGGCTACTATGCGCTGGAGCCCGACATCCGGGTGATCGCCCCGTGGCGGGAATGGGAATTCCGCAGCCGCGAGGCGCTGCTGGACTTCGCCGAGAAGCACCAGATCCCGATCTCCAAGGACAAGCGCGGAGAGGCCCCCTTTTCGGTCGACGCCAATCTTTTGCACTCCTCCTCGGAGGGCAAGGTGCTGGAGGACCCTGCGGTCGAGGCGCCGGAGTTCGTGCATCAGCGGACGCTGAGCCCTGAGGACGCGCCCGATCAGGCCACGGTCATCGAGATTGGCTTCGAGCGCGGCGACGCCGTGTCGATCGACGGCGTGGCGCTGTCGCCCGCCGCCCTGCTGACCAAGCTGAACCAGCTGGGCCACGACAACGGGATCGGGCGGCTGGATCTGGTCGAGAATCGCTTCGTCGGCATGAAGTCCCGGGGAGTCTATGAGACGCCGGGCGGGACGATCCTGCTGGCCGCCCACCGGGGCATCGAATCGATCACCCTGGATCGCGGCGCCGCCCATCTGAAGGACGAGCTGGCGATCAAATACGCCCATCTCATCTATAATGGGTTCTGGTTCGCGCCCGAGCGCGAGATGCTCCAGGCCGCCATCGACAAGAGCCAGGAGCGGGTCGAGGGCGTGGTCAAGGTTAAGCTCTACAAGGGTTCGGCCACCGTCATCGGCCGCGAGAGCGCCCAGAGCCTGTACGATCAGGAACTGGTCACCTTCGAGGAGGGCGCCGTGGCCTATGATCACCGCGACGCCGAGGGCTTCATCAAGCTGAACGCACTGCGCCTACGGGTACTGGCCAAGCGGGACGCGCGGCTTCGTTAACCAATGATCCACGGCCATGCCTCACGCTCGCCCGGGCTCCGAGTCGGGGCGGCGTGGGGTGGTTCGATCATGGCGTTCCAGGGTGACGTCGGGGACGGGATCGGGTGAGCGGCGTCGGTGAGGCGCTGAGGTCCAGCGCGGTCGTCAATCTGTCCAAGGCGGTGGTGATGGTCGTCGACGACGAACCGTTCTCCCTGGCCCTGACGGTTCAATCGCTGTCGGGGTTCGGGGCCCAGACCAAGTTTGCCTGCGCGAACGCCGCCGAGGCCTTGAACATCCTCAAGGACGAGATCGTCGACCTGATGGTGATCGACTGCGAGATGCCCGAGGTCGACGGCTACGACCTGGTCAAACAGCTTCGCTCGGCCAAGAACGAGCCCAATTCCTATGTGCCGGTCATCATGACCGCAGGCCACGTCAAGAAGTCGAAGGTTCACAAGGCGCGCGATTGCGGCGCCAACTTTCTGGTGACCAAGCCATTCAGCCCCGCCACGCTTTTGGAACGCATCGTGTGGGCGGCGCGAGATAGCCGACCCTTCCTGCAAGCGGGTGACTACTTCGGTCCCGACCGGCGCTTTCGCGATGACGGACCGCCCTCAAGCGGAGAGCGTCGCTGGAACGGCTCGTCTGCGACGACGTCCGCTGAGCCGAAGACAGGAAACCCATCATGAGCGTGGTCACCTGGGTACGCCGGAAGTCCCGCCTTGCGACCATGATCAACGAGCGCGGCGGCGTCAGCATCGGCGCGGCGCTGAAACAGGCCGAGGCCAATCTCGCCCCGATGCGCGATGAGGGCATGGCGGTGATCAATGCGCGGCTGAAAGAGCTGACCGCCATCCGTTCCGAGGATGGACCGACAGACGACAGGGTCGAGCGCGCCTATCACGCCAGTTCGGCTATCCTGGACGCCGCAAGCCCGTTCGAGATCGCTCACGTGTCGAAGGCGGCGCATAACCTCTGCGAGATCGCCGACAATCATCAGGCCGGGCGTGAGTTCGACTGGCGCGTGGTCGATGTCCACGTCGGCGCCATGACCCTGCTGATGAGCCTGCCGACGGACGCCACCGCCGCAAGGGATCAGGTTCTGGCCGGCCTGTATCAGGTTGCCGAGAAAAAGGGCGTCGAGCACAAGGCTTAGGCCGACGTTCGCGCGCCCCGGGTCTGTTTGCGCCACAGGGCGGCGTATTCGCCGCCGACGCGCGCGACCAGTTCAACGTGCGAGCCGCGCTCCACGATGCGGCCGTCCTTGAGCACCAGGATCAGGTCGGCGTCGGCAATCGTCGACAGCCGGTGTGCGACCACCAGGGTGGTGCGCCCCTGACGCGCCTTTCTCAGCGTCTTCTGGATCGCGGCCTCGGTGCGGCTGTCCAGCGCGGAGGTCGCTTCGTCGAGGATCAGAATGCGGGGATCGGCCAGCAGGGCGCGCGCGATGCCGACCCTCTGACGCTCGCCGCCCGACAGTTTCAGGCCGCGCTCGCCGACGCGCGTCTCCAGCCCGTCCGGCAGTCCGTCGATGAAATGGTCCAGTTCGGCCGCCTCGGCCGCCGCCCAGATCTCGGCCTCGCTCGCCTCGGGTCGCGCGAAGGCGATGTTGGCGCGGATGGTGTCGTTAAACAGGGCCACGTCCTGGGGCACCAGGGCGATGGCCTGGCGCAGCGACGCCTGGGTCACCTGGCGCAAGTCCAGCCCGTCCAGGGTCACCCGCCCCGCCTGAGGATCGAGCAGACGCAAGGCCATCTTGACGATGGTCGACTTGCCCGCCCCCGAGGGGCCGACCAACGCGACGGTCGTGCCGGGGCGAGCGTCAAACGACACGTCCTCCAGGCCGGATGAGCGCGCGTCGTGGCGAAAGCCGACACCCTCGAACACAAGATCGCCGCCGCGGTCATCGGCGGGACGGGGAAGGTCGGCGGCGTCCGGCGCATCGGCCACGGCCGGGCGCTGGCGCGTGACTTTCAGCATTTCCTCCATGTCGATGAAGGACTGGCGGATCTCGCGGTAGGCGAAGCCCAGGATGTTCAGAGGCGCATAGAGAGAGATCAGGATCAGCACCGCCGCCGTGACATCGCCCGGTCCCATGCGACCGGCCAGGGCCTCGAACCCGGCCATCACGGCCATGACGCCAAGGCCGACATTCATGATCGCGGCCTGGATCATGTTCAGCATGGCCAGCGAGCTGTTGGCCTTGAGCGCCGCGTCGCCATAGACGGTCAGGGCGCGGTGATAGCCCTCGGCCGCGCGGGCCTCGGCCCCGAACGACTTGACCGTCTCGTAGTTAAGCAGGGAATCCACCGCGAGGCCCGCCGCCTCGGAATCGGCCGCGTTCATCACCCGGCGATGCTCCAGCCGCCAGTTGGACAGGGCGAAGGTGGAGACGGCGTAGATCACCACCACGACCACGGCGACGGCCCCGAAGCGCCAGTCGTACATGCCCCCCAGCACGCCCGCCGCCAGCGCCAGTTCGACTCCAGTCGGGATCAAATTGAAGGCCAGGATGCGCAGCAGGAAGTCCACCGCCCGCGAGCCCCGCTCCACCGTGCGCGACAGGGCGCCCGAGCGTTTGGTCTGGTGGAAGTCCAGAGACAGGTTGAGCGCATGGGCGAAGGTCTCGGCCGCCGTGGTCCGCTGGGCGGCCTGGCGCACCGGCGCGAAGATGACGTCCGAAATCTGCGGCGCGGCGCTGGAGAGCAGCCGGATCAGGGCCCAGCCGACCGCCAAGGCGGCGAACCCGGCGGCCACGCCGACGCCCGCGCCCTGATCGGCCGCCAGCCGGTTGACCGCCGCGCCCAGCGCCAGGGGCGCCAGCACGCCCAGCGCCTTGCCCACCAGGGTCAGGGCGATGGCGGCGGCAAGGCGCAGTTTCAGCTGGGGGGCATTGGAGCGGCCCACGAGGCGAAACAGGTCGCTGAGCGCGGCCCAGGTGTTGGGTGCTTCGGACGGCGCGGCGACGCCGGCCATCTGGGCCCGCGCCTCCATACTCCCCCTGCCCCGACCACCCGCGCCTCTCGCCATGGGCGCTATATGGCGATCGCGCGGGAGCGGTCCAAGGCTTAGGTCAGCGCAGCCGGTTCAGCGCCACCAGATAGACCTCGGAGCTGTCCTTACGGCTGGAGCTGGGCTTGACGTATTTCACCGTCTCGAAGCCGGCGCGCAGGTCGGCCAGCACGCCGCCGGCGTCGCCGCCCTGAAAGTTCTTGGTGACGAAGGCGCCGCCGGGCCTGAGCGTCCTGAGGGCGAATTCGGCGGCGATCTCGATCAGGGCGATGATCTTCAGGTGGTCGGTCTGGCGGTGGCCGATGGTGTTGTGGGCCATGTCCGACAGCACCAGGTCGGGCAGGCCGCCAAGCTCGGCGATCAGCTGGTCGTCGACGCCGGCTTCCGTGAAATCGGCCTGGATCAGGGTCGCCCCCGGGATCGCGTCGACGGGCAGAAGATCGACCCCGACCACCGCCGCCGCGCCGCGATTGACCGCCACCTGCACCCAGCCGCCCGGCGCCGCGCCCAGATCGACCACGCGCGAGCCGGTCTTGATCAGATGGAACCTGTCGTCGATCTCGATCAGCTTGAAGGCCGCCCGGCTGCGCCAGCCCTCGGCGCGGGCCCGTTCAGACCAGGGATCGGCCAGCTGGCGCTTGATCCATTCCTGGCTGGACAGGGATTTTTTCTCGGCGGTGCGGATCTTCTGGCCCATGCCGCGTCCAGCCGCCGTGCCGCCCGTGGGCGGGCGCACCATGCGGCGGCGTTCGGGGGGCGTATCGTCGTCGGTCATGCCTTCCCCATAGCCCCCGACGGGCGCAACCGCTATGACCCCGCCGAACCGATGAAAGGAGCCCGCCGTGGCCGACACCCTGACTCTCTCTCTCGACAGCGGCGGCGACGTCGTCATCAAGCTGCGTCCCGACCTGGCGCCCGGCCACGTCGCGCGCATCACCGAGCTGGCCTCGGAAGGCTTCTACGACGGCGTGGTCTTCCACCGCGTGATCCCGGGCTTCATGGCCCAGGGCGGCGATCCGACCGGCACCGGCACCTCGGGCTCCAACAAGCCGAACCTGAAGCAGGAATTCTCCAAGGAGCCCCACGTGCGTGGCGTCTGCTCCATGGCCCGCACCTCGGACCCCAACAGCGCCAATTCGCAGTTCTTCATCTGCTTCGACGACGCCCGCTTCCTAGACGGCCAGTATACCGTCTGGGGCGAGGTGATCGAAGGCATGGAGCATGTCGACGCCCTGCCCAAGGGCGAGCCGCCGCGCGAGCCGGGCAAGATCGCCAAGGCGACGGTGGGCTAAGACCTCACCAGCCGTCGGCCGTCGCCAGGGCCTCCTGGTGATGGCCGACGTCACCCAAGGTCTCGTTCAGAACGCGGACGCGCTTCATATAGAGGCCGACGTCGAATTCGTCGGTCATGCCGACGCCGCCGTGCATCTGCACCGCCTCCTGTACGGCCAGTTCCGCGACCTGTCCGGCCTTCGCCTTGGCCACGGCGACGGCGCGGGCGGCCTGGGCGGGCGCGACGCCCGGCCGGTCCAGGGTCTGAAGCGCGCCGAGGACGGCGGCGCGGGCGATCTCGAGTTCGGTGAACAGATGGGCGGCGCGGTGCTGCAAGGCCTGGAACTCGCCGATGGCGCGGCCGAATTGAGTGCGGGTCCGTAGATAGTCCAGCGTCAGATCGAATGCCTGAGCGCCCGCGCCGACCAGCGACGCCGCCGCGCAGCCTCGGCCGAGATCGAGCACGCGGTCCAGGGCGGGGCCGGCCCCGTCGAGCTCACCTAGCAGGGCGTCGGCGTCCACCCGCACATCGTCCAGCATGATCCGCGCGGCGTTATGGGCGTCGACCATGGCGGTGCGTTCGATCGCGACGCCCGCCGTCCCCGGATCGACCAGGAACAGGCTGACGCCCTCGCGGTCGCCAACCTTGCCCGAGGTGCGCGCAGCCACGATCAGGGCGTCGGCGACATGACCGTCCAGCACGAAGGCCTTTGAGCCATTCAAGCGAAAGCCGTTGCCATCGCGTTCGGCGCGCGCGGCTATCCGATGCGGGGCATGACGACCGCCCTCTTCCAGCGCCAGCGCCAGGATGGCCTCGCCCTCCGCCACTCCGGGCAGCCAGCGATCCTTCTGTTCAGCCGACCCCAGGTCGACAATCAGGCCGGCGCCCAGCACCGACGAGCCGAGGAAGGGCGAGGGCGTCAGATGCTTGCCCAGGGCCTCGGCGATCACGCCCGCCTCGACCGCGCCCAGGCCTGAGCCGCCGTGCGCTTCATCGATCATCACACCGGCCAGGCCCATCTCGCCGAAGGTGCGCCACAGGTCGCGCGACAGGCCGTCGGGATCGCGGTCATCGCGCAGGCGGCGCAGCGCGCCGACGCCCTCTTCGCCCAAGAGGCCGTCGGCGGCCTCGGCCAGCATCTGCTGTTCGTCGGTCAGAATCAGGGCCATGGAAACCTCAGGCGCCGGGCAGGCGAAGCAAATGCTTGGCGATGATGTTCAGCTGGATCTCCGAGGTCCCGCCCTCGATGGAGTTGGCCTTGGTGCGCAGCCAGTCGCGGGCGGCCTGGCCGTTCCGTGAACGCTCGCCCTCCCATTCCAGGGCGTCGGCGCCGCCGGCCGCCATCGCCAGTTCGTGGCGGCACTTGTTCAGCTCGGAGCCATAGTATTTCAGCATCGACGACAGGGCCGGGTGCGCCCGTCCGGCCTTGGCGAGATCGCCTGTCCGTTCCATCGCCAGGCGGAAGGCCTCGGCGTCGATCTCCATCTCGGCGATGCGGGCGCGAAGCATGGGCTGGTCCAGTCGGCCCGACGCGTCGCGGCCGATGGCGTCGGCGGCGATCTGGCCCAGGGGCCGGCCAACGTCCCCCTCGCCGATGGCGCCGATCATGGTCCGCTCGTGGGCCAGCAGATACTTCGCCACGTCCCAGCCGCGGTTCAGCGCGCCAACCAGGTTCGCTTTATCCACCCGCACATCGTCGAAGAAGGTCTCGCAGAAGGGCGACTTGCCCGAGATCAGGGTGATCGGTTTGGTCGAGACGCCGGGCGTCGCCATGTCGAACAGCACAAACGATATGCCCAGGTGCTTGGGCGCCTCGGGATCGGTGCGGACCAGGCAGAAAATCCAGTCGGCCTGATCGGCGTAGGAGGTCCAGACCTTCTGGCCGTTGACGATCCAGTGGTCGCCCTGATCCACCGCGCGGGTCTGGAGGCCCGCCAGGTCCGATCCCGCGCCGGGTTCGGAATAGCCCTGGCACCATCGGATCTCGCCGCGCGCAATCGGCGGCAGGAACGTCTGCTTCTGCGCTTCCGTCCCGAACTTCAGCAAGGCCGGGCCCAGCATCCAGACGCCGAAGCTGAACAGGGGCGGCTGGGCCTCGATCCGGCGCAGCTCCGAGGCCAGCACCTTGGCCTGATCGCGTGACAGGCCGCCACCGCCATACTCCGTCGGCCATTCCGGCGCGGTCCAGCCGCGAGCCCCCATCCGCTCCAGCCACAGCCTGTGCGCGGGCGTCTTGAAGGTCGCGTTGCGGCCGCCCCAGATGCGGTCGTCCTCGCCGGCCATCGGCCCGCGCACCTCGGCCGGGCAGTTGTCGGCCAGCCAGGCCCGGACCTCGGCCCGAAAATCCTCAAGCTCGCTCATGCGGGGCTCCCTGATACGTGATCACGCTAGCAGGCTCCGTGGCGAAAAACGACGCTCTCGGGGGTGACCCAGGGCCCTGAGCTTGGCTATGACATCCCCATGCAGGAGATCACCGACAAACGCGCCCGCCGGCGCGACCGCCGCGCGCGCCTCACTTCGGCGCTTCGCCACTTCCTCAGCAACCAGGCCTCGGCCGGCATGGTGCTGATGGGGGCCGCGGCGCTGGCCTTGATCGTGGCCAATTCGCCGCTGGGCGAGGCCTATGCGACCGCGCTGACCCGCTACATCGGCCCATTGAATCTGCTGCACTGGATCAACGACGCCCTGATGGCGGTGTTCTTCCTGCTGGTCGGCCTGGAGATCAAGCGCGAGGTGACCGACGGCGAACTGTCGTCATGGTCCCGTCGAATTCTGCCCGGCATGGCGGCCCTGGGCGGGGTCGTCGTGCCCGCCCTGATCTATCTGGCCATCGCCGGCGGCGATCCCGTCACGCGCCACGGCTGGGCCGTGCCGATGGCCACCGACATCGCCTTCGCCCTCGGGGTGCTGGCGCTGCTGGGCTCGCGCGTGCCGATTTCGCTGAAGATCCTGCTGACCGCCCTGGCCATCATCGACGACCTGATCGCGGTGATCATCATCGCCGTCTTCTACACCGCCGACCTGTCCGTCCTCATGCTGGCGGGCGCGGGCGGGGTGATCCTGGCCTTGCTGATGCTGAACCGCTTCGGGGTGAAGGCGCTGTGGCCCTATCTGCTGCTGGGCGTCGTACTGTGGGTGTTCGTCTATCGCTCGGGGGTTCACGCCACCCTGGCCGGCGTCGCCCTGGCCCTGACCATCCCGATCACCCGCAGCCCGGCGGCGCCCGACGACAAGGAATCGCCGCTGCATATCCTGGAGCACGGCCTGTCGCCGTGGGTGGCCTTCCTGATCGTGCCGATCTTCGGCTTCGCCAACGCCGGGGTTTCCCTGGCGGGACTGACGCCGGCCGTCCTTCTGGAACCCGTCCCTCTGGCCATCGCGCTGGGCCTGTTCATCGGCAAACAGGTTGGGGTGATGGCGGCCTGCTGGGTGACCGTGAAGCTGAAATGGGCCGAGATGCCGACCCACGCCAACTGGCGTCAGCTTTACGGCGTGGCCCTGCTCTGCGGCATCGGCTTCACCATGAGCCTGTTCATCGGCCTGCTGGCATTCCCCGGCGCGCCTCACCTCGAGGATTCGGTGAAGATCGGCGTCCTGATGGGGTCGCTGCTTTCCGCCTTAGCGGGCGCGGGCATCCTGCTGTCCAGCCCCAAGGGCGCCGAGGGCCCGCCGCCGGCGGCGAACCCCTTGCACTGAGGACAATCAGGAGCGGGGCCGGGCCTTCAGCTCGTCCCTGATCTCGGCCAGCAAGGCCTCGGTCGGGGTGGGGGCCGGCGGCGTCGCGGGCACCGGCTCTGCGGCCTGCTGCCGGCGCAGATTGTTGATCGCCTTGACCACCAGAAAGACTACGAAGGCCACGATCAGGAACTGGATCAGGGTGTTGACGAAGGCGCCGTACTGGATGGCCACCTCCTCAATGGCCTCGGTTGCGGGATCTTCGGGGACCAGCACCCACTTCAGCTCCGAAAAGTCGACGCGGCCCAGCAACAGGCCGATGGGCGGCATGACCACCTGATCGACCAGGCTTGTGACGATCTTGCCGAAGGCGGCGCCGATAATGACCCCGACCGCGAGGTCGACGACATTGCCGCGTGCGGCGAACTCCTTGAACTCGGACAACAGACCCATGGCGGCCTCCTAGGCGGGGATGAGCGGAAGGTGAAAGAACTGGTTGAAACCGGTCGGGGCGTAATGGGCGAAGGCGGGGCCGGGTTCGAAACCGCGCCGGCGATACAGATGCAGCGCCGCCTGGAACACCGGGCCGGTCCCGGTCTCCAGGCTGATACGTCTCGCGCCGCGCCGCGCCGCCTCCGTAATGAGGTGCTCCAGCAGATGTCGCCCGACGCCGCGCCCCAGATGGTCGGGATGGGTGCGCATGGATTTGATCTCGAACTCGCCGTCATCGATCCGTCGGAGCGCACCGATGCCCAGCAAAGCCTCGCCCTCGGACACCGTGAACAGGTCGACATCCGGCGCGCGCAGGTCCGAGGCGTCCAGCGCATGCGCGCATCCGATGGGAGAGAAGCCCAGCATCTCCGCCAGATGGTGGTCAATCAGGGCGATCAGCTTCGGATCGGCGAAATCCGCAGCGTCGATGCGCCACGTCGCCGACATCGGGAGTTACTCGTCACCCGAGGCGTTCAGCCGCTCGCGCAGCTCCTTGCCGCTCTTGAAGAAGGGGACGGATTTGGCCGGCACCTGGACGCTTTCGCCCGTGCGCGGATTGCGACCGGCGCGCGCGGGACGATGCCGCACCGAAAAGGCGCCGAAGCCGCGAAGCTCGACCCGTCCGCCCTGGGTCAAAGACGTGGTCATGCCGTCGAGGACCAGATTGACCACCCGCTCGACTTCGGCTCGCGTCAGATGCGCGTTCTCGTCGGCAAGGGTGTCGATCAGTTCGGATTTGATCATTGCGGACGCGGCGCCCCCTTCGCTCCGTCGGCTGGCTGACACGGGAACCCTAGCCCGGCTTTCGCCCGCGAAAAAGCCCCGACCGCGAAACGGCCGGGGCTTTCACCACGATTATCGAGGCTTTGGGGCCAGAATTACTCCTTGCCGCCCGCCTTTTCGCGCAGGGCCGCGCCCAGGATGTCACCCAGCGAAGCGCCGGAGTCCGACGAACCGAACTGCTCGATGGCTTCCTGCTCGTCCTTCATCTCGAGCGCCTTGATCGAGACGGAGACGCGGCGCGAGGCCTTGTCGACCGAGGTGATCATGGCGTCGACGCGGTCGCCGACCGAGAAACGCTCGGGGCGCTGCTCGTTGCGATCGCGCGACAGGTCCGACTTGCGCACAAAGGCCGTGACCGGCGCGTCGTCCTCGCCGAACTTGACCTCGATGCCGCCGGTCTCGATCGAGGAGACGGTGACGGTGATCTGCTGGCCGCGCTTGTAGGTGTCGCCCTCGCCGACCGGATCGCCGGCCAGCTGCTTGATGCCCAGAGAGACGCGCTCCTTCTCGACGTCGACGTCCAGCACCTTGGCCTTGACGGTTTCGCCCTTGCGATAGCGCTGGATGGCTTCTTCGCCCGAGACGGACCAATCGAGGTCCGACAGGTGCACCATGCCGTCGATGTCGTTGTCCAGGCCGATGAAGAGGCCGAACTCGGTGGCGTTCTTGACTTCGCCCTCGACCGTCGAGCCGATCGGGTTGTTGGCCACGAAGGCATCCCACGGATTGTCCTGAGCCTGCTTCAGGCCCAGCGAGATGCGGCGCTTGGACGAATCGACGTCCAGCACGACCACGTCCACTTCCTGAGAGGTGGAGACGATCTTGCCCGGATGGACGTTCTTCTTGGTCCAGGACATTTCCGAGACGTGGACCAGGCCCTCGACCCCGGCTTCCAGCTCCACGAAGGCGCCGTAGTCGGTGATGTTGGTGACGCGGCCGGTGTACTTGGCGCCGACCGGGTACTTGGCCTCGACGCCATCCCACGGATCGGCCTGCAGCTGCTTCATGCCCAGCGAGATACGCTGGGTGTCCGGGTTGATCTTGATGATCTGGACCTTGACCGTATCGCCCACGGCCAGGACCTGAGACGGATGCGAGACCCGCTTCCAGCTCATGTCGGTGACGTGAAGCAGGCCGTCGATGCCGCCCAGGTCCACGAAGGCGCCGTAGTCGGTGATGTTCTTGACCACGCCGTCGCGGACTTCACCCTCGGCCAGCTGGCCGACGAGCTCGGTGCGCTGCTCGGCGCGGGCCTCTTCCAGGATGGCGCGACGCGACACGACGATGTTGCCGCGCGGACGGTCCATCTTGAGGATGGCGAAGGGCTGTTCCTTGCCCATCAGCGGGCCGACGTCGCGGACCGGACGGATGTCGACCTGCGACCCCGGCAGGAAGGCCGAGGCGCCGCCCAGGTCGACGGTGAAGCCGCCCTTGACGCGACCGACGATGGCGCCGTTGACCGGCTCACCCTTCTCGAAAACGCCTTCCAGGCGGGTCCAGGCTTCCTCGCGGCGGGCCTTGTCGCGGCTGATGACCGCTTCGCCCAGCGCGTTCTCGACGCGCTCCAGATAGACTTCGACGTTGTCGCCGACCTTGGGCAGGGCGCCGTCGTCGCCCTGGCCGAACTCGCGCATCGAGATGCGGCCTTCGGTCTTCAGGCCGACGTCGATGATGACGATGTCTTTTTCGATGCCGACGACGCGGCCGTGGACGACCTGGCCTTCGCCGAGGTCGCGGCCCTGGAGCTGTTCGTCGAGCAGGGCGGCGAAATCGTCGCGCGAGGGAGTGAGGGTGTCAGTCATGAGGAATGGGGGTCTTTGGGTTCGGGCGTGCGAAATGGAGTCCGCGCGCGGTTAAGATGTCGGGAAAAGTCAGGCTCGGCGGTGACGCGGAGATCGTTGATCCCAGGCGCCCGCGGCTGGCGAGAACGGAGCGTTGGATTATCCGGAGGCCTCAGAGGACATGACGGACGCGCTTCGTCTCGACGATACGGCGGGCCGCATCGAAGGCGGCGTCTATACCCAGATCGGTCGTGTCCAGCAAGACCGCATCCTCGGCCTGCACCATCGGGGCCGCGCCCCGGCCGGCGTCACGCTCGTCTCGGCGCATGATGTCAGCCAGCATCTCCTCGAAGGCGATGACCTCGCCGCGCCCGGTGAGTTGGGTCCAGCGGCGGCGCGCGCGAACCTCCGGCGCGGCGGTGACATAGAGCTTGGCGACGGCGTCCGGCGCGATCACCGTGCCGATGTCGCGTCCGTCCAGAACCGCACCGCCCGGCTGGCGCGCGAAGTTCTGCTGGAGCATCAACAGCGCGGCCCGGACCTCCGGGTGTCCGGCCACCCGACTGGCGGCTTCGCCCGCGCCTCGATCAATCAGGCGGGGGTCGCGGGCGATCTCTGAGACGTTCAGCCCTTGGGCCCGCCGCGCCGCCTCCGTCCCGTCGTCCAGAGACCCGCCCGCGTCCAGCACGGCCAGACCCACGGCGCGGTACAGCAGGCCTGTGTCCAGGTGCGGTAGGCTGTAGTGGGCCGCCAGCCGAGCGGCGATGGTTCCCTTGCCCGAGGCGGCCGGGCCGTCGACGGCGATGACGAAACTCATGCGCGATCTTCTCCTTCGACCTCAGCGCCCAGCGTACGCATAAGGTCCACAAACCCCGGAAAACTGGTGGCGATCATCTCTGGATCGCGAACACTGACCGGTTCCGACGCCGCCAGGCCGAGTATCAGATGGCTCATGGCGATGCGGTGATCGTGGGCGGTATCGATCACGGCGCCGCCCCGCACGGGGCCTCCGGTGACGATCAGGCCGTCCGGCTCCTCCTCGACCGCCACACCACACGCCGCAAGCCCCCGGGCCATAAGGGCGATGCGATCGCTCTCCTTGACCCGCATCTCGCCGATGCCGCGCATCACGGTGCGGCCCTGGGCGAAGGCGGCGGTGGCGGCCAGAATGGGATACTCATCGATCATCGAGGCGGCGCGGTCTTCGGGCACGACGACACCCCGGAGCGCGGAGTGTCGGGCCGTGACGTCGCCGACCTCTTCGCCTCCCGCATGGCGCCGGTTCGAGATCGTCAGGTCGGCCCCCATCTCGCGCCAGGTCTCGAACAGGCCGGTGCGCAGCGGGTTCAGCATCACCCCCTCGACCGTCACCTCCGAGCCCGGAACGATCAAGCCGGCCGCCAGGGGGAAGGCGGCTGAGGACGGGTCGCCCGGAACCGCCACGGTCGCGCCGCTAAGTTTTTGGCCCCCCACGAGAATGATGCGCCATCCGTCGGCCATCGGCTCGATCCCGACCTCGGCGCCGAAGGCCCGCAGCATGCGTTCCGTGTGGTCTCGGCTCCGCTCGGGTTCCTCGACGATCGTCTTCCCTGTGGCGTTCAGACCCGCCAGCAGCAGGGCCGACTTGACCTGGGCCGAGGCCACCGTCTGCCGATAGGTCGCGCCGCTGAGCCCGCCGCCGGTCAGGCGCACCGGCAGCCGGCCCTCCCGTTGCAGCCAATCGAACCGCGCGCCCATGGCCGTGAGCGGCCTGGTGACCCGCGTCATCGGCCGCTTCCGCAACGAGACGTCGCCGTCGAACACGGCCTGAAGATCGAAGCCGGCCGCCGCCCCCATAAGCAGCCGCACGCCTGTGCCGGCGTTGCCGCAGTCGATGACCTCGTCGGGCGTGCGGAACTCTCCCAGCCCAGTGATCCGCCAGTGGCTTGATCCCAGCCGCTTGACCCCGGCGCCGAAGGCCGCGACCGCGCGCGCCGTGGCGAGGATGTCGTCGCCCTCAAGCAGGCCTTCGATCTCGGTGACGCCGGTCGCCATGGCGCCAAGGATCAGGGCACGGTGCGACATCGACTTGTCGCCCGGCGCGCGCACCCGACCGCCCAAAGCGGAGGCCGGATGTGCTTTCAGGATATTGGATGTTTCGGAAAGCTCGGCGTTCATCAGGCCCGGGGCTTTGACAGCGGCCCGGCATGGTGGCAAGGGAGCCGCCCCCGATCCCCACCTTCCATTTAGGTACCGCCGTGGCCAATCCCGAACTGGGCGCCAAGCAGGTCTGTCCGAACTGCCAGGCCAAATTCTATGATCTGAACCGTCGGCCGGCCCACTGCCCCAAGTGCGACGCCGAGTTCGATCCCGAAGAGGCGCTGCGCGCCCGTCGCGGCCGCGGCAAGGGCTATGCGCCCGAGGAAGCCGAAGAGGCCGAGGATCAGGTCAAGGACAAGAAGGCCGAGGACGACGAGGACGAGGACGACACGCCCGCCGCTCCGGAAATCGACCAGGAAGGCCATGAGCCGATCCTGACGCCTGACGACGACGATGCCGACGAGTCGGCCGACGAATCCGGCATGAACACCACCGACGGTGACGATGACGATGTGTCGGATGACGACGATTCCGTGCCGTTCATCGAGGATGAGGACGACGACGGAATCGACGACGAGATCGTCAAGGGCGGCAAGGGCGACGACGACGATCGATGATCGTGAAAAAAAGCGGCGGGACCCGCTTGATCGGCGAAAGCCGCTGACATAGGTTCCGCCGCCTCGCGCCACCCCCTCCCGGAAACGGTCGGACGGCGGCGCGAACCAGGCCTTCTCCTCCGGGAGAAAAGCCCGGGGCTATAGCTCAGTTGGTAGAGCGCTTGAATGGCATTCAAGAGGTCAGCGGTTCGACTCCGCTTAGCTCCACCACAACGGCCGCTTCCCTAAAGGGAGCGGCCGTTTCCTTTTGCCGCACAGGCTTGGCGCGGGCCGCGCCCCCTCCCATATGAACCCATCGAGGCGTCGCCGATGACGGGGCGCTCTCACCGTTCCCGGTCGCTTCCTGTGAGGGCCATCATGACGACACGCCTGATGCTCGACAGCCCCTTCCTGCTGGGCTTCGACCACACCCGCAGCCTGATCGACCGCGCCGCAAAGGCGGCGGCCGAGGGCTATCCCCCATATAATGTCGAGCAGATTGGCGATCGATCGGTGCGCATCACCCTGGCGGTGGCGGGCTTCACCGTCGACGATCTGACCATCACCCTGGAAGGGCGTCAGCTGACCATTGTCGGCAAGCGCGAAGATCAGGCCAAGGACCCGCAGGCCTTCCTGCACCGGGGCATTGCCGCGCGAGGATTCACGCGGGCTTTCGTCCTGGCCGACGGTCTGGAGGTGGAGGGCGCCGCGCTGGACCACGGCCTGCTGCATGTCTCGCTGATCAGGCCGGAACGCACGGCGTCGGTCCAGCGCATCCCAATTACGGCCGCTTGAGGCGTCCGCGACAATACGGCGGTCGAACCTTCCATCGAAGCCGGACGTTCAGTCAGAGTAAGGAGGCGGTCAGATGACGCCGATGATGAGCAAGAAGGATTTTCGCGGCCTGGGCGCTCCGGACCTTGTCTATGTGCGCGAGATCGTCGCCAGCGAGGTGCTTGGAGCCGTTCCGGTTGAGACGGTCGAAGGCTTAGACATCAAGCCCGACCAGACGCTTTACGCCGTGCATGGCGCCGATGGTGAGCGTCTGGCCGTCATGATCGATCGCGACACCGCCTTCGCCGCCGCCGTGGCGCACGAACTGGCTCCCGTCTCGGTTCACTGAACCAAGCCTTGAATCAAAAAGGCCCCGGAACGCGCGTTCCGGGGCCTTCGTCGGTCTACAGGTTAGTTCGCCTTGGCCCCATTGGCGTTGGCGCCGCCGATGCGCGCCGGATCGATCCAGCCCACATTGCCGTCGGGGCGGCGGTAGACCACCGCCAACTCGCCGTGAGCGGCATTTCTGAACACCACGACCGGATAGCCGGTCATGTCCAGTTCCATGACCGCGCGTCCGACGGTGAGGGTGCGTATCTCCGCCTCGGTCTCAGCGATGACCATGCCCACAGGTGGCGGCTCGTCGGGCTTGCCGGCCTCCCCGAACGCATCGTCCTCGACGGACTCCGGGTCTCGCAACACGATCGAGCGAGCCACATCGCGGGCGGCGTTCTCGGCCTTTTCGGGTGAAAGGCGCTTGGGACCGATATGGTGATCCTTGAGCCGACGCTTGTAGCGGCGCACCCGGGTTTCAAGACGGTCCAGAGCCTCCGAAAAGGCCGCCTGGGCGTCGCCGCCGTGGCCGGTGGTGACGAGCGTCTGGCCGGACGCCAGTCGCACCCAGCAGTCCACCTTGAAGCCATGGCCGTCTTTCGACACCACGACCTCGGCGTTCTCACCGCCCCTTTCGAAATATTTGCCGACCCCGTCGACCAGTTCCTGGGAGATGCGCGAGCCTAACGCTTCGCCGACATCCACGTGCTTGCCGCTGACTTGGACTTGCATGTCGATAGAACGCGACCGCTCTGATTTGGTGTCAAGCGTTCGCCAGCAAATTCACCGATCACGGTTCCTCGACCAATTACCGGGTCAGGCGCGCCTCAGCATCCGCTTGCGCTCCACCGATGAGGGAATGCGCAAGGCTTCCCGATACTTGGCGACGGTGCGTCGGGCGATGTCGACACCGGCCTCCTTCAGGATGTCGACGATGCGATCGTCGGACAGGACATCACCGCCCTGCGCCTCGCCGTCGATCATGGACTTGATGCGCTGGCGGACCGCCTCGGCCGAATGGGCCGCGCCGCCGTTGGCGCTGGCCAGGGCGGCGGTGAAGAAAAATTTGAGCTCGAACACCCCGCGCGGGGTCGAAACATATTTGCCGGAGGTGACGCGGCTGACGGTGGACTCGTGCATGCCGATGGCGTCGGCCACGGTCTTTAGGTTCAGCGGCCGCAGGAACTCGATGCCGAAGGCCAGGAAAGCGTCCTGCTGGCGCACGATTTCAGACGAGACCTTGAGGATGGTGCGGGCTCGCTGGTCCAGCGATTTGACCAGCCAGTTGGCCTGGGCGGCGCAGTCGGCGACGAAGGTCTTCTCGGTATCGGAGCGGGCGCCCGAAGCGATCTGGGCATGGTAGCGTCGATCGACCAGCAGGCGCGGCAGGGTGTCGGCGTTCAGCTCGACTTTCCATCCGCCGGCCGGATCGGGGCGCACGTGAACGTCGGGGATCAGGGTCTGGGCCGGCTCGCCTCCGAAGGCCGCCCCTGGACGGGGCGTCAGGGCCTTGAGCTCGGCGACCATGTCGAACAGGTCGTCCTCATCGACGCCGCAGGCGCGTTTCAGGCCTGGATAGTCGCGTCGCGCCAGGAGCTCGAGATTGTCCAGCAGACAGGCCATGGCTGGGTCGAAACGATTGCGCTCTATCAGCTGCAGCTTCAGGCACTCCGGTACGGAGCGGGCCATGACGCCGGTCGGTTCAAAGCCCTGGCAGGCGGCCAGGACGGCCTCGACCTGCTCTACCGTCGTCCCAAGGCGCTCGGCGATTTCGGCCAGTTCGCCGCGCAGATAGCCCCCCTCATCGACCTGATCGATCAGGGCAAGCGCAATACCGCGCTCGACCGTCGTAAACCCGGCGGCGGCGGCCTGGTCGTGCAGATGATCCCAAAGGCTCTTTTCGCGGGTGTCGGCGCGATCGTCGCCGAGATCGTCCGGAAGACCGCCGCCGCCTCGACCGACGGCGGACCAGTCCGATAGCCCCGGTTGGGCCTCGCCCGCCTCGGCCATGCGGTCGCCGGGGGCGGCGTCGGCGTGAATGTCGTGGCCAGAGTCCATGGCGCGCTCGGCTTGATCGGCGCCGCCGTCGCCCAGTTCGACCTCGCCGTCGCTGAGCGAGGACTCCGCCACCCGGTCGTCGGAACGCTCACCCGCGGGCTCTCCACCTTCCGGCCCATCGTCGCGTTGGAGCAGCGGGTTACGCTCCAGCTCGCCCTCGACGAATTCGTCCAGCTCGAGGTTGGACAGCTGCAACAGCTTGATCGCCTGCTGCAGCTGGGGCGTGATGACCAGCCCCTGGCCCTGCCTGATCTCCAGCCTCTGACCGATCACGGCGTCACGTCCCCTCGCTGGGCCAATTGGCCCGAAACTTGCTGGCGAGACTGCCCTTCGAGAGTTAACGCCGGTCTAAGAGCGGACGGAGAACGAAAGTCCGCCCTGACGCATTGTCCCCGCGCACCCTCTGGAGACCGTAATGAAGATCGCCGCCCTTGCCCTGTCCGCCCTGCTGGCGCTGGGCGCCTGCGCGCCGGTAGAAAACGACGCTGATGGCGCTCTGGGTTCGGAGACCGCCGGGACCCTGCCTCCACAGCCCGGTCGATCGGTCGCTGCCAGAGATCAGGCCTCGTGCGAGGCGGAGGGCGGGAATTGGACGCGCCAGGGGCGGCTTCAGTCCTACATGTGCGTGACGTCCTACGCCGACGCGGGAAAACAGTGCACCGATGGCGATCAGTGCGCGGGTGACTGCCGACTCCCCGACGGCGAGCGTGCAGGGATGAATTCAGGACCGGTCACCGGCGTCTGCCAGGCCAGTTCCGTGCCCTTCGGCTGTTTCACCCGGGTCGAGGATGGCAAGGCGGCGGCGACCCTGTGCGTCGACTGATGGCTCAGCCGTAGAGGTCGCCCAGATAGACGCGGCGGACCTCGGGATTGTGGATCACCTCGTCCGGCGAGCCCTCGAACAGCACCTCGCCCGCGTGGATGATGGCGGCGCGGTCGATGATGTCGAGCGTTTCGCGGACATTGTGGTCGGTGATCAACACGCCGATCCCCTGACCGGCCAGATAGCGGATGACCTCGCGGATGTCGGAGATGGCCAAGGGATCGATGCCGGCGAAGGGCTCGTCCAGCAGCATGAAGCTGGGTTTGGAGGCCAGGGCCCGGGCGATTTCGACGCGGCGCCGCTCGCCGCCCGACAGGGCCGTGGCGCGCGCCGCGCGCAGGTGGTCGATGTGCAACTCCTCCAGCAGACGCGTGGTCTCGCGCCGGGCGGCGGCGGCGTCCTTCTCGGCCAGTTCGACGACCGACAGGACATTCTCTTCGACGGTCATACCGCGAAAGATGGAGGCTTCCTGGGCCAGATAGCCGACGCCCATGCGGGCGCGCTGGTACATCGGCTGTTTGGTGATCTCGACCCCGTCCAGCCAGATGGAGCCGTAGTCCGGCGCGATCAGGCCGGTGATCATGTAGAAGCAGGTGGTCTTGCCCGCGCCGTTGGGCCCCAGCAGCCCTGCCACCTCGCCGCGCTCGACGCGCAGGGAGACGTTCTTGACCACCTGACGTGCGCCGAACGACCGGCCGACGCCCTCGACGCGAAGCCCGGTGCGGGAAGCTTCCACGCCGGCGGGGGCGGCGGCCTCGGCCACAACCGTCGCGCCGCCCGGCGCCGGCGCGGTGTCGAGGTTCAGGGCGGACAGCTCCTTGCGCGCCACCGGACCTCAGTTCTCGCCTTCGGGATAGAAGACCCCGCGCACGCGGTTGCCTGCGGCGGTCGGGGCGCCCTCCATCCGGGCGCGGCCCGTCTCGGTGTTGTAGGTCAGGCGCGAGCCGGTGATGACGTTGCGGCCCTGGCTCAGGATCACGTCGCCGGTCACGGTGATGGTGTTGTTGGCCACCACGAAGACGGCGCGGTCGCCGCGCATGGTCTGCTCGGGCGTGACGAAATAGACGTTGCCGATGGCCTCGATGCGGTCGACACCGCTGCCCAGCCCCTCGCCATCGCCTTCGGAATAGGCGTCGATCCGGTCCGACCGCAGCCGGTTGTCGCCCTGGGTGACCTCGGCGCGGCCGATATAGGAGATGCGCCCGGCTTCCTGGTCCAGATCCAGCTCATCGCCATTCACGCCGATCGGACCGCCGCCGGGGTCGATCTGCGCCGAGGCGCCGGAGGCGAGCAGCGCGATCGCGGCGGCCACGGCCAGGGAGGTGCGTTTCATCGAGGATTCGTCCGTTCGCCGACCGATCTAGGGTGTTTCGGCCAGATTCAAAGTGCTGGTGACCTTGTTATCACCGTCTCCCCTGAACGTAACCCGACGACCCTGATCGGAAATGGTGAAGGACTGGGCCGAGATTTGCCCCATGCGGCCCGAGCCCTCGATGCCTTTGTCGCCGGTGACCACGCCGGTCTGGGTGTCGACCACAGCCTCCGGCGTAACGAAGGTCATGTCGGACTGGGCGTCGGCGATCCGTACCCGGTCCCGCAGGATCAGGTTCTTATTGGCCTCGTCATAGATACCGTGACCGGCGGACAGTTCCGAGCTTTGCCCCGGACTGAGGTCTAGACGCACCAGGGGCCCGTCCAGCCGGAAATGACCGGTGGCCGGGTCGCGCACGGCCTGCTGGGCGCCGATGATGAAGGCGCGGCCCTGTTCGTCCTGGCCCTGGAATCTCGGATTGGCGAGCTTGACCTCTTGGGCCTCCTGGTCGCGCTGGATGCCCGAGATGACCGAGCGGCCGACAATCCAGACCAGCACCGCGCCGCCCAGCACCAGGATGAGGATTGGCAGAACCCGGCGGAACCAATGGACCCGGCGCGAGCGGGCGCGCCAGGCCTCGGCCGCCTTGGCCACGCGCGCCTCGTCGGCCGCGCGACGCTGGGCGGCCACGTCCGGATCGGGAGAGGGCGCGTCGGTGTCGGCCATCAGCTGTGGGCGAAGATGTCCACCTCGTCCCAGCCCTCGAGATCGAGGCGGCTGCGCACGGGCAGGAAATCGAAACAGGCGCGGGCCAGTTCGGTGCGGTTCTGGCGGGCCAGCATCATGTCCAGCCGCCGCTTGATGGCGTGCAGGTGGAGCACGTCCGACGCCGCATAGGCGAGTTGCTCAGGGCTGAGCGTCTCGGCGCCCCAGTCCGAGGACTGCTGGGCCTTGGAAAGGTCCACGCCGGCCATCTCACGGGCCACATCCTTGAGGCCGTGCCGGTCGGTATAGGTGCGCGCCAGCTTGGAGGCGATCTTGGTGCAATAGACCGGGCGGGTCTCGACCCCCAGGTGCAGCTGGAACATGCCGATGTCGAAGCGGCCGAAGTGGAAGATTTTCAGCGAGCCGGGATCGGCCAGCAGCCGCTTCAGGTTCGGACAGTCATAGGTCTGGCGATCCAGCTGGACCACATGGGCGTCGCCGTCCCCGGCCGAGAGCTGGACGACGCACAGCGGGTCGCGGCGAAAGCGCAGGCCGAGGGTCTCGGAATCCACCGCCACCTCTGGCCCCAGGTCCAGGCCGTCGGGCAGGTCGCCTTTGTGCAGATGAATGGTCATGCGCCTGTCCTTAGCCGAATCTTCGCTCTGTCAGTAGCGGACGGCGCCCCAAACCAAAAACGGCGCCGCATCCGAGGACACGACGCCGTTTGAAAATGGTGCCCAGAAGAGGACTCGAACCTCCACGGCCTTTCAGCCACTGGCACCTGAAGCCAGCGCGTCTACCAATTCCGCCATCTGGGCCCGGTCGGCCTCGCCTCGTGAAAGGCTTGTCCATCCGGAAGGCGCGGACCCTTAAGGGAGGACTCCACCCCGGTCAACGGCCTTTAGCGGTTTCTGGCGTGTTCTCAGCTGTTCTGGCGCGTTGCCCGCGCGGGCGGGCTGTTCTATGGCCTCACGGGCCGGCGACGCGCCGGCCAGAGGCGATGAAGGCGAGCAGGCGACATGGCGGTCAGCGGTCCGGGTCTGGTGGTGGTTTTCGGGGGGTCCGGCTTTGTCGGGACCCAGGCCGTGCGCGCCCTGGCCAAACGCGGCTGGCGCGTTCGCGTCGCGGTGCGGCGCCCGCACCACGCCGTCGACCTGAAGCCCATGGGCGATGTCGGCCAGATCCAGATCGTGCGCTGTGACGTGCGGCGCGACGCCGATGTCGAGGCGGCCCTGCGCGGCGCCGATGCGGCAGTCAATCTGGTCGGGGTGCTGTACGAGACCGGCTCGGCCGATTTCCAGACCATGCACGTCGAGGCGGCTGAACGGATCGCCAAGGCTGCCGCGGCCGACGGCGTGACCCGCCTAGTCCAGGTTTCGGCCATCGGCGCCGACGAGAACGCTGAGGGTGCCTACGGCCGCTCCAAGGGCCAGGGCGAGGCCGCCGTGCGGGCGGCGATCCCCGGCGCGGTGATCCTGCGCCCCTCGATCGTGTTCGGGGCCGGCGACGGCTTCCTGAACAAGTTTGGCCAGATGGCGACGATGGCTCCGGCCCTGCCCCTGATCGGCGGCGGCCATACCCGGTTCCAGCCCGTCTATGTCGGCGATCTGGCCGAGGCCATCGCCCGCGCCACCACCGACGCCGGGACCGAGGGCAGAACTTACGAGCTGGGCGGCCCGGCCGTCTGGACCTTCCGCCAGATCCTGGAGCTGATCCTGCGCGAGACCAACCGCAGCCGCTTCCTGGCCCCGGTACCGTTCCCCATCGCCCGCATCCTCGGCGGTTTCGCCCAGATGACCGCCATGATTGGAATCGCGCCGGCTCTGACCCGCGATCAGGTGGTGATGCTGCAGTCCGACAATGTGGTTTCGGACGGCGCCTTGGGGCTCAACGACCTCGGCATCGAGCCCACCGGACTGGAGGCCATCGCCCCATCCTATCTGTGGCGCTATCGCGACGGCGGCCAGTTCGCCGAACGCACCCCCGAAGCCCTCAACGAAACGCCCCAGCCCGCGTAAGCGGACTGGGGCGCGGAAGGTTGTGATTGACGCTTCGCCTTACGCGGCGGAGACCTCGGTGGCTTCCTCGGCCAGGATGGTGAGGCCGGCGGGAGTCACGTCGGCGAAGCCGCCCTTGACCGCGAACACCCGACGATTGCCGCCGTCGATGACCGTGACCGGGCCCTCGCGCAGCGCGGTCATGAAGGGCGCGTGATCCGGCAGCACGCCGAAATCGCCCTCCACGCCCGGGGCGTCGACCTGATCGACCAGACCCGCGAAGACCTCGCGCTCCGGGGCGACCAGGGAGAAGTTCAGCTTTCCGGCCATCAGGCGTCCGCCGCCATCTTCTGGGCCTTCTCCACGGCTTCCTCGATGGCGCCGACCATGTAGAAGGCGGCTTCCGGCAGGTGGTCGTACTCGCCGGCGACGATGGCCTTGAACGAGCGGATGGTGTCGGCCAGCTCGACGAACTTGCCCGGCGAGTTGGTGAACTGCTCGGCCACGAAGAAGGGCTGCGACAGGAAGCGCTGGATCTTGCGGGCGCGCGAGACGACCAGCTTGTCGTCTTCCGACAGCTCGTCCATCCCCAGGATGGCGATGATGTCCTTCAGGCCCTTGTACTGCTGCAGCACTTCCTGGACCGAACGGGCCACTTGATAGTGCTCTTCGCCGATGACCAGCGGGTCCATGATCCGCGAGGTCGAGTCCAGCGGGTCCACGGCCGGGAAGATGGCCTGGGCGGCGATGTCGCGGCTGAGCACGGTCGTCGCGTCCAGGTGGGCGAAGGAGGCGGCGGGCGCCGGGTCGGTCAGGTCGTCGGCGGGGACGTAGATGGCCTGGACCGAGGTGATCGAGCCCTTCTTGGTCGAGGTGATCCGCTCCTGTAGATTGCCCATCTCGGTGGCCAGGGTCGGCTGATAGCCCACCGCCGACGGGATGCGGCCCAGCAGAGCCGACACTTCCGAGCCGGCCTGGGTGAAGCGGAAGATGTTGTCGACGAACAGCAGCACGTCCTTGCCTTCCTCGTCGCGGAAGTACTCGGCCTGGGCCAGGCCGGTCAGGGCGACGCGGGCGCGGGCGCCGGGAGGCTCGTTCATCTGGCCATAGACCAGGGCGCACTTGGAGCCCTCGGTCGAGCCGTTGTTCTTGGTCGGGTCCACGTTCACGTTGGACTCGATCATCTCGTGATACAGGTCGTTGCCCTCGCGGGTGCGCTCACCGACGCCGGCCAGGACGGAATAGCCGCCATAGGCCTTGGCGATGTTGTTGATCAGCTCCTGCATGGTCACGGTCTTGCCGACGCCGGCGCCGCCGAACAGGCCGATCTTGCCGCCCTTGGTGTAGGGGCACATCAGGTCGATGACCTTGATGCCGGTGACCAGGATTTCCGACGAGGTCGACTGTTCCTCGAAGCTGGGCGCCTCGCGGTGGATCGGACGGTACATCGTCGTCTTGATCGGGCCCTGCTCGTCGATCGGCGCGCCGACCACGTTCATGATACGGCCCAGGGTGCCGGGGCCGACCGGCGCCAGGATGGACTCGCCGGTGTCGGTCACGGGCTGGCCGCGGGTCAGGCCCTCGGTGGTGTCCATGGCGATGGTGCGGACCATGTTCTCACCCAGGTGCTGGGCGACCTCAAGCACCAACTGGAAGGGCTCGCCCGTCTTCTGGTCGGTGTTCTCGGTGGTCAGGGCGCTGAGGATCGCCGGCAGGTGACCTTCGAACTCGACGTCGACGACGGCGCCGATGACCTGGGCGATCTTGCCGGTGGCGACGGCCTGAACGGGCGCGCCGGCGGCGGCCTGGGCGGCGGGAGCGGCCTTTTTGGCGGCCGGCTTCTTGGCGGGGGTCTTCTTGGGGGCGACGGTGTCGGTCATGGCGTGGGTCCGGTTCGGAATGTCGTGTCGGTCGGGATCAGAGGGCTTCGGCACCGGCGATGATCTCGATCAGCTCGGTGGTGATCTGGGCCTGGCGGGAGCGGTTATACTGCAGCGTCAGGGCGTTAATGAGGTCGCCGGCGTTGCGCGTGGCGTTGTCCATCGCCGCCATCTGCGAGCCGAAGAAGCCCGCCTGGTTCTCGTACAGGGCGGCCAGGATTTGGGTGGTCAGGTTGCGCGGCAGCAGGGTCTCGAGGATTTCCTCTTCCGAGGGCTCGTACTCATAGACGGCGCCGTTCAGGTCGATCGGCTCGGCCTCCGCGCCGACCACGGCCGGGACCAGCTGGTTGGCGGTCGGGACCTGGCTGATCACCGACTTGAAGCGGCTGTAGAACAGGGTGACGACGTCGGCGCGGCCGGCCTCGAACTCCTCGGCGATCATCTCGGCGATCGGCTGGGCGGCCGGCAGACCCAAGGTCTTGTGCTCGCTCAGCTCGAAGGTCTTCACCACGCGGGCGCCGAACAGCCGGGTCAGCTGGTCGCGCGACTTGCGGCCTACGGCGATGATCTGGACGTCCTTACCGTTGGCGATCAGCTCCTTGATGCGGTCGCGGGCGGCGCGGACCACATTGGTCGAGAAGCCGCCGGCCAGACCCTTGTCGGCCGTGGCCACCACAACGAGGTGCTTCTGGTCCGAGCCGGTGCCGGCCAGCAGCTTGGGCGCGCCGTCGCCGGACACACCCGCCGCCAGATTGGCGATAACCGCGGCCATGCGCTCGGCATAGGGCCGGGCGCTCTCGGCCTGATCCTGGGCGCGCTTCAGCTTGGCCGCCGCGACCATCTGCATGGCCTTCGTGATCTTCTGCGTGGCTTTCACGCTTCCGATCCGATTGCGCATTTCCTTGAGGCTGGCCATCCGGCGCTACTCTCTCAGCTTTCCGTGGTCAGGGCTCAGGCGAAGGTCTTGGTGAAGTCGTCCAGGACGGCCTTCAGCTCGGATTCCAGCTCGGGCGTCAGGTCCTTCTTGGTGCGGATGCCGTCCAGCAGGCCCGGCTTGGAGGACTTCACCCGCGCCAGCAGCTCGGATTCGAAGCGGCCGATGTCGGCCACGGCGATGGCGTCCAGATAGCCGCGGGTGCCGGCGTAGACCGAGATGACCTGCTCTTCCATGGTCAGCGGGCTGTACTGCGGCTGCTTCAGCAGCTCGGTCAGGCGCGCGCCGCGGGCCAGCAGCTTCTGGGTCGAGGCGTCCAGGTCCGATCCGAATTTGGCGAAGGCGGCCATCTCCCGATACTGGGCCAGCTCGCCCTTGATGGTGCCGGCGACCTTCTTCATCGCCTTGGTCTGGGCCGAAGAGCCCACGCGCGACACCGAGATGCCGACGTTCACGGCCGGGCGGATGCCCTGATAGAACAGGTCGGATTCCAGGAAGATCTGGCCGTCGGTGATCGAGATCACGTTCGTCGGAATGTAGGCCGACACGTCGTTGGCCTGGGTCTCGATCAGCGGCAGGGCGGTCAGCGAGCCCGAGCCGTTGTCCGCGTTCAGCTTGGCCGAACGCTCCAGCAGGCGGCTGTGCAGATAGAAGACGTCGCCCGGATAGGCCTCGCGGCCCGGCGGGCGGCGCAGCAGCAGCGACATCTGGCGGTAGGCGACCGCCTGCTTCGACAGGTCATCATAGACGATCAGGCCGTGCATGCCGTTGTCGCGGAAATACTCGCCCATGGCCGTGCCCGAGAAGGGGGCCAGGAACTGCAGGGGCGCCGGCTCCGACGCCGTGGCGGCGACGACGATGGTGTATTCCATCGCGCCCGCTTCCTCGAGCGTCTTGACGATCTGGGCCACGGTCGAGCGCTTCTGGCCGATGGCGACGTAGATGCAGTAGAGCTTGGCGCTCTCGTCGTCGGTGGCGTTGACCGATTTCTGGTTCAGGATGGTGTCGATGGCGACAGCGGTCTTGCCGACCTGACGGTCGCCGATGATCAGCTCGCGCTGGCCGCGGCCGACGGGGATCAGGGTGTCGATGGCCTTCAGGCCCGTCTGCATCGGCTCGTGAACCGATTTGCGGGGAATGATGCCCGGCGCCTTGACGTCCACGCGGCGGCGCTCAGTGAACTGGATCGGGCCCTTGCCGTCGATCGGCTCACCCAGCGGATTGACGACGCGACCCAGCAGACCCTTGCCGACTGGCACGTCCACGATCTCGCCCAGACGACGGACCTCGTCGCCCTCGGCGATCTGGCTGTCCTGGCCGAAGATCACGGCGCCGACGTTGTCGCGCTCCAGGTTCAGGGCCATGCCCTTCACCCCGGCCTTGGGGAATTCGATCATCTCGCCGGCCTGGACATTGTCCAGACCGTGGATGCGGGCGATGCCGTCGCCGACCGACAGCACCTGGCCGACGTCGGAAACGTCGGCTTCAACGCCGAAGTTGGCGATCTGCGACTTGAGGATGGCCGAGATTTCAGCGGCGCGGATGTCCATGACTGGCTCTTTCGTCTTGGTCTGATCGGAGCGGCGGAGCCGTCCGGGGCGTCAATTCAAAGGCGGTTAGGCGCGCTTGAGCGCGAATTTCATCTGGTCGAGCTTGGTCTTCAGCGAGGCGTCGTAAAGCTTGGAGCCCACCTTGACCTTCAGGCCGCCCAGGATCGACGGATCGACCCGAGCGGTGAGTTCGGGATCGCGACCGCCCAGCGCCGCGCGCAGGGCCGTCTTGATCTTGGCCATCTGGCCGGCGTCCAGCGCCTGGGCTGAGACCAGCTCGGCGGCGACCACGCCGGTCTTCTTGGCATAGAGGCGCTCAAAGCCGGCAATCACGGCGGTCAGATCACCGGAGCGGCCGTTCTGGGCCAGAAGACCCAGGAAATTGCGGGTCGTCGGATTGAACTTCGCCTTGTCGGCGATGGCGACCAAACCCTTGCCCTGATCATCGTCCGAGATGACCGGTGAAGTGGCCAGGCGACGCAGGTCGGCGCTGTCCTTCCAGGCCGCGGCCAGAGACTTGAGATCGGCGCGAACAGCCTCGAGCGCGCCCGTCTCGTCGGCGAGATCGAACAGCGCCTGTGCGTACCGGTCGCCGACTTCCGTCGTCCTGAAATCCATGGCCACGTATAAAAGTCCGCTGTGAGCGTCTGGGTCGCGACCGGCGGCGGAATCTCCGCGCCAGCCAAGCCTCTGAAATGCTGAATGAAAGCACGCTAGCGACAGTTCCTCTCGGAACCGTCCTCGCCAAGGCGGGCGCCTGATAGCACGGGGTCCGGCCCATCGCAACCGAGGCGGCGCGTCGCAAGGACGCGGGCCGGCGGGGCTTTATTCAGCGGCGGCGCAGTAGGATGGTGACGTTCGTCTCCTTCTGATCAGGCCATTATGTCCCTCCGCAGCGCCCTCCTCCTCGCCGGCATGTTTCTTGTGGCCTGTTCACCCGAGGCCCAGAGCGAACCGCCGGTCGCGGCCAGCCCCGCCTCCCGCGAATTGGCGGCCCAGCCCGGTCCCGCGGCGATCGGCCAGGAAGCCCCGCCGATCCGGGTGATGAGCTACAACATCCGCGTCGCCCTGGCCCAGGACACGCCCAGCTGGCCCGAGCGCCGGCCCCATCTGGCCGCACAAATCCGGCGGGTCGATCCCGACATTCTCGGCGTTCAGGAGTCCAAGCGTCAGGTGGTCCGCTGGCTGGGTCGCCAGCTGCCCGGCTTCGAGAGCTATGGCCTGGGGCGCGACGACAGTCGCACGGCCGAGAGCGCCACCTTGTTCTGGCGAACCTCTCGCTTCGAGGCGCTGGAGCGCCAGACCCTGTGGTGCTCGCCGACACCGGACCGGCCGTCCAAGGGATGGGATTCGGCCTATCCGCGCACCATCACCCGCGTCCTGCTGCGCGACCGCGCCGATGGCCAGCTGTGGGACGTGCGCAATACCCATTTTGATCACGAGGGCGAGGAGGCGCGGCTTCAGTGCGCCCGCATTCTCGCCGACCTGCCGGTGGCCGACGGCGCGGTCGAGGTCGCTCTGGGCGATTTCAACACCGGACCCGGCACCGCCCCCTATCGCCGTATCGTCGAGGGTGGGCTGGCCGACGCCCGGCGAGTCAGCCCGCGTGTCGCGGGGCCGGAGGGCACCTTCAACGGCTTCGACATCCGCCGCACGGACGGCGAGGCGATCGACCATATCTTCGTCGGCGACGGGGTGGAGGTGCTGAATTTCTCGACCCTGACCGACTCCTTCGATGGCCGGGTGATCTCGGATCATTTCCCGCTGGTGGCCGAAATTGAGGCCGAGGATTGAGCGACCGCCGGCCACGATGTCGCATCACGGGCGCTTGATCGGAACGGCCAAGCCTCCTAGCGCTTACCGACGCAGCCTTATGCGCAGGAACCCACGATGCTCGACAGCATAATCCCTCTTCTCTCCGACCCCGCCGCCTGGGCCGCCCTCATCACCCTGATCGTGATGGAAGTGGTGCTGGGCATCGACAATCTGATCTTCATTTCGATCCTGTCGAACAAGCTGCCGCCCGAGCACCGCTCGCGCGTGCGCCGCATCGGTATCGGACTGGCGCTGGTGATGCGCCTGGTTCTGCTGTCGACCATCGCGTGGATCGTCACCCTGACCGCGCCCATCTTCACGGTCATGGGCAACGAGTTCTCGTGGAAGGACGTGATCCTGATCGCCGGCGGCCTGTTCCTGATGTGGAAGGCGACCAAGGAGATTCACCACTCGGTCGATCCTACCCCGTCGGACAACGACGTTCTCGACAAGAAGGCGGTAGTCATCAACAACGCTGGGGCTGCGATCTTCCAGATCATCCTGATCGACCTGGTGTTCTCGATCGACTCGATCCTGACCGCCGTCGGCATGACCGAGCACCTGCCGATCATGGTCGTCGCCGTGCTCGTGGCCATCACCGTCATGCTGCTGGCGGCCGACCCGCTGGGCGATTTCATCGACAAAAACCCGACCGTGGTCATGCTGGCCCTGGGCTTCCTGCTGATGATCGGCATGGTGCTGATCGCCGAGGGCTTCGGCGCCTATGTGCCCAAGGGCTACATCTACGCCGCCATGGCCTTCTCGGCGGGGGTGGAGATCCTCAACATGTGGAGCCGTCGGGCCGAGACCAAGCGGCAGAAAGCGACGACCCTGCGAGCCCAGGCCGACGCCGCCGAGCAGAAGGCGCGCGCCGCCGAGGCCGAAGCCGCCAACGAACCCGCCTGACGCATGGCCCGCGCCTGGGCCGCCTTGATCGTAGTCGCCGGCCTTGCGGTCGGCGGCTGCGCCTCGGCTCAGGGCATGGCCCCGGCCGGCCCGATCGCCGCGGCGCCCGCGTCCGAGGGGCCCGCGCCGGTTCAGACCTATGAAGTGGTGCGGCGCTATCCGCATGACCCCACGGCCTTCACCCAGGGCCTGATCTATCGCGACGGTCTGCTCTACGAATCCACAGGCCAGTATCCATCGACCATCCGCCGCGTGCGGCTGGAGGACGGCGTGGTGCTGGAGCGGCGCGAGCTCGCCACCGTCTATTTCGGCGAGGGCCTGACCTACTGGGGCGACCGGCTGATCAGCCTGACGTGGCGCAGTCAGACCGGCTTTGTCTGGGACATCGACACCCTGGCCCCGATCACCGGCTTCACCTACCCCGGCGAGGGCTGGGGCCTGACCCAGGACGGCCGTCGCCTGATCATGAGCGACGGCACGGCCGAGCTGCGCTTTCTCGATCCCGAAAGTCTGGCCGAGACGGGTCGGGTCACCGTCACCGACGACGGTCGCCCCGTGGTCGATCTGAACGAGCTGGAATGGATCGATCCCGACGGCTCGGGGCCCGCCCCCGGCGAAGTCTGGGCCAATGTCTGGCAGACCGACCGCATCGCTCGCATCGACCCTCAGTCAGGCCGCGTTCTGGCCTGGGTCGACCTGACCGGCCTGCTGCCACCGGATCAGCGCGATCCGCTGGACGACGTGCTGAACGGCATCGCCTGGGACGCCGAGGGCCGTCGCCTGTTCGTCACCGGCAAGAACTGGCCTGCGCTCTTTGATATCCGGGTAGTGGATCAGGCGCCCGTGGCGCAGGCGGCCGGATCGCCGGACTGATAGCCGCGACGCAGCCAGGCGACGCGCTGATCCGACGTGCCGTGGGTGAAGCTTTCCGGGCTGGCCCGCCCGCCGGTCAGGGCGTCGTCGCCGATGGCGGCGGCGGTGTTCATGCCTTCCTCGAGGTCGCCCGATTCCAGCGCCACCTGGCCGCCCGAGACGGCGGCGGCGTTGGCGGCCCAGACCCCGGCGTAGCAGTCGGCCTGCAGCTCCAGCGCCACCGAGGCGGCATTGGCCTCGCCTTGGCTTGACGCATTCTGCTGCGCCTGGCGGGTCCGACCCGAAGCCCCATTCAGGGTCTGGACGTGGTGGCCGATCTCGTGGGCGATCACATAGGCCTGGGCGAAATCCCCGCCCCCGCCCAGCTCCTGCAGCTGTCGCCAGAAGCCGAGGTCCAGATAGACCGTCTGATCGGCCGGGCAGTAGAACGGCCCCATCGCCGCCTGGCCGTAGCCGCACTGGGTGCCGGTGCCCTGTTCGTAGAGGACGATGTTCGGAGCACGGTAGCCGGGCATGGCCTGAGTCCAGACATCGGAGACATTGGTCCCGATCACATCGACGAACTGGCCGGCCTGATCCTCGGGAGTGCCGACCTCGCCCTGCTGCTGGGTCGCGCCGCCCAGACTGGACGCCACCTGAGTCGTGGTCTGGGGATCGATGCCGAAGACGAAGTAGCCGATCAGCCCCAGGATGGCGACGCCGATGCCGCCCCCCGCCATCGCGCCGCCGCCCATCCCGCGCCGGTCTTCAATCCCGCCACCACGCCGTCCGCCCTGCCACCGCATGTCCGATCCTCCCAGAAAGCGAGGCCGTAACGTCGCAGGGGGCGGAAGGGATGCCTGCAAGGTCGTGAGTGGTGAGTCGTGAATCGTGAATGCGGGCGCGTCCTACTCACGACTCACCAATCACGACTCACGATCACTGCATCCCCGCCCGCACCTCGGCCCTCAGGGCGTCGATGGAGCGCAGGCCGGTGTCGGATTTGAAGCGCCAGTAGGTCCAGCCGTTGCAGGCCGGCGCGTTCTCCAGCAGCGCGCCCAGCTTGTGGATCGAGCCGGTCAGGTCGCCCGAGATCAGCGAACCGTCGGCCCGGACCCGCGCCTCGCGCTCGCCCCTGGGGCAATACAGGCTGTCGCCGGGCCGCAGCAGCCCGGCCTCGACCAGGGCGCCGAACGGCACCTTGGGCTCGGACTTCTTGGAGCCCATCACCTTGAGATCGTCGGGCGAGGCCGGGATGACCTCGGCGATGCGGCGCTCGGCCAGGGCGGCATAGGTCTCGTCGCGTTCGATGCCGATGAACTTGCGGCCCAGGCGGCGCGCCGCCGCCCCGGTGGTGCCCGTGCCGAAGAAGGGGTCCAGCACGACGTCGCCCGGTCGGCTGGCGGCCAGCAGCACCCGGTGCAGCAGCCCCTCGGGCTTCTGGGTCGGGTGGGCCTTGCGGCCGTCGGCGTCCTTCAGCCGCTCCTCGCCGGTGCACAGCGCCAGCGTCCAGTCCGAGCGCATCTGGACGTCTTCGTTGAAGGCCTTCAGCGCGTCGTAGTTGAAGGTGTAGCGCTTCTGCTCGCGGCTCTTGGTCGCCCAGATCAGGGTCTCGTGCGCGTTGGTGAAGCGCGTGCCCTTGAAGTTCGGCATCGGATTGGACTTGCGCCAGATGATGTCGTTCAGCACCCAGAACCCCAGGTCCTGGACCGCCACACCGAGCCTGAAGACGTTGTGGTAGCTGCCGATCACCCAGATCGAGCCTTCGTCCTTCAACACGCGGCGGCATTCCGTGAGCCAGGCGCGCGTGAAGGCGTCGTACGTGGCGAAGCTGTCGAACTTGTCCCAGTCGTCGTCGACGGCGTCGACCCTGGAATTGTCCGGCCGGGTCAGGTCTCCGCCCAGCTGCAGATTATAGGGCGGGTCGGCGAAGATCAGATCGACCGACCGGTCGGGCAGTCCACGCAGGGTCTCCACGCAGTCGCCGCGCAACACCACATCGGTCTTCAGGTCTGTCATCACGCCACGAGGCCCCGCCAAGCTTGAGACCCGATTGGTGAATCATCGCGGTTAAGGAGCGGTTGAGAGAGCGCCCTGCCCGCACACCAGGCAGTCGGGATCGGCCGCCACCGCCACCGTCCGCGCCGCGCCGGACAGGCCGTCGACGATCATCATCCGGCCGCTGAGAGGCTGGCCAGCGCCGGTGATCCGCTTGACGGCCTCCAGCGCCGCCAGCGTCCCGACCACCCCGGCGATGGCGCCGACGACGCCGGTGCGGGCGCAGGTCTCCGCGTCGGTCGGCGCCTCTGGGACGAGGCAGCGATAGCAGGGTCGGCCCTCGAACACCGCCACCTGGCCGCTCCATCGACCCAGGGCGCCGGACACCAGGGGAACGCCCGCCGTCACGCAGGCCGCGTTGACCGCATGGCGCACGGCGAAGTCGTCGGTCCCATCCAGCACCAGGTCATGCTCGCCCACGCGATCCGCCACGGCCTCGAAGGGCTGGGCCACGGCCTCGATCTCGACGTGCGGATTGAGCGCGCCCAGCCGCTCGGCCCCCACCTCGACCTTGGGTCGGCCGACGTCGGCGGTAGCGAACAGCACCTGGCGCTGAAGGTTCGACAGGCTGACGATGTCCGGATCGACCAGGGTCAGCCGCCCCACGCCCGCCGCCGCCAGATACTGCGCCGCCGGCCCGCCGACCCCGCCCAGGCCGACGATCATCACCCGCGCCGCCTTCAGCCGCTGCTGCCCCGGCCCGCCCACCTCGGCCAGCACCAGATGCCGGGCATAGCGCTCGATCTCGTCATCGGAAAAGGTCACGGAAGGAGTTTAGCAGGTGGAGGCGTGAAACGGACTCTTTGGATCTCCGCACTGGGTGGGAAGCGGAACTACCGCTCTGTGCGTCTACACAGAGCCCAGCGTACGAAGAGCCATTGGATGCCGACGAAGCTGAGGACTGCCACTATCAGGGTCGGCCAGAAAAACAGGTCGGCGAGTTGGGTGCAGGTTTCGCCGGCGTCGATCTGGGCGTCGCTCAGGACGCAATGAGCCATGACCAAGGCACCGAGGACCATTACGGTCGCGGTCCAGAAGGCCGCCGTTATGACGCAAAAGCCGATGGCCGCTCCGAGATAGCGCATCACGCCTCCTGCCCCATTATCAGGGTTGGCGACCGACATCCTGACCTTGGACCTTGCATCGGCGCAACGTCCGCTATGGGTCGGAAGCGGACTTGAGAGCCGATGCCTGATTGAAAGCGGGTGGTGGTCGGCCGCTTGGGATGGTTTGATGGGGCGCATGGGTGATGGTCAAGACCAACACAGACGTGCGAGCGGCTACTTTTTAGTCGGCTTGGGCGCTCCCATAGCAGCGGCCTTCATCTATCCATTCATTGGCGGGAGGCGTGGACGCGGTCCGCTGATCGAATGGCAGGCGTTGTCAGCGCAAGAGCTGGCCATCTTCGCGGTTGGAGCGGGCGCAGGCATCGCGATGATTGTCGCAGGCACCATCATCTTGAAGTGGCGCTGAACGTCCGCAACGGGTCGAAAACAGTCACCGCTCCCCCTCCCTAAACCGGCAACGCCAGCTCGAACACCGTGCCCCTCGGCCCCGTCTCGATCAGGTTGAGCACGCCGCCGTGGTTGGCGGCCAATTCTCGGGAGATGGTCAGGCCGAGGCCCGCGCCCTGGCCGCCACCGGAGACGAATGGCTGGAACAGGCGTTCGGCGAGGCGGTCGGGGATGCCCGGCCCATCGTCGGCGATGCGCAGGATCAGCCGGTCGTCCGAGGTCTTGGCCGTGACCCGGACCACGCCCCTGCCCTGGCGGCGGACATCGGCCTGGATGGCCTGGCGGGCGTTCTTCATCAGATTGACCAGGATGCGGTGCAGCTGGTCGGCATCGGCGTGGATGGTGGCGCGGGCCGGCAGCTTTTTCTCCAGCCGCACCCCGTCGCGCTCCAGCCCGGCGTCCTCGGCCGCGGCGCTGAGGGCGGGCCCAAGGGGCAGGCGCGCCAGCACCGGCGGCGGCTCTTCTGATCGGCCATAGTCCAGGGTGTTCTGGGCCAGGGCGGCGGCGCGGTTCAGGGCGCGTTCGAGACGCGGCAGGGCCTTGGCCACATTGGGATCGGCCGATGCGGCCAATCGCTCAGAAGCAAGCTGGGCCGACGTCAGCATGTTCCGGAGGTCGTGGTTGATCTTGGCCACCGCCTCGCCCAGCGCCACCAGCCGGGCGCGCGAGCGCAGGGCGCCGCGCACCTCTTCCTGCATCCGGTCCAGCTCCTCCTCGACCCGACCGATCTCGTCGCGGCGGCCCGAGGGGGCGACGGTCGAGGGCGCCTCGGGCTCGGCCCGGAACCGCTCGATCGAAGCCGTCACCCGCCGCATTGGGGCCAGCACCAGATAGGCAAGGGCCGCGTAAAGCGCCGTGCCGGCCAGGGCCGAGATCAGCAGCGACAGCAAAAGGCTCTGCAAAAGGAATTCCCGCAGCTCGGCCTTCAGCGGCTGCACCGGGGCGATCACTTCGATGAAGTCGCCGGAGCGATACCGCGGCCGCGCCATGACCCGGATCGACCGGTCGTCGGGACCCAGCAGCGTGCGCCACGGATCCAGGGTGCGCGCCACCCAGTCCGACTGCCTCAGGTCGATGAAGTCCGGCGCGCGGCTCAGCGTCGGCGCCTCGAGCAGCAGCCGCCGCACGCCCTGTTCGCCGACCGCGATGGCCTGGACGCCGCCGATCTCGAGCAGCTGGCGGGCGGTGTCATCCTCGACCTCGGAATAGGGCAGGGCCTCGACCCCAACGGAGGCCGCCTCGGCCACTCGCACCCGATCGAGCAGCCAGCGCTCATGGAAGGAGGCGGCCGAGGGCGCCACGATCAGGGCCTCGACCACGACCGCGAAAACCCCGGTTAGCAGCAACAGACGCGTCGACAGGCCGGCGGGGGATCGAAAGCGCGGCCGCGACAGCCGCAGGCGCGGGCGCATGTCCTTCACCCGGTCGCCGGCCAGCCAAGGCGCGCGCCGCCCGGCGGCGTCCTCCGCGTCCGTCAGCGTGTCCAGACCGCGCTCGCTCATGCCGGCGCCGCCCCGCGCCGCTTGCGCCACAGGCGAAAGGCCAGGGGCAGCACGATGGCCAGCAGCGCCACGCCGGCCAGGGGCAGGGCGAACTCACGCATCAGCGATGTGAGGTCAGGATCGGCATCCCGGGCCAGCACCTCCGAAAGGCCCGACCCGATCCAGCAATAGATCACGTGGGCGGGCAACAGCCCCAGAAATGTAGCGCCGAGATACGGCCGCAAGGGGGCGGAGATCACCCCGGCCGCCAGGTTGATCAGGTGGAAGGGCACGGTGACCACCAGGCGCGCCGCCAGCACATAGGAGAAGGTGTCGCGGTCGACGCCCTCGCATATCTTCTGCAGCATCCCGCCCTGGTTGGCCTCCGCCTTCTTCCGCAGGCTCTCGCCCAGCGCGGTGCGCGCCACATAATAGATCACGGTGGCGCCGAGGGTCGCCGCCAGGGCGGTGGCCACGCCGCCCACCCACGGCCCGAAGAGATAGCCGGCCGTGATCGTCAGGAAGAAGACGCCGGGAACCACGCTGGCCGTCGCCAGCGCGAAGATCAGAACCAGGGCCAGCAGGCTGAGCGCATAGTTCTCACGCGCGAATTCCCGCAGCGCGCCGCCATGCTCCCTCAGGGTGTCGAGCGAGAGATAGCGGTGCCAGCCCATGGCGAAAATCAGCCCGGCTAACGCCAGGATCACGATCAGGGGGATGAACCGGCCGAAGTTGCGCATCTCGCTCCAGGAACGCAGGCGCGGCGTTGACAGACGCCGACCTTTCGACCTATACGCCCGCCTCCCGCGACGGACCGCCTTGTCCGCCGCACTTTTTGTATTGGAGCCGACCGTGAAGCGGACCTACCAGCCGTCCCGACTCGTGCGCAAGCGCCGTCACGGCTTCCGCGCGCGCATGGCCACCAAGAATGGCCAGAAGATCGTCGCGCGCCGTCGCGCCAAGGGCCGCAAGAAGCTGACCGCCTGATTGGGCTTCAGCTCGCCCCGCCTCTGCGAGGGCTTGTGACCGACGAGATCGTCAAAATCAGACGCCTGACATCGCGGCCCCAGTTCCTGGCGGCCGCGAAAGGCGTTTCAAAGGCCTATGGCGCCGTCGTGGTCCAGCGCCTGGACCGGGCGGATGGCGATCAGGCCATAGGCGTCGGCTTCACGGCGACGCGCAAGGTCGGCGGCGCCGTGATCCGCAACAGGTCGAAGCGCCGTCTGCGCGAGGCCGCGCGCACCCTCATTCCCAAGCATGGCGTGCCCGGCAGCGACTATGTGTTGGTGGCGCGCCAGGGGACGGCCGACCGCGAATGGCTCCGTTTGCTTGACGACGTACGCTCCGCCCTTACAAGGCTCGCCGGCGCGCTCCATTCTCCGGGTGCGGCACACGCCGCGAAAGATCGCGCCCCCTCCGACACGGACCGCTAAGCTCCAATGCAGCAAGACAACGCGCGCAACACGATCCTCTTCATCGTGATCACGGTGGCGATCCTGATCGGCTACCAGATGCTGGTGCTCCAGCCCCAGGCCGAACGCCGCGAGGCGATGCTGGAGGCGCAGGGCGCGACCCCGGCGGAGAAGGCCGCCGAGGGCACGGTGCTGCGGCCCGAGGGCCCGGTCTTCACCGACCGCCGAACCGCCCAGGCCGCCGGACCTCGCGTGCCGATCGAAACCCCGACGCTGCGCGGATCGCTGTCGCTGCGCGGCGCGCGCGTCGATGACCTGTTCCTGACCAGCTACGACGAAACCCTGGACAGCGACACGCCAGTCGAGCTGTTCCGGCCCCAGGGGACCGAACACGCCTATTTCGCCCAGTTCGGTTGGCTGGGACAGAATATCGCCGGCGGCGTCCCGGGGCCCAACACCGACTGGACCCTGACATCGGGCGAAACCCTGACGCCGCAGACGCCCGTCACCCTGGTCTGGGACAACGGGGCGGGCCTGCGCTTCACCCGCGTTATCTCGATCGACGACCAGTATATGTTCTCGGTGGCGGACACCGTGGCCAATCTGTCGGCCGATCCGGTGACCCTGGCCCCCTACGGCGTGGTCGAGCGGCAGGGTGTGCCCGAGGACCTGGGACGCCAGTTCATCCTGCACGAGGGCGCCATCGGAGTGATGGGCGACCGGCTGAAGCTGGAAAAGTACGGCGACTGGGTCAAGGAGCCGCGCATCGATTACGCCTCGACCGGCGGATGGCTGGGCATCACCGACAAATACTGGCTGGCGGCCATCATTCCCGACCAGACCGACGCGGTCGACGCGCGTCTGACCGTCGATGAGGTCGGCGGCGCCAACCTGCACCAGGTGCAGGTGATGAGCGAGGAGGTGACGATCCAGCCCGGTCGCCAGATCGTCGAAACCCAGCGCCTGTTCGCCGGCGCCAAGCGCGCCGAGATTCTTCGAGGCTACGAATCCAGCCTGGGCGTGCCTAAGTTCGACCTGGCCATCGACTGGGGCATGTTCTGGTTCCTGACCCGGCCGATCTTCCTGATCGTGGAGTTCTTCTACGGCCTGGTCGGCAATTTCGGCGTGGCCATCCTGCTGCTGACCGTCGTGATCAAGCTGATCATGTTCCCGCTGGCCAACAAGAGCTACGAGAGCATGTCGAAAATGAAGATGCTCCAGCCCAAGATGGAGGAGCTGAAGGCCAAGCACAAAGACGACCCCGCCAAATTCCAGCAGGAAATGATGGGGCTGTACCAGAAGGAGAAGGTCAATCCGCTGGCCGGCTGCCTGCCCATTCTGGTTCAGATTCCGGTCTTCTACGCCCTGTACAAGGTGCTGTTCGTCACCATCGAGATGCGCCATGCGCCCTTCTTCGGCTGGATCCGCGACCTGTCCTCCCGCGACCCCACCAACATCTGGAACCTGTTCGGCCTGATCCCCTGGGACCCGGGCCAGACCCCGCTGATCGGCGGCCTGATCGGCGTGTCGGCGACGGGCATGGGCGGGTTCACCCTGTCGCTCAGCGTGCTGGCCATCGTCTACGGTTTCACCATGTGGCTGCAGATGGCCATGAACCCGCCGCCGCCGGATCCGGTCCAGCGCCGGATCTTCGGCCTGATGCCGATCGTGTTCACCTTCATCATGGCGCCGTTCGCGGCGGGCCTGCTGATTTACTGGACCTGGAACAACATTCTCTCGATCATCCAGCAGTATTTCATCATGCACCGCTTCAAGGCGGATAACCCGATCGACAACCTTCTGGCGCGTTTCCGGAAGGCTTGAGGGGTTGCATTGGGGGCGGCATGGACGACTTCACCGACGAGGAAATCGAAGCTGCCCGCGTGCTGTTCTCGCGCCGCGCCGAGTTCGTCATGGGCGCGGCCAAGATCGAGCAACTTCCCGAGCCTGACCGGCCCGAGGTCGCCTTCGCGGGCCGGTCGAACGTCGGCAAGTCCAGCCTGATCAACGGGCTTGTGGGCATGAAGGCCTTGGCTCGCGCCTCGACCGAACCGGGGCGGACGCGCGAGGTGAATTTCTTCTCCCTGGACGACCGCATCCGCCTGGTCGACCTGCCCGGCTACGGGTGGGCCAAGGCGTCAAAGACCGAGGTTAGGAAGTTCCAGAACCTGGGGCGCGACTACCTGCGCGGCCGGGTCACCCTGTCGCGGGTCTACCTCCTGATCGACGCTCGCCACGGTCTTAAACCGGTGGATGCGGAGGCTCTAGACGCCCTCGACCTCGCTGCCGTCAGTTATCAGATCGTCTTGACCAAGGCCGACAAGATCAAGCCAGCCGAGGCCCAGCGCACCGCCGAGTCCACACTCAAGGCCATCGCCAAACGGCCCGCCGCCTACCCTGCGGTCGCCGTGACGTCATCCGAAAAGGGAACCGGCCTCGCTGAGCTGAGGGCTGCGATCGCCCGTGCGACGGGCGTGCTCGCCGACTGAGGTGGGGCGAGACGCCACACCGCGAGCGACACCGGACCGGCGATCCGCGGAACGAGGGTTGGTGTGGGGACGTTTCAGCCACTTCGCATACGGAGGTTCACGATGCGTCGTTCGATCTGGCTCGCAAGTGTCGCGGTCGCCCTTATGGCGGCGGCTCCCGGACTCGTTCAGGCTCAGCCTGAAGGCAAGGGCCGTGATCGCGATCGCGGCGGGGCGGAGCGGGGCCCGCCCGGGAAGGGCGCGGACCGGGACCGCGGCGAAAGGTCGGCCCGCGGCCCGGACCGGGAGCGCGAGGATCGCGGAGGACGGGCGGAGCCGCGACGCGAGCGTCCGGAAGCTCGAGGCCGCGATAACGACGCCGGCAAGTGGGCCGAGCGCCGGGACAGGGAAGGCGAGCGACGGGCGCGCGAGGCCCTGAGACCGCCGGGCAAGACGGCGGATCGGGATCGCGGCGATCGGGATCGCGGAGACCGGGACGGTCGGGACCGCCGCTATGACCGGGACGACGGCCGGCGACTGGTCTGGCTTCGCCGCGAGCCGGATCGGCGCATGATCGACGGATGCCCGCCCGGCCTCGCCAAGCAGAACCAGTGGTGCCTGCCGCCCGGCCAGCTTCGCCAGATCGCGCGCACCCGCTACGAGCGACCGCGCTACGACTACGTCTGGCGTTCATACCGTGACGAATGGGACTACCGCTACGGCGACGGCTATCTCTACCGGTATTCGCCTCAGGGTTCTCTGCTCGGCTATATCCCGGTTCTGGGGGGCGCCCTGTCGATCGGCTCGGCCTGGCCGGGACAATATGACTGGCAGCCCGTCCCGGAATATTACGGACGGTACTACGGGCTCGGTGACAGCTACGATTATCGGTTCAGCGACGGCGTGGTTTACGGAGTCGATCCGCAGACCCAGGCGATCCAGACCATCGCCGCCCTGCTTACAGGCCAGGATTGGACCGTGGGGCAGCAAATGCCGACAGGCTACGACGTCTACAACGTCCCGTATCAATACCGGGATCGCTATCGAGACGGTCCGGACCGCTGGTACCGCTACGACGACGGCTATGTCTATCAGGTCGATCCCAACACCCGATTGATCCAGACAGCCATTCAACTGCTGGCCTGAGGGGGTCTGACATGTCGCGGATGCTGATCCGAGGAGCGCTGATTGTCGGCGCCATTGCCGTCGCGGCTTGCGGTCGATCGGACATCGATGACAGCGGCTCCGCTCAACCGGCTGAGGCGAGTCTGGCTTCGGTGCTGGAGCGAAACCCGGGTCATGCCCGGCTAGAGGCCATGATCGAAAGCACGGGCCTGACTGAAGCGCTGGCTGCGACGGGGCCGTACACCCTTTTCGCACCACCCGACGACGCGCTCGCCACGGCCGGCGGCGACGCCGACATGACGGACGATGCCTTGAAAGCACAGGCGGCTCAGCTGCTGCGCGCCCACATCGTGCCCGGAGCCCTGACGCGAGCCGACATCGCCGCCGCAGTGGACCGTGCCGGTGGAGAGGGCGCGAAGATGCGCACCATGGCTGACGCGGTGTTGACGTTTACGCGTGATGGCGAACGCTTGGTCGTCAGGGGGCCAGACGGACCTGCGGTGGCTTTGTCGGGTGACGAAGCCTTGGCCAGAAATGGCGTTATCCAGCCTGTCTCAGGGTTGCTGCTTGCGCCGTCTACCGCACCGGGGGCGGGGTAAGGAGCGAGGCCGTCTGCGCTAGAGATCGCTCGGGAACAGCGAGCGCAATCCAGTCCGCTCCGCCTTCGTCGAGGTAAGCGGCAGATCCAGGCGCCGAAATGTCGGCTCGCAGGCCGTCTCTATGAGAGCTCGCTCGAGCCGCGAAACAGGACCACGAGCACGGGTACGGCGCAGGCCGTGATCGAGGGTGAATTGCGCTGCACCGGCCGACGAAAAGGATGAGTTGGCCGCCACACGACCCTGGTGGAGGCTGGCCCAATCATAGTGGTCGGGATCGAGGCCCGCTGCCGCGAGCACGCGCCTGATGGCCAGTTCGGGTCGCCGGACCAGCTCGTCGTATTCCACAATCAGAGCGTCCGTGCGCGCCGTGATCAGCGCCTCATTCACGTTGATCGCCCGGCAAATCTGTAACGCCGCGGCCGCGGACAAGCTCCGTCTCGCGCGGTGCGATCGGTAGATGGCCACAGGATCGCGAACGCAGATCACCAGGACAAGCTTCGGAAAAATAGCTTCCAACGCCTCGATCTGAGCCAATGCCCTGTGCGTGACCTTGGCCCCCAGCACCTTGGGGTCGCGACTGGGCGCCAAGGTCAGAATTTCGCTGCGGATGGCCGCCAGATCTTGCGCCGCCGGCGCCCCTTCCGCCCCGACCGCCGCCACGGTCCGGCCTTCGTTATTGTCGAAGGCGAGATGGGGGTGACGCGGCTCGCGATAGGCGCGCGAGTACAGGAGTTCACCCATCAGGGTCGTGCCCGAGCGCATCGGGCCCGTGACAAGGATGAACGGATCTGGATCAGGGGAGATCGTCGTCTTCCGGCTGCGGGAGGCTGGTGGCATGCCCTACCCTATCGCATTCGGCCGATCCTGGTCGGAATCGGCGCGCAGTGCGGAAAGGTTGGCGAGGTCTGCTCGGGACAACCGCGGCGTCAATGTCTTGTAGGCCGAGTTCAGTGGCCGATAGGCGGGCGCTAGAGGCTGGAACAGGTTGGGCGGGGGGTGGTGGTCTGACGTTGCTCTCCGCCAGCCTGCCTTAGCGAAGGCTTCGCCCCCGGGACGGTCGCCGACGAAATCGACAAGGAGGTGGCCCTCGTTCTCCACCTTCTGGGCGAACGCCTGGAGCAGGCTGACCATCGCCAGTTCGTCTCCGTGAAGCTCCACGACCCTCAGCACCGACCCGCCGTCGGGGAGAATGTCCTCCACCCGATAGATCGCCAGACCGCGCCATTTCTCCCCTTCTCTAACCACCAGCGCGCGGTAGTCAAAAATCGGGTGGTTGTCATAGCGCCAGTTCAAGTAGCCGGCGTCGCGATCGACGCCGAAATAGTTTGAAGGGCGCGTCGACCACAGGCGGTCCCAAGGCTCACCGAACGGCCCATCGACGTTTTCGCAATCATCAGCCGACTGCGCCGGGCGGGCGCGGTCATCCTCCCCTACGAATGCGGAGATGATGGGAGAGTTCGCGCGACTGCGAGACAGCCAGACCCAACGGCCCATCTGGGGCCGAACCATGAACCCCATCGCGGGATAGACGCGGTACAGGGCCGGATTGATGCCGGCCGTCATCAGCACGTCCAGCCCCAGATCGGTGACAGCCTTCAGCATGGTCATGCCCGCGCCGGCCGCCCTCGCGCCTTCAGCCGCCATCAAGTTGCAAAGCCAGGCCCCATCGAAGGTCTCTTCGGCCCGCACCACGCGCGCGCCGATCAGCCCCTGCATAGCGACGATGCGGCGAGCCTCGTCGCGCAGCAGCAGCACTCCCAGGTCGGACGGCTGGGCGCCCTTCAGGCGAGCCCCATCGAATTGCCAAGCCAGCAGGGGCCGGCTGCGCGCCAGCACGTGGCTCGGTCCCCAGGTCGAGGCGATGAAGTCGATAAGTTCGTCGACCTCTTCGGGACCACAGAGCGTCGGCGTCATGCCGTCTCGGCGGCGCGTTCGGCGATCACGGCGTAGAGAGATGGACCATCGCTCCGGCCCACACCGACGGATTCCGTCTGCAGTATGCGAAATCCGCTCTGTTTGAGCAGGTGGTCGATCTGATCGCTGTGGGTCCATCGCCGCACATGATCGGGCGCCGCCGCTTCGATCGGACAGTTCAGAAACAGCCTGCCGCCGGGGCGAACGAGTTCAGCCAGGCTGCGCATGGCCGCTTCGGGCGAAGGCACCACCTCCAGCACCTGTCCCAGCACCGCCGTGGCGACTTGCGGATCGTCCGCCCGAGGTGGCTCGCACACATCTCGCAACGCCGGACAAAACCGTGTCACCGGTGAAAGGGCCGAAAGGGCCTGGCGAGACATGGCCAGACTGGTCTCGCTGACGTCCCAGCCATGCGCGCTCGTCAGCCCCATCCGTTTGGCGCTGAGCGCCAGCGTCAATCCATGGCCAGGGCCGATCTCCAGATAGCCGCCTTCAGGATCGCAGTCGGGGAGGAAGCGCTCTAGATACCAGGAAAGAAGCCGCCGATGCTGTGGCCAGAGCACCTGCGACATCAGAAGGCCGGTCATGTAACGGCGCATCTCGTCGGGCGCATAGATGCCGCTGTGCAGATCGCCGGGGTCAGTCTGCTTGTAGGAGCCTGATCGCCTGAACTGCATCTCCGCGGCAAGAAAACGGGTCTGCATCCAGCGAAAATCGGCCATCGCCTCTTCAAGATGGCCGTCGATCAGAGCAAGCACACCGGCGGCGATCGTCGCGATGGTGTCGGCGTTCTCCGACGGCGACAGGCTCGCGCGGGCTCTGTCCTCGGGGGTCGGCAACAGGCGGTCGAGCGCGTCCCCGCTCACCGCGACACCAGGGCGTGAAGCGCCCGGACGCTGCTGAAGTCCTGAATTTCAAGTTCGGTGACATCGATCGGCGTGCCGGACACGTCCTCGGCATACATAACGAGATTCAGCAGGCCGAAACTGTCGAGAACGCCGCCTGCCAGCAGGTCGTTGTCCAATCCGATCAGGGCCGCGGTTTCGGTGCCGACGATCTCCTGCTCCAGCAAGAAGGCGCGGCAACCTTCGGCGAACTCGTCGAGCGTCATGCGGCGTACGCGGCTCCTGTCTTGGCGCTGAACTCGAGGTGATCCAGCCGCGGCAGTTCCAGCTTCGATGGATGCGTCATCGTCGCGTTCGATCGAAAGCCGACCGTAACACCGAGGTCTTTGAGAATTTCCAGCGTGCGTGCGCTATACGAATTGCTGGGATGAGACATAACGGTCGGACGAGCGCCGAGAATTTCAGTCAGGTGACGGGCATTGGCCCGGTACTCCTCCTCCTGCACACCGGGCGGCAGGCTGCCCAGGGTGGTGGGATGCGAGTATGAATGCAACCCGACGCAGTGTCCTGCGTCAGCGAGGGTTCGCAGATCTTCGTCAGTCATCCAGATTTCCCGAGCCAAGGCCGCGACGTCGACCGAATGAGCAGCCAGCATTTCGATCATCAACTCGGCATAGACCTCGGGCGTCACCAACTGGTCGCGGAAGAAGCGAAATCGCCGGTCGCCCTCGCTGTAGAAGCTGTACTCCGCCAGCCAGGACTGAGCCTCTTCCGTTGTCAGCGCTCTGTCCACGGCTGCCGACAGCCCCGCCTTGCGAGCGGTTTCGTAGAACTCCGGATAAAACTGCTCCGGGGTCTCGAAATGTCGGTTACGGAAGTAGCGCTGGACTTCGAAGCTGACCGGTGAAGGCGCCACGAACGGCTGGGAGTAGACGAAGAAGAAGGCCGTCAGCCCCCGTTCGGCCAGCACCGGCGCGGCGATGTCGATCTGGCTCTTAAGCGCGTCGTCGAAGGTCAGACAGATTTCACCTGGCTGCAACGACCCGTCTCGGGCGGCGGCCGCATAGGCGTGAGCTGTCAGGATGCGGAAGGCGCCGAGCCGATCCAGAAAACGGCGCAAATCATCGGCGGTAAGCGCTCCCTGAATATAGGGATGCGCTTCTCCGGTGAAGTGGTGCAACATCGGACTGGGGGTTGTCACCGGAACCTCACCGTTCGCTCTCGAGCAGGGCGGACGCGGCCGCGCGATCGAACTTCCCATTGAGATTCTTGGGGATGACGTCAACCAGTTTCACCGTCGCCGGCACCATGTAGCGCGGCAGAAGCGCCGCCAATCCCTCCCGAATCTCAGCAGCCGATTTCTGCGGGCCGGCGATGACCAACGCCAGACCAGTGACGACGCCGTCTGCGTCTCTGCGCGCAATAGCGACCAGTTCGTCCGAGCCGCTAACGCGTCGCCCCGCATGCTCGATATCACCGAGTTCGATGCGGAAGCCGTTGAACTTGATCTGGGAATCCATGCGGCCGAGGAAGTGGAAAACGCCGTTTCCATCCCGACGGGCCAGGTCACCCGTCCGATACCGCTGCGATCCCTCGGCTTCGAAATATCGGCGCTCGGTTTCCTCGGGGTTTTGAAAATACCGGCCCGTCAGTTGGCTGCCGCCCAGCACCAGTTCTCCCTGGCCCTCGCCTTCGATCAGCCGGGCCTCAGCATCGATCAGAGCCAAGGTCTGACCCGAGAAGGCCCTGCCGATCGGCACGATCCCATCGTCCGCCTTGCTGCCGTCAACCGTGTGGCGGGAGATGGCGATGGTCGCCTCGGTCGGGCCGTAGAGGTTGTCGACGCGCGATTTCGGGGCCGCTTCATGCCAGGCCGCAGCCACCGAAGCCGGCAACGCCTCGCCGCAGAACAGCGAAGTGCGCAGGTTTGGAAACGCGCCCGGGGTCAGGGCCTTCGTGCGCTGCATCAGAATGGCGAGCGAGGGAACGCTGAACCAGCAGGTGATCCCGGACCCAACGATGAACCGCCCAGCGGCGAAGGCGCCCGTTGCCGGCATGTGCGCGAGCGCGCCGCCCGTGGACCAGGCGCACATCATGTCGTGAACGCTCAGGTCGAAGCTGAACTCGAAGGTCTGGGAGTGAACATCGTCGGGACGGAAGGCGTAGGTCGCGACCGTGTCGTCCAGATAGGCGGCGAGGTTGCCGTGAGAGACCGACACCCCCTTTGGCGCGCCCGTGCTGCCTGAGGTGAACAACAGATAGGCTGGGTCGGACGCTGATCTGCGGGGCGGCGAAACAGGATCGGAACGCCCCCCGTCGACACGCACGACCGTCAGTCGCGTCGCGCGATCGGCCAGTCGATCGGCGATGGCCGAGCAGGCGTCGTCGCAGACAACAGTCGTCAGCCCCGCCGCCTCGATTATGGCCGCGAGCCGATCGTCCGGCAGCGCGGGATTGAGCGGCGCCCAGGCCTTGCCCGCCAGCACAGTGCCGTGGATGGCGATGTATCCATCGACGCCGCGCTGGGTCAGAACGCCGACGTAATCGCCTTCTGCGCCGCGGAGGTTCGACGCCACCCCTCCAGCACGGCCAAGCAGCTCGTCGTACGTCAGGTCGACTGGACCGGATCGTACGGCGATCCGTTCTCCATACCGTCGGGCGGCGCTGAACAGCCTCGCGCCGAGATCCACCGGGCCCGAGGTCATGACGCGCCGACGAACACGCGCTCGTAGATCCTGTTCTGAAGGGTCATCTCCTGGCGTTCCCAGAACCGGTTCGCCGCCGCATTCGAGGCGATAACCTCGTGTGAAATCACTGCAGCGTGCTGGTTCAGCCAGTCCATCGACGCCGCCATAAGCTTGGCGCCGACCTCGCCTCTCCGCTTCTCAGGCGCGACCCAGATGTGGCGCAGACGCCCGATCATGTCGCCACCCTTCCACGCCGGCGCACGGGCCACCGAGGCTTCCGCAAAGCCGACGATCTTTTCGCGCTCGTCCAGGGCGACGCGAAAAAAGCGCGTCGAACGATCCAGCCGACGCATCTCCTCGGCCCAGTGGAGCCCGGCGTCCGATCGGATCGGCAGCGCATACCCCTGAGCCAGGAACTCCGCGTACTGCACGTCGAAGAGGCGCGCCAGGGCGCTCCAGCCGGTCCAGGAGTCGTCGGGATCGATCAGGCGCATCGCTTCACCTTTCGCGGCTTTGGCTATACTGACCCCGGACCGGGAGCAACCCGAGCGAGCAGGCGGGTCGCATCGTCACGGAGGCCATTGCGTGCGGATCGTTCGGCTGGAGAAGGGTTCGGCATACTGGTCGGCCGCTGGCCGCCTGATCGAAGGCAGCTACCAGCCATCTCGGGTCAATCCGCTGTCTCTGCCCGTTGATGGAAGCGCCTGGGCCGACCAGGCCGCCAAGGCCCATCCTCGGCTGCGCGCGGTCCACGCCGTAGTCGATGAAGAGCTGCTGGCGGTGGCGGACGCTTCGGTCACGCTGTTGGCCCCCCACATCGCGGTTCGACGTCTTGGCGTCATCGAGAATCTGGCGTGGAGAGAGACCTGGGATCAGACCGTGGTCGCCGCCGCGATCGAGGCGAGCTTCACATGGCTCAAGACGGTCGCCGATGTCGCTTGGCTGGATGCGCCCCAGCTGGCGCTAGCGCCCGCTGGCGCGATCGAAGCCATGGGATTGCAGGTTCAGTACAATCGGTTCGTCAAGTCGCTGGCCGCGCGTTCCTCGGCGGCGTCATGACCCCGGCGTTCGCTGCGGCGCGCCTCGAACGCATCGCGCGGCGGCCCGATCTGCGATATCGCGCTGGAGCGGTGCTGTTCAGCCGTTTCGCACGCGGCGGCGTACGCGCGACGCCACGAAACGCAGCCATCCTGGCGCCGCATCTCGTCCAACGCGGCTGCAATCGCGCCCTGATCCGACGCTTTGTGCTTCAGACCCAGGCGGTCGACCTGACCGGCGAAGGTCCAGAGGGACAGAACCCGGAAATCGACTTCGTGCGCGCGGTGGCCGCCATGTCCGCGCAGGATTTCGGCGAGGCCGTGCGACTTTTCGGGGCATTCCTTTCCAGGCCGGGCGTAATTGGCGCGACCGTCGCCGACGCATGCGCCGTGTGGCTGATCGACCGGCTGACGCCCTTGCTGGCCGATGGCGTAGGCAAACGTTCGAATGTAAACGACGCAACGGATCTCCGAGGCCGCGTTCTGGTGCTGGCCGAGCCGTCATCGCGGACCGTCGACAGCCTGAGCAGCATTCCCGGGGAGACCGAACTGACCGTGATCTCGGCCGGCGGCCGCGTCACGGCCGGAGCCGATCCGCGCGTGCGCCAGATCGAGAGCCTGACCGCCGCCTACTGGTACACCGCCGCTGCGTCCCGTTTTCACGGCGAACTGTTCACCGGCGCGCGTAGGCTCATGGACGGGATCGTCGGAGAGGGCGCGAGACGGCACTCCGTGGACGCCGTGGCCTTGCACGCCGTCGATGTGCTGCGGGCGGAATACTGGACCTTTTACCGGGCCCGAGAGAAGCTGGCGCTGGAAACCTTTGACGCGGTCGTCGTGCTGGGGGCCAGCGAACGGTTTCGGGCTCTCGCCGGCCTGGCCTTGGCTGATTACAAGCCATGTTTCATCGGGTTCCGACACCAGGCTGCGCCCCGACGGTTCGATCTGCCGTTCTGGCCCGCTGCGGCGCAGATCCAGCGCACCCTCGACTCTATCCGCCGGTCACGCGCGGCGATGACGGCGCGCGCGCGCCTCCTGAACACCCAGCGGGAGCCCGCGCCCGCCCTGATTCTCTGGGCGATCGGGAATCCCGATTACGAGCGCGCATTGGATGCGGTGCTGGACGCAACCCTGTCCAGACGTCCGGTCATCCTCTTGCTAAGGGCGCGCAACCCGGCTTCGGAGACGTTCCTGTCGCAGTTCCCCAAGCGCCATGGAGGCGGGCCCCACACCGCCGCAGTCGCCTATTTCGAGGACGTCGCGCCGGACCGTATCGCTCAGGCCGTGGCCAAGTCTCGGGTGATCGGATCGCTGATGGCGGCCCATCGATCGGCCGACGACGCCATCGGCCGCCTGCTCCCATTGGCCATCGCCAGTCACCGGGGCGTCATCGGTCCGCTCATCGCCTTTGGCTTCGGCATCGACCTGGTGAACAGGCTGGCTGACAGCCATCGCCTGCCGTACTGCGTCGCGGCCCCAGGGCGGTCGGGCATGTATTCCTCGATTTTCGCCGCGCTTCGCGAACGTGGCGTGCCGTCGATCGACACCTTTCTCTACACGGTCGCCAATTCCGTCCGTCAACTGAGCTCCGGGGCGACCCATTTTGCGGTGGTCGATACCCAGCAGGTCGAGTTCTGCGCCCGATTCTGGCGCACGCCGCCCGAGCGGTTCGTTCCGGTCGGCTATCTGGCGGCGCAAAGCGGTAGCGCGCTCAACGCGCCGGACTGCGGGTCTGGCGAGGCTGTCCGCCGGATAGCGGTCGCAACCCAGCCCGGCAGCGACCTTCAGGTCACCGCGCTGGTGGACATCATCGCCGGGCTGGACGCATCGCTGCCTCAGGCGGTGACCATCACCATAAAGCCTCATCCGAGAGAGCCGGCCGATAGCATCAGGCGCTATCACGATCTCGCATCCACCAGCGTGACCGGCCGGCTGCGCGTGAACACGGAGGGCACGCCTGCCGAGGTCATCGCCGGAGCCGACCTTCTGTTGACCCGGACCAGCAACATGGGCCTGGAAGCAGCCATGTCCGATCGCGCGGTGGTTCGCTGCCCTTACCTAGAAGCCGACATTGATCCGCGGTTCAACGAGACGCCCTATGCGCTCAACGCCATATCGGCCGACCAAGCGGTCGAAATGGTCAATCAGCTGATCGCGGACGCCGCGCTGCGACAGTCTCTCGCCGAGAGCCGACGTGCTTATTTTGAGTCCAATCCCGCCTTGCTCCACCGGGATGGGGCCATGCGTCTGATCGACTTCGCGGAAGATGTCGTGACGGCCTGGCGACCTCCCCCCGAGCCAGCCGCCACGTCCTGGTGGCGGCGATGGTGGCCCACCCAGCCACGTTAAAGGCTGGAGCGGCCGGCGGGAATCGAACCCGCGACATTCAGCTTGGGAAGCTGACGTTCTACCTCTGAACTACGGCCGCATCGGCGCCGTTATCGCCGTGAGCGACATGGAAGGGAAGCCCGCATCGGCGCGAGCCTCCCCCTCCACGACACTTATTGCCGCTCGACGGTCACGCCCTGCTGCTGAAGCATGGCCTGGACGCTGTCGTCGCCGGCCAGGTGGGCTGCGCCCACGGCGATAAAGGCCGTGCCTGAGCCTTCCAACATCTCCTGGATCTGGCCGGTCCAGTCGGCGTTGCGGTCGACCAGCAGCACCTCATAGACGTCGCCCCACTCGACCTTCATGTCCTCGACGATGATCTGGTCGATGGCGTCGATGTCGCCGCGCACCCAGGCGTCGACCATCTGGTCCAGTTCGGTGGGTGCGTCTTCGTAACCGTCCAGCGCCTGACGCAGGAACTCGACCTGGGTCTCGAGCGGCAGATTGGCGAAGAAGCCGAACTGCTGCTCCATCGTCTCCAGTCCCTTGACCGGCTTGCCGGCGGCGACGGCGGCGGCCTTGATCTTGGGGTCGACGCCGGATTCCGGATCGTAGCCGGCGCGCACGATGGCGGCGACGCTGACCTGCAGCGCGGCCAGCCAGGGGCGGAACGGCTCCATGGCGGCGGCGGAGGCGCCGATGGCTCCGGCGGCGGCGTCCAGCTTGGCGCGGTCTTCCTCGGTCAGGGTCGAAGACAGCGGCTGATCCGCGGGGGCCAGACCATAGCGCTGAATCAACGGCATGGCGGCGGCCTGGTCATCGACGTCGGCGATCTCCAGCCACAGCTCGTCCGAGGCCGCCAGGGCGGCGTCCACCTTGTCCGAGCGCCAGTCGACCTCGGGGCGCAGCAGGTGAACCGTGCCGAACAGATAGATGGTGGAGTCGGCGTCGCGCACGACCCACAGGGCGGGATCGGCGGTGGTCGCCGTAGCCGGCGCGGCGACGGCCGGCGCCTCTTGGGCCGCGACCGGCGCCGTGGCCCAGGACAGGGCGAGAGCGGATCCCAGCGCGGTTCCGACGGCCAGGCGAGCGGCGCGGGCGGCGACGGACTTGAGGGGATGTGAGAAAGTCATGGAAAACTCCGGAAAAACAGGTTGGTAGAGAAAGCGACGGTCGGTCAGTCAGGCGTGAGGGCGCCGCGCCGGGCGGCGACGATGAGGACCACGACCAGATAGGCGGCCATGACTAGGCTATAGAGCGTCCAGGCCGACAGGGTGGGGACCAGGCCCATGCGCTCTGCGCCGGCGTAGAGAAACAGCGGCGCGCCGCCGAAGAAGAACATCATCGCCCCGGTCTCGCGCACCATGGCGCGGGTCAGCTCGTCGGAAGTGCGATAGATTCGCCAGTTCAACGCCGAATGGATCGCGAAGCCCAGGGCGATGGCGATGAAGGCCCCCGGCCCGCCGAAGCCGTTGGTCTCGGCCACCAGCGGAGCCGCCAGCAGCACGCCGCTCAGCGCAATGACCATACACTGCAGGCGCATCTCGGTCACTTCGCGAGGTCGCACGGGATCGCGGTAGCCCAGGGACATGCCCAGCCATCGCTTGTTCAGCGTGGCCGCCGCCATGGCCAAGCCCCCGACCGTCAGCATGACGGCGGTGAACAGAGCCACGGCGTCGGGCCAGGCCATCCGGTCCCCGTCCAGCAGCCGGTCGATCGCTGGCAGCTCCGGCCCGAAGATGGCGAAGGCCGCCCCCACCACCCCGCCCGCGCCGGCGCACAGCAGAAGGCTGGTCAGGAATCTGGCGATGGGCCGGGCCTTGGGGTCGTCACGGGACGTGGTCATCATGGCGGGCTCCGTCAGTCCGAGATGAAGATGGCTTCGATCGGCAGGGCGAACAGTTTGGCGATCTTGAAGGCGAGCGGCAGGGACGGGTCATAGCGACCGGTCTCCAGCGCATTTATGGTCTGGCGCGAGACGCCGAGCTGCTCGGCCAAGTGCGCCTGGCTCCAGTCGCGCTCGGCGCGCAGCACTTTCAGTCGATTGTTCACGGTCGGGGGTCTCGCGGTCCGGAAGCGCGCGATAGGCTCCAGCGCGCCACCTGAGCCATGACCTCCCCAAAGAAGAAGGCGCCCGCGGGCAGCAAGGCCAGAAAGAAGCCGGGCGCGGGCTCGCGCAGCACGGCGACGTAGAAGCCATACATCATCGCGCCATAGGCCAGCGCCCACCAGCATCCCTGGGCCAGCATCGAGAGGGCCAATCGCGCCTCCAGCTCATCGACCCGGGCCTGACGCGCCAGATAAGCCATCCACAGAAACGGCGGCACACCGATCAGGGCCGCGCCGATCAGCCGGATCATCAGGCTGTCGTTCTCGGCGAGCAGCGCGGCCGGCCCGATGGCCGCCATCCACCCCAGGCCGATCGCCATCTTGAGGGCGAACACGCCCCAGCCGAGGGTCGGACGATCCTCGGTGCGGATTTTGTCGGCTGCTTTCATCGACGCACCGCCCACCACCAGAGCCAGGCCAGGGTGTAGCCGAGGATCTGCACGATCAGGACGAAGCCGACGCCGAGAGCGACCAGGGCGTCAGGTTCGAACCCGGCCAGCCAGGCGTCAGCCCAATCGCCGTTGATCAGCGCCATGACGCCGATACCGCCCACGGCCATGCCGGGACTGCCGCCCCACCACCAGGCCCACTTGTGCGCCTCACGGGCGGCTTCATCGACGCGACGCCACCACAGAAGCACGATGGCGATGATCCCGACCATGCCGACGCTGGCCATGACCAGCGCGGCGCCCGCATCGCCCAGCGCGGTGTCCTGAAGGAAGATCGAACCAAGGCCCATGATCAGGCCCAACAAGAGGCTGAGGCCCATCACCGCCAGGAATGATCGGAAGCCGGGCGCTCGATAGGGTTTGGGATCACTCACTGACGCTTATCCTTGTCTAAATGACAAGGATAGTTGTCACAGGGACAAGCAGGCTTGTCAACTCGCTTGTGGCGGAAAGACTGGTTCGATAGCCAGAGCCCATGACCGAACTCCAACGCCTCCGCCGGCCCGACGGCGAAACCCTGGCCTATCATCGGCGGGAGGGAACAGGCCCCACCGTTTTGTGGATCGGGGGATTTCGATCCGACATGGAGGGGACCAAGGCCTTGGCGCTGGACCAGGCGGCGGCCGAGCGCGGCTGGGCCTATGTCCGGTTCGACCACTTCGCCCATGGCGCCTCCTCGGGCGACTGGCGCCAGGCCACCATTGGTCGCTGGGCCGAGGACGCGGCCGCCATGATCGACGCCATCGAGGGGCCGGTGCTGCCGGTCGGCTCGTCTCTGGGAGGATGGCTGGCCCTTCTGTTGCAGACCATGAGGCCGGAGCGGATCGCCGCCACCGTGCTGATCGCCCCGGCGGCCGACTTCACCGAGCGGCTGATGTGGCCCTCGCTGGAGGACCACACGCGCCAGGCCATCCTGCGGGACGGCGAGGCGATGATCTCGGAGAAGGGCTTGGGCGACTATGTCCTGACCCGCCGGATGTTCGAGGAGGCGCGCGATCGCCTCATCCTCGACGCGCCCATCCGCGCCGCCGGAGCGATCCATATTCTCCAGGGCCGGCTGGACGACAGCGTGCCGTGGCGTCATGCGCTGCGTACGGTCGATCTGATCGAGGGCGCCGACGTCACCCTGGAGTTGATCGAGGATGGCGACCACCGCCTTTCCCGGCCTCAAGACCTCGATCGCCTGATCGCCGCCGTCGATCGTCTGCGTGCCCTCTAGGAGTTTCGTCCATGCCCACCGTCGCCGAACTGCCCGCTCTCATCGGCCAGGAGGTCGGGGTCAGCCGCTGGTTCACCCTGGACCAGGCGCGGATCGACGCCTTCGCCGAGGTCACCGAGGATCGGCAGTTCATCCACACCGATCCGAAGCTGGCGGCCCAGACACCGCTCGGTGGGACCGTGGCGCACGGGTTCCTGACCCTCAGCCTGGCCTCGGCCATGAGCTATGACGCCGTGCGCCCGCTGGATGGGGTCATGATGGGCCTCAACTACGGCCTGGACCGGGTCCGCTTCCTGACGCCCGTTCCCTCCGGCGCGCGCGTTCGCGGCCGCTTCGTCCTGATGTCGGCTGAGGACAAGGGCGCGGGGCGGTGGCTGCTGAAGCACACCCTGACCGTGGAAATCGAAGGCGAACCGAAGCCGGCTCTGGTCGCGGAATGGCTGGCGATGCAGATGGTCGCGCCGGCCTGAGACCCCATGCTCGGGCAACGCCGGTGTTGCAACGCAGCAACGACTCCCGGGAAGTCATATCTCTGTCACGAATCTGTCGCCCATCGGAGGCGAGTCGCGCTTAAAGGAGTGCCCACTCGTTAGCTGGCGTCCACGTAGATGCGTCCCACTCTGGGGCGGCCGTGCGCGCGCAGAGGGGACATTCTAGAAATGCTGAAAAGCAGGTTCGCCTACGGCGCTTCGGCGGCCGTGATCGCGCTGGCCGCCTCGACGGCCGTCTTCGCCCAGGAAACAACCGGGGGCATCCGCGGCCAGATCGTCGATGCGAGCGGCATGCCCGTCTCGGGCGCGACCGTGACCATCACCCACGCACCGTCGGGCACCTCGACCACCACCCTGACCGACGAAAGCGGTCTGTACGACGCGCGCAACCTGCGCGTCGGCGGCCCCTACGAAGTCACGGTTTCGGCGGCGGGCATCGAGCCGGAATCGGCCATCCTGCCTTCGATCGGCATCGGCGTTCCGGCCAACCTGGACCTGCTGCTGAGCGGCGGCGCCGACGCCGGCGCGACCGAGCTGGAAGAGATTGTGGTCACCGGCGTCCGTCCGGGCGCCCGCAAGACCGCCCCGCGTTCGACCTTCGGTCTGAACGACCTTGAGACGCTTCCGTCGATCAGCCGCGACATCAAGGACTTCGTCCGCACCTCGCCGTTCGCCACGGTCGACCCGACCAACAACAACGCGCTGTCCATCGGCGGCCAGAACACCCGCTACAACGCCTTCCTGATCGACGGCGTGCGTCAGGGCGACGACTTCGGCCTGAACGGCAACGGCTATCCCACCGTCGGCACCCCGATCTCCATCGGCGTGCTGGAAGCGGTGTCGGTCGATGTCGCCCCGTATGGCGTCCAGTACGGCAGCTTCACCGGCGGCGTGATCAACTCGGTCACCAAGTCGGGCGGAAACGAGTTTGAAGGCGAGGCCTTCTACGAAACCACCAACGACGGCCTGCTGGGCAATACCTTCAGCTACGAGGACTTCGTCACCGGCGAGCGCATGAACCCGCCGGCCATCAGCGGCGAGTTCGAAGAGACCACGTGGGGCGCCACCCTGTCGGGTCCGATCCTGCGTGACCGCCTGTTCTTCCTGCTGAACTACGAGTTCTTCGAATCCACCCAGCCGAACCTGCTCGGGCCCGAAGGCTCGGGCGTGCCGAACGAGGTTGATGGCATCACCCAGGCCGACATCGACCTGGTTCGTCAGATCACCCAGGACGTCTACGGCTACGACCCGCTGGACTGGGCCGCCTCGAACCTCACGGTCGAGGACGAAAAGTGGTTCGGCAAGCTGGACTGGAACATCAACGACCGTCATCGCGCGGTGCTGTCGTATCAGCAGACCGAGGGCGGCGACCTGCGCCTGAACGGCACCTCGACCTCGGGCACCTACCCGTCGGTCGGCCTGCTGTCGCAAGCCTACAGCTATGTGACCAATCTGAAGTCGATCAAGGGTCAGATTTTCTCGGACTGGACCGACACCTTCTCGACCGAACTGTCGTTTGCCACCAAGGAAGTCGAGAACGTCTCCAGCCCCTTGGCCGGCAGCGACTTCGCCGCCTTCCAAGTCTATCTCGACAGCCCGTTCGGTACGCAGACTGGCCCGCGCCGGTCCATCCGGCTTGGCCCGGAACGGTCGCGTCACGCCAATGAACTGACCATCGACACCACGACCTTCCGCGCGGTCGGCAACTGGACCCCGGGCTTCGGCCACCGCTTCACTGGCGGCTACGAGCGCGAGGAGCAGGACATCTTCAACCTGTTCGTCCAGGTCGCGAACGGCGAGTACGAGTTCGCCTCGCTCGACGACTATCGGGCGCGACGCGCGTCTTCGGTCGGCTACACCAACGCCGCCTCGAACGACAAGAACGACGGCGCCGCAGCCTTCAAGTACGCGCAGAACAGCCTGTATCTGCAGGATGAATGGCAGGCCACGCCGGAGCTGACCCTGACCATGGGCGTCCGGTATGACTGGTACACCTCGGACGACGAACCCCAGTACAACCAGGGCTTCTTCGATCGCTTCGGCTTCGAGAACACCAAGAACCTGGACGGTATCGCGGTGGTCCAGCCGCGCTTCGGTTTCAACTGGCGTCCGGATCCAAGCCTGACCGTTTACGGCGGCATCGGCCGGTTCCAGGGTGGCTCGCCGAACGTCTGGATTTCGAACAGCTACTCGAACCCCGGCAACCTCACTGGCTCGTTCCAGTGCAAGGTCAATGTTCCCGGTACGGTCAACGACTATCAATCGAACTTCGCCCGCAACTTCGGTGAGTGCGCGGATAACTCGATCCTCGAGAATGTCGACGGCTTCGATCCGAACCAGCAGCTGAAGGACAACGTCACGGCCTCGGCGAACCTGGGCACCGGCAACATCAACCTGATCGATCCGGCCTTCGTCACCCCGACCGTGTGGAAGGCCTCGCTGGGCGTGAACAAGTTCTTCGACCTGACCCGCTGGGGCATGGGCGACGGCTGGAACGCGACGGCCGAGTACGTCCACACCGAGCTCGAGAACGAGGTGGGCTGGATCGACCTGTCGATGAACGAGACCATCACCGGCACGGCGCCCGACGGTCGTCCGATCTTCGGGCGCAACCCGGTCCGCAGCGGTCAGCAGGTCCTCATGCTGACCAACTTCGAAGGCGGTGAGACCGATCAGTTCGCCGTCTCGCTGGGCAAGGACTGGTACGACGGCTGGCTGGAAGGCTTCGGCTTCAACTTCAGCTACACGTGGCTGGACACGCTGGATCGTTCGCCGGCCACGTCGTCGACCGCCAGCTCCAACTTCGGCAACATCGGTCTGTTCGATCCGAACAACCCGACCCTGGCGACCTCGAACTACGAGATCGAGCATGCCCTGAAGCTGAGCCTGAACTACTCCAAGGCCTTCTTCGGCGACTATCGCACGCGCTTCGGCATCTATGCCCAGCGTCGCTCGGGTCTGCCGTTCAGCTACACCTACGCCTCCAACTTCTTCGGCGAATCGATCTCCACGAACCGCCAGCTGCTCTATGTGCCGCAGGTGGATTCGAGCGGCATGGTCACGGCCACCAGCGACCCGCTGGTGACCTTCGGCTCGGCCTTCAACCTGGCCGACTTCAATGACTTCCTGCAGCGCACGGGTCTGATCAACTACGCCGGTCAGATCTCGCCTCGGAACGCCTTCAACTCGCCTTACGTCACCACGGTGGACCTGAGCATCTCGCAAGAGCTGCCGGCCTTCTTCCCCGGCGGCGCCAAGCTCGAGGCCTACGGCGTGATCGAGAACTTCGGCAACCTGCTGAACGACGAGTGGGGCACGATCCAGCAGGTCGGCTTCCCGTACTTCTCGGGCAATGTCGGCGCCTCGATCGTGGGCAACCAGTACCTCTACAGCACCTTCAGCGAGCGTAACCCGGCGACCTTCGCCACCAATTCGGTGTGGCAGGCCAAGATCGGTGTCCGCTACAAGTTCTGATCCTCGGATCGGAAGCTGACGAAACGGGAGGGGCGGACCGGCGACGGTCCGCCCCTTTCACTTTGGTCGGGCCGAGCTCACGAGCGTTGATCCCGGGCGCACCCGTGCCTATCTGGCGCCACCGTGTTTCCGAGAGGCCCGCCGCATGACCGACCGTTTGATCCCCGCCGAATGGTCGCCGCACCGCGCCATGTGGGTCGGCTGGCCCAGCCATGTCGAGCTGTGGGAGGACGACCTCGCGGCTGCTCAGGGCGAGGTCGAGGCCCTGGTCCGCGCCCTGGCCGGGCCGGGTCGGGAGCAGGTGCGTCTGCTGGTCGGCCATGACGACGCCTTGGCCGACGCCCGCGTCCGCTTCGCCGGTGTCGAGGGGGTCGAGGTGGTCGCCGGGCGGTTCGGCGACATCTGGCTGAGGGACACCGGCCCGATCTTCGACGCCGGCGGCCGCGCTCATGGCTTCCGGTTCAACGGCTGGGGCGGAAAATACGACCTGCCGCACGACGACGAGGTCGCCGGCCAGATCGCCGACCACGCCGGCGACGAGCTACTGCGCCACGACTTCATTCTGGAGGGCGGGGCGCTGGACCACGACGGGGCCGGGACCATCCTGACCACCCGTCAGTGCCTGCTCAATCCCAACCGCAACCCCGGTTGGACCGCCAACAAGGCCGAGGCCGCCCTGGCCGAGGCCCTAGGCGCGAGAACGGTGCTGTGGCTGGGCGACGGCCTCTTGAACGACCACACCGACGGCCATGTCGACAACCTGGCCCGCTTCGTCGCGCCGGGCGTCGTCGCCTGTCCGATCGCGTTCGGCCGCAACGATCCGAACGCCGATGTCTATGACGAGACGGCGCGAACCCTCGCCGCCATGACCGACGCCGAGGGGCGGCCGATCCGCGTGCTGCGCGTGCCCTCGCCCGGCTTCGTCGGCGACGAGGACGAGCGACCGGTCCCGGCCAGCCACATGAACTTCCTGATCGCCAACGGCGCGGTGATCGTGCCCACCTATGGCGACGAGACTGCCGGCCGCCTCGCCTGCGAGGCCTTGGCGACGGTGTTCCCCGACCGCCAGATCATCCCCCTGCCCTCCACCGCCATCCTCACCGGCGGCGGCTCGTTCCACTGCATCTCCCAGCAGGAGCCCGCCTGATGCCCCGCACGATCTCCGTCGCCGCTCTGCAGACGTCCTACGGCGAGGATATGCAGACGAACATCCGCAAGACGGAGGACCTCGTCCGGCAAGCCGCCTCCAGGGGTGCGCAGGTTATCCTGCCGTCGGAGCTGTTCCAGGGGCCGTACTTCTGCGTCTCGCAGGAAGAAAAGTGGTTCGGCGAGGCCTATCCGTGGCGCGAGCATCCGTGCGTGGCGGCGATGTCGCCGGTCGCGGCCGAGCTGGGCGTGGCCATCCCGGTGTCGATCTTCGAGCGCGAGGGTCCGCACTATTTCAACAGTCTGGTCATGCTGGACGCCGACGGCCGACCGCTGGGGGTCTACCGCAAGAGCCACATCCCCGACGGCCCCGGCTATCAGGAAAAATACTATTTCCGGCCGGGCGACACCGGCTTCAAGGTCTGGGACACGCGCTTTGGCCGCGTCGGCGTCGGCATCTGCTGGGACCAGTGGTACCCCGAGACGGCGCGGGCCATGATGCTGATGGGCGCGGAGGTCTTGATGTACCCCACCGCCATCGGGTCGGAGCCCCACGACAAGGAACTAGACACCGCCGACCCGTGGAGGCGCGCCATGCAGGGCCATGCGGTCTCCAACGTCGTGCCCGTCGTCGGCGCCAACCGCACGGGCACCGAGCACGCCACAGAGGTCGGCCAGACCTTCTACGGATCCTCCTTCATCGCCAACCAACGCGGCGATCTGGTCGAGAGCCTGGGACGGGACGAGGAGGGCGTGCTGGTGCACGAATTCGACCTCGACTATCTGGATCGCCACCGCGCCGCCTGGGGCTTCTTCCGTGACCGGAGGACCGACCTCTATGGCGTGCTGACCAGTCCGCGGCCCTAGATCACGGGCGCGACCGCGCAGCCCGTTCGGGCGCTCTCGCGACCGGCGTCGATCACGGCCATGACAGCCAGGGCCTCTGCGGACGGGACCGGGTTCGGGCCGCTCCCCAGCAGGGCGTCGCGCACGCCGGCGTAATAGGCGCGGTAGTCGCCGCCGACGCCGGTCGTCTGGCTCTCGGTCCCCCCAGCGTCGGTCAGGCAGCCGGGGCGGGGATCGGCCCCCCAGGCGCGGCCTTCAAAGGCGTCTCCCGGCCGGACGCCCGCCTTCATGGCGTCCTCCTGCGCATCTAGGCCGTGCTTGATCCAACCGCCTCCGGTTCCCTGGACGATCAGGCGCGGCGTCCCGGCTGGGCTCAGCATGTCGGCGCCGAGGGTGACGGTCAGGCGGTCGTAGTCGAGCACAGCCAGAAAGGCGTCGTCGGCTTTCGCCCCATCCCGATCGGCGCCGATGCGGGCGAAGACGGAGCGGGGCGGACCGAACAGTCTCAGCGCCTGATCGATCAGGTGCGGGCCGAGATCCATCCACACGCCCGCACCCGGCACATCGGCCTCGCGCCAGCGGTCGCGCACTTCGGGTCGATAGCGGTCGAAACGGCTCTCGAACCGGGCGACGCGGCCCAGGTGGCCCTCGGCGATCAGCGCCTGGAGCGTCAGGAAGTCCGCGTCCCAGCGACGGTTGTGAAAGACGCTGAGCAGGCGGCCTGTCCGGTCCGCCACTTCGACCACTCCGCGGGCCGCGGCCAGATCGAGGGCGAACGGCTTGTCGACCACCACAGCCTTGCCGGCTTCCAGCGCCTGTATCGCCAGAGGCGCGTGCCGATCGTTGGGCGCGGCGATGACCACCAGATCGACGGCCGGATCGGCGAATGCCTCCTCGGGCGTAGCGACCAGCCGCGCGCCCGCCGCCAGTTCCCCCGCCTCGTCCGGCCGTGACGTCACTACTGTGTGCAGGGTCAGCCCCTCGACCGCGTGGATCAGCGGGGCGTGAAAGGTGCGGCCGGCATAGCCGAAGCCGATCAGGGCGACGTTCAGGGGCATGACTTCGCTAACTCCCAGGCTCTCTGCCGGTTCGCCTCGGGGCAAACGGCTTCCCTTTACGTTCACGTCAAGTTATGACTCGCGGCATGGCCATCGCCGACGAGCACCGCACCTATTCCATCCGCCAGCTGTGCCGCGAATTTTCGGCGACCGCGCGGGCGCTGCGCTTCTATGAGGACAAGGGCCTGCTGACCCCTGCGCGCAAGGGCCAGACCCGGGTCTATGACGCCCGCGACCGGGCGCGGCTGAAGCTGATCCTGCGGGGCCGGCGCATCGGCTTCAGCCTGCAGGAGATCCGCGAGATGATGGATCTCTATGACCGCAAGGACCACAACGTCCATCAGATGGCCATCGCCCTGCGCCGCCACCGGGCCCAGATCGAGACCCTGAAGCAGCAGCGCGACGATATCGACGGCGCCATCCAGACGGCCGAGGAGGCCTGCGCCTGGATGGAGTCCAAGCTTCTGGAACACCGCCCCGACCTGCTGCCGGGCGCCGAGGCCTATGCCAGCGTGCTCAAGGCCCACCTCAATCCCGACCCGCATCCCTTCAAAGCGAGAGCCTGATCCATGGCCTACAAGGCGCCCGTCCGCGACCTCAGCTTCATCCTGAACGACGTGCTGAAGGTCGACCGCTACGCCAACCATCTGGAAGGGGCGGACCTGTCGCGCGACCTGATCGATCAGGTGCTGGAGGAGGGCGGCAAGTTCGCGGAAGAAGTCATCGCCCCGATCAACCGGGTCGGCGATCAGGTCGGCTGCAAGATCGAGGGCGACGTGGTCACAACCCCACCCGGCTGGAAGGAGGCCTATCAGCAGATGGTCGAGGCCGGCTGGACCAGCCTGGCCTTCGATCCGAAATACGGCGGCCAGGGTCTGCCGGCCATGATCGCCATGGCGGTGGGCCAGTTCACGGCGGCGGCCTCGGCGGCGTTTTCGATGTACCCCGGCCTGACCGCCGGCGCCTTCCACGGCATCGAGGCCGCGGGCTCGGACGAGATCAAAAACAAGTATCTGCCGAAAATGGCGTCGGGCGAATGGACCGGCACCATGAACCTGACCGAGCCCCAGTGCGGCACCGACCTGGGTATGGTCCGCACCAAAGCCGTCCCCAACGGCGACGGCAGCTATGCGATCACCGGTCAGAAGATCTGGATCTCGGCCGGCGAGCACGACTTCGCCGACAACATCATCCACACCGTGCTGGCGCGGGTGGAGGGGGCGGTTCCCGGCATCAAGGGCCTGAGCCTGTTCGTCGTGCCCAAGTTCCTGGTCAATGACGACGCCTCCCTGGGCGAGCGGAACGGCGTGTCGTGCGCGGGGCTCGAGCACAAGATGGGCATCCACGGCAACGCCACCTGCGTCATGGCCTATGAGAACGCCAAGGGCTGGCTGCTGGGCGAAGAAGGCCGGGGCATGAACAACATGTTCGTGGTCATGAACGAGGCCCGCCTGGGCACCGGGCTACAGGGTTTGGCCATCGGCGACGCCGCCTATCAGGCCGCCGTGGAGTTTGCTCATGACCGCCTGCAAGGCCGGGCCCTGACCGGGACCAAGAACCCGGACGGGCCGGCCGATCCGATTCTGGTCCATCCCGACGTGCGGCGCATGCTGCTGGAGGCCAAGGCCTTCGTCGAGGGCGGCCGCGCCTTCATTCTGTGGACCGCGCTCCAGGCCGACCTGCAACGTTCGACAGACGAGGCCACGGCCCAGAAGGCCAAGGATTACATGGGCCTGATCACCCCGGTGGTGAAGGCCTATCTGACCGACAAGGGGCTGCACGCCGCCTCGCTGGCGCTGCAGGTGCACGGCGGCTCCGGCTATACCGAGCACTTCCCGGCGTCCCAGTATCTGCGCGATGCGCGCATCACCCCGATCTATGAGGGCACCAACGGCATCCAGGCGCTGGACCTGGTGGGGCGCAAACTGCCGGCCAACGGCGGCCGCGCGATCATGAGCTGGTTCGCCGACATCGACGCCTTCGTGGGGGAGAACGGCGGCAATGAAGCAACCCAGCCCTTCATCGAGGGCCTGACCAAGTCCAAAGGCACGCTGCAGGAGGCCTCGATGTGGCTGATGCAGAACGGCATGCAGAACCCGGACAACGCCGGGGCCGCCTCGACCGATTATCTGCACATCTTCGGCCTGACCGCCCTGGCCTATGTCTGGGCCCAGATGGCGGTGGCGTCCCAGGCGGCGATCGAGGCAGGCTCGGACGATCCGTTCCACGCCAACAAGCTGATGACCGGCCGCTATTTCGTCGAGCGCATCCTGCCCGACGCCCGCGCCCACCTGAAGAAGCTGCAGTCCGGCGCCGAAGTGCTGATGCAGATGCCGGCGGAGGCGTTCTGAACGTGAACGTCCTCCAATCCCCCGATCCCGACTTCATGCGCGAAGAGGAGATCACCCTCTTCTCAGACAGCGTGGCGCGCTGGATCGACGAGCATGCGCCGCCGGAGAAGGTGGCCGAGTGGATCGCCGCCTCGTCGGTGCCGCGCGAGCTGTGGAGCCAGGCCGGCCGGGACGGTCTGCTGGGCCTGTCCATGCCGGAAGAGGACGGCGGCATGGGTGGGGACTATCGCCACGAGGTGGTGCTGATGCGCCAGTTGGGCTGGAAGGGCGCGGACCACTTCGGCATCTCGCTGCACAACGCCATCGTCGCCCCCTACATCTGGCACTACGGCACCGAGGCGCAGAAGGCGCGCTGGCTGCCGGGTCTGGTCTCGGGCGAGCTGGTCGGGGCCATCGCCATGACCGAGCCGGGCGCGGGGTCGGACCTGCAAGGCGTCAAGACCACGGCGAAGAAGGACGGCAAAGGCTATGTCGTCAACGGCTCCAAGACCTTCATCACCAACGGCCAGCTGGCCAATTTCCTCATCGTGGTGGCCAAGACCGACCCCGCCGAGGGCGCCAAGGGCACAAGCCTAATCGTGGTCGAGACCGACGGGGCGGAAGGCTTCGAGCGTGGCCGGAACCTGCACAAGATCGGCATGGAGGCCAACGACACCTCCGAGCTGTTCTTCAACGATGTGAAGGTGCCCGCCGACAACATCATCGGCGGCGCCGAAGGTCAGGGCTTCATCCAGCTGATGCAGCAACTGCCGCAGGAACGGCTGAACATCGCCGTCCAGGGCGTGGCGGCGGCCGAGCGGGGCCTTGAGCACACCCTGGCCTATGTGAAGGAGCGCAAGGCCTTCGGGAAACGGGTCATCGACTTCCAGAACACCCAGTTCAAACTGGCCGAGGTCAAGACCAAGCTGACGGTGGCCAAGGTCTTCGTCGACCACTGCATCGGCCTGCATCTGCAGGGGAAACTCGACGCCGCAACGGCCTCGATGGCCAAATACTGGGTCACCGACATCCAGGGCGAGACCATCGACGAGATGCTGCAGCTGCACGGCGGCTATGGCTACATGACCGAATATCCGATCGCCCAGCTGTACAAGGACGCCCGCGTCCAGCGCATCTACGGCGGCACCAACGAGATCATGAAGCTCTTGATCGCGCGGACGCTGTAACGACCATCCGTCGTCAGGGGCGCAGCCTGACCCTGAGCTGACCGCCGGTGGATTGAACCTCGAACCGGCCCGAGGCGCGGATCAGATCGGATAGCTTGGCGTGGCCATAGCTGCGCTGGTCGAAGTCGGGATAGGCGTTGCGCAGGCGGCTGCCGATGCCGCCGACCGCGACCCAGCCGTCGGCGTCCTCGTCCATGTCAGCCATCACCGTCTCGATCAGGCGGGCCGCGTCCGAGGGCTTGCGCTTGGCCGAGGCGGCGCCCGGCGCCGGCGCGGGGTCCGCCGCCGAGCGCAGGTTCTCGGTGTAGATGAAGCGGGTGCAGGCCTGGCGGAAACTCTCGGGCGTCTTCTGCTCGCCGAAGCCATAGACATCGACGCCCTCCTCGCGGATGCGTGAGGCCAAGCGGGTGAAGTCACTATCCGACGACACCAGGCAGAAGCCGTCGAACCGCCCGGAATGCAGCAGGTCCATGGCGTCGATCACCAGGGCGATGTCGCCGGCGTTCTTGCCCTTGGTGTTCTGAAAGTTCTGCTGGGGCTGGATGGCGAAGCGCGCCAGCACATCGGTCCAGCCCCGCATCTGCGGGCTGGCGAAGTCGCCATAGATGCGCCGCGCCGAGGCCTCGCCGAGGGTGGCGATCTCTGTGAACAGGGCCTCGGCGATGCGCGCCGAGGCGTTCTCGGCGTCGATCAGCACTGCCAGGCGCGCCGCGCGGCCGGGCGGGGATGGTGTGTCGGTCGGCATGGGGCGTCTCCAGTCAGCACGTCAGCCTTGGCCGGGACGGCCTTGCGGTCAAGCCGGGCTCAGGCCTTCTGGTCCAGGCTCTCGCCCGTCGAACCGGGCGCGTCATAGCCGCCCTGCCCGCCCGAGCCCTTGGCGGCGACCACCACCATGGCGGGGCGCACGACACGGCCGAACAGCTCATAGCCGGTCTGAAGCGTCTGGATCACCGCGCCGCCGGGCACCGACGGGTGCGGCTGTTCCATCATGGCCTGGTGCAGATTAGGGTCGAAGGCCTCGCCGGCCTCGGGCGCCACACGCTTCAGCCCATTGGCTTCGAAGGCCTGGAGCAGAGACTTTTCGGTCAGTTCCAGTCCGGAGATCAGCCCCGCGGCCTGGGTGTCGGCGTCTTTTGGCGCGGCCTGCAGCGCACGCTGCAGATTGTCGGCCACGCCCAAGAGGTCGCGCGAAAAGCGCTGGATGGCGTAGGCGCGGGCGTCGTTCATCTCGCGCTCGGCGCGTCGCCTGGTGTTATCGGCCTCGGCGACGGCGCGCAGCGCCCGGTCCTTCCACTCGTCGCGCTCGGCGGCGACGCGTTCGATGGCGGCGGCGACGTCGTCCGACGCCTCGCCTTCATCATGATCGGCGCTCCATGCGGCGCCGTCGGCCTCGGCGCGGGCGATGTCCTCGGCCAGCTGTCGGTCGGTCATGTCGTGGTCAGGAGCCTTGGGGTCGGTCACGTCTCATCGATCCAGCATGCGGCCCAGCACCCGGGCGGTATAGTCCACCAACGGGATGACACGGGCGTAATTCAGTCGGGCGGGTCCGATCACGCCGATGGCGCCCAGAACCCGTTGTTGTCGCCCGCTCATATAGGGCGCCGCGATCACGGCGGAACCCGAAAGCGAGAAAAGGCGCGTCTCGGCGCCTATGAAGATTTTCACCCCCTCGGCGGAATCGACCCCGTCCAAGAGGCCGATCAGCTGCTCCTTCTGCTCGAGATCATCGAACAGCACCCGCACCCGCTCCAGATCGGCCAGGGCGTCGCGGTCCTGAAGCAGGTTGGCGCGTCCGCGCACGATCAGCGCCCGTTCCCGCTCCGGCCCGCCGGACCAGGCCGCCAGGCCGTCCTCGACCAGCCGCGCGGCGGTGGCGTCCAGTTCCGAGCGCGCGGCGTCCAGCTCGACCCGCATCTCCAGCCGGGCCTCGGCCAGGGGCCGGCCCTTCAGCCGACTGTTCAGGAAATTGGACGCCTCCTGCAGGGTCGAGGGCGTCACTCCGGGGGCCAGAGGCATCAGACGGTTCTCCACCGTGCCGTCGTCGGCGACCAGCACGGCCAGCGCCTGGTCGGGCGACAGGTGCACGAACTCGACGTGCTTGACCCCGGCGTCGCGCACCGGAGTCGACACCACCCCCGCCCCGCCGGCCAAGCCGGACAACAGGTTGGTGGCCTCGTCCAGCGCGTCCTCGAACCGCATGCCGCCGCGACCGATCAGCCGGGCGTCGATCTCGCGCTTCTCGCCCTCGGTGACGTCGCCGATCTCCAAGAGGCCGTCGACGAACAGGCGCAGACCCGCATGGGTCGGCGCCCGCCCGGCGGAGGTGTGCGGCGCCATCAAGAGCCCCGCCAGGGTCAGGTCCTGCATGGTGTTTCGGATCGAGGCGGGCGACAGCGAGATGCCCGCCCGCGCCAGGGTGCGCGACCCGACCGGCTCTCCGGTTTCCAGATAGGTCTCGACGATGCGCCGGAAGATGTCGCGGGCGCGGGCGTCCAGTCCGGTCAGGCCGGCGTAGGGTGGCGGCGGAAAGCTCATCGCGCCTCCCACTGGCCACGGGTCAGCCGGTGGACCAGACAGTCGTCTTCGTCGTTGAACACGCGCCGGCCCTCGGGCCGGAAGCCGAGCCGTTGATAGAAGCGATGGGCAGCGGTGTTGGAGGTCAGCGGATCGATGACCACGCCGTCCACCGTCTTGTCGGCGAAAGCGGCGTTCAGCGCCTGGGTCATCATCGCCGTGCCGATGCCGCCGTTCAGGGCGTTCGGCTCTCCGATCCAGATGTCGATGGCGCGCAGACCCGGCTCGATCTCGCCCCAGTAGTGGGACGGCTCGGTGTGGGGATCGCAGACCTGGAGCACCCCGACCGGGCGTCCGTCGGCCTCGGCGATGAAGGTGGTGATGCCGCTCGCGTCATCGGCCAGCTCCTCGCGCCAGTCGATGCCGTCGAAGGCGACCTCCAGGTCCGGCCGGTCGCTGGAGCAGGCGATGACGTGCGGCTGGCGATCCCACCGCTCGAGCGTGGCCACGTCGGCCGGGGTGGCCGAACGCAGTCGGACATTCGGGGGCGAACCGGGGGACAGGGCCATGGCTTTAGGATAAGCCGCCCCCGACGCCGTTCCAACTGCCATGAGCATCCCATGCGCCCCTCCGACCGCCGCCCCGATCAGCTCCGCCCCGTGACGCTGGAGACCGGGGTCAACCGCTACGCCGAGGGGTCGTGTCTGGTGTCGTTCGGCCATACCCGCGTGCTGGTCACCGCCTCGGTCGAGGAGAACGTCCCCGGCTGGATGCGCAACAAGGGTCGCGGTTGGGTCACGGCGGAATACGGCATGCTGCCGCGCGCCACCCACACGCGCGGACGGCGCGAGGCGGCCCAGGGCAAGCAGTCGGGCCGGACCCAGGAAATTCAGCGCCTGATCGGACGATCCCTGCGCGCCGTGGTCGATCTCCAGGCCCTGGGCGAGCGTCAGGTCGTGCTGGACTGCGATGTCATCCAGGCCGACGGCGGCACCCGCACCGCCGCCATCACCGGCGCCTGGGTGGCCATGGCCTCCGCGCTGGGCTGGCTGAAGGCCGAGGGCGTACTGAAGACCGATCCTGTTCTGGATCAGGTCGCCGCCATTTCGTGCGGCGTGTTCGCCGACACCCCGGTGCTGGACCTCGACTATGAGGAGGACTCCAACGCCGAGGCGGATTCCAACTTCGTCCTGACGGGCTCCGGGACAATCGTCGAAATCCAGGCCACCGGCGAGAAGCGCGGCTTTTCCCGCACGGAATTCGACCAGCTGTTCGGCCTGGCCGAGGCCGGATGCGCCGAGCTGTTCATCCTGCAACGCCAAGCGGTCGAGGCGGCCATCGCGGCGAGGTGACCATGAGGCGATCCGCGCGGACCCGTGCGGTGTCGCCAAACTGTCATCGCTTCGTCGTAAAGGCGCGGGCGAACGGCGGCATGGTCCGCCCGCTCTCTTCAGAGCCGTCCGCGCGACGGCTGCGCCACGGTGATCGATGATCCTTCTGGTCCTGATCCTGCTGATCGGCTTCTCGGCCGCCGCCTACTGGGCCGGCCGTCGACTGGCGCGTCGGCGGGCGGCGGGGACGCGGGCGCATTCATCGCTGGGCTATCATGGCGCCTACGTCCTGTTGTGGGCGGCCATCCCGGCGCTGGTGGTGCTGATCCTGATGGCGGTGTTCTCGACCGGCATCCAGTATCAGCTGCTGCTGGCCGATGCGCCGGAGGCCATCCGGGCGCTGGACCCGATGCGCCAAGGGGCCTTCTGGTACGACGTCCTGACCGTCGCCGACGGCGGGACGCCCCAACAGATCTGGGCCGGACCCCAAGCCGAGCTGCTCCAGTCCGAGGCCCAACGCGCGGCGCGCATCGGCGGCCTGATGACATTGGGCGGCGCCGTGGCCGCCGTGCTGGCCGGGCTGATCGGCCTGGGCCTGGCGCTGCGACGGGTGGCGCCGCAGTTCCGCGCCCGCAATCGGGTCGAGGGATGGATCGCCGCCTTCCTGTTCGTCTGCTCGGCCATCGCCATCCTGACAACCCTGGGCATCATCGCCTCGCTGCTGTTCGAATCGCTGCGCTTCTTCCAGTCGGTCTCGCCGCTGGAATTCCTGTTCGGAACCCAGTGGAGCCCTCAGATCGCCATCCGCGCCGATCAGGTGGGCCAGACCGGCGGCTTCGGCGCCGCGCCCCTGTTCGTCGGCACCTTCCTGATCATGATGATCGCCATGCTGGTGGCGGGACCGATTGGCCTGTTCTCGGCGATCTATCTGTCGGAATACGCCGGGCCGCGTCAGCGCGCGATCATCAAGCCGGTGCTGGAGATTCTCGCCGGGGTGCCGACCGTGGTCTACGGCTTCTTCGCCGCCCTGACGGTCGGCCCCGCTCTGCGCGGGTTCTTCAACGGCGTCGGCGCCCAGCTGGCGGGCGGGCCGCTGGATTCTCTGGGTCAGTATCTGATGCTGGTCCAGAACCAGATGGCCCTGGTGGCGGGCGGCGTGATGGGCATCATGCTGATCCCCTTCGTCTCGTCCCTGTCGGACGACATCATCAACGCCGTGCCCCAGAGCCTGCGCGACGGCTCGTACGCGATGGGGGCGACCAAGTCCGAGACGGTCAAGCGGGTTCTGCTGCCCGCCGCCCTGCCGGGCATCGCTGGCGCCTTCCTGCTGGCGGTGTCCAGGGCCATCGGCGAGACCATGATCGTGACCATGGCGGCGGGCCTGGCGGCGCGGATGACCCTGAACCCGCTGGACACCGTCACCACCGTCACCGTCCAGATCGTCACCCTGCTGACAGGGGATCAGGAGTTCAACAGCCCCAAGACCCTGGCGGCCTTCGGCCTGGGCCTGACCCTGTTCATCGTCACCCTGGGGCTGAACATCATCGCCCAGCAGATCGTCCAGCGCTACCGGGAACAGTATGACTGACGCCGCCCTCCCCCCGGCGGTCGCCCCGGCGCGGCCCGCGACCGCCGCCATCCAGAAGCGGCTCAAGGCGCGCTACGCCCGCGAGAAGCGGTTCCGCGCCTATGGCCTGATCGCCATCGGTATCGCCGTGCTGTTCCTGGCGGTGCTGCTGGGGTCGATCGTCAAACAGGGCTATTCCGCCTTCTACACCCACGCGGTCACCGCCGAGGTCTATCTCGATCCGGCCGTCATCGACGCCTCCAATCCCGGCGGCGCCAACTACGATCAGCTGATCGCCTCGCAACAGCTGGCCGAGCTTGGGGTCGCCGACGACGAGCGCGGAACCCGATCGACCGCCATGCGGGCCCTGTTCTCGCCCGACGCCGGTTTCGGCCTGCGCGAGCGGGTCATCGAGGATCCGTCCCTGATCGGCCAGACGATCGAGTTCACCGCCCCCATCGGTGACGACGCCGACCTCTATTTCAAGGACGACATCAGCCGCGACACGCCCCAAGCCCAACGCCGGCTAAGCGACGAGCAGCTGGCCTGGCTGGACCGGATGGAGCAGTCCGGCGCCGTCACCTCGGGCTTCAATTCGGACTTCTTCACGCGCGGCGACTCGACCCAGCCGGAGCTGGCTGGCGTGTTGGGCGCGGTGATCGGCTCGGCCCTGATGCTGCTGGTCACGGGGCTGCTGGCCATCCCCATCGGCGTCGGCGCGGCGGTCTATCTGGAGGAATTCGCCCGGAAGAACCGGATCACCGCCTTCATCGAGGTCAACATCAACAATCTCGCGGCCGTGCCCTCGATCGTCTACGGCCTGCTGGGTCTGGCGGTGTTCATCAACTGGATGCACCTGCCGCGCGCCAGCCCGCTGGTCGGCGGCCTGGTGCTGGCCCTGATGTCGCTGCCGACCATCATCATCGCCACCCGCTCGGCGCTTAAGGCAGTGCCGCCCTCTATCCGCGAGGCGGCCCTGGCCATGGGCGCCAGCCGGACCCAGTCGGTGTTCCACCACGTCCTGCCCCTGGCCATGCCCGGCGTCATGACCGGCGCCATCCTGGCCATGGCTCACGCCCTGGGCGAGACGGCGCCGCTGCTGCTGATCGGCATGGTCAGCTTCACCCCGGGTATCCCCGAGGGCCTGACCTCGCCGTCCGGCGCCCTGCCCGTGCTGGTCTACATCTGGGAGAACGCCTCCGAGCGCGCCTTCCACGAGCGCACCGCCGCCGCCATCCTGGTGCTGCTCGCCTTCATGATCGTGATGAACCTCGTCGCCATCGTCCTTCGGCGGCGCTTCGAACGCCGCTGGTGATCGCATGACAATGAACCCCGACCTCGTCGCCCCGTCCCGCGAGCCTCGCCAAGGCGATGTCAGCGCATTGGACACCGATCGCAACCCAGGACACGCCGAGGCGCCCGTCCCGACGGTGGTGCATCCGGGACTGACCGGGCCCATCAAGATCAAGGCCGAGGATGTCTCGGTCTTCTACGGCCAGAAGCAGGCCCTGTTCGACGTGTCGCTGGACATCGCCGACAAGGCCGTGACCGCCTTCATCGGCCCGTCGGGCTGCGGCAAGTCGACGTTCCTGCGTTGCATCAACCGGATGAACGACACCATCCCGTCGGCCCGGGTCGTGGGCAAGATCACCATCGACGGCCAGGACATCACCGACCGCTCGATCGACCCGGTGCTGTTGCGCGCCCGGGTAGGCATGGTGTTCCAGAAGCCAAACCCCTTCCCCAAGTCGATCTTCGAGAATGTCGCCTACGGGCCCAAGATCCACGGGCTGACGGCGAACAAGACCGAGCTGGCGGACCGGGTCGAACACAGTCTGAAGCGCGCCGGCCTGTGGAAGGAAGTCGCCGACCGGCTGGAAAGTCCCGGCACCGGCCTGTCGGGCGGGCAGCAGCAGCGGCTGGTCATCGCCCGCGCCATCGCGGTCGAACCCGAGGTGATCCTGATGGACGAGCCCTGCTCGGCGCTGGATCCCATCGCCACCGCGCGCATCGAGGAGCTGATCGACGAGCTGCGCGAAGAGTACTGCATCGTCATCGTCACCCACTCGATGGCCCAGGCGGCCCGCGTCAGCCAGCGCACCGCCTTCTTCCACCTGGGCCAGCTGATCGAGGTCGGGCCGACCGAGGACATCTTCCAGAACCCGCGCGAGCGTCGCACGCTCGACTACATCACCGGCCGCTTCGGCTGAGGACCCAATCATGAACCAGCACACCGTCAAGGCCTACGGCGACGAACTGGACCAGCTGACCGCCGAGGTCGTCCGCATGGGCGGCATGACCGAGGCCCAGGTGTCGGACGCCATCGACTCCATCGCCCGGCGCGACGTAGCCCTGGCCAAGTCCGTGATCGAGCGCGACGAGAAGCTCGACGCCCTGCAGCATGAGATCGAACGCAAGGCCATTCGCCTGATCGCCCTGCGCCAGCCCATGGCGTCGGACCTCAGGAAGGCCTTGGCGGCGATGAAGATCGCGGTCGATCTGGAACGCGCCGGCGACCTCGCCAAGAACATCGCCAAGCGCGGCCTGGCGCTGATCGACGGCGAGCCGATGACGCCCCTGACCCGCTCCATCGTGCGGATGGGCCAGTTGGTCTCGACCCGGCTGAAGGAGGTGCTGGACGCCTATACGACCTCCGAGGTCGAGGGCGCCATCGCCGTGTGGAAGCACGACGACGACATCGACGAGCACTACAACGCCCTGTTCCGCGAACTCCTGACCTACATGATGGGCGATCCGCGCACGATCGGGGCCTCGACCCACCTGTTGTTCATGGCCAAGAACCTGGAGCGGATCGGCGACCACGCCACCAACCTGGCCGAAACCATCCACTACGAGATCACGGGCGAGGAGATCGCCGGTGATCGGCCCAAGTCCAACGCCACCGCCGAGGACATCGGCGATCCCTACACCGCCACTGAAATTGGAGACCGGGGATGACCCCCTACATCCTGCTGATGGAGGACGAGGACGCGCTCGGCGAACTGGTCCGCTACAACCTTGAGAAGGAAGGCTACCGGGTCGTCGTCGCCCAGGATGGGGACGAGGGCTTGCTCCAGATCGACGAGCAGCTGCCGGACCTGGTGCTGCTGGACTGGATGATGCCGGGGGTGTCGGGGATTGAGGTCTGCCGCCGTCTCCGCGCCCAGCCCCAAACGCGCAATCTGCCGATCATCATGCTGACGGCGCGCGGCGAGGAGACGGACCGCATCCGCGGCCTGGACACGGGCGCCGACGACTATCTGACCAAGCCGTTCTCGATGATCGAGCTGATGGCCCGCATCCGCGCGGTGCTGCGCCGCATCCGTCCGGGCCTTGCCGACGATCGTGTCGGCCACGGCGACATCCTGATCGACCGGGTGTCGCACCGGGTGAAGCGCGGCGAAAAGGATGTGCACCTGGGACCGACCGAGTACCGTCTGCTGGATTACTTCATGCAGCACCCCGGCCGGGTGTTCAGCCGCGAGCAGCTTCTGGACGCCGTGTGGGGTTCGGACGTCTATGTCGAGGCGCGAACCGTCGATGTGCACGTCGGACGGCTGAGGAAAGCGCTCGACATTCCCGGCGCGCTGGGCGACCCGATCCGGACGGTCCGCTCTGCCGGCTACGCCCTCGACCTCGAGCGTTAAGCCCGGCCCGCGTGGGCGGACAGCATGGCGGCGTCGACGCCAAGCCCGGCCAGGGCGCGCCGCCATTTTGAGCGATGATCCTGGTCGAACAGCACGTCGAGGCTGGGCTCGGCGGTGAGCCAGACATTGTCGGTCAGCTCTTCCTCGAGCTGGCCCTCGCCCCAGCCGGCGTAGCCCAGCACCAGGATGGCCCGCTGCGGGGCGATGTCGGGATCGGTCATGGCCGCCAAAGCCTCCTTGGTGGCGGTGATGGCCAGGTCGTCGCCGATCATCAGGCTGGCGTCGGCCACGCTCCAGTCGCTGGTGTGCAGCACGAAGCCGCGTTCCTTGTCGACCGGACCTCCCGCGAGAACCGTCTGGATCGGCGCGTTTTCGGCTCCCTCCACATTCAGCTTGGACAGCACGCCCGCCAGATCAACGCCCGGGGCCGGGCGATCCAGGCGCAGCCCCATGGCGTGGTCGCGTTGATGCGCGCAGACCAGGATCACCGCGTGCTCGAAGCGCGGATCGCCGATGCCCGGCATGGCCACCAGCAGGCGGCCGGCGAGGGAGTCGAAACGGGTCGGGGCGTCGGTGGCCATAGGGCGTGATCGTCCTTTCCCGCCTATCCTCCGGCCAAAGGCGGCCGGGCGCAATGATCGAACGCGCTCTGAGAGAGTGCCTGGCGCCTTGGCGTAGGCCGGGCGCGCGCCTATGTCGCGGGCCTCATCCCTCACGGCCGGACCCTCTCCATGACCATCCAGATCGGCGACCGCATCCCCGACGCCACCCTGACCACCCCGACCGCCGACGGTCCCAAGCCGGTCTCGACCGGCGAGCTGTTCGGCGGCAAGACCGTGGCCCTGTTCGCCGTGCCGGGGGCCTTCACCCCCACCTGCTCCGCCCGCCACCTGCCCAGCTTTCAGGATCAGGCCGAGGCTTTGAAGGCCAAGGGCGTGGATCAGATCGCCTGCGTATCCGTCAATGACGCCTTCGTCATGGGCGCCTGGGGCGAGGCCTCCAACGTCAAGGACGGCGAGATCGTGATGCTGGCGGACGGCAATGGCGAGTTCACGCGGAAGCTCGGGCTGAGTCTCGACGCCTCCGGCTTCGGCATGGGCGAACGGTCCCAGCGCTACTCCATGCTGGTCGAGGACGGCGTGGTGAAACAGCTGAACGTCGAACAGGGCGGTGAATTCCGCGTCTCGTCCGGCGACTATCTGGTCGAGCAGCTCTGACCCCATCACCGATGTCTACGGCCCGGAGAAACGCAGCGCGGTGATGCGCCGCGTCCGGGCCCGCGACACCGGACCGGAACTGAAGGTCCGCAAACGCCTCAGAGCGCTCGGCGTCGGCTATCGACTGGGCGGCTGGGGCCTGCCCGGACGCCCGGACGTGGTCATGCCTGGCCGCCGGCTGGCGATCTTTGTCCACGGTTGTTTCTGGCATGGCCACGACTGTCCGCGTGGAGGGCGCGAGCCCAAGACCAACGCTGATTACTGGCGCGCCAAAATCGCGCGCAATCGTCAACGCGACCGGACAGCGCTCGACGCGCTCGAGAACTCGGACTGGCGAACGCTGGTGCTCTGGGAGTGCCAGCTGAAGGATGAGGCGGCGCTGGACCGCAGGCTGGCCGCAGTGGTCAGTCAGGCGGCTTCGGTCTCGGCCTGAACCTCTTCGCGGGCGGACAACGCCTGGGTCAGGGCGCCCAGCAGACTGCCGGGCGTCAGCGGCTTGGACACGAACAGTTCCATGCCAGCCGCCTGGCAAGCGGCCACATCTTCGGCGGCGCTGTCGGCGGTGACGGCGATCACGGGCGTGTCGCGGTTGACGCTGGTTCCCGCCCGCAGACGGCGAGTGGTCTCGCGCCCGTCCAATTCCGGCATGCGCACGTCCATGAAGATCACATCGAACGGCTCGGCCTCGGCCGCGGCCAGAGCCGCCATGCCGTCGGCGGCCTGAACCGACTCGGCTCCGAAGGGGGCGAGGATCAGCTGGATGGCGCGACGATTGATCTCGTGGTCGTCGACGATCAGCACGCGCAGGGCGCGCTCCTCCGGCTCGGCTTCTTCGACGGCCGTCTCCTCGACCTCGGGGTGAGCGTTACCGGCCGCAACAGGGAGCGTCTCGGGGGCAGGAGCGAGCGGGGGCCGGATGGGGTTCAGCGCTCTAACCACGGCGGCGCGCTGATCCACCCCGGCGAAGGGGTCGACCGGGCGGGCGACGGGCTCGGCCTTCTCCACCGTCAGCGAGAGAGTGAAGACGGCGCCTCGGCCCGGCGCGCTGCGCGCGGTCAAACGGCCGCCCATCAGGGCCGCGAGATCGCGGCTGATCGAAAGACCCAGGCCGGTGCCGCCGTGGCGCACCGCGACCGACTGATCGGTCTGGTCGAAGGCGGTGAACAACCGGCTCAACTGCTCGTCGGTCATGCCCGGACCGGAATCCTCGATATCGATCAGCAGGGCCAGGCGCCCGTCGTCCTCGGCCCAGGACCGCACCCGGATACCGAGATGGCCGCGATCGGTGAACTTCAGGGCGTTGGAGATCAGATTGTTGAGTATCTGGCGCAGCCGCATGGCGTCGCCGACGATCCACGCCGGCGCCTCGCGGCCCGCATCAATGCGCAGCCGAAGACCCTTACCCGCGACGGCGGGACGCCAGAAGCGCGCGGTCTGGCTCAGCAGGCGACGCAGCTCCATCGGCTCGCGTTCGACGGTCATCCGACCCGCGTCCAGTTTCGCCTGATCCAGCAAATCGTCCAGCATGGCCTTCATCATCAGGCCGGCTTCGGTGATCAGCTGCGCCTTGGCGCGCGCGCGCCCGTCGGTTGATCCCCCGGCGTCACGCTCCAATTCGGCCGCCCCGGTCAGGATGGCGCTGATCGGGGTGCGCAGGTCATGCCCCACGGCGGCGAGAAAGGCGGACTGGGCGCCCATGCGACGCTCGGCCTCTTCCCGTCGCTGCTGGCTATCCATCTGCGCGGCCGTCTCGGAGCGATAGACATCATTCATCGTCCGCCAGGTCCACAGACAGTAGATGCTGAAGGTGACGCCGCAGATCAGAGTGGCGACCACGAACGGAGCAGGCGCGCCCAATCGGGTCATGAACCAGGCCCCGAGGCACAGGTAGAGATACTGAGGACCGGCGGTCGCCAGCAGGGCCCGCATCGAGCCGACCGAATGCAGGGTCGAATACAGAGCGCCGCCGCACAGCAGCGCGGTGGCGCACAGCCCGCCCATAACCCCGCCGGTCAGCCACAGGGGGATCGACAAGGCGCCGAAGCTCGCGCCGGAAAGGAACAGCGCCGCCATGCCCACCGCCATGCGGCCGGGCGTGACCTCCCGCCCCTTGGCCGCCGCCGACAGGGCCAGATGCTCCAGTCCCTGGGCGATCACGAAAGCGATCAGCCAGGGCAGCGTCTGCTCGAAACCAAGCACCGGGGAGAAGATGATGGCGGCGGCGGTCGAGACGGTGGCGCGTTGCATCCAGCCGCGCTGGCGCTGTTGCAGCGCGCGCGTCCAGCCGGTCATTTCCGCAACGTCGATCGCCGTCATCGCCCCGCCATCACATGGGCCGCTCGCTCAGGGGCTCGAACTGGCCCGGCGGCTCCAGGCCGTCATGATGACGCGCATGGCCTAACGTGGAGTCAACGCGCGCCCACGGCCTCCACGACGCTGGCGAAGCCGTCGGCGCGCAGCCGTTCGGCGAGGTCCCGCTTGAGGCGCGCCAAAAGGCTAGGCCCCTCAAACACTAGGGCGGAATAGATCTGCACCGCTGCGGCGCCCAGCCGGATGCGATGATAGGCCTCGGCGCCGCTGTCGATCCCGCCCGCCGCGATCAGGGGCAGGCGGCTCTCTGCGGCCTCGGCGGCGGCCTGGAGCGCGCGGCGGGCGATCTCCGCCATCGGCCGGCCGGACAGGCCGCCGCTCTCACCCTTGGCAGGGGCGGTCAGGCTGTCCGGGCGCTCCAGCGTGGTGTTGGACACGATCAGGGCGTCGATCCGGTGCGCCAGCGCCGCCTCGACGATCTCGCCGATCTCAGCCGCCGACAGGTCCGGCGCGATCTTGAGAAACACGGGCCGCCCTCCCCGAGCCTCCGCGACCCGACCCAGCAGATCGTCCAGCGCCCCCCGGTCCTGCAGGGCGCGCAGGCCCGGCGTGTTGGGCGACGAGATGTTGACGGTGACATAATCGGCCAGGTCGCGGACCCGGCGCAGGCCCGTCACATAGTCGGCGGTGCGGTCCTCACTGTCCTTGTTCGCCCCCAGATTGGCGCCGACGACCAGGCCGCCGGAGCGACGACGCAATCGATCGGCGAAGGCGTCCAGGCCCTCGTTGTTGAAGCCCATGCGGTTGATCACGCCTCGGTCGGGCTTCAGCCGGAACAGGCGTGGGCGCGGATTGCCGGGCTGCGGCCGGGGCGTGACCGACCCGCACTCCACGAAGCCGAACCCGGCCCGCGGCAACCCCTTCAACGCCCGCCCGTCCTTGTCGAACCCGGCCGCCAGCCCGACCGGGTTGGGCAGATCCAGACCCGCCAGGTGCGTTTTCAGGATCGGCGGATCAGCGCGGGTGTCGCCGGACCCAAGACCCAGCTCCAGCGCCCGCACGGCCAGACGGTGCGCCGTTTCGGCGTCGAGCCTGCGAAGGCTGGCGGCGGCGAGGTCGTTCAGGCCCATGCTCACCGCCAGGGGCTGGTGATGCGGCCGTCGGCGCCGACCGCGAAGGCGTCGTCGCGGATCACCGCTTGGACCGGCAGGGGGCCGTAGATGTGCGGAAACAGCGCGCCGTCGCGCGACGGCTCCCACACCACCGCTCCGCCCAGACCGGTCAGGTCGACCAGAAGCAGGCGCAGGTCGTCCTGGCCGGCGTAGTGTCGTCGCGCCGTCTCCTCCAGCTGATCGCGGGTGCTGAGATGAATGAAGCCGTCGGCCCGATCCACAGTCGAGCCCTCAAATACGCCGGCCTCGCGCGCCTCCGCCCAGTCGGCGGCCTCCACGATCTTGTAGGCCGAGCTGGGGTGACGACTCATGGCAGGGCCTCGATGTCGGCGGGGGTCCAGAACGCCTCGAAGGTCCAGCGACCGCCCTCGCGCCGGAAGACGGCGGCCGCGCCGGGCGGAAAGCCGCGCTGCAGCCGATCGACGTCCGCCAGCGCCGCCCCGCTCTCGGCGAGCAGATCCAGCCCCAGGGCATGGACGCCCGGATTGTGGGCCACCAGCATGAACACGCCGGCCCACTCGGCGGCGCCCTCGACCGCTCGGCGCAGGGTGTCGGGCCCGGCGTCATAAAGGTTTTCGTCGCAGTCCAGGTCGGCATCGCCAAAGCTGGCCGAGGCGTGATCCCAGGTCTGTCGCGTGCGCCGGGCGGGCGAGACGCAGGCCCCGTCGGGCGCCAGGCCCTTGCCCGCCAGCCATCGGCCCATGGCGCGGGCGTCGGCGACGCCCCGCTCGGTCAGGGGCCGGTCGCGGTCGCCCTGGCCCGTCGGCGCGCGACCCGCCTCGGCATGGCGCATGATGATCAACCGGTTCATTTGTCTGCGCTTAGGCGCGTTCGATGGCGCCGGGAAGACGGCAGGGCGCGCGCGCCGCCCGGCACGGGTTGAGGCGACGGCAGTGGCTTCAGCAGTTCGCCCAGCGCCGCCCGCGCCCCCAGGCCTCGCGGCGTTCGGGCATAGGTGCGGCGCGCGGCCTCCAGCAGCACGATGCCGGCCGCGCCGGGCGCCACCATTTGGCCGATCCGCTCCACCGCGTCGGCCATGCCCAAAGCCGGTCGCCACGGCGGCACATAGAGGGTCTGGGACCAGGCGACGGGTTCCAAATCGACCTCGCGCACCAGCTGCTCCAGCTGTCCCCGGCTGAACGGTCGTCCATGGCCGAAGGGGGTGTTCTCGGCCCGGCCCCAGAAGCCGCCGCGCGCCGCCGCCACCAGGATGATGCGTCCGGCGGGCGACAGGGCGCGCACGGCCTCGGTCAACAGTTGACCCGGCGCGTCGGCCTCCTCCAGCGCGTGGACCATCAGGACGCGGTCGAACATGCCCGCGCGGAACGGCAGGCGGTCGTCCTCGACCATCACCGTGGCGTTGCGGCCGGTCTCGGGCCAGGCCTCCGCCCCCTGGCCCTTCGGCATGGCGGCGACTACCCGCCGCGCGCCGGAAAAGGCGTCCAGCCAGGGCGTGGCGTAGCCGATTCCGAGAACGTCGCAGCCCATGGCCTGGCCCCAGGCGTCGTCCAGCCGGCGCGCCACCAGCCGCCGCACCAGCCGCCCGGCCGGCTCGCCATAGAAGGCGCGGACCTCGTCGATACTCCTGCGCATGACGCCACTATGGGGCCGGACCGCCGCCCCTGCTAGACTTGCGGCCATGACCCTCGACGTGCGCCTGTTTCCCTGCCTCTCCGACAACTACGGCATCCTGATCCGCGATCAGACCAGCGGCGTGGTCGCCGCCATCGACACGCCGGAGGTGGAGCCCTATCGCGCCGAGATCGCGGCCAGCGGCTGGAACCGGCTGGACCTGATCCTCAACACCCACTGGCACCCCGATCACACCCAGGGAAACGCGGCGCTCAAGGCCGAATTCGGGGCGATGGTCGTCGCGCCCGAGGAGGTCACTCGTGTGGGTGAGGTGGATCGGATCGTCGGTGACGGCGACGTCGTCGAGGTCGGCGAAACCCAACTGGAAGTCACCGTCACGCCCGGTCACACCCTGGGCCACATTGTCTATCGCGACGCGGCAGGCGGTCAGGCCTTCGTCGGAGACACCCTGTTTCCACTAGGCTGCGGCCGGCTGTTCGAGGGGACGGCGGAGCAGATGTTCGACAGCCTCGCCCGGCTCAAGGCCTGGCCCGACGACACGGTGCTGTGGTGCGCCCACGAGTACGCCGTGGCCAACGCCCGCTTCGCCCTGTCTTTGGACGACGACCCGGCCCTGACCGGCCACGCCGAAACGATCTTCTCAGCCCGTCGCGAGGACCGACCGACCGTGCCGACGACCCTGGCCATCGAGCGTCGGTTCAACCCCTTCCTGACAGCGCCCGACGCCGCCGAGTTCGCCCGCCGCCGCGCGGCCAAGGACGGGTTCAAGGGTTAGGGCTCAGCGCGTCAACCACCCCAGAAGGGCCCGGGTCGAGGAATCGAGCCCCTCGGACGGCGCGCCCGCCTCGACATCCTTCAGGATGGCCTTGGCCAGCACCTTGCCCAGTTCGACGCCCCACTGGTCGAAGCTGTTGATGTCCCAGATCACCCCCTCGACGAAGGTCTTGTGCTCGTACAGCGCCAGCAGGGATCCCAGCGTTTCTGGCGTCAGGGCGTCCATCAGGATGGTCGTCGACGGCCGGTCGCCCGGGAAGGTCTTGTGCGGGGCCAGACGGTCAGCCTCGGCATCCTCCGCGCCCGCGGCGATCAGCTCCGCCCGGGCCTCCGCCCCAGACTTGCCGATCATCAGCGCCTGGGCCTGCGCCAGGGCGTTGGCCCAAAGCGCCGGCTGATCCCGGCCGTCCTCGCCCTTGCGCACCACCACGAATTCGGCCGGAACGACCTCCGGCCCCTGGTGAATCTGCTGGAAAAAGGCATGCTGACCGTTGGTGCCGGGCTCGCCGAACACCACCGGGCAGGTCCCGCGCGTCGCCACCCCGCCGTCGCGTCGCACCCGCTTGCCGTTCGATTCCATCTCCAGTTGCTGCAGGAAGGCGGGCAGGCGGCGCAGGCGGTGGGCATAGGGGGCGACCGTCCGGGCGCGGCGTCCCTTCGCATCGACGTTCCACACCTGGGCCAGGGCCAGCATCACCGGCGCGTTGGCCTCGAGAGGCGCCGTGCGGAAGTGATCGTCCATCGCCGCCGCCCCGGCCAGCATCCGGTCGAACACTTCGGCGCCCAGACCGATGACGCAGCTGAGGCTGACCGCCGACCACAGCGAGTAGCGACCGCCCACCCAGTCGCGGAATCCGAACGTCCGGCCGCACCCAAAGGCCTCCGCCCGCTCCGGCGCCGCCGTCACCCCGACCAGGTGAGGACGGACGTCGCCACCCTTCAGCCCGGCCTCCAGCCAGGCCTTGGCCCGCTCGGCGTTGGCCAGGGTCTCCTGGGTGGTGAAGGTCTTGGACACGACCACGACCAGAGTTTCGGCCGGGTCCAGCCCGGTCAGGGCCTCGGCCATGTCGCCGTCGTCGATATTGGCCACGAAGCGCAGATCGATGGCGGGCTCCAGCGGTTTCAGCGCCTCCCACACCAGCCGCGGCCCCAGGTCCGAGCCGCCGATCCCGATATGAACCAGGGCGCGGATCCGCCTGCCGTCCGACCCTGTGATCGTCCCATCGCGGACCGCCTCGGCATAGTCGGCGACCGCGCGCCGGGTCTGTTCGACCTCGCGCGACACCGGCTCGCCCAGGGCGGCATAATCCGCGCCGTCGGCGGCCCTGAGCGCCGGGTGCAGCACCGCCCGGCCCTCGGTGGCGTTGATCGCCTCGCCGCCGAACAGGGCCGCGCGCCGGTCCTGGACCCGCGCCGCCCGCGCCAGCCCCAGCAGCGCCTCCAGCCCCGCGCGGCCGAACGTCTGTTTCGAAAGGTCGAGCGTCAGCCCGGCCGCCTCCAGCGTCAGCCGCCCGACCCGATCCGCGTCGGCGGCGAAGTGATCGCGGATCGTCGCCTCCCGTTCAGCCTCCGCCGCGTGGTCCAGGGCGGTCCAGGCGCTGTCGAGCTCGGCGGATGGCGGCATGGGACTTGCTCCGGGCGGGATCGGGAAAGCTCCCGTTTACGGCTCGGGTCTAAACCGGGGCAACACGAAAGGTTCATGCCGATGTCCTGCGGACTCCTGATCGCCGCCGCCCTGCTGGTCACCGATCCCAGCGTCGCTGACGCCCATGCCGGCCATGCCGCCGCCGCGACTGCGCCGGCCGCCCCCCCGTCTGTCGCCACGGAGCCGCTGTTCGCCAATATCGTCAGCCGGTCCGAGACCCTGCGCGCCATCGTCGATGGCTGGATGGAGGCCGCCGCCGCGCCCGACGCCGGCGAATTCGCCGCCTTCAAGGCTCAGACCGTGGAACTGGCCGCCCGCGACATGGAAGGTCACGTCGATCTGCGCGAGCGCGGCGTCGACGGCGACCTGAAATGCATCCTCAAGGGCATCGCCGAAGACATGCCGCTGAAGGTCGCCGCGGTCGAGGGCGCCGCCGACGACGCGGCCCGCCAGTCGGCCCTTTCCGAGCTGCGCTACCTGCTCAACGACAATGTCGAGGTCATCACCTCGCCCCCGACCCCGGCGGCCTAGGATCGTCGTCGCGGGCGCTTGTTTAGCCGGCTTGGTTCATCACAGCGACCACAGCGAAAGACACAGCGACACGACGAGAGCGGTCTCGCTTCCAGGATCGCGCTCTTCTTGCGGGCGGTAATTCAGGGCGGCTTCGCCGCCGTGGAAATGCCCACGGCCGATCGTTGGAGCTCGGCGGCCCCACTAGCTATAGCCTCGTTGTGATCGTCGTGCGCTCGTTGTGCCCGTTGTGATGAACCCACAGGGGCAGACGCGATGCACCGGATGCGGCTAGACACGCCGCATGGCCGCCGACTCATCCCGACCGCTCGACCCCGGCGCCCCGCCGGGGCTGGACGCCGCGCGAGCCTTGCTTGAGCGCGCCTGGGGCCATTCGGATTTTCGGGGGCGTCAGGCGGAGGTGGTCGAGGAAATCCTGGCCGGGCGCGACGTCCTGGCCGTCTTGCCGACGGGCGGCGGCAAGAGCGTCTGCTATCAGATCCCCGCCATGCTGCGCCCCGGTCTGGGCTTGGTGGTGTCGCCGCTGATCGCCCTGATGACCGACCAGGTCGAGGCGCTGAAGCAGTTGGGCGTTGCCGCCGCGCGGCTGGACTCCGGGATATCCATGGACGACCGCTCGGCCGTCTGGCGCGCGGCCCAGGCCGGCGAGCTGGACCTGCTCTATGTCTCGCCCGAGGGCCTGGCCCAGCCGCATATGATCGACCGGCTGCGCGAGCTGCCGCTCAGTCTGATCGCCATCGATGAGGCGCACTGCGTCTCTCAGTGGGGCCACGACTTCCGGCCCGACTATCGCGGCCTCGGCCGGCTGGTCGAACTGTTTCCCGGCGTGCCCCGCATCGCCGTCACCGCCACCGCCGATCCGCGCACCCGCGACGACATCCTGGCCTCGCTGCGGCTCGAGGGGGCAGTCGTGGTGGTCGACAGCTTCGCCCGCCCGAACCTGCAGCTGGCGGCCGAGCGCAAGACCTCGCGCGCCAAGGGCGAGGCCCGGGTCATCGAACTGGTCCGCGAGCGGCGGGGCAAGTCCGGCGTGGTCTATTGCGGCTCGCGCGAAGGCTGCGAGCGGATGGCCGACGCGCTCGGCCAGGCCGGCGTCAACGCCATCGCCTATCATGCCGGCATGGCGCCGCAGGAGCGCGACCGGCGGCTGGAGCGGTTCCTCGGCGAGGACGGGGCGGTGATGGTGGCCACCATCGCCTTCGGCATGGGGGTGGACAAGCCGGACGTCCGCTTCGTGATCCACCTGGATCCGCCCGGATCGCTGGAGGCCTACTGGCAGGAGATCGGTCGGGCCGGGCGCGACGGAGAGCCGGCCGACGGCGTCACCCTGTTCAGCCCCTCCGACATCGCCTGGAGCCTGAAACGGCTGAACGGCCGCCCGATGGCCGACGAGGTCAAGACCGTCCAGACGCGCAAGGTGCGTCAGCTGTTCGCCATGCTGGACGGCGGCCACTGTCGGCCCCAGACGGTGCGGCGCTATTTCGGCGAGACCGACGCCGGCCCCTGCGGTGTCTGCGACCTGTGTCTCGATCCCGTCCAGACCCACGACGCCACCGTCCCGGCCCAGAAGGCCCTGGCGGCGGTGCATCGCCTGGGCGAGCGGTTCGGGCGGGGCCGGGTGGTGGACCACCTGACCGGCCGCACCAAGGACGTCCAGCCTTGGGAGCAGGCGCTGTCCACCTGGGGCATCGGATCGGACCTGGCCCCCGCCGCCTGGCGCGATCTGGTCGATCACCTGCTGTTCGAGGGGCTGCTGGCCGAGGATCCCAATGACGGCCGGCCCCTGGTCACGCTTGGCGATCCCGCGGCGGTCCGCGCCGTCTATCGCGGAGAGCGCCGGGTCGAGACGCGTCGCGCGCCGGTCGCCCGCGCGGACACCCGCTCGGGCAATCCCAGGAAGCGCGATCGCAGCCACGCCGAGGAGGTGCTGACGCCCGAGGCCTTCGCCCGGTTCGAGGCCCTGCGCGCCTGGCGCCGCGAGCGCGCCGCCGAACAGCATGTGCCGCCGTATGTCATCTTCCACGACCGCACCTTGGCCGAGATCGCCCGCGCGGCGCCCTCCGGCCTCGACGCGCTCGGCCGCCTGCCCGGCGTCGGCGCCGCCAAGCTGGACCGCTACGGCGCCGCCGTGCTGGCGGCGCTGGCCCGCGCGGACTGAGCCAGAAAACGGTCCATCGCCTCGGCGAAGGCGGTGGGGCGGTCGATCATCACCATGTGCTGGGCCCCCTCGATCCGCTCATAGGTCGGCGCCGACGGCAGGCCGCGATAGCCGGCCCGGAACAGGCCATCGACCTGGGCGCGGGGTGAGGTCTCGGACGGGCTCCAGCCATAGACGACGGTCACGGGCGCGGTGATGCGTGGCAGCGAACTCCGCAGGTCGGAGGTCATGACCTCGTAAAGCCCCTGCGCCAGCACCCGTCGATCGCCGCCCTGCCAGCCCAGGGTGCCGAACACCGCGTCGGCCGCCCCGCCAAGGTTCTGACCCAGCTGCCGGCCCTGGGCGTCCAGGGCGGCGTCGCCGAGAAAGAGCAGGGCGGTGCGCGCCAGTTCGGCGAGCGGCCTGACGTCGTCCACCGTGGTGCGAGCATCCACCAGAGCGGGGAAGAAGGGCGAGGAATCCACCGCCATCACCCGTCCGATCTCAGTCGGGGCCAGGGCGGCGGTCCTGAGGGCGATCTGACCGCCCAGGGAGTGGCCGACCATCGCGGGGCGATCCAGGCCCTGTTCGCGGACATAGCGCACGATCTCCTGGGCGGCCGGACCCGACAGGGCGCGATCGGCATTGGTCCCGGCCGCCAGGGGGCCAAAACCCCGGATGGCGACCAGATGCACGCGATAGCGACTGTCCAGGCGATTGGCCTCGCGCGACCAGATCGCGGGGGTCGACGCCAGTCCCGGCACGAAGACGATGTCGGGCGCCCCCTGGGGCCCGCGCGCGCTGACGGTGATCACCTCGGATCGATACGGCGTCTGGGCGGACGCAGGAACCGCGGCGGCCAGCAAAAGGGTCAGGGCGAGCAGCAATCGAATCATGGTCCGGTGCTGAACGACGAAGACGGCGATAGGTTGTCTCGGCGACGCCGACGACGGCGGTTCACGATCACGGATCTGGGAGGCGACAGGACGTTGGAAGCGATATCGTCGGGCCTGGCGCGCCGTATGGCGCTGGCCGCTCAGGGGTTCGGCCAGGCCGCGCCCGGCCGCGTGGACCGTCGACGGTTTCGCGCCCTCGCGCGGCGCCTCGGGGTGATCCAGCTGGACAGCGTCAATGTCGTCAGCCGCACCCACTACCTGCCACCGCTGGCGCGCCTGGGCTCCTACCCGCGCGACCTGCTCGAGGCGGAAGCCTGGGGTCCTCGGCCCAGCCTGTTCGAATACTGGGGTCATGAGGCCTCGCTGATGCCGGTCGAGCTCCAGCCTATTCTGCGCTGGCGCATGGCCGATGCGGCGGCCGGGGCTGGAATATGGAAAGGTGTGGCGCGCTTTGGCCATGAGCGCAGCGCGTTTATCGAGGACATCCTGGCCGAGATCGAGAGTCGCGGCCCCGTCACCGGCGGCGACTTCGCCGAGGGTCCGCGCGGTCAGCCGGGCTGGTGGTCATGGTCGGACGGCAAGCGCGCCCTCGAATGGCTGTTCTGGACCGGCCGGATCACCACCCGGACGCGCCGCAACTTCGAGCGGGTCTATGATCTGACCGAACGGGTACTCCCCGAGGGGGTGACCGCGGCCCCCACGCCCGATCGCGCCGAGGCCCAGCGCGCGCTCCTCCGCATTGCGGCCCGGGCGATGGGGGTGGCCACCGCCACGGACCTGCGGGACTATTTCCGCCTGCCGTCCGAGGATGCGCGCGCCCGGATCGCGGAGCTGGTCCAGTCGGGAGACCTGACGCCGATGACGGTGCGTGGCTGGAACCGGCCGGCCTTCGCCGACCCCGGAGCCCGCCGCCCGCGCCGCGTCGAGGGCGACGCCCTGCTGTCGCCCTTCGACAACCTGATCTGGACCCGCGACCGGACCGAGAGGCTGTTCGGCGTCCGGGTTCGCCTGGAAATCTACACACCCGCCGAAAAGCGCCGACGCGGCTATTATGTGCTGCCGTTTCTCCAGGACGAGGCCATCACGGCGGCCGTCGATCTGAAAGCCGATCGGGCGAAGCGGACCCTGCGCGTTCAGGCCGCTTGGCGAGAGCCGGACACCGATGGGGATACCGCGAGCCGGCTGGCTCGCGCCCTGCGGTCAATGGCGGAATGGCTGAGCCTCGATAGGGTCGAGGTGGCCGGGCGCGGCGACCTGGCCGATGACCTGACCGCCGCGCTGGACTGACACTCAGGCGGCGCTCAGCCGCACATCGACATTGCCGCGCGTGGCGTTGGAGTAGGGGCAGACGGCGTGGGCCTTTTCGATCAGTTCGTCGATCTTCGCCTGATCCAGACCGTGGTCGGTGACCTTGAGCTCGATGTCGAGATTGAAACCCTCGCCCTTGTCGTTCTTGCCGAAACCGACGGTGGAGTGGACCCGGGTGTCCGGCCCCACGGGCGAGCCCGCCTTGCCCGACACGAGGCGGAGCGCGCCGAGGTAGCAGGCGGCGTAGCCGGTGGCGAACAGCTGTTCGGGATTGGTCCCGTCGCCGCCCTTGCCGCCCATCTCGGTCGGGGTGGACAGCTTCACATCGATCTTGCCGTCGTCGGTACGACTGCGCCCGTCTTCACGGCCGCCGCCCGAGGCGGTGGCGTGGGCCTTGTAGAGAACGTCCATGGGATGGCTCCTGTGGTGAGGGAAGCCTTGGGAACGTGGCGGCGTGCGGAGCGATCCCTCTTGGCGCCGGAGCCGCCCCCGCCTGGACACAGAGCGCACAAACGAAAGCGGCCCCCGGATTGCTCCGGGGGCCGCTCAAGATCAGCTTTTGGAGCCGATCCTTACTCGACGATCTTGGACACGACGCCGGCGCCGACGGTGCGGCCGCCTTCGCGGATGGCGAAGCGCAGCTTTTCTTCCATGGCGATCGGGGTGATCAGCTCGACGTCCAGCTCGGCGTTGTCGCCGGGCATGATCATCTCCACACCTTCCTTGAGGTGCACGATGCCGGTCACGTCCGTGGTGCGGAAGTAGAACTGCGGACGGTAGTTCGTGAAGAACGGCGTGTGACGGCCGCCCTCTTCCTTGGTCAGGATATAGGCCTCGGCCACGAACTTGGTGTGCGGGGTGATCGAGCCCGGCTTGCACAGCACCTGGCCGCGCTCGACGTCCTCACGCTTGGTGCCGCGCAGCAGTACGCCGACGTTGTCGCCCGCCTGGCCCTGATCCAGCAGCTTGCGGAACATCTCGACGCCCGTGCAGGTCGTCTTCTGGACCGGACGGATGCCGACGATCTCGACTTCCTCGCCGACCTTGACGATGCCGCGCTCGACCCGGCCCGTGACCACGGTGCCGCGGCCCGAGATCGAGAAGACGTCTTCCACCGGCATCAGGAACGGCAGGTCGATCGGACGCTCCGGCTGCGGGATGTAGTCGTCGACCGTCTGCATCAGCGCCAGGATCTGGTTCTCGCCGATCTCGGGGGTCTTGCCCTCGACCGCGGCCAGAGCCGAACCCTTGGTGATCGGAATGTCGTCGCCCGGGAACTGGTAGGAGCTGAGGAGCTCGCGCACCTCCATCTCGACCAGCTCAAGCAGCTCTTCGTCGTCGACCATGTCGACCTTGTTCATGAACACCACCAGCGCCGGCACGCCGACCTGACGGGCCAGCAGGATGTGCTCGCGGGTCTGCGGCATCGGGCCGTCGGCGGCCGACACCACCAGGATCGCGCCGTCCATCTGCGCCGCGCCCGTGATCATGTTCTTCACATAGTCGGCGTGGCCCGGGCAGTCGACGTGGGCGTAGTGACGGTTGGCCGTCTCATATTCCACGTGCGCGGTGTTGATCGTGATGCCGCGGGCCTTTTCTTCCGGCGCCGCGTCGATGTCCGCATAAGCCTTGGCAACCGCGCCGCCCGACTTGGCCAGCGTCATGGTGATCGCCGCCGTCAGCGTCGTCTTGCCGTGGTCAACGTGACCGATCGTGCCGATGTTGCAGTGCGGCTTGTTACGTTCGAACTTTTCCTTGGCCATTCTCTTCTCTCCGTCCCCTGAACAGGGGGCTTATCCTTGGGTTGTCAGGGGCCCCGGCGGACCTCGCGGTCCGCCGAAAGCTGGGGTTGGGTTAGGCGTACTTCTTGATCACTTCGTCGGCGACGTGTTGCGGCACCGGCTCATAGTGGTCGTACTGCATGGTGAACTGGGCGCGGCCCTGCGACATGCCGCGCAGCGTGTTCACATAGCCGAACATGTTGGCCAGCGGCACGAAGGCGTTCACGACGGTGGCGTTGCCGCGCATGTCCTGACCCTGGATCATGCCGCGACGACCGTTCAGATCGCCGATGACCGAACCCAGATACTCTTCCGGGGTCACGACCTCGACGGCCATGATCGGCTCGAGCAGCTTGGGTCCGCCCTTCTCGCGCAGTTCCTTGAAGGCCGCGCGGGCGGCGATCTCGAACGCCAGCACCGAGGAGTCGACGTCGTGGTAGGCGCCGTCCACCAGGGTCGCCTTGACGTCGATGACCGGGAAGCCGGCCAGCAGGCCGTTGTCCTTGGCCGACTTCAGGCCCTTCTCGACGCCCGGGATGTATTCCTTGGGCACCGCGCCGCCGACGATGGCGGATTCGAACACGAAGTCCGTGCCCGGTTCGCCCGGCTCGAACACCAGCTTGACGCGGGCGAACTGGCCCGTGCCGCCGGTCTGCTTCTTGTGGGTGTAGTCGATCTCGGCCCGGCGGCTGATGGACTCGCGATAGGCCACCTGCGGCGCGCCGATGGTCGCTTCGACCTTGTAGGTGCGCTTCAGGATGTCGATCTTGATGTCGAGGTGCAGCTCGCCCATCCCCTTGAGGATGGTCTGGCCCGACTCGTGGTCGGTCGAGACGGTGAAGGACGGATCTTCCGAGGCCAGCTTGGCCAGGGCGACGCCCAGCTTCTCTTGGTCGGCCTTGGTCTTGGGCTCGACGGCGATCTCGATGACCGGCGCGGGGAACTCCATCTTCTCCAGGATCACCGGCGACTTGATCGGGTCGCACAGGGTGTCGCCCGTACGGGTGTCCTTGAGGCCGGCCAGGGCGACGATGTCGCCGGCGTAGGCTTCCTTGATGTCCTCACGGTTGTTGGAGTGCATCAGCAGCATGCGGCCGACGCGTTCCTTCTTGTCGCGAGTCGAGTTCAGCAGGCTCATGCCGGTTTCCATCTTGCCGGAATAGATGCGGCAGAAGGTCAGCGAGCCGACGAAGGGGTCGTCCATGATCTTGAACGCCAGGACCGACAGGGGCTCGTCGTCCGAGGCGCGACGAACGACCGGCTCTTCGGTCTTGAAGTCGATGCCGGGGGTCGGCGGAATGTCGATCGGCGACGGCAGGTAGTCGACCACGGCGTCCAGCAGGGTCTGCACGCCCTTGTTCTTGAAGGCCGAGCCGCACAGGATCGGATAGAAGGCGCCGGTCAGCACCGCCTTGCGGATGCACTTCTTGATGGTCTCTTCCGACGGCTCGTTGCCCTCGAGATAGGCCTCCATGGCCTCGTCATCGAGTTCGACGGCGTTGTCGATTAGGTACTGGCGCGCCTCATTGGCCTTGTCGACCAGATCGGCGGGGATTTCCTCGTCGCGGAAGTTCGCGCCCAGGGCGTCGTTGTCCCAGATCACCGCCTTCATGCGGACCAGATCAACCAGGCCGGTCAGGTTGGACTCGGCGCCGATCGGGAACTGGATCGGCACGGCCTTGGCGCCCAGGCGGTCACGGATCGACTCGACCGACTTGTCGAAGTCGGCGCCGATCTTGTCCATCTTGTTGACGAAGACGATACGCGGCACGCGGTATTTGTCGGCCTGGCGCCAGACGGTCTCGGTCTGGGGCTCCACACCGGCGTTGCCGTCCAGAACGGTCACGGCGCCGTCGAGCACGCGCAGCGACCGCTCGACCTCGATGGTGAAGTCCACGTGGCCGGGGGTGTCGATGATGTTGAGGCGCTTGTCTTTCCAGAAAGCGGTCGTCGCGGCGGACGTGATGGTGATGCCGCGCTCCTGCTCCTGGTCCATCCAGTCCATGGTGGCGGCGCCGTCGTGGACTTCGCCGATCTTGTGGGACTTGCCGGTGTAATAGAGGATCCGCTCCGTCGTCGTCGTCTTGCCGGCGTCGATGTGCGCCATGATGCCGAAATTGCGGTAGTCTTCGATCTTGTTGATGCGGGGCATGATGTCGGGCCTTTGGGGAGCGTCCCCCGGGAGGGGTCTGTGGCGGACGCCGCAGGCGCCCTCGGATATGTTCGGATAAGCGGGCGCGGGCGATTTAGCTGAAACCGCCCGCGCCGGATAGTCACTAGATAGGAGCCGAACTGGGCTCCTTGAAGGCGGTTACCAGCGGTAGTGCGAGAAGGCCCGGTTGGCCTCGGCCATCTTGTGGGTGTCTTCGCGCTTCTTGACGGCGGTGCCGCGGTTGTTGGCGGCGTCCAGCAGCTCGGCGGCCAGCTTTTCGGTCATGGTGTTCTCGCCGCGATTGCGCGCGGCGTTTACCAGCCAGCGGATGGCCAGGGCGCGACGACGGTCAGGGCGAACCTCGACCGGCACCTGATAGGTGGCGCCGCCGACGCGACGCGACCGGACCTCGACCGCCGGGGCGACGTTGTCGAGCGCCGTATGGAAGGTGGCGACCGGCTCCTGATCCTTCTTCTTGTCGGCCAGGATTTCGAAGGCCCCGTAGACGATGTTCTCGGCGACGGCCTTCTTACCTTCGTACATGACGTAGTTCATGAACTTGGTGACGATCAGATCGCCGTATTTGGGATCCGGCAGGACTTCACGCTTCTGGGCGCGGTGACGACGGGACATGGATAGATCCTCTTAAATCTGGAATGCGCGCAGAGCGGATTATTTCGGACGCTTGGCGCCGTAGTGCGAACGGCGCTGCTTGCGGTCCTTGACGCCCTGGGTGTCCAGCACGCCGCGCAGGATGTGATAGCGAACGCCGGGCAAGTCCTTGACGCGGCCGCCGCGGATCAGGACCACCGAGTGCTCCTGAAGATTGTGGCCTTCGCCGGGGATGTAGCACACCGCCTCGAAGCCCGACTTGGCCAGGCGCACCTTGGCGACCTTACGCAGCGCGGAGTTCGGCTTCTTGGGGGTGGTGGTGTAGACGCGGGTGCAGACGCCGCGCTTCTGGGGCGAGCCCTGCAGGGCCGGCACCTTGTTGCGCACGGGCTTGGGACGGCGCGGCTTGCGGATCAGCTGGTTGATCGTCGGCATGGAATCTCGGTCTCGACTTCTGAATGGAGGCGTGTGCCTGTCGGCCGGGGCGCCTCGGTTGCCTTCTTCTGAGCGAGCCCTCGAGTGAGGGATGACCGCCCGGGGATGTCCTCGAGACCGAACCGCGTCGCTCAAACAGAAAAACCGGAACGCGCGCTTTGGGCGTTCCGGCGGGACACAGCCCGTCCATTCAATTGTCGCGAGATCAGCGAACGGCGAACCGCCCACGCCTCGAAAGTGCGCGGCTTCTACGCGCGAGGGGGCTTTGGGTCAAGCGGGACAGGGCGGCTCGGTAGAGCGAAATCGAAGCGTGAACCGGATGCGCGTGTCTTCTGTCAGCTTCTTGCCCGTCGGTCTCAACGTCGCCTGACCGGCGCCCTTCAGGGCTGCGCCTCCGAATCCAAAGCCGGAGGGATCCTCACGCACGACTTCACAGTCGCGCACCGAGCCATCATCGTTCACGCCGCATGCGATATCGACCAGCGCGAGTCGCGGCCCTGGAATCGCGCCATCGGGACAGACTTTTCCCGCCGCGCATCCGCCCATCGCCAATGCCGACAGCACCAAAGCCACCCTCATCCCATTCACCCCAGGGTCAGCGACGGAAACCGATGGTTTGGCCGTTCATCTTTGAAACCGCCGCAACCATAACGAAAAACGCGCATGACCTCGACCTCTCTCGCCTCGGGCGCTCCCAGGAAGCGCCGGTTCGCCCGGCCGGGCGGCAAGCTGATCCTCGGTGGGCTGGCCCTGTTGCTGGCGCTGCTCGCGGTCTGGTTCTTCTTCCTGCGCGGCGGCGGCGATGTCGATCCCTATCGCACCGAGGCGGTCCAGACCGGCGAGATCACCTCCTCGGTGGCGGCCTCGGGCACGCTGGAGGCGCTGGTCACGGTGGAGGTCGGCTCGCAGATTTCGGGCCAGGTGACCGACGTCCTGGTCGACTATAATGACCGGGTGCGGCGCGGCCAGGTGCTGGCCATTCTGGATCCCCAGAACCAGCGTTCGGCGGTGGAGCAGTCCCAGGCCTCGATCGAGGCCGCCCAGGCCCAGGTGGCGACGGCCCAGGCCAATGTCGCCCTGGCGCAGGCCGAGTACGATCGCCAGAAGTTCCTGTTCGACCGGGGCATCATCGCCCAGGCGGCGCTGGACACGGCCGACGCGTCGCTGAAGACCGCCCAGGCCGGCGTGCGCCAGGCCCGCGCCCAGGTCGCCCAGCAGCAGGCCTCGCTGCGCGCCAACCAGGCGACCCTGGGCCGTACCACCATCGTCGCGCCGATCGACGGCGTCATCATCGATCGCCAGATCGAGCCAGGCCAGACCGTGGCCTCGGGTCTGAACGTCGCGGTGCTGTTCACCCTGGCGCAGGACCTCAGCCGGGTTCAGGCGCTGATCAATGTCGACGAGGCCGATATCGGCCAGGTTCAGCCCGGTCAGGCCGTGCGCTTCACCGTCGACGCCTTTCCGAACGACAACTTCACCGGCGCCGTTACCCGCATCCGCGCCCTGCCCCAGGCCGAGTCCAGCGTGGTCGCCTATACGGTCGAGGTTGAGGCCGACAATCCGGGCGAGAAGCTGCTGCCCGGCATGACCGCCAACGCCGACATCATCCTGTCCGAGCGGCGCGGCGTGCTGCGCGTGCCGAACTCCGCCCTGCGCTTCACCCCCGCCGACGCCGAGGCCCCGGCGGCCGGGCGGCGAGGCCGGGGCGCCGAGGCGGGCGGAGCTCAGCGCGAGCGCGGTCAAGGCGGCGCCGGGCGCGGAAACATGGTCGCCTCGATCACCGAGGAACTGAACCTTGACGCCGCCCAGCGCGCCCAGGTCGAGCCGATCCTGCAGCGCGCCCAGCAGACCGCCCGCGCCTCGATGCGCGCCTCGGCCGCGGGCGGCGGCGGGCGTGGCGGCGCCAATCCGGCTCGGGCGACAGCGTTCAACGCGGCCTTCGACGAGATCGCGCCACTGTTGCGCGCGGACCAGCGAACCACGCTGGAGACCCTGCGCCTGCGTTTCGCCGGCGGCGGCGGACGTGGTGTGGTCTGGGTGCTGCGCGACGGCGAGCCCGTGGCCGTTCCGGTCCGCACCGGCGCCACCGACGGCAGCTATACCGAGATCGTCGGCGGCCAACTGGAGGCCGGCGACGAGGTCATCACCGGCGGCGGCCCGCGCCGCACCGATGAGCGCGCCCAGCAGGCCGCCCAGCGAATGGGCGGCGGCGGCGGAGGCTTTGGCCGTTGATGATCGAGATTGACCGTCTGACCAAGACCTATGTGATGGGCGACGAGGTCATCAACGCCCTGGCCGGGGTGTCGCTGGACATCGACCCGGGCGAGCATGTCGCCATCGTCGGGCCCTCGGGCTCGGGCAAGTCGACGCTGATGAATGTGGTCGGCGGGCTGGATCGCCCCAGCGGCGGCGCCTATCGCTTTGAGGGCGAGCCCGTGGCCGAGTTCGACGACGACGAGCTGGCCAGTTTCCGTAACCGGCGGATCGGCTTCGTCTTCCAGTCCTTCCAGTTGCTGCCGCGCCTGACCGCGACCCAGAACGTCGAACTGCCGATGATCTACGCCGGCATCCCGCCGACCGAGCGACGCGAGCGGGCGGTGGAGCTGCTGGAGCGCGTCGGTCTCGGCCACCGGCTGAACAATCGACCGACCCAGATGTCGGGCGGTCAGCAGCAGCGGGTGGCCATCGCCCGGGCCCTGTCGAACGCGCCGGACCTGCTGCTGGCCGACGAACCGACCGGGGCGCTGGACACCTCCACCGGCCAGGAGGTGCTGGCCCTGTTCGACGAGCTGAACGCCCAGGGCCTGACCCTGTGCATCGTCACCCACGACACCGAGGTCGCCGAGCGCGCCAAACGCCGCGTGGCGTTCCGCGACGGCCACATCGTCACCGACGAGCGGAGCTGACCATGGACCAGCAGACCCGCCTGAAGCCTTCGCACGGCCTGCACATCACCGCCGGCCAGATGAACCCGATGGAGCTGTTCCGCTTCGCCTTCGGGGCCATCGGCGCGCATCCGATGCGCTCGGCCCTGACCTCGCTGGGCGTGGTCATCGGGGTGGCGGCGGTCATCATGATGACCTCGGTCGGTCTGGGCGCCCAGAAACAGGTCGAGGAAGCCCTCTCGGGACTTGGCACCAACATGCTGGTGGTGCGGCCCGGCGCGCCGCGCGGCGGGGGCGGCGGCTTCGTGCGCGGGGCGGGCGGCTCGGGCGCCAGCCTGGAGACCGCCGACGCCGAGGCGATGCGCACCCTGGACGGCGTGCGCGCGGTCTCGCCCGCCATCAATGGCGGGGCCCAGCTGGTCTATGAAGGCGCCAACTGGTCCAGCCGTATCGAGGGGGTGACCCCCGAGTACCTGATCGCCCGCGACCTGGAGATCGCGTCCGGCCAGATGTTCGATCAGGCCGCCGCCGACAGCGGCCGCAAGGTCGCGGTGCTAGGCCAGACGGTGGTCGATGAACTGTTCGGCCCCGGCGTCGATCCGGTCGGACAGCGCATGCGCATCGGTCCCATCCCCTTCACCGTGGTCGGGGTGCTGGCTCCCAAGGGGCAGTCCGGTTTCCAGGACCAGGACGACATCGTGGTCATTCCGCTGGACGCCGCCCGCAGCCGCGTCATCGGTCGCGGCCCCGGCGCACGCGGCAACAGCGTCAATCAGGTCTATGTGAAGGCCATCGACGAGGACGCCCTGTACCCGCTGGAGCAGGACCTGGCCGAGCTGCTGCGCCAGCGGCACCGCATCCAGCCCGGCGAGGACGATGATTTCAACATCCAGAACCTGACCTCGATTCAGGAGGCGGCGGCGTCGTCCAGCCAGACCTTCACCCTGCTGCTGGCCGCCGTCGCCGGGGTCTCGCTGGTGGTCGGTGGGGTCGGGATCATGAACATCATGCTGGTGTCGGTGACCGAGCGGACGCGCGAGATCGGCCTGCGCATGGCCATCGGCGCCCGCCGCTCCGATGTGCTGACCCAGTTCGCGCTTGAGAGCGTGGTGCTGTCGCTGCTGGGTGGCTTGCTGGGCCTGATCGTCGGGGTCGGCGGAGCGCTGCTGATGGCCCGTTTCGGCGACTGGCCGACGGCGATTCCAGCCTGGGCCGCGCCGCTGGCTATCGGCTTCTCCACCTTCGTCGGCGTGGTCTTCGGCGCCTACCCCGCCTGGCGCGCCGCGCAGCTGGACCCGATCGAGGCGCTGAGACGGGAGTGATTGTGGCCAAAATGATCGGCGTTGCGCGAGCGTCTGGCCCAGCCTAGCGTCGCCGTAAGCAGGTCGGGGGGCTTGCCGAGGGGGGCGTCATGAGCACAGCCCTGGCCGCCATGCGCCCGCCCTGGGCGTTGAGGCCACGTGACCGGCGCCGGCGCACCTGGGCGGCCGTGGTGATCGGCTCGGTGCTGCTGCACCTGCTGGTGCTGGGTTATCTGGCGGCACGACAGGTCCGCGACATCGTCTTTCCTCCCGGCCCGCCACCAGTGATCCTGCTCGAGATAGAGCCCCGGCCGCTGCTGGACGGCGAGACCGCCCCGCGTCCCGCGCCGCTCTCACCAGCCGTGCAGCAGGTGGTGACGCCATCCGGCGCCTACGCCGCCGCGCGGCCCTTGTCAGACGCCGCGCCGACGCCTCGACCCGACCAGTCCGCGCCCCTTCCGTCCGCCGCCGCGCCATCCCCGGCACGAGCCGTCGATCCTCTGTGGCAGGTGCGTCCCGAGACCGAGGCGGACCGGATCGCCCGGTCGATGCGGGCGGCGGGCATCGGCTGTCATCCGCCGACCCGCACCCTGACCCGGGCCGAGCAAGAGGGCTGCGACCGGCGACTGGCGGAGGCGGCCAGGGCGGCGCCGGCGGCGCGCGGAACGGGCGATCCCGAGCGCGACGCCCGCTTCGCCGCTCAGGGGGCCCGCGAGCTGGCGCAATACGAAGCAAGGCGCGCGCCTCTCTCGGGCGGCATCGGAATTATGGGGGCGGGCGACTGCCCCGGATCGAACATGGGCATGGGATGCCCGGGCCGGCACCTGCCCAACGTGCCGGGCGTGGACATGCGCCAGGGCGCGGACAACCTGATCCGCCAGCCGTCCAACAAGCTGGACTAGACGATCAGCGCAAAACCGCGCTCTGACGTCGTCCGCCGCGTTCGATGACGATCTCCGTCCCGCGCGGCAGGCGCTCGATCGCGTCGAGGCTGGTCGCCGGACGACCGTTGACCTGGACGATCAGGTCGCCACGCCGGAAGCCGTAGCGCGCCGCATAGCCCTGGCCCGCCACGCCGCCGACAATGACGCCCGAGGCGAAGGGGCTGGCCCCCAGGCTGTCCGCCAGGGCGGGATTGAGCGGCAGCACCGCAAGCCCGCTGAGCACGCCCTGTTGGATCACCGCCGCGCCGTCGGTGTCAGCGTCGCCGGGCAGGCGCTCGACCCGGGCGTTGACGGTGCGCGCACCGCGATCGTTTCTGACCGTGACCTGGACGGTGTCGCCGGGATCACGATTGCCGACCTGAAAGTTCAGGCCGCTCTGGTCGTTGATCTCCTGGCCGTTGACGGCGGTGATGACGTCGCCCTCGCCGATGCCGGCGCGGTCGGCCGGTCCGCCGCGATAGACCTCGGTCACCACAACCCCTTGCGGCCGGGGCAGGCCGAGGGTCTGGGCGATGTCGTTGGTGACGCCCTGAACGGCCACGCCGAGCCAGGGACGGATCACCCGGGTTTCGCCGCCCACCGCGCTGTCGACCACCTGGCGCACCGTCTGCGCCGGCACCGCGAAGCCGACGCCCGCCGAGGCGCCCGACCGCGAGAAGATGGCGGTGTTGATGCCGATCAGGTCGCCGTCCAGATCGATCAGGGCGCCGCCGGAATTGCCCGGATTGATGGCGGCGTCGGTCTGGATGAAGGAGGCGCTGTCGGCGATCCCGGTGTCGGTGCGGTTCAGGGCCGAGATGATGCCGTTTGTCACCGTCTGGCCGACACCGAACGGATTGCCGATGGCGAGAACCAGATCACCGACCAGCAGCTGCTCCTGATCATCGATCCGCACGGTCGGCAGGGCGTCAGCGCCTTCGAGCTGCAGCACGGCGATGTCGGAACGCTCGTCCGCCAACAGCACCGTGGCGGGGTATTCGCGTCGGTCGTTGAGGGTGACGCGGATTTCCTGGGCCCCGGCGACGACATGGCTGTTGGTCACCACCACGCCGTTGGGACGCACGATGACGCCGGAGCCGATCGACTCCGCCACCCGGGCGCGGGGCGCGCCGCCGCCGAAGAATTCCCAGAACGGGTCGCGCACCCGCTGGACGCTGCGGGCCGAGATGTTGACCACGGCCGGGGCGGCGATCCTGACCACCGGAGCGAAGGAGGTCTTGAGCGCCCCGGCGTCGGTTGGGGCGACACGATCGGTCGATCCGAAGTCCTGATCGAACGGCCCCTCCTGGGCGTTTGTGGCGTCGGGGTTTCCGCAGGCGGCGAGCGCCAGGGCGGCGGCGAGGGCGAGGCTGGATGTCTTCATCGTCCGTGGGGTCGGGTGCGAGAGAACGGGAGCCGCCATCCCGGCCCGGCAATCGGGCGTCATCATGGCGGCGACGATCAAACGGTCGCGCTTTCCTCGCGTTCCGCGCGGCGGTTCGTCACGGCCCCGATGACGGCGGCCAGCAGCAGAACGCCGGCGGCGATGACGAAGGCCGCGCCCGGATGCGGCACGGGCGCGCCCTGCCCCACCGAGATCGAGTAGATCCAGCCGAAGAACAGCGGTGAGGCGACGCCGGCGATCGAGGCCACGCTCATGTTGGCGCCCTGCAGCTGGCCCTGCTCGTCGTCGCCGACGCGGCGGGTCATCAGAGATTGCAGGGTCGGCATGGCCAGACCCCACAGGGCGTTGGGCAGCATGGTCAAAAAGAATATCCAGCCGAGCGGCGCCAGGCCCATGGCGACCAGGCCCAGAGCTCCGCCGAACAGCCCGACGACCATGATCGCCCGGCCGCCGAAACGCTTGACCAAGGGCCCGACCAGAACGCCCTGGACGATCATGTCCAGCACCCCGGCGAAGGCCAGGACCAGCCCGACCAGACCCGGCCCCCAGCCGTAGCGGTGGGCGGCGTAGAGCACGAAGACAGCCGAAAAGACGTGGTGAGCGAAGTAAAGCAGGAAGTTCACGCCCGCCAGGCCAGTCAGCTCGCGGTGGCGGCCCAAGAGCTTCATGGCGCCGAACGGGTTTGCGCGCGCCCAGCTGAACGTCATGCGCTTCTCGGGCGCCAGGCTCTCGGGCAGGACGAACCAGCCGTAGAGGGCGGTCAGGCCGGACAGGACGGCGGCGACCCAGAACGGCGTGCGAGGTCCGAACTCACCCAGCAGACCGCCCAGCGCCGGGCCGATGACGAAGCCGCCGCCGAAGGCCGCGCCGATCAGGCCATAGGCGCGGGCTCGGTGCTCGGGCGCGGTGATGTCGGCCATATAGGCATAGACGGTGGTGAAGCTGGAACTCGTCAGACCGCCCAGCAGCCGCCCGACCACCAGCCACCAGAGATTGGGCGCCAGGGCCATCAGCACCCAGTCCAGCGCCAGGCCGACGCAGGAGATCAAAATCACCGGCCGGCGCCCGTACTGATCCGACAGCGAGCCGATTACCGGCGAGGCCAGGAACTGCATCCCGGCCCACAGCGCCACCAGCACGCCGTTCCAGATGCCGGCCGACCCCGGGGAGCCCGTGAACTGTTCGATCAGGGGCGGCAGGACCGGAATGACCAAGCCCATCGACAGGATGTCCATCACCGCCACCACGAAGATGAAGGCGAGGGCGGCCTTGCGTTTCTCGGGCGCGACGGCGGTCATGGCCGGCGGTCTCTAGACCCGCCGCATCGGGTTGTCGCCGGGTTTTCGTCAGCCGCCGCGCCGGAGCACCAGGGCGCTCCAGGCGTCCCGGTGGATCCGGCGCTCGACCTTGAAACCGCGCGAGGTGTAGGCGGCGGTGACGCGGCGCTCCTGACTGCGCAAGAGGCCAGACAGGATGGCCACGCCGCCGGGGCGCAGAGCCGTCTTGATGTCCTGCGCCAGCGCCACCAGCGGCGGGGCCAGAATGTTGGCGAACACCAGATCATAGGGGGCGTGGGTGCGGATCTTCTGGTCGTCCAGGCCCGAGGCGTGGACGAAGCGCGCCCTGGCCTGGTTCAGCGCAGCGTTCTCATTGGCGATGCGGACCGAGGGCTCGTCGATGTCGGTGCCGACGGCCACGCGGCTGCCGGTGCGGGCCGCCGCGATCGCCAGGACGCCGGTGCCGGCCCCGACGTCCAGCACCCGCTCGAACCGCTCGCGCTTGAGCAGTTCGTCAAAGGCGATCAAACAGCCGACCGTGGTGCCGTGATGGCCGGTGCCGAAGGCGGCGCCGGCGTCGATCTTGAGCGCCACGCGGTTGGACGGCGCCCGGCCCTGGTCATGCGCGCCGTAGACGAAGAAGCGCCCGGCCTCGACCGGAGGCAGGCCGGAGAGCGCCATGGCCAGCCAGTCAGCGTCGGCCAGCTTCTCGACCACGACCTTCAGCCCCGGCTGCTCGGTCAGGCGGGCCTCGACGCCCCGGGCCTCCTCGTCGGTGGTCGGAAAGGCGTCGATGCGCCAGAGGCCGCGATCCTCGTCCTCTTCCAGAATGGAATAGGTGACGCCTTCCAGCAGCGGATCGGCGTCGATGCGGGCCGCGCCGGCCTCGGCCTCGGCGCGGAGTCCGTGCGCGACGATCTGGAGCGCGGTTTCGGTGACGGTTTCAGCCGTGGTTTCGGTCACAGGCAAATCACCGCTATCATCGCGATTCGAGACGGTCCGGCGGGGCCATTCATTTTTTCAGGGGTCGGGGACATCATGGCCAAAGCACCATCCAAGCCGAAGGCGGTCACGGCCGCTTCCAAGCCGAAAGCCGCGCCAAAGTCGAGCGCCGCGAGCACGAAGCCCGCGAAGACGCCGGCGCCGAAGGCCGCCGCCCAGCCGAAACCGGCGGCCAAGCCTGTGACTGTCGCCGCCCCGAAGCCGGCCAAAACCGCAGCCGCCAAGCCGGCCGTGACCCGCGCCAAACCCTCCACTGCCGCTTCGGCGGCCAAGGGCGGGACGGCGGCAAAACCCGCCGCCAAACCGCGCGCCACGGCCGCGGCCTCGGCCGCCAAGTCTGCCGCGCTCAAGCCGGCCCCGAAGACGACCAAGCCCGCCGCCGCGAAGCCGGCGACGACGCGCGCGGCGAAACCCTCGGCTGCCAAACCGGCCGCCAAACCCAAGGCGCCTGCGACGCGCCGGGTGGCCTCGGCGCCGAAGCCAAGCGCCGCGCCTACCCCCGCTCCGGCCGCCGCGCCTGCGCCAGCGGCGATCCCGGCCCCGGCGGCGGCGGCTCCGGCCGCCTCGACGCCGCCCAGCAGCCAGACCGCTCAGCCGGAGAATAAGGGCTTCTTCGGCGGCCTTCTGGACGTGCTGTTCGGCAAGAAGTGACGATCTGGGGAGCGGCGTCGGTCGCTCCCCTTCCCTCTCGCGACGGAACCCGGTTCCTTCGTCGTTGAAACCTCCAGACAGGGAATGAAACCGGCGCCTCGCGCGCCCTGGAGGTTATCGTCTTGAAAAAGATCATCGTGATGGGCGGCGCGGCCGTCCTGGCCCTCGGGGCCGTCACCGGCGTCGCCATGGCCCAGCAACAGCCCGCCGAACGCGCCCAGCGCTGGGCCGAGCCGGTCGCTCAGGCCGATTTCGTCAACCGCGCGGTCGAGCGCGTCGAACGCCTCGACGCCAACTCCGACGGCACGGTCACCGCCGACGAGCGGCGCGCGGCCATGGAGGCGCGGCGCGGCGAGCGGATGAACGCCCGTTTCGCCAAGCTGGACGCCAATTCGGACGGCTCCATCAGCCGCGCCGAGTTCGACGCCGGTCACGCCGAACGCGGCCAGCGGATGGGCCGTCGCGGCGGCGGTCGCATGGAGCGGGTTGACCGCGCCGAGCGCACCGTCACTGTGGCTGACGCTCGCGCCCGCGCCGAACAGGCCTTCACGCGCATGGACAAGGACGGCGATGGTGTGGTCACCCGCGAAGAGCGACGCGAGATGCGCGGTGAACGCCGCGCCCACCGCGCCGCCCGGCCTGCGCCGGCCGCGGAGTAAGGCTTATGACGGGGCGCCACGGACCGATCGACCGGGCCGCCCCGTCACCTTGGCTCGTGGTCGCCTGCCCGCCTTGCGGGATCGCGCTTGAGCCGCGTCGACGATCCCGACGGCGACCTGGTCAGCCGCGTGGCGCGCGGAGATTCGGCCGCGATCCAGGCCCTGGTGGCGCGCAAGCTGCCTCGCATGCTGAACCTCGCCCAGCGCATGCTGGGCGACCCGGCCGAGGCCGAGGACGTGGCGCAGGAGGCCATGCTGCGGGCCTGGAAACAGGCCCCGCGCTGGACGCCCGGCCAGGCCAAGTTCGACACCTGGCTGCATCGGGTGGGGCTCAATCTCTGCTACGACCGGCTGAGGAAGCGCCGCGAGGTGGCGGTCGAGACCGTGCCGGACCAGATCGACCCGGGACCGGCGCCCGATCGCGGGCTGATCGCCGCCGACATCGGCAAACGGGTCGAGGCGGCCCTGCAACGGCTGCCCGAACGCCAGAAGGAAGCCATCGTGCTCTGTCACTATCAGGACCTGGGAAACATCGAGGCGGCCCAGCTGATGGACGTCAGTGTCGAGGCTCTGGAAAGCCTGCTGGGGCGCGGCCGTCGCGCACTCCGCGCCGCCTTGGCGGATCTGAAGGAACAGACGGAATGACGGGGGCGCGACGATGATGGACGACATCCGATTCCAGGATCTGGCCGACGCCTGGGGCGGCGACACGCGCCGATGGCCCGAGGCCGAGCGCGCGTCCGCCGAAGCGTTTCGTGCGACGCACGCGGATCGCGCCGCCGCCATCCTGACCGAGGCCCAGGGTCTGGACGTCCTGCTGGACCGCGCGCCGCGCGCCGAGGCCTCGGCTCACCTGCGCGCGCGCGTCATCGCGTCGGCCGAAGCGGCCGGCCTGAGACCCCGACAGCCGCTGTTCACGCGGCCGGCGGCCTGGTTGTCGGGCGCGGGCTGGGCCGCGGCCTGCGCCGCCGGCGTGTTGTTCGGTGTTCAGATGACCCAGGGTCTGCACGCCCAGCTTCAGGCCGACAGCGTGCTCTATCAGGCCTCCATTCCTGCCTATGACGATCTGGAGGTGCTGGGATGACCCCGCGCCAGCTCAAGATCGCGCTCGGCGTCTCCGTGGCGCTGAACCTGTTCGCCGTCGGGGCCCTGGCGTCGGGCGCCATTCTGGGTCCGCGACTGGCGCGCGAGGAGGCGCCGCCGCCCACGCGGGTGCCGATGCTGCAGGTGGTCGAAAGCCTGCCGGAGGCCCAGCGCGACACCGTGCGCCAGACGTTGCGCGAGAACGCCCTGGCCGCCAGGCCCGACTTCCGCGAAGCCCGGCAGGCGCGCGTCGAAGCCGTCGAGCTTGCTTCCGGCCCGCAGTTTGACCGTGCGGTCGTGACCGAAGCGCTGGCCCGCTCCACCGCCGCCGAAATGCGCGGCCGGGCGCGACTGGAGCAGGGCGCGCTGGACATGCTCGAAGCGTTGCCGCCCGAGCAGCGCGCTGACCTCGCTCCGATCCTGGCCAAGACCGGCGCCCGGCATCGCCGCCATCGAGGCGATCGCGACGGCCGGAATCGCAATGGTGGAGACCGGCGGGCCGAGCGTTCGGCCGAAACCCCGGCGGACTGAATAGGCCGGCAGGCTCGAGGCGACTCTTCCGCGCCCGGCGCACCCCTGCTAACCCTCCGCCCTGTCCGGCGCTCAAGCGGCCGCGCTTCGCGAGCGCGGCGATAGCGCCCAACGAGAGGGATCACCGATGGCCGCCGAATCCGCCTGGACCATGCCCAAGGGCGAGCTGATGAAGGGCAAGAAGGGCCTGATCATGGGGGTGGCCAATTCCAACTCCATCGCCTGGGGCATCGCCTCGCAGCTGGCGGCCCAGGGCGCGGAGCTGGCCTTCACCTATCTGGGCGAGGGGCTGGAGCGGCGCGTGCGACCGCTGGCCGAAAGCGTCGGCGCCAAGCTTCTGATCCAGGCCGACGTCACCGACGACGCCTCGATGGACGCCGCCTTCGCCGAGCTGGAAAAGGAATTCGGCACGATCGACTTCGTCGTCCACTCCGTCGCCTTCGCCAACAAGGACGAGCTGAAAGGCTCGTTCGTCGAGAACACCAGCCGCGACAGCTTCCTGCTGGCCATGAACATCTCGGCCTTCAGCTTCGTCGATGTGGCCAGGCGCGCCTCCGCCCTGATGCCGAACGGCGGGTCGATGGTGACCATGACCTATCTAGGCTCGGAGCGGGCCATCCCGAACTACAACACCATGGGCGTGGCCAAGGCGGCGCTGGAGGCCGCGACGCGCTACATCGCCCGCGACCTGGGGCCCAGGGGCATTCGGGTCAACGCCATCTCGGCCGGCGCCATGCGCACCCTGTCTCTGGCCGGCATTTCGGGCGGTCGCGGCATGATCGCCCAGGGCCGGGCGATGAGCGCCATGAAGGAGGACACCTCAATGGAGGGCGTGGCCGGCTGTGCGCTGTGGCTATGCTCGGACCTGGGCCTGTCGACCACCGGCGAGGTCATCCACGTCGACGCCGGCTTCCACATGATGGGCCTGGGCTCGGACGAGGAGGCCTAGGCCTTCTTCGGCGGCCAGGGGATGAAGGCTGAAGTGCGGGCGACATAGTCGGCATAGCCCGGGCGGGATTTCGAAACCGCCTTTTCGGTGATGCCGATGCCGGACCAGCGCGTCAGGGTGAAGGTCAGGAAGATCGGGCCGGCGATCGACCACAGGCCGGGGGTGGTCTCGGCGGCGATGGCGTAGAGCCCCCACCAGACGCAGGCGTCACCGAAATAGTTGGGATGACGGGTGTAGCGCCACAGGCCCGTGTCCAGCACCTTGCCCTTGTTGGCGGGATCCTTCCTGAAGGCCGACAGCTGGGCGTCGCCGATGCTCTCGAAGGCGATGCCCACCACCGCCAGGCCAGCCCCGGCCCAGCCGATCCAGCCCCCGCCGGGATCGGGCGCGACCTGACCCAGCTGCACCGGCAGGCTGGTGAGCCAGGCCAACACCGCCTGCGGCAGAAATACGAACAGCAGGGCGGTTTTCGCGAAGCTCCAGCCCTTCTTCTCCTCCTGCCGCTCGACCAGCGACACATAGCGGCCGTCGGCGCCGTACACCCGCCAGCGGCGGAACAGGTGCACCCCCAGCCGGATGGCCCAGATTCCGACCAGCCACAGCAGCAGGAAGCGTCGCGTCTCGTCGCCGTCGGTGCGCGGCCAGGTGGCCAGCGCAAGCATCAGCATGCCCAGCGGCCAGACCGCGTCGACGAAGCTGACGTCCTTGAGCCTGAGCGACACGCCCCACAGCCCAACCATCACCGCGACGATCAGCGCGAGGTTCAGGCCCAGCAGAAGAATGATGTCGGTTATGCCCATGGCCGCCCTCAACGCGCGAAAGCGGCTGACGGCTGCCGCGAAGCCGCTATGCGTCGCGTTTCTGCATATCCGCAAGGGTCGGGCGGTCGGCGGCGATCTTCAGCTCCAGCTCGCGCGGTCGCACGATCTCGCCGCAGCAGCCGCAGGCGATCCTCGGCTGGAGCGAGTGGCCGCAATTCTTGTGGATCATGTCGACGCCGGCGTCCGTGTCGCCATAGACGTGCTTGGCACCCCAACCGTGCAGGGTGATCAGCACGCCGTACAGATCCTTGCCCTTGGCGGTCAGGACGTATTCGTTGCGAGGCGGCCGCTCGGAGTAGAGCCGGGCCTCAAGCACGCCATGCTGGACCAGGGACTTCAGCCGCGCGGCCAGAACGTTGCGCGCAACCCCCAGCCGCTCCTGCCACTGTTCAAAACGGCTGACGCCGTTGAAGGCGTCGCGGATCACCAGCAGGGTCCACGGATCTCCGATCACCTCCAGAGTGGCGGCGATCGAACAGCTCTGGCGCGAATAGTCGGCGGTGCGTCCCATGCGGAGGAAAGTGACCCTGCGTCAGGGGTTTGACAAGTGGGTTGCCAAAACGAACGCGCGATATCAGTTTCGTTTCACTACGGACATGCGGCCCTTGCCCGTCTTTCCTATGGTCCCTTGACTGGACGGGCGGAGGTCGCTTCGCCCGTCCCTCCTTGCCGCCCTCAGCCGACAGACCGCCGCATGACCGACACGCCCCTCGACGCCGCACTGACCTTCGATGAGACCCAGGCCGGGCTGACGGGCGTGGTCGACGGGGACTTCTCCAACGGCCCGATCGCGGCGCCGCCCGAGGCGGGCTTTCCCTTCGGCGGTCTGCTCGCGGCCATGGCCGCTCGCGCCATTCAGCAGGGCCTGGGAATCGAAGCTCCCCTGCGCACCCTGTCGGTCCAGTATCTGGCGGCGGCCCGTTTCGGCGAGCCCCTGACCTTCCGGCCCCGCCTGCTGCGGGGCGGACGCGGGGTCAGCTACGCCGCCCTGGATGTGGAACAGACGACCGGGCCTCGCACCCGCGCCACCCACCACGCCACGGCCACTTTCGGCGGCGACGTCGAGACGGTTCATCTGGCCCAGCACACGGTCACGCCGCCGCTTGGCCTGATCGACACCGGCGTCGAGATGTCGGGTCCAATGTCCCCGCGGTTCTCGACGCACGTCGACTATCGCTTCGACGGCGCGCCCCGCATCCTGGGCGGCAACTCCGGGCGGGAGGTGGTGGAGCGGGTATGGATGCGGATGAAGGGCGGTCGCGCGCTGGATGAGGCGGGGCTGTGCTATCTGCTGGACGCCCTCTATCCGCCCGCCTGGACCGCCTTCGCCGCCCCGCCGATGATGACGACGGTCGACCTGCGCTACGACCTGCTGGGCGCCCCGACGCCCGAGACGGCGCCCGACGGCTGGGCCTTTTTCGAGTTCCGCATGCTGGATCTCGGCCACGGCTGGACGGTGGACGAGGCTACCGCCTGGGGCGCCGACGGACGGGCGCTCGCCCTGTCGCGCCAGAGGCGTCGGCTGTTGGGCTGAGGAGCCCGGCCTTCGCATCGGCCGCAGGGGACGCTAGAACCCCCTGATGTCACCTCATCCCAATCCGATCCGTGTCGGCGTCGCGGGCGTCGGCGTCATGGGGCGTAACCACGCCCGTGTGCTCAGCGAGATGCGCGAGGTCGAGCTGGTCGGTGTTTTCGATCCCGACGCCGACACCGCCAGGACGGTCGCTGGTCAGTTCGAAGCTAAGGCGGCGACCACCGTCGAGGACTTCATCGCCCTGGGCCTCGAAGCTGCCGTCATCGCCACGCCCAACCGCACCCATGCCGATCTGGGCGTCGCCCTGATCGAGGCGGGGGCCCATGTGCTGGTCGAAAAGCCGATCGCCGCCACCGTGGTCGACGCCGAACGCCTGATCGCCGCCGCCCGCGCCCATGACCGGGTGCTGATGGTCGGTCAGGTCGAGCGGTTCAATCCGGCGGTCGAGGCGGTCAAGCGCGCCATCGCGGACGAGAACGTCATCTCCATCCAGATCACCCGCGTCGGGCCCTTCCCGCCGCGCATGGGCGAGGTCGGGGTGGTCATCGACCTGGCGGTGCACGACATCGACATCATCCGCCATCTGACCGGCTCGGAGATCGCCGAGGTCCAGCCCCAACTGGCCCGGACAAAGGCCGACCGCGAGGACACGGCTTTGCTCCAGTTCCGCCTGGAAAACGGGGTGATCGCGCACATCACCACCAACTGGGTGACGCCCTACAAGACCCGCACCCTGCAGGTGGCGACCCAGAACAAGTTCGTCGTCGCTGACCTCATGACCCGCCAGGTCACCGAATATTTCGGCCAGCAGCCGGACGGCAGCTATTCCACCCGCGGGGTGATGAGCTGGCCGAACGAGCCTCTCAAGAAGGAGCTCGAAGCCTTCGCCCACGCCATCCGCACCGGCGAGACGCCGGCGGTCACCGGCGAGGACGGCCTGCGCAATCTGGAAGTGGCCCTGCGTTGCCTAGGAGGCGTCGCCTAGCCCCAGACCTGGGCGAGGCGCTGAGCCCGGCGGCAGCCGACCTCATAGGCGCGATAGGCCGCTGGATTGCGGCGCGCGTAGTCCTGATGTTCGCGACCAGCCGGCCAGAACCGCTGAGCCGGACGGATCGGCGTCACCATCCGCCCCTCAAGCGCGGCGGCCGCGGCGCTTCTTGATTCCTGCGCCGCCGCGCGCTGGCCCGGCGTCACATAGACGGCGGTGACGTAGCTGGGCCCCTGGTCGCAGAACTGGCCATCCGGGTCCGTGGGGTCGATCGATCGCCAGAACCGATCGACGAGCGTGCGATAGCTGACCCGTGAGGGGTCGAAAGTGACTTGCACGGCCTCGACGTGGCCCGTGCCGCCTCGCACGACCTGCGCGTAGGTGGGATTCTGCACCCGGCCTCCGGTAAACCCGGATACGGCGGAAACCACGCCCGGCACGCCTTCAAAGGCCTTCTCAACGGACCAGAAGCAGCCCCCTGCGAACACGGCGACCTCCGTCCGCGCCGGGCGCTGCACCGGCTCGCTTTTCCGACTGGTTGCGATATCCGACGCAGCGACCGCCTGGGCTTTGGGCGCCGACTCGGCTTCTCCGGGCGAGCAACCGACGGCGGCCACGGCGATGGTGGCGAGGCTGGCGAGAACTAGGGTTCTAACGGACGGACGCGACAGGCTCATGAGCGGGCTCCTCGAGTAAGCATACGCCCAATCTCTCGATCCGGATGCGAAAAGGCCCGCCGGGCTGAGCCTGGCGGGCCTTTCCTTGATCGTTCCGTCGACATCGACGTCCGACCGGGGTCGGGAGGGGCGGTGAGCCCCTCCCTTAAGCCGGATCAGAAGTTGATGTTGATGGTGGCGCGACGGTTCAGCGGCTCGCGAACGCCATCGGCGGTCGGACGGGCCAGCTGGGTTTCGCCACGGCCTTCCAGCGAGATCACGCCGCCATTCACACCTTGCGAGACCAGCGCGTCGGCCACGGTGCGGGCGCGACGGTTGGACAGGCCGATGTTGTACTGGGCGTTACCCGAGGTGTCGGCGTGACCGACGACCAGGATGCGGGTCGGCGAGCCGG